>NZ_JACGXL010000003.1 GCF_014138265.1 Dokdonella fugitiva
CAAGTTCGTCACCTCGGGCGGCAGCGGCGACGGCGACCTCTACGTGAAGTTCGGCAGCGCGCCGACCACGTCGAGCTACGACTGCCGCTCGTGGGCGACCGGCAATGCCGAAACGTGCAACATCGCGACGGCGCAGGCCGGCACGTACTACGTGATGATCAATGCCTACGCGACGTTCAGCGGCATGAGCCTGACCGGCAGCTACACGACCGGCGGCGGTGGCGGCACCGCGTTGTCGAACGGCGTGCCGGTCACCGGCCTCGCCGCGACGGCAGGCAACTGGACGTCCGACTACACGCTCGTCGTACCGTCGGGCGCGACCAACCTCAAGTTCGTCATTTCCGGCGGCTCGGGGGATGCGGACCTGTACGTGCAGCTCAACGCCGCACCGACGACGTCGAGCTACCTGTGCCGCCCGTACCTCAGCGGCAACAGCGAGACCTGCACCTTCGCGTCGCCGACGGCCGGCACGTACCACGCGCGCATCAATGCCTACTCGACGTTCTCGGGCGTCACGCTGACGCCGAGCTATACGCCGTAACGAGCAGTTCGGTGAAAACCAAACGGCGGCCGGTGCGAACCGGCCGCCGTTTTTCATTCGTACCGACGCGAGGCTCGGGCCGCGACCAGCGTCTCGGGCTCAGGCCGCGAGCAGGCGGTTCATGCGCGCGATGAACGCTGCCGGGTCGGCGAGCTGGTCGCCCGCGGCGAGCTGCGCTTCCTCGAGCAGCAGCCGGCCGAGATCCTCGCTGCGTGCGGCGTCGGCTTCGGCGGCGAACCGCTGCACGAGCGGATGCCGCGGATTGACCTCGAGCACGGGCTTGCCCGCGGGCACTTCGTGCCCGGCTTCGCGCAGCAGCCGCTGCATGTGCAGCGCCATGTCGTATTCGCCGAGCACGATGCACGACGGCGACCCGGTCAGACGGTGGCTCACGCGCACCTGCTCGACCTCGTCGCCGAGCACCCCGGCGAGCTTGTCGAGCATCGGCTTCGCTTCGTCCTCGGCCTGCTTGCGCTGCTCGGCATCGGCACCGTCGGCGGCGTCGATCTCGCCCTTCGCGGCGTTGCGCAGTTTCTTGCCTGCGTACTCGCCCAGATAACCGATCATCCATTCGTCGATGCGATCGCTGAGGAGCAGCACTTCGACGCCGCGCGCGCGCAGCGATTCGATCTGCGGGCTGCCCTTCGCCGCCGCGTGCGTGTCGGCCGTGACGTACCAGATGACGTCCTGGCCCGCCTGCATGCGGCCGATGTAGTCGTCGAGCGAGACGCTCTTCTGCGCGTCGTCGCCGTGCGTGGACGCGAAGCGCAGCAGCCGGGCGATGCGCTCGCGGTTCGCGCCGTCCTCGGCCACGCCTTCCTTGAGCACGTTGCCGAACGCGTTGGTGAACTGCTGGTACTTCGCCGGCTCGTCCTTGGCGACCTTCTCGAGCAGGTCGAGCGTGCGCTTGACGCAGGCGCTGCGGATCTGCGCGACGAGGCGGTTCTCCTGCAGGATCTCGCGGCTCACGTTGAGCGGCAGGTCGTCCGAGTCCACCACACCGCGCACGAAGCGCAGGTACGCCGGCAGCAGCTGCTCGCTCGCGTCCATGATGAAGACCCGGCGGATGTACAGCTTGAGGCCGTGGCGCTCGTCACGGCCGCTGAACACCGCGTCGAACGGCTGCTTCTCCGGAACGTAGAGCAACGAGGTGTAGCTCTGCGAACCCTCGACGCGGTTGTGCGCCCAGGCGAGCGCGTCGTTGAAATCGTGCGAAAGCGACTTGTAGAACGCCTGGTACTCCTCGTCGGTGATCTCGCCCTTCGGGCGCGTCCACAACGCCGCGGCGTGGTTGACGGTCTCGAATTCGTCGGACGGCTTGCCGTCCTTCTCGACCGGAAGGCGGATCGGAAACGCGACGTGGTCGGAATAGCGCTTGATCAGCTCGCGTAGGCGCCAGCCGTCGAGGAACTCGCCTTCGTCCGCCTTGAGGTGCAAGGTGACGGTCGTGCCGCGACGCGGCTCGTCGACCGTCTCGATCGTGTAGTCGCCGCTGCCGCCCGACTCCCAGCGCACGCCGTCGCCCGCGGGCACGCCGGCCTTGCGCGTGACCAGCGTGACGCGGTCGGCGACGATGAACGCGGAATAGAAGCCGACGCCGAACTGGCCGATCAACTGCGTGTCCTTGCGTGCGTCGCCCGACAACGATTCGAGGAAGCGGCGCGTGCCCGAGCGCGCGATCGTGCCGATGTTCTCGATCACTTCCTCGCGGCTCATGCCGATGCCGTTGTCGCGGATCGTCAGCGTGCGTGCATCCTTGTCCCACGACAGCTCGATGCGCAGCTCCGCGTCGTCGGCGGTCAACGACGCATCCGACAGCGCGGCGAAGCGCAGCTTGTCGCACGCGTCCGACGCGTTCGAGACGAGCTCGCGCAGGAAGATCTCCTTGTGCGAGTACAGCGAGTGCGTGACGAGATGCAGGACTTGCGAGACCTCGGCCTCGAAGGCGCGGGTTTCGGCGGTCGTGGACATGGATTTCCCTCCATAGATCTGGCTGCGCCCCAGAATGGAGTCGGGGAGCGCGGGCTTCAAGCGGCGCGCTCGGGTGGCGCGTGTGGCGGGCGGGCACGCGCCCCGCCGTACCGCCCTACCGAAGGCCGAAGCCGCCGCGCGTGCCATGGCGGATCCGCCGCTACGCGGCTTGATCCCCCATGGCTTGATCTGCCCAACCGTGTTCACCCCAACGAAGCTGCTCCTATTGGGGAGTGCGGCCGTGGATGGCCGCTCTGGACGTCATCGCCCGCGACCTGGCCGACCGCCAGATCGCGTCGTCGGGCCGCGATCAGGGATGATCGCAAAGAAAAAAGCGGCCGTCGTTTCCGACGGCCGCTCTGACGAGGAGCACAGACGCGACTCGTATGCTCCAAGACGGATGTGGGTCAGGCGTCAGCCTTCGTCTTTCGCGTGCGCGGAAAGATCTTCCTTGATGCGCGCCGCCTTGCCTTCGAGGCCACGCAGGTAGTACAGCTTCGCGCCACGCACCTTGCCGCGACGCTTCACGACGACCGAGTCGATCGACGGGCTGTGCGACTGGAACACGCGCTCGACGCCGGTGCCGTGCGAGATCTTGCGCACGGTGAAGGCCGAGTTGAGGCCGGCGTTCTTGCGCGCGATGACGACGCCTTCGTAGGCCTGCACGCGCTCGCGGTTGCCTTCCTTGACCTTCACGTTGACGATCACGGTATCGCCCGGGCTGAACTCCGGCAGCGAACGGGTCATCTGGGCGGCTTCGAATTGCTGGATCAGGTTCATGACACTCACCACTCTGGTCTGATTTTTTCGTCGACGCCGGACTGGCCGGGCCGTCTTCATTCGCCGGATTCGCGGTCCGGCGTGTTCTGTTCGTGCTCGCGCTGGAACTCGACCAGCAACGCGCGGGATTTCTTGTCCAGCTCGACCCGTTCGAGCAGGTCGGGCCGCCGCAGCCAAGTGCGACCCAGCGACTGCTTCAGGCGCCAGCGCGCGATCGCCGCGTGGTCACCCGATGTCAGCACCGCCGGCACGTCACCCCAGTCGTGATGCTCGGGACGCGTGTAGTGCGGGCAGTCGAGCAGGCCGTTCGAGAACGAATCCTGTTCGGCCGACATGGCATCGTTCAGCACACCCTGCTGCAGGCGCCCGACCGCATCGATCACGATCGCCGCAGCGAGTTCGCCGCCGGAGAGCACGTAGTCGCCGACGGAAATCTCCTCGTCGACCGCACGCTCCAGAAACCGTTCGTCCACGCCTTCGTAGCGACCGCTCAACAGGACCAGGTGTTCCTGCTGTGCGAGCTCCGCCACCTTGGCCTGGTCGAGCCGCGTTCCCTGCGGACTCAGGTAAATCACTTTCGCCTTCGTCGACCCGGCCGCGGCGCGCACGTCGTCGAGCGCCTTCCGCAACGGGTCGATCATCATCACCATGCCGGGGCCGCCGCCGTAGCAGCGATCGTCGGCCGAACGGTAGTTGTCGCTCGCGAAATCGCGCGGATTCCAGGTTGCGATCTCCAGCAACCCGCGTTCGCGCGCGCGTCCCACGACACCTATCCGCGCACAGCTTTCGATGAAATCCGGGAACAGCGTGATGACATCGATCCGCATGTTGTCCTTGCGCCCGTCCTGGTCGCTAAAGCCAGAGCGGACTCCTGTCCGCACTCTTCAACCTAGAACTCCGGATCCCAATCGACGGTGATACGACCACCGTCGAGATCGACCTCGGTCACGAACTGGCCGGTCAGGAACGGCACCAGCCGTTCGCGTTCCGCGTCCCTGACCACGAGCACGTCGTTCGCCCCGGTCGCGATCAGATGCGACACCCGGCCGAGCGGCCTGCCTTCGACCGTGACGACCTCGAGTCCTTCGAGATCGGCCCAGTAGTATTCGCCGGGCTTCGCCTTCGGCAACGCCGAACGCGCGACCCAGATTTCGGCGCCGACCAGCGCCGCAGCGGCGTCGCGGTCCGTCACACCGGGCAGCTCGGCGACGATGCCCTTGCCCTGGGCTCGCCCGCGACCGCCTTCCTCGATGACCGTTTCGCCGGCCGTCGACCGCATCCGCCACGGCTTGTAGCGGAAGATCTGCGTCCGGGGTTCGGTGTACGACTCGAGCTTGAGCTCGCCCCGCACGCCGTGTACGCCGACAACCTTGCCGAGCAGGACGAATTTCTCCGACCCGCTCACGCGATCAGGCTGCCTTCTTGCTCGCTTCCTTGTAGAGCGACTTGACCTTCTCGGTCATCTGCGCGCCCTTCTCGACCCACGACTTGACCTTCGCGGTGTCCAGCTCGAGGCGCACGTCCTTGCCGGCCGCGATCGGGTTGAAATAGCCGACGCGCTCGATGTTGCGGCCGTCGCGCGCGTTGCGCTCGTCGGTCACGATGATGTGGTAGAACGGACGACCCTTGGCACCGCCACGGGAAAGGCGAATCTTGACCATTGTTTTTGCTCGATATTTTGCGAAGTCGTCGACGTCGCACCCGGGCCGGTGAGTGGCCGTCGCGCGTCGGGAGCCGGGCATTCTAGCGGGAATCAGGAAAAAATAAAGCCCTGCAACGACTTGTCCCTGGCTCACGGGCGAAAACCGCGCCCGGCCGCCATTGGACGGAGGGGCCGCCGATATGCGGCATGCCCCTCCCCCGACCCGGCCCTTCCGGCGGGCGATCGCTTCAGGGCACGAAGCCGCGGATGTCGAAGCCGTCGCGGAATACCGTCGTGCTCGTCCCCGGCAGCGCGCCGTTCGCGATCCAGTCGTAGATCAACGCCTGCTGCTCGGGTAGCAGGCCGCCGCCGTAGTTGTCGAGCGGCATGCGTGCGCCGACGCCGGGCGTGTCGCAGTTGACCTTGCGGAACAGCAGGCTCTCCTCGGGCCGTCCCGGTACGACGTAGAGGATGCTGGCGTCCTCCCCGCTTGGCACGCCGACCAGATGGCCCCACGAGGCGCCCGCGCTCAGATCGAGCCCGCCGCTCGGCATCGGCGGCGGCGCGAAGTGGCAGTCGATGCAGCCGGCGCTGCCGCCGTTCGTCGCGTAGTCGTCGAACAGCCCCTGGATCGCCGCGCCGTAGGTGATCGCATAGTCCGGCGGGATGTCGGCGATGCGCGTGCAGCCGAGCGGCGCACCCGCGTACGCGGACGCGCACGCCAGTGCGATGCCGGCCGCGACCGCGATGGCCGGCGTCGTCCGCATCGGCTCAGACGAAGCCGAGGTTGCCGGTGGCGAAGTTCGCGAGGTTCGGGAAGATCGCCGCGAGGTCGGTCGGCGAGGTCACGCCCAGCCACTGCGCGAGCGTCGCCGCGTACTGGTCGACGCCGATGCCGGGGATCATCTGGCCGCGCGAGAAGTTGTTCGGCGCGTCGAGGTGCTGGTCCGGGAATCCGCTGATCGGGCCCCCGCCATTCGTGTACAGCTTGCCGCCGTTGACCGCGCCGCCGAGCGCGAACTGCACGCCGCCCCAGGCATGGTCCGAACCGGAGCCGTTCGACTGCAGCGTGCGCGCGAACTCCGACGCGGTGAACAGCGTGACCTCGTTCTGCGCGTCGACGTCGCCCGGCGCGAGCGCGAGCCAGAACGACGAGATCGCGTCGTTGACGAGCTTGAGCAGGTCCCCGTGGTCGTTGTTGCCGGACATCAGGCCCGAGTGCAGGTCGAAGCCGCCGAGGCGCACGTAGTAGATCTGCCGCGCGGCATAGTTCTGCGCCTTCGACAGCTTGATCATCTTCGCGACCATCTGCAGCTGCGAGGCGAGCGAATTGTTGGCCGGGAACGGCTGCACGAGCGTGGTCCCGTCGAGACCGGTCTTGAGCAGGTTGTAGAGGTCGCGGCTGCGCCCGAACACCTTGGTGTATTCGCCCGCGAAATCGTTCGCATAGGTATCGGCGAGCAGCGTGTTGAGCGCGTTGTCGCGCACGCTGGTGGCACTGACGCCGCTGCACGGCGTCGGATTGCACATGCCGTTCAACGACGACAGGCCGCTCGACGACATGCGGTACGGCACGGTCGACAGGCCGACTTCGAAGCGGTTCGCGCCGGAGATCGAGATGCAGGTCGACAGATCCTGGTTCGGGTTCGACGCATGCACGACGTCGCCGCAGCGGCCGCCCCAGCCGACCACGCGGTTGGTCACGCTGGTGCCCTGGTGCCAGAGGTTTTCCTGGTCTGAATGCGAGTACAGCTGAGGCGGGCGGTTCGCCGGCGTCGAGTAGTCGGCCTTCACGATCGGCTTGACCAGCGTGCCGACGTTGACCGCGAACGCGAGCTTGTTGGCGCGGTACAGCGCGGCGAGATCGTCCAGTTCCGGGTGGAGGAAGTACTGGTTCGTCGCGCTGCTCGAATCGTTGCCGTCGACGATCTTCTGCAACGCGACGTCGGTGCCGGCCGGGATGCCGAGGGCAAGGCCGTCGGGGTTCGACTGCGCGTTGTAGACGCCGCCGCGCGCGTCCGCGTAGACGTCGTGTCGCGCGGTGTCGAACGGCACGAGCAGGTTCCACGAGTCGTTGCCGCCGGCGAGATAGACGCAGACGAGCGCCTTGTAGCCGGGCAGCGAACGCGTGTTGGCGAGCGCCGTGCCCATCATGCGCAGTTGCGGGAACATCGCGGCGGTGCCGCCGCTGCAGGCAGCGAGCGCGAGCGTGCGCAGGAAGTCGCGGCGCGAGTTGCGTGAATGGCTCATCGTCGTCTCCTCAGCGCTGCGTCGCGAATTCGGGGGACAGCATCGTCACGTAGATCGCCGACCACGCCTTCTCCGACGCGGACGCGCCGTTGAGGTTGGCCAGCATGCCGGTCAGCGTCGCCTTCATGTTCGCCGACATCGTGCCGTACAGCAGGCTCTTGTCGATCGTCGCGACCATCGCGGCCGGACTGGTCGCGTTCGCGGTCAGCGACGACAGGTCGATCAGCGGCCGGTCGGTCGGCGGATTGGACATGCCCACGTAGGCCTTCGCGCTGAAGTTGTAATAGGAGTTGCCGGTGGAGTACGCGCTCGCCTCGCTGAGGATCTGCAGCTCCGGCGAATAGCGGTCGTTGTCGGCGAACGGCCCGGGCTGCTGGTAGTCGGGTTCGTAGAAGTTGAACACCGTGGGCGATTCGAGCGGCCCCTGTCCGAACGAGCTGGTCTGGCCGTTGCCCGCGCTCATCTTCACTTCGCCGTACGCGTCGGGCGCCTGCGCCTGTGCGTTGAACGCACGCCACACCGCGGTCAGGCGCAGGATCGGCTCGCGCAGCTTGCCGTAGTGGTCGCCGCTCGCGAGCGCGGGTGGATGGCGCGCCTCGTCGTCCATGAGGATCGCCTTGATCACGTCGCCGAGGTTCGCGCCCGGCGCGTCGAAAACCTGCGCGACGCGCTCGATGTACTGCGGGGACGGGTTGCTCGTGACGAAGCGCTGGATCAGCTGGCGCGAGACGAACGGCGGCACGTTCGGATGCGCGGCGAGGATGTCGAGTTCGTCGCCGACGTCCTGCGCGCAGGTCTGGTTCGGCGGGATCGTCACGCCGCCGACCACCGTCTTCGGCGTCGCTGTGGTGCCGTCGTCGCCGGTGATGTCGTGGCGCATGTTGTTGCTGCCGCTGCCGCTCGCCGGAAAATGCTCGGTGCCGAAGCATTCCATCGGCGCGTACTGGGCGGCGAACGTCAAGCCGCCGCCGTAGAAATTGGGCGGGTTGAGCGGTGCATCGCTCCAGGTGAAACCGGTGAACACCTTCGCCGTGTGCGTGATCGTGGTCTGGTCGTAGGTCGGGATCTCGACGCCGTTGGAGAGGATCGGCGAGAAGTCCATGTCGCGCAGCACCAGGCCGATCGAGAACAGCTGCATGACTTCGCGCGCGTAATTCTCGTCGGGGCTCGTCGTCGCGCTCGGCTTCTGGTTGCGGAACGACGACAGGTACCGGCCCATCATCGGATGCCACGTCACGTCGCCGAGCAGCGTGCGATACGACGCGAACGCGTCCTTCGCGAGCATGTCGTAGTAGCCGGCCATCGGCACGATGTAGTTGCCGATCGCGCTGCTCTGGTCCGAGATCACGAAGATCTGGCTGAGCGCCCACGCCATGCGCTGGCGCAGCTGGTCGGGCGCGTAGGCCGCCTGCCAGTACCAGCGCTGGATGCGCTGCGACTGGCTCACGCTCTGCGCCGCCGCGGTACGCGCGTTGACGACCTGTTCGACGGCCGGCGCGCCGAGCGTCGGCGCCCTGGCGAGTTGCTCCTCGATCCAGGCGTCGTAGCCGAGCGCGGTCAGGCGCGCGACGTCGGCCGTGGTCGGCCCGAACGTCGCCTGGGTCAGGAAGCGCGACGCCTCGTTCGCGTCGGCGGGCGCGTCCGGCGCGGGATCGAAGCCGTAGGCGAACAGGCGGTCGTGCGTGGCGGCGTGTGCGCCCGTGCAGACCATCGAAGCGAATACGGCGAGCGCGCCGCATGCGTTGCTGAAGCGAGTCATCGCGCATCCCCACGAGTGGCCGGTGGTCCGGTGACCGGAGCGGCGCACTTTAGCCGTTGCGATCGTCGGCGGTTGTGACGATCGCCCCACTCGGTGATGGCAGATCGACGTCCGGTGCGAACGCGCGGACGCGCGGTCGGTTGACACCCGACCGCGCGAAGGCCATCGCCGGCGATCAGCGCCCGGGCAGGCCGCCCGGAGGAAAGCCGCCGCCGCCCATGCCCTTCATCGCCGAACCCATCTGGCGCATGAGGCCCTTGAGGCCGCCGCTGCCGAGCTTGGACATCATCTTTTCCATCTGCTGGTACTGCTTGAGCAGCTTGTTGACGTCGGCGGGCTGCATGCCGGAACCGCGCGCGATGCGCGCGCGGCGCGAACCGTTGAGCAGGTCGGGATGGCGCCGCTCCTTCTTGGTCATCGAGCCGATGATCGCCATCATGCGATGCACTTCGCGGTCGTTGACCTTCGACTTGACGTGGTCGGGCAGCGAGCCGACACCGGGCAGCTTGTCGATCAGCGACGCCATGCCGCCCATGTTGACCATCTGCTCGAGCTGGTCGCGCATGTCGTTGAGGTCGAAGCGCTTGCCCTTGATGACCTTCTCGGCGAGCTTGCGCTGCTTCTCCTGGTCGACGCCCTGCTCGACCTGCTCGACCAGCGACAGCACGTCGCCCATGCCGAGGATGCGCGTCGCGACGCGATCGGGATGGAACGGCTCGAGCGCGTCGACCTTTTCGCCCGCGCCGATGAACTTGATCGGGCGCCCGGTCACGTAGCGCACCGACAGCGCCGCACCGCCGCGCGCGTCGCCGTCGGTCTTGGTCAGCACGACGCCGGTCAGCGGCAGCGCGTCGGCGAACGCCTTGGCGGTGTTGGCCGCGTCCTGGCCGGTCATCGAGTCGACCACGAACAGCGTTTCGATCGGATCGAGCGCCGCGTGCAGCGCCTTGATCTCGTTCATCATGTCCTGGTCGACGTGCAGGCGGCCCGCGGTGTCGACGATGAGCACGTCGGCGAACGCGCGCGCCGCCGCGTCGCGCGCGGCCTTCGCGATCGCGACCGGGTCCTGCTCGCCGCTGGAGGGATGGAACAACACCTCGACCTGGCCGGCGAGCGTGCGCAGTTGCTCGATCGCCGCGGGGCGGTAGACGTCGCAGCTGACCACCATGACCTTCTTCTTGCGTCGCTCCTTGAGGAAGCGCGCGAGCTTGGCGACCGTGGTCGTCTTGCCCGCACCCTGCAGGCCGGCCATGAGCACGACCGCGGGTGGTGCCGCGGCGAGGTTGAGATCGCTGTTCGCGGTACCCATGACCGCGGTCAGCTCGTCGCGCACGACCTTGACCAGGGTCTGGCCCGGCGTGAGGCTGCGCAGCACGTCCTGGCCGAGCGCCTTGACCTGCACGCGCTGGATCAGCGCCTGCACCACCGGCAGCGCGACGTCGGCCTCGAGCAGCGCGATGCGCACCTCGCGCAGCGCCTCGCGGATGTTCGACTCGGTCAGCCGCCCCTTGCCGCGCAGGCGCTGGACGGTGGCGGACAGGCGTTGGCTGAGCGACTCGAACATGGGCGGACCGGCAAGCGGAAAAGGCGGCGATTATAGCGCCCTCGCGCCGGCTGCATCCCGATGCCGATCCAGGATGCCGATCCAGGCAGGCGCGCTGTGCCACACTTGTGGGCATGCTCAGCCCGATCCTCGCCGCGCTCGCGATCCTCGCCTACCTCCTCGCCAGCGCCCTGCTGGCGCGACCGTTGCTCGGCCGCGGCGACGCGCCGGCGAAACTGCCGCTCGCGATCGCCACCCTCGCCGTGCTCGCGCACGCGGGCGTGCTGCTCGGTGCACATCGCGGCGCGCTCGATCTGCATTTCTTCTCGGCGCTGTCGCTCGTCGCCGGCGTCGTCTCGGCGCTGACCCTCATCGTCAACCTCACGCGCCCGGTCGCCGTGCTCGGCGTCATCGTGTTCCCGCTCACCGCGCTGCTGCTCGCGATCGACGCCTACGCGGCGCCGGCGACCGCGCCGCAACCGATCGACTGGCAGATCAAGCTGCACGTGAGCGTCGCCCTGCTCGCCTTCGGCGTGCTGTCGATCGCCGCCGCACTCGCGATCCTGCTCGCGCTGCAGGAACGCGCGCTGCGCCATCGCCAGTTCGGCGCGCTGCTGCGTTCGCTGCCGCCGCTGACCCTGACCGAAACCCTGCTGTTCCGCCTCATCGCGGCCGGCTTCGTGCTGCTCAGCCTGACCTTGCTGACCGGCATCCTGTTCGTCGACAACCTGTTCGCCCAGCACCTCGCGCACAAGACCGTACTGTCCATCCTCGCCTGGATCGTGTTCGGCGCACTGCTGTACGGCCGCCGCGCCTGGGGCTGGCGCGGGCGTCGCGCGGTCAACCTCACGCTGGCGGGCATGGCGATCCTGCTGCTCGCATTCTTCGGCTCGAAGTTCGTGCTCGAACTGGTGCTGCACAGGACCACATGAAGGGATCGTCCACGGCAATTCCCTTGCGGGTCCTCGCGCACGCGCTCGGCATCGCGGCGATCGTCGGCATTCCGTTCCTGTTCGTCGCGGTCAACCAGGTTCGGCGTGCGTGCGGCGAGCATCTGTTCGGCTCGCGGCAAGATTTCTGCTCGGCATCCGAACTCGCACGCTGGCTGCTCGCCCTGCCGGCTCTGGCGCAACTGGGCATCGTCGCCACGATCGTCGCGATCGCCGTGCTGGTTCGCGGACTGCTGCGCCGGCTCGCGGCGTGAAGGCACCCGCCCTCGTCCAGATGAAGCGCGCCTACGAACCGGCTTCCGACACCGACGGCCTGCGCATCCTCGTCGACCGGCTGTGGCCGCGGGGCCTGGGCAAGGAGGCCGCGAAGGTCGACGTCTGGCTCAAGGACGTCGCACCGAGTGCGGCGCTGCGCACCTGGTTCGGTCACGATCCTGCGAAGTGGGACGAGTTCCGCGCGCGCTACGAGGCGGAACTGCGCGAGCGACCGGATGCCGTCGCCGAACTGCGCCGACTCTCGTCCGAAGGCGTGGCCACGCTCGTCTACGCCGCCAAGGACAGCGCGCACACGCATGCGCTGGTCCTGCTGCGCGTACTCCAACTCGAGCGCCTATCGCGCCGACCGCGCGGCCGGTGAATCCCGCGCGCAAAACGCGGACGGCAGCGGGACCGCGCTGAACGCCCTACGCCTCCCACGCGGTGGACAATGCATCCGCGAGGCGATCGACCGCGAGGATCTCCATCTCGCCGATGCGCGACTTCTTCGGCGCGTTCGCCTTCGGCACGATCGCTCGGCGGAAGCCGTGCGTGGCGGCTTCCTTGAGCCGCTCCTCGCCGTTCGGCACCGGGCGGATCTCGCCCGACAGGCCGACTTCGCCGAACGCGACGGTCTTGTCCGGCAACGGCCGGTCGCGAAAGCTCGACAGCACCGCGAGCAGTACCGGCAGGTCGGCCGCGGTTTCCTGCACGCGGATGCCGCCGACGACGTTGACGAACACGTCCTGGTCGTACACTGCCGCGCCGCCGTGGCGGTGCAGCACGGCGAGCAGCATCGCGAGGCGGTTCTGCTCCAGGCCGAGCGCGACGCGGCGCGGGTTGCCGAGCGAGCTCTGGTCGACCAGCGCCTGCACCTCGACGAGCAGCGGCCGCGTGCCCTCGCGCGTGACCATCACCGCGCTGCCCGCGGTCGGTCGCGCGTGCGCGGAGAGGAAGATCGCGGACGGATTCGGCACTTCGCGCAGGCCCTTGTCGCCCATCGCGAATACGCCGAGCTCGTTGACCGCGCCAAAGCGGTTCTTGAATGCGCGCAGCACGCGGAAGCGCGAACCCGACTCGCCTTCGAAGTAGAGCACCGCATCGACCATGTGCTCGAGTACGCGCGGCCCGGCGATGCCGCCCTCCTTGGTCACGTGGCCGACGAGGAACACGCTCGTGCCCGATTCCTTGGCGAAGCGCACGAGTCGCGCGGCCGATTCGCGCACCTGCGACACCGAGCCCGGCGCCGCGGTGAGCTGCTCGGTCCAGATCGTCTGGATCGAATCGACGATGAGCACGTCGGGCTTCGCATTCGCGGCTTCGGCGAGGATGCGCTCGATCGACGTTTCGGCGAGCGCGTCGAGGCCGTCGAGGGCGATGCCGAGGCGCTGGCCGCGTCCGGCGACTTGGGCGAGCGATTCCTCGCCGGTCACGTACAGTCCGCGCACGCGCTGGCCGAGCGTGCCGAGCATCTGCAGCAGCAGGGTCGACTTGCCGATGCCGGGATCGCCGCCGATGAGCACGACCGAGCCGGCGACGAGGCCGCCGCCGAGCACGCGGTCGAGTTCGCCGATGCCGGTGTCGCTGCGCCGCTCCGCTTCCGCGGCGACGCTCGCAAGGCGCGTGATCTTCGCCGGCCCCGCCGCGCCGGCATAGCCCGTGCGCGACGCCGCGACCGATTTCGCGGCCGGCTGCACGACGATTTCCGCGAGCGTGTTCCATGCGCCGCATTCGATGCACTGCCCTTGCCACTTCGAATGCTCGGCACCGCACTCGGCGCAGACGTAGGCGGTCTTGGCCTTGGCCATGGGGTCTCCCGTGGGTCGATCACCGCATCATGCCGTGATCGCGTCGCACGGGCCAAGACGGCGCCACCGGTCAGAACAGCACGGACTCGTCGAAGGCGTCGATGAACACGGTGTCCTCGTACGCGCCGAAGTCCTGGTGGCCGTGCAGCGGATAGGCCGCGCCGAGGAGATCCGTGCCGCCGGTCAGCCAGTGGCTGCGACCGAGCAGCGGCGAATCGGCGCCGAGGCGGTAGTCGCCGCCGCCGGCGTCGACGAAGCCGGGATCGACCGCGATGTTGCCCGCCTGTACCGCGCCGCTGTCGTTGAGGATGTGGCCGATGTCGTTGAAGTACAGCGTCGCGGTCGGGCAGGACATCCAGAAGCCGCCGTTGACGTTGTGCTGGACGATGTTGTTGGCGACGTCGCAGCTCGCGCCGTCGATGTAGACCGAGCGCTGCGAATCGTCGCTGCCGGGCACGCTGTTGTCCGCGACGGTGTTGTCGTAGAACGCCACGCCGTCGCCGCCGCCGACGAGTTCGACCGCGGATTCGCCTTGCTCGGCGACGTTGCCGACGATCAGGGTGTTGTGGACGACCGTGCGGTTGCCGGCGCCGTCCGAGGCCGCGTACAGGCCGCCGCCGGCCGAGGTCGTATGGTTGTCGCGGATGATCGTGTCGAACACGGTCGCCGCGCTGTCGTCGGTTCCTTCGATGTTGATGCTCAGGCCGCCACCGTCGGCGGACGTCTCGCCGTTCTCGATCGTGACGCCGCTGACCTGGATCGCGGCCTTCCGGCTGCGCAGGTCCATGACCTGGTACTGGCCGTTGCCGTCGAGCAGGGTCGCCAGCGGATTGCCGGAGCGCGCGCTGCAATCCGCGTTGTAGCCGCCTTCGATCGACAGCGTGCCGGTGGCCGCCGTGTTCGAGTAGTAGAACGCTCCCGGCGAAGGGTTGGTGACGAGGCGCGTCTGGTAGAGCCCCTGGACGATCTTGATGCGATTGTCCATGCCGTTGTACTGCCCTCCGGTCGAGGCGGAGGTCAGCGCGTTCTGCAATTGCTGGGCGGTCGACACGCAATGACCGATGACGGTACCCGCGCGCGCGTCGGCGATGAATGCCGTCGCGACGAACAGGATCGGCAGGAGCACGCCGCGACGGGCGGGTTCGGTGCTGCGATGGCGCATGGCGGGGAGCCTCGTGAGGATGGCATCGAGTGCCACACGCAAGGCGGCGCGCAATCCGGGCAGGCGCCGGACGGCGAATCGCGTCGTCGCGACAGGAACCCGCACGCAACGGCGACCCGCTGCGTCAGCCGTCGTCCTCGACGAAGCGCACGCGGCGCGTCACGCCGCAGGTCAGCTCGTAGCCGATCGTGTCGGCGTGCGCGGCGATTTCCTCGACCGGCAGGCCGCGTCCCCACAACACGACCGGGTCGCCGACCTTGGCGTCCGCATGCTGGCGCAGGTCGATCGTGACTAGATCCATCGACACGCGCCCGACCACGAGCGCGCGCGTGCCGTTGACGAGCACGGGCGTCGCGCCGTCGGAGTGGCGCGGATAGCCGTCGCCGTAGCCGATCGCGGCGACGCCGACCGGCATGTCCTCGGGCGCCTGCCAGGTCGCCGCGTAGCCGACGTACTCGCCCTTGCGCACGCGATTGACCGCGACGAGCCGCGTCGCCAGCGTCATCGCCGGACGGAAGCCGAAGTCGGCGCCGATGCGGCCGGCGACGACCGAGATGCCGTACAGCGCGCCACCGACGCGAATCCACTGCCCCTGCGCCTCCGGCCAGCCGAGCACGCCGGCCGAGTTCGACAGCGAACGCTCGCCGTCGAGGCCCGACACGCCGCGCTCGAAGCGTTCGATCTGCTGCGTGGTCATCGCGTCGTCGAACACGTCGGAGTTCGCGAAGTGCGTCATCAACGCGATGTCGCGATCCACGCAGGCGAGCGCGCGCAGGCGAGCGTGCACCTCGCGCGCGCGTTCGGGCGGGATGCCGAGGCGGTGCATGCCGGTGTCGAGCTTGAGCCAGACACGGAGCGGGCGCGGGTCGGCATCGGCGGCGAGCAGGTCGACCTGCGCATCGCTGTGCACGACGGTGTCGAGTCGCAGGCGGCGCATCTCGGCGAGATCGGCCGCCTCGTCGTGGCCGGACAGCACGACGATGCGCTGCGATACGCCGGCCGCGCGCAGGCGCTGGCCGTCGGCGATGCCGGCGACGCCGAACGCGTCGGCGCCCTCGAGCGCGCGCGCGACGCGCTCGAGGCCGTGACCGTAGCCGTCGGCCTTGACCACCGCCATCACGCGCGCACCGGGTGCGAGTTCGCGCACGCGGCGCAGGTTCTCGCGCAGCGCGCCGAGGTGGATCGTCGCGCTGGTCGCGCGCATGCAGGCTCCTTTGTCGAAGGTCCGGGACGAAGCGTCTGCTTCGCCCGGTACGGATTGCACAACGCCGCGCAGGAGCGGCCCGCACACGGCGCCGCAGCCTCGTCGTGGCGCTGGCAGCACCCTGCGACACCGGCCGGTGCCGCTCCTGCTGGCTGACCAGGCGCTGCCGCCGTTCGCATCCCGCGGCGGCCGCGCCGACCGTCCTTCGACGGTCGTCGTTACTCGAACGTCCCTGCGTAACTGTTGCTCGCGAGGTTCTCGAACTTCGTGTAGTGACCGAGGAAGGCGAGCTTCACGTGCCCGGTCGGGCCGTTACGCTGCTTGCCGATGATGATTTCGGCGACGCCCTTCTCGCCCGATTCCGGGTTGTAGTACTCGTCGCGGTAGATGAACATGATCACGTCCGCGTCCTGCTCGATCGCGCCCGATTCGCGCAGATCCGCCATCACCGGGCGCTTGTCGGTACGCTGTTCGAGCGAACGGTTGAGCTGCGACAACGCGATCACCGGCACGTTCAGTTCCTTCGCGAGCGCCTTCAGGCTGCGCGAGATTTCTGAAATTTCGGTGGCGCGATTCTCCTTCGTACCGGGCACCTGCATGAGCTGCAGGTAGTCGATCACGATGAGGCCGAGGTCGTGCTCGCGCTTGAGGCGGCGCGAGCGCGCGCGCAGTTCGCTCGGGCTCAGCGCGGGCGTGTCGTCGATGAAGATCTTCGCCTCGCTGAGCAGGGTGATCGCGTTGGTCACGCGCGGCCATTCCTCCTCGGCGAGGTCGCCCGTGCGCAGGTGCTGCTGGTTGATGCGGCCGAGCGAGGAGATCAGGCGGAACGCGAGCTGCGAGGCCGACATTTCCATCGAGAAGATCGCGACCGCCTTCTTCGTCTTCAGCGCGGCGTATTCGGCCATGTTGACCGAGAACGCGGTCTTGCCCATCGACGGGCGCGCGGCGACGATGATCAGGTCGGACGGCTGCAGGCCCGCGGTCATCTCGTCGAGGTCGATGAAGCCGGTCGGCAGGCCGGTGACCGAGCCGCGGTTCTCGTAGCGCTGGTGCAGGATCTGGAACGCTTCCTTGACCGCGGTGCGCATCGGCACGAAACCCTTGCGCCCGCGCGCGCCGGCCTCGGCGATGTGGAATACCTTCTGCTCGGCGACCTCGAGCAGCTCCTGGCTGCTGCGCCCTTCCGGCTGGAACGCGTCGCCGGCGATCTCGGTGCCGGCGTCGATGAGCTGCCGCAGCACCGACTTCTCGCGCACGATGTCCGCGTAGGCGGTGATGTTCGCGGCGCTCGGCGTGGAATTCGCTAGCTCGATCACGTAGCTCGCGCCACCGACCATCTCGCTCAGGTTCTGCGCATGGAACCAGTCGCCGAGCGTGACCGCGTCGTACGGCATGCTCTTCGCCGACAGCTCGCCGATCGCCCGGTAGATCAGGCGATGGTCCTTGCGGTAGAAGTCGTCCTCGACGAGGCGGTCGGCGACGCGGTCCCACGAGTCGGGCGCGAGCATGAGGCCGCCGAGCACGGCCTGCTCGGCCTCGACCGAATGCGGCGGCACGCGCAGCGCTTCGATGCTGGAGACGTTCTTGCGTTCGGTCAGGGCCATGGTGACGGCGCGTTCGTTCGGCGGTGAATCATCCGCGGCGCCGTCTCAGCTGTCGAGACAACAACTCTGTGGATAACCTGTGTGTGATGTTCTCTTTGCAGAGCACGGACGCGCAAAGACCGAAACACGAAGGAAGACATGATCAGGCAGCGGCTGCCGCCCGCTCGAACGCACCATCGTGATGCGATGCAATCCGAGCCTTCTCCATGATCGCTCCACTTCGTGTTCCTTGGCGTCCTTCGTGTTTCAATCTTCGCTCCTCGCTCCAAAAAAAAAAACGGGCACCCGAAGGCGCCCGTTTCGTCGAAGCGATGAACAGCCCGATCAGTCTTCGCCGGTGATCACGACCTTGACCGTCGTGTCGACGTCGGCGTGCAGGTGCACGTGCACGTCGAATTCGCCGATGTGGCGCAGCGGGCCTTCGCCCATCACGACTTCGCTCTTGTCGAGCGCGATGCCGGCCTCGGTGAACGCCTCGGCGATGTCGCGCGGGCCGACCGAGCCGAACAGCTTGCCTTCCGGGCTCGCGTTCGCCTTGATCGTGACCGACGCGCCGTCGAGCTGCGCCTTGCGCGCTTCGGCGCCGGACAGCAGCTGGTTCGCCTTCGCCTCGTACTCGGCGCGGCGCTTCTCGAACTCGGCGATGTTCTCGGCCGTGGCGGCCGTCGCCTTGCCCTGCGGGACGAGGTAGTTGCGGCCGTAGCCCGGCTTGACCTTGACCTTGTCGCCGAGGGCGCCGAGGTTCTTCACTTTCTGGAGGAGGATGAGTTCCATGGGATTACCTATTCGTTAGCGTCGGAGATTCCGGCGCAGCTTTCGCTGTCCGAATTTGAGCGAGGCCGGCGGCTTCGCCGCCTCGCCCGTCGAGCCGCTGCGCGGCTTGGAGAGATCGTTCGCCGCGCGAACCGAAGCGGCCGACCTCTCGGCTTTCGTCAATGCGCGTCGCTGTACGGCAGCAGGGCGAGGAAGCGCGCGTGCTCGATCGCGGTGCCGAGCATGCGCTGGTAGCGCGCCTTGGTACCGGTGATGCGGCTCGGCACGATCTTGCCGGTCTCGCTGATGTACTGGCGCAGCATGTTGAGATCCTTGTAGTCGATCTCGGTCACGCCCTCGGCGGTGAAACGGCAGAACTTCTTGCGGCGGAAGAACTTGGACATGGGAATATTCCTTCGGACCTGGGCGGTGGCTTATTCGGCGGCTTCGGCGGGAGCCGAGGCTTCCTCGCGCGGCGCGCGCTCGCGGCGCGGACGCGGCTCGTCGTCGTCGCTGCCGAAGCCGAAGCCTTCGTCGTCGCGGCGGCGGCCGCCCTTGTCGTCCTTGTTCTTCATGATCGGCGACATCTCGGTCACCGCGTTCTCGCGCGTGACGATGAGGTGGCGCAGGACCGCGTCGTTGAAGCGGAAGCCCGACTGCAGCTCGGCCAGCACGGCGGCGCTGCACTCGACGTTCATGAGCACGTAGTGCGCCTTGGCGAGATGCTGGATCGGATACGCGAGCTGGCGGCGGCCCCAGTCCTCGAGGCGGTGGATCTTGCCGGTGTCGCCCTCGATCAGCGCCTTGTAGCGCTCGATCATCGCCGGGACCTGCTCGCTCTGGTCCGGATGGACCAGGAACACGATTTCATAGTGACGCATGGTGGCTCCTTGTGGGTACCGCCGGGACGGATTTCCGGGCGGCAGCCTCCCGCAACGCGGTGAGGCAAGGCCTTCGCCATGCAGGCGAAGGGGCGCGGATACTAATGGAATCAGGGGATTGGCGCAACCGCCGCGGGGGAGCCCGCGGGCGCGGGCGCGGCGCCCCTGGCGCCGTCCCGCGGGGCCGGCCAAGGCTGCAGCCGCGCGATCGCGTTGACCGGCAGGATCATCGCGCGCTGCGCGCTGCGGTCGTAGACGAACACGTAGTTCGCGACCGCGCCAAGGTAGGTCCAGCTGGCTCCCGCGCCGGCCGCCAGCGGGTGCTCCTCGCCGTTCATCCAGACCTCGACGCGCGGCCCCTCGCCGCGACGGATCGCGTCGGACCGATAGCCCGCGTAGAGGCCGACGAAGGCCCAGCCGTAGACGACGACCACCATGAGGTAGCCGAGCTGGGTGTACCACATCTCGGCGACGCGCCATTCGAGGAAGCGCAGCCGCAGGCGCTGCCATGCGCTGAGCCTGGCCACCGAACGCAGGAATTGGAGGTTGCGCATGTCCTTGCGCCGGCTGCGCGCGTTGAACAGGTCCATGAGCCAGCACGCCGGGAACGTCGACAGCACGAGCACGAGGGCCATCGGCTGCTGCAGCCCGGCGACGAGAAAGTCGCTGATCTGCGACAGCGTCAGCACCGGGATGCCGAACGCACGGTAGAACCAGTAGTTGTAGAAGATGCCCGCCATCGCGACGAGCAGGTAGGCGAGCGTGATCGCGACGGCCGGCTCGCGCCGCAGCGTGTCGAACACGTGCGGCAGCACGTTCCGCAGCGGTGAAACGACGGTCGGCAGCTCGGACGGAAGGCGCGGCCGCGATTCCGCCGCGCCGCTCAAGCGGGCGTCTCGACCGTGAAGCTCTCGCCGCAGCCGCATTCGCCGGTCGCGTTCGGATTGCGGAACACGAACGTCGCGTTGAGGCCCTGGCGCTGGAAGTCGATCTCGGTGCCGTCGACGAACGGCAACGCCTTGCGGTCGACGATCACCCGCACGCCGTCCTGCTCGAACACGGTGTCGTCGCCGGCGACCGCGGTGGCGAGGTCGACCGTGTAGCCGAAGCCGGAGCAGCCGGTGCGCTTGATGCCGAAGCGCACGCCGCACGCCTGCGGGTCCTTCGCGAGGAAGTCCTGCATGCGTTCGCGCGCGGCGGTGGTGAGCTGGATCGTCATGGGTCTCGTATCGCACATGCGGCCCTGGCGCGGCCGCGTCGTCCGTCGCGATCCGCAGGGATCGCATCCACCGCGGATCATAGCGCGGCGCACTGCCCTGCGACCGATTCCGCTATCATCGCCGATCGTTCTCGGCCCCGCCGAGCTGGGTATTCCGATCGGGAGTTTCAAGGTATGTCCGACGTCGACGGCGACGTGAGAGTGGTGGACGTTAAGCATGCGCTGTCGGGCGCGATCGCGCCGGGAACCAAGGTGCGCATCAACGGCTGGGTACGCACGCGCCGCGACTCGAAGGCCGGGCTGTCGTTCGTCAGCCTCAGCGACGGCTCCTGCTTCGATCCGATCCAGGTCGTCGCGCCGAACACGCTCGCCAACTACGAAGGCGAGGTGCTGCACCTCACCGCGGGTTGCGCGATCACCGCCGAGGGCGAGCTCGTCGCTTCGCAGGGCAAGGGCCAGTCGTTCGAAGTGCAGGCGAGCTCGCTGGCCGTGCTCGGCTGGATCGACGACCCGGAAACCTATCCGATCCAGCCCAAGCCGCATTCGCCGGAATTCCTGCGCGAAGTCGCCCACCTGCGTCCGCGCACGAACCTGTTCGGCGCGGTCAGCCGCGTGCGCCACACGATCGCGCAGGCGATCCACCGCTATTTCGACGAGCATGGCTACTTCTGGGTCAACACGCCGATCATCACGACTTCGGACACCGAAGGCGCGGGCGAGATGTTCCGCGTCTCGACGCTCGACCTCATGAACCTGCCGAAGACCGACAAAGGCGCGGTCGATTTCCGCAAGGACTTCTTCGGCAAGGAAGCGTTCCTCACCGTGTCCGGCCAGCTGAACGTCGAGGCGTACTGCCTCGCGCTGAGCAAGGTGTACACGTTCGGCCCGACGTTCCGCGCGGAGAACTCGCACACGACGCGC
Organism: Dokdonella fugitiva; assembly: GCF_014138265.1. Classification (GTDB taxonomy): domain Bacteria; phylum Pseudomonadota; class Gammaproteobacteria; order Xanthomonadales; family Rhodanobacteraceae; genus Dokdonella_A; species Dokdonella_A fugitiva_A. The sequence continues at coordinate 21,244 of NZ_JACGXL010000003.1, forward strand.
CACCTCGCCGAATTCTGGATGGTCGAGCCCGAGATCGCGTTCGCCGACCTCGCCGAGGACGCGCGCGTCGCCGAGGAGTTCCTCAAGTTCATCTTCCGCATGGTGCTCGCCGAACGTCCCGACGACATGGCGTTCTTCGCCGAGCGCGTCGAGAAGACGGCGATCTCGCGCCTCGAGGCGATCATCGCCGCGCCGTTCGCGCAGATCGACTACACCGACGCGGTCGAGATCCTGAAGAAGTCCGGCCGCAAGTTCGACTATGCGGTCGAATGGGGCGCGGACCTGCAGACCGAGCACGAGCGCTTCCTCACCGAGGAATACGTCGGCGGGCCGGTGGTCGTGAAGAACTACCCGGAGAAGATCAAGGCGTTCTACATGCGCCTCAACGACGACGGCCGCACCGTCGCGGCGATGGACCTGCTCGCGCCCGGCATCGGCGAGATCATCGGCGGCTCGCAGCGCGAGGAACGCCTCGACATCCTCGACAAGCGCATCGCCCAGTTCGGCCTCGATCCGAAGATGTATTCGTGGTACCGCGACTTCCGCCGCTACGGCACCGTGCCGCACGCGGGCTTCGGCCTCGGCTTCGAACGGCTCGTCGTCTACGTCTGCGGCCTCGCCAACATCCGCGACGCGATCCCGTACCCGCGCGCGCCGGGTTCGGCGGAGTTCTAGCGCCGATGACCGCATTCACCCAACCGGACGCACGCGGCGGAAAGCCCGGGGGACCCGTCTAGTGCCCGCCTCCGCCTGGCATCAGTTCTTATTCATCTTGGGCCTCGGCGCCGCCGTCGCAGGGCTCACGACCTACTTGATCACCTGGATGCTCGTCGCCGTGCACCTGCGCGACCGCCACCCGACCGAACACGCGCGCCTCGGCGGCTTCCTGTTCGCGCCGCACGCGTTCGGCTGGTACCTCGCCTGCCGCTACCGCGCGCTGCGCGACCACGGCCTCAATGCGCTCGGCACACCGGGCAGCCTCGGCGCCTGGGCGATCGTGCTTGGCGCTGCGGCCGCGGTCATCGCCAAGCTGCTGTCGCTGACCGGAGCCTCGCCATGAGTTCCGACGCTTCGCAGTGGTGGCTCGCCGCGCTCGGCGACACACTGATCTGGGCCCGCCTCGACGTGCTCGACTCGGGCATCGCCGAAGTGTTCGACAACGACGGGCGCGTGCTGCGCTACGACGACGAAACCGCCGCGCGCATGGCCCTGCTCGACGCCGAGTTCCGCGCGTTCGACGGCATCGACGCCGACGATGCCGCGGCGATGGGCTTCGACCTCGACGAGATCGAACCGCCGCGCGGCGACAGCGACGAGGAACTGCTCACCCGGATGATCCAGAAACTCCCGCCGCGGCATTGATCCTTTCGCGAGGCAAGCCGAGGACGAAAGCGGAAGATTGAAACACGAAGGACACGAAGGACACGAAGAAGAGCCATCGACGAACGGCCTGCAAGGATTCGCGCGCAGCTACGCCTTCGGGCGCTCCATGGTCTGATCTGATTTTTCTTCGTGTCCTTCGTGTCCTTCGTGTTTCAGGCTTCTGCTCCCCACGTAGAAACCGGAGCACGACGACATGAACCTCGACCTCACCGGCAAGCACGCGCTCGTCTGCGGCGGCTCGCAGGGCATCGGCAAGGCCGCCGCGATCGAACTCGCGCTGCTCGGCGCCGACGTGACCCTGCTCGCGCGCACGCAGGAATCACTCGATGCGGCCGTCGCCGCGCTGCCGAAGACGCACGCGGCGCAGGCGCACGCGACGATCGCGGCCGACATGCGCGACCACGCGACGCTGCGCGCGAACGTCGAAGCCGCGGCCGGCGCGCGCGCGGTGCACGTCTTCGTCAACAACACCGGCGGGCCGCCGGGCGGCACCGCGCATGCGGCCGGCATCGACGACTACCTTGCCGCGTTCAACCAGCACCTCGTCGCCGCGCAGACCCTGCTGCAGGCGCTGCTGCCCGGCATGAAGGCGGCCGCCTACGGGCGCGTCGTCAACGTGATCTCGACCTCGGTCAAGGAACCGATCAGGAACCTCGGCGTGTCGAACACGATCCGCGGCGCGACCGCGAGCTGGGCGAAGACGCTCGCCGGCGAACTCGGTGCGCACGGCATCACGGTCAACAACGTGCTGCCCGGCTACACGCAGACTCAGCGCCTCGAACAGATCCTCGCCGAGCGCACGCGCGCGACCGGCAAGAGCGCCGCGGAGATCGAGCACGCGATGCTCGCGAGCGTGCCCGCGGGCCGCTTCGCCAAGCCGGCCGAGATCGCCGCGGTGATCGCGTTCCTCGCTTCGCCCGCGGCCGCCTACGTCAACGGCGTCAACGTCCCCGTCGACGGCGGCCGCACGCTGTCGCTGTGATGGTGTTTCGTTTCACGCCTTCCACCCGCGGCAAGCGCGGGTGGAAGGCGTGAGGCGCGCTCAGAAGTCGTAGTCGAGGCGCACGTAGTACGAACCGCCGTTGATGCCGAACGGGCAGGTCTCCCAGCAGTAGGTGAAGCCGAGTTGCGGGAACGGAAAGCCGTTCGTGCGATCCCACTTGTCGGGGTAGGTGTCGAAGATGTTGCTGCCACCGACCGACAGACGCGCGTTCTGGTTGAAGTTGTAGGCGACGTTGAGGTCGAACAGCCACTTGCCGCCCCACTCCTGGATGATGCCCGGCGTGAAACCCTGCCCTTCCACCGATCCGAAGTAGTTCGCGCGGCCGGTCACGTCCCACGCGCCGCGCTTGTAGTCGGCGCTGAGCACGTAGTGCTCGCGCGGCTGGCCTTTCTCGACGAGCGTGACCTGGGTGTCGTCGAACAGCACGTTCGGTGGCAGGATCGACGACTGCGACTTGCGCCGCGTCACCTTCGTGTGGCTGAAGTTGGCGTCGGCCGACAGGGTCAGCTCGTCGCCGTTGTCGAACGGGATGTCGTGTTCGACGACGAGGTCGAGGCCGGTCGTGCGCGTGTCGATCGCGTTGGTGAAGAACAGCACCTGGCCGACGTGCAGCGGATCGAGGATGCGGCGGATCGGGCAGTTCGACAGGTCGGCGTTGCAGGTCGCCGCATCCTCGGGCGCGATGTTGCTCGAGAAGATGATGCGGTTGTCGATGTTGATGCGGTAGACGTCGGCGGTGAAGCGCGTGTGGTCGGCCGGCTGGGCGACGATGCCGAGGCTGCCGTTGACCGACGTTTCCTCGCGCAGCGGCTGGATGCCGAACGCGTGCGTGACCGCGCTGTCCTGGCGCGCGGTCAGCGTGTCGGTGAGCACGCCCGCGGCGTTGAGGTTGGTCGATACCTGGCTGTACAGCGCCTGCTGCACACCCGGTGCGCGGAAGCCGTTGGCGATCGTGCCGCGCACGGCGAACTGCGGCGTGAAGTCGAAGCGACCGGTGAGCTTGCCGGTCAGCGTGCTGCCGAAGTCGGAGTAGTGCTCCCAGCGCGCGGCGGCGCTCGCGAGGAAGCGATCGGTGAGCTGGTTCTCGGCGTCGATGTACAGCGCGACGTTGTCGCGTCCGTCGTCGACCGCGGTCTCCGGCGTGAAGCCGGGGAAGCCCTGAGCGCCCGGCGCGGCGATGCCGCCGGTCTGGTCGAGGATCTGGATCGCGCGGTTGTTGGTGCGGCCGTAGGCCCACGACGCGGGTTCGCCGGGCGTGATCTCGTAGTTCTCGTCGCGATATTCGAAACCGGTGCCGATGTAGACCGGCCCGGTGCCGATGCCCCAGTCCGCGGAACCCTTGAAGTCGACGTCGAAGGTGGTCTGGTCGTAGGCAAGCCCGCCGGTGAACATCGTCGTCGGTGACTGCGCGTAGATGCCGCCGGCCGGGTTCGGTTCGTACCACCAGCTCACGTTGACCGAGTTGCCTTCGTGGAAGTCGAACTTGTTGCGTCCCCAGTTGAGCGAGACGTCGTAGGTCCAGGCGTCGTTGACCGGGCCGCGGAAGCCGGCGGCGAGCGAGCCGTCGGTGGTCTTGGTGAGCAGGTTCGGCAGGAACCCGTTCGGGTACAGGTCGGGAACCGTGCGGCCGTCGCCGGCGGTGCGGAAGAAGCCGGAGGAGTCACCCTTGCGTCGCGACGCGCCGCCGAACCAGTACAGCTCGCCCGGGCCGAGCGGCAGGCCGCCGTTGAGCCAGAAGTAGAGGTCCTTGGCGATCGGGTCACCGATGCGCTGCGTCACGCGCGGCGGATCGACGCGCAGTTCGTCCTTGCCGGCGCGATTGGTTTCGTCGCGGTGGCGGTATTCGAGCGACAGGTTGTTGTAGCCGCCGTCGCCGAACTTGAAGCCGGTGTTGACGCTGCCGCTGTAGGTCTCGCCGTCGCCCTCGTAGGTCTGGCCCCACTGCCACGAGGTCTGCGTCTCGTCGGTCTGCTTCTTGAGGATGATGTTGACCACGCCGCCGATCGCGTCGGAGCCGTACTGCGCGGCGGCACCGTCGCGCAGCACCTCGATGTGGTCGATCATCGACTCGGGGATCGCGTTGATGTCGGTGCCGGCGGAACCGCGGCCGACCGTCTGCTGCACGTTGACGAGCGCCTGCTGATGGCGGCGCTTGCCGTTGATGAGCACGAGTACCTGGTCCGGCCCGAGCCCGCGCAGCGTGACCGGGCGGATGATGTCGGTGCCGTCGCTGATGAAGGTCGTCGAGAAGTTCACCGACGGCTCGAGCGTCTGCAGCAGCTTGCCGACCTCGAGCGAGCCGCTCGAACGCAGCGCCTCGCGGCCGATCTGATCGATCGGCGTCGGCGAGTCCTGCACCGTGTGCCCTTTCGCGCGCGATCCGGTCACGGTGATCGTGCCGAGCTGCTGCGCGCTGCGTGCCTCGTCCTGCGACGGGTCCTGCGCGGCGGCATCGGCGGTGGTGGTTTCGTCGGCGTGGGCGGTCAGTGCGACGAGCAGGGCGATCGCGAGTGCATTGCGCGTGAGCGCGGCTGCGCGCCGCGCAGGGTGTGCGTAGTTCAAGGCAGTCTCTCCCCATGCGAAGCCGGCTGGGCCGGCGTTGGTCCGAGAAGCTCTCGGAACAGCGGCAGCCTGCCGCTCTCCCGGCGGCGGCTGCTAAGGAATTATTAACATATCTTTACAAGTCGACGCGGACCCGCACCGCCAAAACCGTGATCGACCTCACGCTTCGGCCGCATCCGAGGCCGGCAGCGCCGGTCCCGGTAGAATCCGCGCCGTGATCCTCAATATCGCCGCCTACCTGTTCACCCCGATCGACGACCCCGACGCACTCGCGGCGCAGCTGCGCGAACGCGCCGAAGCCGGCGCCCTGCGCGGCACCGTGCTGGTCGCGCCGGAGGGCATCAACCTGTTCCTCGCCGGCACCCCGGGTGCAGTCGACGCGTTCGTCGAGGCGTTGCGCACCGACCCACGCTTCGCCGCGATCGAGGTCAAGCGCAGTCGCAGCGCGGCACCGCCGTTCGCGCGCCTCAAGGTCAAGCGCAAGCACGAGATCATCGCGTTCCGCCGCGAGGCCGGGCCCGCGCGCGGACGCGCGCCGTCGCTCGCACCGGAACGCCTCGCGCGCTGGCTCGAGGCCGGCCGCGACGACGACGGCCGGCGCGTGGTCCTGCTCGACACGCGCAACCGCGAGGAAGTCGCGCACGGCACGTTCGCCGGTGCGCTCACCTTGCCGATCGACAACTTCGTCGACCTGCCCGCGGCGATGGAAGCGCAGCGTGCGTCGCTCGCCGACGCGACCGTCGTGAGCTTCTGCACCGGCGGCATCCGCTGCGAGAAGGCCGCGCTGTGGATGCAGGCGAACGGCTTCGAACGCGTCTGGCAGCTCGATGGCGGCATCCTCGGCTATTTCGAGCGGGTCGGCGGCCACGGCTACGACGGCGCCTGCTTAGTGTTCGACGAGCGCGTCGCGCTCGATCCCACGCTGCGCCCCGTCCACGACGATGCGCGCTCGGGCGACTGAAGGGACCACGCCGCATACGCGTGCGCATGCGCTGACCGGCGATTCATTTCGCGACGCGAACCGCTAAGCTCTCGCCGATGGACGATCTCGCCAACCTCATCGACGGCCGCCTGCAGCCTGCCGCGAGCGGCCGCTGGCTCGACGTGTTCGAGCCTGCCACCGGTGCCGTGTTCGCGCGCTGCCCTGATTCGGACGCCAGCGACGTCGACGCCGCGGTCGCCGCGGCGACGCGCGCGGCGCCGGGCTGGGCGGCGACCCCCGCGGAACAGCGCGCGCGCCTGCTCGAACGCCTCGCCGCGCTGGTCGAACGCGAGCTCGATGAGCTGGCGCGGCTCGAATCGCGGGACAGCGGCAAGCCGGTCAAGCTCGCGCGCAGCCTCGACGTCCCGCGCGCGGTCGCCAACCTGCGCTTCTTCGCCGCGGCGATCACTCAATGGGCGAGCGAAGCCCATGCGACCGACACGCTCGCGCTGAACTACACGCTGCGCCAGCCGCTCGGCGCCGTCGCGTGCATCTCGCCGTGGAACCTGCCGCTGTACCTGTTCACCTGGAAGATCGCGCCGGCGCTCGCCGCGGGCAACACGGTCGTCGCCAAGCCGTCCGAGGTGACGCCGTGCACGGCCGCGCGGCTCGGCGAACTCGCGATCGAAGCGGGCTTCCCGTCCGGCGTGCTCAACATCGTGCTCGGCGACGGCCCGCGCGTCGGCCAGCCGCTGGTCGAGCACGCGGGCATCAAGGCGGTGTCGTTCACCGGCAGCACGCGCACCGGTGCGGCGATCGCGGCGGCGACCGCGACGCGCTTCCGCAAGGTGTCGCTCGAGATGGGCGGCAAGAACCCGGCGATCGTGTTCGCCGACGCCGACCTCTCCGACGCGAACCTCGACACGATCGTGCGCTCGGGCTTCGCCAACCAGGGCGAGATCTGCCTGTGCGGCTCGCGCCTGCTCGTGCAGCGTTCGATCTGGGACGCGTTCGTGCCGCGCTACCTCGAGCGCGTGCGCGCGCTGCGCGTCGGCGATCCGCAGGACGACGCCAGCGACCTCGGTGCGGTCGTCTCGCAGGCGCACTTCGCCAAGGTGACCAGCTGCATCGAGCGCGCGCGCGCCGAAGGCGGCCGCGTGCTGCTCGGCGGCCACGCGCTGCACGTCGACGGTCGCTGCGCCGACGGCTGGTTCGTCGCGCCGACCGTGATCGAAGGGCTCGGCAACGACGCCGCGACCAACCAGGAAGAGATCTTCGGCCCGGTCGTCACCTTGCTACCCTTCGGGGACGAGGATGAAGCGCTCGCGCTCGCCAACGGTACCGGCTACGGCCTCGCCGCATCGCTGTGGACGCGCGACCTCGGCCGCGCGCACCGCGTCGGCGCGAAGCTCGAGTTCGGCATCGTCTGGATCAACTGCTGGCTGCTGCGCGACCTGCGCACGCCGTTCGGCGGCGTGAAGAATTCGGGCGTCGGCCGCGAAGGCGGCTTCGACGCGCTGCGCTTCTTCACCGAACCTAAGAACATCTGCATCCGCCTGGGCTGACCATGCACGACCTCAAGGATCTACTCGAACGCAACCGCGCCTGGTCCGATTCGCTCGTCGCGAACGACCCGCAGTTCTTCCGCCGCCTGTCCGAGCAGCAGGCGCCGAAGTACCTGTGGATCGGCTGCTCCGACTCGCGCGTGCCGGCGAACCAGATCATCGACATGGCGCCGGGCGAGGTGTTCGTGCACCGCAACGTCGCCAACGTCGTCGTACACACCGACCTCAACTGCCTCAGCGCGATCCAGTTCGCTGTCGACGTGCTCAAGGTCGAGCACATCATCGTGGTCGGCCACTATGGTTGCGGCGGCGTGCTCGCGGTGCTCGAGGAGCGCCGCCTCGGCCTCGTCGACAACTGGTTGCGACACGTCGACGACGTGAAGCACAAGCACGCCGAAGCGTTGGCGCGCTTGAACGACCCGCAGCAGCGCCATGCGAGACTGTGCGAGCTGAACGTGCTCGAACAGGTCATCAACGTGTGCCAGACGACCGTCGTGCGCGACGCCTGGGACCGCGGCCAGGACCTCACCGTGCACGGCTGGATCTACAGCCTTCGCAACGGCCGCGTACGCGACCTCGCGATGCACGTCGCGAGCAACAACGATCTCGCCCGCGCCGCCGCGGCGGCCCTCGCCCTCGTCAACGAGCAGGTTTAGGGCTGGCGCAAGGGCGACCCGGGTGGTATCACGATTCCACGAACCGAACGGACGATCCCCGACGATGCGCACCCTCACGATCTTCGCCCTCGCCGCTCTCCTGCCCTGCCTCGCGCAGGGCGCGGAACAGGAAGCACTGTCGCCCTACCAGTGGGCGCAGGCGCAGAAGGCCGCGTTCGAGAAATCCGAGAAGGTGTACACCGAGGCGCTCAAGCGCACCGGCCTGCTCGCCCAGTACCGCGCGATGCGCGACGCCTACCGCAGCGACAACAACCGCGCGTTCCGCATCGTGTTCGGCCAGTACCTCAGCTGGTACCAGAGCTTCGTCGGCGACTACGTCGGCGCGCACGATTCGTACTCGATCCGCCAGCTGCCCGGCTCCGACGACGCGCCCTCGCCGCTCAAGGGCGGCTACACGCCGCAACCCGCGATCGAGGCGATCGCCGCGCTCGCGAAGGGACGCAAGGCGGTGTTCTTCAACGAGGCGCACAACGTGCCTCTCACGCGCACCCTCACGGTGGAGCTGCTGCAGAAGCTGCGCGAGGACGGCTACGACACCTTCGCCGCGGAGACGATCTACGCGAGCGATCCGGACCTGCAGAAGCGCGGCTACCCGACCGACAAGAGCGGCTTCTACACGATGGAACCGATCTGCGCTGAGATGGTGCGCACCGCGATCAAGCTCGGCTTCAGGATCGTCGCCTACGAAAGCGAGAAGGAAGGCAATGGCGACGTGCGCGAATACGACCAGGCGAAGAACCTGTACGAGCGCGTGTTCAAGGCGGACCCGAACGCGCGCCTCGTCGTCAACGCCGGTTACGCGCACATCCAGGAGAACGGCAAGTACCTCGGCGGCAAGAGCATGGCGCAGCACTTCCGCAAGCTCAGCGGCATCGATCCGCTCACGGTCGAGCAGACGATGCTGATCGAGCATCCGCCCGGCACCGAGAACCATCCGTACTACCACGCGGTCGTCGACAGCCTGCACCCGAAGACGCCGATCGTGTTCGAGGACGCCAAGGGCACGCCGTGGACGCTCAAGCCGAAGGCGTACGACGTCAGCGTGTTCTTCCCGGTCGACGAGATCCGCGACGAACGCCCGACCTGGGCCGACCTCGACGGCCTGCGCTTCCCGTATTTCGTCAACGGCAGCGTCTGCCAGAACCAGTTCCCGTGCCTGGTCGAAGCGCGTTACGCCGACGAGGGCGAAGGCGCGATCCCGGCCGACCGCCTCGTGCTCGATCCGGTCAAGAGCGCCGAACGCCTGCAGGACCGCCTGTCGATGGGACAGGCGGTCGTGCACGGGATCCTCTACCTGCGCCCGGGCCGCTACCGCGTGACGGCGAGCGACGACAGCAATCGGCAGATCTCGAAGAGCGACCTCACGATCGGCGCCGACGGCAAGGTCGCCCGGCGCAACAACGAAGCGCGTCCGAGCTGCTACACCGGCATGACCCAACCGCACGGCGAAGACGCCGCAGCACCCTGCGAGCAGGGCGCCTGACGCGATGGAAGGAACCATCCGCACCGACAGCGCGCCCGCTCCGGTCGGCGCGTACCCGCACGCGCGCCGCGTCGGCGACCTGCTGTTCCTCTCCGGCGTCGGCCCGCGCACGCCGGGCAGCAACGCGATCCCCGGCAACGTGCACGACGCCGGCGGCAAACTCCTCGCGTACGACATCGAGGCGCAGTGCCGGCAGGTGTTCGCGAACGTGCGCGCGGTGCTCGAGGCGAGTGGCGCGCGCTGGGAGGATCTCGTCGACGTGACCGTGTTCCTCACCGACATGGCGCGCGACTTCGCCGCGTACAACCGCGTCTACGCCGAGCACTTCCCCGACCCTGCCACTGCGCCGTGCCGCACGACACTCGGCATCACTGCGCTGCCGACACCGATCGCGATCGAGCTCAAGTGCATCGCGCAGTCGAAAGCCACGCGCGGCGCCTGAGGGCGCCGGAGCCGCGAAAGCCGCGATGCTGCTGCAGGTCGAAACGAAGAGGCATCGCGGCTTCCGCCGCTCCCACAGGGGAGATTGCGGCATCGCGCCGGCACGCCGGCGGCGATAGACTTGCAGCTTGAGCCTAGGAACGCCGCCGATGCTGCCCGCTCCGTTCAACCTGCAAGCCTGGATCGACGAACACCGCCACCTGCTCAAGCCGCCGGTCGGCAACAAGTGCATGGTTGCCGGCGATTTCATCGTGATGATCGTCGGCGGGCCGAACCTGCGTACCGACTACCACTGGGAGGAAGGCCCGGAGTTCTTCCACCAGCTCGAAGGCGAGATGGTGCTGAGGATCCAGGAAGACGGCCGCGTGCGCGACATCCCGATCCGCGCCGGCGAGGTGTTCCACCTTCCGCCGCACGTCCCGCATTCGCCGCAGCGCATGCCCGGTTCGATCGGCCTCGTGATCGAGCGCAAGCGCCTCGCGCACGAGCAGGACGGCCTCATGTGGTTCTGCGAGCGCTGCAACCACAAGCTGTACGAGGAGTTCTTCCATCTGCTCGACATCGAGAACGACTTCCCGCGCGTGTTCGAACACTTCTACCGTTCGGTCGAGGCGCGCACCTGCGACGCCTGCGGGCACCTGAATCCCGCGCCGGAGAAGTACGCGTTCGAAGGATGATGCGCCGGCCCGCACGACGACGGCGGGCTACGCCGACGCCCTGTGCAGCGCGCCGCGCCTGCCGCATCATGCGCGCATGCTACGCAGCCTGATCGAGATCAAGCCGCGCGACGTGCCGGTACGCGTCGCACTGCGCAACGCGGCAGCGGTCGTGCTGCCGCTCGCGGCCGGCATCGCGAGCGGCCACGTCGAGGCCGGCCTCGGCATCGCCGCCGGCGCGCTCAACACGATGTTCACCGACCAGCCCGGGCCGTACCGGTTGCGCATGCAGCGCATGCTGCTGACCGCGTTCGCCGCGGGCCTGTCGGCGTTCCTCGGCAGCCTGATCGGCCCGCACACGTTCCTGCTCGTGCTCGCGAGCCTCGTCTGGGGCGTCGGTGGCGGCCTGCTAGTCGCCCTCGGACCCGATGCCGCTCGCGCGGGACTCACGAGCATGATCCTGCTCGTCATCACCGCGGCGCAGCCGCGTTCGCTCGCCGGTGCGCTCGCCGCAGGCGGGCTGATCGTCGCCGGCGGCATGCTGCAGACGCTGTTCGCGATCGCCGCGTGGCCGCTGCAGCGCTACCGGCCGGAACGCCACGCGCTTGCCGAGATCTGTCGCCAGCTCGCTGCGAGCGCGCGCCGCCTGCCCGACCGCGCGCAGGCGCCACCGGTCACGCAGGCGCTGATCGACGTCGAACACATGCTGCACGGCGAGCATCGCGCGCGCGGCCAGATCATGGAGACGTTCCGCGTGCTGGCCGAACTGGTCGAACGCATCCGCCTCGAACTGCTCGCGCTGGTCGACCTGCGCGTCGACCTCGCCGACCATGACGCGAGCGCGACCCTCGGCCGCACGCTCGAATACGCCGCGCGCACGCTCGAAGCGCTCGCCGCCGCGCTCGACCGCGGCACCAGCCCGCTCGCCGGCGCCGCGGCGATGGAAGGCCTCGAGGCGACGCTCGACGCACTCGCGCAGTTGCGCGACCGCGCGGCGCACCCCCCGCGCGAACTCGTGATCGCGCTCGCGCGCGCGCAAGGCCTCGCCGGCCAGCTGCGCGCGATGCTGCGCAACGCGAACTTCGCCGGCAGCCGCGGCGAACTGCGCGCGCAGATCGCCGAGGCGCAGCTGCCGCGCGCGCTGCGCCCGCGCAGCTGGCTCGCGACGTTGCGCGCGAACGTCGCGTTGTCGTCGGTCGCGTTCCGCCACGCGCTGCGCTGCGGCACGTGCCTCGCGCTCGCGGTCGCGGCCGAACGCATCGGCGGCCTCGAACACGGCTACTGGATCCCGATGACGATCGCGATCGTGCTCAAGCCGGACTTCGCCGGCACCTTCCAGTTCGGCCTGCTGCGCGTCGCCGGCACGTTGCTCGGCCTCGTGCTGACGACGGCGCTCGTGCACTACGCGTTCGTCGGGCCGTGGCAGGAACTCGTCCTGCTCGGTGCGCTCTGCGTCGGCTTCCGCATGCTCGTCACCGTGCACTACGGGCTCGGCGTGATGATGCTGACCGGCGTCGTCGTGATCCTGCTCGCGTTCGGCGGCATCGCGCCGGGGGAGACGATGGTCGCGCGCGGCATCGCGACCGCGATCGGCAGTGCGGTCGCCCTGCTCGCCTACGCGGCGTGGCCGACCTGGGAGCGGCGCCGCGTACGACCCGCGCTGGCGACGATGCTCGACGCCTACCGCGGCTACTTCGCGACCTTGCTGCAGGACGACGTCGCCGCGCACGTCGCCACCCGCACGCTCGCGCGCAGCGCGCGCACCAACGCGGAGGCGTCGATCGCGCGCCTGCGCGGCGAACCGCGGCCCGACCGCCGCCTGCTCGCGTTCGCCGACGGCCTGTTCGCCAACGCGAACCGCTTCGTGCGCGCGTGCATGTCGTTCGAGGCGGTGCTGCAGGACGCACGCGAGCTGCCCGAACGCGACGCACTCGCCGCATTCGCGGGCCGCATTGCCGCGAGCCTGCAGGCGCTCGCCGGCGCGCTGCGCGACGATGCCGTCGTCGCACCCGCGGACCTGCGCACGGAAGAGCGCGCGTTCGCCGCGCGACTCGACGCGGCGGTGGGCGAACGCGATGCCGGCGTCGCCGCCGAAGTCGTCGAAGCGTTCGATCGCATGACCGACAGCATCGATACGCTCGCGCATCTCATCCTGCAGGCGGATCGAAACCTGCGCCGCACGGCATAGCGACGAAACGATTCGCGCGGGCGCGCGCAAAACGCGATTGCGCGCGCTCGTTCGCGTGCTACCGTTGCCGGCGGCGCTCGCGCGCCCAGGGGAAAAACCATTCTTTCGTAGACCGACTCGGACGCCGGTTCATCGCCGCAGCGATCGCACGCGACCGCTGTACGGCGAGTCGATCGACGTCCGATCCCACAGCTGGGGAGATCATTCCGATGATACCGATACACCGCCGCGGCACGACGCAGGCGCGCACGACCGGCTTCGTGCGCGCGTTGCTGGCGCTGTGCCTGACGACGCTCGCCACCTTCGCCTTCGCGATCCAGCCGGTGACGCCGGAACAGCGCGCCGGGCACCCGAAGCTGCAGCGTGCGTTCATCGCACCTGAACTGGACGTGCAGCCCGAGCTCGAGGCCGCCGAATCGCTCGTCGCCGGCGCCGGCACGCGCGCCGCGGCCGCGTCCTTCGCGCAGCGCTACGGCGGCACGTGGGAAGCACGCTGGGACCGTCGCAACGATCGCCCGAACCTGATCCAGGGCAGCGGCGTTCCGCTCGTGCCGGGTCGCGGCAACTCGCTCACGCTGGCGCAGCTCGGCCTCGCCGCCAACGACCACGTCGATCTTGCCGTGGTCGAGACGCGACTGCAGGACTTCATCGCCGCGAACGCCGACCTGCTCGGGACCAAGGGCCTCGACTTCGCGCTCGACCCGAACAGCAGCATCGCCTACGGCAAGAATGATTCGCACTGGTTCGTCGAATTCGTGCAGCTCAAGGACGGCGTGCGCGTCGAAGGCGCCGGCCTGTTCTTCCGTGTCGCGGCAGGCAACATCGTGCAGTTCGGCGCCAATGCGGTCGCGCCGGTCGCGATCGACGTGCAGCCGGTGTCGACGCGCGAGAACGCGTTCGACCTCGCCCTGCGCGAACTCGATTTCCCGGCGGGCACGCGCGTCGCCGAGATCGTCGAAGCGGGCGAACTGCTCGTCGTGCCGGTCGCGCCGGCGGGTGAAGCGGCCAAGGCGAACTATGCCGGCGAGACCGGCCAGGGTTACCGCCACCGGCTCGCATGGCGCTTCGTGTTCCGCCTCGATGGCGACGTGACGACCTACCAGGTGCTGTTCGACGCGCACACCAACCGCGTCATCGAAGTGCGCGACCTCAACGACTGGGTCAACGCGACCGTCACCGGCGGCATCTACCCGACCACGAACTCCGACACCGAAGTCGTGCGCCCGATGCCGTTCGCGAACGTCAGCAACGGCGGCGTCAAGGTGACCGACGTGCTCGGCATCTACGACTACAGCGGCGGCACGGCGACGATCACGCTGAACGGCAAGTTCTTCAACATGTCGGACAACTGCGGCGCGATCTCGCTGTCCAACTCGACCGACGGCAACCTGAATTTCGGCACCAGCGCCGGCACCGACTGCGTCACGCCGGGCGTCGGCGGCGCGGGCAACACGCACGCGTCGCGCACGGGCTTCTACCACCTGACCAACATCAACCGGAAGGCGATCACGTTCTTCCCGTCCAACTCGTGGCTGCAGGGCACGGTGACGGCGAACATGAACATCAACGACCTGTGCAACGCCGGCTGGAACGGCAGCACGCTGAACTTCTTCAAGTCCGGCGGCGGCTGCTCCAACACGGGCGAGATCGCCGCGGTGTTCCTGCACGAATGGGGCCACGGCATGGACACCAACAGCGGCGGCGCGGCCAGCGAGAACGGCAGCGGCGAAGCGGTCGGCGACACGTTCGCGTTCCTCGAGACGAAGGACGCCTGCATCGGCAAGAACTTCACCCCGGGCCAGGCGTGCGCGAACTGCGCGGCGAGCTGCACCGGCGTGCGCGACGTCAATGCGTTCAGCACGCACGGCGCGGCCACGGTCGCGCGACCGAACCTCGTCGCCGACAACGCCGGCATCAACTGCGACCGCTACACCTGCCCGTACCTGTCGCAGGGCGTCTTCCCGTACCAGGGCCCGATGGGCTACGAGGGCCACTGCGAGAGCTACATCGCCAGCTCGGCCAACTGGGATCTCGCGCAGTCGCTGCTCACGCACTTCGGCACGAACCAGGGCTGGAGCGAAATGGACCGCATCTGGTACGGCAGCCTCACGCCGAGCAAGAGCGCCTATCGCGTCGTCAGCGGCGGCACCTGCAATCCCGCGGCGACCGTCGACGGCTGCGGCGCGAACAACTGGTACACGGTGTTCCTCGCCTCCGACGACGACGACGGCAACCTCGCCAACGGCACGCCG
Organism: Dokdonella fugitiva; assembly: GCF_014138265.1. Lineage (GTDB taxonomy): Bacteria > Pseudomonadota > Gammaproteobacteria > Xanthomonadales > Rhodanobacteraceae > Dokdonella_A > Dokdonella_A fugitiva_A. The sequence goes on from NZ_JACGXL010000003.1 coordinate 36,376, forward strand.
AACGGCTGCCGCATCTGGGACGCGTTCAACGCCCACGGCATCGCCTGCGGCACGCGCCCGGTGTGCAGCGCCGATGCGCCCGACTTCACGCTCGCGATCGCCGAGGCGAGCCAGAGCATCTGCGCGCCCGGCAACACGACCTACACGATCAACGTCGGCAGCCAGCTCGGCTTCACCAACGCGGTCACGCTGAGCGCGACCGGCCTTCCGGCCGGTGTCAGCGCGGCGTTCTCGGTCAATCCGGTCGTGCCGGGTGGCAGCTCGGTGATGACGATCACCGCGAACGGCTCGGCCGTCGCCGGCACGTCGACGATCACGGTCAACGGCACCGCTGCATCCAGCGCCGGCCACTCGGCGACGAGCCAGCTCGTGCTCACCACGGGCGCACCCGCGGCGCCGGTCCTGAGCGGTCCCGCCAATGGCGCGACCGGCGTCAGCACCGCACCGACGCTGAGCTGGGCCGCGAGCGCGAACGCCACCTCGTACACGCTCGAGATCGCCACCGACGCCGGCTTCACGAACATCGTGCAGACGACGCCGGGCATCACGGCGACGAGCTACGCCGTCAGCGGCCTGCTGCCGACGACGACGTACTACTGGCGCGTGAAGGCGCTCAACGCGTGCGGCTCGACGACCTCGACGGTGTTCAGCTTCACCACCGCGAACATGATCTGTCGCGCGCCGAATGTGGCGATCCCCGACAACAACACGACCGGCGTGACCGACAACCTCGTCGTCAGCGACAGCTCGACTCTCACCAACCTCAAGCTGTCGATCAAGGCCACCCACACCTACGTCGGTGATCTCGCCTTCACGCTCACCAAGGGCAGCAGCGTGATCGTCATCAACCATCCGACCAACGGCAGCGGCGGTTGCAGCGGCGACAACATCGACGTCACGCTCGACGACGCGTCCTCGACGCTCGTGCAGGGCCAGTGCAACGCGACGCCGCCGGCGCTGTCGGGCAACGTCAAGCCGAACGCACCGCTCGGCACCGCGTTCAACGGCCAGTCGCTCGCCGGCACCTGGAGCCTCAAGGTCGTCGACAACGCGGGCCAGGATACCGGCACGTTGACCGAGTGGTGCCTGATTCCGACCACCAGCGGCGGCCCGACGACGTACACCGTCGGCGGCACCGTCGGCGGCCTGACCGGCAGCGGCCTCGTGCTCTCGCTCAACGCGGGCGCGCAGACCCTGCCCGTCGCGGCGAACGGCGCGTTCACGTTCCCGACCGGCCTCGCCAACGGCGCGGCGTACGCGGTCACGATCGGCACGCAGCCGAGCGGCCAGACCTGCTCGGTCGCCAACGGCAGCGGCACGATCAGCGGCGCGAACGTCACCAACGTCGCGGTCACCTGCGCGGCGACGCCGACCTACACGATCGGCGGCACCGTCAGCGGCCTGTCCGGCGCGGGCCTCGTGCTCTCGCTCAATGCAGGTTCGCAGACCCTGCCGGTGTCCACCAACGGTGCGTTCACGTTCCCGACCGCGGTCGCCGACGGCACGGCCTACACGGTCACCGTCGGCACGCAGCCGGCCGGCCAGACCTGCACGGTCGCCAACGGCAGCGGCACGGTCGCGGGTGCGAACGTGACGAACGTGGCGGTGACGTGCGCGAACAACACGTACTCGGTCGGCGGCACGGTGAGCGGCCTGGTCGGCAACAGCGTCACGCTGTCGTTGAACGGCACCGAGAGCCTGCCGGTCGCGAGCAACGGTTCGTTCACCTTCTCGACGATGCTCGCCGGCGGAGCCGCCTACGCGGTCACCGTGCAGACGCAGCCGAGCGCGCCGTCCCTGGTGTGTTCGGTCGCGAACGGCTCCGGCACGATCGCCGCAGCCAACGTCGGCAACGTCGCCGTGACCTGCTCCGACGCGATCTTCGCGAACGGGTTCGACGCGCCGTGAACGCCCACCGCTTCCGCCCCGCGCGGAAGCGGTGACGCCTCGAAGCCGCGGCCGGTCACGGCCGCGGCTTTTTTTGTCGCTCCGATCCGGTTCACGGACGCGCATGCGGTTAAACTCCCGCCCGCATGCTCAAGATCGATACCCACGCGCACATCCTGCCGCCCGACTGGCCGAACCTCGCCGAGAAGTACGGCGACGACCGCTTCCCGGTCATGGTCCGCACCGAAGGCCGCCACCGCATCTACAAGGACGGCAAGTTCTTCCGCGAAGTCTGGGCGAACGCATTCGACCCCGAAGTGCGCATCGCCGACTACGCCAAGTTCGGCGTCGACGTGCAGGTCGTGTCGACCGTGCCGGTGCTGTTCTCCTACTGGGCCAAGCCGAACCAGGCGCTCGAACTGCACCGCCATCTCAACGACCACACGGCCGAGCTGTGCCGCCGCTATCCGCGCCACTACGCGGGCATCGGCACGGTCCCGCTGCAATCGCCGACACTCGCGATCCAGGAGATGGAGCGCTGCATCGAGCAGCTGGGCCTCTCCGGCGTGCAGATCGGCTCGCACTGCGAGAACTGGAATCTCGATGCGCCGGAGCTGTTCCCGTTCTTCGAGGCTGCCGCCGAGATCGGCGCGGCGATCCTCGTGCACCCGTGGGACATGATGGGTGCGGCGTCGATGCCGAAGTACTGGCTGCCGTGGCTGGTCGGCATGCCCGCGGAACAGTCGCGCGCGGTGTGCTGCCTCATCTTCGGCGGCGTGCTCGAACGCCTGCCGCGGCTGAAGGTCTGCTTCGCGCACGGCGGCGGCTCGTTCCCTTACACGATCGGCCGCATCGAGCACGGCTTCCGCATGCGGCCCGACCTCGTCGCGACCGACAACGCGCGCGGCCCGCGCGAATACCTCGGCCGCATCTACTTCGATTCGTGCGTGCACGATCGCGCCGCGCTGCGCTACCTGCTCGACGTCGCCGGCGTCGACAACGTCATGCTCGGCACCGACTATCCTTTCCCGCTCGGCGAGCAGGAACCGGGCAGCGGCATCGCCGCGCTCGGCCTGCCCCCCGCCGAACAGGCCCGGCTGTTCCACGGCACCGCCCTGGAATGGCTCGGCCTTCCCCTTTCGCGTTTTGCCGACGATACGGAGTGACCCGTGAAGCCGACCACCCTGCTCATCCTGCTTGCCTCGCTGGCCACCTCCACCGCGCACGCGCAGGCGAAGACCGACTACTCGCTCAACGGCGACCAGATCCGCTTCCACGTTCCGGCGAGCTGGACCGCGATCATGGAGAAGGCCGACGGCAATCCGCAGGCGGTCGCGTTCCAGGTACCCGACGCGACCGCGCAAGGCAGCGAGGATTCGGCCAACGTGACCGTGAAGACGCGCCAGCTCAAGGACGCCGGCGAGTTCGCCGCGACCGTGCAGGACGAATTCGAGCGCTCCAAGGCGCAGGGCGGCTACGAAACCGATCCCGCGAACAAGGACAGTTCCGTGCACCAGTACTTCGTCGTGCGCGGCAAGACCAAATACCTCGTGCGCGACAGCTTCCAGCTCAGCGGCACGATCGCGGTCGAAGTGCGTTGCCAGCGGCCGCTGCTCGCGGCGACGCCGGCTGCGTGGAATGGCGAGTTCGACGCCGCGTGCGCTGCGGTCGTCGCTTCGCTGAAGCACTGACGATGGCGGACCACGCGACGAGCCTGCTCGAGGCGCAGGCGCTGGAGCTCGACGCGCGCGATCCGCTCGCGGCGTTCCGCGACGAGTTCCTCGTCCCGCGCAACGACGACGGTTCGGAGCAGACCTACCTGTGCGGCAATTCGCTCGGCCTGCAGCCGCGCGCGACGCGCGCGGCGCTGCTCGATGAGCTCGACGACTGGCACCGCCTCGCGGTCGAGGCGCATTTCCGCGGCCGCCATCCATGGATGCCGTACCACGGCTTCGTGCGCGACGATCTCGCCGCGTTGGTCGGCGCGCAGCCGCACGAAGTCGTCGCGATGAATTCGCTGACCGTCAACCTGCACCTGATGATGGTCAGCTTCTACCGGCCGGACGCGACGCGCAACGCGATCCTCATCGAGCGCAACGCGTTCCCGTCCGACCACCATGCGGTCGAGTCGCAGATCCGCTTCCACGGCCACGACCCCGCCAGCGCGCTGATCGAACTCGACGCCGACGAACCCGCCGGCACGCTGTCCGATGCGGCGATCCTGCAGGCGATCGAGCAGCACGGTTCACGCATCGCACTGGTCATGCTGTCGGGCGTGCAGTACCTCACCGGGCAGGCGTTCGACCTCGCCGCGATCGTGCGCGCGGCGCACGCGAAGGGTTGCATGGTCGGCTTCGACCTCGCCCACGCGGCGGGCAACCTCGAGCTGCGCTTGCACGACGCGGGCTGCGACTTCGCGGTCTGGTGCAGCTACAAGTACCTCAACTCGGGCCCGGGCGCGGTCGCCGGCTGCTTCGTGCACGAGCGCCATGCGCGCGCTTCGCTGCCGCGCTTCGCCGGCTGGTGGGGCCACGACCAGGCGACGCGCTTCCGCATGGCACCCGAGTTCGACGCCACGCCGGGCGCCGACGGCTGGCAGTTGTCCAATCCACCGATCCTCGCGCTCGCGCCGCTGCGCGTGTCGCTGTCGATCTTCCGCCGTGCGGGCATGGCGGCGCTGCGTGCGAAGTCGGAAGCGCTCACCGCGTACTTCGACACGCTCGTGCGCGAGCAGGTCGGCGACGTGCTCGCGATCACCACGCCGCGCGAGACGGCGCGGCGCGGCTGCCAGCTGTCGTTGCGCGTGAAGGGCCCGCGCGAGGCGGGACGCTCGTTGTTCGACCACCTGCACGGGCTCGGCATCGTCGTCGACTGGCGCGAGCCGGACGTGATCCGCGCCGCACCGACGCCGCTGTACAACCGTCGTATCGACTGCTTGCGCTTCGTGCTCGCGGTACGTGAATGGGCGGCAACACGACACGGTTGACGCGCGACGGACTCGGCGCACATTCAGCTCGCGATCGCTAGCGTGGAGGCCGGTTCGATGCGCCCGCCGGGCGCAACCTGGAGGTCAAACCATGCACGTCCACAAGCAACTGCTGCTGGCCGCCGCGCTCGCCCTCGGCGGCACCTGCGCGATGGTCGCGACGCCGGCGCAGGCGCGCGTCCACGTCGACATCTATGCGAACGTGGCCCCGCCGCCGCTGCGTGACGAGGTCGTGCCGGCGCCCCGCCACGGCTACGTCTGGGTGCCGGGTTATTGGGGCTGGAGCCACCATCGCCATCACTGGAATCGCGGTCACTGGGCGCGCGAACGCCGCGGCTACCACTACGTGCCGTCGCGCTGGGATCGCGACGGTGATCGCTGGCGCTACTACGGCGGCCGCTGGGAACGTTGAGCCACCTTCCGCGTGACTGAACGTCGGACGGGCGGTTCGCGCGAGCGGGCCGCCCGTTTCGCTTCACGGCGATGACGACGCGAGCGGCGCGTCACCGTCGTCGGGTGCCTCGATCGCGTAGCCGCGGCGGCGCAGCTCGGCGAGGTAGCCGTCGGCGTCGACGACGAGATGCATCGGCAACACCGCGAAGCTGGTCGCGTCATGCGCGAGAGCGCTCGTCGCCGCCTCGAGCCACGCATCGCGCAATCTCGCCTCGATGTCGTCGAGGCCGCGTTCGCGCATGATCGAGAGCTTCGTGATCGCGGCGCGGCAAGGCCCCATCTCGTCGACGTGCGGCAGCGCGCGCAACGCGGCGAGGTCGCCGGTCGACCATGCGTTCGCGCGCTCGGCCATGTGCGCGAGGTCGGTGTCGACGCGCTCGAGCGTACGGCGGAAACATTCCTGGTCGTCGAGTTCGGCCTTCTTGAAATCCTTGAGCGCGGCCTTCGGCGAATCGATGCCGATCTCGAGCAGCACCGGCGTGAGCGGCACGCCGGCCTTCTTCGCCGCCTTGCGCACGGCATCGGTGACGATCGGCTTCTCGGCGAGGCCCGCGCCGCCGATCGCCGACTCGTACAGTTCGCGCGCGGCGAAGATCGGTCGCCATTGCTCGACCTTGCCGCTGCGACCGATGTAGCGCTGCTTGAGCACGCGCCAGCGCTCGTAGAGTTCCGCGGGCAGCACGTCCGCGAGTTTCGCGCCGCCCGGGTTGTCGCGGATGCCGATCAACGACGGCAGTAGCACGAGCTGCCCGAAGAAGCCGACGTTCGCTTCCATCTTCACCTGCGGCGCGAGCAGCACCTGCTGCGATTCGCCGATGCGACGCTCGACCTCTGCGGTGCGCCATTCGAGGCGCCGGGGCAACGGCGACAGCGTGCCGAGCACCCACATCACGTGCTCGTCCTTCGACACCCTCCACAGGCCGGGGCCGGGCTGCTCGCCGGTGACGACGATCGTTTCGAGCGACGAACCGTTCGTCGACGACGGTTCCACGGCGGCTGCATGGGCCATTCCCGCGAGCAGCATGCCGGCGAAGACGCGGAGCGCAAGACGACGCATCGAGTCGAATCCATCCGAGGGGACGCGGAGTGTTCCCGAAACGGCGGCGCGACGCGTCAAGTTTCGGTTAGGACGCGCCGCAGCCGTCGGCTGGGCCGGACGACTGCAGGTCGGCCGGCCCCGTTACCCAATCGTGACGCATCCACCGGCCGCGCTGCGCGCGTCCGGCCTGCGCGTCACAGCGTGCGCGCGAGTTCCGCCGCGACCTGCTTCGCCGCGTCGAGCGTCGCGGCCACGTCCGCGCGCGTGTGCGCGGTCGAGACGAACAGGTTCTCGTACGCACCCGGGTGGAACAGCACGCCCCTGCCGAGCATCCCCTGCCACCAGCGACGGAAGATCTCCTGGTCGGCGTGGCGTTCGGCATCGCGGTAGTTGTGGATGTCTTCCTTCGCGAACCACACCTGCATGAGCGGGCCGAGGCCGACCACGTAAGCCGGCAGGCCGGCGTCGCCCAATACCTTGCCGAGCCCCGCGCGCAGTTCGTCGGAGACGGCGTCGAGCTGCGCATACAGGCCCGGCGTGTTCAGTTCGTCGAGCGCCGCATTCGCCGCCGCGATCGCGATGCCGTTGGCGCTGTAGGTGCCGGCCATCGACACCGTGCCGTCGGCGACCAGCGCCATGATGTCGGCGCGGCCGCCCATTGCCGCGACCGGGAAGCCGCCGCCGATGCCTTTCGCGAACACCGACAGGTCGGGACGGATGCCGAGGCGCCCCTGCGCACCGGCGAGGCCGAGGCGGAAGCCGGTGATGACCTCGTCGAAGATCAGCACGATGCCGCGCTCGAGCGTGAGCTCGCGCATCGCCTCGAGGTAACCGGGCTTGGGCAGGATGCAGCCGGTGTTGCACATCACCGGCTCGGTCAGCACGGCAGCGATGCTGTCGCCCTCGCGCGCGATCGCGTCGGCGAGTGCCTGCGGATCGTTCCACGGCAGGATGATGAGGTTCTCTTCCACGCCCTTGGGCATGCCGGGGCCTTGCGGCACCGGGATCGGGCGCGCGTCCGGACCCGCCTTCTCGATCGACGGGTGCTTGCTCCAGTACACGCCGTCGGAGAAGCCGTGGTACATGCCCTCGAAGCGGATGATCTTGTTGCGCCGGGTGAACGCGCGCGCGAGGCGCGTCGCGTACAGCACCGCTTCGGTGCCGGTGTTGCACAGGCGCACGCGCTCGACGCTCGGCACCGCATCGACGATCTTCTGCGCGAGGCGCGCCTCGTCGGCGGTCGGCAGCGCGAACACGGTGCCGCGCTGCTGGATGAAATCGACCACCGCCTGCGTCACGCGCGGCGGGCGATGGCCGAAGATCATCGGCCCGAGGCCGAGCAGGTAGTCGATGTACTCGTTGCCGTCGACGTCGCGCAGGCGCGAACCCTGCCCGCCTTCGACGAACAGCGGATACGGGTTCCAGCCCGACCAGGTCGCGCGCGCGGTGCTGTTGACGCCGCCCGGGATGAGCCGGCAGGCGGCATCGAACAGCTCGGCGCTGCGCGCGGTGTCGAGACCGCCGACGAGGCGCGCGACGGAAGGATGGTTCGAGGTATCCATGTTCAAGGAGATGGCTCCGGGCGATTCGGCCGCGCGTGCGCGGCGGCGTTGGTCGGGATGTCTGGACAACATCGCGGCTGAAGCCGCTCCTGCGACATGCGGATCCCGCAGGAACGGCTTCAGCCGCGACCGGTGTTGTCCGCGCGCTGGCGTCAGGCGACCTGCTGCGACGATGCGGGCGCCGCGTCGCGGCCGTGCGTGGCCAGTTCGCCCGCGAGCAGGGTCGGCAGCAGTTCGAGCGCGTCGGCGAAACCGGTGATCGGCACGTACGGGATGCCGGCCGAGCGGCAGTGCTCGATCAGGCGATGCTTGGCGAACACGAGGTCGGCTTCGCCGGCGACGCAGAAATCCGAGGTGCCGTCGCCGATGAGCAGCACGCGCTTGCGCTCGGCGTGCGCGTCGCCCGCGCTCGCGCACTTGCAGTTGCCGCTGCGGCAGTTCGGCCGGCCGTGCGGGAAATCGAGGCGCCAGCCGCTCTCGCCGACCGCCTCGAGGCTGTTGGCGATGATCGGCAGGTCGTCGAGGCCGTGCTGGCCGAGCACGCGGCGGATCGCGTAGTCGAGCCCGTCGCTGAGCACGGTCAATGGCACGCCGGCTTCGCGCGTCGCCGCGACGAAGGCGGGAAACGCGCGATCGATCATCATGTTGTCGAGGTGCGCGTCGAGTTCGGCGTCGCTGGCGTCGAGCAGGCCGACCTGCTGCGCCATGCAATCGCGCGAACCGATCTCGCCGCGCTTCCACGCCTGCTCCAGCGCCTGCCAGCCGGGCCGGCCGAAACGTTCGAGCAGGGAGTCGGTGATGTCCTCGACCGAAATCGTGCCGTCGAAATCGCAGAGGATGGTCCAGTGGGACACGGAACGCTTTCCAGCGGCCCGAAGGGGCCGATCCGGTCCGCAGCCTAGCGGCGGGCGCCTTTCGGGCGGGTTTCGCGCTCGATCGGGCCGGCGCAGCCAGGCCTCATCCCGGCTTGACGAAGCGCACGAGCACGCGCTGGCCGATGCGGAACGCATCGCCGTCGAGACGCAGCACGCATTCGACGTCGTGCGCGCCGGCACGTTCGACCGGGTCGTCGGTGAGGCGGCTCGGACCGAACACGTCGCCGACGCGCAGCACTTCGGCGGCGACCGCCGTGCCCTGGTCCGAATCGCGCACGACCTCGGCGCGCATGCCGGGCTTGATCAGGTCGACGTAGGCTTCGTTGAGTTCGGCGCGCACGATGCGCGGGCGATCGGGCAGCAACTGGAACAATTCGGTCGCCGCCTGCGCCGACACCGCGTCTCCCGCGTGCACGGCGCGGCGCACGATACGCCCCGCCGACGGCGCAGTGATCGTTCGGGCGTCGAGTTCGGCGCGTGCCTCCTCCAGGTGCGCGTGCGCGGCCTTCGCGGCCGCTTCCGCGACGGCGACTTCGGCCTTCAGCACGGCGAGCGCGGTGCCCGCGTCGTCGGCGGACTGGCCGCTCGCCGCACCTGCGCTCGCGGCCGCAGCGGCACGGTCGGCCGCCTGTGCCGCGGGTGCGAGCTTCGCCTTGAGCACGCCGAGCTGCGCACTCGCCTGGGCGACACCGGCGTCGGCGATGCCGACCGCGATGCGCGCCTGGCGCTGGTCGAGCCGTGCGAGCACGTCACCCTGCCTGACGACGTCGCCGTCCTCGACGCGTACGTCCTCGATGCGTCCGTCACGCGGCGCGACGACGCGAATGAGCCCGCCTTCGACGTCGACCTGGCCGCGCGCCATCGCAATCCAGGCGCCGTTCGCGGGTGCCGCCGACGCCTTGCGGTCGAACGCGTCATCCGAGCACGCGGCGAGCAGCAGCACCGGCGCCAACAGCAGCGGCATCCAGCCTGCACGCATCCTCATGATCATTCCACCTCACCTCCGGCCGGCGCGGATGCGCCTGCCGAGCAAATACAAGCGTTCACGAAGCGAGCACCGCACGCTCGCGCCGCCGGCGGCACGAGCGCGCCCCTTGCGACGAGCGCATCCGCGACACCCGCGCAGGGCAGATCGTACAACGCCGACGCGAACCGGCCGACCGCGGCGGCGTTCATGCCGGCATCGGCGCACCGGTGCGCCGATCGGCGAGGATGCGACCGTCCTCCATCGCGAGCACGCGGTCGGCGTGGCCGACCAGTCGCGGGTCGTGGCTCACGCAGAGCACGGTCGCCCCATGCGTGCGCGCGATGCGATGCAGGGTGTCGATGACGATCTGGCCATTGGCCGCGTCGAGCGCACTGGTCGGTTCGTCGGCGAACAGCAGCTGCGGCTCCTTCGCGAGCGCGCGCGCGATCGCCACGCGCTGCTTCTCGCCGCCCGACAGCTCCGCCGGCTTGAGCTGCAGGCGGCTGCCGAGGCCGACTTCGGCGAGCGCATCGGCCGCGCGCCGGCGCGCGATCGCGTCGTCGAGGCCGAGATAGCCGAGCGGCAGCATCACCTGCTCGAGCGCGCTCAATGCCGGAAACAAGTTGAAGCCCTGGAACACGAAACCGGTGTGGTGCAGGCGGAAGCGTTCGAGTTCCGCCGGCCTGAGGCGCGCGAGGTCCTGGCCGAGCGCGAACGCGCGCCCGCCGTCCGGGCGCAACAGCCCGCTGAGGATCGCCAGCAAGGTGCTCTTGCCGCAACCGGACGGACCCGACACGAGCGTGAGTTCGCCCGCGGCGATCTCGATCGAGAGGTCGCGCAGCACGTCGGTGCGCACGGCGCCCGTGGTGAACGATTTCGACAGAGCGTCGGCGACGAGGGCGGCGTTCATGTCAGCGCAGCAGCAGGGCCGGGTCGGCATGGCGCAGCGCGCGCACCGCGGCGAGGCCGGACAGCAGCGCGATGCCCATCACGAGCGTGGCGCAGACGGCGATGGTGACGAGGTCGAGCTGCACCGGCACGTCGCGGCGGTGCGCGAGCAGGACGACGAGCGCGGTCGCGACACCGCCGACGACGAGGCCGAACGCGCCGACCCACGCCGCCTGCTTGAGCACGACGTGACGCAACTGCGCGAAACCGACGCCGAGCGCGTGCAGCGTCGCGTACTCGCGGATCGAACCGGCGACCGCACCCATCAACGTCTGGCTCGTGATCAGCGCACCGACCACGAACACGACGATCGCGAGCAGCACCACGCCGAGGCCCGCGCCCGTCTCGAACATCCAGTAGGTGACCGCACGCCGCGCGAAGGCGTCGCGCGTCCACACTTCGAACGTGCGCGCCTGCCCCTGCGGCTGCAGGCGCTTGCGTGCCGCCGCCGCGTCGGCGCCGTCGTGCAGCTTCACCACGTAGTAGGCGACGCGCCCGCCGCTGTCGCCGTTGTCGAGGCGGCGCGAGGTCGCGAGCGAAGTCACGATGTTGACGCCACCGAGCGCGCGCAGGCCGCTGCCGACGCCGACGATGCGCACGCGATGACCGTTGATGACGGCTTGCCCGCCCACGCTGAGGCCGAGCTTGGCGAGGTCGGCGCGATCGACGATCACGCCGTCGGGCTCGTCGAGCAGCGCGCGCTGCGCGGGCGTGAGCGCATCGGCGAACATCAGCGCGTCGGCGCGCGTGTCGATGCCGGACACGAACACCGACACGCCACCCTTGTCGGCGGGGCCGCGCCAGTCGCCGTCGATCCAGTTGAACGGCTCGACGCGCCCGACCGCGGGGTCCATCAGCGCAGCGATCTCCGCCTGCTGCGGGATCGGCCGGCCGAGTTCGATGCTCTGCGTGCCCGGATAGCCGAGCCAGAGTTCGCCACCGGATTTGCGGATGTACACCGCGGAACTGTTGAAGATGCCGAACACGAGCGCCGCCTGCACGAGCAGCAGCAGGCCGGAGAACGCGACCGCGAGCGCGGACGGCAGGAAGCGCCGCCATTCGTGCACGAGGGTCTTGCGCGCGAGCGGCACCATCAGCCGGCACCGTCGTCGGCGGGCGGCAACGGCGCTCCGCCGAGCGCCTTGTACAGCGCGACGAACGCGAGGCTGCGCTCCTGCTCGGCCTGCAGCAGGTCCAGTCGCGCCTGCAGCACGGCCGCGTCGGACGCGGCGAGGTCGAGGCCGTCCGCGAGGCCGAGCTGCTGCAGGGTCGCGGTCGATCGGGCCTCGTCATCGAGCGCCACGACGCCGTCCTGCAGTGCGCGCGAGGCGCGCGTGCGCTCGTGCAGCGCGGCCATCGCGGTTTCGACTTCGGTGACGCCGTCGAGCACGGCCTGCCGATAGGCGAGCACGCTCGCCTGCAGCGAGTTCGCGCGCGCATCCTTCGCGGCGCGGCGCGCACCCCAGTCGAACAGCGGGATTTCGATCGCCGGACCGAACGTGACGATGCCGTCCGCGTCCGACAGGCGCGTGTGGCCGATCACGCGCGCGGCATAGGTCAACGCGCCGCCGAGGCCGACGTGCGGATACAGGTCGGACTCGGCGATGCCGAGTTCGCCCGCGGCCTTCTCGACCTCGTACTCCGCGCGGCGGATCTCCGGGCGCGTGCGCAGCAGGTCCGCCGGCAGCACGTCGGCCGTCGCAGCCGTCGCGCCGAGCACGAGCGGCGCACCGCTGCCGACGACGTCCTCGTCGTCGCGCGCGAGCAACGCGGCGAGCTGCCGGCGCGCGCGCACGATCGCCGCGCGCGGCTCCGCCAGCGCGGCCTGCGCGACCGCCTCTTCGGCGCGCGCGCGCGCGACCTCGCGCGCGGCGGCGAGGCGCAGGCTTTCGCGCGTCGCGAGCAATTCACGCTTGTGCCGTGCACGCGCGGCGACCTGCTCGAGCAACGCGGCGCGACGTTCGGCGCCGCGCAGCTCGACGTACGCGCGCACGACTTCGGCGACGACGCTGACGCGCGCCGCGAGCCCTTCGCTCTCGGCGATGCCGAGCTCGCCCGCGCTCACGCGCGCACGGCTCTGCGCGCGACCGAACAGGCCGAATTCCCATTTCGCGTCGAAGCCGGCCTGGAAATAGCTCGCGCTGCTGTCCGGCGTCGGTTCGGCGTAGGTGCGGAAACCGAACTGCGGCAGCGAGGCATCATTCGCGTGCGCATCGAGCATGCGCGCGGCCTCGATGCGCAGGCGCGCCTGCGCGATGCCGAGGTTGTCGGCGAGCGCCGCGTCGACGAGCCGGTCGAGCCCGGCGTCGCCGAATGCCTTCCACCAGCCGTGCAGGTCCGGCGCCGGCGCATCGTCGCGTTCCGCATGCTGCCACGCCGCCGGCGTGTCGCGCTGCAGGGTCGGCAACGGCGCCACCGCGCATCCGCCGAGCGAGAGCACGGCAACGAGCCACGCACGGCGACGGAACGAGGTGCGCGGCGGGTTCGGCGTACGGGGATCTGGCATGCGGAGCGGTCGACTTGCGGGCAGCGGCCGCCGTCGACGGCCGCCTCCAGTCTAACCGAACCGCGCTGCCGCACGGCGATGCGCGGCAGGCGCGGCGCCCGATCGCGCCGCGCCTGCCGACGCCCCCGCGGGCGCAGGGTCGAACGAAACAGGGCTCAGTTGAAGCCGTTCGCGTAGATGACGTCGGAATTGATCTGCAGTGCACCGATCTCGGGCCAGTCGGGCGGCGACTGGCGTGGGAATCCGACGCCGCGCTGCTCCCACGACCAGCCGAGGACGTTGCTGCCCCCGAAGGTGTCCCATTGCCCCGGCGTCGGCACGTGGGTGCGCGTCTGGCCGCCGTTGTCCTGCAGCGGATGCAGGCCGGGATCCTCGTGCGTGGTGTCGTTCGGGCACGGCGCGCCGCACAGCATCACGTTGTTGTGGCCGCCGTTGAAGCCGGACCCGGGCTTGCCGGTCAGGTCGACGGTCGGGTACTGCGCGGGCGCACCGGTGTTGACGTTGTTGGCGATGATCGTGCTGTCCATCTCGCCGGAGACGCTCAGGTGCACGCCGGCGCCGAGATAGTAGCCGGCGCCGACGTCCCATTCGTGCGACGTGTTGAACGCGATGGTGCTGTTGTAGAGGTTGAGCTTGCCGACCGAGAAGATCCCGCCGAACCGGTTCGCGACGTTGCCGGACACCGTGCTGTTGATCATCGTCAGCGTGTAGGTCGAGGCGCCCTTCGTCGCGATGCCGCCCATGCGTGTCGCCTGGTTGCCGGAGATCGTCGAGCCGAGGACGAGCCCGCCGTTCCAGACGAACAGCCCGCCGCCGAACGACGGCGTCGCGCTCTCGCCGATCGCGACGTTGTTCGACACCGTGCTGTACATGCTGACGAGGCCGTCGCGCGCGTAGACGCCGCCGCCGCTCGCGTAGCCGTAGCCGGTCGCCTTCGCCATGCAGCCGCTGATCACGCTGTTCTGCAGCAGGACCTCTCCCTGCGCCCATACGGCACCGCCGAGCGCGCCGTGATTGACCACACTCAGCGCGTTGCAGTTGCGCATCACCACGCCGTCGAGGATGGCGCTGCCTTGCGCGTGCACGCAGCCGCCGAGCGCGTCGTCGGTCGAGCGGTACTTGAAGCCGTTTTCGAGCGACACGTCTTCGATCTTGAGCGTGCCGGTGCCGAGATCGACGAACACGCCGTCGTGGAGGTTGCCGTCGATCGCGAGGCGATGCGCACCGGGGCCTTTGATCGCGAGGTTGGTCTGGCCGAATAGGATCGCGCCGCTGGTGAGCGTGATGCGGCTGCAGGCGAGCTGGGTCAAGTCGATCGTGTCGTCGCTGCTCGCCGCGCCTATCGTGTCGCGCAGGCTGCCGGCGCCGGCGTCGTCGCAGTTGGTGACGACGAGCGTGGTCGCCGCCGGGGCGGGCACCGCTGGCGCGGTCGCGTCGAGCACGCGCTGCAGCAGTGCGGGCGAAAGGGGAAGCGTGCCGTCGGCGATGCGCGCGCGCAGCGCGTCGAAGCGCGACTCCGCGTGCGGCGCCGGCGCGGCCACGCACAGGCAGGCGGCGAGGCAAGCCGCGAGCGGATGCAGGCGCGATCGGCACGGAGCGGGATGAAGGTTCCTGTTCATGGACGCTGTTCCCAGGGGTGGACGAACCCGGGAAACGCCGCAGGAACGGAGGTTCGGACATCGCCGAGCGCGCGACGCGGCGCGCGGATCAGGCCGCGCGCGCGTTCAGCGCATCGAGGAACGCTTCGCCGTAGCGCTCGAGCTTGCGCTCGCCGACGCCGCTGATCGCACCGAGCGCGCCGAGCGTCTGCGGCCGCTCGCGCAGCATCGCGAGCAGGGTCGCATCGTGGAAGATCACGTACGCCGGCACGCCCTGCTCCTTGGCGAGGCGCGCGCGCAAGCCGCGCAACGCGTCCCACATCGGCGTCTCGTGCGTCGCGATGTCGAGGCTCGCGCGCGAACGTTCGCCGCGTGCCTGCTGGCGCCGCGCACGGCGTTCGCCGCGATCGGCCTGGCGGCGCAGGTGCACCGCCTGTTCACCGCGCAGCACGGCGCGGCTCGCCGCGGTCAGGCGCAGGGTGCCGTAACCCTCGTCGTCGGGCGTGAGCAGGCCGACAGCGACGAGCTGGCGGAACACGCCGCGCCACTGCTGCTTGTCGAGGTCGGCGCCGACGCCGTAGGTGCTCAGCTGGTCGTGTCGCAGCGCGCGCACGCGTTCGTCGGCTTCGCCGCGCAGCACCGCGGTGAGGTGACCGACGCCGAAACGCTGGCCGGTGCGGTACACGCACGACAGCGCCTTCTGCGCGACGATGCTCGCGTCCCAGGTCTCGGGCGGATCGAGGCAGTTGTCGCAGTTGCCGCAGGCTTCGGCGAGCGTTTCGCCGAAATACGCGAGCAGGCGCTGGCGCCGGCACGCGGTCGTCTCGGCGTAGCCGAGCAACTCGTCGAGCTTGCGCCGCTCGACGCGCTTGCGCTCCTCGCCCGACTCCGATTGCGCGATGAACTGCGCGAGCGTGACGACGTCGGCGAGCCCGTAGCAGAGCCACGCCTCGGCCGGCAGGCCGTCGCGGCCGGCGCGGCCGGTTTCCTGGTAGTAGCCTTCCATGCTCTTGGGCAGGTCGACGTGCGCGACGAAGCGCACGTCGGGCTTGTCGATGCCCATGCCGAACGCGATCGTCGCGACCATCACGACGCCGTCCTCGCGCAGGAAGCGCTGCTGGTTGCGCGCGCGCAGGCTCGCCTCCATGCCGGCGTGGTACGGCAGCGCCGTGACGCCCTCGCCGGCGAGCCATTCGGCGATCTCGTCGACCTTGCGCCGCGACAGGCAATAGACGATGCCGGACGCGTCTTCGTGCGCCCCGAGGAAATCCTTGAGCTGGCGTCGCGCGTCGTCCTTCTCGACGACGCGGTAGCGGATGTTCGGCCGATCGAAGCTCGCGACGAACTCGTGCGCGGATTCGAGCGCGAGGCGCTCGACGATCTCGCGCCGCGTCGGCGCATCGGCGGTCGCGGTCAGCGCGATGCGCGGGATCGACGGGAACCGCTCGTGCAGGAGCGTGAGCTGGCGGTATTCGGGACGGAAGTCGTGCCCCCACTGCGATACGCAGTGCACCTCGTCGATCGCGAACAGCGCGACCGGCGTGCGCGCGACGAGGTCGAGGCAGCGCTCGGTGAGCAGGCGCTCGGGCGCCACGTACAGCAGCTTCAGCGCGCCGGCGGCGAACCGCCGCTCGACCTCGCGCTGCGCGGCCGCGTCGAGGCTCGAATTGAGGAACGCGGCCTCGACGCCGAGCTGGCGCAGCGCGTCGACCTGGTCCTGCATGAGCGCGATCAGCGGCGATACGACGATCGCGCAACCGTCGCGCAGCAGCGCGGGAATCTGGTAGCAGAGCGACTTGCCGCCGCCGGTCGGCATCAGCACGAGCGCATCACCACCGCCCGCGACATGTTCGATGATCGCCTGCTGCTCGCCGCGGAACGCGGGATAACCGAAGACGGACTGGAGGACCTGCTCTGCGCGTGATGCCATCGCGCAATGCTAGTGCCATGCCCCCCAAGTTGCATCAAGTAATTGCGCCGCAACGCGCAGGAATCCACCGGCGCGGCTCGCGCGACGGCGCGATGCAGCGTGCGACGACGTCGCCGTGTGCCCGGCGACGCCGCCGATGCGCGCGACCTCAGTCGACCTGCACGAGGTCGAGGCGGCGTCCGAGCGGGCGCACTTCGAGTTCGGCTTCGAGGCGCGCGAGATTGCGGAAGCGCGTGCACATGCCGCCCGCGCGCGCTTCGAGGTCCTTGCTGCGCTTGGCGACGAGGCGCTCGACCTTCGCGTCGATGCCTTTCGCGCGCGCCTCGAGTTCGGCGGCCGCGCGCTCGTCGCCGCTGAGCGCGACGCTGACCGCCTGGCCGGCCACGTTGCCGACGACTTCGGCGACGAGCGTGCCGACCGCCTGCTCGATGATGCGGTCCATCTTGTCCTTGTTCCAGTCGACCAGGCTGTCGTTCGCGTCGATCTGCCGGTTGATGTCGCCAGCCATGCGCGCGAGGCGTTCGGCGCTCGCGCGCGCGGCATCGGTGTCCCGCGCGAACGCCGCCGACACTTCGGCGACCGCGTCGAACGCGATCGTGACCGCGTCGTGGACGATCGCGCGGATTTCCGGCAGCGCGTCGCGCACGCCGTGCTCGATGCCGAGCACGCGCTGGCGATCGGCCGCCCCGAGGTCGACGGTGCGTCCGTCGACGCGCAGCGCGCCGTTGGCGATGACGACTTCGCCCGGCGTGCCGTCCTTGCGCGTGAACACGAGCGCGTCCGGCTTGATCGTCATCGAGTAGTCGCTGTGCAGGCCGCAGTCGGCGCCGTGCAGGTCGACCTCGGCGTGGGCGGCGGAAAGCCCGGCGAGCGCGAGCGCCGCGGTGCAGGCGAAACGGAACATGCGCAATCCTCCAGTCGGGTGTCGGCCCTTCGATGCGCAGGATCACGCGAAGGTTTAACCCGTGCGCGTGCCGTCGGTCGGGGTGACCGGCGACACCCTGCCGGAAGTCATGCCCTGGATCGGATTCGTGCAATTGCTCCAGCCATCGATGGCATACAACACGGGTGAAATCACGCATGACCCTGCTGCAAGGCACGACCCGACTCGCCGGCGACGGCGTGCTCGGCGCGATCGCAACCGTCGAACGGATGCACCTGGCGATCGCCGGCGACATCGCGCGCCTGCTGCCGGGAGGTGCGCTGCTGATGCGCGGTACGCGTTTCGCCTACGCGCGCGTGCGCGACATTGCCGAAGTGGCGCGTCGCGGCAGCGACGGCGTGCTCGGCCTGCTCGCCGGCCACCTGCCCGCCGCGACGGATGCGCGGGCCGACGCGAGCGGCCTCGCGTGGCTCGCCGCGCTCAACGGGGCGATCGGCGACCACCTGGAAGCGAGCGCGAACCCGCTGGCGATCGACATGAGCCTGTGCCGCGACGGCGATGCGCTGGAGGCGCGATCGACGTCCCTGCAGCGCGCGATCGACGGCGCGGGCGGTACCCTCGCGCTGTTCGTGCATGGCCTCGGCATGAGCGACCTGCAATGGCGCGACGCGGACGGCGCGAGTTTCGGCGAACGCCTCGAACGCGACGGCGCCGCATGCGCGCTGCAGTTGCGCTACAACAGCGGCCGACGTATTTCCGCCAACGGCCGCGACCTCTCGCTGCTGCTGCAGGCGTTGCACGAATCGCGTGCGGGCACGCCGCGACGACTCGTACTGGTCGGCCACAGCATGGGCGGCCTGGTCTGTCGCAGCGCCTGCGAGCACGCGCAACGCCACGGACTCGCCTGGGCCGACGACCTCGACAGCGTGATCTGCCTCGGCACGCCGCACCTCGGCGCGCCGCTCGAACGCCTCGGTGGATCGCTGGCCGAGCTGCTCGCGGCGAACCCGTACACGCGCGCGATCGCCGCGGTCGCGGACGCGCGCAGCGCGGGCGTGAAGGACCTGCGCCACGGCTGGGCGAGCGACCTCGACCGTCGTGGAACGCACGACGCCACGAGTCCGGCGCAGCTGCCGTTCGGCACGCGCGTACGCTGGCGGCTGGTTGCCGCAACCCTGTCGAGCCGCGCGCACGGCCTGCGCGCCGGCTGGATCGGCGACGGCCTCGTGCCGGTGCCGAGCGCACTCGCGCGAGGCGACGATGCGCCACGCGACGTGCTGCCCGAAGGGCAGCGAAGCGTGTTCACGCGCATGGGCCACATGGACCTGTTGACGAGCCCGCTGGTATACGCGCAGCTTCGGCCGTGGATCGCGCCTCGCCAGCGTCGATCCCCGTGACGCATCGATAACCCGCGCTCCTCGCCGCGGCGATCGGCGCGTGCCGGGCTCAGAAGTAGATCTGTGCGCGCAGCTCGAAGATCTTTGGATCGAGCGATAGGTTGCCCTTGTCGCTCGTCGCCTGGATGTAGTTCGCCTGGAACTTGAAGTGCTGAGTCAGGTACCAGTTCGCGCCGATCGTCCAGTCGTGTTCCTTGCCGCCCCGCACAGGCCCGTCGTCGAGATCGAGCTCGCTGTAGCGCAGCAGCAGTTCCCACGCGCCCCACGTGCCCTTCGGCTTGATGTTGCCGACATTGCCGCCGCTGTACGGGCGCGACTCGCCGGTGAGCACCCAGCTGCCGAACACGTAGCCGCCACGCGCGCTGAAATCGGGATTGCCGCCGAAGCGCGAGACGTCCGCGCGCAGCAGTTCGCCCTGCACCGACCATGGCCCACCGATCCACAGCGCCTCGAGCCCGCTGCGTTCGACGCGATCGGCCTTGGACAATGGACCCGTGTCGACCAGGCGCACCGGCGTGAGCCCGGTTTCCGGCGGCGTCGACAGGCGCGCGCTCGGATCGTGGTAGACGCCACGGCCGTCGGTGGTGCCGTCGCGATCTTCGCGCGACGCCGAAACGCCGAGATGGATCACGTCGCCTTCGGCCTTGTGCGGCGTCCAGGCGACGCGGCCCGCGACGGTCGTGCCGTCGTTGTCGCCGAGCAGGTCCTGGCCCCAGTAGTAACCGAGGTTGACGATGTACGCGGCGCGTTCGAACTGCCAATCGACGCCGGTGCGGCGACCTTCGAAGATCGCCTGCGCGGGCAATGCGAGCTCGAGGAACGAGGTCGCCTTGGTCCCGGTCACGCCTTCGAACGCGACCGGCGTCTTCGAGTAGCCGAAGCGGAACGCGCCGATGTCGGTACCCACGAACGGCTTGGACTGCACGCGCACGTTGGTGTCGAGCCAGGTCTTGCCCTGGTACTCGTAATCGACGATCGCCTCGTACACGCCCTTCTTCCTCAGCGTGATGCCGAGCTCCTTGCGCCGGTTCGTGTGCGCATCCTCGAACGCATCGCTGCCGTCCGGCTTGCGTTCGTCGTTGAACGCGTTGACGTCGTAACGGTAGACGCCGGTCAGGCCGACGTCGGTGCCGTCGCTGAAGGTGTAGTGGACGGGCCAGTCCTCGAGGTCGTACGCGCTCGCCGGTCCCGCCGCGGCGGCAAGCAGCAACGCGGTCGCCACGTGCAGGCTTCGCTGGTTCATGGCTTGGTGTCCCCGTGATGGTGAAGAAGATGCTGGGGCGCGGTGCGGCACGGCGGAACTGACCGCTGGTTCTAACGACATGCCGGCCGATCGCCTCGTCGATATGTTCGCATGGATATATCGAAGCGCACGCCGAAGCGGGCCGGTGCGGGCCGCGGCCGGATGTCGCATGGGTGGATGGGGTGTGGTCAGTCGTCGCGTGCGACGAGTCGCCGCAGGGCGGCGACGTCGGCCGCGACCGCAGCGGCCGCGGCCGTGCGCATGCGCGCATAGCGGTCGAGTACGGTTTCGCCGAGCGCCGTCAGGCGCGCGCCGCCGCCGCCGCTGCCGCCCTTGCTTGCCTCGACGAGCGGGCCACGGAAACTGCGGTTGAGTTCCTCGACGAGCTGCCACGCACGCCGGTAGCTCATGTGCATGCGCCGCCCCGCGGCCGCGATCGAGCCCGTCTCGCGGATGCCCGCGAGCAGGTCGCACTTGCCCGGACCGAGCGCGACGCCCGGCGCGGGCATCACGCGCAGGTGGATCGAAGGCGGTTGTCTGCTGCGGTTCATCACGGCGCTCGTTGCGGTCGCGGCAACGATCATGCGCGCGTGCTGCGTGCGCGTCCACGCGTCAGGGCGCGGCGAGCACGTCGATCGCGACGACCTGGCGTACCCAGCGCGCAGGGCGCCTGTCGCCGGCGGCGACGAGGCGGAACGGCCCCTGCTTCGCGTCGAGCGCGGCGCCGTCGCGGCGATCGGCGAGCAGCACCGTGCCGTCGTGCATCGCCGGATCGAGTTCGGCGAGCGAGAACACCGCGACATAGCCGTCCGCGGCCGTCACGCGCACGTACGTGGCGAGGTGCCGGCCGCGCAGCGCGTCGCCGAGCGGCACACCGGCCTCGCGCAGCAGGTCCGCGAGCGCGACGCCCTCCCAGTGCGCGAGCGTGCCGTGGTCGGCGGCGTCGAGCGCGCGACGCGGCGACACGGCGAGTTTCGCCGCATCGACGCGCAACGCGCGGCGACGCGGCCGCCGATCGCGACCGCGGCCATCGCGTCCGCCGCGGCGAGCGGCCACTGCAGCGCGAAACACAACGCGAGCACGCCCTTCGCGATCGACATCCGCCCGATCATGCCTGCTCCTCGTTCGCCGCCACTCGCGTGCAGGCGCGGGAAGCGATATGTTCATACGGAAATATCGCCGAGGAGTATGCCGGATGAGCGTTCGCCCGTACACGGCGCGCCTGCGCCACCTGGCCCTGCACGGCGTTCTCGCGATCGCGCTGCTCACGCCATTCGCGGCGCGCGCCGACGGCCTGCTCGTGTTCGCCGCAGCCAGCCTCAAGCCTTCGCTCGACGAGATCCTCGCGACGCCCGAGGCGGCCGCGCTCGGCGGCGTCAAGGCGAGCTACGCGGCGAGTTCGCAGCTCGCCAAGCAGATCGAGGCGGGCGCGCCGGCCGCGCTGTTCATCTCGGCCGACCGGGACTGGATGGACTACGTCGAACAGCGCAAGCTCGTCGTCGACGGCACGCGCGCGAACCTGCTCGGCAACGCGCTCGTGCTGGTCGCGCCGAAGGACAGCACGGTGAAACTCGACATCGCAGCGGGTTTCGCGCTCGCGACCGCACTCGGCAAGGACGGCCGCCTCGCGCTGGCCGAGCCGAACAGCGTGCCCGCGGGCAAGTATGCGAAGACCGCGCTGACCCGCCTCGGCGTGTGGGACGCGGTCGCCGCGCGCGTCGTTTCCACCGACAACGTGCGCGCCGCACTCAACTTCGTCGCTCGCGCCGAGGCGGCCCTCGGTGTCGTCTACCGTTCCGACGCGGTGTCGGAGCCGGCCGTGCGCGTCGTCGCGACGTTCCCGGACGCGACCCACGCGCCGATCGTGTACCCGGTGGCGATCCTCGCCGGGCACGACACGCCGGCCGCACGCAGACTGCTCGAGTTGTTGCGCGCCCCGGCCGAACAGGCGATCTTCCGCGACCATGGATTCGACGCGCCGCCACGCTGACCTTGAACCGGTGACGCACCACCGCGCGATACGAGTCGCTGCGGACGCGCTGCGCGAGGATCGCCGCACCGAGCCGGTGCCGTGACCGCGCTCGCGCCCGACGAATGGCAGGCGCTCGCGCTGAGCCTGCGCGTCGGCGTGCTCAGCGTGATCGCCTCGCTGCCGCTCGCGCTCGGGCTCGCCTGGCTCATGTCGCGGCGACGCTTTCCAGGCCGGCTGCTGCTCGAATCGCTGCTGTTCCTGCCGCTGATCCTGCCGCCGGTCGTCACCGGCTACGCGTTGCTCGCGTTGTTCGGGCGCCACGGACCGCTCGGCATCCTGCTCGAGCAGGTCGGCATCGTCGTCGCGTTCCGCTGGACCGGAGCAGTGATCGCCGCCGCAGTGATGGGCTTTCCGTTGCTCGTGCTGACCGTGCGCGTCGCCTTCGACAATGTCGACCGCCGCCTCGAAGCGGCCGCGGAAACGCTCGGCGCCGGCGCCTGGCGACGCTTCGCGACGATCACTCTGCCGCTGTCGCTGCGCGGCATCGCGGCCGGCTGCGTGCTCGCCTTCGCGCGCGCGTTCGGCGAGTTCGGCGCGACGATCAGCTTCGTGTCGAACATCCCGGGCGAGACGCGCACGCTGCCGATCGCGATCTACGAACTGCTCAACACGCCCGGCGGCATGCCCGGCGTGCATCGCCTCGCGCTCGTCTCGCTCGTCGTCGCTCTCGGCGCGAGCGCGGCCGCGACCCTCATCGCGGGCGGCGGGCCGTGGCGGAAGGCGCCGTCATGATCGAACTCGCGCTGCATCACGCCTACGCCGACCTCGAGCTCGACCTCGCGTTCCGCTCGGACGCACGCACCCTCGCGCTGTACGGCGACTCGGGTGCCGGCAAGACGAGCGTGCTCAACGCGATCGCCGGCCTGCTCGCGCCGCAGTCGGGACGCATCGCGATCGACGGCGACGTGCTGCTCGACACGGCGCGCGGCGTCGCGGTGCCGGTGTCGCGGCGACGCATCGGCTACGTGTTCCAGGACGGTCGACTGTTCCCGCACCTCAGCGTGCGGCGGAACCTGCTCTACGGCGTCGAGGGACCGCATGCGCAATTCGCCATGATGGTCGAACTGCTCGGCCTCGGCGCGTTGCTGGAACGGCGGCCGGACAGCCTTTCCGGCGGCGAACGCCAGCGCGTCGCGATCGGCCGCGCCCTGCTCGCCGATCCGCGCGCGCTGCTGCTCGACGAACCGCTGACCGGCCTGCACGCGCAGGCGCGCACGCAAGTGCTCGACCACCTGCGCCGGCTCAAGCGTGAACTGCGCGTGTTCACCGTACTGGTGAGCCATCACGCGGACGAGGTCGCCGCGCTCGCCGACGAAGTCGTGCGCATCGACGCCGGCCGCGTCGTGCGCCAGCAGCCGATCGCCGAGTTCGACGTGCGCCGCGCGCACGCGGCCGAAGCGGGCTGAGCCATCGCCGCGGCGCTAGGCGCCGCCGGGCGGATTCGCTAGGCTAGGCGTCCGATCGAACGAGCGCCTGAGGTCGCCATGCTGCTGCGCCACGCCTGCCTCGTGATGCTTCTCGGCGGCCTGCTCGCCGCCTGCGGCAGCGGCGGTCCGCCGCGCAAGGTGCATCCGTCGACCGCGTCGATCCAGCAGCTCGCGGTGCAGGCCGACGGCAGCTGGAAACTCACGCTGCGCATCCAGAACTACAGCACGTTCTCGATGCACTTCAGCCGCATCGACGCAGGCCTCTCGATCGACGGCAAGGACCTCGGCCGGCTCGAGGCGACGCCCGACATCGACATCGTCGGCAACAACGGCGATGTCGTCGAGGCGACGTTCCGCCCGAACGCGAAGACGACGTTCGGTACCGACGTCGCTTACGCCCTGAAGGGCACGATCGAGACGAGCGAGCCGAAGGAAAGCTTCAAGTTCGAGACCGCGAGCCGGCTCACGCCGGTACCTGGCATTCCGAACACCTACCGCTGAACCAACGCACTGCCCGATCGCGCTCGTTGCCGACCGCTTGGCGTTCCTGCAGCGCGGCAACCCGTCGATCGACGCGACCACGTCGAACCGGGACGGCGATCGCTTGGCACCCACCGAAGATCGATGGACCACCTAGGCGCGCCCCGCGCATTTGGTTAGGCTATCGGCATATTCAAACGATCGTTCGAATCCTCCGTCGCCCCGCTTCGGCCCGCGTTGCGCGAAGCACCATCAAGGAACGCCGCCCATGAGCCGCTACACCGCCCCGCTCGCCGACCTGCGCTTCGCGCTGCACGACGTGCTCGACGTCACGACCACCTACGCGCGCCTGCCCGGCTGCGAGGATGCGACGCGCGACGTCGTCGATGCCGTGCTCGAGGAAGCGGCGAAGTTCGCCGAACAGGTGCTCGCGCCACTCAACCAGAGCGGCGACGCCGAAGGTTGCAGCTACGACAAGGCGACGCAGAGCGTGCGCACGCCGAAGGGTTTCAAGGACGCGTTCGCGAAGTACGTCGATGGCGGCTGGATCGGCCTCACCGCCGCGACCGAATTCGGCGGCCAGGGCTTGCCCGAGACGCTCGGCGCGGCGCTCAAGGAGATGGTCGATTCGGCGAACCTGTCGTGGGGCAACTACCCGATGCTCTCGCACGGCGCGTCGTCCGCGCTCGAACACCACGGCGAGGACTGGCAGCGCGAGGTGTTCCTCAAGCCGCTCGTCGCCGGCACCTGGACCGGCACGATGTGCCTGACCGAACCGCATTGCGGCACCGACCTCGGCCTGCTCAAGACGCGCGCGGAACCCGCCGGCGACGGCAGCTACCGCGTCAGCGGCACGAAGATCTTCATCACCGCGGGCGAGCACGACTTCGTCGACAACATCCTGCACCTCGTGCTCGCGCGTCTGCCGGACGCGCCCGCGGGCGTGAAGGGCATTTCGCTGTTCCTCGTGCCGAAGTTCAAGGTCGGCAAGGACGGCCGCGTCGGCGAGCGCAACGCGCTAGCCTGCGGGTCGATCGAGCACAAGATGGGCATCCACGGCTCGGTCACCTGCGTCATGAATTTCGACGGCGCCGAAGGCTGGCTCGTCGGCCAGCCGCACAAGGGCCTCGCCGCGATGTTCACGATGATGAACACCGCGCGCCTCGCGGTCGGCCTGCAGGGGCTCGGCCTGACCGAACGCGCGTACCAGAACGCGCTCGCCTACGCGCGCGATCGCCTGCAGATGCGCTCGCTGTCGGGCGCGAAATTCCCCAACAAACCGGCCGATCCGCTGATCGTGCATCCCGACGTGCGCCGCATGCTGCTCACGCAGAAGGCATTCGCCGAAGGCGAACGTGCACTCGCGCTGTACGCGTACCTGCAGGAGGACATCGCCAAGCATTCGACCGACCCGGCCGAACGCGAACGGGCCGAAGCCCTGGTCTCGTTCCTCACGCCGATCGTCAAGGGCCTGCTCACCGAAACCGGCATCGAATGCACGTACCACGCGCTGCAGGTGTTCGGCGGGCACGGCTTCATCGTCGAGCACGGCATGGAGCAGTTCGCGCGCGACGCGCGCATCACGACCCTGTACGAAGGCACGACGCAGATCCAGGCGATCGACCTGCTCGGCCGCAAGGTCATGCAGCTGCAGGGCGTCGGGCTCAAGCACTTCCTCGCCGAGATCGGCACGTTCTGCGCGAAGCACGCCGCCGACGCCGCGCTCGCCGAGTTCGTCGCGCCGCTCGGCGCGGCGGCGAAGGAATGGGGCGAGATCACGCTCGAACTCGGCAAGCGCGCGGCCGCGAATCCGGAGGAAATGGGCGCGGCCGCCTACGACTA
Organism: Dokdonella fugitiva; assembly: GCF_014138265.1. Classification (GTDB taxonomy): domain Bacteria; phylum Pseudomonadota; class Gammaproteobacteria; order Xanthomonadales; family Rhodanobacteraceae; genus Dokdonella_A; species Dokdonella_A fugitiva_A. Next base: position 62,431 of record NZ_JACGXL010000003.1, read on the forward strand.
CCTGTTCTATTCGGGCTATGTCGCACTCGCCTACCTGTGGGCGCGCAGCGTCGCCGCCGCCGACACATCCGCGCACGCCGCCGACTTCAAGGCGGCCAAGCGCACGACCGCGCGCTTCTACTACGCGCGCATCCTGCCGCGCACGCAGGCGCACGCGGCCGCGATGCGCAGCGGTGCGGCGAACCTGCTCGAACTCGCCGACGCGCAGTTCGGCTGAGGCGCGGAGCAGGCGATGATCGCGAACTGGCCCGCCGCGCTCGGCGGCGGCATCCTCATCGGCCTCGCGGCGACGCTGCTGCTGTGGACCAACGGGCGCATCGCCGGCATCAGCGGCATCGTCGACGGCGTGCTGCGCCCGCGGCTGGGCGATGCGCTTTGGCGCATCGCGTTCCTCGCCGGGCTCGTCGTCGCGGCCGGCCTGTGCATCCTGTTCGTTCCCGGCGCGCCGCAACCGCGCACGGACTTCCCGCGCGCCATGCTCGTCGTCGCCGGCCTGCTGGTCGGCTTCGGTACGCGCCTCGGCAACGGTTGCACGAGCGGCCACGGCGTGTGCGGCCTCGGCCGCCTGTCGCCGCGCTCGCTCGCGGCGGTGCTGACCTTCGTCGCGACCGCGATGGCGACGACGTACGTCGTGCGGCATCTCCTGCCATGAATCGTGCCGTCCTTTCCGCGCTCGCGTCCGGCGCGCTGTTCGGCGTCGGCCTGGCGATTTCCGGCATGACCGACGCGCGGCGCGTGCTCGGCTTCCTCGACGTAGCCGGCGAATTCGACCCGACCCTGCTGTTCGTGCTCGGTGGCGCCGTCGTGACCACCCTCGTCGCGTTCCGCCTCGTGCTCGCGCGCGCGCATCCGCTGTTCGCCGACGCGTTCCGCTTGCCCGCGTCGCGCCGCATCGACGCACCGCTCGTCGCGGGTGCCGCCGTGTTCGGTATCGGCTGGGGCCTCGCGGGCTATTGCCCGGGTCCGGCGCTGGCCGGCCTCGGCGCCGGGTCGGTCGAAGCGCTGTGGTTCGTGCCGGCGATGCTAACCGGCCTGCTGATCCAGCGCGCGCTCGCCGGTCGCCCCGGCACGGCCCCCGGCGACGAAAAGCCGCCGGCGGCGTAACATCCGCTGCAGCCGATCGTTCGCCGAACCGCTGCATGATTTCGCCGCCCGACGTCCGCACCGACCTGTCGATCCGCCTCGCCGCCGCCGATGACGACGATTTCATCCTCGGCCTGGTCGGCCGTTTCGTCGAATTCGAGCTGCCGCCCTGGCGCCGGCGCGGTGAATGCGCGCAAGGCATCCGCAGCGACATCGAACGCCACCTCGCCGAACAGCCGCCCGGCTCGCACGTATTCGTCGCCGAGAACAAGGACGGCGAGCGCGTCGCGTTCCTGCACCTGCAAGTGCTGACCGACTACTTCACCTCCGCGCAGAACTGCCACATTTCCGATCTCGCCGTCGCGCCCGGCTTCGACGGCCAGGGCATCGGAGGCGCCCTGCTCGCGTACGCCGACGCTTGGGCGCGCGCGCATCATTGCCGCCACCTGACCCTCGCCGTGTTCCCCGGCAACACGCGCGCCCGCGCGTTGTACGAGCGGCACGGCTACGGCGTCGACGTGCTGCGCATGGCCAAACCACTCCGCTGAACGGTCCCCTGCATCCGTTTCACGAAGCGGTCAATTTCCCGCCATCTGTCTTTTGTTCTATGCTCGCGGCGGCCCACGACCCGCACGGCGAGGGCATGCCACCGGTTTCGTGCACGAGAACGGAGGTCACGATGCTTGCGGAAGTCAGAACTTCCGGCGACATCCATAGCACCCGCGTCCTGTCCCTGGACTCCACCGGGCGCATCCTCGACTGGATGAGCTGGCAGGACGCGGTGTGTCTGTACGTGCGCGGCGCGGTCGCCTGGACCCTCGGCGACCCGTGCCTGACGATCCACGGCGGCTACAACCAGCGCAGCGGCGAACAGAGCCTGCTCGACCTGCACCCGATCGTCGCCAGCACCGGCCACGTGCGCCCGCACGCGATCGATCCCGCGCCCGCGCTCACGAATGCCGCGCTGTTCGCGCGCGACCGCATGCTCTGCCTCTACTGCGGCGAGCATTTCAGCCGCGGCGAACTCACGCGCGACCATGTGCAGCCGGTTTCCAAGGGCGGCCGCGACACTTGGGTCAACGTGGTCACCGCCTGCTGGTCGTGCAACGTGAGGAAGGGCAACCGCACGCCGCAGCAGGCGGGCATGCCGCTGCTCGCGGTGCCGTACCGGCCGAGCTGGGTCGAGCACCTGATCCTGTCGAACCGCAACATCCTCGCCGACCAGATGGAATTCCTGGTCAACCACCTGCCGCGCGATCGTCGTCCGCAGTAGCATCGCGTCGGCGACATGGTGCGGCGCGCGCCGATCGTCGTGCGCGAAGACCATTCGCTGCGCGAGGCAGCCGATCACATGGTCGCGGAGAACGTCGGTCGCGTGATCGTCGTCGCGGCACAGGCACCGCACGCGATGGTCGGCATCCTCACGCCGGCGACCTGCTCGCGCACGCGCGACGCCTGCGCGAAGCCAACGAGGCTTCCCGCCACATCCGCATGCGCGGCCGTACGCGCTGAGCGCGACCCGGCATGCGCGCGGGGTTGCACCCTGCGCGCACCGCATCGGCCTCAGTGCTGGACGATCGTCGACGACGGGCTGCCGTCGGTGGCATTGCCGGCGATGTTGTTGTTGCCGAACGAAGTCACCGCGCCGCCGGTCGCGTTCGACACGCCGACCGTATTGTTGGTGATCGTCGAATCGGACAGGAACACCTTGCCGAGCGCGCCAGCCGCATTCACGCCACCGCCGTTGTCGCTGACGAGCGCGTCGACGAGCGTGATCTGGGCGACCGCGGTCGATGCGGTCGCCTTCACGGCCGTCGTCGACATGTTGCTGACGATCGCCCCCTTCACCGAAACCACGCCCTTGCCCACCTTCAGGCCGAATGCGCCGTTGGTGAGCTTGATGCGCTCCATGCTCGCCGAGGCGTTGCCGCTCGCGCCCGCTTGCACCAGCACTGCGTTCGCGGTGGTGTTGTTGACCGTCGTGTCGAGCATCTCGAGCTTCGAATTGCCGCTCGGCTCGAAGTCGACGCCGGTCGCCGAGCCGGCGATGTAACAATCCTCGATCACGAGCTTGCCGCCGGCGAGGAAGCGCACGCCATTCGTGCCGCTGCCCGCGCCGTCGATGGAAAGGCCGCGCAGGACGACCGTGTCGCTCGCGCCTGCGTTCACGATCACGCCATTGACGAGCGTGTTCAGGATGCCACCCCACTTCTCCGGCCCCTCGATCGTGATCGCCTTGGTGATCGTGACGGCACCGAAGCCACCGGGGTCGAGCACATTGATGATGCCTCCGGCGGCCGTCTTCGAAATCGCACCCGCGAACGTCTTGCACGGCGCGGTGCGGCTGCACGGGTTGACGTCGTCGCCGACGCCGGAGACCCACGTGCGCGTCTGCGCATGGGCGGTCGAAGCGACAAGGATAAAAATGGACGAGACGACGAGCGCCTTGAGCGTCCGCATGCTGCACATGACGTGATCTCCCACTGGTGCGGGCCTGGCCCGGGGGCCGGCGCGACGGTGCCCCTTCCACCGCCTTCGGCAGGAATCACGTGTGTCGGCGGGGGCGCCGGTCAGCAGCGCAATGGCCCGATTTCAGCCCGTTCTTGCCGTAAAAACGCCGGTAGCCGACAATATCACGCTTGAACACTGGCGTTCCCATGATCGACCCGCAGCGCTATCCCCGCCTCGCCCGCATCGAAACCCCGGCGGACCTGCGCACCTTCCCCGAATCCGAGCTCGGCGACATCGCGCGCGAGCTGCGCGCGTACCTGATCGAGTCGGTGTCGACCTCGGGCGGTCATTTCGGCGCGAACCTCGGCGTGATCGAGCTCACCGTGGCGCTGCACTGGCTGTACGACACGCCGGTCGACCGCCTCGTCTGGGACGTCGGCCATCAGGGCTACCCGCACAAGATCCTCACCGGCCGCCGCGACCGCATCACGACGGTGAAGAAGAAGGACGGCGTCGCGCCGTTCCCGAAGCGCGACGAGAGCGAATACGACACGTTCGGCGTCGGCCATTCGTCGACGTCGATCTCGGCCGCGCTCGGCATGGCGATCGCCGCGCAGCGCAAGGGCGACCCGCGCAAGATCGTCGCCGTGATCGGCGACGGCGCGATGACCGCGGGCATGGCGTTCGAGGCGCTCAACCACGGCGGCGATGTCGAACCCGACCTGCTCGTGATCCTGAACGACAACCAGATGTCGATCAGCGAGAACGTCGGCGCGCTGACCAAGATGCTCGCACGCCTGATGGCGAGCCGCACGCTCAACAACATCCGCGAGCGCGGCAAGCAGATGATGAAGCGCGGCGGCTTCCTCTGGCGCTTTGCCAAGCGCTGGGAGGAACACGCGAAAGGCATGTTCGTGCCGTCGACGCTGTTCGAGGAACTCGGTTTCCACTACACCGGTCCGATCGACGGACACGACCTGCCGCAGCTCGTCTCCACCTTGCGCACGCTCAAGGGCCTCAAGGGGCCGCAGCTGCTGCACGTGATCACGACCAAGGGCAAAGGCTACGCGCCGGCCGAGCGCGAGCAGATCGAATACCACGCGGTCGGTCCGTTCGATCCCGAAGCCGGCGTCGTCAAGAAGGGCGGCGCGTCGAGGCCGAGCTACACCGAGATCTTCGGCGACTGGCTGTGCGACATGGCGGCCGCCGACGAACGCCTCTACGGCATCACGCCGGCGATGCGCGAAGGCTCCGGTCTCGTGCGCTTCTCGAAGGAATTTCCACAGCGCTACTTCGACGTCGGCATCGCCGAGCAGCACGCGGTCACGCTCGCCGCAGGCATGGCCTGCGAAGGTGCCAAGCCGGTCGTCGCGATCTACTCGACCTTCCTGCAGCGCGCCTACGACCAGCTCATCCACGACGTCGCCCTGCAGGATCTCGACGTGCTGTTCGCGATCGACCGAGCCGGCCTCGTCGGCCCCGACGGCGCGACGCACGCGGGCAGCTTCGACCTCTCGTACCTGCGCTGCATCCCGAACATGGTCGTGATGGCCCCCGCGGACGAGGACGAGTGCCGCCGCATGCTCACGACCGGCTTCCTGCACCAGGGTCCGGCGGCCGTGCGCTACCCGCGCGGCAGCGGCACGGGTGCCGCCGTCTCGAAGGAACTGCTGCCGCTGCCGGTCGGCAAGGCGGACCTGCGCCGTCGCGGCCGCGGCATCGCGGTGCTCGCCTTCGGCGCGATGGTCGCGCCGTGCGCGAAGGTCGCCGACGCGATCGACGCGACGCTGGTCAACATGCGCTTCGTCAAGCCGCTCGACGAGGCGCTGCTGCTCGAACTCGCGAAATCGCACGCGGCCTTCGTCACGGCCGAGGACAACGCGATCCTGGGCGGCGCCGGCAGCGCGGTCGCCGAAGCGCTCGCCGCGCACGGCATCACCGTGCCGATGCTGCACCTCGGCCTGTCGGATCGCTTCCTCGAGCACGCGAGCCGCGAAGAACTGCTCGCGAGCGACGGACTCGACGCCGCCGGCATCGAAGCGTCGATCCGCCGCCGCTTCCCCGACCTCACGCTCGCTCCCCCGCTGCGCAGCGCGGGTTGAGGGACTCGCGTTTCGGGCTTTTTGCCGCGCTACCGCGTGCGCGCAACCGCTACGACGTGGCGTAGCCGCCGGGGATGCCCTTGGTCGCGATCGCGACCGCATCGTGCGGATGCAGGCTTTCGTAATGCTCCGCACGCAGCCAGTAGTCGGCGATGCGCTCGTCGGCGTCGAGCATGCGGCGGATGCGTCGCGCGGCGTCCTCGCAGAACATGAGGTTCTGGCCGTTGGCGAGGGCGAACGCCTGCTCGTCCTCGCGCTTGACCGCGGTCTGCACCGGCGTCTGCAGCGCGCGCTCGACGCGATCGATCAAGTCCTCGACCGGCAGCTCGAAGCCGGGCACGAGGCGCAGGCGCAGCGTCGCCGCACTGCGCTGGCTGTGCGGCGTGGCGACGATGCCGCTGCTGCGGCCGAGCCAGGCGAGCACGGCGTCGCGTTGCAGCGGCCCGCGCCCGTCGAAATCGGCGGCGAAGCGATCCTGGATGAGCTGGCGCGCGAGCGCGGCCGAGGCCGGGCACGTGCTCGAGTACTGCACCTCGAGGCCGAGTTCGAGCGCGAACTCGCCGCCCTGCAGGCTCGCGCGCAGCTCGACCGGATACGCGCGCCAGCCGCTGTGCGCGCTGGCGAGCGCGGCACGCCGCACGAGGTGCTCGTAGCGCACGCGCACCCAGGCGCGATCGGCGAGGCCCGCGTGCGACTCGAGGAAATCGCGCAGCAGGCGACGCAGGCTCGCCGGCGTCAACGGCTCGGCCGAAAGGTGGCGATCGAGGTGCAGGTACAGGCGCGACATGTGGATGCCGCGCGCGTCCTCGCGCGCGAGGTTGACGAACGCGTCGACGCGCGCGCTCGCGCGTTGCGCGTGGCCGTCGGCGCCGAGCAGCAGCACGGGCATCTGGATGCGCTGCATGCCGACGCCGTCGAGCGCGCCGGCATGACCGGCCTGTACTTCGCTGGCGATGTCGGGCAGCAGGCGCTGCGGTTCGGGCGTCATGGACATGGTCGGGTCGGGCGGCGATGCGAGGATGCGTCGCCACGAGCTGGGGTCTTCACGCAGGACGTTCAATAGCTTAGCAGCAGGCCGGACTCCCGTCCGGCCTGCCCGATGGCCTCGCCGTGCCGACGGCGCGAAGTCAGCGCGCCCATCGCCGTCCCGCTCGCCATGCGGCCCACGAGGCGCGCAGCGGCAACCGCGTCATCGCGGCCTGCAGCGCGGCGAGCGGATCGTCGGCTGCGGCGGCGGAGCGCAGGCGCCAGCGGTCCGCGCTCGCACCCGCCGCGGCGAGCGGCCCGCCATTCGTCGCTTCGAGCGTCGCGTGGCGCGCACGCAGCACGCCGAGCCAGTCGCGCAAAGCCGCGGCCTGCGCAGGCGATGCGTGGGCGAGGTCGCCGCGCGCGAGCCGATGCCGCGCGAGCAGGTCGAGCGGCAGGGGCAGGCGGCCGTCGCGCAGCGCGTCGCCGAGCGTCGCGGTCTCCCGCACCGCGCGCGCGAGCGCGCGTGCATGCGCGAGCGTCGCCGCGTCGAGCGGTGCGAACAGGGCGGCTTCGATCATCGCGAGTGGGCGATACAACGCGGCGTAGGCGTCGAACAGCGCAGCCGCGTCCGCGGCCGGCTCGGGATCGCGCTGCGCGAACGCACCGACGACGACGTCCTGCCATTGCGCGAGCGACGCCACGGCGACGCCGGGCAGCGCGGCGAGCGCCTGCGTGAGCGGATGGCGCGCACTGCGGTCGCGCGTGCGCGCGAATTCCTCGGCCCACCACTGCAGCTTCAGCGCGGCCGGCTGCGCTTCGCGGATGCCGAATGCGGCATGCTCGATCTCGTAGCCGATGCACGCGAACGCGCCGTACGGCACGCGCAGCGCGGCCGGCACGAAGGTCAGCGCGAGCTCGAATTCCGGACATGCGCTCGCCCACTTCGCCTCGAAGCTCGCGAGCGGCACGTCGCGCGACGCGTCGTCCATCAGGCGAGCCCGAGCGCGGACAACAGGCCGAGCGGTTGATCGACGACGAGGTCGGCGCCCCATGCATGCGGGTCGCCGCCGTCGAGGTAACCCCACGCCGCAGCGATCGTGCGCGTGCCCGCGGCGCGCCCGGCGAGCACGTCGCGCAGGTCGTCGCCGATCATGACCGCGGACTGCGGGTCGATGCCGGCCTGCTCGCAGGCGAACAGCACGGGCGCGGGATCGGGCTTGCGCACGGGCAGGCAGTCGCCGGTGACGAGCGCGACCGCGCCGCGATGGAACTGCATCTGCTCGAGCATCGGCCGCGCGAGCCAGCCCGGCTTGTTGGTGACGATGCCCCAGGCGACGCCGTTCGCCTCGAGCCGGTCGAGTACTTCGGCGACGCCGTCGTAGAGGCGCGTGTGCACGGTCATCGCGACCGAGTAGATGTCGAGGAAGCGCGGCAGCCACTGGTCGATCATCGCGTCGTCGGCGCCGGGCAAGCCCTGGCGCAGCATCGCGCGGCCGCCCGCGGAGACGACGCGACGCACCGCCTGCGCGTCCGGCGGCGGCGCACCGAGTTCGGCGCACAGGGCCTGCACGGCGGCGACGAGATCGGGTGCGGAATCGACCAGCGTGCCGTCGAGGTCGAAGAACAGCGCGCGCGGCGCCGCAGCGCTCATGCGGGCCTGCTCGCGCAGGCGAGGTAGTTCACCGCGACGTTCGCGGTGAGCCAGGCGCGGCGCGTGAGCGGGTTGTAGGCGAGCCCGTGCAGGTCGTCGAGCACGAGGCCGTTCGCGCGCAGTTCGCCCGCGATCTCGCTCGGGCGCAGGAACTGCGCGTACTGGTGCGTGCCGCGCGGCAGCAGGTGCAGCAGGTACTCGGCGCCGAGGATCGCCGCGCCGAACGCGAACGGCGTGCGGTTGAGCGTGGACAGGAACAGCGTGCCGCCCGGCTTGAGCAGGGTCGCACAGGCGCGGATCACGCTGGCCGGATCGGGCACGTGCTCGAGCATCTCCATGCACGTGACGACGTCGAACGCGCCCGGCATGTCCGCGGCGAGCGCCTCGACCGCGACCTCGCGGTAGTCGACCTTCACCCCGCTTTCGTGCAAGTGCAGGCGCGCGACGTCGAGCACGGCGGGCGCGAGATCGATCGCGGTGACGTTGGCGCCCGCGCGCGCGAGCGCCTCGCTGAGCAGGCCGCCGCCGCAACCGACGTCGAGCGCGCGCGCGCCGTCGAGCGCGACGCGCTCGGCGACGTAGGCGAAGCGCACCGGGTTGAGGTCGTGCAGCGGTCGCGATTCGCCGTCCGGATCCCACCAGCGCGCGGCGAGGCGGTCGAACTTCGCGGTTTCGGCGGCGTTGACGTTCGTCATACCGCTCACTCCTTCGGCTCGGACATACCCGCAAGGTAGCCGCCGGTTTGCGTCGAATAGCTCGTCCAGCGGTCAGTCGAGAGCGAATCGTCGATGCGCTTGGCGAGTTTGGTGAGGGCCTCAATGTCGGCTTGCACGCGCTTGCCTTCGCAGCCTAGATCGACGCGGACTTGTTTGTTCGCGGTCGCGGAATGCAGTGCGATCATGAAGTGCGAATGGTCCGTCCAGCGCGCTTCGCAGCCGTCGCTCTCGTTCTGGTAGCTGTCCTGATACGACGTCAAAGCACTCAGCGACCGGATGAGCTCCGCGTAGTCCGCCGCATCAATTTTCGCAGTACGCACGCCGAGCGCACCCGTATTGGACTCGCCCATGTACGTGATGTGCCCGTCGCCATCGACCGTAACCGAATAGGCTGGGCACGGGCCGAGACACGCGTAGCGCATGAGTGCGATCGCCGGTCCGTCAGTTATTGCGGGCTGCTTCGCGCCATGTGCGAAACCGATGGGAGCCAGCAATGCGACGATGAATCCAGCTCCCTTCATTGCACCGCCCTCGCACAAAGGAATTTCATGCCGCGCCCGCAATTCGCTCACGCCAGCGCCGCGCCTTCTCGCGCACCTCGCCGAGGTCGACGTCGGGCAGCACGCGATCGCGCAGCTTGCGCGCACCCGCGATCCAGACGTCGCTGACCTGCTGGCGGCCGGTCACGTAGACGAGTTGCGAGACGACGTTGTAGAGCGGCTGCGTCTCGATGTCGTCGAGGCGCACCGCGGCGAGGTCGGCCTGCTTGCCGGCCTCGATGCTGCCGACGCGTTCGCTCCAACCGAGCGCGAACGCGCCGCCGAGCGTCGCCGCGCGCAGCGCGCTCGCGGCATCGAGTGCACTCGCGTCCTCGGCGACGGCCTTGGCGAGCAGCGCCGCCGTGCGCATTTCGCCGAACATGTCGAGGTCGTTGTTGCTCGCGCAACCGTCGGTGCCGATCGCGAGCTTGACGCCCGCGCGGCGGAGCTTTTCGGCCGGGCAGAAGCCCGAGGCGAGCTTGAGGTTCGATTCGGGACAGTGCACGACCGCGACGCCCGCCTCCGCGCACGCGGCGATCTCGGCGTCGGTGAGCTGGGTCATGTGCACGGCGATGAGATGGTCGTTGACGATGCCGAGCGACTGCATGCGCGCGAACGGGCGCGCGCCACGCTCGCGCTTGGCGTCCTCGACCTCGTGCGCGGTCTCGTGCAGGTGCAGGTGCACCGGCAGGTCGAGCTGGTCGGAGAGCAGGCGGATGCGCTCGAAGCTCTCGTCGGACACGGTGTACGGCGCGTGCGGCGCGAAGCTCGTGCCGAGCAGCGGCTCGCCGCGGAATTCGTCGTGCACGGCGAGGCCGCGGTCGAAGTATTCGTCGCGCGTCGCCGCCCATGCGCTCGGGAACTCGATGATCGGCAGGCCGACCATCGCGCGGAAGCCGAGGCGGCGGTAGGTGGCCGCCTGCACGTCGGGGAAGAAGTAGTTCTCGCTGCAGCAGGTGGTACCGCCGCGCAGCATCTCGGCGACCGCGAGCTCGATGCCGTCGCGCACGAACTCGGGCCCGATCGCCTTCGCCTCGGCCGGCCAGATGTGCTCCTGCAGCCAGCGCATCAGCGGCAGGTCGTCGGCGAGCCCGCGCATGAGCGTCATCGGGTTGTGCGTATGCGCGTTGACGAGGCCGGGGATGAGCGCATGCTCGTCGAGCACGACGCGCTCGCGCGGCACGTAGCGCGCGCGTGCGTCGGCGACCGGCAGCAACGCGACGATGCGCCCGCCGTCGACCGCGACCGCATGGTGCTCGAACACGACGCCGTGCGGCTCGACCGGGACGACCCAGCGGGCTTCGATGAGGAGATCGATGGGTTGCATGACGGCCCTTGCATCGCGAGAGGGTTGGGTCGGCCGCTGGCGCGGCCTCGTGAGGTCGCCCGTCCTGCGGACTCGCTCGCCAGATGCGCTGCCGTTCTCACGAGGCGCGCAGCGCCGTCCTCACGAGTCCGTCCACGCTGCGGACGGACGCCCTCCCGTCCAGCCGCGAGCGGCTGGACGGTCCTGCTTCACTTCACGCGCGACATGTATTCGCCGGTGCGCGTGTCGACCTTGATCTTCTCGCCCTGGCCGACGAACAGCGGCACGCGCACGACCGCGCCGGTCTCGAGCGTGGCCGGCTTGCCGCCGCCGCCCGAGGTGTCGCCGCGCACGCCCGGATCGGTCTCGGTGATCTCGAGCTCGACGAACACCGGCGGCGTCACCGTCAGCGGCGCGCCATTCCACAGCGTGACGATGCACACCTCGTTGCCCTTGAGCCACTTCGCCGCGTCGGCGACCGCGCTCTTGTCGGCGGCGATCTGCTCGTGCGTGTCCGGATGCATGAAGTGCCAGAACTCGCCGTCGGCGTAGAGGAACTCCATGTCGGTATCCATCACGTCGGCGGCCTCGACCGAGTCGGTCGACTTCATCGTCATTTCGACGGTGCGGCCGGTCTTGAGGTTGCGGTACTTCACGCGCGTGAACGCCTGGCCCTTGCCCGGCTTCACGTACTCGGTGTCGACGATCGTGCACGGATAGCCGTCGACGATGATCTTCTGGCCGTTCTTGACGTCGTTCATGCCATAGCTGGCCATGGGTCACTCCTGCTGGATGTTGTCGGGGGCGCCCGGGCCGGCGAACGCGGGGCCGGGTGGACTCCGGACGCGATCGTCGGCAAGGGCGTTCGGCAAAACCGGCTACAATGGACGGTTCCTGCGACCGAACGCATCGGACGTATCCGCCCATGATACCTGCTAACCGGCTGCCGGCGCAGCCTGTGCGCTGGCAGCAGCTCTGGCGCGAGTCCGTCACCGACCCGCGCGAACTGCTCGCCCTGCTCGGCCTCGCCGAGCGGGCCGGCGAGCTGCTGCCCGCGGCCGATACCGGCTTCGCGCTGCGCGTGCCGCGCGGCTTCGTCGCGCGCATGCGCCACGGCGACGCCGACGACCCGCTGCTGCGCCAGGTGCTGCCGCAGGCGGCCGAGCTCGGCGAGGTACCCGGCTTCACGCGCGACGCGGTCGGCGACCTCGCCGCGCGCAGCGCGAACGGCGTGTTGCACAAGTACGAAGGGCGCGCGCTGCTCGTCGCGACCGGCTCGTGCGCGGTGCATTGCCGCTACTGCTTCCGCCGCCATTTCCCGTACGCGGACGACACTGCGGCGGCGAACCGCTGGAGCGAAGCCGTCGGGCACCTGCGTGCGGACCGCTCGATCGGCGAGGTGATCCTGTCCGGCGGCGACCCGCTGTCGTTGTCGACCGGCAAGCTCGCCGAGCTCGGCGACGCGCTCGCGACGATCCCGCACGTGCGCCGCCTGCGCATCCACACTCGCCTGCCGATCGTGCTGCCGGAGCGCGTCGACACCGATTTTCACCGTTGGCTCGCGGCGCTGCCACTGCAGCGCGTGGTCGTGCTGCACGCGAACCACCCGGCCGAGATCGACGCCGGCGTCGACGCCGCGTGCGCGCGCCTGCGCGACGCCGGTGCCACCCTGCTCAACCAGGCCGTGCTGCTGCGCGGGGTCAACGACGACGTCGACGTCCTCGCCGGGCTGTCCGAACGTTCGTTCGCGGCCGGCGTGCTGCCGTACTACCTGCACCAGCTCGACCGGGTCGCCGGCGCGGCGCATTTCGAGGTCCCGGACGCGCGGGCGCAGGCGCTGGTCGATGCGCTGCGCCGGCGCCTGCCCGGCTACCTCGTGCCGCGGCTCGTGCGCGAAGTCGCTGGTGAACCGTCCAAGACCCCGTTGTAAGCCTGTTGCAAGGCCGATGAACGGCCCATGGAAATGAATAGCCGAATCCGGTAAATAACAACCAGCCGTCCGTGGGCTCGCACCTCCGGAAACTCCGTCGCAACGCGTGCCCCAGGCGCGGAGCCGGCAGGCCCCACCACCGCCGCACCCGATCCGCCGCCCCGATGACCCGATCCGACAACATCATCAAGCTGCTGCTCGTCGACGACTCGGTCGACGACGCCGAACAGACCATCAGCATCCTGCGCAACGGCGGCATCGCCGTGCGGCCGGCGCGCGCGAGCAACGAGGCGGAGCTGGAAGCCGCGCTCGAGCAGCAGACGCCCGACCTCATCATCGCCGACCTCAACTGCAAGGAACTGCCGCTGCAGCGCGTGCACGAGCTCGCCGAACGCGGCGGGCGCGACATCACCCTGATCGCATTCGGCCGCGGCGTGACCGAAGCGGCGATCGTCAAGGCGTTCCGCGAAGGCGCGCGCGCGATGATGCTGCGCGACTCGCACGAGCACGTGCAGATGATCGTGCGGCGCGAGTTCGAGGCGCTGACGATGCGCCGGAGCGTGCGCCGCCTCGAGGCGAGCCTGCGCGAATCCGAACGCCGCTGCGAGGCGCTGCTCGATTCCTCGCGCGACCCGATCGCCTTCGTGCACGAAGGCATGCACGTGCGCGCGAACAAGGCCTACCTCGAGATGTTCGGCTTCGACGAGTTCGAGGACGTCGAGGGCATGTCGATCCTCGACATGATCGCGTCGCAGGACGCCGACGACTTCAAGTCGCTGCTCAAGCGCCTTTCCAAGGGCGAGAAGCCGCCGCAGCGCCTCAACCTTAAGGCGCAGCGTTCGGACGGATCGACGTTCGACGCGACGATGGAGTTCACCGAGGCGAGCTACGAGGGCGAGCCCTGCCAGCAGATCACGTTCCGCCTGCAGACGGTGGATCCGAACCTGACGCAGGAACTCGAGGCGATGCGCCAGAAGGACCTCGTCACGGACCTGTACAACCGCCAGTACCTGATGACCCAGCTCGAGGAAGCGGTCGCGCGCGCGGCCAACGGCAAGACCGACCAGGCACTGCTGCTGCTCGAGCCCGACAACTTCAAGCAGGTGCTCGACACGGTCGGGCTCGGCAACGCCGACGTGCTGCTCGGCGACATGGCGACGATGCTGCGCCGGCACGCCGGCGAAGACCTCGTCGCCGGGCGCGTGTCCGAGCACACCTTCGGCCTGCTGCTGCCCGCGCACGACGTCGACGCGACGCGCAAGCTCGGCGAGAAGCTGCGCAACGCGTTCGGCGAGAAGATCTTCGAGGTCGGCAAGCAGTCGATCAGCCTGACCATGAGCATCGGCGGCGCGCTGCTCGGCGAGAAGAACGCGAACGCGTCCGCGGTCATGAACAGCGCCATGACCGCGCTGCGCTCGTCGCAGAACGAAGGCGGCAACCGCCTCAACGTGATCGATCCGTCCGAGCAGGACAAGGCCGCGGTCGAGAGCACGCGCCGCTGGCTCGAGGCGATCGACCACGCGCTCGCGCACAATGGCTTCGTGCTGTACTACCAGCCGATCATCAGCCTGCACGGTGCCGAAGGCGACTACTACGAGATCCTGCTGCGCATGGCCGGCCCGAAAGGCGAGATCCCGCCGGCGCAGTTCCTGCCGATCGCCGAGCGCAACGGCCGCATGCCGGCGATCGACCGCTGGGTCATCGCGAACGCGATCCGCGCGATCGCCGAACGCGAGCGCTCGGGCCACAAGACCACGTTCTTCGTGAAGCTGACGCCGCAGTCGCTCGAAGACCAGACCCTGCTGCCGTGGGTCGCGCAGCAGCTCAAGACCGCGCGCCAGCGCGGCGACTCGCTCGTGTTCGAGATGCCCGAGAGCAAGGTCGTGACGAGCCTCAAGCCGGCGCGCGCGTTCGCCAAGGGACTCGAGCAGATCCACTGCGGCTTCGCGCTCGAACAGTTCGGCTCCGGCCTCAACTCGTTCCAGCTGCTCAAGCACATCCCGGTCAACTACCTGAAGATCGACCGCAACTTCATGGCGGAGCTGCCCAAGCACAAGGAAAACCAGGAGAAGATCAAGGAGATCTGCGACCAGGCGCACCACGCGGGCAAGCTCACGGTCGCCGAGTTCGTCGAAGACGCGGCGAGCATGTCGATCCTGTTCAGCTGCGGCGTCAACTTCGTGCAGGGCAATTTCCTACAGGAACCGGAGAAGATCCTCAGCCACGCCGCGGCGTGACGCCCCGCCGTGTCGCGAGCAAAAAGGCCCGGGATTCCGGGCCTTTTTCGTTCCCGCAGCGATCGTCGACGGCTGCGTTCGCGGCAGCTTCGGCCGCGATGCGTTTCGATGACGCAGCCACCGGAGCAAGGCATCGCGGCTGAGCCGCTCCCGCTGCGTCCGATCAGGCGGCCGCGCGCAGGGCCGCGACGCGCTCGGCGATCGGCGGATGGCTCATGAACAGGCGCGCGATGCCGCCTTCGCCGGAGATGCCGAACGCCTGGATCGCCTTCGGCAGGGTCGACTCGCCGTGGTTGGCGTCGAGGCGCTCGAGCGCGGAGATCATCGCGCCACGGCCGGCAAGGCGAGCGCCGCCGGCGTCGGCACGGAACTCGCGCCAGCGCGAGAACGCCATCACGATCAGCGACGCGAGCAGGCCGAGCACGAGCTGCAGCACCATCACGATCGCGAAGTAGGCGAAGCCGCCGCCACCGCCGTCGCGGTTGCCGCTGATCGCGCGGTCGACCAGCGTGCCGATCACGCGCGCGAGGAAGATCACGAAGGTGTTGAGCACGCCCTGCAGCAGCGCCATCGTCACCATGTCGCCATTGGCGATGTGGGTGATCTCGTGGCCGAGCACGGCGTCGACCTGCTCGCGGTCCATGCTCTGCAACAGGCCGGTGCTCACCGCGACGAGCGAGCTGTTCTTCGACATGCCGGTCGCGAACGCGTTCATCTCGGGGCCGTCGTAGATCGCGACTTCAGGCATGCCGATGCCCGCCTTCTGCGCGTGCGAGCGCACCGTGTCGAGCAGCCACTGCTCGCTCGGGTTGCGCGGCTGGGTGATCACCTGCGCGCCGACGGACATCTTCGCCATCCACTTCGACATCGCGAGCGAGATGAACGAACCGCCCATGCCCATCACCGCAGCCATGATCAGCAGGCCCGACAGGTTGAGGCCGCCGCGGCGGTAGGCGTAGACGTCGAGCCCGGTCAGCTTCACGACGATGGTCAACAGCGCCATCACCGCCAGGTTGGTCAGGACAAACAGTACGATGCGCAGCATGGCCTTCCTCGATGTCGACTACGGTCGGGTTCCGCATCGGCCCCGCATGGGGGCGCCGATCGCGTTGTTGCTCAACTGGACGGCGGCGTTCCGCGCCGCTGTCCGGCCTGGCGTTCCCGGCGTGCGCCGGAAGGCGCTTGCACCGATCCGCCGCTCGCGCGCCGGATCGCGGGCGGCACGTCCGGGTGCCACGGGAACGCCGGGATCCTTCGAAATTCCCAGATGGGGGCGCCCGCCGCGTTTGGAAGCCTATCGCTTTCGCCGCGCATCCGGGAGTCCGTGTTGGACCGCGAAACACGCGACGGGTTCGCCGTGACGGCGGCGCGCGGCCGCTTCGCGCCGTCGCCGACCGGGCGCCTGCACTTCGGCTCGCTCGTCGCCGCGCTAGGCAGCTGGCTGTTCGCGCGTTCGGCGGGCGCATCGTGGATCGTGCGCATGGAAGACCTCGACCGCGAACGCGAAGTCGCCGGCGCGGCCGCGGGCATCCTCGCCGCGCTCGACGCGTTCGGCCTCGCCGGCGACGAGCCGGTCGTGGCGCAGAGCGCTCGCACGCCGCTCTACGCCGCGGCGCTCGCCCGCCTCGAGCGCGACGGCCACGCCTACCGATGCTGGTGCAGCCGCACCGACCTCGAGCCGTTCGGCGGCATCCATCCGCCCGCATGCGTCGCGCCCGCGCGCGACCGCTCGCCCGCCTGGCGCCTCCACGTCGGCTCGGCACGGATCGGCTTCGACGACCGCGTGCAGGGCGCGCAGCACCAGGACCTCGCGCACGAGGTCGGCGACTTCGTGATCTGGCGCGCCGACGGCGCCTGCGCCTATCAGCTCGCGGTCGTCGTCGACGACGCCGCGCAGGGCATCGGCGAAGTCGTGCGCGGCGCCGACCTGCTCGACTCGACGCCGCGACAGATCCTGCTGCAGCGCCTGCTCGGATTTCCCCTACCCACCTACGCGCACCTGCCGCTCGCCCTCGGCGCCGACGGCCGCAAGCTCAGCAAGCACGAGGCTGCGCTCGCGGTCGACGCGCGCGATCCGCTGCCGGCGTTGCGCGCGGCGCTGCATTTCCTCGGCCAGCCCGCGTCGACGGAACGCAATGTGCACATGTTATTGTCGCGGGCTTCACGCGAGTTCGATGCGCTGCGGATTCCACGCACGGCGACGGCTCCACCCGCGTTTGCGGCAGCGCGCAATGCAACCTCGTGAGGCTCAGGCACAATCGCGACAGGCGCCTCGCGCGCCTCCCGCTCCACCCTTTCGAAATGGAGTACATGTCATGACGGCACGCGTCGCCCTCGTCACCGGTGGCACCGGCGGTATCGGCACCGCCATCTGCAGACACCTCGCCAAGCTCGGCCACAAGGTCGCCACGAACTACCGTGACGAGGCGAAGGCGAAGGCGTGGCAGGACGCCCAGCGCAAGGACGGCTTCGACTTCGCGCTCGCGAAGGGCGACGTCGCCGACGCCGCGATCGCCGAGGCGATGGTGCGCGACGTCGAGAAGCAGCTCGGCCCGGTCGAGATCCTCGTCAACAACGCCGGCATCACGCGCGACACGACCTTCCACAAGATGAACGCGCTGCAGTGGCAGGAAGTCATCGCGACCAACCTCGGCTCGTGCTTCAACGTGACGCGCCCGGTCATCGACGGCATGCGCGAGCGCAAGTGGGGCCGCATCGTGCAGATCAGCTCGATCAACGGCCAGAAGGGCCAGTACGGCCAAGCCAACTACGCGGCCGCGAAGGCCGGCATGCACGGCTTCACGATCTCGCTCGCGCAGGAGAACGCGAAGTTCGGCATCACCGTGAACACCGTGTCGCCGGGCTACGTCGGCACCGACATGGTGATGGCCGTGCCCGAGGACGTACGCGCGAAGATCGTCGCGCAGATCCCGATCGGTCGCCTCGGCGAGCCCGACGAAATCGCCTACGCGGTCGGCTTCTTCGCGAACGACCAGGCGCGCTGGATCACCGGCGCGAACCTCGCGATCAACGGCGGCCAGTACATGGGTTGGTGATGTGCGTGCTTATCCGACGCCCTCCGGCGTCGGATACGCGCATCGCCAGGTGAGACAGGATGTCGAACGGGCAGCGGCGCAGGGATGCCTGCTTGGCCCGGTTTGCTTGCCCTTGAGGCGTCGGATGCGCTTATTCGACGCCCTCCGGAAGGGTACGAGGAAGGTCGCGTCCGCGAAGCCGGAGCGGGGTCGGCATGCGACCTTTGCTGCGCAGCATCCCCAACTGGTGCGCCGCATCACATTCTGCTAGCGTTGGCCGATGACCACGCCCCGCATCATCAAGAAGTACCCGAACCGCCGGCTGTACGACACGGAGATCTCGAGCTACATCACGCTCGAGGAGATCCGCCAGCTCGTGCTCGACGACGAGGAATTCGAGGTCCGCGACGCCAAGACCGGCGAGAACCTGACCCGCTCGGTGCTGCTGCAAATCATCGCGGAGTACGAGGAACGCGGGCAGCCGATGTTCACGACCAAGCTGCTGTCGCAGATCATCCGTTTCTACGGCGATTCGCTGCAGGGTTTCATGGGTGGCTATCTCGAACGGAGCCTGCAGGTCTTCCTCGACCAGCAACAGCAGTTCCGCAGCCAGCTCAACAACATGCTCGGCCAAGGGCCGTGGTCGATGCTCAACGACCTCACCGAGCGCAACATGGACATGTGGAAGTCCTTGCAGCAGGGCTTCCTCACCGCCGCCGCGAACAGCGTGCGCGGTACGCAGGACCCGGGCAAGAAGAAGGACGGCAAGTCCTGACCGGACCGCCCCGCCGGCTCGCGGCAGGGCGACGCATCGCAGCAAAATCGAGCGGCGTTCGATGCCGCATCGCACGATCCAGGGGCAATCCATGAGCAAACGCGTCGCCGTCGTCACGGGCGGCATCGGCGGACTCGGCAGCGAGATCTGCAAATACCTCGCACGCGCCGGTCGCCAGGTGATCGCCGCCGACCTCGCCGCGCGCAGCGAGCGGCTCGAGGCGTTCCGTGCCGAAACAGCCGGGTTCGACGGCGCGATCGTGTTCGAACCGCTCAACGTCGCCGACCATGCCGGTTGCGCCGCGTTCGTCGAGCGCATCGCCGCGCAGTACGGTCCGGTCTCGATCCTCGTCAACGCCGCCGGCATCACGCGCGACACGTCGCTGCGCAAGATGAGCGCCGAACAGTGGGGCGACGTGTTGCGCGTCAACCTCGACGGCGTGTTCAACATGTGCCGTCCGGTCGTCGACGGCATGACCGCGCAAGGCTTCGGCCGCATCGTCAACATCTCGTCGGTGAACGGCCAGACCGGCCAGTTCGGCCAGACCAACTATTCCGCCGCGAAGGCGGGCATGCACGGCTTCACGATGGCGCTCGCGCGCGAAGTCGCGAAGAAAGGCGTGACCGTCAACAGCGTCTCGCCGGGCTACTGCAACACGCCGATGGTGCAGGCGGTGCCCGAAGAGATCCGCAACCAGATCATCGCGAACATCCCCGTCGGCCGCCTCGGCGAGCCGCGCGAGATCGCGCGCACGGTCGAGTTCCTCGCTGCCGACGACGCCGGCTTCATCACCGGCGCGAACATCCCGGTCAACGGCGGCTACTTCATCGATTTCTGAGGCACGCGCGCGCTAGAAGTCGAAACCGTCGATGTAGATGAAATCGTCCGGCGTGCGCTCGCAATCGTAGGTGACCGTCATCGGATCACCCGCCTCGACGACGTCGAAGTCGGTCGGGCGGATGCCGTACAGCGAGTGCGAGTCGATGTCGACGTCGGCATCGGTCCACTTGTGCGTCGTGAACTCGTCCGACTCCGCGGTCAGCGGCACGCCGCCGCCGTCGGAGAGGAACATGCCGTACTTCTGCAGCGTGCGCAGGATCACGCGCACCGATTCGTTGGTGCTGAATGCGTTCACGCCGAACGTCTGCTTGAGCTTGAGGCGCGAACCGTACGGCACCGCGTTCACGTTCGTGTCCGAGGTGGCCAGCGTGCCGTGCGATGCCGGGTGCACGTACTTGTCGTTCGCCATGCGGTTGTTGCCGAGGATGAAGCGGATCGCGTGGCCGAGATCGCCGTGCGCCTGGGCCGCGGTCCACACCTCGTCGGCATTGAACAGCAGCGGCGCGATCGGGAAACCCGCGCCGTCGGCGCTCGTGCAGTGCTCGCCGCGGCCGTGGCGCGGATAGGTCTTCGCGAGGTCCCAGCGCAGGCCGCAGATCGCATGCACGCCGGTCGCATCGGCGGACTCCGTCGCGTACGCCTCGTAGAGGATCTTGCTCGCGTCGTTGACGACGAGCAGGTGGCAATCCTCGTTCCCGGCGTCGCACGCATACGCCGGCGGGCTGGTGCCCTCGATGCCACCACCGGCGGGAACGGGAAACGGCGCGCCCGGCGCGTCGCAGTCGGGGCTGTAGTAGTCGCCTTCCGACGGCCACGCGACGATCGGCCGCGTCGTCGTCGATCCGTTCGCGTGCAGCACGTAGAACGAGAAGTCGATGTGGAAATCGAAGTCGCGATCGTCGCCCCATCCCGACGCCGAGAACGCGGCGAGGTGGGTCATCATGGGGCCCGAGTTCGAGCGCAACGTCGCGTGGCTGACGTCGACGTTCCAGATCGCGGTCGGCTGCGAGAAGCGCGGCAACGGCGCGGCCGCGGCGAGCGCCGGCAGCGCCGAGAAGGCACAGGCTAGAACGGTGGATCGGCGCATCGGACTCCCCTCGCGATGGTGCCCATCCTCGCCCGCGCGAAGACGAATTTCCGCGCACTGCGTCGCAGCGGCCGGCGCTACCAGACGAGGTCGGCGGGGATGTCGTCTTCCGGCGACGGCGCCAGCGGGTCGCACAGCAGGACCAGCGCGTCCGGATCGATCGCCTGCGCGGCAAGCCCGGTTTCGCGGTTCACGAGCAGGTAGCGGCCGGCCAGCTGCACGACGGCGAGCTCGCCGCCATTGAGGCGCGGCAACTGCTCGACCGTGACGTAGATGCGGCGGATCTTGTTCGCGTGCGGGAAATGACGCGGGATCTCCGCCGCCGCGTCGTTGAGCGCGACGCCCTGCAGCAGTGCCGTGATCTTCTGCTTGCGCTCGCGCTTCTCGCGCGCGCGCTGCTCGGCTTCGCGCTGGTCGCGTTCACGCTGCTCGCGCTCGCTGCGATCGCGCAAGGCATAGGCCTTGGCGAGATCGATCTCGCCGCGCTTGCCCGCCGGCGGCGGCTGCGACGACGCGTTCCCGGCCGGCTTGCCGTGTGGCTGGCCATGCGGCTTGCCGTGGGGTTTCCCGGGCGGCCGTCCCTGCCCCGGCCGCTGCTGTTGCTGCTGCGGCCTCGGACGCGGATCGGATTTGGGCAGCGGCGCGAAGCCCGCCTTCAACAACTGGTCACGCAGGGTATCGGACATGACTCTGACACTCGAACAGAAGACCCGACAGCTCGGAGCATTCGCTCCCGCACCATTCCGGTCGGCGGCCGCATCCACGGTGCCGATCCATCGCGTCCATGCAATCGCGGCTGAAGCCGCTCCTACAACATCGAATCACCGAACGTCGACGATGAAACGTGCTTCTCATGAAAAGTGCGGCCATGGATGGCCGCTTCGACCCATCTCGTCCATACGATCGCGGCTGAAGCCGCTCCTACGACAACGAATCACCGAACATCAACAATTGAACGTGCTTCTCATGAAAAGTGCGGCCATGGACGGCCGCTTCTGGACCCCACCGAGCCCCACGCCTCACGCCCTTGCACCGTTCCTGCGTGCAGCGATCATGGACGATCGCACTAGTAATGCGGCGGCGGCGGCTCGTCCTGCGCCGCCTGGCCCAGCGTACCGCGCACCGCCTGCAAGTCGCCGCGCAACGCGTCGAGCGCGTTGCGCAGCGCGTGCAGCTGGCGATCGTGCGCGGCGACGGTGTCGCTGAGCGCGACGATCGTGTCGTCGACGAACGACAGGCGCACTTCCAGTTCCGTCAGGCGTTCCTCCAGCGAGGCGGCCATGGCTTATCCGGGCAGTTTCTCGATCAGGTGGCGGCCGTGGCGCGCGCCGATCGCGCCGTTCGCCTCGCGCTCGGCGAGGGCGAGGTCGGCCGCGGCCATTTCGCGCACGAGCTCGGCGAAGCTCGTCTTCGGCGTCCAGCCGAGGCGCTCGCGCGCGAAGGTCGGATCACCGAGCAGCGTCTCCACTTCGGCCGGGCGATAGTACTGCGGGTGGATGCGCACGATGACGTCGCCGGCCTTCACCTTGAGCGCCGCGTTCGACGCCTTCGCGACGACCGCGTGCTCGTCCGCGCCGCTGCCGCGGAATTCGAGCTCGAGCCCCATCTCGCGCGCAGCGAGCACGACGAACTCGCGCACCGAATGCTGCAGGCCCGTCGCGATCACGTAGTCGGCCGGCTGGTCCTGCTGCAGGATCAGCCACTGCGCCTCGACGTAGTCGCGCGCATGGCCCCAGTCTCGCTTGGCGTCGAGGTTGCCGAGGTAGAGGCAGTGCTGCAGGCCGCAGGCGACGCGCGCGAGGCCGCGGGTGATCTTGCGCGTGACGAACGTCTCGCCGCGGATCGGCGACTCGTGGTTGAACAGGATGCCGTTGCAGCCGTAGATGCCGTACGCCTCGCGGTAGTTCACCGTGATCCAGTACGCGTACAGCTTGGCGACGCCGTACGGCGAGCGCGGGTGGAACGGCGTCGATTCGCGCTGCGGGGTCTCGCGCACGAGTCCGTACAGTTCCGACGTCGAGGCCTGGTAGAAGCGGCAGCGATCGCCGAGGCCGAGGCTGCGCATCGCCTCGAGCACGCGCAGGGTGCCGATGCCGTCCGCGTTCGCGGTGTATTCCGGTTCCTCGAACGACACCGCGACATGGCTCTGCGCGGCGAGGTTGTAGATCTCGTCCGGCTTCACCTGCTGGATCACGCGCAGCAGGCTCAGCGAATCGGTGAGGTCGCCGTAGTGCAGGCGCACGCCGGGACGCGTGTCGTCGAGTTCGTGGTGCAGGTGGTCGATGCGTTCGCTGTTGAACGACGAAGCGCGGCGCTTGAGCCCATGCACCTCGTAGCCCTTGGCGAGCAGCAGTTCGGCCAGGTAGGCCCCGTCCTGACCCGTGATGCCGGTGACCAGCGCTCGTTTCTTTTCCATTGCCCTACGCTATGAATTCCACAAGCGGGCGATGGTAGCGCAAAAGCCGCGGCGCAAGGGTTCGGCGCCCCCCTCGCGCTCACTGCGCGGCGATGCTGCGGCCGCGACCGATGCCGTAGTAGGCGAGGCCCGCGGCCTCGACCGCCTTCGGTTCGAAGATGTTGCGCCCGTCGAACACGACTGCCTGCTTGAGCGAGGCGCGGATGCGCTCGAAATCCGGGCTGCGGAACGCCTTCCACTCGGTCACGATGACGAGCGCATCGGCACCCTCGAGCGCGGCGTATTGCTGGTCGCAGAGCACGAGGTCGGTGCGATCGCCGTAGATGCGCGCGGTTTCGCCCGCCGCTTCCGGGTCGTACGCGCGCACGCTCGCGCCGGCCGCCCACAGCTGCTCGAGCAGGGTGCGGCTCGGTGCTTCGCGCATGTCGTCCGTATTCGGCTTGAACGCGAGGCCCCACAGCGCGATCGTGCGACCGCGCAGCGCGGCGCCGAAATGGCGTTCGAGGAGCGCGAACAGTTTGCGCTTCTGCGCCGCGTTGACCGCCTCCACCGCGCTGAGCAGGCGCGGCTCGTAGGCATGCGCGCGCGCGGTGTACTCGAGCGCCTTGACGTCCTTCGGGAAGCACGAACCGCCGTAGCCGGCCCCTGGATAGATGAAGTGGTAGCCGATGCGCGGGTCCGAACCGATACCGCGGCGCACCTGCTCGACGTCGGCACCGACCTGCTCGGCGATGTTTGCGATCTCGTTCATGAAACTGATCTTCGTCGCGAGCATCGCGTTGGCCGCGTACTTGGTCAGCTCGGCCGAACGCACGTCCATGAGCACGATGCGTTCGTGGTTGCGGTTGAACGGCGCATACAGCGTCCTCAGCGCGTCGACGGCGCGCGCGCTGTCGGCGCCGATGACGATGCGGTCCGGGCGCAGGCAGTCCTGCACCGCGTCGCCTTCCTTGAGGAATTCCGGGTTGGAGACGACATCGAACTCGACGCTCGCGCCGCGTGCGGTGAGTTCGTCGGCGATCGCCGCGCGCACCGCGTCGGCGGTGCCGACCGGCACGGTCGACTTGTTGACGACGACCGCGTGGCGCGACAGGTTCGCGCCGATCGTGCGCGCGACGGTGATCACGTGGCTGAGGTCCGCGCTGCCGTCCTCGTCGGGTGGGGTGCCGACCGCGATGAAGATGATCTGCGCGTGCGCGATCGCGCTCGCCGCGTCGGTGGTGAAGCGCAGATGCCCGCTCGCGTGGTTGGCGCGCACGAGCGGCTCGAGGCCGGGTTCGTAGATCGGGATCTCACCGCGCTCGAGGCGCGCGATCTTGTTCGCGTCGACGTCGACGCAGACGACGTCGTTGCCGACTTCGGCAAGGCAGGTACCGGTGACGAGACCGACGTAGCCGGTTCCGAAAATCGTGACGCGCATGCGGCAATCCCTTCTTGGTTGGGTCCGGGCAGGTCCAGCGGGACTCGCCCCGACTCGCCACGCGCGACGACGGTCCGCGCGCGGCCCCTCGGCCCTTCTGGCCCGTTCTCTGTGAAAACGCACCGTTCCCGGCACGCGGAGCCCCGAACGCGACCCGGGGCTCTCTCGCTGGATCGTGGATTTTATCAGGCGTCGCCTGTCGTGCCCGCCACGCATCGGCCGCGACGAATGGCCTGCAACAAACGCAAAAGGCGCGCCGGTGACCGGCGCGCCTTTCGTGCGGAGTCGCGGACCGATTACTTCTTGTCGGTCGGCTTCGCGGCGGGCTTGGCGGCCGCCTTGTCGGCCGGCTTCGGGGTCGCCTTCATCGCGGCGCCCGGCTTCGCCTCGCCGGCCTTCTCGGCCTTCTCGCTCGCCTTTTCGATGTCGAGCAGCTCGACTTCGAAGATGAGCGTCGCGTTCGGACCGATCTGGCCCGGTCCGTTCTCGCCGTAGGCGAGGTCGGCCGGCACGAACAGCTTGTACTTGGAGCCGACCGGCATCAGCTGCAGGCCTTCGCTCCAGCCCTTGATCACGCCGTTCAGTGGGAAGGTCGCCGGCTGGCCGCGGTCGTACGAGCTGTCGAACTTGGTGCCGTCGATCTTCGTGCCGAGGTAGTTCACCTTGACCGTGTCGGTCGCCTTCGGCTTCGCGCCGGTGCCTTCCTTCTCGACCATGTACTGCAGGCCCGAAGCGGTCGTCTTCACGCCCGCCTTCGACTTGTTCGCGGCGAGGAACGCTTCGCCTTCCTTCTTGTTCTTGTCGGCGGCAGCCTTCTGCTCGGCGACGCGCTTGGCCTGCAGCGTCTTCATGAATTCCTGGCGGACCTGCAGCGCTTCTTCCTGCGTCAGGGAGGTCTTCTCGCCCTTGAGCGTCGCTTCGAGCGCCTGCTCGACGACCTTGATGTCGATGTCGTCCTTGATCTGCGTGAGGCCGCGACCGACGTCCATGCCGACCATCGTGCTGATGCTGTTCTTGTCGACCTTGACGGTCGGGGCCGCCGGCTTGGCTTCGGCCTTGGGCGCGTCCTTGTCCTGCGCGATCGCGCCGATCGCGAAACTGGCCGCGAGGGCGGCAACGAGGGTCTTCTGCACGAAACGCGTCATGTTTGCTCCTGAAGGTTGCGATTGTCTTGCCGGTGAATGCCCACGGGCGTCACGGCGTGACCGGACCCGGCCATCATGCGGGGCCGCGTATTGTGAACACGGCACCCGATGTTGGCAAACGGCGGTCGTCCCCGCGCCCGGAGCGCCGGTCCGGCCCCTGGGCGGGGCGGAGCGGCTGCGCCTACACTCTCCGGATGCTGCGCTTTGACAACGTCCACCTGCGCCGTGGTTCCCGGCTTTTGCTGAACGGCGCGAACTTTCTCGTTCATCCAGGCTGGCGCGTCGGCCTCACCGGGCGCAACGGCAGCGGCAAGAGCAGTCTGCTGGCGCTGATCGGCGGCGAACTCGCCGCCGATGCCGGCGACTTCGGCCGCCCGCGCGACTGGGTGCTCGCCCACGTGCGCCAGCAGGCCGAGGCCTACGCGCACACGGCGCTCGACCACGTGCTCGACGGCGACGCCGAGTTTCGCCGCCTCGAACGCGAGCTCGCCGAAGCGGAGGCCGCCCACGACGCGGTACGCCAGGCCGTACTGCACGATCGTCTGCACGCGATCGGCGGCTACGCGGCGCGCGCCCGCGCGGGCGAACTGCTGCACGGACTTGGTTTCGCGCCCGGCCACGAGGCGCGCGCGGTGGCGGAATTCTCCGGCGGCTGGCGCATGCGCCTGAACCTCGCGCAGGCACTCATGTGCCGCTCGGACCTGCTCCTGCTCGACGAGCCGACCAATCACCTCGACCTCGACGCCGTGCTCTGGCTCGAGGATTGGCTGCGCCGCTACGAAGGCACGCTCGTCGTCGTCTCGCACGATCGCGAGTTCCTCGACCGCGTCGTCACCCACGTGCTGCACATCGCCGATGCGACCGCCGAGCTGTTTGCCGGCAGCGTCAGCGCGTTCGAGCGCAAGCGCGCCGAGCGCCTCGCCCAGCAGCAGGTCGCCCATGAGCGGCAGCAGCGCGAACGCGCGCGCCTGCAGCGCTTCGTCGACCGTTTCAAGGCGAAGGCGACCAAGGCGAAGCAAGCGCAGAGCCGCGTCAAGGCGCTCGAGCGCATGACCGAGATCGCCGCGGTGCGCGCCGAATCGGGCATCGAGTTCGAGTTCGCCGCGCCCGCCGCGCTGCCTGACCCGCTGCTCGGGCTCGACGACGTCGCGGTCGGCTACGGCGAGCGGCGCGTTATCGAGCGCGTGCGGCTGTCGCTGCGCCCCGGCGACCGCATCGGCCTGCTCGGCGCGAACGGCGCCGGCAAGTCGACCCTGGTCAAGACGATCGCGGGCGCCCTGCCCGTGCTCGGCGGCGAGCGGCGCGCCAACAAGGGGCTCGCGATCGGCTATTTCGCGCAGCACCAGGTCGAGCAACTCGATGCCGATGCGACGCCGGTGCAGCACCTCGCGCGCCTCGATCCCGCGCTCGGCGAGCAGGCCGCGCGCGATTTCCTCGGCACGTTCGGCTTCAGCGGCGAGCGTGCGCTCGCCGATGTCGCCGGTTTCTCCGGCGGCGAGAAGGCGCGCCTCGCGCTCGCGCTGATCGTGTTCGAGCGGCCGAACCTGCTGCTGCTCGACGAACCGACCAACCATCTCGACATCGACACGCGCGAAGCGCTCGCCGAGGCCGTGCAGGAGTTCGCCGGTGCGGTCGTACTGGTCGCGCACGATCGCGGCCTGCTGCGTGCGGTCTGCGACGACTACCTGCTCGTGCACGGCGGCCGTGTGCAGCCGTTCGACGGCGATCTCGACGACTATGCACGCCTTGTACTCGCCGGCGCGCGCGCGCCGGTCGAGTCCGCGGGCACAGGCAGCGATCCGCGACGCGAAGCACGCCGCGACCGTGCCGGGCAGCGCGCGCGCCTCGCGCCGTTGAAGAAGGAAGTCGCGCGCATCGAGCGCGAACTCGCCGCGCTCGAAGGCGAACGGTCCGGGCTGCAGCGCGAGCTCGCCGACCCCGCGCTGTACGCGGCCGCGGACGGCGCCGCGGTCGCCGCCCGCGTGCGCCGGCAGGGGCAGCTCGCGCAGGAGATCGATGCGCTCGAACAGGCCTGGCTCGACGCGCACGCGGCGATCGAGGCCGCTGTCACGTCCGACTAGGCCGAAATCGGCGGCTCCCGCCGTCATCCCGAGGCCGGCCGTCCGCCTCCCCCATCGGTCATGGGTCCAGCCGCTTGACGCTCGCCTTTTTGGTGTTATAGTTAACTACAACACTAGTTCATCGAGCGCCTCACGGAGGCTGTCATGAGAAACCACCGCTCCCACCCGTTGATGGACCTGGCCGCCGCGGCCCTGCCGCGTCGCGGCGTCCATCTCCTGGCCCTGGCTTTCGCGCTGGCCCTGACCGGCACGACGATCGCCTACCTGTCGCACGGCCTCGTGCCCGACGCCCCGCTCGCCGCGACGCCGGCCGAAGCGGACGCCGCGCCCGTGCTGCTGCCGACCGTGGTCGTGCACGCCGAGCCGGAGATCCCGACGCTGGCGACGGTCACCGTGCGCGCCGGCGACGCGGTCGCCTACGGCGCCGATCGCGCGCCCGCGCCACCGCGCTTCATGCCGGTGCACGCGGTCACCTCATTCGCCTCCGGCTCGGCCGGGACGGGATTCGGCATGCCCTACTATTCCTTCGGCAAGCCCCTGCGCCACGGCACCGAGGAATGACGCTGATGAGCATCGCATGGAACGATTCGACGCCGATCTATCGCCAGCTGCGCGACCGCGTGGTGGCGATGATCCTCGACGGCGTCCTCAAGCAGGGCGACCCGTTGCCCTCGGTGCGCCAGGTGGCCGGTGACTTCCAGATCAACCCGATCACCGTGTCGAAGGCGTACCAGGAACTGGTCGACGAGAATCTGGTGGAAAAGCGGAGGGGACTTGGCATGTACGTCACCGACGGCGCGCGCGACGCGCTGCTGAAATCCGAGCGAGAACGCTTCCTGCGCGAGGAATGGCCGACCCTGTCGGCGCGCCTGGACCGCCTCGGCCTCAGCCTCAAGGAACTGATGGCGGCGTTGGGCAAGGAGGAGAGCCGATGAGCGCGATCGTCCACGCCCGCAAGCTCTCGAAGAGCTACGGCACGACCAAGGCGCTCGATGCGGTCGACTTCGAGATCGACGCGGGCCGCATCGTCGGCCTGATCGGCCCGAACGGCGCGGGCAAGACGACCGCGCTGAAGGCGATCCTCGGCCTGACCGACTACGAGGGCGAGCTGCAGGTGCTCGGCTTCGACCCGCATACGCAGCGCACGCAGCTGATGGAGCAGGTCTGCTTCATCGCCGACGTCGCGGTACTGCCGCGCTGGCTGCGCGTGCGCGAGGCGATCGAATTCGTCGCCGGCGTGCATCCGCGCTTCTCGCGCGAGAAATGCCTCGCCTTCCTCTCGCACACGAAAGTCGGCCAGGACATGCGCGTGCGCGAACTGTCCAAGGGCATGATCGTGCAGCTGCATCTCGCGCTGGTGATGGCGATCGACGCCAGGCTGCTCGTGCTCGACGAACCCACGCTCGGCCTCGACATCCTGTACCGCAAGGCGTTCTACGAGAGCCTGCTGTCGGATTACTTCGACGAGCAGAAGACGATCATCGTGACGACGCACCAGGTCGAGGAGATCGAGCACATCCTGACCGACCTCATGTTCATCCGCGACGGCAAGGTCGTGCTCGCCGCGACGATGGACGAAGTCGGCGACCGCTACGCCGAGGTCATGGTCAACCCGGACAAAGCCGACGCCGCGCGCTCGCTCAAGCCGCTCAACGAACGGCAGGTCTTCGGCAAGTCGATCTTCCTGTTCGACGGCGTCGATCGCGCCCGCCTCGCCCAGCTCGGGGAACTGCACAAGCCGAGCGTGGCCGACCTGTTCGTCGCGACGATGAAAGGAACCTACGCATGAATACGCTCCCCCTCCTCGTCAAGCGCGAATACTGGGAACATCGCGGCGGCTTCCTGTGGACGCCGGTGTGGGTCACCGGCATCACGCTGCTGCTCACCGTGCTCGGCCTGGTCACCGCGGAGATATTCCGCAGCCGCGCGCACGTGCAGGTCGGCTTCTCGCTCGACATGCTGCGGCAGGACATCGACGCGAAGGACTGGGCCAATGCCGGCTACGGGCTCGACGTCGTGCAGTTCGTGTTCGGCGCGCTGCCGTGCATCGGCCTGTTCTTCGTGCTGTTCTTCTACCTGCTCGGCGCGCTGTACGACGACCGCCGCGATCGCAGCGTGCTGTTCTGGAAATCGCTGCCGGTGTCGGACCTCGCCACGGTGGCTTCGAAGGCGCTGTCGGCGATGTTCGTCGCCCCGCTGATCGCGCTCGCGGTCTCCACGCTCGCCTACCTCGCCTTCCTCGTCATCGTCGGCCTGTGGCTGTCCGTGCACGGCCTCAACGTGCTGCCCGCGATCGCCGCGTCGCATCCGTTCCGCACCGTCTGGCGCATGTTCCTCACGATCCCGGTCGACGCGTTGTGGGCACTGCCGGCGATCGGCTGGCTCATGTTCTGGTCCGCCTGGGCGCGCAGCAAGCCGTTCCTGTGGGCCGTGATGCTGCCGATCCTCGTGGTGTTCGCGAACTGGTGGATCGGCGTGCTCGGCGGACCGCACTTCGCCGGCGTGCTCGACGTCGCGAAGATCCTCGGCCGCCTCCTGCTCAGCGTGATGCCGGGTGGCTGGATGAGCCTCGACGCCGCCGGCGTGGTGCGCGAATGGATGCCGCACGCGGGCGACACCAACGGTTCCGGCCTGCTCGCGCCGGAACGCCTGCTCGACGTGATGAC
Organism: Dokdonella fugitiva; assembly: GCF_014138265.1. Lineage (GTDB taxonomy): Bacteria > Pseudomonadota > Gammaproteobacteria > Xanthomonadales > Rhodanobacteraceae > Dokdonella_A > Dokdonella_A fugitiva_A. Next base: position 92,880 of record NZ_JACGXL010000003.1, read on the forward strand.
CTCGGCGAACCTGTGGATCGGCGTCGCCGCCGGCCTCGCCCTGCTCGCCGCGGCGGTCTGGCTGCGCGGGCGCCGCATCGAAGTGAACGTCTGACGCCGCAGCCGCACGGTGCAACGAAAAAGGGCCGCTTTCGCGGCCCTTTTCTTTCCGGCGGTGCGACGCGCTCAGCGCAGCGTGTCGTTGAGCACCTTGTACTTGTTGGCGCCGTCGGCCTGCAGTCCGGCCTGCTGCAGATCGAGCGAGCCGACCAGCCAGAAGCGCGCGATGTCGCGGCCGAGACGGCGCACGACCGCAGCGGCGTCGCCGCTGACGTAGATCACGTCGCCGCTCTTGAGCTTGGACGGCTCGATCGTCTCGCTGATCGCATGGCCGTCGTTGAGGCTCTTCTCGAGCGCCGTGCGCGCGGGCGCACCCGCGGCGGGCTCGCGCGCCGCGAGCGTCGTCGCACCGGCCGCGAACTCCTTGCGCAGGGTGCCTTCGCCACGCACCGACGAGAGCACCTGGTAGCGGTCCGCGGCGAGCGGCTTGAGTTCCGAACGACGCACGTCGATGTCGCCGTCGAGCCAGTACAGCGCCAGGCGGCGGCCTTCACGACGCGTGACCGCACGCACCGGGCCGTCGACGTAGAGCGTGTCGCCCGACTGCAGCGCGGCGACGCTGAGGTTGCCATCCGCGGTGCGACCGTCGTTGAGCGTCTTCTCGAAGCGCGCGCGGATCGCATCGGCGTCGGCAGCCGGCGCGGCCTTCGGCGCAGCCGCGACCGGAGCCGCGGGCGCGGGTGCCGGCGGCGCGGCTGCCGCACGCGCGGCGGCGGCCTGCTGGGCGTCGGCACGCGCCTTCGCGGCTTCGGCTTCGGCACGCGCCTTCTCGGCCTCGGCACGGCTCTTCTCGAGCTCGGCTTCCGCCTTCGCCTTCTCGGCCTCCGCCTTCACGCGCTCGGCATCCGCCTTGGCCTTGGCGGCCTCGGCCTTCGCCTTCTCGGCGTCGACCTTGCTTGCGTCGGCGACCTTCGGTGCCGCGGCCGCGGCGGCCGCGCCCTTGTTCTCGATGCGCACGAGCACGTTCTCGTAGAAGCCCTCGCGCAGCACGACGTCGGCGTTGCCGCCGGCCTTGACCTTAGCCGCGATCTTCGCGTGCCACTCGGCCGGAGCCGTGATCACGAGCTTGTTGCCCGTGGCGGCGGCCTGCTTGCCGAGCGCAGCGAGCGTCGAGTCGGCCTTGCCGCTCTGGAAGTTCGCGCCGCTGATGTCGGTGTTTTCCTGCGCATATGCGCTGCCGCCGGCCATCAGCGCCGAGGCGAGGATCAGTCTCTTCAACATGTCAAAACTCCAATCGGTACTCGTCTTGGGAAATCCGGAGGGCTCGGGCTGGGCTCAGTTGTCCGCGTCGCGCGGAATTTCAAGTCAAAACACCCCTGCGACCGATCGCCGCGATGCGTTCCTTCGCGGCCAGTGCTTCCCGTCAAACGACGCAGTCTGCTGAGCGGTTCGTCGCAACGGCATGTGCCGTTCGCCACGCCTGCCCCCCACCTTTACCTTTCTTGTCGTGTCAGCCGCCGGCGGAGCCGCCGTGGATGCCGCCCCTGGCCAGCGCGGCCGGGTCGAGCAGTTCCTCGAGCTTCTTGCGCGGCAGGCCGGTCGTCTCGAGCGCGACGTCGATGATCGGCCGGCCTTCCTTGTAGGCCTTCTTCGCCGTCGCTGCCCCCTTGTCGTAGCCGATCACCGCGTTGAGCGCGGTGACCAGGATCGGGTTCTTGTCGAGCGCTTCCTTGATCTTGTCTTCGCGCACCTTGAAGCCGGCGATCGCCTTGTCGGCGAGCAGGCGCGACGCGTTCGCGAGCAGCTCGACCGACTGCAGCAGGTTCAGCGCGACCAGCGGCAGCATCACGTTGAGCTGGAAGTTGCCGCTCTGGCCGGCGATCGTGATCGTCGTGTCGTTGCCGATCACCTGCGCGCAGACCATCGCCATCGCTTCCGGGATGACCGGATTGACCTTGCCCGGCATGATCGACGAGCCCGGCTGCAGCGCCGGCAGCTCGATCTCGCCGAGACCGGCGAGCGGACCCGAGTTCATCCAGCGCAGGTCGTTGGAGATCTTCATGAGCGTGCAGGCGAGCGCCTTCAACTGGCCCGACAGCTCGACCGCGGCATCCTGCGAGCTGATGCCTTCGAAATAATTATCGGCCGACTCGAACTTCACGCCGGTGAGCTTGCCGAGCTCGGCCGCGACGCGCGGACCGAGCTGGGCGTCGGCATTGATGCCGGTGCCGACCGCGGTACCGCCCTGCGGCAGCTTGCGCACGCGCTTGAGCGTGTCCTGCAGGCGCTCGATGCCCGAGCGGATCTGCGCCGACCAACCGCCGAGCTCCTGTCCGAACGTGACCGGCATCGCATCCATGAGGTGGGTACGACCGGTCTTGGCGACCTTGCGCAGCTCCTTCGCGCGCTGGTCGACGACCTTGCGCAGATGGGCCAGCGCGGGCAGCAGCTTCTCGCTGACCGTGAGCGCGGCGCTGACCTGGATCGCGGTCGGGATCACGTCGTTGGACGACTGGCCGTTGTTGACGTCGTCGTTCGGATGCACCTTCGTGCCCGCGGCCGCGCACAGGTGCGCGATGACCTCGTTCGCGTTCATGTTCGACGAGGTGCCGGAACCGGTCTGGAACACGTCGATCGGGAACTGCGCGTCGAACTCGCCCGCGGCGACGCGCTCGGCCGCCTTGCGGATCGCCTTGGCGCTGGTCTTCTTCAGGTGGCCGAGGTCGGCATTCGCCTGCGCCGCGGCGGACTTGATCAGGCCGAGCGCGCGGATGAACTCGCGCGGCATCGCCAGGCCGGAGATCGGGAAGTTGTCGACGGCGCGCTGCGTCTGCGCGCCGTACAGCGCGTCGGCGGGCACCTTCAATTCGCCCATGCTGTCGCGTTCGATCCGGTACTGGCTCATCGAGGATTCCGCTGCGGAAATGGAATCCGCGATTATAGCGGGTCGCCGCGACCGCCGCCGGACGGCCGGCACGGCGACGATGGTCGGATCGGCCGGCGCGGGACCGGATGCTACAATCGCCGGCCGTCCCTTCCGACCGGCACATGCTGCAGAACCTGCTCTACGTCGGCGCGGCGCTGCTGCTGGTGCTGCTCAACGGCTTCTTCGTCGCCGCCGAATTCGCGCTCGTCAAGCTGCGCCAGACCCAGGCGGCGACCCTCGCCGACGGCCACGGCTGGCGCGGCCGCCTGCTCGCCGACGTGCACGGCCATCTGGACGCCTATCTGTCCGCCTGCCAGCTCGGCATCACGCTCGCCTCGCTCGGCCTCGGCTGGATCGGCGAGCCGGCCTTCGCGCGCCTGCTCGAACCGCTGTTCGTGCGCATCGGCATCGGCCCGGAGACGACCCAGGTCGTCGCCCTGGTGATCGCCTTCACGCTGATCTCCTACCTGCACATCGTGCTCGGCGAACTCGCGCCGAAGTCGCTGGCGATCCGTCGGCCGGAGCGCTATTCGCTGTTCACCGCGGCGCCGCTGTACGCGTTCTACTGGCTCATGTACCCGGCGATCCGCCTGCTCAACGCGAGCGCGAACCGCATGCTCGCCCTGTTCGGCCTCGGCGCCGCCGGCCACGGCGGCGACGAGCACCACTACTCGCGCGAGGAACTGCGCCTGATCGTGCACGCCAAGCACGCCAGCCGCGCCGGCGAGGAATACTCGATGATGCAGCACGCGCTCGACCTGCCCGAGCTCGTCGTCGGCGACGTGCTGCGCACGCGCGACCAGCTCGCGTCGTTCCGCGACGGCATGGATCGCGACGCGGTGCTCGCCGAGTTCCGCCGCAGCCGCTACAGCCGCTACCCGTGGTTCGAAGCGGACGGCGACCGCGTGCGCGGCGTGCTGCACATGAAGGACCTGCTGCGCGCGATGGCCGAGCACGGCGACGCCGCCGACATGGTCGGCCTGCTGCGGCCGCCGATCCTGCTGCCGCTGCACGCGCCGGTGCTCGACGTGCTCAAGCGCTTCCGCACCGGCGACACCCACCTCGCGCTCGGCGTCGAGGAATCCGGCCGCGTGGCCGGATTCTTCACTCTCGAAGACATCCTCGAGGTGCTCGTCGGCGACATCGAGGACGAGCACGCGCGCAGCGGCGGCGGCCTCGCGCCGCGGCCGAAGGGCGCCGAATTCACGATCTCCGGCGGCACGCCGATCTACCGCCTCGAGCGCCTGCTCGAGCGCGACATCGACGCACCCGCCGACGTGAACTCAGTCGGCGGCCTTATCATCCACCGCCTCGAACGCCTGCCGCAGGAAGGCGAGACGCTCGCCTTCGACGGCTTCGACCTCACCGTGCGCACGATGCAGGGTGCCCGCGCGAAGACGATCCTCGTGCAGCCCCGGCTTCCCGACACGAACGACCGCAAGGAACCGCAATGAGCTCGACCCTCACCGCCCTGTCGCCGCTGGACGGCCGCTACGCCGGCAAGACCGCCGCGCTGCGACCGATCTTCAGCGAGTACGGCCTCATGCACCGGCGCGTGCAGGTCGAGCTGCGCTGGCTGCTCGCGCTCGCCGACGAGCCGAAGATCGCCGAGGTTCCGCCGCTGTCGACGGCGGCGCGCGCCGCGCTGCTGGCGATCGGCGACGCGTTCTCGGAAGCCGACGGCGAGCGCATCAAGGAGATCGAGCGCACGACCAACCACGACGTCAAGGCGGTCGAGTACTTCATCAAGGAGAAGGTCGCCGGCCACGCCGAGCTCGCCGCGGCGAAGGAGTTCATCCACTTCGCCTGCACCAGCGAGGACATCAACAACCTCGCCTACGCGCTCATGCTGCGCGATGCGCGCGACGGCGTGCTGCTGCCCGCGTTCGACGCGGTCGCCGCGAAGCTGCGCGCGCTCGCTCACGAGCACGCCGCGCTGCCGATGCTGTCGCGCACGCACGGCCAGACCGCGTCGCCGACCACGCTCGGCAAGGAGATCGCCAACGTGCTCGCGCGCCTCGAGCGCCAGCGCCGGCAGATCGCCGCGGTCGAGCTGACCGGCAAGATCAACGGCGCGGTCGGCAACTACAACGCGCACGTGGTCGCCTACCCCGAGGTCGACTGGCCCGTGTTCGCGCGCCGCTTCGTCGAATCGCTCGGCCTCGTGTTCAACCCGTACACGACGCAGATCGAACCGCACGACTGCGTCGCCGAGATCGGCGACGCAGTGCGCCGCGCGAACACGATCCTCGTCGACTTCGCGCGCGACGTCTGGGGCTACATCTCGCTCGGGTATTTCCGCCAGCAGCTCAAGGCCGGCGAAGTCGGTTCATCGACGATGCCGCACAAGGTCAACCCGATCGACTTCGAGAACGCCGAGGGCAACTTCGGCCTCGCCAACGCGCTGTTCGAACATTTCAGCGCGAAGCTGCCGATCAGCCGCTGGCAGCGCGACCTCACCGACTCGACCGTGCTGCGCGCACTCGGCACCGCGTTCGGCCACACGCAGATCGCGCTCGACGCGCTGCAGCGCGGCCTCGGCAAGCTCAACGCGGCACCCGATCGCCTCGCCGCCGACCTCGACGCGAGCTGGGAAGTGCTCGCCGAGGCGGTGCAGACCGTGATGCGCCGCTACGGCCTGCCCGAACCGTACGAGCAGCTCAAGGCGCTCACGCGCGGCCAGGGCATCACGCGCGATGCGCTGCTCGGGTTCGTCGCCAGCCTCGAGCTGCCGGCCGACGCGAAGCAGCGCCTGCTCGCGCTCGTGCCCGGCGGCTACGTCGGGCTCGCGCCCGGGCTCGCCCGCGGAATCTGATTCCGATGATCGACGCGCTGCTCCGCGCCGCCTCGTTCGCTCGCACCGACGCCGCGAGCGACCAATGGCTGCGCCTCGACGCGCGCGTCGCGAAGGAATGCGGAGCGACGACGCCATGAAGATCGAACTCGAGGCCCGCGCGAACCAGCCGCTCGGCATGCCCGCGGCGACGTTCCTGCGCGACTACTGGCAGAAGCGGCCGCTGCTCGTTCGCGCCGCGTTTCCCGGCTTCGCCAGTCCGGTCGCGCCGGACGATCTCGCCGGGCTCGCCTGCGAGGAGCTCGCGCTGTCGCGCATCGTGATCGAACGACCGCCCGGACGCGGAAAACCGGCCGCCGGGCGCGAACCGGCGTGGACGCTGCGCACCGGCCCGTTCGTCGAGAACGATTTCGCGACGCTGCCGAAGACGCACTGGACCCTGCTCGTGCAGGATGTCGACAAGTGGGACGCCGACGTCGCCGCGCTGCTCGATGCATTCGCATTCCTGCCGAGCTGGCGCATCGACGACGTGATGATCAGCTACGCCGAGGACGGCGGCTCGGTCGGCGCGCACGTCGACCAGTACGACGTGTTCCTGCTGCAGGGGCTCGGCCGCCGGCGCTGGCAGATCAGCACGGATCCGGCGGCGCCGCGCGCGTTCCGCAGCGACGTCGAACTCAAGCTCCTGGCCGGATTCACGCCGACCCACGAGTGGGTGCTCGAGCCCGGCGACATGCTCTACCTGCCGCCCGGCGTGCCGCACCACGGCGTCGCGCTCGGCGCCTGCATGACCTATTCGATCGGCATGCGCGCGCCGTCGCAGGCCGACCTCCTCGGCGATTTCGTCGACCACCTGATCGAGACGCTGCCCGAGGAAGCGCGCTACACCGACGCCGACCTCGCGCCCGCGCGCGGCGATGGCGAGATCGACGATGCGGCGATCGCGCGGGTGACGAGGGCGATGCCGTGGTTGCGCATCGACGAAGGCGTTGTCGCCGGCGCGGCGCAGGCGTCGGCGCGCGAGCGCATTTCCGGGGCGGAGGCTGCGACGGGAAACCGCGAACGAGAGATCGACGGCTGTTCGGGAAGCGTTTCCGCGTCGTCGCTTCGTACGTGGTTCGGCCGCTTCATCACGCGCTACCGCAGCGCGCAGCTCGCCGCACCGCCACCGCGGCGTCTCGGCGACGCCACGTTCGCACGTGCGATCGCCGGCGGCGCGACGGTGCAACGCAACCCATGGTCGCGCTGCGCCTGGATGCGCGAAGGGCGCGGCGCGCAGTTGTTCGTCGCCGGCGAGGCGCATGCGTGTTCGCTCGCGCTCGCGCGTGCGCTCGGCGGCGACCACGCCCCGACGCTCGCGGGCATGGCCGCGCGCGACCTCGCGTTGCTGCGCACGCTCGTCGATGCCGGGCATTTCGCGCTGGTGCCTGCACGCCGGACTGGAGCACGCCGATGACCCCGCCGACGATCCGCGACGATTTCCGCGTCGAGCCCGCGTCCTGGGACGCCGACTTCGACGACCTGCGCAGCGTGCGCGAGCAGGTGTTCGTGGTCGAACAGGCGGTGCCGCGAGAGGACGAGATCGACGAGCAGGACCCGACCTCGCGCCACGTCGTCGCGCGCGACGGCGACGGCCGCGCGATCGGCACCGGCCGGCTCACGACCGCGCGCGCGATCGGCCGCGTCGCCGTGCTCGCCGACTGGCGCGGCCGCGGCGTCGGCCAGGCGATCATGCGTGTGCTGCTCGAGCAGGCGCGCGCGCTCGGCTATCCGGCGGTCGAGCTGCACAGCCAGGCGCACGCGATCCCGTTCTACGCCGCGCTCGGTTTCCGCACCGAAGGCGAGCCGTTCGTCGAGTGCGGCATCCCGCACCAGACGATGCGCATCCAGCTCGAACCGGTCGCCGCGCGCGAGCAGGCCCCGCTCGCGCCGATACCCGAGGCGCGCACGCTCGTGGTCGAGGACCGCGAGCAGGCGCTCGCCGCGATCGGCGAGCTGCTCGCGGACGCGAAGTACGAACTGGCGATCTACACGCGCGACCTCGACGCGGCGCTGTTCGACGTCGCCGCGTCGCTCGACGCGATCAAGCGCGTCGCGCTGTCCGGCCGGCACGCGCGGATCCGCGTCATCGTGCACGATCCGCGCAAGGCGGTCGCCGACGGCCACCGCCTGGTCACGCTCGCGCAGCGCCTGTCGAGCGCGATCGCGATCCGCACCCCGGTCGAGGAACAGGACCTGCAGTATCCGGCCGCGTTCCTGCTCAACGACCGCCGCGGCTACCTGTTCCGGCCGCTCGGCAACCGGCTCGACGGCGAAGGCTCGACCTACGCGCCGGGTCGCCACGCGCAGCTCACCGCGCTGTTCGACCAGATCTGGGAGCGCTCGGCCCCGAGCGAGGACCTGCGCGTGCTTGCGATCTGAGCGCAAAGCCCCACCTGATCGCTTGTGCACCTGCAACAAACCCGCCTGAACGGGCTATACTTCCGACGTTGTGTCGGGCGGCCGAACGACGGCCGCGGCGAGCACACCCCGAGGCGCGCAACCGCGCGCTTTTTCGTCTGCATGGTGGCAGCGTGAGCGCAAATCCTTCCCAGCCCAGCCTACTCCAGCAATTCCAGGCGACTTCGCCGATTTCCGGCGGCAATGCCGCGTTCGTCGAAGACCTGTACGAGTCATGGCTGGCCGATCCTGCGAGTGTCGGCACGAGCTGGCAGGCCTATTTCGCCTCGCTCAAGGGCCGCGAGGCCGGCGACGTGCCGCACTCGGCCGCGATCGCCCGCATCGAGGCCGCGCAGAAGCTCGGCCCGCGCGCCGCGGCGCCGCTGGCGGCGGTCGCCGGTGGCGACGCGCCGTCGCAGAAGCAGGCCGGCGTGCTCAAGCTCGTGACCGCCTACCGTTCGCGCGGCCATCTCGCCGCGCAGCTCGACCCGCTCGACATGGAACACGCGTTCCCCGACGCCGACCTCGAGGCGATCGGCCTGCTGCCGCGCCCGTCGGCGCCCGACCTCGAACCGGCCTTCCACGGCCTCGGCGCCGCCGACCTCGACAGCGAATTCAGCACCGGCTCGCTCGCCGGCCCGCAGCGCCTCAAGCTGCGCGACCTCGTCGCGCGCCTGAAGGCGACCTACGCCGGCAGCATCGGCACCGAGTTCATGCACATTTCCGACGTCGAGCAGCGCCAGTGGGTGCACGAGCAGCTCGAGCGCGCGTCGGGCAACTACGGCCTCAGCGCGGACGACAAGAAGCGCCTGCTCGAAAAGCTCGTCCAGGCCGACGGCCTGGAGCGCTACCTGCACACCAAGTACGTCGGCCAGAAGCGCTTCTCGCTCGAAGGCGGCGACAGCTTGATCCCGCTGCTCGACGAGCTGATCCGCCGCGGCGGCGCCGACGGCATGAAGGACATGGTCATCGGCATGGCCCATCGCGGCCGCCTCAACGTGCTCGTCAACGTGCTCGGCAAGTCGCCGCAGAAGCTGTTCGCCGAGTTCGACGGCAAGTTCGACCATCCGGACGATCCGGCCCACTCCGGCGACGTGAAGTACCACATGGGCTTCAGCGCCGACGTGAAGACGCCCGGCCGCACCGTGCACCTCGCGCTCGCGTTCAACCCGTCGCACCTGGAGATCGTCAACCCGGTCGTGTGCGGCTCGGTGCGTGCGCGCCAGACGCACCGCCGCGACGCTGCACGCGAGCATGTCGTGCCCGTGCTCATCCATGGCGACGCCGCCTTCGCGGGCCAGGGCGTCAACATGGAGCTGCTCAACATGTCGCAGGCGCGCGGCTTCGCCGTCGGCGGCTCGATCCACGTCGTGGTCAACAACCAGGTCGGCTTCACCACGTCCAATCCGCACGACGCGCGCTCGACGCTGTACTGCACCGACGTCGCGAAGATGGTCAACGCGCCAGTGTTCCACGTCAACGGCGACGACCCGGAGGCCGTGCTGTTCGTCGCGCGCCTCGCGTTCGACTATCGCCAGAAGTTCAAGCGCGACGTCGTCATCGACCTCGTCTGCTACCGCCGCCACGGTCACAACGAGGCGGACGAGCCGGCCGCGACGCAGCCGCTCATGTACCAGATCATCCGCGCGCGCAAGACCGCGCGCGAGCTGTACGCGCAGAAGCTCGTCGGCGACGGCGTGATCGCCGACGGCGACGCGCAGCAGCTCGTCGACGCCTACCGCGCGCGGCTCGAGGCCGGCACGCCGATCGCCGAGCTCGATCCCGCGTTCAAGGACGAGTTCGCGGTGGACTGGCGCCCGCACGTCGGCGCCAAGCTCTCGCAGGTGGTCAAGACCGGCGTCGCGAAGGACGCGCTCGCCGCGCTCAACCGCACGATCCTGACCCTGCCGCAGGGCCTGACCCTGCAGCCGCGCGTCGCGAAGATCTACGAGGATCGCGTGAAGATGGCCGCCGGCGACCAGCCGATGGACTGGGGCTTCGCCGAGAACCTCGCCTATGCCTCGCTCGTCGCCGACGGCTGCGACCTGCGCCTGGTCGGCCAGGATTCCGGCCGCGGCACGTTCTTCCACCGCCACGCGGTGCTGCACGACCAAGGCAGCGGCGGCGAATACGTGCCGCTCACGCGCGTGCGCGACGGTGCCGACGTCACGATCATCGACTCGCTGCTCAGCGAGGAAGCGGTGATGGCGTACGAATACGGCTACTCGACCGCGCAACCGAACACGCTCGCGCTGTGGGAAGCGCAGTTCGGCGACTTCGCCAACGGCGCGCAGGTCGTGATCGACCAGTTCATCTCGTCCGGCGAAGCGAAGTGGGATCGCCTGTCCGCGCTCGTGCTGCTGCTGCCGCACGGCTACGAAGGCCAGGGCCCGGAGCATTCGTCCGCGCGCCTCGAGCGCTACCTGCAGCTGTGCGCGCTCGACAACATGCAGGTGTGCGTGCCGACCACGCCGGCGCAGATGTTCCACCTGCTGCGCCGCCAGATGCTGCGCGACTGCCGCAAGCCGCTGATCGTGATGACGCCGAAGTCGCTGCTGCGCCACAAGCTCGCGGTGTCCTCGCTCGACGAACTCGCCAACGGCGGTTTCCAGCTCGCGATCGGCGACACGACCGCGAAGAAGGGCGCGAAGGTGCGCCGCGTCGTGTTGTGTTCGGGCAAGGTCTACTACGACCTCGTCGAGGATGCGGCCAAGCGCACGATCGACGACGTCGCGATCGTGCGCGTCGAGCAGCTCTACCCGTTCCCGCGCATCGAAGTCGCCGCGGAGCTCGCCAAGTACCCGGCCGCGCAGGACGTGGTGTGGTGTCAGGAAGAGCCGATGAACCAGGGCGCGTGGTACCAGATCCAGCACCACCTGCAGAAGGTCGTCGGACCGAAGCAGAACCTGCTGTACGCGGGTCGTGCGCGCTCGCCCGCGCCGGCCGCGGGCCACCTGTCGACGCACGTCGCCGAACAGGCGGCGCTGCTCGAGCAGGCCCTGGTCGCGCCGACCGGTACCGATAGCGTCGCGGAGTAATATCGCTGCTTGTGCCTTCTCCCTCCCGGATCCCGGCGGGAGGGGCTCGAGAAAATTTCCAAGGACAATCCAATCATGGCCATCGAAGTCAAAGTCCCCGTCCTGCCCGAGTCCGTCTCCGACGCGACGATCGCGACCTGGCACAAGAAGCCCGGCGACGCGGTCAAGCGCGACGAGAACCTCGTCGACCTCGAGACCGACAAGGTCGTGCTCGAAGTGCCGGCACCGGCGGACGGCGTGCTGAAGGAGATCAGGTTCGACAGCGGTGCGACGGTGACCAGCCAGCAGGTGCTCGCGATCCTCGAGGAAGGCGCGGCGGCTGCCGCCGCAGCGCCGGCGGCCAAGGCCGCGGAACCGGCCAAGACGGAGGCGTCGAAAGCCGCCGCCGCTCCGGCATCCGCCCCGGCGAAGTCGGGCGACCTGTCGCCGGCCGGCCAGCGCGTTGCCACCGAAAACAAGCTCGATCCGTCCCAGGTCGCCGGCAGCGGCCGCGACGGCCGCGTGACGAAGGAAGACCTCGTCAATTTCATGCGCACCGGCTCGCCGGCGGCGACGCCCGCCCCGGCGGCACCGGCGGCCAAGCCGACGCCGGGCGCGCGTCCGGAAGAGCGCGTGGCGATGACGCGCATGCGTTCGAAGATCGCCGAGCGCCTCATGCAGTCGAAGAACTCGATCGCGATGCTGACCTCGTTCAACGAGATCAACCTCGCCAAGGTCAGCGCGATGCGCAAGGAGCTCGGCGAGCAGTTCGAGAAGGCGAACGGCATCAAGCTCGGCTTCATGAGCTTCTTCGTCAAGGCCGCGTGCGAAGCGCTCAAGCGCCATCCGATCATCAACAGCTCGGTCGACGGCAGCGACATCATCTACCATGGCTACCAGGACATCTCGGTCGCGGTGTCGACCGACAAGGGCCTCGTCACGCCGGTGCTGCGCGACGCGCAGAACATGGGCTTCGCCGAGATCGAGAAGGCGATCGCCGGCTACGCGAAGAAGGCGCGCGAAGGCGGCCTCACGCTCGACGACCTGCAGGGCGGCACGTTCACGATCACCAACGGCGGCACGTTCGGCTCGCTGTTCTCGACGCCGATCGTCAACCCGCCGCAGAGCGCGATCCTCGGCATGCACACGATCAAGGAGCGCGCGATCGTCGAGAACGGCCAGGTCGTCGCCGCGCCGATGATGTACGTCGCGATCAGCTACGACCACCGCATCATCGACGGCAAGGACGCGGTGCTGTTCCTCGTCGACATCAAGAACCAGCTCGAGAACCCGCAGCGCATGCTGCTCGGCATGTGAATGCTGTGACCCCTCTCCCGCCGGGAGAGGGGTTGGGGTGAGGGTTCGGCCATACCGCAACGTCTCGCTCCACCCGTACCCTCACCCGCCCTTCCGGCGCCCTCTCCCCACGGGAGAGGGGGACAAGCGAGAAAGCACATGAGCGAACAATTCGACGTCATCGTCATCGGCGGCGGCCCCGCCGGCTACCACGCCGCGATCCGCGCCGCGCAGCTCGGCCTCAAGACCGCCTGCATCGACGCCTGGACCGGCGCCGACGGCAAGGCCGCGCTCGGCGGCACCTGCCTCAACGTCGGCTGCATCCCGTCGAAGGCGCTGCTCGATTCGTCCAAGCAGTTCTGGAACCTGACCCAGCACTTCGACGTGCACGGCATCACGACCAAGGACGCCGCGATCGACATCAAGACGATGATCGGCCGCAAGGACAAGATCGTGAAGCAGTTCACCGGCGGCGTCGCGATGCTGTTCAAGCAGAACAAGATCACGCCGTTCCTCGGCAAGGGCAAGCTGCTCAAGGACCGCCAGGTCGAGATCACCGCGCCGGACGGCGCGAAGCAGACGATCGCGGGCACCAACATCATCATCGCGACGGGCTCGACGCCGATCGAGCTGCCGTTCGCGAAGTTCGACGGCAAGGCGATCGTCGACAACGCGGGCGCGCTCGCGTTCGACGCCGTGCCCAAGCGCCTCGGCGTGATCGGCGCGGGCGTGATCGGCCTCGAGCTCGGCAGCGTGTGGAAGCGCCTCGGCAGCGACGTCACGGTGATCGAGGCGTTGCCGGACTTCCTCGCCGTCGCCGATGCCGACGTCGCCAAGACCGCCGCGCGCGAGTTCACCAAACAGGGCCTCAAGATCGAACTCGGCGCGAAGCTGTCGAAGGCCGAGGTCAAGGGCAAGGAAGTCCACCTCACCTACGCGGGCAAGGACGGCGAGAAGCAGCTCGTCGTCGACAAGCTGCTCGTCGCGGTCGGCCGCCGTGCGTACACCGACGGCCTGCTCGGCGACGGCACCGGCGTCAAGCTCGACGAGCGCGGCCGCGTCGTCGTCGACGAGCACTGTTGGGCCGGCGTGGACGGCGTGTGGGCGGTCGGCGACTGCGTGCGCGGCCCGATGCTCGCGCACAAGGGCTTCGAGGAAGGCATCGCGGTCGCCGAGCTCATCGCGGGCAAGGCCGGCCACGTCAACCTCGACACGATCCCCTGGGTGATCTACACCGAGCCGGAAATCGCCTGGGTCGGCAAGACCGAAGCGCAGTGCAAGGCCGAGAACATCCCGTACAAGACCGGCAGCTTCCCGTTCGCGGCGGTCGGCCGCGCGGTCGCGATGAACGAACCGGCCGGCTTCGTGAAGGTGATCGCGCACGCGGAAACCGATCGCATCCTCGGCTGCCACATCGTCGGCGCGAACGCGTCCGAGCTGATCGCCGAGTGCGTCGTCGCGATGGAGTTCAAGGGCTCCGCCGAGGACCTCGCGCGCATCGTGCACGCGCACCCGACCCTGTCCGAAGCGGTGCACGAAGCCGCGATGTCGGTCGACAAGCGCGCGATCCACAAGGCCAACTGACCCCCGTCCGCACCGCCGGCGACGGCCGGTGGTGCGCGCGTCGATGCGCATGACGCGCCCCCCGAGGCCTTCCATGGTCGAGTCGAACCCGATCCGCGACGTGTCCGACACCGCGCGCTGGGTGGCGATCTATCGCGCGATGGAGAGCGAACGCGCCGACGCGCTGTTCCGTGATCCGTACGCGCGCCACCTCGGCGGCGAACGCGGCCAGGCGATCGTCGACGCGCTGCCGCAGGGACGCTCGATGAGCTGGCCGCTGGTCGTGCGCACGGCGGTGATGGACGAGATCGTCCTGCGCCGCGTGCGCGAAGGCGCCGCGACCGTGCTCAACCTCGCCGCGGGCCTCGACGCGCGGCCGTACCGACTCGACCTGCCGCCGACGCTGCGCTGGATCCACGTCGACATGCCGGCGATGGTCGACTACTTCCGCACGCAGATGGCCGCGGAAACGCCGCGTTGCGCGCTCGAATTCGCCCCGGCCGACCTGCGCGATGCCACGGTGCGACGCGACCTGTTCGCGCGCGCCGCGGAACACGGTCCCGTGCTCGCGATCAGCGAGGGGCTGCTGATCTACCTCGATGCCACCGACGTCGCCGCGCTTGCACACGACCTGCACGACGTCGCACGCGCGCGCTGGTGGCTGTTCGACCTCGCTTCGCCACTGCTGCTGAAGTTCCTCGAGCGGCGCTGGTCGCCGACCCTGCGCGATGCCGACGCCGCATTCCGCTTCGGCCCCGCCGAAGGCACCGCGTTCTTCGCGCCGCACGGTTGGCGCGAACAGGAATTCCGCTCGAGCTGGGACGAGTCGCTGCGCCTCGGGCGCAGTGCGCGCGGTGCGTGGTTCTGGCAATTGCTCGCGCGACTGCAGCCGCGCCGCACGCGCGATGCGTATCGCCGGATGTCGGGCATCGTCCTCCTGCACACCGATCGACCGCAAGGAACCCCATGAGCACACCGCAAGCCTTCAGCGCGTTCCGCATTCGCGACGACCAGTCCGGCTACCGCGCCGGCATCGAGACGATGCGCGCGGACGACCTCTCGCCCGGCGAAGTGCTGGTCAAGGTCGCGTGGTCGTCGGTCAACTACAAGGACGCGCTCGCCGGCACCGGCAAGGGCAAGATCCTGCGCCAGTTCCCGCTCAACGGCGGCATCGACGTCGCCGGCTACGTCGCCGCGTCGACCGATCCCGCGTTCAAGGAAGGCGATGGCGTGCTCTGCACCGGCTGCGGCCTGTCGGAGACGCGCGACGGCGGCTACGCCGAATACGCGCGGCTGGAGTCGAAGTGGGCGATCCCGCTGCCCGCGGGCCTGACCCTGCGCGAATCGATGGCGCTCGGCACCGCCGGATTCACTGCGGCGCTGTCGCTGTTCCAGCTCGTGCGCAACGGCCAGGCGCCGGACATGGGCCCGGTCGTCGTCACCGGCGCCAGCGGCGGCGTCGGCTCGCTCGCGATCGACATCCTCACGCGCGCGGGTTTCGAGGCGCACGCGATCACCGGCAAGGTCGAGCAGTTCGACTGGCTGATCGGCCTCGGTGCGAAGCAGTGCATCGCGCGCGAAGGCCTGCACTGGGGCCAGCGCCCGCTCGAGACCGCGCGCTGGGCCGGCGCGATCGACAACGTCGGTGGCGACATGCTGGCCGGGCTGACCCGCGTGATCCGCCCGTACGGCAACATCGCGAGCTGCGGCCTCGCCGCCTCGGCCGAGCTCGCGACCACGGTCATGCCGTTCATCATCCGCGGCGTCAGCCTGCTCGGCATCGCCTCGGCCGGCACCGCGCGCCCGATCCGCGAGCAGGTCTGGGAGCACCTTGCGAGCGACTGGAAACCGGCGCATCTTGACGTCATCGCGAACCGCGAGGTCACCCTCTCGGAGCTGCCCCCGGTTTTCGATACGATGCTGGCCGGGAGATCGCTCGGCCGGACGGTCGTGAAGGTCGCCTGAGCGGACTTTGCCGGCGACCCGCCGGCGTCTAGAATGGACCCTTCAACAGGGGAAACTGCAACATGTCCAGAGTATTGATCGTCGACGATTCGCCGTCGCAGCTCGTTGGTATGAAGCGTACCGTCGAGAAGCTCGGCCATCAGGTCATCACCGCCGAGGACGGCGCCGCGGGCGTCGAAGTCGCCAAGCGCGAGCTGCCCGACCTGATCCTGATGGACGTCGTGATGCCGAACCTCAACGGTTTCCAGGCCACGCGCACGATCTCGAAGGATCCGAAGACGAGCCACATCCCGATCATCCTCGTCACGACCAAGGACCAGGACACGGACCGCGTCTGGGGCATGCGTCAGGGCGCGAAGGCCTACGTGACCAAGCCGATCGACGACGCCGAACTCACGCGGGTCATCAAGGAATACCTGCCGGCGGGTTGAGCGCGTGCGCCCGTTCGAGGGCGCAAATGCCGACGTCTGTGGGAGCGGCGGGAGCCGCGATGCTCTTCGTTCCGACAACAAGAGCATCGCGGCTCCCGCCGCTCCCACAAAAAAGCGCGCTCAGGCGCGGGGATCGTACGCCGGGTATGCCCGCGCGAGCTGCTCGAACAGCGCGCGCTGCTCGTCGGTCTCCACCTTCGGCGCATGCACGACCAGCGTGACGATCTGGTCGCCGACGACCTTTCCCGGCCAGCCGCGGCCGCGCAGGCGCATCTTTCGCCCGCTGTCCGAACCCGCGGGCACGCGCAACTCGACGTCGCCACCGAGCGTGGCCACCGTCACCGTCGCGCCGAGCGCGGCTTCCCATGGCGACAACGCGAGCGTGCTGAGCACGTTGTTGCCGTCGAGCGCGTAGGCATCGTCCTCGCGCAATCCGACCTCGAGGATGAGATCGCCCGGCGGCCCGCCGTGCACGCCCGACGAGCCCTGCCCCGCGAGGCGGATCTGCTGGCCCGGCAGGATGCCGGCCGGAATCTTCACCTCCAGCGTGCGTTCGCGCAGACCGATGCGTTCTCGCCCGCCGTGGTACGCCGTACGCAGGTCGACGGCGACCTGCGCATGCACGTCGCGGCCACGCCGCGGCGAGGCGCGTCCACCCGCGGCGCGTCCGCCGAACAGCGATTCGAAGAAGTCGCTGAAGTCGGCGCCGCCCTCGTCGAACGCGGGACCGTGCTGCCAGTTCGGCGGCGGTCCGCGGAACTCGTCGCCGCCGCGGTAGCCGCCCGCGCGCAGCTGGTCGTAGGCGCGCCGGCGCTGCGGATCCTTGAGCGCCTCGTAGGCTTCGTTGACCGCCTTGAACGTCTCCTCGGCCCCGCCTTCCTTGCTGACGTCCGGGTGGTACTTGCGCGCGAGCTTGCGATACGCCGACTTGATCTCGGCATCGCTCGCGTCGGCTTTCACGCCGAGTGTGTCGTAGTAGTCCTTGAACTCCATCCGCTCCCCCGCCACTGAAACGTGCGCGTACCGGGCATCCGCGCCGACGACGAGAACATCGTCGGCGTGCGCGGATCACCGCGCCAACGGCGATCCCGGGCCGATCGCGCAGAAAAACAAGACGGCCCGCGGACGCGTCCGCGGGCCGATCATCGAAGACCGCGGGCGTCGCCGCACGGTCGAGCGTAGCAAAGCCGCGCGCTTGGGGCGCCGAGCTGCCCGTCGCGTTCAGCCGTTGATCGCGATGCGCCGCGGCGCCGACTGCGCCTTCTTCGGGATCGTGATCTCGAGCACGCCGTGCTTGCCGCTCGCGCTGATGCCATCAGCATCGGCACTGTCGGGCAGCACGAAACGGCGGTCGAAGCGGCCGTGCGCACGCTCGACGCGCGTCGCCTTGGCGTCCTCGGCCAATGTCTCGGCGGTGCGCTCGCCCTTCAGCGACAGCACGTTCTTGTCCATCTGCACTTCGATCGTCGTGGGGTCGACGCCGGGCAGGTCGGCGAGGATGACGAAGCGCTCGGCTTCCTCGCGCACGTCGACGCGCGGCGTCCAGTGCGCTTCCGCGCTCGCCGGCGCGTTGTCGCCGAAGAAGCGATCCAGCGCCTGCTTGGCGTGCACGTTGCCGCGGACGAACCAGGGGTTGTAGTGGGTGACGATCATGACTCTCTCCGCAAATGAGGGCGGCTCGATGCGCCGCGATGGCGGATAGATAGGATTTCCCGCCGGGGTTTCAAGAGCTGCCCGTGCAACCGGCCGGGACGTATCATCGACGCGTCGCGGCATCCGCCGCGGAACCTCCCACGACGAAGAGCCCCAGCCATGACGATCAAGGTCGGCGACCCCATTCCCGCGGCAACCCTGAACATCCTCAAGGACGGTGTGCAGCCGATCACCACCGCCGAGATCTTCGGCGGCCGCAAGGTCGTGCTGTTCTGCGTCCCCGGCGCGTTCACGCCGACCTGTTCCGAGCGCCACCTGCCCGGCTTCATCGAGCGCTACGCCGACTTCCACGCGCGCGGCATCGACGTCGCCTGCATCGCGGTCAACGACGCCTTCGTGATGGGCGCCTGGGCGAAGGCGCAGGACGTGCCGGACGGCATGCTCATGCTCGCCGACGGCAACGGCGATTTCACGCGCGCGATCGGCCTGGAGATGGACGCGACGAAGTACGGCATGGGCATGCGCGGGCGACGCTACGCGCTGTACGCCGAAGACGGCGTCGTCAGGCACATCGCGGTGGAAGCCCCCGGCGAGTTCAAGGTCTCGAGCGCGGACGCGGTGCTGGCTGCACTGGGCTGAGCGTTCGGCCGCGCTTGTCCTCCGTGGGCGCGACGGAAGCCGCGATGCTTCGCAGGCTGAAGAGCATCGCGGCTTCCGCCGCCCCCACGGAAAATGGTTGCGTCAGGACTCCGCGGGCGCACCGTCGTTGGCCGAACCCGCATCGTCCTCGTCGCCCTCGCCGAACGAGTCGACCTTGACGACGCCGACGAGCGATTCGTCGGCCGGCAGGCGGATCAGCGTGACGCCCTGCGTATTGCGGCCGACGCGGGCGATTTCCGCGGCGCGCGTGCGCACGAGCGTGCCCTGGTTCGAGATCAGCATGACCTCGTGCGTGTCGTCGAGCAGCGCCGCGCCGACGAGATTGCCGTTGCGCTCGGAACACTGGATGCCGATGACGCCGCGGATACCGCGGCCCTTGCGCGGATACTTCGACAG
Source organism: Dokdonella fugitiva (assembly GCF_014138265.1). GTDB lineage: Bacteria > Pseudomonadota > Gammaproteobacteria > Xanthomonadales > Rhodanobacteraceae > Dokdonella_A > Dokdonella_A fugitiva_A. The sequence continues at coordinate 112,059 of NZ_JACGXL010000003.1, forward strand.
CGGCGTGCGCTTGCCGTAGCCGCGCTCGGTGGCGGTCAGCACGCAGGCTTCGGCCGAATCGACCTCGTCGACGAGCGCCTCGCCTTCGATCGGCTCGCCCGCGTCGTCGTCGTCGTCGACCTGTTCCGCTGCATGCTCGACGACGAGCAGCGACACGACCTGCGCGCCGTCGGCGAGGCGGATGCCGCGCACGCCGCCGGCGGTGCGTCCCATCGGCCGCACTTCGTCCTCGGCGAAACGCACGGTGCGTCCGTTCGACGCGAACAACATGATGTCCTGCGCGCCGTCGGTCAGCTGCACGTCGACGAGCGCGTCGCCTTCATCGAGGTTGATCGCGATCTTGCCGCGCTGCAGCTGGAATTCGAACTCTGGCAGCGGCGTCTTCTTCACCGTGCCGTTGCGCGTCGCGAAGAAAGCGTAGCGTCCTTCGGCGTAATCGTGCACCGCCTGTACCGCCTGCACCTTCTCGTCGGCTTCGAGCGGCAGCAGGTTGACGATCGGCTTGCCGCGCGCGTTCGGACCCGCGTCCGGCAACTTGTACACCTTGAGCCAGAACACGCGGCCCGCGCTGGTGAACACGAGCAGCGTGTCGTGCGTGTTGGCGATCCACAGGCGCTCGATGAAATCCTCTTCCTTCATGTTCGTCGCCGAGCGGCCCTTGCCGCCGCGACGCTGCGCGCGATAGAGGCTCACCGGCTGGCGCTTCGCGTAGCCTGCGTGCGAGAGCGTGACGACGACGTCTTCCGGCTCGATCAGGTCGAGGATGTCGAGGTCTTCCTGGCTCGCCTGGATCAGCGTGCGGCGCGCGTCGCCGTACTGCTCCTTCAGCTCGACGAACTCGCCGCGGATGATGCGCAGCAGGACGTCGGGGTTCTCGAGGATCTCGATCAGCTTGCCGATCGTCCGCAGCAGTTCCTGGTACTCGTCGCTGAGCTTCTCCTGCTCGAGCCCGGTCAGGCGCGACAGGCGCATCTCGAGGATTTCCTTCGCCTGGATCTCCGACAACTGGTAGCCGTCGGCCTTGAGGCCGGCCGCCGGATCGAGGTCCTCCGGACGCGAGGCGTCGGCGCCCGCGGCGGCGAGCAGCGCGCGCACCATGCCCGGCTCCCAATGGCGCACGAGCATGCGCTGCTTCGCCTCGTCCGGCGACGGCGAGGTCTTGATGAGCTCGACCATCTCGTCGATGTTGGCGAGTGCGACGGTCAGGCCTTCGACGATGTGCGCGCGCGCGCGCGCCTTGCGCAGGTCGAAGATCGTGCGCCGCGTGACGACTTCGCGGCGATGGCGGATGAATGCGTCGAGGATCTCGCGCAAGCCGAGCGTGCGCGGCTGGCCGTCGACGAGCGCGACCATGTTGATGCCGAACGTGACCTGCAACTGGGTCTGCTGGAACAGGTTGTTCAGCAACACGTCGGCGGAGGTATCGCGGCGCACTTCGATGACGACGCGCAGGCCGTCCTTGTCCGACTCGTCGCGCAGCTCGGAGATGCCCTCGATGCGCTTTTCCTTGACGAGCTCGGCGATCTTCTCGATCAGGCGCGCCTTGTTGACCTGGAACGGGATCTCGGTGACGACGATCGTCTCACGGCCGTTGTCGTCGCTCTCGATCTCGGCCTTCGCGCGCACGAGGATGCGGCCACGCCCGGTCTTGTACGCCTCGACGATGCCGGCGGAGCCGTTGATGATGCCGGCGGTCGGGAAGTCCGGCCCCGGCACGAGGCGCAGCAGGTCGTCGAAACCGAGGTCCGGATCGTCGATGAGCGCGATGCAGGCCGACAGCACCTCGGAGAGGTTATGTGGTGGCACGTTCGTCGCCATGCCCACCGCGATGCCGGCGGAGCCGTTGATGAGCAGGTTCGGTATGCGCGTCGGCAATACCGTCGGCTCGAGTTCCTTCTCGTCGTAGTTCGGCTGGTAGTCGATCGTCTCCTTGTCGATGTCGGCGAGCAGTTCCGAGCTGAGCCGCTCCAGGCGGCACTCGGTGTAACGCATCGCCGCCGCTTCGTCGCCGTCGACCGAACCGAAGTTGCCCTGGCCGTCGATGAGCGTGTAGCGCATCGAGAAATCCTGCGCCATGCGCACGAGCGCGTCGTAGATCGACGAGTCGCCGTGCGGGTGGTACTTGCCCATGACGTCGCCGACCACGCGCGCGCACTTCACGTACGGGCGGTTCCACGAGGTGTTCGATTCGTGCATCGCGTACAGCGTGCGGCGGTGCACGGGCTTCAGGCCATCGCGTACGTCGGGCAGCGCGCGGCCGACGATCACGCTCATCGCGTAGTCGAGGTAGCTCTTCCTGACTTCGTCCTCGATGTTGACGCGAATGATTTCTTTGGCCAGCTCAGCCATCCGGGAACCTCAAAAAGTCCGATTTCGGGAGGGTGCGCATCGCGCCCGGGCCGCTGCTGTCCGGGGGTCCGGGAACGGCGTCCGGCGCGGCGGCGGAAGGGGTTCGGGCGAAGCCGTTCCGCGAGCGCGAAAACAACGTGAAATGATACCACACGAAGGCTGCCGAAACAGCGTTTTTTCCCTGATTTCAACGGGACTTAGCGTCACCCGCGGGATTCCCGGCGGGGCCCGGCCGTTGCGGCCGGAATATCCAGTATTTCGAACTCAGGAAGTTGACCATCGCACCCGCCACGGAACCCGCCGCGACGCCGATCGCAGGCCATTGCCGGACCAGCGGCCAGAGCAGCACGCAAGCGACGTAGGCGCCGTAGTTGAGCGCGAAACCGAACGCCATCGCGACGAGATAGCGAACGAGCTGGCGCCGACGGCTGCCGCCGCCGTGACCGGCGAATGTGTAGGTGCGGTTGAAGCTCCAGGTCGTCGTCGCCGCGGCGAGGAACGAAACGACGCGCGCGCCGTACGGATTGATGCCGAGTTCGCGCACGAGGAACTGCACGATGCCCGCATCGACGACGAAGCCGAGTACGCCGCTGATCGCGAACAGGAGGATCTGCCGACGCAATGCCATCCCGCGCCCCTTCGTCGACCGATCAGGCGGCGCCGAACACGGCGGCCATGCGCGCGGCGTCGGGGTGCTCGACGACGCCACGCTCGGTCACGATCGCGTCGATGAGCGCGGCCGGCGTCACGTCGAACACCGGGTTCCACGCGCGCGCGCCTTCGACCACGGTGCGCTGGCCGGCGTAGCCGAACAGTTCGTCCGGCGATCGCAGCTCGATCTCGATGTCGTCGCCGCTCGCGGTCGCCATGTCCACCGTCGACGACGGCGCGACGACCATGAACTTCACGCCATGGTGGCGCGCGGCGATCGCGAGCTGGTAGGTGCCGATCTTGTTCGCGGTGTCGCCGTTGGCGGCGATGCGGTCGGCGCCGACGACGACCCACTGCACCTGGCCCGTGCTCATGAGGTGCGCCGCGGCCGAATCGGCGACGAGCGTCGCCGGGATCGCGTCGCGCAGCAGTTCCCACACGGTCAGGCGCGCACCCTGCAGCCACGGCCGGGTCTCGCCGGCGAACACCTGCCCGATGCGCTCGGCCGAAACGCCGGCGCGGATCACGCCGAGCGCGGTGCCGTAGCCCGCGGTCGCGAGCGAACCCGTGTTGCAATGCGTGAGCACCCCGCTGCCCGGGGCGATCAGCGACGCACCGAGTTCGCCCATGCGCCGGTTCGCCGCGAGATCCTCGTCCTGGATCGCCTGCGCTTCGCCGGCGAGCGCATCGGCGCCGGCGTCGCGCGCGATCGCGCGCTGCATGCGGTCGAGTGCCCACATGAGGTTCACCGCGGTCGGCCGCGCCGCGCGCAGGCGCGCGAGCGCGGCGTCGAGGCCGCCGCGATCCTGCCGTGCCGCGAGCACGACGCCCCAGGCCGCGGCGATGCCGATCGCCGGCGCACCGCGCACGACGAGGTCGCGGATCGCCTGTGCGACCTCGTCGGACGTGCGGCAGTCGACGTACGCCTCCTCGCGCGGCAACAGCCGCTGGTCGAGCAGGTGCAGGTGATCGCCTTGCCAGAGCACGGCGCGGATCGTGTCGTGTGAACGCGGAGCGGATGGATTCATGCGGCTGCGGCGGCGCGCTTCGCGCCACCGTTTCGTATCGGCGGGAGGGATGCGAGGTTAGCAGTGCGGCGCCCGAGTCTCCAGATGCCGCGGCAGGCCTCAGAACAGGCTGCCCTGCTGCGGCTGCGGCGACCCGGCGAGGCGCGCGCGCAAACCGCCGTGGCGTTCGACGCGGCGCGCGACGGCCGCCTGCAGCGCCGCCGCGGTAGCCCAGAGTTCGGCGCGCCGCCGTGCGCGCGAAATCGCGGTGTAGACGAGTTCGCGATTGAGCAGCCGGTGCTGCGGGTCGGGCGGCAGCACGACCGCAACGTCGTCGTACTCGGAGCCCTGGCTGCGATGGATCGTGATCGCCCAGGCGGTCTCGCAGGCGGGTAGCACCCGCGGCGAGAAACTGCGCAGCGCTTCGCCTTCGCGCGCCGCGGTCTCGAACCAGACGCGCACGCCGGCCTCGCCCGCGAGCGCGATGCCGACGTCGCCGTTGAACAGGCCGTGGGCGTAGTCGTTGCGCGTGACGATGACCGGACGACCGTGATACCAGGTCTGCGCCGCGTCGAAGCCGTGCCGCACGCCGAGCCGCTCGCCGATGCGCGCATTGACGCCGGCGGCGCCGAAGCGGCCTTCGCGCAAGGCGCACAACACCTGGCTGCCGCGCAACACGGCGAAGGCCGAAGCAGGGTCGATCGCGTCGGAGAACAGCCGGGCGTGCGCCGCCGCATGCCGATCGAGCCATGCGTCGACGCACGCGTGCAGCGCCGCCGCATCCGTGCACGCACGCAACGACGCGCCTTCGGCTGCGTCGCGCGCACGTTCGATCCCGCCCGCGTCACCGTCGCGCACGGCCTGGATCGCGCGCTGCAGGTCGCCGCCTGCGCGCCACACGCGCCGCAACGTGGCGACGTGCCCGTGCAGGGGCGACGCCGGCGACGCGGCGCCAGCGACGACGTCGGCGAGCACTGAACCCGCGTCGACCGACGCGAGCTGGTCGGGGTCGCCGAGCAGGATCAGCAGCGACGACGTCGGCAATGCCTCGACCAGCTGGCGCATCGTCGCGAGATCGACCATCGACGCTTCGTCGACGACGACGATATCGGCCGGCACGCGATGCTCGACGCCGTAGGCGAAGCGGTTGCGCGCGGGCTGGTAGCCGAGCAGGCGGTGCAGGGTCTGCGCCTGCTCGTGCGGGATCGCATCGAGTTGGCGATCGAACGCGCTTCCGGCGAGGCGAGGCGCGAGATCGTCCTTGCCGCGCGAGATCGCCTGCGCGAGGCGCTGCGCCGCCTTGCCGGTCGGCGCCGCGAGGGCGACGAGGGGTCGTTCGGGCAAACCGCACGCACGCGCATGCCGCAGCAACATGAGCAGCATGCGAACGACCGTCGTCGTCTTGCCGGTGCCGGGGCCGCCGGTCAGCACGAACAGGCGCGAGCCGGCGACCGCGCCGACCGCCGCGCGCTGGTCGGCCGTGTGCTCGGCGTCGCTGCCGTCGAACAAGGTCGCGATGTCGACGGCGAGCACGGCGTCGGCGAGCGGATGCGCGCGCGCGGCGCAGCGCGCGAGCAGCGCATCGGCGAGGCGCTGCTCGTGTCGCCAGTTCCTCCACAACCAGAAGCGGCGTTCCTGATCGAGCACGAACGGGCGGAACGCGTCGCCGGCGCCGACCCACGCGTGGCGGCGCAAGGTATCGATGCCGGCGTCGTCTAACCCGACCAGGCGCGCGCACGCGTGGCCTTCCCCTTCGGCGGCGCTCGCGGCTTGCGCCGCGCGCGCGAGCGCGTCGGAACCCGTGCGCTCGCGCACCCACTGGGCAAGACCGAGATCGAGCGCGCGTTCCGCGGGCACGTTCATGCGGCAACCTCGCCGGCACCGGCGAATTCGTCGTCGAGCGCCTCGATCAGCGCGGTCGGCCACTGCCGGCGCCAGAGGCCGCTGCCGGGTTCGAATCCGAGCGCTCGCACGAACAGGTACCAGCTGCCGCCGAGGTCACGCGCGGGCTCGTACCCGCGCAGCCGCGCTCGCAGGTAGCGGTGCAGCGCGACCGTGTAGAGCAGCGCCTGCAGCGGGTAGTGATGCGCGCGCATCGCGTCGTCGAGCGCCGCGCCCGAATAGTCGGCGAGCGAGATGCCGAGCCAGTTGGTCTTGTAGTCGAGCACGTGATAGCGGCCGTCCCAGGCGAACACGAGGTCGATGAAGCCGCCGAGCATGCCGTTCAATACGGGTCGATCGAGCACGGCGGGCACGACATGCGGCGCGCCGTGCTGCTCGCACAGCGTGCGCAGGCGCGCGACCGACACCTCGTTCGCGGGAAACTGGAACTCGAATTCCACCACGCGCTGCCCGTCCCGCAACGCGGCGAGTTGCAGGCCTCCGCCGAGGTCGGTCGTGCGGCAACGATCGATCATGCGGCCGATGCGCTCGACCGCGTCGGCGTCGCCCGCGGCGACGCGCAAACCCTGCGCGAGCAGTTCGTGCTCGATCAGCGTTCGCTGCGTCGGCCACAGCGGTTGCGGCTCGGCCCGTTCGAACATCGCATGCACGGCGTCGCCGAAGCGCGGCCCGCGCCATTCCTGCAGCGCGGACAGGCGCGGATCCTCGATCGTCGATTCGTCGACATCCGTATCGATCGCCGTCGCTTCGTCCGACGCGCCGGCTTCATCCTGCATGCGCGCGGCGATGCCGCGGATCATCGAACTGAAGCTGTGTTGCCATTCGAAGCGGCGCAACGCAGGCGCCGGCACCTGCACCGTGCGCGGCGCATCCGGTTCCTCGTACGGCGCGCGCCACCCGGGCGTCGAGGCGCACGGACCGACGACGTCGATGACCGCCGTACCCAGCGCGAACTCGCGCACGCCCTGCTCGCCGCGCGCGGTTCCGGCGCGCCGCCGCGCGGCATCGATGAGCACGTCGATCGCCGGCACCCTCCACGCCTGCGCGGCGTCGACCTGGCCGTCGTCCGGCACGCAGCCGCGATCGACCCAGTACACGTGCAGCGCGTGCACCGCGCGCGTCAGAGCGACGTAGAGGAGACGCAGGCGCTCGTCGAGGGCGTCGCGATGATGGCGCGCGCGATTCGCGACGAAGTCGGCCGAGCCGACGTCGATGCGCAGGCGCCCCGCCTCGTCGCGGAACCGCAGCACGCGCGGCATGCGCGCGCCGGAAAGATCCTGCACGCGCCACGCGAGCGGCAGGTAGACGATCGGATACTCGAGGCCCTTGCTGGCGTGGATCGTGGTGATCTGCACGCGCGCGGCGTCGCTCTCGATGCGCAGCTGGCGCGCGTCGGTCGCCGCGGTGTCGTCGTCGCCCTTGTCGCGGCGGATCGTCGCGAACCAGGCGATCAGTCCCTCGAGGCCGTGTTGGCGCGCCTCTTCCGCCGCGAGCAGCTCGCCGAGATGGCGCAGGTCCGTCAGCATGCGCTCGCCGTCGGCGCCTGCGAGCACGGCGCTCGCGCGTCGTTCCAGCACCGCGCGCAGCAGCGCGAGCACGCCGCGCCGGCGCGCGAGTTCGCGCCATTCGGCGAATCGCTCGATCTCGCGCTCGAACGCAGCCGGCCGCGCGGCCCACTGCTCCAGCGCGGCGAGATCGGCACCGAGCAGGCGCGTCGCGAGCGCCGCCCGCACCGCGCGCTCGTCCTCGGCGTCGAGCACGGCGTGCAGCAGCAATTCGAGATCGGCGGCGGCCTCGCCGTCGAACACGCTGCCGCGTCCGCCACCTGCGCACGGTACGCCACGCTCGCGCAGACGGCGGCGCATCGCGAGCACGTCCTGGTTGGTCGGCACGAGCACCGCGACGTCGCCGGGTACGAGTGGACGGCCGTCGATCGTGCGCGAGCGATCGCGCAGGCGCTCGGCGATGTCGTTCGCACAGTCGTCGAGCGCGAGTTCGTGCATTCGCGCCAGCGCCGGCGGCTTGCCGTCCGTGCAGGCGCCGCCGAACAGGTGCACGACGAGCGGGCGCGCGAGCGGCACGCCGTCGATGCAATAGGGCTGGCGGTCGGCGCGGCCAGCCGCACTCACCGGCTGGTAGTCGATGCCGGACGTGCCGAAGCCGCCGCCTTCGCCGTACAGCGCGTTGAGCGCGTCGACGAGGCGGCGCGCGGAGCGCTGGTTGGTCGCGAGCGAGTGGCGCGCGCCGGCCTGCCGGCTCGCCGCGAGATAGGCGCCGATGTCGCCGCCGCGGAACGCGTAGATCGCCTGCTTCGGGTCGCCGATCATGACGAGGCTGCCGCGCTCGCCGCCGCCGGCGTCGCGATAGATGCGATCGAAGATCGCGTACTGGCGCGTGTCGGTGTCCTGGAACTCGTCGATGAGCGCGGCCGGGAACGCAGCGAACAGGCGGTCCGCGAGTACGCGCCCGTGCACGGCGTCGGCGAGGCGCGCGTGGATGCGATCGACGAGCATCGCGAACGTCGCGACGCCGCGGCGCTGCGCGCGTTCGGGAATTCCGCTGCGGCACGCCTGCGCGGCCGCGGCGATCACGCGGCCGCGCGCGAGGACCGTTCGCGCGGCGAGCGTCTCGCGCAATGCCTGCAGCTCGCGCACGAGCGGATGCTCACGCAGTCGCAACGGGGCCGTCGGCGACTGCTGATGCTCGATCTTCGCGTCGGTGAAGTAGTCGTCGAGCGCGTCCGCGAGCGCTTCGAGCGAAACCGGCGCGTTGGCGAGGGCCGTCGCGGCCCTGGCGAGCCGCTCGGCGAGCGCGCGCTTGCGACCGTCGTACAGGCGTCCGTCGCCGGCGAGTCGACGCAGCTCCTGCACGTGCTCCGCGGTCGCCAGGCGCGCCACTCGATCCGGCAGTGCCGCGAGGCCGTCGGGTTCGATCCAGTCGTCGCCCGACGCGGCGATCGTGCCGAGATCGCGCAACAGGCCCTCGGGCCCGTCGCGGAACAACGCCCCGCCCTCGTCGGCGTCGACGGCATCATCGAGGTAGCGGCGGCGCCAGAAATCCTCGACGCATTCGCGACGCAGGTCCTCGTCGACGACGAGGCGCTCTTCGCCGAACGCCGCCCCGCTCTCGAGCGGGAAGTCGCGCTGGATGCGCTGGCACAGCGCATGGATCGTCGAGATCGGCGCGCGATCGATGTCGGCGCGCGCGACGCGCATGCGGCGCAAGGCGCGCCCGGCCCAACCCGGCTCGCGGCAGCGCTCGGCGAGATACGCGTCGAGCGGCGACTCGGTCGGCGCCGACGCATCGGTAGCGTCGTCGACGTGGCGTTGCAGCCATTGCTCGGCCTCGACGATGCGCTGGCGCAGGCGCTCGCGCAGTTCCTGCGCGGCGGCGACCGTGAATGTGGTGACGAGGATGTGCTCGACGCCGACGTCGCGTTCGAGCAGCAGGCGCAAGTAGACGAGTCCGATGCTCCAGGTCTTGCCGGTGCCGGCGCTCGCCTCGATGAGCGTGCGACCGCCGAGCGCCATCGTGCGCCAGTCGAGCGGTTGCAGCGGAACGTGCGCGGGCGTCGTCATGTGACGCGTCCTTGTCGTGGCGACGCGAACAGCACCGCGTGTGCGGGATCGAGCACGTCCGCGACGGCGGCGACGGCGGCGTCGAACGCGGCATGCGCGGCCGAAGCGTCGTCGAACAGGTCGAGGTCGCGCGCGAGCAGGCGTGCATGGCCGGGCGCGTAGTCGCGTTCACCTTTGCGCTCGTTCTCGTCACCGAGCCACGCCTTGCGCGCCGCGTCGACGCGTTTCTCGGGCACCGTGGTGGCGTACGCCCACGCGGTGCGCGGGAAGAACAGCAGTGGCTGGCGCTCGCTGCCGAGCCACAGCTCGATGAGCCGACGCAGGCCCGCCTGAAGGTGCTCCGGATCCTGGGCGAGCATCGCGTCGAGCCACGGCGGCGTCCGGGCGCGACCGCGCGCCTTGTCGTAATCGAAGAACGCCGCTGCCGTGCGATCGCCACGGGCGAGGCGGAGCGCGGCCCAGTCGATGTGGAACGCGAGCCACTCGCGCAGGCCCGACTCGCCGGAGGGCTTCGCGTCGAACAGCAACAGTCGGCCATCGTCACGGCGGAACAGACGGTCGATGCGCCCGGCCAGGCGCACGCCGTCGCCAAGATCGATGTCGATCGCCTGCACGCCCGCGCGTGCGGCGCCATCCAGCCACTCACGCGCGGCGGTGAGCATCGGCGTGACGGCCGCGCGCACGCCCGCGTACGTCGCGGCGCCGATCGCACCGACCGGCAACTGGCCCGATCCGGCGAGCCAGCGCGGCGGGGTTTCGGGCAGGTCGGCCGCGCCGGCCGCCAGCGCGTCGGACAGCAGGCGTCGGTCGAACCGTTCGAGGGGTGCGACGCGCGACTCGAGCGGTTCGCGATCGGGCCACGCTTCGTCGTCGAGGGTGTCGAGGCTGATTCCCGCCGCATCGAGCGCGCCGCGCGCCGGATCGCGCCAGAAGCGCCGCAACGCCTGCAGTGACACTTCGCCGTTCCGCGCAACGATGCCTGCCGGCGATGCGGGCTCGATGAAGGGGGCTTGCGCGCCTGCCTCCCTGCGCGCGGGCACGAGCCAAGTCGCGTCGTACGAGTACAGGCGTTCGTCGTGCGCGGGCGCGCCCGATGCATCGCGCTCGTAATAACGGGCGTCGAACGGTTGCAACGGATGCGCGACGAGCCAGGGGCGCGCGCTCGCGGAAGGCGTCGCGATCGCGTGCTGCTCATCGAGGAACTGCAGCAGTTCCGCGAGCGGCGAGGCCGGGTTGCGCGGCTTGCCATCGTGCACGCCGGTGCCGACGTAGCTGACGTGCAGGCGCTCGCGCGCCGCCATGAGCGCCTCGAGGAACAGGTAGCGGTCCTCGCTGCGCGTGTCGCGGTCGCCACGGCGCGGATGTGTGGACATGCGATTGAGTCCCGCATCGGCGGTGCTGCGCGGGAACTCGCCTTCGTTCATGCCGAGCAGGCAGACCAGCTTGAACGGAATGGAACGCTGCGGCACGAGTCCGCAGAACGTCACGCCACCGAGCAGGAACGGTTGCCGGTCCGGCAATTCGGCGAGCATGCCGAGCAGGGCTTCGCGCACGACCGGCCACGGCTGCGGCGTGACGAAGGCGGCGTCGCGCGCCTGCCGCGACAGCTCGGCGATGCGCCGTCGCAGGGCGTCACCCGCGGCACGCTCCGCGTCGTCGCGTGGATCGACGAGGAACAGCGCGTCGACGCGCTCGGCGAGCCACGTGCTCCAGTCGGCGAGCGTACGCGCGTGCGCGAAGCCCGCGCGCAGCCGGCGCAGTTCCGCCAGCAGGCGGTCGAGCTGACCGATCGCGCCGGTCGCGCCGCCGGAGACGCCGTCGAGAGGCAGCACGCCGTCGACGAGCGCATCGTCCGCCTCGTTCCCCACGACGAGGCCGGCGTACAGGCGGTCGAAACCGAACTGCCAGGAGTTCGCGTCGATCGCCGCGCCGCCCGCCTGCTGCTTCATCGCGGCATCGAGGCCCCAGGCGACGTGGGCGCGACGCAGCCAGTGCTCGAGCGTCTCGCGTCGCGCCTCGTCGAAGCCGTAGCGACGCGCGAGCGCCGGCACGTCGAGCAGGCCGAGTACGTCGCTGACCGCGAACCGGCTCTCGGCGAGATCGAGCAGGCGCGTGAACGCACCGATCAGCGGATGCGAACCGGCGAGGCCGATGTCGGCGACGTGCCACGGCACGTGCAGCGGATCGCTGGCGTGACGCGCCGGTTCGCCGAACACGGCGGCCAGGTACGGCGCGTACGCGGCCATGTCCGGCGCCATCACGACGACGTCCCGGTGCCGCAGCCGCGGATCGTCGGCGAGCGCGCGCAGCAATGCGTCCTTGAGCACCTCGAGTTCGCGCAGGCGCGTATGGCACGCGTGCACGCGCAGGCTCGCGTCCGCGCGCAATGGCAGCAGGCGCGCGCAGAGCACGTCGTCGCGCGTCGGCGCATCGAGTCCGGCGAAGCCGCCGGGCAGCGCTTGCCGGAATGCGGCGCCGACGTCATCCGGCTGCATGCAACGGATGCTCGCCTGCACCCGCTCGAGCAGCGCTCCGTCGGGGCGCACGACCTCGCCGTCGTCGAGCGGGTCGCGCTCGTCGGCGGCGTCGGCTTCGTCGAGCACGAGGCAGAAGTCCTGCGCGACTCGACCGAGCGCGACGAGCAGTGGATGGCCTACCTCGAAGTACAGTGCCTGCGGATCACCATCGAGGCGCAGCAATTCGCGCCGGCTGCGCAGGTAGCTCCAGTGCTCGCGGCACGGATCCGGGAAATACACGTGCACTTCGCTGCGCGCGGCCAGCAGGTGCAATGCGGAGAGCAGGTCGGGCGCGAGATGGCTCACGCCGAATACATGCAACGGCGGCCGCTCGTCGCCTGCACGTGCGAGCGCATGCAGCAGCCGATCCATGCGATCGACGCGATGCGGTGCCTGGGTCCGCGCGCGCACCTCGCGCCACAGCGCGGCCTGCCAGTCGGGCGCGATCCGCGAAGCGCGTTCCCACTCGCGGATCCAGTCGGGGCGGTAGATCAGGTACTGCGTGAAGACGCCCGCCATGTGGTCGGCGAGCTGGAACCGGCGGCGAGCGTCGGTGTCGCCGGACGGAACCGCATCCGACGGCATCTGCTCCAGCGCGTCGAGGATGAGCCAGCGCAGCGCGTCCTGGCGCCAGACCTCGTCCCGCGCGGGCGCCGCCTGCTCGAACTCGCGCGCGCAACCGAGCAACCACTGCCACGGCAGGACGGTTTCGATGTTCGCCGCGATCGGATGACCTCCGGCCGCCGGTCGCCGGCGCGCGAGGAAGCCGAGCAACCAGCGCTGCATGCCCGGATGGGCGACGACGATGCGCTGCGGCTGCAGCGGATCGTCGGGGATGTCCGCCTCGAGACGCGCCGCAAGCGTCTGCGCCAGCCGCTCGACGCGACTGCCGCGATGGACGATCAGTCCCTGCTCGCTCAAGCGCGTTTCCTCCACGGGTCAGGACGACCTTGTAGCGGCCACACGTCTCGCCGCGCAAGACGGTCCGCGGTCCGCAAACGAAAAACCGCCCGAAGGCGGTTTCGCGTCGCGTCGGCCCGGAGGGCCGCATTCGTGATTGGTGGGCGGTGCAGGGATCGAACCTGCGACCCTTGCCGTGTGAAGGCAATGCTCTACCGCTGAGCTAACCGCCCGGGTCGCCGTTCGCGGACGCGTCTGCGCCAGCGAATCGCGAACGCCGGCAGCGGGCCCTGCGTTCGAATACGACGATTGGTGCCGGAGAAGGGAATCGAACCCCCGACCTACGCATTACGAATGCGCCGCTCTACCAACTGAGCTACTCCGGCGAGGGGCGCGGAGTATAGACATTCGGCGGCACGGCTACAACCGTCGCCGCACCGCCCGGGCAGGGATCCCTGCCGACCGCCTCGGCAATCACCAGCACTTGCCGTTGGTTTCGTTGCCGGTCTTGTCCTTGAAGCCGGTGTTGTTGATCGTGAGTTTCCCGCACTTGTCGGGCGCCTGCATCCCCTGCGGCGTCAACGTCAATACGAAGGTCTGGTTGCCGTTTCCGGTCTGCACTGCTGCGGTGTAGTAGCTCTTCTCGGACGTGCTCGACATGTTCAGGCCCGTCGCACCCGTGATGTCGGACGTATACCGGTTCAGGTTGGTGAAATAACGCTCCTCGGCGGATGCGATACGCATCGCCAGTTCCTTGGCGTCCGCGCGGTGCGCGCGCAGGACGTAGTTGCGGTAGCTCGGATATGCGATCGCCGCGAGGATCGCGATGATCGCGACCACCACGACGAGCTCGATCAAGGTGAATCCCCTGCTTTTCCGATTCATGTGCTGCATCCCCATTCCTGAGAGGGCCGCCCGCGGATTCGCGGGCGGCCTGCCATAGTCACTGCAGATCGAGCAATTCCTTCCACGCCCCGCGGTGCCACGGGGCCGGCGTGTACGCCTGCTTGATCGCATCATTGATCAATCCGCTGATCGCGGGCGGCAATCCCGGAATCATGATTTCGCCACCGCCTTCGCGAATCAGCGGATCCGGAATCGGCGTCGGATTGCGCAGCGCGACGCCGACCTTGCCGGTTCCCGTCGCCGAGAGCGCTCCGCCCGTCGCTGCATCGAGGAACATCACGCCGAACCGCCGGCCCGGATCGCACGGGTCGTCGCCGATCGGGATCATCGAGTAGAGCGCCGCGACATTCGGGCTGAAGTCCGGGATCGCGCGGCGGTCCGCACGTTCTCCCGCTTCCGCCGCGATGTTCAACGGAATGCGCCACCCGTTGGCCTTGACGGAAACGCGGATCGGTTTGCCCGTCGCGCCGTCGAGTGCCTTGAGGATCATGTTCGGCGTCGCACTCGGCACGCTGCCGGTCGGTGCAGTGTAGCCCGTGACCGAGCGCAGCCCGATGCCGTTGCTGTCGACGGCGGCCTGCGTGATCGTCTGCGTCACGAGCTGATTCACGCGGATCGGGTAGGAGGACGAACCGGCAAAATCGCGGATGCCGTAGAAGGCCTGCTGCGGGATCGAACTCGTGCGGTCGTCGCGGCCGAGGTACTTGCCGCTGCCGACCAGGATGATCGGTCGACGCGTGACCGGATCGCGCATCGCCGTCGGGTTGAAGACGATCGGCTGGTCACCGGCGTTCGTGGCGCCGCCGTCTCCGTAGGTCGTGAACATCAGGTCCACCTTCCAGGAGCTCGCATCGGTGCTGCTGATGTCGAATCGCCAGAGGTTGCCGGCCAAGTCGCCCGCGTAGACGTAGTCGTCGACCTGATCGGCGCCGACGTCGTACACGACCGGCGTGGACAAGCCGAACGTCTTGAATCCGGCCGGACGCGTCTGCGGCGCGATGTCGGTGCGGATCTCGCGGATCAGCTTGCCGGTCACCAGATCGATGACGAGCAACGACGTGTGCTTCGCCGCGGGCTCGCTCGCATCGTCGGGGATGGCCGCGTCGCCGGTCCGCGAGGGGAAATAGCCACTCGACACGAGCACGACCCACTTGTTGTCCTTGTGGATGCGCGCGACGTTGGTGGAGTCGTAGGTGTAGCCGAGCGAAGGGCACGTCGTCGCGCCTTCGGCGCACACCGGGTCGGGCGACGGCACGCTCGCGGGCGCCCGCGTCGGACCACTGTTGAACTCCCACTTCACGATGCTCGGCGCGAGCGCCGCTTCGCTGGTACCGCTGACCGGAACGTTGGTCACATCGAGCGCGAACACGCCGCGGCCACCGAGGCGCATGGTACCGATCACGTACGTGCGCCACGCGCCGTTGACGAAAACGTCCTGTTCGAGCGGCGGAGCATCCACGCCAGGCGTGAGGCCGGCGGTATCGGCCGTCGAACGCGCGAGACGACGATTCTGGATCAGGGTGTTCGGCACGTACGCCCAGCTCTCGTCGCCCGTGGTCGCGTTGAACGCGTGGAGCATTCCGTCGTTCGAGCCGACGTACACCATCGGCGCACGTGCGCGCTGGTTGAACTGATACGCTGCGTAGCCGTTGTTCGCGTTGGCGGCGAACGCCGACTGCTCGGGCGAGCCGACCGGATAGATGTCGTAGAAGCCGGCACGCGGCGAGGACACGTACAGCGGCTTGGAGTTGATGACCGCACCGAAGACGGAGCTGCGCGTGCGGAAGTGCGGCGACGTCGTCGCCTCGTTCATGCGCAGGCCGCGGACGTAGTCCACGCGCTGGCTACCGAACGCGTCGCACGCGACCGTGTTGCTGGCGCTGCAGAGGGTGGCGTCGGTCGGCTTCTGGTTGAGGCCGTCCACCAATGCGGTGCCGAGCGTGGACGTGTTCCAGCGGAACGGAATGCCGAGGCCGTTGCCGGAACCGTCGCGCGTCGAAGTGAAGATGCGACGCGTATCGGGCGCACGTGCCGTGCCGGGGTAGCCAGGCGGCGAAGTCCATGGTCCGCCGGGCGGCTGCGTGCAACGACGCAAGCCGGTATCGAACGTGCCGCCGGTGAGCTTGCAGCCGGCGTCCCAGACGGCGTTCGCGCCCGGCTGCGCCGTGGCGGGATCGATGAGTTCGCGGACCAGCGAGCCGGACCAGTCACTGCTGTCGTAACCCGCGTTGTAGCCCGTCGTACCGACCGCGAGCAGCGGCAGCGACACGGACAGCGGCGTCGAGGACGCGCCGCGCGCGAGCACGCTGTTGATGATCGCCTCGAGATGCGAGACGAGGTCGCCCGGGTTGCTCGCGCTGAAGTACGAACCACGCGAGTTCACGGCGGCGTGCCAGGTATCGTCGATCGCGCGCGGATCGTTGCGCGCCGGGATCGGCCAACCGGTCGAGCCGGTCGAGTTCGCCTGTCCCTTGCGCAACTTGCAGAGGTCGCTGTTCGCGTTGCCGCAATCGGGATCGTCCGCGTAGTTGAGCTTGCCGGCGATACCGAGCGTGACCATGAACTGCACGACGTGCTGCCACGACGCGGGGTCGTTGGCGGGATTGAAGTAGACCTCCATGTTCGCGAGCGGATCCGCGCCGACCGGCGTCGAACCCGTGATGCCGGTGGTCTTGTCCGGCAGGTACGGCTTGACCTTGTTGGCCAGGTCGGTGCGCAGATCCTTGGCCCAGTAGTAGAAACCGATGTCCGCGAGCGAGGGATAGCAGTCGGTGCTGCCGTTGCTGCCGCAGCTGCCGCTCGTCGACACCGGTACGTCCCAGAACACGCGCGACGGCCCGTCGTGCGCGAAGGCGACGCCGTCCGGCAACGTGCGCGTACCCTGCACGTCGAAGAAGCCCGACGGCGCGCTCGGATTGCCTTCGTTCCAGTAACCGTCGGTGACGAGCATGTGGAAGTTCTGGCGGCACGACAGTTCGCGACCGGTGGTGATGCCGAGCGTGGTGTCGGGCAACTGGTAGTACGGATCGAGCAGGTTCGCGGTATTGGTGCGACGGAAGAACTCGCCGCCACGGATGGTCGCCAGGCGATCGGGCGTGTTGCCGCTCGCACCGGTCTGGAATACCCAGTTGAAGAACGCGCTGCGATAGCAGTCGGGCTGCGCCCCGGTCGCGAATGTCGTGGACGGACTGGTCGTGCTGCAGGAGACGCCGGCCTTGTCGAGCAGCTTGGTGATGATCGCGGTCGACGGCAACGCGAACGTGCCGTCGTTGATGTTCTGCCAGGCGACGCGCACGTTGCCGCCGAACTTGGCGAATGTGCGCGACAGCGCGGTACGCGTCATCAGGTTGCGCGTGCGGTAGTAGGAATACCAGTTGGCGAAGTTCTGCCACTGGTTGATCGTCACGCCTTCGATCGTCGCGGTCGTATTGGGAATCAGCACGGCTTCCCAGTTCGACGCGGTGTACAGGTTGGTGCGGCCGGTCGCGGTGGGGTTGCCGAATGCATCGACCGGGACCGACACGCCTGTCTTCAGGCGGTAGTAGTACGGACCCCCGTTGTTCACGTTCTCGCCGCCGGCGAACGCGGTCGGATAGCTGCCGAAGCCGCAGATCCAGCGCCGGTCGCTGCTGCCCTTGACGCCATTGATGATCGTCCGGCGGTTGTCGTCACCGGTGCCGGCATCGTCGGGATTGTTGTTGTAGGCGGCCGCGGCCGGCGTCACCGGACTCAGCGGGCGATTGACCGCGATGCCGTCGGCAAGCACCGCAGCGAGCGTCGCATCGGTGTTCGGGAACGACGTGCCGTCCGCCTTCACCGGCGGCACGTAAAGTACGTTCGGGTTGTAATAGACACCGTTCATCGCGTGCGTGCGGATGTCGCCGGCAGTCGCCACGCGCGGGTCGATCACGCCCGCGCAGCCCCACGGCGCCGCCCAGCCGGAATTGTCGAACGGCCGGCCGTCACCCATGTAGTGGCTCGCCATCGAGCCCGAATCGTCGAATGTCACGACGATGTTCGGGTCGACCGAGGCGGTCAGTTCCGGCGGCGTGATCAGCAGGTCGGTCGTGCCCGGGGCGATCACCGCCTGGGCGCGCGCCGTCTGTACCGGTGCGGCGAGAAGGCACATGCCACCGCTGAGCGCGGCCAGTGCCAGGAATCGGATATGTCGAGCCGTGTGCATGATCTCGGTCCTCTGTCTCTGGCTCACGGGGTGGCGCCCGGGTTGGCGCCCGCGTTGCCGATCGCGATCGCCGAATATGTGCTTTCGGTGACGCGCACGACGGCTCCACTGCCGCCCTGGCTGCGTCCGGTGATGCGATAGAGCAATCGGCCGCGCTGGTATTCCGAATCCCTCGACTCGGTTTGCTGGCCGAGTCCCGGCGCCGTGTCCGTGCCAAGGTCTTCGATCATGAGGATCGGCTGCGCGTGCAGCGATGCCGTCTCCTCGTCGCCGCTGAAACCGGTCAACGTATGCGCGTAGGTCGGTGTTCCACCGGGGGCCGCCACCCACGAGGGCTTGGTGCGGAACGACTGCACGGTGGGCGACAGTTGCGCGCCGGTGGTCGTCGCGGTCGAAAGGGAGGCCTGGGCGACCGGATAGGCGCAAACGCTGCCGCTGGACGGTGTCGGCGCGCACTTCGGCAACGGGTTGCTGCCCATGTAGCCGGCCGTCGTGAACAAGGCTTCGCCGCCGCGCAGCGCGCTCTCCGATCCCATGAGTCCGAGCTGACGGTTGCGCATGCCGCCCGTCATCTTCTCCTGCAGGATGGACGTGCCCGTCGCCGTCAACGCGAGCAACGTGATGAGGATCAGGAACACGAGCGCCACGAACAGGACGGCGCCACGCTGGTGCCGGCCGGTCGTCATCGTCGGAATGCGGTGGGTCATGGCAGCAGGCTCAGAAGTTGTAGTTGCGGTTTGACACGTACGCGATGAATTCACGACGCAGCATGCTGCCTGCCTTGAGGCCGGAGGGCAGCAGCGTGGCGTCGGTCGTCGCATAGTCGATGCCGAGGAAGTGATAGCCCCTGCTGGTCGGGTCGAGGTTCATGATTTCGTCGACCGTGTTCACGAGCAGGTGCGCCTCGATGAGGCGAACGGAACGCCACATGCATCCCGGTTCGTTCGTCACGCCGTCGGGCGGCGGCGCGCATTGCAGGCCGCCCGCACCCGCCTCGATCTCGGCGGCGCTGAAGAAGCGCGTGCGCCCCGTCGCGTCCTGCACGCCGTAGCGGAACGAAAGCTGGTCGACGCCTTGCACGAGTTCCTGCTCGACGCCGTTCTCGCGGCGCATGAGCACGGGGATCAAGCGCGCTGCACTGGTCGAGCTGTTGGGCCGCGCGTCGGGACTTGGATCGGCCTTGAGCCGGACGTAGTACGTGACGGTGCTGAAGTCGCTCGAGAAGTTGAATACGCGCATGTCGTGACTGCCCGAGTTCAGGCACATGCCCGATCCCGACGTCAGGTTGCCGAGCGTGAGGACGTTGCCGGCGACGGAACCGACGGGAACGATGCTGGAATTGATGCAGTCGGTGACGAGCGCGAGCTGGCCGGCGCTGAAATTGAGCAGATCGTCGCCTGTCTGAGGGTTGAGCCGCAGCGTCGCTCCCGTCGCGCAGGATGCATCGGCCGCTGCGTTCGAGGAAAGGAACGACCACCCCGTCCCGCGCTGGTAGCGGATCGTGAGCACGTCGCTGCCCCGCTGGCGCTGGTCCACGTTCGTCCCCGCAGGCGGCAGGCCCGATGGAATTCCGTTCGGCGTGCAGGAACCGGTCGTGCACGAATAGCCCTGCACGAAGTAGCGCGGACTCAGGATGTAGCCGGCCGTCGCCGCCGCAACCGACGGGTAGCCGCTGCTATCGATACTGTTCAGCGTGGCCAGGCTCGCATCGCCGGCACCGGGTCCGGGGTCGGACAAGCCGAGGCTCGGCGCGAGCACGACCGGAGCACGCAACGGCAGCACCGGCACGACCGTTCCCGGAGCGGCCGAACCGGCGAAGTTGCTGCAGTACTGGGCGCTCGTCATGCGCAGGTCGGTTTCCATGCTGGTCACCGCGAAACGACCGTTCTCCTGCAAACGGGCCAGGCCGTTCTGCAGGCGATTCGTCCTGCTCGTGTTGCCGAACAAGCTGATGATGCCGATGCTGAGCAACAGGCCGAGCGCGAGCGCGACCATGATCTCGATCAGCGTGAAGCCGGAATTCCGCTGTCTGGCGAAGGACGTCGTGGGCATGAGGCGGGTCATGGTCGGAAGGCTCACGGCTGGAATACCCATGCGAACGTCTGCGTGGGTGGGGCGGTGGAATTGCTGGTGCGATCGAGGTTCGCTTCGGCCCATTGGATGAGGAACGAGCAGGTGCCGTCGTACGTGGCTGCGCCGCTCGTCGCCGGCGTGCCGAGCACGGTGCCGTTGCATTCGATGTGTGCGGCGACCCCCGTCGGCATCGACTGGACGAGCTGGCCGCTCCACACTGACCGATCGCGCGCCACGAGCTGGCTCGGATCGCAGGCGGCCGTCCCGCACGGATCCGGGGCGCCCGGCGCAGAGGCCGTCGACGCGTCGTAGTCGCCGGCGTAGGCGTTGATCTGACCTGTGTTGGCGCGCATGCGATCCGCCATCGACTGGGCCAGGAATGACGCCTGCGTGCGCAGGTAGGCGCTCTGGTTCGTCTTTACCGACACCACCATGAGGCCAGCCAGGCCGAGCAAGCCGAGGCTGAAGACCAGAAGCGCAATGAGCACTTCCAGCAGTGTGAAACCACGTCGTGCGACAGGCTGCATGCCAAGTCTCCGCGTCAGCTGCATGGGCCGGCGGGCGAACCGCTCGTCCCGCGATTGGTCGTTACGATTCCGGAGGCGCGCACGTTGATGTGGCGCGACTGATTCGAGTCGGCATGCGCGCTTGGGCGACAGACGCTGAAATCGAAGTTGCTGGCCGAGCCGACGAGCGCCCCCGAGCTGCCGAAGACGACCCGGTCATCGAGCGCTCCGGCACCGGTTGCCTTGCCGAGGATGTAGTACGTGTTCGGCAGCGCGCCATTGAAACGCGGGCACAGCGGCGTGGCGCCGTCGAAGTCCAGGTAACCCCGGCAGGTGGCCTCCGTCGTGCCCGGCGCGGCGGGCGCGGCGATCGCTCCGGTCGCGTCCGCCTTGCCGGCGACGACTTGCCAACCGTTCGCCCAATTGCCATTGATCGCGATCACCGCCACCTGGCGACCGCGCTTGACCGCCTCCGAACGGGCGAGGTTGAGCGCGCCGATGAGTTCGTTGGTGTTGTTGCTCGTGGTCATCCGCGTCGTGAATTCGCGGTAGCTCGGGAACGCCATGGCGGCGAGGATGGCGACGATCGCCACCGTGACCATCAACTCGAGCAAGGTGAAGCCGTGCGCGGACCGGTGGTCTGCGGACAGGCCTTGGCGTCGTGAATCGAGCATCGTTTTCCCCGGCAGGCCCCTGGTTGAGGCTACCCTACGCAGGTCCCCCGCGACGGACAAGCGAGCGCGGTCGCAAGGTAGGAATTGCCGGACGAGCGGCGCCGGATCGGCGGTTTTTGCCGTGCGATCAGGCCACTACGCGCAGGCGCAGTTCCTTCGGCAAGGCGAAGGTCACGTTCTCGGGCTCGCCGTCGAGTTCGCGCACGCCGGCCGCACCCGCCTCGCGCAGCGTCGTGACGACCTCGCGCACGAGGCTCTCCGGCGCGGACGCGCCCGCGGTCACGCCGACGCGCGTGCGACCGCGCAGCCATTCCGGCCGGATGTCGGCCGCGCCGTCGATGAGGTAGGCGGGCACGCCCTGTTTCTCGGCGAGTTCGCGCAGCCGGTTCGAGTTCGAGCTGTTCGGCGAGCCGACGACGAGCACGAGGTCGCACTGCTGGCCGAGCTTGCGCACCGCATCCTGACGGTTCTGCGTCGCGTAGCAGATGTCGTCGTGGCGCGGGCCCTGGATCGCCGGGAAGCGCCGTTGCAATGCCTCGATCACCGCGCGCGTGTCGTCGATCGACAGCGTCGTCTGCGTCGCGAACGCGATGTGCTCCGGGTTGCGCGGCTGCAGGGAGTCGACGCATTCGGGCGTCTCGACCAGGTGGATCGCGCCGGCGTTGGCCGGGTCCCACTGCCCCATCGTGCCTTCGACCTCGGGATGGCCCGCGTGGCCGATCAGCACGACGTCGCGGCCGGCCTTGCCGTGGCGCGCGACTTCCATGTGCACCTTGGTCACGAGCGGACAGGTCGCGTCGAACACGCGCAGGCCGCGCTCGGCCGCTTCGCCGCGCACCGCCTGCGACACGCCGTGCGCGCTGAAGATCACGGTGGCGCGGTCCGGCACTTCGTGCAGCTCGTCGACGAACAGCGCACCCTTCGCACGCAGGCGATCGACCACGAAGCGGTTGTGCACGACTTCATGGCGCACGTAGATCGGCGCGCCGAACGTCTCGAGCGCGCGTTCGACGATCTCGATCGCGCGGTCGACACCGGCGCAGAATCCGCGGGGATTGGCGAGCAGGACTTCCATGCGGCGATTATCCGCCTTTGGCGGCGGCTTTCCCACCGAAGAACAGGCCGAGGACGGCGAGCAGCACGGCGCCGACCGAGATCGCCGAGTCGGCGACGTTGAACGCCGGGAACGACCAGTCGCCCCAGTACACCTGCACGAAGTCGGTCACGTGGCCGAAACGCAGGCGGTCGACGAGGTTGCCGACCGCGCCGCCGATGATCAGCGACAGCGGCAGCGCGTTGCGCCAGTCGGCGCGCGGCGTGCGCGACAGCCACACCGCGAGCAGCGTGCTCACGCCGATCGCGAGCACGGCGAACAGCCAGCGCTGCCAGCCGCTCTCGCCGGCGAGAAAACTGAACGCCGCGCCCGGATTGAACGCGAGCGTCCAGTTCAGCAGTCCGGGGATCACCGCATGCGGCTCGTACGGGCGCAGCTCGACCAGCGCGATGTGCTTGGTCAACTGGTCGAGCGCCAAGACGAGCAGCGACAATGCGAGCCAGGCGAGCGCATTCGGTCGCGCGGCCATCAGAACCACCGCCGCGTTTCGCCCGTGCCGTCGACGTTCTCGATGCAGCGCCCGCAGATCTCCGGGTGTTCCGGGTGCGTGCCGACGTCGTGGCGGTAGTGCCAGCAGCGGATGCACTTGCGCGCGTCGCTCGGCTTCGCGCCGACCCACACCTGCGCACCGTCGAGGTCGACGCCCTGCACGTCGGTGCGGCCGTCCGGATCCGGCAATGCCGCGAGGTCGGCGAGTTCGAGGCTCGAGGTGATGAAGAAGAAGCGCAGCTCGTCGGCGACCTCGGCGTAGCGCGCACGCGTCGCCGCGTCGGCGTGC
The DNA here is from genome assembly GCF_014138265.1 of Dokdonella fugitiva. Lineage (GTDB taxonomy): Bacteria > Pseudomonadota > Gammaproteobacteria > Xanthomonadales > Rhodanobacteraceae > Dokdonella_A > Dokdonella_A fugitiva_A. Next base: position 135,196 of record NZ_JACGXL010000003.1, read on the forward strand.
ACGACGACTTCCGCCTGCAGCGACGCACCGATCGCGCCCGCGCCGCGCATGCCCTCGAGCAGGCGCGCCGCACCGCCGCGGATCGCGAGCAGGTCCGCCCACCAGCGACGCTGCTCGGGCGAACCCTGCAGCGCGGCGAGCCCTTCGTACCACGTCTCGAACATCACCGACGCATCGCGCTTGCCCGGGACCAGCGGCCAGATCTCCTCCGCGGTGAACGACAGGATCGGCGCGATCCAGCGCACGAGCGCTTCGACGATGCGGTACATCGCCGACTGCGCGCTGCGCCGGCCGCGGCTGTCGGCCGGCATCGTGTAGAGGCGGTCCTTCGTGATGTCGAGGTAGAGAGCGCCCATCTCGTTGGTGCAGAAGTTCTGCACGCGCGCGACGACCTCGGGGAAGTCGTGGAGCGCGTACGCGGCGACGACGGCCTGCTGCACGTCGTACGCCTGCTGCACGGCCCACTGGTCGAGCAGCAGGCAATCCTCCACTGGCAGCAGGTCGCGCGTCGGATCGAACGCCTTCGAATCTTCGCTCGCCGGGCGCTCGCTCGCGTCGAGGTTGCCGAGCAGGAAGCGCGCGGTGTTGCGGATGCGCCGGTACGAATCGGCGACGCGCTTGAGGATCTCGTCGGAGACGGCGATCTCGTTGCGGTAGTCGGTCGACGCGACCCACAGGCGCAGCACGTCGGCGCCGAGCGTGTCGACGACCTTCTGCGGCGCGATCACGTTGCCGAGCGACTTCGACATCTTGCGGCCCTGCGCGTCGACCGTGAAGCCGTGCGTGAGCACGGCGTCGTACGGTGCGCGGCCGAACATCGCCGCCGAGGTCAGCAGCGAGGAATGGAACCAGCCGCGATGTTGGTCCGATCCTTCGAGGTACATGACCTCGTCACCGGGTCTGCGCGCGAGTTCCGGGCGCTGGTCCAGCACGCACCAGTGCGAGGTGCCGGAGTCGAACCAGACGTCGAGGATGTCGGTGACCTTGTCGTAGTCCGCTGCCTCGGCGCCGAGCAGTTCGGCCGGATCGAGCGCGTACCACGCGTCGACGCCGTCCTTCTCCACGCGTCGCGCGACCTGCTCCATCAGCTCGACGCTGCGCGGATGCGGCTGCTGCGTCGCCTTGTCGACGAACAGCGCGATCGGCACGCCCCACGTGCGCTGGCGCGAAATGCACCAGTCGGGGCGCCCCGCGATCATGCCGGCGATGCGCTCCTCGCCCCAGGCCGGGAACCAGTCGACGTCGTCGCGGATCGCCTTCAGCGCCGTCGCGCGCAAGCCTTCCTTCTCCATGCTGATGAACCACTGCGGCGTGGTGCGGAACGCGACCGGCGTCTTGTGGCGCCAGCAATGCGGATAGCTGTGCGTGATCTTCGCCGCCGCGAGCAGCACGCCGCGCTCGCGCAGCAGCTCGACGATGACGTCGTTCGCCTTCCAGATGAACTGCCCCTCGACGATCGGCGTGCCCGGCAGGTAGACGCCGTTGCCGCCGATCGGGTTGAGTACCGACGCCGGATACTTCTCGACCAGACCGTACTTCTGGCCGACCGCGAAGTCCTCGACGCCGTGACCGGGCGCCGTGTGCACCGCGCCGGTACCGTCCTCGGCCGACACGTGGTCGCCGAGCAGCAACGGGATATCGCGCTCGTAGAACGGATGCTCGAGCAGCAGGTTCTCGAGTGCCGCGCCCTTCGCGCGCCCGAGCACGCGCACGCCGTCGACGCCGTAGCGCGCGAGCGCCGCCGGCGCGAGTGCGTCGGCGACGACGAGCAGCACGCGGCGGCCGGCGCGCACCGGACCTTCGACGAGCGCGTACTCGAGTTCGGGACCAAGCGTGACCGCGACGCTCGCGGGCAGCGTCCACGGCGTCGTCGTCCAGATCGGCACCGCGACGATGTCGCCGTCGGCGATCGTCACGCCGAACGTCGCGGCGAGTGCCTTCGGATCACGCGCGTCGTAGGCGACGTCGATCGCCGGCGACACCTTGTCGGCGTACTCGATCTCCGCCTCGGCCAGCGCCGAGCCGCAGTCGAAGCACCAATGCACCGGCTTGAAGCCGCGCACGACGTGACCGTTCGCGTGGATCTTCGCGAGCGCGCGGATGGTGTCCGCCTCGTAGCGATAATCCATCGTGCGGTACGGGTTGTTCCAGTCGCCGAGCACGCCGAGGCGCTTGAAGTCGGCGCGCTGCAGGTCGATCTGCTTCTCGGCGTATTCGCGGCACTTGCGCCGGAACGTCGCCGCGTCGACCTTCTGGCCGACCTTGCCGACCTCCTTCTCGACCGCGACCTCGATCGGCAGCCCGTGGCAGTCCCACCCCGGCACGTACGGCGAACGCAGGCCGGCGAGCAGCTTCGACTTGACGACGACGTCCTTGAGGATCTTGTTGACCGCGTGGCCGATGTGGATCACGCCGTTCGCGTACGGCGGACCGTCGTGCAGGATGTACGCGTGCTCGCGCGCGGCGCCGCGACGCTGGATCTCGCCGTAGCGATCCGCGTGCTCCCACTCGGCGAGCATCGCGGGCTCGCGCTTGGCCAGGTCCGCCTTCATCGCGAAGTCGGTCTTCGGCAGGTTGATCGTGTCCTTGTAGTCCTTGCTCACGCATGCACTCCGCTGGATGGCCGGGCGACGTGCAGGATCGCGCGCGCCTGCGCGGCGTCGCGATCGATCTGTCGCACCATCGCGTCGAGGTCGTCGAACTTCGCCTCGTCGCGCAACTTTTGCACGAACTCGACCTCGATGCGGCGGCCGTACAGGTCGCCGTCGAAATCGAACAGATGGGCTTCGAGCAGCGGCTCGCCGCCGCCGTCGATGGTCGGGCGCACGCCGAGGCTGGCGACGCCGGCGCGTGCCTGCGCCTCGACGCCGTGCACGCGTACCGCGAAGATGCCGGCCACCGGCGACGTGCGCCGGCCGAGGCGGATGTTCGCGGTCGGCCAGCCGAGCTTGCGACCGAGTTGCTGGCCGCGCACGACGTGGCCGCCGATCGCGAAACGCCGGCCGAGCAGGCGCGCCGCGGCGTCGAAATCGCCGGCGCCGAGGAACGTACGGATCGCGCTGCTGCTCACGCGCACGCCGTCGCTGGCGACGTCGGGCATCACCTCGACGTTGTAGCCGAGGCGGTGGCCGCACTCGCGCAACAGCGCGACGTCGCCGCGCCGCGCGTGGCCGAAGCGGAAGTCCGCCCCGACCCAGATTTCGCGCGCGTCGGCACGACCGACCAGCACGTCCTCGATGAAGGTTTCCGCGGGCATCGCCGCGAGGTTCGCGTCGAAACGCAACGACAACAGCCGCGACGCGCCGGCGGCACCGAGCAGCGCGATCTTCTCGCGCGCGCTCGCGAGGCGCGGCACCGGCGTGCCGCGCGCGAAGAACTCGCGCGGGATCGGCTCGAAGCTGATCGCGAGCGGCACGAGGTCCTGTTCGAGCGCGCGCTCGCGCACGCGCGCGACCAGCGCGCGATGGCCGAGGTGCACGCCATCGAACGCGCCGACGCAGACGACGCTGCCGCCCGGGGCCAGGCTCGGCCCCGCGGCATCCCGGAAAAGCAGGCTCATCGAGCGAGTATAGCCGCTGCGCCGCAGCATGCGATGCCCGTCGAACCGTTCACACGCCGCGCAGGTCGCGCAGGCGGAATCCGCAGGCGAACAGCACGCCGAGGAAGGTCGCGCCGCCACCGCCGACGAGCACGCCGAGGCGGACGACGCGCGTTCCGGTGTCCCAGCCGCCCCACTCCGGCCACTGCCAGAGGCCGACGCCGAGCACAGCGACCATCGCCACGCATGCGGCGGCGAGGCGCACCAGGTGCGGCCCCCAGCCTGGTTGGCGCACGTAGACGCCATCGCGACGCAGCGCAAGCCAGAGCTGCGCGAGGTTGAGGTAGCTCGCGAGTGCGCTCGCGAGCGCGAGGCCCATGTGCAGCCCGGGCACCTTCGCGATCGCCGCGAGCCAACCGTCGGCGAGGTCGTCCGGTCGATGCCAGAGCTGGAACAGTAAGGCGACGAAGACGAGGTTGAGCACCATGTTCACGATCATCGCGACGATGCCCGCGCGCACCGGCGTCTTGGTGTCCTGGCGCGCGTAGAACGCTGGCGCGACGACCTTGACCAGCGCGAACGCGGGCAGGCCGAACGAAAGCGCCGACAGCGACAGCGCGGCCATCTCGACGTCGTGCGCGCCGAAGCGGCCGTGCTGCAGCAACGTCGCCAGCAGCGGCTTGGCGAGCAGCACGAGCGCGAGCATCGCCGGCACCGAGATCAGCAGCGCGGTGCGCAGGCCCCAGTCGAGCGCCTTCGCGAAACCTTCGCGGTCGGTCGCGACGTGATGGCGCGACAGCGACGGCAGGATCACCGTGCCGAGCGCGACGCCGAAGATGCCGAGCGGGAACTCGAGCAGGCGGTCGGTCTGGGTGAGCCAGGTCTGCGAACCCGTGATCAGGAACGACGCGATCAGCGTGTCGAGCAGCAGGTTCACCTGCGCGACCGAGGAACCGAACAGGGTCGGCACCATCAACGTGAGGATGCGGCGCACGTCGGCATGGCGCCAGCCCCAGCGCGGCCACGCGAGCAGGCCGAGTTTCGCGAGCGCGGGCAGTTGCACGAGCAGCTGCAGGATGCCCGCGGCGAGGATCGCCCAGCCGAGCGCCATGATCGGCACGTCGAACGCCCTCGACCACCACAACGCGGCGGCGATCATGCACAGATTCATGATGACCGGCGTCAGCGCCGGCAGCATGAACTTGTGGAAGCTGTTCAGCACCGCGCCGCACAGCGCGGTCAGCGACACGCACAGCAGGAACGGGAACATCACGCGCAGCAGGTCCGTCGTCAGCGCGCACTTCGCCGGTTCATCGATCGCGCCCGGGGCGAAACCTGCGGCGACCCAGTGCGCGCCGAGCATGCCGAGCGCAGTCACGACGAACAGCACGCCGCCGAGCGTCCCGGCGGTGCGGGCGACGAGCTGGCGCAGGTCCTCGTGGCTGCGCGTCTCCTTGACCTCGGTGAACACCGGCACGAACGCGACCGAGAACGACCCCTCGGCGAACAGCCGGCGCAGGAAGTTCGGGATGCGGAACGCGACCCAGAACGCGTCGGTCGCCGCGTTGGCGCCGAACGCGTAGGCGATCGCCTGCTCGCGCACGAGGCCGAGGATGCGCGAGATGAAGGTGCCGCCGCTGAAACTCAGCATCGAGCGCAGCAGGCTCGGCCGGCTCATGCGACGGCCTCCGCCGGACGTGCCGCGCGCAGCGCGACGCGCCGCCGGCAACGTGCCGCGACGCCGGCGGGGAACCGCTGGCGCGCGCACTTGGCCCGATTGACGATGATCGGCCCAACCGGCATAATTCGCAGTCTTTTTCCGAACCCGTCTACTGGAGTTTCCCCTTGGCCAACATCAAGTCCGCGAAGAAGCGTGCGCGCCAGTCCGAGCAGCACCGCCAGCGCAACGCCAGCGCGCGTTCGATGGTTCGCACGGCGATCAAGAATGTCGTGAAGGCGATCGAAGCGAAGGACAAGGCGAAAGCCGAGGCCGCGATGAAGATCGCCGAGCCGGTGATGGACCGCTACGCCGCGCGTGGCCTCATCCACAAGAACAAGGCCGCTCGCCACAAGAGCCGCCTGACCGCGCACATCAAGTCGCTCGCCTGAGCGATCCGCGGTCGTTGTCTCGAGGAAGCCGGCGCGAGCCGGCTTCTTCGTTTTCAGGGTCCCCGTGAGCGCGGCGGCGCCGGGCGCAGTCACGCGCCCTGCCCGGCCGCCTCGGCGGCGTACTTCTGCTCGTCGAAGAAACGCTGGATGTCCAGGCACAGCGGCCAGGTGCCCTCGCGCGCGATCGCCGAGACGAGGTACCACGGCTGCTTCCACTTGAGCTTCCTGACGATCGCCTTGGCCGCCTTCTCGCGCTCTTCCGGGGCGACCAGGTCGACCTTGTTGAAGACGAGCCAGCGCGGGCGATCGAGCAACTCCGGATCGAATTCCTCCAGCTCGTTCTCGATCGCGCGGACTTCGGCGACCGGATCGGTGACGCCGTCGAGCGGCGCGATGTCGACCACGTGCAGCAGCAGGCGCGTGCGCGCGACGTGCTTGAGGAACTGGATGCCGAGGCCGGCGCCTTCGGCCGCGCCCTCGATCAGGCCCGGGATGTCGGCGATCACGAAGCTGCGATCGGCTTCGATGCGCACGACGCCGAGGTGCGGTTGCAGGGTCGTGAACGGGTAGTCGGCGACCTTCGGGGTCGCCGCCGAGACGGCGCGGATCAGCGTCGACTTGCCCGCATTCGGGAAACCGAGCAGGCCGACGTCGGCGAGCACCTTGAGCTCGAGCTTGAGCTCGCGCTCGTCGCCGGCGCTGCCGTGGGTCGACTTGCGCGGCGCACGGTTGACCGAGCTCTTGAAATGGATGTTGCCCAGACCGCCGTGGCCACCCTGCGCGACGAGCAGGCGCTGGCCGTGCGAGGTCAGGTCGCCGATCTCCTCGTCGGTCGCCGTGTTGATGACGACCGTTCCGACCGGCACGCGGATGACCGCGTCCTCGCCACCCTTGCCGGCCATCTGCCGGCCCATGCCGTTCTCGCCGCGCTGCGCGCGGAATACGCGCTGGTGGCGGAAGTCGACCAGCGTGTTGATGCCCTCGTCGGCGACGAGCCAGACGCTGCCGCCGCCGCCGCCGTCGCCGCCGTCCGGACCGCCGAACGGAATGAACTTCTCGCGCCGGAAGCTGACGCAGCCGTTGCCGCCGTTGCCGGCGTGGACCTGGATGACTGCTTCGTCGACGAATTTCATGGGAGCGCCGGATTCGGAATCGGGGTGCGGGTTGAGATTGGAAGCGAAGCGGGGCCAACGCAACATCCAGCGCAAGCCTCGTCCACGAAAGCGACGGACCCGGGGCGGAAATCGGCGTTTCCGAATCCCGCGATCGCTTCACAAACGAAAAGCCCCGCTCGCGGCGGGGCCCTTCGCGGAGCGATCGCGAGCCGCGATCAGCCCGGGATCACGTTGACCGTCTTGCGCGCCTCGGCGCCCTTGACCTTGAACTCGACCGTGCCGTCGACGAGCGCGAACAGGGTGTGGTCGCGGCCGAGGCCGACGCCCGTGCCCGGATGGAAGCGCGTGCCGCGCTGGCGCACGATGATGTTGCCGGCCTCGACGGCCTGGCCGCCGTAGATCTTCACGCCGAGGTACTTCGGATTCGAGTCGCGACCGTTGCGGGTTGAGCCGCCTGCCTTTTTATGTGCCATTGCCGTGCTCCTTACTTCTTGCCCGCGCCGGTGATGCCGACGATTTCGATTTCGGTGTAATGCTGGCGGTGCCCCGTCTCCTTGCGGTAGTGCTTGCGGCGACGGAACTTGACGATGCGGATCTTCTCCGCGCGGCCGTGCGACTTCACCTTCGCGGTGACGAGCGCGCCGGCGACCAGCGGGGCGCCGACGGTGACGCCTTCGCCTTCGCCGACCAGCAGGACCTGGTCAAGCTTGACCTCGGCGCCGACGTCCGCGGCGATCTTTTCGACGCGAAGGACTTCGCCCTGCGCCACGCGGTACTGACGACCGCCCGTAACGATGACTGCGTACATGATGGCTATGCCTCTGTAGTTATTCTGGAATCAGCCTTGCCCCGGGCAAATCGCCCCGGAGCGAGCCGCGCAGTCTAACGGAGTGCGATTTCGCGTGCAAGTCGTTGTTCCGTCACAACGGACGCCCGGGGTCACTGCTCGAAACCATCGGCGAACAGCACGCCGGTCAGGTACGGGGCGAGGTAACGGAATTGCTCGGCCATCGAGCCGTCGACGGTCGACTCCAGGTTCGGCTCGCAAGGGTGCAGGTTCACCGGGTCATACAGGCAGCCGCCGTGGAGCTGTCCCGCGACGACCGCCTGGCTGCCATCGAGGACGAACGCAGCCGATCCGCTGCTGCCGGCATAGACTGCGCCGGCCCAGTCCGGCAGGCCGCCGCTGAGCAGATAGGGATACGGTGCGAGCGCATTACCGCACAGGATCGACTCGTCGCTCGCGTGCAGCGTGCGGTAGCTGTACGCGAGCGGCGAGCCGAGCGGATGACTGAGATGATAGAGGCGCACGCCGTTCGCGGGGCGCGCCGCGCTCCAGCCGAGCAGGGACCGCCCGGGCGGCAGCCTGGACAGGCGCAGCAGGCTGAAGTCCGGCAGGTCCAGGCCCGCGCCCGTCGCGACCAACGTCGCTCCCTCGACGGTGACCGCCGGCAGCATCTGGCAGCCGCCGCAGGTCGTGGTACGACGATCGAAATGCGCCTCCACCGTCGCGGCCTCCGCGGCCGTCGCCACGCAATGGTTCGCCGTGAGGAACCACGGGGTTCCGGTCGCTTCGGTGTCGTTGAGCAATGTCCCCGTGCACGCCGATCCGCCGCCGTCGTCGTGGACGAAGGAGTAGTTCGCGACTGCCTTCGCGGCGGCCGCCAGCGCCGGCTCGGCCGTGAGCACGCAGGTCGCATCCTGCGTGCAGTCGGGCACCGGGGTGCCGCAGAAGTCACGGTCGTCCGGCTCCGGCCCGACCTGGTACTCGCGACGTAAAGCGGCCAAGGCGCCGTCGCGCGGTCCGATGTGCAGCAGCGCGGCGATCGTGAAGCGGCTCGCCGCGAGCGCGACCGCATCCGGCGCGCGCAACTGGACGCGCACCGCATCACCGAACACGCTGCCCGACCAGAGTCGTCCGGCGAATGCCTCGCTGCCCCGATAGGGGCCGACCGCCTGCCCCGCCTCGTTGTATACGGTCAGCGTCGCGCCCGCCGCAAGCCGCAGCGCGTCGAAACGGATCCTGATGCCCTCCGCGCCGCGCGAGCGCAAGCCGATCTCCCACACACGCGCGCCGTCGGTGCCGAGGCCGAAGCGGCCGCGCTGCCCGCCTGCCCCTTCCGCGCGCTCGCCCGGATCGAACGCGACCGGCAGGTTCGCCGGCACCGACGTTCCCGTATGCAATGGCACGCCGAGCCGGGGGGATTCGTTCAGCAATGCGTCGCGGTGTGCCGGCGGCAACGGCAGGTCGATGAATTCGGCGTCGGCGATCGACGGGCGGCCATCGAGAAGCGCGTCGAAGCGGCGCCGGCGGTCGGCTGCCAGCACCGCAGCGTCGGGCGCTCGCGTATCGAGTTCGCGCGTGGGCACGCGGAGCGCTCCCGGCGGGAACGCCGCACCCGTTGCGGCAACGGGCGCGTCGATCCGCACGGGACATTCAGTCCCATCGCCGGCTGCGGCGGACCACGCGGGCCAAGCGAGCAGCAAGACGAGGTGGGCGGGCAGAAGCGACATGGCAGCCACTCTACCTGAACGGCGATTGCAAGGTGCCATCGCGCCGCGCGACGTCTCGGCCCGCGCGACGCACCCGCCTGATCCTGACGCCCTTGCTATAGTTGACGACGCCCCTCACCTCTCCCGCCATGGACTTCATTCGCATCCGCGGTGCGCGCACGCACAACCTCAAGAACATCGATCTCGATCTGCCGCGCGACAAGCTGATCGTGATCACCGGGCTGTCAGGCTCGGGCAAGTCGTCGCTCGCGTTCGACACGATCTACGCCGAAGGCCAGCGCCGCTACGTCGAGTCGCTGTCCGCGTACGCACGCCAGTTCCTCTCGATCATGGAGAAGCCCGACGTCGACCACATCGAGGGGCTGTCGCCGGCGATCTCGATCGAGCAGAAGTCGACCTCGCACAACCCGCGCTCGACCGTGGGCACGATCACCGAGGTGTACGACTACCTGCGCCTGCTGTTCGCGCGCGTCGGCACACCGCGCTGCCCCGACCACGGCATCCCGCTCGAGGCGCAGACCGTGAGCCAGATGGTCGACGCGACGCTCGCGCTTCCTGCGGACAAGCGCTACATGCTCGTCGCGCCGGTCGTGCGCGAGCGCAAGGGCGAGCACGTGCAGGTGTTCGACCAGCTGCGCGCACAGGGCTTCGTGCGCGCGCGCGTCGACGGCACCGTACACGAACTCGATGCAGTGCCCGCGCTCGCGCTGCGCCAGAAGCACACGATCGAAGTCGTCATCGACCGCTTCAGGCCGAAGGCGGACATCAAGCAGCGCCTCGCCGAGTCGTTCGAGACCGCGCTGCGGCTCGGCGAAGGCATCGCGATCCTCGTCGACCTCGACGACGCGAAGGCGGCCGAGGTCACGTATTCGTCACGCTTCTCCTGCCCGGTCTGCGATTACTCGCTGCCCGAACTCGAGCCGCGCCTGTTCTCGTTCAACTCGCCGGTCGGCGCCTGCCCGGCCTGCGACGGCCTCGGCGTCACCCAGTTCTTCGATCCCGCGCGCGTCGTCGTCAACCCGCAGCTGAGCCTCGCCGCGGGCGCGGTGCGCGGCTGGGACCGGCGCAACCAGTACTACTTCCAGCTGATCCTGTCGCTCGCCAAGCATTACAAGTTCGACGTCGACACGCCGTGGCACGACCTGCCCGAAGCGACGCGCCAGCACGTGCTGTTCGGTTCCCGCGGCGAGGCGATCAGCTTCCGCTACGTGACCGGCGCGAGCGGCGCGGTCACGCGCAAGCACGCGTTCGAAGGCATCGTGCCGAACCTCGAGCGCCGCTACAAGGAAACCGAATCGCCGGCCGTGCGCGAGGAACTCGCCAAGTTCATCAGCGAGCGCGCGTGCCCCGACTGCCACGGCCAGCGCCTCAATCGCAGCGCGCGCAACGTGTTCGTCGGCGACTCGAACCTGCCCGCGCTGACCGCATTGCCGATCGAGCAGTCGCTCGCGTTCTTCAAGGCGCTCGCGCTCGCCGGCTGGCGCGGCGAGATCGCCGCGAAGATCGTCAAGGAGATCCGCGAGCGACTGCGCTTCCTCGTCGACGTCGGCCTCGACTACCTCACGCTCGACCGACAGGCCGACTCGCTGTCGGGCGGCGAAGCGCAGCGCATCCGCCTCGCCTCGCAGATCGGCGCGGGCCTCGTCGGCGTCATGTACGTGCTCGACGAGCCGTCGATCGGCCTGCACCAGCGCGACAACGAACGCCTACTCGGCACGCTCAACCGCCTGCGCGACCTCGGCAACACGGTCATCGTCGTCGAGCACGACGAGGACGCGATCCGCCTCGCCGACTACATCGTCGACATCGGCCCCGGCGCGGGCGTGCACGGCGGCGAGATCGTCGCGCAGGGAAGCATCGACGCGATCCTCAAGTCGAAGCGTTCGCTGACCGGCCAGTACCTGTCGGGGCAGCGCGGCATCGAAGTGCCGAAGCGGCGCCGCGAGGCCGATCCGGACAAGGTGCTGCGCCTGCTCGGTGCGAGCGGCAACAACCTCAAGAACGTCGACCTCGAGATCCCCGCGGGCCTGTTCACCTGCATCACCGGGGTGTCCGGTTCGGGCAAGTCGACCCTGATCAACGACACCCTGCACAAGTACACCGCGGCCGAACTCAACGGCGCCAACGAGAAGCCGGCGCCGTTCCGCGAGATCCACGGCCTCGACCTGTTCGACAAGGTCGTCGACATCGACCAGTCGCCGATCGGCCGCACGCCACGTTCGAATCCGGCGACCTACACGGGCCTGTTCACGCCGCTGCGCGAGCTGTTCGCGCAGGTGCCCGAAGCGCGTTCGCGCGGCTACGGCCCGGGCCGCTTCAGCTTCAACGTCAAGGGCGGTCGCTGCGAAGCGTGCGAGGGCGACGGCCTCATCAAGGTCGAGATGCATTTCCTGCCCGACGTCTACGTGCCGTGCGACGTCTGCCACGGCAAGCGCTACAACCGCGAGACGCTCGAGATCACCTACAAGGGCCACACCATCGCCGACGTGCTCGAGATGACGGTCGAGGACGCCTACCGGCTGTTCGAACCGGTACCGGTGCTCGCGCGCAAGCTCGAGACGCTCATGCACGTCGGCCTCACCTACATCAAGCTCGGCCAGAGCGCGACGACCTTGTCGGGTGGTGAGGCGCAACGCGTGAAGCTGTCGCGCGAGCTGAGCAAGCGCGACACCGGCCGCACGCTCTACATCCTCGACGAACCGACCACCGGCCTGCACTTCCACGACATCGAGCAGCTGCTCGGCGTGCTGCAACGGCTCGCCGACGACGGCAACACGGTCGTCGTGATCGAGCACAACCTCGACGTGATCAAGACCGCGGACTGGGTGGTCGACCTCGGCCCGGAAGGTGGCGGACGCGGCGGCACGATCGTCGCGACCGGCACGCCCGAGCAGATCGCGCGCGTGCCTGCCTCGTACACCGGCCGCTTCCTCGCGCGCACGCTCACCGGCGCCGCCACCACCGCTCCGCGCAAGCGCGGACGCAAGGAAGCCGCATGAGCGCGATCGACGAAGGCATCGGCGCGGTCGCGCTGCCGCTGCTCGCGCGCGTACCGATGGCGGTGCGCTGGGGCGATCTCGACGCGTTCAACCACGTCAACAACGCGGCCTTCCTCGTCTATGCGCAGGAAGCCCGCCTGGCCTGGCTCGCCGGCGTCGAAGGCGCGTGGTTCGACGAGACGATGATGCCGGTCGTCGCCGCGGCGCAGGTCAACTACCGGCGCCAGCTCGCCTGGCCCGCGCGCATCGCGGTCGAACTCGCGACGAAGCGCATGGGCAACTCTTCGGTGACGATCGCACATCGCATCGTCGACGAGCACGACGCGACCGTCGTCTACGCGGACGGCGAAGTCGTGATGGTGTGGATCGACCCGGCGAGCGGGCGCTCGGTGCCGCTGCCGCCGGCGATCCGCGCGGCGTGTCAATCGTCGCTGGAATCGGGCGCGACGACTTCGAAGTAGGTTTCGATGCGCGTGCCGTCGGCGAGCAGGAACATCACCTGCACCTTGTCGCCGACCTCGACCGGGTGGCGCGGCTGCATCAGCATGAGGTGCTTGCCCCCCGGCGCGAGGCGCGTCTCGCTGCCGGGCTCGACCACGAGCCGGTGGATCTCGCGCATCTTCGAGACGTCGCCGTCGACGATCGTCTCGTGCAGCGAGGTCAGGCGGAACGCGTCGCTCTGCACCGTGAGCAGGGTCAGCGGCTCGTCGCCGGTGTTCTTCAGCGTCGCGTAGCCGGCCATCATCGTCGCACCCGGCGGGGCGGCGCGGATCCACGCGTCGAACACCCCGAGCTTGCCGCCCGCGTGCGCACACGTCGACGCGAACAGCATGAGCAGGAGCGGAACGACGCGCGAACGATGCATGGCAGCCTCCGGTGTGGCGGCTATCATAGCCCGCAACCCTCCCGCGCAACCGGAGTGCGACCATGCGCCTCGACCTGCTGGTGTTCGCCATGACTGCCGCCGCATCCACGATCGCTTCCGCCGCCGATCCCGCCGTCACGATCTACCGCAGCGACAGCGACACGCTGTTCGACGCGGGCAACCAGCCGGTCGCGGACGGCCACGCGATCGTGCACGAACAACGCACGCTCTCGCTCGCGGGCGGCCGCCAGACCGTCGTCGTCGACGGCCTGCCGACGATGCTCGACACCGAGGCGGTCGCGATCGATTTCGCCGGCGCCGCGCGCGTGCTCGGGCAGCGCGTGATGTCCGCGGGCGACGGCGGCCTGCTCGCCGCGCATCGCGGCGAATCCGTGCAGGTGTCCGGCGCGGACGGCAAGCCGCTCGCCGACGGCATGCTCGTCGCGATCGACGGCAACGGCCTCGGCATCCGCGGTGCGAACGGCCGCGTCAGCTACGTGCGCGACTATGCGCGCGTCGAATTCGCCGAGGGCTCGGGCCTGCCCGGCAGCACCTTGCAGGTCGCGGTCGACGGCAAGGCCGGCGCCGCGCCGGCGACATTGACCTACCCGACGTCGGGACTCGGCTGGCGCGCCGCGTACTCGGCGCTGTTGCTCGGTGACGAGGGTTGCCGCCTGCGCCTCGACGCGCTCGCGAGCATCGCCAATCGCAGCGGCCGCGACTATGCGGGCGCGAAGCTCAAGCTCATCGCGGGCTCGCCGAACTTCGCCAAGTACGATCGCGGCCCGCGCGTGATGATGATGAAGGCGGCCGCGGCGCCGGCGCCCGCGCCGGAGGGCATGCCGGAGCAATCCTCGCTCGGCGACTATCGGGCCTACGCGATCGACGGTTCGCTCGACCTGCCCGATGCGAGCGTGACGCAGGTGCCGCTCTACGCGAGCAGCGAACTCGCCTGCGAGCGCCGCTGGCTGTACGAGTCCGGCGGCGCGTGGGTCCCGCCCAAGCCGATGCTCGAACCGGATGCGTGGCAGAGCGGCGGCGGCCCGGTGCAAAGCCAGCTCTCGTTCACCGCGGCGGAGAACCTGCCCGGCGGCAACCTGCGCGTACTCACGCGCGACAAGGACGGGCGCACCGAACTGCTCGGCGAGAATCGCATCGCCGACGTCGCCAAGGGACGCGACGTGCAGGTCAACCTCGGCGTCGCGTTCGATCTCGCCGCGACGCGCGAGCGCACGGTCTTCAAGGTCGACAAGGCCGCGCGCGAACTGGACGAAGGCTTCCGCATCACGCTGACGAACAGCGGCGAGCATGCGCGCGACGTCACCGTGCGCGAGCATCCCAATCGCTGGCGCGCGTGGACGCTCGTGTCGTCGAGCGTGAAGCCAGCCAAGCAAAGTCCCGACCTGCTCGAATTCCGCGTCGCGGTGCCGCCCGGCAGCAAGGGCACACTCGACTACGTCGTGAAATACCGCTGGTCGCCGAACGAAGATTGACCCGCCCACCTCCCACGACGAATCGCTACGGAACGCCCATGCTCGACATCATCCAGCACGACACGATCCAGGAACTGCGCCTCGCCCGCGCCCCCGTCAACGCGCTCGATCCGGGCCTCGTGCACGCGCTGCGCGTCGCGATCGAAGCGGCGCCGAGCGAAGGCGTGCGCGCGCTCGTCCTGTCCGGCGCGCCCGGACTGTTCTCCGCCGGCCTCGACGTGCCCGCGCTGCTGCAGCTCGAGCGCGAGGAGTTCCGCGTGTTCTGGAACGATTTCTTCGGCCTCTGCGCCGCGCTCGCGCGCTCGCCGATCCCGGTCGCCGCGGCGATCACGGGCCACGCGCCCGCGGGCGGCGCGGTGCTCTCGATCATGTGCGACTACCGCATCATGGCGCGCGGCGCCTATCGCATCGGCCTCAACGAAGTGCAGGTCGGCCTGTCGGTGCCGGAGTGCATCCAGGCCGCGCTGCGCCGCCTCGTCGGCCCCTACCGCGCCGAGCGCCTCATGGTTGTCGGCGCGATGCTCGACGCCGAGCAGGCCGACGCGATCGGCCTCGTCGACGAACTCGTCGACAGCAATGCGGTCGTGCCGCGCGCGATCGCCTGGCTCGAGGAACTGCTCAAATTCCCGCAGCGCGCGATGTCGGAAACGCGCCGGCTCGCGCGCGCCGATCTCGCCGCGGTGTTCGCCGACCCGCACGCGCTGCCCGTCGACGATTTCCTCGACCGCTGGTTCGCGCCCGAAGCGCAGGCGGTGCTGCACGCGCTCGTCGCACGCCTGAAATCGAAAGGCTAGCGCACGCCAAAGCCTTCGACACGAAGGACACGAAGAGAAGCAAGAAGAAGGAGATCCGAACACGAACGCCTGCAGGACGTCCTACTCGTGCGCTCGGTGTTTCCGTCTATATCCTGCTCTTCTTCGTGTCCTTCGTGTTTCAAGCTTCCGCTTTCAGGAACCTGTCGCCACGGGACGCGACGGATCGCTGATCCAGCCGCTCCACGACGGCGCGAACACGCGCGAACCGGCGAGGCCGGCGTGTTCCATCGCGAGCAGGTTGTGGCACGCGGTCACGCCCGAGCCGCACATGTGCACGACTTCGCGCGCATGGCGCGAGCCGAGCACCTGTTCGAATTCGCGCCGCAGCTGCTCGCGCGGTTTGAAGCGGCCGCCGGAATCCAGGTTGTCTGCAAACGGCCGGTTGCGCGCGTCGGGCACGTGGCCGGCGACCGCGTCGATCGGCTCGACTTCGCCTCGATAGCGCGGCGCCGCGCGCGCGTCGATGAGCAGCACGTCGCCGCTTGCGCGACGGCGCTCGAGTTCGTCGAACCAGACGACCTGCGCACGGTCGAGATTGAGCTGCACCGGGGTTTCGGCACGCGTCACGGCGCCGGATTCGAGCGGCAGTCCAGCATCGCGCCAGGCGCCCCAGCCACCGTCGAGCACGGCGGCGTTGCGCACGCCGGCGAGGCGCAGCAGCCACCACATGCGCGCGGCCGCGAGCGCACCCTGCGCGTCGTCATAAATGACGACGTCGACGCCGGACCGCCAGCCCGCGCGCGCGAGCGCGGCGGAGAACACGAGGTCGTGCGGCAACGGATGGCGGCCGAGGCCGCGCTTGCTCAGGTCGGACAGGTCGCGGTCGAGGTGGAAGTAGGCGGCACCGGGAATATGCGCCTGCGCGTGCTCGCGTTCACCCTTGCCCGCATCGGCGAGGTCGAAGCGGCAATCGGCGACGAGCACGTCACCGCGCGCGAGCAACGGCTCGAGTTCCGCTGTCGTCACCAGCGTCGTCGGATTCATGCGGAGCGCTCCAGTCGGTCGATCAGGTTCTTCAGCATCGCCGCCGTCGCGCCCCAGATGCGCCGGCCCTCCCACTCGTAGGCGTAGATCGTACGCGCCTTGCCGCGCCAGTCGATCCGTTCGCGACGCAGGTTCACCGGCGCGAGCAGGAAATCGAGCGGCACCTCGAACACTTCGTCGACCTCGGCTTCTTGCATGCGCAGCAGGTAGCCGCCGCGCACGAAACCAGTAACCGGGAACACGTGGTAGCCCGACACCGTGTCGAAACCATCGAGGAAGCCGAACGGCTCGACGTCCGCAGGCAGGATGCCGGTCTCCTCCTCGGTTTCACGCAATGCCGCGGCGACCGCATCGGCGTCGTCGGCGTCGATCGCGCCGCCCGGGAAACTGACCTGCCCCGCGTGCGTGCGCAGGTGGCCCGCGCGGCGCGTGAACAGCACGGACAGATCGTCGCCGCGACGAACGAACGGCACCAGCACCGCGGCCTGTCGCAGCGGGCCGTCGCCGAGCGCGTCGGCGAGATCGGCCGTGTTCCAGCCATCGCCGGCGGGCGGGTCGGCGAGGTCGCGCACGGCGCGGCGCAGGCGCTGTGCGTCGATGCCGTTCATCGACGCGCCGCCTCGCGTTGCGGCAGCACTTCGTCCATCAGCCGGCGACGCTCGCCCTCGCCCATCGCGACCCAGCGCGCGATCTCGTCACCGCTGCGCAGGCAGCCCTCGCAATAGCCGTCGCGGTCGAGGCGACAGATGCCGATGCACGGGCTGAGGATGGGGACGAACGGAGGATTCATGCGTGGCCTTGCAAACGCAAACGCCGCGACGGAGCGCGGCGTTGCGATTCGTTCGAGCCCGCGCGACGGCGGGCGCTTGCTTACTTGACGTCGATGATCTTGACTTCCCAGATGAAGACCTGGTTGCCCGACGCCTGTTCCGGCGGCAGGTAGATCATCCAGTGGTCGCCCACCTTCATCTTCTGGATCACTTCCGGCAGCAGCTTGGTGCCGAAGATGCCCGGCAGGTCCGACACCTTGGCCTTGACCGGCTCGCCGACGAACGAGCTGCGGATCTCGCGGCCGTTGGTGAGCGAGACGCGCACGTGGAAGGTGATTTCGCTGGCCGGCGTGATCGCCTTGCCGGTGCCGTCCTCGATCGACTTGTACTGCACTTCGTTCGGCAGCACGACGACGCCCTTCTTGCTGCGGTTGCCGGCCATGAACGTGTCGGCTTCGCGCTTGTTGTCGGCGAGTTCCTTGTCCATCGCCGACTTCATCTTCTGCTCGTACTTCTGCACCGCGTCGGCCATCGCGGCCTGCGGAACGCCCGGCTCCTTGCCGGCGAACGCGTCCTGCAGCGCGCGCGTGAACGTCGCGATGTCGATGTCGGCCTTCTGGCCGGACAGCCGGCTACCCAGCTGGAAGCCCATCGCGTAGGAAAGCTTGCCCTTGTCGGACGTGGTGTCCTGCGCGGACGCGGACCCTGCAACGAACAGCGCCGCGAGGGCGAGTGACCAACCGAACTTCATGCTGTATCTCCGGGATGGATGGCGAATCTGGGCGATGCCGCAGCGGGACCGCGCCGGGAAAAGCGCGCTAGTGTACCCGAGGCCCGCCGAGGTCCAAAGCGAGCGGCTTCCGAACGCGGCAGGCGCCGGAAAGTTCACCGCCGCGCCATGATCCGGCCACCGCCTGAACGGCGGCCGGCCGGCCGGTCGGTGTGCGTCGGCCGGCCGAACCGTCGGAGGCGTCAGTGCGCGCCGCCCGCGTACTTCTTCTCGCCCGCGGTCACGCGCAGGTCGAGGCGGTTTTCCGGCGGCGCGAGCGGGCACGTCGCGTACGGTGTGAACGCGCACGGCGGGTTGTACGCCTTGTTGAAGTCGATCGTGACCTTGCCGTCCTTCGGCAGGTCGGCGTAGAGGAAGCGCGCCGCGCCGTAGGTTTCCTTGCCGCTCGTGCGATCGGCGAAGATGAACCAGAGGTCCTTCGCGTCGGTGGTCTCGAGCACGGGCAACAGCGTGTAACTCTTGCCGTCGCGCGTGAACGTGACCTTGCCCGGCACCGTCATCTTGTCGACCGTGCCGAGCACGGTCGGGATCTCGAGCGAGTGCGCCGGCTTGAATTCCTCGAACTTCGCTTCGACGCGCCACGAGGGGTCGATCGGGAAGCTGTCGATACCCTTGAAGCCGGTGCGCGTCGCCGCTTCGGTGTCCTTCACGCGCAACGCCTTCTTGCCGTTGCGGTCGATCATGTAGAAGCTCGCGCTGCCGAACGCGACGGTGGTCGGCGTCTCGTGCGAATCGTCGAGCAGTTCCGCAGCCTGTGCCGGCTTGCCGTCGATGGTCGCGCCCGCCTTCGCATCGAGCGCAATCGTCGCCTTGCCGTCCTTCAGCGTGATCGTGCCGAGTTTCGCCGGCCCCTTGGCGAGCATGATGTCGTTGCCCTTCGCGCTGCCGACGCTGTTGGCGCCGTCCTTGAGCCAGTGCAGGCCGATCAGGCTGAGCCAGCCGCCCGGCGCCTTCAGGCGCTCGACGCGCTGCGCACGCCAGCTCTCGATCTGCTGGGTGTAGTCGACGGGCTTGCTCGTTTCGACATGGGCGGACATCAGTTGCACTCCGGCGAAGCCGGCCGCGGCCAGCGCGGCGCTCTTCAGCATCAACATGCGAGGGTTACCTCAGACGATCCAGGAAGGGGGGTTGGGCGAACGGCGAAGCGTCGAAGCTGGCGACGCAAATGTCAAGAAACCGCGGGGCGCCCGCAAAGTTCCGCATGCCGCCCCACAGCAGGCGTCGGCAAGACCGGCTGCCGCGGCATAGGGGACTGCCGCGCGGACGCCGAGGCCGACGAAAACGCGAACCCGTCAGCGTCCGCGCAGGAACAACCGGTCGAGTTCGGGTATCGCGAGCTGCACCCACGTCGGCCGGCCGTGGTTGCACTGGCCCGACCGCTCGGTCGCCTCCATCTCGCGCAGCAGCGCGTTCATCTCGGGCACGCTCAGGCGGCGGTTCGCGCGCACCGAGCCGTGGCAGGCCATCGTCGCGAGCAATTCGTTCGTGCTCTCCTCGACGCGGCGCGTCTGCCCGTGCACGGCGAGATCGGCGACGACGTCGCGCACGAGCTGGCCGACGTCGGCGCCGTCGAGCACGACCGGAATGCGGCGCACCGAGATGCTCTGCAGGCCGCTGCGCACGATGTCGAAACCGAGTTCGACGAATCGCTGCGCCTGCTCTTCGACCACCGCGGCCTCGCGTTCGCTCAACGCGAGCGACATCGGCACGAGCAGCAGCTGCGAACGGATGCCGTCGCCGTCCTGCGCCTGCTTGAGCTTCTCGTAGGTGATGCGTTCGTGCGCCGCATGCATGTCGACGAGCACGAGCCCGTTCACGTTCTCTGCGAGCACGTAGATGCCGTGCAGCTGCGCGAGCGCGAAGCCGAGCGGTGGCACGTCCGCCCTCTCGTCGTCGATCCGCACCGGCGGCGCCATCGACGTCGGTGACGTGCTGCCGAACAGCGCGGCGTAGTCGGCGAGCGGTTCGCGCACGCCGAGGCCGAGGCCGACCTGGCGCTGCTCCGGCCACGTCGTCGCGGGAACGCCGGCGATGTGCGACGCCGGCGCGAACGCGTCCTTCAGCGACGCACCCGCACGCGCGCCCGACAACGCGTCGTCGAGCGAGCGGTAGAGGAAATCGTGCACGAGCCGGCCTTCGCGGAAGCGCACTTCGTGCTTGGCCGGGTGGACATTGACGTCGACGAGCGCCGGATCGAGTTCGAGGAACAGCACGAACGCGGAGTGGCGTCCGTGGAACAGCACGTCCGCATAAGCCTGGCGCACCGCGTGCGCGACGAGGCGATCGCGCACGAGGCGCCCGTTGACGTGGAAGTATTGCTGGTCCGCCTGCGCGCGCGACGCGGTCGGCAGGCCGACCCATCCGTGCAAGCGCAATCCCGCGCCGGAATGCTCGATCTCGAGGCTCTGGCCGAGGAATTCCTCGCCGAGCACGTCGGCGACGCGGCGCGCGCGATCGACGTCGCTCTCGACCGCTTTGAGGATGCGCACGGCCTTGCCGTTGTGTCCGAGGCGGAACTCCGTCGTCGTGCGCGCGAGCGCGATCGACCGGACGAGGTCCTCGATGTGGCCGAACTCGGTGCGTTCGGCGCGCAGGAACTTGCGTCGCGCCGGCAGGTTGTAGAACAGGTCGCGCACTTCGATGTTCGTGCCGACCGGATGCTGCGCCGGCACCGGTGCGCGCGCGCGGCCGCCGTCGACCTCGATGCGCCACGCCGTGTCGGCACCGCGCGCACGCGAGGTCAGCGCGAAACGCGACACCGACGCGATCGACGGCAACGCTTCGCCGCGGAAGCCGAGCGTGCCGACGCGCTCGAGATCGTCGAAGCTCGCGATCTTGCTCGTCGCGTGCGAGGCGATCGCCAGCGGCAGGTCGTCGGCGTCGATGCCGCCGCCGTCGTCACGCACGCGGATCAGTCGCGCGCCGCCTTGCTCGACGTCGATCTCGATGCGCCGCGCACCGGCGTCGAGGCTGTTCTCGACGAGTTCCTTGACCACCGATGCCGGCCGCTCGATGACCTCGCCGGCGGCGATCTGGTTGACGAGCTCGGGTGGAAGCGAACGGATGCGGGGCATGGCGAACCCGCATCATATCCGAGGTCGGCGGAAGGGACCCGGCCAATGCGGACGACTCAGCCCGACGGGATCTCGAGCACGGCGCCGACGCGCACGCGTTCGTCGGCGAGGTTGTTCGCCGCGCGCAGCTGCGCCGTGGTGAGGCCGTGGTTCGCCGCGATCGCGCTCAGCGTGTCGCCGCGGCCGACCACGTAGCGCGACGCCTTCGCGCGGTCGCCGCGCTCGCGCCGGCTGGTCGCCGCGAACAGGCTGCCCGGCGGCGGCGACGCACGGAAGTAGTCGCGCACGCCGTCGAGGATCGCGTCGGCGAGCTTCTCGCGGTGGTCTGGATTGGTCAGGCGCGCTTCCTCGGTCGGGTTCGTGATGAACGCGGTCTCGACCAGGATGGACGGCACATCGGGCGAACGCAGCACGACGAAGTTCGCGCGCTCGACGTAGTTGCGGTGCGTCGGGCCGAGCTTCTTCAGCGAACCGAGCACCTGCTCGGCGACCGCGTTGCTCGCGCCCATCGTCGCGCCCTGGGAAAGGTCGAGCAGCACCTTGGCGAGCGTGTCGTCCTTGTCGTCGAGCGAAATGCCGCCGACGAGGTCGGCGCGGTTTTCGCGATCGGCGAGCCAGCGCGCGGCCTCGTTGGTGGCGCCGCGCGGCGACAGCACCCATACCGACGAGCCGCGCGCGTCGCTGCTCGTGAACGCGTCGGCATGGATCGAGACGAACAGGTCCGCCTTCATCTCGCGTGCCTTGAGATAGCGCTGTTCGAGCGGAATGAAGTAGTCCGAGTCGCGCGTGAGCACCGCGGTCATGCCCGGCGTCCTGTCGATCGCCTTCTTGAGTTCGCGCGCGACCGCGAGCGTGATCGTCTTCTCGTGCGCGCCGCTCGCGCCGGTCGCTCCGGGGTCGTCGCCGCCGTGGCCGGCGTCGATCGCGACGATCACGTCACGCCCCTTGCCGACCGACACTTCGGCGACGCTCTTGACCGCCACCGGCTTGGCGGTCGACGGGTAGAGATCGAGCACGAGGCGGTAACCGAACTTGTCGGCCGGCGGCAGCAGGAAGCTCTTCGGATGCACGCCTTCGGCGAGGTCGAACACGATGCGCGCGTCGGCCTTGCCCTGCTTGCCCGCGCGCAGGCCCTTGAGCAGGCCCTTCGCGGCCGGCGCGCTGAACTCCGCGCCGAGCGTGCTCTCGCGCAGGTCGAGAACGATGCGATCGGGCTTGGCGAGTTCGAACAGCTTGTAGTCGACCGGACCGGAGACGTCGAACACCGCACGCGTGTACTCGGGACCAGCCCAGACACGCAAGTTCTTGATCTCGGTCGCGTTCGCGTACGCGGCCATGCCCGACCACGCGATCAGGCAAGCGGCCAGCCAACGATGGTAGCGGTTCCCCGACATGCGGCGTATTCAACATGAAAGCCACGGAAAATTGCAAGCTTTTTCCTTGAAAATCCGATGGGTGCGGGAACTTCCTCAGGCTCGGGGAATGATGCGTGTGTGCCCTGCTCGTCTCTCCGACGGAACGAGAACGCTGAAACGTCGAGCCGATGGAGCACACGCAAGCCCGTTTTCAGGCCCATCTCATCCGGGGCGCGCGGGATCCCAGGCCGCCAGCATCGCCTCGCCACGCAGGCTCAGCGCGCGCGCAGCGAGGTCGCGACCGGCATCGGCGTGGTCCAGCCGCAGCTGCAGGTCGGCCGACGGCAGCGAGCCGGCACCGCGTTCTGGCCACTCGACCAGCACGAGTGAAAGACCGTCCGAGAGTTCGGCCAGGCCGAGCCATTCGAGCTCGCCCGGATCGGCGATGCGATAGAGATCGAGGTGATGGATGTCGAGTCCACCGACCCGGTACGACTCGATCAGGCTGTAGGTCGGGCTCTTGATGCGCGCATCGACGCCGAGCGCCTGCAGCAGTGCGCGCGCGAACGTGGTCTTGCCGGCACCGAGATCACCGCGCAGGTAGAGCGTGCCGCCGTCGCGCAAGGCGGGGGCGAGGCGCGCGGCGAGACGTACGAGATGCGGCTCGTCGAGGCCGTTCAGGCTGATGATCATGCGCAAGCTCCGTTGACGAGTCGGCGCAGCGGTCCGAACAGGTCGCCGGCGACGAGTCCGCGCGGGGCGTCGCCGGCAGCGGCGTCACCGGCGCGCGCGTGCAGCGCGACACCGAGCCGCGCCGCGTCCCACGCGTCGCAGCCTTGCGCGAGCAGCGCGGCGATGACGCCGGTCAGGACGTCGCCCATGCCGGCGCTGGCCATGCCCGGATTGCCCCACGGGCAGACTACGACGCGACCGTCGGGTGCGGCGACGAGGCTGCCCGCCCCCTTGAGCACGACGATCGCCGAACGCGTGCGCGCGAGCTCGCGTGCCGCGGCGAAACGATCGCGCTGCACCGATGCGACGTCGCAGCCGAGCAGGCGCGCGGCTTCGCCGGGGTGCGGCGTGAGCACGGCGCCGGGCGGCACGCGGCGCGGCACATCGGCGAGCAGGTTGAGCGCGTCGGCATCGACGACGAGCGGCTTGCCGCTCGTCAGCGCGGCTTCGAACAGGCTGCGTCCCCAGTCACGCAGGCCGAGCCCGGGGCCGAGCGCGAGCACGGTCGCACGCTGCAGCAGCGGTGCGAGCGCGGCACCGTCATCGACACCGCGCGCCATCAGCTCCGGCCTCGCCGCGTTGAGCGCGCCGACGTGCGCCGCGCGCGTGGCGACGCTGACGAGTCCGGCGCCACAGCGCAGCGCCGCTTCGCCGGTGAGGCGGATCGCGCCGCCGTAGCCGTCGTCGCCGCCGAGCGCGAGCACGTGGCCGAAGCGTGACTTGTTGACGTTGGCGCGGCGCGGCGGCAGCACGCGTCCGATCTGCGCGTCGACGAGTTCGGCGTCGACCGCGATGCCGTCGTACGCGGCCGCCGGCAGGTCGAGGGTCGCCAGTTCGCGCGCGCCGCACTGGTCGAGCGCGTCGGCCGTGAACAGGCCGCGCTTCCAGGCGACGAAACTCACCGTCGCGTCCGCTCGCACGCAGGCGCCGTCACGCGCGCCGGTATCGGCATCGAGCCCCGACGGCACGTCGAGCGCGAGCACCGGCACGCCGGCGATGCGCTCGACGAGATCGGCGGCGACACCGTCGAGCGGTCGCCCGAGGCCCGTGCCGAACAGGCCGTCGACGAGCACGTCGCTCGCCGGCAACGCGGCGCCCGCCTCGGCACGGCGAATGCGGCCGCCGGCTTCGATGAACGTCGCGCGCGCGCGTTCGGCGTCGCCGCGCGATGCAGCGGTCAACGCGAGCAGGTCGACGTCGAGGCCCGCCTGCCATGCGAGGCGCGCGAGCAGGAACGCATCACCGCCGTTGTTGCCGGCGCCGGCGAGCACGCCGATGCGGCGTGCGTCGGGCCAGCGCCGGCGCAGGCTCGCGAACGCCGCGTCTGCCGCGCGCTGCATGAGTTCGAAGCCGGCGACGCCACAGCGGTCGATCGCCGTGCGATCGATCGCGCGCACCTGTTCGGTGGTGTACAGGGACAGCGAGGGATCGCGCGTCGGCATTCGCCCATTCTAGCGACGCACGCGCAACGCGCTATCCTGATGCATGGTTCCGCCCGCACCCACCGCGGCGAACGCATGCGCCCGCCCGCACTCCGCACCATGACCGACTACGCCGCCCTCGCTTCCGACATCCGCCGCTGGGGCGGCGAGCTCGGCTTCCAGAAGATCGGCATCACCGGCATCGACCTCGCCGAGGACGAAGCGCACCTGCTCAACTGGCTCGATGCGGGTCACCACGGCGAGATGGACTACATGGCGCGGCACGGCGCACGCCGCAGCCGACCGGCCGACCTGCAACCGGGCACGGTGCGCGTGATCTCGGCACGCCTCGACTACGCGCCCCCCGGCATCCGCGACGCATGGGATGTCATCGGCGACGCCGAGCGCGGCTACGTGTCGCGCTACGCGCTCGGTCGCGACTACCACAAGGTGCTGCGCGGCCGGCTGCAGAAGCTCGCCGAGCGCATCGCCGGCGTGATCGGCCCGTTCGGCCATCGCGTGTTCACCGACTCCGCCCCGGTGCTCGAGAAGGCGCTTGCGCGCAACGCGGGACTCGGCTGGATCGGCAAGCACACGTTGCTGCTCGATCGCGACGCGGGCTCGTGGTTCTTCCTCGGCGAAATCTACACCGACCTGCCGCTGCCGACGGACGCGGCGGCGAGCGCGCATTGCGGTACCTGCACGCGCTGCATCGACGTCTGCCCGACGCAGGCGATCGTCGCGCCGTACCGCCTCGATGCGCGCCGCTGCATTTCCTATCTCACGATCGAGCTGCGCGGCGCGATCCCGGAAGACCTGCGCCCGCTGATCGGCAATCGCATCTTCGGCTGCGACGACTGCCAGCTCGTCTGCCCGTGGAACAAGTTCGTGCAGGCGACGGCGGAAGCCGACTTCGCACCGCGCAGCAACCTAGAATCACCGCGCCTGGTCGAATTGTTCGCGTGGAGCGAAGCGGAATTCCTCGCGCGCACCGAAGGCATGGCGATCCGCCGCACCGGCTACGAAGGATGGTCGCGCAACATCGCGGTCGCGCTCGGCAACGCCCCGACCCGCGACGACGTCGTGCACGCGCTGCAGTCGCGCGCGAACGACCCGTCGGCCCTCGTGCGCGAACACGTCGCCTGGGCCCTCGCCCGCCACGCGTCCGCGCAAGGCTGAGAGCTCTTCGCTCTTGCTTCACTCGAAAAGTACGGCCATGGATGGCCGCTCTGGAAGCCGGCAGGCCTCACCGCACAAACCCCAAGAAAATCCCGTCCTCGGCGGCCACGGACGACCGCAAAAGCTAAGCTGCCTGTTTGGGGATCGAGCGGTTCGTGTGCGTGATCTTGTTCTGGCGGTCGACGTAGACGAGCTGCGGCTTGTGCTGCTCGGCCTCGGCTTCGCTGTAGCCGCCGTACGCGCAGATGATGATGATGTCGCCCGGCTGTGCGCGGTGCGCGGCGGCGCCGTTGATGGAAATCACGCCCGAGCCTTCGTCTGCGCGGATCGCGTAGGTCGAGAAGCGCTCGCCGTTGTTGACGTTGTAGATGTGGATCTGCTCGTACTCGCGGATGCCGGAGGTGTCGAGCAGGTCGCCGTCGATCGCGCAGGAGCCTTCGTAGTGGAGCTCCGCATGGGTCACGCTGGCGCGATGGATCTTCGCCTTGAGCATGTTCAGATGCATGGGTCGTCGCCCTGGATCGTTGCGTGCGCGCAACATGCGCTGGAACGATCATTATACCAAAGCCTTGTGCAGGGCAGCATGCGGTCGTCCCGGCGTCCGCCTCTCGACGCAAGCCATTGATTTTCCGAATCAATGGGCAAAAAAAACCCTCGCGCGATAACCGCTGCGAGGGTCTTAATCGGAGTGACGATTACCTACAATGCGCCCTGCGTGTCCTCGGAGCCCGCGATGTGTTGCGGAAACCCCTAACGACGGTGGGGAGAATACCACAGCCCGCAACGAAAAAGCTACGCCGCGCCGACGGCCTGGTTGTCGATGAGGCGGGTCGTCCCGAGCCGGGCGGCGACGAGCGCGACGAGGTCGTCCGGCCGGTCCGCGGGCAAGGGCTCGGCGAGATCGTCGGCTCGCCGCACCACCGTGTAGTCGGGGGCCAAGCCGGAGCGCTCCAGGTCGGCCGAGGCGTCGCGCTCGACCTCGGCGACCACACGCCCTGCCCGCACCGCTGCGCACATGCGCTGCAGGACCGCGTGGATCGCGCCGGCGCGCTCGCGCTGGCCGGCATCGAGGTACTGGTTGCGCGAACTCATCGCGAGCCCGTTCGCCTCGCGCACGATCGGTGCGCCGACGACGTCGATCGGATAGCCGAGGTCGCGCACCATGCGTCGGATCACGAGCAGCTGCTGGTAGTCCTTGCGCCCGAACACCGCGGCCTGCGGCTGCACCAGATTGAAAAGTTTTGCGACGACCGTCGCCACGCCGTCGAAATGCCCGGGCCGGATCGCGCCTTCGAGCACGTCAGGGAGTTCGGGTACACCGACCTTCACGCTGCGCGCAGCGCCGAACGGATACAGGTCTTCCACGCCCGGCAGGAACAGCACGTCGCAGCCGTGGGCGGCAAGCCCGGCCGCATCCGCGTCGGGCGTACGAGGGTAGCGCGCGAAATCCTCGTTCGGTCCGAACTGGGTCGGATTCACGAACACGCTCGCGACGACGACGTCGGCATGCTCGCGCGCGATCGCGAGCAGCGAATAGTGTCCCGCGTGCAGATTGCCCATCGTAGGCACGAAGCCGATGCGCCGCCCTTCGCGCCGCATCGGCGCGAGCAAGGCCCGCAGGTCGGCCGCACAAATGCAGGTACGCATCAGTAGCTGTGCTCCGCCGCAGGGAACTCGCCGCTGCGCACCGCGGCCGCATAGGCGCTGATCGCGCCGAGCACGGAGTTCGTGCCGGGGAGGAAATCCTTGCTGAAACGCGGGCGCTTGCCCGGCGTGATGCCGAGCAGGTCGTGCACGACGAGCACCTGGCCGTCGCAGTCGGCACCGGCGCCGATGCCGATCGTCGGGATCGCGAGATCGCGCGTGATCTCGGCGGCGAGCGCGGCCGGCACGCACTCGAGCACGAGCAGGTCCGCGCCGGCCTCCTGCACCGCGCGCGCATCGGCGCGCAGGCGCGCCGCCGTCTCGTCGTCGCGCCCTTGCACCTTGTAGCCGCCTAAGCGATGCACCGCCTGCGGCGTGAGGCCGAGGTGCGCGCACACCGGCACTTCGTGCCGCTTGAGCGCATGGATGATCGCGCAGACCCAATCCGCCCCTTCGAGCTTGACCATCGCGGCACCACCCTCGCCGAGCAGGCGCGCGGCGTTGGCGAGCGCGAGTTCTTCGTTGCGGTAGCTCATGAACGGCAGGTCGGCGACGAGCAGCGGGCGGCGCAGGCCGCGCGCGACGCAGGCGGTGTGATAGACCATCGCGTCCATCGTCACGGGCAACGTGCTCGCATGACCCTGCACGACCATGCCGAGCGAATCGCCGACGAGCACGAGGTCGACGCCGGCCTCGTCCGCGCGCGTGGCGATGCCTGCGTCGTAGGCGGTGATCGACACGATCTTCTCGCCGCGTCGCTTGCGGGCTTGCAGATCCGGCACGGTGATCGGAACGGCGGGCGCTGTATTGGCGTACATCGTCGGGGCCTGCGGGTGTGGCCGGGCATTATCATCCGGGCGGCTTCGGAACCGGAAGATGCGTCCGCGCAGCCTGCGCACAAGAGCCGGCTGCCACGCCGCGCTCAATCGAGTCGCACGACCTCGCTGGCGTCGACGGCGGCGAGCAGGTCACGCACCCGGCCCGCGCCGGCGACGACGAAGTCGGGCGCGACCTGCGCGAGCGGAACGAGCACGAACGCGCGTCGCGCGATCTGCGGGTGCGGCAGCACGAGGCCGGGTTCGTCGATACGCAGGTCGCCGCAGGCGAGCAGGTCGAGGTCGAGCGTGCGCGGACCCCAGCGCGTGCCGTCGCGGACGCGCCCGTAGCGCCGCTCGATCGCCAGCAGCGCCTGCAGAAGCTCGCGCGGCGGCAGGTACGTATCGAGTTCGGCGACCGCATTGACGAACGCGGGCTGCTCGGTCACGCCCCACGGCGCGCTGCGATACGACGGGGAGCGCGCCACCAGGTGGGTTGACGCGAGAGCGGCGAGTTCATCGAATGCGCGTTCGACCTGGCGGCGTGGATCGCCGAGATTGCTGCCGAGCCCGACGAAGGCGCGACGCGCGACGCGCGCCTCAGTCACCGGCGTCGACGACGGAGGCCACACCCGCCTTCTTGCGCCGGCGCCGGCGCGGACGCTTGCGCTTCGTCGCGGCGGGCGCTTCGCTGCTGCTCGCCGGCGGCGGCGCCGCGGCGAGGCGCTCGGCGAGCTGGTTATGGTCGAGCTGCTGCGCCTCGGTCCACCATCTGGCGAGCTCGGCGAGTTCGGGTGATTCGTCGGCGCGCAGCACGAGGAAATCGTAGGCGGCGCGGAAACGCGGGTGCTCGAGCAGGCGGAACGCGCGCTTCTTCGTGCGCTGCGCGAAGCGCGGCTGCATCGCCCAGATTTCCTCGACCGCGATCGTGAAACGCCGCGGCACGGCGACGCGCTGCGCCTGCTCGCGCAGCACGCGTTCGGTCGCGTGGGACCAGGCCGCGCCGGCGTCGGCACCGCCTTCGATCGCCGCGTGCGCCGCGCGTCGCACCGGCTCCCACAGCAACGCGGCGAACAGGAACGCGGGAGTGACCGGCTTGTCTTCGCGCACGCGGGCGTCGGTGTTGGCGAGCGTCTGCTCGACCAGGCGGCGGAACGCCGCCGCGTCGCCCTGCGCGAGCACGCGCGCGGTCGCGGGGAACACGTGCTCGAGCAGGCCGTGCTGTTCGAGCGAACGGAAGCTCGCGAGGCCGTGGCCGCTGAGGAACAGCTTGAGCGATTCGTCGAACAGGCGCGCCGGCGGCGCTTCCGCGAGCAGCGAGCCGAGCGCGGCGAACGGCGCGGCGGTGGCCGGTTCGATCGTGAACCCGAGCTTCGCGGCGAGGCGGGCGGCACGCAGCATGCGCACCGGATCCTCGCGGTAGCGCTGCTCCGGATCGCCGATCAGGCGCAGCACGCGATGCTGCAGGTCCTCCATGCCACCGACCGAATCGAGCACGCTGAAATCGGAGATGTCGTAATAGAGCGCGTTGACCGTGAAGTCGCGGCGCACCGCGTCCTCCTCGATCGTGCCGTAGACGTTGTCGCGCACGAGCCGTCCGTCGACGAGGTGGCGGTCGCCGCTGCCGTCGTCGCTGCTGCCGCGGAACGTCGCCACTTCGACGATCTCGCGGCCGAACACGACGTGGGCGAGGCGGAAGCGCCGGCCTATCAGGCGGCAGTTGCGGAACAGCGCGCGCACCTGTTCCGGCGTCGCGTCGGTGGCGATGTCGAAATCCTTCGGGTGGCCGCCGAGCAGCAGGTCGCGCACGGCGCCGCCGACGAGGCAGGCGCGATGTCCCGCCTCGTGCAGGCGATACAGCACGCGCAGCGCGCCGGCCGAGATGCTCTTGCGCGAAATCGCGTGCTCAGCGCGCGGGATGATGCGGAACGAGCCGGGGATGGGCGCTTCCTGTACGATTCGTTCCGACGTCATCCGCTGCTTCTGCTCCGGTGGTTTGCCGCACGTTACCGATTCGTTATACTACGCAGCTCGGCAATTCCCAACACGCTCCCTTCGTCTAGTGGTCTAGGACACCGCCCTCTCAAGGCGGGAACACGAGTTCGAACCTCGTAGGGAGCGCCATTTGCTTGTGCGATCGTCCTTGATCGCTGCCTGACCAGACGCCTCAGACTCATTGCCGCGTTTTCGACGATCCAGTCCAGAGCGGCCGTCCATGATGGTTCCTTTTTGCGATCATCCCTGGTCGCGGCTCGGAAGCGAACGCCCTCCGTCGGCAGCGTCTTCGGGCATCGGGTCCAGAGCGGCCATCCATGGCCGCACTCCTCAGGACCGCCGCTTTGAGTGAGTCGACTCGGGGGCTCGTATTTCGCCTGCGCTTGCGCATCCTGTAGGAGCAGCTTCGGCCGCGATGCTTTCGGCCGCGCGATACGCGATCGCGCGCAACGGACCCGTGCGCCCAGCTCCTGAAACCACGACTACGACGACGGCTGTTCCGTGCGAGGCATGACCGCCGCGGCGCGCTCACTTACAATGCGTGTCTCGCCCACGGATTCGACCTTCCCATGCCTTTCGTCGTCATCGAGAACTGCATCAAGTGCAAGTACACCGACTGCGTCGAGGTCTGCCCGGTCGACTGTTTCCACGAAGGGCCGAACTTCCTCGTGATCGACCCCGAGGAGTGCATCGACTGCACCTTGTGCGAACCGGAGTGCCCGGCGAAAGCAATATATCCCGAGGACGACGTGCCGGCGGGCCAGGAAAGCTTCATCGCGCTCAATGCCGAACTCGCGAAGGCGTGGCCGGTGCTCACCGAACGCAAGGACGCGCCGGCCGACGCGAAGGAATGGGACGGCAAGCCGGGCAAGCTGCCGCTGCTCGAGCGCTGATCGGGCTTCCGTTGCGAGCCCGGCTCCCGCCGGGCATGCGCCCGGCAGGCGGCGATCACGCAAGGCTCAGGAGAGGCGCTCGCGCAGGGTCTGCAGCAGTGCGCGCGCGGCATCGCGCGACGCTTCGTCGTCCGCGCCTTCGACGCTGACGCGGCTGCCCGAGCCTTCCGCCGCGACCCGCACGGTCAGCTGCACGCGCGCCGTCGTCTTGTTGCCGGCACGACCGAGCGTGATTGCGCGCTTGAACCAGCCCGGCTTGGTCGTCGTCGTGCCGGTCGTCTCGACCGTGTAGGTGTAGCCCGATTCGTCGCGATTGACGATCGTCGCGGCGCCGGAGCGCTCGAGCGCGAGGCCGACGCGCGACCACGTGTTCGCGACCGCGTCGGAAACCGTCAGGCCATTGCCGCTCAGCAGCGCGCCCGGAACGCCCGCGACGACCGGCGGCGGCGCCGTCGCGCCCGCATCGATACCGGCGCTTGCCGGCGCAGCGCCTGGCGCCGGCGTGGCCGCCCGCGCGCCCGCCGCGGGCACGGTCAGCGCGCCGGCGCTGTTCGGCGTGTCGAGGTCGGGCGGCACTTCCAGCGGTCGCGACTCGACCGCGGTCTTGTATTCGTCGTTCTTGCGCTCGAAATGACGGTGCAGGAAGCCGCAGCCGCCGAGCAGCGACGCCGAAACCAGCACCGCCAGCAACGTACAGATGTTCCGTCTCACAGATAGCGTCCCGTCGTCAGTGATCCGCCTAGTCTACCCGACTGCGGGGGCGGCCTCGACCAGTCCCAGTTCAGCCAGGACGCGATCGGCGTCCGCCCGCAAGGCCGCCGAAAGCTCGGTCAGCGGGAGCCGCGGCGTCGCCGAACCGAGGCCGAGCCGCGACAGGCACCACTTGAGAGGGATCGGATTCGGCTCGAGTCCTAGCGCGTCGTAGAGCGGCTGCAGGCGGCGATCCAGCTCGCCCGCGACCGCCTCGTCGCCGCGCGCACAGGCCGCGCACATCGCCGCGAACAGCGCCGGTGCGACGTTCGCGGCGACCGAGATCACGCCATCGGCACCGGCCAGCTGCGCGCGGGCGCAGGTCGGGTCGTCGCCCGACAGGATGCTGAACGACGGTGTGCGCAACGCGAGCAGTTCGCGCATACGCGCCGCGTCGCCGACGGCTTCCTTGATGCCGGCGATGTTGCCGTGCCCGGCGAGGCGCGCGACGGTCTCGGGCCGCAGGTCGCACGCGGTGCGGCTCGGCACGTTGTAGAGCACGACCGGCACGCGCGCGCGATCGGCCACTTCGCTGAAGTGGCGGAACATGCCGTCCTGCGTCGGCCGCACATAGGCGGGCGCGACGACGAGCGCATAGTCGACGCCCGCGTCGGCGGCGCGCTGCGTCTGCGCAATCGTCTTGTGGGTCGAGGACAGGCCGCTGCCCGCCAGCACGGGCACGCGTCCGGCGACGCGCGCGACCGCGAATGCGATCAGGCGCGAATACTCCTCGTCGTCGAGCGCCGCGGCCTCGCCGGTCGAACCGGCGACGACGAGCGCACGCGTGCCGCCGGCGAGCTGCTGGTCGACGAGTCGACCGTACGCGTCGAGATCGAGCGCGCCGTCGCCCGCCCGGAACGGCGTCGCGAGTGCGCAGATGCTGCCTGAAAGAGCCACGCCGGAACCTGCCTGCGGATCGGAATCGCTCGATGGTACGAGGGAAGCTTCGCGCAAGTCCATGCGCGGGCGCGGGCAATTCCGGGCATTCACGGGGCACGCGCGGCTGGCGCGCCGCGTCCGCTTGCGACCCCCGGGGTGCGCAAGTATTCTGCGGCGGAGCGCATCTCCGGCCGGTGCGGCGGGCAGGACATGGGAACCGTGAAGCAGGCAGGAAGGCAGGCCCCGGGCGACGCCACGCGACCCGCTTCGAACGAGAACTACCTCCTCATCAGCGCCTTCGGTACTCCCGCGCATTCGCCGCTCGTCGCTCTCAGCAAGCGCATCTCCGAATGCGGCTGCAACCTCGCCGAAGCGCGCGTCTCCACGCTCGGCAACGAACTCAGCGTGCTCGCGCTCGCGCAGGGCGCATGGGACGCGATCGCCAAGCTCGAGAACGCGCTCGCCCGGCTCGACCGCGACGGCGAGCTGCGCCTGGCCCATTTCCGCACGAGCGCGCGCCAGCCGCAGGCGAACCTGCTGCCGTACGTGGTCGAGGTGGTCGCCGCCGACAAGACCGGCGTGCTGTTCCAGCTCGCCGAATTCTTCGAACGCCAGAACATCACGATCGAGCAACTGCATTCGACGCGCTACCGCGCGATGCAGACCGGCGCGGACATGTTCTCGGCGCAGATCACCATCGGCATCCCGAACACGATGCACATCGCCGCGCTGCGCGACGATTTCCTCGAGTTCTGCGACGGCCTCAACCTCGACGCGATCATGGACCCGATGAAGTTCTGACCATGCCCGACATCGGCAAGAAAGTTCCGAAACTCAAGGGCGTCCTGCACGACGGCAGCACGCTCGCCCTCGCCGACCTGCGTGGCCAGGCCGTGGCCGTGTACTTCTACCCGAAGGACAACACACCCGGCTGCACCAACGAGGCGCACGGCTTCCGCGACCTCTACAAGCAGTTCCGCAAGGCCGGCTGCGAGATCGTCGGCGTGTCGCGCGATTCCACCGCCTCGCACGCGAAGTTCCGCCAGAAGCACGCGTTGCCGTTCCCGCTCGTCGCCGACACCGACGAGGCCTGGTGCAACGCGTTCGGCGTGCTCGGCGAGAAGACGCTGTACGGGCGCAAGTTCGTCGGCGTCATCCGCAGCACCTTCCTCGTCGACGCCGAAGGCACGCTGGTCGCGGAGTGGCGCAACGTGCGCGTGCCCGGCCACGCCGCCGCCGTACTGGAGCGCGCCACCCAGCTGTGACCGTCATCTCGCCCTGCTATATCCCGACCGGGAACTTCGAGAGTCCGCCCCGCCGGCGGATGTTCGAATCGGCGAGCCGACCTCCGCACCGACGCCCCCGCCGCGATCCGTCCGGATCGCGCCGCGCGCCGTCTCCGACGTTCCCGCACGAACCGCGCGCGTGCCTGCGCGTGCGCGGCCCTTACTTCCCGCACGAGGCTCCCGCATGACTCGAGGCAAGCGCATCTACGTACTCGACACCAACGTGCTCATGCATGACCCGACGTCGCTGTTCCGCTTCGAGGAACACGACGTGTTCATCCCGATGACGGTGCTCGAGGAACTGGATGCCGCGAAGAAAGGCACCTCGGAGACATCGCGCAACGCGCGCCAGGTCAGCCGCTTCCTCAACGAGCTGATGGTCGCCGGCAACGGCCACCCGATCGAGGACGGCGTCGAGCTGCGCCTGCCGCAGGGCTTGCAGCTCGATCGCAAGCCGAAGGCCGGTCGCCTGTACTTCCAGACCAACGCGCACGTCGCGGTCGACAAGCGCTCGACGCGCACGATGCCCGACAACCTCATCCTCGCCGCGGTCGTCGGCCTGCGCGAGGCGCGCCCGCGCGAACCGGTCGTGCTGGTGTCGAAGGACATCAACCTGCGCATCAAGGCGAAGATCTACGGCATCACCGCGGAGGACTACGAGAACGACCGCGCGCTCGACGACTTCAGCCTGCTCTACAACGGCCTCGCCGAATTGCCGGAGAACTTCTGGGACCGCCACGGCGAACTGCGCTCGTGGTCGGAACGCGGCCGCACGTTCTACGAAGTGAAGCGACGCAAGGACGAGGACTGGCATCCGAACCAGAACCTGTTCCTGCCCGGCGAGGACGAGGTCGAACTGCGCGTGCTGCGCCTGGAAGGCCAGAAGGCAGTGCTGCAGATCGTCGACGACTACCGCATCGGCGCGTCGCATTCGGTGTGGGGCATCCAGGCGCGCAACCGCGAGCAGAACTTCGCGCTCAATGCGCTGATGGATCCGGAAATCGACTTCGTCACCCTGCTCGGCACCGCGGGCACCGGCAAGACCCTGCTCGCGCTCGCCGCCGGCCTCGCCCAGGTCATGGACCAGCAGCGCTACCGCGAGATCATCATGACGCGCGCGACCGTCTCGGTCGGCGAGGACATCGGCTTCCTGCCCGGTACCGAGGAAGAGAAGATGACGCCGTGGATGGGCGCGCTCACGGACAACCTCGAAGTGCTGACCAATCCGCAGGAAGGCGGCGCATGGGGCCGCGCGGCGACCAACGACCTGCTCGCCTCGCGCATCAAGATCCGCTCGATGAACTTCATGCGCGGCCGTACCTTCCTCAGCCGCTACGTGATCATCGACGAGGCGCAGAACCTCACGCCGAAGCAGATGAAGACGCTCATCACCCGCGCGGGTCCGGGCAGCAAGATCATCTGCCTCGGCAACGTCGAGCAGATCGACACGCCGTACCTCACCGAGACGACGTCGGGCCTCACCTACGCGGTCGACCGCTTCAAGGACTGGGAGCACAGCGCGCACATCACGCTGCGCCGCGGCGAGCGCTCGCGCCTCGCGGACTACGCGTCAGAGGTGCTCTGAGGAGTCGCGGAACGGTTTCCGGATCACGCGCCTCGCGTCGATCGACGCGAGGCGTTCCGCGGCGCGGACTGCACTACGCTCGAACCCGTCGCGCAAGATCGCGTCGTCGATGTCGGTCGCGAAGGTAAGCCGACGTTCGTCGCGTTGGCACCGTCGAGCGCACCCACCATCGAGTGCCCCTCCCTTTGACAAGGCGGGCCGCAGCGGGTCGCCGCTTCGACATTGCCTTCGAACCGCGCGACGCACCCGCCAAAGCCCGACGCGCGCGAATGCGGGCGTCGGGCGGAACGACGGGACTGCGTGCGCTCAGAAGCGCGTCGACCAGAGTGCCTCGAATTCGAAGCGGCCCGCCGTCGCGTCCTGGCGCGAAACGTAGGTCGGCATGAGCAGGAAATACGGCGAGGTCGCATAGCTCGCGGAGAAGCTCACGCTGGCGGCATCGCCGAACGGACGCGCCCAGGCGAGCGAGTACATGCCCTTCGCGGTCGCGGACGAAAGCGCGTTCTCGAGCAGGCGCGAGGTCGGCACCGGCTGCTGGCGCGTCGTGTAACGCATCTGCAGGTTGCCGAGATCCGCGTCGTGCAGGGTCCAGCCGAGGCTGTAGACGTCGAGGTCGCGCCAGGCGAACACCGGGCTCGAACTGTCGCCGAGCAGCGCGAGGAAGCGCGTCGGCAGGTTCGAGCTCGTGAACGGCTTGATCGCGCTGTACTGCACGCGCTGCACGCCCGCATCGATCGAAAGATCCGGCGTCAACGAATAACTGAGGGTCGCCAGCGCGCTCGCGGGAATATCGAAATCCGCCGCATCGGCGAACACGCCGCGATAGTTCGAGAACGCATCCATGCCGACGCGCGACTGGTAACCGAACGTCCAGCGCAGGCGCTCGCCGATCACGTTGCCGACGTCGATGCGCGCACCGGCACCGTAGGAACTGTCGCGCTGCCAGCTCGGCAGGGCGCGCCAGCCGTCGGTCGTGGTACCGAGGCCGAAGCTCGCGAAGCGCTGGTAGGCGAGCACGCCGGTCAGGCGCAGGCTGCCGGTTTCGCCCCAGTTCGTCGCGAGCGAAGGCGCGACCACCGTGCGCTGCAGACCGGACGACGGCACGGTGAGGTTCTGCGGCTGCATCGCGGGCAGCACCGCCGGCGTATCGGATACGTTGCCGGTCGCGACGGAAATCGAAAGGCGCGCAGGTGCTTTCGCGCGCGCCTCGAACAGCGGAGCGCGTGCGACTTCGCCGGAGTAGTTGTCGAGCACGTCCGGTGCGACCAGCGCCTGCGGCTGCAACGCCCACGAGAACTGCGGCGTGATGCTCGCGAGCGCGTAGTCGTGCCAGCGCGTCAGCGCCGAACTGCTCGCCGAAGGCGAGGCGAGTTCGTCCGTCGACCGCCCTTCGAGGGGAGCGGCCTGCGCGATCATCGAAAAAAATGGAAGCGCCAGCCCTGTGCCCAGCGCTCCCATCCATCTCCCTGCGATAGCTGTTGCGCGCTGCATCGCCCTGCTGCGATCGTGGAAAAGGTTGTGGTGTAATCCCCGCGATATCGTTTGCGAAAACGCAACAGTTGTCAAGCGCGGAACGGCGGCGTTTACACCGTAAACCATTATGAAACCGGCGCTTTCGGCGCATCATTGTGACGCAGTCGAGGCTTCCGCCGGCGTCTCGAAAACACAACAGCGAATGCGTCCATGCCCAGTCCCCACGTACCGACCGCCCTCACCATCGCCGGCTCCGACTCCGGTGGCGGTGCAGGCATCCAGGCCGACCTGCGTACGTTCGCCGCGTTCGGCGTGCACGGCACCAGTGCGATCACCGCCCTGACCGCGCAGAACACCCGGGGCGTGGACGCGATCCATACCGCGCCGACCGCGTTCCTGCGTGCACAGATCGAGGCGGTGCTGGGCGACTTCCGCGTCGGCGCGGCCAAGCTCGGCATGCTCGCGACGCCGGCGATCGCCCAGGCGGTCGCCGGCGTGCTGGCGACGCGGCCACGACTGCCGGTCGTGCTCGACCCGGTGCTCGTCGCGACGACCGGCGCACGGCTCGGCACGCAGGCGCTCGTCGCAGGCCTGCGTCGCCGGTTGCTGCCGCTCGCGACGCTCGTGACGCCGAACATTCCCGAAGCGGAAGCACTGCTCGGCCACCGCATCGCATCGCGCGACGCCATGCCGGGCGCGGCCCGCGCGCTGCGCGACGCGGGCGCGCGCGCGGTGCTGCTCAAGGGCGGGCACCTGCGCGGCAGCGAGGTTTCGGACCTGCTGCTCACCGCGGACGGCGAGCACTGGTTCCACCAGCGCCGGCGGCGTGGTGAATTCCACGGCACCGGCTGTTCGCTCTCGGCCGCGGTCGCGGCCGGTCTCGCACTCGGGCGACCGCTCGAGGACGCGGTCGAAGCGGCCATCCATTTCGTGCAGCAGGCGATCATCGCGGGCTACCGCCCGGGCAAGGGCGCGCTGCTCGTGCTCGATCATCTCGCGGCCGCGCCGTGACCGGCGCGGGCGGCGCAGGGATCAGCCGAGGCGTTCGATGATCGCGTCGGCGAACGTCGCCGTGGTGCCGCTGCCGCCGAGGTCCGGCGTGACGCGGTCGCGCGCTTCGAGCGTCGCGCGGATCGCGTGGCGCAGGCGGTCGGCTTCGTCGGTGCGCGCGAGGTGGTCGAGCATCTGGGCGGCACCGAGCAGCAGCGCGCACGGATTGGCGATGCCCTTGCCGGCGATGTCCGGGGCGGAGCCGTGCACGGCCTCGAAGATCGCGGCGTCGGCGCCGATGTTCGCGCCCGGCGCGAGGCCGAGGCCGCCGACGAGGCCGGCGCAGAGGTCGGAGATGATGTCGCCGAACAGGTTCGTCGTGACGATGACGTCGAACTGCTCCGGCTTCATGACCAGCTGCATGCAGCAGTTGTCGACGATGAGTTCGTTGCAGGCGATGTCCGGATACTGCGCGGCGACTTCGCGCG
Organism: Dokdonella fugitiva; assembly: GCF_014138265.1. Lineage (GTDB taxonomy): Bacteria > Pseudomonadota > Gammaproteobacteria > Xanthomonadales > Rhodanobacteraceae > Dokdonella_A > Dokdonella_A fugitiva_A. The sequence goes on from NZ_JACGXL010000003.1 coordinate 173,747, forward strand.
CGACCTTGAGGAACAGGCCGGACGTCGACTTGAGGATGTTCGCCTTGTGCACGACGGTGACCTTCTTGCGGCCGTTGCGCCGCGCGAGGTCGAACGCGTAGCGCACGATGCGCTCGGAACCCTTGCGCGTGACCTTCTGCACGAGCGTCGCGGTCGCGCCGTCTTCGGACACCTGCTGGCCCTCGCCCGCGTATGCGCCTTCGGTGTTCTCGCGCACGGTGATGAGGTCGACGTTCTCGGGGAAACGCGACCGCGTGTTGGGGAACGAAATCGCCGGGCGTACGTTCGCGTAGAGGTCGAACTTGCGGCGCAACAGCACGTTGATCGAGCTGAAGCCTTCGCCGACCGGCGTCGTAAGCGGGCTCTTCAGCGCGATGCGGTGCTTGGCGATCGCGTCGAGCGTCGCCTGCGGCAGCAGTTCGCCATCCTTCTCGTACGCGGCGAGGCCGGCTTCGACGAAGTCGTACTGCAGGCCGAGCTTCATCGCATCGAGCACGCGCAGGGTCGCGTCCATGATCTCCGGGCCGATGCCGTCGCCGCGGATCACAGCAATGGTGTTGTTCATCGAGTCAAACTCCGTGCGGCGCGCCGGGGCACGCCGGTCGTGACACGCCGCCGCGACGCGGCCACGCGGCCGCCGCTGGTCCGGCAAGGTGGGAATGGCGACAGGACGCCGCGCGAAAAAACCTTATGCGACAAGACGATCGCCGCGTCCGAGGCTTGCCTCGACCGGCGCAGTCGCGCATTATCCGCGAATGCCCCTGCACCGCACAAGAAAGCGCTTCCCCGCGTCGTGGCTCGCTGCGCGCGTGGCTCTGCTTTCGCTCGGCCTCGGCGCGGCGGGAACGGCCGGCGCGCTCGGCGTGCGCGTGGAATCGTCGGTGAAGGACGGCAGGCCGCACCTCCAGATCGGCATCCTCGGCCAGGCGCCGGCCAACTGCAAGCCGTCGGTCGACCATGTGACGATCGATCGGCAGGACATCGCCGTCACGCTGCACAGCCCTAAGACCGGTTGCTGGGCGAATCATGCCTCCGCCTACGTGTTGCACGTCGATCCCGCCGCCGCGGGTGCCGCGATGGCGTTCGGCAACGTCTATCGCGTCAGCGTGTTCTCCGATGCCGGCGACACGCCCGGCCTCGTCGCGTTCCGCGTGCTCGATGCGAACGCCGACCCGAACGCGATCGCGACGAACGCCGTGCAACCGGAGAACGGCTTCTGGTGGTCGGAAGGCGCGGTGGAGACGGGGCCTGCTTCGCGCAGCACCGGCATGAGCCTGGAAGCACAGGGCGACCAGCTCGCCGTGAGCGTGTTCGGCTTCGGTGATACCGGCAGCCCGCTCTGGTACTTCGGCAGTGCGCGCCAGCAAGGCCGCATCGCGGTCGTGCCGCTGCTCGAATTGCGCAACGGTGATCCGCTGTTCTCGCCGACCGGGAGCCGCCCGAGCGCGATCGACGGCCTGCGCCTGGAACTCGAATTCATTTCGCCGGCGCGCGCGCGCGCCTGGCTCGTGCGCAGCGACGATCGCCGCGACATCGCGGTACGCGCGTTCACGCTCGCGCGTTCGACCTTCTCGAAGATCGACGCACGTGTCGACTGGAACGGGCGCTGGGTGCTCGTCGGCGACGACGCGACGGGCCTGCGCGAGTTCGAGTTCGCCGCGCCGACCCGGCAGGACGCCGACACGTTGCGCTTCTACGATGCGGGCGGTGCCACGCTCGAATGCCGCGCGAACGCGGCCGCATCGACACCCGACCTGTGCACCCTGTCGAACGGCGCGTCGCCGATCGCCGAGTTCAACCAGATCGGACTCGACCGCCTCGACGGCCGCGACGCGAACGGCGCCCGCGTACGCCTGATGCGCGTCTCACGCCCCTGAGGCGTCGCCGCCGGCGGATCCCTTCGCGGTCATCTGGTCGAGGAAATCGACCGCGCGACGCAGGTGCGGGATCACGATCGAACCGCCGACGACGAGGCCGACGCTGAACACCTCGAAGAACTCGTCCTCGTCGACGCCAGCCTCGAGGCATTGCGCGACGTGATAGCTGATGCAGTCGTCGCAGCGCAGCACCAGCGACGCAACGAGGCCGAGCATCTCCTTGGTCTTCACGTCGAGCGCGCCGGCCTTGTAGGTCTGCGTATCGAGCGCGAAGAAGCGGCGGATCACCTGATTGTCCTGGCCCAGGATGCGCTCGTTCATGCGCTGGCGGAACTGGGTGAAATCGCGGATGCGATCACTCATGCGTCGGCCTCCGTCAGTTCGCGCAGCCGCCCGGAACGTTCCGCGGCAACGAGGTCGTCGAAGCCGCCGACGTGTTCGCCGTTGACGAAGATCTGCGGCACGGTGCGCCGCCCCGCGCTGCGCGTGAGCATCTCCTCGCGCCGCGACGGCTCCATGTCCACGCGGACCTCCTCGTAGGGCAGCCCGCGCTGCTTCAGGAACTGCTTGGCCGCCACGCAGTAGGGGCAGATGGCGGTGGTGTAGATCTCGACTCGGTTCATGCCGCACGCGTCCGTAAACCCGGCGCAAGATTGGGGCGCATGGCGTCCGCTTGCAAGGGTGGCGGGGGCCGTGGCATGAATGCCGCCTGAGTGTCGGCGTCGTCGCGGCGGCGGCCGGCGCGGCGGCGGTGGCGACGGGAACATGCGCGCGCTAATGTGGTCGCAGCAACGATCCCCTCGCGGTTCCCCCATGCGTCTGGTCCCCACCCTCTCCGCCCTCGCCGTCGCCTGCCTCAGCGTGCTCGCAGGGGCGCGCGAACCCGACGTGAAACTGCCCGACATCGGCAGCTCCGCGGCGAGCCTCGCCACGCCACAGGAGCTGCGCGAGTACGGCGCCGGCATGCTGCAGGAAATGCGCGCGTACGACCTCGTCGTCGACGACCCGCTGCTGGTCGACTACATCAACGCGCTCGGCTATCGCCTGGTCGCGTCGAGCGATCACCCGGATCCGGGCTTCACGTTCTTCATCGTGCGCGACGACCAGATCAACGCGTTCGCTGCGCCGGGCGGCTACGTCGCGACCAACGCGGGCCTGATCACCGCGATGGACACCGAGGACGAACTCGCCGGCGTGCTCGCGCACGAGATCTCGCACGTCGAGCAACAGCACATCCTGCGCGCGTTCGAGGACCAGAAGAAGATGTCGATCCCGATCATGCTCGGCATGCTCGGCGTCATGATCGCCAGCGCGCACCGCACCGACGACGCGGCGGCGGCGGCGATGATGACGGGCACCTCGCTGATCCAGCAGCGGCAGATCAACTTCACGCGCGGTGACGAGGCGGAAGCCGACCGCGTCGGCATCCAGACGCTCGCGCGCGCGGGTTTCGACCCGATGGCGATGGCCGGCGCGTTCCAGACCTTGCAGAAGGTCATGCGCGTGAATGGCATCGACATCCCCGAGTTCCTGCTCGACCATCCGCTCGATACCAAGCGCATCGCCGACGCGAAATCGCGCGCGGAGCAGCTCGGCTGCCCCAAGACGACGCATGTGCGCGGCGCGCCCGCGAGTGATGCCGGCGGCGGCGGCCTCGACCTCACCCTTTCGTCACGTCGCCTCGACGCCGACGCCAGCAGCGGGCCGGTCGACGAAGCGAGCGCGATCGCGGCGAGCGACGCGGCGACGGTGACCGTCGCCGAGCATGGCGAAGGCAAGGCGCTGCCGCGCGTGACGGTCGCCGCCTGCGCACCGCGCGGCAAGGCGGTGCAGGCGTATTTCGAGCTCATGCGCGAGCGCATGCGCGTGCAGATCGCCAAGTCGCCGACCGCGGTGCGCTCGTACTACGCCAACAACCTGCGCGACGATCCTGCCTTCGACAGCGTGGCCAACCGCTACGGCTACGCGCTCGCGCTGATCGCAAACCGCGAGGCGGCCACGGCGATCGAGCAGTTGCGCCCGCTCCTCGCGCGCCAGTCCGACTCGCCGGTGCTGCGCCTCGCCCTCGCCAACGCGCAGGACCAGGCCGGGCGAAGGGACGAGGCGCTCGCGACGTTCGCGCAGCTGCATCGCGACTTCCCCGGCAATCGCGCGATCACACTCGCCTACAGCGACGCGCTCGTCGCGCGCGCCGACGCGAAGAATGCACGCATCGCCCTCGATCTGCTGCGCCCGCTGGTCGAGCGCAGCGCGGACGATCCCGAGCTGCAGCGCGCGTTCGCGCGCGCCAACGAACTCGCCGGCGACAAGGTGCGCGCGAGCGAGGCGTACGCGGAAGCCGCCTGGCTCAGCGGCCACGCCGAAGACGCACTGAATCAGCTCAAGGCGCTGTCGAAGCAGGCCGATCTCAGCTACTACCAGCGCAGCCGCATCGACGCGCGCATCGCCGAACTCACGCCGGCCGTGCTCGCCCTGCGCAAGCGCTCCTCGCCGAGCGAACCCGGCTCGCTGACCGCGACCGGCCTGTCCTGCTGCCGCGCGCACGGCGGCACTGTCACAAATCCGTGATATTCGACGAGCTTCTCCGCAAGCCACGCCCCTCGACATCGTCAACGCCGTATCTAATTGATGTAGAATGCTTTTCATCAAAATGCGGCGACCGGGCCCGATGCCGGTTGCCGCACGACACGGCGGGACCGGCACCGCCCGAGGGAAGGCCCTTCGCGCGATGTCATTCCCGCGTAACAAAATGAAGTTGCAATGATGACGTCATAAAGCGCCCCGACGGCGCTGCGCGCGGTGAAGTCGTGCAAAAACACATCCTGATCGTCGAAGACGAAACCGCGATCCGCGACATGGTCGCGTTCGCCCTGCGCAAGGCGGGCATGGAAGCGATGCACGCGCCGGATGCGCGCGCGGCGCAGACCGCGATCGGCGAGCGCGTGCCGGATCTCATCCTGCTCGACTGGATGCTGCCCGGCATGAGCGGCATCGACCTCGCGCGTCGCCTGCGCAAGGACGAGCTCACGCGCGAGGTGCCGATCATCATGCTCACCGCGCGCGGCGAGGAAACCGACCGCGTCGGCGGCCTCGACGCCGGCGTCGACGACTACGTCGTCAAGCCGTTCTCCACGCGCGAACTGCTCGCGCGCATCCGCGCCGTGATGCGCCGCACGCACGGCGAGGACGCCGAAGGCGTGGTCGAACTCGGCGGCCTGCGCATCGACAGCGCCGCGCACCGCGTATTCTGCGGCGAACAGCCCGTGCACATCGGCCCGACCGAATACCGCCTGCTGCACTTCTTCATGACGCATGCCGAGCGCGTCTACACGCGCAGCCAGCTGCTCGACCACGTCTGGGGCGGCGGCGTCTACGTCGAGGAACGCACCGTCGACGTGCACATCCGCCGCCTGCGCAAGACGCTCGAGCCGTTCGGCAAGGACGAACTCGTGCAGACCGTGCGCGGCGCCGGCTATCGCTTCTCGACCAGCGTCTGATCGCCGCGCTCATGCGGACGCCGATACCGCCTACGTCGCGCCGCACGCCGCCGGTCCGCCCATGATGCGCCGCCTCGGCCGCGCCTGGCGCTCCAGCGCATGGCGCCTCGCGGCGCTGCTCGCGGCCGCGCTCGCGGTCGGCCTGTGGCTGCGCGCGGTGCCCGCCTGCCTGCTCGCCGCGACCGCGTTCGCACTCGGTCACGGCGTGCTGCGGCTGGCGCGTTTCGCGCGCCTGCTCGCGGGGCGCAGGCGCATGCCGGCCGCGGACGGCAACGGCATCTGGGACGAGGTGCAGAACGCGACGCGCCAGCGCCAGCGTACCGCGGTCGCGGGCAAGCGCCGCATGGTGCGATTGCTGCGCGCGTTCCGCGACGCCGCCGCCGCGCTGCCGGACGCGGTCGTCGCGCTCGATCGCGAGTTGCGCATCGAATGGTTCAACGCCGCCACCGCGAACCTGCTCGGGCTGAAGTACCCGCAGGACCTCGGCGCGCACCTGCCCAATCTCGTGCGCGCGCCGCGCTTTACCGAATGGCTGCGCCGCGAGGGCGAAGAACCGCTGCTCGACCTGCCCTCGCCGCTCGACGAGGAACGCCGCCTCAACCTGCTCCTGATCCGCTACGCCGACGACCGTTCGCTGCTCGTCGTGCGCGACGTCAGCCAGCTCATGCGCCTCGAGCAGGTGCGGCGCGACTTCGTCGCGAACGTCTCGCACGAGCTGCGCACACCGCTCACGGTCGTGCACGGCTACCTCGACATGATCGAGCCCGAGCAGGTGCCCGAGTACGAACCGATCCTGCACGAGCTGAGGAATCAGTCGCGGCGCATGACGCAGATCGTCGAGGACCTGCTCACGTTGTCGCGCCTGGAGGCGCGCAACGACCTGCCCCAGGAGCGCATCAGCATGCGTCCGCTGCTCGAAGCGCTGCGCCGCGAGGCGGAAGCGCTGAGCCAGGGCCAGCACACGCTCGTCGTCGAGCTGGACGACCGCCACGACCTGCTCGGTTCGACCAAGGAACTGCACAGCGCGTTCTCCAACCTCGTCACCAACGCGGTGCGCTACACGCCTGCGGGCGGCCGCATCATGCTGCGCTGGCAGCATGACGCCGACGGCGGGGCGCGCCTCTCGGTGACCGATACCGGCCAGGGCATCCCGGCGCAGCACCTGCCGCGCCTGACCGAGCGGTTCTACCGCGTCTCGACCAGCCGCTCGCGCGAAACCGGTGGCACCGGCCTAGGCCTGTCGATCGTCAAGCACGTGCTGCAACTGCACCAGGCGCGACTGGAAATCCGCAGCGAGCCGGGCGTCGGCAGCACGTTCGCCTGCGTGTTCGGCGGCGAGCGCCTGCTGGAGCCGCTGGCGCTGGCGGAAGCGCCGTGAAGCTTCTCCGGTTCGCGCTGCTCGTCGCGCTCGTCGCGTGCACGTCGCCGGCGCGCGCGCTGGAAGGCATCGCGGGCACGCTCACGAGCGTCGGCTCCGACACAGCGAGCGTGCTCATCACGCGCTGGGCCGCGGCGTTCCAGGCGGACCATCCCGGCGCGCGCATCCAGGCGCAGGCGAGCGGTTCGGCGAGCGCGCCGATCGCGTTGATCGAGGGCGCGGCCGACCTCGGCCCGATGAGCCGTCCGATGAACGCCTCCGAGGAAGCGGCGTTCCGCGCCCGCTACGGCTACGCACCGACGCGCGTCGTCGTCGCGCACGATGCGATCGCGGTGTTCGTGCATCCGGACAACCCGCTCGCCACGGCGACGCTCGCCGACCTCGACGCGATCTACTCGTCGACGCGCGCGTGCGGCGCGACGGCGCCGATCCGCGGCTGGAACGACCTTCGCGCCGGCAGCGGCGCGCCGCAGCCGCTGCTCGCGATCGGTCGCGACAGCGGCTCGGGCACGCACGAACTGTTCCGCGAACTGGCACTCTGCGGCGGGCGCTACCGCGCCGAAGTGGTCGCCTGGCCCGGTAACGGCGCGGTCGTCGCTACCGTCGCCGGAAACCGCGAGGCGATCGGCTATGCGGGTTTCGGCTTCGTCAACGGACTCGTGCGCCCGCTCGCGATCGCGCGCAGCCCGAGCGATCCGGCGATCGCGCCCGACGAACGCAGCATCGCCTCCGGGCGCTACCCGCTCTCCCGTGCGATCTACGTCTACCTGAACCGCCGCCCGCAGCAGGCGCTCGCCGACTTGCCGCGCGCGTTCCTCGAATACATCCTTTCCGACGACGCACAGCAGCTCGTGCGTCATGAAGGTTTCATACCCTTGGACGTGGACGAGGCGCGCGAGCAGCGCGCCCTGATCCGCTGAGAGATCGCCAGGCCCCGAAGCCGGTGCTCCCCCGAGGCCTACCCCCTGCGAGTCACGCCATGAACCGCGAAGTCGTGATGAACCTGAAGGACCCGAGCCTCTACCTCAACCGCGAGCTGGCCCAGCTAGAGTTCAACTTCCGGGTGCTCGCGCAGGCGGAGGATCCACGCGTGCCGCTGCTCGAGCGCATGCGTTACCTGTGCATCTCGTGCACCAACCTCGACGAGTTCTTCGAGGTGCGCGTCGCCGTGCTGCGCGAACAGGTGAACATGATCGAATCGCGCCCGGGCCCGGACGCGATGCCGCCCTCGGAAGTACTTGCGCGCATCCGCGAGCGCGCGCTGACCCTGGTCAAGGCGCAGTACGACTTCTGGAACGGCACGCTGCAGCCCGCGCTCGAAGCCGAAGGCATCCGCTTCTCCAAGCGCGACAGCTGGACCGTCAAGCAGCGGCGCTGGTTGCAGGGTTATTTCCGCAACGAAATCCTGCCGGTGCTGTCGCCGCTCGGCCTCGATCCCGCTCACCCGTTCCCGCGCATCCTCAACAAGAGCCTCAACCTCGCGGTCGTGCTGAAGGGCCGCGATGCGTTCGGTCGCGAGGGTCACATGGCGCTCGTGCGCGCACCGCGCTCGCTGCCGCGCCTGATCCGCATGCCGGCCGAGGTCGCAGAGGCACCGTACGACTTCGTGTTCCTGTCGAGCGTGCTGCACGAATTCATGGACGAGTTGTTCCCCGGCATGCAGGTGAAGGGTTCCTACCAGTTCCGCGTGACGCGCAATAGCGAGCTCGTCGTAGACGAGGACGAAGTGCAGAACATCGCGCTCGCGCTGCGCGACGAACTCAAGGGCCGCGGCTTCGCGCGACCGGTGCGCCTCGAGGTCGCCGACAACTGCCCGAAGGCGATCGCCGACATGCTCATGCAGAACTTCGAGATCACCGACTCGGAGGTGTACCGCTGCGAGGGCCCGGTCAACGTCAGCCGCGTCAACGCGGTGTACGAGCAGATCGACCGCGCCGACCTCAAGTTCCCCGCGTTCCTGCCGCGCGCCCTGCCCGTCGTCGTCGACGAGGGCAGCCTGTTCGACGCGATCCGCGAGCGCGACATCCTGCTGCACCACCCGTTCGAATCGTTCGGCGCGGTGATCGAACTCGTGCGCCAGGCGAGCGTGGATCCGGACGTGCTCGCGATCAAGCAGACGCTGTACCGCGTCGGCAACAACTCGCCGCTGGTCGACCACCTGATCGAGGCGGCGCGACAGGGCAAGGATGTCACCGTCGTGGTCGAGTTGCGCGCGCGCTTCGACGAGGAAGCGAACCTGCGCCTCGCCAACCGCCTGCAGGAAGCCGGCGTGCAGGTCGTCTACGGCGTGGTCGGCTACAAGACGCACGCGAAGATGCTGCTGATCGTGCGACGCGAACAGGGCGTGCTGCGTCGCTACGCGCACCTGTCGACCGGCAACTACCACCAGATCACCTCGCGCATCTACACCGACTTCGGCCTGATGACGGCGAACCCCGACATCGGCGAGGACGCGCACCTTCTGTTCCTGCAGCTGTCGGGCCTCGGCCCGATCATCAAGCTCAAATGCCTGCTGCACTCGCCCTTCACGCTGCACAAGGGCCTGATGGAGAAGATCGAGCGCGAGATCGGCCACGCGCAGGCGGGCAAGCCCGCGCGCATCATCGCCAAGATGAACGCGCTCAACGAGGAACACGTGGTCGAGGTGCTGTACCGCGCCTCGCAGGCCGGCGTGCAGATCGACCTCATCGTGCGCGGCTCGTGCGCGTTGCGCCCGGGCATCCCGGGCGTGTCGGACAACATCCGCGTGCGCTCGATCGTCGGCCGCTTCCTCGAACACAGCCGCGTGTACTGGTTCCAGAACGACGAGACGCCGGAGATCTACTGCTCGAGCGCGGACTGGATGGAACGCAACCTGCTGCGCCGGATCGAGACCTGTTTCCCGATCCGCGACCCGCAGCTCGCCCGGCGCGTCTACGACGAGTCGCTCGCCAACTACCTCGCCGACAACACCCAGGCCTGGCAGCTCGAACCCGACGGCAGCTACCGGCGCATCGTCGCGGGCGACGCGCCGACGCATTCGGCGCAGCAGATCTTGCTGAGCCAACTTGCGCAGTGAGGCCGCCCGCGGCAGCGCTGCAGCGATCGCCGGGGCCATGCGACAATCCCCGGCACAGCCCTTGCGAGCGGACCCCGTGAAGGACGCGCCTGCCACCCAATTGCGTGACGGCGAACTGCTCGCGGCGGTCGACCTCGGTTCCAACAGTTTTCACCTCGTCGTCGCTCGTTACGAGCATGGGAGCCTGCGCATCATCGACCGCCTGCGCGATAGCGTGCGCATGGCGATGGGTTTGCGCGCGAACGGCAGCCTCGAGCCCGAATACCGCGAACGCGCGCTCGCCTGCCTCGCGCGTTTCGGCCAGCGCCTGCGCGCGCTGCCGTACGACCGCGTGCGCGCGGTAGCGACGAACACCGTACGCCGCCTCGCCAACCCGCAGGCGTTCCTTCTGCCAGCGGAAACCGCGCTCGGCCATCCGATCGAGATCGTCAGCGGCCGCGAAGAAGCGCGCCTGATCTACCTCGGCGTCGCGCACGACCTCGCCCGTTCGAGCCAGCGCAGGCTCGTCGTCGACATCGGCGGCGGCAGCACCGAGTTCATCATCGGCCAGGGCTTCGACGCGCTCGAGACCGAGAGCATCCAGGTCGGTTGCGTCGCGAGCACGTTGCGATTCTTCGGCGACGGCAAGTTCACCGCCAAGCGCTGGCGCCAGGCGCAGACCGAGATCTCGGTCGAGCTGCAGCAGTTCGCCGAGGACTACCGCGCACGCGGCTGGGGCGAGGCGATCGGCTCGTCCGGCACGGCCAAGGCGATCGGCAGCATCGTGCAGGCGAACGGCTGGAGCGACCAGGGCATCACCGCGCCCTCGCTCGCGCTGCTGCGCGAGGCGATCCTCGATGCGGGCAGCGTAGACAACCTGCGCCTCGCCGGCCTCGCCGAGGACCGTACGCCGATCATCGCCGGTGGCGTCGCCGTGCTCGAGGCGATCTTCACGACCTTCGCGCTCGAGCAGATGGGTGTGTGCGAAACCGCGATGCGCGAAGGCCTGCTGTACGACATGGTCGGCCGCGCGATGCACGGTGATCCGCGCGCGGGCAGCGTCGCCGCGCTCGCCTCGCGCTACGCGGTCGATCGCGCGCAGGCCGCGCGCGTGCACCATGCCGCGCTCGAACTGTTCGAGCAGGTCGCCGACGACTGGCAGCTGGGCGGCCTCGAGCGCGACCTGCTCGGCTGGGCCGCGGACATCCACGAGGTCGGCCTCGCGATCGCGCACAGCCTGCACCACATCCACGGCGCGTACATCATCGCCAACTCGGATCTCGCCGGGTTCAGCCGGCAGGGCCAGCAGGCGCTCGCCGCGATCATCCGCTCGCATCGACGAAAGCCGGATCGCGAGACGATCGACGCGCTGCCGGAGCGCCTGCGCCAGCCGGCGCGGCGCGTGACCGCACTGCTGCGCCTCGCCGCGCTGCTCGAGCGCGCGCGCACGACCGAGCCGCTGCCGCCGCTGCGCCTCGCCGCGGAAGACCGCCTGCTGCGCCTCGAGCTGCCGGACCGCTGGCTCGATCAGCACCCGCTCACGCGCGCCGACCTCGACCAGGAGCGCGACCACATCAAGCTGCTCGACCTGAAGCTGCAGGTGCGCCCGCTGGAGAAGGCCGAAGCCTGACCGGCGCGACTGGGCAGGCGGCTGACGCGCCGCGCGCGAGCCCCTATCATTGCGGTTTCCCGCTTCCGCACCGCACTGGAGACCCCCGATGATCAAGCGACTGCTGCTCGCACTCGTGCTCATGCTGCCTGCGCTCGCGCTGGCCCAGGCGACCACCGACAAGCCCGCCGCGCCCCCCAAGGCCGCCGCCAAGCCCGCCGCCGCGAAACCGGCGCCGAAGGCCCCGGTGAAGCCGGCCGCAAAGGCCGAGACGGCGACCGCGACCGATGCGCAGGGGCCGTCGAAGGTGCTGATCAAGACGAGCCTCGGCGACATCACCGTCGAGCTCTACGCGGACAAGGCGCCGAAGTCGGTCGAGAACTTCCTCGCCTACGCCAGGAGCGGCTTCTACGACGGCACGATCTTCCACCGCGTGATCGCCGACTTCATGGTCCAGGGCGGCGGCTTCACGGCGGACCTGCGCCAGAAGAAGACGCGCGCACCGGTCGTCAACGAATCGAAGAACGGCCTCAGCAACCTGCGCGGCACGCTCGCGATGGCGCGCACGGCCGATCCGAACTCGGCGACCGCGCAGTTCTTCATCAACACCGTCGACAACCAGCGCCTCGACTACGCGGGCGACGCGAACCCCGGCTACTGCGTGTTCGGCAAGGTCACCGCCGGCCTCGACGTCGTCGACAAGATCCGCGCGGTGCCGACCGGCGCGCAGGGTCCGTTCCGCAGCGACGTGCCGACCACGGCGGTGGTGATCGAGAAGGTCACGGTCCTGCCCTGAGGACGTACGCGGTGTCCGCACGCGCGACTCGCAGTGGCGTGCCCGGCCCCGTCCGCGCGCGTCGCACGCCCCCCTCGGGCCTGCGGCAGGGCGCCATGGCCGCGTCGATCACGCGATGACGACGCTGTTCGTCTCCGACCTCCACCTCGACGCGAGCCGGCCGCGGATCACCCGGCTGTTCGGCGAATTCGTGCGCGACGAAGCCTCGCGCGCGAATGCGCTGTACATCCTCGGCGACCTGTTCGAGGCGTGGATCGGCGATGACGCCGACGACGCGACCGGCGACGAGGTCGCCGCCGCGCTCGCGGCGCTGCACGCGCGGGGCGTGCCGAGCTTCTTCATCCACGGCAACCGCGATTTCCTGCTCGGCGACGCGTACGCACGGCGTGCGCGCATGACCTTGCTGCCCGACGCGAGCGTCGTCGAGATCGAAGGCGAACGCACGCTGCTCATGCACGGCGACACGCTGTGCACCGACGACGCGCCGTACCAGGCCTTCCGCGCGCAGGCGCACGCGCCCGCGTGGCAGCGCGCGTTCCTCGCGCGACCGATCGAGGAACGCCGCGTGTTCGCGGCGCAGGCGCGCGCGGAGAGCCAGCGCTACACGCGTTCGGTCGGCGACGCGATCACCGACGTCAATGCGGAGGCGGTCGCGTCGACGTTGCGCGCGCACGGCGTGCGCCGCCTCGTCCACGGCCACACGCACCGGCCGGCACGGCACCGGCTCGAACTCGACGGCACGCCGGTCGAACGCATCGTGCTCGGCGACTGGTACGAGCAGGGCAGCGTATTGCGCTGTTCGTACGGCCGCGATCCGGTTCTCGAATCGCTTTCTTGAGCGCTCGGTTCCGCAGGCTTCAGTCGATGTCGAACGACTGCAGCGTGACGGGCAGGAAACCGTTGCTTTGCAACGTGAACGTGCCGCACGCCCCCGGGATATCGAAGTCGGCCCCGGTAATGATCAGGTAGTACGCACCCGGAGGCATGTCGGCGTGGAGCATCGGGGTCGTGCCGTCCCCAGTCGTGGTGCAAGGCGCATTGGCGTTGCAGCCGCTCGCCTCGGGCACGAGATACGCCGCGAGTGTATAGCCCGCGCCACCGACGAACACGATCTGGGTGAAGGTACCGGCATTGATGATGTTGACGTGTACGACGTAGGCCTGGCCCGGCGCAGTGAAGTTCTGGCAGATTCCCACGATCCCGGTTTCATGGCCGCAGGTGGTGCCGGTGAGCGCAGGATTGCCGGAAGAGTCCATTGCCCATATGGCGGGCGCAGCGCAAGTCTGCGCCGATGCGACCGAAGCCGACGCGGCGGCAATGATGGCTCCCATGCTGACGGCAGCGGACACGCGCATGTCGATGGCTCCTTGCGGTGAGGGTACGCGAACGATGGTTCAATCGACGTCGAACGACTGCAATGTCACCGGCAGGAAGCCGTCGCTCGCCGCCGTGAACGTGCCGCATGAACCGGGGGCATCGAAATCGGCACCGGTGATGATCAGGTAATACGCGCCCGGCGGGATGTCGGCGTGCAGCATATGCGTCGTGCCGTCGCCCGTCGTCGTGCACGCGGCATTCGCATTGCAGCCGCTCGCTTCGGGCACGAGGTAGGCCGCGAGCGTGTAGCCCGGACCACCTGTGAACGCGATATCCGTGAACGTCGCGGGCGCGATGACGTTGATGCGCACGACGTACGCCGCACCCGGTGCCGTGAACGTCTGGCACGTACCGACGATGCCGGTTTCATGGCCGCAGGTCGTGCCGGTGAGGGCAGGATTGCCGGAGACGTCCATGGCCCATACCGCGGGCGAAGCGCAGGTCTGGGCGACCGCGAGGGACGAAAGGCCGAAGCCGGCGACGATCGCGCCGAGCGCGAGGGAACGAGCGATGACGGACATGCAGCCTCCCGGAGGTGAAGCCCGTCGGCGGCCTGCCGACGGGGTTGCAAACTGCACTTATATCACTTCGCGACGACCTTCTGCGCTCCGCTCAACGGCGCCTTCTCGCCGGTGCCCTTGACCGTGCCGATCTGGTACCAGTAGGTCCGACCCGACACCGCGCTGTTGTCGCGGTACTGGTACGTGCCGAATGCATTGCCTTCGTCGTCCGCCGCGCGGATGAGTTCCTTGTTCACGCGCACGAACGGCCCCGTCTCGGAATCGGCGCGGTAAATGACGTAGGCGTACACCGTGCCTTCGTTCGTGACCGACCACTTCAGCAGCGGGCCATTCCCCGGCGGCGGCGCGCTCTCGTCCTTGTGGACTTCCTGCTTGATCGCCTGCTTGAGGTCCAGCCCGCCGGGCGTTCCGCTCGGGGTTGCCGAAGCCGTGCTCGACGCCTGCCCTGACTTCTCGAGTTCCTTCTCGAAATCATGCACGACGTAGTCGGGCGGGAGCAGCATGCCGACGACTTCGATCGGCAGCGTCCGCTCGGAGTCGGGCAGCTCGACCTGGATGTTTCCCTGCAAGCGGCCGACCTGCTGGTCGTTCGCGACGGTGATGCGCAGCATCCGGCATCCCGTAGCCGCGGGTACGCAAGGTACCGCCGCCACCTTTCCCTTGACGCCTTCGAGGCGCGTCGCGCCGACGTTGAAGTCCTTGCCCGATTCGCTCGTCAGGCGCAGCAGGAACTCGTTCTTCGCATTCGTGCGCATGAGGCCAAAGGAGAACGGGTTGCCACTCGGCGCCACTTCACCGAGGACGTTGACATCGACCGAGATCCACGCCTGGGACTGCTGCGGCGCATTGATCTTGAGCTTGATCTTCTCGTGCTGCAGTCCCCACGGAGCGTCCTTGCGCAAGGTCGCGACGACCGTGCGGCCGTCCTCGCCGACGCGCGCGTCGATGTAGGCGGGCTTGTCGGTCACGGCCAGGATGCGGAAATCGGCGACCTCGCGGCTGCTCAGAGAAATCGACTTGGTCGGCATCGCGCCGTCGATTTTCACCGCCTCGAAATCGATCTTCGGTGCGATCTCGTCGAGGACGGTCGAAACGAACGCATGCACGCTCGCGCCACGGACGGCCAGTGGACCCGGCTCGCTCGTATGGAAGCGGAACGAGCGCTTCACGAACCCGACGCTGTCGCGCAGCTCGACTGTGGCCTTCAGGTACGCAGTGCCGTGGGCAGGCACCGTCGTGCCCTGCTCGATCGTGTCCCACGGCAAGGCTGCTTCACCCTTGCTGATCGTGATCGGTTTGTCGCCATCGTTCTTGAGCTGGATATCACATGAAACGATCTCGAACTGCTGGTGTTCGCCGATCCGGCACGGTGAAACATCCAGATGGGTCTTGGGAGCAGGCGCGGGGGCTGCTGCGGCGAGCAGCGACAGTATCAATGCGGTGGCTGGGAGCATTCTGGACATCCGTGGAAATAAAAAACCCACCTGCGTCGCCGCAGGTGGGTCGAGTCAGATCACGAAAAGCCGATAGGCTTAGCCGACCGTGAAGCTCTGCAGCGTGACCGGCAGCGTGCCGTTCGAGGAAGCGGTGAACGTACCGCAAGCACCCGGCGCGTCGAAATCGGCGCCCGTGATGATCAGGTAGTAGTTACCCGGCGGGACGTCGCCATGCAGCATGTGCGTCGTACCGTCACCGGTCGTCGTGCACGCAGCGTTGGCATTGCAGCCGCTCGCCGACGGAACCAGGTACGCGGCGATCGTGTAGCCCGCGCCACCCGTGAACGTAACGTCGGTGAACGTGCCGGCAGCGGTCACGTTGATCTGCGCGACGTAAGCGGCGCCCGGCGCCGTGAACGTCTGGCAGGTACCCGTGATGCCGGCCTCGTGGCCGCAGGTCGTGTCATTGATCGGCGGGTTGCCGGCCGCGTCCGGCGTCCAGCTGGCCGGGGCCGCGCACGTCTGGGCGCCGGCGGAGACGCTGAACAGCGTGGCGAGGGCCGCCGCGCCGATCGTTGCAGAGAGCAGATTGCGCTTCATGTATCGTCACTCCTATTCGATATTTATAAAACTCGACCAACAAAACCGCTGATTAGCTGCCGATGTAGGTCTGGCGACGCGAATCGAAGCGATCGAAACCGACCACCTGGGTGGCATGGTTGTTCTTGAAGGCCGCACTCGGTGCCGCCAGGCCCAGCGAAGCGGCCGAAACGCCACCCCATGCCGCGTTGTCGAGGTTCGCGATCGAACCCGAAGCGGCTGGTTCGGTCGTACCGGCAGCGGCATTGACCCAGTACGTCAGCGAACCGGCAGCGCCGGCGCCGACCGTCAGCTTGCCTTCGATGCGGTTCACGCCCGGCAGCAGGTCCGTCGCGAACGTCGACTGGCAGATGAAGCCAGCCGCGCTGCACTGCGCGAAGAACTTGACGCGCTTGGCACCCGCCGGACCCGCGACGAGCGAGACGCGCAGCAGGCGGTTGAAGCCGTTCGCCGTCGTCGTCGCCGGAGCCTGGAACAGGACGACGTTGTCCGTCGCGCTGAACGCGGTCAGGGCGGTGTTGTCGACGAGGAACTGGAAGCGGTAGGACGGCTCGGAAGCCGCGTGGTCATAACGCACGGTCGCCGCGGCGGAAACGCTCGGGCCGAGCGACGAGTTCAGCTTGCACTCGGTCGCGTCCAGACCCGGCGTAGCGATCGCGAGGGCCGACGTCGACGGAGGCAGCACGGCCTTGCTCGTCCACGCGCCACCGTCGGCCGTGGTCGGACCGGCCGGGCACGCCGCCATCGCACTGCCCGCGAAACCGCAGAGGCCAACGAGAGCCAGCGACAGAACCTTGATCTTGGTGTTCATTGAGATATCTCCCAGAGTGTCTCGGGCGGAGCGCCTGCTCCCGTCCCCATTGGTTTAGTGGTCAACCAAGCCCGATCCGCGCGGACGATAGTGAAGTCTTAACACCGTGTCAACACGAACCGAGCGTGGGCCTGGCCGACCATCCAGTTTCGAGACGGACACCCCATTTCGGGGGGGTCCGGACCCGGCCGGCGGCGCATCGCCTCCAGCCCACGCAGCTAAATGACGCACGAGCGGAGGGAAACCGGACACGGCTACATCGGCCTGCCGCATTCATATACGGAACGAGCCCCTGAAAGGGATCACGGTCCCCTCCTTCCGGCCCGGCGCGGGGCCTGGTTCGCACGGCCGCGTTGACCTCGTCCGGCACGATGCGCAGAATCGCCGTCCCCTTCGCAACACCCGCTCCCGTGACCGCTCGCCCGCCCGCCCTCCGTGCCGCCGATTGCCTGGCGGTGATTCCCGCACGCGATGAAGCCGCCACCGTCGGTGCGGTCGTCGCGGGCGTGCGCGAGGCGCTCGGCTGCGCGGTGCTCGTGGTGGACGACGCGAGCCACGATGAAACCGGCGCGGCCGCTCGCGCTGCGGGCGCACAGTCGCTGCGCCTGTCGTTCGGGCTGGGTGCCTGGGGCGCGACGCAGACGGGCATCCGCTACGCGCAGCGCAACGGCTATGCCGGCGTCGTCACGCTCGACGCCGACGGCCAGCACGAGCCCGCCTCGCTGCCGGCGCTGTTCGAGGCCCAGCAAAGAACCGCCGCGAACGTCGTGATCGGCACCTGCGTCGGGCGCCTCAGTCGCGCCAAGCGCGTCGCGTGGCTCTACCTGCGCGGGCTGACCGGGCTGCGGCTCACCGATTTCACCTCGGGCCTGCGCCTGTACGATGCTCGGGCCGTCGCCATCCTGGCCGGCCCGGAAGCGAGCCTGCTGGACTACCAGGACGTCGGCGTGCTCATGTTGCTGGCGAAGAACGGCCTGCGCATCGACGAAACGCCGGTGCCCATGCTGCCGCGCCGCGAGGGACATTCGCGCGTGTTCGCGTCGTGGCCGGTGGTCGCGCGCTACATGATGCACACCACCGTGCTGTGCCTGGCGCAGATCGACGCCGGACGACGCAAGGAGAAGGTCTTGCAGGAAGGCTGTTCCGCATGCTGACCGGGCAAATCACTTCGGCCATCCTCGGCATCGCCCTCGCCGGCGCGATCCTGTTCCTCGTGCGTCGCGACCATCTGCACGGGCCGTACGCCGTCTGGTGGTTCGTGATCGCCGCGGCGACGTTCCTGCTCGGCGTGTTCCCGCGCATCGTCATCTGGCTCGGTCACCAGACCGGGATCTTCTATGCACCGGTACTGCCGATCATCATCGGCCTTTCGCTCGTGCTCATCCGCCTGCTCAAGCTCGACGTCGATCGCTCCAAGCAGGAGCGACGCATCCGCCGCCTGACCCAGAAGCTCGCGATCCTCGAACAGGAACTGACCCGGCTCGGCGGCAACCCGCCTGCGGAAGCCCCGGGCGACGACGAAGACAGCTGAATACGCGCCGGCGCATGCGCATCCTGCATCTGGGCAAGTACTACGTTCCGCAGCGCGGCGGCATCGAACGCCACACGCAGGCCCTCGCCGAAGCATGCGTGCGCGCCGGTGATCCGGTCGCCGTGCTCGTCCATCGCGCGCCGGGACACTGGCGCGGCACGCGCGAGCTCATCGCCGGCGTCGAAGTCCGCCGCGCGGGATGCATCGCTGCGCCCGTCTACACGCCGCTGAGCCCGGCATATCCGTTCGAACTCTCCCGCGCGCTGCGCGAATTCGCGCCCGACCTGCTGCACATGCACCTGCCGAACCCGTCCTGTTTCGCCGCGCTCGCGAGTCCCGCCGCGCGGCGCCTGCCGTGGATCGTGCACTGGCACGCCGACGTGCCGCCCGACGCGCCCGACTGGCGCCTGCGCCTCGGCTACCGCGTCTATCGCCCGTTCGAGCAGGCCGTGCTCGCGCGCGCCGCGAGCGTGATCGCGACGTCGCAACCGTACTTCGAGGCGAGCCGCGCGTTGCAGGCGTGGCGCTCCAAGGTGCGCATCGTCCCGCTCGGCATCGACGCGGCGCGCGCCACCGCGCCGCGCGCGGACCTGTGGCCGGCGACGGACGGCGTACGCCTGCTCGCCGTCGGCCGGCTCGGCCGCTACAAGGGCTTCGACGTGCTCGTCGACGCATTGGCGTCGACGGCGGACGCCAGCCTGCTGCTCGTCGGCGACGGCGAGTGCGCGCGCGAACTGCGCGCGCTCGCCCGCGCGCGCGGCGTGGATGGGCGCATCGCTTTCGCGGGCGACATCGATGACGCGACGCTGGAGGCCGCGTATGCGGCGGCGGACGCGTTCATTCTCCCCTCGCTCGACCGCGGCGAAGCCTTCGGCCTCGTGCTGCTCGAGGCGATGCGCGCCGGGCTTCCCGTCGTCGCGAGCGCGATACCGGGCTCGGGCGTCGGCTTCGTCGTCGCCGACGGCGAATCGGGCCTGTTGGTCGAACCCGGCGACCGCGTCGCGCTCGCCGCCGCGCTCGTTCGCCTGCGCGACCCTGCGCTGCGCGCACGCCTCGGCGACGCCGGGCGCGAGCGCTGGAACGCGCTGTTCACGCTCGACCGCAGCGTGCGATCCGTGCGGGCGATCTACGCAGCCGCATCAGCCGGCAATCCGGGCTCCGCCGGCTGATCAGCCGGCAGCCACAGCACCAGCACCAGCAGGCTGACCAGCATCGGCGTGAGCTGCAACAACAGGCGATTCACCGCGGAATAGCTTTGCGCGTAGCGCGCCGCGGCCGTGAGCGCGAACAGGCCGACGATCAGCAGCAACGGCACCGCGACGAGGACGAACATCCGCCGCACCGCGGTCGAACGCGACCACTGCGCGCGCCTCCAGAACAGTGCGGCCGGCAGCGCGAACCAGAGCAGGTTCCAGTTCCACTGCCCCCACAGCGCATTCGCGAGGGCGTGCAGCGACGGCCCGACGCGGCCGCCGTCGAAAACGATGCTGTCCTGCACGTAACGACGCGCAACCGCGACCCAGGGCACGCTCAGCGTGACGCACAGCACGATCGCGAACGCCGCGACGGCGGCGCCGATGAGGAAGCGCTTGCTGCGCATGCGGCGCGGCAATATGCCGAACACGACGGCGACCCCGAGCACGATGCTCCATACCGCGCCCTCGAGCTTGATCATCGGCAACAGCGCAACGATCCCCGCGAGGACCAGCAGCTGGCGGTGCTCGCCCGTCTCGCGCCAGCGCAGCCACGCGTGGCCCGCGAACGACATCAGCGCGGCCACCCAGAGGTCGGCGTAGCCGCCGAGGGCGACGTGCGCGTCGAGCAACGGCAGCGAGGCGAGCAGGTAGACACCCGCCAGCGCATGGATCGGCGACACGCCTAGCGCCCTCCACTGCCCGTAATGGGCGGCCAGCAATGCCGCCCACAGGCCGAGCCATGCGAGGTTGATCCAGGGCTCGATCCAGCCGCTGTCGACGGCGAACCAGGTCACCGTCCACGGCAGCAGCTCGGGATAGTTCCACGCCGACGTCGTGCGTACGTCGACCTGCGGCTGCAGCAGCCAGCGCCCGAAGGAAACGTACGGGGATGCGTGATCCGCGAGCACCCACATCTTGGCCTTGGCCTGCCACACCGCCCACGCGTCCCACGGCAAGGTCGGATGCGACGTGATGTCGGTCGCGAACAGCCAGGCGCGCCAGGCGAGCGCCAGCAGGATCAGGATCGCGACGACATGACCGCCGCGCAGCGGCGCCGCGACCGGCCCGTGCAGCGGCGAGCGCTCCCGCGACCACCACGCGACGGCCCAACCCGCGCTGCCGATCGCGAGCGCGGCCACGCCGACGCGCGCGAGGCCCGCCGACAGATCCGTCGCGCTCAGCGCGCGCATGAGCAGGCCGCAGCACAGCGCCCCGACGATCCAGCCACCACCGAAGACCGTCGCCAGCGCGCACCCCCGGCGCGGCCAGCCGACGGCCGCCGCCCACAGTCCGCTGCCGAGCAGCAGCGGCGCGAGCCAGACGACGAGCGCAGGCAGCCCGCTCACCGGATCACCGCCTCGACGCGGTAGGCGACCAGGTCCTCGTTGCGATCGATCACCTTCACGCGCACCTTGCGCAGGCCGATGCGCATCACGTCATTCAGCGGCCGCGGACGATCGACGCGGTAGTTGACGAGCACGGTGCCGCTCGGAATGCGCGTGTGCGGGGCGGCGAGGTAGCCGCCGAGGCTCGACGCGTTGGTCGGCGCCGCGAGGTAGATCAACCGGAGGATTTCGTGCGGCGTCTCCGCGTTGACGAGCACGCGCGTCGTCGGCGGCTCGTTCGCCAGCAACACTTTCAGCCGCTCCGCCGCCGCGAGCGTGCGCTCATCGGCGACATGGTCCTGTCGTTGCGCGAATGGGATCGCACCCCAGATGTCGCGGTCGACCGCGCGGCGGTAGTCGAGTTCGCGCATCCACGCCGCGTCGATGCCGACCCACGCGATCGCGGCGGCGGCGAACAGCGGCCGCGCGAGGCGATCGCCGCGCCAGCGCAGCACGAAGCGCGCGACGAGCGCGAGCGCGACGAGCGCGAGCGCGACGACGAGCGGCGGGCGCGGTGCATGCGGCAATGCGTCGCCGGTTTCAACCGGCCCGATCGCGCTGACCGAAATGAGCTGCCACGGCGCATGGGCGAACCAGGACGACCACATCGCGGCGATGCGGCCACGCCACGAATCCGATTCGAGTCGCGCCCCGGTGAATGCGAACGGCTTGAACGCTCCTGCCGGCGGCGCCAGCTGCGCGACCGGGAATTGCGAGAACCCGACCTCGACGATCGTTCCGCGCCAGGCCGGTACGCGCGACAGGTCGAACGTCCGGGTTCCGGCGCCCGGTGCCGGCAGCGAAACCGTCTCCACGTCGTCGGGCGCTTCGCGCGTGCGGAACACGAGCGACAGTTCAAGCGTGCCCGGGAAATCGGCGAACGCGTAGCGCAGGATCGGCAGGTCTGCCGCCTCGAGCTCCGGCACGTCGGTCACCTGCAACGCGGAATAGTCTTCGGCCGCGGCCGAAACCCGCAATTGCTGGCCGTCGGGCATCGCCTTGCCGAACACTGCGTGATAGCGGCTGCCCGGCAGCGACTGCGTGTGCGCGGGAGTGAACGGCAAGCGGGGGTCGATTCCGGCGGCCCACAGCAGCAGCAACAGCCACGTCGCGCCGAGCACGAGGACGAACGCGATAAGCCGCCAGCGCGCGACCGTCATGCGGCGATTTCGTCCAGCCCGGCCAGTTCGGCCGGGGTGAAACCCGCGCGCAGCCGCGCCTCGATGTTGAACGGGCCGCGCAGGCTGCCGCGCATGTGCTCGTCGAGCAGCGCGCGGAACGTCGCCTGCGGATCGCGCCCCTCGCGCGCGCAACCCCAGGCATACCAGTGCGAACCGGCGGCGACGTGCGCGACTTCCTCGCGAAGGATCGTCTCGAGGATGTCGGCGGTCGCGTCGTCGCCGACCGCGCGCAGGCGTTCGATCATGCCCGGCGTCACGTCGAGGCCACGCGCCTCGAGCACGCGGGGCACGAGCGCCATGCGCGCGACGCACGAATCGGCGGTGCGCACGGCCATGTCCCACAATCCGTCGTGCGCGTCGAAATCACCGTAGCGGTGGCCGAGCTCGGCCAGGCGCGCGGCGAGCAGCGCGTGATGGCGCGCCTCGTCGTCGGCGACGCGCGCCCAGTCGCGGTAGTACTCGTCGGGCATGTCGCGGAAGCGATACACGGCGTCCCATGCGAGGTTGATCGCATTGAACTCGATGTGCGCGACCGCGTGCACGAGCGCTGCCCTGCCGGCGGCCGAGCCGAGCCCGCGTTGCGCGAGTTTGCGCGGCGACACGAGGTGCGGTCGCGAAGGCCGGCCCGGATCACCGATCGGACGAGGCGGCGCCGCGCCCGCGTCCGCGCGCATCTCGCCGGCGGAGATTGCGCGCGCGACCGCGCGGGTCAACGCGAGCTTTTCCGTGACGTCGGCGCAAGCGAGGCAACGCGCGGCGGCATCGAACAGATTTTCCTTGACGCTGCCGGGCATGCCGCGACTCCGTGCCTTGGGGGCGCCGGGATCTTCCCCGACACACGGCGCGCGAACGCGCCGTCCTTCATTATCCATGACCAACGTCGTCAGGGACGCGGACCGGACACGCAGTTTCGCGCATCGCCCTCGCGCGGTCGTTCAGCCGGCCTGCCGCCGCTGCGACTTCGCATCGTCGGAGCGCGCGAATTCGAGGTCGGCCAGGTACGTCGGCTCCACGCCCGTCACGTACTCGCCGGAGAAGCACGAGGTGTCGAAGTCGGCGAGTTTCTCGTTGCCGTCACGCACGGCCCAGACGAGATCGTCGAGATCCTGGTAGATGAGCCGGTCCGCGCCGAGCATGCGCTCGACCTCTTCGACCGTGCGCCCGTGCGCGACGAGTTCGGCCGTCACCGGCATGTCGATGCCGTAGATGTTCGGATAGCGCACCGGCGGCGCGGCCGAGGCGAGGTAGACCTTCTTCGCGCCGGCCTCGCGTGCCATCAGGATGATCTGCTTCGAGGTCGTGCCGCGCACGATCGAGTCGTCGACCAGCAGCACGTTCTTGTTGCGGAACTCGAGGCCGACCGGATTGAGCTTGCGGCGCACCGATTTCACGCGCTCGCTCTGCCCCGGCATGATGAACGTGCGGCCGATGTAGCGGTTCTTCACGAAGCCTTCGCGCACCGGCACGCCGAGGATCTGCGCGAGCGGGCCGGCGACGGTGCGCGACGTGTCCGGGATCGGGATCACCGAATCGATGTCGTGGTCGGGCATCTCGCGCAGGATCTTCTCGCCGAGCTTCTCGCCCATGCGCAGGCGCGCCTTGTACACCGACACGTCCTCGATCATTGAATCGGGCCGCGCGAGGTAGACGTACTCGAAGATGCACGGCGCGTGCTTGGCCGGCTCCGCGCACTGGCGCGTGTGCAGGCGGCCGTCGAGCGTCATCAGCACCGCCTCGCCCGGCGCGACGTCGCGCAGCAGGCGGAAGCCGAGGATGTCGAGCGCGACCGACTCCGACGCGACCGCGTATTCCTTGCCCGTCGCGGTGTCGCGCTCGCCGAGCACGAGCGGGCGGATGCCGTGCGGATCGCGGAACGCGAGCACGCCGTAGTCGAGCAGCATCGAGACGATCGCATAGCCGCCGACGCAGCGCGCGTGCGTGCCGGCGACCGCCTTGAAGATGTGGTCGGGCGTGAGCTGGCGCCGGTCCTGGATCTGCAGTTCGTGCGCGAGCACGTTGAGCAGCACCTCGGAATCGGAATCGGTGTTGATGTGGCGGCGATCGTCCTCGAACACCTCGCGGCGCAGCGCTTCGGTGTTGATGAGGTTGCCGTTGTGCGCGAGCGCGATGCCGTAGGGCGAATTGACGTACAGCGGTTGCGCCTCGGCCGAACCTTCCGAACCCGCGGTCGGATAGCGGCAATGGCCGATGCCCACGCTGCCGCGCAGGGCGAGCATGCTCGTCTGGTCGAACACGTCGCGCACGAGGCCGGAGCCCTTGTGCAGGCGCAGGCGATTGCCGTCGAGGGTGGCGATGCCCGCCGCGTCCTGGCCGCGATGCTGCAGGACGGTGAGCGCGTCGTAGAGCGCCGAAGCGACTTCCGACTTGCCGACGATGCCGATGATTCCGCACATGGTGTTGGGCTACTTCTACGTGGATGGAGTCTGGGCGGCGGCCTGACTACCGTCCGCCGGCTTGCCGCGCGGTACCGCGGCCGGTTTTGCCGGCTCGACCGCCGGGGCTGCTGGCTGCGCGAGTGGCCCGAGCAAGCCCTGGACCGGCTCGAGGTGGCGCGCGACCTCCTGCGGCAGGCGCGCGGCGAGCCATTGCGCGCCGCGCTCGAAACCGGGCAGCAATTGTGACTGATGCCACCACGGATCGCGCGCGAATGGCGTGAATCCGAGCAGCAACACGACCAGCACGACCAGGGCGAGTCCGCGCACGAGGCCGAACACCATGCCGAGCAGGCGATCGCTGCCGGACAACCCGCTGCCTTCGACGAGCTTTCGCATGAGGAACGTGACGATCGCACCGGCGATCAGCACGGCCATGAAACAGAGCGCGTAGGCGAGGATCACGCGCACCGACGGGGTGGATATGCTGGCGGAAAAGCGTTCCGCAAGGGCCGGGCCGAGCATCCAGGCGACCCAGAACGCGCAGACCCATACCGTCAGCGCGAGGATTTCACCGACGAAACCGCGCCACAGCCCCATCAGCACGGAAAGTCCGAGCACCGCGATGATCGTGTAGTCGACCCAGTTCATGCGGCGGCCGGGAATCGAAACCGGACCATCGGCCACGGAGCGTGGACGGCGGTGCACCTGGCCGGCTTCACTCCCGATTCCTGCTGCCCCGTGCCCGCCTTCATCACTGCGTCACGACGATGCCGTCGAGCTTGAGCTTGTCCTTGATGCCCGCGCGCAACTTTTCCGCCGCGCCGCGATCGACTTCAGGACCTGCGCGCACGCGCCACAGCGTCGTGCCGTTGGCGTCGACCTTGTCGACGAACGCGACGAAACCCGCGTTCTTGACCCGGTCGCGCAGCTTGTTCGCGTCTTCCGCCGTCTTCAGCGCGCCGAGCTGCACCGCCCAGCCGCCGGCGCGCCCGGCCGGGAGCGCACTCGCGGGCGCATCGGCTTTCGCATCCTCGGCCGTCGCGACCACGCTGCCGGGCACGCTCGGTCGCGCCTGCTTGATGCGCAGGCGCGCGGCTTCGGCGGCCGCACGATCGGCGAATGGACCCACCCGCACGCGTTCGGCCGGCTTGCCCTGGACCTCACTCGCTTCGGTCGCCGCCGGGAAACCGCCCTTCTTGAGGCTCGCGACGAGGTCCTGCGCGTTCTTGCTGCTCGCGTACACGCCGAGGTTGACGTAGTAGCGTCCGTTGGCCGCCTGCCCCGGCACCGGCTTCGCGGCCTCCGGCTCGGGTTTGGCCGGCTCGGGCTTGGCGGGCGCCGGCTTCGGCGGTGTCGCGGTGGCGACCTGCGCCGGCGCCGGGGTCGCCGGCGGCGGCGCGGGCTTGGGTGCGGTCGCCGTATCGACGGTCGCGATCGTCTCGGGCGCCGGCGACGGTGGCGGTGCGCTCGCGGGCGTGGTCGGATTGGCCGCGGACGGATCGACCGGCAGCACGCGCGTCTGGAATTCGCGATCCGGCGCGGGCGGGATCGCGAGGGTCGACGTCTCCATCTCGGCCGACTTCTGCGGCGCGGAACCGGAAATGAGCATCGGCACGAAGATCACGGCCAGCGCGATCAGCACCGCGGCGCCGAGCAGGCGCTGTTTCAACGACAGATCCATGATCGATCCGCTTCTGGCGACGGCGCGATTATACCCGCCCGGCACACCGTTCCCGCCACGCGATTGCGCGCACGTTCAGCGTCGTGCGGCGAACTGCAGCGCGGCGGCCGCGACGAAGAACGAACCGAAGGCGAGCACGCGGTCGCCCGGTCGCGCATCCACGCACGCGGCCGCGAGCGCGGCTTCGACGTCCGCGCTCGCGCTGGCGAGATGTCCGTCGTCGACGTCCGCGAGCAATCCGGCGAGCGCGTGCGCATCGAGGCCGCGCGGCGAGTCGCGATCGAGCCCGGCCGGATACCATCGATCGACCTGGCGCGCGACCGCCCTGACGATGCCGCGCACGTCCTTGTCGGCGAGCGCGCCGAACACCGCGAGCGTGCGGCCGCGCGACGGCGTGCGCCGCAACCATTGCGCGAGCACGCCGGCCGCCTGCGGGTTGTGCGCCACGTCGACGACGAGTTCGGGCTCGCCGCTGAAACGCTGCAGGCGCGCACCGACGCGTGCGTCGGCGACGCCGCGCGAGATCGCCGCGGGATTCCAGCCGAGCCGTCCACGCAACGCGTGCAGCACGGCGATCGCGCCGGCCGCGTTGGCGTGCTGGCACGGCGCGGACAAGCCGGGTGGCGGCAACGCCAGTGCGGCCGCGCCGCTGCGCCAGCGCCACGCGCCGTCCGCGTCGACTTCGTACGCGTAGTCGCGTCCGGCGCGGCGCAGGTCCGCGCCGATGCGCCCTGCTTCGGCGAGCAATGCCGCCGGTGGATCCGCTTCCGCGATGATCGCCGGCCGCCCCGCGCGAAAGATGCCGGCCTTCTCGCGACCGATGCTGTCGCGGTCGTCGCCGAGCCAGTCCTGGTGGTCGAGGTCGACCGTGGTGACGATGGATGCGTCGGCGTCGACGAGGTTGACCGCGTCGAGGCGTCCGCCGAGGCCGACTTCGAGCACGGCGACGTCGAGGCCTGCGTGCGCGAAGATCCACAGCGCGGCGAGCGTGCCGTACTCGAAATAGGTGAGCGCGATCGTCGCGGCGGCATCGCCGGTCGCGCCGAGGCGCGCGGCCTCGATGCGCTCGAATGCGTCGGTCAGCGCGGCGTCGTCGACGTCGGTGCCGGCGACGCGCACGCGCTCGTTGTAGTGCAACAGGTGCGGCGAAGTGTAGGCACCGACGCGCCGCCCGTCGGCGGCGAGCATCGCTTCGAGGAACGCGACCGTCGAGCCCTTGCCGTTGGTGCCGCCGACCGTGATCACCAGAGGTGCCGGCGCCGGTGCGCCGAGCCGATGCCACACCTCGCGCACGCGCTCGAGGCCGAGTTCGATCGCGCGCGGATGCACGCGCTGCTGGTAGTCGAGCCAGTCGGCCAGACCGGTCGGTTGCGTCGCCATTGGCACGCTCAGCGTTCGAGGACGCGCCGCGGCTTCCACGGCAGGCGCCCGCGCCAGTACTGGATCAGCAGGAAACCGAACGCGAGGCCGCCCAGGTGCGCGAAATGCGCGACGCCGGCTTGCGTGCCGGTCACCCCCAGATAGAGCTCGAGGCCGCCGTACAGGGTCACGAACAGCCATGCGGGCATCGGGATCGCGAAATAGACGAGGATGCGCGCGTGCGGAAACATCATGCCGTAGGCGAGCAGCAGGCCGAACACGCCGCCCGATGCGCCGAGCGTCGGGTAGTAGCCGTTGCCGAAGAAGTGCATGACCGCGAGCTGGGTCAGCGCGGCGCCCACGGCGCAGACGAAGTAGTAGAGCAGGAACGGCCGCGATCCGAACAACTGCTCGATCGGCCCGCCGAACATCCACAGCGCGAGCATGTTGAACGCGATGTGCGCGAAGCTGCCGTGCAGGAACGCATAGCTGACGAGCTGCCACGCCTCGAAGCCGGGCACGTTGCCGTACGGCGAAGGGCCGAGCGGCCACAGCGCGAAGTGCACGAGCAGCGCATCGCCCATGACCTGTTGCAACAGGTAGACGACGACGTTCGCGATCAGCAATGCGCGGGTGATCGGGGGCGTATCGAGGGGCATGCACGGAACGACCGGGGGCGACGTCGCATTGTGACCGCTCGTGCCGCGTCACGCGAGTGCACCCAGGGCCATCGGGCTGCAAGCGAACGCGGTGTCGAGGAAGGAGCGGCCATGGATCGCCGATCTGGACGAACCGAAGCCGACGTGACCGGCACAAGGAAGCGGTCCGTCGAAGCAGCGTCCATTGACGAACAAAAAAATGGGGGCCGCCGCAGCGGCCCCCTGAAACTCAATTGCGCGCCGGGTTGTTCTCGGCGAAGTACTCGTGGCTGTCCGCGTTGTCGATCGCGTGGTTCGGATTGCTGTTGGCGAGGTTGTGCGCGGCGGTCTGGCCGTAGGCCCAGTCGTCGGTGCCGGCGACGACGTTGAAGTGGCTCGACTCGTGCACGAGCGTGCCCGCGCGCGAATCGGTGCCGGTGTTCGGCGCCGACCAGAACGCACCGCAAAGGTACACGCGGTACGGCTGCGTCGGGTAGACGTAGGCGTAGGTGCCGCTGTCGGTGCAGCTGCAGTCGAACGTGTACGGCTGCGACGACAGCGCGCTCTTCAGATTGGTGAAGTGCGTGCGCACGGTCGAATAGCGGCTGCTCGTGTAGGTGCCGAACCACCAGGTGTAGCGCGTGCCGTGCGTGCCTGCGTCGAGGTAGCTCTTCGCATTGGTCGCGTAGGTGACCGCGGAGTTGCGCGCGGTCGCGAGCTGCGTCTGGCGCGTGTTGCTGCAGCTGACGAAACTGTTGGTCGCCGCCAGCACGCCGGGTGCACCCTGCGTCGACATGGCTTCGTCGAACGCGTCCGGCGCGCCGTCGACCCACAGCGTCACCGCGTCGCTGTCGATCGCCGCCGTCGCGGCCACGCCGGCCTTGGACGCCTGCTGTGCCTCGAGCAATGCACTCTGGGCGTCGCGCACGTAACGGATCGCGTACTGGCCACCCGCCTTCATGTCGTAGTACGCGCTGAGGTCGACCTCGACCGAACGCGATTCGCCCGGCTTCAGCTCGATGTAGTCGCCCGCGCCCGGTGCGGCGCGCTTGTACATCGGGCCGACGTAGGCGACGGCCGCGCCGTCGCGCTCGACGCTGAACAGGTCGGACGTGACGCCGTCGAACGGCGTCTGCCAGCGCAGCACGTGCATCGCCGCCGCGCCGTCGTTCGCCATCGTGAAGACGAGCTTGCCGCTGCCGATGTCGGCGGCCTTCGCCGAAGCATCCAGGTGCACGGAGACGCCGCCCGGTGCCGCGGCGGCGGTACCTGCGAACGCGCAGGCGAACAACAACGATCCCAACAAGACCTTACCCATGGCTCTCCCTCATGTGGTAGGAGCGGGCATCGTCGATGCCCGCGCGGCCCCCAAAGCCGCGCGCGGAGCGTATGGGGTGTCGCGCCGGCGCGTAACGCGGCAGCGCAACAAGCGCGCCGCGCAATGCGACCTGCGTCACTCATTCAGGCAGGAAGACCTTCTCGAACCCGGCGACGAGGATGCGGTCGATCACGGTCACGGACCCGCGCATGCCGCTCGTGAGGTCGCCGTGCTGGTCGCAGTAGTAGCCGATCGTGCCGAGGCGGTTGAAGCGCACCGATACCTGCCACGGCTGGCTGCTCGGCGCGTTGTGCAGGTTGCAGTCGAGCGCGCAGGTGAAGCTGCCGTCGTCGGCGCGCACGTTGTGCAGGCCGCCGTTGTTGACGAAGTGGATCGAATCGCCCTGGTAAATCTCGATCTGCGCGGGCGAGAACGTCATGTCCGCGTTCGCGGTCACGGTGAACGAGCGCGCCTGCGCGTTCGACGCGGCGAGCGCGCAGGCGAGGAGCAACGCGCGCATCGCGCTGTCAGGCCATGAAGCCGAGGTTGCCGCCGGCGGCGAAGCGGCCGAGGTTCGGGAACATGTCCGCGATGCCGCTGGCGTCGACGCCGTACCAGCGCGCGAGCGTCGCCGAGTACTGGTCGACGGCGAGGGTCGGGATGATCTGGCCATAGCCGGTGTCGTCGGGATTGCCGTTGTTCGGGAGGCCTTCGTCGTACTGCGCCAGCGACGGCATGGTGCCGTAGAACCGCTGACCGCGTACAGCGCCGCCGACGACGAAGTGGTGGCCGCCCCAGCCGTGGTCGGTGCCGTCGCTGTTGACCGCGAGCGAACGGCCGAAATCGGACGCGGTGAAGGCCGTGACGCCGTCGGCGACACCCATCTCGACGGTCGCCGCGTGGAACGCCGCGAGCGCCTGCGACAGTTGCTGCAGGTTGTCCGCCTGGTCGGTCAGCTGCGTGCCGTGCGTGTCGTAGTTGCCGACGGAGACGAAGAACACCTGGCGGTTCATGCCGAGCGCCGCGCGCACCTTGATCATGAGCGCGACGGCGGCGAGCTGGTTGCCGAGGTCCGTGTCGGGGAACGGCGTGGTGAGGCGCGTGCCGGTCATCGCCGCGTTGAGCAGCGCCGCGTTGGCGATCGCGCGATTCGCGGTATCGGCGAAGGCGCGTTCGAGCACGTGCGCCTGCGTGCCGCTCGCGCGCAGCGCGTCGTACGCGGCGGCGCGCCCGGGATCGTTGCCGTTGCCGACCACCCACGATTCGGGGCCGTCGCCGCGGAAGCTCATGCCCTGCACCTGGAAGAAATCGACCGGGTTGCCCTGGTCGTCGACGCCGGCCGCGGCGAACGCCGCACCGTAGGCATCGACGGCGAACTGATTGACGCTCGCCGCGCGCTGGAAGCGGTTCTCGCCGGACAGCGTGATGCTCATCGGCAGCTCGCCCGCGTTCGAGCTGTACAGCATGTCGGCGATGCGCCCGCCCCAGCCGTTCGCGTTGGCGTCGTCGGGGCGCGAGGTCTGCCACTGGTTGGTCTGGTCGTCGTGCGAATACAGTTGCGGCGGCGTCAGCACGGCACCGCTCTGGTACTGCTGTTGCGTGATCGGATAGAGCAGCGAGCCGACGTTGGCGACGATCGCGGCCTTGCCGCTGTTGAACAGGCCGCGCAGGCCCGCATTGCCGCCTGCAACCTGGCCCATCGACGGATGCATGCCGTAGGTCGCGCCGTCACTCGGCAGTCCGCCGGGCAGGCCGCCCTGGGCGGCGAGCGGATTGAGCACGTTCGCCTGCAGGTCGCCCTGAGCGATCGCGAGCGCCTGGCGCGTGGCCTGGTAGGTCGCGTAGTGCGACGCGTCGCACGGCACGATCGTGTTGAAGCTGTCGTTGCCGCCGTACAGGTAGACGCAGACGAGCGCCTTGTAGTCGGTGAACGCGTAGCGACGTCCCGCCGCCGCGGCCGAAATCAGCCGCAGGTTGCCGAGCGCGCCGTAGAGGCTGGCGCCGCCGAGCGCGGCGCAGATGCTCCGTCGCAGGAACTCACGTCGATTCACGTGCATGGGTGGATCCTCTCTGCGTACGCGGTCGAGCCGCCGGCGGCGCGGCTCATTTCTGGATCGAGTATTCGGGTGAATTGAAGATGAGGTAGAGCGCTTCCTGCACGCGTGCGCGGCCGATGTCGTCGTAGTCGCCCGGGTCC
This sequence comes from Dokdonella fugitiva, assembly GCF_014138265.1. Classification (GTDB taxonomy): domain Bacteria; phylum Pseudomonadota; class Gammaproteobacteria; order Xanthomonadales; family Rhodanobacteraceae; genus Dokdonella_A; species Dokdonella_A fugitiva_A. Next base: position 205,568 of record NZ_JACGXL010000003.1, read on the forward strand.
ATCGCGGCGAGGCGCGTGACGAGCACGTTGCGCATGAACGGCGACATCTGTCCGCCCATCATGAGCAGGCTGTAGCGATCGACCAGCGCGGCCGGATCGCTCGCCGCGAGCGGCGCATCGCGCGCCTCGTTCACCTGCAGCGTCTGCGGGTTGTCCGCGTCCCAGCAGGCTTCGCTCGCGGTGTAGTTGCAGAAGACCTGGTGGAACAGATAGTTCGGCATCGCCGTCGACGTCGTGTCGCCGAGGATCTGGAACTCGGGGCTGACCAGGCCGCGCGTGCGCACCTCGCCGGGCTGGGCGAAATCGGGCTTGAAGAAGTTGAACACGGTCGGCGAATACAGCGGCGCCTGGCCGATCTGCTCGACGATCGGCGGCCACGTGTCGAGGTTGCCCGAGCGCCCGCTGTAGAGCGCGTCGCCGGTCGGCGTGCGCGCCGCCATCGCGCGCCACAGCTGGGTGATCCTGAGCAGCGGCTCGCGCAACTTGCCGAACGTGTCCGGCTTCTGCCACTGGCCATAGCGCGCTTCCGGATCGAGCAGGATCGCCTTCACCACGGCCTTGAGGTTGCCGCGCACGTGCGAGGCGCTGCCGTCGTCGTTGAACACCTGCGCGACGCGCTGCACGTACGCCGGTGTCGGATTGCTGGTGACGAGGCGCTGGATCAGGCGGATCGCGATGAACGGGCCGACGTTCGGATGGTGGAACACGTTGTCGAGCGCGGCGGTGAGTTCGGCCTGCGCCGCGCCACCGTGCGCGAGCACGCCGCCCGCGAGCGCGACGCCCGGGTAATCGAGCAGTTGCTTGTCGGTCGTGTCGTCGTGCCAGTACTCGACCGGTTCCATCGGACGCTGCCAGGCGAGATCGTCGCTGTTGGCCGGGCCGCAGTAGAAGTACTGCCAAGGATTCTCGGGGTTGTTGCAGCAGAGCGGCACGCCGTCCTGGTAGTCGACGCTGCATCCGACGCTGTTGAAGTCCCAGCCGGTGAACACGGCGGCGAAACCGCGCACGGCTTCCTGGCCATAGGTCGCCACGGGCTGGCCGTTGACGAGCTTGGGCGTGCCGTCGAGATTGAGCTGGACGAGGCCGATCGAGAACAACTGGTTGATCTCGCGCGCGTAGTTCTCGTCCGGATGGATGTTCTCCTCCGGATTCGCCTTCTGGTTCTGGATCGAGCTGAGGAACACGCCCATCGCGGGATGCTTGGTGACGTCCTCGAGCAGGTTGCGGTAGTTGCCGAACGCATCCGCGGCGAGCATGTCGTAGAAGCTCGCGAGCGCCCACGGCTGCTGGGCGAGCGTGCCGTTGCTGTTGGAGACGACGAAGATCTCGCTCAGCGCGAACGCGACGCGCTGGCGCAACTGGTCGGTCGGGACCTGCTGCGAGCGGCTCGGATCCGGCGTGCCGACGGAATTGATCGTCCATGTCTGCAGGCGCGTGCCGGCCCATTCGGCGACCACGTTGCAATAGTCGTCGCCGGCCGGGCAGGACAGGCCCTGCACCCAGTCGAGGTAGGGCACCTGCGTCGACGGCACCTTGGCGAACTGCTCGTTGAGCCACGCGCCGTAGCCGACCGCGCGCAGGTGCGCGATGTCCTCGGTGGTCGCGCCGAACGTCGCCTGGGCGAGGAAGCGCGACGCGTCGGCGTCCGTCGCCGGGCCGCCGGCGATGCCTTCGAAGCCGTCGTGGAAGGTCTGGTCGGGCCAGTGGCTCTGCGCGCTCGTGCGCGCGGCCGGCAGCGCGCACAGGCACGCGAGCGCGACGACCCGGAAATCCCGCAGGGATCTTGCGAACCGCATCACGACCTCCCCTTCCGGCGTTCCGGAATGCGCGGACTCTAATCCTCCCGTGCGATCGCGTTCATGACGCGTACCGCAATTGCGCGATGCGATGCTCAGCTTTCGGCGCGCGCCGACTTGCGCTTGCCCGTCTGCGCGGGCGGCCCCCAGAGCAGGTGGTCGACGTCGCGCTCCCAGCCGTGCACGGCGAGGTCGACGCGGCCGCCACGGACGAGCACGCCTTCTCCGGCGAGGTGACGCACCTGTTCGCGGAACGCCTTGCTGCCCGGTGGGAACGCGATGCGGCCGTCGGCGCGCAGGACGCGGTACCACGGCAGCCCGAGCGCGGACGGCGCTTCGCGCAGCACCGTACCGACCAGGCGAGCGCGTCCCGGCAAGCCGGCGCGGCGGGCGATTTCGCCGTAGTTGGCGACGCGCCCCTGCGGTATCGCGGCGATCGCCGCACGAATCGCGTGGTGGGCGGGCGGCGGTTCGGGCCGGACTGACTTCATGGCGCACGCACGCTAGCATAGAGGCCGCGCCCGCCGGAGATTCCTCGTGCAGAGTTTCGAACAGATCCGTTCCCATGTCGGCAGCCGCCACGCGCTGCGCACGAACGATCCGTACCTCATCAGCTTCGACCTCACGCTCGCGGACGGTCGCCACCAGGGCGTCTACCTCGCGGAGATGGAGGACGAGGAAGGCGCGAAGTACCTGCGCATCTCGACACCGATCGGTCCGTACACCGGCATGGACGGCGCGCGCTGCCTGCGCTTCAACTGGGAACAGCGCACCGGCTACCTCGCGATCAGCGACCTGGAAGGCTCGCCGTACCTGCAGCTGTGCGAGAACCGCCCGTACACCCTGCTCTCGCCGAGCGAGATCGATCGCGTGATCGCCGAACTCGGCGCGCTCGGCGACCGCATGGAGCAGGCGATCTCGAACGGCGGCGACACGTTCTGACGGCGCAGGCGGCGCGAGCCGCGCTGCCGTCGTGGGTCGGGGGGGGGGCGAGCAGCGGCTTCGCCGCTCCCCGATGCAACGCCGCGCCGATTCGCTCAGCCGAGCAGGCCGAACATCCGCGCGCCGCGAACGAGCAGCCAGGCGATGCCGCCGGTGACCGGCAGGGTGAGGATCCACGCCCACACCATGCGCTCGACGATCGTCCAGCGGATCGCGTTGGCGCGCTTGGCGACGCCGACGCCGAGGATCGCCGCCGAGATGTTGTGCGTCGTCGACACCGGGATACCGAAATGCGATGCGGTGAGGATCACGCTCGCCGAGGCGGTTTCGGCGGCGAAGCCGTTGATCGGGTGCAGCTTGACCATCTTGTGACCGAGCGTCTTGATGATGCGCCAGCCACCGACCGCGGTACCGGCCGCCATCACGAGGGCGCAGAGGATCTTGATCCACATCGCGATCTCGAACTGCTTGCCCGCGTCTTCCTCGATGCGCAGGAAATGCAGCCACGACGGCACCTGGTCGAGCGTGCCGGACGCGGTCGCCGTGGCCAGCGCGAGCGCGATGATGCCCATCGTCTTCTGCGCGTCGTTCATGCCGTGCGACAGGCCCATCGCGCTCGCCGAAACGAGCTGCGCCTTGCCGAAGAACGCGTTCGCGAACCGCGTGCGACCGAGCCGCTGCAACGGCCCCTTGCGCGAACCGAGGAACTCGATCAGCGAGAACAGCAGGCCCATGAACAGCAGGCCGAGCACGAAGCCGGCGACCGGCGAGGTCACCATCGGCACGATCACCTTCGGCAACACGCCCTTCTCGCCCCACCAGTGTGCGCCGCCCTGCACCCAGATGATCGCGCGCCAGTCGTCGTGCGCGGCGGCCAGCGCGGCGCCGCAGAGGCCGCCGACGAGCGCGTGCGAGGAACTCGAAGGCAGGCCCCACCACCAGGTGATGAGGTTCCAGGCCACGGCGCCGAGCAGCGCGCAGATCAGCACGATCGGCGTGACGGCGACGAGGTTGGTGTCGATAAGCCCGGACGCGATCGTCTTCGCGACCGCGGTGCCGATCAGCGCGCCGACGAGGTTGGTCGCCGCGGCGAGCAGCACTGCCTGGCCCGGGCTGAGCACCTTGGTCGCGACCACGGTCGCGATCGAATTGGCGGTGTCGTGAAAGCCGTTGATGTACTCGAAGGCCAGCGCGATCAGCACGACCAGCAGGACGAGGGTCAGTTCCATCGACAATCCTTGCTCGGCCGCGGCGCGGTCAGGAGTTCTTGAGGACGATCTGGTAGACGACATTGCCGGCGTCGCGGCAACGGTCGATCGCCTTTTCCAGCAGCTCGAACAGGTCTTTCAGCAGCAGGATGCGGATCGGCTCGTGGCGGCCGCCATAGAGGTCGCGGTACAGCTCCAGCAGCAGGCGATCGGCCTCGTTCTCGATCGCCTGCAGGCGATCGTTGAGCGCGCTCATCGCCTCGAGGTTCATGCCCTTGCGCAACTGCGCGACCATCTGGCGGATCACCTCGGCGGCCTTCTCGAGCAACGCGGCGCGCGTGCCGAAATCGATGTCGCCGAGGCGGTCGGCGGCGAGCGCGTAACGCTCGGCGAACTTCGAGATCGCCTTGGTGATCTTGTTGAGCGCGGCCGACAGCGCCTCGATGTCCTCGCGGTCGAGCGCCGTCACGAACGTGTTGACGAGCTCCCTGCTGATCTGCGCGGTGAGGTCCTTCTCGCGCTTGCGCGCGAGCATGAACTCGTCGAGCGAGACCGCCTGCTGGCGTGTCGCGAGCATCTTGACGAGCGCGGCGGCGGAGTCGCGCGCCGCATCGGCACTGGCTTCGAGCAGGCCGTAGAACTTGTCGCCCTTGCCGAAAATCGTCTGCAGCGAAAACATGGGGTGCGGGTCCTGTCGTTGTCGGGGGCCGTGCCGCGCGAGCGGCGCGTATGTTACAGCACCGTTTCAGCATCGTGTCGGCGCCTGCCCCGGCCACGCCGGGCGTCGCGTCGTTGCTACACTCGCCGCAAACGCGCGCCGACCGGGCGCGGCCGGCGTACCGCGGCAGGCCGCGCGGCGCCTTTTCCGGGCGAGTCGAGGACGACTCCCCGCCACCCTGGGGGCAAGCGGCCCGGATGCTGATCGAATTCCTGCTCGTCGTCGTGCTCGCGTTGTGCAACGGCTTCTTCGCGCTCAGCGAAATGGCCCTCATGACGGCGCGCCACAGCCGCCTCAAGCAGCTCGCGCGCGACAGCCGGCGCGCGAAGGCCGCGCTCGACCTCGTGCAGCAGCCGGAAGGCTTTCTCGCCACCGTGCAGGTGTTCATCACGCTGCTGCAGATAAGCGCGGGTGCGGCGCTCGGCGCCGACATCGGCGACCGCATCGGCGTCGCGCTCGACGCGCTCGACCTGCCGCTGCTCGACCGCTACGCGGTCGGGATCGGCGTCTCGCTGAGCGTCGCCGCCATCACCTTCCTCAACATGCTGCTCGGCGAGCTCGCGCCCAAGCGCGCGGCGCTCGTCGACCCGGAGAAGTTCGCGATCGCCGTCGCGCTGCCGATGCGCGCGATGGCATGGCTCGCCGCACCGTTCACGTTCGTGCTGATCGGGCTGACGCGCCGGCTGCTGCGCCTGCTGCGCATGGACCGGGTCAGCCGCGGCAATGTCAGCGAGGAGGAGATCCGCCTGCTCGTCGCCGAAGGCGCCGACCAGGGCGTGATCGACAGCGACGAGCGCAACATGGTCAACCGCGTGCTGCGCCTCGGCGACCGCAGCGCCGACAGCGTCATGACGCCGCGCACGCGCATCGCCTGGCTCGACGCCGACGCGCCGCTCGAGGAGAACCTCGCGACGATGCGCGAAACGCCGTACTCGCGCTATCCGGTCTGCCGCGGCGGCCTGCAGGACGTGCTCGGCGTGCTCGAGACCAAGCGCGTGATCGGCCGCCTCGCGAGCCCGCTCGCGGGTGAACTGTTCAAGCAGCTGCGCGAGCCGCTGTACGTGCCGGCGACCGCACGCGCGCTCGACCTGCTCGAGGAATTCCGCGACGCCGAGATCCCGATGGCGCTCGTCGTCGACGAGTACGGCGAGATCGACGGGCTCGTCACGCTCAACGACGTGCTCTCGGCGGTGCTCGGCAAGGCCGCCGCGGCGCCCTCCACGGGGCCGGCCGAACATCCGATCGTGCAGCGCGACGACGGCAGCTGGCTCGTTGACGGCAGTGTCGGCATCGACGACCTGCGCGAGCTGCTCGGCCGCTCGGAACTGCCCGACGAAGAAGAGCACGAATACCGCACCGCGGCCGGCATGGTGATGGCGCGCTTCGGCCGCATCCCGCAGGCCGGCGAGCATTTCAGCTGGAACGGCTTCCGCTTCGAGGTCGTCGACCTCGACGGCGCGCGCATCGACAAGCTGCTCATTTCGCGCACCGGGCCCGAAGGCGGGGAATAACCGACCGCCCGGCGAGCGCCGCGATCTAGACCCCGTCGCCCGGTTCCGCGTCGCGCGCGAGGCGGGCCATGCGCGTCGCGTCGGCGAGGATGCCGTGCAGCGCGCGCAGTTCGCGCGCGTCCGGCGCAGCGCGCAGGAACACGCGGCGCAGGCGCTGCAGGATGCGCTCGGGCGAGCGTCCCTTGTGGAAATCGATCGCCTCGAGCGTGCGCGCGAGGTGGGCGAAGAACTGCTCCATCTCGGCCGCGTCCGCGCGCGCGTCGCCGTGCATGGGCGCCGCATCCGCGCGCCGCTCGAGCCAGGCCATGCGCAGTTCCCACGCGACGACCTGCACCGCCTGGGCGAGGTTCAACGAGGAATAGCTCGGATCGGCCGGGATCGTGATACCCGCGTGGCAATGCTTGATCTCGTCGTTGTCGAGCCCGGACCGCTCATTGCCGAACAGCAGCGCGACCTCGTGCCCGGCGAGCGCCGCGTCGAGCACGCGGTGCGCGGCGCCGCGCGGATCGAGTTCCTCGAGCACGACACCGCGGCGGCGCGCGGTCGCGCCGAGCACGAGGCGGCAGTCGGCGATCGCGTCGGGCAAGGTCGCGTGCACGGCGGCCGCGTCGACGACGTCGCCGGCGCCCGCCGCGAGCGCGGTCGCCTCGGCATGCGGGAATGCCTCGGGAGCGACGAGGGCGAGGCGGTGCAGGCCCATCGTGCGGATCGCGCGCGCGGCCGACCCGATGTTGCCCGGATGCGAGGTGCGGACGAGCACGAAGCGGACGAGGTCGAGCGGTGACGTCACGGTGTTCCGGTCCGAAAGTGCGGCAATGACGGGGCCATTTCGCCCTCGGCGGTCGACGACGATCGCATAACTACCACCCGATCTGCTACCCTCGCGCGCCTGCGCGGCCCGACCGCGCCCGTTCTTTCCAACGCCGCCCCCAGCGAAACAGCCATGCCAAGACCCGCCGTCAACGTGGCGGTGCGCGCCGCGCGCGCCGCCGGCCAGATCATCCTGCGCTACATGAACCGCCTGGACAGCCTCGAGGTGATCGAGAAGCAGCGGCACGACTACGTGTCGGAGGTCGACAAGCTCGCCGAGGCGGAGATCATACGTGAACTGCGCCGCGCCTATCCGCGCGATGCGATCCTCGGCGAGGAGTCGGGCCAGATCGGCAAGTCGCGCAACGTCTGGGTCATCGACCCGCTCGACGGCACCCACAACTACCTGCGCGGATTCCCGCATTTCTGCGTGTCGATCGCGCTGCTCGAGGGCGGCGAGCCCGTCGTCGGCGTCGTCTACGACCCGCTGCGCGACGAGCTCTACACCACGAGCAAGGGCGACGGCGCCTACCTCAACGACCGTCGCATCCGCGTCGGCAAGCGCGAAGGCCTCGGCGGCGCGCTGCTCGTGACCGGTTTCCCGTACCGCCAGCGCCGCCACCTCGACGCGCAGCTCGGCATGACGCGCGTGCTGCTCGCCGAGGCGGAAGACATCCGCCGCACCGGCTCGGCCGCGCTCGACCTCGCCTACGTCGCCGCCGGACGCGTCGACGGCTACTTCGAGATCGGCCTCTACACCTGGGACATGGCCGCAGGCTGCCTGCTCGTGCGCGAAGCGGGCGGACGCTACTGCGACTTCACCGGCCGCGACGGCATCCCGGAGACCGGCAACCTCGTCGCCGGCAACGTCCACGTCGCGAACGCGATGGTCAAGGCGATCGCGCCCGAAGTGACGCCGGTGCTCGCGCGCTGAACACCGCAAGCCAGGCGGACGCTGAAGCCAAAGCAGAAGACTGAAACACGAAGAACACGAAGGAAAAGCAATTTTCCTTCGATGGCTCGACATTGCCCCTTCGCGCCGCGGACAAGCGCAGGCGGTACAACGCTGCGAGCCGGGCGTGTTGTTCTTCGAAAGTGCGGCCAGGATGGCCGCTTCTGGACTCGAACGAAACCGACTGCGCGCGCCACTACGCGGAACCCATGATGCGGCGATCATGGATGAGCGCAAGTAAACCCGCACAAAAAAAAGCCCGGCTTGCGCCGGGCTTTTTCCTTGTTGCTTGGCAGAACCGATCTTACGGGTTCTCGACCTTCAGCTCGGTGCGACGGTTGCGCGCGCGGCCTTCCTTCGTCGAGTTGGTGTCGATCGGCTGGCTCTCGCCGAAGCCCTTGACCGCAGTGATGCGGCTGGCATCGATACCATGCGACGTCAGGTAGTCCGAGACGATCTGCGCGCGACGCTCCGACAGACCCTGGTTGTACTGGTCGGTGCCGACGGAGTCGGTGTGGCCGTCCAGCTCGACCTTGATCTCCGGGTAACGCTTCAGCGCGTCGACCGCCTGGTCGAGGATCGCGATGGAGTCGGAGGTCGGGACCGCGAGGGTCGGGTCGATGTTGTGCTCACCCTTCTTCGGACGGTCGAACTTGAAGTTCACGCCGCGCAGGTCGATGACGACCTTCTGCGGGCAGCCGTCGGGACCGACGATCGTACCGGCCGGCGTGTCGGCGCAACGGTCGTCGCAGTTGTTGACGCCGTCATGGTCGTCGTCGAGCGAATGGCAGTCCGGAGCCGGCGGCGGAGCGACCGGCTTCTCGGCGGCGACAGCGGCGGCATGACCGAAGCTGTAGACGAGGCCGACGCTGGCGATGCCGTCGACGTAGCCGCTCTTGCGCGAGATGTCGTAGCCGAGCGCTTCGGACAGGTTGCCACGCGTATTGTTGTCGTGGTCGTAACGCGCCGCGAGTTCACCGCGGATCGCGACGTTCTCGGACAGGTTGTACTGGATACCGCCGCCGGCGGTGACCATCGGATCCCAGCCGTGCGGATCGTAGCCCTGGCCGTCGAGCAGGTAGCCCGAGTAGGCCGCGTGGCGCAGCGCGCCGACGCCGACCATCACGTACGGACGCCACTGCGCGCCCTCGTCACCGAAGAACCAGCGGCCGCTGACGCCGAGGCCGACGCTTTCCCACTCGTGACCCGAACGCCAGGAGCTGTCTTCGAACTTGGCGTTGTTCATCGTGTACTCGAAATCGACCGCGAGGTGCGGGTTGACCCACACGCCGACGCCGAAGCCGCCCCACACGGACGTATCCGTCATGCGTTCGCTATCGGAGAAATTCGCGCCGATGCGCGGGGCGATGTACCAGTTGCCGAAATCCTGCGCGTGCACGGCAGCGCTGCCGCCGACGAGCGCCAGGGCGATGAGCGCACTAAGGGCATTACGTTTCATTCTGGAGGACTCCTCTCTCGTTTTGGTATCAACGCGTGCCCGCCCAATGTCCGCAGGACGCTCACACTCCTCCCTAGTCTACGCCAAAACAATGACAGGGAAACGAGCGCTTAACACTTTAGCATGGGCGCCGGGCTGCGGCCGCAGTGTAGCCAGATCAGTGCCCTGCGCCAACGCTATTGTGAAGATGCCGTTAAGGCTTCGCTCAGTTGGCGCAAAATGTAACGCGGGCCTGTCGGGCTCGATGCGCGTTCAGGATCATCTCGTCGATCCGCTCCGATACGCTTCGACCGCCTCGCCCGGCACGCGTATCGCGCCCTCCATGAGCACGCGTGCGCTGCGGCTCATGATCGCCTTCGTCACCGTCCACACGCCGTCGACGTCGCGCGCCTGCGCGCCGACGCGCAGCGTGCCCGACGGGTGACCGAAACGCACCGCCTCGCGCTCGCCGCCGCCCGCGGCACGGTTGACGACCGTGCCCGGGATCGCCGCCGCGGTGGCGATCGCCACGGCGGCCGTGCCCATCATCGCGTGGTGCAGTTTGCCCATCGAGATAGCCCGCGCAAGCAGGTCGATGTCGGACGCGCGCACCGGCTTGCCGCTCGAGGCGACGTAGTCGGCCGGGGGCGCGACGAACGCGACCTTTGGCGTCAGCGGGCGCGCCGCGGCCTTCGAGACGTCGTCGATGAGACCCATGCGCACCGCGGCGGTGGCGCGGATCGCTTCCAGCTTGGCCAGCAAGGCCTTGTCCTCGTTGATCGCCGGCTGCAGCTCGGTGCCGTCGCAGCCGAGCGCGGCCGCGTCGACGAACACGACCGGCACGCCGGCGTTGATCAGGGTCGCCTCGAGCGTGCCGACACCCGCGACCTCGAGCGCCTCGACGAGGTGCCCGGTCGGGAACATCGCGCCGCCGTCCTCGCCCTCGTCGGCGGGATCGAGGAACTCCAGCTGGATCTCGGCGGCGGGAAATGCCACGCCGTCGAGTTCGAAGTCGCCGGTCTCCTGCACCTGCCCCTCGTGCACGGGCACGTGCGCGACGATCGTCTTGCCGATGTTGGCCTGCCAGATGCGCACGGTGCAGTGGCCGTCGCGCGGCACCCGCGCGGGATCGACGAAGCCGTTGGCGATCGCGAACGGGCCCACCGCCGAGGACAGGTTGCCGCAGTTGCCGCTCCAGTCGATGAAATCGCCGTCGATCGGCACCTGGCCGTACAGGTAATCCACGTCGTGGTCCGGCACCGACGGCGGGGAAATGATCACGACCTTGCTCGTGCTCGAGGTCGCGCCACCCATGCCGTCGGTGTGCTTGCCGTAGGGGTCGGGCGAGCCGATCACCCGTACCAGCAGCGCATCGCGCGCCTTGCCGGGCACCTGCGCGAAACCGGGCAGGTCCTGCAGGCGGAAGAACACCCCCTTCGACGTGCCGCCACGCATGTAGGTGGCGGGGATGCGGAGCTGTGGAAGCGTGGACATCGATCGGGATTCCGTGTCGCGGGTCGGCGCGCGGCGCCGGCATGAAGGGAAAACGCGGCGTTCAGGCCGCGCGCGTCGATTCGAGGAAGTCCTGCGCGAAGCGCTGCAGCACGCCGCCCGCCTCGTAGATCGCGACTTCCTCGGCTGTGTCGAGGCGGCAGGTGACCGGCACCTCGACGGTGTCGCCGTCGCGGCGGTGGATCACCAGCGTCAACGTCGCGCGCGGCTTGCGCGCACCGACGACGTCGTAGGTTTCGGTGCCGTCGAGCGCGAGCGTCGTGCGGTTCGTGCCCGGCTCGAACTCGAGCGGCAGCACGCCCATGCCGATGAGGTTGGTGCGATGGATGCGCTCGAAGCCTTCGGCGACGATCGCCTCGACGCCGGCGAGGCGCACGCCCTTCGCCGCCCAGTCGCGCGAACTGCCCTGGCCGTAGTCGGCGCCGGCGATGATGATGAGCGGCTGGCCGCGGTCCATGTAGGTCTCGATCGCCTCCCACATCCGCATGACCTTGCCTTCCGGCTCGACGCGTGCGAGCGAACCCTGCTTAACGCGACCGTCGACGACCGCCATCTCGTTGACGAGTTTCGGGTTCGCGAAGGTCGCGCGCTGCGCGGTGAGATGGTCGCCGCGGTGCGTCGCGTACGAATTGAAGTCCTCTTCGGGCAAGCCCATCTTCGCGAGGTACTCGCCCGCCGCGCTGTCGGCGAGGATCGCGTTCGACGGCGACAGGTGGTCGGTCGTGATGTTGTCGCCGAGCAATGCGAGCGGGCGCAGCCCACGCAGCGTGCGTTCGCCCGCGAGCGCGCCTTCCCAGTACGGTGGACGACGGATGTAGGTGCTTTGCGCGCGCCAGTCGTACAGTGGGCTCACCACGCCGCCGTGTTCGACCGCGATCCTGAACATCGGCTCGTACACGCGGCGGAACTGTTCCGGCTTCACGTGCTCGCGCACGATCGCGTCGACCTCGGCGTCGTCGGGCCAGATGTCGGCGAGGCGCACCGCGTTGCCGTCCGCGTCGTGGCCGAGCACGTCCTTCTCGATGTCGAAACGGATCGTACCGGCGATCGCATACGCGATCACCAGCGGCGGCGAGGCGAGGAACGCCTGCTTCGCGTACGGATGGATGCGGCCGTCGAAGTTGCGGTTGCCCGACAGCACCGCGGTCGCGTACAGGTCGCGCTCGACGATCTCCTGCTGGATCCGCGGGTCGAGCGCGCCGCTCATGCCGTTGCAGGTCGTGCAGGCGAATGCGACGATGCCGAAGCCGAGCTTCTCGAGGTCGGGCAACAGCCCGGCGTCCTCGAGGTAGAGCTGCACCGCCTTCGAGCCCGGCGCGAGCGACGTCTTCACCCACGGCTTGCGCACGAGTCCCTTCGCGTTCGCGTTGCGCGCGAGCAGCGCGGCGGCGATCACGTTGCGCGGGTTCGAGGTGTTCGTGCAACTGGTGATCGCGGCGATGATGACCGCGCCATCGGGCAGCAGGCCTTGTGCTTCCTGCGCGCGCGCGCCATCGAGGTTCGCGGCGACGCCGCGCTCGGCGAGCGCCGAGGTCGGCAGGCGCTTGTGCGGGTTGGACGGGCCGGCCATGTTGCGCACGACACCCGACAGGTCGAAGTGCAGCGTGCGCTCGTACTGGGCGGTCGAGAGTGCATCGGCCCACAGCCCCGCGGTTTTCGCGTAGGTCTCGACCAGGCGCACCTGCTCGTCGCTGCGGCCGGTGAGGCGCAGGTAATCGAGCGTCTGCTCGTCGATGAAGAACATCGCCGCGGTCGCGCCGTATTCGGGCGCCATGTTCGAGATCGTCGCGCGGTCGCCGATCGTGAGCGCAGCGGCGCCTTCGCCGCGGAACTCGAGGTAGGCACCGACGACCTTCGACTGGCGCAGGAATTCGGTCAGCGCGAGCACGACGTCGGTCGCGGTGATGCCCGGCTGCGGCTTGCCCGAGAGTTCGACGCCGACGATGTCCGGCAGGCGCATCCACGACGCGCGGCCGAGCATGACGTTCTCCGCCTCGAGGCCGCCGACGCCGACCGCGATCACGCCGAGCGCGTCGACGTGCGGCGTGTGGCTGTCGGTGCCGACGCACGTGTCCGGATAGGCGACGCCCCGGCCGTCATCGGCACGTTGGATGCCGATCACCGGCGACATCTTCTCCAGGTTGATCTGGTGCATGATGCCGTTGCCGGGCGGGATCACGTCGACGTTGCGGAACGCCTGCTTGGTCCAGTCGATGAAATGGAAGCGGTCTTCGTTGCGGCGATCCTCGATCGCGCGGTTCTTCGCGAACGCGCCCGGGTCGTAGCCGCCGCATTCGACGCTGAGCGAATGGTCGACGATGAGCTGCACCGGCACGACCGGATTGACCTTCGCCGGATCGCCGCCCTGCTCCGCGATCGCGTCGCGCAGGCCGGCGAGGTCGACCAGCGCGGTCTGGCCGAGGATGTCGTGGCAGACGACGCGCGCGGGGAACCACGGGAAGTCGAGGTCGCGCCTGCGGCCGACGAGCTGCCCGAGATAGGCGTCGAGCTTGTCCGGATCGGCGCGGCGCACGAGGTTCTCGGCGTGCACGCGCGCGGTGTACGGCAGCGTGGCCCACGCGCCGGGCTCGATCGCTTCGACGGCGGCGCGCGCATCGAAATAGTCGAGCGTGGTGCCCGGCAGCGGCTTGCGGAATTGGGTGTTCATGGCGACGGATCTGTGGGTGGCGGTCGGCGGGAGGCACGTGACGCACGTGGACTTTCGCTACGGGCCGACGGTGCGCCGACGGCGTGACCCGACAGCGCGATCCGGCCTCGCCTTCGAGCCTTCCGGAGCACGCTATTGTGCCAGATGGCCGCGCCGCGGAGCCGATGCCGCGCACGTGCGCGGCACGCCGGCAATGGGATACATGCGGGCGACGGACCCTCGCCTCAACGCTCGTAGGCGCCGATGTCGATCGCATTGCCGGCGACGCGGGCGGCGCCGGCGTAGTCGAGCGATCCGGCCAGTCCGCCGCCGGGATCGCTGCCCGCGTCGATCGCGGGCGACCCCGCCGCGACGCGCAGGTCCGGCGCGAGGAGATCGAGGAACAGCGGATCGGCGAACGGCGAGTGCGCATCCTGCGACGAGCCCGCGCGCCAGGCCGCTAGGCTGTCGTACTCGGTGCCGCGCCAGGTCCAGCTCGATCCCGCGGCACCGGCGTCGGACCAGTACAGGTTGTGATCGAGCATGGCCGGCGCCGTGGTGTCGCCGGTATAGGCGTAGACGAGCACGCCGCCGGCGCCCGCGTACAGCACGTTGTCGACGACGAGGTTGTCGCTAGCGTGGTACTGGATCTGCAGCTCGCCCGAACCCGTACCCTGCACGTCGTTGCGCAGCAGCGTGTTGCCGACCACGCTGCAATGTTCGGTGCCGCCGACGCCGGCCGCATAGCCGCCGAGCGAGATGCCGCTCGAATTGCCCGAATGAACGAGGTTCGACCGCGCGACGACGTAGCTCGTCGTGCGCCCCGCGTGTTCACTCGCGAGCTCGATGCCGAGGTCGACGTGATGCACGAGGTTGCGTTCGATCGTGATGCGCGTGCCGCCGTCGACGTAGATGCCGTCCGCGGCGTATTCGTTGCCGTAGGCGGGATTGCCGTACGAGCTGACGTGGTGGACCGTGTTGCCGACGATGACGCCGTCGCGCGCCTGGTCGTAGGCTGGATCCGGCGCGACGCCCTCGAAACCGATCGCGCCGATGCCGATGTTGTTGGTGTCGTGCACGTGGTTGCCGCTGATCGTCCATTGCTCGACGTTGCCGTCGAGCGAAAACGATTCGCTGCAGCCGAGCACGAGATGATCGATCTCGTTGCCGGCGATCACCAGCCGGTTGATCGACGCAGGCGCGCGCGTGCCGTCGACCTTGAGGCCGAATGCGTTAGCGGTGCACCCGCCCGCCGTCGTGCGGATGTCGTGGACGTGGTTGTCGAGCACGCGGATGTCGCTGCCCGCGCCGGTCACGTACAGCCCGATCGGCACGTTCGCGGTCGACGCGGTCGCATAGTTGCGCAGCTCGAGCCCACGCACGACCACGTGGCTCGCGTCGACGAGCGAGACGAGGCCGTACTGGCCACCCGGGATCGGCAATCCGCTGCCGTCGATGATCGCTGCGTCGCCGGGCGCCGCCTGCAGCACGATCGGGCCGTCCGCGTCGGAGCCCGAGTGGGCGATCGTCACGAGTTCGTTGTAGGTTCCCGCGTGCACGCAGATCGCATCGCCGGCGGCGACCGTGTCGACCGCGTGCTGGATCGACGCCCACGGCGACGTGGCGCTGCCGTCGTGGCCGTCGTCGCCGCCCGGCGCGACGTGGTACGCGTGCGCGGGCGGTCGCTCGAAGCCGGAATCGAACACGGTGTCGCCCGCGCGCGGGCATTGCGCTGCCGCGATCGGCATCGCGCACCACAGGGCGAGCCCGAGCATTCCACGCATGCGTCCTGCCTCGACCGGGGAACCCGCGCACTATGCCAGCACGCGGTCGCCACGATGGCGCACGCGATCACATCGGCACGATCGCACCGGCAGGATCAAGGACGGCGCCTGAGCTCGTCGAGGATCGCGGCCAGCGTGGCCGCGTTGCGACGCGCGAGCTCGAGCGATTCCTGCGTCGCTGCCAGCTGCGCGTCACGGAGTTCCGCTGCGCGCACGATGTTCTCGCGCCCGAGGCGGTTGACCTCGGCCGAATCGCGCAGCAGCCGAAACGCGCGGCGCTGCACCGCATAGACGAAGGCGACCGCGACCACGAGCACCGCGAGCAGCGCGAGCACGAGGCCCCAGCGCGACCACCCTTCGGCGGACGTGCGGTCGTCGTCGCGATAGTAGGTGGCCGCCCATTCCGCGATCGACAGCCATGCCTGGCGATCGTCCACGTAGACGAAGTTCTGCCGCTCGGCCTTCCAGCCCGCGACGCCGGCGGACGCCTGCGGCGACGCTTGCGCGGCCGGCAGGTCGGGCAGGTCGAAGTCGACCGTGCCACGCGCGGCGACACGGTCGTCGCCGCCGCGCCGGCCCGCTTCGGTGCGCACGATCGCGGCCAGCAAGCGCACGCGACCGTCGTAGCCGAGCGATTCGCTGCGATAGCGATAGTCACCGTCCGCCTGCGCCTCGAGCGTGCCGTCGCGGCGCATCGCCGCTTCCCAGGCGTGGATCAGGCCGGGACGATCGGGCGCGGCGCACGCCAGCGCGGGCAGCAGCAGGATCAGCACGACGAAGCGACGCATGGCGCAATCCTGCGGACGGTGCGCGAGCATAGCGCGCGGCACCGGCCGTTGCGCCTTCAGCGATGCGCGCCGTCGCGCTCCCACGGCGGCTCGGCGAACTGCTCGCAGAGGAAGTCGACGAACGCACGCACGCGCAACGGCACGAGCCGCCGCTGCGGCATCACCGCGTGGATGCCCGACTCGGCGACGGTGTACGCGGGCAGCACTTGCCGCAGGCGGCCGCTGCGCAGGTCGTCGCAGACGTGCCAGGTCGAATGCAGGGCGATGCCGAGCCCGCCGACCGCGGCGTCGCGCAGTGCCTCGCCGAAGTTGCACTCGAAGCGGCCGCCGACGCGCACCGCGACCTCACGGCCGTTGTGGTCGTTCATGCGCCACACGTCCTGGCGGCCCTGGCTGCCGACGAGCACGAGGCATTCGTGCCGCTCGAGGTCGTCCGGCGCCTGCGGCGTGCCGTGGCGCGCGAGGTAGTCCGGCGACGCGCACAGCACGCGGCGGTTCGTCGCGATCTTGCGCGCGACGAGGTTGGAATCCTCGAGCGCGCCGATGCGCACGGCGAGGTCGTAGCCCGAACTCACGAGGTCCTTCATGAGGTCGCTGAGGTCGAGGTTGATGCGCACCTTCGGATAGCGCGCGAGGAACGTCGGCAACAGCGGCGACAGGTACTGGCGCCCGAACGACGCCGACGCGGTCATGCGCAAGGTGCCCGATGCCTCCGCACCGCCGCGGCGCAGCTCGCCGGTGAGCGCCTCGAGGTCGTCGACGAGCGCGCGCCCGCGCTCGGCGAGCGCGCTGCCTTCCGCGGTCGGATGCAGGCGCCGCGTGGTCCGGTGCAGCAGGCGCACGCCGAGCTGCTGCTCGAGCCGCTTGAGCCGCTGGCTCGCGAGCGCGACCGACAGGTCGAGGCTGCGTGCCGCGGCACTGATCGAGCCGAGATCGAGCACACGCAGGAACAGGGCGATGTCGTCGAGGCGATCCATTCTCAATACTTTGAAGAAAGTGCTTGTCGATATCAAAGGTTTTTCATCGAGCGAGGCGGGCCTACGCTGCACCACGTCGCATCCGAACCGAGCCTCCCGATGTCCGCCCTGCCCGCCACGCCGGCCGCCCGTCCCCGCCTTCCGCTCGCGCTGTACGCGCTCACCGCGGGCGCGTTCGGCATCGGCACGACCGAATTCGTGATCATGGGCCTGCTGCAGCAGGTCGCGACCGACCTGCACGTGACGATCGCGAGCGCCGGCCTGCTGATCTCCGGCTACGCGCTCGGCGTGTTCGTCGGCGCGCCGCTGCTGACCGTCGCGACCGCGCGCATGCCGCGCAAGCACGTGCTGCTCGCGCTCATGCTCGTGTTCACGCTCGGCAACCTCGCCTGCGCGCTCGCGCCGAGCTACGCGCTGCTGATGGGTGCGCGCATCGTCACCTCGCTCGCGCACGGTACGTTCTTCGGCGTCGGCGCCGTCGTCGCGACCGGCCTCGTCGCGCCCGAGCGGCGTGCGTCGGCGATCTCGGTGATGTTCATGGGGCTGACCGTCGCGACCCTGCTCGGCGTCCCCGCGGGCGCATGGCTCGGCCTCGAGCTCGGCTGGCGCTCGACATTCTGGGCGGTGACGGCGATCGGCGTCGTCGCGAGCGTGGTCGTGTTCGTGCTCGTGCCGCGCGACGCCTCGGCGCAGGCGCTCGACGTGCGCCGCGAATTCGCGGCCGTGCGCAGCGCGCCGGTGCTGCTCGCGCTACTCACGACCACGCTCGGTTTCGCCGGCGTGTTCACCGTCTACACCTACGTGCAGCCGGCGCTGATCGACGTCGCCGGCTTCTCCGCGCAAGCCGTCTCGCCGATCCTGCTGCTGTTCGGTGTCGGCATGATCGTCGGCAACGTGCTCGGCGGACGTTTCGCCGACCGCTCGCTGCGCAAGGCGCTGTTCGGCACGTTGGCTGCGCTCGCCGTCGTCCTGGTCGGATTCGGCCTGGCGATCCACTCGCCAGTCGCCGCGGCGATCGCGGTCGGCCTGCTCGGCACCGCCGCGTTCGCGATCGTCGCGCCCCTGCAGGCCTCGGTGCTGCACGCGGCGCGCGGCGGCGAATCGCTCGCCTCGAGCCTCAACATCGGCGCGTTCAACCTCGGCAACGCGTTCGGCGCGTGGCTCGGCGGCCTCGTCATCGACCACGGCGCCGGACTCGCGGCGCTCGGCCCGAGCGCCGCGGTCGTCACGCTCGCCGGCCTCGGCGTCGCCGCGCTGGCGCACCTGCGCGAACGACGCGCGCCCGCATCCGCGACGCCGCACGCGCAAGCCGCGCCGTGCAGCGCGCATTGATCCCTCGTCCACTTCGGAGGTTCGCATGGAATACCGTCATCTCGGCCGCTCCGGCTTCAAGGTCCCGGTGCTCAGTTTCGGCACCGGCACGTTCGGCGGCGAAGGCAAGCTGTTCGGCGCGTGGGGCAACACCGACGTCGCCGGCGCGAAGCGCCTCGTCGACGTCTGCCTCGACGCCGGACTCACGATGTTCGACAGCGCCGACGTCTATTCGAGCGGCGCGTCGGAATCGATCCTCGGCGCCGCGATCAAGGGGCGCCGCGACAAGGTGCTGATCTCGACCAAGGCGACGTTCCGCAGCGGCGACGGGCCGAACGACGTCGGCTCCTCGCGCTTCCACCTCGTGCGCGCGATCGACGCCGCGCTGCAGCGACTCGGCAGCGACTACATCGACCTGTTCCAGCTGCACGGCTTCGACGCGAAGACGCCGATCGAGGAAACCGTGTCGACGCTCGACGATCTCGTGCGGGCGGGCAAGATCCGCTACCTCGGCGTTTCCAACTTCTCCGGCTGGCATCTCATGAAATCGCTCGCGACCGCCGACCGCCACGGCTGGTCGCGCTACGTCGCCAACCAGACCTACTATTCGCTGATCGGTCGCGACTACGAGTGGGAGCTCATGCCGCTCGGCATCGACCAGGGCGTCGGCGCGATGGTGTGGAGCCCGCTCGGCTGGGGCCGCCTCACCGGCAAGATCCGCCGCGGCCGGCCGCTGCCGGAAAACAGCCGCCTGCACGGCAGCGCCGAGTTCGGGCCACCGGTCGACGACGAGCAGCTCTATCGCGTCGTCGATGCGCTCGACGAGATCGCCGCGGACACCGGCAGGACGATCCCGCAGATCGCGATCAACTGGCTGCTGCAGCGACCGACCGTGTCGAGCGTGATCATCGGCGCGCGCGACGAGGAGCAGTTGAAGCAGAACCTCGGCGCGGTCGGCTGGAACCTCACGCCCGAACAGGTCGCCCGGCTCGACGAAGCGAGCCGCAAGACGACCGCGTATCCGTACTACCCGTACTGGCACCAGGCCGGTTTCGCCGAGCGCAACCCGCCGCCGGTGTGAAGCGCTGTGCTCAGCGCGTTCGCCGCGCGCGGCGAACGCGCGGCGCCGACTTGCCTGCCGTGACGATCGCGTGCGCGCGCAGGCGCGGGTCGGCGCGCAGGCGTTCGTACAGGAAATCGGCGAGCGCCTTGATGCGTGCGACGTGGCGCAGGTCCGGATGGGTGAGCAGCCACAGCGGCGAGGCGAACGGTGGTTCCACCGCGAACAGCTGCACGAGCGATTCGTCGGCCTGGTCGGCGGGCAGCAACGCGATGCCGACGCCCGCAGCGGCGAGCGCAGCCATCGTGTTGAGATCGCCTGCGCGCGCGACGAAGTGCTCGTACGGATGGTGCGCATGCAGCCACGCGAACACGGGCAGGCGCACGAAGCGTGCGTCGGCGCCGATCAGCGCGTGCGCGGCGAGGTCGTCCATCGCGCGCGGGCGCCCCTGCGCGGCGAGATAGGCGCGACTCGCGCAGGCGAGCCACGGCAGGTCGACCACCTTGCGTCCGACGAGGTAGTCGGGCGGCTGCGCGGTCGCGCGCAACGCGAGGTCGGCCTCGCGGCGCGCGAGATCGAAATCGCCGTCGGCGGCGGCGATCTCGACGCGGATGTCCGGATGCAGCTCGCGGAACGCGGGCAGGTAGCGCGCGACGTACGCGCTCGCGAGGTTCGGCGCGGTCGTGATGCGCACGTCGCCGGAGAGGCGGAAGTCGCTGCCGGCGACCGCGCGCTCGAGGGCATGGATCGATCGTTCGACCTGCTCGGCATGCGCGCGGATCGTCTCGCCCTGCGCGGTGAGCACGTAGCCTTCGGGCAGGCGCTCGAACAGGCGCACGCCGAGCGCGTCCTCGAACGCCGCGAGGCGGCGGAACACGGTCGAATGATTCACCGACAGGCTGCGCGCAGCCGCGGCGAGGTTGCCACCGCGGGCGATCGCGAGCAGGTGGCGCAGGTCGTTCCAGTCGAACATGGCGGCACTCCGATGCGGCCGCCAGCATCGCACCGGTGTTTGCATAGTTGCAAATAAGAATTGCCTTTTTCGCTGATTTACGTGCGATAGAGCAATCCCTAGCTTGTGCGCACCGCCGGCCGCGCCGGCATTCGATGAAGGGATCGCGATGCATTCACCTGCCTTCGGCGCAGCGCTGCTGCGCCTCGCACTCGGCGTGCTGTTCCTCGCCCACGCGCTGCTCAAGCTCGTCGTCTTCACCCTGCCCGGCACGGTCGCCTGGTTCGAACAACACGGCCTGCCCGGACTGCTCGTCTACCCGGTCGTCGCGGTCGAGCTGTTCGGCGGGCTCGCGCTGCTCGCGGGCGTCGCCGTGCGCCCGGTCGCGATCGTGCTCGGTCTCGTCGCGCTCGGCGCGATCCTGCCGCACGCGGCGAACGGCTGGGAGTTCACGAACGCGGGCGGCGGCTGGGAATACCCGCTGTTCATCGCGGTCGTCGCGTTCGCGCAGGCGCTGCTCGGCGCCGGTGCCTGCACGGCGCAGCGCCTCCCGCACGCGCGGGCGGTGCCCTGATCCGCCGATTCGTCCGCCCCAATGTTCCCGTGTTTCCATTCCCGACCAGGAGTCATCCCCATGCGTCTGTACTACGGTCCCGGCCTGTGTTCGCAGGCCTCGCACATCGCCCTGCGTGAAGCCGGCCTCGCGTTCGAGCTCGTGAAGGTCGATCTCGTGGCCAAGCGCACCGAGGACGATCGCGACTTCCTCGCGATCAGCCCGGCCGGCTACGTGCCCGCGCTCGAGATCGAGCCCGGCGTCGTCCTCACCGAAGGCCCGGCGATCCTGCAATACGTCGCCGACCGCGCGCCGGCGAGCGCGCTCGCGCCCGCGAACGGCAGCGTCGAGCGCTATCGCCTGCAGTCGTGGCTCAACTTCGTCACGAGCGAGCTGCACAAGGTCTATTCGCCGCTGTTCAAACCGGAGACGCCGGCGGACTACAAGCAGCAGGCACTCGCGCTGCTCGGCAAGCGCCTCGCGATCGTCGAACGGGCGCTCGGCGATGCGCCGTTCCTGACCGGCAAGGCGTTCACGATCGCCGATGCGTACCTGTTCGTCGTCACCGGCTGGTCCGGCTTCGTCGGGCTCGATCTCGCGCCGTTCCCGAACCTCCTCGCGTTCCGCGCGCGCGTCGCCGCGCGGCCGATGGTCAAGGCGGCGCTCGCCGCCGAGGGGCTCGCGCGTTGACGCACGGCGCCGCGCGGGGATCCCGCGCGGCGCGCATTCTCCGCGGATCGTTGAGAATGATTCCGCGCGCACGCCCTTTTTCGCGCGTGCGCAGGCGCCTATCGTGGCGGCATCGAAACTGCAGCGAGAGTCCGCATGAAAGCCGTCGCCCTCACCCGCTACCTGCCGATCGACGACCCGCAGTCGCTCGTCGACGTCGAACTGCCTCGCCCCGAACCGCGCGGGCGCGACATCCTCGTGCGCGTCGAAGCGGTGTCGGTGAACCCGGTCGACACCAAGCTGCGCGCGCCGAAAGCGCAGGTCGAGCCGCAGCCGAAGGTACTCGGCTACGACGCCGCCGGCGTCGTCGAAGCCGTGGGCGACGCGGTCACGCATTGGCGCGTCGGCGACGCCGTGTACTACGCGGGCGACGTCACGCGCCCGGGCAGCAATGCGCAGTACCAGCTCGTCGACGAGCGCCTCGTCGCGCGCAAGCCGGCGACGCTCGACTTCGCCGCCGCAGCGGCGTTGCCGCTCACCGCGATCACCGCGTGGGAACTGCTGTTCCAGCGCATGCCGTTCGATGCCGACGACGGCGGCGCCGGCAAGTCGCTGCTCGTGATCGGCGGCGCCGGCGGCGTCGGCTCGATCGCGATCCAGCTCGCGCGACGCGCCGGCTTCATCGTCATCGCGACCGCATCGCGGCCGGAAACGATCGCGTGGTGCCTGCGCCTCGGCGCGCACCATGTGGTCGACCATCGCCAGCCGCTCGCGCCGCAGCTCGCCGCGCTCGGCTTCGAGGCCGTCGATGCCGCGCTCAACCTCGCCGACACCGACCGCTACTGGGACGAGCTCGGCACGCTGCTCGCGCCGCAGGGCCACGTCGGCCTCATCGTCGAGCCGAAAGGGGCGCTGCGGATCGGCGATCCGTACAAGGCGAAATGCATCGGCATTCACTGGGAGATGATGTTCGCGCGGCCGCGCTTCCGTACCGCGGACATGGCCGAGCAGGGCCGCATCCTCGAACGCGTCGCCACGCTCGTCGATGCGGGCGAACTCGCCGGCACGCTCGGCGCGACGCTCGCGCCGATCGACGCGGCGAACCTGCGCGAGGCACACCGCCGGCTCGAGTCCGGCGCGACGATCGGCAAGCTCGTGCTGACCGGCTGGTGACGCGCGTCGCGATGCGGGCTCGCGCGAAGGCGCGCGGTCGCCGACAATCGCGCGATGCCCGCCTCGCTCGACCAGATGCTCGCGCTCGGTGCGTTCGACGGTGATTCCGTCGCCGCACTGCGCACGCTGCACGACCATTTCGCGGCCACATTGCCCGGTTGCTCGCTCGCGCTGCTGCAGGTGGAAGGCTACGCAGCCGGCGAGTGCCGCCTCGCCGGGTTCGTCGACGGCAGCGGCATCGAACGCGTCGCCAACACCGATCCGCTCGGCCAGCACGATCGCACGCCGCCGTTCGCCGACGCGCTCGCCGGCACCCTGCTCGCCCAGCGTGCGCCTCGCCTCGTGCACCTCGACGCGACGCTCGCCGCCGCCCCGCTCGCGCGCGCGCTGGGGACGCCCGCGGCGCTGCTCGGCGTTCCGGTCGCGAACGCGGGCATCGTGCGCCACTGGCTCGCGTTCGGCAGCCGCGAGGCGGAACGTTTCGATGCGCTCGACCTCGCGGCCTGGCTCGCCGAGGTGAATCTCGCCGCGAACCTCGTCGTGCGCCCGCTCGCGACGCGCGCGTTGCGTGACGAGACCGTGCGCCAGCGCAAGGCGATCGAAGGCATCGCCGACGTGCAGCGCCTGCTGCTTCCCGACGATCCGACGATCCGCGGCCTCGAATACGCCGCGCATTGGCAACCGGCCGAGACCGCCGCGGGCGACTACTACGACCTCATGCCGCTCACCCAGTATGCGCCGCCGGACTTCGTCGACCCCGGCGCCGACATCTGGGCGCTCATGCTCGCCGACGTGTCCGGCCACGGCGCGGCGGCGGCGATGGAAGCGGTGCAGTTCGACGCGATCCTGCGCACCTACCAGGGCGACGAGGACGCCGGCCCCGCGGGCGCGCTCACCTACGCGAACCGCCATTTCTTCTCGCGCCGCAGCCGCGGCCACTTCCTCACCGCGTTCGCCCTGCTCTACCGCCCCGACCTGCGCCGCGCGACGTTCGTCGACGCCGGCCATCCGCCGCTGCTGCAGCGGCGCGGCGATCGCGTGCTGCGCCACGGCGCCGGCACGCAGATCCCGCTCGGCGTGCTGCGCGACCACGCCTGGCGGAACGAAAGCTTCGACGTCGAACCCGGCGACGTGCTCGTGCTCTACACCGACGGCGTGGTCGAGGCGCGCGATGCGGCCCGCGAGCCGTTCGGCGAGCAGCGCCTCGCCGAACTCGTGCGTACGGGCCCCGCGCAACCGGCGGCACTGCTCGCGCTGCTGCGCGAACAGCTCGTCGCGCACCAGGGCAGCAACGCCGGCAGCGACGACCAGACCCTCGTCGTGCTGCGCATCGCGCACTGACCGCTGGTTGCCCGCGACCGACCTGCGCCATCCCGGCCGGACGCTTGTCGGCGGCGCGCATTCCGGGCATCTTCATACGATCGTTTGAATCCGCCAGGCCGCCCGTGCGCTACCCATCGCTGTTCGCTCCGCTCGATCTCGGTTTCACGACCCTGCCGAACCGCGTGCTCATGGGTTCGATGCACACCGGCCTCGAGGATCGCGCGCGCGACTTCGGCAAGCTCGCCGCATATTTCGCCGAGCGCGCACGCGGCGGCGTCGGGCTCATGGTCACCGGCGGATTCGCGCCGAGCATCGCCGGCTGGCTCACGCCGTTCGCGAGCCGCCTGTCGATGCCGTGGCAGGTTGCGCCGCATCGACGGATCACCCGCGCCGTGCACGCCGAAGGCGGCCGCATCTGCCTGCAGATCCTGCACGCGGGCCGCTACGCCTATCATCCGCTGTCGGTCGCGCCGTCGCGGATCAAGTCGCCGATCACCCCGTTCACCCCGCGCGCGCTGTCCGCGCGCGGGGTCGAGCGCACGATCGCCGACTTCGTCAACTGCGCGCGCAAGGCGCAGGACGCGGGCTACGACGGCGTCGAGGTGATGGGCTCCGAGGGTTACCTCATCAACCAGTTCCTGACCGAGCGCACGAACCGGCGCGAGGACGAGTGGGGCGGCAGCGTCGACAAGCGCCAGCGCTTCCCGGTCGAGATCGTGCGACGCATGCGCGCGGCGGTCGGGCGCGAATTCATCATCATCTATCGCCTGTCGATGCTCGACCTGGTCGAGCGCGGCCAGTCGTGGGACGAGATCGTCGCGCTCGCGAAGAAGATCGAGGGCGCGGGCGCGACGCTCATCAATACCGGTATCGGCTGGCACGAGGCGCGCGTGCCGACGATCGTGACGAGCGTGCCGCGCGCGGGCTTCGCCTGGGTCACGCGGCGCATGAAGGCGGAGGTGAAGATCCCGCTGATCACCACCAACCGCATCAACATGCCCGACGTCGCCGAGCGCATCCTGGGCGAGGGCGACGCCGACATGGTGTCGATGGCGCGACCGCTGCTCGCCGATCCCGACTGGGTACGCAAGGCGCGCGAGGATCGCGGCGCCGACATCAACACCTGCATCGCCTGCAACCAGGCCTGCCTCGACCACGTGTTCGAGAGGAAGCTCGCGAGTTGCCTCGTCAACCCGCGCGCCTGCCACGAGACCGAACTCGTGATCGCGCCCGCGGCAGCGAAGAAGCGCATCGCCGTGGTCGGCGCGGGCCCGGCCGGCCTCGCCTGCGCGAGCACGCTCGCCGAGCGCGGCCATGCGGTCGCGCTGTTCGAACAGTCCGCCGAGATCGGCGGCCAGTTCAACATGGCCAAGCGCGTGCCGGGCAAGGAGGAATTCCACGAGACGCTGCGCTACTTCGCGCGCCGCCTCGAACGCAGCGGCGTCGACCTGCGCCTCCGCACGCGCGCGACGCCGGAGCTGCTGCGCGGGTTCGACGACATCGTGTTCGCGACCGGCGTGACGCCACGCGCGATCGCGATCCCCGGCAGCGACCGGCCGAACGTCGTGAGCTACCTCGACGTGCTGTTGCACGGTGCGCCGGTCGGCGCGCGCGTCGCGATCATCGGCGCGGGCGGCATCGGTTTCGACGTCGCCGAGTTCCTCGTCGAACCGGCGCCGTCGCCGACCACCGACGTCGCGCGCTGGACGCACGAATGGGGCGTCGACATGACGCTCGCCGCGCGCGGGGGGCTCGCCAAGCCGGCACCGGAAGTACCTGCGCGCCAGGTCTGGCTGCTGCAGCGCTCGCCCGGCAAGCCGGGCAGGCGCCTCAACAAGACCACGGGCTGGGTGCACCGCGCGACGCTCGCCGCCAAGCGCGTGACGATGCTCGGCGGCGTCGCCTACGAACGCGTCGACGACGACGGCCTGCACATCCGCATCGGTGACGAGGCACAGGTGCTCGCGGTCGACACCGTCGTCGTCTGCGCGGGCCAGGAGCCGAACCGCGCGCTGCACGCCGAATTGGCCGGCGATGCCGCGCGCGTGCACCTCATCGGCGGCGCCGATGTCGCGGCCGAGCTCGATGCGAAGCGCGCGATCGACCAGGGCACGCGGCTCGCCGCACGCCTGTGACCGCGCGCTCGCACGCGCGCGTCAGCCGCAATGCGGCGGATGCCCGTTCGGCGTGTAGATCCAGCACGAGGTCGCCGTGCGCAGCGACGACGCCGCGCTGTAATTGGCGAGCACCCCGCCCTGCACGTCCGCATTGACGAAGTTCGTCGCTGCGAAGGCGATCAACGGAAGTCCGGCGAACGCCTGGCCTCCGCTGGACGGCCGCATGAACCGCAGCGCCGGCAGGGGATCGTCGGTCCCGGTCGGAAACAGCAGCGCCAGGTCGGGCGCAAGGAACATCCGCCCCGACGCGCTGAACGCCGCCGGCGACGCACCCGCTCCGTCGAACTGCATCGTCCGTGCACTGTCGAGCATGGCGCCTGCGCCCGCGCCGAGGTCGAGCACCTCGACGCTCGTGCCAGGTGACAGCAGGCGATTGGCGCAGAGGTCGACACCGCAGTTGATGAGCGGCGAGGCCCCGTCGGGCGCGTAGCTCGTGTACGGCAACCGCTCGCTCACCACGCCGCGGCGGTTGCCCGCGAACAGGTTCGAGAACGGTGCGATCGCCGCGCTACCGGCGAGCGCGGGGTCGGTGTAGAAGCGGCGCGTCGGGTAGCTGAAGACGAACGAGGTGGTCGCGCCCAAGGCCGGATCCGCCGTGTATTCGCCGTCCGCCTGGCCGACGGTCAGGACCGCAGTCACGGCATCGATCGCGTGCGCTGCCGGATACGTGGCTCGGACCATCGCGCCATCGGCGACGACATCGGCGTCGGCGCTGCCGTCCGAAGGATCGTCGAGCGCACTGGAAAGATCCGGCTGCGCGGTCCCCGACGGCGTGTGCATGACGACGCTCGCGGTCGTGCCGCGCGGACGATCGGCCGGATCGGCGCGGAAATCCTCGAGCGCCGTCGCCGCGTAGCTGAATACCGTGCCGCGCGCGACGTTGACGACGTACGCGGTGCCGTACAGACCGCCCGTCGGATTGGTGAGATCGGCGGCGGGATGCTGGTTCCAGAGGGCCGGCGTCACGTCGCTGCCGTCCGTGACGAGGTTGGCGAAGCCCGGCGGAACCCACGCGTTGTAGAGCGCGTTGCAGGCGCCTGCGGAGCCCGTCGCCGCCCGTCGTGTCGCGGCGTCCACGCCCGACGTCGCGACGAGCACGCCCATCTCGATCGCCTCGATCGAGCCTTCGCCCGCGCGCACCGCGAGCGGATCATCGCTGGCGTCGGCATGGGCGCCGGTCCACGCCGCGTCGCTGAAGGCGAGCGAGCCGGTCCCGATCGACAATGCGGAGCCGGAGTACGTGCTGATCTCCGGCAACGTGCAGGTGTCGTCGCTGGAGACGATGCCCGGCGTACCATCCGCCAGCCGGGTGATCGCGGCCGTCCACGTGTCGAACGGCGCGAGGTAGACGTTGATCGATGCGGCGTCGCGGCCGTTCTCGCCTTCGGCGACGCGCACCCGCACGGCCTTGGCGGAACCGGTCGTGTTGGCGAGCGACACCAGCGTGTCGTTGCCGCCATTGACGGTGTAGTACGGGTACAAAAGGACTTGTCCCATCCCGCGCGGATTCAGCGTCACGGCATGAGCGGACAGGGCGCCGAGCAACGCGCCGGCGAACACGACCGAAGTCGCTCCGGTTCTGAATCGCATGATCGATCTCCTTTCAATTCGGATTGGTGGAGCATGCGCGAGCATGCGCGGGTCATGTCCCCGACCATCGGGACGGAGCCGGACCGCGCACCGTCGCATGCGCCGAACGCGACCTTCGTCCATCACGGTGTGACAGAATCCCGCCGATGCCGCCGTGGAGGATGTCCGTGGACGCACGCCCAATCCCGCCGGTCGCGCGCCGTGGCCTCGCATTCGCCCTCGGGGCGTGTGTCGCCGCTCTCGTGCACGCGCGCGAGCCCGCCACAGCCGCGCCTTACTTCCATATCGACCCCGTGCGCCCGGTCGCCGAGCTGTTGCCGATCGCGCTGGCGGCGACACCGCCGGTCGAGCACGGCGACTTCCGCGCGAGCGACCTCGTCGAGCTGACCACGCTCGATCCGGGCATCCGGCTCGACATCCGCTACGCGACGTCGCGCAACTTCCTCGGCACGCCGCTGTACAGCGAGGCACGCGCGTTCCTGCAGCGCCCCGCAGCCGACGCGCTCGTGCGCGTGCAGCGCGCGCTCGCGCGCGACGGCTACGGCCTGCTCGTGCACGACGCCTACCGGCCGTGGTACGTGACGCGCCTGTTCTGGGACGCGACACCGGTCGACAAGCACGCGTTCGTCGCCGATCCGGCCACCGGCTCGCGCCACAACCGCGGCTGCGCGGTCGACCTCACGCTGTACGCCCTCGCCGACGGCGACGCGGTCGACATGCCGAGCCTCTACGACGAGATGTCCGAACGCGCCTATCCCGGTTACGCCGGCGGCACGGCCGAACAGCGCGCGCGTCGCGACCTGCTGCGGCGGCGCATGGAAGCGGAGGGTTTCAGCGTCTATGCGACCGAGTGGTGGCACTTCGACTATCGCGGCTGGCCCGCCTACGCGATCCAGAACGTGCGCTTCGAGGACATCGCGACGAAACCGTGATGTTGCCCGCGACGAAACTCAGCGTTCGCCGCGGCGACGCAATCGCGGCTTGATTCGACGGCGCCGGCTCGCCAGCATGCATTGATCACACGATGGAGGCTCGCATGAAACTCTACTACTCGACCGGCGCCTGCTCGCTCGCCGACCACATCGTCCTCGAATGGATCGGCAAACCGTACACGACGCAGCGCGTGAGCCGCGAGGAACGCGCGAGCGCCGAGTACAAGCAGAAGATCAATCCGGCCGGTGCGGTGCCCGTGCTCGAGCAGGATGGCTGGTTGCTGACGCAGAACGCGGCGATCCTCAACTTCCTCGCCGATAGCTTCCCGCAAGCCAAGCTCGGCGGCGACGGCACGCCGAAGGGGCGCGCCGAGGTGAACCGCTGGCTCGCGTTCGTCAATTCCGACGTCCATCCCGCGTTCAAGCCGCTGTTCGGGTCGACCGCCTACCTCGACGACGCAGTCGCGATCGAGAAGACCAAGGACACGGCGCGCAAGAGCCTGCGCGCGCTGTTCGAGCGCGCCGACGCGCAGCTCGCCGGACGCGACTGGATCGCGGGACAGCGCTCGATCGCCGACCCGTACCTGTTCGTGACCTTGCGCTGGGCGAAGGGCCAGAACGTCGACCTCGCCGGCCTCGACAACCTTGCGACGTTCTTCGCACGGATGGAGGCGGACGCGGCGGTGCAGAAGGTGTTGGCGGACGAGGCCGCCTGAGTCCCGGGGCACTTCGAGGCGTCCGTTGGCGCGGTGAAGCATGTCGCGACCGACGACGTGATCGCGCCGCAGCGTCCCGCCCCTACGGCGCCACGCCGATGCGTCAGGCGCCGGCAGGACTCGCGGCGGCCCATGTCGCGTTCATGCGCGGTGTCGCGCCGCTGCGTCCGCCCTACGCGACGGCCGAGCGCGCGATGCGTTCCCACTCGCGCGCGAACTCCGGGTTGCGCGCCTTGGCGATCGCCGCCGTGACGTCGGGCAGCAGCGCGATCAGTTCGTCGGCGTCGCTGCAACGCTCGATGCGCAACTGCATCATGAAACCCCGCAGGCCGAGGTTTTCACGTACCGCCTCCGACATCAGGCCGCTCAGCGCGATGTAGCGTTGCGCGGCCTGCGACGGGCCCGCAGCGGCCGGCTCGGGCGTCGCGGCGGCGGAGCCGAGTGGCGCGATCAGGCCGAGCGTGGCGAGCTGGTCGATCGCGTCGGCGGGAGCGCGCAGGGTCTCGCCGAAGCGGCGCAGCTGCGCCGTCTCGCGCCGCCCGTCGACGAGCAGCAGCAACGAGCGCATCGGTGGCGCAAGGCGGTGCTGGCGCGTGCCGATCTCGGCGCGCCCGGCATCGGTTTTGGCGTAGACGGTGTCGGCGACCTGCATGCTCTCCCCAGGTAGCGGCGATCGCCTTCAGTATCGCCGCGCGCCGCGATCCGTCAAGGGCGTTTTTCGATCGGCACGAACGCGAGGTCCTCGGGTCCGGTGTAGTTCGCGCTCGGACGGATGATCTTGCCGTCGATGCGCTGCTCGACCACGTGCGCGCTCCAGCCCGACGTGCGCGAGATCACGAACAGCGGCGTGAACATCGCGGTCGGCACGCCCATCATGTGGTAGCTCACCGCGCTGAACCAGTCGAGGTTCGGGAACATCTTCTTGATGTCCCACATGGTCGACTCGAGCCGCTCGGCGATGTCGAACATCTTCATGTTCTTCTGCGCCGCGGACAGCTCGCGCGCGACGTCCTTGATCACCTTGTTGCGCGGGTCGCTGACCGTGTAGACCGGATGGCCGAAACCGATCACGACTTCCTTGCGCTCGACGCGCGCGCGGATGTCCGCCTCGGCCTCGTCGGGCGTGTCGTAGCGCTTCTGGATCTCGAACGCGACTTCGTTGGCGCCGCCGTGCTTGGGGCCGCGCAGCGCACCGATCGCGCCGGCGATCGCCGAATACATGTCGCTACCGGTGCCGGCGATCACGCGCGCGGTGAACGTCGAGGCATTGAACTCGTGCTCGGCGTACAGGATCAGCGAGGTATGCATCGCACGCACCCACGGTTCGCTCGGCTTCTCGCCGTGCAACAGGTGGAGGAAATGGCCGCCGATCGAATCGTCGTCGGTCTCGACGTCGATGCGCTTGCCGTTCACCGCGAAGTGGTACCAGTACAGCAGCACCGAACCGAGCGACGCCATCAGGCGATCGGCGATGTCGCGCGCGCCCGGATGATTGTGGTCGTCCTTCTCCGGCAGTGCGCAGCCGAGCGCCGACACGCCGGTGCGCATCACGTCCATCGGGTGCGCCGACGCCGGCAGCTGTTCGAGCACGGCCTTCACCGACGCCGGGATGCCGCGCAGCGCCTTCAGCTTCGCCTTGTAGCCGGCGAGCTCGGCGCGGTTCGGCAGCTTGCCGTGCACGAGCAGGTGCGCGATCTCCTCGAACTCGCAGGTCGTCGCGACGTCGAGGATGTCGTAGCCGCGATAGTGCAGGTCGTTGCCGCTGCGACCGACCGTGCACAGCGCCGTGTTGCCGGCGGCGACGCCGGACAGGGCGACGGACTTCTTGGGTTTGAACGGCGTGGCGGTGTCGGTCATGGTGTTCTCTCGGTCATGGTTCGTTCTTCGCTGCCTTCGATCAATCGCCGAAGGCTTCGCCCGGCGGCAGTACGGGGCATGAATCGACGGGCTTCTGCGTCGCCCGGGTGCTCGCGTCGTCGGCGGCGTACAGCCAGCACTCCTCGAGGGTCGAGCAGTAGCAGATCTCGACCGCGGAGCGGCGCGCACTCTCCTTGCGGAAACGGTGGTAGGCGTCCTCGTCACCGATGACGAGCATCGGCACGACCTCGCCGCCACTGACGACATTGTCGGTGATCGTCGACGTGCGCAGCGGCACGCGCTCGAGGCCGAGCGCGGTGACCACTTCGCGCCAGGTGCGCTGCGGCTTGCCGTCGACGGTCACGCGCACGCTCTTCACGATCGCCGGGCCGACGCCCTTGTTGAGCAGCTTGACCGAGTTCTCGGTGTCGTAGCTCGCGAGCATGAGGTAGGGCCACACCTGCGCGCGCACCTGCGTGCGCTGCAGGTAGGCGGTGTAACCCGACACGACCAGCGCGAACGCGCCGATCAGTGCCGCGATGATCGCGGCGAGCGCGTCCCAGTTGCGCGCGCGGGTCTGGTTGCCCCAGGGCGTGCCGCTCATCGCTACTCGTCCGGCCGGCTGCCGGCGAACAGGGCGTCGAGCTTCTGCTCGTACGCATGGTAGCCGAGGAAATCGTACAGTTCGGCGCGCGTCTGCATGGACGACACGGCCGCCTTCTGCGTGCCGTCGCGACGCACGGTTTCGTAGAAGGCGAGTGCAGCCTTGTTCATCGCGCGGTAGGCACCGCAGCAGTACAGCGCGATGTCGACGTCCGCGCCGCGCAGCTCGTCGGTGGTGAAGAACGGCGTCGAGCCGAACTCGGTGAGGTTGGCGAGGATCGGCACCTTCACCGCGTGCCTGAAGCGGCGATAGTCGTCGAGCGTCTGCATCGCTTCGGGGAAGATCATGTCGGCGCCAGCCTCGACGTAGGCGACCGCGCGCTCGATCGCGGCATCGACGCCCTCGACCGCGGCCGCGTCGGTGCGTGCCATGATCACGAATGCGGGATCGGTGCGTGCATCGACGGCCGCCTTCACGCGGTCGACCATCTCGCCTTTCGACACGACTTCCTTGCCCGGGCGATGGCCGCAGCGCTTCTGCCCGACCTGATCCTCCATGTGCACCGCGGCGACGCCGACGTTGACGAACGAGCGGATCGTGCGCGCGATGTTGAATGCGCCGCCCCACCCCGTGTCGATGTCGACCAGCAGGGGCATCTGCGTCGCGTCGACGATGCGGCGCGCGTCGGTGAGCACGTCTTCCATCGTGCTGATGCCGAGGTCGGGCATGCCTAGCGAATTCGCCGCCACGCCGCCGCCGGAGAGATAGAGCGCCTTGTAGCCGATGCGCCGGGCCATCAGGCCGGCGTACGCGGTGATCGCCCCGACGACCTGCAGCGGCCGCTCCTCGGCGACGGCCGCACGGAACTTCGCGCCGGCGGAAGGGCTGGTCATGGATCGTGCTCCGGATGCTGACGATGCGTCAGCCCACCATTTTAGCCCAGTCGGGTCGTACGTCGCCGGTTGTCAGGCGCCGCCCGCGACGACCGCGGGCACCGCGTCGGCCCAGCGCTCGATCGGCGCCGGCCGGCCGAGCAGGAAGCCCTGGCCGAACTCGCAGCCCATGCGCAGCAGCGCGTTGCGCTGCGCCGCGGTCTCGATGCCTTCGGCGATGACCTGGATGCCGAGCGCGCGCGCGAGCGCGAGGATCGCCGCGACCACGGTCGTCGTCGCCGGCATGCCCTCGTCGAGCGCGTGCACGAACGAGCGGTCGATCTTCAGCATGCGCAGCGGCAGCGAGTGGAGGTAACTCAGGGACGAATAGCCGGTGCCGAAATCGTCGAGCGCGGCGCCGATGCCGAGGCCGCGCAACCGTTCTAGCGTCGCTCGCACGCGCTCGGGGTCGTCGAGCAGCGAACCTTCGGTGACCTCGACGATGAGGCGCGCGGGGTCGAGGCCGGTGCGCTCGAGCAGGCGCACGAGGCGACGATCGAAATCGGCGTGCTGCAGGTGCAGCGCCGAGACGTTGATGGTCAGGAACGGCCGGCTCTCGTGCAACTGCTGGATCAAGCCGCAGGCCGCTTCGAACACGCGCCAGTCGATCGCCTCGATGTGGCCGCCGTCCTGCGCCACGCGCAGGAACGCGGCCGGGCCGAGCACGCCGTCGCGCGGGTGGTTCCAGCGCATGAGCGCCTCGTAGCCGACGACCTCGCCGTCGGCGAGGCGGCAGAACGGCTGGAAGTACGGCTCGAACTCGCCGCGGCGCAGCGCCTGACGCAGCTCGCCTTCCATCGCGAGCACGTCGATCGCGGTCTTCGCGAGCGTGTCGTCGAACAGCATGTAGCGCTTGCGACCGAGCTCCTTGGCCCGGTACAGCGCGATGTCCGCGTCGCGCAGCAGTTCGTCGGCGACGACGTAATTGCCGTCGCCGATCGCGATGCCGATGCTCACCGACGGATCGAGTTCGCGCCCGGCCAGTTGCAGCGGCACGCCGAGCGTGTCGAGCACGCGCTGCGCGACGTCCTCCGCGGCGATGCGGTCGCCGACGTCCTCGATGAGCACCGCGAACTCGTCGCCCGACAGGCGCGCGACCATGTCCGGCGCGCGCACGCACTTGAGCAGCCGCCCGGCGACCGCCTTCAGCATCTCGTCGCCGGCGAGGTGGCCGAGGCTGTCGTTGACGACCTTGAAGCGGTCGACGTCGAGGTAGAGCAAGGCGCAGCGCCGGCCGGGCTCCTCGCGCAGGCGGCCGAGGATGCGGTCGAGCCGCTCGCGCAGGAAGCCGCGGTTCGGCAAGCCGGTCAACGCGTCGTGCATGACCTGGTGCTTGAGCTGGTCCTGCGCGCGCTCGCGTTGCAGGATCTGTTCGCGCAACTCGCGCGTGCGTTCGGCGACGCGCTGTTCGAGTTCGGCGTTCGCGCGCTGCAGGGTCACCGCCGAGCGGCGGCGATGGATGCTGTTGGCGATCTGCAGCGCGGCGAAGCTGAGCAGTTCCTGGTCGGCCGCACCGTACGACACCGATTCGGTGTAGCTCTGCACGACGACCACGCCGATCGGCATCTCGTCGACGCGCAGCGGCACGCCGAGCCAGCAGAACGCGGGGCGGCCGATGCGCGCGGGATCGACCTCGCCGCTGCGACCGAGTCCGGCGATGCGCGCAGTGTCGCCGAGCAGCGGCGCGCCCGTGCGCAGCACGTATTCGGTGAGCCCGCGACCGACCTCGCGCGACACGGTGCGGCGCGCGCCGGCGTCGACGTAGTACGGGAACGACAGGATGCGCCGGTCGTCGGAGAGCAACGCGATGAAGAAGTTCTCGGCGTTGAGCAGCTCGCCGACGACCGCGTGCAGGCGTTCGTAGAACTCGTTCTCGTCGATGTCGGCGGTGGCGAGCTGCGCGATGTGGAACAGCGCGGCCTGCAGGCGCTCGGCGCGCTGGCGCTCGATCACCTCGAGCTGGAGGCCGCGGTTCGCCTCGGCCAATTCGAGCGTGCGCAGGCGCACTTCCTGCTCGAGGTCCTCCTGGTTGCGCTTGCGCTCGAGCGCCGTGAGGATGTGGCTGCCGACGAATTCGAGCAGCGCGCGATCCTCGGGCGTGAAGCCGATGCCTTCCTGGTAGCTCTGCACGACGAGCGCGCCGCGCGCCTTGCCGTTGCGCAGCATCGGCACGCCGAGCCAGTCGTAGCTGTCGGGGCCGACCGGGCGCAACGGCGTGGCGACCTGCGTGCGCAATTCTTCCATCGTCCCCATCAGCGCCCTGCCCTCGACGATGAGGTGCCAGGTCAGCGTGTCGCGCAGCCCTGCCATCGGGATGTCTTCGGACGTGTCGGGCACCTCCTTGTCCTCGACGTCGGCGAAGTACAGGAAGCGCAGGCTGTCGCGCTCCGCGTCGTAACGGACGATGAAGAAGTTCTCCGCATACATCAGCGTGCTGACGATGCGGTGGATACCGCGCAGCAGGTCCGGCATGTCGCGGTCCGAACCGGCGAGGTCGGAGATCGCGAACAGCGCGCGCTGCAAGGTCTCGGAATGTTCGAGCTGCTTGTGCGACAGGTGCAGGTCCTGCAACTGCAGGGCACGGCGCAGGTGCACGCCCGCCAGCCGCATGCACGGCGCGAGCGCATCGAGCACCGGCGCCGACACTTCGTCGGGGAAGCGCAGCAGCAATGCGGCGCGATCGTCGTCGAGGCGCACGTCGACGCGCCGGCCGTCGACGCGCATCGGCTGCTCGGCCGCCATCAATGCGGCGACACGCTGCAGGTCGGCGCGCTCCGGCCGGCCCATGCCTTCGGTACCGATCGCCTCGGCGACGTCGTCGAGCCACATCACGACCAGCGCGCTGCAACCGAAATGGCGCTGCACCATCTCCACGATCGCCTGCGCGGTTTCCCGTGGCGCGGTCAGCTCGACCAGCCGGAGCAGGCACTCCAGCTGCATCGAGTCGGCCGCCTGCAGGTTTGTGGAACAGTGGACCATGGGACTCCGGCCGCGCATGGGCGGACTGTGGCCGCGACACCCCTTCGCCGCAGGACGCCACCAGTGCAGCGCGCGGCGCCGCAGGTGTCAATAGCGGGCACGTCGGACCGCGCCGGAGCGCTCGGATCCGGCGTCCGGATCTCTCGCGGGACCGCCGGCCGGAGCCGGCGGCGGCGATCAGTGGCGGGCGGACTCGAGCTCGCGCACGAGGCGGTCCGCGCCGTAGACCTTGCCGAGCGCTTCGAGGATCGCACCGCTGTGCACGGACACGGTCCGATTCAGGCGCTCGTCGTACCAGTAGTTGCCGCCGAGCGAATGGATGTTGCCGTCGAACACGAGGCCGACGATCTCGCCGCGGGCATTGACGAGCGGGCTGCCCGAATTGCCGCCTATGATGTCGTTGGTCGTCGCCAGGTTCATGCGCTTGCGCAGGTCGAGGCGATCCTTCGCGGCGAGCCACGACGCCGGCAGCGCGAACGGATAGGCACCGGTCGCGTGCGCGAACGTGCCCGCGATGTCGGTGAACGGCGGCACCGCCTTGCCCTTCTCGTCCCAGCCGCGCACTTCGCCGAACGAGAAGCGCTGCGTGAACGTCGCGTCCGGATACGCGCTGGTGCCGTACTTCTCGAAGCGCGCGGCGGCGATGAGTTCGGAATTCTTGTCGACGATCGCCTCGACCTCGTTCTCGTAGCGCTTGCGGATCGCGCGCGCCTCGGGATCGACCGCTCGCGCGAGCTCGATGAATGGATCGTCCGACTTCGCCACCGCCTCCGCACCGCCGTCCCAGAGCGCCTTGCGCACGGCCGGGTCGCCGAGCTTGGTGGTGGCGACGAGTCGGCGCGCGACCGCGTCCGGCGCGTCATTGCCGAGCACCTGCCGCACGAACCTATCGTCGGTGCCGAGCGCCTCGCGCAGCTTGGTCAGCGACCAGCCGAGCGTGACCTGTTCGTAGTCGGGATAGATCGGCGCGCTCGAGAGCAACTGCTGGGTCACGCTCGGCAGCTTCGAGTCGGTGTACTCGCGCAGACGCTCGGCGTTCGGCTTGCCGCGCTCGATCGTGCCGCGCACGAGCGTGCGTGCATGTGCATAGTATTCCGAGAAGAAGCCGCGGTGCGCCTCGACGTACTTGTAGCGCGTCTCGATCGTCCGGTACGTGTCCATCGCCCTGGCGATCGCGTCCCAGGCGCCGCCGGCCTTCGCCTTGCGCGCGGGATCGGCGTCGACGAACGCGCGCAGCTCGGCCTCCTGCTTGCGCTTGAGCGCGAACACCGCCGGATCCTGCAGCGCGAGCAGGCGGCCGCGCAGGGCCTTGAACGAGTTCTCGACGCTGAACAGGTCGTGCTGGCCGATGCGCCAGTGCTCGGGCGACTCGCTGCGGAACTGTTCGATCATGCCGCGCTGCTCGGCGAGCAGCAGCAGGCGCGCGATCAGGTCGAGGTCGCGCGCGGATTCGAGTTCGGCGATCGTGAGCTGGCGGTCGGTGCCGCCCGGGTTGCCGATCGTGACGACCATCTCGCCGTCGGCCGCGCCGTCCTTCGAGAACGGGAAATAGTCGGCGACCGTCGCCGGCTTGCCGCCTTCCCACGCGCGCAGCATGCCCATGTCGAGGTCATAGCGCGGGAAGTTGAAATTGTCGGGATCACCGCCGAAGAACGCCATCTCGAACTCGGGCGCGAACACCAGGCGCACGTCCTGGTAGCGGTGGTACTTGTAGAGCGCGTACACGCCGCCGTGGTACAGGTCGACGACGTCGCAGCGCGTGCTCGCGCTGTCCTGGGCGACGCATTCCTTCTCGATCTCGGACTTGATCGCCTTGTCCGCCTTGCTGTACGCCTCGCCGCTCTTGCCCGCGGTCGCCTGCTTCACGCGCGCGGTCACGTCGGCGATCGTGTCTAGCCGGTTGAGCTCGATCTCGGGGCACTTGATCTCGTCCTTCTCTTCCTTGGCGAGGAAGCCGGACTTGATGAAGTCCTTGTCGGCGGTCGACAGCTGCTGCACGCACGAGTTGACGCAGTGGTGGTTGGTCAGCACGAGCCCGTTCGGCGACACGAACGAACCCGAGCAGCCGCCCGCGAGGCGCAGCGCCGCATGCTGCGCGTGCGTGGTCCATTCGGCGGTCGGCGTGAAGCCGTACTTCGCCTGCAGTTGCGCCACCGGCAGGTTGTCCGGCGTCCACATGCCTTCCCCGGCGAGCGCGGCGGAGCCGGTCGCGAACGCGAGGAAAATGCCGACTGCGAGCTTGTACATGGGAGGACTCCTCGTGGGGATCGTCGCGTCCGGACACGCTGCGCGCCGGACGGAAAGCCGTGCGGGCCGCGCACGGCGGTCCGGCAGGAAGCGGCGCCCGCCGCTGCGGCGGGCGCCGTCGTGGGTCAGCGCTTGGCGAACAGGTGCTCGACCCCGGCGCGCTCTTCGCGCAGTTCCTTGTCGGTCGCGTCCATGCGCTCGCGCGAGAACGTGCCGATCTCGAGGCCCTGCACGATCGAGAACTTGCCGCCCTTGATCGTGACCGGATAGCCGTAGATCACGCCCGGCTGGATGCCGTACGAGCCGTCGGACGGAATGCCCATCGAGACCCAGTCACCGTCGGTGGTGCCGCGCGCCCAATCGCGCATGTGGTCGATCGCCGCCGACGCCGCGGATGCGGCCGACGACGCGCCGCGCGCCTTGATGATCGCGGCGCCGCGCTGCTGCACGGTCGGGATGAACGTGTCCTTGTACCAGGCGCCGTCGACCGCATCGATCGCGGGCTTGCCCTTGACCGTCGCGTGGTGGATGTCCGGGTACTGCGTCGAGCTGTGGTTGCCCCAGATCGTCATGCGCTTGATGTCGGTCGTGTGTGCACCGGTCTTTTCGGCGAGCTGCGACAGCGCGCGGTTGTGGTCGAGGCGGACCATCGCGGTGAAGCAGTTCGGATCCAGGTCGGGGGCGTTCTGCTGCGCGATCAGCGCGTTGGTGTTGGCCGGGTTGCCGACCACGAGCACCTTCACGTCGCGCTTGGCGTGGTCGTTGAGGGCCTTGCCCTGCGGGGCGAAGATCGCGCCGTTCGCCTCGAGCAGATCCTTGCGCTCCATGCCCGGGCCGCGCGGACGCGCGCCGACGAGCAACGCGTAGTCGACGTCCTTGAACGCGACGTTGACGTCGTCGGTCGCGACCACGCCGGCGAGCGTCGGGAACGCGCAATCGTTGAGCTCCATCACGACGCCCTGCAGCGCGGGCAGCGCCGGGGTGATCTCGAGCAGGTGCAGGATCACCGGCTGGTCGGGGCCGAGCATGTCGCCGGCGGCGATGCGGAACAGCAGGGCATAGCCGATCTGGCCGGCGGCGCCGGTGACGGCAACACGGACGGGGGTCTTCATGGGGTAACTCCAGTGAACGTTGAACGGGATCGGCGCGCGGCGCCCGCGGGCGCCGTGCGCACTCACTTGAGTTCGGCGAAGAACTCGCGGAATCGCTTCAGGCCTTCCGGCAGCTGCTCCGTCGGGCAGGTGTAGGAGATGCGCAGCGCATTCGGCTCGCCGAAGGCGCTGCCCGGCACGCAGGCGACGCCCTTGTCCTCGAGCAGTGCGTTGCAGAGGTCGACGTCGTTGGCGATCCTGCGGTCGCCGTGGCGCTTGCCGAACGCGCAGGAAATGTCCGGGAACACGTAGAACGCGCCCTGCGGGCGCGGGCAGATCACGCCCGGGATCGAGTTCATGACCGCGAGCACCTGGTCGCGCTTGGACTGGAACTCCGCGCGTTTCTGCGTCGGCACGTCCTGCGGCCCGCCCAGCGCGGCGACCGCGGCCGCGGTGACGATCTCGGGGATGTTGGTGATGTGGTTGGAGTTCAGCGTGACGAACGCCTGCGCGACCTGTTCCGGCGCGGCGATGAAACCGACGCGCCAGCCCGGCATGCCGTAGGTCTTGGAGATCGAATCGACGTGGATCGTGCGCTCGCGCAGCTCCGGCCGCGCGTTGACGAAGTTGTGGTAGCCGATGCCGTCGAACACCATGCGGTTGTAGATGTCGTCGCAGACGATCCACACGTCCGGGTGCTTGACCAGCACGTCGGCGAGCGCGGCGATCTCGTCCTTCGTGTAGACCATGCCGGTCGGGTTGTTCGGGTTGTTGAACAGGAACACCTTCACGCCTGGCAGCGCGGCGTCGAGCTGCGCCGGCGTCAGCTTGTAGTTCTGGCTGGCCGGGCACGGCATCAGGCGCATCTTCGCGTCGACGATCTCGGCGATGTCGACGTAGGTGGTCCAGTACGGCACCGCGAACGCGATCGTGTCGCCCGGATCGAGCAGCGCCTCGGCGAGGTTGTAGAGCACGTGCTTGGCACCGATGCCGGTCGCGACGTTCTTTCGCGTGTACCCACCGAGGCCGGTTCCTTCGAGGTGGAGCAGGAACGCGTCGAGCAGCGCGTCGGCGCCGCGGTTGGAGCCGTACTGGCCGCTGTCCTTGGCGAGCGCGTCGCGGACGGCGGCGTACACGTGCTCGCCGGGCAGGAAGTTCGGCACGCCGATCGAGAAGCTGATGATGTCGCGGCCCGCGGCCTTGAGCTGCTTGGCCTTTTCGGCGACCGCCATGATGGCGCTGGGCTTGGCGCGGCTCATGCGCGCAGCGAGAGTCGGCATGCGAATCCTCGGCAGGGAGAGACGGGCTCGAAATGGAGCCGGACAGCCGAAAATTCTACCACAGCGTCCCGCTCCGCCCGGCCGGCGCTCCGTCACGCAGCCGACGCGTCGCAGCAAGCCATGCGTCAGGCGCATGCGCTAGAGTGCGATCGGCCTTTCGCCCGCCAGGAGGAGTTGTCCATGCACTACCTGTGGATGTTCATCGTCGGCCTGCTCGTCGGCATCGTCGCGAAGTTCCTCATGCCCGGGAAGGATCCGGGCGGCTTCTTCGTCACCGGCCTGCTCGGCGTGGCCGGCATGTTCGTCGGCGGCTTCCTCGCGCAGACGCTCGGCTTCAAGTCCGCGATCAGCGGGACGATCGAGCCGTCCGGCTTCATCGGTGGCGTGATCGGTTCGATCATCCTGCTGATCATCTATCGCCTGTTCCGCCGCAATACATCAGCCTGACGCCGGCGCGACGCGCAAACGAAAAAGGCCGCCCCAGGGCGGCCTTTTTCGTGGAAGAGCGCTGTGCTTCAGCCGCGGTCGAGCACCGCGTTCCACGCGTCCAGATGCGTCTTTTCCTGGGCGAACAAGGGTGCGGTGTCGCCCTTTATCGTGATCGACTGGATGCTGTCGCCGCCCTTGATCTTGTCGACGATCGCCTGGTCGGCCGGGCCTACGACGCTGCCGAACACGGTGTGCTTGCCGTCGAGCCACGGCGTCGGCACGTGCGTGATGAAGAACTGGCTGCCGTTGGTGCCGTGGCCCATGCGCGAGCCCGCGTTCGCCATCGACAGGATGCCCGGGCGGTCGTGCTTTAGGGCCGGGACGATCTCGTCGTCGAACTGGTAGCCGGGGCCGCCGGTGCCGCTGCCATGCGGGCAGCCGCCCTGGATCATGAAATCGGGGATCACGCGATGGAACGTCTTGCCGTCGTAGAAGCCGCGGCGGGCGAGGTTGGCGAAGCTCGCGACGGTCATCGGCACCTGGTCGGCGAACAGGCGCAGGTGGATCGTGCCGTGGGCGGTCGCGATTTCGGCGGTCAGCTCGGGAAGGGACATCGGGATGGCTCCGGATTCGTGGGACGCGCAGCCTAACCGATCCGCGCGCGGGATTCCCCGTGGCGCCGGCAGCGGTCACGGATTCCCGCTATAATATGCGGCTAACTTGCGGCACGTGCCGCCCCCGACCCCCAGAGCGGCCGCATCCATGGCCGCAGGCCCTGCTCCGATGTCCATCGAAAACCTCCGCAATATCGCGATCGTCGCCCACGTCGACCACGGCAAGACCACCCTCGTCGACTGCCTGCTCAAGCAGTCCGGCACGTTCAGCGAACGCACCGTGCTCGCCGAGCGCGTGATGGACTCGAACGACCAGGAAAAGGAACGCGGCATCACGATCCTGTCGAAGAACACCGCGATCACCTGGCAGGGCAACCGCATCAACATCGTCGACACGCCGGGCCACGCCGACTTCGGCGGCGAGGTCGAGCGCGTGCTGTCGATGGTCGACACCGTGCTCATCCTCGTCGACGCGATGGACGGGCCGATGCCGCAGACGCGCTTCGTCACCCAGAAGGCGTTCCAGATGGGCTTCCGGCCGATCGTCGTCATCAACAAGATCGACCGCCCCGGTGCGCGCCCCGACTGGGTGCTGAACCAGACCTTCGACCTGTTCGATCGCCTCGGCGCGACCAACGAGCAGCTCGACTTCCCGGTCGTCTACGCCTCGGCGCTGCACGGCTACGCGAGCCTCGACGCGGAAGCGCGCTCGGGCGACATGACGCCGCTCTACGAAGCGATCATGCAGCACGTGTCGCCGCCGCAGGTCGACCTCGACGGCCCGTTCCAGATGCGCATCAGCCAGCTCGACTACAACAACTACGTCGGCCTGATCGGCATCGGCCGCGTGCAGCGCGGCAAGGTGCGCACCAACATGCCGGTCACGGTGATCGATCGCGAAGGCAAGCGCCGCAGCGCGAAGGTGTTGCAGGTGCTCGGCTTCATGGGACTGGAGCGGCGTGAAGTCCCCGAGGCGGAAGCCGGCGACATCATCGCGCTCAACGGCATCGAGGCACTTGGCATCTCGGACACGATCTGCGCGACGGACGCGCCGGAACAGCTGCCGGTGCTGACCGTCGACGAGCCGACGATCAGCATGACGTTCCAGGTCAACAACTCCCCGTTCGCGGGCAACCGCGACCATAGCGGCGGCAAGTTCCTGACGTCGCGCCAGCTGCGCGACCGCCTGCTGCGCGAAACGCTGCACAACGTCGCGCTCAAGGTCGAGGAGACCGAGGACCCGGACAAGTTCAAGGTGTCCGGTCGCGGCGAGCTGCACCTGTCGGTGCTGATCGAGACGATGCGTCGCGAAGGCTACGAGCTCGCGGTGTCTCGCCCCGAAGTCATCATCAAGGACATCGACGGCGTTGCGAGCGAGCCGATCGAGCAACTCGTGTGCGACCTCGAGGAGCAGTACCAGGGCGGCGTGATGGAGCGCCTCGGCATGCGCCGCGGCCAGCTCGTCAACATGGAGCCGGACGGCAAGGGTCGCGTGCGCCTCGACTACATGATCCCGGCGCGCGGCCTGATCGGCTTCCAGACCGAGTTCCGCACGATCACCGCAGGCACCGGCCTGCTGTTCCACGTGTTCGACCACTACGGCCCGAAGGCCGAGGGCGCGATCGCCAAGCGTCCGAACGGCGTGATGATCTCGAACGGCCAGGGCCCGGCGCCGGCCTACGCGCTGGTGGGCCTGCAGGAACGCGGCCGCCTGCTCGTGAGCGAAGGCGACGAGATCTACGAGGGCCAGCTCGTCGGCATCCACGCCAAGGACAACGACCTCACGGTCAACGCGCTGCGCGCGAAGCAGCTCACCAATATCCGTGCCGCCGGCAAGGACGACAACGTGCAGCTGACGCCGCCGATCCGCATGTCGCTCGAGCAGGCGCTCGAGTTCATCGAAGAGGACGAACTCGTCGAGGTCACGCCGAAGGCGATCCGCCTGCGCAAGAAGCACCTCACCGAGAACGACCGCAAGCGCGCCTCGCGCCAGGCGGCCTGACGGTCGCGCGCACGCGCCCCGGCGCGTGCGCGGACCTCGATCTCAGAATCCCTGCTCCACGCGCAGGTAGACGACGCGGCCGACCGCGCTGTACGCGCTGCCGAAGACGCCGTTGTAGTCGATGAACGGCCGACGGTCGCCGGCGTTGATCGCGCCGATCGCGAGCTGTGTCTTCGCGCTCGCGTGCCAGCCGAGCTGCAGGTCGAGCGTGGTGTAGGTCGGCACCCTCAGCGCACAGCTTTCCGATTCGGCATCGTAGGAATCGCAGTTGCGCTGCGAACCGATCACGTGCGCCTGCGCCGACGCGCTCCATGCACCGCCCTGCCAACTGACGCCGAGGTTCGCGCGATCGCGCGGATAGCCGAGGTAACCGAGGGGAGCATTGGTACTGCCCTCGAATTCCTGTTCGGATCGCGTGATGCGCGACCACGACAGGTTCGCCTCGATGCGACCGAACGCGAAGTCGTGACCCGTGCGCAGGTCGACGTCGAAACCGCGCGTGAGCGAACTCACCGCGTTGACCTGCTGCGGCACGAGGATGCGTGCGATCTCGCCGTCAGCGTCGCGCTCGACCAGACCCTCGCGATAGACGTCGCAGGTGCGCCCGGCGTCGTGGCAGGCGATGTCGTTGAACAGCACCGTGTACATGTCGAGCTGCGTGATCGCGTTGTCGAAATGCGTGCGGAAGCCCTGCACACCGACACTGAAGTCGCGCGTCGGCGAGAACACCGCACCGATGTTCGACTGGCGCGCGGTCTCGGCACCGAGTTTCGGATTGGAGAAGAATACGAGCTCGCGCACCGGGCTGCCGCAGGCGATCGGATCGTCCGGGCGCAGCTGGCAACCGAGCAGGTCGGTGATCTGCGATTCGCTCGTGTAGGTCGGCGCGCCGAGCGTGACGAGGTCGGGCACGTGGAAGCCCTTGCCGA
The DNA here is from genome assembly GCF_014138265.1 of Dokdonella fugitiva. Taxonomy (GTDB): domain Bacteria; phylum Pseudomonadota; class Gammaproteobacteria; order Xanthomonadales; family Rhodanobacteraceae; genus Dokdonella_A; species Dokdonella_A fugitiva_A. The sequence continues at coordinate 250,071 of NZ_JACGXL010000003.1, forward strand.
TGCTCGCGCGCAGCAGCAGCGAATCGGTCGGGCGCCACATCGCCGACAGCTTCGGGCTCGTCGCGCCGCCCGCGTCGCTGTAGTCGTCGCGTCGCAGCGCGGCCTTGAGCTGCCAGCGGCCGTTGTTGTTCAGCGCGACCTCGGTGAAGGCGGCATGGTGGTTGCGCGTGAGGTCGACCGGCGTCGCCGGCACGCCGCCGAACACGTCGCCGGCGAGCTGCTGGTCGTCGTAGCCGGTCGCGAGACTCTCGTGCGCGTAGTCGAGGCCGACCAGCACATCCAGTGGAACGTCGAACAGCGAGTACGAGCGCGGCTGCAGCTGGAACGACGCCCCCTGCGTACGGTGCACGGCCGTGCTCGAGATCGACGTGCGGAACTGCGAGAAGTCCTGCGTCGCGGGATCGGCGAACGGATCGAAGGTGCCGGCGGAGATCGCGTCGAGGAAACGCGAGACGCTCGCGTAGTTCGTTCCTTCGAGGTCTTCCGCGTAGCGCGTGCCCGTCAGGTCGAGGTTCCAGTCCGCTTCCCAGCCGCCGACGTGCGTGCCGCCGAGGCCGGTCGTGAGCTGCTCGACGCGGTCGTCGCCGCGGTTGATGCGCGGCCCGGCGGGTACGGGTCGATAGGCGAGGTCGAGCGAATAGCCGAGGCCGGGCGCGACTTCGCCGAGCGTCGGGTTGAACGGGCTGTCCGCCGGAATCGCATCGGCGAGCGCGCCGGTCGGCGCGGGTGCGAGTTCGGCGCGCGAGCGGTTGCGCGATACGAGCAGCAGCGCATGCGCGTTCATCGAGTCGCCGACCGCGGTCGAGCCTTGCGCGAGCAGCGTCTTGCGCTCGAGCGCGGCGCGCAGCTCGGCGTCCGCCTGGAAGTTGTACTGGCAGAACTGGCCATAGTCCTCGTAGTAAGGCCCGAGCGCGGAATTCGGATAGCGTGGGTCGCTGCCGAGCGTCTGCGGGCAGTCGGCCGCCGCGTGCCAGGTCTGGTCGACCTCGGGCGAGGGATCGTCGCGACGCCAGGTCGGCGGCGCGCCGTACGACGACAGGCCCGGCGGAAGGTAGCTGCGCTGGCGCGCGAACAGCGGATCCTCCTTCGAGTAGTCGACGCTGAAGATCGCCTGGCTGCGCTCGTCGTGGAAACCGGCGAGCGCGCTCGCGCTGTTCGCGTCGGCGCCGCTCGCGGTGGGCCGATCGACCTGCGCGGTGACCGCGGCGCCGCTGAAATCGCGGCGCGTGATCACGTTGATCACGCCGCCGACCGCGCTCGAGCCGTACACCGCCGACGCGCCGTCACCGAGGATTTCGATGCGATCGACGGCGGCCCACGGCAGCACGTTGAGGTTCTGCGCGTCGCCACCGAGCGACCCCTGCCCGATCAGCGGAATGCCGTTGAGCAGCACGAGCGTGTACTGCGCGCCGAGCCCGCGCAGGCCGGCCGTGGTCGTACCGGGCGCGCTCGTGGTCGGGTTGTGGTCGAGCGGCGCGCCGAAACTGTTCTGCGTGAGGTTCGCGAGCACGGCGCCGACCGAAGTGCGACCCGATACCTGCAAGTCGTCGCGCGAGATGACGATGAGCGGCTGCAGGTCCTCCTGGTCGACGCGCTTCATGCGCGTGCCGGTGACCATGACCGGCGCGAGCTCGACTTCGTCGCCCGCCGGCTCGTCCTGGGCGATCGATGTCCGTCCGATGCCGAACCCGGCCAGCATGGCCAGGCCGAGCAACAGCGATCGGATGCGGTGTGCATGGACACGGTTCACATGGACACGTTTCACGTCGATCTCCTCCCCGTCGATTGGCGATGCGCCGTGACGCCGGAGGCAATCGGCGCGCCGTGGCCGCAACGAGGCGCACGACAGCCTGCCGCCGCATGCGAAGCATGCGGCAGTGCACGATTCCACCTTGTAACGTACGACGATAAACGTACTTTATGCCAGACCGGAGCGGCGACGCAATCGCCGGCCGGTGGCTACGTCGAGGGTCGAGGTCAGCGGGTCGGCGGCAGCGCGCCGCGCTTGCGTACGATCAGCATCGCGAGTTCGAGCGACTGCTCGTAGTTGAGGCGCGGGTCGACCTGCGATTTGTAGGCGCGCGCGAGATCGGTCTCGGTGAGGTCGCGCGCACCGCCCATGCATTCGGTGACGTTCTCGCCAGTGAGCTCCAGGTGCACGCCGCCGAGGCGGGTGCCGGCGGCCGCGTGCACGTCGAACGCGCAATCGAGCTCGCCGCGGATGTTCTCGAAGCGGCGCGTCTTGACGCCGTTGCCGACGGTCTCGGTGTTGCCGTGCATCGGATCGCACACCCACAACGGCGTGCGCCCGCCGCCCTTCATCGCGGCGAGCAGCGGCGGCAGCGCGCCTTCGATCTTGGTCGCGCCCATGCGGTGGATCAACGTGAGGCGGCCCGGCTCGCGCTCGGGATCGAGCGCGTCGGCGAGGCGGCGCAGCTGGTCCGGCGTCACCGACGGGCCGACCTTCACCGCGATCGGATTGCGGATGCCGCGGAAGTACTCGACGTGCGCGCCGTCGAGCGCCGCGGTGCGCATGCCGATCCACGGGAAGTGCGTCGACAGGTTGAACCAGCCGGCCTGGCGCGGCACCTGGCGCGTGAGCGCCTGCTCGTAGTGCAGCACGAGCGCCTCGTGCGAGGTGTAGAAGTCGACCCGCTGGAAGCTGCCGAGCGGCTCGCCGGCGAGGGTCTCCATGAAGCGCAGCGAATTGCCGATCGACTCGACCATCGCGCGGTATTCGACCTGCAGCGGCGAGTGCTGGACCCAGCCCAGGTCCCAGTATTCGGGGTGATGCAGGTCGGCGAAACCGCCGTCGACGAGCGCGCGAACGAAGTTCATCGTCATCGCCGAGCGCGCATGGCCGCGGATGAGGCGCTGGGGATCCGCGCGGCGCGCCTCAGCGGTGAACGCGGCGGCGTTGACGAGGTCGCCGCGGTAGCTCGGCAGCGTCACGCCGTCCCGCGTCTCGCTGTCGGCCGAACGCGGCTTGGCGTACTGACCGGCGAAGCGACCGACGCGTACGACCGGCAGCTTGAGCCCGTGCACGAGCACGAGGCTCATCTGCAGCATGACCTTGAGGCGATTGGAGATCAACGGCGACGTGCAATCGTCGAAACTCTCCGCGCAATCACCGCCTTGCAGGAGGAACCGCTGTCCCGCCGCCGCTTCCGCGAGCAGGCGCTTGAGCGAGAGGATCTCCCACGAGGTGACCAGCGGCGGCAATTGCGACAACTGGGAGAGCGAACGCTCGAGTTCCGCGGCGTCCGCATAGACGGGCTGCTGGGTGTGCGGGCAAGCCTGCCACGACGACGGCGACCATTCGACGGGAGCGGTGCTGAGCGGTGCGATGGGTTCCGGAGAGGCCATGGCGATCGTCGTTTGCTGCAATGCGGAAAACGATCATGCCACAGCCTCTGGCCGCCGTCATACAGACGGCGGCGTATCGCCCGCTAGACAGTGCGCCGCCGGAATCCGGCCCATAGTGCGCCCGTGCCGAGCAGCACGTAGCAGATCAGGGTCCATCCCGGCATCGTGATGCCGAGCAGGCGCCAGCTGCTTTCGCTGCAGTCGCCGCTCGCCATGAACGCCTTGCGGATCGCCTGGGCGAGCGGGAAGCGGTTGTCGAACAGCGTGTAGAAGTCCATCCCGCAACCGCCCATGAGCGGATCCGGCGGGTTCATCTGCATCCACAGGTGTTGCACGGCGATCACGCCGCCGACCACCGCGAACAAGGCCACGAGCAGCGCGTAGACGCGTCGACCGATCGTTCCGGGACGATGCAGCGCACCGACGAGGAAGAACACGCCCATGCCGACGAAGGCGCCGCGCTGGAACATGCATTTCGGGCACGGGACGATCCCCTGCTGGCGCTCGAGGATAAAGTAGGCGTAGGCGACCAGACCGAAGCAGATCAGTGCGCCGAGCGCGAACTGCGCGCGGTAGGACCAGGCGAACGGGTTGGGATTCATGCGTACTCCGGGCTCGATGCGTGGAAGTCTAGCGTCACGGCCGCACTACAGGAAAAACCAGTGTGTCAGCGTGCCGACGTACATGCAGACCGCGAGCACGAGCCAAAGTGCCCACGTCGCGTATTCGACCGGCCGCGAACGATGTTCGCGGAACGCGAGCCACAGCACGAGCGGCACCAGCACGTAGCGCAGCTCGACCAGCCACGACGCGGCGAGGAAAACGAGCGCGACCGGAAACAGCCAGTACGCCGACGATGGGCGCAGGCGGAAGGTCGCGAGCGAACAGGCGGCGCCCGCCGCGACCAGCGCGGCAAGCGCTCGTGCGTACCATCGTTGCTCGATCAACATGGGCAGATGGTTGTGCAGGTAGTACCACGGATAAGCGGTGTTGTACGGGTTATCGGCATGAAATCCGAACCAGAAGCCGCACGCGACCAGTACGGGGACGGCCGCGAGCAGCCAACCCGGGCGATCGCGACGCAGCGCCGCGAGGAACGCGGGGAGTCCCTGAAGAACCTGCAGCGGGAGCAGCAGCCCGGCGACGAGCAGTGCGAATAACGGGTTGCCGGCGTGCAGCTTCGCGTCCGGATGCAGCGCGGCTTGCGTGCGCGACAGCGAGATCGAGCCGTTCCACGCCCAGAACGCGACGAACACCGCGAGCGGAACCACGTAGGGCCACAACGGCGCCAGCACGCGCACGGGCTCGCGCCGCGCGCGCTCGAGGGAATCGTCGCCGATCGCGAGCATGACGAGCAGGCCCGTCCAGACGACTTCGTGCTGGCGCACGCCGACGAGCGCCGTCGCGAACAACGCCGCGAGCACATGCCGGCGCGCGACGCTCGCCCACGCCGCCCACAGCAGCAGGGCGAGCGCGAGCACGTCGGTGTAGACGACGAAGAACAGTGGCACGAGGATCGGCAGCACGAGCAGCTGCGCGGTCGCGAGCGTCTCGGTACCGGGCCACGCGCGTCGGCGCAACGCATGGAATCCTGCGACCGCGAACAGGCCGAACGCGGCATTCGCGAGGCGCGCCGCATCGAGCGAGGCCGCGCCGCATGCGCGCATCAGCGCGGCGACGAGCGCGTGGTAGCCCGGAATCGTCGTCAGCTCGGCGAGGATGCGATCCGTGCCGCGCAGGAACTGCGTGATCTGCGTGAAATGATCGATCTCGTCGGTGAATGGCGCGCTGAGGCGTATCGCGACGATCGCGGCGACGTAGAGTGCGCCGAGCAGCAGTCCGAACGCCCACTGCGCTCCCGACGACGATGCGCGTTCCAGAAACGAAAAACCCCGGACAGGCCGGGGCTCTTCGCTGCTTGGCTGCCGTGGCGTCAATCGGCCGCCTGGTCGCCCGCATCGGAACGCGGACGATCGACCAGTTCGACGTACGCCATCGGCGCGTTGTCGCCGGCGCGGAAACCGCACTTGAGCAGGCGCAGGTAGCCGCCCTTGCGCTCGCGGTAACGCGGGCCGAGTTCGACGAACAGCTTGCCGACCGCTTCCTTGTCGCGCAGGCGCGCGAACGCGAGGCGGCGATTGGCCACGCCGTCGGTCTTCGCGAGCGTGATGAGCGGCTCGGCGACGCGGCGCAATTCCTTCGCCTTCGGCAACGTGGTGCGGATGAGCTCGTGCTTGAACAGCGATGCAGCCATGTTCTTGAACATCGCTTCGCGATGGCTGCTCGTGCGGCTGAACTTGCGACCGGCCTTCTGGTGGCGCATGGTGGATTCCTCTTGCCTCGATTGTTATGAGAGGCCGGCACCTGTGTCCGGCGACCCGCGGTTACCCGCTGATAAGCAGCCCTGTTTGCAACGAGCTGTCTTCCAACAGTACGGCCGTGCCGGCCGCTTTCGAACATCGACGAGGATGCTTCCGCATCCTCTTGCGGCCAATCCGGCCGGGGTGGCGATCAAGGACGATCGCACGAGTGGACAGCAGCGACCGCGGGCGAAGGATCGCGCGCGGCCGCGGAAAATCAGCCCAACTGCATACCGTGGACGAGACCCGGCGGCGGCCAGCTGTCGAGCTTCATGCCGAGCTGCAGGCCGCGCTGATACAGCACGTCCTTGATCTCGGTGAGCGACTTCTTGCCGAGGTTCGGCGTCTTCAGCAACTCGACTTCGGTCTTCTGCACGAGATCGCCGATGTAGTAGATGCTTTCCGCCTTGAGGCAGTTGGCCGAACGCACGGTCAACTCGAGGTCGTCGATCGGGCGCAGCAGCACCGGGTCGACACCGCTCTTGTCGGTCTTCGCGTCGGTGCTTTCGCGGCGCGCGAAATCACCGAACACGCTGATCTGGTCCTGCAGGATCTCGGCGGCCTTGCGCACCGCTTCCTCGGCATCGATCGCGCCGTTCGTCTCGACGTCGAGCACGAGCTTGTCGAGGTCGGTGCGCTGCTCGAGGCGCGCGCTGTCGACGTTGTAGGCGACGCGACGAACCGGGCAGAACGACGCATCGAGCTGAAGGCGGCCGATCGGACGCGCTTCCTCGTCCGGCAGTCGGCGTGCCGTCGCCGGCTGGTAGCCGACGCCGCGCACGACCTTGAGGCGCATGTTGAGCGCGATGTCCTTGGTCAGGTGGCAGATCACGTGGTCGGGATTGACGATCTCGACCGAGTGATCGACCTTGATGTCGCCCGCGACGACGACGCCCTTGCCCTTCTTGCTGAGCGTGAGCGTGGTCTCGTCTTGGCCGTGCATGCGGATCGCGACATCCTTGAGGTTGAGCAGCACCTCGATGACGTCTTCCTGCAGGCCTTCGAGCGTGGTGTACTCGTGCAGCACGCCGTCGATCTCGACTTCGATGATCGCGCTACCCGGAATCGACGACAGCAGCACGCGACGCAGCGCGTTGCCGAGCGTGTGACCGAAGCCGCGCTCCAGCGGCTCGACGACGACCTTGGCGCGGTCGGTACCGAGGCGTTCGACTTGGATGCCGCGCGGACGCAGCACGTTGGTGGACGATCCCGCCATATGCAGTTGACTCCAAGAATCCTCGCGGATTCCTCAGTGATGTGTTCCTGCGAAGGTCCGGGCGGGGCCCGGCCTTCTTACTTCGAGTACAGCTCGATGATCAGGCTTTCGTTGATGTCCGACGGCAGGTCGGAGCGTTCCGGCAGCGTCTTGAACAGGCCGCTCGCCTTCTTCGCGTCGACTTCGACCCACGACGGGGTGAGGTCCATTTCCTGCGAGACCGTCAGCGATTCCTGCACGCGCAGCTGGCTCTTGGCGCGTTCACTCAGCGCGACCTCGTCGCCCGGACGCACCTGGTACGACGGCAGGTTGACCTTCTTGCCATTCACGCGAACGGCGGCATGCGACACCAGCTGGCGCGCGGCAGCGCGCGTCACGGCGAAGCCCATGCGGAAGACGACGTTGTCCAGGCGCGATTCGAGCATGCGCAGGAGGTTCTCGCCCGTGTTGCCCTTCTGGCCCGAAGCCTTCTGGTAGTACGAGTGGAACTGGCGCTCGAGCAGGCCGTAGATGCGCTTTACCTTCTGCTTTTCGCGCAGCTGCACGCCGTAGTCCGACAGGCGGCCGCGCTTGGCGCCGGCGGCGCCATGCTGGCCGGGCTTTTGCTCCAGCTTGCACTTCGAATCGAGCGCGCGCGCGGGGCTCTTGAGGCTGAGGTCGGCGCCTTCGCGGCGCGCGAGCTTGCAGGTGGGTCCGAGATAACGAGCCATGGTTCCTGTTTCCCCTTACACGCGACGCTTCTTCGGCGGACGGCATCCGTTGTGCGGAATCGGCGTCACGTCGATGATGTTGGTGACCTTGAAGCCCGCATTGTTCAGCGAGCGCACGGCCGATTCACGACCCGGACCCGGACCCTTGATGCGCACTTCGACCGTCTTCACGCCGTAGTCGGCGGCGACGCGCGCCGCCTTGTCCGCGGCGACCTGCGCGGCGAACGGCGTCGACTTGCGCGAGCCACGGAAACCGGCGCCGCCGGCAGTCGCCCACGAAAGCGCGTTGCCCTGGCGGTCGGTAATCGTGACGATCGTGTTGTTGAACGAAGCCTGCACATGGGCGACGGCGTCCGTCACCACACGCTTGGTCTTCTTCTTAGGCTTGACTGCTACGGGTTTGTTCATTTGCCCGGATATCCTTACTTCTTGATGGCGCGGCGCGGGCCCTTGCGGGTGCGCGCGTTGGTACGGGTACGCTGGCCGCGCAGCGGCAGGCCGCGACGATGGCGCAGGCCGCGGTAGGTACCGAGGTCGATCAGGCGCTTGATCGACATGCCGACTTCACGGCGCAGGTCGCCTTCGACCGTGACCTTGCCGATCTCATGGCGCAGCTTGTCGACCTCGGCCTCGGTCAAGTCCTTGATCTTGGCTGCCGGATTGACACCCGCGTCAGCGCAGACCTTCTTCGCGCGCGAACGGCCGATGCCGAAAATGCTCTGCAGGCCGATCACGACATGCTTTTGAACCGGAAGATTGACACCCGCAATGCGTGCCATGCTTGTTGATCTCCAGAAAAACTACTTAAGTGCGCAGAGAACTTGACATTATATCCGGTTTACCCCTGCCGGGGAACCCCCGGCCCCGAGGGCCCGGATCTGGATCTTTTGCCGCTCAACGGCCGCGCAAATTCGCCTTTTTGAGCAGACTTTCGTACTGATGCGAAACCAGGTGCGCCTGGATCTGGGCGGTGAAGTCCATGACCACGACCACCACGATCAGCAGGGACGTGCCGCCGAAGTAGAACGGCACGTGCCACGCGTTGCGCAGGATGTCCGGCACCAGGCAGACCGCCACGAGGTAGAGCGCGCCGGCACCCGTCAGGCGGGTCAGGACACCATCGATGTAGTCGGCCGTCGCCTTGCCCGGGCGCAGGCCCGGGATCAGCGCACCCGAGCGCTTGAGGTTGTCCGCGGTTTCCTGCGAATTGAACGTCAGCGCCGTGTAGAAGTACGCGAACACGATGATCAGCAGCGCGTACAGCAACATGTGCAGCGGCTCGCCCGGACCGAGGGACGCGGTCAGCACCTGCAACCAGTGGATCTCGTTGGAATTGTTGAACCAAGTCGCCGCGGTCGCCGGGAACATCAGCAAGGACGACGCGAAGATCGGCGGGATCACGCCCGACATGTTGATCTTCAGCGGCAGATGCGAACTCTGGTTCATGTAGGCCTTGCCCGCCCCACCCTGGCGACGCGCATAGTTCACCGTGATGCGACGCTGGCCGCGCTCCATGAACACGACGAACGCGGTCACGGCGAGCACGATCACGAACACGATCAGGACGCGCAGGATCGGCAATTCGCCGGTCTGCGCCATGCCGAGCGTATGCACGACGGCCGCGGGCAGCCCCGCCACGATGCCGGAGAAGATCAGCAGCGAGATGCCGTTGCCGATGCCGCGCTCGGTGATCTGCTCGCCGAGCCACATCAGGAACATCGTGCCGGCGGTGAGGCCGACGACGGTCGTGAAGATGAAGCTCGGGCCGGGCGCATAGACGATGCCGGTCTGCGCCTGCAGCATCGATGCGACACCGAACGACTGGAACAGCGCCAGCGCGACCGTACCGAAGCGCGTGTAGGTGGTCAGCTTGCGCCGTCCCGCCTCGCCTTCCTTGCGCAGTTGCTGCCAGGTCGGGATCACCGACGCGAACATCTGCACGATGATCGACGCCGAGATGTAAGGAATCACACCGAGGGCGAAGATCGACAGTCGGCTCAGCGCACCACCCGAGAACATGTTGAACATGTCGAGCAGGCCGCCGCCCTGCTGGATGCGACGCGCCATCTCTTCCGGATTGACGCCCGGCACCGGGATGAACGAGCCGAGCCGGTACACGACCAGCGCGCCGATCACGAACAGCAGGCGCTGCTTCAGCTCGGTCAACTTGCCGAGCGAAGCGAGCGGATTGGACTGCGAAGACGCCACGCGCTTACTCCACGCTGCCGCCGGCAGCCTCGATCGCGGCCTTGGCGCCGGCGGTGACCGCCACGCCCTTGAGCTTCACCGCGCGCTTGATGTCGCCCTTCTTCACGATCTTCGCGCGTTCGGCGCGGGTCTCGATCAGGCCGGCGGCCTTGAGCACGTCGAAATCGACCACGTCGGCCTTGAGCGAATCGAGCTGGTAGAGCAGCACTTCGCTGACCTCGTGGGCCTTCTTGGAACGGAAACCGACCTTCGGCAGGCGGCGCTGCAGCGGCATCTGGCCGCCTTCGAAGCCGGCCTTGACCTTGCCCTTGCCGGCGCGCGCGTACTGACCCTTGTGACCACGGCCAGCGGTCTTGCCGAGGCCCGAACCGATGCCGCGACCGACGCGGACGCGATCCTTGCGGGCACCAGCGGCGGGCTTGAGTGTGTTGAGACGCATGTCAATCGACTCCAGAGAAATTGCTAGTTCGAGGCATTGAACGCGAGTTCAATGCCCCGGGCGTCTCAGACGCCTTCCTCGATGCGGACCAAATAGCTGACCTGGTTCACCAGGCCGCGCACCGACGGCGAATCGACCAGTTCACGCACGTCGTTGAGCTTGCGCAGGCCGAGCGCGCGCACGCTGACGCGATGGCGTTCCTGGCAACCGTTGATGCTCTTGAACAGGCGGACGCGGATCGTCTTGCCTGCCTTCGCGTTCGTCTTAGCCATTGCCCATCACCTCGTCGACCGACTTGCCGCGCTTGGACGCGATGCGCTCCGGCGACACCATCGCCTGCAGGCCGTTGATCGTCGCGCGCACCAGGTTGATCGGGTTGCGCGAACCGACCGCCTTGGCCAGAACGTTCTTGACGCCGACCACTTCGAGCACGGCGCGCATCGCGCCGCCGGCGATCACGCCGGTGCCTTCGGACGCCGGCTGCATGAACACCTTCGCCGCGCCGTGGTTGGCCTTCACCGCATGGAACAGCGTGCCGTTGTTGAGGTCGACCTTGACCATGCCCTTGCGCGCGCGCTCCATCGCCTTCGAGATCGCGACCGGCACTTCGCGCGCCTTGCCGTAACCGAAGCCGACGCGGCCATCGCCGTCACCGACGACGGTCAGTGCCGTGAAGCTCATCTGGCGGCCGCCCTTGACGGTCTTCGCCACGCGGTTCACCGCGATCAGCTTCTCGAGGAAGCCGTCGCTGTTCTCACGTTCGTTCGTATTCGCCATGTTTCACCTGTCATGCCGCCCGCCGGAGCGGTTGCGGACTTCTGCTTGCGGCATTGCCGCTTGGAGTTGTGATGGAACGGTTCCGGAACGGCTCAATCCGGTTGTTGCTGCGCCTGCCCTGGCGCCCGGCGTGGTGCGCCGGTTTGGTGCATGTCGGCGCGGCCGCGGACGGCCGCGCGCGATCAGAACTTCAGGCCCGCTTCGCGCGCAGCTTCCGCGAGCGCCTGGATGCGGCCGTGGTAACGGAAGCCCGAGCGGTCGAACGCGACCTTCTCGACGCCCGCCTTCAGCGCGGCCTCGGCGACGGCCTTGCCGACGGCGGCGGCCGCGGCCTTGTTCTTGGTGCCCTTCAGGCTTTCAGCGATCGCCTTCTGCGTGGTCGACGCGGCCGCGATGACCTTGTCGCCCTCGGCGGTCTGCACCTGCGCGTAGATGTGCTGCCCGCTGCGATGCACGCTCAGGCGCGGCACGCCCAGCGTGCGGATGTGTGCGCGCGTGGACTTGGCGCGGCGGAGTCTTGCGATGTTCTTTTCCATGGTCGTTCTTCCAGAAGCGGATCGGCTGCGATGGGCTGTTCTTGGCGTAAAGTCCGGCGATCAACGGCCGCCCTTCACGCGCGCGGACAACGTCCTTACGCCTTCTTGGCCTCTTTGAGGGTGATCTTTTCGCCCGAGTAACGCACGCCCTTGCCCTTGTAGGGTTCCGGCGGACGGAACGAGCGGATCTTCGCGGCGACTTCGCCGACGCGCTGCTTGTCCGCACCCGCGATCAGGATCTCGGTCTGCGCCGGAACCGTGATCGTGATGCCTTCCGGCGCCTTGAAGACGACCGGATGCGAGAAGCCGAGCGTGAGGCTGAGGTCCTTGCCCTGCAGCGCCGCGCGGTAACCGACGCCGACCAGCTCCAGCTTGCGCTGGTAGCCTTCGCTGACGCCGGTGACCATGTTGTTGATCAATGCGCGGGCGGTGCCCGCCATCTTCGTGTCGTTCGCGCTCTTCGCGCTGAGCTGGATCGTGCCACCGTCGACGGCGACGGAGACGCCGGCCGGCGAGGCGATCGCGAGCGTGCCCTTCGGGCCCTTCACGGTGATCGCGTCGGCCTTGACCTGGCACTCGACGCCCTTCGGCAGGGAAATGGGTTTCTTGGCAACGCGGGACATGTCTTATTTCTCCAAGAAACTTAGGCGACCAGGCCGATGACTTCGCCGCCGAGGCCCTTCTTGCGGGCCTGCGCGTCGGTCATGATTCCGGACGACGTGGAAACGATCGAAATACCGAGACCATTGAGGATCTTCGGCAGCTCGTCCTTGCCGCGGTAAACGCGCAGGCCGGACCGGCTGACGCGCTCGATGCGCTCGATGACCGGCTTGCCTTCGTAGTACTTGAGGGCGATCTCGAGCTTCGCCTTGCCTTCGACCGTGCTCGTCTGCACTTCGGCGACGTAGCCCTCGTTCTTCAGCAGGTTGGCGATCGCGTGCTTGACGCGGGAGGCCGGCATCGCCACGGAACGCTTGCCCGTGGCCTGCGCATTGCGAATGCGCGTAAACATGTCGGCGATGGGATCAGTCATGCTCATGAAAAACCACCTCTGAGTGCACCGATATCCGCGAAATGCGAATGATCTATTTTGTGGAAGTCCGGCCGCGGACGGCCGGGCTCGCGCGGAGGATTCCGCGTGTTTACCAGCTGGCCTTGCGCAGACCCGGGACGTCGCCACGCATGGTCGCTTCGCGCAGCTTGTGGCGCGCGAGGCCGAACTTGCTGTAGACGCCGCGCGAGCGGCCGGTCAGCTCGCAGCGGTTGCGCTGACGCGAAGGGCTCGAGTCGCGCGGCAGCTTCTGCAGCTTCACCGCGGCGGCGATCTTCTCGTCGTACGACGCCGTCGTGCTGGACACGATCTTCTTGAGCTCCTCTCGCTTGGCGGCATGCCGCTTCACGAGCTTGGTGCGCTTGAGATCGCGGTTGATCATCGAGGTCTTGGCCATAATCCTGGGTCCTGCTGTCGCGCTGTCAGTTGCGGAACGGGAAGTTGAACGCTTCGAGCAGCGCCTTCGCTTCCTCGTCGGTACGGGCGGTCGTCGTGATCGCGATGTCCATGCCGCGCAGCGCGTCGATCTGGTCGAAATCGATCTCGGGGAAGATGATCTGTTCCTTCAGGCCCATGTTGAAGTTGCCGCGGCCGTCGAACGAACGCCCCGAGATGCCGCGGAAGTCACGCACGCGCGGCAGCGAGATGTTGATCAGGCGATCGAAGAACTCGTACATGCGGTGACGGCGCAGGGTGACCTTGCAGCCGATCGGCCAGTTCTCGCGGATCTTGAACGTCGCGTGCGCCTTGCGGGACAGCGTCACGATCGGCTTCTGACCGGCGATCTTCGCCATGTCGGCCACGGCGTTCTCGAGGATCTTCTTGTTGCCCACCGCCTCGCCCACGCCCATGTTGAGCGTGATCTTGGTCAGGCGCGGCACCTGCATCGGGTTGGTGTAGCCGAAACGCTGAGTCAGCTTCGGCACGACCTGTTCTTTGTAGATAGTCTGAAGGCGGGTCATGTCGTCAGCCTCAAGCGTCGACCACTTCGCCGGACGTGCGATACACGCGGACCTTGCGCCCGTTCTCGAGCGTCTTGAAGCCCACGCGCTCACCCTTGCCGGTGGCGGTGTTGAACAGCATTACGTTGGAAATATGGATCGGAGCCTCGCGCTCGACAATGCCGCCCGGCTGGTTCGCCTGCGGATTCGGCTTCGTGTGGCGCTTGACCAGGTTGATGTTCTGCACGAACACGGAATCACCCGCGACGCGCGTCACCTCGCCCTTCTGGCCCTTGTTCTTGCCGGCGATAACCAGGACCTGGTCGCCCTTGCGGATACGGTTCATGGCATCAACCTCGTTACAGGACTTCCGGCGCGAGCGAAACGATCTTCATGAAACGCTCGCCGCGCAGCTCGCGCGTGACCGGCCCGAAGATACGGGTGCCGATCGGCTCGAGTTTGTTGTTCAACAGGACGGCCGCATTGCCGTCGAAGCGGATCAGCGAACCGTCCGCGCGACGCACGCCCTTGCGGGTGCGCACCACGACGGCGTCGTAGACCTCGCCCTTCTTCACCTTGCCGCGCGGAATCGCTTCACGCACGGAAACCTTGATCACGTCGCCGATCTGCGCGTACCGGCGCTTAGAGCCGCCGAGTACCTTGATGCACATCAGTTCGCGCGCACCGCTGTTGTCCGCCGCGGCCAGCGTGGTCTGCATCTGGATCATGTCGCTTTCTCCTCCAGTCCCGCCACGCTCAGGCTTCAGCGCGCGTGACGATTTTCACGACGCGCCAGTTCTTGGTCTTCGACAGCGGACGGCATTCCGCGATGCGGACGACGTCGCCTTCCTTGCACTCGCTCGCCTCGTCGTGAGCGTGCACCTTGGTGGAGCGACGCACGATCTTGCCGTACAGCGGGTGCTGCACCTGGCGCTCGAGCAGGACGGTCACGGTCTTGGTCATCTTGTTGCTGACCACGCGCCCCTCGAGGGTGCGCTGCTTCTTCTCATTCTCGCTCATGTCACTGCCCCTGCTTCTTCGCGCCGAGCAGGTGCTTGACCTGCGCGATCTCGCGACGGACGCGGCCAAACTGATGGGTCTGCGTGAGCTGGCCGGAGCCCTTCTGCATGCGCAGGTTGAATTGTTCGCGGCGCAGTTCACCGAGGTGCTCGGCGAGCTGCTCTGCATTCTTCTGGCGGAGTTCTTTCAGTTCCATCACAGCACCGTCCGGGCCACGAATTGGGTCTGCACCGACAGCTTGGCGGCGGCGAGACGGAACGCCTCGCGAGCCTCGATTTCGGCGATGCCCTCGATTTCATACAGCATGCGGCCCGGCTGCACCGGAGCCACCCAATACTCGACGTTGCCCTTACCATTGCCCATTCGGACTTCGATCGGCTTCTTCGAGATCGGCTTGTCGGGGAACACGCGGATCCACAACTTGCCGCCGCGCTTGACGTAGCGCGTGATGCAGCGACGGGCGGCCTCGATCTGGCGCGCGGTCAGGTGGCCGTGCGTAGTCGCCTTCAGGCCGAATTCGCCGAAGCTGACCTTGTTCGAGACGTAGGAGAGGCCACGGTTGCGGGCCTTCTGGACCTTGCGGTACTTGGTGCGCTTGGGTTGCAGCATGACTTACGCTCCCGCCTTCGGCGCGCGACGCTGCGGACGCTCTTCAGCGGCCTCGGCCTTGGCTTCCTGCTGAGATGCGTGGAGGTCGAAGATCTCACCCTTGAAGACCCACACCTTCACGCCGATGATTCCGTACGTGGTCTTCGCCTCGGCGAAGCCGTAGTCGATGTCCGCGCGCAGCGTGTGCAGCGGCACGCGACCTTCGCGGTACCACTCCGAACGCGCGATCTCGGCGCCATTCAGGCGGCCGGCGACATTGACCTTGATGCCGAGCGCACCGAGGCGCATCGCGTTCTGCACCGAGCGCTTCATCGCGCGGCGGAACATGATGCGGCGCTCGAGCTGCTGCGCGATCGATTCCGCGACGAGCTGGGCGTCGAGCTCGGGCTTACGCACCTCGGTCACGTTGATGTGCGCCGGGACGCCCATCACGTTCGAGACTTCCTTGCGCAGCTTCTCGATGTCCTCGCCCTTCTTGCCGATGACGACACCCGGACGAGCCGTGTGGATCGTCACGCGTGCGGTCTTGGCCGGACGCTCGATCTGGATCCGGGAAATGCCGGCCTGGGCGAGCTTCTTCTTCAGCAGCTCGCGCACCTTGAGGTCGGCACCGAGGTATTCGGCGTATTCGCGCTTGTTCGCGAACCACTTCGAATTCCAGTCCTTGGCGATGCCGAGGCGGATGCCGATCGGATTGACTTTGTGACCCATCGTAGTCGTCCTGTGCCTTATTCGCCGACAACCACGGTGATGTGGCTGGTGCGCTTGGAGATGCGCGAGCCGCGGCCCTTCGCGCGTGCATGCATGCGCTTGAGGATCGCGCCTTCGTCGACGAAGATCTTCGAGACCTTCAGCTCGTCGACGTCCGCACCGAGGTTGTTTTCGGCGTTCGCGACGGCCGACAGCAGCACCTTCTTGATCAGGTGCGCCGCCTTCTTGTCGCTGAACTGCAGCAGGTTGGTCGCGCGACCGACCGGCATGCCACGCACCTGGTCGGCGACCAGGCGGGCCTTCTGCGGGGAAATGCGCGCGCTGCGCAGGATCGCTTTGGCTTCCATCGTGCTCACCGTCACTTCTTGGCCTCGGCGGCCTTCTTGTCGCCACCGTGGCCCTTGAACGTGCGGGTCACCGCAAATTCGCCGAGCTTGTGGCCGACCATGTTTTCATTGACCAGCACGGGCACGTGCTGGCGACCGTTGTGGATCGCGAGCGTGAAGCCCACCATTTCCGGCACGATCATCGATCGACGCGACCAGGTCTTGATCGGCTTCTTCGTGTTGCCCGCAACCTCCACCTTCTTCATCAGGTGATGGTCGACGAACGGGCCTTTCTTCAGAGAACGAGCCATTGCTTAACCCCTGCGGTCGCGGACGATGAACTGCGTCGTGCGCTTGTTCTTGCGCGTCTTGTAACCCTTCGTCGGCATGCCCCACGGCGACACCGGATGCGGGTTACCCTGGCCGGCCTTCGCCTCGCCACCGCCGTGCGGATGGTCGACCGGGTTCATCGCGGCACCGCGAACGGTCGGACGCACGCCGCGCCAGCGCGACGCACCCGCCTTGCCCAGCTTTTCGAGGTTGTGCTCGCTGTTGCCGACTTCGCCGATCGTGGCGCGGCATTCCGCCGGCACCTTGCGCATCTCGCCGGAGCGGAGGCGCAGCGTGGCGTAGCCCTGCTCGCGCGCGACCAGCTGCGCCGAGGCACCGGCCGAACGCGCGATCTGCGCGCCCTTGCCCGGCTTCATCTCGATGCAGTGCACGGTGGAACCGATCGGGATGTTGCGCAGCGGCAGCGAGTTGCCGACCTTGATCGGCGCGTCGTGGCCGGACATGAGCTGGTCGCCGACCTTCGCGCCCTTCGGCGCGATGATGTAGCGGCGCTCGCCGTCGACGAAACACAGCAGCGCGATGTGCGCCGTGCGATTCGGATCGTATTCGATGCGCTCGATGCGGCAGGCGATGCCTTCCTTGTCGCGCTTGAAGTCGATCACGCGGTAATGCTGCTTCGAGCCGCCACCCTTGTGACGGGTGGTGATGCGACCGTAATGGTTGCGGCCACCGGTCTTGGACTGCGACTCGGTCAGCGGTGCGTACGGCGCGCCCTTGTGCAGGCCAGGAGTGGCCACGCGCACGACGGCGCGGCGTCCGGCGGAGGTGGGTTTGACTGTAATCAGTGCCATGATGTTTTTTCCTGATTTCCATGGACGCTCATCACGCCCATATCCACCTTAGGCCTTGGCTGTCACGTCGATGGTCTGGCCATCGGCGAGTCGAACGTACGCCTTGCGCTTGTTGCTGCGCGTGCCGGCGCGGTTGCGGAATGCCCTGGCCTTGCCCTTGACGTTGACCAGGTTGACCGACTGCACCTCGACGCTGAACAGTCCTTCCACGGCCGCCTTCACGTCGGCCTTGGTCGCAGCCTGCGCAACCTCGAACACGTACTGGTTGTTTTCCTGCAGACGCGCGCTCTTCTCGGAGATGTGCGGCGCGCGCAGGACGTTGTACAGATGCTCTTTCACGCCAGCCACTCCTCGATACGCTTGAGCGATTCGACCGTCATGACGATCTTGTCCGCACCGACCAGACTGACCGGATCCAGCGCGGCGACGTCGACGACGTGCAGGTAGGGCACGTTGCGCGCGGCGAGATACAGCGCCTCGGGCGCGTTCTCGGCGACCAGCACGACGCGGCCCGCGGCCTTCAGCTCGGCGAGCTTGGCGACCATCTGCTTGGTCTTCGGCTGCTCGATGCCGAACGACTCGACCACCGAGATGCGACCCTGGCGGTTCAGCTCCGACAGGATCGAAACCATCGCGCCGCGGAACATCTTGCGGTTGACCTTCTGCGCGAAACTGCGCGGACGCGCGGCGAACGTGACGCCGCCGCCGACAAAGATCGGGGCACGGAAGTCGCCGTGACGCGCGCCGCCACCCTTCTGCTTCTTGAACTTCTTGGTCGTGCCGGACAGATCCGAACGCGACTTCTGCGCCTTCGTGCCGGCGCGACCGGCGTTGCGATATGCAACGACGACCTGGTGCACGAGGTCTTCGCGGAATTCCTTGCCGAACACCGCCTCGGAGACGGAAACCGGCTTGGCGCCGATGACGTTGAGTTCCATGGCGTCCTCCTTACTTCGACTTCACGGCGGGACGCACGATCACGTCGCCGCCCGGTGCGCCCGGCACCGCGCCCTTGATCGCGATCAGATGACGCTCGGTATCGATCTTGACGATCTCGAGGTTCATCGACGAGCGGGTCACGTTACCCATGTGACCGGCCATCTTCTTGCCCGGGAACACGCGGCCCGGCGTCTGGCGCTGGCCGATCGAGCCCGGCGCACGATGCGACAGCGAGTTGCCGTGCGTGGCATCGCCCATCGTGAAGTGATGGCGCTTGATCGTGCCCTGGAAGCCCTTGCCCTTGCTGACGCCCTGCACGTCGACCTTCTGGCCGACCGTGAAGACCTCGTCGGCCTTAAGCTCGCCGCCGACGGCGAACTTGCCGAGCTCGGCCGCTTCGACGCGGAATTCCCACAGGCCGCGACCTGCCGTCACGTTCGCCTTGGCGAAGTGCCCGGCGAGCGGCTTGTTGATCAGCGCAGCGCGCTTCGCGCCGGCGGTGACCTGGACGGCGCTGTAGCCGTCGGCCTCGATGGTCTTCACCTGCGTCACGCGGTTCGGCGTCGCTTCGATCAGCGTCACCGGCACCGAACGACCATCTTCGGTGAAGACGCGGCTCATGCCGCATTTACGACCTACCAACCCGATACTCATCGTCGTATCCCGTTACTTGTACTGGTGCTTCAGTGCAGCTTGATCTGGACGTCGACGCCGGCCGCGAGGTCGAGCTTCATGAGCGCGTCCACGGTCTTGTCGTTCGGGTCGACGATGTCCATCACGCGCTTGTGCACACGCGTCTCGTACTGGTCGCGCGCATCCTTGTCGGCGTGCGGCGACACCAGAATGGTGTAGCGCTCGATCTTGGTCGGCAGCGGAATCGGTCCGCGGACCTGTGCGCCGGTGCGCTTCGCCGTCTCGACGATTTCGCTCGCGGAGCGATCGATCAAGCGGTGATCGAATGCCTTGAGCCGGATACGAATCTTCTGGTCCGCCATTGCCGTGTCCTTGAATCTGAAAGAACGCTGTTCATCGACGACAGGGCTCACTGAACCCCGCCCGCCGCACCCGACAGGGGCGGCCTTTGAATGCCTGTTGCAACTGCGCGAAAGAATGAGCGGACCGTTCCCGGTCCGCTCAAGCTTGAACCACCCTCGCAGCCGACCCGTCCTCGAGACGATCGCCCCGTGCCGGGGTCGCTACGGTCGACATCCTGTCGGCGAACTCGAAGCGCTTCCTGCGCCTCATTTCGCTGTCTGTTGCCGCCCCAGGCAATACCGGAGCGGTAGTGAGCTGTCTACTATAACAAGACACCCACGGAATGTGAAGCTTTTGCGTAGCAGAATCCCGAAAAATCCATTCCGGGAACCTGCCAGGTCCTTTTCTGACCTTACTGGATGATCTTCGCCACCACGCCCGCGCCGACCGTACGGCCGCCTTCGCGGATCGCGAAGCGCAGGCCCTCGTCCATCGCGATCGGCGCGATCAGCGTCACCACCATCTTGATGTTGTCGCCCGGCATGACCATCTCCACGCCTTCCGGCAGCTCGCACGCACCCGTCACGTCCGTCGTGCGGAAGTAGAACTGCGGGCGATAGCCCTTGAAGAACGGCGTGTGGCGACCGCCCTCGTCCTTCGACAGCACGTACACTTCCGCCTCGAACTTCGTGTGCGGCGTGATCGAACCCGGCTTCGCCAGCACCTGGCCGCGCTCCACGTCGTCACGCTTCGTGCCGCGCAGCAACAGGCCCGCGTTGTCGCCCGCCTGGCCCTGGTCCAGCAGCTTGCGGAACATCTCCACGCCCGTCACCGTCGTCTTCTGCGTCGGACGGATGCCCACGATCTCGATTTCGTCGCCCACCTTGACGATGCCGCGCTCGATTCGGCCCGTCACCACCGTGCCGCGACCCGAGATCGAGAACACGTCCTCGACCGGCATCAGGAACGGCTTGTCGATGTCACGCTGCGGCTCCGGAATCCAGCTGTCCAGCGCTTCCACCAGCTTGATGATCGCCGGCACGCCGATTTCCGACTGGTCCCCTTCCAGCGCCTTCAGCGCCGATCCCTTCACGATCGGCGTGTCGTCGCCCGGGAAGTTATACTTCGACAACAGCTCGCGCACTTCCATCTCGACGAGCTCCAGCAGCTCCGCGTCGTCGACCATGTCCGCCTTGTTCATGAACACCACGATGTACGGCACGCCCACCTGGCGCGCCAGCAGGATGTGCTCGCGCGTCTGCGGCATCGGACCGTCCGCCGCCGAACACACCAGGATCGCGCCGTCCATCTGCGCCGCTCCCGTGATCATGTTCTTCACGTAGTCCGCGTGGCCCGGGCAATCAACGTGCGCGTAGTGCCGCGTCGGGCTTTCGTATTCCACGTGCGCCGTCGAAATCGTGATGCCGCGCGCCTTCTCTTCCGGCGCCGCGTCGATCTGGTCGTACGCCTTGAACTCGCCGCCGAAGCGCTCCGCACCGATCTTCGTCAGCGCCGCCGTCAGCGTCGTCTTGCCGTGGTCAACGTGGCCGATCGTGCCCACGTTCACGTGCGGCTTCTTGCGCTCGAATTTTTCCTTCGACATGACTTGCAACCTCAAAGCAGACTATTTGGACAATGCGGCCCCGAAGGGCCGCTTCTCTATATTCCGGCGACCCGCGAGGGTCGCGCTGGTCAACTCTTCTTGATGACCGCTTCGGCGATGTTGTTCGGCGCTTCGGCGTAGTGGTCGAACTCCATCGTGAAGGTCGCGCGGCCCTGCGACATCGAGCGCAGGCTCGTCGCGTAACCGAACATTTCGCCGAGCGGCACCATCGCGTTGATGACCTTGCCCGACGGCGAATCGTCCGAGCCCTGCAGCACGCCGCGACGGCGGCTCAGGTCGCCCATCACGTCGCCCATGTAGTCCTCGGGCGTGACCACCTCGACCTTCATGATCGGCTCGAGCAGGACCGGGTTGGCCTTGTTGAAGCCTTCCTTGAAGCCCATCGAACCGGCGATCTTGAACGCCATTTCGTTCGAGTCGACCTCGTGGTAAGAACCGTCGACGAGCTTGATCTTGATGTCGACGACCGGGAAGCCCGCCATCGGACCACTGGTCATCGCTTCGCGAATGCCCTTGTCGACCGCCGGCACGTATTCCTTCGGCACCGAACCGCCGACGGTCACGTTCTCGAACAGGTAACCCTTGCCGCGCTCCTGCGGCTCGATCTCGAGCACGACGTGGCCGTACTGGCCCTTGCCGCCCGACTGGCGCACGAACTTGCCTTCCTGCTTGACGGCCTTGCGGATCGTCTCGCGGTAGGCCACCTGCGGCTTGCCGACGTTAGCCTCGACGTTGAACTCGCGCTTCATGCGGTCGACGATGATCTCGAGGTGCAGCTCGCCCATGCCGGCGATGATCGTCTGGCCCGACTCCTCGTCCGAGCGGACGCGGAACGACGGGTCTTCCTGCGCGAGGCGCGACAGGGCGATGCCCATCTTTTCCTGGTCCGACTTGGTCTTCGGTTCGACCGCCATCGCGATGACCGGATCCGGGAACGTCATGCGCTCGAGCGTGATCACGTTGTCGGTCGCGCACAGCGTGTCGCCGGTCGTGACGTCCTTCAGGCCGACCGCCGCGGCGATGTCGCCCGCGCGGACTTCCTTGATCTCGCTGCGCTCGGCCGCGTGCATCTGCAGGATGCGGCCGACGCGTTCCTTCTTGCTCTTGACCGGGTTGTAGACGGTGTCGCCCGAATTCAGTACGCCCGAATACACGCGGAAGAACGTCAGCGAGCCGACGAACGGATCGGTCATGATCTTGAACGCGAGCGCGGAGAACGGCGCGGCGTCGTCGGCCGTGCGCGAATCTTCCTTCTCGTCCTCGTCGATGCCCTTGACCGGCGGACGATCGGACGGCGCCGGCAGGTAACGCACGACCGCGTCGAGCATCGCCTGCACGCCCTTGTTCTTGAACGCCGTGCCGCAGAACACCGGGATCAGCTTGTTGCCGATCACTGCGTCGCGGATGCCCGCATAGATCTCGTCCTCGGAAAGCGAACCTTCCTCGAGGTACTTGTTCATGAGGTCTTCCGACGTCTCCGCGGCCGACTCGACGAGGAACGAATGCGCCTTCTCGCAGACATCCTTGAGGTGCGCCGGGATGTCGCGATACTCGAACGACATACCCTGCGACTCGGCGTCCCAGTAGATCGCCTTCATCTTGACGAGGTCGACCACGCCCTCGAAGGCGTCCTCGGCACCGATCGGCACCTGCATCGGCACCGGATGCGCGCCCAGGCGCGACTTCAGCTGGCCGACGACCTTGTCGAAGTCGGCGCCGGTACGGTCCATCTTGTTGACGAACGCGAGGCGCGGCACGCCGTACTTGTTGGCCTGGCGCCACACCGTCTCGGACTGCGGTTGCACGCCACCGACCGCGCACAGCACGAACACCGCACCGTCGAGCACGCGCAGCGAGCGCTCGACTTCGATCGTGAAGTCGACGTGCCCCGGGGTATCGATGATGTTGAAGCGATGCTGCGGGAACGAACGGTCCATGCCGGTCCAGAAGCAGGTCGTCGCGGCCGACGTGATCGTGATGCCGCGTTCCTGTTCCTGTTCCATCCAGTCCATCGTCGCGGCGCCCTCATGCACCTCGCCAATCTTGTGATTGACGCCGGTGTAATAGAGGATGCGCTCGGTCGTGGTGGTCTTTCCGGCATCGATGTGGGCCATGATGCCGAAATTGCGATAGCGCTCGATAGGTGTGGTGCGAGCCATTGTGATTACCTTTCCCGGGATTCCTTACCCGCGATGGAGCAGCCGTCCCGGCTGCGGTGCATGTTCAGACGCGGGGCTGAAGCCCCGCATGCCGCGATTCGGGCGAATCGCCGGACGCGCGAAACCGCTTACCAGCGGTAGTGCGAGAACGCCTTGTTCGCTTCCGCCATGCGGTGCGTCTCCTCGCGCTTCTTCACCGCGCCACCGCGGTTCTCGGAAGCCTCGAGCAGTTCGGCCGCGAGCTTGCGCGGCATGGTGTTCTCGCCGCGCTTGCGCGCCGCGTCGATGAGCCAGCGCATCGCCAGCGCGGTGCGGCGCGTCGAGCGCACTTCGACCGGAACCTGGTACGTCGCGCCACCGACGCGGCGGGACTTGACCTCGACCGCCGGTGCGACGTTGTTGAGCGCCTTCTCGACCAGCGCGACCGGCTCGGCATGCTTCTCACCGATGTGGTCGAGCGCGCCGTAGACGATCTTTTCCGCGACCGACTTCTTGCCGCTCTGCATCACCATATTGATGAAGCGGGCGATGACCTGGCTGCCGTGCTTGGGGTCGGGCAGGAGGACGCGAGTCGGGGTTTGACCTTTACGTGACATAGATTCTTCTCAATGATGCGGCCACACGGGCCACTTGATACTCAAGCGCCGAAGCGCCTGTGGGAATGCGAGCGGATCAGCTCTTCGGGCGCTTCGCGCCGTACTTCGAACGGCTCTGGCGACGCTTGGTCACACCGGCCGCATCGAGGCTGCCGCGCACCGTGTGGTAACGCACGCCCGGCAGATCCTTCACGCGGCCGCCGCGAATGAGCACCACCGAGTGCTCCTGCAGGTTATGGCCTTCGCCGCCGATGTAGCTGATGACTTCGAAGCCGTTCGTCAGTCGCACCTTGGCGACCTTGCGCAGAGCCGAGTTCGGCTTCTTCGGCGTGGTCGTGTAGACGCGCGTGCAGACGCCGCGACGCTGCGGGCAATTCGCGAGAGCCGGGGACGCGCTCTTGTACGTCTTCGGGCTGCGCGGCTTGCGTACCAGCTGATTGACTGTTGACATGCGTTTGAACCGTGCCTGCGAGATCTTGGAAGAAAGCCCGGAATCGTCCGGGAAACAAAAGGCAGGCCGAATGAATTCGGCCTGCCGAGACAAAAGAGTATAACGTGCGCCTAACGCGACGGTCAACCCGCCGCGCGCCCAGCGCCTCGCTCCCTGCCCTCGAACACGAGGCGAATCCTTCGCCTCTTTTCGATGTCGTCGCCTCGCCCCGGCTGATCACCACCCCGCTGCGGGGAAGGCCCGGTTCACCCGGACGCCTGCTCTCGCAGGCCTGGTCGGATCAGCCCACACGGGGCCTGGATCAATGCGAATCGCCGTCTTCGGCGACCGCCTCGGCCACCGAACTCGTGGCACCCAGCGTTTCGCGTTCCTGCTCGGTCAACGTACCCTGCTTGCTGCGCCGCTGGGCGTGATAAGCAAGGCCGGTACCGGCGGGAATCAAGCGTCCGACGATAACATTTTCCTTGAGGCCCCGCAAGGTATCGCGGGTGCCGCGTACGGCCGCCTCGGTCAGCACGCGCGTCGTTTCCTGGAACGACGCCGCCGAGATGAACGACTCGGTCGCGAGCGACGCCTTGGTGATGCCGAGCAGCACCGGCAGCATCTCGGCCACGCGCTCGTTGCGCGCGTCCGCACGCGAGTTCTCCTCGACGAGGCGCGAGCGGTCGACCTGCTCGCCGCGCAGGAAACGCGTGTCACCCGGTTCGGCGATCTCGATCTTGCGCAGCATCTGGCGAATGATCGCTTCGATGTGCTTGTCGTTGATCTTCACGCCCTGCAGGCGATAGACGTCCTGGATTTCCTTGACCAGGTACGCCGCCAGCGGCTCGACGCCCAGCAGGCGCAGGATGTCGTGCGGATTCGGCTCGCCGTCGACGATCGTTTCACCCTTCTCGACGTGCTCGCCTTCGAACACGATCACGTGACGCCACTTCGGGATCAGTTCCTCGTGCTCGTTGCCGTCCGTGTCGCGGATGATCAGGCGCTGCTTGCCCTTGGTGTCCTTGCCGAAGCTGACCACGCCCGAACGCTCGGCGAGGATCGCCGGTTCCTTCGGCTTGCGCGCTTCGAACAGGTCGGCCACGCGCGGCAGACCGCCCGTGATGTCGCGGGTCTTGGACGTTTCCTGCGGGATACGCGCGACGACGTCGCCGACGCCGACCTCGGAGCCGTTCTGCAGCGACACGATCGCACCCGCGGGCAGGAAGTACTGCGCCGGGATGTCCGTGCCGGGCAGACGCAGTTCGCCGCCCTTCTTGTCGACCAGGCGCACCATCGGACGCAGGTCCTTGGCGGTGCCGCCGCGGCGCTTCGGGTCGGTGACCACCGCGCTGGCGAGGCCGGTCAGTTCATCGACCTGCTCCTGCACGGTGATGCCATCCTGGAAGTCGATGAAGCGGACCACGCCGGCCACTTCCGAGACGATCGGATGGGTGTGCGGGTCCCACTTCGCGACCGTCTGGCCGGCCTTGACCGCCGCGCCGTCCTTCGCGTCGATGACCGCGCCGTACGGCACCTTGTAGCGCTCGCGCTCGCGGCCGTGCGTATCCATGACCGACAGTTCGCCCGAGCGCGACACGGCGACGAGGTGACCGGCGCTGTGCGCGACGGTCTTGAGGTTGGTGAACTTCAGCGTGCCGGTCGTCTTCACCTGCACGTTGTCGACTGCGGCGGCTCGCGACGCGGCGCCGCCGATGTGGAACGTACGCATCGTCAGCTGCGTGCCCGGCTCGCCGATCGACTGCGCGGCGATGACGCCGACCGCTTCGCCGATGTTGACGAGGTGGCCACGCGCGAGGTCGCGGCCGTAGCACATCGCACAGACGCCGAAGCGCGCGTCGCAGGTGATCGGCGAGCGCACGAGCACCGACTGCACGCCGGCGACTTCGAGCTTCTCCACCATCGCTTCGTCGAGCAGCGTGTTGCGCGGGACGATCGGATCCTCGTCGTTGCCCGGCGCGAACACGTCCTCGGCGACCACGCGGCCGAGCACGCGGTCCTTCAGCGCCTCGACGACGTCGCCGCCTTCGACGATCGGCGCCATCGTGAGCCCGGACTTGGTGCCGCAATCGGTCTCGGTGACGACCACGTCCTGCGCGACGTCGACGAGACGACGCGTCAGGTAACCCGAGTTCGCGGTCTTCAACGCGGTGTCCGCGAGACCCTTTCGGGCACCGTGGGTCGAGTTGAAGTACTGCAGCACGTTCAGGCCTTCGCGGAAGTTCGCCTTGATCGGCGTCTCGATGATCGAGCCGTCCGGGCGGGCCATCAGGCCGCGCATGCCGGCGAGCTGGCGGATCTGCGCCGCGCTACCGCGCGCGCCCGAGTCGGCCATGATGAACAGCGAGTTCATCGACTTCTGCTCGACCAGGTCGCCCTTGGCGTTCTTGACCTCGTCCGAGCCGATGCCCTTCATCATCGCCGCGGCGACTTTCTCGTTGGTGCGCGACCAGATGTCGACGACCTTGTTGTAGCGCTCGCCCGCGGTCACCAGGCCCGACTGGTACTGCTGCTGGATCTCGGTGACTTCTTTCTCGGCTTCCTCGAGGATGCCCTTCTTGGCGGCCGGGATCTTCATGTCGTCGATGCCGATCGACATGCCCGCGCGCGTCGCGTAATGGAAGCCCGTGTACATGAGCTGGTCCGCGAACACGACCGTGTCCTTGAGGCCGAGGCGGCGGTAGCACTGGTTGATCAGGCGCGAGATGTTCTTCTTGGTCAGCTCGATGTTGACCAGCGCGAACGGCAGGCCTTCCGGCAGGATTTCCGCCAGCAGCGCGCGGCCGACCGTGGTGTCGACCAGGGTCGTGTTCTCGCTGCGCTTGCCGTTTTCGTCGAACTCGACCTGGTGCAGGCGCACCTTCACCTTCGCGTGCAGCGTGACCGCGCGGTTGTCGTAGGCGCGATGGACTTCGGCGACGTTGGCGAACGCCATGCCCTCACCCTTCGCGTTCTCGAGCGCGCGCGTCATGTAGTACAGGCCGAGGACGACGTCCTGGGTCGGCACGATGATCGGCTCGCCGTTCGCGGGCGACAGGATGTTGTTGGTCGACATCATCAGCGCGCGCGCTTCGAGCTGCGCCTCGAGCGACAGCGGCACGTGCACGGCCATCTGGTCACCGTCGAAGTCCGCGTTGAACGCGGTACAGACGAGCGGGTGCAGCTGGATCGCCTTGCCTTCGATGAGCACGGGCTCGAACGCCTGGATGCCCAGGCGATGCAGCGTCGGCGCGCGGTTGAGCAGCACCGGGTGCTCGCGGATCACCTCTTCGAGGATGTCCCACACCTCGGCGCTCTCGCGCTCGACGAGCTT
Source organism: Dokdonella fugitiva (assembly GCF_014138265.1). Taxonomy (GTDB): domain Bacteria; phylum Pseudomonadota; class Gammaproteobacteria; order Xanthomonadales; family Rhodanobacteraceae; genus Dokdonella_A; species Dokdonella_A fugitiva_A. The sequence continues at coordinate 277,540 of NZ_JACGXL010000003.1, forward strand.
CTTCGCCGCCTTGATCGTGGTGGCGAGGCCGCGGCGCTGCAGCTTGGAGAAGATGAACGGCTTGAACAGCTCGAGCGCCATCTTCTTCGGCAGGCCGCACTGGTGCAGCTTCAGCGTCGGACCAACCACGATGACCGAGCGGCCGGAGTAGTCGACTCGCTTGCCGAGCAGGTTCTGGCGGAAGCGCCCCTGCTTGCCCTTGATCATGTCGGCCAGCGACTTCAGCGGGCGCTTGTTGGTGCCGGTGATCGCGCGGCCGCGACGGCCGTTGTCCATCAGCGCGTCGACCGCTTCCTGCAGCATGCGCTTCTCGTTGCGTACGATGATGTCGGGCGCGTTGAGCTCGAGCAGGCGCTTGAGGCGATTGTTGCGGTTGATGACGCGGCGGTACAGGTCGTTGAGGTCCGACGTGGCGAAGCGACCGCCGTCCAGCGGCACGAGCGGACGCAGGTCGGGCGGCAGCACCGGCAGCACGGTCAGCACCATGTACTCCGGACGGTTGCCCGACTCGAGGAACGCTTCGACCAGCTTGATGCGCTTGCTGAGGCGCTTGAGCTTGGTCTCCGAGTTCGTCGCGGCGATTTCCTCGCGCAGCTTGATCAGTTCCTGGTTGAGGTCGATCGTCTTGAGCAGCTCGTAGACGGCCTCGGCGCCCATGCGCGCGTCGAACTCGTCGCCATGCTCCTCGACCGACTGCAGGTACTGCTCCTCGTTGAGCAGCTGGCCACGCTCGAGCGCGGTCAGGCCCGGGTCGACGACGACGTAGGCCTCGAAATAGAGGATGCGCTCGATGTCGCGCAGGGTCATGTCGAGCATGAGGCCGATGCGCGACGGCAGCGACTTCAGGAACCAGATGTGCGCGGTCGGCGAGGCGAGCTCGATGTGGCCCATGCGCTCGCGGCGCACCTTGGCCAGGGTGACTTCGGTGCCGCACTTCTCGCACACGACGCCACGGTGCTTCATGCGCTTGTACTTGCCGCACAGGCACTCGTAGTCCTTGATCGGACCGAAGATCGCGGCGCAGAACAGGCCGTCGCGCTCGGGCTTGAACGTGCGGTAGTTGATCGTCTCGGGCTTCTTCACCTCGCCGAACGACCAGGAGCGGATCAGGTCGGGCGAAGCCAGCGCGATCTTGATCGAGTCGAAATCGAGCGACTGGCGCTGCTGGTTGAAGAGGTTGAGCAAGTCTTTCATGTCTTAACTCCGGGATTCGAGGTTCGGGTTCGATGCGTCGGCAACGGGGCGCCGCCTTCCGGCGAAGCCCCGACCTGCCCTCACCTTTCCTCGAGCTCCATGTTGATCGCCAGCGAGCGGATTTCCTTCACGAGCACGTTGAAGGACTCCGGCATGCCGGCCACCATCTCGTGGTCGCCGTCGACGATGTTCTTGTACATCTGGTTGCGGCCCGACACGTCGTCGGACTTGACCGTCAGCATTTCCTGCAGCGTGTACGCCGCGCCATACGCTTCCAGCGCCCACACTTCCATTTCGCCGAAGCGCTGGCCGCCGAACTGCGCCTTGCCGCCGAGCGGCTGCTGCGTGACGAGCGAGTACGGACCGGTCGAACGCGCGTGCATCTTGTCGTCGACGAGGTGGTTCAGCTTCAGCATGTGCATGTAGCCGACCGTGACCGGGCGATCGAACGCCTCGCCGGTGCGGCCGTCGTACAGCGTGGTCTGGCCGGATTCCGGCAGGTCCGCGAGCTTCAGCATCGCCTTGATCTCTTCCTCGAAGGCACCGTCGAACACCGGCGTCGCCATCGGCACGCCGTCGGTGAGGTTCTGCGCGAGGGCGAGCAGCTCCTCGTCCGTGAGCGACTTCAGGTTGACGTGGTGCCCGGCCGCGGCTTCCCTGCTCGCGTTCGAGTTGTAGACCTCGTCGAGGAACTTGCGCAGCTCCGCGACCTTGGCCTGCGCCTTGATCATGCGGTCGATCTTCTCGCCGAGGCCCTTGGCGGCCCAGCCGAGGTGAACCTCGAGGATCTGGCCGATGTTCATACGCGACGGCACGCCGAGCGGGTTCAGCACGATGTCGACCGGGCGGCCGTCCTTCGCGTACGGCATGTCCTCGACCGGCACGATCATCGACACGACACCCTTGTTGCCGTGGCGACCGGCCATCTTGTCGCCCGGCTGGATGCGGCGCTTCACGGCCAGGTAGACCTTGACCATCTTCAGCACGCCCGGCGCGAGGTCGTCGCCGGCGGTGATCTTCGCCTGCTTCGCCTTGAAGCGCTGGTCGAACTCTTCCTTGTGGCGCTTGACCTGTTCCTGTGCGCGCTCGAGGAACTCGGCCGCGTCCTCGTCCTTCATGCGGATCGCGAACCACTCGTCCTTCTTCAGGCCGTCGAGGTACTCGTCGGTGATCTCGGCACCCTTCTTCAGGCTGCCCGGACCGCCGTTGGCGACCTTGCCGACGATCGCCGCGCGAAGGCGGTTGTAGATCGCGCCCTCGAGGATGCGGAACTGGTCGTCGAAGTCCTTCTTGATGCGCTTGATCTCCATCTCTTCGATCTGGCGCGCACGCTTGTCCTTCTCGATGCCGTCACGCGTGAACACGGTGACGTCGATCACGGTGCCGTCCATGCCCGGCGGCACGCGCAGCGAGCTATCCTTCACGTCGGACGCCTTCTCGCCGAAGATCGCGCGCAGCAGCTTCTCTTCCGGCGTCAGCTGCGACTCGCCCTTCGGCGTGACCTTGCCGACGAGGATGTCGCCCGCCTTGACCTCGGCGCCGATGTAGACGACGCCCGACTCGTCGAGGCGCGCGAGTGCCTGCTCGCCGACGTTCGGGATGTCGGCCGAGATTTCCTCCGGGCCGAGCTTGGTGTCGCGCGCGACGCAGGTGAGCTCTTCGATGTGGATCGTCGTGTAGCGATCCTCCTCGACCACGCGCTCGGAAAGCAGGATCGAGTCCTCGAAGTTGTAGCCGTTCCACGGCATGAACGCGACCAGCATGTTCTGGCCGAGCGCGAGCTCGCCCAGGTCGGTCGACGAACCGTCGGCGAGCACGTCGCCGCGCGCGACGCGGTCGCCCACGTTGACGAGCGGACGCTGGTTGAGGTTCGTGTTCTGGTTCGAGCGCGTGTACTTGGTCAACGTGTAGATGTCGACGCCGGCGTCGTTCTCGCCGATCTCGTCCTCGTTCACGCGCACGACGATACGGCCCGCGTCGACCTGGTCGATCAGGCCCGCGCGTCGGGCGGCGACGGTGACGCCGGAATCACGCGCTACCGCGCGCTCGATGCCGGTGCCGACCAGCGGCGTCTGCGAACGCAGCGTCGGCACGGCCTGGCGCTGCATGTTCGCACCCATCAACGCGCGGTTCGCGTCGTCGTGCTCGAGGAACGGCACGAGTGCCGCCGCGACCGACACGGTCTGCATCGGCGACACGTCCATGTAGTTGATCTCGCTGGCCGGACGCAGTTCCGATTCACCGCGGAAGCGGCACGAAACGAAGTCTTCGACGAACGTGCCGTCCTTGTTCAACGGCGAGTTCGCCTGCGCGATCACGTATTCGCCTTCGTCGATCGCCGACAGGTACTCGACCTGGTTGGTGATCTTGCCGTTGTTGACCTTGCGGTACGGCGTCTCGAGGAAGCCGTAATCGTTGGTGCGCGCGTACACGGCGAGCGAGTTGATCAGGCCGATGTTCGGGCCTTCCGGCGTCTCGATCGTGCAGACGCGGCCGTAATGCGTCGGGTGCACGTCGCGCACCTCGAAGCCGGCGCGCTCGCGCGTGAGGCCGCCCGGACCGAGCGCCGAGACTCGACGCTTGTGCGTGACTTCCGACAGCGGGTTGTTCTGGTCCATGAACTGCGACAGCTGCGAGGAGCCGAAGAACTCCTTCACCGCGGCCGCGACCGGCTTCGCGTTGATGAGGTCCTGCGGCGTGAGGCCGTCGGCCTCCGCCAGCGACAGGCGCTCCTTCACCGCGCGCTCGACGCGCACGAGGCCGATGCGGAACACGTTCTCGGCCATTTCGCCGACCGAACGCACGCGGCGGTTACCGAGGTGGTCGATGTCGTCGACGATGCCGCGACCGTTGCGGATCTCGATCAGCACCTTGATCACGTCGAGGATGTCGGAGCCCGCGCCGAATTCCTTCACGAGGGACTTCGACAGCTCGTCGCCGCGCTCGCCGAAGTACTTGCCGTCGTACAGGATGCCCGGACCCCTGTCGTCCTTGCGGCCGACGCGGCGGTTGAACTTCATGCGGCCGACGCGATCGAGGTCGTAGCGCTCGGCCGAGAAGAACAGGTTCTGGAACAGGTTCTGCGCAGCATCCTTGGTCGGCGGCTCGCCCGGGCGCATCATCCGGTATATCTCGACGAGCGCCTCCAGCGGCGTCTTCGACGGATCGATGCGCAGCGTCTTGGAGATGTAGTCGCCGCGATCGAGGTCGTTGACCCACAGCGTGGCGATCTTGTCGACGCCGGCCTTGCGGAATGCCTCGAGGTGCGCGTCGTTGATCTCGTCATTGGCCGACGCGAGCAGCTCGCCGGTCTTGGTGTCGACGACGTCGTGCGCGAGGATGCGGCCGACGAGGTACTCGTCGGGCACTTCGAGCGACTTGATCGACGCCTTCTCCAGCTGCTTCACGTGGCGCGCGGTGATGCGCTTGCCGGCCTCGACGATGACGCTGTCGTCGACGCGCAGGTCGAAGTTCAGCGTCTCGCCGCGCAGGCGCTCGGCGACCAGGTCGAGTCGGGCGCTGTCCTTCTTGCCGAGATGGAACACGTTGTGCTCGAAGAAGATGGCGAGCATCTCTTCGTTGGTGTAGCCGAGCGCGCGCAGCAGCACCGTCACCGGCAGCTTGCGGCGACGGTCGATGCGGGTGAACAGCGCGTCCTTCGGGTCGAACTCGAAGTCGAGCCACGAGCCGCGGTAGGGGATCACGCGCGCGCTGTAGAGCAGCTTGCCCGAGCTGTGCGTCTTGCCGCGGTCGTGGTCGAAGAACACGCCCGGCGAGCGATGCAGCTGCGAGACGATGACGCGCTCGGTGCCGTTGACGATGAAGGTGCCGGTGTCGGTCATGAGCGGCAGTTCGCCCATGTAGACCTCCTGCTCCTTCACGTACTTGATCGCCTTGTTCGACGATTCCTTGTCGTAGATGACCAGGCGCACGGTCACGCGCAGCGGCGCGCCGTAGCTCATGCCGCGCGAGCGGCACTCGCGCTCGTCGAACGGCGGCTCGCCGAGGCGGTAGTTGACGTACTCGAGCGCCGCGCTACCGGAGTAGCTGGTGATCGGGAACACCGAACGCAGCGCTGCGTGCAGGCCCTTGTCCTCGCGCGCGTTCGGGTCGACCTCGGCCTGCAGGAACTCGCGGTACGAGTCGACCTGGATGGCCAGCAGGAATGGGACACCGAGCACCGGCGGTCGCTTGCCGAAATCCTTGCGGATACGCTTCTTTTCGGTGAAGGAGTAGGTCGTCTGAGTCATGAGGGGCACACCTCGTACAGCGCGCGACGGCGGCACGTCGCTGGAAGAAAACCGGCGGAAAAACGGACATCGGAAATGGCGCGGGGAACCTCTCCATATGAGGACTCCATCGCAATTTCCCATGCCCGCTTCGGCAGCGCCGCAACGGGCAAAGCCCGGGAGCTTTCGCCCCCAGGCTTGGCTTTACTTGGCTGCAGCAGCAGGCAACGCGATTCGTGCGTCGCTTACTTGACTTCGACGGTGGCGCCGGCAGCCTCGAGATCCTTCTTGAACTTCGCGGCGTCGTCCTTCGACACGCCTTCCTTCAGGACGCCGCCGGCCTCGGTGAGGTCCTTGGCTTCCTTCAGGCCGAGGCCCGTGATCGCACGGACGGCCTTGATGACGTCGACCTTCTTCTCGCCCGCGCTCTTCAGCACGACGGTGAATTCGGTCTGCTCTTCAGCCGGAGCGGCAGCGGCGGCAGCCGGGCCCGCGACGGCGACCGGAGCGGCGGCGGAGACGCCGAACTTCTCTTCGATCGCCTTGACCAGCTCCATGACTTCCATGAGGGTCTTCGAGGCGACGGCTTCGACGATTTGTTCGTTGGAAAGGGACATTGATAGTTACCTCGGTGAATATTCTGGAATGGGTTCAGCGCAAGGTGCCCGCGAGCGGGCTCAGGCCGTTTCGGCCGGAGCGGCTTCGCCGCCACCCTGCTTGTCGGCAACCGCCTTGACCGCACGGGCGAACATGGCCGCCGGTTCGGCGAGCGCACGAGCCAGCATGCCGAGCGCCTGCTCGAGCGTCGGCAGCGAAGCGAGCACGTCGACGTGGCTGGCCGGATACTGCTGGCCACCGACGGCGACGACCTTCGCCTTCAACTTGTCGTTGCTCTTGGCGAATTCCTTGATCAGGCGACCGGCTGCACCCGGCTCCTCTTTCGAGAAGGCGTACATCAGCGGACCGACCAGCGAATCCTTGACGCACTCGTACTCCGTGCCGGCGACGGCGCGAGAGGCAAGCGTGTTCTTCGCAACCTTGAGGAACACGCCCGTCTCGCGAGCCTTCTTGCGCATCGCGGTCATCTGTTCGACCGTGGTGCCCGCGTATTCGACGGCGACGAGGGAGTGGGCCTTGGCGGCGACTTCTGCCAGTTCGGCGACAACTTCTTTCTTCTGGGACAGATTGAGAGCCATTAGCACTCCTCCAATTGAACTCCGCGCGCGGCTCACGCCGCTTGCGGTCCTGAACGGCATCCTTCCTGGACGCCGGGGACGCAGGAAGCGTCCCGGTGGTGGCCTGTCTGACTGGTCTGCCCAGAGGCGTTGAACCAGATTTTTTCCAGGAGGCGACACCATCTACGCAGGCTGGGCTTTTGAGGCCTGGCCGACAGGATCGGGACAATCCCTGCAATTCACGCATCCCTGCGTCCCGATCGCGCCGTCCCGGCCGCCTGCGGTCTTTGACGGCTCCCGCTCGCGCGGTCGCCCTCAAAATTTTCCGGTACTACCGGCGATCCATGGATCGCCGTCATGCCCCTGCCGGAACCCGGCAGGTAGGCCGGCGACGGAAACTCCCGTGCCGGCCGCTGTTTCCTTCGATCAGGCGGCGGACACCGACGACGGATCGACGGCGACGCCGACACCCATCGTGCTGGAGATCGACACCTTCTGCAGGTACTGGCCCTTGGCCGTCGCCGGCTTGGCCTTCTGCAGGTCGGCGAGCAGTGCGTTGAGGTTGTCCTTCAGCGCGTTCGCCTCGAACGAAGCCTTGCCGATCGAGCAGTGCACGATGCCGGCCTTGTCGTTGCGGAACTTGACCTGACCCGCCTTCGCGTTCTTCACCGCGGTGACGACGTCGGCGGCGACCGAGCCGTCCTTCGGGTTCGGCATGAGGCCGCGCGGACCGAGCAGCTGGCCGAGCTTGCCGACCACGCGCATCGCGTCCGGCGTCGCGATCACGCGACCGAAGTCGAGATCGCCGCCCTGCATGCGCTCGGCGAGGTCTTCCATGCCGACCGCGTCGGCGCCGGCGGCCTTCGCCGCTTCCGCCTTCTCGCCCGGCGGGCAGAACACCGCCACCTTGACCGTCTTGCCCGTGCCGTGCGGCAGCATCACCGAGCCGCGCACGCCCTGGTCGGACTTCTTCGCGTCGATGCCGAGGCGGATCGCCACGTCGACCGATTCGGGGAACTTCGCCTTGGCGCCGTCCTTGACGATGTTGAGGGCTTCGTCGATCGAGTAGACCTTGCCCGGGGCGACCTTCGCGCTGAGCGCCTTGTAACGCTTGCTGATCTTCGTGCTCATGTTCAGATCTCCGACACCAGGCCCATGCTGCGCGCGCTGCCCGCGATCGTGCGGACGGCGGCGTCGAGGTCAGCCGCGGTCAGATCGGGCTCCTTCGCCTTGGCGATGTCCTCGAGCTGCTTGCGCGTGACCTTGCCCACCTTCTCGGTGTTCGGGCGCTTCGAGCCGGAGGTGATGCCCGCGGCCTTCTTCAACAGGATCGTCGCCGGCGGCGTCTTCGTGATGAATGTGAACGTGCGGTCCGAGTACGCGGTGATCACGACCGGGATCGGCAGGCCCGGCTCGAGCTTCTGCGTGGCGGCATTGAACGCCTTGCAGAACTCCATGATGTTCAGGCCGCGCTGGCCGAGGGCGGGGCCTACCGGCGGCGACGGGTTGGCCTGACCGGCCTTCACCTGCAGCTTGATGTAACCGACTACTTTCTTTGCCATTGCTGTTTCTCCGGGTGCAAGCGCCTGTTGTTCAGGCTCCCCATCGCGCCGGGAATTTCGCGTGTCCCGGCTTCACGCATCGAATCTCGCGTGCGCCGACGGCCGCACGAGGCGGCCGGTCGGGTCCCGGCTTCACGCAGGGAGCCGGAAAGTATAGCAGGTTTTCGGCGCCCCGTCGGGGCGTCGATCAGGCCTTCTCGACCTGGCCGAACTCCAGCTCGACCGGGGTGGATCGGCCGAAAATCAGCACTGCCACGCGCAGGCGGCTCTTCTCGTAGTTGACTTCCTCGACCACGCCGTTGAAGTCGTTGAACGGACCCTCGATGACGCGCACCATCTCGCCCGGCTCGAACAGCACCTTCGGACGCGGCTTCTCGGCGCCTTCCTGCACGCGCTGCAGGATGCCTTCCGCCTCCGAATCCTTGATCGGCAGCGGGCGGTCGGCGGTGCCGCCGATGAACCCCATCACCTTCGGCGTTTCCTTGACGAGGTGCCACGACTCGTCGTCGATCTTCAGCGCCTTGCCTTCGTCGTGCGTCTCGATCTGCACGAGCACGTAGCCCGGGAAGAACTTTCGCTCGCTGCGGCGCTTCTGGCCGCCGCGCATCTCGATGACTTCCTCGGTCGGCACCAGCACTTCGCCGAACTTCTCCTGCATGCCGGCGCGCGCCACGCGCTCCTTCAGGGAGCGGGCGACCGTATGCTCGAAGCCCGAGTAGGCGTGCACCACGTACCAACGCTTGCTCATGCCGGCTCCCTCAGCGCCCGAGCTTCAGCAGGTGGTCGAGGACCGCCCACTTCAGCATCAGGTCGATCAGACCGAGCAGGAGACTCAGGATGATCACGACGACGACGATGACGAGCGTCGTGCGCAGCGTCTCGTCCATGGTCGGCCACACGACCTTGCGCAGCTCGAACTGCGACTCGGTGATGTACTCGCGCACCGTGCGACCGACGCCGGTGAAGGCGCCGACGGCGGCGGCGGCGATCACGCCGACCACGAGCATGCCGAGGCGCGCCCAGCCGTTCCAGTCGGCGAAGTAGTAGTAGGCGACCAGCCCCGCCACCAGCAGCGCGCCGGCGAGCACGAGCTTCACGACGTCGAGTGCGTTCGACGCACCCGCTTTTTCGACCTTGGCGTTCATATCTCGTGGCCACGTGGCCGATGTCGCGGTTGCGCTTTGCACGCACCGATCCACCGTCGTCCGTCGCCTGCTTCCTCGTCGTATGGCACGCCAGGAGGGACTCGAACCCCCAACCTGCGGTTTTGGAGACCGCTGCTCTGCCAATTGAGCTACTGGCGTATCGATTTTCCCAAACGGCAAAGGCGGATCACTTCGGATCCGCCTGCCCGGGGGTTCGTGCTCCGCTCGCGCGTCACCGAATCCCCAACTCTGCGTGCGGACCTTACTGGATGATCTTCGCCACCACGCCCGCGCCGACCGTACGGCCGCCTTCGCGGATCGCGAAGCGCAGGCCCTCGTCCATCGCGATCGGCGCGATCAGCGTCACCACCATCTTGATGTTGTCGCCCGGCATGACCATCTCCACGCCTTCCGGCAGCTCGCACGCACCCGTCACGTCCGTCGTGCGGAAGTAGAACTGCGGGCGATAGCCCTTGAAGAACGGCGTGTGGCGACCGCCCTCGTCCTTCGACAGCACGTACACTTCCGCCTCGAACTTCGTGTGCGGCGTGATCGAACCCGGCTTCGCCAGCACCTGGCCGCGCTCCACGTCGTCACGCTTCGTGCCGCGCAGCAACAGGCCCGCGTTGTCGCCCGCCTGGCCCTGGTCCAGCAGCTTGCGGAACATCTCCACGCCCGTCACCGTCGTCTTCTGCGTCGGACGGATGCCCACGATCTCGATTTCGTCGCCCACCTTGACGATGCCGCGCTCGATTCGGCCCGTCACCACCGTGCCGCGACCCGAGATCGAGAACACGTCCTCGACCGGCATCAGGAACGGCTTGTCGATGTCACGCTGCGGCTCCGGAATCCAGCTGTCCAGCGCTTCCACCAGCTTGATGATCGCCGGCACGCCGATTTCCGACTGGTCCCCTTCCAGCGCCTTCAGCGCCGATCCCTTCACGATCGGCGTGTCGTCGCCCGGGAAGTTATACTTCGACAACAGCTCGCGCACTTCCATCTCGACGAGCTCCAGCAGCTCCGCGTCGTCGACCATGTCCGCCTTGTTCATGAACACCACGATGTACGGCACGCCCACCTGGCGCGCCAGCAGGATGTGCTCGCGCGTCTGCGGCATCGGACCGTCCGCCGCCGAACACACCAGGATCGCGCCGTCCATCTGCGCCGCTCCCGTGATCATGTTCTTCACGTAGTCCGCGTGGCCCGGGCAATCAACGTGCGCGTAGTGCCGCGTCGGGCTTTCGTATTCCACGTGCGCCGTCGAAATCGTGATGCCGCGCGCCTTCTCTTCCGGCGCCGCGTCGATCTGGTCGTACGCCTTGAACTCGCCGCCGAAGCGCTCCGCACCGATCTTCGTCAGCGCCGCCGTCAGCGTCGTCTTGCCGTGGTCAACGTGGCCGATCGTGCCCACGTTCACGTGCGGCTTCTTGCGCTCGAATTTTTCCTTGGACATGGCGAAAACCCCGATCTGGTGTAAGCGACTGGTTGGATGGCGTGGCGAAAACGGACCGCTTGGATGGTGCTCACGAATGGAATCGAACCATCGACCTCCTCCTTACCAAGGAGGTGCTCTACCGACTGAGCTACGTGAGCATGTACTTCGGCAGCCTTCCATGACTGCGAAACCGACATCCTGTCGGACCTTCAAACGACATCAGGTCCACCTGCAACGACTCGAAGCCGCCTGCTTCGAAACCTGGAGTGCAATCAATGGAGCGGGAGACGGGAATCGAACCCGCGCTAGTAGCTTGGAAGGCTACAGTTCTACCATTGAACTACTCCCGCGCCGGACGAACCTGCTTGGGTGTTGCACCGGCTGCATCAGCTGCCGGGTATCGCTTCCGATCGAGGCCACCTGGACCGCTTGGCACCCGATCAGTGGTGGAGGGAGGTGGATTCGAACCACCGAAGGCGTAAGCCAGCAGATTTACAGTCTGCCCCCGTTGGCCGCTTGGGTATCCCTCCGTTCACGGAGCCGCGCATTTTCCTTGCATGGGGCCGCCAGTGTCAAGGCGCCGGCGCGTGGAAAAACCCGAAATCGCGCGATCCGGCCCAGCCGCCGGCACGCCGGGCTCAAGGCGTGGGCGGCGGGCGGAAGCGCGAAACCTCCGCTTCCATCGATTTCGACAGCGCGATCAGCCGTTGCGCATAGTCGGCGAGCCGCCGGTCCTCTTCGTCCGTCGGCCGCCAGGGCGGCACCGCCGTCGGCTTGCCGTCCGGTGCGTCGAGCGCGACGAAGATGATCACGCAGCTCGTCGCGACGCGTTCGGCCGCGGTCTTGAGGTCGCGTGCGACGACGTCGACCGCGAAGTGCATGCTCGACGTGCCGGTGTGGATGAGCTTGCAGCGCACCGTGACGAGATCGCCGATGAGGATCGGCTGCACGAACTGGATGCCGCCGACCGCTACGGTCACGCAGTACTGGCCGCTCCAGCCGACCGCGGCGGCATAGCCGGCCTGATCGATCCACTTCATGACCATGCCGCCGTGCACCTTGCCGCCGAAATTGACGTCGCCCGGCTCGGTCAGGAATCTGAACTCCACTTCGCGCTGCTTGCCCGGCATCGGCGTCGACTCCTTGATTCGTATCCCGCCAAGCGTAGCGCCCCGCCCGGCGCATGTGTGATGGCCGTCGCGCCCGCAGGCCGCGCCAGCGCCTAAGCTGGAACCGCCGCGACGGCAGGGGACTAGGGGACGAGGATGCGCACCACGGTCTGGCTGGGGCTCGCCCTGGCATTCGCCGGCCATGCCGGCGCGAGCGAAGTCACGATCAAGAACGATTCCCTGACGGATTTCGGCAGCGCCGCGATCGTCTGGGGCTTCGTCAGCGGCGAAATGGCCGGATCCTGGTTGACCAGCCCGTGCGACGGTAACCTCGTCGCCGTGCAGATATTCTGGCGCTCGCCGAGCGGAACGAGCGCCGACGTGATCGGCAACGCGATCCACATCTATCGCAGCGGCAGCTTCCCGAACCCGGGCGCCGAGGCGCAGACGATCGGCGGCCCGGTGCTGCAGGACAACGCGCTCAACGAATGGCGCTACCTCGACGACAACAACACCCTGCCCCTGAGCGTGCCGGTCACGATGAACGAGACGCTGGTGGTCGCGTTCGAGTTCGCCGATCCGCCGCAGGCCGGCGTCGATCCGAGCGTCGTGAGGGACACCGACGGCAACACGTCCGGGCGCAACACGATCTACGCCGACCTGGGCACGTCCTTCGCATGGTTCGACAGCGCGACCCTCGGCGTGAACGGTGACTGGGTCATCCGCGCGGTCGTCAACTGCACGACCGTCTCCACCAACGCGGACGTTTCGGTCGCGATGAGCGCCACGCCGACCGCGTACACGGCGGGCAGCGCGCTCCAGTACACGATCGTCGTCGCCAATGCCGGGCCCGCGTCCTCGCCGAACACGACGCTCGTCGACACCTTCCCGGGCGCGCTGCAAAGCCCGACCTGGACGTGCTCGAGCAGCGGCGGCGCGACCTGCCCCGCCGGCGGCAGCGGCAACATCATCGGCTCGACCTCGCTGCCGTCGGGCGGCCAGGTCACGTTCACCGTGGATGGCACCGTCGCACCGGGCACGACCGGCACGCTCACGAACTCGATGACGGCGGTCGTCAACTCGCCCGCGACCGATCCGAGCGGAACGAACAACACCGCGACTCTCGACCTCGAGGCGGCGACCAGCGACGTGATCTTCGCGAACGGCTTCGACGGTGCCCCGGCGGCGCTGCGCCCGGTGGCAGCACGCGCGACGGGCCGGACACCCCGCCAGGACTCGTCATTCCGGCGCAAGCGGGAATGACGAGCCCGGATCGCACGCCCGCTAGCGAGCCGCGCGGCGCGTGAACGTGATCTTGCCGAGCGGCACTTCCTTGCCGCTCTTCGCACCGATCGCGGTCATCGTCAGCACGCGCGTGTCACCGCGGAACTCCTCGGTCATGCGGTACTTCGCCGGCGGGTACGGATCGGGCTGGCGCAGTTCCGACGTCCATGTCATCGTCTTCGAAACGGCATCCCACGCGCCTTCGTCGATGCGGATGTAGTCCGTGTTGCTGTCGACCCAGGTGCCGACGTAGCGCTGCTTCTTCGGGTCGTATCCCCAGGTGCCGTGTCCACCGTACTTCGCGTCGACCTCGAAGTCGTTGCGGATCCAGCGCCTGCCGGTCACGAACGTGTTCGTCTGCACGCCGGTCGCGCGCGTCGGCGCCTGGTCCGGCGCCGCGGGCGGGAATTCGATCGCCGCGTCCCAGACGCCCTCTTCCAGCTTCAGGACATCGAGTTCGGGGGCGGCGATGGGGGCGGTTCCGGCGGCGTGCGCGGAAGCGACCACGGATAGCAGGATGGCAGCGAGGGTGAGGCGCATGGGTTCCTCCGACAGGCGCCGCCGGGACGGCGGCTCGTCGCAGGAAAACGCGGTGGCGCCGCGAAACCTATCAGCGGCCCGGCGCGATTCGCGCGCCGGGTCGTGGGGCGGTCAGACGTTGAAGCGGAAATGCAGCACGTCGCCTTCCTGCACGATGTACTCCTTGCCCTCGAGGCGCAGGCGACCCGCGTCGCGCGAACCGGCTTCGCCCTTGAACTTGATGTAGTCGTCGTAGGCGATCGTCTCGGCACGGATGAAGCCGCGCTCGAAATCGGTGTGGATGACGCCCGCCGCCTGCGGCGCGGTCGCACCCTTCTTCACCTGCCACGCGCGCACTTCCTTCTCGCCCGCGGTGAAGTAGGTCTGCAGGCCGAGCAGCTTGTAGCCCGCGCGGATCACGCGGTTGAGGCCGGGCTCGTCGAGGCCGAGGTCCTTGAGGAACTCGTCGCGGTCGGCATCCTCGAGCTGCGCCATCTCCTCCTCGATCGCGGCGCACACGGGCACGACCTCGGCGCCTTCGGCGGCCGCGCGCTCGCGCACGCGGTCGAGGTGCGGATTGTTCTCGAAACCGTCCTCGCGCACGTTCGCGATGTACATGAGCGGCTTTAGCGTGAGCAGGAACAGGTCGCGCACGAGCGCGCGCTCCTCCGCGTCGAGGCCGAGGCTGCGCGCGACGCGGCCTTCGTTGAGGCCGGTGGCGAGCTTCTGCAGCACCGGACGTTTCGCGAGCGCTTCCTTGTCGTTCGCCTTCGCCGCGCGCTCGACGCGGTTGAGCGCCTTGTCGACCGATTCGAGGTCGGCCAGCGCTAGCTCGGTGTCGATCGTCTCGATGTCGGCGATCGGATCGACCTTGTTCGCGACGTGCACGATGTCCGGGTGCTCGAAGCAGCGCACGACGTGCGCGATCGCATCGACTTCGCGGATGTGCGCGAGGAATTTGTTGCCGAGTCCTTCACCCTTCGACGCACCGGCGACGAGACCGGCGATGTCGACGAATTCGATCGAGGTCGGGATCACCTTCAGCGGCTTGGCGATGCCGGCCAGCGCCGCAAGGCGCGGATCGGGCACGGGCACGACGCCGACGTTCGGCTCGATCGTGCAGAACGGGAAGTTCGCCGCCGCGATGCCGGCCTTGGTCAGCGCGTTGAAGAGGGTCGACTTGCCGACGTTCGGCAGGCCGACGATGCCGCATTTGATGCCCATGTCGAGTCCGGGATTGGAGATTCGGGGTTTGGAGATTCGAGCGGAATCGTGACGCGGGATCGAGGAGCAGGAGAACCCGCTCTTCCGATGCCGAATCCCTAGTCGCCGCTCGTCGTGTGCAGTTTCTTCATCGCCGCCTCGAACTCGCCGGCGACCGCGAGCGGCAGCACGTCGAGCGAACGCGCGATCGCGTCGAGCATGAGGTCCTCGTCGACCTTCGACGGTCGGCTCAGTACCCAGCCGCTGACGCGGTCCTTGTGGCCGGGATGGCCGATGCCGATCCGCAACCGATGGAATTTGCCGTGGCCGATGTGCGCGAACAGGTCGCGCAGGCCGTTCTGCCCGCCGTGGCCACCGTCGAACTTGAGGCGTGCCGTGCCCGGCGGCAGGTCGAGGTCGTCGTGCACGACCAGCATCTCTTCCGGCTCGATCTTCCAGTAGCGCATCGCCGCGCCGACCGATGCACCGCTCGCATTCATGTACGTGACCGGCTTGAGCATCCACAGCGGCGTACCGTCGAGGACGACCTTGGCGGTCTCGCCGCGCAGCTTCGACTCCATGCCGAACCGCGCCGACTCGCGTTGCGCCAGCGCGTCGACGAACCAGAACCCGGCGTTGTGCCGGGTCCCGAGGTGTTCGGCGCCGGGATTGCCGAGGCCGACGATGAGGCGCAGGCCGGCCATGCGGCGGATACGCGCGCACGCCGCCCGCGCGGACGCGGGCGGCGAAACGCAGCCTCGTTACTTCTTCTCGTCCTTCTTCGCCGGAGCCTTGGCCGGAGCCGCCGCCGGGGCCGCGGCCGCCGCAGCGGCGTCGCCCTCGGCCGGAGCCGCTTCGATCTCTTCCTTGACTTCCTTGGCGATGACGATCGCGTTGTCGTGCTCCTTGCCGAGGCGCAGCTCGGGGATCTCGACGCCCTTCGGCAGCTTGAGATCCGACAGGTGCACGATGTCGCCGGTCTTCAGCGCGCCGAGATCGACCTCGATGTACTCTGGCAGGTCCTTCGGCAGGCACGAGATTTCGACTTCGTTGAGCTCGTGCGTGATGACCACGCCCGACGCCTTGCCGGCCGGCGACGATTCCTGGTTGAGGAAGTGCAGCGGAACGCGCAGGCGGATCGCCTCGTTCTCGTTGATGCGCTGGAAATCCAGGTGCAGCACGATCTGCTTGAACGGATGACGCTGCATGTCACGCAGCAGCACCTTCTGCACGTCGCCACCGAGGCTGAGGTCGAGGATCGACGAGTAGAACCACTCGTTCTGGCTCGCGTGCCAGACGTCCTTGTGCTGGATCTGGATGCTGACCGGCTTGAGGTCGCCGCCGCCGTAGACGATCGCCGGGACGAAACCAGCGCGACGCAGGCGGCGGCTCGCACCCTTGCCCTCGTCGTTGCGCTTTTCGACATTGATGGTGTGTGTGGTTGCCATGTTCGCATTGCCTTATTGCAGTTGAACCGCCTCGCGGCGGCATGTGCGCTCCCCCGCGACCAGGGGAGCGTGTAGTCCCGGCGCTGCCGGGGTCCTTCGCGACGCGCGCCGTCTCCGTCGCGCGCCGAATCCTTCAATCCACGTAGAGCGAGCTCACCGATTCGCCGTAGGCGATGCGGCGGATCGTCTCCGCGAGCAGTTCCGCGACCGACAGCTGGCGGATGCGGTTGCAGCCGCGCGCCGCGTCCGACAACGGGATCGTGTCGGTGACGACGAGCTCGTCGAGCGCGGAGCCTTCGATGTTGCGGATCGCCGGTCCCGACAGCACCGGATGCGTGCAGTACGCGACGACCTTGCGCGCGCCGTTCTTCTTCAGCGCCGCCGCCGCCGCGCACAGGGTACCCGCGGTGTCGACGATGTCGTCGACGAGGACGCAGACCTTGTCCTTGACCTCGCCGATGATGTTCATGACGGTCGCCTCGTTCGCACGCGGGCGACGCTTGTCGATGATCGCGAGGTCGGCGTCGTCGAGGCGCTTGGCCAGCGCTCGCGCGCGCACCACGCCGCCGACGTCGGGCGACACCACGATCAGGTTGTCCGCCGCGTAGTAGCGCCAGATGTCGGCGAGCAGCACCGGCGAGGCGTACACGTTGTCGAGCGGGATGTCGAAGAAGCCCTGGATCTGGTCCGCGTGCAGGTCGACCGTGAGCACGCGATCCGTGCCGACCACGCCGATCATCTGCGCCGCGACCTTCGCCGTGATCGGCACGCGCGCCGAACGCGGGCGACGATCCTGCCGCGCGTAGCCGAGGTACGGGATCACCGCGGTCACGCTCGCCGCCGAGGCGCGCTTGAGCGCGTCGACGAGGGCGAGCAGTTCCATGAAATTGTCCGCGCTCGGCGCACAGGTCGGCTGCACGACGAATACTTCCTGGCGCCGCACGTTCTCCTCGATCTCGACCTGCACCTCGCCGTCGCTGAAACGGCCGACGAGGGCCTTGCCGAGCGGCACGTTCAGCTCGGTGCAGATCGACGTCGCGAGGGCGCGATTGGCGTTGCCGGCGAAGACCAGCAGGCCGGATGTATCCATGTTGGGATCCACGAGTCTGCTCCGTTGCGCCGTTCCGGCGGACACCATGCCTGCCGGGCCCTGCTTTTCGAAACCCGCGAACGCGACGCGCCACGCGGATTGGCTGGGGCGGCAGGATTCGAACCTGCGAATGCCGGGATCAAAACCCGGTGCCTTACCACTTGGCGACGCCCCACCACGAGCAATCCGGGCGTCCTGCCCGGCCTACATGAAAACGGACGCAGCGAAAGCCGCGCCACGCCTTCCTCGCCGCGTCGCGTCGAACGCCGCGGCAGCCGATCTCAGGCGACCTGCGCGTCCCAGCCGCGGCGCGCCTGAAGCAGCGGTGATTCCGCCACGCCCTGCGCGACCCAAGCCCGCATCCCTTGCGGACACTCGCGCACGACGGCTTCCGCCGCCTCGCGCGATTCCATCGCGACGAACACGCAACCACCGGTCCCGCTCAGTCGTGCTGATCCGTGCCCGGCCAGCCAGTCCAGCGCGGACGCGACCGCGGCATGGCGTTCGCGCACGATCGGCTCGAACACGTTGGCGGTGGCTGCGCCCGAAAGAAAGAGCGGAATTGTCAGACGTGCGGCATCCCGTGTCAATTCAGGGGCCTGGAACAACGCCGCCGTCGGCACGGTCACGCCGGGGGCGACCACGACATACCAGGCCGGCGGCAGGTCGAGCGGGGTCAAGCGCTCGCCGACGCCCTCGGCCCAGGCGCTGCGGCCGTGGACGAAGACCGGCACGTCCGCGCCGAGGCCGAGGCCGAGCGCAGCCAGGCGCTCCGCGCCGAAGCCGCAGCCCCACAGCGCGTCCAGGCCGACCAGCGTGCTCGCGGCGTCGGAGCTGCCACCGCCGAGGCCGCCGCCGAGCGGGATGCGCTTGTCGATCGCGATGTCCGCACCCAGGCGCGTGCCGCTCGCGGCCTGCAGCGCACGCGCCGCACGCACCGCGAGGTCCTGCTCCGCCGCGACGCCGGGCAACGGATCGACGCGCCGGATCGCGCCGTCGCGACGAAGGCGCAAGCGCACGGCGTCACCGCGATCGAGCAGTTGGAACACGGTCTGCAGCAGGTGGTAGCCGTCGGCGCGGCGGCCGACGACGTGCAGGAACAAGTTCAGCTTCGCCGGCGCCGGCCATTCGCTCCAGCCGGCGTCGGCGTCGACCGCCCGCGTCATTGCAGCGACCAGTCGCGGATCGCGAGGCGGACCTGGTAGTCGCCGCGGCTCGCGAACACCTTGCTCGGCAGCGGCGGATCGCGCGTGGTGTCGTAGTCGAGGTAGCGCACCTTCCAACCGCCCTGCTCGATCTGCGCCGGCAAGCCGTCGTCGCGGAATTCGATGCGCGCGTCGCCGGGCGCGCGCAGGCCACGCGCCCAGTACAACAGTTCGCCCAACGGGACCTTCCAGCCGAGTTCGCGTTCGAGCAGCGTCGCCGCGTCGCCGCCTTCGACCGCCTGCGCACGCAGGCCCTCGAGCACGACGTGGCCGCGGTCGCCGCGGAGCACCCAGGTCTTGCCGGTGACCGGCGCGTGCACGCTGAAGCGGAACGCCGTGCCCTGCTGGCTCCATTCGAGCGAGCCGCTGCCGCTGTCGCGCGCATCGGCGACGCCGAGGCGGCCGTGCAGGGTCCAGTTCGTGCGGGTCGCGAGCGCGGACTCGCGCGCGGCCTGACGCGCGAGCGCGGCATCGTCCGCCGGCGGCGGTCGCGCGCGCGGCCCGGCGCACGCGGCGAGCACGAGCAATCCGCACAGCAGCGCGAGGCGCCGCAAGATCGGCCCGCTCATCGGGTCATGCGCCGGATCGTTTCGAGCAACGCCTTGTTCTTCGCGTCCTTCTTGCGTCCTTCGTCCCAGATGCGCTTGGCTTCGTCGCGCTGCCCTTGCGCCCACAGCACTTCGCCGAGGTGGGCGGCGATGTCGGCATCGGGCTGCTTGGCGTACGCACGACGCAGTTCCTGCACGGACGCATCGAGCTCGCCGAGGCGATAACGCACCCAGCCCATGCTGTCGATGATCGCCGGCTCGTCCGGCTTGAGCTTGAGCGCGCGTTCGATCAGTTCGAGCGCCTCGCGCTGGCGCGGATCGCTCGCCGCGCTGCGGTCGGCGAGCGTGTAGCCGAGCGCATTGAGCGCTTCCGCGTCGTCGGGTCGCAGCTCGATCACGCGGCGCAGGTCGCGCTCGCCGGTGGCGAGATCGCCCTGGTCGACCGCGAGCAACGCGCGCGCATAGAGCAGGCGCGAATCGTCGGGCAGGGTCGCGAGCGCACGGTCGTACACGGCCAGCGCGTCCGCCTGCCGCTGCCGGTGCGAGAGCAGGTCCGCCTCGGCGAGCCAGACAGTACGCTGCTGCTCGCTGTCGCCGGCCGCCATCTCGGCGAGCCGGTGCAGCTGGTCGAGCGCCTGCGGCATGCGGTCGAGCTGGTCGAGCACGAGCGCGACGCGCAGCTGCGCGTCGAAGCCGTGCTCGTCCTCGATCGGCACTTCGCGGTACCAGCCGAGAGCGGCATCGAGCCTGCCGGTCAACTCGGCGATCTGGCCGAGCAGGTACAGGCGCTTGGCACTGCGCTCGGATTTGTCCGATTCGACCTCGCGGTAGAGCTCGGTCAGCGCGGCCTTGTCGACTGCGCGCGCGGCGTAGGCGGCGCGCGCGGCGTAGGTCGTGTCGTCCTGCGGTCCGGCGACGAGCGCGTGCGCGGCGGCCGCGTTGTCGCCACTGTCGGCGAGCAGCGCCGCGTAGCCGCTGCGCAGGCGCAGGCTCTCGGGCTCGCGCTTGAGTCCTTCGGCGTAGATCGCGCGCGCCGACACCTTGTCGCCGCCGTCGATCGCGAGGCGCGCGCTCCAGGTGTAGGCGTCGATGCCGTGGAATCGCACCACCGCGGCATCGACGATGCGCCGCGCGAGCGCCTTGTCGCCGAGCTTGAACGCGAGCTGGCTCAACGCGACCTGGTTCGATTCGCTCGCGCTCGACGCCACCGACTTGACGAGATCGTCGAGCAGCGCGACCGCCGCGGGCTTGTCGTCGGCATTCAGCAGGAGCTGCGCGACGAGGCGCCACGACGCGTCGCCGCCACGCCGAGCGAGCGCGACGAGTTCGTCGCGCGCCGCGTCCTGGCGCTTCTCGCCGAGCGCGACCCATGCGCGCGCCTGCGCGACGCCGGCGTCGTTCGGGGCGAGCCGCTGCCAGCGCGCGAGCGAGCGCGTCGCCAGCGGCCAGTCCTTCTGCGACAGCGCCAGGCGCGTCGCTTCCTCGGAAAGCGCGGGATCGTCCGACAGCGCGGCGGCGGCGGCGAAGCCGCTCGCGGCCGCAGCGAGGTCGTTGTCCTGCAGCGCGAACTGCGCCGCGAGCAACTTCAGCATCAGGTCCTGCTCGGGCGCGACCGGTGTCACCGCCGCCGACGTCGGCGAGGGTGCGACAGCATGCCGCGGCGCGGGACTCGCGCACGCGGCGAGCACCGCGGGCAGGATGAGGAACAGCGCCGCACGCGGCGCGGGGAGTCGATCGATGGACATCGTGAATCGCATGCAAAGCCTTGTCTTGCTTGATATCGCGGTAACGCGCCCGCACAATTCGCGGCGCGCCAACGCGGCGCAGGCCGCACCGGGTTAGCTTAGCCGATCCTGGCGCCTCGTTCGGGACGCAGACGACCCTTTACGAGGCGAAAACCGCGAACCCTTCGACCCTTCCACCATGGCGCTGATTGCCCTCGGACTCAACCACCTGACCGCGCCGGTCGCCCTGCGCGAACGCGTCGCCTTCCCGCCGGAAGCGACCGGGCCCGCCCTGGCCGAACTCGTCGCGGAACCCGGCGTGCGCGAAGCGGCGATCCTGTCCACCTGCAACCGCACCGAACTCTATTGCACGGTCGAGGCTGGCGCCGAGCACATTCCAGCCGGCTGGCTGCACCGCCACCGGGAATTGACCAGCGGTCGCGTCGACGAGTTCCTCTACCGCCACCATGACGCCGACGCCGTGCGCCACCTGTTCCGGGTCGCGACGGGGCTGGAGTCGATGGTGCTCGGCGAACCGCAGATCCTCGGCCAGGTCAAGGACGCTTACGCGTTCGCGCGCGACGCGCACACGCTCAAGGCGCCGCTCGAGCGCCTGTTCCAGAACACCTTCGCGGTCGCCAAGCGCGTGCGTTCCGACACGCGCATCGGCGCGAACCCCGTCTCGGTCGCGTTCACCGCGGTGCGCCTCGCCGAGCGCGTGTTCGCCGACCTCGCCGAGGCGTGCGTGCTGCTGATCGGCGCGGGCGAGACGATCGAGCTCGCCGCACGCCACCTGACCGAGGCGAGGGTGCGCCGACTGATCGTCGCCAACCGCACGCTCGACAACGCGCAGTCGCTCGCGACGCGCTTCGGCGGCTACGCGATCGCGCTGTCGGACATCGGCAAGCATCTCGCCGAGGCGGACGTCGTGATCGCCTCGACCGCGAGCCGCGAGCCGGTGCTGCTGCGCGAACAGGTCGCCGCCGCGATCGCCGCGCGCCGGCGCAAGCCGATGTTCCTCGTCGACATCGCCGTGCCGCGCGACATCGAGCCGAGCACGGCCGAGATCGAGGACGTGTACCTCTACACGATCGACGACCTGCGCGAGATCATCGACGACAACCTGCGCTCGCGGCGCGAGGCCGCGCGCGAAGCGGAAGCGATGATCGAATTGTCGGTCGAGCACTTCATGGGCTGGTGGCGCGCGCTCGACGTGCGCAACCCGGTCATCGACCTGCGCCGCGTCGCCGAAGCGAACCGCGACGAAACGCTGGCGAAGGCACAGGCGCTGCTCGCGCGCGGCAAGTCGCCCGAGGAAGCGCTCGCGTTCCTCGCCAACACGCTCACCAACAAGCTGTTGCACGCGCCGAGCGCGAACCTGCGCGCGGCCGCGCTGCGCGGCGACGACGAATTGCTGCGCGCCGCCGAACGCCTGTTCGACTCCGCCGCGGAAACGCAGGGCGAACGCGAGCGTTAGCGTCGCGCACGCAGCTCCGGCGCCGACGCGCCACCATCCAAACCCGCACGCACCGCCGCCCCCGCCGCGCGGCGCGCCGCCTCCCCCGAATCCGACCGACGCCTCGCATGCAAGCCAGCATCCGCCGCAAACTTGAACAACTCGCCGAGCGCCACGAAGAACTCGAGCACCTGCTCGCGAGCGCGGAAGTCCTCGGCGACGCCCGGCGGCTGCGCGATGTTTCACGCGAACACGCCCAGCTCACGCCGCTCACCGAGGCACTGCGCGCGTACGACGAGAATGCGAGCGCGCTCGAATCGGCGCGGGCGATGTTGCGCGACCCGGATCTGAAGGATCTCGCCGACGAGGAGATCGAGCTGCTGCAAGCCGAACGCGAGCGCCTCGAGGGCGAACTCAACCGGCTGCTGATCCCGAAGGACCCGCGCGACGAAGGCAACCTGTTCCTCGAGATCCGCGCCGGCACCGGCGGCGACGAAGCGGCGATCTTCGCCGGCGACCTGCTGCGCATGTACCTGCGCTACGCCGAACGCCGCCGCTGGAACGTCGAGGTGCTGTCGGCGAGCGACGGCGAGCACGGCGGCTACAAGGAAGTCATCGCGCGCGTCGAAGGCCACGGCGCGTATTCGCGCCTGAAGTACGAATCGGGCACGCACCGCGTGCAGCGCGTGCCGGAAACCGAATCGCAAGGGCGCATCCACACCTCGGCGGCGACCGTCGCGATCCTGCCCGAACTCGACGAAGTCGACGAGATCGAGCTCAAGGATGCCGACCTCAAGGTCGACACGTTCCGCGCCTCGGGCGCGGGCGGCCAGCACGTCAACAAGACCGACTCGGCGATCCGCATCACCCACCTGCCGAGCGGCATCGTGGTCGAGTGCCAGGACGAGCGCAGCCAGCACAAGAACCGCGCACGCGCGCTGTCGCTGCTGAAGGCGCGCCTGCTCGACGATGCCCAGTCGAAGCAGGCCGCGGCGCAGGCCGAATCACGCCGCCTGCAGGTCGGCTCGGGCGACCGCAGCCAGCGCATCCGCACCTACAACTATCCGCAGGGGCGCGTGACCGACCACCGCGTGAACCTCACGCTGTACCGCCTGCCGGAGATCGTCGCGGGCGACCTCGACGAGCTCGTCGACACGCTCACGCGCGAGGACCAGGCCGACCAGTTGCAGATGCTGACCGCCGCGGGTTGAGTCAGAGCACGCGACCTACCACGTCGCTGTCGAGCCGCGCGGCCGGGTTCAGCGCGACCGCGTCGCTCCCGGCGCCCTTCGCACCGGTTCGCGGATTCTTCCACTCGCAATCGACCGGGTCGGCGCCCACGAGCCGGAAGCAGACCGGAATCGCGACGTCGCCGGCGACGGGGTGGCCGCCGACGAGCTCCGGTGCGAACGCCCAGTGCTTCGCCGACGACAGCGCGGCCTGCACGAGCCCGGCGTCGACGCGGTTGTGCAGGTCGTACGGCTTCGCCTCGGTGACGGCTCCGCTCTCGTCGTAGTGCGCGATCACGAGGACGAGGCCCTGCTTGTGGTTGCGCGCCATCCAGTCCGGATACGCAACGGTCGGCCTGTTCGCGTAATCGGGACCCGTCGAGGCACCCAGCAGCCGGATTTCGAACGAATCATTGACGAGGCGGACTTCGATCTGCGAGCGCAGGTGCGTCTTCGTCGGCGCCGGCTTGCCGTTGAGGGTCCCCGGCGTGAACCGCCAGCCACGTATCGCCTTCTCCAGATGCGCGTGCAGCTTCGGGACGGTGGTGTCCTTCGTCGAGAGTGCGGTGACGTGACCGTCGACGTCGAGCCCGACGTCCCAGACGACGTCGACGACGGCCGAGGTGCGCTCGGCCGCCTGCAACGGAACGACCGCGGACGCCAGCAGCGCGAGTCCGAGCTTCATCATGGTTCCCATCGGCATGCCTCCCGGCCGGCTCACAACGCGTGCCCGATCACGTCGCTGCGCAGCTTGGCCGCCGGTGCGAGCGCGAAGGCACCACCGTTGTCGATGCGCGCGCGACTGCCCGGCGGTGTCCAGGTGCAGTCGAAGTCCGGCGCACGCAGGCCCTGCGTCACCGTGAAGCAGATCGGGATCATGATGCTCGAGGCGACGCCGTGGCCGCCGACGCGTTCGGGTACGACGCCCCAGTGCTTCACCGCGTTCACGGTCGCACGTTCGAGCGACGGCAACGAATTGAGCCCTTGGTCCGCCTGCGGTTCGATCGCGACGATGCGGCCGTCGGCGTCGTAGTCGGCCTTCACCACGACGCGCGCGACCAGCCCGACGCGGAGCGCGTCGCGCGGAATGCGCGGCGGCACCGTCTTGCCGGGCTTGACGTCGATCGTGCCGCCGACGCGCGCGTCGTCGATGTGCGCGGCGTAGTTGCCGTCGTCGGCGACCGTGAAAGTGACGTCGAGCGTGAGCGTGGTCTCGGTCGGCGCGGCTTCGCCGCCGATGCGGCCCGGCTCGAACGTCCAGCCGCGGATCGCGTGCTCCAGTGGCGTGCGGATCGCCGGATCGAGTTGCTCGTCGCCGCGCAGGTCGGCCACGCGTCCGGCCGCGTCGAGCGACAGGCGCCACGAGCGCGTCAGATGCAACGGAGCTTCGGGCTTCGCGGCCGCGGCGACTTCGAAAGCACACGCGAACAGTACGACGGGAATCGATCGACGCATCCGGGCCTCTCCTTGTGCACAATGCGTCCAACGTAACGCACGCATTGCCGGCGCGTCAAAGAGCCGGCGCAACCGGCCCTAGGCGAGCATCCGCTCGGCGATCGCCCGGTACAGCACCGGCAGGCGCTCGAGCTCGTCGAGCGCGACATGCTCGTCGATCTTGTGGATGCTCGCGTTGCAGACGCCGAGTTCCACCACCTCGGCGCCGAGCGGCGCGATGAAGCGGCCGTCCGAAGTGCCGCCGCCGGTGCTGAGCTCGGGTTCCATGCCGCACAGCTCGTCGATCGCCGCGAGCGCGGCGCGACGCAGCGGCCCGGTCGGCGTCGCGAATGGCTCGCCCGACAGCCACCAGTCGAGCGTGCTCGCGCCGTCGCCGAGTTCGATGCCGTGCCCGCGCAGGATCGCTTCGGTGCGTTCGCGCAGTCCGCTCGCGCTGCTCGCGGTGCCGAAGCGGAAGTTGAACACCGCGCGCAGTTCGCCCGGGATCACGTTGTCGGCCCCCGTGCCCGCGTTGAGGTTCGACAGCTGGAACGACGTCGGCGGAAACGCTTCGTTGCCTTCGTCCCAGCGTTCGCGCGCGAGCGCGGCGAGCGCGGGCGCGAACGCGTGGATCGGGTTGTCCGCCTTCTCGGGATAGGCGACGTGTCCTTGCACGCCGCGCACGGCGAGTCGCCCGGTCAGCGAGCCGCGGCGGCCGATGCGCACGAGGTCGCCGAGCCGCTGCTTCGACGACGGCTCTCCGACCACGCAGGCGTCGATGCGCTGGCCGCGATGGCGGAATTCGTCGGCGACGCGGCGCACGCCGTCGATCGACGCGCCCTCCTCGTCGGACGTCACGAGCAGCGCGATCGTGCCGGCATGGCCGGGATGCGCACGCGCGAAATCCTCGAGCGCGACCACCATCGCGGCGACGCCGGACTTCATGTCGGCCGCGCCGCGGCCGTACAGGCGACCGTCCCGCACGACCGGTTCGAACGGCGGCGACGTCCAGTTCGCGGCCGGCCCGCTCGGCACGACGTCGGTATGGCCGAGGAAGACGAGCACCGGGGCGCCGTCGCCGTGCGTCGCCCACAGATTGTCGACGTCGCCGTAGCGCAGGTGCTCGACCGCGAAGCCCGCACGCGCGAGCCGCTCGCCGATCACGGCCTGGCAGCCCGCGTCCTCGGGCGTCACCGACGCGCGTCGGATCAGCTCGCAGGTGAGTTCGAACACCGGCGACCGCATCGTCACGCCTCCGCGAGGAACAGGCGCTTGAACAGCGCGTCGCTGAAACCCTGGTGCAAGCTACCGTCGTCCTTGACCACGAGCGGGCGGCGGATCAGCGCCGGGTACTCCTTGATCAACAAGGTCCATTCGGCCGCGCTACCGGGTGCCTTGCGCGCATCGGGCAAGCTGCGCCAGGTCGTCGACGCGCGATTGACGAACTTCTCCCAGCCGCCGAGCGCGGGTGCCCATTCCTTCAGCGCGACCGCCGAGATCGGATGCGCGCGGTAATCGACGAATTCGTACGGGACCTTGAAGCGGTCGAGCCAGTTGCGGGCCTTCCTGCAGGTGTCGCACTTGTCGAGGCCATAGATGCGCGTGGTCATGCTCAGGCCCTCAGCAGCTCGTTGATCGCGGTCTTCGCGCGCGTCTGCGCGTCGACCTTCTTGACGATGACCGCCGCGTACAGGCTGTGGCTGCCGTCGGCCGCGGGCAGCGAACCGGCGACGACGACACTGCCGGCGGGCACGCGGCCGTAGGTGATCGCACCGGTCGCGCGATCGTAGATCTTGGTCGACTGGCCGAGGAACACGCCCATGCCGATCACGCTGCCGCGCTCGACGACGACGCCTTCGACGACTTCGGAGCGCGCGCCGATGAAGCAGTCGTCCTCGATGATCGTCGGGTTCGCCTGCAACGGCTCGAGCACGCCGCCGATGCCGACGCCGCCGGACAGGTGCACGTGCGCACCGATCTGCGCGCACGAGCCGACCGTCGCCCAGGTGTCGACCATCGTGCCTGCGCCGACGTACGCGCCGATGTTGACGTAGCTCGGCATGAGCACGGCGTCCCTGGCGACATGCGCGCCGCGACGCACGAGCGCGCCGGGCACGACGCGCGCGCCCGCGGCGTGGAACGCGTCCTCGCGCGCGGCGGCGAAGCGCAGCGGCACCTTGTCGAACGCGGCCATCGGGCCGCCGTCCATGACGCGATTGGCGCTCGTGCGGAAATACAGCAGCACGGCCTTCTTGAGCCACTGCTGCACGCGCCAGCCGCCGTCGCCGTCGGGTTCGGCGACGCGCGCACGGCCCGCCTCGAGCTCGTCGAGGACACGCTCGAGCGCGGGCCGCAGCGCCGCGGCATCGGCGTCGGTCAGTGCGGTACGACGCTCCCAGGCGTCGTCGATCTGGGCTTGCAGCGTGGACATGTTCCCTCTCGGATGGCTTCGCGTGACGGTGCTGACCGGCCGCTCACGGCGACTCGGCGCCGAGCCGTTCCAGCAGGCTTGCGCGCAAGCGGTGGCGCGTCGCCTCGGTCAGCACCGCGTCGTTCTCGTCGGTCAGGACGAAGAAGTCTTCCACACGCTCGCCGAATGTCGCAATGCGCGCGTCGTGCACGCGCACGCGCGACTCGCGCAGGGCCTGGGCGACCTCGGCGAGCAGGCCGGGCCGGTCGCTGCAGACGAGCGCGAGCTGGGTCGCGCCTTCGACGTCGCCGAACTCGATCTGCGGCGGGCGCTGGAAGTGGCGCAGGCGGCGCGGCAGGCTGCGGCGCGCCACGCGCGCGACGAGTTCGCGCGCCTCGAGCACGCGCCGCAGCGCGGCCTCGAGGTCGCCGGCGCGCTGCAACGAGAGCGCGCTGCCGCCGTGTGCGTCGAGCAGCTCGAAGGTGTCGAACACGCGGCCTTCGGCACCGACGAGCAGGCGCGCGTCGACGACGCCGAGGCCCTGGCGGTCGAGCGTCGCGGCGATCGCGGCGAACAACCCGTCGCGATCCGGGGCGCAGACGAACAGCTCGCTGCCGCCGCGCGACGACTGCGGATTGACAGCGACCACGATGCCGCCCGGCCCGGCCGTCGCGATCGCGCGCGCCTGGCGCGCGAGCTGCGCGGGCCGGTGGCGCAGGAAGCTCGACTGCGGGAACGCGTCGAGCCAGCGCTCCGCCTGCATGGCATCGACGCCGCCCTCGACGAGCAGTTCGCGCGTGCGCGCGCGGCAGTCGACGGCGCGCTCGTCGGCGTGCAGCGGACGCCCGAGGTCGGCGCGCAGCACGTAGCGCGCGGCCATGTGCAGGTCGGCGAGCAGGCGTGCCTTCCATTCGTTCCACAGTTTCGGGTTCGTCCCCGCGATGTCGGCGATCGTGAGCAGGTAGAGGTGGTCGAGGCGTTCGCGATCGCCGACCTGAACCGCGAACCGGTGCACGACGTCGGGGTCGGTGATGTCCTGCCGCTGCGCGGTCACGCTCATGAGCAGGTGCCAGCGCACGAGCCAGGCGACGAGGTCGATGTCGGGTTCGGGCAGGTCCATCCGCGCGCAGAACGCGCGCGCTTCCTCTTCGCCGAGTTCGGAGTGGTCGCCCCCGCGACCCTTCGCGATGTCGTGGAACAGGGCCGCGAGCAGCAGCAGCTCCGGTTTGTCGAGCGCGGCGAACACTTCCGCGGCGAGCGGCATCGACGCGGCCGCGTCGGCGTCGGCGTAGCGCGCGACGTTGCGCAGCACGCGCAGCGTGTGCTCGTCGACCGTGTAGACGTGGAACAGGTCGTACTGCATGCGGCCGACCACGCGGCGGAACGCGGGCAGGATCGCCGCGAGCACGCCGTGCCGGTTCATGCGCGCGAGCGCCTCTACCGCGGGCGCGCCGCGCCGGAGCAGCGCGAGGAACGCGCCGAGCACGTGCGCGTCGGCGGCGAAGCCGTCGCCGTAGTGGGCGAGCGCCTGCTGCAGGCGGCGCATCGTCTCCGCCGACAACCCGCGCAGCTCCGGGTGGTCGAGCGGCACGACGAACACGTCGACCATCGCGCGCGGTCGGCGCAGGAACAGGTCCGGCTCGCGCAACTCGACGCGGGCGCCGAGCGCGACGAAGTCCCGATCGAGCTCGCGCGGCGATCCCGTGGCCGGCTCGAGCAGTTCCGTGCAACGCTCGAGGAACTGCACGCCGAGCCGCTCGGCGATCGTCGCGGCTCGGTAGTACGCCTGCATGAACTGCTCGACCGCGAGGTTCGTCGCGTGCTCGTCCTCGTAACCGAACTCGCCGGCGAGGCGGCGCTGGTAGTCGAACAGCAGGCGCTCCTCCGGCCTTCCCGCAGCGAGATGCAGCGCATAGCGGTAGCGCCACAGCGTCGCCTCGGCGCGTTCGAGCGCGGTGCATTCGGTGCGATCGAGCAGGCCGCGCTCGACCATCGCGTGGAAGTCGCCCGCGTCGGCGACGCGTCGCCCGAGCCAGCGCATGAGGTCGAGCGTGCGCAGGCCGCCCGGGCCGTCCTTGAGGTTCGGCTCGAGGTTGTAGGTGGTGTCGTTGTAGCGCGCGTGGCGCGCGCTTTGCTCGGCGCGCTTGGCGGCGATGAACGCCGGCGCCGGCCACAGCGCGGGATCGGCGACGAGGGCGGCGAGCGCGTCGGCGAGATAGCGTTCACCGGCGAGCAGGCGCGCATCCATGAGGGCGGTATAGACGCTGACGTCATCGGCCGCGAGGGAGCGGCAATCGGTGAGCGTGCGCACCGCATGGCCGGGCTTGAGGCCGATGTCCCACAGGCAGGCGAAGAACGCCTCGAGCGCACGCGCCTGGCGCGCGAGCGCGTCCGGCTCGCCGAGCGCCAGCAGGTCGACGTCGGACTGGGGAAACAGGAGGCCGCGCCCGAAGCCACCGACCGCGACCAACACGCATTCGCCCGCTTCGCCGACGCACGAACGCCACGCGTGCACGACGACGGCGCCGACCGCGCGCGCGCGCAGGTGCACGAGCGTGGCGACATCGGCACCCGCATGGTACGCGTGGGCGAGCGCGCGCTCGTTGTCGCCGAGGATCTGGCGCAGCGCGAGGCGCGCCTCGGGCGACACGCCGCTGCGCGGCAGCGCGGCGGGAAGTCGCGGCAGGTCGGGCAGGCGCGCGTCGATGGCCTCGCGCGCGTTCATCGCGCTAGGCGGCGCTCGGCCAGGCGGTGAGGATCTCGTAGCCGTCGTCGGTGACCGCGACGGTGTGTTCCCACTGCGCCGACAGCGAATGATCCTTGGTGACGACGGTCCAGCCGTCGGGCAGCAGGCGCGTGTGCGGCTTGCCCGCGTTGATCATCGGCTCGACCGTGAAGGTCATGCCCTTCTGCAGCTTGAGGCCCGCACCCGGCTGGCCGTAGTGCAGCACCTGCGGATCCTCGTGGTAGATCTGCCCGATCCCGTGCCCGCAATACTCGCGCACGACCGAAAAGCCCTGCGCCTCGGCGTGCTTCTGGATCGCGTGGCCGATGTCGCCGAGGGTCGCGCCGGGGCGCACCTGCGCGATGCCGCGCAGCATCGCCTCGAGCGTCGTGTCGACCAGGCGCTTGGCGAGGACCGACGGCGTGCCCGCGAAATACATGCGGCTGGTGTCGCCGTGCCAGCCGTCCTTGATCACGGTCACGTCGATGTTGACGATGTCGCCGTCCTTGAGCGCCTTGCCCGGATGCGGGATGCCGTGGCAGATCACGTGGTTGACCGACGTGCAGAGCGTCTTCGGGAAGCCCTTGTAGCCAACGTTGGCCGGCACCGCCTGCTGCACGTCCACGATGTAGTCGTAGGCGAGCCGGTCGAGCTCGTCGGTCGTGACGCCGGGTTTCACGTGGGGCACGAGCATCTCCAGCACCTCGGCGGCCAGGCGGCCGGCGACGCGCATCTTCTCGATCTGCTCGGGGGTCTTGACGGTAACAGCCATCGGCATTGCCATGAATCGGGGATCAGGATCAGTGTAGCGGAGGTGAGGGCCGGGTCGCTCGGCCGCAAGCCCCGCAGCACGCCGACGCCCGCTGCACAGGCGCGATCGATCGTCGAGTGCGCGCTCGACGACGGCAACGGCAGCGCGGGCCGGCGCGACGCACGCTTCGCGCCCGGCATCGCGGCGCTTGCACGCAACCCGCTGTCCCCGCTAGAATTCCGCGGTTCCCTTCCGTGGGAACAATCCACACACGTCTCGATACCGTTGTCGGGGTGCCTGCGCCGGACGCTACGCCGTCCCCGCGGGTCGCCAACGTTGGAGGCGTGGAGGTCACAACCCCGGGCCCGTGCCGCGCAAAGATCGCGGCCTCGCCCCTTTTTGGAGTTTCACCATGCCTCAAGTCACGATGCGCCAGATGCTCGAAGCTGGCGTGCATTTCGGCCACCAGACCCGTTACTGGAACCCGCGCATGGCGCCGTACATCTTCGGCGCGCGCGGCAAGATCCACATCATCAACCTCGAGAAGACGCTGCCGCTGTTCGGCGACGCGATGAACTTCATCTCGGCGATCGCGCAGAAGCGCGGCACGATCCTGTTCGTCGGCACCAAGCGCTCGGCGCGCGAAGCGGTGAAGGAAGAAGCGGCGCGCTGCGGCATGCCGTACATCTCGCAGCGCTGGCTCGGCGGCATGCTGACCAACTTCCGCACGGTCAAGCAGTCGGTCTCGCGCCTGAAGGAACTCGAGACGATGGCGACCGACGGCAGCTACGAGCGCCTGGTCAAGCATGAAGTGCTCGGTCTGGTGCGCGAGCGCGAGAAGCTCGAGAAGTCGCTCGGCGGCATCAAGGACATGAACCGCCTGCCGGACGCGCTGTTCGTGATCGACATCGGCCACGAAGATATCGCGATCAAGGAAGCCAAGAAGCTCGGCATCCCGGTCATCGCGGTGGTCGACACCAACTACGATCCGGCGCTCGTGGACTACGCGATCCCGGGCAACGACGACGCGATCCGCGCCGTGCAGCTGTACGCCAGCGCCGCGGCCGACGCCGTGCTCGAAGGCAAGGCCGCCGCTCCGGCGATCGTCGCCAGCGAGAAGGACGACTTCGTCGAACTCGACGCCGAGGGCAACCCGGTCGGCAAGAAGGAAGCGCGCGAGCGTGACGACCGTCGTCGTCCGTCGGGCCCGCGCAAGCCGGGCGGCGACAAGCGTCCGCCGGCCGGCCGTCGCGGCGCCCCGCCGCGCGGTGGCAAGGGCGACGCCCCGACCGCCGAGTAAGTAAGCGTCATGTCCGGGCCGCATGATCGCGGCCCGGCATCGGATCGCCGTCGCGACACGCCCCGCTCGGGCGCGCGGCGGCGTCCGGGTCCCGTCGAGATCGGGCCCGCGCGAGCGGGCATCCACTGATCGGCCGCGTGCGCCCGCGCGCGGCGATCGCCCAGTTTCAACGGGCGGCGCCATCCGCGCGCCGCCGCAGCAGCCATCGAGGACACCATGGAAATCACCGCTACCCTGGTCAAGGACCTGCGCGAGCGCACCGGCGCCGGCATGATGGAGTGCAAGAAGGCACTCACCGAGAACAAGGGCGACATCGACGCCGCGGCCGAGTGGCTGCGCAAGCAGGGCCTCGCCAAGGCCGACAAGAAGGCCAGCCGCGTCGCCGCCGAAGGCCGCATCGCGATGGCGCAGGACGGCGGCAAGGCCGTGCTCGTCGAGATCAATTCCGAGACCGATTTCGTCGCCAAGGACGAGAACTTCCTCAAGTTCACCGACGCCGTCGCCAAGGCCGCGCTCGCGTCCGGCGCGAAGGACGCCGAAGCGCTCAAGGCGGTCAAGCTGCCGAGCGGCGAGACGGTCGAGGAAGCGCGCGCCGCGGTCATCGCCAAGGTCGGCGAGAACGTGCAGGTGCGTCGCCTCGTCGCCGCGAACAGCGCGAACAACGTCGCGGCCTACGTCCATGGTGGCCGCATCGGCGTGCTGGTCGAGGTCAAGGGCGGCGACGCCGACTTCGCGCGCGGCGTCGCGATGCACGTCGCGGCGATGAACCCGCCGTACAACAAGGCGGCCGACGTGCCGGCCGATTTCCTCGCGAAGGAGAAGGAAATCGAACTCGCAAAGATGAGCGAGAAGGACAAGGCCAAGCCGGCCGAGATCCTCGAGAAGATCATCGGCGGCAAGGTCGCGAAGATCGTCAACGAGGTCACGCTGTACGGCCAGCCGTACGTGCTGAACACCGACCAGACGGTCGAGGCCGCCGCGAAGGCAGCCGGCGCGGACGTCGTCGGCTTCCAGCGCATCGCGGTCGGCGAAGGCATCGAGAAGGTGGTCGAGGACTACGCCGCCGAAGTCGCGAAGGCGATGCAGGTCTGATCCCGGTCGCCATCGGAGTCCCGGAAAAGGCCGCGGTTTCCGCGGCCTTTTTCTTTGGCGCATCCCGCGTGGGCCGTGCGGCCGCGGCGCGCCGAGGCGAACGGTGGCCGCGCCGCGCCGAGTCGCGCCTGCGCGACGCCGAATCATCCTATGATTCCCGGATGGGTCTGAGCCGCCGCCGCACGCCGCATCGATGATGAACCGCCAGCGCCAGTTCTGGTTGCTGCAAACCGGGGCGTGGACCGCCTATGGGCTCGAAAGCTTCCTGTCCGAGATCGGCTACGGCCGGCCGCTCGACATGTGGCGGCTCAACGCCTACGACGCCATCTGCGGCTTCCTGCTCACGCTCGGCATCCGCACCGTGCTCAAGGCGACCTGGTCGCAGCCACCGGCGCAGCGCGTGCGCTGGGGTATCGCCGCGCTCGTCGTCGCCTCGATCATCGGCGGCTATGCCTGGTGGCTCGCGGTGTCGAGCATGTGCGGCGACTGCAAGCCGCCGAAGAGCTGGCTCGGCTACCTCTCCTACTTCTTCGGCTGGCTGCAGCTGCTCGTCGCCTGGACCGGCGCCTATGTCGGCATCAAGCTCGCGCGCCAGCTGCAGCACGAGAAGGAAACCGCGCTGCAGGCGACCGCGATGGCGCACCAGGCGCAGCTGCGCATGCTGCGCTACCAGCTCAATCCGCATTTCCTGTTCAACACGCTCAACGCGATCTCCACGCTCGTGCTCGACGGCCGCAGCGAACAGGCGAACGGCATGGTCGGCGCGCTGTCCGGCTTCCTGCGCTATTCGCTCGACAGCGATCCCGAGCAGAAGGTGTCGCTCGACCAGGAGATCGGCTCGATCCAGCGCTACCTCGCGATCGAGCAGGTGCGCTTCGGCGAGCGCCTCAGGGTCGGCATCCTCGTCACGCCGCCCGCGGGCGACGGCCTCGTGCCGAGCCTGATCCTGCAGCCGCTGATCGAGAACGCGGTCAAGTACGGCATTTCCCGGCGCGAGGAAGGCGGGCGCATCGAGATCATCGCGCGCGTCGTCGACGGTGGCGTGCTCGACATCGTGCTGCGCGACAACGGCCCCGGCAGCCTCAGCTACCGGCCCGAGCGCGCCGACGGACAGGGCGGCGTCGGCATCACCAATACGCGCGAGCGCCTGCGCGTGCTGTACGGCGATCGCCAGCATTTCGAGATCGCGCGCCTGCAGCCGCAGGGCACCGAAGTGCGCCTGCAGTTCCCGTTCGAAACCGCCAGCGAGAACCGCACCCGATGAGCATCCGCGCTCTGATCGTCGACGACGAACCCCTCGCCCGCCGCGGCATCGCGCTGCGCCTCGCGCGCCACCCCGACGTCGAGATCGTCGGCGAAGCCGCCAACGGACGCGAGGCGTTCTTCGCGATTTCCGAACACTTGCCGACCCTCATGTTCCTCGACGTGCAGATGCCCGGCGTCGATGGCTTCGAACTGCTGCGCGCGGTGCCGCTCGCGCAATTGCCGCTGACCGTGTTCGTGACCGCCTACGACCAGTACGCGCTGCAGGCGTTCGAGGCGAACGCGATCGACTACCTGCTCAAGCCGATCGAGGACGCGCGCCTCGACGCCGCGGTCGAGCGCGTGCGCCGTGCGCTCACCGCACGCGACGCCGACGACCACTGCGCGCGCCTGCTGCGCCTGCTCGGCAACGTCTCCGGCCGGCCCGATCTCACGCTCGACGAAGCGCTCGTCGATGCCGACCGTATGGCGCAACCGGTCGAGGAGCGCCTCGCGATCCGCGACGCGGGCCGCATCCTGCGCGTGCCCCTCGAGGAAATCCTCTGGATCGACGCCGCTGGCGACTACATGTGCGTGCACACGGGCAAGGACACGCACGTGCTGCGCGCGACGATGCGCGAGCTGGAAGGTCGCCTCGATCCGCGCCGGTTCCAGCGCATCCACCGCTCGACCATCGTCAACGTCGGCCGCGTCAAGGAACTGCGCGCGCACCTCAACGGCGAATACTTCCTCATCCTCGACTCCGGCCAGCAGCTCAAGCTGTCGCGCAGCTACAAGGACAAGGTGCGCCTGCTGCACTGAGGCGACCGCACCCGCCGTGTCGCGGGAGCCTCGATATGCTGCGGGTGCTGGAATGGCGGGCCGGGTCCGTCATACGGAGCGCCGATCCGCGTCAGACGTCGCCGAGCGGGGCGAGGAACATCTCGAACGCGGAAAACACCTGCTCGCGCAGCGGGATGATGTCGAGGTAGTCCTGTTCGAAGAACGCGGTGGCGGCGACCTCGCGCGACGGGAAATCGATCAGCATCAACAGGCTCGGCGCGCGCGTGCCGTAGAGCACGCGTTCGATCCGCTGGCGCCGGATCGCGCGCGCGCCCTTGCGGTCGAGGAAACGCCTCACGCGCGCGGAGTACTCGGCGAACACGGCTTCGTACCCGGCACGGAACGTCCCGACGACGACGATCGTGGCTCCGACCATGCGCGCACCCGTCGCTGCCGTGGGACGGCCAGTCCATCGCCGCGCGCGCCGTGGTGACGGCCGGGCGCACGGCGATGCCCGCGCTGCGCCGCCGTCGCACGCCTCGCCGCCGTCCGGCCACGGTTCGGCGCAAGCGACGCAACCTTTGTTACTCCTGGCGCATCCATTCCCGTCGACGACGGCGCACGCTGACGTCGAGCCGGGAGCCCTGCCATGCGCCTGATCCAAGCGTCGATCCGCAACCCCATCGCGGTCTGCGTCGCCGTCCTGCTCGTCTGCCTGTTCGGCGGCATGAGCCTCGTCAAGCTGCCGCTGCAGCTGTTCCCGGACATCGACCGGCCGAACATCACGATCTTCACGAACTGGCGCGCGGCCTCGCCCGAGGAAGTCGAGGCGCAGCTGCTCGAACCCGAGGAACAGGTCCTGCAAGGCCTGCCCGGCGTCGAGCAGATCGAAGGCAACGCCAACACCGGCGGCAGCTTCATCAACCTCGAGTTCGCGATCGGCACCGACATGCGCGCGGCGCTCGTCGACGTGATCGGCCGCATGAACCGCATGCGCCCGCTGCCGCAGGACGCCGACCGCCCGGTCATCCAGATCGGCGGCGGCGGCAACGACTCGAACGATTCGCTGTCGTGGTTCTTCGTGCAGCTGCTGCCCGGCACGCAGGGGCCGATCGAGAACTACCGCCGCTACATCGAGGACGTGATCCGGCCGCGCATCGAAGCGGTGCCCGGCGTCGCCTCGGTCAACGTCAACGCCGGGCCGCCGGACGACGTGCGCATCACGGTCGACCTGGCCAAGGCCGCAGCGATGGGCATCGCGATCCCCGACATCGCGCAGAAGGCAGCGAGTGCGAACGACGTCTCCGGTGGCCAGGTCGAGGTCGGACGCCGCCAGTACCAGTTGCGTTTCACCGGCCGCTACAAGCCGGAGGACTTCGGCGAGCTCGTGCTCGCCTGGCGCGACGGCCGACCGATCAAGCTCGGCGACGTCGCGGCGATCGAACGCAAGCCGCCCGAGCAGCAGTTCTTCGTCTACCAGAACGGCAATCCCGCGATCGGCCTGCAGGTGCTGCGCGCGCCGGGCGCGAACGTGCTCGGCACGCTCGAGCAGGTCAAGAAGGTCGTCGCCGACCTGCGCGACGGTCCGCTCAAGTCGCGTGGACTCGGCATCGAGCAGAGCTTCGACTCGGCGTTGTTCATCCATCGCGCGGTCAACCTGCTCACCGAGAACCTCATCGTCGGTGCGCTGCTCGCGCTGCTGTGCGTGTGGTGGTTCATGCGCGACTGGCGCGCGACCGTGCTCATCGCGAGCGCGATCCCGATCTGCCTGCTCGCGACCTTCGGCGCGCTCGACCTCGGCGGCCGCAGCCTCAACGTGATCTCATTGGCCGGCCTCGCGTTCGCGGTCGGCATGGTCGTCGAGGGCGCGATCGTCGTCTCCGGCAACATCATCCGCCTCAAGGAAGCGGGCATGACGCCGCTCGAGGCCGCGCGCGAAGGCACCGCGCAGGTCGTGCCCGCGCTCGTCGCGTCGACGATCACGACGATCGCGGTGTTCCTGCCGGTTTTGTTCCTGCGCGACGTCGAGGGGCAAATATTCGCAGACCTCGCGCTCACGATCTCGATCGCGGTCGCGCTGTCGATCGTCGTCGCGATCACCGTGCTGCCGGCCGCCGCCGGCGCACTCAAGGCGAAGAAGCTCAAATCCGGCTACGGCGACGGCTGGCCCGCGCTGACCGAGCGCATCCTGCGCTGGACCGACACGCGCCCCAAGCAGATCGGCTGGGTCCTCGGCCTGCTCGTGCTGCCGCTGTTCGCGAGCTGGTACTTCCTGCCCAAGCTCGACTACCTGCCGCCGGTGAAGCGCGCCGCGATCGACGCGTTCTTCAGCTTCCCGCCCGGCATGAGCCCGGAGAAGGTCAATTCGGAGATCGGCAACACGCTGATCCAGCGCCTGCAGCCGTACATGAAGGGCGAGAAGCAGCCCGCGCTGAAGAACTACTACATCTGGCTGTGGCCGGGCGGAGGCACGATCGGCGCGCGCGTCGTCGACGAGAAGCGCATCGGCGACCTCGAGCGCATCATGCGCGAGGAG
This sequence comes from Dokdonella fugitiva, assembly GCF_014138265.1. Classification (GTDB taxonomy): domain Bacteria; phylum Pseudomonadota; class Gammaproteobacteria; order Xanthomonadales; family Rhodanobacteraceae; genus Dokdonella_A; species Dokdonella_A fugitiva_A. Next base: position 315,368 of record NZ_JACGXL010000003.1, read on the forward strand.
ATCACGGTCGGCTTCCCCGACACGCGCGCGTTCGCGACCGAAGGTGAGCTGTTCGGCGGCGTCGGCGGCTCGGCGCGCTCGGTCGCGATCCACCTGCAGAGCGACGATGCGGAGACGCTCAACCGCGTCGCCGAGGACGGCCGCAAGCTGCTCGAACAGAAGTTCCCCGGCGCGAACGTGCAGGCGAACCCGGCGACCGACCAGACTACGCTCGAATTGCACGCGATACCGGACGATCGCCGCATCGCCGAAGCCGGCTGGGACCGCGCCTCGCTCGGCACGATCGTGCGCGCGCTCGGCGACGGCGCCTGGCTCGGCGAATACTTCGACGGCCAGACGCGCCTGCCGATCATCCTGCGCGCGGACCGCCGCGAGACGCCGGAGTCGCTCGCCGAGGCGCCGCTGGTCACGCCGAACGGCCAGGTCATCCCGCTCGGCGACGTGATCAGGCTCGAGACCACGCTCGGCCCGAACCAGATCCGCCGCCTCGATCACCGCCGCACGGTCACCCTGACGATGGATCCGCCGCAAACGCTCTCGCTCGAGGACGCGCTGAAGACGATCCAGAACGAGGTCGTGCCCGCGCTGCGCGCGAAACTCCCGGCGGACGCGAACATCCGCCTCGCCGGCAGCGCCGATCGCCTCGAGGCGACCGTGTCGACGATGGCGAAGAACTTCGTGCTCGCATTGCTCGTGCTGTTCCTGCTCATGGCGGCGATGTTCCGCTCGCTGCGCGATGCGCTGGTGGTCGTGCTGACCGTGCCGGTCGCGCTCGTCGGCGGCGTGCTCGGCCTGCGCGTGCTCGGCGCGGTGGCGTTCCAGCCGCTAGACCTGCTGACGATGATCGGCTTCATCATGATGGTCGGCGTGATCGTCAACCACGCGATCCTGCTGGTCGATCGCACGCGCGACGCGCAGGACCACGGTCATACGCTCGAGGAATCTATCCGCCTCGCGCTCAACCAGCGCCTGCGCGCGATCCTCGCGAGCACGCTCACGGGCGCGCTCGGCGCGCTGCCGATGGCGGTCAATCCCGGCCCCGGCAGCGTGATCTACCGCGGTCTCGCCGCGGTCAACGTCGGCGGGGTCGTGGTCGCGATGGTGTTCTCGCTGCTGCTGCTGCCGAGCCTCATGCGCCTGACCACGCGCGAGCGCAAGCAGGACGCGCGGTCCGCACCGACGCCGTCGGACGAGCAGCGCGCGGCGATCGCGCGCGCCGCATGAACCACGTACAGAATCGCATACGACCGGAGGCCACCATGCATCGCCATCACCGAACCCGCTCTCTGCTGCTCGGGCTCGCGTTCGCGCTGCCCACCTCGGCCTACGCGCAGGCGCCGGCCGCGCCGGCGACGATCGTCGAAGTCGCCAAGGCCGACGTCGCGCAGATCGCGCCGCGTCGTTGGGTGCCCGGCAGCGTGGTCAGCCGTGACGACGCCAAGCTCGCGACGAGCGCCGCGGGCCGGCTCGAGTACGTCGCCGAAGTCGGCACGCGTCTCAAGGCCGGCGAGCGCGTCGCCAAGCTCGAGGACGAGGCGATCCGCCTGCACCTTGAGGACGCGCGCAGCGAGGTCGAGCGCATCAAGGCGCAGCGCGCGCTCGCGCAGCGGCAGAGCGACCGTTACGACCGCCTCGCCGAGAACCGCAGCATCGCCGCGAACCAGGTCGACGAGGCGCGCGCGCAGGTAGAGCAGTACAGCGCGCAGTTGCGCCAGGCCGAAGCGCGCGTGCGCACCGCGCAATACGAGCTCGAGCAGACCGAGGTGCGTGCGCCGTTCCCGGGCGTCGTCACCGAACGCCTCGCGCAGCGCGGCGAGTTCGTCGCGACGGGCGCCTCGATCGCCCACCTCGTCGACACCGCGCGCCTGGAGGCGCGCGTGCAGGCGCCGCTCGCGCTCGCCGAGATGCTCAAGGCGGAGATGGAGTTACCGGTGCGCCTCGGCGAGAAGACGTCGAAGGCGCGCGTGCGCGCGGTGGTGCCGGTCGGCGAGGAACGTTCGCGCCAGTTCGAGCTGCGCCTCGCGCTGCTCGACGCGCAGCCGCTCGTCGGGAGCGCGATCGAGGTCGCCCTGCCCGAACGCACGCCCGTGCGCGCGATGGCGGTACCGCGCGACGCACTCGTCGTACGCACCGACGGCAGCTACGTCATGCGCATCGGCGGCAACGGCACGAGCGAGAAGGTCACCGTGCGGACGGGCGCGAGCGACGGCGAATTGACCGAGATCGAGGGACCGCTCAACGCCGGCGACCTCGTCGTCGTGCGTGGCGCCGAACGGCTCGGCGACGGCCAGAAGGTGCAGATCGCCTCGCGCAGCCAAGTCGTCGCGGGCGTCACCTCGACCGCCGCGAAGCCGCCGGGCTGAGGGCCTTCGCCCTTCAAAGCTGAAAGATTGAAACACGAAGGACACGAAGAACACGAAGGAAAGCAGAGAATGGGTCGACGCTCCGAACACGGAACGCATGAAGGCGAATTCCGCATGCGCCTTCGCTGCGTGTTCAAAACTCCAATTGCTTTTCGCTCTTCTTCGTGTCTTTCGTGTTTCAGGCTTTGGTACCTGCTTCCGAGCACGCGCGACGTCAGTCGGTGAGGACGCGGTAGCACGGCACGTAGCGCGAGCCCGGCAGCTTCATGCGCTGCTGCGCGACGAAGCTCGCGAGCAGCGCGTCGAGCGCCTGCATGATCTCGCGGTCGCCGTGGATCTCGAACGGCCCGTGCTGCTCGATCGCGCGCATGCCCTCTTCCTTGACGTTGCCGGCGACGATGCCGGAAAACGCGCGACGCAGGTCGGCGGCGAGGCGGTGCGGCGGCTGGTCGCGATGCAGGTTGAGGCCCGCCATCGCCGCATGCGTCGGCTGGAACGGCACCTGGAACTCGCGTTCGATGTGCAGCGCCCAGTTGAAGAAGAACGCGTCCTGGTTGTTGAGGCGGAACAGGCGCACGCGTTCGATGCCCTTGCGGATCTGGCGCGCGACTTCGCCGGGGTCGTCGACGACGATCGAGTAGTGCTGCGCGACGTCGTCGCCTAGCGACAGGCGCAGGAAGCGGTCGATCTGCTCGAAATAGGCGGCCGATTCGGCCGGCCCGGTGAACACGAGCGGGAACGGCAGCTGCGCGTTGTCCGGGTGCAGCAGGATGCCGAGCAGGTAGAGGATTTCCTCGGCGGTGCCGACGCCGCCCGGGAACACGATGATCGCGTGGCCGATGCGCACGAACGCCTCGAGGCGCTTCTCGATGTCCGGCATGATCACGAGGTTGTTGACGATCGGGTTCGGCGACTCGGCCGCGATGATGCCCGGCTCGGTGATGCCGATGTAGCGGTTGCTGTGCCGGCGCTGCTTCGCGTGCGCGATCGTCGCGCCCTTCATCGGCCCCTTCATCGCGCCGGGGCCGCAGCCCGTGCAGATGTCGTAGGCGCGCAGGCCGAGCTCGTAGCCGACCTTCTTCGTGTACAGGTACTCGTTGCGGCCGATCGAATGGCCGCCCCAGCAGACGACGAGGTTCGGGTCGGTGTTCGGCCGCAGCACGCGCGCGTTGCGCAGGATCTCGAACACCGCGTGCGTGATGCCCGGTGAACTCTCGAGGTCGAACGCCCCCGCTTCGATCTGGTTGGCGACGTAGACGATGTCGCGCACGACCGCGAACAGCAGCTCGTTCACGCCGTGGATGAGGTGGCCGTCGACGAACGCCTCGGCCGGCGCATTCGTCAGCTCGAGCTTGACGCCGCGGTCCTGCTGCAGGATCTGGATGTCGAAGCCGGGATAGCGGTCGAGCAACGCGCGCGCGTCGTCGCTGCCGCTGCCCTGGGTCAGCACCGCGAGGGCGCAGCGGCGCAGCAGCTCGTGCAGGCCGCCCGCGCCGGCGTCGCGCAGCCGCGCGACCTCCTGGCGCGACAGGACGTCGAGCCCGGCGACCGGCGAGATGCGCGCGCTGAAGGTGGCGGATTTGGTCGGGACAGGCTCCATGCTTCTTGCTTCCTCGGTTCGTTTCCTGGATCCCTAGCAATGCCACCACGCGGTGCCGCGGTCAAGCGACGCCCCTGAAAAGCGAACGGCCGGCGCAAGGCCGGCCGTTCGATGCAGCGGTACCGCGTCGATCAGAACGTGTAGCGCAGGGTGACGAGCACCGACCAGCGCGACTGCGCGACCGCGTCTTCCTTGATGAAGGCCGGCGCATTGAAATGGCCGTCGCTCGTGGTAGGCAGCGAGTAGACGTACTGGCCGTCGGCGTTGACGCCGCGGAAGTTCGCGATGCTGCGGGTGAAACCGCCGGCACTCGCGAACGGCACGTCGTAGATCTGACCCCACTTCTTGTTCAGCATGTTGCCGAAGTTGAAGATGTCGAAGCGCAGCTCGCCCTTGTTGTCCTTGAACAGGCCCGGGACTTCCTGGCGGAAGCTCAGGTTGATCTGGTTGATCCACGGCGAGGTCGAACCGTTCTGGCGCACGACCTGACCCATGTGGTCGCGCAGGTACTCGTTGCCGTGGATGAAGGCCATGAACTCCTGCTTGGCCGCATCCGACGTACCGTCGACCCAGGCGACGTCATTGACGCCGGTCGGCACGTAGAACAGGTCGTTGGCGGAGATGCCGTCACCGTTGGCGTCGTTGCCGTAGACGAAGCTGTACGGCTGGCCGCTGTGGCCGTCGTAGAACGCGGACACGCTGGTGACGTAGTCGCCGAAGAACTTGTGCTGCCAGGTCAGCGTGCCGAGGATGCGCGCCTTGACGTCGTAGTTCGAGCGATAAGCGACGGCGTCGTTCGGGTTGTACGCGGCGCGACCGCTGAAGTTGCTCGACGCCTGGCTCGACGTGCCCGGGTTGACCTCGGTCGCGCGACCGAGCGTGAGGCTCGTGCCGCCCGAGAAGCCTTCTTCCTTGAACGGCGTCTGCAGCGACAGGGTCAGCGAGTTCGACTCACCCTTGCCGGTGTTGGTCAGGTAGGTCGACGCCGCACCGAAGCGCGAGTTGTTGCCGAAGCGCTGCAGGCCGGAGTAGCCGGCAGGGGTCGTGCTGCCCGCCCAGGCCGTCGGATCCGTATCGCGCCAGTAGCTGATGCGGCCATCCGGCAGCGTGCCGTTGCCCGGGCCGAGGTTGATTTCCTGGTACCACAGACCGTGGCGCACGCCGACGTGGGCGAATTCCGCGGTCGCGACGAGGCCCCACCACGGCAGCTCGCGATCGAACGCGAGGCTCGCCTTGAGCACGGTCGGCAACTGGAAGTTGTTGTCGACGGTGTCGACCGTCTGCTGCGCGCTCGGCGCGGTGTTCGGCGGCACCTGGTGGTACGGGTCGGCGATGAAGCCCGAGCCATTCGTGCCGAAGAACGTCTGCGTGCTGAGGCCGTTGTTCGAGTACGGGTTGCTCAGCCACACGCCGGGCGTCATGCCTTCGCTGATGCCCATGCCGCCGCGCAGCTGCGTCTTGTATTCGGTGTCGAACGTGTAGTTGAACGACGCGCGCGGCTCGATCACGCTGTTGCCGTCGATCGTGCCCTGGTTCGAGTAGCCGAACGCCTGCTGGAACGACGCGTTGTACGGCGGCTTGTCGCCCGTGCGCGGGATGTCCCAGCGCAGGCCGTACTGCAGCGACAGCTGCGGGGTGACCTGCCAGACGTCCTGCGCGAACAGGCCCCACTGGTCGAGCTTCCAGTCCGCCGCGACGCTGTTGATGTCGCCATTGGTCGGGCGGTACAGGCTGTACGAGGCCCAGTTGCCGGCTTCGAAGTCGTCGATCGAGCTGAACTGGTACGCGCCGAATTCGGTGCGGCCGAACAGGTTGAAGAACTTGTCGCGCTGGAAGTCGACGCCGGCCTTGACCGTGTGGTCGCCGAGGAACCAGTTGCCGGCGAAGAACGCGTTGTACGTCTTCACGCCGAGCACGTTGTAGTGGCGGAACTGGTCGGTACCGAGGAACACCGACGGCTTGTTCGAGGCGCAACCGTCGATGCAGACCTGCACCTGCGGCTGGTCGGCGAGCGTCTGCGAGACCGCGTCGTACTTGCCGTACGACACCGACGCTTCGGTCGAGAACGTGTCGGTCCAGTCGTCGTACAGGTTCAGCACGTAGCTCTCGAGGTTGCGGTTCTGCACGTACGAGTAGCTGGACAGGCTGAGCGTGTTCGCGTTGAACGTCTGGATGATCGGCTGGTCGCTCTTCGTCTTGTTGTAACGGAAGCTCGCGCGATGGCCGTCGGCGATGTTCCAGTCGAGCTTGCCGAGGTAGAGCTTGTTGTCCTGGTTCGCGTCCGACGCGCCGAGGCCGCCCGGGATCATGCCGTAGTTGCTGGCGATCTGCGTGATGCGGTCGATCTGGTCCTGCGTGATGTTGACCGTGTTGGTCGCGCCGGCGCCGATCGGGCCGAAGGTCGGGCCCGGAGCGAGCGTCTTCGACTCTTCGTAGCTGAGGAAGAAGAACAGCGTGTCCTTGATGATCGGGCCGCCGAGCGTCGCGCCGTAGGTCTTCTTCGCGGTGTAGCCCTTGAAGTCGTTCGGCTCGTCGCTGGTGAGGTCCTTCGCGTTGGTGTACGCGTAGTAGGCGTCGCCGTGGAATTCGTTCGTACCCGCCTTCGTCACGATGTTGACGTTCGCGCCGACCGCGCGCTTGTTCGTCACGTCGTAGTTGGCGGTCGAGATGTTGTATTCCTCGATTGCGTCGAACGACAGCGGCTGGTTCAGCGACGGCAGGCCGTTCGGCTCGAGGCCGAACGAGTCGTTGGTCGGCACGCCGTCGATCGTGATGTTGTTGTAGCGGCTGTTCTGGCCGAGCGCCGAGATTTCGCCGCGCGCGACGTTGGTGATCGTGATGTGCGGATCGGTGCGCGCGATGTCCTGGATCGAACGGCTCGGGTTCGGAATGACCTTGAGCTCGCGCTGCGAGACGTTGCTGCTGAGGCCCTTGTTGTCGGCCTGGAACGTCGCGCCCGGCGCGATCGCGGTGACGGTCACGCCTTCGAGCGTCTGCGACGCCGCGGCGCCGCCGACCGTCAGGTTGAGGGTGGTTTCTTCGGCAAGCTTGAGGTAGACGTCCGGCTGGTCGGCGCTCTCGCCGTGGCTGCCCGACGCCTTCACTTCGAACGGACCGCCGACGCGCAGACCCTGCGCGCTGTAGCGACCGTTCTCGTCGGCGAGAACCGTGCGCGAAGTGCCCGACGGCACATGGATGATCTCGACCGTCGCGCCAGCGACCGGCTTGCCACCGGCGTCGACGATGCGACCGCTGATGGACGACGACGTGTTCTGCGCGAAGGCGCTCGACGCCGCGAAGAGCGAACCGATCACCCACGGCAGGAGCCGCATGCGAAGTTGCTTGTTCATTGCTGCCTTTCCCTCGTAACGTGCGAAATGTTCGGACACAAAAGCCGCAGCCACGTCCGTGGGGACGTTTGCGGTCGCGGCTGAGCGTTTCTTGTATGGACCGCCCCTGGACGGCCAGGACCCGCTGGCCATACGGTCGCGCATCCTTAACCCTAGTTTAACAGGGTTCGGTGACGGATTTGTAACATCGGGTCAAGGGTCCGACCGGTCGGTCCGGCGCGTGGCGGAGTCGAGGTAGCGCGCCCGCTTGGCCGGGCGCAGCCGGGCCAGGTCGAGCCGGACCAGGCCGTCTACGCAGCCGCCGAACGCGGGGTCGACGCCGAAGTCGAGGAAGCGCACGCCAGCGGGCTCGCAGAGGTCGGCGTACTGGCGGTACAGCACCGGCAACGACGCGTCGAGTGCGACGAGGCGGGCGCGCAGCACGGCGATGCCCTCCTCGATCGGCCGGCCGCTCCACGCGGCCGTCGCGGCTGCTTCGACCTCGGCCGAGATGACAAACGGGTTACGCGCCCGCGCGACCGATTCGCCGCTGCCGTAGTAGTGCCGGTGGTAGTGCACGATCCATTCGCGCGCCTCGAACGGCAGCGCGGCGCTGAGGCTGACCGGACCGAACAGGTAGCGCAGCTGCGGGCGGCTGCGCAGGTAGGCGCCGATCCCCTGCCACAGGTAGTCGAGGCTGCGCGATCCCCAGTACGCCGGCTGCACGAAACTGCGGCCGAGTTCGACCGCATCGCCGAGGAACGCGTGCGCGTCCGGTGCATAGTCGAACAGGCTCGCCGAGTAGAGTCCGTCGAGGCCGCGCTCGCGCAGGATCGGCCCGGCTTCGCCGAGCCGGTAGGCGCCGACGATCGCCAACGCGTGCTCGTCCCATAGCACGAGGTGGCGGTAGTGCGCGTCGTAGCGATCGAGATCACGGCGAGCGCCGGTGCCTTCGCCGACGCGGCGGAACGCGAGTTCGCGCAGGCGACCGATTTCGCGCAACGCGGGACAGTCCGCCTGCGCATCGAGCAGCAGGATCTGCTTGCCGTCGAGCGTGTGGCCGAGCGGTTCCGCCTCGCGCAGCGCGCGCCGCACCGCGAGTGGCGATTCCGGATGCGCGATCGCGGTCGAGGTCGGGAACACCGTCGGCCGCCGGCGTGCGAGTCGGTAGACGTGGCGCCGCATCTGCAGCGCGATCTGCTCGGGCTGGCGCGACGATTCCTGCAGCGCCGAAGGCGGCACGATCTCGCCGACCTGGAAACCGATCCGCGCGCGTTCGGCACCGAACATCTCGCGCGCGAGCATCAGCGCGGCGAGCGGCTTGGCGAGCATCGACACGCCGTAGAACATCGGCGAGTTCAGCGCGGCGATGTGCACGGGCAGCACCGGCGAACCGGTTTTCAGCGCGAGGCGCGCGAATCCGGTCGACCAGCCGGAGTCGCGTACGCCCTGCGCGCCCATGCGCGAGACCTCGCCCGAGGGGAACACGATGAGCGCCTCGTCGCGCTCGAGCGCGCGATAGGCCTCGCGTGCGCCGCCGAGCGCGCTGCCCGCGCCGAACACCGGCAGCGGCAACAGCAGCGACGACAACGCGTCGAGCTGCATGAGCACGTCGTTGGCGAGCACCTTGACGTCGCGCCGCACCGAACCGACCAGGTGGATCAGCGCGAGTGCATCGAGCGCACCGAGCGGATGGTTGGCGACGACGACGACGCGCCCCTCGACCGGGATGTTCTCGCGATCGGTGTTGGCCACGCTGTAGCTGATCTTGAGGTGTTCGAGCACGTGCTCGACGAAGGCGAACCCTCGCAGCGACGCCGTCTGCACGAGGATCGAGTTGATGCGTTCCTCGCACGCGATGCGCCGCAGCAGGCTCACCACCGGCTGCGCGAACGCGCGCGCGCGCCCTTCCGCGAGGCGCGGAAACTTCTCGAAGAAACTGCGTTCGACGCTGATCAAGGCCGCATCCCCCCCACGTCGCACGCACGCTAGCGCGCGCGTGTTACAGCCGCGTGGATGCCGCGGCGGCGAGGACGGATGGACCGGGTGTCAGCGCACGGGGTGCAGGTAGGCGACGACGCCGTCGAGGAACATCTGCACCGACAGCGCCACGAGCAGCATGCCCATCAGGCGCTCGAGCGCAGTCAGCACGCTGGTGCCGAGCCAGCGGTACAGGTAGGTCGACGACAGCAGGATCACCGCGGTCGCCAGCCAGGCGACGAACAGCGCGACGCTCCAGTCGACGGTGCGCCCCGGGTTGCTGTTGGCGAGCAGCATCACCGCGGCCATCGCCGACGGCCCGGCGACGCCGGGGATCGCCATCGGCACGATGAACGGCTCACCCTCGCTGTCGCCGAACACGCCGCCTTCCTTCGGCGGGAAGATCATCCGCACGCCGATGAGGAACAGCACGATGCCACCGGCGATGCCGACCGATTCCTGCTTGAGCTGGAGCACGTGCAGCAGGTACTGGCCGCCGAACAGGAACACGAACAGCACGACCAGCGCGATGATCATCTCGCGCACGAGCACGAGCCGGCGCCGCTCGGGCCGCACGTTGCGCAGCAACGCGAGGAACAGCGGGATGTTGCCGAGCGGATCCATGATGAGGAACAGCAGCAGGCCTGCCGAGACCGTGCTCATCGAACTTTCCATCGTGTTCCCCGGAAACTGGAGCAAAGCAGAAGCGAAGACTGAAACACGGAGCACACGGAGCATACGGAGGAAAATCTCAGGAAGGCTTGTGCTTCTTCTCCGAGTGCTCCGTACGCTCCGTGCTTCAGGCTGTTCTTGTGTCGTCCCGGCGCAGGTCGAGCAGCTTGCCGCGCACGCCGATCGCAGCGCGGCCGAGCAGCCAGACGATCGCCTGCGCGGCGACGGCCGGATCGGGCTGCGCCATCGTGTCCTCGCCATAGTACGCCGCGCGGCGCAGGGTCGTGCGCATCGGACCCGGCAGCAGCGCGTGCGTGCGGACGGACGAACTCTCGGTTTCCTCGTGGACGATCGAGGCGAGCCCCTGCAGCGCGTACTTGGACGTGCCGTAGCCGCCCCAGTACGCATTGCCGACGCGCGCGGCGTCGTCGAACACGAACACGACGGCGGCGTCGGACGAGCGTCGCAGCACCGGCATGCACGCCTGCGTCAGCAGGAATGGCGCAGTCACGTTGACCTGCAGGTTGCGGTTCCATTCGTCCGGCGTCTGCTGCTCGAACGGCTGCAGCGTGTCGAAGTGCGCGGCCGCGTGCACGATGCCGTCGAGGCGGCCGCATTCGCGCTCGATCGCGGCGGCGAGGTCCGCATGGTCCTTCGGGGTCGCACCTGCGAGGTCCATCGGATAGAGCGCGGGCGCCGCGCCGCCGAGGCGCTCGATCTCGTCGTAGAGCGCTTCGAGCGGTCGCACCTTGCGCCCGAGCAGCACGACGGTCGCACCCGCCGCCGCCGCCCCGAGCGCGCTCGCGCGGCCGAGCCCGCCGGTCGCGCCCGTGACGAGCACGACGCGTTCGCGCAGCGAATCGACGGCCGGCGCGAACGTCCCGGCCGCGAGTTGCACCGGCGCGAGCATCTCAGGCCTTCCGCGCGTCCTGCACGAGACGCTCGAGCTCGCCCGACTCGTACAATTCCAGCGTGATGTCGCAGCCGCCGATGAGCTCGCCGTGGATGAACAGCTGCGGGAACGTCGGCCAGTTCGAGTAGCGCGGCAGGTTCGCGCGCACTTCCGGATCCTCGAGCACGTTGACCGAGTGGAAGTCGGCCCCGACCGCCTTCAGCGCCTGCGCGGTGCGGCTCGAGAAGCCGCACATCGGGAACTGCGGCGTGCCTTTCATGAAGAGCACGATCGGATGACCGGCGAGAGTACCTTTGATGCGTTCGATGACGTCCATTGCTGACCTTCGGATGGATCGGCGCGCCATTGCGCGCAATCGCCTATGTTACCACTGCGCTTCCTGGGGTTTGACCGGCACGCTCGCGCCGTCCCGCCGCGCTCGACGCGGTCGCCGCTGTTGCCGTCGCGCCGACGCCATGTCGCCCCGATACCGGCGATTCGGGCGCGGATCGCGAGGTGGGCATTCAGGACATCCTGCTAGACTGACGGACCCTACCTATCGGCAAGGAGTGTACCCATGGCGATCGAACTGCCCCCGCTTCCGTGGGCGCGTGACGCGCTGGCCCCGCACATCTCGGCGGAGACCATCGACTATCACTATGGCAAGCACCACCAGACCTACGTCACCAACCTCAACAACCAGATCAAGGGCACCGAGTTCGAGAACCTTTCGCTCGAGGAGATCATCCGCAAGTCGTCCGGCGGCATGTTCAACAACGCCGCGCAGATCTGGAACCACACGTTCTACTGGAACTGCCTGAAACCGAACGGCGGGGGCGAACCGACCGGCCGCCTCGCCGACGCGATCAACAAGGCGTTCGGCGGTTTCGCGCAGTTCAAGGACGAGTTCACCAAGACCAGCGTCGGCACGTTCGGTTCCGGCTGGGGCTGGCTCGTGCAGCGCCCGGACGGCAGCCTCGCGCTCGCGAGCACGTCGAACGCCGGCACGCCGATCACCGGCGCGGATCGCCCGCTGCTCACCTGCGACGTGTGGGAGCACGCCTACTACATCGACTACCGCAACGCGCGGCCGAAGTACGTCGAGGCGTTCTGGAGCCTGGTCAACTGGGACTTCGTCGCAAGCCAGATGGCCTGAGGCCGGCGAACCGTTCGTGCGAAGAAGCCGCTCGCCCGAGCGGCTTTTTCATGTATGGACCCCGCCGCGGCCCCTCTTGCGTTCGACATCGGCGTCGCTCCCGGGAACGCGCCCCATGCGATTTCGCCCTGCCTGCCCGCTCCTGCTCGCCGTCCTCGTCGCGGCGCCTGCCGCGGCGACCAGTTGCCGACGTCCGGCCTACGACCGCGACGACGGACGGCGCTGGTTCGGTACATCCGAGCGCGTGTTCGTCGGCGAACTCGTCGACACGCGCGACACGCCCGCCGCTCGCGCGCCGAACGGCGATGCGCTCGAAGCGATCAGCGTCGGTGGCGATGCGCCGTCGGTCGGCGGCTATTTCCGCGTCGAGGAGTCGTTCAAGGGTGCGGTCGATCCGCGCCCGATCCGCATCGCCGCATCGTTGCGGAAGGGACGCCGCTACCTCGTGTTCGCGCGCGAGGAAGCCGGCGAACTGCGCGCCGACGGCTACTGCACGCGGTTCGTGCTGCCGCTCGACGGTGACGACCCGCTGCGCGACGCGGCGCGCGATCTGCTCGGCGGGTTGCGCGCCCTGCCGGCCGCCGGCAGCGGCGGCGAGTTCCATGTGTACCTGCGCGACGAACGGCAGGCCCCGGTCGCCGCCGAACTGCGCTTCGAGAGTCCGACCCATGCGTTCCCGCTGCACACCGACGCGCAAGGACACGGCCAGCTCGACGCCGTACCGGACGGTTCCTATCGACTCGTCACGGCCGCGCCCGCGGGCTATCGCTACGGCTGCGTTCCGGAGTGCGCCATGCTCGCCGTGCACGATCGCGGCCTCGACGAATACACGCTGCGCAAGCTGCCCGGCGCGACGTTGCGCGTGCGCCTCGTCGACGTCGCCGGTATGGCGCTCGCGCTGCCGGCGCAATTCGACCTCTTCCACGAAGACGGCACGCGCAGCGGACCGCTCGGCACCTCCTCCGCATCCTACGAGATCGGCGGCGACGCACGCGACGCCGAACGCGGCTACGTCGTGCCGGGCCGCTATCGCCTCGCGCTAGTGCTGCCGGAATTCTCCGTCGACGGCATGCTCGCGAAGACGACGCGCGTCACGCACCGTTTCGATGGCGGCGGGGCGGCCGCCGATGCGCCCGTGCTGGACGTGAGCGAAGGCGACAACATCGCGCAATTCCGCCTGCCGGCGACCCTGCAACCGATCCGCGTGCGCCTGCGCTTCGCAGGCGAAGCGTTCTACCCGGCGCTGCGCACGGTCGCGCTGCATCGGCTTGTCGGCCGCGAAGCGGGTGCTTATGCCGAGGACGCGCTCTTCGACGTCGGCCAGCTGGGCGACGGCGCGGACGGCGTGTCGCTGCGCCTCGTGCCGGGCCAGGCGTTGCGCTATTCGCTGCCCGGCTACGACATCGACGGCGAGCACGACGCGCGCGTGCTGGCGCCTACCGCGGACGCGGATATCGAACTGCTCGTGCGCAAGCGCTGAACCCTCAGCCGAGCGCGGCGATCACCGGCGCGACCTGCGCTTCGCGGCCGAGCGCGGCGCCGATGCGCTGCAGGCGCTCGCGCATCTCGGCGGCGTCGTTCGCACAGAACGTCGCGTGGCCGACCTTGCGCCCCGGACGCGGGCTCTTGCCATAGTCGTGCCAGTGCGCGCGCGGCTCGGCCAGCACCGGATCCGCGGGCGGCAGTTCGCCGACCCAGTTCAGCATCGCATTGACGCCGAGCGCGCTGGTGTCGCCGAGCGGCATGCCGAGCACGGCACGCACGTGGTTCTCGAACTGGCTCGCCGGCGCGCCTTCGATCGTCCAGTGGCCGGAGTTGTGCACGCGCGGCGCCATCTCGTTGCCGAGCAGGCGGCCGTCGCGTACGAACAGCTCGAGCGCGAACGTGCCGACGTAGTCGAGCCGTTCGGCGATGCGCCGCGCGTGCGCGAACGCGATCGGCGCGAGCGCATCCGCGTGCGGCGCCGGCGCGAGGCTCGCCGAGAGGATGCCGTCGGCATGCCAGTTCTGCGTCAGCGGCCAGGTGCGGAACTCGCCGTCGCGCGCACGCACCGCGATCACCGACAGCTCGCGCTCGAACGGCACGAACGCCTCGAGGATCGACGGCGCGCCGCCGAGCGCCTGCCACGCGGCGTCGACGTCGCCCGGTGACTTGAGGCGGAACTGGCCCTTGCCGTCGTAGCCGAGGCGTCGCGTCTTGAGGATCGACGGCGTGCCGATCCCCTCGATCGCACGCGCGAGGCCTTCGCGTGAATCGACCGCGGCGAATGCGGGCGTGTCGAGGCCGATCTCGCGGAACAGGCTCTTCTCGGCGAGACGGTCCTGCGACGTCGCGAGCGCGCGCGGGTTCGGGAACACCTTCGTGTGCTCGGTCAGCCACTGCGCGGTGTCGGCAGGCACGTTCTCGAAATCGAAGGTCGCGACATCGATGCGTCGCGCGAAATCGGCGAGCGCGTCGAAGTCGCGCCAGTCCGCGCGCAGCATCGGCGCGACCTGCGCGGCGCATGCGTCCTCGGCGCTGTCGACGACGAGGAAACGCAGGCCGAGCGGTGCGCCCGCGAGCGCGAGCATGCGCGCGAGCTGGCCGCCGCCGAGCACGCCGATCGTTCGTCCGGAATGGTTCATCGGAGGGCCACGCGGGCAGGTGCGCGAAGGCGCGCTGGCATTCGATGCCGACCCATGTTCATGCGGGCGTGCGCGGATCGGGGTGCGCGAGCACGGTCGCGGTCTGTTCGTGGCGGAACGCGTCGAGGCGGCGCGCGAGCAGCGCATCGCCGGTCGACAGCATCGCCGCCGCGCACAGCGCCGCGTTGACCGCGCCGGCACGGCCGATGGCGAACGTCGCGACCGGAATGCCGGCCGGCATCTGCACGATCGACAGCAGCGAATCCATGCCGTTCAGTGCGTGCGACTGCACCGGCACGCCGAGCACGGGCAGGCGCGTCTTCGCGGCGAGCATGCCCGGCAGGTGCGCGGCGCCGCCGGCGCCGGCGATGATCGCGGCGAGGCCGCGCTCGACGGAAGTCGCGGCGTAGTCGAACAGCAGATCCGGCGTGCGATGCGCGGACACGACGCGCACTTCGTGCTCGATGCCGAGCCGCTCCAGGGTTTCGACCGCGTGGCGCATCGTGTCCCAGTCCGACCGGGAACCCATCACGACGCCGATGCGGGGCCGACCGCTCGCGCTTTCTGTCATGGCCGTCGTCAGCTTAAATCGCTATTGTACGCGCATCCGGCCGCACCTGGCCGCTCCCGCTTTTCCCCATGATCGACAAGCACCTGCTCGACATCCTGTGTTGCCCGACCACGCACGTGCCGGTGCGCCTGCTCACCGAAGGCGAACTCGCCGCGCTCAACCGCGCGATCGCGTCCGCTCCGGTCCGCAACGGCGCCGGCGCAACGGTCGCGGGCGCGTTCACGGCCGGCTTGATCACGCGCGACCGCCAGACCATATACCCGATCGAGGACGACATCCCGGTGATGCTCGCGGACGAGGCGATCGCGACCGTCCAGCTGGGGGACTTTCCGGACCGCTGATACCATTTGCCCCAGTCGAGTGTGATGCAAATCACGTTCCATGAACGGTACCCCTTTAAGCTAGCCCGCAGGCCGGCGCATACGCGCGAAGCGGGGTACCGGCACCCTACGGAAGGCTTTCAATGACCGCTCCCAAAGACAACCCGAACGTCGTCGACCTGCAGCAGCGCCAACCGGCCGCGGCCGCGGCCGATCGCCTCGGCGACCTGCTCAAGCTCGTTCGCGGCGTGTCGCTGAAGCGCATCAACGGCCTCGTCGGCACGCTGTTCGAGAACGTCGACGACGCGCTGTTCGATCTCGCCGAGCGCGCCGGCAGCAACGCGGTGCAGACCGAATATTTCGACGGCATGCGCGAGGTGCGCAAGAAGCGCCAGCTGGTCGAACGCGTGTTCCAGGACCAGGCGACGAAGGCGTTCACCGATTTCGCGGACGGCAAGCTGAAGGCGGCACGCACGGAAGTCGCGCCGCAGCCCGCCGCGGGCGGCCTGTCGCTCGTCGACGACACCGAGCTCGAGGAATCGCTCGCCGTGACCAGCATGGTCGCGAAGGCGGAGAACCGCCTGCAGCGCGCGCTCTACCAGGTGAATCAGCGCCTGTCGGTCATCATCGGCGGCGGCAAGGTCGAGGACAACAACAATCCGATCGGCCCGGCCGTGCTCGGCAACGCGTTCCGCAGCGCGATCCGCGAGTTCGAGGTCAACGTCCAGGTCAAGCTCATCATCTACAAGCTGTTCGACCGATACGTCATGACCGGCCTCGAGCCGATCTACGACGAGGTCAACGTCGAGCTGATCCGCGCAGGCGTGCTGCCGCAGGTGCGGCACGTCGCACCGTCGAACAAGCAGCCCGCGCCCGCGGGCGCCGGCGTGCGCCTGCCGCCCGGCGCCGCGCCCGTCGCGGCGAGCGCCGCGCCGACCTACTACGACCCGGCTGCCGACCAGCTGCAGGCCGAGATCTACCACACGCTGCGTTCGCTGCTCGCGAACCGCCACAGCTCCGACAGCTACGTCGGCGAAAGCGCGGTCGGTGGCATCGGCCTCAGCCCGACCGACCTGCTCAGCGCGCTGACGATCCTGCAGAGCCAGTCGGCCGTGGCGCAGGCGCGCGCGGAGAGCGTCGCCGACGCGGCGCAGGCGGTGCAGCAGATCAAGCGCGAGCTGCTCGACCAGGTCAACAAGCTGTCCGGCGACGCCAAAGACAAGCGCGTGTCGAGCGCGGACGAGGACACCATCGACCTCGTCGGCATGCTGTTCGAATACATCCTGCAGGACCGCAACCTGCCCGCGCAGATGCAGGCGCTGTTCGGCCGCCTGCAGATCCCGTACCTCAAGGTCGCGATCCTCGACAAACACCTGTTCGCGCAGAAGTCGCATGCCGCGCGGCGCCTGCTCGACCTGCTCGCCGACGCGGGCAAGAGCTGGTCGGAGGAATCCGACCGCGACCATCGCCTGTACGAGCGCATCAAGGCCTGCGTCGAGACGGTGCTGCGCGACTTCGACGACGACGTCGGCGTGTTCGAGCGCGAGCTCGCTTCGTTCGGCGACTTCATCGACCAGCACAAGAAGCGCGCCGAGCTCGCCGAGCAGCGCGCCGCCGACGCGACGCGCGGTCGCGAGAAGCTGCAGGCTGCGCGTCGCACCGCCGCGCGCGAGATCCTCAAGCGCATCGAGGACCGCAACCTGCCGCCGGTCGTGCACAGCGTGCTGTCGCGCCCGTGGGCGAACTACCTCGTGCTCACGGTGCTGCGCCAGGGCGAGGAATCGGACGAATGGAAGAACGCGCTGCGCTTCGCCGACGAGTTCGTCTGGAGCGCCCAGCCGAAGACCACCGAGAGCGAGGTCACGCGCCTGCGCGCGCTGCTGCCGCAGCTCGAGAAGGCGCTGCGCCACGGCCTCGCGACGGTCGCCTACCACGACAGCGACGTGAAGCAGCTGATGGGCGAGCTGTCGCTGTTCTACAAGCGGCTGCTCGACGGCCAGAAGATCGAGACGAAGACCGTCAAGGAAGTCATCGCCGAGCACGCGACACCTGTGGCGGCCAGCGAAGACGCCGAGGCGCCCGCACCCGCGCCTGCTGCGGCGACGCAGAGCCCGGTCGAGGAGATCGTGCTCGGCTCGTCGATCGGCGGCGACGGCGTGATGGAAACCGAAGTCGCCGAACCGGCCGAAGAGGATGAGTTCGTCAAGACGGTGCGCGCGATCAAGGTCGGCACCTGGATCGAGTTCATCGACGAGAACGAGCAGCGCGAACGCGCGAAGCTGTCGTGGATCAGCCCGATCAGCTCCAAGTACCTGTTCGTCAACCGGCGCGGCCTCAAGGTCTGCGACAAGACCGTGTTCGGGCTCGCGGCCGAGTTGCGCCGCGGCAGCGCGGTGGTGCTCGAGGAAGTGCCGCTGTTCGACCGTGCGCTCGACGCGATCGTCGCGCGCCTGCGGCACACCGGCGACGACGTGCCGGCGGCACCAGCCGCGCCGCAGGCGGGCTGAGCGCACCGGCGCGCGTCGCGCTTGCTATCCTGCGCGCCCGCCAACCGCACAAGGCAAGAGCACGTGACGACTCCGGTCCTGGTTCCGCCGCGCGATGCGGTCGTGCACGACGTACGACGCGCCCTCGAGGAAGACATCGGCAGCGGCGACGTGACCGCCGACCTGCTGCCCGAACAAGCGCTCGGCCGCGCACGCGTGATCACGCGTGAAGCGGCGATCCTGTGCGGGCGCGACTGGTTCGAGGAATGCTTCCGCCAGCTCGATCCCGGCGTGCGCTTCGAATGGTTCGCCGCCGACGGCGAGCGCGTCACCGCCGGCGCCCTGCTCTGCCGGATCGAGGGACGCGCGCGTGCGCTGGTGACGGCCGAACGCTCGGCCCTGAATTTCCTGCAGACGCTGTCCGCCACCGCGACGACGACGGCGACCTACGTCGACGCCGCACGCGGCACGCGCACCGCGATCCTCGACACGCGCAAGACCCTGCCCGGCCTGCGCCTCGCGCAGAAGTACGCCGTGCGCGTCGGCGGCGGGCGCAACCACCGCATCGGCCTGTACGACGCCGTGCTCATCAAGGAAAACCACATCGCGGCTGCCGGCTCGATCCACGCGGCGGTCACGCGCGCACGCACGCTCCACCCGGGCGTGCTGGTCGAAACCGAAGTGGAGAATTTCGCGGAACTGCGCGAAGCGCTCGCCGCGGGCGTCGACCGCATCATGCTCGACGAATTCGAGCTGCACGAGCTGTCGCAAGCGGTCGCCGAAGTCGCCGGGCGCGTGCCACTGGAGGTATCAGGGTCGGTTTCGCTCGAGCGCGTGCGCGCGATCGCCGAAACGGGCGTGGACTTCATTTCGGTCGGCGCGCTGACCAAGCACGTGCGCGCGCTCGACCTATCGATGCGCGTGGAACTCGTCGGCACCGCCCCTTGACGGTGCCGCCGCGCAGCCGCGCGGCTCAGAACACGCCGGCGAAATGCAGGATTGCGCCGAGCACGACCGCGGCGACGACGACGCCGATCGCGATCATCGCGCCATTCGAGCCGCCCTTGGCCGCCTTCGCCTCCGGCTCCGAACGCGGCCCGGCGGACTGCTGGCGCGCGTCCATGCCCGGCGTGATCAGCAGGAAGCGCACCGTGTCCAGGCGCAATTCCTCGCCTGGCTTGAGCAGGCCGCTCTGCGTGCGCTTGTCGTTGATGTAGGTACCGTTGGCCGAACCCATGTCCTCGACGAGCACGCCGTCCGGCGTGACCTTGAGGCGCGCGTGGTGGCGCGAGACTTCCTCGGCCGGGATCGGAATGTCGCAGTCGGGCTGGCGACCGATCACCGCGTTGTCGGTGACGGCGAACGTCTTGCCGAGCGTCGCGCCCGAGACGCCGCGCAACAGGTAGCGCGGCAGCGCGGTGCGCACGCGAGTGCGGTCGTCGACCGGCTCGTTCTTCGCGGCCGGCGCGGCTGCGGGTTTGCGCTCGCCGACGACGGAGACGCCGACGCGCCCGAGCACGAGCAGGTCGCCATCCTTGATCGGGGTCGCGGCGGTGACCTGGCGACCGTTGAGCACGGTCGGCGCCTGCGCATCGAGCGGCCGGATGCTCGCGTTGCCGGCGGCGACGACGACTTCGCAATGACGTGCGACGACGCCCTCGCCCTTGAGCACGATGCTGCAGTCGCTGCCGCTGCCGAGCGAGCGGGCGCCTTCCGTCAGCTCCACCGGAGCGTGTTCACCGCCAGGAAACACGAGTTTCATCATCTCCCCCCACTGGAAGCCGAGCGTCGGCGGATTGTACCTGCGCCCGGCCCGTTGTCGCGGGGGCGCGTCGCACTCCGGCCATCCTGCGACCGACGGGCGTCGCGGGGCTTGTCCGGCCGCCGCGGCATCCCCACACTGTGCCGATGATCGGCACCTGGCTGTTCCTGCTCGCCATCGCGGTCGCGGTCTGGGCCTGGATGGACATCCTGCGCGCGCGCGAACTCGCGATCGCGCACAGCCGCACGCTCTGTCGCGAGGCGGGCGTGCAACTGCTCGACCAGACGGTGTCGCTGAAGCGCCTCGCCATCGCGCGGCGCGATGGCCTGCCGACGGTCGTGCGCCGCTACGGCTTCGAAGTGAGCATCGACGGTAGCGACCGTCACCGCTGCCATCTCGATCTCGCGGGCCAGCGCCTCGAGGCGTGGAGCCTGCCGCTCGGCGATGACGCGCGGTCGCGCATCGAGCGCCCGACGCACCTGCGCCTCGTGCAGTGAGGCAACGTCGCGGCGGCGCCGCGAACCCGACGGGCGCCTACTTGATCACGCGCAGGTGCGGACGCTTGGGTGCTTCGTCCGGCGTCGGCGCGGTCGGTGGTGGATCGGCCGGCGTACCGTCGGCCTGGAACATCATGCCCTGGCCGTTCTCCTGCGCGTAGATCGCCAGCACCGCGCTCATCGGCACGTACACCGATTGGCTGATGCCGCCGAAACGCGCGAGGAACTGCACGCGATCGTTGGCGATCTCGAACTGGCCGACCGCGCGCGCCGCGACATTGAGGACGATGCGCCCGTCCTTGGCCGCGCCGGGCGGCACGCGCACGCCTTCCGCGCCGGCGTCGACGAGCAGGTACGGGGTGAGGCCGTTGTCGCTGATCCACTCGTGGAACGCGCGCAACAGGTACGGGCGGTTGGACGTCATCGCCGGGGCGTTCACGCAAGCTCTCCGCAGCAACACGCGATCCACTGCGTCACGGACGCAAGCCCTTCTCTTCCACGGTAAGGCTGCGCGTGAAGCCCTGGCTGCGGAAGATGCGCTCGCCGTAGTCGATGATCGCCTGCGCCTCGCGCGGCAGCTGCACGCCGAGCGAATCGAGGCGCCACACCAGCGGCGCGAGCGCGCAGTCGGCGAGGCTGATCTCGGGGCTGAGGAAGAAGCGCGAGGCCTTGAACGCCCCCGCGTTCTTGACGAGGTCGTCGCGCAGCGCGCGGCGCGCGCCGTCGGCGGCACGGCCGCCTGCCTCGATCTCGTCGACGAGGGTGAGCCAATCGTTCTCGATGCGCACGATCGCCAGTCGCAGGCGCGCGCGGGACAGCGGATCGACCGGCATCAGCGGCGGATGCGGGTAGCGCTCGTCGAGGTATTCGCAGATGACCGAGGTGTCGTACAGGACGAGATCGCGGTCGACGAGGGTCGGGACCGAGTTGTAAGGGTTGAGGTCGATCAGGTCCTCGGGCGGGTCGTTCAGGTCCACCAGAACGTGGTCGTAGGTCACGCCCTTGGCCGCTAGGGTCATGCGTACCCGATGGCAGTGCACGCAGTTGTGGGCCGAATACAGGGTCAAGACGGTACGCGAACGCTGGTTCAAGGCCATGCTGGATCCCCTACTCCCTTCGAAGCGAGCCCTTCGCCGGCAATGTACTACGCGGCGGCAGCGCCCGCCTAGGATGGGGGGAAACACCGTCCGGACGCGGAATCGGCGCGAGAAACGAGTGCCGCAGGGGATTCGACGGCGGCGGGGAACCCGCCGGGATGCGGGGCGGCGATGGCCGCCGCCCCGGGGGCGTCAATGCACGTCCTTCCAGAACTCGTGCTTGAGCAGGTAGGCGAGCAGCGTGAACAGCGCGAGGTAGAGCAGCACCCACACGCCCATCGACTCGCGCTGCAGCGCGGCCGGCTCGCCGGCGTACTGCAGGAAGGTGGCGATGTCGCGTGCCGTGCGGTCGAACTCCTCGGCGTTCTGGCGGCCCGGCGTGTGCAGTTCGAGCTTCTCGATCGACGCGTCGTGGCCTTCCGCGGCCGGCTTGGTCACCGCGGTCTGGATGCCCTGCAGTTCCCACAAGGCGTTCGGCATCGACACGTTCGGGAACAGCGTGTTGTTCCAGCCGAGCGGGCGGCTCGGGTCGACGTAGAACGACTTGAGGTAGTTGTAGATCCAGCCCTCCGGCTTCGAGCGCGCTTCGAGCGAGAGGTCGGGCGGTGCCTTGCCGAACCACTTCGCGCCGTCTTCCGGAGGCATGTGGCTGATCACCGGGTCGCCGATCTTGCCGCCGGCGAACATGAAGTTCTGTTCGACGTCCTTCGGATCGAGCTTCAAGTCCTCGGCGATGCGCGAGTAGCGCAGGAAGCGCAGCGAATGGCAACCCGAGCAGTAGTTGAAGAACAGGCGCGCGCCGCGCTGCATCGAGGCGACGTCGTCGAGGCGGATGTTGGCCGGCTCGAGGCCGCCTTCTTCGGAGGCGTGCGCGACGCCGACGCCGATCAGGCCGGCCACCAGCAGGGCTGCAATCTTGCGGAACATCGCGCTCCTCGGGGTATTGGTCGTGGCCTTAGTCATGCGTCGTCACCCGTTCCGGCACCGGCTTGGTCTTCTCGAAGCCGAACTTCGTGTAGACCCAGATGAAGGCGAAATAGCCGAAATAGACGAGGGTCCAGAACCGGCCGAACAGGTTCTCGATGAAGGTGGCATCCGCCTTCTCGCCGAACCATTCCGGGATCTTCTCCGCCGTCACGCCCGCACCGACCGCGGCGAGCATGATGAACGACAGCGCGAACAGGCCGAGCGCGACCTTGTAGCCGGTGCCGCGGTAGCGCACCGACTTGACCATGCCCTTGTCGAGCCACGGCAGCAGGAACAGCAGCACGATCGCGCCGAACATCGCGATCACGCCCCACACCGCCGTGCCGAAGAACGACGGGATCATGCGCAGGATCGCGTAGAACGGCGTGAAGTACCACACCGGCTTGATGTGCGTCGGCGTGGCGAGGTTGTTCGCCGGCAGGAAGTTGTCGTGCTCGAGGAACCAGCCGCCGAAGGTCGGCGCGTAGAAGATGATGAACGCGGCGATCAGCAGGAAGAAGCCGGTGCCGAAGATGTCCTTCACCGTGTAGTACGGGTGGAACGCGATGCCGTCGAGCGGCGTGCCGTCCGGCTTCTTCTTTTCCTTGATCTCGACGCCGTCCGGGTTGTTCGAGCCCACCTCGTGCAGCGCACCGAGGTGCAGCACGACCAGCAGCAGCAGCACGAGCGGCAGCGCGATCACGTGCAGCGCGAAGAAGCGGTTGAGGGTGGCGTCGGCCGGCAGGTAGTCGCCCATGATCCACTCGACCAGCGAGTCGCCGATGAGCGGGATCGTGCCGAACAGCGAGATGATCACCTTCGCGCCCCAGAACGACATGTTGCCCCACGGCAGCACGTAGCCCATGAACGCCTCGGCCATCAGCGCGAGGAAGATCAGCATGCCGAGGATCCACACGAGCTCGCGCGGCTTCTTGTACGAGCCGTACATCAGGCCACGGAACATGTGCAGGTAGACGACGACGAAGAACAGCGAGGCGCCGGTCGAATGCATGTAGCGGATCAGCCAGCCCCAGCTGACGTCGCGCATGATGTACTCGACCGAGGCGAACGCGGCCGAGATGCCCGGCGCGACGAGTTCCGCGCTCGGCTTGTAGTGCATCGTCAGGAAGATGCCGGTGAGGATCTGGTTGACCAGCACCAGCAGCGCGAGCGAGCCGAAGTAGTACCAGAGGTTGAAGTTCTTCGGCGCGTAGTAGCCGCTCGTGTGCGCGTTGAGGAACGAGAGTACCGGCAGGCGGTCCTCGACCCAGGCGAGCACGCGGTTCTTCGGCTGGAGGCGCGTCATCGTGGTGCCCATTACGCAGCCTCCTTGCCCGGATCGACGCCGATCAGGATGTGCGTGTCGTCGACGAAGTGGTACTTCGGCACCATGAGGTTCGCCGGTGCGGGCACGCCGTCGAAGACGCGACCGGCCATGTCGTAGCGCGACTTGTGGCACGGGCAGTAGAAGCCGCCCTTCCACTGCGGATCGAACGGTTCGGGCTTGAGCTCGGGGAAGAAGTCCGGCACGCAGCCGAGGTGCGTGCAGATGCCGGTCACGACCAGCCATTCGGGCTTGATCGAGCGGTGCTCGTTCTTCGCGTACTCGGGCTGCTGCGCCGTGTTGTCCGACTTCGGGTCGCGCAGGCGCGCGTCGACCGTGACCAGCGTGTCGAGCTGCGCCTTGGTGCGGTTCACCACGAACACGGGCAGGCCGCGCCATTCGAAGGTGACCTTCTGGCCCGCCTCGATCTTGCCGATGTCGGCGAGCACCGGCGCGCCGGCCGACTTCGCCCTCTCGCTCGGCTCCCACGACTTGACGAAGGGGATCGCGGCCAGCGCGACACCCGCACCACCGACGACCGAGGTCGTCGCGGTCAGGAATCGACGGCGCCCCTTGTCCACCACAGCATCGTTTGCCATCAGCACTCCGCTGCAAAGCTGAAAAAAAAATCCGCGGGAACCACGTTACCCGCGCCGATGACCGGCCGCGCCGGTCGCACCGCCGCGCCCCGCTCGCGCGTGCACGCCGCGGCGAAAACCGGGCGGTCGCGCGGCCTGCGGGCCGGGCCCCAAAATCGTGGTAGTTTAACGAACGCCCCCGCACCGCACAATCAAAGCGGTGCCCTTTACGATCGCCGCAGCGCCGCCGCGGCCAGCCGGAACTCCATGCAGAGCCGCCGTTACCACGACATCGCCGTCTTCGTCATGCGTAGCGTCGTCGTCGGCCTCGCCGCGGCATTCGTGCTCAGCGTGTTCGCGCCGCGACTGGTCGAGCGCCTGCGCGGTTCCGGCGCCACCTCCGGCGCCGAAAGCGCCTACGCGGGGCGCGGTCCGGTTTCCTACGCGGAGGCGGTCGGCCACGCGTCTCCGTCGGTGGTCAACATCTACGCGAACCGCATCACCACGTTGCGCCGCGCCTACCCGGTGCCCGACCCGATCAACCAGCGCCTGCTCGGCTACGTGACCGGGCCTCTGATCCAGCGTCGCGACCAGAGCCTCGGTTCCGGCGTGATCTTCAGCGCCGACGGCTACGTGCTGACCAACAACCACGTGATCACCGGGGCCGACGACATCCAGGTGCTGCTCGACGACGGCCGCGTCGCCCAGGCGCAGGTCACCGGCACCGATGCCGAAACCGACCTCGCCGTGCTGAAGATCGACGCCAAGGGCCTGCCCGCGATCGACATCGCCGAGAACACCGCGCCGACCGTCGGCGACGTCGTCCTCGCGATCGGCAATCCCGCCGGTTTCGGCAAGACCGTGACGATGGGCATCGTCAGCGCGACCGGGCGCCAGCTGAACCTGTCCGCCTACGAGGACTTCATCCAGACCGACGCGGCGATCAACGCCGGCAACTCGGGCGGCGCGCTGATCAACGCGCTCGGCGAACTCATCGGCATCAACACGGCGGTCTACAACAAACCGATCTCGACCGGCCTCGGCCGCGCGCAGATGCCTGAAGGGATCGGCTTCGCGATCCCGGTCACGACCGCGAAGACGGTGCTCGACCAGATCATCAAGCACGGTCACGTGATCCGCGGCTGGATCGGCGCCGAGTACACCGACGTCCCGCCCGCGGCGGGCGCGACCGGACGCCAGCCCGGCGTGGTCGTCATGCGCGTGCTGCCCGAGAGCCCTGCGGCGCAGGCGAGCCTGCAGCCGGGCGACCTCCTGCTGAAGCTCGACGGCGTCGCGATCGCGGACCAGGGCGACCTGCTCACGCGCGAGGCGGCGTTCGCGCCGGGCACGAAGGTGCGCCTCGAGGGCCTGCGCGGCAACGTGCCGTTCGCGGTCGACCTCGTGCTCGTGCAACGCCCCGCACCGAGCACGACCGGAGCGTAGGCCGGACGCCGCAACGCGGCAGCCGCCTCACCGGGAGAGAATCGAAGCGCGAGCGGCCTACAGCGCCTTCGCGTAGCGGTCGCGCAAGGTCGCGACGCGCTCGACGTAGACCTGCGTCTCGTCGTACGGCGGCACGCCGCGGTATTTCTGCACCGCACCGGGACCCGCGTTGTAGGCTGCGGTGGCGAGGCGCGCGTCACCGTTGAAGTTCTTCAGCAGCATCGCGAGATAGCGCGCGCCGCCGCGGATGTTCTGGTTGGCGTCGAACGCGTCGGCGACGCCCATGTCGGTCGCGGTGTCGGGCATCAGCTGCATGAGCCCTTGCGCGCCCTTGTTCGACAACGCCATCGGGTTGAACGCCGACTCCGCGTGGATCACCGCGTGCAACAGCGCGCTGTCGAGGCCGAACTCGGCCGCGGCGGCGGCGATCTCCGCCTTGTACGCGTCGATGTGCAGCGCAGTGCGCGCGAAATCGATCTTCGAGTGGATGTCGCAGGCGACGCAGGTCGCGATGTAGGTGAACAGCACCGCGAACGCGCCGCCGCTCGGCTTGATGTTCGTGTATTCGGTGATGCCGTTCTTGCGCTGGACGCGATAGACGGCGCCGCGCAGCACGCGCGGCACGGCTGCCACCGGCGTGGCCGAAGCGACCGGCGGCTCGGCCTGCGCGAACGCGCGAGCGCGATTGGGCAGCGGACGATACGGCGCCGCGATGAACAGCGGATTGCCGACCGTAGCGGCCGTGCTCGCGACGTCGGCGAGCACGACCGAGAAATCCTGCGGCACGTACACGGGCGCGCTGCTCGCGACGTCCGCCGCGACGCGCCGGAAATCCGCGCGCACGATCGAGGCGGGCTCGCTCGCGACCGCGGCATCGACCGCGGAAAAATCCGCCGCGTTCTCCTCGTACACCCAGCCCGTCTTCGGCACCGGCTTCGCATGTGCCGTCGCCTCGTGCGCGGGCGCCACAACCGGGGCCTTCGCCTTCGGCGGATCGGCGAAGACGGAAATCGCCTTGCAGTTCGAGTAGCCCTTGGTCGTACTGGTGTAGGCGATGCTGCCGTCGGTCGTGTCGCACTTGTACAGCACACTCGCACGCGCGCCTGCCGGACAGAGCAGCAGGAGGGCAATCCCCGTGATGGCGGCGGGCAAGCGGGACGACATGGGCGCTATTCAAACCTATCCGGCTCAAGAGTTTCCGCTGCATTGTTCACGTTGCCAAGCGCGAAATGTGACGCGCTGCACCATGCAGTCGGGATTTTCTGACCCCGCCGCCGCGCGCCGGTTCCCCGCGGGCGCTAAGCCTTTGCCGGGCAATGCTAAACTGCACGGTCCACGACGCCTCCACCCCGACCATGACCGGCAAGCTCTACATCAAGACCCACGGTTGCCAGATGAACGAGTACGACTCGGCCAAGATGGCCGACGTGCTGCGCGCGTCGCACGGCCTTGAGCTGACCCAGGACGAGGCCGAAGCCGACGTCATCCTCGTCAACACCTGCTCGATCCGCGAGAAGGCGCAGGAGAAGGTGTTCAGCCAGCTCGGTCGCTGGAAGCAGCACAAGCTGGATGGCAAGCCGGTGCTGATCGGCGTCGGCGGCTGCGTCGCGAGCCAGGAGGGCGACGCGATCGTCAAGCGCGCACCCTTCGTCGACCTCGTGTTCGGGCCGCAGACCCTGCACCGCCTGCCCGACCTCATCGAGGCGCGGCGCGCGACCGGCAAGCCGCAGGTCGACATCTCGTTCCCGGAGATCGAGAAGTTCGACAAGCTGCCCGAGCCTCGCGCGGAAGGTCCGAGTGCGTTCGTCTCCATCATGGAAGGCTGCTCGAAATACTGCTCGTTCTGCGTCGTGCCGTACACGCGCGGCGAGGAGATCAGCCGCCCGTTCGACGACGTCGTCGCCGAGATCGCCGCGCTCGCCGAACAGGGCGTGCGCGAGGTGAACCTGCTCGGCCAGAACGTCAACGCCTACCGCGGCGCGATGCACGACGGCTCCATCGCCGACCTCGGCCTGCTCATCCACGCGATCGCCGAGATCGACGGCATCGGCCGCATCCGCTTCACGACGTCGCACCCGCTCGAGTTCTCCGACTCGCTCGTCGACGCGTATGCGAACGTGCCGCAGCTCGCCAACTTCCTGCACCTGCCGGTGCAGTCCGGCTCGGACCGCATCCTCGCCGCGATGAAGCGCGGCTACACCGCGCTCGAGTTCAAGCAGAAGATCCGCAAGCTGCGCGCGGTGCGCCCCGACATCTGCATCTCGTCGGACTTCATCGTCGGGTTCCCCGGCGAGACCGACACCGACTTCGACAAGACGATGAAGCTCATCGACGACGTCGGCTTCGACCAGAGCTTCTCGTTCATCTACTCCAAGCGCCCCGGCACACCCGCGGCGAACCTCGCCGACGACACGTCCGACGCGGTCAAGCACGCGCGCCTCGAGCGCCTGCAGGCGGCGATCAACGCGAACGCTAAGGCGATCAGCGAGTCGATGGTCGGCAGCGTGCAGCGCGTGCTGGTGGAAGGTCCGTCGCGCAAGAACGCGAACGAACTCACCGGCAAGACCGAGAACATGCGCTCGGTGAACTTCCCGGCGCCGACACGCCTGATCGGGCGCTTCGTCGACGTCGTCATCACCGAAGCGCTGACCAACTCGCTGCGCGGTCGCGTGAACCTCGACGACGGGCTCGCCGCCGGCGCCGCGTGAGCGCGCCGCTCGCCATCCGCGAGATCGGCGCGGACGGCTTCGCGCGCGCCTGGCCGATCTTCCGCGCGGTCGTCGCCGCGGGCGACACCTACAGCTATCCGCCGGACATCGACGAAGCGCTGGCACGCGCGATGTGGACGACGCCGCCGAGCCGCTGCTTCGTCGCCGAACGCGACGACGAGGTGCTCGGCGTCTACATGCTGCGCCCGAACCAGCCCGGCCTCGGCGACCACGTCGCCAACTGCGGCTACATGGTGTCGCCGCACGCGCGCGGCCAGGGCGTCGCTTCGGCGATGTGCGAGCACTCGCTCGCGCAGGCACGCGGGGCGGGCTTCACCGCGATGCAGTACAACTTCGTCGTCGGCAGCAACGAAGCCGCGGTGCGGCTCTGGCAACGCCACGGTTTCGCGATCGTCGGCCGCGTGCCGGCGGCGTTCCGCCACGCGCGGCTCGGGCCGACCGACGTGTTCGTGATGCACCGGATGCTGTAGGCGCCGCGATCGCGCCGAGCCGCGCCCTCCCAGCGCCGCTTCAATCGAGTCGCTTGTGGAAGCGCAGGATCGCCGCGCTCATCATCACCGCGGTGAACGCGAGCAACGCGACGACGTCGATCCACATCTCGGCGAGCCCTGCGCCGCGCAGCATGATGCCGCGGATGAGGCGCAGGAAATGCGTGAGCGGCATCACCTCGGCGAGCCACTGCACGACCTTCGGCATGCCCGCGAACGGGAACATGAAGCCCGACAGCAGGATCGACGGCAGGAACACGAAGAACGTCATCTGCATCGCCTGGAACTGCGACTGCGCCTTGGTCGAGATCATGAGGCCGAGCGTGAGGTTGGCCAGTATGAGCAGGCCCGCCGCGAAGTAGACGTCGAGCAGGCTGCCGCGCACCGGCACCGTGAACAGCCAGATGCCGAGCGCGAGGATCACCGTCGTCTGCACGAGGCCGATGGCGATGAACGGCAGCACCTTGCCGACCATGAGTTCGGTGCGCGACAGCGGCGTCGCGATGAGCAGCTCCATGTTGCCGCGCTCGCGCTCGCGCACGATCGACACGCCGGTGAACAGTACCATCGTCATGGTCAGGATCACGCCGATCAGGCCGGGCACGATGTTGACCGCGGACCGCCGCTCCGGGTTGTAGAACGCGACGACGCCGATCGGCGCGGGCGGCGGCGTGCTCGCGGGCGGCGCCTCGCGCGCGCGCGTCGACGCGTCGAGCGCCATCTGCGCGAGCTGCGCCGCGGCGCCCTGCACCGACGTGTCGCTGCCGTCGACCATCACCTGCACCGCTTCGCGGCCCTGCGCCTTGCGCTGCTCGAAGTCGGGCGGCACCGCGATGCCGACACTGATCTCGCCCCGTCGCAGCATCGCGACGAGCTCGTCCGGTGTGCGCGCCTCGGCGACCGGCGCGACCACGCCGGTCGCGAGCATGTCCATCACCACTGCGCGCGAGCCGGCCGTGTTCGCCTGGTCGGCGATGCCGGCAGCGAGGCCGCGCAGGTTCAGGTTGATCGCGTAACCGAACAGCACGAGCTGCATGACCGGGATGCCGACGATCATCGCGAGCGTGATGCGGTCGCGGCGCATCTGCCGCAGCTCCTTCAGCACGACGGCCCACAGGCGACGCAGGTTCATGCAGCGCGCTCCTGCTCGCCGTCGTGCGTGGCCGAGACGAACACGTCCTCGAGGTTCGGCGCGGTCTCCTCGATGTCGGCCTTCTGGCCGGCGCGGGCGAGCGCGTCGGCGACGCGCTGCCTCGCGTCACCGCGGCCGTCGGCGATCAGCACGCGCAGGCTGTTGCCGATCTGCGCGACGCTGAGCACGCCGTCGACGCCGACCAGAGCGCGCTGCGCGCGGCGCGGATCCGCCGCGGCGACGAGCAGCGTCCGCCCGGCGAGTTCACCGGTGAGTTCGTCCGGCGTGCCATCGGCGACGAGCACGCCGCGATCGAGGATTGCGATGCGGTGGCAGCGCTCGGCTTCGTCCATGTAGTGGGTCGACACAAGCAGGGTCGTGCCCGCATCGGCGAGCTCGAAGAGCTTTTCCCAGAAGTCGCGCCGCGACTCGGGATCGACCGCACTGGTCGGCTCGTCGAGGAACAGCAGTTCGGGCTCGTTGATGACCGCGCAGGCGAGCGCGAGGCGCTGCTTCTGGCCGCCGCTCATCGTGCCGGCGAGCTGGCGCTGGCGATCGGCGAAGTGGTACTGCTCGACCAGCTCGTCGATGCGCCGCTTCGCGCGCGCACGCGGCAGCGTCTGCACGTCGGCGAGGAATTCGAGGTTCTCGCGCACGGTCAGGTCCTCGAACAGCGAGAACTTCTGCGTCATGTAGCCGATGCGCGTGCGCAATTGCTCGGCCTGCGCGGGCACCGACAGGCCGAGCACGTCGATCTCCCCTTCGCTCGGCGTGAGCAGGCCGCAGAGCATGCGGATCGTGGTCGACTTGCCGGAGCCGTTCGGACCGAGGAATCCGTAGACATTGCGGCGCGGCACCGCGAGGTCGACGTGGTCGACCGCGACGAGCGTGCCGAAACGCTTGGTCAGGCCGTGCGCGCGGATCGCGAGATCGGCGTCGCCGGGCGCGTTCATTTCGCCGCTCCGCCGAACTCGGCGCGGACCGGCAGACCGGCGGGGAGCGCGGCCGCGTCGCCGCCGAGCGCGACTTCGGCGAGGTAGCTCAGGCGCGCGACGTCCTCGCCGATCAGCGCGTAGTACGGCGTGAACACGGGCTCGCTGCGGATCATGCGGACGCTGCCTTCGTACGACGCCGGCTGGTCGCCGATGCGGATGCGCACGCGGTCGCCGACGTGCACGGATGTGCGCAGCGGTTCGGGCACGTAGATGCGCGCGTACGGTGCGTCGCCGGCGAGCAGGATCGCGAGCGCGGCCCCGACCGGCGCCTGGTCGCCGAGTCGATACGGCAGGCTGTCGACGCGCGCCGCACGCGGCGCGACGACGGCGAGCTTGCCGAGCAGCACGCGTTGCGCATCCGCTTCGGCGAGCGCGGCCGCGAGCGCGGCTTCGCCCTGCGCGACCTGTTCGCCGCGCGTGCCGTGCAGGAGTTCGTCGAGCGCGGCGCGGGCCGCGCGCACCTTGCCGTCGGCGTTGCCGGCGGCCGCGCGCGCGCGGTCGAGATCGGCCGCAGCGACGTAGTTGCGATCCTTCAGCGGCAACAGGCGCGCGTAGTACGCGCGCGCCTCGCGCGCCTCGGCCTCGACCGCTGCGAGGTTCGCGCGGGCCTGCGCGATGTCCTCCGCGCGCGGTCCCGCCTCGAGCTCGGCGAGTGCGTCGCGCGCACGCTGTGCGGTCGCCTCGGCGGCGGCGAGCTGCGCCCTCGTGTGTGCGGGATCGAGCGCGAGCAACGCCTGTCCCGCGGCGACCTGCTCACCCTCGTGCACGTCGATCGCGACGATGCGCTCGGCCGCCGGCGCCGGCAGGCTCACGCGATCGAACTCGAGCGTGCCGAGCGCCTGCGGCGGTGGCTTCGCGCACGCGCCGAGCAGCAGCACCACGACGACCGACAGGCGCAGGTTCACGGCGGTTCTCCGGAAACGGAAACGGGATGTCTTCACGGGCGACTCCTAGCCGGGGCCGAGGCCGCGGTCGAGCAGCGCGATCGTGTGTGCGCGCAGCGTCTCGGCGCCGATGTCGGACGCCTGGAACAGGCTGCGCCAGATCGGCGCGCTCGCCGCCGGGAACAACGTCAGGCCGATCAGCGAGACGACGGTCAGGCGCGGATCGAGATCGGGATTGAGCACGCCTTCGCGCTGAGCCTGGGCGAAGCGCTGCGCGAGCAGCACGGGCAGTTGCGGTCCGACGCGCTCGAGCAGCACGTCGCGCAACTGGCCGCCCTCGCACAGCACCTCGCGCACCCACAGCGCGGGCAGCCACGGGTGCCGCTCGACGAGTCCGGCGACGCCACGCACGAACGCGGCGATGAGACCGGCGACGTCGCTCGCATCGACCGGCAACGATTCGCGCAAGGTGTCGACCGCAGGCAGCAGGCGCTCTTCGACGACCGCCTCGCGCAGCTGCTGCGCATCGCCGAAGTAGTAGTGCAGCAGTGCGGGCGTGACGCCTGCCTCGCGCGCGATCGCGCGCAGCGACGTCGCCGCGATGCCGTCGCGCACGTAGCACGCGAGCGCGGCGTCGAGCAGGCGCGGGCGCAGGTCCGGACTCGCCGCAACGGGACGACCCGGGGTACGTGGCCGGGCCGGGGGCCGGCCGGGAGCGCGTTTCGTGACCATGGATTTAATTTAATTGATCGATTAATTATTTGCAAGCCACGCGGCTTCGCACCCCTCGGTCCGGCTCCGGGACCGCGCCAGCGGCTCTCGCGGCGAACTTCGCAGCCGCACGCCCCTGACCTCGGCGTCTGGCGACGCACGGCGGGTGCGCGCTACCCTCGCGCGCCTATGACGGACCTCATCCACCACGACTTCACGCTCGAGCCCGCCGACGGCGAGCGCCTCTCCAACCTGGCCGGCCCGTTCGACGAGAACCTGCGCCAGATCGAACTGCGCCTCGGCGTGGAGATCGCCAACCGCGGCAACGTGTTCCGCGTGACCGGCAATGCACACGCGGTGAAGCTCGGCGAACACGTGCTGCGCGATCTCTACGCGGCGACCGAGCACGAAGCGCTGAGCGGCGCGCAGGTCAACCTGCGCCTGTCCGAGTCGGGCATCGACGCGCTCGACGCGCGCGCGGAGGGCGCGCAGGACGTCGCGATCAAGACCAAGCGCGGCACGATCCGCGGCCGCGGCGCGAACCAGCAGCGCTACCTGCACGCGATCGCCACGCACGACGTCAACTTCGGGGTTGGACCCGCCGGCACCGGCAAGACCTACCTCGCCGTCGCGATGGCGGTCGACGCGCTCAACGACAATCGCGTGCAGCGCCTCATCCTCGTGCGCCCCGCGGTCGAGGCGGGCGAGAAGCTCGGCTTCCTGCCCGGCGACCTCACCCAGAAGGTCGATCCGTACCTGCGCCCGCTGTACGACGCGCTGTACGAGATGCTCGGCATCGAGAAGGTGGGCAAGCTCATCGAGCGCAGCGTGATCGAGATCGCACCGCTCGCGTACATGCGCGGGCGCACGCTCAACGACGCGTTCGTGATCCTCGACGAGGCGCAGAACACGACCGTCGAGCAGATGAAGATGTTCCTCACGCGCATCGGCTTCGGTTCCGTCGCGGTCGTCACCGGCGACATGACGCAGAACGACCTGCCGCGCCACGTGAAGTCGGGCCTGCGCGACGCGATCGAAGTGCTGCGCGACGTCGACGGCGTGAGCTTCACGTTCTTCACCGCGAAGGACGTCGTGCGACACCCGCTCGTGCAGCGGATCGTGCGCGCGTACGAGCAGCGCGAGGCGACCGCGGAGACGCTCGCCTCGAAGGCGACGCGAACCGATGAAAGCTGACGCGCGCCGCCGCCCCGTCGCGAAGGCCGCGCGCGAGCGCGCCGACTCGCGCGTCTGCCTGTGGCTGCGCAACGAGGCCGGCCGCAAGGGCGTGCCGGTGCTGCGCACGTTCGAACGCTGGCTCGCCGCGATCCCCGACCTCGAACGACGGCGCGGCTGGAGCGAGATCAACATCCTCGTCGTCGGCCGCGCGGCCGGGCGGCGCTACAACCGCCAGTTCCGTGGCCGCGACTACGCGACCAACGTGCTGAGCTTTCCGTACGAGCCCGCGCCCGGCGAACACAGCGGCCTGCTCGGCGACCTCGTCATCTGCGCGCCCGTCGTCGCGCGCGAGGCGCGCGAACAGGGCAAGGACGCGCGCGACCATTTCGCGCACATGACGATCCACGGCGTGCTCCACCTGCTCGGCTACGACCACGAGGAGATGGGCGAGGCCGAGCGCATGGAAGCGCTCGAGACGCGCATCCTCGCCGGCCTCGGGATCGCCGACCCGTACCGCGACGACGCCGCCTGACGCGCCTTTTTCACTGCCGCGTCAGCCGCTTGCACCGGCCTCACCGCGCTGCAACCTTGCCGTCTCCGCGCTTTTGCTACACTGCCGCCCCGCCCGCAAGGGCTCGCAGCGGCACGCAATGAGCGAGGATCCTCCCAGTACACCGCCACGATCGTGGTTCGAGCGCATCACCCAGGCGCTTTCCGGCGAACCGCAGAGTCGCGAGGAGCTCATCGAGGAACTGCGCCACGCCCAGGCCAACGGCCTGCTGTCCAACGACACGCTGTCGATGGTCGAGGGCGCGATCGAAGTCGCCGACCTCACCGTCTCCGACGTCATGGTGCCGCGCGCGCAGATGGTCTCGCTGCCGATCGACGCGCCGCTCAAGCAGATCCTCACCGACGTGCTCGAGTCGGGCCATTCGCGCTTCCCCGTGCACGCGGGCGACAAGGACGAAATCCTCGGCATCCTGCTCGCCAAGGACCTGCTGCGCTGCTTCGTCGAAGGCGCCGACTGCGACATCCGCAAGCTGCTGCGCCCGGTCACGATGATCCCGGAGTCGAAGCGGCTGAACATCCTGCTGAAGGAGTTCCGCCTGTCGCGCAACCACATGGCGATCGTCGTCGACGAGTACGGC
Organism: Dokdonella fugitiva; assembly: GCF_014138265.1. Classification (GTDB taxonomy): domain Bacteria; phylum Pseudomonadota; class Gammaproteobacteria; order Xanthomonadales; family Rhodanobacteraceae; genus Dokdonella_A; species Dokdonella_A fugitiva_A. The sequence continues at coordinate 350,291 of NZ_JACGXL010000003.1, forward strand.
GGCGTCGCCGGCCTCATCACGATCGAGGACGTGCTCGAGCAGATCGTCGGCGACATCGGCGACGAGCACGACGACGACGACGACAAGCACACGATGATCCAGCCCGCGGCGAACGGCGACTTCCTCGTCAACGCGCTCACCCCGATCGCGGAATTCAACGAACGCTTCGGCTGCGACCTCAGCGACGAGGCGTTCGACACCGTCGGCGGCATGATCACCTCGGAGATCGGCCACCTGCCCGAAGTCGGCGAGGAAGCGACGCTCGGCGGCTTCCACTTCCACGTGACGAAGGCCGACGCGCGCCGCGTGCAGCAGTTCGCGGTACGGGTGCACGAGGCATGAGGCCCGCGCAAGCGGCGGAGACGACGCCTTGAGCGCGCCGCGGCGCGCCGCGCGCGCGCTGGCGGGTGCGCTCGCGCTGCTCCTGCTCGTCGCGTTCCGCCTCGCCCACGCGAAAGGAGGCGACGTCGCGACGCCGCCCGCAGCGGCGCCGGCCGCTCCCGAAATCAGCCTGCTGACGATCGGCCCCGGCGAGATCTTCTTCGAACGCTTCGGCCACAATGCGATCGTCGTGCGCGATCCGGCGAACGGCAGCGCGATCGCCTACAACTACGGCATCTTCGACTTCGCGCAGCAGGACTTCCTGCTCAACTTCGCGCGCGGCCGCATGCGCTATCGCATGGCGCTCGACGACCTCGCCGACGATCTCGAGATGTACCGCGACGAGCACCGCGAGATCGTCGAGCAGCGCCTAGCGCTGACGCCGGAACAGGCGCGCACGCTGGTCGACTTCCTCGAATGGAACGCGCGGCCCGAGAACGCGCAGTACCGCTACGACTATTTCGAGGCGAACTGCTCGACGCGCGTGCGCGATGCGCTCGACCACGCGCTCGGCGGCGCGCTGCACGCGCAGAGCGAAGGCCGTTCGCGCGGCTACACGTATCGCCTCGACGCGCTGCGCCTGATGGCGCCCGAGCCGTGGCTGATGCTGCTCATCGACCTCGGCCTCGGCCCCTATGCGGACCAGCGCATCGACTACTGGCAGGAAAGCTTCGTGCCGGCGACGCTCGCCGACGTGGTCGCCGGCGCGAGCAACGGCGGTGCCCTCGCCGCACCCGCGGTCACGCTTGCACGCGGCGAGATCGAGCCCTCGCCGATCCTGCCGCCCGACCTGCGCTGGCCGTTCCTCGGCCTCGGCATCGCGCTCGGCGCGGGCCTCTACCTGCTCGGCGGTTCGGCGCGCGCGTCGCGCCGCGTGCCGCTCGCGACGTTCGCGCTGCTGTTCGAGCTGTTCTGCGGCATCGGCGGCCTGCTGCTGCTGTTCCTCTGGTTCGGCACCGAGCATCGCTCGGCGTGGCGCAACGAGAATTTGCTGCTGCTCAACCCGCTCTGCCTCGCGCTGCTGCCCGCATGGTTCGGCATCGCGCGCGGCCGCCTGCGCGAGCGACCGCGAGCACGCGCGATCGCCTGGCTCGTCGTCGTCGGCGCCGCGCTCGCGCTGTTCTCGAAGATCCTGCCGACGTTCGCGCAGGCGAACCTGCACTGGATCGTCTTGTTCCTGCCGATCCATCTCGCGCTCGCGCTGCGCCTGCGCAGGGCGTGACGCCGCATCGATGCCGGCGCGTGGCCGGCATCGATGCGAACGCGCTGCGTCAGGGCTGCGACTCGAAGCCGTCGGCGAAGATCACGTCGGATCCGTCGTCGACGTCGTGGATGCTCACCGAGTCGAGCGCCATGTACATGCCGAACTGGCCGCCCGCGGCGACCACCCACGACGCTTTCTCGAAGAACGCCGGGCCGAACGTGCGGTTGATCCGGCCTAGGTCGTCGGAATCGAACATGTCGCCGCCCGGATTGAACAGCTCGAACTCCATCGACTGGCCCGCGGTCGTCGTCGGCGTGTCGAACAGGTGGATGCCGTCGGACAGCGGATAGTCGTTGGCGATCCACACGTTCGGGCCGGACGGCGTCGCGACGAGCGTGTCGCTCGCCGTGCCCGCGACGAGCGAGAACGTCTCGAGCTCGACCGGATACGACGTCGCCTCGCCCGGCTCCACTTCGAAGCCGTCCGGCGAGATGCGGAACGTCATCGTCACCGGCGTGCCGACCGGCACACCCGCGAACGGGCCGTCCGGCAGGTCGTTCCAGTCCACCGTGCCGTGCGCTTCGAGCAGCGCCTCGCGCGGCGTGTCGTCGTGCAGGTCGATCACGAACGAGTTCAACGCGTTGTTCGGATCGATGCCCCAGCCGCCGATCACGAGGCCGTCCGCCGACACCGCGGTCGCGGTCATCAGCGACCAGCCCGCCGGAATCGCCACGCCGCGTGCGCTCGCGTAGTCGTCGAGCCGCACCATGCCCGTCGCCGGCGTCCACACCGTCGCGAAGAACATCGGGAACGCGCCACTGCGCCCGACGATGACGTTGCCGTCGTCGCTGACGCCGAACGCGTACGACGCCGGCGGGAAACCCTGCGGCGCAGCGTCGCCGACGCGCGCGCTCGCGCGCTCCGGATGCCGCGCAACGAGCGCCGTGCGCTCGATCGACGCCGGCGCGGCGACCGCGCTGCGCCCCGGCGCGAGCGACGGCACGCCGAGCGGCTGCACGCCGGCCGCCGCGGTCCAGCGCCAGGCGGAACTGCCGTCGGGCGTCGCGAGTCCGCTGCCGACGATGACACTGCCGTCGCGGCTGCCGCCGTCGGCTTCGCCGACCGGGTTGCTTTGCGCGTCGACGAGGTCGGTCGGCACGCCGTCGTGCCAGACGACCGCGCTGCGGAAGCCATCGTCCTGGTCGTTCCAGCCCCACGCCACGCTGCCGTCGGCGCTGATGCCGTTCGCGCGCGAGTAGTTGTCGGGACGATTCACGTCCAGGCGCGCGATACCGTTGCCTGCGTCCCAGCGGAACGCGATCGCGTTGCCGCTGTCGTCGTAGGCGAGGCCGACCGCGACCTTCGTGTCCGACACGCCGTAGCCGACGCTGAGCGTGCCGTCGAGGCCGGTCGCGCCGGGCAGGCCGCCGATCTCGACCGGTCCGCCGACGAGATCACTGTTGCTGTAGGCGAGCGCGGCGACGTCGAGCGTGGCCGCGTTGGTCCAGGCGCCGGCGACCGGCTGCGCCCACGCGCTCATGCCTTCGACCTCGACGAAGCCGGTCAGCACGGACGGGCCGCGGTCCTTCGCCCAGCGCCAGCCGCTTTCGCCGGCGATGCCGGCGGCAATGCGGCCGTTGTGCGAGAGGCTCGTCATCTGCCCGTTGGCGATGCCGAGGTCGGTGAAGCGGGCCGCGTGCGCCCGGCCGGCGAGCAGGGCGAAAGCGATGGCGGCGTACAGCGATGTGCGCATGGATGACCCCAGGAGTGCGATGTGCGGTGCGGGCCTAAGGAGCCCGCCCGGCCCGGATGCGGGCACTCCGATTGTCGGCAGCAGCGGCGCGAAGGCATTCGCGCTCCATTCGCGTTCCGCTCATGCCGCGTCAAGTGCTTGATCGATCGACCTTCGCCCGCGGCGCATCGGCATCGCGTGATTGCCGCGGCGGCGTCGCGCGCGGCATCATGGGGCATGGACCTCTCGATCAGCCCGCTGCCGACCGACCCGACCTGCAAGGATCCGATGGTCGTCAACTGCGTCGCCTACGCCGCCGACGGGCGGCGCCTGCGCGACATCACGGTCGAGGAAATCAGCGACGTGCTCGAGACGCCGGACGAATGGGTCTGGGTCGGCGTGCGCGAGCCGAGCGAGGACCTGCTCGACAAGCTGCGCGAGGAATTCGGCCTGCACGAACTCGCGGTCGAGGACGCGCACAACGCGCACCAGCGCCCGAAGATCGAGGTGTACGGCGACTCGCTGTTCATCGTCGCGCACACGGCGCAGGTCGTCGGCGGCAAGATCGCGTTCGGCGAGACGCACATCTTCATGGGCAAACGCTACATCGTGACCGTGCGCCACGGCGCCTCGCTCAGCTACGCGACCGCGCGGCGCGGCTGCGAGCAGTCGCAGGAGATGCTCGCGCTCGGGCCGAGCTATTCGCTCTATGCCGTGCTCGACTTCATCGTCGACAACTTCTTCCCGATCGTGCGCGAGTTCCGCGAGGAGCTGCAGGAACTCGAGGACGAGGTGTTCGAGGAAACCTTCAAGCGCGAGACGATCCGCCGCCTGTACGTGCTGAAGAAGGAACTGGTCACCCTGCGCCTCGCGATCGCGCCGCTGCAGGACATCCTGAACCAGCTGATCCGCCAGTACCCTGGCCTCATCCGCGACGAGGTGCGGCCGTACTTCCGCGACGTCTACGACCATGCCGCGCGCATCAACGAGTCGACCGACACGATGCGCGAGATGCTCACCGCCGCGCTCAGCGTCAACCTCGCGCTCGTCACCGTCGCGCAGGGCGAAGTGGTCAAGCGCCTCGCCGGATGGGCCGCGCTGCTCGCCGCGCCGACCCTGCTCGCGAGCTGGTACGGCATGAACTTCCACCACATGCCCGAACTCGACCAGCCGTGGGCCTACCCGGCGATGATCACGGTCACGCTCGGCATCTGCGGCGTGCTGTACTGGCTGCTGCGCAAGGCGCACTGGCTGTAGGGCTTGCGTACGTTGCGCGTCGGACGAAGAAAAGATTGAAACACGGAGCACACGGAGCACACAGAGGAAAAGCTCGTTCTCTTCTTCAGCTTTTCTCCGTGTGCTCCGTGTGCTCCGTGTTTCAGGCTCTTCGCCTTCCTCCGGCCGACGCGGAACAGCAGGAATCCATCGTGTTTCCGCTCCATGGCGTCGAGACAAGAATGGATCCCCGCTCTCGCGGGAATGACGAGGTTTGCAAGCCCCGGCTCGCTTCGAACGCCTCGAAGTGCCTCGCCCTTTCCTCGAAAGCATCCCTCGCTTTGCGCTTCCTCCGTGTGCTCCGTGTGCTCCGTGTTTCAGGCTTTTCTCTCCTTCAGGCAAACGCAGAACCCGACACACGCCGCCATTCGACCAAAGGCGTAGGTACGCGACCTTGACCGACCGCGACCCGCGGAACACGCTTGCACGCTACGAGCGCATCCTCGAGGGGTCGTCATGAACGCAATGGCTGGCAAGCTGGGCTGGGCCGTACTCGCGCTGGTCGGCGCGTTCTGCCTCGGCACGATCGCGCTGCATCGCGGCGAATCGATCAACGCGATCTGGCTCGTCGCGGCCGCGGCAGCGATCTTCCTCACCGCGCAGCGCTTCTACGGACGCTTCATCGCCGACCGCGCGCTCGCGCTGGACGCGACGCGCGCGACGCCCGCGGTGCGCCGCAACGACGGCCTCGACTACGTGCCGACCGACCGCTGGATCGTGTTCGGCCACCACTTCGCCGCGATCGCCGGCGCCGGCCCGCTGGTGGGCCCCGTGCTCGCCGCGCAGATGGGCTACCTGCCCGGCACCTTGTGGATCCTCGTCGGCGTCGTGCTCGCGGGCGCGGTGCAGGACTTCATGATCCTCGGGCTCTCGATCCGCCGCGACGGCCGCTCGCTCGGCGAGATGGTGCGCGCCGAGATGGGCCCGACCGCCGGCGTCATCGCGATGATCGGCGTGCTCATGATCATGTTCATCATCCTCGCCGTGCTCGCGCTCGTCGTCGTCAAGGCGCTCGCGATCAGCCCGTGGGGCACGTTCACCGTCGCGATGACGATCCCGATCGCGCTGCTGATGGGCCTGTACCTGCGCTTCCTGCGCCCGGGCCGCGTGCTCGAGGTGTCGGTGATCGGCCTCGTGCTGCTGCTCGTCTCGATCTGGCTCGGCGGCATCGTCGCGCAGGATCCGGCGTGGGCGAAGGCGTTCACGTTCGACGGCAAGGCGCTCGCCTGGATGCTCATCGCCTATGGCTTTTGCGCCGCGGCGATCCCGGTCTGGCTGCTGCTCGCGCCGCGCGACTACCTCAGCACGTTCCTCAAGATCGGCACGATCCTGCTGCTCGCGGTCGGCATCGTGTTCGCGATGCCGGAACTGAAGATGCCGGCGTTGACCAAGTTCGTCGACGGCACCGGCCCGGTGTTCGCGGGCTCGCTGTTCCCGTTCCTGTTCATCACGATCGCCTGCGGCGCAGTGTCCGGCTGGCATTCGCTGATCTCCTCGGGCACCACGCCCAAGCTCATCGCGAGCGAAGCCGATGCGCCGCTGGTCGGTTACGGCGCGATGCTCATGGAAGCGTTCGTCGCGGTGATGGCATTGATCGCCGCGTGCGTGCTGCAGCCGGGCGTCTACTTCGCGATGAACGCACCGGCCGCGCTGATCGGCACGACCGTCGACAGCGCCGCGCAGGCGATCACCCAGCTCGGCTTCGTCGTCACGCCCGACCTGCTCGCGCAGACCGCGAAGGACATCGGCGAGACGAGCATCCTGTCGCGCGCCGGCGGCGCGCCGACGCTCGCGGTCGGCATGGCGCAGATCCTCCACGGCCTCGTCCCCGGCGAAGGCATGATGGCGTTCTGGTACCACTACGCGATCCTGTTCGAGGCGCTGTTCATCCTCACCACCGTCGACGCCGGCACGCGCGTGGGCCGCTTCATGATCCAGGAACTCGCCGGCCTCGCCGTGCCGGCGCTGCACAAGACCGAATCGTGGATAGGCAACCTCGTCGCCACCGCGCTGTGCGTCGCCTGCTGGGGCTACTTCCTCTACCAGGGCGTGGTCGATCCGCTCGGCGGCATCAACACCTTGTGGCCGCTGTTCGGCATCGCCAACCAGATGCTCGCCGCGATCGCGCTGATCTTCGCCTGCGTGTGCCTGGTCAAGCTCAAGCGCGAGAAGTACCTGTGGATCCCGCTGCTGCCGACCGTCTGGCTCGTCGTCTGCACCGTCACCGCGGGCTGGCAGAAGGCCTTCGGCGCGGACCCGAAGATCAGCTTCACCGCGCACGCGGCGAAGTTCCAGGCCTCGCTCGACGCCAACCAGGTGCTCGCCCCCGCCAAGACGCTCGACGACATGCACCGCATCGTCTTCAACGACTACGTCGACGCGACGCTCGCCGCCGCGTTCACGACGCTCGTCGTCGTGATGATCGTGTTCGGCGTGCGTGCCGCGCTCGCCGCGCGGCGCGTGCCGACGCCGACGGCGCAGGAGACGCCAAGGGTGGCGCTCGCCGGTACCTGAGGCGATGATGACGATCACCCCGACGCCCGTAGAGGAGGTTCCATGACGGCGCTCCTTCCGACGTGGCCGCGCGTGCGCGGCGGCGTCGTTGCCCTTGCGATGTGCGTCGCGGCGCCCATGGGTGGCTGCGCCGATCCGGCCCAGGTCCGCACCGAACAACGCGCCGACGACCAGCAGCGCTGCAGCGACTACGGCTACGCTCCCGGCACCGACGCGTTCGCCGACTGCATGATGCATCGGTCCGATCGCCGCGAAGCGCGGGAGCAGCGCGACAACGACCGTCTCGAACGCCTTCGCCAGCAGGCGCTCGACCGCTCGGGCGACGAGCGCTTTCCGCTCTGTTCGGCAGCGAATATGGACGCCCACCTCGATACGGTCGGCAACTTCTGGTACGCCGAGGGGTGTCGCGCGCGGTAGGATGAACAGAGGGGACGGGGAATTTTTCAATAGCCCGTCCGCCATTCGTTCTCGCGTGGTCGATTGAATTCGCCAGCCGCCACGCCCCGCGTCGTGGCGGTGCTGCTCAGCCCGTCGAGAGGCCGTCAACGCATCGCGTCGTGCGCCGCCGTGATCCAAGACCGTCCGTCCGCGAGCACCGCGCCGGGAGCACGCGTCACCGCGAAGCACCTTCGTTGATCAAAAAACCATCAATGGAATACGTTCGACCTGACCGATAGCAGGTTTTCGGGATTCGACGTCAGGCTTTTCCTGCTTCGTGTCAGCGAAATCCTGCTTCGCCTCAGGTCCGCGGCCTTTTCGATCAGGTCGGCAGGATTCCGCAGGGCGACCGCACGCGCTTCGTGTCAGGAAAAACCTGCAACCGGTCAGGTTCGCGGGATTGCGTGTCGGCGGAAAGCGGCTTCGGGTCGGCTCCGCGGCCTTGTCGGTCAGGGCGCCGGGAATCCATGTGGCTGACGCGCTGTTCCGTTGCAGGAAGAACCGGTCGACGACCCGATGCCCGGGATTCCCGGATGGTGCGAAGCGCCTTCATGTCAGGTCGGTGAGCGTTGCGAATGGCGTATCGCGGCGATTGCCGGCGCATCCGGGATTTCGCTCGCCTGTAGGAGCCCACCTGTGGGCGACCGGCACCCCGCAACGCCACGCATGATCCGGAAATGGCGGTCGCGCACAGGGTGCGCTCCTACGGTCGGGCGCCACTGCCTCGCGTCGACACCACGATCCGCGTTGTAGGAGCCCACCCTGTGGGCGACCGGCACCTCGCAACGCCACGCATGATCCGGAAATGGCGGTCGCGCACAGGGTGCGCTCCTACGGCCGGGAGCCATTACCTCGCGTCAACACCACGATCCGCGTTGTAGGAGCCCACCCTGTGGGCGACCGGCGCGCCACAACGCCACGCATGATCCGAATAGGGCGGTCGCGCACAGGGTACGCTCCTACGGTGGAGCGCGTACGGTAGAGCGCGACGGCATCGAGCGCCGTCAGCAGCAGCGCCCACCACCGCCGCGATAGCGCGCCTGCTGCCGCTCGTTGAAGAACTCCGCGTAACTCGGGATCGGGCGCTCGGGATGGTGCTCGCGCAGGTGCGCGACGTAGGTGTCGTAGTCGGGCACGCCGATGATGCGCCGGGCCAGCCGGACTAGGTTCCGCCAGATCGCACGCCCGTCCATCGGAAAAACCCTCGTTGCACCGAACTGTGATCGTCTGCCCGGAATCGGCCGGGCGCAAGTCGCCTTTCGTCCAACGGGTGCCGCCGAGCGGTCCATCCGGCCGCCGGACGGCGCCCGGCGCGGCCGGTTTCTCGTGCAGGATCACATTATTCGGGCCGTGCCTCCGGATAATGACGGCCGAACGCGCCCCCTGAAGCGCCGCTCACCGAAGTCCCGCAGACCATGAAACCCCGCAAGCACCTCGTCGTGGCCGGTGCCGCCGCCGCCGACGTGTCGGAAATCGGCACCTTCATCCGCGTGGTCCAGGCGCAGCTCGACCATGCCTGGGGTTTCGCCAAGGACGACGACGACATCGACTTCGTGCTCGCCGACCTCGCCGATTTCGGCGGCCGCTGCGCGCGCGTGCGCGCGCTCGACGAAGGCAAGCACTTCGCGGTGATCACCAATGCGGGTGACGACGCGCTCGGCGCCGACCTCGTCCTGCACCGCCCGTTCAGCGCGAAGGCGATCGTCGGCCTGCTCAACCACGTCGGCCGCGCCGCGCCGCCGGAGCCGCGCCGCCTGATCGACTTCAGCGCGATCGAGCGGCGCATCGTGCCGCAGACGCGCAAGACCAAGCGACAGGACGAAGAAGCGAAGGCCGAACCCGAATCGACGCGCGCGTCGTTCATCGACGTGCAGCGCGAGCGCCGCACGACCGACCTCGACGCGCTGGTCCAGCGCGGCGCGGTGCTCGTGCAGCGCCACGGCATCCCGCCGCTGCTGATCGACCCGGTCACCGACACGTTCCACACGAGCGCGCGCCTGGTCGAGCTCGAGCCGTACTTCCTCGAGCCGCTCGGCGGCCATGAGCGCAAGCGCGTCGGCGGCGCGCAGCTGGCCGAGCTGCGCAAGCAGTATCCGGGCCGGCCGCTCGTGCGGCTGCGCTGGCTGCACGCGTTCCTGCGCTCGAACGGCTGGCTCGCCGCGCACCTCGACCCGAGCGCGGGCTACAAGCTCAAGCGCTGGCTGCCGCTCGACAACGACTACCGCAAGCAGCACCGCATCGCGCTCACCCTCATGCGCGAGGCGCCGCTGCACGAGATCGCCAAGGCGGCGAAGGCGAAGATGGCCGACGTGTTCGACGTCGTGAACGCGTACGACGCGCTCGGCCTCATCGAGACGCGCCGCCTCGGCCACTGGGACCCGAGCCCGGAAGTGGTCGGCAAGCGCAAGCGCTCGACCAAGAAGACGCAACGCCTGCTCGCCGCGACCGTGTTCACGCGCTGACGTCGCCGCGCCCGCGGCGACCGCTCCGAAAGCTGCTACCGTGCACGGTCGCATCCTGCGACCCGGAGCCTCCATGCACGTCCCCTTCGCGCAGCCGCTGCCGATCGCGCTCGCCGCGGGTATCCTGCCGCCCGCTCCGTCGTGCGCGCCATCGCCTCGCTGACGACCTGCCGCTCCGCCTTCGACGATGTCCGGTCGCCTCCACCGTTTCGGCGGTTTCTCGCTCAACACGCGCACGCGCGAGCTGCGCCGCGGCGACGTGCCGGTCGCGCTGTCGCCGCGCGCGTTCGACTGCCTCGCCTACCTGATCGAGCAGCGCGGGCGCGCGGTCGGCAAGGACGAACTCATCGAGGCGATCTGGGGCCGGCCGAACGTGTCGGACACGCAACTCGGCCAGACCGTGCTGCGCGCACGCCGCGCGATCGGCGACGACGCGCAGGCGCAGTCGTTCATCCGCACGGTCGCGCGCCACGGCTACCACTGGGTCGCCGAGGTCGAGACCGTCGATCCCGACGAGGCATCCGCGGCGAACGCCGCGGCAGCCACGGCAGCGATCCCGCCCACATCCGCGCCGTCGCCCGCACCGGCAGTGCCGTCGCAGGCAGTCGCCAGCGAACCGACGCACCGCGTGCGCACGACGACGCGCGCGCTCGTCGCCCTGCTCGCCATCGCGCTGCTCGGCGGCGGCTTCGCCTGGATCGCTTCACGGCACGCAGGCGACACCGCGCTGCGTCGCGTCGCGCCGGCGAGCGCGATCGTGCTGCCGTTGCGCGTCGACGGCGATCCCGCCGACGGCTGGCTGCGCCTCGGTGGCATGGATTTCCTCGCGCAGCGCCTGCGCGAGGGCGGGCTCGTCGTGCCGCCGAGCGAGAGCGTGGTCGCCTTGCTGCAGCCGGCCGGCGCCGCCGACGACGCCGCGATGCGCGCGCTGCGCGATGCGGCACCGACCGCCTTGCTCGTGCGCGGCCGCGTGGCGCCGCACGACCATCGCTGGCGCGTCGACCTGCACGCGAGCGGCGCCGACGGCGCCGCGGTCGAGGTCGAGGCCGAGCAGGCCGATGCGCTCGCCGCGACGCGCGACGCCGCGGACCGGCTGCTCGGCCGCCTCGGTCGCGCACAGGCACCTGCGGATGTGCTCGACGGCAACGTGCAGGAACGCCTGCAGCGCGCGCAGGCGTCGATGCTCGCCAACGATCTCGCCGCCGCGCGCGCGATCCTCGTCGGCGACCCGCAGCTCGCGCGTGCCGAGCCGCAGCTCGGCTACCGGCTCGCGCAGGTCGACTTCCGCGCGGGCGAGTACCGCCGCGCCGAGGCGTCGCTCGACGCACTGCTCGCCGAAGCCGGCGATGGCGACCCGCTATTCCGCGCGCAACTGCTCAACGGCCGCGGCGCCGTGCACATCCGCCTCGACGACTACGCCGCGGCCGAACGCGACTACGACGCCGCGGTCGCGCTGCTGCATGACGGCCGCCATCCACGCGAGCTCGGCCTCGCGCTGACCGGCCGCGGCGTCACCCACTCGATGCGCCACGACGCCGCGCCTGCGCTCGCCGATTTCGGCGATGCGCGCGTGCAGCTCGAGGCGGCCGGCGACTCGCTCGCGGTCGCGCGCGTGGACAGCAACCTCGGCGGCCTGGAAATGAATCGCGACCGGCCCGACCAGGCGCTCGCCTACCTCGAACGCGCGGCGGCCGAGTTCGAGCGCTACGGCGCGATCAACGAACTCATGGAGACGCTCGAAAGCCTCGTCTCCGACCATCTCGCGCTGCTGCAACCGCTCGCCGCGCTCGCCGCGAGTGATCGCAGCTGGCTGCTCGCGCCGCGCGTGACCGACCCGAACCAGCGCCTCGACCTCACGCTCGACCGCGTCGACGCGTTCCTCGCGCTCGGCCGCCTGCGCGAGGCCGGTACGCTGCTGCGTTCGCTGCCGGACGAGGTCGCCGACGCGAACCCGTTCCTCGCCCGCCGCCTGCCCGCGCTGCGCGCACGCCTGGCGCTCGCCGAAGGGCGCGACGCGGACGCCGCCGACGCCGCGCGGCGCGCGCTCGGCCATCGCCCGCCCGGCGACGACGAGGGTGAAGGCGTCGCCGAGATCGCGCTCGTGTTGCAGCGCGCGGTGCTCGCGACGCCGCCGCGCCCCGCGGACCCGCCCTCCGCGGCGTGGGTGCCGCACCGGGCGGTCGCGGCATGGCCGGTGCAGGCCGTGCACGAGGCCGAGTGGGCGGATGCGCAGGGTGCCGCCGACGAAGCCTCGCGCCGCTACGTCGAGGCACGCGACCTCGCCGAACGGCGCGGCGTGCCGGCCGACATCGCGCTGGTCGCGGCGTCCTACGGCGACTGGCTGCTGCGCCACGGCCGCTTGCACGAGGCAGGCACGGTGATCGGCCGCGTGTCGGCCTGGGCGGACCGCGACTTCGATTGCGCCCTGCTCCAGCTGCGCCTGTTCGACGCGCTGCAGCAGGGTGACGCGCGCGCCAAGGCACTGCAGGCCGCGACCGCGCTCGCCGGCGAGCGCACGATCCCTGCATCGCTGCGCGAACCGGGCCGATGACGCGCGCGCTGATGCGCGAGGAAACAACGTGGAATCGTTGTGGAAAGACTTCGCCGCGGCGCCGCCGCACTGTCGGCGGGTTCCTTCCAGCGGAGATCCCTGCATGCATCGCCTGATCGGCGTCCTCGCCCTGCTCGCGACGAGCGCCACCCTGCACGCGACCGACGTCGTCGACGATTTCGAGTCGGGCACGAACCCGAACCAGTGGGGCTGGACCAACAACAACGGCGGCGTCTTCACGATCGTGGCCGACGGCGGCAATCCCGGCGCCTGGCTCGACAGTGGCGTGCCGTACCGCTCCGACCACCCGAACCTGACGTCGCTGCCACCGGCGGGCACGCCGCTGCGCGACGCGCTCGACAGCGGCAGCCTGCACGCGGCGAGCATCGACATCCAGCGGCTCGATGCCTCGTCGGTGGTCGGCTGCTTCCCGACCTACACCCTACCGAGCACGTTCTCGCTCTCGCTGATCGACATCCACACCGACGCCGCGGTGATCGAGGCGCACACGATCGACGGCCCGCCGGCGCCGACCGATGCGCCGTTCAGCTGGTTGAACGTCGCCTTCACGATCCCGAGCGACGCCACCGACGTGCCGCCGGGCTGGGTGCTCAATGCACCGCCGGAACTCGGCTACACCTGGCAGGACCTCATGCACAACATCGACGGCATCCGCTTCTTCGTGGTCGATCCGGAAGAGCTCACGTTCGATGCGTGCTGGCACCTCGGCGCGGACAACGTGCACGTGAGCTACGGCGGCGACGACCGCATCTTCGCCGACGGGTTCGACGGCGCACCGCGCTGAGGCGCCGCGCGAGTCGAGGGCCGTCACCGGCACGCCGTGACGGTCCCGCGGGACCGCGCCTCGCGCAGTCATCCGCCGTTCCGGCGAAACTGCTACCTTTCGGGTCCACCCACCGGAGGGTCGACATGCACATCGCGCTGCAACCCCTGATCGCACTCATCGCCGGCATCCTCATCCTGATCCGTCCGCGCCTGCTCAACTACGTGGTCGCGCTCTACCTCATCATCATCGGCCTGATCGGCCTGTTCCCGAACCTGCGCCTCTGACGCCGCCATGAGCGGGACGGCGCCTCGCGCGCGCCTGCGCGAGCGCTTGCGCGACAAGCTGCCCGAGATCTTCATCGAGGCGGGCTCGGTCGTGCTCGCGCTGCTGCTCGCGTTCGCGATCAACGAGTGGCACGACCGCCGCCAGGAGGAGGAACGCGCCGCGGTCGCGCGTGAAGCGATCCTTCGCGAGCTGCACGCGAACGCGAGCGAGATCGCGTCGACGCGCAACGCGCTCGCGCCGATCCTCGCCTCGCTGCGCGGCGCGCTCGACGAAACGCAGGCCGAGCCGCGCAAGCTCGAGGTCAACCTCAACCTTTCGCTGCTCTCCTCGGCGGCGTGGCACGCCGCGCTCGCGACGCAGGCGAGCCAGCGCATCGACTTCGAGTGGATGACGCGCGTCGCGAAAGTTTACGAACTGCAGGACAACTTCCTGCACGTGCAGGAAGCCGCGGTCGACGAGCTCGCAGCGTTGCCGCCCGGCGGCGACGCGGGCGGGCGGCGCATCGCAGCGGGGTTGCTGCCGCGTTTCAATGCGCTCGCGCAGCTCGCCGACGGGCTTGCGGCGAGCTACGTCGACGTGTTCGGCGACGGCACCGTCCGCGACGCCGCGCACTGAGTCCGCGCGCCGCTCCTGCTATAAATACGCGATGCGAATTCCGCCCCACCGACACCGCATCGCTTCGCTGTCGTGCCTCGCCCTGCTGCTCGGCACCGGCGTAGCCCACGCGGGCCGCGTGACCGTCGAACTCGATGGCGTCGACGGCCTGCTGCGCGACGCCGCGCTCGGCGGGCTCGAGCTCAACCAGTACGCCTCGCGCGACGTCACCGCGGCGCAGGCACGACGCCTGTACGAGCATGCGGACGAGCAGGTGCGCAAGGCGCTCGAGCCGTACGGCTACTACTCGGTCGGCGTCGATGGTGAACTGCGCGAGAACGGCGACGCCTACGTCGCGGTGCTGCACGTCAAGCCCGGCGAGCCGGTGAAGATCGCGACGCTCGACGTGCGCGTCGACGGCGACGCCGACGGCCAGCGCGGGGTGCGCAAGGCGCTCGCCGGATTCCTGCCGGCGAAGGGCGCACCGCTCGACCACGCCTCGTACGAGAAGAGCAAGGCGACGGTCCAGGCCGCGCTGTTCGCGAGCGGCTACCTCGACGCCGAACTCGTCACGCACCAGGTCGAGGTCACGCGCTCGGCGAACACGGCCGACATCCACCTCGCCTGGAAGGTCGGCTCGCGCTACCGGCTCGGCACCACGACGTTCGAGGGTGCGCAGTTCCCGAGCGAGTTCCTCGAGCGATACATCCCGTGGGCGAAGGGCGACTTCTACACGCAGGACCAGGTGCTCGCATTGCAGCAGCGCCTCATCGACGCCGACTACTTCGCGGTCGTGCAGGTCGAGCCCGACGTCGAGCATGCCGCCGACGGCGTCGTGCCGATCAAGGTCATGCTCGCGCCGGCGAAGCGCACGATCTACACCGGCGGCGTGTTCATCGGCACCGACACCGGGCCCGGCGTGCGCGGCGGCGTCGAGCGGCGCTGGGTCAACTCGCGCGGGCACAAGCTCAAGGTCGAAACGATCGTCGCCACGCGCCTCAAGACCGCGTCGGCGCAGTACCAGATCCCGCTCGCCGGTCCGGACAACCACAGCCTCGCGTTCGGTGCGACGTTCCGCGACGAGAACACCGACACGAGCACCGCGCGCACGCTCGGCCTCGCGGCGACCGACTCGCGCCAGTGGCGCGGCTGGACGCGCACGCTCGGCCTCAAGTTCCTCACCGGAGACTTCAAGGTCGCGAACATCGAAGGCGACACGACGCTGCTCTATCCGGAAGCGTCGCTCACGCGCAAGAAGGCCGACGATCCCGCGTTCGTGCGCGACGGCTGGTCGCTCACCTTCGCCGCGCGCGCGGGCCAGAAGGGCTTCGTCTCCGACACCAGCTTCGCGCAGGCGAGCGCCGACGCGAAGTGGATCCACGGCCTCGGCGAGCACGGCCGCTTCATCGCGCGCGGCTCGCTCGGCGCGACCCACGTCGGCGACTTCGACAAGCTCCCGCCGGAGCTGCGCTTCTTCGCCGGCGGCGACCGCTCGATCCGCGGCTACTCGTTCCAGACGATCGGCCCGCCGCTGCCGGACGACCAGCGCGCGCAGGCCCTCGCGTTCTGCGCCGCGCATCCGAAGAGCGACTGCCAGGACCTCATCATCGGCGGCAAGAACCTCGCGGTCGCGAGCGCCGAATACGAGTACTACTTCAGGCCGAACTGGGGCATCGCGACGTTCATCGACACCGGCGACGCGTTCTCGAGCTTCGGCAGCTACCGCCAGAAGGTCGGCGTCGGCGTCGGCGCGCGCTGGCGTTCGCCGGTCGGCATGGTGCGCGTCGATCTCGGCGTGCCCGTGCACGACGACAGCAACCACGGCGTCGAACTGCATATCGTCATCGGACCGGACTTGTAGATGCGATCGCCCATGCCCGCGAGAAGGGAATACAAGGGATCCGGCCGCGTGCGCGGCTTCTCCTGGCGGCGCCTGCTCGCGCGCATCGGCATCGCGCTCGCGGTGCTGCTCGTGCTCGTCGGCGTGCTGTCGTTCTGGCTGCTGCGCACCGAGTCGGGCCTGCAGTTCGTGCTCGCGCGCGCGATCGGCGCGACCGACGGCAAGCTCACGATCGCGCGTTCGAGCGGCAGCCTCGCGGGACCCGCGACGATCGAGGACCTGCGCTACCGCGATCCCGCGGCGGGCCTCGACGTGCACGCACAGCGATCGACGATCGCGTTCGCGCCGCTCGAACTGCTCGCCTCGCGCCTGCACCTGACGCGACTCGAACTCGACGGCCTCGAGGTCGCGCTGACGAGCGTGCCGCAGCCGCCGCAGCCGGAGAAGCCGGTGGGCGAGTTCTCGCTCGCGGCACCGCTCGACATCGTGCTCGACCGCCTCGTGCTCGCGCACGCGAAGATCACCAGCGACGGCGCGCCGCTGCTCGCGATCGACACACTCGACATCGTCGGCCGCTGGACGCGCGCCGGCGTCAAGCTGGATTCGATCGCGCTGCGCTCGCCCGACGGCCGGCTCGACCTGCACGGCACCGTCTCCGCATTGCCCGGCTACCCCGGCGACGGCGCGCTCGACTTCCGCTGGAAGGTCGCCGACGCGTCGTACGCGGGTACGTTGAAGGCGAACGGCGACGGCAAGGTCGCCCACCTCGCCGTCGCGCTCAGCGAACCGACCGCCGCGACGATCGACGCGCAACTCACGCAGACGAAGGAGTGGCCGTGGACCGCGAAGGTCGCGGTGCCGCGCTTCGATCCGAAGCGCGTGCTGAAGGATTCGACGCTCACCGCGCTCGAACTCTCGCTGCAGGGCCGCGGCGACCTGCACGGCGGCACGGTCGACGGCGAGGTCGCCGCGAACGACCATCGCGTGCGCATCGAACCGCTGCGCTACGCACTCGACGGCCAGCACCTGAAGATCGAGGCGCTCACCGTGCGCAGTCCGGAAGCCGCCGGCACGCTGGACGCGAGCGGTGACGTGCAGCTCGACGCGAAGCCGGTCGCGGCGACGCTCGCGTTGCACTGGAACGACGTCGTCGTCCCGGCCGATCTCGCCGGCCAGGCGCTCGCGACGCACGGTCGCATCGACGCGAGCGGCAGTGCCGAACGCTTCCACGCCGCCGGCAACCTGTCGATCGGCCCACCGGGCCAGCTCGCCGACCTCGTGCTCGATCTCGACGGCACGCCCGAAGCGATCACCTTGAAGCAGCTCGCGTTGCAGCAGCCGAAGGGCGGCCTCGACGCACACGGCACGGTCACGCTGAAGCCCGCGATCGGCTGGCAGCTCGACGCGAAGGCGAGCAAGCTCGACCCCGGCGCGTTCGCGGCTGCATGGGCGGGCGCGCTCGATTTCGATCTCGCCACGCGCGGCACGCTCACCGATCACGGCCCCGACGCGACGATCAAGCTCGACCGCCTCGGCGGCACGCTGCGCAAGCGCGCGCTGTCGGGCCACGCCGATCTCGCGATCAAGCCCGGCTACGTCGTCGACGGCACGCTCGAACTCGCCTCCGGCAACAGCCGCGTCGCGATCGTCGGGCGCGGCGGCGACCAGACCGACGCGACGATCACGCTCGCGATCGCCTCGCTCGGCGACTGGCTGCCCGATGCGGGCGGACACCTCGACGGCGATTTCCGCGTGCAGGGGCGCTGGCCCAAGCTCGCCGTGAACGGCCGCGCGCACGGCGCGAAGATCGCTTCGGGCGGCAGCACGATCGAAGCGCTCGACGTCGCCGCCGACATCGCGAGCCTCGATCCGCCGCAGGGCACGCTGTCGATCAAGGCGAACCGCGTCGCGAGCGGCGCCCTCGCGTTCGACGACGTCGACATCGACGGCAGCGGCAATCGCGACGCGCACCAGCTGACGCTCGATGCACGCGGCACGCCGCTCGGCCTGCGTCTCGCGCTGTCCGGCAGCGCGAACGACCAGGGCCGCTGGAACGGTACGCTGAAGACGCTCGACGTCGCGGTCAAGGACGCGCCGCCGCTCGCGCTCGAGCAACCGGCGGCGATGGCTTGGGACGGCAAGCAGTTCAACGCCGGCGAGACCTGTCTCGCGGGCGGCGGTCCACGCCTGTGCGTCGGCGGCAGCGGCGGCGCCGACGGCGCCTTCGCCGCGCGCTACCGCATCGAGCAGCTGCCGCTCGCGCTCGCGGTGAAGCTCGCCTCGCCCGATGCGCCGGTGCGCGTCGAAGGCATCATCGGCGGCCACGGCGACGTGCGCCGCAGCGCCGCAGGGGCGCTCGACGGCAACGCGGCACTCGCATCGGAGCGCGGCAGCATCGCCTACCCCGACAACGCGAACCAGCCGCTGCTCGCCTACACCGGGCTCGCGCTCGAGGCGACGCTGTCGCCGCAGTCGACGCACGCGACGTTGCGCGCATCGCTCGACCACGATGGCCGCCTCGACGGCGACGTCACGCTGGGCGGACCGGCAGGGTCGGCACAGGCGCTCGGCGGCCATCTCGACCTCGCGCTCAACAGCCTCGCGTTCGTCGAGCTGCTGACGCCCGAAGTCGCGAACGCGAAGGGCAAGCTCGCGGCGAACTACACGTTCGCGGGCACGACCGCGGCGCCGCAGATCAACGGCGCACTCACCCTGAAGGAACTCGCCGCGGAACTGCCGTCGGCCGGGCTCAAGCTGCACGACGGCGACATCGCGGCGCGCGCGACCGACGCCGACCACTTCGCGCTCGACGGCACGCTGAAGTCCGGCGACGGCACGCTAACCCTGTCCGGCACCGGCGGCATCGGCGCGAACGCGCCGCTGCATGCGACGATCAAGGGCGCGGACTTCCTCGCCGCGGACATTCCCGCCGCGAAGGTGGTGATCTCGCCCGACCTCGTGATCGAACGCACGAGCGAGAACCTCAGCGTCGGCGGCAGCGTGACGATACCGAAGACCGACGTCGATCTCGCCAAGCTGCCCGGCGGCGGCACCGCGAAGACCTCGCCCGACGTCGTCGTCGTCGACGCCGAGCAATCCGCGCCGGGCAAGCCGCTGCCGGTCGTCGTCGGCGTCGAGATCCGCCTCGGCGACGACGTCAAGCTCGCCGGCCTCGGCCTCGACGGCCGCATCCACGGCCAGCTGCGCATCGACCAGCGCCCGGGGAAGCTCGCGACCGGCACCGGCACGATGAATGTCGAAGGCACCTATCGCGCCTACGGCCAGGACCTGAAGATCGAGAGCGGCCGCCTGCTGTTCGCGGGCACATCGCTCGACAACCCGGGCCTCGATATCCGCGCCGCGCGCACGATCCTCGGCGCCTCCGGCGGGCAGAGTGACGACACGATCATCGCCGGCCTGCAGGTGCGCGGCACCGCGCAGGTACCCGTGCTCACGGTGTACTCGCAGCCGGCGATGGAACAGTCCGAAGCGCTGTCCTACCTCATCACCGGCAAGCCGCTGTCCGGACTCAAGAGCGGCGAAGGCGACATGCTCGGCACCGCCGCGCGCGCGCTCGGCAGCGCGACCGGCGACCTGCTCGCGAAGGGCATCGGCGCGCGCATGGGCGTCGAGGCCGGCGTATCCGACAACGCCGCGGTCGGCGGCGCCGCGTTCACCGTCGGCAAGTACCTCTCGCCCAAGCTCTATCTCAGCTACGGCGTCGGGCTGTTCACGCCGGGCGAAGTCGTCAGCCTCAAGTACATCTTCAGCAAGCGCTGGAACTTCGAGGCGCAGAACGCGACGAGCGGCAACCGCGCCGGCATCAACTACCGCTGGGAGCGCTGAGCGTGCGCCGGCTGCGGCGCGAGGACGAGGTCGCGCGCATCCGCGAGCGCCTGCTGCGCTTCGGTTTCCCGCGCATGCGCATGCTGCTGCTCGTGCTGCTCACCGGCGGCAGCGGCCTGCTCGCCTCGTGGCTGCTGCTGCGCGCGGGTCTCGTCTCGATGCCGCTGCGCTACCTGCTCGCGCTGTGCATCGCCTACGCGATCTTCCTGTTGCTCGTGCGCCTGTTCGTCGAACACGTCGATCCCGGCCCCGACGTGCCCGGCGATCCGGCGCGGCCGTACTCGGGCGGCTCGGGCAGCGGACGCGCCGATGCCGGCGCATCGTCCGCGCAGGGACACGATGCCGGCCTGTTCGACGGCATCGGAGCCGTCGACGAGGCGCTGCCGCTGGTGCTGCTCGTGGTCGCGGTGATCGCGATCGCCTTTGCGGCGCTGTGGATCGTCGTCTCCGCGCCGACGCTGTTCGCTGAACTGCTCGTCGACGGCGCGCTGTCGGCGACCTTGTACCGGCGCCTGCGCGGACTGGAGACGCGCCACTGGCTCGACACCGCGCTGCGCCACACGATCGGCCCGTTCCTCGTCACGGCGATCGTCCTCGTCGCGTTCGCGTTCGCCGTGCAGCACTACCGGCCGCACGCGCATTCGCTCGGCGACGCGTTCGCGCGCGGCAGCGACGTCTCGGCGCAATGACCGCATCGTCCGACGACGACGCGGTCGCGCGCCTGCAGCGGAGCTGGCAGGCGAACGCGCACGCGTGGACGCGCGCGGTGCGTGAGCGACGCATCGCGAGCCGCCGCACAGGCACCGATGCCGCGATCGTCGACGCCGTCCTCGCCGGCGGCGCGCGCCGCGTGCTCGATCTCGGCTGCGGCGAGGGCTGGCTCGCACGCGCGCTCGCGGCGCAGGGCCTCGACGTCGTCGGCCTCGACGCGAGCGCGACGCTGGTCGAAGCCGCGCGCGGGCTCGGTGGCGCACGCTTCGAATGCGCCAGTTACGCCGACCTCGCTGCCGACCCCGACGCGTTCGGCGCGTTCGATGCGGTCGCCTGCAACTTCGCGCTGCTCGACGCCGACCTGCACACGCCGCTGCGCGCC
The DNA here is from genome assembly GCF_014138265.1 of Dokdonella fugitiva. Classification (GTDB taxonomy): domain Bacteria; phylum Pseudomonadota; class Gammaproteobacteria; order Xanthomonadales; family Rhodanobacteraceae; genus Dokdonella_A; species Dokdonella_A fugitiva_A. The sequence continues at coordinate 371,293 of NZ_JACGXL010000003.1, forward strand.
GCGCACGCGTGCCTGCAGCCACGCGGCCAGCTGTTCGTGCAGACGTTGCATCCGCTCATCGTCGACGCACCGTACGCCGACGGCTGGCGCGTCGAGCATTTCACCGGCCTCGACGGCTTCGACGAACCGATGCCGTGGTATTTCCACACGCTGTCCGGCTGGTTCGACGCGCTCCACGCAGCCGGCTTCGTCGTCGACGACCTGCACGAGCCGCCCGACCCCGCCTCAGGCCGACCTCTGTCGCTACTGCTGCGCGCATCTTTACAACAATTGCGCGAAGCGCGCTGAACTCGGCGTGCAGCGTGCAGGTCACAGCGCGCATGTCGGCCGTCTTCCCGCCACGCCCGTCGTCGCCCGCCGCGGACCGCGCGCTCGAGGCGGACCTGTGCATCCACATCTTCACCGCGTCGGCCGCGCTCGTCGGCGTCTGCCTCACGGTGATCGGCCTCATCCGCATCGTCGTGACGACGACCAAGGTCGGTACGATCGCCGACGAGCTGCTCGCCGGCGACGCGACCCTGTTCATGGTGTCCTGCGTGCTGTCCTACTGGGCGCTGCGCGCGCGCAGTGCGCGTCGCATGCACCGCATCGAGCAGGCGGCCGACGCGATCTTCCTCGTCGGCCTGCTGCTCATGACGGTCGCCTGCGCGGTCATCACGTTCGCGATGCTCTGATCCTCAGCGCACGGCCGCGCGGTCGACACCGTCGGCGAAGATGCCGACCGCGTCCAGGTCGGTCGCGCTGTCGTTGGTCGCGTTCACGTCGATCGCACCGACGGGCGCGGCTGCCGTCGCCGTGTTCGACAGCGGCTGCTCGGGCAACGCGGGCACGCTCGCCTGCAGCACGTAGACGACCCGGCCACCCGCGGGAATGCCGACGACGTCGTCGATGCCGCCGCTGCCGCTGGCCGTGCAGGTCGCCCCCGCGTCGGCGACGCAACTCCATTGCGCATCGAACAGGCCCGGCGGAAGCGGATCGGACACGCGTGCGCCGAGCGCATCGCTGACGCCGTCGTTGCGCACGGTGAGCGTGTAGTCGACGAGCCCGCCACCCGCGACGAAATCGGTGCCGTCGTCGAGCGAGACGGCAAGATCGACCGCAGGCGCGACCTCGATCGCGACGTTCGCATCGGCGAACTCGCGTCCGTCCGTGACGTGCAGCGTGAACGTCGCGATGCCGGTCGCGCTGCCGAGCGGGATGAACGTGAAGCTGCCGTCGGCGAGCACGGTCGCGGTGCCGCTCACACCCGCCGTCTCGTTTTCACCGATATTGGTGACGCTCAGGCTGTCGCCGTCCGGATCGCTGGCTGCGGACAGCAGGCCGTGTGCGGCATCGACGTGCAGCGTCACGCCCGCGGCCGCGCGGTACACCGGCACGGTCACGACGGGCAGCCGGTTCACGTGATGGACGACCTGCGCGCTGCTCGCCGCATAGTTGCCGTCACCCGGGTAGGTCGCGGTGAGCGTGCGTTCGCCGCGTGTGGACAGCACCAGCGAACAACTCGTCGCGCCCTGGGGAATCACACAGGCATCAACGCCATCCCCGACCGTGATCGATCCCGTCGGCATGCCGGAACCCGGGCTCGACACGCTGAGCAGTGCACGGACGTCGACAGGCTCGGCCGGCGCCGAAGGATCGGGCGCGTGGTCCGCTATCGACGTCACGGTCACCGCCGGCTGCACAATGAAGGCGAGCGGCACTGACGCGCTCGGCGCGTAGGAGGAGTTACCGACGAAGCGAGCGACCACGTCGTGGCGCCCGTCAGCCATGAACGCGATGGCGCAGCTGCCATGGCCCTGCGCATCCACGGGGGCAATGCAGGAGTCGCTGCCGGCGCTTACGAGAACATCCCCTTCCGGAACACTGGCGCTCGGCGCCGTGGTCGCTGCGCTGAACGAGAAGACCACCGCCTGCCCGACCACCGACTCCGCCGGCGCGGCTGCGTCGATCGCGATGTTCGTCGACGCCGCGTCGACCTGCAGCACGACATCAGGGGAACTGCCCGGCAGGTAATGGGCGTCGCCGGGAAAGTCCGCGCGCAGAACGTATGAAGCGGCTGCCGGCAAGGTCAATTCGCAGTGCGCATGCCCGGTTTCGTCGACGAGCGCGGAACAACCGAGGGTGCCATTGCCCATCGCCACGGTTCCCTGCGGCGTTCCCGCGCCCGGCGCTGCGACCGACACTCGGGAGTCGAGCGACACCCGCTGTCCCACCACGACCGAAGGCAACGCGTCCATCGCCACGACGGTATCCGCCTTGCCGACCATCGCCGTGATCGACGTTGCGCTCGCGCTGGCGTCCGCGCTGCCCGCATAGGCGACTGAAACGACGCGGCTGCCGACGGTCGCGGGCACGAAGCCGCAGCTTGCGATGCCATGCACAACCGGCGCGCTGCAGGACTGCATGCCGTCATCGAACGTGACCAGGCCTTCCGGTTCGATCGACGCCGGCGCGACAGCGGCAAGCTGTGCGGTGTAGACGACATCTTCTCCCCACACCGAGGCATCGGGCGACTGGAATGCGGTGAGGCTCGTCTCCGCCGGACCAACCTGGTGCGTCGTCGTCGCCGCATTGGAATCGAATGCAAACGTGTCGGCCTCGTAGCGCGCGGTGAGCGTGCGCAGTCCCGCGTGCAGCGAGCGCAGCGTGCACGAAGCGGCACCAGCGACGACCGCGACCGGGCCGCACTGCTGCCCCTGGTCGTCGGCGACCGAAACAACGCCGGTCGGGCTGCCCGAAGCAGCCGTCACGCGCAATCTCACCTCGTAGTCGGCGCCGACGACCGTCGACGCCGGCGTCACGGAGAGTATCGTCACCACCGTGGACGGATCGAAGAGTTCCGTCGCGGAAATGTACTGGCCGACACCGTTGCCGCCGACGATGAGCACCTTGCCGGACTCCAGGAGCGTTGCAGTGTGTTCTCCTCTTGCCGTCGCCAGCCTTCCCGCCGGCATCCAGCGGGCGAGCGTCGGGTCGTACATTTCGGCGCTGTCCCGGCGCAGCCACGTTTCATCCTCACTGTAGCCGCCCACGGCGAGTACCCTTCCGGATGGCAACGTGGTTGCCGTCGCATGACCTCTGCCCGCGGCAAGCGAGGCGCCTTGCGACCAGGTATTGTCGGGCGCGTGAAGAACGTCGACACGGGACACCGCATGGCCATTGCCATCGCCGCCGCCGACGAACATGACATCGCCGTTCGACAACAGGGCCAGCGCGGAGGTGTCCATCGGCAGCGGCCGTGGATCGATCGATGCCCAGGTATTGGATACCGGTTCGTACGTCGAAGCCGTGCTGGACCCGATCGAGAGAACCTTGCCGGAACCGAATGCGATGGCGCGATCGACTCCGGTGTTGCTCGGCAGCTGCACGGGGGCCGACACGGTGTTCGTGCCGGGATCGTAGATCTGGTAGTGCGCCACGTTGTAGTAGCCGACCAAAAGGACTTTGCCGGTCGACAGCAACGTCGCAGAGTACAGCCCTTCCCTGCTCGCGAGGTCCGGACCGGACGACCAGCTGTTCGCGAGCGGATCGTAGATCACGGTACTTGTCTGTATGAAACCGTCCCTGAACCCGCCGGCGATCAGCACCTTTCCCGAGGGAAGCAGCGTCGCGGTATGCCCATACCTGGAGAGGGGCATGGAAGCCACGTCGATCCAGTCGTTGATTGCAGGATCGTAGACTTCGCAATTCTTGAGGGTGATCGGGTTCCGATTGCCGATTCCGCCGACGACCAATACCTTGCCGGACAGCAACCGGGTCGCCGTGTGCTCGTATCGACCGAAGTGCAAGGCACCGGCGCTCACGAAGCCGTCCGACCATGCCGGCTCCGCCGACAGGAAGAGCATGCACGCAACGATGCGAACGAGGAGGGGAACGCCCCTGCCCCTGTCGAAGCAGGACTGACTCATATGGCCCCTGTGAAGCGCGAAACACGGCTCATCCGCGCCGCATCGTCCCACACTGCGGCATGGGGGACCGCTTCAAGCCACTGATTCGCGCCCTCTTGGCGGGATGTCGATCGTTCGGTCCGGGCAGGCGTGCGTTCAATGCGGCGACTCATCCAAAGGGTCCGCACGGCACGAAAGACAGCGGTCCATTCAGCGTCCCGCCGCGCGCGCGGCGAGGACATGCCGCAACGCACCGACGCCGCTCACCAAGGAGAGCGCCGCGCCGCGCAACGCGGCGACCGGCTCGCTCGCGGAACCGTATACGCGCTCGATCGCGTCGAACCCGCGCGCGGCAAGCGTGTTGTCGCTGCGGCGCTCGCGCTCGTAGCGGCGCAGCACGTGTTCGGCGCCGAGGTCGCTGCCGCGTTCGCGCGCGGCGCGCAGCACGCGGCGCAGGCAGGCGACGTCGCGCAGGCCGAGGTTCATGCCCTGGCCCGCGAGCGGATGCACGACGTGCGCGGCGTCGCCGGCGAGCACGCCGCGTCCTTCGACGTAGCGTTCGGCGAGACGCAGGCGCAGCGGGAACGCGGCGCGCGGTGTGGTGGCGGTGATCGCGCCGAGGCGGAAATCGAACGCACAGCCGAGTTCGGCACGGAACGCGTCGTCGTCGAGCGCGAGCACGCGCGCGGCTTCCGCGTCGGGCAGCGACCAGACGATCGAACAGCGACCGTCGGCGAGCGGCAGGAACGCGAGCGGACCGCCCGGCTGGAAGCGCTGCCACGCGGTGCCTGCGTGCGGACGTTCGGTCGCGACGTGCGCGACGACCGCGCGCTGCGCGTAGTCGCGCCCTTCGAACGGAACGCCGAGGCGCGTGCGCACGGACGACTCGGCGCCTTCGGCGGCGACGAGCACGCGCGCGCGCAGGCGCGTGCCGTCGGCGAGTGTCGCGGTCACGCCGCTGTCGCTGTCCTCGATGTCGGCGACTTCGCCGGGACAGTGCATCCGCACCCCCGTGGGAGCGGCGGAAGCCGCGATGCTTCTTGCGGGGTTCGCGGCAGGAGCATCGCGGCTTCCGCCGCTCCCACAAAGGCGGTCTTCGTGCAGCGCCCGCCACAACATGGACTGGACGAGCTTGTTCTCGACGATCCAGCCGAGCGCGGCCTCGCCCTGCTCGGCCGCGTCGAAATGCAGCTCGCCCGGCGCGAGCGCGTCCCACACGTGCATGTGCCGGTACGGGCCGATGCGCGCCGCCGCGATCGCCGCCCAGGCACCGAGGTCGTCGAGCAGCGCGCGCGCATCCGGCGCGAGCGCGACGACGCGCAGGTCGACCTCGTCCTCGGCGCGCCACGGTTTCGGTTCGCGCGCCTCGACCAGCGCGACCTCGAAGCCGTCGCGCGCGAGGGCGAGCGCGAGCGCGCCGCCGACCGCGCCCGCGCCGACGACGATGACGTCGAACTCGCCGCGCCGGCTCACGGCCGCAACCCGAGCATCGACGCGTCGCCGCGGAACCCCATGCCGCGCAGCGCGAAGCGGCGCTTGAGCGCGGAGCTGCGTTCGAGCGCATGGAAGCCGAGCGAGCGCAGCACGCGCAGCGGCAGCAGGTCGTGGCCCATCAGGCGCACGAGGTCGTCGCTGAACGCGGTGGTCGCTTCGCGATCGGCCGCGCGACGCTCGACGTGGCGATCGAGCAGTGCGGCATCGCCCGGATCGCTGCCGCGCGACGCCGCGTCGCGCAGCAGTTCGGCGAGCGTGAGTGCGTCGCGCAGGCCGAGGTTGAAGCCCTGCGCGCCGAGCGGGTGGACGGTCTGCGCCGCGTTGCCGACGAGCACGCTGCGCGCGGCGGTCGTGCGCTCGGCGAGCGCGCGCGCGAGCGGGTACGGCTTGCGCCGGCCCGGGCGCGAGAAACGCCCCGCGCGCCAGCCGAAGCGTTCATGCACGAACGCGAGGAACGCATCGTCATCGAGTGCGGCGACGCGCGCCGCGTCGCCGGCCGGCACGCTCAGCACGAGGCCGGCGCGGCGTTCGCCGAGCGGCAGCAGCGCGACCGGACCCGAATCGGTGAAACGCTCGTAGGCGAGCCCGTCGAGCGCCTTCTCGGTCGTCAGCGTCGTCACGAACGCCGCCTGCGCGTAGTCGTGGCGCTGCACGCCGATGCCGAGCGCACGGCGCACGAACGACTCGCTGCCGTCGGCGCCGACGACGAGGCGCGCGCGCACGTGGCGCGTCGCGTCGCCATCGCGCAAGGTCGCGTCGACTGCGTCGTGCCGCGTCGCGAGCGCGATCGCCTGCGCCGGCGCGATGCGCAGCAGCGCGCGGCAGCCGTCGAGCCGGCGCAGCAACGCGTTGCCGAGTTCGCGTGCGGGCAGCACCGCGCCGAAGTCGCGCATCCCGAGTTCGGCCGCGTCGAGGCGCACCGCGCCGAAGTCGCCGCGACGACTCACGTGGATGCGCCGGATCGGCGTGAGCGGCGTGCCGGGTTCGAACACGCCGAGCGCGCGCAGCGCGTTCACGCTCGCCTGGGCGAGCGCGAGGTTGCGCTCGTCGTAGCTCGGCTGCAGCTCGACGCGCGGCGGCACGGCTTCGGCGAGCGCGACGACGAGGCCGGCGCCGTCGAGCGCGATGGCGAGGCTGGCGCCGACGAGGCCGCCGCCGACGATGAGGACATCGAGGTCGCTGTTCACCCCGCGATCATACCGGTGCATGCGCCGGCCCGGAACGCGCCCCGACGCGGCCGCACGCGTTCGGCTAAACTCCACGGCCTGCTTCCCAGGGCCCGAGAAACCCATGACCGCCAGTTCCTCCCCCCTCGCCAAAGACCTGCGCCTCGGCCTGTTCCTGCTGCTCGGCCTCGTCATGGTCGCCACGCGCAGCCATCATTTCGACGCACTGCCGGATGCCTCGTGGGCAGTGTTCTTCCTCGCCGGCTTCTACCTGTCGCAGGGCAAGCCGGAGGAGCCGGTCACGCTCGCGGGCGGTTCGTTCCGCTGGGCGTTCCCGCTGCTGATGGCGCTCGCCGTCGCAATCGACTACGCGGTCATCAGCGAGCAGGGCATCGATTTCTGGAGCCACTACTGCGTCTCGCCCGCGTACTGGTTCCTCGTGCCGAGCTACGCCGCGCTGTGGTTCGGCGGTGCCTGGCTGCGCGCACGCTACCGCGGCCTGCACCTGCGCGAGGGCGCGCTGCTCGTCGCCAGCGTCATGCTCGCCGCGAGCCTGTGCTACCTGATCTCGAACGGCAGCTTCTACTGGATCAGCCCGAACGTGCCCGCGCGCAGCTTCGGCGGCTGGATCACCAACCTCGGCGACTGGTACCTGCCGTTCATGCAGACGACGCTGATCTACGTCGGCATCGGCGCGGTGCTGCACGTCGCGACCACGCTCGCGGTGCATGCGCTCGGCGGCGCCGCGCAGCGTTCGCCGCAGTCGCACCGCTGAGCCGCGCACGCGACGCAACGGCCGGAACCGTGGGCAACCGCCTTTCGAAGATCTACACGCGCACCGGCGACGACGGCACCACCGGGCTCGGCGACGGCTCGCGCACGGCCAAGGATTCGGCGCGCGTCACCGCGTACGGCACCGTCGACGAGCTCAACAGCGCGGTCGGCATCGTGCTCGCCTGCGAGATCCCCGAGCGCGTGCGCGAGGTGCTGACCCAGGCGCAGCACGACCTGTTCGACCTCGGCGGCGAGCTGTGCATCCCGGGCATGGCGATGGTGCACGCCGACGACATCGAGCGTCTCGAGCAGGTGCTCGACGCATTCAACGAAGACCTGCCGCCGCTGAAGGATTTCATCCTGCCCGGCGGCGGCCTCGCTGCTGCGCATTGCCACCTCGCCCGCACGATCTGCCGCCGCGCCGAGCGCGAAGTCGTCACGCTCGCGCGCCACGACGCCGTGCGCGGCGAAGCGGTGCGCTACCTCAACCGGCTGTCCGACCTGCTGTTCGTGATCGCGCGCGTGCTCGCGCGTGCATCCGGCCACGGCGAAGTGCTGTGGCAGCACGAACGGCGCAAGCGCGGATAGACGCTGCCCACGGAGGCCGCCATGCACACGCGCAGCTACGTCGTCGCCAGCGCGAGCGTGTTCGGCCTCGTCGCCCTCGTGCATGCGGTGCGCCTGTTCGAAGGCTGGGCGGCGCAGCTCGGTCCGTTCGCGATTCCGCCTGCGGCGTCGTGGCTCGCGCTCGCGATCACCGCATCGCTGTGCGTGGCCGGCTTCGCCAGCCTGCGCCGATGAGCGCACCGCGCAGCCGCAGCGTCGGGTCCGACGCGATCACGCCAGCGCAGGCGCTCGCATTCGTCGAACGCCACGGCATCGTGCTCGAGGCGGCGCGGCGCGGCGCGGTCCCGTCGCTCGCCGACGCGGTCGCAGGCGAAATGCTCGCCGGCAACTGGTGGGCGCATGCACACGGCAAGCGCATCTTCGCGGCGACGCGCGCGGTGCGCGAAGCACGCGACGTGCTCGTCTGCCGCCGCGTCGACGGCAAGGTCAGCTTCGTCCACGCGCGGTTGTGGCCTTCGCTCGTGCGGCTCGCCGGACGGTTCCCGCGCGAGCGGCTCGCGCGCCTGCGCGACGTGCACGGCGACGACGGTCGGCATCGCGTCGAGGAGGTCCCGTTCCCGGACTGGGTCGACGCGGCGACGCTCGCGGCCGGCCGGCGACTCGACGAGGGGGCCGCGTGCGCCGCGCTCGCCGGACTACCCGAGGCGTCCGCATGAACGTCGCCCTCTACACCCACGCGAGCTGCCTCGCGCACGATCCCGGTCCCGGCCATCCCGAATCGCCGTCGCGCCTCGCCAGCGTGCTCGATGCACTCGACGACGAACGCTTCGCCACGCTCGCGCGCATCGAGGCGCCGCGCGCGACGCGCGCGCAGCTCGCACGCGTGCATCGCGAACAGCACATCGACGACCTGCTCGCGAACGCGCCGCGCAGCGGCTGGCTGCAGCTCGATCCCGACACGCTGATGTCGCCCGCGTCGGCCGAAGCGGCGCTGCGCGCCGCCGGTGCCGCCTGCGCGGCGGTCGACGCGGTCGTCGCCGGCGACGTGCGGCGCGCGTTCTGCGCGGTGCGCCCGCCCGGGCACCACGCGACGCCCGCGGGCGCGATGGGTTTCTGCCTGTTCAACAACGTCGCGGTCGCCGCCGCGCACGCGATCGCCGCGCATCGGCTCGAGCGCGTCGCGATCGTCGATTTCGACGTGCACCACGGCAACGGCACGCAGGACATCTTCTGCGGCGACGCGCGCGTGCTGTACGCCTCGACGCACCAATGGCCGCTCTACCCGGGCACCGGCGCACGGGACGAACACGGCGTCGGCAATATCGTCAACGCGCCGCTGCGCCCGGGCGCGGGCAGCATCGAGTTCCGCGACGCCTGCATCCGCACCGTGCTGCCCGCGGTCGACGCGTTCGCGCCGCAGCTCGTGATCGTCTCGGCCGGCTTCGACGCGCACCGGCAGGATCCGCTCGCGAGCCTCGAGCTCGAAACCGACGACTACGCCTGGATCACGCGCCGCCTGGTCGAACTGGCGGGGCGCCATGCGGGTGGCCGGGTCGTCTCGAGCCTCGAAGGCGGCTACGACCTCGATGCGCTGCGCGCCTGCAGCGCCGCACACGTCGCCGCGCTCATGGAATGAGGCCGCTCCACGCCCGGCAGCATCCGGTTTGCCGCCGGACGGCAGTTTGGGCAAGCTAGCGGTTCTGCTCCGCCACGAACGGATTCCCGTGCTGCCCAGCCTCCCCGTCGCCGCCGGCCGGCGCCATCTCGCGCTCGCGATCCTGCTCGCTCTCGCGTTCTCGCCCGCGCACGCGGACGATGCGCCGTCGTGTCCGGCCGGGACGCTCAAGTGCCCGAAGAAGCCGGTCGACTGGGGCATGTGCGGCAAGAATGACCTGCTCGACTTCTACGTCGCCGGCCTGCCGACGACGGGCGACCGCCGCGCCGCACCGCGCGACGCGAGCGCGCTCAAGGTCAGCAGCAGCGACCAAAACCACTACGTGCTCGAGGGCAAGGCGGAGATCCGCCAGCTCGACCTGTTCCTGCACGCCGAAAAGATCACCTACGACGCCGAGACGACCGATTTCACCGCGACCGGCCCGGTCACCTACCAGGATCGCGGCCTGCTGCTCTCGGCCGAGAACGCGAAGGGCAACACCGACCTCGACCAGTGCACGCTCGACGGCGTGCGCTATCAGCTGCTGCAGTCGCGTGGCAACGGCATCGCCGAGGTGGCGATCGTCGACGACGTCGACCACGCGCGCCTCACGCGCGCGACCTACTCCACCTGCAACCTGCACGACCAGCAATGGGCGTTCGCCGCGCGCGAACTCGACCTCGACCGCGCCGAGGGCATCGGCCGCGCGCACGACGTCACCTTCCGCGTGCACAACGTGCCGGTGTTCTGGTTGCCGTACCTGCGCTTCCCGCTCGACGACCGCCGCGTCAGCGGCTTCCTCTATCCGACGATCGGCTACGGCGAGCGGCGCGGCTTCGACCTCACGTTGCCGTACTACTTCAACATCGCGCCGAACTACGACGCGACGCTGTCGCCGCGCATCATGACCGAGCGCGGGCTCATGCTCGGCGGCGAGTTCCGCTACCTCACCGACAGCAGCAGCGGCACGTTCAACGCGGAATACCTCGCGCACGACAACCGCGCCGGCGAGGAGTCGCTCGAAGTCGGCGACAAGGTGCCGGACAGCCGCTGGTGGTACCAGTGGAAGGACGCGACGAGCTTCGGCACGAACTGGGGCGCGAACGTCAACCTCAACCGCGTCTCCGACGACCGCTACTTCGAGGATTTCGGCCGCGGCCTGTACAGCTCGGCGGTCGGCTTCCTGCCGTCGAGCGCCTACGTGAACGGCCACGGCTCGTGGTGGAACGCGTCGATCGGCGGCGACCAATACCAGATCACCGACCCGACCCTGCCGTCGCAGTACGAGCCGTACCGGCGCCTGCCGCGCATGACGTTCAGCGGCCAGCACCCGCTCGCCGGCCTGCTCGAAGGCGGCATCGACGCCGAAGCGGTCGCGTTCTCGAAGGACCACGCGCTCGACGGCCGCCGCGTCGACCTCTATCCGCACCTGGACCTGCCGATCGAGAGCGCCGCGTGGTTCGTGCGCCCCGAACTCGGCTACCGCTACACGAGCTACAGCCTCGACCACCTCGACCAGAGCGGCAACCCACTGCTGCAGGACCGCCATCCGAGCCGCGGCGTGCCGATCTTCAGCGTCGACAGCGGCCTCGTGTTCGAGCGCTCGCTGACCATCGCCGACGAGGCGTACACGCAGACGTTCGAACCGCGCGCGTACTACCTGCGCGTGCCGTACCGCGACCAGGACGACCTGCCGGTCTTCGACACGCAGGAAGTCCCGTTCAGCTTCAGCCAACTTTTCCGCAGCAACCGCTTCGTCGGCGCCGACCGCCAGATGGACGCGAACAACCTCTCGCTCGCGCTGACGACGCGCTTCCTCGAGAACGCGACCGGCGTCGAGCGCCTGTCGGCGAGCATCGGCGAGATCCGCTATTTCGACGACCAGCGCGTTCAGCTGCCGGGCGCGCATCCGACCGATTTCGGCGGCTCGACCTACGCCGGCGAGATCGACCTGCACCTCAACGATCGCTGGCGCATCGTGCTCGACCAGCAATGGAACCCGAACACGCACCAGACCGACCTGTCGACGTTCTCGCTGCAGAACCGTTTCGGCGACGGCGGCGTCGTCAACTTCTCGTACCGCTACCGGCGCGATTTCCTCGAGCAGGTCGACGTGTCGACCGCGATCCCGCTGACGCCGAGCTGGCGCCTGATCGCGCGCGAGAACTACGCGCTGAACGACCCGCTCGCGAGCGCGACCGATCCGCACGGCCGCGACGGCCGCACGCTGGAACGCTTCATCGGCATCGAGCACGACACCTGCTGCGTCGCCTGGCGCGTGATCGCCCGGCACTGGATCCGCAGCGTGAACGGCGAGGCCGACAACGCGATCTACTTCGAGCTCGAGTTCAAGGGCGTCGGCTCGATCGGCCAGCAGACGGACTCCTTCCTGCGCCGTGGTATCCTAGGTTATCAATGACTTGCCGGCGCAAGCCGGCACCGCCCACGACGCTCCCGGAACCAATCGGCAGCGCCGGGGTCGATCCGACATCCCTCGCTTTCGCGGCGCCGCCAGCGCCTTATCCGGAACTCCCATGAACCGAACCCTGACCGGCCTCGCCCTCGCCTTCGCCCTGCTGACCCCGGTCGCCACGCCCGCATTCGCGCAAGCGGTCCCGAGCCAACCGATCGACCGCATCGTCGCGGTCGTCGACGAGGACGTCGTGCTGCAGAGCGAACTCGACCGCCAGGTCGCCGCGGTGACCCAGCAGTTCGCGAAGAACCCGCAGCAGCTGCCGCCGCACGACGTGCTCGAACGCCAGCTGCTCGACCGCCTCATCATGCAGAAGCTGCAGGTCGCGCGCGCCGATTCGACCGGCGTGAAGGTGGCCGACGCGCAGATCGACCAGGCACTCGGCACGATCGCGCAGCAGAACCACATGGATGTGAGCCAGCTGCGCGGTGCGATCGAGCGCCAGGGCATGAGCTACGACGGCTTCCGCGACAACGTGCGCGAGCAGCTCATCGTGCAGCAGCTGCGCCAGCGCGTCGCGCAGAGCCGCGTGCAGGTCAGCGACGCCGAGGTCGACAGCCTGATCAAGAACGGCAACCTGCATCCGGGCCAGATGCACGTCGGCTACATCATGATCAACGTGCCCGACGGCGCGACGCCCGAACAGGTCGACGAGGCGCGCGCGAAGGCCGACGACGTCAAGAAGCAGATCGACGGCGGCATGGACTTCGCCGCGGCGGCGATCCGCTACTCGAACGCGGAGAATGCGCTGCAGGGCGGCGACCTCGGCTGGCGCAGCGCGAACGAGCTGCCGCCGGCGATGGTCGACGCGGCCGACAAGATGCAGGAAGGCGAAGTGTCGACGCCGATCCGCGGCGCGAACGGCTTCCACATCATCAAGCTCATCGGCAAGCGCGATACCGCCACGCACATGGTCACCGAATACGAGGCGAGCCACATCCTCGTGAAGACGAGCGAACTCGTCACCAACGAGCAGGCCGAGAAGAAGATCAACGAGATCCGCAGCCGCGTCGTCGGCGGCGAGGACTTCGCCAAGGTCGCCAAGGCGAGCTCGAACGACGAGCAGACCGCCGGCCTCGGCGGCGACCTCGGCTGGTTCGCCGGCGACGCCTACGGCACGAGCATCGCCAACGCGGTCAAGGACATGAAGCCTGGCGACATCTCGCAGCCGTTCCAGACCAACGCGGGCTGGCACATCCTCAAGCTCGTCGACGTGCGCCAGACCGACAAGGCCGGCGAGATGCAGCGCGACGAAGCGAAGAACATGCTGTTCGGACGCAAGGCCGAGGACGAGTACGCGAGCTTCCTGCGCCAGCTGCGCAGCGAGGCGTTCATCGAAATCCGCCTGCCCGGCGGCGACGCCGCGACGGGCACGACGGGCGGCTGAACGCGCGCGGCATGAGCCTGCCGCGCCTCGCGCTGACCGCCGGCGAACCCGCCGGTATCGGTCCCGAACTCGTCGCGAAACTCGCCGCGAGCGACCTCGCGGCCGACCTCGTCGCGATCGCCGATCCCGACCTGCTCGCGCGCAGCGCGCGCGCGGCTGGCATCGAGCTGTCCCTGCGCGCGTACGACGGCACGGCGATCGCCGCGCGCACGCGCGGCGAGCTGCGCGTGATCGCGACCGCGCTGTCGGCACCGGCGACGCCGGGCCGCCTCGATCCGCGCAACGCGCCGTACGTGCTCGCGACACTCGCGCGCGCCGCCGACGGCGCCGCGAGCGGCGAGTTCGCCGCGATCGTGACCGCACCCGTGCACAAGGGCGTCGTCAACGACGCCGGCATCCCGTTCACGGGCCACACGGAATTCTTCGCCGCGCGCGCGCGCCGCGACGTCGTCATGATGCTCACCGCGCCCGGCGACGCGCGCAACGGCGGCGACCTGCGCGTAGCGCTCGCGACGACGCACCTGCCGCTCGCGGCGGTACCCGCGGCGATCACGCGCGCCGGCCTCGTGCAGACCCTGCGCATCCTCTGCGACGACCTCATCGCGCGCTTCCGCATCGCCGCGCCACGCGTCGCCGTGCTCGGCCTCAACCCGCACGCGGGCGAAGGCGGCCACCTCGGCCGCGAGGAGATCGAGGTGATCGCGCCGGCGATCGGCCAGCTGCGCGCGGCCGGCTTCGACGTGCAAGGCCCGATTCCCGCCGACACCGCCTTCGTGCCGATCCAGCTGCAACGCTACGACGCGGTGCTCGCGATGTACCACGACCAGGGCCTGCCCGTGCTCAAGCACGCCGGCTTCGGCCACGCCGTCAACGTCACGCTCGGCCTGCCCTACCTGCGCACTTCGGTCGACCACGGCACCGCGCTCGACCTCGCCGGCGCCGACCGCGCCGATCCGGGCAGCCTGTTCGCCGCGACTCACCTGGCGCTGTCGCTCGCGAAGGAAGAGCGAAAAGACTGAAAACCGAAGGAAAGCAGAATTGGGGGAACACGGAGTACTCCGTGTTCAAATCTCCAGTTGCTTTTTCCTTCCTTCGTGTCCTTCGTGTTCAATCTTTGCTCTCGCGGCGCTTCCCGAGCGAACCCAGGAACGCACGCAACGTAGCGCCACGCCAGCGCGTGCGGTGGACGAGCAGCGCGAGGCGGCGTTCGAGCGCGAGGAACGGCGTGTGCAGTGCGACGAGGCGGCCGTTCGCGATCGCGTCGCCGATCGCGACCGCGGGCAGGCAGGCGATGCCGAGTCCGGCGATGACCGCTTGCTTGATCGCTTCGCTCTGGCCGAGCTCGAGCGCGACGTCGAGCGGACCGAGCGCCCCGCGGCCGGCCTCCTCGAACAGCGAACGCGTCGCCGAGCCGGTCTCGCGCAGGATCCAGCGCCGGCCGCGCAGGTCGTCCGCGCGCAGGCGGCGCCGGCGTGCGAGCGGATCGTCGGCGCGCACGCACACCTTGAGTTCGTCGCGGCGCCAGTCGATGCGTTCGACCTCGGCGTGTTCGAGCGGTCCTTCGATGCAGCCGACGTCGAGCCTGAAGTCGAGCACGCCGGCGAGCACCTGGGCGCTGTTGGCGACGCGCAGGCGCACCTTCACCTGCGGCTGCGCCGCGATGAATTCGCCGAGCAGGTCGCCGACGAGGTAGTTGCCGACCGTGTTGCTCGCGCCGACCGCGAGCGTGCCGGCCGGCGCGTCGCCGGCGAGCGTGCCGAGTTCGCGCAGGCGTTCGACGATTTCCCGCGCGCGCGGCAGCAGCGCGCGACCGCGCTCGTTCAGGCGCAGGCGCTGGCGGCCGCGATCGAACAGCGGCGTGCCGAGCAGGCGCTCGAGTTCGGCCAGCGCCATGCTCGCCGCGGGCTGGCTCAGGCCGAGCTGGCCCGCCGCGGCGCGCACGCTGCCGGCGTCGACGATCGCAGCGAACACCTCGAGTTGGCGCGGACTGATCGCTATCATCAGGATTAATTATAATGCGTATCGATATTATCGATTTTCATTATCCAAGGTGGCTGCCCAGAATGCCGGCATGCGCCTCCCCTGCCTGTTCCCCGGCCTCGCCGTCGCCCTGCTGCTCGGCCTCGCCGGCGTCACCCTCGCGGCACTGCCCGCGCTCGCACGCATGCAGCTGTCCGCGCTCACGCTGGCGATCGTGCTCGGCATGCTGCTCGGCAACGTGGTCGGCGATCGCCTGCCGGCGACGTTCGCACCGGGGATCGCGTTCGCGCAACGCAGCCTGTTGCGCACCGGCGTCGTGCTGTACGGGTTGCGCATCAGCTTCCAGCAGATCACGGCGATCGGCCCCGGCGCGCTCGCGCTCGATCTCGCGGTCGTCGGCAGCACGCTCGCGCTCGGACTGTGGATCGGCCGACGCTGGCTCGGCCTCGATCGCGACACCGCGCTGCTGACTGCCTGCGGCAGCGCGATCTGCGGCGCCGCCGCGGTGCTCGCGACCGAGCGCGTGCTGCGCGCCGAGCCGGGCAAGGTCGCGATCGCGATCGCGAGCGTCGTGCTGTTCGGCACGCTCAACATCTTCCTCTACCCGCAACTCTACCCGCACCTCGGGCTCGCGCCGCTCGAATTCGGCGTCTACGCGGGCGCGACCGTACACGAAGTCGCGCAGGTGGTCGCGGTCGGCAACGCGATCGGACCGCAGGCGACCGACACCGCGGTGATCGTCAAGCTCACGCGCGTGCTGCTGCTCGTGCCGTTCCTGTTCCTGCTCGGTGGCTGGCAGGCGCGCCGCGGCGGCGAGCGCGGCGCGATCAGCGTGCCGTGGTTCGCGCTCGCGTTCGTCGGCGCGTGCGCGTTCAACTCGCTCGTCGCGCTGCCGCCGACGCTGCGCGCGCGCCTGCTCGATCTCGACACGCTGCTGCTCGCGACCGCGATGGCTGCGCTCGGCCTGGAGACGCGCTTCGCGCGCGTGCGCGCGCTCGGCCCGAAACCGCTGCTGCTCGCGCTGCTGCTGTTCGGCTGGCTCGCGATCGGCGGCTACTGGCTCACGCGCTGGCTGGTCGGCTGACGCGCTCGCCCTGCTGGGAGCGAGTGCGCTCGGCTACGATACGCACATGCACGAGACCCACGCCCCGCACCTCCACAAGAAGCGCTTCGGCCAGCATTTCCTGCACGACGCCGGCGTGCTCGCGCGCATCGTGCAGGCGATCGCGCCGAAAGGCGGCGACCGCGTCGTCGAGATCGGGCCCGGCGACGGCGCGCTGACCCTGCCGCTGCTGCGCGCGCTCGGTCGCCTCACGGTGATCGAACTCGACCGCGACCTCATCCCGCGCCTGCGCGCGGCCGCGAACGGCGTCGGCGAGCTCGAGATCGTCAATGCCGACGTGCTCTCGGTCGACCTGCGCCGGCTCGCCGGCGACGCGCCGCTGCGCGTGGTCGGCAACCTGCCCTACAACATCTCCTCGCCGATCCTGTTCCACTGCATCGAGCAGATCGACGCGATCCGCGACATGCACTTCATGCTGCAGAAGGAAGTCGTCGACCGCATGGCCGCCGCGCCGGGCAGCAAGGTGTACGGACGCCTGTCCGTGATGCTGCAGCTCGCGTGCCGGGTCGAGCCGCTGATCGAGGTGCCGCCGGCCGCGTTCCGCCCACCGCCGAAAGTCGATTCGGCCGTCGTGCGGCTGCGCCCGCGTGCGCCGGCCGAGCGCCCCGACGCGGACCCCACGATGATCGAACGCGTCGTGAAGGCCGCGTTCGGCCAGCGCCGCAAGACGCTGTCCAACGCGCTGCACGGCCTGCTCACGCCGGAACGGATCGACCTCGCCGGGGTCGACCCGCGCGCACGCGCCGAACAGCTGCCTCCGACGGCCTTCGTCGAACTTGCCCGAGTGGCCGGCCTCCCGGACAATCGGCACCCATGACCGGCAAGAAGCCTTACGACATCACGATTTCCGTCAATACGCGCTTCCTCGACGACCAGTCGGCGCCGGCGGACAACCGCTACGCGTTCGCCTACACGATCACCATCGTCAACGAGGGCACGGTCGGCGCGCGCCTGCTGTCGCGGCACTGGATCATCACCGACGGCAACGGCAAGGTGCACGAGGTGCGCGGCGACGGCGTCGTCGGCGAACAGCCGTGGGTGCGCCCCGGCGACGACTACGAATACACCTCGGGCGCCGTGCTCGAGACCTCCCTCGGCACGATGCGCGGCAGCTACCAGATGGTGGCCGACGACGGCACGCATTTCGATGCGATGATCCCCGCGTTCGTGCTCTCGATCCCCAGGACGCTGCACTGACCATGGACGCCGAACTCCGCAAGAACCCGCCCGCGCGCGTGCAGCGCCCCGCCGAGCCGGCGTGCTGACATGGCCGTCTGGGCCATCGGCGACATCCAGGGTTGCCACGACGAACTGACTCGCCTGATCGACAAGCTGCGCTTCGATCCGGCGCGCGACACGTTGTGGTTCTGCGGCGACCTCGTCAATCGCGGCGGACAGTCGCTCGCGGTGCTGCGCGCGGTGAAGGCGTTCGGCGATCGCGCGATCGTCGCGCTCGGCAACCACGACCTGTCGCTGCTCGCGATCGCCGAACGCAAGCGCGAGGACCAGCAGCGCGTCAATCCCGAGCTGCGCGAGATCCTGTTCGCGCCCGATCGCGAGGAACTGCTCGGCTGGCTGCGCCGGCAGAAGCTGCTGCACGTCGACCGCGCGCTCGACTTCGCACTCGTGCACGCGGGCCTGTTCCCGCGCTGGACGATCGCGCAGGCGGAAGAAATGGCGCAGGAGATCGAGGACAAGCTGCGCAGCGAAGGCTATCGGCGCCTGTTGAAGCAACTGTTCGGCAACAAGCCGGACCTGTGGACGCCGAAGCTGCGCGGCATCGACCGCTGGCGCGCCGGCATCAACGTGTTCACGCGCATGCGCTACTGCGACGTGCGCGGCCGCATCGGCTTCGGCGACAAGGGCGCTCCCGGCACGCAACGCCCGGGCCTGTACCCGTGGTACGAAGTGCCGGGCCAGATGAAACGCGACGTGCGCATCGTCTGCGGCCACTGGTCGACGCTCGGCCGCTTCGCCGGCCTGGGCGTGCACGCGATCGACACCGGCTGCGTCTGGGGCGGCTGGCTCACCGCGATGCGCCTCGACACCGAGGAACCCGAGTACGTCACGATCAAGTCGGACCGCAAGCCGGCGCCGGGCAAGGAGATGGACTGACGCCGTCCGCCTCCCCTCGTTCACGGGATTGGAGAGACTCGCTCATGAGAATCAAGTATGCACTGGTCGCATTGGCAGGTCTCTTTCTCGGTTCGGTGGCCGGCGGCGTCGGCGTCGCCTGGTTCTGCACGGACATGACGGCCCACATGATCGGCGCCGCATGGCGCGATGGCAGCCTCCACAGTCTCGGCGACACGACGCTCTACCTGCACCTGCTCGAAGAAGGCCGGACGGAATCGCTGCAGAAGTTACTGGTCGGCCGCCTGCAGGCGTCGACGATCTCCCTCGCGGCCGGCGCAGCGGACGGAGACGGCAATGCGCGCCTGTTGCGAAAACAGATCGAACTCGCCGGCCAGATCAAGTCGATACAGGCCGACGACAGCGATATCGGCAGGATGGCTGCGGACGCACGCAAACGGATACTCGACGTTCCGCACCCGTAGGTCGAAGCGCCTAAGGGTGGGACGCAGCAGCGGCCAGTCCCACCGCGACCCTCGGGCTGCCACTACGCGACGTCGTGCGATCCGGACGGTGGGACTCGCGCCATGCGCCTCGCATCGACAGGGCGTTTTCGCGCCGCTGCGTCCCACCCTACGCGGCGCTCGCCGCCGGCGAAGTTCGTCGCGCGCACTGGCTTTTCGCCACAGCGGGTACCATCTGGGCGTTGCAGGACTCGAGGTGAGGTGATGGCGACCACCAGGAAGAAGCGACTGGACGAGCTTCAGTTCTCGCTGGTCGCACGCGCGCTGGCGGAGCCTCGGCGTTACCAGATGCTGCGGGCGATCGGCGAGCATTCGAAGCCGATGCCGTGCTGCACCCTGCAGGAAACGCACAACATCAGTGCAGCGACCATTTCCCACCACATCAAGGAGTTGGAAGCCGCCGGACTGATCCGCATCGTGCGCGAAGGCAAGTTCGCCCATCTGAGCGTGCAACGCGATGTCCTGCGCGCCTACCTCGATCAGTTGGCGGAAATCTGACCACCCCTTGAAAGCAGTGCCCGAGCCCCCTTTTCGATACAACGATTAGACAATTGTCTAATCGTCAATCCATTCTGAAAGGAACCAACATGAGCAAGCTGGCAGGCAAAGTGGCGGTGGTGACGGGCGCGTCGAAGGGCATCGGCGCGGGGATAGCGAAGGGGCTGGCTGCGGCCGGCGCATCCGTGGTCGTCAACTATGCGACGAGCAAGGAAGGGGCCGATCGCGTGGTCGCGCAGATCGAGGCCGATGGCGGCAAGGCCATCGCGGTACAGGGCGACGTCGCGAAGGCGGTCGACGTGCAGCGTCTTTTCGCGGAGACCAAGCGCGCGTTCGGCGCGGTCGACGTGCTGGTGAACAATGCCGGCGTCTACCAGTTCGCTCCACTGGAACAGGTGACCGAGGAAGAGTTCCACCGCCAGTTCAACACGAACGTCCTCGGCCTGCTTCTCGCGACGCAGGAAGCGTCGAAGCACTTCGGCGACGACGGCGGCAGCGTCATCAACATCAGCTCCGTGGCGAGCCAGCTCGGGCTGCCCGGCTCGTCGGTCTACGCCGCCACCAAGGGTTCGGTGGACACCATCACGCACGTGCTGTCGAACGAGCTGGGGGCCCGTAACATCCGCGTGAACGCGATCAATCCCGGCGGTGTCGAGACCGAAGGCACGCATGCGATGGGCATCATCGGCAGCGACCTCGAGAAGGACATGGTCGCGAAGACGCCGCTCGGCCGCATCGGGCAGCCGGACGACATCGCGTCGATCGCCGTGTTCCTCGCCTCGGCGGATTCGGGCTGGATCACCGGCGAGACCCTGCGGGCTTCCGGCGGGATGCGCTGATCCATCCGGCGCGCGACCTGCATGGCGCCTGCGTGCCGCAGGCACCTTGCATCAGCGCCTCGAATAATCGACGAAAGTCATGGCGAACGCATGCCGCACATCGGCGGCATGCAGTTCGCGCGCCGTTTCGACCCAATCGCGCGCATCGAACGCGGGGAAATGCGCGTCAGCGCCCTCGGCGATCGTGTCGACCCAGGTGAGATGCAGGTGCGTCGCGCGCGGCAACGCGAGCGCGTAGACCTCGCCGCCGCCGATCACCGCGAGCTCGCCTGCTGCACGCGCGAGATCGATCGCTTGGTCGAGCGAATGCACGACGAGCTGGCCCGCGTACGGCGCGACGTCGCCGCGCGTGAGCACGAGGTTGTCGCGCCCCGGCAGCGCGCGTCCGATCGCGAGCGCGGTCTTGCGCCCCATCAGCACCGGCCGGCCGAGCGTGAGCGCCTTGAAACGGCGCAGGTCGTCGGGCAGGTGCCAGGGCATCGCACCGTCGCGGCCGATCGCGAGCCGGCGGTCGAGCGCGGCGATCAACGAGATCTTCATCCGCGTAGTGTGACGGCCCGGCCCGTGGAAGTCAGCGGGCGACTTCCGACACGGCATCGCACGCGCCGGTCGCGTCGAGGGGGCAGCGCCGCGCGGTTCCGCTGCATCGCCGACCGCATGGTCACACCGCGACCGGCGCCTTGATCGCCGGGTGCGGCGCGTAGTCGACGATCGCGACGTCCTCGTAGCGGAAGTCGAACAGCGAACGCACGTCGGGATTCAGCACGAGCTTCGGCAACGGTCGCGGTGCGCGCGAAAGCTGCTCGCGCGCCTGGTCGAAATGATTCGAATACAGGTGCGCGTCGCCGAGCGTGTGCACGAAGTCGCCGGGCGCGAGGTCGGTCACCTGCGCGACCATGCGCGTGAGCAGCGCGTAGCTCGCGATGTTGAACGGCACGCCGAGGAAGATGTCGCCCGAGCGCTGGTACAGCTGACACGACAGGCGCCCGTTCGCGACGTAGAACTGGAACATCGTGTGGCACGGCTGCAGCGCCATGCGCGGCAGGTCGGCGACGTTCCAGGCGCTGACGATGAGCCGGCGCGAATCGGGGTTGCGGCGGATCTCGTCGACGACCCAGGCGATCTGGTCGATCGTGCGGCCGTCCGGCGCGGACCAGCTGCGCCATTGCTTGCCGTAGACCGGGCCGAGCTCGCCGTCCGCATCCGCCCACTCGTCCCAGATCGAGACGCCATTGTCCTTGAGATAACGCACGTTCGTCTCGCCACGCAGGAACCAGACCAGTTCGTGCACGATCGACTTGAGGTGCAGCTTCTTCGTGGTGACGAGCGGGAAACCCTCGGCGAGGTCGTAGCGCATCTGCCAGCCGAACACGCTGCGCGTGCCGGTACCGGTGCGATCGGCCTTCTCGGTGCCGTGTTCGAGCACGTGGCGCAGCAAGTCGAGGTACGCGCGCATCACGCCCCTCCTTCGGGCTTGGCCGTGCCTGCGTCCGGCATCGCCACCGAGTACAGGCGCGCCGTCGGCGCCGAACGCGAACGCCAGAGCAGGAACAGCCCGACGAGGATCAGCGGCAACGACAGGATCTGGCCCATCGTGAGCCAGTCGAACGCGAGGAAACCGAGCTGCACGTCGGGTTCGCGCACGAACTCGACACCGAAGCGGAAACAGCCGTACAGCAGCGCGAACAGGCCCGACACCGCGTAGCGCGGGCGCGGCTTGCGCGAGTAGAACCAGAGCACCGTGAACAGCACGATGCCCTCGAGGCCGAACTCGTACAACTGCGATGGGTGGCGCGCCTCGTGCTCGAGCTGGCCCGCGAGGTACATCGCGTGCAACTCCTCGCGCGTCTTGTCGAGCGCTTCGAGCGCGCGCGGGAAGATCATGCCCCAGGCGACGTCGGTGTGTCGGCCCCAGAGCTCGCCGCCGATGAAGTTGCCGAGGCGGCCGAGGCCGAGGCCGATCGGTACGAGCGGCGCGACGAAGTCGATCGTGTCGAAGTAGTTCAGGCCGCGACGCCGCGTCCACAGCCAGCCCGCGACGAGCACGCCGAGCAAGCCGCCGTGGAACGACATGCCGCCTTCCCAGACGCGCACGAGGCTGAGCGGATGCGCCACGAGCTCGGCCGTGTTGTAGAACACCATGTAGCCGATGCGCCCGCCGAGGATCACGCCGAGCATGAGGTAGAAGCAGAGGTCGGAGAACTCGTCGCGCGTGACCGGCAGTCGCCCCGCCGCGAGCCGGCGCTGGCCGAGCCACCAGGCGATGCCGAAGCCGACGAGGTACATGATGCCGTACCAGTGCACCTGCACCGGGCCGAGCGAGAATGCGACGGGGTCGATGTCGACGAAATAGTGGGACACGAGGCGGCAGGCGAGCGGCGGATCTCCATTGTGCCCGGTCGGCGGTGGCGGCGCATCTTGGCGGACGACTCGCCGAGATGCGCGCCCGTTCTCGTTCCGGGATCTCCGATGCCGCGCGCGCCACTCGCAGCGGCAGGCTGGCGGTTTCTTCCGCGACGGTTTCCGAGCGTCGCGCGGGTCGGCCACGGTTCGCCTTCACCCCCCCAGCGGTGCGTGCTAGCCTGCCCGCGAGGGGAAGGACACATGGCCCAGACGGACCTCACCGAGCTGCTCAACCGCGCGCAGGGCGGCGACGCCTCCGCGCGCGAAGCCGCGTTCGCCCAGATCTACGCCGACCTCAAGCGCATCGCCGCGGCCGAGCTCCGGCGCAACCCCGGCGCGACGCTCAACACCACCGCGCTCGTGCACGAGGCGTACGCGAAGCTCGCCGCGCACCACGCGGGCGCGCTGGCGAGCCGCGCGCACTTCTTCAGCCTCGCCGCACGCGCGATGCGCCAGATCCTCGTCGACCAGGCGCGCAGCCGACTCGCCGACAAGCGCGGCGGGCGCGAAGCGCATACCGGCCTCGACGGCGCGCACGAAATCGCCGACCGCCGCGCCGAGGAGCTGCTGCTCGTCGACGAAGCGCTCGACCGCCTCGCCGAGCACGACGAGCGCGCGGCGAAGGTCGTCGAATGGCACTTCTTCGGCGGCTTCACGTTCGGCGAGATTGCCGCCGAGCTCGACTTGTCCGAGCGCACGGTGCGCAGCGACTGGGCGCTCGCGCGCGCCGTGCTCGCACGCGAACTCGGCCTCGGCGACGCCGTCCTTGCCGGTTCCGGCGCCGGATTGCGTAACGCGTAGCCAAAGGCATCACCGAGGGACCGCACGTGCATCGCGACTGGCCGCAAGTGAAGGCGCTGTTCGACGCCTGCCTCGATGCCGCACCGGCCGCGCGCGCGCGCTTGCTCGGCGATGACACGACGGTGCCGCCTGCGGTGCGCGCCGAAGTCGAGGCGCTGCTCGCCGCGCACGCGCAGCCCGCGCCACTCGACGGCGGCGCGGCGGCCTGGGGCGCGCCGCTGTTCGCTGCCGGCATCGACGACGTCGATGACCCGCCCGAGCGCATCGGTCCGTACCGCCTGGTGCGTGAACTCGGCCGCGGCGGCATGGGCGTGGTCTGGCTCGCGCGCCGCGACGAGCAGGGCTTCGAGCAACGCGTCGCGCTAAAGCGCGTGCGTGGCGGCCTGGATGGCGCCGAAGCCCGCGCGCGCTTCCGGCGCGAGCGCGGCATCCTCGCGCGCCTCGCGCACGATCGCATCGCGCGCCTGCTCGACGGTGGCGTCGACGCCGACGGCCGCCCGTGGTTCGCGCTCGAGTACGTTGAAGGCGAACCGATCGACCGCTGGTGCGATGCACGCGCGCTGCCGCTGCGCGCGCGCGTGCGCCTGTTCCTCGACGTGCTCGACGGGGTCGCCTGGGCGCACCGCAACCTCGTCGTGCACCGCGACCTCAAGCCGGCCAACGTGCTCGTCGACGGCGACGGCCGCGTCAAGTTGCTCGACTTCGGTATCGCCAAGCTGCTCGAGGACGACGACGCGAGCGCGACCGCGACCGGCATGCTGCTGATGACGCCGACCTACGCGGCGCCGGAACAGGTGCGCGGCGAAGCGGTCTCGACCGCGACCGACGTCTACGCGCTCGGCGTGCTGCTGTTCGAGCTCGCGACCGGCCTGTTGCCGTACCGCACGCCCTCATCGACGCGGCAGGCGTTCGCGCAAGCCGTACTCGAGCAGGAAGCCGAACGACCCGCGCGCGCGCTGCAGCGCGCCGGCGTCGACGCGCCAGCGCTCGCCGCGGCGCGCGGCACGACGCCGGCCGGCTTGCGCGCCGCACTCGACGCCGACTTCGCGCAGATCCTTTCGATCGCGCTCGCGAAAGCGCCCGAGCAGCGCCACGCGAGCGTCGACGCGCTCGCCGCGGACCTGCGCGCCTGGCTCGAACGGCGTCCGCTGTTGAGCCGGCCGACACCGCGCTGGCGCCGCCTCGCGCAGTTCGTGCGGCGCCACCGCGTCGGCTTCGCGGCGAGCACGCTGCTCCTCGCGACCGCGCTGGCCGGCATCGGCGCGACGCTGTGGCAGGCGCGCATCGCCACGCGCAACGCGCAGACCGCGCAGGCGGTGCGCGAGTTCACGACTGGGCTGTTCGCCGCGGTCGATCCCGACCAGGCGCGCGGCCGCGACGTGTCGTTGCGCGAGGTGCTCGACCTTGGTGCTCGCCGCGCCGAGACCGGTCTCGCCGACCAGCCCGCGGTGCGCGGCGCACTGCTGTCCGACCTTGGCGCGATCTACACCTCGCTCGGCGACGACGCGCGCAGCGTCGTGCTGCTCGAGCAGGCGCGCGATGCGCTGCTCGCGCGCCCGGACCGCGACGACGACGAACTCGCGCGCGCATGGCTGCGCCTCGCCGAGGCGCAGTTCGAAGACGGCCGCTACGACGCGGCCACGACCAGCGCCGACGCCGCGTTGCGCCTGCTCGCCGCGCACGCGCCGACCGATCCGCTGCGCATCGAAGGCGAGCTGCGGCGCGTGCGCATCGACGAGGAGACGGACCACCTCGATGCCGCCGGCGAGCGTGTCGAGCGTGTCGTCGCGGCACTGCGCGCGGACGCGCGCGCGACGCCGGCGAGCCTGTCGGACGCGCTCGCCACGCTCGGCAACCTGCGCCGCCTGCAGGCGCGCGGCGAGGAGGCGCTCGCCGCACACGAGGAAGCACTCGCGCTCGCGCGGCGCGTCGATCCCGACGACCCGATCGTCGCCTCGCGCCTGCACGAGCTCGCCGCGGCGGAAGCCGCGGTCGCGCAGCCACAGCAGGCGATCGCGCACCTGCGCGAAGCGCATGTGCTGCATCGGCGCGTGCACGGCGAACGCCACCCGCTCACCCTGTCGACCGAAGGCGAGCTCGCTTTCGCACTGGCGAATTCGGCCCAATACGACGAATCGGATGCCCTGTTCGAACGCAACATCGCGGCGCGACGCGCGGTGTTCGGCACCGATCACGTCGAAGTCGCCACCCCGCTCAGCAACCACGGCGTGAGCCTGTACACGCGCCATCGCTATGCCGAAGCGGCACGCTCGTTCGGCGAGGCCTGGCGGATCTGGCGGACCGCGTACGGCCCCGAACACTCGAGCACGCGCTCGGCGCTGACCGGATACGGTGCCTCGCTGTTCGAATCCGGCGACGCCGCGACGGCGGAGCCGTTGCTGCGGCAGGCGTACGAGATGTCGCGCCGCCTCGATCCGCCGCGCAACCAGGAGTCGGCGACCAACACGCTCGCGCTCCTGCTCGAGCGCACGCAGCGGCTCGACGAGGCCGAACGCCTGCTGCGTGCGAACGTCGCGCTGCAGGCCGAAGCGAACCACGGCGACGTGCGCGTCTATCCCTGGACGACGACCCTGCTCGGACGCGTGCTGCGCGAACGCGGCGATCTCGCCGGCGCGCGCGAGCAGCTCGAGCGCTGCTTCATCGCGTTCGACACCGACGACTATCCTGACGGCCCGCGCACGGCGACCTGCCTCGTGCAACTCGCACTCGTGCGTGAAGCACAACACGAAGCAGCGACGCAGGTGCGTCCGCTGCTCGAACGCGCGCTCACCACGCAGGAAGCGAAGCTCGGCCGCGACGACGCCGAGACCGTCGCGACGCGCGCGCTGCTCGCGCGCCTGCCCCTCGCGCGCTGAAAACCTGTCGGGTCGCTCGCGCGTCGTACCCGTAGAGCCGCGCGGCCGCGAGGGCCGCGGCCGCGCGCACGGCTGGGAACGCAGCGATCACGAAATTGCCGCTTTCGCCCCGCCGCTGCGTAACTGCCAGCGACGGTCGCGATGCGTGCACGGTGCGCGCCCGCGTGGACCGGCCCCGAACCCGAGGAGTTTCGCCATGTTCCGCCCGATCATCGCCGCCACCCTGCTGCTCGGCGCCGCCACCTGC
The DNA here is from genome assembly GCF_014138265.1 of Dokdonella fugitiva. Lineage (GTDB taxonomy): Bacteria > Pseudomonadota > Gammaproteobacteria > Xanthomonadales > Rhodanobacteraceae > Dokdonella_A > Dokdonella_A fugitiva_A. The sequence goes on from NZ_JACGXL010000003.1 coordinate 398,059, forward strand.
ACCGCCCGCGACGGCGACCTCGACCTGCGCTTCGGCAGCGACGGCAAGCGCACGATCGCCTTCGACCTGTCGACCAGCCGGCTCGACACCGCGATCGCCACGTTCGTCGATTCGGCCGGCCGCTACACCGTGGTCGGCTATGCCGACTACGGCTACGTCGGCTTCGTGCGCCTGCTGCCGGACGGCGAGATCGACGCGACCTTCGGCGGCGGCTACGTCACTCGACCGCTGCCCGCCAACGCGACCCCGACCGTCGCAGCGACGGACTTCGCCGGCCGCATCGTCGTCGGCGGCTACGCGATGAATCCGCTCGACCACGACCCGTTCGTCTGCCGCTATGCCGCCGACGGCACGCCGGACACGCAGGTCGGCCCGACCGGCTGTCGCATCGTGCCGGTCGACTACGCCGTGGATGGCGACGACCGCGTCAACGCCATCACGATCGGCGAGAGCGGTTACATCTACCTCGCCGGATCGGCGCAGCGCACGGATCCGGGCGACTACGATTTCTTCGTGATGCGCCTGCGTGAGACCGACGCCGCGCCGGACACCGGTTTCGGTGGCGGTGACGGCATTCAGACGGTGCCGTTCGACCTCGACGGCAACCACGCCGGAGGCGACGACGACGGTGCGACGACCCTGCTGCTCGCCGGTACGTGGCTCTACGTCGGCGGCTACGCGTACACGAACGTGTTCTCCAACCACGATTTCGCGATCGCCAAGATGAACAGCGGCAGCGGCGCGCTCGACGCCACGTTCTGCCCGAACGCGACGACCTGCACCGGCAGCGAGGCCTACCAGGGCAAGCGCACGCTGACCTTCACGCAGACGGCGACACGCTTCGACGAACAGGTACGCGGGCTGAAGTTCGATCGCAACGGCTACCTCATGATGGCCGGCACTGCTGCGGACAACACCGGTGCCGACCTCATCCTGGCGCGCCTGCAGACCGACGGCGCGTTCCCCGCGCAGGCATTCGGCAACGAAGGCAACCACGTGCGGGGAACGCTGCTCGAGGACCTCACCGTCGGCGGCCTCGCGGTGGACTTCGACACCAACCGGATCCTCGTTTCCGGCTCGACTGCCAGCGCGCCTGACAGCGCGGATCCCGACCGCCTGCTCTGGGTCGGCCGTTTCCTCGCCGATGGCACCGCGGACCTGAGTTTCGCGACGGTCGGCGTGAACCCGAGCTGGATCAAGGCGGTCGCGTTCGAACACCACGACGACGCGCAGCCGACCGACAACACCGGTGGCGCGCTGCTGATCGACCGCGGTCGCATCGTGCTCACCGGTTCGCGCCTGTGGCAGCGCGACGCCGGCAGTGGGCTGAACGACTACGACTTCGCGGTCGCGCGTTTCGAGGGCGACGCGATCTTCATCGACGGCCTCGACGGGTACTGATTCATCGCAGCGGTTCGGGCAATGCGCTTCGTGCGGGACCGGCGGCACGCCTCGCGTGCCGCCCTACGCGGATCCATGCCCGTTCGCGCGACACCCGCATGCGGAAGCGGCGTACGTGCGCACGCCGCCCTAGGCGGGGAGCACCCGCAGAATGTAGCCCTTGAGATAGTCGGTCTCGGGGATCGCCGGGTGCACCGGGTGGTCCGGCCCCTGCTGCAGCGAGACGAGCATCTGCACCTGGCGGTCGAGGTGCCGCGCACCCTGCTGCACGCCGTCGAGCAGCGCCTGCCGCGGCATGTGGTGCGAGCACGAACAGGTCACGAGGATGCCGTCGCGCGCGAGCACCTGCATGCCGAGCTCGTTGAGTCGCCGGTAGGCGAGGCTGCCTTCCTTGAAGTCCTTGCGCCGCTTGATGAACGCGGGCGGATCGAGGATCACGACGTCGTAGCGTTCGCGCGCCTCGCGCAACGCCTTGAGGTGGTCGAACGCGTCGGCGCGCAGCGCTTTCACGCGATTGGCGAGGCCGTTGCGCTCGATGTTGCGCGCCGTCGCCTCGACCGCGGCCGCCGAGGCGTCGACGCAATCGACTTCGCGCGCGCCGTACGCGCCCGCGCGGATGCCCCAGCCACCGAGGTAACTGAACATGTCCAGCACGCGCTTGCCGGTCACGAAGCGCGCGAGCCCGTCGCGATTCTCGCGCTGGTCGTAGAACCAGCCGGTCTTCTGCCCACCGACCGGATCGACGCCGAACACGAGGCCGCCCTCCTTCGCGACGACCTCACCGCCATATTCGCCATGGCCGAGGTCGGCGTACATGGGCAACTGCTCCATCGCGCGGATGCCGGCGTCGTTCTTCCACCACACTTGGCGCGGCGCGAGCACCTTGACGATCGCGTCGGTGATCGCGTCCTTCTGCCGCTCCATGCCCGCGGTCGTGATCTGGCCGACGACGACGTCGCCGAAGCGGTCGAGCGTGAGGCCCGGCAGGCCGTCGCTCTCGCCGAACACGAGCCGGTAGTACGGCTCCGCGTAGAGCTGCTGGCGCAACGCGAGCGCGATGTTGAGGCGATGCACGATCAGCGAGCGGTCGAACGGATGCTCGAGGCCACGCACGACGAGGCGCGCGGCGATCAGCGAGTTCGGGTTCACGTAGCCGACGCCGATCGCCTTGCCGCGATGGTCGACGATCGCGACGACGTCGCCGGGCGCGAACTCGCCGAGCGGCGAGCGCGCGACGTCGATCTCGTTCGAGAACACCCACAGGTGCCCGGCGCGCAGGCGCGCGTCCTCGCCGCGCTTGAGGTAGAGGGCGGGATACTCGATCGACTCGGACACGGGATGGCCTGCGGCACGCGGAGCGGCGCACGGTAGCGCGCCGGCGCCGGCGCCACAACTCGGCGCGACGCGATGCCGCGGCGTCACGCGAGCCACGACGCGTCCCAGAACGGATACTCGCCGACGCGCCGGCACAGGCCCACGCGCACCGGCTCGCGCACGATCTCGCGCGCGATCGCCGCGCAGTCCTCGTCGGGCCGCACCGCGCGCTCGTGGCAGCCGCGCGCCCAGACCGCGCCGCTGCGGCCCGCGGCGAGGTTGACCGAGCCCGCCGCGACCGCCTTCAGCCGCGCGACGAGGATCGGCAGCGAATCGAGCCCGGCGAGCCGTACGAGGCCGTGCCAGCGATCCGGCAGCAAGGCCCAGCAGAGCAGCTGCGACGTGCGCCAGACGCGCGTTTCGCCGAACGCGCGCGCGGCGGCGCAGGCGAGCGTCCAGTCGGCGAACGTCCTCGCGTGATCGAGAGTGGCGAAATCGACGCGGTAGATGCGTCCCTCGCCGAGCGCATCGCATCGGCGGTCCGGTTTCACGTTTGCGGCGCAGCTCGGGGTGTCCATGCGGCGATCGTCGCAAGCGCCCGCGTGTGCGGCGACCGGCGACGCGCGCGCCCACCTGTACGAAATGCATGGCCGGGCGTGCGCGTCGTCGCCGGGTCGCGGCGTAGACTGCAGCCATGAGCAACCGCCTCGCCGACGAAACGAGCCCGTACCTGCGCCAGCACGCGCACAACCCGGTCGACTGGTGGCCGTGGTGCGACGAGGCGCTCGCGACCGCGCGGCGCGAACGCAAGCCGATCCTGCTGTCGATCGGCTACGCCGCGTGCCACTGGTGCCACGTGATGGCACACGAGAGTTTCGAGGACGAGGCGACCGCGGCGCTCATGAACGCGCTGTACGTGAACATCAAGGTCGATCGCGAGGAGCGGCCCGACATCGACAAGGTGTATCAGCTCGCACACCAGGCACTCGCGCGACGCGGCGGCGGCTGGCCACTGACGATGTTCCTCGGCGCCGACGACCTCGTGCCGTTCTACGCGGGCACGTATTTCCCCGAGATGCCGCGCCACGGCATGCCCGCATTCGCGCAGGTGCTGCGCGCGGTGCGCGCCTGGCACGACGACAAGCCGGACGAAGTCCGCGCGCAGAACGGCGCGCTCGCCCGCTTCCTCGCCGAACACGGCCGCGAGACGACGCATGCGGGCATGCTCGACGATGCGCCGGCGCGCGACGCGCTCGCACGCATCGCGCGCGGATTCGATCGCGACAACGGCGGCCATCTCGGTGGACCGAAGTTCCCGCACGCGAGCGAGATCGAATGGCTGCTCGCGCAGGGCGCCGATGCGCGCGAGATGGCGCACCGCACGCTCGCCGGCATGGCCGAGCGCGGCCTGACCGACCACCTCGGCGGCGGCTTCTTCCGCTATTGCGTCGACGAGCGCTGGGAGATCCCGCATTTCGAGAAGATGCTGTACGACAACGCGCAGCTGCTGCCGCAGTACGCGCGCGCGGCGCGCGTGTTCGGCGAGCCGGCGTTCGCACACGCGGCGAGCGCGTGCGCGCGCTGGCTCGAACGCGAACTGCAGGCACCCGAAGGCGGCCTGTGGAGTTCGTACGACGCCGATTCCGAAGGCGAGGAAGGCCGCTACTACGTCTGGCATCGCGACGACGTGCGCGCCGCGCTGGATGCCGCGGAGTACGCCGTCGTCGAACCGTTGTACGGACTCGACCGCGCGCCGAACTTCGAAGGCCATGCCTGGCACCTGGTCATGAAGCGGCCGGTCGTCGACATCGCGACGGCTCTCGGCCTCGGCGTCGGGGAAGTGGCGGCGCGACGCGCGACGGCCGAGGCGAAACTGCTCGCCGTGCGCGAACGCCGCGTGCGTCCCGGCCTCGACGACAAGATCCTCACCGCGTGGAATGCGCTCGCGATCGCCGGTGCCGCGCGCGCGGCCCGCGACGTCGCGGATGCGCCGCTGCTCGCCGCGGCGGAACGCGCGCTCGACTTCCTGCATGCGAACGCCTGGATCGACGGTCGCCTGTACGCGTGCCACGCGAGCGGCCGCGCGCGCTTCGCGGCCTATCTCGACGATCATGCGTTCCTGCTCGATGCGCTCGTCGCGATGCTGCAGCTGCGCTGGCGCGAGCGCGATCTCGCCTGGGCGATCGCCCTCGCCGATGCGCTGCTCGCGCGCTTCGAGGACCGCGAGCAGGGCGGATTCTGGTTCACCGCGCACGACGCGGAACCGCTGCCGCAGCGGCCGAAGCCGTTCATCGACGAATCGCTGCCCGCCGGCAACGGCGTCGCCGCGCGGGCGCTGCTCGCACTCGGTCACCTGGTCGGCGAGCCGCGCTGGATCGACGCGACCGAGCGCTGCCTGCGCGCGGCGTGGCCGACGCTCGCCGAACTGCCGCATGCGTGCTGCAGCCTGTTGCTCGCGCTCGGCGACCACCTCGAACCGCGCACGATCGTCGTGCTGCGCGCCACCGACGACGAAGCCACGCACTGGTGCACCGCAATCGAGCACGCGCGCACCACCGGCACCGCTCTCTGGCGCATCCCACCAGCGGTTACGCTGCCGGGCGTGCTCGCGCAGCAGTCGCACGCGCCGGGCGGAGTCGCCTACGTCTGCCGCGGGCTCCGTTGCCTGCCGCCGGTCACCGATCCGGCCGCGCTCGTCGCACATCTGGCTTGAGCCCGCCGCGTCCCGCAGGCATGGCCGCGCGCCGCCACGGCATGCTGCGTTGCAGTATGCACGGATACGTGAAATAGGCCTCAAGACTCATGCGTATCCGCTTCCAGACGGATATGACATGGTGCTATGGTCCCATCGTTTTGTGTCGAAGGCCGGCACAGGACCGGTCCCCGTGATCCGGGCACACCCGGATCTTTCGCAAAACGAATCTCCCGCGCCGCCAAGAGAGGGGCTGCGCGACGAGACGGACGCGACCGGGGAGCAACGGAGCTTGCGACGGTGCCGCGGTGCGCCGCGGCGTTGCCAACGTCCTTGATGGGGAGATCAAATCGTGAATTTCGAACTCGGTCTGCGGCGCAACCTGCTCGCCGCAGCGGCGCTCGCGATGCTCGGCGGCCTCACGCTGTCCGCCACCGCATCGGCGTCCTCGTACACGCGACTGCCTCCGGACATGCAGCCGAACGCGGTCGTCAACGCACACGGCCAGACGATCGTCTACGGCATGTCCTACCAGAGCGACACGTCGCTGCCGCTCTACTACCTGCCCGAATGGAAGGGCGCCGTCAGCGAACGTTCGTCGGACGAACGCGAAGCAGCGGAGAACTGGCGCATCCCGGGCCACCATGTCGACGGCAAGGACCCGATCGTCCAGAACATCGGCCACGTGACCAATGCGGCGATGCCCGCACCGATCCTCAACTTCGACGGCATGGGCGTCGGCTCGTGCGGTTGCGCGCCGCCCGACACCAACGGTGAAGTCGGCCGCACGCAGTACGTGCAGATGACCAACGCGGGCTATCAGGTGTTCGACAAGACGACCGGCGCCTCGCTGCTCGGCCCGCGTGCGACCTCGTCGATCTGGGCCGGCTTCGGCGGCGTCTGCGAGACGTCCGGCCACGGCGACCCGATCGTGCTGTACGACCAGATCGCGGACCGCTGGGTGATCACGCAGTTCGCCGGCGGCAGCACGATCACCGACGAGTGCATCGCGGTATCGACGAGCGCCGACGCGACCGGCAGCTACAAGCGCTACGGCTATCACCTCGGTTCGGAGTTCTACGACTATCCGCACCTCGGCGTGTGGCCTGACGGCTACTACATGGCGATGAACGTGTTCAACACGGCCGGCACCGCCTACCTGCGTCCCCAGCCGTTCGCGTTCGATCGCGCCGCGATGATCGCGGGCGCGACCAGCGCCGCGTACGTGACCACGACGTCGCTCGGCTCCAGCAACGCACCGCTGATGCCGGCCGACCTCGACGGCTCGACCCTGCCGTCGACGGGCGCGCCCGAGGTGTTCGTCGAGTATCCCGACACCACCACGTACAAGACCTATCGCTTCCACGCCGACTACGTGACGCCGTCGAACACGACGTTCACGCTCGCCGGCAGCCCCGCCGCGGCCGCGTTCACGCAGCCGTGCGGCAGCACGTCGGCCTGCGTGCCGACCAAGGCCAGCTCGTCGAACTACCTCAATGCCCTCGACGACCGCCTGATGTTCCGCCTCGCCTACCGCAAGTTCAGCGACCACGAGTCGCTCGTCGGCAACTACACGGTGAAGGCGAACAACGTCGCGGGCATCCGCTGGTTCGAACTGCGCAACGGCACTTCGGGCACGCCGAGCGTGTTCCAGGAAAGCACCTACCAGCCCGACACCACCTGGCGCTGGATGGGCAGCGCGGCAATGGACGGCCAGGGCAACCTCGCGCTCGCGTACTCCGCCTCGAGCAGCACGATCAATCCGCAGATCCGCTACGCGGGCCGCCTCGCGGGTGACGCGCTCAACACGATCACGCAGACCGAAACGCACCTGTTCGACGGCGGTGGCAGCCAGACCGGCTCGGGCAACCGCTGGGGCGACTACAGCGACCTCACGGTCGATCCGGTCGACGACTGCACGTTCTGGTACACGCAGGAGTACTACGCCGCGAACGGCAGCTTCAGCTGGCGCACGCGCATCGGCAGCTTCAAGTTCGCCGGTTGCGGTGGTGGCGGCGGCAACGTGCCGCCGGTGGCGAACTTCGGCGTGACGACGAGCGGCCTCACCGCCAACTTCACCGACAGCTCCACCGACAGCGACGGCACGATCGCCTCACGCGCGTGGACCTTCGGCGACGGCGGTACCTCGACCGCGACCAACCCGAGCCACACCTACGCCAGCGCGGGCACCTACAGCGTCTCGCTCACCGTCACCGACAACGGCGGCGCCACCAACACCAAGACCACCTCGGTCTCGGTCAGCTCGCCGACCAACACGCCGCCGGTCGCGAACTTCAGCTTCACCACCAGTGGCCTCACCGCCACCTTCACCGACAGCTCCACCGACAGCGACGGCACGATCGCCTCGCGCGCGTGGACCTTCGGCGACGGCGGCACCTCGACCGCGACCAACCCGAGCCACACCTACGCCAGCGCCGGCACCTACAGCGTCTCGCTCACCGTCACCGACAACGGCGGCGCCACCAACACCAAGACGAGCTCGGTCACCGTCTCCACCGGCGGCGGCAACGTGCTGCAGAACGGCGTGCCCGTCACCGGCCTGTCGGCGACCACCGGCACCAACACCGCCGTCTACACGATGGACGTGCCGGCCGGCGCGACCAACCTCGTGTTCGCGACCTCGGGCAGCAACGGCGACGCCGACCTCTACGTGAAGTTCGGCAGCGCGCCGACCACGTCGAGCTACGACTGCCGTCCGTACACGAGCTCGTCGAGCGAAACCTGCACGTTCGCGGCACCGCAGGTCGGCACCTACTACGTCATGGTGCGCGCGTACGCGAGCTTCACCGGCCTCAGCCTCACCGGCAGCTATTCGACCGGTGGTGGCGGCGGCACGGTGCTCACGAACGGCGTGCCGGTGACCGGAATCTCCGCGGGCCTGCATGCGTACTCGACCACGTACACGATCGTCGTGCCGTCGGGCCGCACCAACCTCACGGTGACGACCACCGGCGGCAGCGGCGACGGTGACCTGTACGTGCGCCTCGGCTCCGCGCCGACGACGTCGACGTACACCTGCCGCTCGTGGGTGAGCGGCAACAACGAAACGTGCTCGATCAACTCGCCGGCGGCGGGCACGTACTACATCCGCATCTACGGCTACACCGCCGCCTCGGGCATCACGCTCAAGGCGACGTACACACCGTAGCCGGTCGTTCGGAATGGGGCGATCCATGGACGGATCGCCAGCGAGTCCGGCGCAAGCCGGACTCGCCGAGTCGAGAAGGACCCGACGATCGCGTCGCGTGAAGGCGAGCGGAACCCTCCGGTCGCCTTCATCCCCACACGGCGCGAGAGGGGTACAACGACAAGAAGGCCCTGGGGGCCACGACCACTTCTTACTACTCCCGGCCGCAGCAATGCGGCTTTCTTTTTTCTCGCACGCGACAGCAACGTCGTCCCCCACCCGACGCGCCCGTCGAGCCCGTTCAGGTTCGCCGCGCGGCGATCCGCGCATCCTCCGGCATAATCGGATCAAGGGTGCGGTCAGGGGTCATGTCGAGAGTCGTCGTTATTTCCTTGCTGCTGGTGTTGTTGCTCGGGGCGCGATCCGCCGTGGCGGCGCCCGCGGTCGAACCGCTCGACCTGTTCGACATCGGCGCGCCGTCGTTCACGAACTTCTCGACACGGGACGGCGTGCCCGCGACCGTCACGGTCGCGACCCAGGTCGACCGCGACGGTTTCGTCTGGCTCGCTTCGCCAGCCGGCGTCTATCGCTACGACGGGCGCCACTGGGCCGCGAGCGCCGATCCCGGCATGGATCGATCGGTCGACAGCCTCTGGCGCGACGCGGAAGGAACCTTGTGGGCGGCATTCCGCGAAGACGGCCTCGCGCGCTACGACGGCGCGCACTGGCACGTCGAGAATCGCGCGAGCGGCCTGCCCTCGCAGCAGATCCGCCGCTTCGCCGAAACCCGCGACGACGCCGGTCGCGTGCACCTGTGGGCGCTCAGCTGGGACATCGGCCTGCTCGAACATCGCGACGGCCGCTGGATCGCGGACCCGGGCAACGCACAACTGCCGTCCGGCGCGATCCTCTCGATGGCGCAGACCCGCCGCATCGGCGGACGCCCGCGCGAATGGGCCGGCAGCGGATCGAACGGGCTGTGGTTCCGCGAAGACGGCGGCGCGTGGCAGCGCTACCGCGCCGACGGCTTCGACCCGGGCCAGGTCGAATTCCTCTACGCGACGGAGCACGCCGGCCGCGAAGAACTGTGGATCAGCGTGTTCGCGACCGGCCTCTGGCGCCTGACCGGCGACGGCCTGCGCGCGTGGACGCGCGAGCGGGGCGAGCTGCCGACCAACGACATCTACGACATCGGCGAGACGCCACTGCCCAACGGCGACCGCGCACTGTGGGTGTCCTCGCGTTCGGGGCTCGTGCGCATCATCGGCGAGCATGCGCAGGCGTTCGACCGCCGCCACGGCCTGCCCGCGGACGCCGTGCGCGGCCTCAGCACCTGGCGCAGCCCGAATGGCGACGAGGTGCTGTGGCTCGCGACCGAAGCGGGTGTCGCGCGCACGATCGTCGGCGCGAACCAGTGGCTCACCGCGTCGCTGATGGGCATGCACGCGACCGGCGTGTTCGCGGTGCGCGTCGAAGCCGACGGCCGCGGCGGCGAACGCCTCTGGGTGGGCTCGAGCGACGAAGGCATCGGCCTGTTCGAACAGGGTCGCTGGCGCACCTTCAGCCAGGCCAACGGCGCGCTGCCCGATTCGAGCGTGCGCCTGATCACCGAAGCGCCGGACGAGCACGGCGTGCCGACGCTGTGGGTCGGCCTGCGCTACGGCCACCTGCTGCGCGCACGCGGCGGCCCCGTGTTCGAGCCCGTCGACACGCCGTGGCGCAAGCGCACCGAAGAAGCAGTGACCGCACTGCTCGCGACGACGCGCGACGGCCGCCACGAACGCTGGGTCGGCACGCGCACGTCCGGACTGTATCGCTGGCGCGACGGCCGCTGGGACGCGGCGGGGCCGCCCGGCGTCGTCGCGCCATGGCGCGTCGGCACGCTCGTCGAGCAGCACGTCGGCGCACGCGGCTGGCTGTGGGCGACCACGAACCAGGGCCTCGCGCGCTACGACGGCGCGCAGTGGACCCTGCTCGGTCGCGACGCCGGCCTGCCCGACCTCGAGCTCATCGGCGCGGACCTCATCGCCGCCGCGGACGGCACGCCGGTCCTGTGGATCGGCACGACGAGCGCGGGCATCGTGCGCCTCGACGTCGCCGACCCGCAGCACCCGTGCGTGCTCGCGGACGCGCTGCCGCCGCCACCGGATTCGACCGCGTACAGCGCGCTGCAGGATCATCAGGGACGCATCTACGTCTGCACCAACAATGGCGTGCAACAGCTCACGCCGCAGGCGCACGGATACACCTCGCGCGTGTTCACGCGCCGCGACGGCATGGTGCACGACGAGTGCAACCGCAACGCGCAGTTCGTCGATGCGCACGACCGCTACTGGACCGGGACGCTCGGCGGCCTGACCGTGTACGACCCGCAGCGCGCGGCGCAGGACACGCAGCCGAAGGCGCTGCGGCTGATCGGCCTGCGCCTCGACGAACGCCCGGTCGAAGGGGCGTCGCTGCACGTCGCGCCCGGCGCGCACGAAATCGCGATCGACTACGCGCTGCTGTCGTGGCAGCGCGAAGGCGAATCGCGTTACCGCTCGCAACTGCTCGGCTACGAGGACGTACCCGGCGAATGGACCGCGCAGAGTTCGCGCACGTTCAACGCCCTCGCGCCGGGTCGCTACCACCTGCGCATCGAAGGCCGCGACTACGCCGGCAACGTCAGCACGCCGCTCGACGTGCCGATCGAGGTCGAGGCGCGCTGGTGGCAGGAGGCCTGGGCACGCGTCGCCGGCGCGGCGGCGCTCGTGCTGCTCGGCTACGCGGCGGTGATGCTGCGCGTGCGCATGCTGAAGGTGCAGCGGCGCGAACTCGAGCAACGCGTCGCCGCACGCACGCTCGAACTCAACGAGGCGAACGCGCGCCTGCTCGAGCTCTCCTACGTCGACGCGCTGACCGGCCTCGCCAACCGGCGCCGCCTGCTCGAAACACTCGAACGCGATCCCGTGCGTGCGCGCCAGGCCGCATTGATCCTCGTCGACGTCGACCACTTCAAGGCCTACAACGACCGCCACGGCCACCCCGCCGGCGACGAGGCGCTGCGCGCGGTCGCGCGCGCGCTGCGCGACGGCGCGCCGCCCGAAGCGCTCGTCGCGCGCTACGGCGGCGAGGAATTCGCCTGCCTGCTGCCGGACGCGGACGCGACCACCGGGGTCGCGCTCGCCGAGCGCATCCGCGCCGCGATCGCCACGCGCGACATCGCGGTGCCGGGCACGTCGCAGGTCCGCCGCGTGACGATCAGCGCGGGTGTCGCCAGCGCGATGCTCGCGAGCACCGCGGACGCGCACGCGTTGCTGCGCGATGCCGACATCGCGCTGTACCAGGCCAAGCGCGACGGCCGCGACCGCGTGCGCAGCGCCGACGACCGCGTGCCGTGACGTCGCCGCGCCGGTCGGCGCGACTCAGCCCGTGAAACCGATGCGCGCGTGCGTGCCGTCGCAGAACGGCTTGTTCGCGCTGCCGCCGCAACGGCACAGGCGCACGTCGGTCACGCGGCTCACCATGCGGCCGGTACCGCTCACGATCTCGAGGTTGCCGCGCACGTGCAGTGGACCGTTGCGCTGCGGTTCGATCGCGAGCGGGCCGTCGCGCTGCGGCAGCATGTCGGTCTGGCTCGTCGTCGGCGGCTCGCCGGTCGCCGCGAACGCGACGTCGTGGTGGCTGCCGTCGCAGAACGGCTTGTTCTTCGACGCGCCGCAGCGGCACAAGGTCGCGCGATAGCCGGCCGGCTTGCCGTCGATGACGAGCTCGGCGTGGAACGCGTACGGTCCGGCCTCGCGCACGCGCGCGAGGTTGACCGGCGGCGCCGGCTCGTCGGGCTTGCCGTCCTTGCGCGTGTACCGGATCGCGCCGGACGGGCACGCGTGCGCGACCTCGACGAGGCGGTCGACGCCGAGCGTTTCCGGATGCAGCCACGGCCCCTGCACGTTGGCGAGGAACACCGTCGGCGCGCCGGTCACGCAGAAGCGCGCATGGATGCAGCGCTTGCCTTCGTAGATGAGCGTCACGTCGTCGGCTTCGACCACTTCGATCGCGGGCGCAGCCGGCGTCGCGGGCGCGGACGGAGCGGCCGCAGGTGCGCTCGCCGGCGTCGCGGCGATGTCGCGCGGCGGCGCGGTCGCGCCGAGGTCGAACCCCGCCAGCGCGCGTGCGGCGAGCCCTGCGATCACCTCGTTGGCCGCCTTCGCGCGCGCATGCGGCTGCACGGCGAGCGCTTGCGCCGCGTCGGCGATCTGTTCGAAGCGCTCGCAGAACATGCGGCGCGCCGACGGTCCCGGCGGCAACGCCGCGGCGTCGCGCAACGCGATGAACGAGACGCCCGCGTTGACGTTCGAACCCGGCGCCGCCGGCAGGCGTGCGGCGAGTTCGGCGAGCGGCACGAGTGCGTGCATGAGGCCGATCGCGAGGTCGATCGAGAGATTCTTGTCGGCGTCGCCCGAGCGCACGGCGTACGCGTACGCGAGCAGGCGCAGCATGAGGCCGTAGCAGCTGCTCGCGAGGTCGACCACGGCGACCGCGGTCGGGTCCTCGATGCGCACGCGGCCTTCCGCGCGCGGCGGACTGCGCAGCACCGGGTTCGTCGCGGCCGGGAACGCGGGCCGGAAATCCGCCGCCTGCGCGCACAGCTCGGCGAGCTCGCGGCGGATCGCCGCGAACTTCTGGTAGTGCGAGCCTTCCACGTGGCTCGGCGCACCCTCGCCCTGCGTCACGATCGCGTTGAACGCGGCGAGCGCGGTCTTCGAGCAGATCACGCGCGCGGCGTTCGGCAGCCCGGCTTCCGCCGCGGTCAGCTGCAGCGCGGGGTCACCGCAGAATGTCGTCGCCTCGCCCCACTGCTCGACGAGGTCGCGCAGGCCCTGGCCGATCGCCTCGTAGAACGCGCCGACCGTGTCGTAGTCCATCGCCATCGGCGTGATGCGCTTGCCCGGTGCGCCGCGCGTGAACGCGCGTTCGAGCGCGAAGCCCTCGCCGTCTGCCTCGTCCGACCCCGCGGGCCGCTCGAGGAAGATGAAATGCTGCAGCGTCGCCGCGTCGAACGGCGCGAGCTTGACCACGACGCTCGCCGGCAGCGCGCCGGGATCGAGCGGCAGGTTGAAGCGGCCGATGCGCGGCGCGCCACCGAGCGCGGAGGTGATGTTCCACACCGCCACGAGATGGCCCATTTCCTCGATCGCGACCTGCAGCAGCACGTCACGCCAGCGCCGCGTCGCCTCGAGCTGCGCCGGCGCGAGGCCATCGGCGGCGTCGGTCTTGAGCGAGAACGCCGCGTAGAGGTACGTGCACATGAGGCAGTGCTCGAGCTCGGCCGCCTCGTAGAGCTGGTGAAGCACCTGTTCGCGGCTGCTCTTCGTTTCACGGTCACTGAGGCGGGTCATGCGGGCTCCGGCGCGTCGGCGCGATGTGCGGACGACGATGCGTCCGCGGCGTGGCTGGCGTGCGGACTCTACGCCGCGACCACGTGCGAGGACAATCGGACCTTGGACGCTTGCGGCGACGCGTTCGTGACCGGCCCGGCGTCGCGACTCAGCGCGGGCCGGACGGTACCTCGCGCGCCCACGCCATCGCCGCCTCGCGCTGCGCCGGTGCGAAGCAGCGCATCTCGGTGTGCGACAGCATCGCGTCCTCGACGCCCGCGATCGCCGCGATCCACGGGCGATCGGTCACGATCGCGCAACGCGCGTAGCGGCCGAGCTCGCCGAAATGGCCGAACGCGTAGCGCATGTCCTTCGCCAGCGCGTCCAGCGTGATGCCGCCGTGGCGCGTCATGTCGCAGAACAGGTTGATGCGCGGCTGCGTCGCGAGGCGACGTTCGACTTCGCCGACGCAGACGTCGAAATCCTCGCCGCTGAGCAGGCCGTCGAAGCGGAATGCGGCCAGGTGCGGTGGCGCGGGCAGTATCGCGATCATGGCGCTCCCTAGCTGCAATGCATGCCGACCGTGGGCCACGACTATCGTGCGGCGCGCATGACTGGCAGCCGAATGGCCGACGCCCGGCCGCGCGCCGATGGTCCGCGAGGCTTCAGGCCGCAGCGATCGCTTCGACTTCGAGCTTCCATGCCGGTTCGAGCAGGCGGCAGCAGACCACGGTCGACGCGACGCGATGACCGGCGAGTCGTTCGGCGCGGATCCGCCCGTTCGCGTCGTCGTACTGCGGATCGGCGAGGTAGGTGCGCAGCGAAACGAGGTTGCGCACGCCCATCCCGGCCGATTCGAGGATCGCGCCGATGTGCCGCCAGATCAGCTCCGCCTGCTCCTCGAACGACTCCGGCATCGTGCGTCCGTCCTGCTCGAAGCCGTTGAGGCCGCTGATGAACAGCAGCCGCGTGCTTCCGGCGACTTCCAGTGCGTGCACGTAGCCGCGGTACGGCGGGAACAGCGAGGAAGGTTCGCGTGCGATCGTGTCCATCCGGCCTCCTGGGACTGCATGGGCGCGGGCGACCGTCGTGCGGCCGGACGCGCCGGGCCCGCGAGTGTGTCACGCCGGGTCCCGCGCTGCGATGCCGTCACTGCGCCGGCGGCAACAGGTTGGCGTCGCGCACGACGCGCCATGCACCATCGGCCTGCTTGCGCAGGATCGTCAGCGCGCTGCCCGAGCGCGCGAGCGCATCGCCTCCGGAACGCGCGCGGACGCGCACGTCGAGCTCGGTCCAGCAGTAGGCGAGATCGCCGCAGGCCACGACCTCCCGCACCTGTCCGGACGAGTCGATGCGGTGCGTGGTCAGCAACGTGCGCAAGCCCTGCTCGAATGCGTCGCGGCCACGCATCGGCGCGTGACCCGCGACGAGGAAGACGACGTCCGGCGTCATCAGCCCGAGCACCGTTTCGACATCGCCTTCGGCGGTCGCGCGATGCCAGCGCTCGACGCGTCGAAACGCTCACACCGGTCGCCAACCACGTTATCGCGCGCCGCGCGCCAACGGTGCGAGCAGCGCCTTGTCGAGCTTGGCCGCGACACCGACGCTGCGGCCGGCAAGGTTCGCGATGCGGTACTCGACCGCGCTGCCGAGCACCTGCGCGCTTTCGGACAGATCGAGGCCGTAGTCCTCGCGCAGCCACTCGACCAGGCCCGTGGTCGCCGCGCGCACCGCTTCGTCGAGCGAACCGGCCTGGCCGAGCACCATGATCTGCGTCGCCGACTCGACGCGCGGCGACGAAGGCGCCTTGCCGTGCACGACGTCGATGCGGAACTCGACGTCCATCGACGTTTCGAGCGCGTACTGCGACGTCTCGCCGTCGCCCTGCCGCGCGTGCGCATCGCCGAGGTAGAGCAGCGCACCGGGCTGGTACACGGGCAGGTACACGGTCGCGCCTTCGGTGATTTCGTTGAAGTCCATGTTGCCGCCGGAGCGGCCGGTATCTCCGGTGGAGAGCGGTGCGGACCCGAACGGCGGCGCGACCGCGAGTCCGCCGAGCATCGGCCGCAACGGCACTTCGAAATGCCGCAGCCGTTCGCCCGGCGCCTGCGGTCGCGCCGTGCCGCGCCCGCGGTCGAGCAGCCAGCGCACCGGCTTGCCGAGGCCGCGCGCTTCGGCGGCGAGACCCGCGCCGAGCGCGCGACCGACGATGGCATCGAGGCTGTCGGCGAAGTCGCGGTCCGGGCGCAAGCGAACGATGTGCACGACGAGCGTGTCGCCGGGTGCGGCACCGTCGACGTAGAACGGCCCCGTCTGCGGATTGCCGAACAGCGCACGCGTCTCGTCGTGCGCATCGACGCCGCCGGAGTCGACCGTCCGCGTACGCACGGTGTCGCCGGGCCAGATCGTGAGCACGGGCGCGCGATGCGGCGAGAATTCGTTCGAGAACGTGGTCGGCTCGAACGTGACCGTGCGCGGCGCGCCCGCCGGTCGCTCGGCAACGCGCCGCGCGGTGAACGCGTGGCGCACGCGACGCCCGGCATGGTTGCTGTCCGGCCAGTCCGCCATCCCGCGCATCGCGTCGCCGCTGCGTTCGCCGTCGAACGCGTACGCCGACCCGTCGGTGGCCTTCACGCGGAAGCGGATCGCGTCGCCGTCGCGCTCTCCCGCGAGCGGATCGCCGTCGAACGTGCCGCTCAGCGTGCCCCCGTCGCGCTGCCACTCGAGCAGCGCGTAGCTCGGGTTGCCCCAGAGGTCGGTCGTGACGAGCCAGCGCTCGCGCGGCGGCGAGGCCGCGAGCGCGAGCGCTGGAATGCAGAGCAAAGCGAAAAGCATGCGCATGGCGATGTCCTCGGTCGGGTCACCACCGGATGCCCGGAAGCGGCGCAGCGTCGCACGGCGTCACTCGCCGCCGCCGATCCACGTGCGCTTCGAGCGCGCAACGATCGACGATCGGCTCGATCTCAATGACACGGATAGCGGTCGCGGATGTGCTCGCTGTAGTAGCCGCCCTTCGACCCGGCCTGCAGCAAGCCGTCGAACACGCTGCGCGGCACGTTGCAGAAATCGTAGGTATTGCCTTCGACGAAGCGGATCTTCATGAGACGCGTCGCAGCGTCGTAGCCGACCGCTGCGATCGCGGAGGAATGTACGGCAATCATGTCCATTCCTCAGCGGCCCACCTGGCGCTGCCGGTCGGGCGGATAGCGGTCGCCGTGCACGGCGACCGCGGCGAGCGCCGCGTCGATGCCGTCGAGATCGGCCGGCGACAGCTCGATCGCCGCCGCGGCGACGTTCTCGTCGAGCCGATGGCGTTTCGTCGTGCCCGGGATCGGCACGATCCACGACTTGCGCGCGAGCAGCCAGGCGAGCGCGATCTGCGCGGGCGTGACGCCCCTGCCCGCGGCGATCGCCGCGATGCGTTCGACCAGGGCCTGGTTCGCGCGGCGCGCTTCGACCGAGAAGCGCGGCAGCGTGTTGCGGAAATCGCCGCTCGCGAACGCGGTGTCCGCGTCGATCGCGCCGGTGAGGAAGCCGCGACCGAGCGGGCTGAACGGCACGAAGCCGATGCCGAGTTCTTCCAGCGTCGGCATGACCGTCTCCTCGGGCTCGCGCCACCAGAGCGAGTATTCGCTCTGCAGCGCGGCGACCGGCTGCACCGCGTGCGCGCGGCGGATCGTCTCGCTGCCGGCTTCGGACAAACCGAAGTGCAGCACCTTGCCTTCCTCGACGAGGCGCCCGACCGTGCCGGCGACGTCCTCGATCGGCACCGCGGGATCGACGCGATGCTGGTAGAAGAGATCGATGCGATCGGTGCGCAGGCGTCGCAGCGATGCTTCGGCGACCGCGCGGATGCGCGTCGGCCGGCTGTCGAGGCCCGCGTTCGCATCGGCGTCGCGGAAGCCGAACTTGGTCGCGACGACGACGTGTTCGCGCAGCGGCGCGAGCGCCTCGCCGACGAGTTCCTCGTTCGTGAACGGCCCGTACACCTCGGCCGTGTCGAACAGTGTCACGCCGCGCTCGACCGCGAGGCGGATCAGCGCGATCGCGTCCGTGCGATCCGCGGCCGGGCCGTACGCGTGGCTGAGACCCATGCAGCCGAGGCCGATCGCCGACACGTCGAGGCCGCTGCGGCCGAGCGGGCGCGTCTTCATGCTTCCTCCCCCGATCAACGCGCGATGCTCGCGCTTTCGATGACGAAGCGGTACTTCACGTCGCTCTTCTGCATGCGGTCGTACGCTTCGTCGATCTTCTGGATCGGGATCATCTCGATGTCGGCGACGATGCCGCGCTCGGCGCAGAAATCGAGCATCTCCTGCGTCTGGGCGATGCCGCCGATGAGCGAACCCGCGATCGCCTTGCGCCCGAAGATGATCGCGCCGACGTTCGGGCTCGGATGCGGATGCTCGGGCACGCCGACCAGGCAGAGCGTGCCGTCGCGCCGCAGCAACTTCGTGAACGCGTCGAGGTCGTGGCTCGCGGCGACCGTATCGAGGATGAAATCGAAGCTGCCGGCGTGCGCGCGCATCTCGGCGGCGTTGCGCGAGACGACGACCTCGTCGGCGCCGAGGTCGAGCGCATCCTTGCGCTTGTTCTCGCTGGTCGTGAACGCGACCGTGTGCGCACCCATCGCGTGGGCGATCTTGATGCCCATGTGGCCGAGGCCGCCGATGCCGACGATGCCGACCTTGCGCCCGGGCCCGACGTTCCAGTGGCGCAGCGGCGAATACGTCGTGATGCCCGCGCACAGCAGCGGCGCGACCGCGGCGAGCTGTTCCTTCGGATGGCGGATCTTCAGCACGAACTTCTCGTCGACGACGATGCGTTGCGAATAGCCGCCGAGCGTGTGTCCCGGCGGATCGGCGGTCGGCCCGTTGTAGGTGCCGACGAAGCCGTTTTCGCAGTACTGCTCGAGGCCCTCCGCGCACGAGGCACAGCGCTGGCAACTGCCGACGAGGCAACCGACGCCTACGGTGTCGCCGAGCTTGAACGCGGTGACGGCATCGCCGACCGCCGTGACCGTGCCGACGATCTCGTGGCCGGGCACGCACGGATAGCGCGTACCGCCCCATTCCGAGCGCACCGTGTGCAGGTCGGAATGGCACACGCCGCAATAGGCGATCTCGATCTGCACGTCGCGCGCGCCGGGCGCGCGGCGCTCGATGTCCATGGCTTCGAGCGGCGTGTCGCCGGCATGCGCGCCCCAGGCCTTCGTGTTCTTCATGCGATGCTCCGTTGATGGCTCGGACCGAAGAGGCTGGCCTCGTCGGTGACATTCTGCATGCGCCCGACTACCGTACCGTACGGCGCCTGCTGGATCGGGTCATAGTCTGCGGTCGGCGCGGGGATTTGATTAGCCGTCCGGACCGGCATGGACCTATGATCCCTGCTCATGAATCCACGGGCAGGCACGCCATGAACCGGCCGAACTACAACGACCTGCTCGCCTTCGTCGCGATCGCGCGCGAGCGCAGCTTCACGCGGGCGGCGGCGCGCCTGGGCGTGTCGCAATCGGCGCTCAGCCACACCGTGCGCGGGCTCGAAGCGCGGCTCGGACTGCGCCTGCTCACGCGCACCACGCGCAACGTATCGACGACGCAGGCGGGCGAGCGCCTGCTGCAGACGATCGGCCATCGCTTCGACGAGATCGACGCCGAACTCGCCGCGCTGAGCGCGTTGCGCGACAAGCCCGCTGGCATCGTGCGCATCACGGCCGCCGAGGACGCGCTCGAATCGGTGCTGTGGCCGAAGCTCGCGAAGCTGCTGCCGAAGTATCCGGACATCCAGGTCGAGTTCGACGTCAGCGCGAGCCTCAGGAACATCGTCGCCGACCGCTTCGATGCCGGCGTGCGCCTCGGCGAACAGGTCGAGAAGGACATGATCGCGGTGCCGATCAGCGCCGACATGCGCATGGCCGCGGTCGCGTCGCCGGCCTACTTCGCCCGGCGCAAGCCGCCGAAGACGCCGCGCGACCTCACCGGCCACGCCTGCATCAACCTGCGCCTGCCGACGTCGGGAGGGCTCTACGCGTGGGAGTTCGAGCGCCGCGGGCGCGAGACGAAGGTGCGCGTCGACGGCCCGCTCGCGTTCAACAGCACCTCGCCGATCGTCGTCGCCGCGCTCGCCGGCTTCGGCATCGGCTACCTGCCGGAGACGATGGTGCGGGCACAGCTGGCCGCCGGACGCCTCGTGCGCGTGCTCGAAGACTGGTGCCCGCCGTTTCCCGGCTATCACCTGTACTACCCGAGCCGGCGCCAGCAGTCGCCGGCGCTCGCGGTGATCATCGGCGCGCTGCGCCACGACGGCGCGCGTTGAGCGTCCGCCGCGGCGCGACACGACGGCGCCACGGCCGCCGCATCGCATGCCTTCCGGGTGCGCCGTGCGCGCGGATGCGCGCACGGCCGCGATGCTTCAAAGCTGGCCGTCGAAGCCGTCCATGAAGATCACGTCGCCCGAGTTGTAGCAGAGCTCGATCTTGCCGTCGCCGGATTGCACGCCCTGCTCTTCGACGGGGCTGTCGAGCGTGGAGCTGAAGTTGCTGCCGCCGGCACCGCCGCCGCCGGCACCCTTGTCGTTGCCCGAACAGCCCGTGGTGCCGGCGGAGCCACCGCCACCGCCACCGCCGCCGAGCAGGCCGCCACCGCCTCCGCCGCCACCCGGAATGCTGCCGAACGTGAAGCAGCAGCAGGTTTGGCCGGCACCGCCGACGCCGCCGTTGAGGTCGATCGTGGTCGCACCGGGCGCGCCGAGGAACCCGCCGCAGCCGGCGCCTGCGGCACCGCCGGTCGCGCCGACGCCACCGGCGCCACCGCCGGCCACGCCGCCCGATGTCGGTGCGTCCGCACCGTTGCCGCCGTTCGCGCCGCTGTTGCCGCCCGCGCCACCGGTAATCGAGACGTCCGACTCGCAACCGCCGCGGCCGCCGCCGCCGCCACCGGCCGCAACCACGATGCGGAAGCCAGGATCGGTGCCGCCGACGCGAATGTCGGTCGCACCGCCACCGCCGCCCGCGTTATCGCTGCCGTTGCCGCCGCCGTTGAACCCGCCGGCTGGCGCCGTACCGGCGCCGCCGATGAACAGGTTCATGTCGAATCCGCCGGCGGGGATGAGGTAGTTGCCACTGACTTTCGCGCCGAGGCCGGCGGCACCGCCGGCCGTCGCGCCGCCGCCGTAGGCACCATCGGCTCCGACAGCGCCCTGTGCGCCGTAGACGGCAAGGACCGGACTGCTCTGGATGTCGGCAGGCACGGAAAAGACCTGCATTGCGCCCGTGTAGGTGAAGGTCACGTGGTCGCTCGCGTGACTGCAGGAAACGACCGGAAGCGGGGTCGGTACTCCCGCAGCGGCCACGCACGGCAAAGCGGCGGCGACGCAACCCGTCAGAATCAGCGTTCTCATACGCATGGTGCTCTCCCTATCGGATAACGGCGATGACCAACGAGCGCGCGGGGGATGGCCCCCGGCACTGCGTTGTCCCTATGACAACGGCCCTATCGATAACCCCCCCGTTGCACACCCACTGCAACACGCGGTTCCACCGCGGCGCGGGATCCGCGCGTGACGATCATGCGCCTTCGCGGAAGGCACCGCAAATCGCAAATAAAAAGGGAAAAGTGAACGGTGGAAGCAGGGAAACGAGCCGGGATCCACCGCCGGCGGGACGCGCCTCGGCGCTACAGCAGCACCGGCCGGTCGGGCAGCTCGTCGGGGTTGCGTTCGCCGTTCGCGGGGAAATGCCGGGCGAGCAGTTCGCCGACCGCGGCGACCCCTTCGAGGGCACCGTGCTCGTAGTCGCCCTTGCGGAAATAGTCCTGCATGAGCGCGCAGATCGGCACCCATTCGTGCTCGGGGATTTCCCGGGCGACGCCGCGATCGGCGACGATCTCGATCGCGTGGTCGGCGAGCAGCAGGTAGATCAGCACGCCGGTGTTGCGTTCGGTGTTCCACACGCGCAGGCGCGCGAAGACTTCGTGCGCGCGGTCGCGTGCACGGCGTCCGCGCACGACGTCGGCGAACGGCAGGCTGCCTTCGACCGCGAACACGATCTCGCCGTGGTGGCGATGTTCGCTCGCCGAGATCGCGTGCTGGATCGCGTCGAGACGCGCGGGCGGGAAGCGCCGCTTCGCGGAGACGAACAGATGGCGGATCACGCGCATGTCACCAGCTCCCCGAGGCGCCGCCGCCGCTGAAGCCGCCGCCGCCGCCGCTGAATCCGCCGCCGCCGAGGCCGCCACCGCCGCTCCAGCCGCCACCGCCGCCGCCGAAACCGCCCCAGCCGCCGCGGTTGGCGAAACCGCCACCGCCGCCGCCACCGCCGAGCAGGCCGAAGACGAGGCCGAACACGCCGAGGCCGACCCCGAGCGGCAGCAGGCCGCTGATGAACCAGCCGATGCCGCCCGCGCCGAGGCCGACGATCGGCGCGCGCATGCCGGCCGGCGCACCCCCGAACAGGCCGCGCAGGAACAGCGCGGCGAACCATGCGGCGATGATCGCGGGCGCGAAGCGGTCGCCGCTCTCACCGGCGTTGCCGTGCTCCTCCGTCAACGGCGGCGGCAACGGCTCGTCGTTGATGAGCTTGGTCAGCGCACCGAGCGCGTCGTGCACGCCGCCGTAGTAGTCGTTGCCGCGGAAGCGCGGCGCGACGTACT
This sequence comes from Dokdonella fugitiva, assembly GCF_014138265.1. Lineage (GTDB taxonomy): Bacteria > Pseudomonadota > Gammaproteobacteria > Xanthomonadales > Rhodanobacteraceae > Dokdonella_A > Dokdonella_A fugitiva_A. Next base: position 420,619 of record NZ_JACGXL010000003.1, read on the forward strand.
CGCGGATGATGCGCGCGGCGGCCGCATCGGGAATCGCGCCTTCGAGCCCCTTGCCGACCTCGATGCGCACGCGCCGGTCGTCCTTCGCGACGATGAGGATGACGCCGTCGTCGGTGCCCTTGCGACCGAGCTTCCACGCCTCGCCGACGCGGATGCCGTACTGCGCGATGTCCTCGGGTTGCGTGCTCGGCACGATCAGCACGCCGACCTGCGCACCCTTGGCCTTCTCCAGCGCGGCGAGTTCGTCCTCGAGCGACTGGCGCTGGGTGGGATCGAGCGTGCCGGTGTAGTCGCTCACGCGCGCGGTCAGCGCGGGGATCGCCTTGACGTCGCCTTCGGCGGCGGACGCGACCGCGCACGCCGCGAGCAGCGTAGCGAGGAATGCAAGGGCGCGCAGTAGACGCATCAAGGCGGGCTTTCGTGGGAGCGACGGCAGCCGCGATGCTCGTGCTTCGAATCGACGAACGGCATCGCGGCTTCCGCCGCTCCCACAGGAGCCGGTCTGGTCAGTGCGCCGGTTCCGGCTGCGGCTGCGCCGGTTGCTGCTGCGGCGCAGGCTGCGGCGGCGCCGGCTTGCTGAAATCGACCGTCGGCGCAGTCGAGATCTGCTTCTCGTTCTCGACCGAGAAATTCGCCTTCGCCTTGTAGCCGAACATCATCGCGGTGAGGTTCTGCGGGAACTGGCGCACGAACGTGTTGTAGTCCTGCGTGCTCTGGATGAAGCGGTTGCGCGCGACGGTCACGCGGTTCTCGGTGCCTTCGAGCTGCGCCTGCAGGTTCTGGAACAGGCCGTCCGCCTTCAGCTGCGGATAGTTCTCCGACACGACCATCAGTCGCGACAGCGCGCTGGACAGCTCGCCTTGCGCCTGCTGGAACGCCTTCACCTTGTTCTCGTCGGTGAGGTCGTCGGCGGTGAGGTTCATCTGGCCCACCTTCGCGCGCGCTTCGGTGACCTTGGTGAAGACCTCTTCCTCGTGGGTCGCGTAACCCTTCACGGTGTTGACGAGGTTCGGCACGAGATCGGCGCGCCGCTGGTACTGGTTGAGCACCTCGGACCAGGCCGCCTTGACGCCTTCGTCCTTCGACTGGATCGCGTTGTAGCCGCAACCGGACAGCAAGCTCGATGCGACGAGCACGCACGCTAGCATCAGGTACCGCATGGGACGCCCTCCCTCGTGAACGCTGCCTACACTGTGGAGCCGGACGCCGCCGCGCGCAAGGGGTGCGGCTATTGCCGCTCAGCAACGACACTGAAGATCAAGAGATTGAAACACGAAGGACACCAAGGACACGAAGAAAGCAAGGAAAAACTCTTCCGCTCTTCCTTCGTGTCCTTCGTGTCCTTCGTGTCCTTCGTGTCCTTCGTGTCCTTCGTGTCCTTCGTGTCCTTCGTGTCGAAAGCTTCGCCTTACCTTAGCTTGGGTCTGCTTCCGCCTTGTCCTGATTCAGGCGTTCAAGCGCCATCCGTGCGCTGCGCGGCGCGTTCCTGGGCGCGCCGGCGGCGGCGCCGGCGGGCGAGCAGGTTGAGCGACTCGACTGCGGCCGAGAAGGCCATCGCGAAATAAAGGTAGGCGCGCGGCACGTGCAGGCCGAAGCCGTCGCAGAGCAGCACCGCGCCGACGAGGATGATGAACGCGAGCGCGAGCATCTTGATCGTCGGGTTGCGGTCGATGAAGTTGCCGATCGGATCGGCGATCGTGATCATCACGAGCACCGCGAGCACGATCGCGCCGACCATCGCCGGCAGCAGGTTCACCATGCCGACCGCGGTGATCACCGAGTCGAGCGAGAACACGATGTCGATGAGCGCGATCTGCGCGATCACCAGCGCGAAGCTCGCCGACGCCTGCGACGCCTGCTGGTCGGCGGGATCCTCGGTGAGCGCCTCCCAGATCTCCATCACGCCCTTCACGACGAGGAAGATGCCGCCGCCGATGAGCACGAGGTCGCGGATCGAGATGACCTGGCCGAACAGGCGGAACAGCCCCGACGTGCGATCGTCCATGCGCGCGAGATGGGCGAGCGAGAGCAGCAGCAGGATGCGCGTGACGCAGGCGAATGCGAGGCCGATGCGGCGCGCGCTCGAGCGCCGCGCGGGCGGCAGCTCGCTCACCGCGATCGAGATGAAGACGAGGTTGTCGACACCGAGCACGATCTCGAGCGTCGCGAGCGTGACCAGCGCGATCCACGCCTGCGGGTCGGTGAGCAGTTCCACGCGTCAGTTCAGCCGAGCCGCGGCCACAGGACCAGGCACCAGCAGAGCACGACGTTGGCCATCAGCAGCAGCACCGCCGCCGAGCCCATGTCCTTCGCGCGCCCGGCGAGTTCGTGGAACTCCGGACTCGCCTTGTCGACGATCGCCTCGATCGCGGAGTTGAGCAGTTCGGCCGACAGCACGAGCAGCAGGCTGCCGGTCAGCAGCGCCTTCTCGATCGGGCCGTGGCCGATCCACAGGCCGAGCGGGAAGAAGATCACGAACAGGTAGCCTTCGAGGCGGAACGACGCCTCGTACCGCCAGGCGGCGCGCAGGCCCATCATCGACCATTTGAAGGCACGGGCGATCTGGCGCGGGCCGCGCGGTTCGGTACTCGGCATGGATGTCGTTCGAGGTCGGCGAATGCGGGCTATGATGCCATAGGCCGGCCATTGCCCGGCGCCCGACCGAGGACGAATGGACCGCCGCCTGCTCGCCTGGGCCGTGCTCGCCGCGACGCTGTTCATGCTGCTCGGCTTCGCCGGTATCGACCGCCCGCTCGCCGAATGGGTGCGCGCGAGCGGGATCGAGAACGCAGCGCCCTTCGTGCTCGGCCTCGGCGCGCTCGACACCGTGGCCGGCATGCCGATCTGGTTCTGGCTCGCCGGTTGCGTCGCGCTCGCGCTCGGCGTGATCGGCTGGGCGGCCCGGCGCCACGCGCGCTGGCCGCGCGCGCTGCTCGCCGCGGGCGTCGTGCAGGTCGCGACCCTGCACACGATGAGTTTCGGCAAGGACCTGTTCGGCCGGTTGCGTCCGCACCAGCTGCTCGACGGCGGCGACTGGTCGCACGCGTGGCATGCGGGCGGCGTGTCGTTCCCGTCCGGCCACTCGGCGTTCTACTTCGGCCTGCTGCTGCCGCTCGCCGCGGCCTGCCCGCGCGCGTGGCAGCGCGCGGTGCTGATCGCGATCCCGGTGTTCGCGATCCTCGCGCGCATCGACATGGCCAAACACTTCCTTTCCGACGTGTCGGCATCGGCACTGATCGCCGCGCTCTACGCGTTGCTCGCCGCGACGCTGCTGCGGCGCTGGCTGCCGGCGCCACGCGTCGCGACCGCGCGACCGTCCGTGTCGAACGCCTGATGCGGCTGCGCCGGCATCCGCTTCGACGGCACGGCGTTCGACGCATGCACAGGTCGAGCGCCACCCGCGGGCGGCGCATCGTGTCGCTCGTCGACGACGCGCGCGGCCGCGCCTCCGGCACGCCGACCGAGCGGCCCGGAGCGCGCGCACTTCGCCCGACCCTCGACAACGCGCTGCGCGAAGCCGCACGCGCGAACCGCTGCGTGCCGCACCTGCAGGGCGGCGAACCGGTCACGTTCCGGGACCTCGTGCCGTACGTGTTCGGCGACGTCGACGCCGATGTCGAGGGCGCGCTCGCCGCTGCCGGCATCCGCCACACCTGAGCGCATCGATCCGGCCGCGTAAAGCCGTGCAAAGGCGCGCCCGTGCGGCAGGAATGCGCAGGTCGGCGAACGCCCCGGACGCTATGCTTGCCGCATGGCCCGCAACCGCATCCTGATCGCCGACGACGACGAGGAACTCGCCCAGCTGCTGCGCGACTTCCTCACGCGCGAGGGTTTCGACGTCGTCATCGCGCACAACGCCGAAGCCGCGCTCGCGGCCGCGCGCGCGCAGGCGTTCGACGCGCTCGTGCTCGACGTGATGATGCCCGGCCGCTCGGGGCTCGACGCGCTGCGCGAGCTGCGCCGCGAGTCGGCCCTGCCCGTGCTCATGCTCACCGCGCTCGGCGAGGACATCGACCGCATCCTCGGTCTCGAACTCGGCGCCGACGACTACATCCCCAAGCCGTGCAACCCACGCGAACTCGCCGCGCGCCTGCGCGCCGTGCTGCGACGCGTGCGCGGCGAAGGCGGCGACACGCTGACCGACCTGCACAACGGGCCGATCTGGCTGCGCGCGGCGTCGCGCAGCGTGAGCGTGGACGGCCGGCCGCTGTCGCTGACCGCGACCGAGTTCGACCTGCTCGCGCTGCTGCTGCGCGAGGCCGGCCGCGTGGTCAGCAAGGAGCGCATCTCGCAGAGCGTGCTCGGCCGCCCGCTCGGCCCGTTCGACCGTTCGATCGACGTGCACGTGTCCAACCTGCGCCGCAAGCTCGGCGACGCACCCGACGGCGGCTCGCCGATCACGACGATCCATCGCAGCGGCTACCTGCTGCGCCAGCTCGGCGACGCCGCGTGAACGCGGCCGAGGCACGGCCATGATGCAGCGACTGTTCTGGCGCATCTTCGTCGCGTTCTGGATCGCCACGGTGTTCCTGCTCGTCGCGTTCTCGTGGGTCGCGACGAGCAACTTCGAAACCGAGAAGATCCCCGGGCTCGACATCACGCGCCTGCAGGCGTCGATGGACGACCTGCTCGCGCGCACCGGACGCGAGCTGCGCCACGACGGCGTCGAGCCGACGCAGCAATGGCTGCGCGCGGCGAGCGGCTTCGGCCCGGTCAGCGTCTACCTGTTCGGCCCCGACGGCCGCGAGCTGCTCGGTCGCTCGACTTCGGAAACGGTCGCCAACGCGGCCTCGAGCGCGTTCGCGGCGCTGCCCGTCGGCGAAGTGCCGTACGGCGCGGTGTACAGCGCCGAGCGCCTGCGCGCGCGCTCGGTGCGCACGCGCGACAACGAGGTCTACGCCGCGGTCGCGACGCTCGAAGGCAGTTTCCTCTCGCGCCTCGCCTCGCGCCGACCGACCTGGTTCTGGCAGAACATGCTCGTCGCGATGGCGGTGAGCGCGGCGTTCAGCCTGCTGTTCGCCTGGTACGTCGCCGCACCGCTGCAGCGCATCCGCTCGAGCACGCACCGCTTCGCCGAGGGCGACCTCGACGCGCGCGTCGGCCGCCTGCGCTTCGGCCGCAGCGCGGAGATCAGCGCGCTCGCGGCCGAGTTCGACGCCATGGCCGAACGCATCAAGGCGTTCATCGAGAGCCATCGCCGCCTCGTGCGCGACGTCTCGCACGAACTGCGCTCGCCGCTCGCGCGCCAGCGCGTCGCACTCGAACTCGCGCGCGGCGGCGACGCCGCGCAGGTCAACGCGTCGCTCGACCGCATCGAATGCGAGTCGGACCGGCTCGAGGCGATGCTCGCGCAGGCGCTCGAACTGTCGCGCCTGGAAACCGCGAACGTCGCGATGGACGACCACGTCGAACTCGACACGCTGCTCGAGGATGTGATCACCAACGCCGACTACGAAGGCGTGCCGCGCGGGCGAAAAGTCATGCTGCTCGAACGCGCGCGCCTCACCCTCACGGGATCGCACCAGGCGCTCTACAGCGCGTTCGAGAACGTGATCCGCAACGCGCTCGCCTACACCGCCGACGGCAGCGCCGTCGGCGTGCGCCTCGCGCGCGTCGGCGCGTGGGCCTCGGTGCGCGTGCGCGACCACGGCCCGGGCGTGCCGGCGGGCGAGCTGTCGCGCATCTTCGAGCCGTTCTATCGCACCGACACCGCGCGCGCGCGCTCGAGCGGCGGCACCGGCCTCGGCCTCGCGATCGCACGCCGCGCGATCGAACGCCATGGCGGCACGATCCTCGCGCTCAACGCCGAGGGCGGCGGACTGGACGTGGTGATCGAGTTGCCGGTCGGGCCCTGACGGGCGGGCCTGCGCCGTGTCCTAGCGCCGCAGGTGCCCGATCGCAGGCAGATGCCCCGTCGCCACGGCCCATGCGACGATCACGAGATTGACGACGACGAATACCCAGAACACCACCTGGAACTCCGCCTTGCGCGACTTGTGGCGGAACACGTCCTGCGCGAGCAATGCCCCGGGCCAGCCGCCGAGCAGTCCGACCAGGTGCAGGGTCTGTTCCGCGGTGCGCCACCGATCCGTCCGCGCAGCCCATTTGTCGATGCCGTACATCGCGAACGCGAGTGCGCTCGCCGCACCGTACGTCAAGGCCAGCACGACCGGCAGCCGTCCCGTCCAGGCGCCACCTGCGAGCACGGCCAATGCGACGAGGCCGACGAGGCTTCGCCACGGCACGTACCAGCGGCGCGACGCACGCACGAATCGCACCTCGGCCGCCTGCGGCCGGCGGCGTTCGTCGAATCGAAGCGCGTACGAAACCAGCGCGCCCTCGAAAGGTCGGGTGCCACGCCGATCGAAGGCCCGGACGTGGAGGAATGCACGTTCTCCACCGCCGTTCGGCACGACGAAACCGAAGCCGCGCGCATCGTTCCATTCGGTGATCCGTCCGACGAGACGCATCCGTAACCCTTCCGGACTCGCTGGGGTGTCGGATTATCGCGCAGCGCCGCGGAATCGCGGCCTGCTCACCCCGTCGACGCCGGGCGCGCAAGCCGGCGCGCCGCGGCGCCGAGCAGCGCGCGCGAATACACGCGGTGGAAGCCGAGCAGCGCGCGGTAGGCGAAGGCGAGCCGTCGAGCGCCCGTGCGGTGATCGACGCGGGCGACGACGGCCGATCCGAAGTACAGGCGTGTACCGGTGCCGTCCGGCGCGGTCATGAGCCATGAACGCGTGCGGCCGCGGACGTCGGTCAGCAGCAGCTGGTCGGGCGCGGTCGCCTCGACCTCCCACGCCGCGAACGAGCGGCGTTCGCCGCGCGCGAGTTCGCGCGCCTGTGCATCCGTGGACGGGCGCGCGACGAGCCGAGCGAGCAGCCAGCGCTCGAGCTTGAACAGCCACGTCGTGTAGAACGCTTCGACGTAGGCGGCGTGGGCGACGTGGCCGTCGATCGTCGTCGAATAGGCGTCGGCGTAGGCGCCATCGCCGGTATAGCGACGCAACAGCGCCTGTCCGGGCAACTCGCAGGCTTGGATCGACATGGCGCCCCCGGACTCAATGCGCCTCGGCGAAGAACGCATCGACCTGTTCGTCGATCGCCGCCGCCATGGCAGTGGTGGCTGCATCAGCCATCGTGAAGGTCCCGTGCAGGCTCGTCCGCACCATCTTCCCACGAACCGCGCCCGCCACGCCGAGGCGCACGCACGATGACGCGCAGCGCGCACGACCACCCTACAATGCACGGATGACCGCATCGACCGCCATCCGTCGCGGCTTCTTCCAGCGCGCGCGCGGACTCGCCGAGACGCTCGCCTGGCTGCGCCTGTGCGCGGTCGCGGGACAGGCGCTCACGGTCGCCGTGGTCGCGTTCGGGCTGCGCATGCCGATCGCGCTCGGCCCGCTCGCGCTCGGCATCGGCGTGCTCGCCGCCTTCGCCGCGTTCGCGTTCTGGCGCCTGCGCCAACCGTGGCCGGTCACGCTCGCCGAGGCGTTCGGCCACGTCGCGGTCGACATCCTCGTGCTCGCGTACCTGCTGTACTGGTCGGGCGGCGTCGAGAATCCGTTCGTCTCGCTGCTGGTGATGCCGATCGCGCTCGCCGCGGCCGCGCTCTCGCTGCGCTACGTCGTCGCGGTCGCGCTGCTCGCCTCGACCTGCTTCGTGCTGCTGATCGGCTGGCACGCGCCGCTGCCGTCGCTGCACGAGGTGCGCATCGCCGGCTCGGACCTGCACGTGATCGCCGTGTGCATCAACTTCGTCGTCACCGCGGTCGTGCTCGCATTCTTCATCGCGCGCCTGTCGCGCGCGTTGCGCGCGCGCGAGGCCGAGGTGCAGCGCGAGCGCGAACGCACCCTGCGCGACGAGGGCATCCTCGCGATCGCGACGCAGGCCGCGGGCACCGCGCACGAACTCAACACGCCGCTGTCGACGATCCGCACCCTGCTCGCCGAACTGCAGCGCGAACGCGGGGGCGAACCCGCGCTCGCCGCCGACCTCGCCCTGCTCGCCGGCCAGGCCGAGCGCTGCCGCGACATCCTGCGCCAGCTGGTCGAGGTCGGCAGCCGTCGCCTCGCCGGCACGCCCGAGCGCCTCACGCTGGCGACCTTCGTCGACGGCTGCGAGCACCAGTTCCGCCTGCTGCGCCCGGAGATCGCGCTCGACATCGCGTTCGACGGCGACGCGGGCGAGCGCTACATCGAGGCGCCGCCCGACCTCAGCCACGCGCTGATCAACCTGCTCAGCAACGCCGCCGACGCCTCGCTCGCGGCGGGCTCGGACGCGGTCGAGCTGCGCCTCGCGGCGACGCGCTCGCTGGTCGAGTTCGCGGTGCGCGACCATGGCCGCGGCATCGCCCCGGGCACGGGCGTCGCGTTCCGCACGAGCAAGCGCGACGGCCTCGGCCTCGGCCTCGCGCTCGCCCACGCGACCGCCGAACGCCTCGGCGGCGAGCTGTCCGCGCACGCCGCCGACGGCGGCGGCCTGCGCCAGCGATTGCGCCTGCCGCTGCTGGCGAACGACAATCCACCGCGATGAACGACCCGCGCCCGCTCCTGCTCATCGACGACGACGCCGTGTTCGCGGCCGTGCTCGCCCGCGCGCTCGGTGCACGCGGCTTCGCGGTCGACACCGCGACCGACGGCGCGCGCGCACTCGCGCTCGCGCGCGAGAAGCAGCCCGACTACGCGGTGCTCGACCTCAAGCTCGGCGCCGAGAACGGCCTCGCGCTGATCCCGGAACTGCTCGCGCTGCGACCGGACCTGCGCATCCTCCTGCTCACCGGCTACGCCTCGATCGCCACCGCGGTCGAAGCGATCAAGCGCGGCGCGCACGACTACCTCGCCAAGCCGGTCGATGCGGACCAGGTCGTCGGCGCGCTGCTCGGCGACGGCAACAGCGAGGTCGAGCGCGCCGTGCCGGGGCACGCGCCGCCGCTCAAGCGGCTCGAGTGGGAGCACATCCAGCGCGTGCTCGCCGAATGCGAAGGGAACATCTCCGAAGCCGCGCGACGGCTCGGCTTGCATCGCCGCACGCTGCAGCGCAAGCTCGCCAAGCGGCCCGTGCGCGAGGCGCACGACTAAGACGCGGCCGCCGTGAAGCGCGGCGGCCCGTTCGATCAGGCGCGATTCGCGGCCAGGCGCCGCACCGCCGCCGCACCGAGCAGCAGCACGCAGGCGAACAGGCCATATTCGCCGAGCATCGACGCCGGCAGTGCCGCCGCGGGCGCCTACAAGGAGATCGTGAACGCCTGCACCGCGTCCGGCGTGGTGCCGTTGCTCGCGGTGATGGTCAGCGCATACGCGCCCGCAGCGGTCGGCACGCCGGAGAAACTGCCGGTGCCGTCGCCGTTGTCGACGAACGCGACGCCGGGCGGCAGCGCGACCGCGAGCGCGACCGCGATCGCCGGCGTCGGCGCAGCCGTGGTCGTGACGAGGAACGTCGACGGCACGCCGAGCGGGAAACCGACCGCTGCCGCGCTGGTGATCGCGGGCGCGAGCGTGCCGACGAGGTTGCCCGCGACGAACGAACGCGCGGGACCGCAGTCGCAGCACTCGCCCTGACCGAGGCCGGCGAGGTTGATCGCGAGCGCGTGTCTGTAAAGAGGCGCTCGTCCGTTTCGGTCGTGGAAGGGGCGTCGGCGTGGCCGGCGCACACCGCCGATTCCCGCCGTCCACCGGCACACCGAGGTCCGCCATGCGTCGTTCCACCCGTACGTTCCCGTCCTGCCTCGCCCTTGCCCTGCTCGCCCTGCCGGGCCTCGGCCACGCCTATTCCGCCTGTGTCGGCACGAGCCAGGAACTCGACGATGCGATGAGCCAGGCCGCGGCGACCAGCGACGCGTCCATCACGATCAAGATCCGCGAGGGCGCGTACGCGGTCGGCCCCGGCGTCTCGTTCTACCTCAATCTCACGCACTCGAACCAGACCGCGAACGTCAGCGGCGGGTGGAGCGGCGCGACCTGCGACGCGCACCACGCGGGTACGGCGGGGACGGTGCTGACCGGCTCGTCGGGTTCCGCGGCGCTGCAGCTGAACACGGGCATCTCCACGAGCGGCAACACGATCAATGCGACCGACCTGACCCTGCGCAACGCCCAAGGCATCCTCAACGACGCGGTCGGCGCCTGCCTGCACGTCCTGCTCAACGGCGGTGCGACGGCCCGCGTGTACCGCATGCGGCTCGACGGCTGCATCGGTGCGTCGGCGGCGATCCTCGACAACTCGAGTGGCGATCTCACCTTCGCCAACAGCGTGGTCCAGGGCGGCTACAACTCGGGTGCACCCGTGCGCTCGCTGAACAACAACGCCGCGGCGCGCTTCGCGCACCTCACGATCACCGGCAACACGGCGACCTCGTCGAGTCAGGAAGCGAGCGGGCTGGTCCTTCGCGCGGCAGCGAACCCGCCCAGCCAGATCACGCTCGACAACAGCATCGTGTGGGGTGGCATCGCGCCGGCTGGCATCCCCGACATCGCCACCGACGGTGCCGGCATCGTCTTCACGCGCGCGCACTACGACACGCGCAGCCACGTCAACGCGACCATCACGGACAATGCGCCGAGCCATGGCGATCCGGGGTTCCTGACGCCGACGCAAGCGCGCCTACGCGCCGATTCGCCGCTCGTCGACAGCGGCGTGACCCTCGCCATCGGCGGCAGCATGGACGCCGACGGCGATGCGCGCACGCAGGGCGCGGCCGTGGACGTCGGCGCCTACGAGACGAATCCCGACCGGATCCACGCCGACGGGTTCGATCGCTAGCCGTCGCCGGCGCTACGCGGCAGGCCGAGGAAGGTCGCGTAGCGCGCGGCCGCCGCGTCGAAGGCTTTCATCGCGGTCGCCGAGGGCGGTTCGAACCAGTCGGGCGCGACCTCGACCGCCACCTTCAAGAGCCTGCGTTTCCAGCCTCCCGCGATGCGACCGTCGACGAGCAATGCAGGCTTGAAGATGCCGTTGCCCGCGCGCGCGGCATGCGCGGCGTCGAGGAACGCGCCGCGATCCTGGTACGCGACCGTGTATTCGTCGTAGGCGGGCAGCAGGTGCACGCGTGCGTGCTTCGCCACGGCGCCGTCCTCCGCCGTGGGCACGTGCCAGTACGCGCGGCCCTCGACGTCGACGCGCTCGAGTCCGCCGCGCACGGCTTCGTGCGCAGCTGCGGCGTCCGCGGCGGCGAGGCCGGACCACCAGGCGAAATCCTGCACGGTCGCCGGGCCGCGGCTCGCGAAATAGCGTCGCGCGAGTTCGGCCAGCGCATCCTCGCGCGAACGGCGCGCCGCCGGCGGCAGCCAGTCGTCGAGCAGCACGAACGTCTGCTGCTTGCCCACGCGCGCGCCGAAGCAGAGCACGCCCGCGTGCGCGAGCCACCAGACCACGTGCAGGCCGCGCGAGCCGGCGGTCGCGATGCGCGCATCGTCGAACGCCGCGTAGAGTGCCTCGCGCGTGAGCGCGCGGCCGCCGCCGAGCACGCGCTCGCACACCGTGCGCGCACCCTCGACGACGCGCTCGTCGACATCGAAATCATCCTTCAGGCGGCGCCGGCTGCGCTGCAAAAGGCGCGGCGCGAGCAGGTCGAGCAACCAGCGCAGGTCGTCCGCGGCGACGAAGTGCAACGTGCCGCGCAGCGGCCAGCTGCGCACGATGCGGCGCGCGGCGAGGGCCGCTTCGATCGTCGCCTCGCCCGCGCCCCGCACGCGCTGGCCGAGCGCCCACAGCGCGCCGAGGTAGTCCTGCGCCTGCACCGCGAGGTGCGCGGCGACCGCCTCATCGACCGTGGCGAAGCCGTCGCCGACGAGGCGCTGGCGACGCAGGCGCGCAGCGGGCAGGTCGAAACCGCGCCGCTTCACGTGCCGGGATTCCTTCGCGCGGGCGCCCGCACCATCGAGTCGAGCAGGCGCTCGAGCATCGTCGCGTGGTCGTCGCAGCGTCCGCTGTGCACGGGCGAGGTCTGGATCACCGTGCTGCGCGGTGCGACGAGCCAGCGGAATCGCTCGCGCGCGGGCAGGCGGCCGATCGGCCCCGCCTCGTCGCCGCCTGCGCAGATCGCGGCGAACGCGGCGAGGTGCGCGCGCACCGCGTCGAGATCGACACCCGGGTCGAGCGCTCGCAGGCGCGCCTCGTCGAGTTCGATGCGCGCCTCGAGGAAGCCGCCCGCCTTGCACGACAGCACGACGCCCGCATTGACGAACTCGCCGCGCTCGACGCGCGGCACGACGCGGATCACCGCATAGTCATACGCGTGCACGGAGCGCCTCCTCGGCGAACGCGCGCGGCGCTTCGAGTCGCCGGCAAAGATAGCTCGCGTACGCCTCGCGATGCTCCGCCACGCTCGCGAACGGCACGTCGCCACCGAGCCAGTCGTCGGGAATCGTCGCGACGATACGCTCGATCGCATCGCGCGAGAGCAACGCGGCGAGGCGTTCGTCCGCCTCGCGCAGCTGCGTCGCGTACGACAGCAGCACGTGATCCTTGATGCGCGCGAACGGATCAGCCGCGCGGGCGAGATAGCCGTCCCACGCATGATGGAAGTACAACGCGGCCCCGTGGTCGATGAGCCAGAGTTTGCGATGCCACACGAGCAGGTTCGTGTTGCGCGGCGTGCGGTCGACGTTGCTCGTGAACGCGTCGAACCAGACGACCGCGGACGCGAGCGCGGCATCCGGCTGGTCGACCACGGGATCGAACGTGATCGATCCGGGCAGATAGTCGAGCGCGAGATTGAGCCCGCCGCTCGCGCGGATCAGGTGCTGGATTTCGGGATCGGGTTCCGTGCGCGCGAGGTCCGGATCGAGTTCGACGAACACGATCTCCGGCACCGGCAATCCGATCGCTCGCGCGAGCTCGCCCGCGACGAGCTCGGCGACGAGCGCCTTCGGCCCCTGCCCCGCGCCGCGGAACTTGAGCACGTACAAACCGGCGTCGTCGCCTTCGACGATCGCGGGCAGCGAGCCGCCTTCGCGCAAAGGCGTGACGTAGCGGGTGGCGGTGATGGTTCTCATGCGCGAAGGATACGGCATGCGCGTCGATTGATCGCTGGTGAAACGGCCAGAAACATCGCGGCTTCCGCCGCTCCAACGGAAAGCTGCTTCGCCACATCTTCGCGGCGAGGCGACCGCTTTCTGTGGGAGCGGCGGAAGCCGCTCTTGCTCTCCATTCCTACAGTAACGCAGCCCGTTACTCGCTATCCGGATCGTGAGCAAACGGCGACGCTGCACGCATGCATCGAGCCGGCTTTCCCTCTCCAGGAACATCCGCGCTGCGCCGCGGCCGTCGATCCGAGCCTGGCCGGTGCTATCTGTTGACCTTCACCTGCAAGGCCCGCGCGCCACTGTTCAGCGACGCGACGATCGCCCGCGCAGCCGCCCGAACCCTGACCGAACGCCGCCTGTGGCGCGATTCGCACCTGCTCTGCTGGGTACTCATGCCCGACCACTGGCATGGATTGATCGAACTGTCCGCAGCCGAATCGCTGTCGACGCTCGCGACGCGGATCAAGGCGATCTCCGCTCGAACGGTCGCCGTTGCTGCAGAGCGAAGCGGGCCCGTATGGGCGAGCGGTTTCCATGATCGAGCGCTGCGCAAAGACGATGACCTCCTCACGGCTGCGCGCTACATCATCCGCAATCCGGTTCGTGCCGGATTCTGCGCTCGGGTGGGCGACTATCCGTACTGGGATGCAGTGTGGCTGTGAGGGGCGTCATTTCGGTCGCAGCGTCGTCTCTGCTTGAAGAGCATCGCGGCTTCCGCCGCTCCCACAGAGAGCGGTCGCCTCGGCGCGAAGATGCAGCGAAACAGCTTTCTGTGGGAGCGGCGGAAGCCGCGATGCTCTTGCTCTTCGTCCTCCACGAAAAAAGGGAGGGACCGAAGTCCCTCCCTCATATGCTGCGGGAAACGCGACCGCTTACTTCGCGGCCGGCGTCTCCTCCTTCAGGCCACGCTGTTCGAGCAGCGGCTCGACGCTCGGATCGCGGCCGCGGAAGTCGCGGTACATCTTCGCCATGTCCTCGGTGCTGCCGCGCGAGAGCACCATGTCGCGGAAGCGCTGGCCGTTCTCGCGCGTCATGCCGCCGTGCTCGCGGAACCAGTAGAACGCGTCGTGGTCGAGCACTTCGCTCCAGAGGTACGCGTAGTAGCCGGCCGCGTAGCCGCCGCCCCAGATGTGCGCGAAGTACGAGGTGCGGTAGCGCGGCGGCACTTCGTACATGTCGATCTTGAGGTCGTGCAGCGTCTTCTTCTCGAACGCGTCGACGTCCTGCTTGCCGGCGTCGGGCCCGAGCGAATGCCAGCTCATGTCGAGCAGCGCGGCGGCGAGGTACTCGGTCGTCGCGAAGCCCTGGTCGAACGTCTTGGACTTCTTGATCTTCTCGACCAGCTCGGCCGGCATCGGCGCGCCGGTCTGGTAGTGCTTGGCGAAGTTCGCGAACACCTTCGGGTCGCTCGCCCAGTGCTCGTTGAACTGCGACGGGAACTCGACGAAGTCGCGCGGCACGCTGGTGCCGGACAAGGTCGGGTACTTCACGTTGGAGAACATGCCGTGCAGCGCGTGGCCGAACTCGTGGAACATCGTCGTGGCGTCGTCCCAGCTGATCAGCGCCGGCTGGCCCGCGGACGGCTTGGTGAAGTTGCAGACGTTGAACACGACCGGCTTGGTGCCGAGCAGGCCGGACTGGCCGACCAGGTTGTCCATCCAGGCGCCGCCGCGCTTGCTGTCGCGCTTCCAGTAGTCGGCGTAGAACAGCGCCATCGAGGTGCCGTCCTTGTCGAACACCTCGAATACGCGCACGTCCGGGTTGTACACCGGGATGTCCTTGCGCTCCTTGAACGTGAGGCCGTACATCTGGTTGGCGGCGAAGAACACGCCGTCCTGCAGCACGCGGTTGATCTCGAGGTAGGGCTTGATCTGCGACTCGTCGAGGTCGTACTGCGCCTTGCGCACCTTCTCGGCGTAGTGCTGCCAGTCCCACGGCGCGAGCTTGAAGCCGCCCTTTTCCTTGTCGATGAGCGCCTGCATCGCGGCCGCCTCGCCGCGCGCCTTCGCGGTCGCCGCCGGCACCATGTCGGTCATGAGCTTCTCGGCGGCCTCGGGCGTCTTCGCCATCTGGTCGTCGAGCGTGTAGGTCGCGTAGTTCGGGAAGCCGAGCAGCTTGGCGCGCTCGGCGCGCAGCACCGCGAGGCGCTGGATGATCGCGCGCGTGTCGTTCGCGTCGCCGTGCTCGGCGCGCATCGTCGACGCCGTGAACAGCTTCTCGCGCGTGGCGCGATTGTCGAGCGACACCTGCGCCGGCTGCTGCGTGGTGTTCTGCAGGGTGATCGCGTACTTGCCGTCCTGCTTGCGCGACTTGGCCGCGTCGGCCGCCGCGGCGATGTCGGCGTCGGAGAAGCCGGCGAGCTCGGCCTTGTCCGAGACGATCACCGCGCCGGCGTTGTTCGCCGCGAGCAGCTTGTTGGAGAAGTCGGTGGTGAGGGTCGACTCTTCCTTGTTGAGCGCGCGCAGCTTCACCTTGTCGGCCTCGCCGAGCTGGGCGCCGGCGCGCACGAAGTTGCGGTAGTAGCGCTCGACCAGCTCGTTCTGCTCGGCGTCGAGGCCGAGCGAGGCGCGCGTGTCGTACAGCTTCTTCACGCGCTGGAACAGCTTGTCGTTGAGGTAGATCGCATCCTGATGCTCGGCGTACTTCGGCGCGACGGCTTCCTGCACCTTCTGCAAGGTCTCGTTCGTGTTGGCGCCGGTGATCGCGCCGAACACCGCGCCGACGCGGTTCAGCGTCGCGCCGCTGCGCTCCATCGGCTCGATCGTGTTGGCGAAGGTCGGGGCTTCCTTCGACGCGGCGATCTTGTCCATCTCGGCGATCTGCTCGCGCATGCCGGCTTCGATCGCGGGCTGGTAGTCGGCGTCCTTGATCTTGTCGAACGGCGGCGCGTGGAACGGCAGCGTGCTTTCGGCCGCGAACGGGTTGCTCGCCGGCAGCGCCGCGGCGGCGGCGCCCTTGGCGATCGCATCGGCCGGTTGCAGCACGGCCGCGGTGGCGCCGAACAGGATCAGGTTCATCGTCGTCGTGAGGATCTTCGCTCGCAGCATTGGGGTTCCCCGTGGCGGAAAAAAGGCGCCGGCCCGGACGCAGTCCGACGCATGGCCGGCCAGCCTAGCCGCGGCCCGGGGCGGCCGCCATATGCCATTCGGCCCATGACCCGCGGCGGGCCATGGGAGCGGCGGAAGCGGCCTCCGGGGTCCGCCGTGGGAGCGGCCCGGTCAGCCGCCAAGTCGTGCGGCTGACTTTGTGGGAGCGAAAAAGGCTAGCCCGCCGGGAGCGCCTTCAGCGCGGGCTCGAGCACCTTCCAGACATTCTCCAGCACGCGCGGCTCGGCCACGGCGCGCGGATGCAGGCCGTCGTCCTGCATGAGCGCGGGATCGAGCGCGACGCCGTCGAGCAGGAACGGGACGAGCGGCACGTTGAATTCTCCGGCGAGGCCCCGATACACCTCACGCAGGCCGTCGCGGTATTGCGGCCCGTAGTTGACCGGCAGCTCGATGCCGACCAGCACGGCATGCGCGCCGGCGCCGCGCACGGCCTCGAGGATCTTCACGAGGTTCGCGCGCAGCTGCGCGAGCGGCAGCCCGCGCAGGCCGTCATTGGCGCCGAGCTCGACCACGACGAGCGCCGGCGCGTGCTCCTTCAGCAGCGCCGGCAGGCGCGCGAGGCCGCCCGCGCTGGTCTCGCCGCTGATGCTTGCGTTGACGACGTTACGTATGGGCCGGGCGGCGGCGAGGCGTTCGTCGAGCAGGGTGACCCAGCCTTCCTTCGGCGAGAGGCCGTAGGCGGCGGACAGCGAATCGCCGAGCACGAGCACCGGCCGCGGTGCGGCGACGGCGATCGATGCGGCGAACGAAGACAGCAACACGAAGAGGATGCGCAGCATGAAGGACAGGATCGGATCGGCGTTGTATGCGAGCGAGGTTAGCAAAATCGTCGACGGCCCCGACGGTCGGCTGACGATCCTCGAACGGGTCAGCCTCGAGGTCGAACGCGGCGACAGCCTCGCGATCGTCGGCGCGTCCGGTTCGGGCAAGACGACCCTGCTGGGCCTCCTCGCCGGCCTCGACCGGCCGAGCACCGGCTCGATCGCGCTCGCCGGCGAACGCCTCGACGCGCTCGACGAGGAAGCGCGTGCGCGCCTGCGCCGCAGCCGCGTCGGCTTCGTGTTCCAGAGCTTCCACCTGCTCCCCGCGCTCAACGCCGAGGAGAACGTGATGCTGCCGCTCGAACTCGACGGCCGCGACGACGCGCGCGAACGCGCTGCCGACGCGCTCGCGCGGGTCGGCCTCGGCGCGCGCCGCCACCACTATCCGGCGCAGCTGTCCGGCGGCGAGCAGCAGCGCGTCGCGCTCGCCCGCGCGTTCGTGCACGGACCCGACATCCTGTTCGCCGACGAACCGACCGGCAACCTCGACCAGCGCACCGGCGCCGGCATCGGCGACCTCTTGTTCGCGCTCAACCGCGAACACGCGACCACGCTCGTGCTGGTCACGCACGACGCGACGCTCGCCGCGCGCTGCGCGCGCAGCTTGCGCCTGCGCGAGGGAAAGATCGACGAGACCGCCGCATGAGGCCGCTCGTCTTCGCCGCGCGCAGCCTGCGCCGCGAGTTCCGCCACGCCGAACTCGCGACACTCGCGATGGCGCTCGTGCTCGCGGTCGCCGCGATGGCTGCGGTCGCGACGCTCGCCGCGCGCGTCGAACGCGCGCTCGTCGCCTCGGCGGCCGAACTCATCGGCGGCGACCTCGCGCTCGGCGCGGGCCACGCGCTGCCCGCGGAACTCGCGCAGGAAGCGCAGCGGCGCGGCCTCGCGACGAATCGCCTGGCCGAGTTCCCGAGCGTGCTGTTCGCCAACGAGCGCAGCCAGCTCTGCGACGTGCGCGCGAGCGACGCCGCGTTCCCGTTACGCGGCGCGCTGAGCGTGCGCGGCGCCGACGGCGTCGAGCACGCCGCGCACGCGCCGCCCTCGGGTTCGATCTACGCCGACCACGCGGCGCTCGTCGCGCTCGGCGTCGCGGTCGGCGCGAACGTGCAGCTCGGCGGCCGCGACCTCGTCGTCGCCGGCGAGATCGCCAAGTCGCCCGACAGCGGCAACCTGTTCCGCATCGCGCCGCGCGTGATCATGAACCTCGGCGACGCCGAGGCGGGCGGGCTGCTCGGCGCGGGCAGCCGCGCCGGACACCGCCTGCTCGTCGCCGGCGATACTGATGCGGTCGCCGCGTTCGCGGCCTGGGCGCGGCCGAACCTGCCCTCCGGCGCGCGCATCACGACGGTCGAGGACGCGCAGCAGAACCTGCGCAACGCGTTCGAACGCGGCGAGAGCTTCCTGCGCCTCGCCGCGCTGCTCGCCGCGCTGCTGTCCGGCGTCGCGATCGCGCTCGGTGCGCAGCGCTTCGCGCGACGCAAGACCGAGGAAGTCGCGCTGCTGCGCTGCCTCGGCGCGCGCCGCGGCGAAATCCTCGCCGCGCTGCTGCTCGAACTCGCGCTGCTCGCGGTGCCCGCGTGCGTGGTCGGCCTCGCGCTCGGCCTCGGCCTGCAGCAACTCGTGCTCGAACTCGCGAGCGGCCTGCTGCCGGGCGCGCCGCCCAGGCTCCCGTGGGGGCCGCCGCTCGCCGCGCTCGCCGTCGGCGTGGCCGTGCTGTTCGGCTTCGCGCTGCCGCCGCTGCTGCGCCTGCGCGACGTCGAACCGCTGCGCGTGTTCCGCCGCGACCTCGCCGCGCGCGTGCGCCGCTTCGACGTGCTCTACCTGCTGCCGGTCGCGGTCGGCGCGCTGCTCGTGCTCTACGGCGCCGGCAACGCGCGCCTCGCCGGCACGCTCGCGATCGGCTTCGCAGCGGTCGCGCTCGCGACGTTCGTGCTCGGCCTCGTGCTGCTCTGGCTCGTGCGCCGCCTCGCCACGCGCTTGCGCGGTGCGTTGCGCTTCGGCCTCGCCAACCTCGCGCGCCGGCGCGCGCTGACCCTGCTGCAGACCGGCGCGCTCGCGCTCAGCCTGACCGCACTCGCGGTGCTCGGCGTGATCGGCCCGTCGCTGCTCGAACGCTGGCGCGCCGACCTGCCCGCGGACACGCCCAACTGGTTCGCGATCAACCTGCAGCCGGAACAGCAGGACGCGCTGCGCGAGCGCCTGCACGCACTCGGCGCATCGAACATGAACCTGCTGCCGCTCGCCGCGGGCAAGCTCGTCGCGATCAACGGCCACGCGCCGCAGCCGGCCGAGAAGAGCGATCGGCGCGCGGCCGACTTCATCGAGGGCGAAGTGCGCGTGAGCTGGAGCGAGCGCCTGCCGGAAGCGAACCGGATCGTGCAGGGGCGATGGTTCGAAGGCGCGCCGGCGAAGCCGTCGATCTCGGTCGAACAGGTGTGGGTCGACCTGTTCGGCCTGAAGCTCGGCGACACGCTGACCCTGCGCTTCGGCGATCGCGAGATCGTCGCCGAGGTGACGAGCCTCAGGAAGGTCGAGTGGGATTCGTTCCGCGCGAACTTCTTCCTCATGCTCGATCCCGCGGACGGCGAACAGCTGCCGCACAGCATGGTCGCGAGCTTCCACCTCGGCGGCGACGGCGCCGCGCCGCTCGCCGCACTTTCACGCGACTTCCCCAACCTGTCGCTGATCGACCTCAACGCGGTGCTCGACCGCATCCGCGACATCATCGGCCGCGTCACCGGCGCGGCGAGCTGGGTGCTCGGCTTCAGCCTCGTCGCCGGCGTGCTCGTGCTGCTCGCCGCGCTCGCGGCGACCGCCGACGAGCGCCGCTTCGAGGCGGCCCTGCTGCGCACGCTCGGTGCGCACGGGCGCCAGCTCGCGACCGCGGTGCTGGCCGAGTTCGGCACGCTCGGCCTGCTCGCCGGCGGCGTCGCGGTGGTCGCCGCGGCGGTACTCGGCAGCGCCCTCGCGGGCGGAGTGTTCAAACTGGAAGGGTATACTCCGCCGCTCGGGCCGCTGGCGCTGCTGGTCGCCGCGGCGGCCGCGCTGGTCGCCCTCGCCGGCTGGGCCGGTACGCGCCGCATCGCGCGCGCGTCGCCGATGGCGGTGCTGCGCCGCGCCTGAACGGCGGGCGACGCACCGCGCCAGGGCGGCTGGCAGCCGGCGCGACGACGGTGTAGCTTTTTGGCGAAACCGCAGGAGTGCGCAAGCGAGCGGAAACGCCATGACACGACCCGCGCCCTTGTCGATCGACGAAGCGCGCCGCCTCGCGCGGCTGCACGCGCTCGACGCGCTCGACACCGAAGCGGAACCGCTGTTCGACGCGCTCGCGCAGGCCGCCGCGCTCGTCGCCGGCGTGCCGATCGCGCTGGTCACGCTCGTCGACGCGGACCGCCAGTGGTTCAAGGCCAACGTCGGCCTCGACGGCACGACCGAGACGCCGCGCGACGTCGCGTTCTGCTCGTACACGATCCTCGACGACGGCCTGTTCGTCGTGCCCGATGCGCAGGCCGATCCGCGCTTCGCCGGCAACCCACTCGTCACCGGCAATCCGGACATCCGTTTCTACGCGGGCGCGCCGATCCGCATGAGCGACGGCTTGCGCATGGGCGCGCTGTGCGTGATCGACCGCCAGCCGCGCGAACTCGACGCGACGCAGGCGGCGATCCTGCAGCAGCTCGCGCACGCGGTCGCCGAAGCACTCGAGCAGCGCGCGGCCGCGCTGGAGCGCAACGACGCGCTGCAGCGCGAGGCGCTCGCCGAGCGCCGTCGCAACGAGGACCGCCTGCGCCTCGCGAGCGTGCTCGAGGCGACGCGCGCGGGTGCGTGGGAGTGGAACCTGCAGAGCGGCGACGTGCGCTTCAACGCACAGTACGCGCAGATCCTCGGCTACACGCTCGACGAACTGGAATCGTCGCGTTCGCTAACTTTGCGCGACCTCGGCCCCGACGGACGCTGCGTGAAGCCGCAGCTCATGCACGCCGACGACTGGCCCGGCGTGGTGCAGAACCTGCGCCAGTACCTGCGCCACGAGCGCGACGCGTTCGACTGCGACGCGCGCATGCTGCACAAGGACGGCCACTACGTCTGGGTGCACACGAGCGGCCGCACCACGCACTGGACCGACGACGGCGAGCCTCAGCTCATGTACGGCACGCTGCTCGACATTTCCGAGCGCAAGGCGGTCGAGCAGAAGCTGCATGAGAGCGAAGCGTTCCTCGATCGCGCCGGGCGCATCGCCGGCGTCGGCGGCTGGCAGCTCGACCTGCGCAGCAGCGAGCTCGTCTGGTCGGACCAGACCTGCATCATCCACGACCTGCCGCCCGGCTACGTGCCGACGCTCGACGAGGCGCTCGGCTTCTTCGACGCGGAGCGGCGCGCGACGATCGAAGAGGCGGTGCGCCGCGCCGCCGCCGACGGCAAGGGCTGGGACCTCGAACTGCCGATGACGACGGCGAAGCGGCGCAAGGTCTGGGTGCGCATGGTCGGCACCGTCGAAGTCGAAGACGGCAAGCCCGCGCGCCTGATCGGTTCGCTGCAGGACATCACCGTGCGCAAGCGCGCGATCCACGCGCTGCAGGTCAGCGAGCGGCGTTTCCGCCGCCTGTTCGAGGAAAGCCTCGGCCTGATCTGCACGCACGACCTGGACGGCATCCTGCTGTCGGTCAACCCTGCCGCCGCGGACGCGCTCGGCTATCCGATCGCCGAACTGCTCGGTCGGCGCCTGTCCGAGTTCATGCCGCCCGAACTGCAACCGTTCTTCGACGGCTACCTCGCGCAGGTCACGCGCGACGGCACCGCGACCGGCCTGCTGCGCCTCATCGCCAAGGACGGCAGCGTGCACACCTGGCAATTCCACAACACGCTCGACGACGAAGGCGAGGAAGCCTACGTGCTCGGCCACGCGCAGGACATCACCGAGCGCGAGCGGCAGGAACGGCAGCTGCGCGACTGGAGCATCCGCGACGCGCTGACCGGCTGCTTCAACCGCCGCCACCTCGCCGAAGTCGCCGACACCATCGCGCGCGACGATCCGTGGGGCTGCGTCGCGATCGACCTCGACCGCTTCAAGCACGTCAACGACACCTACGGCCACCAGCGCGGCGACGAAGTGCTCGTCGCGATGGCCGAGTTCCTCAAGCGCCACGTGCGCCGCCAGGACATGGTCGTGCGCTCGGGCGGCGACGAATTCCTGTTGCTGCTGCCGCGCGCGGACGAAGCGCAGACGCAGGAAATCGTGCGCCGCATCGAGGCCGACCGCGCCGACGCGCCGATCGGCTTCACGCTGGGACAAGCCGTGCGCCGCGGCGACACGACCCTCGACGCCGCGCTCGCGCAGGCCGATCGCGAGCTCTACGCGATCCGCGCGAAGCGGCCGGCGGTCGCGCGCTGAAGCCCCGCGCGTTCACCTCTCCCGCTCGCGGGAGAGGTCGCGCCGCAGGCGCGGGTGAGGGAAGCGAAGCGAGGAGCGACGGGACATGCGCGACGCCGCGACGTGTCGCTCCGATCGCCCTCACCCCAGCCCTCTCCCGCAAGCGGGAGAGGGGGAACATCCCACCGCCCCATACGCACCGCAGTCCGCGTTTCACCTCTCCCGCTCGCGGGGGAGACCGCAGTCCCCGTTTCACCTCTCCCGCCTGCGGGAGAGGTCGCGCCGCAGGCGCGGGTGAGGGGAAGCGAAGCGAGGAGCGACGGGACATGCGCGACGCCGCGACGCGTCGCTCCGATCGCCCTCATCCCAGCCCTCTCCCGCAAGCGGGAGAGGGGAAACATCTCGCCGCGCGCGTAGGCGTCCTGTCGAAGGAGCGCGCTGCCGAAGGCGCTGTCGCAGGAACGCGCGGTCGTGAGCCCGCTGTCGTAGGAGCGGCCTCAGCCAAGATGCTTCCGTCGATGTGCGAACGAAGTATCGCGCCTTCCGGCGCTCCCACAGCACCCATCACGTCTCGCCGTAGGTCTTCCCGACGCGCACGAGGTCGTCGACATCGCTCTTGAAGACATCCGGCAGCAAGTCGATCGGCGTGAAGAACCAGCGAACGTGCGGATTCGCGCGTTCGAGGCTTCGCCAGTCCTCATTCGTCTCTACCACGAAGCAGCCGGTGTCGGCGCAGCCGTGGTTCAAGTAGCGGATCGAATGGCTCGCACCGAACATGCGCTGGAGGGCCACGAGCATCGAATGCTGCGCGGACGCTTCATCGCCCCAGGGAACGTCGACCCGTTCGCTGCCGCGGACGAGTTGGTAGTACGACGTGCGCTCGTCCATTTCGAGCGCCGTGCCCTCGGCGGGTAGACCGGTCGCCTTGAAGAAGGCGCTCAGGATGCGCGGCTCCTCCTCCCGCCAGTCCACTGGCATGAACCGCGGGTATTTCGAAAACTCGTCCAGCGGAAAGGCGCCGACGTCGCGGCTGACGATCGTGTCGTAGGGATGCATCGCTGTTCCTCGTGGGCCCGACCCACGAACGAGCGCCGCCGGCTGTGACGTGACGATGATAATCCAGCCTCGTAGGGTGGGACGCAGCGCAAGAAACCGCACGGCCTTTTCGCGAATGCACACGCCGCGAGTCCCACCGCGTCGTCCGCCGGAAATGGCGGGCTATTGTGGGAGCGGCGGCAGCCGCGATGCTGTCGCGTCCCGGCGGTAAGAGCATCGCGGCTCCCGCCGCTCCCACAGGGAAAGCCCGGCCGACAGTGTGACCGCCGTCGCGACGACCTACCGGCACGCTCGCTAGTATCTCCGAACCCAGCCTCGTAGGGTGGGACGCAGCGCAAGAAGCCGCATGGTTTTCGCGAAGCACACGCCGCGAGTCCCAGCGCGTGGTCCGCTGGAATGGGCAGGCTGTTGTGGGAGCGGTGGCAGCCGCGATGCTGTCGCGTCCCGGCGAGAAGAGCATCGCGGCTCCCGCCGCTCCCACAGGGAAAGCCCGGCCTACAGGTGTGACCGCCGTCCCGACGACCTACCGGCACGCTCGCTAGTATCGACGAAGCCCGGCTGCCCCTCGGAGACGCCGATGAAGCTGCTGCTCGCAAGCGCACTCGCCGCATCGTGCTCGCTCTCCGCCAACGCCGTCACGCTGACGACGTCGATCGGTGCGTCGGACCTGCGCCAGCGCATCGACGGCTTCGGCACGTGCCTCTCCGGCGACGACGCGACGCAGGCCTGGTTCCAGTCGCTCTACTTCGACGACGCGCGTTTCACGATCGAGCGCATGGACCTCGTGCCGACGTTCCGCGCGCCGTATTCCGACTTCACCTACAACTCGCCCTGGTTCCACAACAGTCCGGCGCTACCGGGCCCGGACAACAACAACGTGCGCACCTACACGGGCCCGGACGACTACTCGCGCCTGTTCGCGGGTCGCAACGCGCCGATCGCGGTGATGGGTCCGAACATCGACGCCAACATCGGCTACTTCGACTTCGACAACGGCATGCCGCACGTCGCCGGCACGCTCGCGCAGATCGGCCAGTCGCACGCGGCCGCGCTCGGCGACTTCAAGCTCATCGGTTCGATCTGGTCGCCGGCGCCGTGGTTGAAAGTGTCGTCGGGCCACACGATCGGCGACGCCGGCTGGCCGCTGCCGGTCGGCGGGACCGCGTGGCCGTTCATCTGGGCCGGCAACTTCTCCGGTGGCCGGCTCGACACCTCCGACACGCCGCTCGCGGTGTTCGACGCCGGCACCGGCCCGACCAGCGCGCTGAGCCAGTTCGCGCGCGCGACCGCGGCGTACCTGCGCGGCTTCCAGAACCGCTACGGCGTGCACCTCTACGCGATCAGCATCCAGAACGAACTCAACTTCGAGACGTTCTACAACAGCGCGTTCTATCCGCTCTCCTCGCAGTACATCGCGGCGTTGAAGCGCGTGCGCGCGGAACTCGACGCCTACCCGGACCTCGCCCCGATCCGCATCATCGGCCCGGAAGACCTGCTCGGCGGCGACGCCTACGGGATGTGGGAATACGGCGGCCCGATCCACAAGAACCTGCAATACCTCGAGCACATCGGTGACGATCCGGTCGCCGAATCCGCCATTGCGCTGTACGCGATCCACGGCTACGCCGCCGACGGCGCGAGCGCCGCGGACGCGACGCCGCAGCAATGGCTGTGGTGGAAGGACGGCTGGACCACCAGCCCCGCACCCGGCATCCCCGCCAACGTCGCCGGCTACGCGAGCCACGGCAAGGCCTCGTGGATGACCGAAACCTCGGGCGAACAGACCGCCTGGCGCGCCCCCGCTTCCGGCTTTCCCGGCCAGGGTGCGTTCGGCCTCGCGCTGCGCGTCCACCAGGCGCTCGTCGCCGGCGAACAAAGCGCATGGGTGTACTGGCAGCTGAGCGACGGCAACGCGGTCGCCGAACAGACGCTCACCGACGACACGCTGCAGGCGAACTCGCCGAAGTACGTCGCCCTCAAGCACTACGCCCGCTACATCCGCCCCGGCAGCCGACGTGCTCCCGTCACGGTCACCGGCAGCAGCGATGTCGTCGCGAGTGCGTACGTGAATGCCGCGAGCGGCAGCCTCACCTGGGTGATCCTCAACGGCAGCGCGTCGACGCAGTCGATCACGATCGACGTTCCCGGCACCGCCGCGGCGAGCTACGACCTCGTGCGCAGCAGCGACGGATCGCTGTGGCAGGCGTCGACCTTGCAGCCGTCCTCCGCGCACCTCGCGTTCACGCTCGTGGGCTACGGCGTCGCGACGGTCAGCGGCTCGACGGGCGCGCCTGATCCGATCTTCGCGAACGGCTTCGACTAGCCCGTCGCCGGACGCCTGCGTTCCACCGGCACGGTCCGGCGCAGATGGTCCGCCAGCTGCACGATCGGCGTATCGCCCTCGATCTCGCGCCGGTCGTAACGCGTGTCGGCATACGCGACCATGCTCTCGAAGTTCGGATTGCCCGCGAGCCATGCCAACACGATCGGGCCTTCGGCCGACGCGAAGTCGACCCCGTCGATCTGCGTGCGATCCGCGTTGATGATGCGATCGAGTTCGTGCAGGTCATCGCACCGCTCGACCACCGCCGGCAGCTTGCGCGCAGCGAACTTGATGAACGCCTCGATGTGTCGCACCGAGGTGATCGCGAAACCGCCATGGCTCTCGAGGTTCGACAGCCGCATCGTCCACGTCGCCGTGTACTCGTTGCCCGGAACCACGCTCGCGAGCAGCTGCTCCACGACGTGATGACGCACGGTGACGAGGACGTCACACGCATAGTGCGGATGATCGTCGTACCCGACCCCGCAGACCGTCAGTGTCGTGTCGCCGCGCGTCCTCACGAAGTCGTCACCGCGCGGATCGCGCTTCACCTCGAATCCGAGCGGGATGAGTACCGGCTCCAGCGCCCGGCCCAGCGTGGCCGTCAGCTCATCGCGCTCGTTCGGCCACTGGAGGGCGATGCGCGTGTTTCCTACCACGACTTCCGACTTGTCCATTCGAACTGCTCGTCTCGTCCGATGCGGGGAGGGCCGCCTGGGAAGCGTAGCGCATCCGCGACGTGATCCGAGCCGTGGCGGTGGTATGCCGCAAAGCACTCTGCCTTCGTCGCAACGGATAAGCCGCAATCGCCAAGGATATCCGAGAGCCAACTGCCCGTAGAGGCAAATTCAAACGGATATTTACTCCATTCCTGATCGAGCCCCTAGCCACCCAGGCCCGTTGTTACGCGTTGCGATATCGCGCGGTCGATGAGCATGCGTACCGTTTGTTCGACATTCTTAAATCTAATTCGCTGCATGAACTCCAGGGGGCCAAGTTTGACGAAAAGCTTGCCGAATACTTCGTCCGCAAAGCTGCTAGATATTAGTGCAACACCACCGAAATCGACTTCTATCGGCTGGCTTGGGCACATCCGCACCAAGTTGTACAGCTTAGTGTGAACGGGCGTTCCCGCCACTCGGCTCCCGAAAGATTGCGCCTCGGTTGCCAGCGACATGCGGATTGTCTCGTCAGCGCTGCCTTCATACTTCGTCTCAATGTAGTCCACGGGCTTGTAGGACTTCCCGGAAAACTTGAGAGCATCCTTCAGGAGGTCAGGGTCGCTGAAGTTGATCTTTGCGATCACGAGTGTCCCTTTGACGGGAACTTTCTGATCCCGAATTTCAAGGCCGTGAGGCCCTGGCCTATACAGCAGACGAGCATGACCAGATTCAATCTGGAATGCACCGCCACTAAGGCAGCAAATCTGATAGCTGCCAAATAAACCATTACCTTGACCAACTGATTTGTCCCTCGTGACGCCTTCTCGAATCGCTCTATCGAGCGCATCCGTGTCCGACCCACTAAAGGACCCGCCCGATCTCAGCGTCGCAGGAATGCCAAGCCCGGAGTCAGCGATGGTAAATTCAACGACCTTCGAGTTACGTTTGAAGCTCGAAACCTGAACCAGCCCGCCTATGGCCGATTGTGAATGCACAATTACGTTATCTGTCAGTTCATTTACGGCCCACTCGAGCGCAGCAAAATTCTCCCTCCGAATGTCGGGAATACCACCCAGTATGGCGTTCACGATGCGATTGACCGCATCGGTCTGGTCGGTTGGATTGTTGAACTGCGTGGCAGGGATCTGCGAATGTCCGCGAAATCGCGACCGAGCGAACTTTCTAGGCTCCAACAGATGTGCCCAGTTTGCGTTTTCGAAAAGCCTCGCAAGATCCCGCTTAACCGGCAGTATGAGCTCAGCGTCAATATGCTCGGATCTTAACCGCAAGATCTCAGAACACAGAGCAAGCATCGGCCCAGGATATGTTTCGACACAGTCAGAGAAATCCAGCACGACGTCCTGATAGCCGTAGTCGTTAACCGCATGGTGAAGACATGCCAGCGGAAAATGGAGATCAATATCGCGATACTGACCATGGAAGCGGATGATATTTCCATCGCGAATTACCGTCATTTGAAACCACCACCCTGCTAGTCGATCATTTTGGTGCTAATACGCTTATGCTGGATTTTTTAGTTCTACTTTCGCGTAAGGAGGCCAATCAAAACCGCTAGGAATAGGCAGGCAATTGCGACAAATCCGCAGGCCTGCTTAACGCGCGACGGATTCTCCGATGGCGCCGGATGGGAGCGATACAGCAATGCGATAAAACAGAACGAGACGATGACGGAATACGATACGACACGCTCTGATGGCTCTCTTAGTAGCAGAGCAATCGTTGGAATAAAAAAGAAGAGCGGCTGAAAAGGGCTGTCGACGCTCCCTCCCGTAGCGAAAACAAGACGCGTCACGACAAAAATATTCGCCGAGAAAACGACAACCATCGCGGTATCATCAGAAAGCCCAGAAAACGAAGTCCCACTGAAGAGCGGACTCCAGATTGCAGACATAGTTGATGTGAATACTAGACAGCCTACGGATACGAGCAATAACGCAAGCAACTCTAACCAAAGCGCATGGTATACGCGCTGCCCCTTCCACCAAGCAGTTCTCGTTGAGGCACCCCGCAGTAGAGCCGCGCCAATCGAAAGTATTGAAACCATGGAAACTTGAGACAGTAGCGCCCCTGCGATCACCGTCGATGAGTTCACTGCTCCCCCTGACAAGATCGCCGTTCAGAACAACAAAGGTAAGAAGAAGGGCCCCTCACTTAAAGATTTCGCTCCGCCGGATCACGAGTCCAGGGGCATGATGATCCGAGCCGGCCGCCCAATGCTTTCGAGCAAGTAAAGCAAACCTCCGCCATCCACAAGCTCTAGCGGCTTGTCGTTCGCGAACGAATAAGCGTCAGGTCCGTAGCCGCTGGTGGTGACGACGATGCCTTTGCTTGCACCTTCGTTCATCATCGTTCCGTACAGATCGCGAACCGCCGATACCCCAACCGTGTGGCGATAGCGCTTCGCCTGAATCACCACCTTCCCACCCAGGATCGGGCGTTTGTCGAAGGCCACCGCATCGACACCGCCGTCTCGGCTTGCTCTGGTGAGCTTGGTTTCCAGCCCCATCTGCGTAAACAGATTGCTGACGAGCGCCTCGAACTCTGCTGGCGTGAGCTCCATCAAGTTTGGGCGTGCGTCGAGTTCACCGAGCACGTCCACTTCGCCGATGAACCGGGGATCGATCATGTCGAACTCGACGACCGGACGGACGGCGCGTGCTTCTTCGGGGCTGGGTGAGACCTGCGCGCCGAGGTTCTTCAAGCAAGCTTGCGCCTCGACTCGCGCGAGATTGATCGGCAAGAAGGCTTCTTTCGTCACCCGAAGCGAGACGAGGTATGGCCGAATTTCCTGGCCCGTTGTTTCGTCGATCTTGTTGACGTAGCCGCTGAACACCACCGTATCGAGATGGCTTCCCTGGTCGGCCTCCAGCACCTCATGCAAAGTGCGCAGGGCCGTCTGGGCGACCAGTTCTCGGTAGATGGCTTTGATCGCTGCGGGCTTCCTCGGCTTCTCGTCGATCGCGCGGCGCGCCTTTACGTACCGATACTCCTCCACGGTCGGAACGATGCCGATGGCAGGAAGTTCGAAGTCGATGACAAGCTGGCGATTTTCCGGCTGGTACACCAATCGGAACTTCTGTGGAAAGCCGGGTGGATAGTCTGATCGAGAGAGAACCATCTCGTTGTAGAGCTCGACGCTTTCCGCTTCGCCGCGGCGGTAGCTCTCTTCAAGCGCGGTGACTTCCGCGTCTCGCTGCTGACGCTTTGCGTTGTAGGACGACAGCCGGGCTTCATGGTTTCGACGCGCCAAGCCCACCTTCTGAGCATGATCGGCCTGGAGTTTCTCACGGGCGCGATCGAACGCATCCTTGTGCGCGCGCCGCTGCTGGGCGACTGCTTCTAGACTCTGCTGATATTTGCCAACGGCCGCTTCGTGCTGCGCAGTCACCTGCTGGGTTTCGCGCGAAACGCGGCTCGATCGCAGGATCCGTTCGAAGAATGTCGCGGGACGCACTTTGGCTTTCAGGAGCGCCTCAAGTGACGCCGGCTTTGCCGGATCCCGCAACGTGGTGTCTGGCGCATATGAGGGAAGAACCAGACTTGGCTCGACAAATTGCGGCGGCGCCTCGTGCACGCGGAGCGAATCGAACGCAATCCGGTCATCGACCCCCAGTGTATGCGCCAGCACTCCCTGAAGTTCGGCGACGGCATCAGTCACCTCCAGCGTCCGCTCCTCAGCGGACTCCTGAGCATCGAGGTGTGCCTGACGTTCTGCGTCCTTTTCGTCTCGGGCACGTTGTCGCTCGGCGTCCTTCAGGGCGCGCTCTCGCGCCTTGGCGTCGCGTGCTTCTGCGGCTGACGCTGCTCGAATTCCCGCCTCGACTGCACGCAGTTCCGCTGCTTCCGCGCGCGCGGCCGCCGCACGCGCCTGCTCATGCCGCTTGGCCTGCGCGATCTGGAACCGCTGCCTTGCGTTCTGCTCGCGAACGGACCTCGCATGCGCGGTGATCAATGCTCCAATCAACCCCGATCTGCGCCCCATACCTTGGCCCTTCCCGACCGATCCACCCCCGAGTCCGTGATCGGGAGCAATTTGCGGGCCATCTTGCTCGCGCTACGCATCCACATTTGTAGGAAGCCTCATCCACCGCGTGTAGGAAATCTCCTACTCGCTCGTCTAGCGGCAGTCGCCAGCGCGCATTTGTGCGGCTGCAGCAGCGCTGACCGCTCGAAAGTGACATCGAACGCCGCCGCCCGCTCATCTCTATCGCCTCCCTCCCGTCGCAGGATCTGAGACCACCCCCTGTTCCAATGCTCCCCGTGCCGCACGGCACACGGTCGTCGGCCATAGGGGCCGACGGCTGGTCCAAAAGCCAAAGAGGAGCACTACCTATGACGCAGAACATCGTTTCGCTGAACCTCACCGATGCCCAGCTGCAGGCCGTGGATGCGGCGCTGGGGGAGCTGGAGACGCAGCTGGGCGGGCTGGTGGCCCTTTCCGTCCCGCAGAAGCGCTCGCTGCGCAAGATGGGCGAGAAGTCCGAGGCGTTCTGCCGGCAGGCGATGCTGTTGCTGCAGCAGAGTCCGGAGCTGGTGCCGGCCAACGTGGTGGCGGCGCGACCGGTGGAGGACCTGGCCATGCTCGACAAGCTGCGTCCGCGGCTGCTGCGCCTGACCCGCCTCGCCGAACGCGGTGCGGATACGGACATCGCCCTCGGCAGCGACGTGATGGTCGCGGCGTTGCAGGTGTATGGCCAGCTCAAGCTCACGGGTGCCGGCGAGGGCCTGCAGGCGTTGCGTCGTGATCTCGGCACGCGCTTCGCACGGTCGTCGAAGCCGGAGGAGACGAAGGCGGCGTAGCCCTCGCTCCTGTTCCCGTGACAAGCCTGAGCCGCAGCGATGCGGCTTTTTTGTTGTCAGCGCATTGGTGATGAGCCCGGGTCGAACCCATCGGCGAAGACGGAGTCACCCTGATACTCATACGCTCCGATATCCTGCTCCGCTCCGACGCGGCGATAGAACCCCTGCCCTCGCTGATCGAACAGGGTACCGGTCCCACCCCAAGGCCCTGCATCGATGGCCGCACTTCCTGCGGCAATCGCGTGCGTGGGCGTGGGACCGCCATTGAAGGCCAGCGGTCGGAGCATGGGATCGACCGGGTTACCTGGCGGCGTCAGCACATTGCTGGACTGTATGATGTTCCATTCCACGATCAAGAAGAGACCCTTGCCGCTGACGCTGAAGTCGCTGGGCATCCCACCGGCCGCATTGTTGGAGATGATCGTCGCCGATACGTTGACGGGCGCATCGGCGACATGCAGGCCGGCATAGACGCTTTCGCCGTTCGTGTCGCTCGCGTAACCAGCCGTATTGAACGCAATCGTGCTCGCATGGATCGACGTGTACATGCTGGAGTACACACCCCCAACGAGCTTTTCCGCGATGTTCCCGGATACCGTACTGTTGATCATGGACAGCGAACTCACGTACGGCATGCTGCTCTGGAACTTCATGCCCGCAGCGATGGCCGCCCGATTGCCCGAGATCGTGGATCCGGAAATCTCCGCACGTTCGTAGTTGGAACCGACAACGACGCCACCGCCGAAACTGTCCAGGACCGGGCCGGGAGCGGATCTCGCTTCGTTGCCGCTGACGATCGAGTCGTGCATGACGAGATCGCCCCCGAACAGGGCAACTCCACCGCCCAGGGCGATTCTCCCGTAAGCCAGATTCCCCGACACGACGCTTCGCACCAAGGTGAGGCTCTGCGCCCTGATGCCGCCACCCCTTCCCGAGCTTTGACCCGACGCGAAGCAATTCGTCACGACCACATTCGTCAGATCGACATGGCCGTATGAAGCGATGCACCCTCCTTCCGCGTCGTCGGACCGATCCACGCCATTGGCAATGGTCAGTTCGGACGCGCTGAAGCGGACACCTGCGGAGATCGTGAATACACGATAGTCCAGATGGCCGTCGAGAATCAGCGCATCGCGACCCGGGCCAATCAGGTTCACGTCCTTGAAGACACTGAATCCGAGCGTGCTGATTCGGCCACAGGTCAGGTCGGTGAGGTCGATCGTATCGCCAGCGTCGGCGTGGACGATTTCGTAGCCCAGCGTGCCCGGTGCGCCGTCGCTGTTGCAGTTGTCGACATGCCGCACCGTTGCGCCGGCGTCGTGGATCACCATCGCCAACGTCGCTGCTGCTGCGGTGGCCAGATGAGTCTGTTTGAGGGCGGGCAGGGCCCATCGACTTTTCACGACGATTCCTTCGCGGGCACGTTGCAGCCGTCCGGTCGAATGAGGGCCAGCGCTAGGCTAGCGCATCCAGAACGCGCGCGGATGCACCTCGTACGCGCGTGGAGGGTAGAGGAGCCAAAGTAGCCTTGCCCGCATCCCTGTCCTGGGCCCCAGCCTGAGCCGCAGCGATGCGGTTTTTTTGTTGCCAGGTGCCGGCGCGGGATGCTGGATGCGGCCTGCGCACGAATGATGGGCTGCGGTCCAAAAGGCGGATGCGACCGTGCAACGTTTGGATGCGGCTTCGCACCTGCG
This sequence comes from Dokdonella fugitiva, assembly GCF_014138265.1. Classification (GTDB taxonomy): domain Bacteria; phylum Pseudomonadota; class Gammaproteobacteria; order Xanthomonadales; family Rhodanobacteraceae; genus Dokdonella_A; species Dokdonella_A fugitiva_A. The sequence goes on from NZ_JACGXL010000003.1 coordinate 453,502, forward strand.
ATTTGCGACCCCGCATCGTTTCGATGAAGCGTCGGCATTCGGATTTGCTACAACGCATCCGCCGGATGCGCGGCTTCATTCCCGGGATGCGGGGGCGCAAATCAATCCTGCGAGGGCGCACATTCGATTTGCCCCGTCGCACCTTCGATTGCGGCGGCCGCATGAATCCTTTGCGATGCCGCATCCGCGCTATGCGAAGGCGCACCGGATCGTTGAAGCGCCGGTGCTTTTTCGTGCACGCGGTCCCAGTGAGAGCATCCTGGCCACCGCCCACCGACGAGGCATTGCGCCGCTACTTCGCCTGCTCGTGCCGCGCGATGAGCTCGCGGATGTACGGCACCAGTTGTCCACGGCCGGCATCGATGAGGTCGATGATGTCGAGCGTGGCATTGACACCGTTGCCGCCGTTGACGAACACGATGATCGCATCGCCGGGGGTATCGGGCGAGAAGACGACCATCGCGTTCTCGCCCGAGTCGTTGCCGCCGCCCCACACGGTCGTCGTGTTGCCGTAGTCGAACACGATCCAGCCGAGGCCGAAGCCGTAGCGCTGTGGGCACGTCACGGACGGCGCGGCGCGGCATTCCCACTCGGCGGCGCCGGCGAACGACGCCACGGGCCGCAGGCGCTCCGCGGCGAGCGCCGGGGTGAGCCCGTCGTCGGCCATCACGCTCGCGAGGAATTTCGCGTAGTCCTCCACCGTGACGAAGAGATCGGACGCGGCGCTCCACTTGCCGTGATGCCAGTCGTGTTCCGCGGTCGTATACGGCTTTCCGTACGCGCCGTCGGCGTCCATCGGCGTCGTCACGCGCGCATCGATCGCTGCGCGGCGCCGCATCGACACGCCGGTCATGCCGATCGGGTCGAACACCGTCGCCTGCACGAGCGTCTCGAAATCCGCGTGCAGTTTCTTTTCCAGGAACATCGCGAGGATGTCGTAGGCCGCGCCCGAGTAGCCGAAGCGCGTGCCGGGATCGGCGACGAAGGCGAGCTTCTTGTCCTTGTATTCGTATTCCCAGTTCCTGAGCCCCGACCGGTGGCTGAGGATCAGGCGCGGCGTGAGCTGCCGATAGCGCGGATCGCCGGCAAGATCCGGATGCACGTAGTGATCGGCGATCGGCTCGTCGAGCGACACCTTGTCCTGCGCGACGAGCCGCAGCACCGTCTCCGCGGTGATCGACTTGGCGAGCGAGGCGGTGTTGAACATCGTGTTGCGCGACACGGGCACCCCCGGGCCCTGCTCACCGTAGTAGCCCGTCCAGGCGATGCGACCGTGGCGCAGGATCGCAATGCCCGCGCCCGCGACGTGCCGCTGACGCAGGACCTTCGGCACGCCCGCATCGAGCACCGCGGAGCGCTCGAAACCCGCCGGCGACACGCGGGCCGCAACCGAGACGACATCGCCGGAGGCGCAGGCGATGCAGATCGCGAGGGTGAAGACGATCGACAGCGGATTCATCGTGCTTCCTTGTATAGTCCCGCGCCGTGGCAGCGCGCCGGGACGCACCGTAGTCGGAGGGTTTTCATCCATGCAATCGCCGGATGACGAACGCCGCGTGGGCATGACGAACGACGCGATCGCGCCGTTGCTCGCGCTCGTCGGCGGCGCCTTCGCGTTGTGGCTGGTGCTGTTCGGCGCGTACCGCATCGACCGGCCCGACGCCGTCGGCATCGCGACGGCGACGGTGCTGCTCGTAGTGCCGCCGCTCGCGTCGTACTACCTCGCGATGGAAGCGACGCGCGCCGTCGCTTCGCTCGCCGTGCGCATCGCCGCGGTGTTCGCGCTCGCCCTCGCATGGCTCGTGGTCCAGCGCGCGATCGTCTATCCCGCGTTCGGCTTCGTGGCGACATTCGGCGAAAGCGCGGCCAACCTCGTGCTGCTGCCGACGTTCGGCATCGCCGCGTGGTTCGGCGTGCGCGCGCTGCGCTACCGCCGGCGCCTGTCGCAGGCGCTCGCGCTGCAGGCGCAGACCGAGCTGCGCCTGCTCGAGGCGCAGCTCGCGCCGCACATGCTGTTCAACATGCTCAACACCGTCTACGCGGTGCTGCTGACCGATCGCGACAAGGCAGTGCCGCTGTTCCTGTCGATGGCCGAGGCGCTGCGCCACGTCGTCGACCGCACGCGCAAGCCGTGGATCGCGCTGCGCGACGAACTCGACTTCATCGAGCACTACGCCACGCTGGAGCGGGCGCGCCACCCCGAAAGCGTCGCGGTGCGCGTGGACGCGCAGGGCGACCTCGACGTGCCGGTGCCGCCAATGCTGCTCGCCACGCTGTTCGAGAACGCGGTCAAGCACGGCCGCTTCGACGACGGCACGCTCGAGGTCGACGTGCAGGTGCGCGTGGACGAGGCGCGCATCGTGCTCGCGGTGGAGAACCGCGTGCCGTCGTCCGCGCCTGCTGCCGGTGGCCTCGGCGTCGGCCATGCGAACATCCGCCAGCGGCTCGCGCTGGTCTATCCGGGACGCAGCCGCTTCGACGCCGACCTGCGCGATGCGCGACACCGCGCCGTGATCGAGATCGTGCCGTGATCGATCCCGTCGTGACGCGCTTCCGCGTCGCCAGCGTCGACGACGAGCCGCGCGCGCACGAGGCCCTGCGCGCCCTGCTCGCCGATGTCGGCGACATCGACCTGGTCGCGACGTACACGTCCGCGCACGCCGCCGCTGCGGGTCTCGCGGCCTGCCCGTGCGACCTGCTCTTCCTCGATGTCGCGATGCCGCGCATGGACGGTCTCGCGCTGTTGCGCACGCTCGCCGATCCGCCCGTGACCGTGCTGCTGACCGCGCACGTCGACCATGCGATGGCCGCGTTCGACCTCGGCGTGCGCGACTACCTGCTCAAACCGGTATCCGCCGAGCGCCTGCAGCGCTGCCTCGAGCGCATCCGCCCGCTGCTCCTCGCCGCACGCGACGGTGCCGGGCGTGCGCCCGCGCGCCTGTCGATCAAGTGCGGCACGGCACATCGCCTGATCGATCCCGCGCGCACCACCCACATCGACGCCGACGGCAACTTCACCGTCGTCCACGCCGGCGGCGAGGCGATCTTCGCCTCGGAACCGATGAAGGACCTCGAGCGCCGCCTTGCGCCGTTCGGCTTCGTGCGCGTGCACAAGTCGCACCTGGTCAATACGCGCGCGATCCGCGCGACGCGCGCGTACGACCTCGTGCTCGACGACGGTTCGACGGTGCCGACGGGGCGCGCGTACCGCGCGGCGCTCGACCAGCGCATCGGCCGCTGACGGCCTCGCGAGATCGACCACCGCGGCACGCCCTCGCCCTCTGTTCCGGACGCGAGGGTTTGCCGATACTGTGCGGCGACCATCCACCACTCGGGACCGCCATGGACAGACGTCGCTTCTTCTCCGCCGGCGCCAGTGCCGCGTTGATGGGACTGGCCGACAGCCGCGCATCCGCCGGCGACCGCGCCGACATCGCCAAGACGCATTTCGACGCGGCCGCCGTCAAGGCGCTGCGCGATCGCATCCGGCCGATCGCTGCCGACGAGTACCGGGCGCGCCAGGAGAACGCGCGTCGCCTCATGAAGGAGAACGGGCTCGATGCCGTGTTCGTCGAAGGCGGCACGACGTTGTCCTATTTCACCGGGCTCCACTGGTGGCTGAGCGAGCGGCTGTTCGCGATGGTGCTGCCGCAGCGCGGCGAACCGTTCTTCATCGCGCCGAAGTTCGAGGAAGGCCGTGCGCGCGAGAAGCTCGGCAGCGAGGTGAAGGTCTACACGTGGGAAGAACACGAGAAGCCGATCGAGCGGATTCGCCAGGGCTTGCAGGATCGCGGCCTACTCACGGCGAAGCTCGGCATCGAGGAAACGACGCGCTACTACGCGGTGGAGCAGTTGCAGCAGCGCCTGTCCACGCTGACCTTGAGCAGCGCGACGCCGGTGACGGCCGGATGCCGCGGCATGAAGTCGCCGCATGAAATCGAGTTGATGCAGGTCGCCAACGACATCACCGCGCAGGTGTACCGGCAGGTGCAGCGCGAGTTGCGCGAAGGCATGAGCGAGACCGAGCTCGGGGGCATCATCAGCGCACGCTATGCCGAATTCGGCGTCGAGGGCGATGCGCTCGTGCTGTTCGGCGAAGCGTCCGCGTATCCGCACGGATTGACGCGCGACGTCGCGCTCAAGGACGGCGACGTCGTGTTGATCGACGGTGGCTGCAAGGTCGAAGGCTACGGCTCCGACATCACGCGCACGATGGCGTTCGGCAAGCCGAGCGCGAAGATGCAGCGCGTGTTCGAGATCGTGCGCGGCGCGCAGGACGCCGGCCTCAAGGCCGCGCGACCCGGCGTCGCCGCGGAGAAGGTCGACGCCGCGGCGCGCAGCTACATCGCCGATCACGGCTATGGGCCGGGCTACACCTACTTCACGCATCGCCTCGGCCACGGCATCGGCATGGACGGGCACGAGTGGTACTACCTCGTCGGCGGCAACACGCGCGCGCTCGCGCCGGGCAACCTGTTCAGCAACGAACCCGGTATCTACATCGTCGGCGAGTTCGGCATCCGCACCGAGGACGAAATGCTGATCACCGACGACGGTGCGCGCTTGTTGCTGCCGCAAGCGAAGAGCCTGCAGGAGATTTTCTGAGCGAGGCGCGCGTGCGCGGTGTATCCGCCATCGCGCGCCGGCCGACCTTGCGGTCGTCCGGCCTACTGGAGCGACGGACGGTACAGGCGCGTTCACGTCGGCCGGGAGCTTGCGAAGAACGCGCCAGCCGACAATGCGTCGTCCGGCCCCCGGTGTCGGCGTCCGTGCCACTCGATCAGTCGCATGAGCGTCCTCGAGGCCGCCGCAGAAGATGCGGTCGGCCGGCCATCGAGGTCACGGGGATGTCGTCGAGCCAGGAGCTCCACGAGGGCGGGGATCCGCCGCCCGCTTCCGGCGTGGGCATCGGGTTCGCGTGGGTCCGCCACCGACGCGTCATCGCATCGTCGGGAACCATGACGAAGAACCATCGCCGCGGTGCAGCCTCATCGGCTGGATGTGGAATGTATTCGCGCGAAGTGGCGCCGAGCCGACGGGCGGGTCCGGCGCGGCGGCACTTCATTCTTCATGCAGGAGCGCGTCAGCGATCGAATCCATCGGCGTAGATGGCGTCGTCGTAGACGCGGATCGTCGCGTTTCCGAGCATGGCGCCGACCGCCAATCGTCGTCGCTGATCGAGCAGCGCGATGCCGTACAACGGACCGTCGACGGTGTAATCGGCCACTACCCAGTGCTCGCCTGCGTCCTCGGTCGTGAACACCGAACCGAACAGTCCCACGGCAGCGCCGTTGCGCGCGTCGGAGAATGCGATGTCCCTAGGCAGGTCGACGAACGCGTCCTTGTTGGCATACCAGGTAAGGCCGCCATCCTCGCTACTCAGGAAAACGCCCTGCCCGACGTCATCACCCGCGGCGATGAAGGCATGCAGATCGTCGCCATACGCAACCGCCCATGTCCCTTGCGGGGTGGGTGAATCCACGCGATCCCAGGTGATGCCACCGTCGGTGGTCCGGAGGATGGTGTTCTGACCGACTGCAAGACCCGCCATCGCGTTGCGGAAGCGAACGGATTTCAGCCACGCCCCGCGTATGCAGTCGACGGGCTCGATCTCGCTCCAGGTTTGCCCGGCATCTTCGGTGCGTACGATGAAGCCGCAACGGCCCACCGCGACGCAGGTCGTGGTCGATGTGCAATCGACGGATTCGAGTACGGCCGTCGGGAAATTGAACGAGGCAAGGTCGACCCAGCTGCCACCTCCGTCGGTCGAGCCGATCACCGCAGGCGTATTGGCCAACCGGTCCCCGCCGACGGCGATCGCGAACCCGCGACCGGGGAATGCCGAACCATACAACGCCGAAGCCGATCCGCTCGCCTGCGTGCTCCAGTGCCTGCCGGCGTCCGTCGTCGTGGCGACCGTACCGCCTTCGCCGACCGCCAAGCCGCGCTCCGCGTCGGTGAAGCGGACGGAGAACAACGCGAGAGGCGAGAGCCGAGTCGTCGGATCGAGCCAGGTCGCGCCGCCGTCCGAGGTCGTGCGAAGCATTCCACCGTATCCGACGATCGTGGCGCTGCCGTCCGACGCGAAGGAAAGCCCTTCAAGATCACGCTCGAAGCCCGAAATCGTCCACGTCGCCCCGTCATCCACGCTGAGCAGCCATTCGCCGGTGTCCGCTTCATCGCCGGACGCGATTCGGATCGAGCCGTCCGGCGAATAGGCGACATCGTGGTTGTTCAACGACCCCCCGGTCGTAATCGGCTGCCAGGAGTCGCCACCGTCATTCGTCGTGAACACGGTCCCCGCGAGCCCGACCACCGCGCCGTGCCTGGCGTCTCGAAAGGCGAGCCGTGTCAGCACCTGCTCGCCGAGCGGCGTTTCGTGCCAGCTTTCGCCGTCGTCCTTGCTGTCCAGGACCGTCCCCGTGCCCGTGACGCCATTGAAGCCGGCGACGAAGATCGTCGACGGATCCATCCATACCGATGTCGCGAATCCCACGTAGCCGAGCTTGCGTGACGACCACGTTACGCTGTCGTTCGTGCTCAGGTAGACGGCCTCGAAGGTCGTCGTGTCGATGCCTACCACGCGCACCGACCCGTCGGTGCCGATCGCCGCGTCCAGGAGGAACAAACCCGGGAACGTCGCCATCAACGTCCAGGTCACGCCCGCATCCGTCGTCTGCGCGACGAGGCCTTCCGCGGCATGCATGCTTGCGACAGGATAGCCGCCGAACGCGAGTACTTTTCCTCCCTTGGCCGGTCGCACGACCTGGAAGCCGCCTTCGCTCGAGACGAGCGGCACTTCGCTCGGCATCCAGGTCATGCCCCCGTCGCTCGTCCGCAACAGAGTATTGCTGTCACCCACCGCGATGGCGACGCCGCCACCCAGTTGGGCGACGTGGCGAAGCGTGTACGGGGTCGGCGTCGGCGCGATCCAGCTCCATCCCGGCGTCGCCTTGGCGGGCGCGTGCGGCAACGACATCGCGATCACCCACGCGAGCCACGCTGCGGCCCGGCGAGGGGTTGGTATAGCGCGCGCACGCATCGTCGGCCGCAGCGATTCGAGAAAGGCGAACAGAGCATTCATCGGCCGAACGGCGCCAAAGGCCCCGCCGTCGCCGTCTCGGCGATCGACGCGTCGCGGGCCATTACCCTTGCCTGCGCGCCGCCACGGGGGCCGTGCGTGCAATTTCCCCGCGTGAACGTGCAGGCCGAGCATCGATGCCGCTGATGCGAGCGTGATCATCCACAGCTTCCTCTTCATTGCACCCCCTCGTCGTTGAAAAAAAACCGCGATCCGAGGAGGTGATAACTGACTTGCGTGGCCAATCGCGCCATGCAACGCCTCCGAACAGGACGGCGTGACGCGGTGGTCGCGACCGCCGCTAGGCGGCGCGCCGCGAATTCGTCCGCAAGAAGGTCCTGCCGACGTTTCGAGCGCGGCCGGCTGCGAGAGCCACGGGACGTTCTACGAAAGCTCGGTATTCGCCCAGGCGTGGAGGCCAGGCGCATCCCATCCGAGCAACCAGAACTGTTTGCCGGGACCGAACGCGACAGGGCACCGGAGGTCCATACGGCAAGCCTTCAGCGAAGCTCGTCCTCGAGGACTTGCTGTGGACGATCCTGCGTGATCATCGAGCGAAGCAATGACACATGTGACGCGATCGCATGCGATAGCCGCGCAGCGAAGCGGAAAGCGGATGCAGAACCTGGGGAGGATCCTGCATCCGCCTTCACGCAAAGCAAACGGTCCGTGGGCCATCGGACCGCTAGGGTTCGGTCGATGGTGACGCGCTCGCTCGAATATCAAGAACGATCATCAAACGTGCACTGCGACATTGCTGCCCTTGTCGATTGACGCACTGCCGGGCACCGGGCGTGGCATTGCGGCCTATGCGACCGTATGCGGCTACGATGCGCGCATCCCTCCGTCGAGCCTGCTTGCCATGTGGAATGCCCTGCTGCCCGTCCTGCTGCTGATCGGGTCGAACGTGTTCATGACGTTCGCCTGGTACGGCCACCTCAAGTTCACCGACCGGCCGCTCTGGCTCGTCATCGTCGTGAGCTGGGGCATCGCGTTCTTCGAGTACTGCCTGCAGGTGCCGGCGAACCGCTACGGCTTCGCGGTGTACAACCCGGCGCAGCTCAAGGCGATGCAGGAGATCATCACGCTCGGCGTGTTCGTGGTGTTCTCGGTCACGTATCTCGGTGCGCCGATTCGCTGGAACCACCTGGCCGGGTTCGCGCTGATCGTCGTCGCGGGTTTTCTGATCTTCAAGGAGTGATGGGCGGAGCGCTGCGCTCCGACTGCCCCTCACCCCGACCCTCTCCCGCACGCGGGAGAGGGGGAACGGCGATCACCGCACCGCGCCCGGCCCCGCTCCTTCCTGAAGCAAAGCTTTCGCGAAGCTGACGACGCGACTCTCTGACATGCTGCGCGCGCTCGCGCCAGCGGGCGCGTGCATTCCCGTCAGGAGACCCCGCATGAAGACGCTGCTGATGTCGTTGACGATGGGCTTCGCATTCCTCGCGCTCACCGCGCACGCGCAGGCGCCGGCGGCCGCGCCGGCGGGCAGTACCGGTTCGTGCAAGGACGGTACGTACACCTCGGCCGATTCGAAGAAGGGCGCGTGTCGCGGCCACAAGGGCGTGAAGGAATGGTACGCCGCCGCGGCGGCGCCGGCGGCCGCGAGCGACACGACCCCGAAGAAATCCGCGCGCGCGTCGAAGGCCGACAGCGCGGACAGCGCCGCGGCGAGCGCGCCGACGGCGGCACCCGCGGGTTCGACCGGCGTGTGCAAGGACGGCACGTACACGAACGCCGACGCGAAGAAAGGCGCGTGCCGCGGCCACAAGGGCGTGAAGGAATGGTACGGCAGCGCGGCCGCCGCACCGGCGCCGAAGAGCGCGCCGATGCCCAAGCCCGCGGCGCCGACGCCTGTACCGGCCCCCGCGCCGACCGCAGCGCCCGCACCGATGCCGGCACCCGCACCGGCGTCGACGCGCACGGCGCCGCAACCCGCGCCGTCACCGACGAGCGCAGCGGCCGGCGGTGGCAACGGCAAGGTCTGGGTCAACAGCGAGACGAAGGTCTACCACTGCCCGAATGACCGCTACTACGGCAAGACCAAGCAGGGCGAGTACATGAGCGAAGCCGACGCGATCGCGAAGGGCGCCCACGCCTCGCACGGCAAGGCGTGCACGCCATAGTCGTCATGCCCTGGCGCCGACGGGCCGCGGCTGCGCGGTCCGTCGACGCCGCGCCGCGGCGCTACTCGAAGCCGTCGCGGAAGATGAGGTCGATCGTGCTGCCCGCTTCGACTGCACCGCTGTCGCAGCCGCCGCTCGGCAGCGTCGGTTGCGGGCGCACCGCGCCGCGCTGGTCGTACGGTTGCGCGCACTGCGCGAGCGGCACGCGATTGATCGCCGCGCTGCCGGCCGCCGGCAGCATCGTCTGCGTCGGGCCGCCGTTGTTCGCGAGCGCGCCGAGCATCGGGTTGCCGGCACCGTCGCCGCTGCCCGAGAACGGGCACGAGGTCGCGCCGAACCAGACGTTGTAGCCGCCCGAGACGAGCGCCGTGCTGCTGCCGTCGCAGTTGCCGTTGGTGTTGTTGGCGAGGATGGAGCGGCTCACGACGAGCACCGCGGGATCCTCGCTGTAGATGCCGCCACCGTAGGTCTGCCCGGTGTTGGCGGTGACGGTCGCGTAGGTCACCGCGCTCGTGCCACCACCGGTCTGGAAGATGGCGCCGCCGCCCGAACCCGAGCCGGTCGTGCTGTTGCCGGTGAACGTCGAGTTGGACACGTCGAGATCGGACGTGCTGTAGATCGCCCCACCGCCGGTCGCGGCCGCGTTGCCGCTGAACGTGCTGTAGCGGATCGTCGCGTTGCCGCCGTCGTTGAGGATCGCGCCGCCGCGGCCGTTGGTGGTCGTGCCCGTGTTCGTGTTCGAGGCGAACGTGCTCCACTCGACGATCAGGTCGCCCTGGTTGAGGACCGGCGCGCCGATCGACGCGTTGTTCTGCATCTTCACGTGGTCGAGGCGCAGGAAGCCGAAGTTCTCGAGCGCGTGGGCCTGGTTGAACTCGCCGTGCTGCAGGGTCAACCGCTTGAGCGTGACCGTCGCCGAACCGAACACCTGGAAGAACGCCGACGCGTTGCCGCCGTCGAACGTGATGGTGCCGCCGCCGTCGATGGCGACGTGGTTGGCGATCGTCTTGTAGTTGGTGAACGTGATCGTCGCCGCGCCGCAGTTGAACGTGACGGTGCCGCTGCCGCTGGTGTCGACGGTCGTGAGCGCGGCGACGAAGCCGGCTTCGTTGCAGTTCGGCGGAGCGACGACCGCATTGGTCGCCGCGGCCTCGCCGGCAACGGTGAACAACAGCAATGCAGCGAGCAGGCGATGCAGGGGAGCGTTCATCGATTCCTCCATGGCGCATGGCGCGCGTTCGAGAACAGAAACGGGAAAACGTGGCGGAAGGAGACACCCGCGGCGGATCGTGGCGAAACGTCGCACGCCGTGCAAGGTCGCGCACCGCCTACTCGACCGCGATCGAGGGGGTCATCCTAGGCGGAATGTGGAAACTTACAACGACGGGGTCGTACGGCGATCACCGTCGCGACGATCGTCTCGGCGGCATCGTGCGCATGCGGTGAGCCCGCGGATCGCGGCACAACTCGCCTGCCCGCCGCCAAATTGCGCCATCCCGCGGCTTCGACGGCATCGCGCCCGCGCGCCGGGCGTTCGCCACGTCCCTGCGCCCACGCCCGCGCCGCCGGGCGGATGCTACGATGCCGCACCACGCGCCCTCGACCGACGACCGCGATGCCCGCCGACGCCACGCCCGCCCTGCTCGTCGTCGACGACGACGACGCCATCGTCGAGCTCGTCCAGCGCTACTTCGGCCTGCACGGTTTCCGCGTCGTCGCGGCAGCGGACGGCGCCGCGATGCGCGGCGCGCTGACGTCGTCGTCGATCGACATCGTGCTGCTCGACCTCGGCCTGCCCGGCGAGGACGGCCTCGAACTCACGCGCTACCTGCGCGCGCACTGGAGCGGCCCCGTGGTCATCGTGAGCGGGCGCGGCGATACGGTCGACCGCATCGTCGGGCTCGAACTCGGCGCCGACGACTACGTGACCAAGCCGTTCGACCTGCGCGAGCTGCTCGCTCGCGTGCGCAGCGTGCTGCGTCGCAGCCAGGAACGCGTCGCGGCGCGACCGACCGGCACTGTCGCACGCTTCGCCGGCTACGCGCTCGACACGGCCTCGCGCACGCTCGTGCGCGAGCGCGACGGCCAAGCCGTCGCGCTGACCACGGGCGAGTTCGACCTGCTCGCCGCGTTCGTCGCACGGCCGAACCACGTGCTGTCGCGCGACGACCTCATCGGCGCGCTGCACGGGCGCGAAGCCGGCCCGTACGACCGTTCGGTCGACATGCAGGTCGGCCGCCTGCGCCGCAAGATCGAAGCCGACCCGGCCCAACCGCAACTGATCAAGTCCGTGCGCGGCGCCGGCTACCTGTTCGCGGCGAAGGTCGAGCAGGCATGAACGCGATCGTGGCCGAAAGCGACCTGTTCCGCGCGCTGTTCGAAACCGCGCCGGACGCGACCATCGTCGTCGACCGCGACGGCCGCATCGTGCTCGCCAACGCGCAGGCGGAAGCGCTGTTCGGCCGCGCGCCGGGCACGCTCGCCGGTGAACCGGTGGAAGCACTGCTGCCGACCGCATTGCGCGGCGGCCACGCCGCGCACCGCGAACGCTACATGGCCAATCCGCGCCTGCGCCCGATGGGCGCGGGCTTCGAGCTCGTCGGCCAGCGCCTCGACGGCAGCGAGTTCCCGGTCGAGATCAGCTTGAGCCCGGTGCGCGCCGGTGCGAGCCCGCTCTACGCGGCCTCGATCCGCGACATCTCCGAGACGCAGCGCGTGCGCCAGGCGCTCGCCCGCGCGCGCTACGACGCGGCCGTCGCCGAAGCCGGGCGCATCGCGCTCGAATCGCGCGCGGTCGAGTCGCTGCTGCCGTCGATCCCGGGCATGGTCGCCGGCGCGCTCGGCATCGACGGCGTCGCCGTGCTGCTGCCGGCGCAGCAGCGCTCCGGCCTGCAGGTGCAGGCCGCGCTCGGCGTGCCGCCGGCGTTGCTCGACGAGCTGCCCGCGCTGCTCGCACGCGACACCGACGACGCGCTGCCGGCGGCGGCGGCCGCGGCGGGCCTGCAGCGCACCGCGTCGCTGCCGCTGCACGGGCGCTACGGTGCCGACGGCGCGCTGCTCGCGTTCGCGGCGGAGCCGTCCGCGTTCGATCGCGACCAGCTGCACTTCCTGCAGTCGATCGCGAACCTGCTGAGCGCGGCGCTGCAACGGCGCCACAGCGAGGAGCAGCTCGCCCACGCGCAACGCCTCGAAGCGATCGGCCAGCTCACCGGCGGCGTCGCGCACGACTTCAACAACCTGCTCACGGTCATCTCCGGCAACCTGCAGCTGCTGCAGGACGGGTTCGAAGGCGCCGAGCGCGAGCAGATCGTGCAGGGCGCGATGCGCGCGGTCGCCAACGGCGCCGCGCTCACGCGCAAGCTGCTCGCCTTCGCGCGGCGGCAACGACTGACGCCGCGCACGATCGCGCTGCCGGAATGGCTCGCCGACCTGCACGCGCTGCTGCGCCGCACGCTCGGCGAGAGCATCGCGGTGTCGATCCGCTGCCCGGCGGCGACGCCCGCGGTCTACGCCGACCCGGGCGAGCTCGACGCGGCGCTGGTCAATCTCGCGCTCAACGCGCGCGACGCGATGCCGCGCGGTGGCAACCTCGACATCGAGGCAGGCGAGCTGCGCATCGACGCGGACGGCGAGGTCGCCGATCTCGCCGCGGGCCACTACGTCGTCATCGCCGTCGGCGACACCGGCACCGGCATGCCGGCCGACGTGCTCGCGCGCGCGCTCGAGCCGTTCTTCACGACCAAGGACGCCGGCCGCGGCAGCGGCCTCGGCCTCAGCATGGTGTACGGCTTCGCGCGCCAGTCCGGCGGCTCGATGACGATCACCAGCGAACTCGGCTACGGCACGCGCGTCGCGCTGTACCTGCCGGTCGCGACGCGCAGCGAGGCCGCGACGCCGACGCCGGCGGGCACGCCGCGCCGCGGCGGCAAGGTCGTGCTCGTCGTCGAGGACGAGCCGGAAGTGCGCGGCATCGCCGTCGCGTTCATGCGTGCGCTCGGCCACGACACGCGCGTCGCCGACACCGGCGAAGCCGCGCTCGCGCTGCTGCGCGCGGACGCGTCGATCGAGCTGCTGTTCACCGACGTCGTGCTCGGCAGCGGCATCAACGGCATCGAACTCGCGCGCGAGGCGCGACTGCTGCGTCCGGGGCTGCCGGTGCTGCTCACTTCCGGCTACGAGCGCACCGGCGAGGACATCGACGATCCGCAGCTGCCGCTGCTGCGCAAGCCGTATCGGCGCGAGGCGCTGGCCGAAGCGCTGGATGGCCTGTTCGAGCGCGCGGCGCGGTCCTGATGTCGTCGAAAGCCCCCAGCCACGAGAGAAAAGACTGAAACACGAAGGACACGAAGGACACGAAGGAAAGCAAAGCTTCTAAAGATTGAAACACGGAGCACACGGAGCACACAGAGGAAAAGCTTTCAATCGAAAAGCTCTTCTTGCCTTGCTTTCTCCGTGTGCTCCGTGTGCTCCGTGTTTCAAGCTTCCCTTCTTTCGCTTTCCTTCGTGTCCTTCGTGTCCTTCGTGTTTCAGGCTTTTGTCTTTTCTCCGTCTAGTGCACTGCCACCTGGTCGGATGCGACGCGCGCGAGCGCGGCCGCGTCGTGGATCGTCACGTCGCGGCGGTGGACGTCGATGAGTCCGTCCTCGGCCAGGCGTGACAGTACGCGGCTCACGGTCTCGTGCTTGAGCGCGAGGTAGTTCGCCATGTCGATGCGGCACATGCGCAGCACGAAGCGGCGCGGATCGAGGCCGATGCGCGCGTGCCGGTCGGCGAGATCGAGCAGGAACGCCGCGACGCGACTTTCCGCACCGAGCGTGCCGAGCGTCAGCATCCACTGGCGGTCGCGCCGGATTTCCGCGGCGAGCGATTCGGTCAGGCGCGCCTGCAGGGCCGGCACGCGCAGGCAGGCGGTGAGCATCGGCGGATACGGCAGTTCCCACACTTCCGAGTCCTCGAGCGCGACGACGTCGCAGGCGTAGCGGGCGAGGCCGATCGACTCGACGCCGAGGAGATCGCCGCGCATGCGGAAGCCGGTCACCTGCTCGCGGCCGTCGTCGGCGAGTTCGCTCGTCTTGAGGCAACCGAAGCCGACCAGGAACAGCGCGTGGAACGGCTGGCCGGCGCGGAACACGGGCTGGCCGGCGGCGACCTTGCGACGCGTCACCTGCACGTGTGCGCGCAGTTCGTCGATGCCGATGTCGTCGCGTGCCTCGAACACCGGGCGCGGTGCCTTGGCCACGGGTCCTGCGCTGGTCGCCTGGTTCGCGTACATCGTGCTGCTCCGCTGTCTTCGATGGAACGAAGTCTAGGCAGCCCCCGGCACGCGACGACGACGCGACGGACACGCTCGGTAACAGTGCGTAACACGCACGAGTTGATCTGTCGCAAGTCGCGCGCGCGCCGCCTGCCGATACTGCGTGCGAGACGCGGCTGCCCCGCCGCCGGGACCCGCATGCAACCCAAAGCGACCTTCATCGACCGCGCCGCCGTGGAGGCATGGGACGCCTGGTTCCGCCTTCGCGACGGCGCGCGCCTGTGCGACACCACGATCGAGTGCACGTGGCGGCGCGTCGCCGGCGCCGTCGCCGCGGGCGACGGTGCGTTGCGCGACGAACTCGCGACCGCGATGGCATCGTGGCGCGTCCTGCTCGACGAGCGCATCGTCGCCGTCGCCGGCACGGATGCGCGCGCGTGGCCTTCCGATCCGTGCGCACTGGTCAACGCGGCCGCGTTCGTCGACGCGCCGGGCTCACCCGACGCGCGCTTCGACGGCGCGCGCTTCGCCGGGTCCGCCGCGCTCGCGCTGCGCGCGCTCGATGCCGCGACCTCGCGGCCGACGACGCACGACGCGGTGCGCCCCGCGCTGGGCGTGACCGGCGTCGCCGACGCCCTCGCCCTGCTCGGCCTGCGCTACGACGGCGCGCCTGCGCTCGCGTTCGTGCGCAGCCTCGGCCTTCGGCTCGCCGAAGGCTGTTTCCGCGCGAACGTCGCGCTCGCCCGCAAGCACGGCGCGCGCATCGCGCTGACCCGTGCGTCGCGCGCGCGCGCGATCGGCCGCGGCATCGCCGGCGAACTCGTCGCGGACGCCGAACGGCACGGCTTGCGCCACGCCGGGGCACTCGTGCTCACCTCGCAGCCGCGCCTGGCCCTGCTCGCCAACGCGGTCGCGGACGCGCTCGACCCGCTCGCCGACGACGAGCGCCGGGTGAGTTTCCCGCCCGATCGCCGCGTCGTGCGGTCGCACGGCTGCGCGCGCGTGCTGCTGCGCGCGGCGGGGCGCTCGCTACCGGAAAGCGAAACGGCGCGGGGGGTGTCGATCGGCGCGCAGCTCGCGCTGCGCGGTGCGCTGCAACCCTGGCTCGATGCACCGATCGACCATCCGGTGCGCGTGGCGCGGGTGCCGACCGCGGACGAAAGCGCGCGGGCGCGCGCGCAGGCGGTATGGCTCGGACTCGTCGAGCCGCGCTTCAGCGTCGACGACGCGGCATCCGGCAGCGTCGCGTCGATGGCCTGACCGCGCGCGCGGGCGCGACGGTCAGTCGAACAGGGAGCGCAGGAACGGCACGGTGACGCGCCGCTTCGCCGCGAGCGAGGCGCGGTCGATGCGATCGAGCACGCCGAACAGCGTCGCGAGGTCGCGCTTGCTGCGCGCGAACAACCAGTCGAGCGCGGCCGCGTCGAGTTCGATGCCGCGCGCGAGCGCGCGCTCGCGCAGCAGCGCGCGGCGTTCGTCCTCGTCGAGCGGCCTCAGCGCGAGCTGGGCGCAGGCGGACAGGCGCGAAACGAGGTCGGGCAGGCCGATGCCGAGCTGCGCCGGCGGCGCCGACGCCGCGAACAGCAGCAGCGAGCCTTCCGCGCGGCAACGGTTGTAGAGGTCGAACAACGCATGCTCCGCGTCGCGCTCGCCGGCGATCGCGTCGACGTCGTCGAGCGCGAGCAGGTCGCTGCCGCCGAATCCACGGATCGCCTCGGCGCGGCGCGCGCGCAGGCTCGCCAGCGACAAGTACTGCGCCGTGCGCCCGCCCGCGTTCGCCGCCGCGCACGCGGCGACGAGCAGGTGCGTGCGACCGCTGCCCGACGCGCCGTGCAGGTACAGCCACGCGCGATCCTCGCAGCGCGACGCGCGCTGCAACGCTTCGAGCGCGCTACCGTTCGCGCCGGCGACGAACCCTTCGAAACGCTGGTGCGCCGGCCAGCGCAGCGCGAGCGGCAACTGCGAACTCATGGGTCAGGCCGGCGGCGAGCCCGGCGCAGGCGGTGACGGCACGGACGATGTCGCACCGGCGACGGCTGCCTGCTCGCCGCCCTTCCCGACGACGACGATGCCCGGTGTCGATCCGCTCGTGTAGAGCTCGCTCGCGGTGTAGCGCTCGTACAGGTAGCGCAGCACGACCATCACGACCGAGGCGGCCGGCAACGCGAGCAGCACGCCGAGGAAACCGAACAGCTCGCCGCCCGCGAGCACGGCGAAGATGACCGCGACCGGGTGCAGGCCGATCTTGTCGCCGACGAGCTTGGGCACGAGCACGTAGCCCTCGAGCGTCTGGCCGATCGCGAACACGCCGAGCACGAGCAGCACGTGCGTCCAGTCCTGGTACTGCACGAGCGCGGCGATGACGCCCATGACGACGCCGGTGATCGCGCCGAGGTACGGCACGAAACTGATGAGCCCCGCGATCATGCCGATCAGCGGGCCGACGCTGACGCCGACGAGCCACAGGCCGATGCCGTAGAACGCGCCGAGCACGAGCATGACGCTGAGCTGGCCGCGCAGGAACGCGCCGAGCACGTCGTCGGACTCGCGCGCGAGGCGCGCGACGACCGGCTCGATCGAGCGCGGGATCAGCGCGTGGATGCGCGCGACGAGATCGTCCCAGTCGCGCAGCAGGTAGAACGCGACGACCGGCACCATCACGAGGTTGAGCACCCAGCCGACCACCGCGAGGCCGGATTTCGACACCTTCGCGAGCACGCCCGCGGCGATGCCGCCGGCTTCCTTCCAGTGCGCCTGCAGCGCGGCGAGGATGCGCTGCGTGTCGAGCACGTCGGGCGAGATGCCGAACTGCGTCTCCAGCCACGGCGTCGCGCGCGTCTGGAACCAGTCGAGCCAGACCGGCAGCTGGCCGAGGAACGCGCCGATCTGGCGCTCGGTGAACGGCACCAGCAGCAGCAGGATCACCACCACGACGAGGGTGACGACGAGGAACACGAGGCAGACCGCGAGGCCGCGGCCCATCCAGCGCTCGAGCCGGTCGACGATCGGATCGGCGAGGTAGGCGAACAGCGCCGCCGCGACGAACGGCATCAGCACCGGCGCAAGCAGGTACAGCACGACGCCGACCGACGCGAGCAGGATCAGCCATTGCCAGCGCAGGTGCAGTCCGTCGCGCGTGCCTTCGTTCATCGTGTCCGTCCTCCGCGCAGCGTGCCGCGCGCACGCGCGCCCCACACGACGATGTAGTGCAGCCCGCTCGCGAGCGTGAAGCCCGCGGTGAGCGCGATCATGCCGGTGCGCAGCGGCGCCGGCGTGGCGATCCAGTGCGACAGGCGCAGCAGTTCGGCGAGCACGAAGGCGAGCTGGATCACCGTGGTCGCCTTCGACAGGCGGCTCGGCGCCGCATCGAAGCGGCCGACGAGATTGTGGTAGGCGATCGCACCCGAGACGATCGCGATGTCGCGGCCGACCACGAGCACGGCGAGCCAGGACGGCAGCTCGCCCGACAGCGCGAGCCAGACGAACGCGGCCATCAGCAGCAGCTTGTCGGCGATCGGATCGAGCATGCCGCCGATCCAGCTCTGCCAGCCGAAGCGCTTGGCGAGCCAGCCGTCGAGCGCGTCGCTCGCCGCGGCGATCGCGGCGACCAGCAGCGCGCCGTCGTAGCGGCCGGCGCCGATGAGCCAGCACAGCGGCAGCACCAGCAGCATGCGCAGCGCGGTGATCAGGTTGGGCAGGTGGCGCAGCACGGCTGCGACGTCAGTGGCCGAGCACGAGCGCCGCGTCCGCGCCGTCGACGCGACTGGAGCTTTCCGCGAGCGTGCGCTCCATCGCCACCGCGCCGAGGAAGTGGGCGACGTCGGTCGACAGCGACAGGTGGACGAGGATGCCGTCCGAGGTCGCCTGCGTCGGCTGCATCGCCTTGACGAAATTGTTCTTGCCGAGATAGCCGATCACGCGCGCGTAGTCGTCCGCGTTGCGGATGTCACCGATCCACACGGTGGCCTCGGTCGGCGTCTCCGGCGCGAGCGGCACGGCGGCGAGCGCGCCGAGCCCGAACTTCTGCAGCATCTGGTCGACCGCGCCGGCGTCGAACTGCGCGACCAGGGTCATCGGCGCGCCACCGTCCGCGTTGCGCCGGTACGAATACTGCAGCACGTAGCGCTCGGCCTTCTCGATCGCCTTGGCGACCTCCGGGCGCGCGATCACGCCGCTGTCGCCGGTCTGCTCGATGACGACGTTCGCGAGCGCGGTCTGCAGCGCACCGGTGCGCTCCTCGTCCGACTGCGAATTGACCGGCGCCGTGCCGGTATAGCTGGAGGGGCCGGCGATCGACACCGCCGGCAGCAGCGCCAGCAGCAACGCCAGCACATACCCCGTCACGGGGCCGGGCACGCGCGGAACAGGGAGTCGCACGGGGTCGTCCATAGGCATCGGTGGCCGCAAGTCTGCCCAAAGGCCGCCAGCACGTCCATGCGCGAGGTCGCGCCGGGCCGGCGCGGCGCGCAGGGATGAGCGGGAGTGGCGGGCGCCGCGGAATGCACCGGCCACGCGCCCGGACCGGCCCTGCGGGCGCGCCCGGAGCGCGCCGGAAGCACTTTCGCGGCACCCTGCTAGAATGCGCGGCCCCGCGTAGCCGTCCGCCACCATGTCCGTCGAACTCGAATCCCTGAGCTACCGCGCCGCCGGCGTCGACATCGACGCAGGCAACGAAGTCGTCGAGCGGATCAAGCCGCTCGTGCGCCGCACGTTCCGTCCCGAGGTCATGGCCGGCCTCGGCGGCTTCGGTGCGCTGTTCGAACTCGGCGGCCGCTACCGCGAACCCGTGCTCGTGTCGGGCACGGACGGCGTCGGCACCAAGCTCAAGCTCGCGCAGATCCTCGGTCGCCACGACAAGATCGGCATCGACCTCGTCGGCATGTGCGTCAACGACGTGCTCGTGCAAGGGGCCGAGCCGTTGTTCTTCCTCGACTACTTCGCGACCGGCAAGCTCGACGTCGACACCACGGTCAGCGTCGTCGGCGGCATCGCCAGGGGCTGCGAACTCGCGGGCTGCGCCCTCGTCGGCGGCGAGACGGCGGAGATGCCGGACATGTACCCGCCCGGCGAATACGACCTCGCCGGCTTCACCGTCGGCGTGGTCGAGAAGTCCGCGCTCGTCGACGGCTCGCAGATCAAGGCCGGCGACGCGATCGTCGGCATCGCCTCGAGCGGCGCGCATTCGAACGGCTATTCGCTGATCCGCAAGATCGTTTCGCGCGCGGGCATCACGCCCGACAACGGCGGCTTCGACCTCGACGTCGGCGGAGTGCGCCTCGCCGACGCGCTGCTCGCGCCGACCACGATCTACGTCAAGCCGATCCTCGCCCTGCTCAAGCAGCAGAAGCTGCACGGGATGGCGCACATCACCGGCGGCGGCCTCAAGGAAAACATCATCCGCGTCGTGCCCGAAGGCCTCGGCATCGCGCTCGACAGCAGCACCTGGAAGCTGCCGCCGCTGTTCGACTGGCTGCAGCGCGAAGGCAACGTCGCGCGCGACGAGATGCTGCGCACGTTCAACTGCGGCGTCGGCTACACGCTGATCGTGCAGCGCGACCAGGTCGGCATGACGCTCGATGCGCTCGAGGCGCTCGGCCTCGTGGCCTGGACGATCGGCGCGGTCGAACCGGCGCGCGGCGACGAGCGCGTGCACATCGCCTGACGCGAGGGCGAAGCGAAGGGCAAAAAGGGGACGGAGTGGACCACCCCGGGTTTCTCGGACAGTCTAATTAGACACCGCCTGCGCGGCGAAGTCTTCGGGTGAGCGGTTGCCCAGCGCGCTGTGCAATCGCTCGCGGTTGTAGAACACCTCGATGTAGTCGAACACCCGGGTTCGTGCCTCGTCGCGATCCTTGAACTGCTCGTGGTGCGTCAGCTCCTGCTTGAGCGAGGCGAAGAAGCTTTCCATGACCGCGTTGTCGTAGGGCATGCCCTTGCGACTCATGCTGGCGACGAGGCCGGCATCCCGGAGATCCTTCTGGTACGCCTTGCACGTGTACTGCACGCCTTGGTCGCTGTGGTGGACCAAGCCCGCCGTCGGCTTGCGGCGCAGGAGTGCCATCGCCAG
>NZ_JACGXL010000004.1 GCF_014138265.1 Dokdonella fugitiva
GAACTCCGCGGTGAATCGCTGACGCTTCTCCATCGAACACCTCCGTGCGAGGATTGTCCTCGCTTTCTGGTGTCCGAAAAATCAGGGGTAGTCCAGAGGCATTTTTTCGCGAAATGCCCGATGCGCGACCGACGAAACCCGAAAAAATGCCTCCGTCCCCTTTTCGCATCGCCGTGCTCGCCTCCGGGCGCGGCTCGAACCTGCAGGCGCTGATCGACGCGCGGCGCGCGGGCACGCTGCCGATCGAACTCGTGCTCGTCGCGAGCGACAAGGTCGACGCGTACGCGCTGCGGCGCGCCGAGGCGGCCGGCATCCCGACGCTCGCGCTCACGCCGAAGTCCGCGCCGACGCGCGCCGCCTACGACGCCGACCTGTTCGCGCGCGTCGCCGCGGCCACGCCGGACCTGATCGTGCTCGCCGGCTTCATGCGCATCATCGACCCGGCCGTGCTGGTGCCGTGGGCGGGGCGCATCGTCAACATCCATCCGTCGCTGCTGCCGAAGTACCCCGGACTGCACACGCACCGCCGCGCGATCGAAGCCGGCGACGCACTGCACGGCGCGACCGTGCACTACGTGACCGCCGAACTCGACGGCGGCCCGCCGATCGCCTGCGCCGAAATCCCCGTGCACGCGGGCGACACGCCGGAGCGGCTCGCCGAGCGCCTGCTCGTCGAAGAACACCGCCTGCTCGTCGCCTGCATCGCCCTCATCGCGGCAGGCCGCATCACCCTCGACGGCACCCGCGTGCGCCTCGACGGCGCCGCGCTGGCCACGCCACTGCGGCTCGGTACGGACCCTTGGTGAGCTGAAGAGCTGGAAAGATTGAAACACGAAGGACACGAAGGACACGAAGGAAAAGCAAGAAGATTTCAGAGATTGAAACACGGAGCACACGGAGCACACGGAGGAGGAGCTTTCAAATAGGAAAAGCTCTTCCTTACCTGCTTTCTCCGTGTGCTCCGTGTGCTCCGTGTTTCAAGCTTTTCCTGATTCCGCTTTTCCTTCGTGTCCTTCGTGGTCCTTCGTGTTTCAATCTTCGCTCTGCACGTTTCGTTCAGGGAACCGTAGCGATACTGCAGCGTCTGTCGTCCCGAAGGCCACCATGAAGATTCCGTTCGTCGCTGCCGCACTGCTCGCCTTCGCCGCGCCCGTGTTCGCCGCCGATGCGATCAAGCCGTTCCACGCCGAGTACGCGACCTTGCGCAACGGCGACGAGATCGGCCATACCACGCTCGACCTCGCCGACAACGGTGACGGCAGCTGGACCCTGCGCAGCGAGACGCGCGGCACCTCGGGGCTCGCCAGGATCGCCGGCATCCACATCGTCGAGACCTCGCGCTTCCGCTGGAAGGATGGCCGGCCCGAGGCGCTCGCCTACGACTACAAGCAGGAAGGCGCGTTCAAGCAGCGCACGCGCCACGCCGCGTTCGACTGGCAGGCCGCCGCGGTCGCGGTGAACGAAGGCGGCCAGGATTTCCACTACGCGACCGTGCCGGGGCTGATCGACCGCCAGTCGGTCACGCTCGCGCTCGCCAGCGACCTCGTGCACGGCGCGACCGCGTTCGAGTACCCGGTCGCGGTCAAGGATCGCGTCGAGACGATGCGCTACCGGCGCGGTGCGGTCGAGACGCGCAAGGTGCCGGCGGGCGAGTACAAGGCGCAGCTCATGCAGCGCGACGGTGAACCGGGCGAGGACCGCAAGCGCGTCGCGCGCAGCTGGTTCGCCGAATCGCTCGGCTGGCTGCCGGTCGAGATCGAGCAGACCGAGAAGAAAGGCGACACGGTCACCTTGCGCCTCGTCTCCGTGCGCTGACGCCGCCCGCCCCGCCGGGGCGACGCGACTGTTCGGGTTCGGCGCGTTTTTCCGTTTCCCTCGATGCAGGCCCGCGGGCGTATGCTCGCGTGGCGGTTGCGGCACGGGGAGAGCGCGCAATGGCGAAGACGGCGGTGGCTAAGATCCTACTCGCGCTCGGCGCGAGCCTCATGCTGGCGGGCGCGGTCGCCGGCGCGGAAGCGCCCGGCACCGACTACGGCTGGCCCAACCTCACCGATTTCCTCAAGCAGCTCATCGCCAAGGTCGGTGCGCCGGTCAAGGTGTACAAGCTCGCGATGGACCGCGACGGCAAGGTCGACCTGTGGATCCAGGACCAGGCGCATCCCGACCTCGTCGACAGCTGGGAATACGACCACGGCGCGATCGAAGGCCCGATCCCGGTCAAGTTCGACCACTACCCGTCGATCGCCGCGCTCGACCACCACGTGATCGAGCTGACCACGATCGACTTCCCGCGCCTGCCGGCGATGCTCGCCACTGCGCGCACGAAACTGGGCCAGCCCGACGCGCGCGTCGTCTTCATCGAACTCGAACGCGGCGACTCGAGCGGTTTCATCTCGGTCACCGACACGCCGATCTGGACCATCGCCCTCGACTCGCCGCGCCACGACGGCCGCGTCGAGTTCGACCTGCAAGGGAGGGTGCTCGATGTCGACAAGGACTGAGCTGCACTACGCGTTCGCGCTCGCCGCGCTGTGCGCGCTCGACGTCGCCGCGGCCGACGCGCCGGTCGCGCCGGCGCATCCGCTCGACGCGCCGGCCGCGCTCAAGGCCGCGTTCGCCGAACGCATCGGCCACCCGGTGAACGTGCTGAGCTTCGGTTTCGGCGAACACTACGCGCAGGCGCTCGTGCAGAACGCGGCCGCGCCCGACGAGTTCGACGAGTACGAGGCGGTGCCCGGCCGGCCGCTCGAACCGGGCCGGCCGAAGAAGGCGGGCGAGGTCGATTGCCGCAAGAAGATCGCGTTCGCCGCGCTCGACCTCGACGCGGGCGCACGCGCGCTCGCGCAGGCGCGCGCCGCCGCGGCGGCGAACGGCTACAAGACGCCCGACAACGTCACCCTCGGCGCCGACGTGTTCTGCAACGACTTCGGCTGGCGCGCGATCCTCACCAGCGACGCCAACGACGACGCGATGCTGCAGATCGTCTGGGCCCCGGACGGCACGTCGCCGAAGGCGCAGGAACTGCACGACGGCGGCTGGCGCAAGGTCGACGTCGCGAAGCTGCTCGCCGGCAGCGCCAAGGTCGCACCCGCCGCGCCGAAGGCGGAACCGAAGACGGTCGCGGGCGACGGCCGCAAGCGCGATTTCCGCCGCGGCATCGACGCCGACCTCGCGCGCCTCGAGGCCGAGGTCGGCGCGCCGCTCGGCTTCAAGCACATCGGCATCGACCGCACGCAGCTCTCGGTCGACGTGTTCCAGAGTGCCAACCGCAAGCGCGTGTCGACCTGGCTCGTCGGCGACGACGGCGCGATCAAGCTCTGGCGCGAGGACGACACGATCCCGTTCGACTGCAACAAGCCGTTCGCGGCCGGCGATTTCCCGCTCGCGCAACTGCCCGACCTGGTCGCCGACGCGCCGTCGCGGATTCCGCCGATGCCGCAGGCACAGGTCAAGGACGTCGCGGTCTACCGCAGCGGGCTGTGCGGCAGGCCGCACGTCTACATCAAGCTCGAGGACGAGCGCGGCTACGGCAACGTCGAGTACGACGAGCGCGGCCGCCTCGTCAGCGCGCAGATCCAGTAGGGCGGTACGCGCGCAGCGCGTGCCGCCGGTGCGCCCCCACGCCTTTTGTGGGAGCGGCGGAAGCCGCGATGCTCTCGCTGGGTGTGGCGAAAGAGCATCGCGGCTTCCGCCGCTCCCACAGATGAAGGACTACGCGGGCAGGCGCCGGATATGCGCGCCGAGGCCGCCGAGCTTTTCCTCGATGTTCTCGTAGCCGCGATCGATGTGGTAGATGCGGTCGATCAACGTGTCGCCGCTGGCGACGAGGCCGGCGAGCACGAGCGACGCCGACGCGCGCAGGTCGGTCGCCATCATCGGCGCGCCGGACATCTTCTCGACGCCCTTGATGATCGCGCTGTTGCCCTCGAGCTGGATGTCGGCGCCGAGGCGCTGCAGCTCGAGCGCGTGCATGAAGCGGTTCTCGAACACCGTCTCGGTGATGATGCCGACGCCTTCGGCGACGCAGTTGAGCGCGGTGAACTGCGCCTGCATGTCGGTCGGGAACGCCGGATACGGCGCGGTCGTCACGTTGACCGCCTTCGGCCGGCGGCCGCGCATGTCGAGTTCGATCCAGTCGTCGCCGGTGTTGATCTGCGCGCCGGCGTCCTCGAGCTTGGACAGCACCGCGTCGAGCGTCTTCGGCCGCGCGTGCTTGGCGGTGACCTTGCCGCCGGTGATCGCGCCGGCGACGAGGAACGTGCCCGTCTCGATGCGGTCGGGCAGCACTTCGTAGGTCGTGCCGGACAGGCGTTCCACGCCCTCGATGACGAGCGTCGCGGTGCCCGCGCCGCTGACCTTCGCACCCATCGAGTTGAGGCAGTTGGCGAGGTCGACGACCTCGGGCTCCTGCGCCGCGTTCTCGATGATCGTGGTGCCGTGCGCGAGCGCGGCGGCCATCATGAGGTTCTCGGTGCCGGTGACGGTGACGAGATCCATGTTGATGCGCGCGCCCCTGAGGCGCTTCGCACGCGCCTTGATGTAGCCACCCTCGACGCTGACCTCGGCGCCGAGCGCCTGCAGGCCCTTGAGGTGCAGGTCGACCGGGCGCGAGCCGATCGCGCAGCCGCCCGGCAGCGAGACGACCGCTTCGCCGAAGCGCGCGACCAGCGGGCCGAGCACGAGGATCGACGCGCGCATCGTCTTGACGAGGTCGTACGGCGCGAAATAGTGGCGCGCCGGGCGTGGATCGACGTGGATCTTCATGCGCTCGTCGATGACGAGCTCGACGCCCATCTGGCCGAGCAGTTCCATCGTCGTCGTCACGTCGTGCAGGTGCGGCACGTTGCCGATCGTGACCGGGCCGTCGGCCAGCAGGGTCGCGGCGAGGATCGGCAGCACTGCATTCTTCGCGCCGGAAATCCACACGTCGCCGTTGAGGGGCTGTCCCCCGTTGATCACGATCTTCGCCACGTTTTCTGCTTCTCCTGACAGGCAATCCGTGCCCGGACCAAAGGGCGGCCATCCCGGCCGCACGGGGTTTTTCCGCGGCATCCATGCCGGCATGTGGAGCGGCCTTCCTGGCCGCACGATTCGATGCACGCCGCCCGGCGCGGGCGCCCGCGCTCAGCCGCGCGCGGCTTCCTCGGGGGTGAGCGTGCGCAGCGACAGCGCGTGGATCGCGCCGCCCATGAGGTCGCCGAGCGTCGCGTAGACCATGCGATGGCGCGCGAGCGGCAGCTTGCCGGCGAACGCCGGGCTGACCACGAGCGCCTCGAAATGCACGCCGTCCGGGCCGTGTACCTCGACCTTCGCCTCCGGCATGCCTTGCTGGATCAGACTCTGCACGGTCGAACTGTCCATCTTCTGCGTTTCCTCGGGCGATCGGCGGACGGGCGGCGGGGCGCCGCGTGCGACGCTGGGGCCGCATGACCCGTCCTGTAGCCGGCCTGCCGGACCAATCCCGGCGGGGAAGCAGCTACAATGGAGGCGGCGCATGGTACTCAAAATCCTTGGGCAGCGCAGAAAACCCGACGTCTTCCACGCCTATGCGGCCCTCCACCTCGTCACGATGAACGCCCCGATGCTCGCCGCCGCCCGCCCCCTGAGCAATCCGCTGCTCGACGCGACTGCCCTCGTGCGCAGCGCCCAGGCCGTGATCGCGACCGAGGCGCAGGCGATCGAGGCGCTGCACGGGCGCATCGACGCGAACTTCCTGCGCGCCTGCCAGCTCATGTTCGAGTGCAGCGGCCGCGTGGTCGTCTCGGGGATGGGCAAGTCCGGGCACATCGCGCGCAAGATCGCCGCGACGCTCGCCTCCACCGGCACGCCCGCGTTCTTCGTGCATCCGGGCGAAGCGAGCCACGGCGACCTCGGCATGATCACGCAGAAGGACGTCGTGCTCGCGCTCAGCAATTCCGGCGAGACCGACGAGTTGCTGACGATCCTGCCGCTGATCAAGCGCCAGGGCATCCCGCTCATCGCGATGAGCGGCAACAACGGTTCCTCGCTCGCGCGCCTCGCCGACGTGCACCTCGACACGAGCGTGCCGGCCGAAGCGTGCCCGCTCGGCCTCGCGCCGACCTCCAGCACGACCGCCGCGCTCGTCATGGGCGACGCGCTCGCGATCGCGCTGCTCGAGGCGCGCGGCTTCACCGACGAGGACTTCGCGCGCTCGCACCCGGCCGGCAGCCTCGGCCGCCAGCTGCTGCTGAAGATCAGCGACGTCATGCACCGCAACGGCCAGATCCCCTCGGTCGGCCCCGACGTCACCCTCACCGAGGCGCTCGTCGAAATGACGCGCAAGGGCCTCGGCATGACCGCGATCGTCGACCCGGCCGACCAGCGCCTGCTCGGCGTGTTCACCGACGGCGACCTGCGCCGCGCGGTCGACGACGACGACATCGACCTGCGCACGACGCCGGTCATGCGCCTGATGACCCCGCAGCCGAAGACGATCACCGCCGACAAGCTCGCGGTCGAGGCGGCGCAGCTCATGGAAGCGCACAAGATCCACGCCCTGCTCGTCGTCGATGCGGACAACCGCGTGGTCGGCGCGCTCAACATCCACGACCTGCTGCGCGCACGCGTGGTCTGACGCCCGGCGGTAGCCGGCGGCGGCGGACACCCCTATCATTCCGTGCACCGACGCGACCGCGTCGGGATGCCCGTTCCCGCCGCCGAACCCGCCATGCTGCCCAACGACCTGCCCGCCGACATCCGCGAACGCGCCGCGCGCGTGAAGCTCGCCGTGTTCGACGTCGACGGCGTGCTCACCGACGGCAAGCTCTGCTTCACGGCCGACGGCCACGAGATCAAGGCGTTCAACGTGCTCGACGGGCTCGGCTTCAAGCGCCTGCTCGCCAACGGCATCGAGGTCGCGGTGATCACCGCGCGCCTCAGCCACGTCGTGACCGAGCGCATGGCCGCGCTCGGCGTCGCGCACGTCTACCAGGACCAGCAGGACAAGCGCGCCTGCCTCGACGAACTGCTGCACGCGCTCAAGCTCGACGCGAACGACGTCGCCTACACCGGCGACGACCTGCCCGACCTCGCCGCGATGCAGAAGGTCGGCCTCGCGATCGCGGTCGCCAACGCGCATCCGTGGGTGCGCGAGCGCGCGCACTGGCGCACGCGCCTGACCGGCGGCAACGGTGCCGCGCGCGAAGTGTGCGACCTCCTGCTCGGCGCGCAGGGACGCGCGGAGTCCGAGCTCGCCGCGTTCCTGCGCTGAACCGCCGATGGAGCGCCGCTACTGGGTCATCGTGTTCGTGCTCGGCCTGCTCGTGATCGGCACGGAGGCGCTGCTCTGGCTCGTGCGTGACCGCACCAACGCGCAGACCTTCGCCGGCCCGCCACGCTCGGACTACACGCTGAGCGACTTCACGCTCGACGCGCTCGACTCGGCAGGCAAGCGCACGTTCCAGGTCAGCGGGCCGCGCCTCGCGCGACGCGGCGACGACGGTTCGATCTTCGTCGACGCACCCGACTACACGCTCGTCGACGGCGCCGGCCATCCGTGGACGGGCACGTCCGAATCGGCCTGGGTCAACAAGGACGGCACGATCATGAAGCTGCTCGGCCACGTCGAGATGCATCGCGCCGGCGACGACAAGTCCGAGCCGGTCGACGTCGTGACGAGCGACCTCACGACCTGGCCGAAGGACAAGAAGATGGAAACCGCGGCCGCGGCGACGATCACCCAGCCCGGCTCTATACTGCGCGGCACCGGCCTGCGCGGCGACCTCAACGACAAGACCCTGGAGCTCCTCTCCGATGTCAGCTCGACCCTGCAATCGAGGCACGCGCGCGACGGCGCGCAATGACCGCGCGCTGCGCTTGCTCGCCGCGTTGCTCGCCTGCGCCGCGGTTCCGGCCGCGCACGCGCTCAGCAGCGACCGCGAAAAGCCGATGGACGTGACCGCGGACTACTCGAAGATCAACCAGGGCAAGGACAAGCAGCCGGGCACGACCTACCTGCGCGGCAACGTGCGCGTCGTGCAGGGCACGATGAAGGCGAACGCGGCCGAGGCGACGATCCACCAGAAGTCGAACGGCGACGTGCTGCGCGTGGTCATGAACGGCAAGCAGGCGCACGTCGAGCAGCAGCAGGACGGCGGCGGCACGATGACCGCCGACGCCGACCAGATCGATTTCAACAACGAGACGAGCATCGCCGTGCTGACCGGCGACGTGAAGGTCGTGCAGGCCGGCCGTGGCGAGTTCCACGGCGAAAAGATGACCTACAACACCAACACCGGCGAGATGGAGAGCGGCGACACCAGCGGCAACAGCCGCGCGCACATCATCCTGCAGCCGAAGGCGAAGCCGGCGGGCGAGGCGAAGCCGGCCGCGTCCAAGCCCGCCGCCGACGGCAAGACGGACGAGAAGCCCGCCGACGACAAGGGCGCGCCGCGCTGATGCTGAGCGCGTCCGGACTGCGCAAGAGCTTCCGTGGTCGCGCCGTCGTGCGCGACTTCGCGTTCCACCTGCGCCAGGGCGAGATCGTCGGCCTGCTCGGCCCGAACGGCGCCGGCAAGACCACCTCGTTCTACATGATCGTCGGCCTCGTCGCCGCCGAGACCGGCGCGATCCGCATCGACGAGCGCGACGTCACCGCGCTGCCGATGCACGCGCGCGCGCGCCTCGGCGTCGGCTACCTGCCGCAGGAACCGTCGGTGTTCCGCCGCCTCAGCGTCGCCGACAACATCCTCGCGATCCTCGAGCTGCGCGACGACCTCGACGAAGCGGGCCGCCAGGGCGAACTCGAGGCGCTGCTCGACGACCTGCAGATCGGCCACATCGCGGGCCAGAAGGGGATCAGCCTGTCCGGCGGCGAGCGCCGCCGCGTCGAGATCGCGCGCGCGCTCGCGGCGAAACCGCGCTACATGCTGCTCGACGAGCCGTTCGCGGGCATCGATCCGATCTCGGTCGTCGACATCCAGCGCATCGTGCGCCAGCTCAAGTCGCGCGGCATCGGCATCCTCATCACCGACCACAACGTGCGGGAGACGCTCGGCATCTGCGAGCGCGCGTACATCATGAGCGAAGGCAGCGTGCTCGCGCAGGGCACGCCGGCGGAGATCCTCGCCAACGAGCAGGTCCGCGAGGTCTACCTCGGGCGCGAATTCCGCATGTGAGCGGGCGCCCGTGAACGCCGTCACGTGCGGACGGCGCTGGCGATTCCGTGGAGATTCCGCCGGTTGCGGCGCCGCGTCAAGACCTGCCCTCGACCGATCTTTGGCGCTAGGATGACCGAAACGCCACTTGGCACGTTTTCGGCATGAAACCCGCTCTCCAACTCCGCCTCGGCCAGTCGCTGGCCCTGACGCCACAGCTGCAACAGGCGATCAGGCTGCTGCAGCTGTCGCGCATGGAGCTGGAGCTGGAGCTCAATACCGCGCTCGAATCGAACCCGCTGCTCGACATGACCGAGGACGGCGGCGAGGGCGAGGACGGCGAAGGGTCCGACGAGCTCGATGCCGTCGACGAGGCGCCGGCGGAGTCGGCCGACGAAGAGCCGCCGCTCGACATCGACGTCGACCCCGACCCGACCGACTACCGCGGCAGCGGCGCGACCGACGAGGACGGCCTCGAACCGCAGGACGCCGAGATCGAGGACCTGCGCGACCACCTGCTGTGGCAGCTCAACCTCACGCCGATGTCGCCGCGCGACCGCGCGATCGCGACCGCGATCATCGAGGCCGTCGACGACGACGGCTACCTCGCCGAAAGCGACGACACGATCCGCGACGCGCTCGCCTCGCTGTACACCGTGACCCCGGAGGAAATCGAGTCGGTGCGCCATCGCGTGCAGCACTTCGACCCGGTCGGCGTCGCCAGCCGCAACCTGCGCGAATGCCTCGCCGTGCAGCTCGACGCGTTCGACGTGCAGACGCCCGGGCTGTCGCTCGCCCAGCTGCTCGTCGCCGACCACCTCGAAGCGCTCGCCCGGCAGGACCGCGTGCGCATCTGCCAGCGCCTGCAGACCGACGAGGCGGAGTTCGAGACCGCGCTCGCGCTGATCCGCTCGCTCGTGCCCAAGCCTGGCGGCTCGTTCGCGAGCACGAACGCCGAGTACGTCGCGCCGGACGCCTACGCGCGCAAGGTCAGCGGCCGCTGGCAGGTCGCGCTCGCGCCCGGTTGCCAGCCGCGGCTGGGCATCAACGAGCACTACGCGAGCCTGATCGCGAAGGCGCGGCGCGAGGATGCGAGTTACCTCAAGGGCCAGCTGCAGGAAGCACGCTGGCTCATCAAGAGCCTGAAGACGCGCGCCGAGACGATGCTCAAGGTCGCCGGCGCGATCGTGCGCGCGCAGGAAGCGTTCCTCGAGTTCGGTGCGGAGGCGATGCGCCCGCTCGTGCTCAAGGACGTCGCCGACGAGATCGGCATGCACGAATCGACGATCAGCCGCGTGACCACGCGCAAGTTCCTGCACACGCCGCGCGGCACGTTCGAATTCAAGTACTTCTTCTCCAGTGGCGTCGGCACCGTCGACGGCGGCGCCGCTTCGGCGACCGCGATCCAGGCGATGATCAAGCGACTCATCGACGAGGAGCACGCGACGCGGCCGATGTCCGACCAGCTGCTCGCGACCGAGCTGAACCGGCGCGGCATCAACGTCGCGCGGCGCACGGTGGCGAAGTACCGCGAGGCGATGAACATACCCTCATCGAACGATCGCAGCCGGCTTGGATGAGCGCGCGGCGCCACCACGTACGGAATTGACCACCACGCGAATACGGAGGGAACGAAGGCATCGATCGAAGTGTCGGAATGTTGGAGCCGCCGCCCGCCGACGATCTGCGTGCGGTGTTCGAACCAGGGCCGCGGCGTCGCCGCGCCCGTCCAGCGAGGAGTCAGTCATGCAGATCAACGTCAAGGGTCACCAGGTCGAAGTCACCGCCGCGTTGCGCGATTACGCCGCCGGCAAGTTCGAGCGCGTCACGCGCGTCTTCGACCACCTGCATGACGTCACGGTCGTGCTCGGCATCGAGAAGCTGCTGCACAAGGCCGAGGTCACGCTGCAGCTCTCCGGCAAGACCCTGCATGCGGACGCGACTGCACCCGACATGTACGCGGCGATCGACGCGCTCGTCGACAAGGTCGACACGCAGTTGCGCAAGCACAAGGAAAAGCTGACCGACCACCACGCGGAATCGGTACGCTCGACGCGGTACAGTTGAGGTTCGTCCGCCCGGATCCCGCGCCCGCCCATGCCTTTCCTCGACTTGCTGCCCGCCGAGCGGGTGCGGACCGACCTTGCCGCCGCCGACAAGGGCGGGCTGATCGAGCAGCTCGCGCGACTGCTCGCCGGTGACGGTGACCCGGCGATCGCGCGCGACGCACTCGCCGCGCGCGAACGCCTCGGCAGCACCGGCCTGGGCCACGGTGTCGCGATCCCGCACGGGCGCAGCGCGAAGATCGACGAGGCGTGCGCAGCGTTCGTGCGACTGGCCGCGCCGGTCGACTTCGGCGCCGACGACGGCCGACCGGTCGATCTGGTCGCCGCCCTGCTCGTGCCCGCGCATTTCACCGACCAGCACCTCAAGCTGCTGGCCGAGCTGGCGGAATTGTTCTCCGACGTCGAAGTGACTCGGGCGCTGCGTTCGGCGCCGGATGCGACCGCCTTGCGCGCGGTGCTCGAACGAGGCCTCAGGGCCGACGGCTGAGGGCCGGATCGCCCGGATCGGCCGGACGGACAGCGGCGGGCACTGGGCATGCCTTACACTTCGTCGTCGCCTCGACACGCCGGTGCCATGGCCGCTTCCCGCCTCCAGTCCCCAGCCCTGCCCGCCGCATGGATCGCCTGACCGCGCGCCAGCTCTTCGACGCCGTGAGCGAGCGCCTGTCGCTGCGCTGGATCGCCGGCCTGCGCGGTGAACAGCGCGCGATCGAGACCGGCGACACGCTCGAACGCCGGCCGTCCCTGGTCGGCTACCTCAACATCATCTACCCGAACAAGGTGCAGATCGTCGGCACCGAGGAACTCAAGTACCTCGACGGCCTCGATTCGCGCCAGCGCTGGGAGACGGTCGAGAAGATCGTCGCGTACCAGCCGACCGCGCTGCTCGTGAGCAAGGACCAGCCGGTGCCGGCCGACCTGCGCCAGGCCGCGGAGGAATCGAACACGCCGCTGTGGATCAGCCCCAAGCGCGGGCACGAGCTGCTCACCTACCTGCAGTACCAGCTCGCGCGCACGCTCGCGCGCCAGGTCACGCTGCACGGCGTGCTCATGGAGGTGTACTCGATCGGCGTGCTCATCACCGGCGAGAGCGGCACCGGCAAGAGCGAACTCGCGCTGGAGCTGCTCACGCGCGGCCATCGCCTCGTCGCCGACGACGCGCCCGAGTTCACCCTCATCGCGCCGGACGTGATCGACGGCACCTGCCCCGAGATGCTGCGCGACCTGCTTGAGGTGCGCGGCCTCGGCGTGCTCAACGTGCGCGAGATGTTCGGCCACACCGCGGTCAAGCCGTCGAAGTACCTGCGCCTGATCGTGCACCTCAAGCCGCAGAAGCTCGACGCGCCGCACGGCGACGCGATGACGCGCCTGACCGGCGACGTCGGCTATCGCGAAGTGCTCGACGTGCACGTGCCGCAGATCACCATCCCGGTCGCGCCCGGTCGCAACATCGCGGTGCTCGCCGAAGCGGCGGTGCGCAGCCACATGCTGAAGAGCAAGGGCTTCGACCCGGCGCAGACCTTCATCGACCGCCAGGCGCACCAGATGCGCCGCCTGCCGCCATGGTAGAGACCGTGACCACGACGGCGCCCGTCGACGGCGCGCACGCGAGCGGCCCCGACCAGCTCATCGTCGTCAGCGGCATGTCCGGTTCGGGCAAGACGGTGGCGCTGCGCACGCTCGAGGACCTCGGCTACTACTGCGTGGACAACCTGCCCGCGGCGCTGATGCCCGCGTTCGTGCAGGCGCTGTCGCATTCGACCGTCGGCCACCGCAAGCTCGCGGTCGGCGTCGACGTGCGCAACCGCGCCGAGAACCTCAACCGCCTGCCGCAGATCCTCGCCGAACTCGCGCGCTCGGACATCGGCTACCGGCTCGTGTTCCTCGACACGCGCGACGACGTGCTGATCAAGCGCTATTCGGAGACGCGCCGCCGCCATCCGCTGTCCGGCGAAGGCCTCGGCCTCGCCGAGGCGATCGCCGAAGAGCGTCGCCTGCTCAAGCCGATGCTCGCGCTGGCCGACCGCGTCGTCGACACCAGCGACCTCAACGTGCACCAGCTGCGCCGCCTCGTCATCACCGAGATGGGGCTGACGCCGGGCGCGATGACCTTGCTGTTCGAATCGTTCGCCTATCGCCGCGGCGTGCCGACCGACGCCGATTTCGTGTTCGACGCGCGCTGCCTGCCGAACCCGCACTGGGACTCGAAACTGCGCCCGCTGTCGGGCAAGGACGCGCCCGTGCGCGAATGGCTCGAGGCGAAGCCCGAGGTGAAGCAGTTCGGCGACGACCTGCTCGCGTTCCTTTCCACCTGGCTGCCGCGCTTCGAGGCGGACGGCCGCAGCTACGTGACGATCTGTCTCGGCTGCACGGGCGGGCGCCACCGCTCGGTGTATCTTGCCGAACGCCTGGCCGAGCAACTGCGCCCGCGCTACGGCCAGGTCCTGACGTACCACCGGGAGATGGAGTGATGAAGGCCGAGCATCGGATATCGGGAATCGGGGACCGGGGAAGCGCCTGCCGCTTCGCCGCTCGCGTTCGAGTCCCCGGCGGCCCTTCGCTCGGGAGGCCATGCCCATGAGCGTCGGCGTATTGCTCATGACCCACGAATCGATGGGCGCGGCGCTCGTCAACGCCGCGCGCCACGTGCTCGGTCGCTTGCCGCTGCCGGTCGAAGTGCAGGAGGTCGCCGCCAACGCGGATCCCGACCAGATGCTGCGCGCGGCGGCCGCGAATGCGCGCGGCCTCGACCACGGCGACGGCGTGCTCGTGCTGTCGGACCTGTACGGCGCCACGCCGTGCAACATCGCGCAGCGCCTGCCCGACCTCGGCGTGCGCATGCATTGCGTGTCGGGATTGAACCTGCCGATGTTGCTGCGTGTCCTCAACTACCCGGAACAATCGCTCGACGAGCTCGCGCAGACCGCCGCCAGCGGCGGCCGCGGCGGCATCGTCGTCGACACCCCCTGAAACGCCGCGCACGGACGACGCGCGGCCGCCGCCACCGAACGACGGATACACCATGCTCGAGAAGGACATCACGATCAGCAACAAGTTGGGGCTGCACGCGCGCGCATCGGCGAAGCTCGTGCAGGCGCTGCACGAGTTTCAGTCGAGCGTGTTCATCGCCTGCCGCGGCAAGGAAGTCAACGCGAAGAGCATCATGGGCGTGATGATGCTCGCCGCCGGCCTCGGCACGCCGATCCGCCTGCGCGCCGACGGCGTCGACGAGGAAGCGGCGATGAACGCGATGGTCGACCTGTTCGAGCGCAAGTTCGACGAAGGCCAGTAGCCATCGACGGCGCGGCGACGGCACCGCCGCGGCGGTGCCGCGATGCGGGTGCGGATGACGGGAAGCCGGTCCGCGGATTTTCGACACGGAGGATGGAAAGCGCGTGCGACTCGTACTGACCGGCCTCGGCGCATCGCGCGGAATGGCGCTCGGTCGCGCACGCCTCGAACAACCGAGCCGCTACCTCGTCGACGACCGGCCCCTCGCGGAAATCGAGGTCGAGGCCGAAGTCGAGCGGCTCAAGCACGCGATCGCCGCGGCGCGCGACGAACTCGCGCTGCTGCGCGACAAGGTGCACGGCGCGATGGCGCGCGAAGTCGCCGAGTTCATCGACGCGCACAGCCTCATGCTCGCCGACCGCGAGCTCACCAGCGGCCTGTTCGACCTCATCCGCGTCGGCCGCTATCGCGCCAGCGCCGCGCTCAAGATGCAGAAGGATCGCCTCGTAGCCGTGTTCGAGGCGATGGACGATCCGTACCTGCGCAGCCGCAAGGAGGACGTCGAACACGTCATCGCGCGCGTGCAGGCCGGCCTGTCGCGCGAGTCGAGCCGCGCCGAGCGCCAGCTCGCCTCGCGCGTCGGCGAGATCCTGATCAGCGACTCGGTCGCGCCGTCCGAGCTCGTGCCGCTCGCCGAGCACGGCGTGCTCGGCGTCGTGCTCACCTCCGGCAGCCAGGTCTCGCACAGCGCGATCCTGTCCCGTTCGCTGCGCCTGCCGATGATCGTCGCCGCGCACGATGCGCTCGCGCGCATCCAGGACGACGACCTCATCCTCGTCGACGGCGAGCGCGGCGAGGCGATCGTGCACCCGGCCGCGCCCGACCTCGCGCGCTACCGCACCTGGCAGCGCGACATGGCGCACAAGGGCAAGCGGCTCGCGCTGCTGCGCGACGTCGACACGCGCACGCGCGACGGCGTGCCGATCGCGCTGTACGCGAACGCGGAGTCGGCCGCGGACGTCGCGCAGGCGCGCGCCTGCGGCGCCGCGGGCATCGGCCTGTACCGCACCGAATTCCTGTTCCTGCAGCGGCGCGAATTGCCCGACGAGGACGAGCAGTTCCTCTGCTACCGCGACCTCGTGCTCGGCATGGGTGGCCTGCCGGTGACGATCCGCACGCTCGACCTCGGCGCCGACAAGGCCGACTCGAGCGGCCTCGCGCTCGACGACGAGGAGAACCCCGCGCTCGGCGTGCGCGGCGTGCGCCTGTCGCTGCGCCACCCGCAACTCATGCGCACGCAGCTGCGCGCGATCCTGCGCGCGTCCGCCTACGGCCCGGTGCGCGTGCTGGTGCCGATGGTGTCCGCGGCGGAGGAGATGGCGAGCGTGCGCCACCTGCTGCGCGACTGCGCGCGCGACCTGCGCTCGGCCGGCCACGAGATCGCCGAGAACGTCGAACTCGGCGCGATGATCGAGGTGCCGGCCGCGGCGATCGCGCTGCAAGGCATGATCCGCGACCTCGATTTCGTCGCGATCGGCACCAACGACCTCATCCAGTACACGCTCGCGGTCGACCGCAACAACGACCAACTCGCCAATCTCTACGATCCGCTGCACCCGGCCGTGCTCAAGCTGCTCGCGCAGACGATCGCGGTCGCCCAGCGCGCCGGCAAGCGCGTCAAGCTGTGCGGCGAAATGGCCGGCGACCGCCGCTACACCGCCTTGCTGCTCGCCCTCGGCCTGACCGACTTCAGCATGCACCCGGCCGTGCTGCTGGAGATCCGCGAGGCGATCATCGGCCTCGACCGCGCCGCGCTGCGCGCGCACGCCAACGCGCTGCTGCGCGCGCCGACGCGCGAGCGCATCGGGCGCGTGCTCGCGCGGATGGGCACGCCGTAGCACGGTCGACCGCGCGGTAGCCGACCGTCGCGCGGTCGCACGCGGGTTCCCGCCGGCCTTCCGGGCATGAAGCGCGGGCCGACGCATGGCATCATGCGCGCTTATGCCCGCCCCCGCCCTCCTCCATCGCATCGCCGCGCGCGTCGTCGCCGACGCCGAACGCCACGCGGCCGCGTTCGCGCGGCGCGATCCGTTCCGCCATGTCGTCATCGACGACTTCCTCGACGCCGACTACGCCGCGGCATTGCTCGCGCGATTCCCGCCGTTCGAGCGCGGCAACGCGCGCAACGAGGCGGGCGAACTCGGCGGCAAGTCGACGGTGGAGCGCATCCGCGGCCTCGGCGAATCGTACGCGCAGCTCGACGACCTGGTTCAGTCGGCGGAATTCCTCGACCTCGTCGGCCGCATCACCGGCATCCCCGACCTGCTCTACGATCCGGACTACTTCGGTGGCGGCACGCACGAGAATCGCGAAGGCCAGGACCTCGATCCGCACGTCGACTTCAACCGCCACCCGCGCGAACCATGGCACCGCCGCCTCAACCTCATCGTCTACCTCAACCGGGAATGGGAAGACGACTGGGGCGGCTCGCTCGAACTGCATTCGGATCCGCGCTCGCCGGACGATCGCGTCACGCTGGTCACGCCGCTGTTCAACCGCTGCGTGATCTTCGAGACCACCGAATGGAGCTGGCACGGCTTCGGACGCATCACGCTGCCGCCCGAACGGCGCGCGCTGTCGCGCAAGTCGATCGCGCTGTACTTCTACACGCGCGACCGCCCCGCCGAGGAACTCGCCGACGCGCACTCGACGATCTACGTCGACCGGCCGCTGCCGGATCGTTTCCGTGCCGGCTTCACGCTGGACGAACGCGACGTCGAGGAACTGCGCGTGCTGATCGCGCGCCGCGACCAGCACAACCAGCGCCTGTATCGCGACATCACGCGCCTGACGGCCGACCTCGAACGCTCGCAGGCGGCGCTGTACGGCGGACGCCTCGGTCGCCTGCGCTATCTCGC
Organism: Dokdonella fugitiva; assembly: GCF_014138265.1. GTDB lineage: Bacteria > Pseudomonadota > Gammaproteobacteria > Xanthomonadales > Rhodanobacteraceae > Dokdonella_A > Dokdonella_A fugitiva_A. The sequence goes on from NZ_JACGXL010000004.1 coordinate 17,332, forward strand.
GCGCCGCCTGATGCGCCCGCGCGGATGATGCGCGGTGCACTGCGGCATCGGTGACGTCCACCGATGCTGTTCAATTCGATCCACTTCCTCGTCTTCTTCCTCGTCGTCCTGGCGCTGAACCAGGCGCTGAGCCGCTGGCCGACGGCGCAGAAGCTCATGCTGCTCGGCGCGAGCTACTACTTCTACGGCCAGTGGGAGTGGCACTACCTGCTGCTGGTGTGGTTCTCGACCCTGGTCGACTACGCGATCGCGCTGCGCCTGCCGAAGACGGCGCGGCCACGCCGCCTCGTCGTGCTCAGCGTGATCGTCAACCTCGGCTTCCTAGCCGTGTTCAAGTACGCCAACTGGCTCATCGCGACCTGGAACGGCGGCGTCGACCTGCTCGCGTCGCCGGCCTGGCACGCCACGCCGATCGACCTGCTGCTGCCTGTCGGCATCTCCTTCTACACGTTCCAGAGCCTGTCCTACACGATCGACGTCTACCGCGGCGTGCTGCCGCCGCGTCGCAACCTGCTCGACTACGCGCTCGCCGTCGCGTTCTTCCCGCAGATCGAGGCGGGTCCGATCGTGCGCGCGCGCGAGTTCCTCGCCGAACTCGACGGCGACCAGCGCATCGGCTTCGGCGACGTCAAGTACGCGCTCGTGCTGATCGCGCTCGGCTACGCGAAGAAGCTCGTGTTCGCCGACAACCTCGCCCTCGTCGCCGATCCCGTGTTCGATCATCCGGCCGGATTGTCGTTCGCGCAGACCCTGCTCGGCGTATACGCGTTCGCGTTCCAGATCTAGCGCTTCACCCGCTGGTTGTTGCCGCAGCTGCAGGGATTGCTGTACCAAGACGCTACCGGCACGCGTGCATCGCCTGCCCCGACCCTGGATCGGCCGCGACCATGACCGCCATCGACCGCCTCGTCCGCTGGCTCCGCCCCATCGCGCGGCGACTGCCGGAATGGATCAAGCGGCCGCTGCGAGGCTGGTACTACCGGCGCCCCTCGGCGCTGCGGTTCGGCGACCGGACCTACCGGGCGCGCTTCACCGAGGAAACCGCCACCTTCAGCGAGCAGGCGCAGGTGCACGACCTGCCCGCGATCTTCCACTACTGGTCGAACAGGCACCTGCGCCCGCAGCTCGAGCGATTCGGCTTCGCCAATCCCGACGAGTTCTTCGCGAACTACCTCGCGGCCGCACATGCCGACGCACGCGCGGCGAACCGGCACGCGCGCTTCGCGAGCCTCGGCTGCGGCAATTGCGACACCGAAGTTCGCGTCGCCGCGATGCTGGTCGCGCGCGGCATGGACGCCTTCACGATCGACTGCGTCGACATCAACGACGCGATGCTCGCGCGCGGACGCGAGCTGGCCGCGGCAGCCGGCGTGTCGGCGCAGATCGACGCGGTCCGCGGCGATTTCAACGACTGGCGACCCGTCGCGCGCTACGACGCGATCCTCGCCAACCAGAGCCTGCACCACGTCGTGAACCTCGAAGGCCTGTTCGACGCGATCGACGCGCCGCTGCAACCCGACGGCCGCTTCGTCGCCTCGGACATGATCGGCCGCAACGGCCACATGCGCTGGCCCGAGGCGCTGGCGATCGTGCACGAGTACTGGCGCGAGTTGCCGCGCGCCTATCGTCGGAACGTGCAGTTGCGCCGCCACGAAGAGCAGTTTGAGAACTGGGACTGCTCGATCTCGGGTTTCGAAGGCATCCGCGCACAGGACATCCTGCCGCTGCTGCTCGCCCGTTTCGATTTCGAACTCTTCGTCGGCTACGGCAACCTCATCGATCCGTTCATCGACCGCAGCTTCGGCCCGCATTTCGATGCGGGTGCGCCTTGGGACCGCGACTTCATCGATCGCGTGCACGCGCGCGACGAGGCGGACATGCTCGCCGGCCGCATCACGCCGACGCACATGATGGCCGTGATGCGCCATCGCCCGTACGCCGGACCTTACCTTCATCGCGACGGATTGCCCGCGCACGCCTGCACGCGCCCGTCGGCGGCGACGTAGCCGCGATGAATGCGCGTTCGGTCGCGTCGCGCCTGTGGTTGCCGCCGACCCGCCTCGCCGACGGCCTGCGTTCGCGCGCGGACAATTTCCTGCTGCTGCGCTTCGTCGCCGCCGCGCTCGTCATCTACGGGCACGGTCATGCGGTCGCGGCCCACGCACCCGAGGCCGTCGACGTGTTCCTGCGCATGGGCTGGGGCCGTTACGCGGGCGCGATCGGCGTCGACCTGTTCTTCGTGATCAGCGGCTTCCTCGTCACCGGCAGCTTCCTGCGCCGGCACAGCCTGCCCGCGTTCGTGTGGGCGCGCGCGCTGCGCCTGCTGCCCGGCTACGCCGCATGCCTGCTGCTCAGCGCCTTCGTGCTCGGCGCCGCGTGCACCGAACTTCCGTTGCGCGACTACCTCGGCCACCCGGACACGTACAGCTACGTGTACTCGAATCTCAGCCTCGGTCGCCTGCAATGGAACCTGCCGAGTGTGTTCACGCACAATCCGCGCCACGGCACGGTCAACGGCTCGATCTGGACGTTGCCGGTCGAAGCGCGCATGTACCTGTGCGTCGCGTTGTTCGGCGCGTTCGGACTGCTCGCGCGCCGTGCATGGGCGAGCGCGGTGATCGTCGCGCTGCTCGTGTCCGGCTGGTTCGCGCCCGGGCTCAACCCGCTGGTGTCGATCCCGGAATCGCCGCGGCTCGCCGCGATGTTCGCGCTCGGCGCGCTGTGCTGGCTGCATCACGAGCGCATCCCCGTGCACGGTGCGCTCGTGCTCGTCCTCGCGGCGACCTGCGCGTGCGTGCACGGCACGGTCGCGTATCCCATCGCGTTCTCGCTCGCCGAGACCGCGTTCGTGTTCTGGTTCGCCTACCGCTTGCGCTGGCACGGTTTCAACCGCGTCGGCGACTACTCGTACGGGCTGTACCTGTGGAGCTATCCGATGCAACAGCTCGTCGCGTTCCTCGATCCGGGCGTGACGCCCGCGGGCGACGCGTTGCTCGCGTTCCCGCTCGCGCTTTCGCTCGGCGTGCTTTCGTGGCACGTCGTCGAGCGCCCGGCACTGGCGTGGAAGGATCGCCTGCCGTGGTCGCGCCGCCAGCCGGCATCGACCGACGCCGCCTGAGTCAACGGTTGCGACGCTGCTCGTCGAGCGTCAGCGCGACCTTGTCGCGCAGGTAGACCGGCAGCGCGTGTTCCGGTGCGACGCCCTCGCCGACGCGCGGCAATGCGAGCCGCGCGACGTCCACCGCCTGTGGATAGCGGTCGCCCTCCGCCCATGCGGGTTCGACGCCGAGGCGCGATCGCAGTACCTCGTGGTAGGTCGACCAGCCGCTGCCGACGACGTGGCACGCCGCGTGCGTCGCGAGCGGCACGTCGGCCGCCGGTCCGACCGTCTCCGCACCGAGCGGCTCGACCAGGCCGTCCGCGCCGCGCCGGAACCAGCCCGCGTAGATCTCGCCCATGCGCGCGTCGACGACCGCGAGGATCGGTACGTCGCCGTCGGGCGCCTGCAGCGCGAGTGCGGCGAGCGACGACACCGGCACGACCGGGATGCCGAGCGCGAACGCGATGCCTTGCGCGGCCGATATCGCGAGGCGCACGCCGGTGAACGCGCCCGGGCCGCAGCCGACCGCGATCGCATCGAGGCCGCGGCGCGCGAGGCCCGCCTCGGCGAGCACCTCTTCGCACATCGGCAGCAGCAGTTCGGCGTGGCGCCGCGGCGCGAGTTCGCTGCGCGCGAACAGGCGTTCGCCGGCGAGCAGGGCGACCGAACAGGATTCGGTCGCGGTTTCGAGCGCGAGCAGGTTCATGGCGCCGATTCTAGCAAGGGTCGCGGCGACTGCCGTCCGCGCGTCCGCCGCAGCGGAGCCGCGATGCTCCGGCGAGGCATCGCGGCGGCCGCGTCGCGACGGACACGAAGCGCGCGCTCAGGCACCCGGACCGCGCGAGCCGGCCGCGTACCAGTCCACCCGCCGCGTCAGCGCCATCAGGGCGACGACGGTCGCGAGCATCGCGAGCGAACCCATGAGCAGCGCGTAGTCCTCGCTGCGCACGAGGCCGTACAGCAACGCGTAGACGAGCGCGAGCATGCCGCCGAGCGCGAGGCCGGCACGTCGCTGCGCGAGGATCGCCGCGGCGTAGCCGCCGACGATGCACGCGGTCACGCTCGCCGCCACCGCGTACGCGGCGCCGAAGCCGACGTGCTCGGACAACGCGAGCAGCACGAGGTAGAACGTGCACAGCGCCGCGCCGACGAGCAGGTACTGCACCGGATGCACGCGCAGGCCGCGCAGCACTTCGAACAGGAAGAACGCGACGAAGGTGAGCGCGATGAACAGCAGGCCGTACTTGCCCGCGCGCACGTTCTGCTGGTACGCGTTCGCGGGGCGCACGAGGTTCACGCCGAACGCGCTCGCACCGGGGTCGACCGAAGCCGCCTCCAGCGACGACCAGTGCTGCGGCACGGGCCGATTGAGGTCGAGCACCTGCCAGTCGGCGCGGAAACCGTTCGCGTCGATGTGCCGCTCGGCGGGCACGAAGGCGCCGTCGAAGCCGGGATCCGCCCACGCGCCGTCGACGTGTACTTCGGTCTGCCGCGCGAGCGGCAGCGCCGCGAAGCGTTCGCTGCCGGCGACGGTCAGTTCGAATGCGAACGGCAGCGGCTGCACCGCGAGCGACGGGTCGAACGGGGCCGCGGCGCTGATCGCCGGCAGGTTGCCGATGCCGGCGCCGTCCGGTCCGAACTCGAGCGTGTCGGCGCCGAACCGCAGCGCCGACGCGCGCCGGATGCCGTGCACGTCGGCGATCGGCACGCGCAACTCCGCGCGCCGCCACTGCGCGCTGCAGCCGTCGCCGCCGACGTGCGCGACGTCGCCCGGTACGAAGCGGCCCTCGGCCTTGATCGTCGCGGTGTAGACCACGCTCTCGTAGATGCCGTAGCTGCGCAACTCCGGCACGAGGGTCGTGGCGAGCGCGAGGCGGTCGGGCAACACGAACTCGGTGCGCTCGAGCGTGACCGGCTTGCCGTCGCGTTCGAGCTCGCAGCGCACCGGCACGGCGAGCACCGGTCCGCCGACGACCTGCGGCGCGCCCCAACGCACGGCGATCTGCCGCGCCGCCTCCTGCGCGCGGCCGGCGCGCTCGCCGATGAGGTCGTTGACCTGGGCGAGCGGGATGAGCATCAACAGCGCGAGCAATGCGACCCCGAGCACCTTCGCGGTGACGCCGGGCGTGAATCGCGGAATCATGGTCTGCCTCCGTTCGTCGGGAGCGACCATTGCACGCGCGTCGCGCGGCGCGGTGCGGGCGGATTCGGGCTGATTGCGGGCGGAATGCGCGGACGCGGTGGCGATCGCCGCGGTGGCGTCACTCCGGCGAACCGGGATGACGCCGATCGACTCGGCGCGCCGATGCCGTCAGTGCGCGATCGCCCAGGCCGTCCAGTCGATGCGCGTGCGCAGCGCATCCGCCTGGGCATTGGCCGAACGACCGCAGGCTTCGGCGGCATCGAGCAGGCGCAGCAACGCGGTCTCGCGATCCTGCGCCGACCATGCTGCCTGTGCCGCCTGCAGCGCCGTCACCGCGCTCGCGAGCGGCGCATCGGGGTTGCCGATCGCGTTCGCGACGACGACGAGATCGGCGATCGAGTCGCCGGGCAGGTGCGTGATCGCGAGCTCGGCATGCGCCAATTGCGCGATCGCGACCGGATCGCTCGACGACACCGTCGCCGCGATCGTGGTCGAGCCGCCGTACCCGAGCCGCACGTTCGAGTGCGCGACGAAGCTGCCCTGTTGCGAGAAGTCGAGCGCCCACGACGGCGTCGCCGGCATGAACGCGGAGCCGTCGTCGGCCGCGAGCACGAGGGTGCCGCGGAACGGATCGGCATGGTTCGTCACCGTCGCGGTCAGCGGCACGACCGAGCCAGCGCGCAGCTCGACCGAGGTCGGCGCGAGCGTCGGCAGCACGCCGCCGAACAGCTGCGAAAGCACGCCGGGCACCGCGTTCTCGTAGGTGCCGATCGCCGCCTGCCAGTCGAACGCCGCGTACGCACTGCGGCCGCTGCCATAGGCGTTGGTGAGCACCGCAGGCACGCGCCGCTCGACGCCGGCCCAGGCGCACGCGCGTGGATCGATCGTGATCTTCGCTCCGGCCATGCGGATCGTGTCGCCGATCAGCGAGCACTTGAACAGGCTGCTCGAACCGGACGCCTCGATGCCGCCGGCCGGCGCGAACACGTAGCCGCCGAGCGTCATCGACGAGGTCGCGAGCTTGACCGCATCCGGACCGTGCAAGGTCGTCGCGAACTGCAGGCCCTGGTAGTACGGGTCGAACGTCGCGCTCGAGCCGGAGAACTGGATCGAGCCCGTGCTGACCAGCGTCACGGTGCCGCTGAAGCTCGAACCGGCGAGCTTCACGTCGCACGGGATCCAGTACACCCCTGGCGGCAGCACGATGCTGCTGCCGTTGCGTTGCCAGCGGTGGCTGCGCGCGCATTCGGCCGACTGGTCGAGGTAGGCGCCGCCGAGCGCGGCCTGCACCGGACCGCCCGGCCGGAAGTCGTCGAGGTTCGTGAGCTGCGGCAACGGCTGCGGGCTCACCGCGCGCGGCGGCACGCTGAACGTGTTCTGGCTGCCGCTGTTGGCGAACGTCGTCACGTAGTGCACAGGACCGTCGACGGTGTTCTGCGCGCCGGTCCAGCGGATGCCGCCGTTGGAATGCACGGCGCCGTGGCTCTCGTGCTGGCTGCCGCTCCACTCCAGCGCGGTGTCGTTGCCGGTCGCGTTCGCCCACAGCGCGATCGCGCCGGGGTTGTCGCCGACGTCGACGATGCGCGCATCGCTGAACACGGTCGCGGGCGATGCAGCGGTCTGGATCGCCTGCGCGCCTTCGGACAGGCGATGGTCGGCGCTGGCGGCGACGACCGGGCTCGCGACGTACGTGTCTGTGTGCGCACCGACCGCGAGGTTCGCGCTGTAACCACCGGCGATGCTCGCGAGAACGACGTTGCGCGCCGTCGCGCCGCTGTTGCGGATGCGCCAGGCCGTGTAGCGGTCGCTGCCGTCGGCGTTGCGGACGCGGCCGAGGCCGGCGAGCGAGAGGCGCGTATTGCCGGTGCCCGCGTCGCTGCCGTAGTAGCCGATGTCGACGCGGCCGTGCGCCGCGAGTTCGTCGGACAGGCGGCCCTGTTCCGGCGTGAGCGGCAGGCGACCCGTGAGTTCGGCGAGCACCTGCGCCGCCTGCGGCACGACGATCCGGCTCGCGAGGGTCGGTGCGAACGTCGCGTGCGCGGCACCGCCGGGAGCGGTGGCGAGCACGTCCAGCGACGCCGCGTTGATCGACGCCAACGCGTCCGACGCCGCGAGCCCGTTCGCCTGCGCGAGCGCGTCCGGCAAGCGTGCCCTGCCGTTGGCGACGAGCAGGCCGTCGCCACGGTGCACGCCTTCGCGCACGAGGCGCAGGGTCGTCGCATCGGCCTCGACCTGCGTCGCGAGCAGCAGGTACAGGCGATAGGCGCCGCTGCGCACGCCCGCCGCGAAGTCGGCCGGCGTCGTCGCGAACGTGACCGCGTAGCCGAGCGTGCCGAGCTGGGCGGCGATGCGCGTGCCTTGCGCCGCGGGCATGCCCGGGTCGACGAGCGCGAGCGCGGCCTTCTGCGGCGGCGCGGCGGCGAGCACGACGTCGGCGTCGAGGCTCAGCAGCAGCTGGTAGGTGTCGACCGCGAGCGCCATCTCGTGTGCATTCGCGCCGCTGCCGACCGTCGCGCTGAGTACCGCGAGGTAGGTCGTGCCGACGCGACCGCGCGTGATCCAGCTCGCCGTGAACGGCACGCTCGCGCCGACGCCGATGTTCGACACCTGGTCGAAGCGCTGCATCACCTCGCCGGTATCGGGATCGACCAGGGTGATCGCGAGCGGCAGGTTCGCGAACGCGCTGTTGCCCTGGTTCGCCGCACTCGCGTCGAGCGCGAGCGTCGCGCCGACCGGCAACGTCTTCGGCGTCGCGCCGATCGTGCCGACGAGGCCGAAACCGGTGTCGCTGCTCGAGACGACGTTGTAGGCGGTCTCGACGTGGCTGAGCAGGTTCGACTGCGCGTCGAACAGGTCCTGCTTGACCGCGTAGATGCCCGGCGCGGCATTGGCGAGCGTCTGCGGCACGCTGAAGTCGAGTCCCTGGCCGGCGAGCAGCTGGGCGATCGAGTACGTGTGCGTGAACTGCAGCGCGTCGGTCGCGTCGTAGACGTCGACCACCAGATGCAGGTTCGACAGCGTCGCGTTGACCGATCGGCTCTGCACGTGCGAGAGGATCTGCACGCGGTCGCTCGGGTTGTAGCTCTGCCGATCGGTGTGCACGGTCGACGTCGCCGCCGTGTTGGCGCCGTCGGGCAGCACGTTGAACGTGGTCTGGCCGCGCGCGATCGTGCGGCCGGCGTCGGCGAGTGTCGCCTTCACCGTGTACTGCGCCGGCGCGATCGTGCCGATCGGGAACGGATCGGTGACCGGCAGCGAACCGCCCTGCGGGATCGTCACGTCCTCGCGCGTGACGTGGCCGACGAGCGCGCCCGCGGCGTCGTAGACGTCGACGACGAGCGTGCCGTTGACCGGGATGCCGTCGCCGTTGACGAGCGTGGTGGTCACCTGCGCGATCGCGTTGTTCGGATAGTCGGGATGGTCGGTGACGACGCCGAGCGAAACGACCGAGTCCGCGGTGACGACCGGCACGTCGATCGGCATCGTGACGATCTGCTGGGTGAAGCTGTTGGCGAACGTCATGTGCGCGTCGGACGCGACCGCGCGCTGCTCGCCCGGCTGCATGTCGACGAGGCGCAGCGCGAACGCGAGGTCGCGGCCGTCCTCCGTGACGCCGGTCAGCGCCCAGCTCACGACGAGGTTGCCGGCGGCGTCGGTGGTGCTCTGGTCCGGCACGGGCACGAAGTCGGAAGGCTGCACGTTCGGCGGGAACGTCGCCGACACGGTCGCGTCGATGCTGCCGAGGCGATCGAGGATCGTCGGCAACCAGATCGCGACCATCGTCGTGGTCGACTCGTGCGTGCTCATGATGCCGTTCGAACTCGTCCACGAGCCGTCGCCCTGCTGCTGCGTGAGCAGCCAGGCGACCGCCTTGCGGATCGCCGGATCGCCCGCCGACGGGTTCGTGTAGTCGATCGCGAGGCCGACCTGCGCCGTGACGAGCGCATCGCTGCCGTAACCGGTGTAGCGCCCCCAGCCACCGTCGGCATTCTGGTTCGCGCGCAGGCGCGTCGCGATCGTCGCCATCGCGGCCTTGATGTTCGCCGCGCGCGCGAGGTTCGACGCCTCGTAATAGCGGTACGCCTCGCCGAGGCCCCACAGCTGCTGCGCGAGGTGCATGTTGTCGTTGGTCGCGACCGACTGCCCCTGCAGCCAGGTCGTGCCGCGATCGATCGCGGTGTCGTAGTGCGCGAGCGAATCGGCGACGGTTTCGCTCTGCGGCACGAGCTTGTAGATGCCGCTGCGGCCGCTCGCGACGTAGGCGACGCTGCCGTCGGCGAGGTGCGTCATCTGGTTCGCCTGCGTGTAGGTCAGGCGCTGGCCTTCCCAGGCTTCGCTGAAGCGATAGATGCCGTTGGTCGTCGACAGCAGCCAGTGGTCGCCGTCCTTGAACAGCTGCAACAGGTTCGGCGGTGCGCCCGCGCCCTGCATCACTTCGAAGGCGAGGCTGACCGTCTTGTCCGGCGCGACGCGATAGACGCGGCCGTTGTAGTAGTCGGGCACGTAGAGGCTGCCGTCGTCGTTCGGCGTGATCGTCACCGGCTGCTGGAACGGTCCGTTCTGCACCCAGATGCTCGCCGCACCCGTGTCGTCGAAGCGATAGACGTTGCGGTTGCCCCAGACCGTGCCCCAGACCGTGCCGTCACTGCCGACCGACAGCGTGTCGAAGCCGGTCGCCGGCAATGCCACGCGCGTACCGTCCGCATTCAGGCGATAGACGTTGCCGGCGGTGCTCACCCACACCTGGCCGTCGGGCCGCTCGACGATGCTGCGCGGGTCGCTCATGCCGGTCCACTTCTGCACAAGCGAACCGTCGGGGCGGACCAGGTACACCGTCGCCCCGCTCTGGTCGGAGTAGTAAAGGTTGCCGCTCGACGCGGCGAGCAGCGAGCCGCGGCTCGAACCGGGCTGGCTCGCCAGCAGCGTCGCGCTGCCCCAGGTCGGCACGCTGGCCGGCGCGTTCGCGCGCAGGAAGTCGCCGACGCGGCGCAGGTTCGACAGGTTCAGCATCGACATGCTGATGTCGTTGTCGAACCAGGCCGCGTTGTAGTCGGACGACCAGTTGCCGTTGCTCGCCTGGAAGTTCACGACCCAGTCGCCCGCGCGCTTGAGCACGGCCGGGAATTCGCCGAGGTTGTGGTAGCCGAGCAGGCCCCACAGGGTCAGTGAACCGAGGCGACGGTAGTAGCTGCAGCAGTACCCCTGCGTGATGCCGCCGTCCTGCCCCTGGTTGGTCGAGACATTGTTGAGGATCGCGTTGCGGTCGAAATCGCTGAAGGACGTGAGCTCGCGCGTGAGCTCGCCACCGATCAGCGCCTGGTTGCCGATGTGGCAGCTCGAGCAACGATTGGTGTCGATCCACGTGCGCGCGGCGGGATCGTTGAACGCGACCGCCTTCTGGATCGCGGTGCGGATCAGCGGTGCGAGCGGATCGCTGATCGTCGCGTGCGCGGGATCGGCGCCGCTGACGTGGATGTTGCCCTGCACGGTGCGCGTGCCCGCGAGCACCGTGTCCGGCGTCGCGCTGAACGCGGCCTGCGCGACGTTGCCGACGTAGAGGCTGCCGGTGACGCGCCCGAGCGCGGGGTTCGCCGCGGTGACGACGAGATCGAAATCACCACCCGCGGACGGCGTCCAGTTGCCGAAGTCGAGCGAGGCGAGTCCGCTCGGCGCGAGTTGGCCGAGGTCGGCGCTCGCGCTGAACGCGATCGCGCCGCTGTGCGTGTCGACCACGGCGAGCTGCATCGGCTGCGCCGGGAACGCGACATTGCCGTCGTTCTTGATGACCGCGGCGAGCGCCACGGGCTGGTTCAGGCCGGCCTGGATCACCGGCGGATCGGCGGCGACCGTGCCGCCGAAATGCGTCGTCGCGACGATCGTGAACGGCGCGACCTGGTTGACGACGAGCGTGCCGAGCGGATTCGTGCGCGTGACCGAACCCGGCTGCACGACGCGCAGTTCGAACTGGTAGCTGCCCGGTGCGAACGTGCCGGTGTTCCAGCGGCCGATGATGCCGAGGTGCTCGCCCGCCGCGAGCGAGATCGCGCCGATGCCGAAACCGCTCGCATCGGTGAGCGGCCCGCTGCCGACCAGTGCGTGCGCAGCGTCGTACACCTCGAGCAGGAGTACGCCGTCGAACGTGGTCGAGCCGCCGTTGACGAGCGTCGTGCTGACCGCGAGGTTCGCGTTCGAGCCAGCACTCGCCGGCGTGACCGTGAGCGGGCCGAGCGTGACCGCGTCGGTCTGCTGCGCGACGAGGCTGAAGTCCTGCGCGTAGTCGCCCGGCGCGGTGATCGTGAAGGCGAAGCCCTGCGGCACGTAGCCACTCGCCGAAACGTCCACCGCGAACGCGGTGCCGACGATGCCCGCAACGGCATAGCTGCCGTCCGATCCGCTGACTGCACTCGGCCCGCTTTCGACGGCGACGGTCGCATTCGCGATCGGCGCACCGTGCTCGTCGAGTACGCGGCCGTGCAGCGACGTCGTCATCTGCGCGGTCTGCAACGCGATCGCGCCGATGTCGTTGAGGCCCTGCACGAGGCTGCCACTGACGACGACGCCCTGGTAGCCGTTCGCCGACACCGTCGCGCTGAACGCACCGACGTTGACGCCGGTGAACACGAACGTGCCGTCCGCCGCAGTGACCTGGGGCGTACCTCCGAGCACGACGCTCGCTCCGGCGATCGGCTGGCGCGTCGTCGCGTCGACGACGCTGCCCTGCAGCGTGGTCGCCGGCGGCGTCACGTTGGTCGGATACAGCGTCGGCGAGAAGACGTAGTTCGTGCCGGCGACGAAGGTCACGCTCGCCGTCACCGTGCGATAGCCGCCGAGGCTCGCAGTGATCGTCGCCGCACCCGGCGGGATGGCGCCGAGCTGGTACGCGCCGCTCGCGTCGGTGAGCGTGGAACGGCTGCCGACCGAGACGATCACGTTCTGCAACGCCTGGCCGGTGTTGCTCTTGATCACGCCCGACAGGCTCGACGTGGTCGCGACGGGCGCGAGCGCGATCGCGCCGGTGTCGAGGTTCGTCGCGGCGACGACCTGGATGCCGAGCGCGCGCGACTGGTAGCCGCTGCGCGACAGCTGCAACGTGTAGTTGCCCGCCGGCACGCCGGCGAGATGGAAGCCGCCATCGCCGGCGGTGGTCGCGGCGAAGCCCGCGTTCTCGGCGAGCTTCACGCTCGCGCCGGAAAGCGGCTGGCCGGTCGCCTGGTCGACCACGCGCCCGCGCACGTCGCCGCTGTCGATCGTCGTCGGCGGCGCGCTCGCGTACCACAGCGCGTGCAGCGCGAGCGCGGTCACGTACGGATCGTCGCCCCAGCTGCCGTTGCCCGCCTGCGCGGCGTCGAGGGCCGCGACCAGCGGCGGCAGCGCCGCGCTCTGCGACGGCTGCGTCGCGAGCGCGAGCAGGCCGTACGCATCCTCGAAGGCATTGCCGTAATCGTGCGCGACGTTCTGCGCGCCGAGCAGCCACGTCGTCGCCGCGGCGGCGACGACGCCGTTCACGTCTTGGTCCGACCAGGCGTCCGCGGCGATCAGCACGTTGGCCGTGAGATAGACGGACGACGCGTCCGACACGCCCCAGCCACCATCGGCGAGCTTCGCCTGCGCGAACCACGCGAGGCCCTCGGCGGCGACGGGCGCCGGTGCGCCCGCGGCGCGCAGCGCCTGCAGGGCGAACGCGGTGTCGAGCGCATCGCTGGCATAGCTGCGCGTGAGGCCCCAGCCGCCGTCGTCGTTCTGCAGCGCGAGCAAAGTCGCGACGTCGTTCGGGTTCGGCTGGCCCGCCGCTGCGGCCGCCTGGATCCGGCGCGCGACGTATTCGACGTTGCCGTCGCTGTTCGCCGCGATGACGCCCGCGAGCGAGGCCGGCGTGCTCGACAGCGCATGCAGGGTGACGAGTGTCTCCATGCGCGCCTGCATCGGCGTCGCGATCGCGGCGCCCTCACCCGCGAGCGAGCCGTTGCCCTGCACTTGCGCGCCGAGCCAGTCGACGCCGCGCTGCACCGACGGCGGCACCGCCTGCGCGTGCACGCCGCACGCGAACGCGCACGCCAGAAGCGAGGCCACGACGGCCCGGAAACGCGCCACTCCAAAGCACAGGTTCATTTCGTGAACTCCTCGACGACATCGAGTCAACTCGACAGCCGCTTCTCCAGAAACGGAAATCCGTAGGTGTCCAGTAGATGGAACACCTTGTTCAACGCTGGCTCGATCGCGCGATCGAGTTCGTGATCCGGAATCTCGATCGCTTTCGCGATGCTTCCCCACAGTCCGAATTCGATCCTGTCCGCCCGGGCCAGCAGCTTCTCGATCTCATCCATGGTGACCGCAGGATTCGCGCGCCGCATGTCGGTGATCGTCATCTCGCGGACGCGGCGATAGAGGTCGGTCGTCGATGCCGCGCGGATCGCCTCGTCCTGCAGCGCGATCGGCGGGTCACTGACTTCGATGAAGCGCGATCCGTCGACGAGGTCGTCTCCGACCAGCGGCTCGTCCGTCAGCTGCAAGCCGCCGCTGGCCGGGACGCTGGGGTTCACGTGCCAATCCCATCCCGGCAACTCCTGCCACGACACGCCTTCGGACGTCCAATACAGCACGGCCGTGATCCATTGTTCGTTCGCCGTCCCGCCTAGCACGATCCATGCACGGTGGAGGTCGCCGACCGCTTTCGAATACACGTCGCAACCCGTCCAGCTCGTTCCGGCCAGGCTGACCTTGGTCTTCGGATAGTCCGGGTGGGCCGCTTTCATACGTTTCGCAACCTGGCTCGCGAAGCGGGTTCGAAGTGCCTTCAACATTCCGTGATTCCTCCCGAGGACTCAGAGGCAGCCGCCTGCCGTTTCCTCGATGAACATCGCGAAGTCGACGAACCCGCCGATCACGGAGACGGCATCGACTCCGGACAGCTCGCGCAGCAGCTTCTCGCGATTCGCCTTCGCCCCAGGGCCGAGCTTCTTGCCGGAGACGATCAACACTTCCCGTCCTTCCGCCGCCGCAGCCTTGATCTGGTTGACGAGTCGCATCATCGCTTCACTGCCCGCCTTGGGAATCTGATACTTCGATTCGATCGTGCGCAGCTTGCCCGCCAGCTGGACTTCGAAGTCGAGATTGATCTTGGTTCCCTTCAACGCGGCGCCCTTCGCCTTTCCAGGGCCGACGCATTGCTCGATGATCTTCTTCACGCCCTTCTCGGCGAGTTCGCCGAGGCGATTGAATACGCTGCGGCCGGCTCCCTGCGCGAACTGCCGCCCCGCTTGCTGGCCGGCGAGGTTCAGATCCGCCTGGATGTCCTCCGCCGCCGACGTTTCGGCCAGCGTCATGTTGCCGCTGGGATCGGCGTTGTTGACCGGGTCGTTGCCCGCGTACAGGTAGCGATTCAGCGACGCGACGCAGCCGAGGCATCCACGGTACGCGTCGGGGGCGGTGAAGCGGGCGATGCCCGGGTCGTACCAGCGGGCGCGCAGGTAGAGCAGGCCGGTGTCGGCGTCGAAGCGCTCGCCTGCGAAGCCGAAGGCGTTGTCATCGCTTCCGGTCGACTCGACCCGATTGCCCCAGGCATCGTAGCCGTAGAACTGGATCGCAGCGCCGCTCGCATCGCTGAGCGCGACGATCGAACCGAGGCCGTCGTGGTGGTAGTAGGTACCCTGGCCGCCGCGGAAGCGCAGGATGAGCTCGTCGCCGTACACGTATACCGCGGTCGCGTGGCCCGCCGCGTCGTACTCCGCGACGATCCGCGCAGCGTCGTTGTTCGCGTCGACGAGGAAAGCCGTCGTCTGCGACGAGCCGCCCGCGCTCTTCGTGCGCTGCGAGAGATTGCCGTCCGGTGCATACGCGTACGTCAGGCCGACGCCGCCGGGAAGCGCCACGCCGGCGAGGTTGTGCTCGGCGTTGAACGTGTAGGTCGTCGTCGCGCCGCCCTGCGTCCTGCTCGCGATCTGTCCGTTGGCATCCCACGCGTACGTCGCCGCGCCGCTGCCGGTCGCTGCGGTCAGGCGATCGGCGCTGTCGTAGGTGTACCCCGTGTTCGCACCGTCGAGCGTCTGCGCCGACCGGTTGCCGACGGCATCGAGCGTCCAGGTGGCCGCGTGTGCGGGCAGGCTGCGCGTTTCGCCGGTGAGGCGCGCCGCGCCGTCGTAGCTCCATCCGATGTCGCGGACCGAGCCGTCCGGCGCGTGCTGGCTCAGCGCGGTGCGCTGGCCGGCAGCATTGAGCGTGTAGCCGCCCTGCACGAGCACGCTCGCACCGTGCTTCGTTTCGTAGGCGGTCAGGCGATCGTTGGCGTCGTAGGCGTACGTGGTGACCACACCGTTCGGATCGTCGCGTTCGATGCGCCGGTTCGCCGCGTCGTAGCGGAACGTGACCGTCTGCCCGAATGCCGTCACCGACGCGAGGTTGCCGGCCGCGTCGTAGGCATAGTCGGTGCGGAAGCCTTGTCCATCCGGCGTCGTCGCGACGATGGCCGTACGTTGTCCGGCCGCGTCGTATTCATAGTGCAGCTTCGACTGGTCGGCATTGGTGACGTCGACGAGGCGATCGCGCGAGTCGTAGCCGTAGCGCGTGACGGTGGACGCACCGTTGAGCGCACGCGTGAGGCTCGCCACCTGGCCGCCTTGCGTGTAGGTCGTGCTGAGCACGGTGCCGTCGACGAAGGTGCGGCTGCGGATGCGCCCGGCGGCGTCGTACTGGTATCCGCTCGCGTTGCCGGCGAAATCCGTGCTGTTCGTGAGACGGCCCGCCGCGTCGTACGCCATCGTTTGATAGCGCGCGTCCGGCAGCGTTATGCTGGTCGCGCGACCGAGTGCGTCGTAGCCCCACTGCGTCGCATGGTTGAGCGCGTCCGTCTGCGACGTCTTGTTGCCGAGTTCGTCGTAGCCGTAGGCGGTGATCTTGCCGAGCGCGTCCGTGACCTTGTTCATGCGCCCGTTGCGGTCGTAGCCGAGCGTCGTCGTACGGCCGAGGGCGTCGGTGTTGCCCGTCTTGCGACCCGCGGCGTCGTAGGCGTACTGGCTCGCACTGCCGTCGGCCCACGTGGTCCGAGTGCGTCGGTTGGCGGCGTCATAGTCGTGCTGCACCGCGTGGCCGAGCGCGTCGGTGACCTTGGTGAGCTTGCCGACCGCGTTGTACTCGTAGTCCGTGGCATTGCCCGCCGGGTCGGTCGACTGCGTCTTGCGGCCCGCCGCGTCGTACGCCGAGTGCGTCGTGCGACCGAGTTCGTCGCTGCTCGCGGTCTCCTGGTCTCCCGCGTCGTACGCGGTCGTCGCGCGGCTGCCGTCCGGATTGACGACGGCGACGGCTCGATCGAGCGCGTCGTATTCGGTCCGCGTCTCGCGACCCGCGCGATCGGTTTCCTTGATCACGTTGCCGTTCGGATCGCGCTCGGTGGCGGTGCTCGTGCCGTCCGGGTACGTGACGAGCGATTCGCGCCCCAACACGTCATAGGCGTAACGGGTCATGCGCCCGAGCGGATCGGTCAGCGATGCGAGCTGCTTCTGCGCGGTCCATGCGTAGCGCGTGATGTTGCCGAGCGGGTCGGTCTCGGTCGTCAGGTTGCCGTCGGCGTCGTACACGTACGTCGTCGTCAACGTCTGCGTCTGTCCGGCCACCACGCGCGTGCGCACGGTGGTGAGACGGTTGCCGTCGGCGTCGTAGGTGTACTTGGTGACGTTGCCGAGCGGATCGGTTTCCTGCGTCTTGCGACCCTGCGCGTCGTTCTGGTACGTCGTGGCGTAACCGGTCGGATCCGTGAACTGGACCAGCTGGTCGAAACTGGAGCCACCCCAACCGAGCCCGGTCGAGTGACCGAGTGCGTCGGTGATCGAGCGGAGCATCCCCGGATCGGTGTAGCCGAACGTCGTCGCATGACCGAGCGCGTCGGTGACGGATTCCACGCTCTGCGGGGTGTGGTTCCCCATCATCGTGTAGAAATTCCAGTCGGTCGTCGTCGTGTGGCCGAGCCCGTCGGTCTGCGTCAGCACCGTGCCCGACGGCGTGTCGTAGGTCGTCGACGTCGAACGGCCGAGCGGATCGGTCGTCGCAAGCAGGTTGCCGAAGGCGTCGAATGTCGACGTCGTCACGCCACCGAGGGCATCGACGACCTTCGTGATGTTGCCCTGGTCGTCGAACGTGTAGGTCTTCGTGTTGCCGTTGCGATCGGTAACGGCCTGCGTATGCGTGTCGAGATCGCGCTGCGACAGGTCGATCTTGTTGCCGAGCGCGTCGTACTGCGCGACGAGGCGGCCGCTCGCGTCGTACTCGTTGCGTACCTGCTGCACGCCGGACGCGTCGGTGTAGTTCGTCAGCAGGTGGGCGAGCGCAGCCGGCACGGTCGCGTACTGGTTGCGACTGACCTTGTTCGCCGGGCTCGTGATGCTGTCGAGGTCGCCCGCAGCCGTGTAGGCGTACTTGACCTTGCGGCCGGACGGATCGGTGACCTGGGTGATGCGCCCTTCCGCGTCGCGCGTGAACTGCAGCGCGGCGCCGTTGCCGGCGAACGCGCCCTGCGCGTTGAGCACGAGCGTCTGCCCGTTCGGGTCGGTGATCTGCACGACCTTGAACGTGTTCGCGCCGTCGCTGCTCTTCAGGATGTACTTGAAGTTCTCGATCGTCGTCAGCTGGTAGCTCTGCGAGTCGTATGCAGCGCCTTCATCCGGGTCGAACACGGTGCCGCCCTGGTAGAGCAGGTCGCCGCCGTCGAGCACGTCGAGCGTACTGGTCGTGCCCGGGCGCGGGTTGAACGCCATCGAGAACACCGCAGGCACGCCGCCGGTGGCGCATTCCTGGCTCGCGACGACGTCGAACTGGTGCACCTTGCCGTCCGACAGCGCGATGCTCACCACGCGCTTGCCGATCGGGCGGATGCAGAACGTGAGGAAGCCCGGCTGGTACAGCTCCCATTGCTCGCCGAGCGGCTTGTTCCGCTGCAGCTTCACGTTCTGGTACGACAGCGTCCAGCCGTAGCCGAAGTCGCCCTTCTCGTCCTTCCGGCGCGAATCGTAGGTGCGCGTGATCGTCAGCGGCACGCCGCCGACGTCGAGCTGGATGTCGTTGAAGCTGACCGTGAACGCGCCGATCTTGAGGTCGCCCTGCACGACCACGTGCTGGACCGCACTCGCCGAGCTGCCGTTGGCGTCCCAGGCGACGAGGCCGAGGTCGTACTGGCCGTTCTCGACCTGGGTTGGATCGAACGCGCCGAGCGCCCCGTTGACCGCACCGGAACCGCGCGCGAGTTCGCGCCAGGCGTTGCGGCCGGTCGGCGACACCGACAGCGTCCACAACGTGGTGTTCGCGTCGGAGACGACGCCGCTCACCGGCGTCGGCTTCGTCAGTACGTCGCCGTCCGCGGGCGCGGTGATCTGCACGGTCGGCGGCGTCGTGTCGCCGTCGACGTGCACGCCGAACGCACTGCTGCGCACGAGCGTGCCCTTGTTGTCGGTCGCGTTCGCGACCACCGTGTGGGTGCCCGCGCCGTGCGCGGCGACGTGCGCCTGGCCGTTCGCGTCGAGCGGCACGTTCGTGCCGTCGATCGCGAGCGACTTCGCGACGGTGCCGGAACCGCCGGTCGTCGCGACCGTGATCGTGACCGTGTCGCCTTCGTTGACGAACTGCGGCGCGACCGCGAGGTTGAGATCGAGCGGCATCACCTGGCCGATCGTCAGCGTGAACGCCTGCTCCGCCGTCGCATGGCCGTCGGAGACGCGCAGCGTGATCGGATACGAACCGGTGACCGGGCTCGCCCAGGCGAGCAGGCCCGCGCTCGACAGCGTCACGCCGTTCGGCGCGCCGACGAGCTGGAACGTGAGCGCGTCGCCGTCCGGGTCGGTCGCGGTCGCGAAGTACTGGTACGCCTGGCCGAGCGCGCCGCTCGTCACCGGCGCGCTCGTGAAGTACGGCGCGTTGTTCGTCTGCGGGCCGCCCGGCAGGCCGGTATGGTCGACCGTGTCGACCGCGCTAACGACCGACGTGCCGATGTCGCCGAGCGCGCCGGGCAGGCCGTCCCACAGCGCGCACAGCCACCACTGGCTCAGCACCGTCGGCGCGCCGACGAAGTTCGACCACGGCACGGTACCGTAGTCGGCGAGCAGCGCCACCGCGGCGTTGTAGTAGTTCGCTTCGACCGTGAGCGGCCCCTGCAGCGCCGCGGCGACCGCGTCGCCCTGTACGCCGAGCGCGGGGCCGGCGAGCGCGAGCGGCAACCAGCCGCCGGCGACGTCGAGTTCGGCCTGTTCGCGACCGCTGATCTCGTAGTCGCCGCTGCCGGTGGCCGTGTCCTCGAGCACGTAGCCGACGCCGTTCCACGCGCCGACCGCGACACCGGACTGGCTGATCGTCGCGGTACGCCCCGACTGGATCGCGTCCTGCATGACGGTGATCGTCGCCGGATCGACGCCGAGCTGCGGCAGCACCGTGGCGCCGTTCGTCGACGTCGCGCGGTAGATCTTCTGGCCGGACGTCGTCGCCGCGTGCAGCGCGCGTACCGCGGATGCGGCACTGCCCGCGTGCGCGGCGTCGGTGAACAGCGCGTCGAGCAGCAGGTGCGTGTACGCCGACGCGCGTTCGCCGTAGGTGCGCTGGAACGCCTGCGCGCGCGCCGCGTTCGCGTCGCTCGCGACGGCGGTGCGACCGATCGCCTCGACCGTGAGCGCTACGCCGGGGAATGCGACCGACTGCGGCAGCCCGTTGGCCGACGTCACGGTCGCGTGCGTGCTCACGCGCACGATCGTCGGCAGCGGATAGCCGACGATGCCGCACGCCTTGCACATGAGTTCGGTGTTGCCGGCGACCGTCGTCGCGTAGGCGAGCGCCGCATAGTCGAGCACTTCACCGACGAGCCCGTCCTGGCCGAGGCCGGCGTACTGGTGCGCGGCGAGCTGGCTGCCCATCGCCGCGAGGCGGTCGCGGCTCGCCGCGAGCGTCGCCGGCGATACGCCGTTGCCGATCAGCGCGAGCGAATGCGTTTCGCCGGCGACGACGCGCGTGCCGGGCGCGTAGCGCCAGTCGCCGACCTGCGGATCGAAGATGCCGACCGCGCCGACCAGCGCGGTGCCGAACGGCACGCTGCCGCCGCTCGCGGCGACCGTACCGTCGATCGTCAGCTGCACCTTGGTGCTGACCGTCGACGCCGACACGTTCGCCGGCAGCGGGTTCGCGTTGAGGCGCGCGGCGAGTCGGCTGTCGTCGCCCGCGCTCGCGCCGGGGAACGTGAGCGTGAGCCGCTTGCCGACCCACTTCGGCAGCGATTGCGACACGCTCGCGAGCGCGTGACCCTGGCTGCGTTCGAACTCGTCCGCGTAGACGCCGTACTGCACCTTCCAGCGCAGGGTGTCGGGCAGGTCCGAATAGACCGCGCCGAGCGCGACCGTCTTGTACGGCAGCGCACCCGCGAGCACGGGCAAGCCCTCGCCGATGATCGATTGCGCACCGAGCACGTCGGCGACCGTCGCACCCGGCTTGTGCGACTGGATGTACGCGTCGACGCGGCCGGTGAAGTCGGCGTATGCGGCGGCGAGCGTGGAGAGGTCGAGGCCGCTCACGCCGTCGGCGCTGATCGACGCGCCCTGCGCGATGCGCGCGGACAACGCGGCGGTGTCGAGCGTGACGCCGGTGCGCACCGGCAGGCCCGCGCTGTAGCGATACTGCTTGTAGGACGCGTCGAGCGGCACCCAGGTGGATGCGCTGCGGTTCACCGCGCCGCGCGACGGGTTGAAGTCGACCCACGCCTCGACCCACACGTGCTCGAGGCGCAGCGCACCGATGCTGCCGCCGCTGACGACGCCCTGCACGGGCACGCCGCCCTGGTCGAACAGGCTGACCGCCGCCTCCGGCGCGGCGACGCCGCCGACCCAGTTCTGCGCGGCCGCCGCGGGCACCTCGATCGTGCCGTACGCGTAGCGCGCGGGCACGTTGCTCGCGCGCAGCAGCGCGACGAGCAGGCTCGCCGTGTCGTATGCATTGCCGCGGCGCGTCTGCAAGGTCGCGTCGGCGCCCTGGATCGAACCCCAGGTCGGCGTGAACGCGACATGGTCGCGTACCCAGTTGTAGATCTGCACGGGGTTGTGGCCGAGCGAGTCGGCGAGCGAGCGGATCGCCGGTGTGAGCACGACGTCGTCGTTCTCGCCGAGATCGGCCGGACCCGGCGGCACGAATGCGTCCACTGCGGCATCCTTCGCGACGCCTTTTCCGGCGCGCTTCGCCGGCGGTGCGGGCGGCAGGTAGGTAGCCGAGCGGAACGATTCGGCGCTCGCATGCGGCAGTCGCTCGCCGCGGTCCTGGGGCACGACGAAGCGCGAACGCGCCGGCGCGGGCGCTGCCTGCGCCGCCGGCGCTGTCGCGGCAAGCGCATCGGGCGGTACGACCAGCGTGGTGGATGCCCCCAGCAGCGTGCATGCCGCCGCAAACGCCATCGTCGCGACCGGTCGCACCATCGTCCATCGGCTCGTGTTCTTCATGCAGCGTCCTCGAATGCACCTTGGCCCGCGCGCGCGCGCGGCCGCGTCAGGGTCGTTCTCTTGAAGTTCGTCGTGATGCAGCGGCGCGGAGCGGCGGCGCGATGGCGTGGCGCCAACACCGGGGCGCGATAGGACGGCAGATCCCGCCTGCGCGAACGCGGCACGCCCTCGTGGACCCATGCGACACACCCTTTCTCCGTCCATGGCCGAAAAAGGCCGGAGCCGCCGCAAGCGCTCGCGCGCCCGGCTTGGCTCATCCGCAATCGATCGTCCGCCCGCAGATACCGGCGTTGCGCCGGTGTTCTCCCCTGCTGGGTCGAGCAATCACGCTAGCACGCGATTCCTGCAATGAAAAGTCGATGCCATGCGCATTCGAAAGAAATGTGCACGAGTTCACAGTGCGCGGGGAGCGTGCGTGCGCGCCGATCCGGGGCTGCACGAACGGAGCTGCTTGCAGTCGACCCTATCGCACCGCGCGCGACGCATAGGTCGTGCCGGGACGGTCACCCGCGGGAGGGATATGGGCCGTGATGGGATCGAACCATCGACCAACGGATTAAAAGTCCGCTGCTCTACCGCTGAGCTAACGGCCCACAGGAAGGCGCCCGCGACGGCCGCGGGGTCGCGCAGTTTACCCGCCCGGCCGCGTCAGCGGTAGCGCGTGGGGTCGGCGACGCCGGCGTGGCGGAAGCCGTCCGAGCGCAGGCGGCAGGCGTCGCAATGGCCGCAGGCGCGGCCGTCCGCGTCGGCCTGATAGCACGATACGGTTTGCGCGAAATCGATGCCGAGCGCGATCCCGGCACGCACGATGTCCGCCTTGCCCATGTCGAGCAGCGGCGCGTGCACGACGAGGTGCGCGCCTTCGACGCCGGCCTTGGTGGCGACGTTGGCGAGGCGGCCGAACGCCTCGATGAAGGCCGGCCGGCAATCGGGATAGCCCGAGTAGTCGACCGCGTTCACGCCGCACCAGATGTCGCGCGCACCGAGCACTTCGGCCCAGCCGAGCGCGACCGAGAGCATGATCGTGTTGCGTGCGGGCACGTAGGTGACCGGGATGCCGGCACCGCCTTCGTCGGGCACCGCGATGTCGTCGGCGGTCAGCGCCGAGCCGCCGATGCTGCGCAGGTCGACGTGCACGGTCTTGTGCAGGGTCGCGCCGAGCGCGAGCGCGACGCGGCGCGCGGCTTCGAGTTCGGACGCGTGGCGCTGGCCGTAGTCGACGCTGAGCGCGTAGCAGGCGAAACCCTGCGCGCGCGCGATCGCGAGCGTGACGGCAGAGTCCATGCCGCCGGAAACGAGCACGACCGCGCGGCGGGCAACTTCGCTCGCGCTCACCGCCCCGGCTCCTCGCCCCACAGCAGCTTGTGCAATTGCAGCTGCATGCGCACGGGCAGGCGGTCGGAGAGGATCCATTCGGCGAGCGTGCGCGGCGCGAGGCGTCCGTGCACGGGCGAGAACAGCACCTGGCAGCGCGCGTCGAGGCCGTGCTCGCGCACGCGCGCGACGGCCCAGTCGTAGTCGAAGCGATCGGCGAGCACGACCTTGACCTGGTCGTGCGGCAGCAGGTGGGCGATGTTCGACCAGAGGTTGCGCGCGACTTCGCCGGAGCCGGGCGCCTTGAGATCGACGACCTTGCGCACGCGCGCGTCGACCTCGCCGACGTCGAGCGCGCCCGACGTCTCCAGCGAAACCTCGTAACCCGCGTCGCACAGGCGCGCGAGCAACGCGAGGCAGCGCTTCTGCGCGAGGGGCTCGCCACCGGTGACGCAGACGTGGCGCGCACCGTGCGTGGCGACCTCGTCGAGCACGGCGTCGATCGTGCGCCATTCGCCACCGTGGAACGAATAGGTCGTGTCGCACCAGCCGCAGCGCAGCGGGCAACCGGTCAGGCGCACGAACACGCTCGGCCAACCGACCGCGTCGGCTTCGCCCTGCAGCGAATGGAAGATCTCGGTGATGCGCAGCCGTTCCAGCGACTGCGTCGCGTCGGCATTCGCGTCCGTGATGGCGACGGCGTCGCCGGCCGCGGCGCCGCGGGCGGCGACGGTCGTCATGGCGTGCTCAGTGGCGCGATTCCGACTGCAGCGCGCGCAGGCGTCCCTGCGCGAGGCGTGCGACGGTCGTGTCCGGATACTTCTGCACGACTTCGTTGAGCGTGGCCTCGGCCTGGTCCCACTGCTTCTGCTCGTACTGGCTGTAGCCGACCTTGAGCAGCGCGTCGGGCGCCTTCTGGCTGCCCGGATAGCGCGAGAGCAGGGTCTGGAACGATTCCTGCGCGATCTTGTAGTTCTGCGTCACGTAGTACGACTCGCCGAGCCAGTAGTACGCGTTGCCGGTGAGATCGCTGTTCGGATATTGGTCGATGAACGACTGGAAGCGACGCGCCGACTCGGCGTAGCGGCCGTCCTTGAGCGCGGCGAACGCCTCGTTGTAGGTCGAACCTTCCGCGGCGGGATCGGCCGGCGCCGCCTTGGCGAGCGTCGTCGGTGCCTGCGCCGGTTCGCTCGGCGTCGCCTCGCGCGGTGCGCGCTCGCCCGGGGCGAGCGCGGCGCGGTCGTCCGCGGTGAGATCGCCGACGTTGCCACGCCCGGCGTCGCCGCGCGCGGCGGCGGCCGCCGGCCGGCCGGCCGGATTGGCGAGGTCGACCTCGGGGGGCTGCTCCGGCTGCGCCGGCGCGCGCGCGGCGGACGCTGCGCCCGCAGGCGTCCCGCCGTGGCCTTCGAGACGACCGATGCGCGAATCGAGATCGGTGTACTGATCCTTGTTGCGCTGCTTCGCCTCGTCGAGCGCGTGCTTGAGTTCCTCGACCTGGCCCTGCAGCGACTGAACCTGCGACTGCAGTGCCTGGATCTGGTTGACGAGGTCGACCGCGCCGCCGCCCTGTCCGTTGGCCTGCTGCTCGAGGCGCTCGACGCGCTCGGCCAGCGACAGGCGCTGCTGCGCCGAAACGGGTGCGGCGAACGCGAAGACGGCGGCCGACAAGGCCGCCGTCGCGATCGCACTCGACTTCAAGTGCGCCATCACGTTCTTACTTCGCGGTGTAGACGATCTCGACGCGACGGTTCTTCGACCAGCACGACTCCTCGTGCTGGCGGCAGACCGGGCGCTCTTCGCCGTAGCTCGTCACGTTGAGTTGCGAGGACGACGCACCGGCCGCGCTCAGCGCGCCCTGCACGGCGTTGCCGCGGCGCTCGCCGAGGCCGAGGTTGTACTCACGCGAACCGCGCTCGTCCGCATTGCCTTCGAGCGTCACGCGCGCTTCCGGGAACTGGCGCAGGTACTCGGCATGGCAGGCGACCTGCGCCTGGAATTCCGGCTTGATCTCGGTCTTGTCGAGGTCGAAGTAGACGACGCGCTGGCGCAGGCACGAATCCGTGTCGAGGCTGTCCTTCGTGTAGCGGCCGGTGTTCTCCATGCCACGCGTTTCGGTCTGCTGCTGCTGCTGCTCGACGACGTCGGGCTTGACCTTCTTCTTCGCGCAGGCGGCGACGCCGGCGACGAGCAGGATCGAGAAAGCGATGCGGACGGTGTTGTTCATGGTCGTTCCCTTTCGTGAACTGGGCAGATAGTGTTGGAAGAATCCTGAATCGACGTTCAAGCGGAGCAAGTGGCGACTCGCCGCTTCCCGACCGCTCGCGCTTCAGCGCTGGCGATACGGGCCCCATGCGGGTTCACGCACGTCCCCCTCCGCGAGGCCCAGACGTTGACGCACTCGCCCATCGGCGGATGCGGCGTAGAGCACGCCGCGGATGCCTTCGCTGGCGGCGTACAGCAGCATGCTTCCGTTCGGTGCGAAACTCGGGGCTTCGTCTTGACTGCCCGGGGACACCAGAGTGCTCTGGCTGGTCGCCCGGTCGAGGACCGCAATACGATACACGTTTCCGTTGCCCTGCACCATTGCAAGCTTGATGCCTTTGGCGTCGACCACGCTCGGGCTCGCGTTGTACTGGCCCGTGAAGGTCACGCGCGTCGGCTCGCCGCCGCCCGGCGACACCTGGTAGATCTGCGGCTTGCCGGAGCGGTCGGAGGTGAAATACAGGGTCTGGCCGTCCGGCGCCCAGCGCGGTTCGGTGTCGATCGCGAAGTGGCGCGTGACCTGGGTGGTCTGGCGGCTGGCGAGGTCGAGGATGTAGATGTCGGGGTTGCCGCCCTTGGACAGGCTGACCGCGAGGCGGTTGCCGTCCGGCGACCACGCCGGTGCGCTGTTGATGCCGCGGCTGCTCGACACGACCTGGCGCGAACCGGTGCCGAGGTCCTGCACGTAGATCGCCGAATTGCCGCTCTCGAACGAGACGTAGGCGATGCGCTTGCCGTCCTGCGACCACGCCGGCGACAGCAGCGCCTCGCGCGAGCGCACGACGACCTGCGGGTTGTAGCCGTCCGAATCGGCGACCATCAGCGCGTACGACATGTTCTTCGGTGGCGTGCCGGTCGCGGTGATGTAGGCGACGCGCGTCCAGAACGCACCGCGCACGCCGGTGATCTTCTCGTAGATCGCGTCGGCGACCTGGTGCGCGATGTCGCGCAGGCCGCTGCGCTGGCCGCTGATCGTGCCGTTCGCCTTGAGCGACTGGCTGGCGACGTCGAACAGTTCCCAGTCCACGCGCAGCGAGCCGCCGTCGCCGTCGGCCATGCGGCCGACCACGAGCCAGTCCTGCTTGAGCAGGCGCCAGGTCGCGAACTTCACTTCGCTCTGCCGCGTCGGGAACTCGACGATGTCGTTCTTCGGCAAGGTGCGGAACTGGCCCGAGCGCGCGAGGTCGGCGCGCACGATCTCGCCCGGGTTCGACTCGGGCGGCACGCTCGCGCCGTCGAAGCCGAACGGAACCACCGCGATCGGCAGCGCCGAAGCGTTGCCGTTGACGATGTCGATGTCGAGCTGCGCGTGCGCGCTGCCGAATCCGCAGACGCCGGCGAGGACCAGCGTCAACCTACCCAGGAATCCCGCGAAGTTCGTCATCGGCCCTATCCGTCGTATCTGAAATTGAATTTGATGTTGCGCTGGAACACGTTCTCGTAGCCTTGGTACGGCAGCGGCGCCGCCTTCATCACCGCCTGTTCGATCGAGGTGCGGGTGACCGGATCGGCATTGCACGGCGACCCGACCGATACGCTGATCACGTCGCCGCCCGGGATCTGCGCGATGTTGAGCACGCAACGCAGGCCCGCCTGCGCGTTGTCCGGGCGGTTCCAGTTGTTCGTCACCGCGGCCTGGATCGCCGCCGCATAGCGCGCAGTGAGGTCGTTGTCCTGACCGCCCGCGCCGGTCTGCGCCTGTTCCGCTTCGTGTTCGGCCTCCGGTTGCGCCTGCGCCTGCGCCTGCTTCTGGTTGCGATCCTCGATCTGCGCGAGCCGGTCGCGCTCGAGCTTGAGCTTCTTCTCCACCGCCTCGCGCTCCTTGCGGATCTCGGCGAGTTGCTTCTGCTGCTCCTCGCGCAGCTTGCGCTGCTTCTCGTCCTCGAGCTCGACCTGGCGCTGGCGGACCTTCTCCTCCTGTTCGCGCTTCTCCTGCTCGGCCTTTTCCTGGGCGAGCGCGGCGACGCGTTCCTGGTCGACCTGACTGGGCTTTTGCAGTTCGTTCGGCGTCTGCTTCTCGGGCTTGGGCGGTTCGGGCTGCTCTACGGGTTTGGGTTCAGGCTTCGGTGGCTCGGGCTTGGGCGGTTCCGGCTTCACGGGCGGCCTGGACGGCTGCGGCTTCTGCGCACCCGACCGCGCCTTCGGCGCTGCGGTCGGACCGACCAGCGTCGCCTCGATCACCGGTCCCGGCATGCTCACCGGCCGCGTCTCGTGGGTCCACCACAGGCCGACCAGCAACGCGAGGATGCACAGCAGGTGCAGCGCCATCGCCAGCGCGAACGCGCGCAACTTGTCGCCGAACGTCTCCATCCGGTCAGTGGGCCTGTTCCGCCTGCACGGGCTGGCTCATCAGCCCGACCTTCGGCACGCCCGCCGACTGCAACAGCACCATCGCCTGGTAGATCTTGCCGTAGTCGGCGCGCTGGTCACCGGCGACCAGCACGGGTACCTGCGGATTCTCGCGGACGAAAGCTGAAACTTTCTTGACCAGCGTGTCCGCGTCGATCGGTTCGCGCTGCGACGTGCCGAGGGTGAGGAACAACGCGCCACCCTCGTCGACGCTGACGACGGCGGGCTCCTTGTCGTTCTGGATCGCCTTCGCCGCCGACTGCGGCAGCTGGATGTCGACGCCGAGGTTGAGCAGCGGCGCGGTCACCATGAAGATGATGAGCAGCACGAGCATGACGTCGATGTACGGCACGACGTTGATCTCGGCCTTTAGCTTGCGGCGCTTGCGCGATTTGAGGTTCTGCATGCAGGGGATTCCAACGCGGGGCGGGACGGCGCGGGGTTCAGGCGTCGTCGACGTGTGCCTGGCGCGCGAGGATCGAGGAGAACTCCTCGACGAACGTGTCGTAGCGCAGGCTGATGCGTTCGAGCTTGGTCGAATAGCGGTTGTACGCCCACACCGCGGGGATCGCCGCGAACAGGCCCATCGCGGTCGCGATCAGCGCCTCGGAGATGCCCGGCGCGACCATCGCGATGGTCGCCTCCTTGACGTTGGCGAGGCCCTGGAACGCGATCATGATGCCCCACACGGTGCCGAACAGGCCGACGTACGGGCTGATCGAACCCACGTTGGCGAGGAACTCGAGGCTGTGTTCGAGTCGGTCGACCTCGCGCGTCGAGGCGACGCGCATCGCGCGTTGCGCGCCTTCGAGCAACGCGCGCGAATCGACGCCGCGGCGCTGTCGCAGGCGCGCGAATTCACGGAAGCCGGCCTCGAAGATCGCGCCGCTGCCGCTGACCCGCTCGCCGGCGCCGCTGATTTCCTTGAACAGGCCGGCTAGGTCGGCGCCGGACCAGAAGCGCTCCTCGAATTCGTCGGCGCTGGCGTTGGCGCGATCGATGAGCGCCTTCTTGCGGAAGATGATGAACCACGACGCGATCGAGAAGCCGATCAGGATCCCGAGCACGAGCTTGACCGGCAGGCTGGCGCCGAGGATCAGGGCGAGGACGTTCAGTTCCGAGTTCATGCAGGGGCGATTTCCTGGAGCAGGTGATTCGGGATGGGACGCGGACGAAAACGCTGCGCGTCGAGGCAGGCGATGCGCACCTTCGCTTCGACCAGCGCCTTCGGTTCGGGTTCGCGCAGCAGCTGCTGGCGCACGCTGAAGCTCGCGCTGCGCAGGTCCTCGATCGCGACGGTCGCGCTCAGCAGGTCGTCGAGGCGCGCCGGTGCATTGAACGCGAGTTCCATGCGGTGCACGACGAAGACGAGCCCTTCCTGCTCGCGCAGGCGCTGCTGGCCGATGCCGGACGCGCGGAACCACTCGCTGCGCGCGCGTTCGAGGAAGTGCAGGTAGCGCGCATGATAGACGACTCCGCCGGCGTCGGTGTCTTCCCAGTAGACCCGGCAGGGCCAGGCGAACACGGCGCCGACGGCGGCGGGCTTCCCTCCCGCGGCCGCGCTCACGGCGCGCTCCCGGGAGGCGCCTCGAACAGATCGTCGGCGCTCGCGCGGCGCGGCGGCGCGAGGCCGAAGTGGCGCCAGCACTTGCTCGTGACCATGCGCCCGCGCGCGGTGCGCACGAGAAAGCCCTGCTGGATCAGGAACGGCTCGAGCACGTCCTCGATCGTGCCGCGCTCCTCGCTGATCGCCGCGGCGAGCGACTCGACGCCGACCGGGCCGCCGTCGAAGTTCTCGATGATCGTGGTCATGAGGCGGCGGTCGAGCGCGTCGAAGCCCTCGGCGTCGACCTTGAGCATCTCGAGCGCCGCGCTCGCCGCGTCGCTCGTGATCGTGCCGTTGCCCTTGATCTCGGCGTAGTCGCGCACGCGCCGCAGCAGGCGGTTGGCGATGCGCGGCGTGCCGCGCGCGCGGCGCGCGATCTCGGCCGCGCCGTCGGCGTCGCAGGCGATGCCGAGGATCTTCGCGGCGCGCCGCACGATCGCGGTGAGTTCGAGCGGGCTGTAGAACTCGAGCCGTTGCACGATGCCGAAGCGGTCGCGCAGCGGCGCGGTGAGCAGGCCCGCGCGCGTGGTCGCGCCGATCAGGGTGAACGGCGGCAGGTCGAGCTTGATCGAGCGCGCGGCCGGGCCTTCGCCGATCATGATGTCGATCTGGAAGTCCTCGAGCGCCGGATAGAGCACTTCCTCGACGATCGGCGATAGGCGGTGGATCTCGTCGACGAACAGCACGTCGCGCGGCTGCAGGTTGGTCAGCAGCGCGGCGAGGTCGCCCGGGCGTTCGAGCACCGGGCCCGAGGTCGAGCGCAGGTTGACCCCGAGTTCGTTCGCGATCACGTGCGACAGCGTGGTCTTGCCGAGGCCGGGCGGACCGAAGATCAGCACGTGGTCGAGCGCCTCGCTGCGCCGGCGCGCGGCCTCGATGTAGATGCCGAGCTGCTCGCGCACGGTCGGCTGGCCGAGATACTCGGCCAGCCGTTGCGGACGGATCGTCGCCTCGACGAGGTCGTCCTCGCGCATGGCGCTGGCTGACGTGAGGCGGTCGGTCATCGTGCAGGGGTCGGTGATTCGGGCGGCGCAATTATGCGGGTTTCGTCATCGCCGCACGCGCGCGAACCCATATGGAGCATGAACGGGCTCGATTTTCCGCCGCCGACCCGCGCCCCTCCGCCGTCGGCGCTCAGATCTCGACCTGCGTGCCGAGCTCGATCAGGCGGTTCCCCGGGATCTGGAAGAACGCGGTCGCCGGGATCGCGTTGCGCTGCATGAAGGCGAAGAGCTTGTCACGCCACAGCGCCATGCCCGGTCGGTCGGTCGCGACGATGCTCTCGCGGCTGAGGAAGAAGGTCGTGTCCATCATGTCGAACGGGTGGCCGCAGACGGTCACGGTCTCGAGCATGTTCGGCACGTCCGGGTCCTCGGCGAAGCCGAAGCGCAGGGTAACGCGGTAGAACTCGTCGCCGAGTGACTCCACTTCGACGCGCTCGTCGTTCTCCGCGATCGGCGTGTCGACGGTTTCCACCGTGAGCATCACGTTGCGCTCGTGCAGCACCTTGTTGTGCTTGAGGTTGTGCAGCAGCGCGTGCGGCACCCCTTCCTGGTTCGCGGTGAGGAACACCGCGGTGCCGGGCACGCGCAGCGGCGGATGCGCGACGATCGAGGAAATGAACGGCTCCAGCGCGAGGCCGCCGTGCTTGATCTCGCGCACGACGAGTTCGCGGCCGCGGCGCCAGGTCGCCATCAAGGTGAAGATCACCGCGCCGAGCACGAGCGGGAACCAGCCGCCGTGTTCGACCTTGTCCGCGTTCGCGGTGAGGAAGGCGAGATCGACGAACAGGAACAACGTGCCGACCAGGGCCACGCGCGTGCGCGTCCAGTGCCACATGCGGCGGAACACGATCATCACGAGGATCGAATCGATCGTCATCGTGCCGACCACGGCGATGCCGTACGCGGCACCGAGGTTGTCGGACGAGCGGAAGCCGACCACGACCGCGAGCGTGAGCACGAGCAGCATGCGGTTGATCCACGGCAGGTAGATCTGCCCCATCTGCTCGTGCGAGGTATGGCGCACCTGCATGCGCGGCAGGAAGCCGAGCTGGATCGCCTCGCGCGTGACCGAGAACGCGCCCGAGATCACCGCCTGCGAGGCGATCACCGCGGCCGCCGTCGCGAGCACCAGCATCGGCACGAGCAGCATCGGCGGCACCATGAGGAACAGCGGGTTCTCGGCCGCCTTCGGGTCGGCGATCAGCAGCGCGCCCTGACCGAAGTAGTTGAGCACGAGCGACGGCAGCACGAAGCCGAACCACGACCAGCGGATCGGCTTCTTGCCGAAGTGGCCCATGTCCGCGTACAGCGCCTCGGCGCCGGTGATCGCGAGGATCACCGAACCGAGCGCGAAGAACGCGGTCCAGCGCGCCTGCGCGAAGAATTCGATCGCGTAGTAAGGCGACAGCGCGCGCAGCACGGCCGGGTGCTGCGCGACATGCCAGATGCCGAGCACGGCGAGCGCGAGGAACCAGAGGATCATGATCGGCGCGAACACCGCGCCGACCTTGCCGGTGCCGCGGTTCTGGAATGCGAACAACCCGACGATGATCAGCGCCGACAGCGGCACGACCCAGTGCGCGAGCCCCGGCGCGAGCACCTCCATGCCCTCGACCGCGCCGAGCACGGAGATCGCCGGCGTGATCACGCCGTCGCCGAAGAACAGCGCGGCGCCGAACAGGCCGAGCACGACGATCCACCAGCGCGCGCGCTGGCTCGAACGCACGCTGCGCTGGGCGAGCGCGGTGAGCGCCATGATGCCGCCTTCGCCCTTGTTGTCGGCGCGCATGATGAAGCCCGCGTACTTGACCGAGACGACGAGGATCAGCGACCAGAACACGAGCGACAGCACGCCGAGCACGTTGGTCGTGGTCGGCGGCGCACCGTGCTCGCCGAAGGTCTGTTTGATCGTGTAGAGCGGGCTCGTGCCGATGTCGCCGTACACGACGCCGATCGCGCCGAGCACGAGTGCGCGCGTGCGCGCGCCGATGTCGCCACCGTTGCCGATGTCCTGGCTCATGTTCCCGCCTCTTTCATTGGCGCAGCGCCGCCTTTAGGGCCTTGCGGATGATGTCTTCGGCACGATCGCCGGGAGCGGCCGCGTCACGCACGAGGCGCGCGACTTCGGCCGGTTTGTAGCCGAGTGCCTGCAGTGCGACGCCGGCTTCCGCGACCGGATCGGCCGCGCCGGCGGCACCGCCGATCGCCGCCGGCACGCCGCTGCCGAGGCCGTCGACGCGATCGCGCAGCTCGACCACCATGCGTTCGGCGGTCTTCTTGCCGATGCCGGGGATGCGCGTGAGCGCGGCGACGTCGCCGACCTGCACGAGCCGCGCGAACTCGTCGACGCTGACGCCCGACAGCACCGACAGCGCGATCTTCGCGCCGACGCCGGACACCTTCTGCAGGGTGCGGAACAGGCTGCGTTCGGCCTCGCGCAGGAAGCCGTACAGCGCGACCGTGTCCTCCTTGACCGCGTAGTGCGTGCACAGGCTCACTTCGCGGCCGAGTTCGGGCAGGTCGAAGAACGTCGACATCGGTGCTTCGAGTTCGTAGCCGACGCCGCCGACATCGAGCACGAGCCACGGCGGCTGCTTGGCGACGAGCACGCCCTTGAGGCGGCCGATCATCGGCGCCGCCTCCATGCTTCGCGCGGCAGGCCGAGGCGCTGCAGGCTCGAACGCGTGTGCGCGTGGGCGAGCGCGATCGCGAGCGCGTCGGCGGCATCGGCCTGCAGCCGGCCCGGCAGCTGCAGCAGCAGACCGACCATGTGCTGCACCTGCGCCTTGTCGCCCGCGCCGGTGCCGACCACCGCCTGCTTCACTTCGCGCGCGGCGTATTCGGCGACGCCGAGGCCGTGGTGCATGACCGCGCAGATCGCCGCGCCGCGCGCCTGGCCGAGCTTGAGCGCGGAATCGGCGTTGTGCGCGACGAACACGCGCTCGATGGCGACTTCGTGCGGCGCGTATTCCGCGACGATCGCGCCGACGCCGTCGAAGATGCGCTTGAGGCGCGCGGCGAACGCGTCGTCGTCGCCGTCGAGCAGCTTGAGCGCGGTGTGGAACACGTGGCGCGAGCGCCCGGCCGGGTCGACGTCGATGATGCCGATGCCGGTGCGCTGGCTGCCCGGGTCGATGCCGAGGATGCGCACGACGGCGAGCGCTGGCTGGAGGGCAGTGATCGACACGATCCCGTTGGCTCGGCTTGAAGAGTGGAGTCTAGCGCAGCGTTCAGCGCGGCGTCGGCGCGAACTGGCCCGCGCGCAGGAACGCGACCGTGAGGTCGGCGACTTCGGAGGAGAACAGCAGGCCCGTGTGCGAAGCGGCGACGGTGCGATGGTCGCTGATGCCGGCGAGCTGCGTCTCCTCCACCGACACGGTGCCGTCGTGCGGCGCGACCAGCGGACCGAGCGTGATGCCGAGGCCGAACGGCAGCTTGCCGGCTATCACGCCGACCGGGCGCGACCCCTTCCACGCTTCGACGCCGTCGATCAGCGGCTCCGCACTTTGCCCGAGCAGCAGGCGCCCGCCGGGAAATCCAGTGAGCGCGCGCGCGACCGCGCTGCCGCGCAGCGGCGGGCCGATACAGACGATGCCGCCCTTCGGCAAGCCGCGCACGCCACGCGTCGCCTCGAGCGCGACGAGCGAACCGAGGCTGTGGCCGACCAGGTGCACCGCGGCCGCGTCCTGCGCGAGCATGCGTTCGCGCAGGCGCGCGACCGCGGGCTGGATGCCGCGGAACACGCTCGCGTAATCGATCGTCTCGACCGTGTAGCCGGCCTGGCGCAGGCGCCGCGCGAGCGGCAGCAAGGTGATGCCGCGCATCCAGATGCCGTGCAGCAGGATCACGTGTTCGCGCGGCGCGGAATCGACCGCCGCGCGCGGCGTGCGCCCCGCGCGCGGATCGATCGGCCGGCGCGACGCGCGGCTCATTCCGCCTTGCGCTCCGCGACGCGGATGTGCACTTCGGCGAGCTGCGCTTCCGGCACGGGCGACGGCGCGCCGGTCATGAGGCACTGCGCGCTCGTCGTCTTCGGGAACGCGATCACGTCGCGGATCGATTCGGTGCCGGCCATCAGCGCCGCGATGCGGTCGATGCCGAACGCGATGCCGCCGTGCGGCGGCGCGCCGTACTTGAGCGCGTCGAGCAGGAAGCCGAACTTCGCTTGCGCCTCTTCCGCGCCGATGCCGAGCAGGTCGAACACGGCCGACTGCATCGACGAACGGTGGATGCGGATCGAGCCGCCGCCGATCTCGTTGCCGTTGAGCACCATGTCGTAGCCGCGCGAGACCGCGATCTTCGCGTTCGCGCGCAGGTCGGCCTCGTCGTCGACCGCGGGCGCGGTGAACGGGTGATGCAGGGCGACGTAGCGCTTTTCCTCGTCGTCCCATTCGAACATGGGGAAATCGGTGACCCACAGCGGCGCCCAGCCTTCGGCGACGAGGCCGAGATCCTTGCCGAGCTTGAGGCGCAGCGCGCCCATGAAGTCGGACGCGGTCTTGTACGTCGCCGCGCCGAAGAAGATCGCGTCGCCGGTCCGCGCGCCGGTCGCCTTCACGATCGCCGCGAGCGTGGCATCGTCGAGGAACTTGGCGATCGGCGAATGGATGCCTTCGCGCCCCTTCGCCGCGTCCTCGACCTTCATCCAGGCGAGACCCTTCGCGCCGTACTTCGCCGCGTGCGCGCCGTAGTCGTCGATCTGCTTGCGCGAGAACTGCGCGCCGCCGGGCGCGCGCAGCGCGACGACGCGGCCGTCGGCGTGGTTGGCCCAGTCGGTGAACACCTTGAATTCGCAGCCCTTGACGAACTCGGCGACGTCGGTGAATTCCATCGGGTTGCGCAGGTCCGGCTTGTCCGAACCGTAGCGGCGCATCGCCTCGGCGTAGGTCATGCGTAGGAACGGATCGGCGAGTTCGACGCCCTTCACTTCGCGGAACACGACGCGGATCATTTCCTCGACCGTGTCCTGCACGTCGCGCTCGGAGACCCAGGCGAACTCCATGTCGAGCTGGGTGAACTCGAGCTGGCGGTCGGCGCGCAGCGCCTCGTCGCGGAAGCAGCGCGCGATCTGGTAGTAGCGGTCGAAGCCCGCCATCATGAGGATCTGCTTGAACAGCTGCGGCGACTGCGGCAGCGCGTAGAACTCGCCCGGGTGCATGCGCGCCGGCACGAGGAAGTCGCGCGCGCCCTCGGGCGTCGCCTTGGTCAGGATCGGCGTCTCGATGTCCTGGAAGCCACGCTCGTCGAGCCAGCGGCGCAGCGCCTGCACGAGGCGGATGCGCGTACGCATCATCTGCTGCATCTCGGGACGGCGCAGGTCGAGGTAACGGTACTTGAGGCGGATGTCCTCGCCCGGGTTCTCGTGCGCGTGGAACGGCAGCGGCTCGGCCTTGTTGAGCAGCTCGATCCTGGTCGCGACGACTTCGACGCGGCCGGTGCGGATCTTCGCATTGATCGCTTCGCGCTTGCGCACGACGCCGGTCACGCGCAGGCAGTCCTCGTAGCCGACCGCGGCCGCGGCCGCGAGTACGCCGGCATTCCCCTCGGCATCGGACGGTTCGGCGACGATCTGCACGATGCCTTCGTGGTCGCGCAAGTCGATGAAGCAGAGCCCGCCGAGGTCGCGGGCGACGTCCGCCCAACCGCAGAGGGTGACGGTCCGGCCGATCAGCGCCTCGTCGACGAGGCCGCAATAGTGTGTGCGCATGGAAGTCCGCTGGCGCCGGTGCGGCGCGAAACCAAGCGCGGAATGCTACGGAGGATTGTGCTGCACCGCAATGCGGCGGCGTCTCGACGTGGAACGCCCGTCGCGGGACGGGCGTTCCGGATCAGCCGATGCGTGGCTCAGCGCCAGCGGCGATTGACCATGAACTCGGCGTCGCAACCGCCGTCGACCCAGATGCCGGCGCGGTTCCAGCCCCAGTTCTGGCCTTCGACGCAGCGCGTGTTGGAGATCTGGCGCGAGATGCGCACGTCGCTACCGCGGCCGGTGTCGACCTGACACATGCGGTAGTTGTAACCCTCGCTCGCGCAACGCACGCGGATCGACTGGTCCCAGCCCGGACCCGGACGCCAGTCGCCACCGCCGCCGTGATCATGGCCGCCACCGCCCGACCAGCGGCGCTGCACGCGGAACACGCCTTCGCAGCCCTGGTCGACCCAGATGCCGGCGCGGTTCCAGCCCCAGTTCTGCCCTTCGCGGCACGGGGTCTTGGAGATCTGCTTGGCCAGGCGCACGTCGCTGCCGCGGCCGGTGTCGACCTGGCACATGCGGTAGTTGTAGCCGTCGCTCGCGCAGCGCACTTCGATGTCGCGATCCCAGCCGGGGCCTGGGCGCCAATCGTCGTACTGCGCGGACGAGGCGACGGCAAATGCCTGCGCGAGCGGCTGCGGCGCGGGCGCGGCGCCGAGCGTGGCGCAGGCCGACGTCAGTACGAGGGCGATGATTCCTTGGAATGCCTTGAGCATGACCTACTCCCCGGTCGTTGGTGGAAGACGCCCGTGGAGTCTAGATGATCCGCATGAACGGAATCGAAGCGCGCCTCAGGATGCCGCGCCGCCGTCGGTTTTCGCCGCGGGTTTCGCCTCGGCTTTCGGCTCCGCCTTCGCCTCGGCCTTCGGTGCCTCGTCCTTGCCGGCGAGGTTACGTTTCGTGTCGCCGTCCTTCTTGAAGTCCGTCTCGTACCAACCGCTGCCGGCGAGGCGGAACGCGGGCGCGGTCAGGCGGCGCTTCACGCGCGGTTGCCCGCACTCCGGGCAGTCGACGGGGTCGGGGTCGGACAATTTCTGCAGGCGATCGAACACGGCTTGGCAGGCGGAACATTCGAATTCGTAGATCGGCATACTGAAACTTCCATTGGACTTGGCATGGCACCATGCGGCGCCGAAACGGCGTGCAGCATGCGGGCACGCCGGAGAATTGCAAGTACCACCGCCACCGCGTGGCCGGCGTACGGCTGCGCCGCCTACGGCGAGGGCGATGATCGGCTGGCCGCGGGCGCCGCCTGCGCGCGCCCGCAGTCCTCGCAGCTTTACGCGCCCGAGAATACGAGGCGCCCGCCTTCCGCGTCGACGCGCACCGTGTCGCCAGGCCGGAAACGGCCCTCGAGGATCTCCCGCGCGAGCGGGTTCTCGAGCTGCTGCTGGATCGCACGCTTGAGCGGACGCGCGCCGTACACCGGATCGAAGCCGACGTTGCCGAGCAGGTCGAGCGCCTTGTCGCTGATCGTCATGCGCAGCTGCCGTTCGGCGAGGCGCTTCTCGAGGTAGGCGATCTGAATGCGCGCGATCTGCCGGATCTGGCTCTTGTCGAGCGCGCGGAACACGACGATCTCGTCGAGCCGGTTGATGAACTCGGGGCGGAAATGCGCCTGCACCACGCCCATCACCGCGGCCTTCATCTGCGTGTATTGCGCCTCGTCGTCGCCCGCGTATTCCTGGATGTACTGCGAACCGAGGTTCGAAGTCATCACGATGACCGTGTTGCGGAAGTCGACCGTGCGGCCCTGGCCATCGGTGAGGCGGCCGTCGTCGAGCACCTGCAGCAGGATATTGAACACGTCGTGGTGCGCCTTCTCGACTTCGTCGAGCAGGATCACGCTGTACGGGCGGCGACGCACCGCTTCGGTGAGGTAGCCGCCCTCCTCGTAGCCGACGTAGCCCGGCGGCGCGCCGATCAGGCGGCTCACGGAGTGCTTCTCCATGAACTCGCTCATGTCGATGCGCACCATCGCGTCCTCGCTGTCGAACAGGAAGCCCGCGAGCGCCTTGCACAGCTCGGTCTTGCCGACGCCGGTCGGGCCGAGGAACAGGAACGAGCCGTTCGGCCGGTTCGGGTCGGACAGGCCCGCGCGCGAGCGGCGGATCGCGTCGGCGACCGCACGCACCGCCTCGTCCTGGCCGACCACGCGCTTGTGCAGCTCGTCCTCCATCCTGAGCAGCTTGTCGCGCTCGCCCTCGAGCATCTTCGACACCGGGATGCCGGTCCAGCGCGAGACGACCTCGGCGATCTCCTCCGCGGTGACCTTGTCCTGCAGCAGCGTGAAGCCCTTCGTCTCGGCTTCTTGCGCGGCCTTCAACTGCTTCTCGAGTTCCGGAATCTTGCCGTACTGGATCTCGCTCATCTTCGCGTAGTCCTGCCGGCGCTGCGCGGCCTCGAGCTCGAGCCTCGCCTGTTCGATCTGCTCCTTGACCTTGGTCGCGCCCTGCAGCGTCGCCTTCTCGCTCTTCCAGACTTCCTCGAGGTCGGAATACTCGCGCTCGAGCGAACCGATTTCCTTCTCGAGGTCGGCGAGTCGCTGCTTCGATTCCTTGTCCTTCTCCTTCTTCAGCGCTTCGCGCTGGATCTTCAGCTGGATCAGCCGACGCTCCTTGCGGTCGAGTTCCTCCGGCTTGGAATCGATCTCCATGCGGATGCGCGACGCCGCCTCGTCCATGAGGTCGATCGCCTTGTCGGGCAGCTGGCGATCGGGGATGTAGCGGTTGCTCAGCGTCGCTGCGGCGACGATCGCCGGATCGGTGATCTCGACGCCGTGGTGGACCGCATACCGTTCCTTCAAGCCGCGCAATATCGCGATCGTGTCCTCGACGCTCGGCTCGCCGACGAACACCTTCTGGAAGCGGCGCTCGAGCGCGGCGTCCTTCTCGATGTACTTGCGGTATTCGTCGAGCGTGGTCGCGCCGATGCAGTGCAACTCGCCGCGCGCGAGCGCGGGCTTGAGCATGTTGCCGGCGTCCATCGCGCCTTCGGCCTTGCCGGCGCCGACCATCGTGTGCAGTTCGTCGATGAACAGGATCACCTGGCCTTCCTGCTTGGCGAGGTCGTTGAGCACGCCCTTGAGGCGCTCCTCGAATTCGCCGCGGAACTTCGCGCCGGCGATCAGCGCGCCCATGTCGAGCGACAGCACGCGCTTGTCGCGCAGGCCCTCGGGCACCTCGCCGTTGACGATGCGCTGGGCGAGGCCTTCGACGATAGCGGTCTTGCCGACGCCGGGCTCGCCGATCAGCACCGGGTTGTTCTTGGTGCGCCGCTGCAGCACCTGGATCACGCGGCGGATTTCCTCGTCGCGGCCGATGACCGGATCGAGCTTGCCCTTCTCCGATCGCGCGGTGAGGTCGATCGTGTACTTCTCGAGCGCCTGGCGCTGTTCCTCGGCGTTCTCCGACTGCACCTTCTCGCCGCCGCGCATCTTCTCGATCGCCGCCTCGATGTTCGCCTGGGTCGCGCCGGCCGCCTTCAGCGCGGCACCGGCTTCGCGCTTGTCGTCGAGCGCGGCGAGCACGAACAGTTCGGACGCGATGAACTGGTCGCCGCGCTGCTGCGCGAGCTTGTCGGTGAGGTTGAGCAGGCGGTTGAGGTCGTTGGAGACGTTGATGTTGCCTTCCTGCCCGGCGACCCTGGGCAGCGCGTCGAGCAGCTGGCCGACGCGCGTCCGCAGCGCCGGCACGTTCGCGCCCGCCTGCGCGAGCAGCGGCACGGTCGAACCCCCTTGCTGGTCGAGCAGCGCGGCGAGCACGTGCACGGGCTCGAGCATGTTGTTGTCGCGTCCGACCGCGAGCGACTGCGCGTCGGCGAGCGCCTGCTGGAAGCGCGAGGTGAGTTTGTCCATTCGCATGGTGGCGGATGCCCTGTTCGAAGGTGGAAAGGTCGCGGCATGCGCGGCCGGCTGCGCCGAAGATGCGGCCCCGAACGCCGCGATTCAAGCAGAATCACCGCATGGAAAGCGCCCTTCCCTCGCCTGCCCGACCACCCGTCCAGCGCGCCGCAAGACCGTTCCGCATCGTCGTCCTCGGCGGCTACGGGCTGTTCGGCGCGCGCATCGTGCGTGCGCTCGCCGGCGACGGCGGCCTCGAACTCGTGATCGCCGGGCGAGATGCGGCGAAAGCGCGCGGGCTCGGCGAGGAACTGGCGCGTTCGGGCGCCCGCGCGGCGATCGCGATCACGGCGCTCGACATCGACGCCGCCGATGTCGGCGACCGCCTCGCCGCGCTCGCCCCCGCGCTCGTCGTCCATACGGCCGGGCCGTTCCAGCGGCGCGACTACGCCGTCGCGCGCCTCGCGCTCGCGTTGGGTGCGCACTACATTGACCTCGCCGACGGCCGCGACTTCGTCGCCGGCTTCGGCGTACTCGACGCCGAAGCACGCGCCGCGGCGCGCTGGGCCGTCAGTGGCGCGAGCAGCGTGCCCGGCCTCAGCGGCGCCGTCGTCGCCGCGCTGGCCGGCCGTTTCGGCCGGCTCGACGCGCTCGAGACGGCGATCAGCCCCGGCAATCGCACGCCGCGCGGCCTCGCGACGACGCGCGCGATCCTCGGCTACGTCGGGCGCCCGTACGCGCGGCTCGCGCAAGGCCGCTGGCGCCGTGTGCACGGCTGGCAGTCGCTGCGCCGGCTGCATGCGCCCGGCGTCGGCACGCGCTGGCTCGCGCGCTGCGAAGTGCCCGACCTCGCGCTGCTGCCGGCACGCCATCCGACGCTGCGCGACTGCGATTTCCGCGCCGGGCTCGAGTTGCGGCGCATGCATTTCGGCCTCTGGCTCGCCTCGTGGGCGGTGCGCGCCGGCATCCTTCGCGACCTCGCACGGCACGCGCCGTCGCTGCTGTCGCTCAGCGAGCGCTGGCTCGCCGCGGGCAGCGATGCCGGCATCATGCAGCTCGACCTGCGCGGCGTCGATCCTGCCGGCGCGCCGCTGCACCTGCGCTGGCGCCTCGTCGCGGCGAACGGCGACGGTCCGCAGGTACCCGCGACCGCTGCGGTCGTGCTCGCGCGCAAGCTCGCACGCGGCGAATTGCACGGTGGCGGCGCGCGCGCCTGCCTCGACCTGTTCACGCTCGACGAGTTCGTCGACGCGCTCGACGGCTATGCGATCGGCACGACGCTCGAACAGCCGACGTCGAGCCAGCCGCGATAGCGCACGAGCAGGCCCGCGATCGGCAAGGCGGCCCGCACGTCGAACGTGTAACGCCCCTCGCCGTCGGCTTCGCGCGCGCCGACCGCGGCGAACCAGCGCGCCGGCAACGGCAGGCCGAGTGCACGCACGCGCACGACGCTCCACTCGATCGCACCGCCGCGCGCCTGCAGGCGGAATACGAACGTGACCGCGCCGAGGCGCTCGTGCAGCAGGCTGTCGCGCGCCCACAACCGCGAACGCATCACGTGCGCGCCGACATGGCGCGACCAGCGCTCGCCCGCGGCGTCGGCGATGATCTCCACGTCGATCGACGCGCGGCCCGCGGGCGGCAGGCGCGTCGCCCGCGCGCACAAGCGCGCGAGCGGATGACGGCCGCGTTCGACCTCGACTTCTCCCGCGTAGCGGCGTTCGCCGCGATCGCGATGGAGCGTGCGCACGCACGGGTCGAGCGTGTCGAACGCGCTGCCGAGCAGGCGCTCGAACAACGGCGTCACGGCGTCATCCAGACCAGCGAGGCGAAGCGCCCGGTATCGCGATCGCGGCGGTAGGAGTAGAAGCGTGCGTCGGCGAACGTGTCGAAGCCGCCGCCGTGCACGCCGTGCACGCCCGCGCGCGCAAGGCGCCGCCGGGCGAGCGCGGCGAGGTCGCACAGCCAGTGGCCGGGACGCGTCGGCGCGAAGCAGGCGTCGGCGCCGGAATCGGTCGCGACGAAGGCCTCGCGCACTTCGGCGCCGACTTCGTACGAGCGCGCGCCGATCGCGGGTCCGATCCACGCGTGCACGCGCTCCGCATGGAGGCTTGCGAGCGTCGATTCCAGCACGCCCGCGGCGAGCCCACGCCACCCCGCGTGCGCGGCGGCGATCGCGTCGCCGTCGGCGCTGCAGAAGAGCACGGGCAGGCAGTCGGCGGTGAGGATCGCGAGCACGATGCCGGCCTTGCGCGTGATCGCCGCGTCGGCGTCGCGGTCGCGCCCGGGCGCGTCGGCGTCGAGCACGGCGGTGCCGTGCACCTGGCGCAGCCAGGCCGGCGCGGACGGCAGGTCGAGCAGTTCCGGCAATGCCGCGCGATTCGCGGCGACCGCATCGGGCTCATCACCGCTGTGTCCGCCGAGGTTGCACTGCTCGAACGGCGGCTGCGAACGGCCGGGCAACCACCGCGTCGTGACGGAGGCGCGCACGTTCGCCGGAGCCGGCCAGTCCGGCACGATCACGCGACCTGCAGCGGGCGGTGCCGGCATGCGATCAGCCGTTTTCCCGGGTGTCCGCACGCAGCGCGGTGAGCAGCCCTTCCATGTCGGCCGGGCGTTCCGCTTCGACCGCGACCGGCTTGCCGGACTTGGGATGGGCGAACTCGAGCTTCTCCGCATGCAGCGCCTGGCGCTTGAAGCCGCGCAGCGCGGCGACGAGTTCCGGCGTTG
Organism: Dokdonella fugitiva; assembly: GCF_014138265.1. GTDB lineage: Bacteria > Pseudomonadota > Gammaproteobacteria > Xanthomonadales > Rhodanobacteraceae > Dokdonella_A > Dokdonella_A fugitiva_A. Next base: position 59,881 of record NZ_JACGXL010000004.1, read on the forward strand.
CGCCTTTCGGCAACTTGAGCAGGCCGCCGTACTGCGCGTCGCCGACGAGCGGGTGGCGCACGTGCGCCATGTGCACGCGGATCTGGTGCGTGCGGCCGGTTTCCAGGCGGCACTCGACCAGGGTCATCGTGCGGAACCGTTCGCGCACGCGGTAGTGCGTGACCGCGTCGCGGCCGTCCTCGCGCACGGCCTGCTTGAGGCGATCGTGCAGGTGGCGGCCGATCGGCGCGTCGACGCGCCCGCCGGCGACCATCGCGCCGTAGACGATCGCCGCGTACTGGCGATGCACGTCGCGCTCGGACAACTGCTCCACCAGCGAAGTGTGCGCGCGCAGCGTGCGCGCGACGACCATCAGGCCCGAGGTGTCCTTGTCGAGGCGGTGCACGATGCCGCCGCGCGGGATCTCGGCGAGCTTCGGATCGTGGTGCAGCAGCGCGTTCTGCAGGGTACCCGCGGGATTGCCCGCGCCCGGATGCACGACCAGCCCGGGCGGCTTGTTGACGACGATGACCTCGGCATCCTCGTAGCGGATGTCGAGCGGGATCTCCTCGGCTTGGGCGCCGATCTCGCGCTCCATGCGCACGTCCAGCTCGATCGCTTCGCCACCGCGCAGGATCTGCCTCGGTGCGACGACCTCGCCGTCGAGGCGCACGGCGCCGGCCTTGATCCACGCGGTCAGGCGTGAACGCGAGTAGTCCGGGAACAGCTCGGCGAGCGCCTGGTCGAAACGCCTCCCGGCGAGCGCATCGGGTACGGTGGCGGCCAGTCGCGACGCATCGGGCGACTGCTCGTTCAGGCGTGATTCGGGTTCGGTCATGCTCGGGAATGCCGGGAAACGGCGCTTCCTGCGCCGGCGAGGTTTCGGGTTATGATCGGTGTTTCGCGCGGCGCGCGGTAGCGTCGCGGGCCGGTCGATCCGGCGGATCCGGCAGGCAGAGTCAGCCGGACCCACTCCATCCGTCCATCATCGCAGAGCCTGCCCCCCGCATGCGAGTCTCCTCCAGTTTCCGTCCCATCCTGCGCCTCGCCCTGCTCGCGCTGTTCGTCGCGCTCGCCGGTTGCTCCCTGTTCCATCGTGGCAAGAAGGGCGACCCGATGGACACGCTGCCGGTCGAGCAGCTCTACCAGCAAGGCAACGAAGCGCTGCAGTCGGGCAACAACGACTACGCCGTGCGCGTGTTCCAGCGCCTGATCGCGCGCTTCCCGTTCGGCCCGTACACCGAGCAGTCGCAGCTCAACCTCGCCTACGCGCAGTACAAGTCGGACAAGCCCGACGACGCGTATTCGACGGTCAACCGCTTCATCAAGACCTACCCGACGCATCGCCACATCGACTACGCGTACTACCTGCGCGGCCTCATCAATTTCAACCGCTCGGGCGGCTTCATGGAACGCTACGTCGGCCTCGACATGACGCAGCGCGACCAGGCCAACCTGCGCCAGTCGTTCGACGACTTCGGCGCGCTCGTCACGCGCTACCCGCAGAGCCGCTACGCGGCGGACGGCCGCCAGCGCATGATCCACCTGCGCAACATGATGGCGCAGGCGGATCTCAACGTCGCCCTGTTCTATCTCAAGCGTGGCGCCTACGTCGCCTCGTCCAACCGCGCCAAGTCGATCCTCGAGACGTATCCGCAGACGCCGCAGGCGGGCGATGCACTCGCGATCATGGTCAAGAGCTACCACGAACTCGGCCAGGACAAGCTCGCCGACGACGCCAAGCGCGTGCTCGAGCTCAACTACCCCGACCACCCTTCGCTGAAGGGTCGCTGGCCGAGCTACCGCTCGAACTGGTGGAAGCTGATTCCGCTGCAGAATCGGGGATGACGGCAGCGAGGTCGGCGGCGTTCGCCGCGTCGCGCGGGCAATTGCGCCGGCAGCTTCGCTGCCTCGCGAGGGCGCTCGCCTTCGGCTCGCTCGTGAGAAGATGAGAAAGCTGCGACGGCCTTTTCCCACGAGCCGGCGAAGCGGGCGACCTCCTTCCCACGGAGGCGCGAAGCAGTCGACCTCAGGGCCCCGCCCTAGCGCCAGCCCGACGTGATCGGATAGCGACGCTCGCGGCCGAACGCGCGGCGCGACACCTTCGGCCCCGGCGCCGCCTGCTGGCGCTTCCATTCGCTGATGCGCACGAGCCGCAGCACGCGCTCGACCGTCGCGGCATCGAAGCCCGCGCGCACGATCTCCTCGCGCGACTGCTCCTGGTCGACGTGGCGGAACAGGATCGCGTCGAGCACGTCGTACGGCGGCAGCGAATCCTGGTCGGTCTGGTTCTCGCGCAGTTCCGCCGACGGCGGGCGTTCGATCACCGCGGGCGGGATCACCGGCGAACCGGCCATCGCGTTGCGCCAGCGCGCGAGCGCGAACACCTCGGTCTTGTACAGGTCCTTGATCGGCGCGTAGCCGCCGCACATGTCGCCGTAGATCGTCGCGTAGCCGACCGCGTACTCGCTCTTGTTGCCGGTCGTGAGCAGCAGCCCGCCGAACTTGTTCGCGAGCGCCATGAGGATCGTGCCGCGGCAACGCGACTGCAGGTTCTCCTCGGTCACGTCCATCTCGTGGCCGGCGAACGCGGGCGCGAGCGCGTCGAGGAAGCCGCGGAACGGCGCCTCGATCGGCACGCCCAACATGCGCACGCCGAGCGCGCGCGCCTGCTCGTCGGCGAGGTGGTTGCTGAGATCGGAGGTGTAGCGCGACGGCAGCCGCACGCCGGTGACGTTGTCCGCGCCGAGCGCATCGACCGCCACGCTGAGCACGAGCGCGGAATCGATGCCGCCGGAGAGGCCGATCCACGCCTTCGAGAAGCCGTTCTTCACGCAGTAGTCGCGCGTGCCGCGCACGATCGCGCGCCAGGCGAGCGCATCGCGACCTTCGTCGTCCTCGACCGGCCAGGCGACGGGCGTGAAGCGGCGCGTCGACGCGTCGTAGTCGGCGACGAGCCAGTGATCCTCGAACGCGCGCGCGGCCGGATGGACGTGGCCATCGCCGTCGGCGAGCACCGACGCACCGTCGAACACGACCGCATCCTGGCCACCGACGGTGTTGAGGTAGGCGACGCCGACGCCGCGGCCGTCGCGCTGCGACTCCTGCACGCGCTGCGCGAGCAGGGCGTCGCGCTGCGCGTGCTTGTCGCGCTCGAACGGCGACGCATTCGGCACGAGCACGAGTTCGGCGCCCGCGGCGACGGCGCCGGCGAGCGGCTCGGCGAACCAGAGGTCCTCGCAGATGATCAGGCCTACCCCGACCCCGCCGACATCGAACACGCAGTCCTCGCGATCCGGGTCGACGTCGAAATAGCGGCGCTCGTCGAACACCGCGTAGTTCGGCAACTCGCGCTTGCGATACGTCGCGGCGACGGTGCCGTCGCGCAGCACGCTGGCCGCGTTGTAGACGACCGCGCCGGCCGCCTGCGGCCAGCCGACCACCGCTACGATGCCGCTCGTCGCCGCCGCGAGGCGACCGAGCGCGGCTTCGCATTCGGCGAGGAAGCTCGGTCGCAGCAGCAGGTCCTCGGGCGGATAGCCGCTCAGCGCGAGCTCGGGGAACAACACGAGATCGGCGCGGTGCAGGTCGCGTGCCTGCGCGATCAACGCGCCGATGCGCTCTTCGTTGCGCGCGACGGCGCCGACGGGGAAATCGAACTGGGCCAGGGCGATGCGTAGCTTCGGCATCATTGCGCCACCGCGGAACGTGCTTGCAGATAGGGCATGAGGCGCTTGCCGATCGGCTCGGCGAGGCCGAGCACATACGAGGCGTTCAGGTGTTGCGCGTCGCGGTAGGCGAGTTCACCGGCGACCCACGCGGCACAGACGCCACGCGGACAAGCGATGTCGTTGAGGTTGACGACGGTCGCTCCCTGCACGCCTTCGACCGCCTTCTCGAGGGAATCGATGACGGGCCGGTCCTCGATATCCGCCAGTCGGGCGCTGCATAGGTCGCCCGCGCCGCCTTGCAGCGCATCGAAGTTCCGGATCACGCAGGAAGGCCCGTCGAACGGGAGGCGCGGGGACGGCGCCAATACCACCACTTCGGCCGCACCGGCGCGCAGGGCTTCCACGAACCGACGCGAGCCGTCCGTCCATTGTTCCTGCGTGAACGGGTAGGAACCCGCCGAGCCGACAACGACGACACCGGGGCGCGTCTTCTGGATGTAATCGATGGCGGCCCTGCGCCAGGATTCACATTCGGTGTAAGTGCGGTGGATACGTTCGTAGAAGAACGGTTCGTCCACCATCGGACATGACGATTTGGTCAGCACGACGACGTTCCAACCCATGCCCGTCAATGCGCGATGCAGCGCCGGGAACCAGTGCAGGCCGAGACTGTCGCCGACTACGACGGCCTGGGGTTTCCCCTCGCCCGCATCGAAGGCGCACGGGACGAGCCGATCACTCGAATACCATTCGTCGCACCCGGGCATCGAGTAGATTTGCGGGATGTTGACCATCGCGCGCACGCGCGCTTCCGTCGTAGCGAACTCCGGCGTTCGCGGACGACCGAGCGCGAACCACGTCGAGGGCAGCAGGGCGAGCAGCGCCGACCCGAGTACTCCCGCGAGCACGGCCTGCCGCGCGTCGGTGATCGTCCTATGGCGTGTGGTGCGCTCCACGAGGAGGTAGCTCAGCAGCGCGGCGGCGAACGACCCGAGCACCGCGATCGCTACCGCCAATGAATCGTCGCGACCGAGGCGATGCGCCAGTGCCAGCGCGGGCCAATGCCACAGGTACCAGCTGTAGGAAACGCGACCGACCAGGGTGAGCGGTGCGCTGGTGAGGCAGCGCGAGAGAATGCCCGTCGTTCCCAAGATCATCAGTGCGGCGCCGATGACCGGCAGCGCCGCCCATACGCCCGGGTAGGCGAGTCGCTCCGACAGGCCCATGCAAGTGCCGGCGAGCAGCACGGCGCCGAGCAGCCCGCCGCGCCATCGCCCGAGCCGCGCGCCGACCGCGGGCGAAAGGAACACGCAGCAACCACCGACCGCGAGTTCCCACAGCCTGAACGGCATGAGGTAGTACGCCGCTACCGGCCACAGCCACGTCGCTACGATCGACATCAGGGCCCCGACGGCGGCGACGATCGCCACAGCGGCGAACAGTGCTCTCGGGTTTCGTTTCGATACGCGCCACACGAGGGCGAGCAGCGCCGGCCATATCAGATAGAACTGCTCCTCTACGCCGAGGGACCACGTGTGCAGGAACAGGCTGTCGCGCGCGGACGACTCGAAGTAACCGAAATTCGCCAGCGAGAAGTAGACATTGGACGTCCACAACGCGGCCCACAGCCCGGACCACTTCTGCAGCTTCGTGTCGGCACCGGGGGCGACCAGCACTAGCGCAACCCACGCGAACAGCATCATCACCGCGAACGCCGGCAGCAATCGCCGCGCGCGACGCGCGTAGAACGCCCAGAAGCCGATCCGCGACGTCTCGCGCAACTCGCGCACGAGCAGGCCGGTGATGAGGAAGCCGGAGATGACGAAGAACACGTCGACACCGGTGAATCCGCCGCCGAACCCGCGAACGCCAGCGTGACCCAAAACGACCATCAGGATCGCGACGCCGCGCAATCCTTCGATGTCGGGGCGAAATCCGTTGCCGGACGACGATGATCGATGCTCCATGCCAAGGTCTCCCCGATGCGAAGCGCGCATCATATCCGCGCGACGGCTTCGGCGTACTCGTGGCACGACCGGCAACGGCACGATGCAAGCTGCGTAGCGCTGTCGCGATCGACGACGGCGCTACGGGATGCCGGTCACGACATCGACGATCGCGGTCGCGGTGCCGCCGCGGCCGTCGCTGATCGTGTAGGTGAAGGCCGCCGTGCCGAGATAGCCGGCGGGCGACCACGTCACCGTGGTTCCGGTGATCGCGACGCTGCCCGCGGGCCCGCCGTTGGCGCCGATCGGCTGCGTCACCGCGATGATCGTCAACGGATCGCCGTCCGGATCGCTGTCGTTGGCGAGCACGGCGATCACGGTCTGGTTGAACGCGCCCGAATCGTTGACCGCGATCGGCGGCTGGTTCGGCGCGGGCGAGACGACGACGGTCACGAACGCGGACGCGCTGCCACCCCGGCCGTCGTCGATCGTGTACGCGAAGCGGTCGACGCCGCTGAAGCCTGCGTTCGGCGTGTAGACGATCGCGTTGCCGGCGATCGCGACCGTGCCGTCGAGCGGCGCGGCGACGCTCGCGACGACGAGCGCGTCGCCGTCGGGATCGCTGTCGTTGGCGAGCACGGCGATCGCCACCGGCTGGCCGAATGGGGTCGTCGCAGTGTCGTCGGCCGCGACCGGCGGCTGGTTCGCCGCTGCACCGACGGTGACGGTCACGGTCGCCGTCGCGGTACCGCCACGGCCGTCGGAAATCGTGTAGGTGAAGCGGTCGGTGCCGATGACGCCGGCCGCGCTCGGGGTATAGGTGATCGTCGAGCCGGACACCGCGATCGTGCCGAACGTCGGCGGCGTCGTCGCGGTGATCGCGAGCGGATCGCCGTCGGGGTCGCTGTCGTTGGCGAGCACTGCGATCGCCACCGGGCCGCCGAGCGTCGCGTTGGCGGTGTCGTCGACCGCGACGGGGGGACGATTCGGCAGCGCGCTCACGGTGATCGTGACGCGTGCGGTCGACACGCCGCCGCGGCCGTCGCTGATCGTGTATACGAACGCGTCGGGGCCGACGTAACCCGGCGCCGACGCATACACGACCTGGTTGCCGGACATCGCCGCGCTGCCGTGCAGCGGCGGCCCTACCGAGGTCAGCGACAGCACGTCGCCGTCGGCGTCGCTGTCGTTGGTGAGCACGCCGATCGCGACGAGCTGCCCGGTGGTGACGGTGGCCGCGTCGGCGCGCGCGACCGGGTTGCGATTCGGCCGCGTCGCGATCGTGATCGTGACCGTCGCGGTGGCCGTGCCGCCGTGACCGTCACCGACGACGTAGGTGAAGCTGTCGGCGCCGCTGTAGCCGGGCGCGGGCCGGTAGACGATGGTCTGCCCGGCAATGTTCGCGCTGCCGTGCGCGGGCGCCCCGACGCTGACCAGCGTGAGCGCATCGCCGTCGGCATCGGCGTCGTTGGCGAGCACGGCGATCGTGACGGCCTGGCCGAACGCGGTCGTGGCGACGTCGTCGTTCGCGGCAGGCGCCTGGTTCGGCCGCGCGCCGACGCTCACGCTCACACGGGCGCCGGCGCTGCCGCCGCGGCCGTCGCTGATCGTGTAGGTGAACGCATCGCTGCCGCTGAAACCGGCGACCGGCGTGTACACGATCGTGCCACCCGACGCGACCGCGCTGCCGTGCGCGGGTGTCGTCACCGCGACGACGCCGAGCGCGTCGCCGTCGGCGTCGCTGTCGTTCGCGACGACGTCGATCGACACCGCGGTGCCCTGCGCCGTGCTCGCGCTGTCCGCTTGCGCGAGCGGGAAATGGTTCGTGTACTGGCGCGGCCCGCGCGTGACCGAGACGGTCTGCGAACGCGTGCGACGATAGCTCTCGACCGTGCGCGGATGCGCGCTCGACGGTCGCGCCAGCGAGCGCGAGATCCATGCCGGGTCCTCGAGGCTCGCGGTCGGCGCGAACGCACCGTGTCGGCCGAACTCGTAGCGCAGGAACACCGACACGCGATCATCGTCGCCACCGCCCGCGCCGCCCTGCCGCGCGACGTGCTCGGCGAGCGCGGACAGCCCCCAGCCGCGCGTGCCGAGCGGCGTGTCGAGGCCGAGCGAGAACGTCGTCGCGCGCGCGCCGTCGCCGTCCTGCGTGCTCGCGCCACCGTGCACGCGCATCGCGAACGGTTCGAACACGTGGCCGAACTGCAGGCCGATCTCGGTTCCGTACGGCTTGCTCTCGAACAGCGTGTCGGTCGTGGTCGTCTCGACCTGCGTGTAGCTGCCGACGTCGTCGCTGCCGTCGAGCTGGGCGATGTCGTCGTGCAGGCTGTGGCGCGCGCCGCGCGCGCCGCTGATGCCGTGTGCGAGCCACGCCTCGACCGAATATGCGCGCCGCTCGATGCCGAAGCCGAAGGTCGCCTTGCGATCGTGCTCGGCGTTCTGGTCGACCGCGAAGCTGAGGCGGCTCACGGTCGCCTGGTCCGGATGCTCGCGCGCGGCGATCGGGTCGCCGCCCCACAGCCAGTTGAAGTCCGCTTGCGCACCGCCCGCGCCGGAATGATCCCACCAGACCTGGCCGACGAGCGCGCGCGCGTTGTTGCGCGCGAACACGCCGAGCAGTTGCCCTTCGGTGTGCCCCTCGCGGTTCACGCCGATCGACACGCTGCCGTCGCCCCCGACGTAGGTGAGCGGCACCGAGGCATCGGTGACCGACGGAACGCCGTCGTCGTTCGGATCTTTCGGCAGGATCTGCGCGGAGGCGACCGCGCTGCACACCACGAACAGCGAAACGAGGCGACGGCGCATGATCCCTCCCCGGACACGGCGGCGCTGAGTGACATCCTAACGTCGTTTCGGCCCGGGTGCGGACAAATCGGCTGGTTCAGGTTCGTGCACGGCCGTCCAGCATCGCTTGCAGGCCGCATCGACCGCACCTGCGCCAGGTAAAAAAAAGCCGCGGACTGCTCCGCGGCCTTTCGTTCGATGGATGCCACCGCGACATCACGGAGGCCGCCGCGCCTACATCTTCGCGGCGAGCGTCTTGCCGAGGTCGGCGGGCGACTTCACCGTGGTGACGCCGGCCTTCTCGAGCGCGGCGAACTTCGCCGCGGCCGTGCCCTTGCCGCCCGAGATGATCGCACCGGCGTGGCCCATGCGCTTGCCGGCCGGCGCCGAAGCACCGGCGATGAACGCGACGACCGGCTTCTTCACGTACTCGGCGATGAACTCGGCCGCTTCCTCCTCGGCGCTGCCGCCGATCTCGCCGACCATGATGATGCCTTCGGTCTGCGGATCGTCCTGGAACAGCTTGAGGCAGTCGATGAAGTTGAGGCCGTTGATCGGGTCGCCGCCGATGCCGATGCAGGTCGACTGGCCGAGGCCGACGTTGGTGGTCTGGAACACGGCCTCGTAGGTCAGCGTGCCCGAGCGCGACACGATGCCGACCTTGCCCGGCTTGTGGATATGGCCCGGCATGATGCCGATCTTGCATTCGCCCGGCGTGATGACGCCGGGGCAGTTGGGACCGATGAGCACGGTGTCCGGACGCTGCTTGAGCACGTTCTTCACGCGCAGCATGTCGAGCACGGGAATGCCTTCGGTGATCGCGACGATGACCTTGATGCCGGCGTCGGCCGCCTCGAGGATCGCGTCGGCCGCGAACGGCGGCGGCACGAAGATCATCGACGCGTCGGCGCCGGTGTCGTTGACCGCGTCGAGCACGGTGTCGTAGACGGGCAGGCCGATGTGCGTGCCGCCGCCCTTGCCCGGCGTGACGCCGCCGACGAGCTTGGTGCCGTATTCCAGCGCCTGTTCGGAGTGGAACGTGCCCTGCTGGCCGGTGAAGCCCTGGGTGATGACCTTGGTGTTCTTGTTGACCAAAACGCTCATGTGTTCGTGTCCTTCGCTCAGGCGGCCTTCACCGCGGCGACCGCCTTCTGCGCGGCGTCGTTGAGATCGTCGGCCGGCGTGATCGCGAGGCCGGAATTGGCGAGCAGCTCGCGGCCCTTCTCGACGTTCGTGCCCTGCAGGCGCACGACGACGGGGATCTTCAGGCCGACTTCCTTGACCGCGGCGATGATGCCGTCGGCGATGAGGTCGCAACGCACGATGCCGCCGAAGATGTTGACGAGGATCGCCTGCACCTTGTCCGAGGACAGGATCAGCTTGAACGCCTCGGTCACGCGCTCCTTGGTCGCGCCGCCGCCGACGTCGAGGAAGTTCGCCGGTTCGCCGCCGGCGAGCTTGATCACGTCCATCGTCGCCATCGCGAGGCCGGCGCCGTTGACCATGCAGCCGATGTTGCCGTCCATCGTGACGTAGTTGAGGTTGTTCTTGATCGCCGCGGCCTCGGCCGGGTCTTCCTGCGATTCGTCGCGCATCGCGACGAGCTTCGCATGGCGGAATTCGGCGTTGTCGTCCGAGTTGACCTTGCCGTCGAGGGCCATGAGGTCGCCCGACGCGACGATCGCGAGCGGGTTGAGCTCGACCAGCGCGAGGTCCTTCTCGTTGAACAGCTTGTACAGGCCGAGCATGATCTTGGTCAGCTGGTTCGCCTGCTTGGCGTTCAGGCCCATGTCGAACCCGAGCTTGCGGCACTGGTACGGCTGCAGGCCTTCGACGAAGTCGACCTCGATCGTGTGGATGTCCTCGGGCGTGTCGCGCGCGACCTGCTCGATGTCCACGCCGCCCTGTGCGGAGGCGATGAACGACACGGTCTTGCTGCCGCGGTCGACGAGGATCGACAGGTACAGCTCCTTGGCGATGTCGGTCGCGTCGGTGACCAGGACCAGGTTCACCGGCAGCGCGCGGCCGCCCGACTGGTAGGTCTCCATGCGCCGGCCGAGCATGCCCGCGGCGGCGGCCTTCACGTCGTCGAGCGAGCGGCAGAACTTCACGCCGCCGGCCTTGCCGCGGCCACCCGCGTGGATCTGCGCCTTGACCATCCATTGCTCGCCGCCGAGTGCACGGGCGGCTTCGACCGCCTGCTCCGGCGTCGAGGCGACCTTGCCCGGCGGCACCGGGATGCCGTACTCGGCGAACAGTTCCTTGGCTTGGTATTCGTGGAAATTCATGAGACACCTTGTGCGAAGGGACGCACGCGCGCGGCGCGAATCCACCGCGGCAGCGCAATCCGGGGAGCGTCGACGCGAAGCCGACCGAAAAACGGGTCGCCTATTCTCGGGGATGGGGACCGCGAAAGCAAAGAATCAGGGGGTGCCGCGGACGCTCCGGGCGAACCCGCAGGCTATACTGGCGCAACGGAGCCGTGAGCATGGGTACCCAATTGCTGGACACGACGGCCTCACCGGGCGACATCACCCGGCGCGAACTGTATTTCTTCAACCTGTACCGCTGCCTCGAAGCCGTGGTCTACGTCGGCCTCGTGTTCAGCCCGTTCGCGGTCGACTGGGTGCACGTGTCGCGCCCGCTGCTCGGCCAGATCGCCTCGTCGACCTACCTCGTCGTCGCGATCGCCCTGCTGATCGGCACGGAGCGCCTGCGCTCCCGGCTCGGCGGCACGATCAGCACCTCGTTGCTGATCGACATCGTCGCCGCCTCGCTGGTGCTGATCGCGCTCACCGGCCACAGCCTCGTGCCGATGATGCTGCTCGTCAACGTCGGCATCGCCGCGTTGCTGCTGCCCCACCGCGCCTACGTGTTCGCCACCGCCGCGGCGCTCGGCGTCGCGGTGCCGTACGCCTATGAACTCCTTAGCGGGCCGGGGCGCGAGAACAACAGCCTCGAGACGGCCGCCGTCGTCGTCGCCTATTTCATCGTCGCCGCGCTGCTGCGCTATCTCGGCGGGCACATGCGCGCGGCGGAGGACCTCGCCGCGCGGCGCGGCGTCGACCTGCTCAACCTCGAGCAGATCAACGACCTCATCATCCAGCGCATGAAGACCGGCGTGCTGCTGGTCGACCGCGCCAACCACATCCTGCGCATCAACGAGTCGGCCTGGCACCTGATCGGCAACCCGCCGCCGAACCAGCGCGAACTCGGCTCCGCCGCGCCGGAACTGTCGCGCCGGCTGTACCACTGGCGCCACACCGGCAAGAGCGAGCAGACCGCGGTCGCGCTCGCGCACGACGTGCCGGAGGTGATCCCGCGCTTCACGCGCCTCGCGCCGAACGACGACACCAACGTGCTGATCTTCCTCGACGACACCTCGCTGCTGTCGCGGCGCGCCGAGGAACTCACCCTGTCCTCGCTCGGCCGCCTGTCGGCGTCGATCGCGCACGAGATCCGCAACCCCCTCGCCGCGATCCGCTATTCGGCGCAGCTGCTCGCCGAGTCGCCCGAGCTCAACGCCGAGGACAAGCGCCTCGTCGACATCATCAACAACCACTGCACGCGCGCCAACGACGTCGTCGAGAACATCCTGCAGCTGTCGCGGCGCGAGCGCTCGCGGCCGGAGACGATCGACCTCAACGCCTGGGTGCTCGCCTTCGTCGAGGACTACAAGCAGTCGAACGACCTCGGCCAGGACCAGCTGCGCGCGGTCACCCACAACCGCACGCTCGAGGCGATGGTCGACCCGCAGCACCTGCAGCAGGTCGTGTGGAACCTCGTGCAGAACGCACTGCGCTACGGCCGCCAGCCGAACCAGCCCGCACGCGTGAGCGTGGTCGCGCGGCTCGCGGTCGACAAGGGACCACCGCTGCTGGAGGTCATCGACCGTGGACCGGGCATCCCGCCGAAGGTCGCCGCGCAGATCTTCGAGCCGTTCTACACCACCCATGAATACGGCACGGGCCTCGGCCTGTACCTGGCCAAGCAGATGAGCGAGGCGAGCCAGGCCTCGCTCGAATACGTCCCGGTGGCAGGCGGTGGCGCCTGTTTCCGCATTACATTGACGCCTGCCGGGGCGCTGCTCGCTTCGCGCATTGCGCCACAATCGGCCTGAAGGCCGCCCTTAGCACAAACCGGCGGGCTTTGCCTTGGACTGCCGCGCGATTTACCCTCTGCGCTGTCTCCCTGACCTGACGCGACCGATTCCGACGGCATGAGCAAGCACTACGCACTGGTCATCGACGACGAACGCGACATCCGCGAGCTGCTGACGCTCACCCTCGGCCGCATGGATCTCATCGTGGAAACCGCGGCGACCGTCGCCGAGGCGAGGCAGCGGCTGACCGAGCGCCGCTACGCGCTGTGCTTCACCGACATGCGCCTGCCGGACGGCTCGGGCCAGGAGATCATCGCGCTCGTCGCCGCTCAGTACCCCGAGACGCCGATCGCGATGATCACCGCGTACGGCAACGTCGACGCGGCCGTCGACGCGCTCAAGGCCGGGGCATTCGACTTCGTCTCCAAGCCGGTCGACATCAGCGTGCTGCGCCGCCTCGTGCAGACGGCACTCAAGCTGTCCGAGGAAAAGCGCGCCGAGCAGTCGAACAGCGGCAGCAAGCTGATCGGCGACTCCGCGCCGATGAACGAACTGCGCGCGACGATCGCCAAGGTCGCGCGCAGCCAGGCCCCTGTCTACATCGCCGGCGAGTCGGGCACCGGCAAGGAACTCGTCGCGCGGCTCATCCACGAACTCGGCCCGCGCTCGACCGCGCCATTCGTGCCGGTCAACTGCGGCGCGATCCCGTCGGAACTCATGGAGAGCGAATTCTTCGGCCACAAGCGCGGCAGCTTCACCGGCGCGCAGACCGACAAGGACGGCCTGTTCCACGCGGCGCAGGGCGGCACTCTGTTCCTCGACGAGGTCGCCGAGCTGCCGATGCACATGCAGGTGAAACTGCTGCGCGTGATCCAGGAGAAGGCCGTGCGCCCGATCGGCGCGCGCGCCGAGGTCGGCGTCGACGTGCGCATCCTCTCGGCCACGCACAAGAACCTCGCGCGCCTGGTCGAACTCGGCTCGTTCCGCCAGGACCTGTTCTACCGCATCAACGTGATCGAACTGAAGGTGCCGCCGCTGCGCGACCGGCGCGAGGACATTCCCAAGCTCGCCGGTCGCGTGCTCGAACGCCTCGGCAAGGACAACGGCACCGCGCCCGCGCGGCTCGAACCCGAGGCCCTCAAGGCGCTGCTCTCGTACGACTTCCCGGGCAACGTGCGCGAACTCGAGAACGTGCTCGAACGCGCGGTCGCGCTGTGCGAGAACAACAGCATCGGCATCGGCGACCTGCGCCTCGCCGCCGGTGAACGCGCGGCCAGCGTCGCCGCCGAAGCGTGGGCGAACACGCCGACACCGACCGCGGGCGCGTACGCCGAGCCGCGGCCGCCCGCGTACGCGGCCGAACCGCCCGAGGACGAAGGCTTCCCGAGCGACCTCGCCGCCGCCGTCGCCGAGACCGAGCGCGCGGCGATCATGAAGGCGCTCGAAGCGACGCGCTGGAACCGCACCGCCGCGGCCAAGCAGCTCGGCCTCACCCTGCGCCAGTTGCGCTACCGGCTGGAAAAGCTTGGCATCGAGTAGCTGTCCCGGCCCGATCAAGGCACGCGCGCGCGCGCGTTCGAGACGAACGACAGCGCCGCCAGCCAGCGTCGCTCGAACGCGTATTGCTTCACGTCCCCGCCATGGGCGCGCTCCAGGTCGGCCATCGCCCCGTAGCGACCCAGAGCGAAGTTGGCGAGATCGGTCGCTCCGAGTGCGAAGGCCTTGAACGACGGAACCGTGTCCAGCCCACCATCGAACAATTCGCTGCCGATTCGCGCGGTTTCGGGCCAGTCCCTCGCGCTCAATGCCGCGTAGTACGCAAGGACGCGAGCGACACGCGGATCCTTGGAGGGGCAGCTCGCGAGCCATGCCGGTTGGATCCAGACGCCTTTCAGTTCTTCGGCGTCGAGATGGGAAATCGTCGCACCCGCGACGGCGGCGCTCGCTTCGATCCAGACGTCCGCCGCGAGATCCGTCGCGCAGCCCCTCGCCAGCGAACGCATCGTCACGACCTGCCGCATCATGTCCGGGTCGGCCGATCCGACCGGCTGCCCCGACAGCAGCGTCGCCTTGATGTCCAGCGCCTGCTGGCGCCCGATGTCCCCGGCGAGCAATCCGGCATTGGCACTCGCGTTTCCACTCGGCTGCGGCAACGCCATCGCGACCTCCGCGAGCGGCCAGACGCCTCCCTGCAGCCCGATGATGTCGCTCGCCGTGGTGTGCGTGAAGCGCGCCTTGGGCGCGTGCAGCTGTACGTAGGGAAACATGTCCGAGTTGGTCGGGGTCGGCGCCATTCGCGCCAGAGCCTCGAGACCTCGCCGGTCGAGCAGAGCGAACCGCCTCCAGTCGTCGGGGCCATGCACCGACATGCGCTGCAGTTCGGAACGCAGCTGCGCCGAAGCACCGCCGATGTCGCTCAACCCGGGGAGATCGCCGTCCGCGCTGGCGACGAGCAGCATGTCGGACGAGTTGGTGGTGTAGGCCTTAACGTCGTGGAAGTGCGGGAGCATCGCCTTCAATATCGAAGCGACCAGCTCCGGCGTGATCTCGTACAGCTGCACCCACTGCACGAAGATGCCGTCACGGTTGAGATGGCGCGGCACGAACGCGTAGAACTCGTCCGAAAAGAGCGTCGCGACGCCGTTCACCCAAGGATTGGAGGGCTCCGACACGATGACGTCATAGCGCTTCGACGAACCTGCCATGTAAGCCTTCGCGTCGTCGTACGCGACGCGCACGCGCGGATCCGCGAATGCACGTCCGACCCGCGGACCGAAGCCGCGTGCGGCCGCCACCATCTCGGGCTCGATCTCGACGACATCGACGCTGCGCAACGTGTCGCTGCCGAGCAGGGTGTGCACGGTCATGCCGGAACCGAATCCGATGACCGCCGCATCCTCGATTTGCGGCCGGTAGGCCAGCGGGAGTGCGGCAAGGAACGCCATCGTGTACTCGTCCAGCGCGGGCCGTGCAGCCGGGTCGGTTGCGATGGAGGCATCCGGCTTGCCGTTCGTCGCGATCGAACGGATCTTGCTCGGCCCTGGATACTGGAAGAGCGCCACCGTGGCGGTCTTGCCGTCCGCGTAGTACAGCATGTCGGTGCCGTCCGGCAGGCGCGGCCGACCGCTACGGTACACCGACGAAGCGAGCGTCAGCGGATCCACGCGTGTCCACGCGACGGCGGCGACCGCCAGTGCGGCCGAGACCACGCCGCCGACGACGAGCGCGCGCGCGCGCACTCGCATCGCGGCACCCCCGCTCCGTGCGATCAGGTACAGGCCGAGTGCGAGATCGACGAGCGCCGCGAGCCAGAGCGCGAGACGCACGCCGAGCGAAGGCATCAGCACGTGAAGGGTCAGCAGCACGCCGACGATCGCACCCAACGTGTTGGCCGCGTAGGCACGGCCGATCGCGCGTTCGCCCGATCCGCGACGAAGCAACGCGAGCGTCAGCAACGGCAACGTCATGCCGGCGAAGAAGGCGGCGGGAAACATCACCGCGAGGGAGATCGCGCCGGAGGCGACGTTGAAGAACGCGTAGCCTTCGTCGTTGCGTGCGAGACCGTTCACGAGGGCCGCGATCCAGTCGAACGAGCGCGCATAGACGAACAGCGAGCCGAGCGCGGCAAGGCCCATGAGCACCTGGGCCCATCCGGCGGCGAGCAACGCATCCGGCAGACGATCGGCGCGTCGACGCAACCAGAGGCCACCGAACGCGATACCGCTGATGAATGCCGCGAGCATGAGCTCGAACGCATGCAGCGTACTGCCGAGCGCCTGGGCGAGCATGCGCACCCACGTGAGTTCGTACACGAAGGACGTCGCACCGGTGATCGCGGCGGCCAACAGGATGAACCCTGGCAGGAGGCCGCCTGCGGCTTCGTTTCGCGCCGAAGCCACGGCAGCGGTCGGCTGCTTCGCCAGCGGCCACACGAGGACGGCGACGACGATGCTCAGCATGCCGCCGGTCATGACGGTGCCGGGCAATCCGACGGCCGGAAGCAAGGCGAACGTCGCCGCCAATGCACCGATCGCTGCACCGAAGCTGTTGGAGAAGTAGAGTCCGGCCAGCACTTGGCCGCCCTCGACAGGTGTGCGCCGCAGGTAACCGGCGCTCATCAACGGGAAGGTCGTGCCGAGCAGGACGCACTGCGGCCCGATCAGCGCCGCGCAAATCGCGTAGCGACTCGCGTCGAGCAGGTATCCGGATCCGACGAGCGGGAAAACACGGGAATACGCGAACCCGGTGACGCCGTGGTAGATCGGGTCGAACGCGATGCCGAGCACGCCGACGATCAGTTCCGCGGCAGCGTAGGCGACCAGGGGCCGGGCCAGCAGCTCGCTGCGCCGACTCACCAGCCAGGCTCCCAGCGCCATCCCGCCCATGAAGAGAATGAGGACGAACGATTGCGCGTAGGCGGCGTGGCCGAGGAACAGGCCCAGGTACTGGGCCCAGATGGTTTCGTACAGCAATCCCGCGAACCCGGAGACCGCAAAGAGACCGAGCAGCGCGATATTCGCCGCACGCGAACTGGATGAGTGCATGTCCCCTCCTCGACACGCCGCATGCTAACCGTGCACCGCGATCCGCGTATAGGCGGCGCTCCTCGTCCGGCGTATATTTCTTGCTCCGCTCGCAAAGGTGCCGCATGACCCGCTTCAAGGCTGCGACGATCCACCTTTCAATCAGTGCACTCCTCGGCCTCATTGCAGCGGCCGTGATATTCGGCGTCTGGTACCCGCGCCCGTACAGCCATGCAGCCGGTGCCGATCGGCTCGTGCTGTTGCTGCTCGGCGTCGACGTGGTGCTCGGCCCACTGCTGACGCTCATCGTGTTCCGTTCCGGCAAGCCGGGCATGCGCTTCGACCTCGTCGTGATCGCGCTCGCGCAGGCCTGTGCGTTCCTCTACGGCACGTCGGTGGTCGTGCGCGCTCGCCCAGCCTTCGTCGTCGGCAATGTCGACCGCTTCTCGCTCGTCGCCGCAAACGACATCGACGGCGACGCGTACGCGAAGGCCACGAACGCGGAGTTCCGCTCGGCGCCCTGGACCGGCCCGCGCATCGTCGGCGCGCTGCCGCCCACGGACGCGCAGGAACGGAATCGACTCATGCTGCGAGGACCTGGCGGACCGGACATCGACGTGCTGCCGCAGTACTACGTCGACTACGCGCAGGTCGTCGCGGCGTTGCTGCAGAAGGCGAAGCCACTCGCGGAATTGACGCGTCGACATCCGGAAGCGGCCTCCGTCGTGACGTCGTGGCTCGCTGCGCGGCAACGCGAGGAAACGGACGTGGTCTGGCTGCCGCTCGAGGCCCGGCGCGCGAGCCTCACGATGCTGCTCGATCGCCGAAGCGGCGCGCCGCTCGATGCACTGCCCGTGGATCCATGGTGAGGGAATGTCCTGCGTGCAGCGTCGATGCAGAACGACAAGCCGGATCGAAAATTGTCACAAGCTGACATTCCGCGCGCGATGATCCGGAGCCGTCTGAGAACACGTTCTCATTGGTGGATTTGGAAAAAAACGAAGCGTGCGCCAGTGGACAGTTCCGAAGCTTGGCACGGAAGCTGCTATCACCTACCCTGCGAGCCGTCGATCGCCGGACGATGAAGCGATCGCGGAAGCGGGCCCGCCTGGCTAGGTTGGCGGCTCTAGGGGCAAACCGTTCTACCCATGCAGAGGAAACACCATGAACAAGATCCAGAAGGGCTTCACCCTGATCGAATTGATGATCGTCGTCGCGATCATCGCGATCCTGGCCGCGATCGCGCTGCCGGCTTACCAGGACTACATGGTCCGCGCCAAGCTCAGCGAAGTGTTCGTCGCCGGCGACGCGTGCAAGAACTCGGTCGTCGAGTTCTACGAGGGTCAGGGCCACCTGCCGCCGAACATCTCGAGCGCGGGCTGCAACAACAACACGACCAAGTACATCGCTTCGACGACGATGCCGAACCCGGGCGACATCTGGGTGACGACGCAGGGTGGTGCAGCCGATCTGTACGGCGCGGCGGGCGCGGTCTATGCGCTGCATCCGGCGCCGGCCGCGGGCAACACCGACGTGCTCGAGTGGACCTGCAACAAGGCCGCCGGTACGACGATCCCGGTCAAGTACGTGCCGTCGCTCTGCCGTTAATCGGTACTGCAAGACGTGTATGGACGCCGCCTTCGGGCGGCGTCTTTTTTTTTGCGGCTATCATCCACGAACGCACGCGGAGCCCCCTGATCGATGAGCACCATCGGATCTCGCCATCTAGGCATCGGCGCGGCCCTCGCCGCGCTCGGCATCGCCTGCGTGCTCGCGTACGCGCGCGGACTCGGCGGCGACTTCCTGTTCGACGACTTCCCGAACATCGTCGCGAACCCGGCCCTCCAGGCCGTCAAGGACGGCAGGCCGGACTGGTTCGCCGTCGCCTTCCTCACCGGCTCGGGGCAACTGCGCCGGCCGATCAGCATGCTTTCGTTCGGCGCCAACGTGTACTGGTTCGGCATGAGCCCGTTCGCGTTCAAGCTCGTGAACGTCGTCATCCACCTCTTCAATGGCTTGCTGCTGTACGGATTGTTCCGTCGCATCGCGCCGCGCCTGCTGCCCGCGGGACGTGCGGTCGATCCGCGCACCGTCGCCCTCGTGGCCGCCGGAATCTGGCTGCTGCACCCGCTCCACGTGAGCAGCGTGCTCTACGTCGTGCAGCGCATGAACCTCCTGGCGACGTTGTTCGTCCTGCTCGGGCTGTACAGCTACGCGGAAGGGCGAACGCGCATGCTGCGCGGCGAGCGCGGCTTGCTGGTGGCGCTGTCGGGGCTGTGCGTCTTCGGCTTGCTTGCCGTGTTCTGCAAGGAGAACGGCGCGCTCGTCGCGATGTACGCCCTGGCGGTCGAGTGGTCGTGCTTCCGCTTCGAAACCCCGGGCGGCGGAGGCCGGCGCCTGCGCGCCTTCTTCTGGCTCAGCGTCGCGCTGCCGCTCGTCGCCTACGCAGGATACCTGGTGCTGCATCCGGAGTCGCTCGCCTACGCGCGCAACGGATTCACGCTGTACACGCGCCTGCTCTCGGAGGCGCGCGTCTTGTGCGAGTACCTGTCGTGGATCTTCGTGCCGCTGCCGTCGTTCATGGGCATGTACCACGACGACATCGCCGTGTCGGCCGGCCTTTTCGCCCCCGTCACCACCGCGATCGCGATCGCCTTCCTCGTCGCGCTCGCCGCCGCCGCATGGCGCTGGCGGCGCAGCGTACCCGCGCTCGCGTTGGGCGTGGCCTGGTTCCTCGTCGGCCATTCGCTCGAGTCGACGATCTTCCCTCTCGAACTCGTGTTCGAACACCGCAACTACCTGCCGATGGCAGGCCCGCTGCTGGCCGCGACCTGCCTGTTGGCGCCGATGCTCGCGATGCGCCCGACCACCGCGCGCGCGGCGGCGTTCGGCGTGCTCGCCCTGCTCGGCATTGCGACGACGGCGAGAGCCTACGACTGGCGCAGCGCACTGACGCTCGCGCTCGCCGACGTCGCGCATCATCCGGCGTCCTCGCGCTCGCAGTACGAAGCCGGTCGCGCCGTGGCCGCCGACGGCGCCCGCCGCGGTGCATTCGATGCGGTCGTGCCCCAGGCCATGGAATTCATGCGCAGGGCTGCGGACCTCGATCCGCGCCAGGTGTTCCCCCGCGTGTCGCAGATCCTGCTGCGCGGCAAGAGCACGCCAACCCCGCCCGAGGAGATCGGCGACCTCGCCGAACGCCTGCGCCGCGCTGAATCGAACGAGCAAGCCAATCCGTTCCTCGACATGCTGGTCACCGCTTCCGAAGGTACGCTCGCGCTCTCACCGGCCGACGTGGCGAAGCTGTTCGAAGCGGCCCTCGCGAATCCGCGCTGGCGCCCGCAGGTCCGCGCGATGATGTACAACGACTACGGCGCCTATCGATTCAACGTCGAAGGCGACCATGCGGAAGGCATCCGGCTCACCGAGCTGGCGGCGACGACCGATCCGCGCAACGCCTATTTCGAGCTGAACCTCGCCAAGATCGCAATCGCCGTCGGCGACATGCACCTGGCGGCGGAGCACCTTGCGAAGGCGCGCGACATCGACCGGCTCGACAGCCATCGCGAGGAAATCGATGCCCTGCAGAAGCAGATCCATGATTGAACGGCAGCGCCCGCCACGCCGCGAGTCCGCACGCGTACGGTATCGGTCGTGAACGAATCACCCTTGCGCGTGCTGATGGTCAGCACGTCCTACCCGGCCGACCTCGGCGACTGGCGCGGACTGTTCATCCGCCACGTCGCCGATGCGCTCGCACGTCGCCGGGATATCCGACTGCGCCTGTGGTCCCCACCGGGCGAGATGCCCGCCGACGCGACTTACGCGGCGACGCCCGACGAACGCCGCTGGCTCGCCCAGCTGATGCAAGCGGGTGGGATCGCTCACCTGATGAGGATGCGTGGCGCGCGCGGCCTCGGCACGCCACTGCAGCTGCTGCGGATGCTGCGTTCTCTGTACCAGAGAGAGCGCGACATTGACGTCCTGCACGTCAACTGGCTGCAGAATGCGCTCGTGCTGCCCTGCAATGCGACCCCGCTGCTGGTCACGGTGCTCGGCACGGACCTCGCCCTGCTGCGCCTGCCCGGCATGGAGGCGCTGCTTCGTCGCGTGTTTCGCGGGCGGCGCGTCTTCATCTGCCCGAACGCGGCCTGGATGGTGCCGCGACTGGAGCGCCTGTTCGGTGATCTTGCACGCGTGCGCCATGTCCCGTTCGGAATCGATCCTCGCTGGTACGAGGTCGAGCGTGCTCCGGTGACGCCGTCCCGATGGCTGTGCGTCTCCCGGCTCACCGCCGGCAAGATCGGCAACCTCTTCTCGTGGGGCGAAGCCGCCTTCGCCGGGGCGAATCGCGAACTGCATCTGTTCGGCCCCATGCAACAGTCGATGGTGGTTCCCGACTGGGTGCATTACCACGGCGCGGCGAGCCCCGATGTGCTGTGCAACGACTGGTTCCCGACCGCGCGGGGACTGGTCACGCTCAGCGTGCACGCGGAGGGCCTGCCGCAGGTCATGCTCGAAGCCATGGCGGCGACGCTGCCGATCGTCGCGTCGCGCATCCCGGCGCACGAGGACCTGATTCGTCACGGCTCGACCGGCTGGTTGTGCGGCGGCACCGACGACTTCGCCGCGGCGCTCGACGCGCTCGAGGACGACACGCGCGGCCGCGAGATCGGCGAGCGTGCGCGCGAGTTCGTCAGGGCCGGGGTTGGCACGTGGGACGATTGCGCGGCACGCTATGCGGACATCCACCGGGAGCTCGTCGCCTCGTGACTGACACCACCGCCAGGAGCGTCCTGTTGCTCGGGGGCGCCGGCTTCATGGGCCGCGCTCTCTGTGCGCGACTGGGAGCACGCGGCTACGACGTCCATGTGCTCACACGGGGTACGGCGCTGGAGATCGCCGAGGGCTGCACCGTCCACGGCGGCGGAATCGAAAATACCGAGCTGCTGAGGCGATTGCTGCCGCGCATGGGGACGGTCGTCCATCTCGCTTCGGCGACGACGCCCGGCTTGTCCGCCGCCACGCCTTCGCTCGAAGCCGACCTCAACATCGCGCCGACGCTCGGCCTGCTCGGCGAACTGATCGCCCATCCACGCGTTCGCCTCGTCTACGTTTCTTCCGGCGGAACGGTATACGGCGATCCCGGCGGCGGCTCGGCGGACGAATCGTCGGAGCTCAAGCCACTGTCGTTCTACGGCGCGGGCAAGGTGGCCGCCGAAACCTTCCTGCGCTGCTTCCAGCAACGACACGGCAATCCGCTCGTGATCCTTCGTCCGTCGAACGTCTATGGTCCCGGACAGCCGCGCTATCAGGGGTTCGGCGTCATCCGCACGATGCTGCAGCACGCGCTCGACGGCACGACGATGGGCATCTGGGGGGACGGATCCATCGTGCGTGATTTCGTCTACATCGACGACGTCGTTTCGGCGATGGAGTGCTTCGTCGCGGACGACGCGCTGGTCGGCACGTTCAACGTCGGCGCCGGCGTCGGCCACAGCCTCAACGACCTCGTGGCGATCATCGAACGCGTCAGCGGCCGGCCGCTGTCCGTCCGCCACGAAGCCGCACGCGGCATCGACGTACAGCGTATCGTGCTCGACACGCGAGCGATCCGGCAACGCTGCGGCTGGACGTCCACGACGTCGCTGGAAGCCGGCGTGGCCACCACCTGGCAATGGTTGCGGGCACAATGAGTCAGATTCCAGACAGCGACGCCACCGAGACTATCTGCGCGGGATGCGCAGCGAAGGCTCGCGCGCAGGTTCCCGCGCATGTTCATCGCGCGGGGCACAACCAGCGCACCTACACGTTGCAGCAATGCCCCGACTGCGACCTGCAGTTCTGGTGGCCGTTGCAGGCCGATCCGACCGTGTACGAGGGCGAGGGCTTCGAGGCCTACGTCGACTACCATTCCGGCAAGCGGCCGTTCCCGCGCTGGGCCGAGCCACTGTTCGCGGCGTTGCCGCCGGGACGCGGCCGCGCGCTCGACATCGGCTGCGGCGACGGCGCCGTGCTGCACCGGCTCTCGCAGGTCGGCTACGAACCCCATGGCATCGACCTGGACGAGAAGAGCGTCGCCGTCGCGCGGGACAAGTTCCGGCTCTCGAACGTGGCGGTGTCGACGCTCGATGCCTACGAGGACGCGCGCCGGGTCGACGGCGAACGATTCGACCTGGTGACGTTCTTCGAGGTGCTCGAGCACCAGGACGCGCCGCTCGAGTTCCTCGCGCAGGTACGGCGCCTATGCCGGCCCGGTGGCGTCGTCGCAGGCAGCGTGCCCAATCGCGACCGGTTCCTCGCGCGGTTCGACCGCAGGCTCGGCGACGGCGACCTGCCTCCGCACCACTTCTTGTGGTTCTCGCGCGTGTCACTGATTCGCCTGCTCGAGCGCGCCGGCTTCATCGACGTCGAGGTCCGCCTGACCGGAGCCCTTCCCTACGCACAGATCGTCGCCAAGCTCGGCGCACTCGTCGGGCGCAGACTGCGCAAGGCGCCCGCGGGGTTGCGCTGGCTCGAGTGGCCGATCAAGGCATTCGTCCCGGCGCTCGCGGTCGTCCCCTGGATCGGCATGCGGCTTGCGCCGTCGCACCTGTTCTTCCGCTGCACGGTCCCCACCGTGGGCGCGTCATGAACCTGCGCGTTTGCGAGGTGCGAAGGGGGCGAACAGCAAGCCGAGCACCAGATCGACGAACAGCAGGCTGACGCGACCAACTACCGCCATCAACACGATAGCGTCGTTCGGAAAATCCTGCGCGAGCCAGGCGAACACGAGTTCGCGCACGCCCAGCCCGGACGGCGTCAGCAGCGAGACGTAGCCGACGAACCAGGCCACCATGTAGTAGGCACACATGCGCACGCCGCCTGCGCCACCGAGCGGCGCGTACGCCATTCCGTTGACGTACCAGCTCGCATAGCAGGCGAGCCAGCTCACGGCGAACAGCAGCAGGATGTGCAGCTTGTCCTCCGGCGGCAGGATGGCCGAAACAGGTAGCGAATCGTCACCGAAACGACGCCTCGCTCGCGGGCCGATCCACGGCAACGCCATGAGCAGCCGCGGAGCACTCCACAGCAGGGCGCAGCCAAGCGCGCCGACGAGGAAGGCGGCGCCGCCGGCGAGCGGACGGATGAAGGAGGCGATCGCGATCGTCGAACTCCACAACGCGAAATAGGTCGCGAGCAAGGTGTGCAGCACGTTCGCCTGGACCCAGCTGCCGAGCGACGCCGTTCTTCCGCCCGCCATCCATTGGTAGCCGATCCCCCAGATCCGCCCCGGAAGATGCTTGAACAGCTGCGCGGTGAAATACAGGTGCGCGAGTTCGCGCAGGCGGTATCCCTCGACGCGGAGCGCCGGCAGCAGCCTCGCGAAAGCAAGGAACGTGAACCAGGAAGCGACGACCGCGAGCAGCAGGGCGAAGAGCAGGCGGAGAGGATCGATTTGGTCGTAGTGCGCGGCGATGTCGGGCAGCGCCTGCGCGACCAGGCGCGCGGCCCAGGCGATCGCCAGCAAGGTGAGGATCGCCGCGACGACGCGCCACGTGCGCGAACGGGCTGGCGCCGGGGGTTCGCCGCCCGGCGCGCCGCGGCTCAGGTCTCTTTCCACAACAGCCAGATGTATCCGGGGAACATCCTGCGCAGGAGGCCGTACATGGACCGGGCGGCGAAGTGCGCGAACCGCGTAGGGAACAGGTAGCCGGCCCCGTAACGCTCGGGATTGGACAACACCTTGCCTGTGTAGTCCTCCCTGCGGAACGCGGAAACGAGGTCGAGCAGCGGCCCATACCCGAGGTGGCGCTCGTAGTAGGCGTCGCCCTTGCGTGCCCACCGGATGTAACGGTCCGCCGCACGCGCGGGCAGCCAGGAAAGAAACGGCAGCCGATGGTGCTTCTCGATGATCGCCCAGCGATTCGTCGCCGCGAAATAACACACCCCGCCCGGTCGGAGTACGCGCCGGATCTCCGCCATCATGCGCCGTGCATCAGGCACGTGTTCGTAGACCTGAGAGCAGATGACGACGTCGAATGTCTCGTCGGCGGACGCAAGGTCCATCGCGTCGCCGAGCTGGAATCGCAGGTTGGGAGCGGCCACGCGCGACGTCGCCAGCGCGATCGCCGGCTCGTCGATGTCGACACCCGTCATCGTGCGAACGTGCGGAGCGATGTACTCGTCGATGATCCCCGTCGAGCAACCGAGGTTGAGCGCGTCCGCGCGGGCGAGGCGGGGACCGAGCGCCTCGCCGAGTATCGCGACCATGGTCGACGCCTTGCGGCGGCGCTCGTCGAGCGAGTGCATCGACTCGTACATCGTCGAGAAATCGGGTTGGTATCCGCGATTCATGGCTTCCATCTTCCTGCTTGCTCGGTCGTCAGGGGCGCGTTGCCGACAGGCGATAGCCTGCGGTCATAGCATCCCATGACGGCAGCAGGCGCGCGGCGATCCACGCCGTGGAATTGACGAGCGGTATGGCGAGCGCGAGCACGGGCAGCAGCACGAGGCGCAGGTCGCGCCGCTCGATGAGCGACGCGGCTGCGCCGCCCAGGGCCAGGCACGCCATCAGGCCTGCGGTTTCCAGCGAGCCGAGCGCGGGCGTCACGCGCTCGACTTTCAGGCCCGCCGCTTCGACGTCGCGAATCAGGCCATGCACAGTCAATCGCTGGTAGTCGTGCGGCGCGTCGTGCACCGGGTAGAGGAACGGCAGGCTCAGCAGCACCTTCCCTTGCGGACGCACCACGCGTGCCGCTTCGCACAATGCTTCGCGCGGGCGCCGCAAGTGCTCGAGCACCTCGAGCAGCACGACCGTATCGAAGGTCGCGTCCTGCAACGGTAGTGCGCTGGCATCGGCGAATACCTCTGGGCGGGCCCTGTACAGGTCCCGTCCGGTCGTCGGATAGTCCAGGCCGACGTAGCTGCAGCCCGGCGCCAGCCAGCGCTCGATCCAGCGGCTGGCGCAGCCGACGTCGAGTACACGGCCGCGTGCGTGGTCGCGCACCCATTCCCCCGCGATCGCTTCGCCGCCGAGCAGCCACTGCGGGTGCAATGGCGTCCGCCGAACTTTCGACGCCAGGCTGCGCAGGTTCATCGGCTCGTCCCGGCGGGCTGCGATGCGAGTGCGCTAGCCACGATCGTCGCGCCGGTAGGTCAGCGCGGTGATCTGTTCCGAAATCAGCCCGATGAGGAACACGATGACCGACGCGCTGAACAGGAGCACGCTCATGTTCGTGAGCCGGTGCGCCGTCGCGAACGTGTACGCGTAGTGGCCAAGGCCGAGCAGGAAGAACAGCGCGCTCGCGGGCGCGAACAACTTCAGCGGCGAGTACAGCGTCGCGATCTTGAAGATGATCAGCAGGAATCGCACGCCGTCGCGCAACGGTCGGATGTGGCTCCTGCCGATGCGCTGTGCCACCGGCACCGGCTCGTAGGCGACGGCATAGGCGCTGCGGAAGAACGCCATCGTGCAGGTCGTGGGGTAAGAAAATCCGTTCGGCAGCAGGTGCAGGAACTCGCGGAACTTGTCCGCGCGCACGGCGCGGAACCCCGAGGTGAGATCCCTCACGGCGAATCCGGTCATGCGCGTGGCGAGCCAGTTGTAGAACGTGTTGGCGACGCCGCGGCCGACGCCGGCCTGGCCCGACCAGTCACGCGCTCCGACGACCATGTCGAACCCTTCGTCGAAGCGGTCGAGCAGGCGCCCGATGAGCGCCGGGTCGTGCTGGCCGTCCGCATCCATGAAGACGAGGACATCGCCGCGCGCCTCGCGCGCACCGCGCTTGATCGCCGCGCCATTCCCCATCGAATACGCCTGGCGGACCGTGCGCACGCCGGCATCGCCGCAGATCCGCGCCGTGTCGTCCGTGGATCCGTCGTCGACGACGATGATCTCGGCGTCCGGCCAGGTGGAGCGCAGGCGCGGAAGAAGGTCGGCCAGGGCCGCCGCCTCGTTCTTCGCCGGCAGGATGATGCTGAGCATGGCCTCCCCGGCCTAAAGGCATGATTTTATGTGAGCTGCCTCCCTATACTGCCGGCAGGGAGTTCTTTCGGCAATGCATTTGGGGTAGATTCAGCTTTAGATAACGGGGACTTGCACGGCATTTCTATGGCGACCCAGATGAATACGCCACCGTTGGCGGGCCTCTCCGGCATCGCAAGGCGGCTGGTTTCCGAGGGTGCCCTTGCCGAGAACGATGCGCGCAAGGCGGTCGAGGACGCCGCGAAGGCGAAGATTCCGATCGGCGCGTGGCTCGTCGAGAACGGCCTCGCGCAAGGCCGGCAGGTTGCGATGGCGGCCTCGGCCGAGTTCGGCATGCCGCTGCTCGACATCACCTCGCTCGACCTCGGCCAGCTTCCGCTGAACATCGTCAAGGAAGAACTCATCACGAAGCACAAGGCGTTGCCGCTGTTCAAGCGCGGCAATCGCCTGTTCGTCGGCGTCGCGGATCCGACCAACCTGCGCGCGCTCGACGAGATCAAGTTCCAGTCGAACCACCTGATCGAACCGATCCTCGTCGAGGACGGCGTGCTCGAGCGCGCGATCGAGCAGGCGCAGACGAACGCCAACCAGAACATCACCGACATCGGTGATGCGGAAGGACTCGAGAACCTCGAGCTCGGCGCGGTCGACGACGACGAACAGACCGGTGTCGACGCGACCGGCGGCGACGATGCGCCGGTCGTCAAGTTCGTCAACAAGGTGCTCGTCGACGCGATCAAGCGCGGCGCCTCGGACATCCATTTCGAGCCGTACGAAACCGCCTACCGCGTGCGTTACCGCATGGACGGCATGCTGCGCGCGGTGGCGTCGCCGCCGCCAAAGCTGAGCCCGCGAATCTCCTCGCGCCTCAAGGTCATGAGCGGCCTGGACATCGCGGAAAAGCGCGTACCGCAGGACGGCCGCATCAAGCTCAACCTGTCCAAGACCAAGGCGGTCGACTTCCGCGTCAGCACCTGCCCGACGTTGTTCGGCGAGAAGATCGTGCTGCGTATCCTCGATGCTTCCGCCGCGAAGATGGGCATCGAGAAGCTAGGCTACGAAGAAGACCAGCAGAAGCTGTTCCTCGACGCGATCGACAAGCCGTACGGCATGGTGCTCGTGACCGGCCCGACCGGTTCCGGCAAGACGGTTTCGCTCTACACCGCGCTGAACATCCTCAACACCGAAGGACGCAACATCTCGACGGTCGAGGATCCGGTGGAAATCCGCCTTCCGGGCGTGAACCAGGTGCAGCAGAACACCAAGCGCGGCATGACGTTCGCCGCCGCGCTGCGCTCGTTCCTGCGCCAAGACCCGGACGTGATCATGGTCGGCGAAATCCGCGACCTCGAAACCGCGGAGATCGCGATCAAGGCCGCCCAGACCGGTCACATGGTGCTGTCGACGCTGCACACCAACGATGCGGCGCAGACGATCTCGCGCCTCATGAACATGGGCATCGCCCCGTACAACATCACTTCGTCCGTGTCACTCGTGATCGCACAGCGTCTCGCACGCCGGCTGCACGACTGCAAGAAGCCGCTGGTGCTGCCACCCGCCGCCTTGCTCGCGGAAGGCTTCACCCAGGCCGACATCGACTCCGGCATGCAGTTGTTCGATGCCGGCGGCTGTTCGGGCTGCAATGACGGCTACAAGGGCCGCACCGGCATCTATCAGGTGATGCCGATGTCCGAGGCGATCCAGAAGATCATCCTCGCCGGCGGCAGCGCACTGCAGATCGCCGAGGAAGCGCGTCGCGTCGGCATTCGCGACCTGCGCCAATCGGCATTGCTCAAGGCCAAGCAGGGCCTCGTCAGCCTCGCCGAAATCAACCGCGTCACCAAGGATTAACCATGGCCACAGCAACCGCCGCAGCCCTCAAGGCAAAAGCCGCCGCCACCCAGCGCGGCAAGGCCCGCGCGCAGGTCAGCGACATGCAGACCTTCACCTGGGTCGGCATCGACAAGCGCGGCATCAAGATCAAGGGCGAGCAAGTCAGCAAGAACGCCAACCTGGTGAAGGCCGACCTGCGCAAGCAGGGCATCAATCCCCAGGTCGTCAAGGCCAAGCCCAAACCGCTGTTCGGCAAGGCCGGCAAGGCGATCAAGGGTCGCGACATCGCGGTGTTCAGCCGCCAGCTCGCGACGATGATGGCCGCGGGCGTGCCGATGGTGCAGGGCTTCGAGATCGTCGCGGGCGGCCAGAGCAATCCGCGCATGAAGGACATGCTCACCGACATCAAGACCGAGATCGAAGGCGGCTCGGCACTGCACGAGGCGCTCAACAAGTACCCGCTGCATTTCGACGAACTGTTCGTGAACCTCGTCAAGGCCGGCGAATCGGCGGGCGTGCTCGACACCGTGCTCGACACGATCGCGACCTACAAGGAAAACATCGAGAACATCAAGGGCAAGATCAAGAAGGCGATGTTCTACCCGGCGGCGATCTTCGCGGTCGCGATCATCGTTTCCTGCATCCTGCTGATCTTCGTGATTCCGCAGTTCGAGGAAGTGTTCAAGGGCATGGGCGCGGACCTGCCCGCATTCACGCAGATGCTCATCAATATCTCGCGTTTCATGGTGTCCTACTGGTACATCGTGCTCGGCATCTTCGTCGGCACGATCGTCGGCATCATCATGCTCTACAAGCGATCGGAGAAGTTCGCCCATTTCGTCGGCAGAAGCCTGCTGAGGATCCCGATCGTCGGCGAGATCCTGCGGCAGTCGGCAATCGCGCGTTTCGCGCGCACGCTCGGCGTGACGTTCAAGGCGGGCGTGCCGCTGGTCGAGGCGCTCGACTCGGTCGGCAACGCGACCGGCAGCGTCGTCTACAACGAAGCGGTCCGACGCATCCGCGAGGACGTCGCAGTAGGCCACCAGTTGCAGCTCGCGATGCGGCAGACCAACCTGTTCCCGAACATGGTCACGCAGATGGTCGCGATCGGCGAGGAAGCCGGCGCGCTCGACGCCATGCTGTTCAAGATCGCCGAGTTCTACGAGACGGAAGTCAACAACGCCGTCGACGCGCTGTCGAGCCTGCTCGAGCCGCTCATCATGGTGGTCATCGGCACGCTCGTCGGCAGCATGGTCATCGGCATGTACCTGCCAATCTTCAAGCTCGGCGCGGTGGTCGGCTGATCCGGAGAATCGAAGCGGCGATGGACGGACGCGCGACCGGAGTCGCCGTCCGCCGGCGCGCCACGCTACCACGATGAACGATCTCGGCTGGTTCCATGCTCCCGCAGTTCTGATCCCCCTGACGGGGCTGCTCGGCCTGCTGGTTGGCAGCTTCCTCAACGTGGTCATCCTGCGGCTGCCGCGACGCCTCGAGCACGACTGGAAGCAGCAGGCGCGCGAGATCCTGTCGACGGACGTCGTCCCTGCGGAGACGGCCGACGGCGCGGAAGCAGCGCCCCCCGACCTCGTCTTCACCGGTTCGCACTGCCCGCAGTGCAAGCACCCGCTGTCGCCGCTGGACAACATTCCACTGTTGAGCTGGCTCGCATTGCGCGGGCGCTGCCGATACTGCGGCACATCGATCTCGTGGCAGTACCCGCTGGTCGAACTGCTCACCGCACTTGCGTCCGCGACCGTCGCCTGGCGCTTCGGCTTCGGACTTCCGCTCGCCGCGGCGCTCGCGTTCACCTGGATCCTCGTCGCCGCGTCCGGCATCGACGTGCGCACGCAGCTGCTGCCCGACCAGCTCACCTTGCCGCTGCTTTGGCTCGGCCTGCTCGCCGCGCTCGTGCCGCTGTTCGTCGATCCGCCGGCGGCGATCGTCGGTGCCGCGATCGGTTACCTCAGCCTCTGGTCCGTGTTCTGGCTGTTCAAGCTCGGCACCGGCAAGGAAGGGATGGGCTACGGCGATTTCAAACTGCTCGCCGCACTCGGCGCGTGGATGGGCGCGTCGAGCCTGCTGCCGATCGTGCTGCTGTCTTCGCTGACCGGTGCGCTGGTCGGTGGCATCGCGCTCGCCGCGCAAGGTCGCGACCGCAGCACGCCGATTCCGTTCGGCCCGTTCATCGCTGCCGCCGGCTGGATCTGGTTCGTGTTCGGCCGCGATCTCGGCGAGGCGTACTCCAGGCTGTTCGGCCTGGCCTGACGATTCTGGCGCGAACGGATCCATGACGTTCACCGTCGCACTCACCGGCGGCGTCGCGAGCGGCAAATCCGCCGCCGCTACGCGATTCGCGGCGCTCGGCGCGAACGTGATCGACGCGGACGTCGTCGCGCGCGAACTCGTCGAGCCCGGCCGCCCCGCCCTGCAGGAGATCGTCACCGCATTCGGCACGCGCATCCTCGATGTCGCAGGCGCGCTCGACCGCCGCGCCTTGCGCGAGCGCGTGTTCGCCGACGCGACCGCGCGGCACCGACTCGAAGGCATCCTGCATCCGCGCATACGCGATGCGCTGCGCCAGCGGGCGTCCGCGCCATGCGGCACCTACGCGATGATCGTCGTGCCGCTGCTGGCGGAGAACGCCGAGCAGTACGCATGGGTCGACCGCGTGCTCGTCGTCGATGTCCCGCGCGAGGTACAGCTCGCGCGCCTGCTCGCGCGCGACGCGGTCTCGCCGGCGACGGCAGACGCGATGCTCGCCGCGCAGGCTTCGCGCGAGCAGCGCCTCGCCATCGCCGACGACGTGATCGAGAACGACCGCAGCCTCGCCGATCTCGGCGATGCGGTCGGCGCCCTGCACGCACGCTATCTCGCGATGTCCGAGACCGCGAGCGTCAATTGACGGCGACGACTCAGGTCCGCTCGCGCAGCAGGAAACCGACGCCCGCGGACAAGGCATCCACCACGATGGTGACGAAACGGTAGGCGAGCGCGAGGACGAGCGCGTCCGCTTCGCCGAGCGCGGGTCCGAGGCCGATCACGAGCACGGTTTCACGCACGCCCACGCCCGCCGGCGCGCCCGGCATCACGTAGCCGAGGAGCCACGCGAGTGCGAGCCATCCGCACCAGCTCGCGATGGGCAATCCGGCAGCGCCGGCGCCCAGGCTGCGCAACGCCGCCGTCGCCAGCACGAAGAATGAAAAGTCGATCGCCAGCACGAAGAGGACGGCGCGCAGCACGCGTGGCATTGCGGCGGCTCCGCCCACATGCCGCGCATGGATCGACGCGGCAAGCGCGGCCGCGAGCGGCAACAGCGGCCCTACCCAGGCGAACCCGTGCGCCCACGGTGCCACGGCCGCGACGCGCGCGTCGGTCACGACGCCCATCGAGAACACCGCCGCGCTCGCGATCAGCAACGCCGACTCCATGCCCAATGCGAGCGCGAGCGGTGCGTGGCCGACGCCCGCCCGGCGCGCGGTGACGTGCCGATAGGCGAGGTGGAACACATTGCCGGGCAAGTATTTCGCAAGCTGCGATCGCAGGTGCGAGGCGAAGAGCGGTGTCGCCTCCGGCTGCGCGCCCGAGGCGACGCGCACGAGGGTCACCCAGGCCAGCCCGAGCAGCGCCGCCGCCGCCGCATAGCACGCGCACGCGAGTAGCAGCGCACGCGCGCCGATTCGCGCGAGCCCGTCGCCGAGCGAATCGCCGAGCGTGTAACCGCGCTGCACCAGGAAGGCGATCGCAACCAGGCAGAGCAGCGTGCCGGCGACATTCGCGGCACGCCACCACGGGCTCACCGGCGCCGGCACAGCACCATCGTCCAGGGTAGCGGCGACCGCACCTGCAGAACGTCGAAGCGACGCGCCATCAACTGCAGGAATGCGTTGCGCCCCCAGTGGTTGACGTGTCCGGGCGTGTTGCCGAGTGCACCGAGATACTTCCCGCGCGCCATGTTGAGCATGCGCCAGACCGGCTCGCGCGGCACGCTGGCGACCAGGTAGGGGCGAGCAAGATCGGCGAGCACGTCGACCGCGCGTACGGGATCGTCGACATGCTCGAGGACCTCGCAACAGACGACCAGCGGCGCGGCTTCGGCTCCCACGTCGATCGATTCGATCGACTGCCGCCAGAACGCCGCATCGACCTGCGCGGCGCGCGCGCGACGGCGCGCCTCTTCGACGATATCCGCCGAGATGTCGCAACCGCGAACGCGGAATCCGCGCTGCGCGAGGCGGATCGACAGCTCGCCTTCGCCGCAGCCGATCTCGAGCGCGTTCGACACGGGCACCTGTTCGACCAGCGCGTCGAATGCATCGAGGAAACCGCGCATGAGGCGGCGGGCGATCGGATTCGCGGTGCGGTACTTGTCGTAGTAGTTGCCGGCGGGCTGCGCAGCCGGGCTCATGCGCGCGGCCCTTGCTCGCGCGAGCGCCGCACGTCCGCCTCGACCTGACGCAGACGCCAGTCGATGCCCTCGAGCAGGCGGCGGTTCACCGACGCGAGATCGGCGATGAAGCCGAGCATGAACAGCAGGAAGCCGATCGTGACCGACGCGGCGGCGAGCACCGCGGACTGCACGTGACCCGTGCCCTCGCCGATCAGCATGTGGAACACGTACCACGTGCCGAGGAGCGCGCCGACCATCAGGAAGAAGGAGGACAGCAGGCCGAAGAACGCGAGCGGGCGATAGGTGGCGAAGATGCGCACGATCGTCGCGGCCGAGCGCCACACGTAACGGCCCATGCTTTTCACGAGCCGCGACGGGCGCAGGTCCGGATTGGTTCTCACCGGAACCGAGAGCACACGGATATTGCTCTGCCCTGCCTGGATGATCGTCTCGAGCGTGTAGGTGTACGAGCTGAATACGTTCAATCGCTGCGCCGCCTCGCGCGTGAACGCGCGGAAGCCGCTCGGCGCGTCGGCGACCTGCGTCCGGCTCGCCGCACGCACGACCCAGCTGCCGAGCAGCTGCAAGCGCTTCTTGACCCAGGAGAAGTGCTCGGTGTCGGTGATCGGCCGTGCACCGACGACCATTTCGGCACGGCCCTCGACGATCGGCCGCACCAGAGTCTCGATGTCGCGCGCGTCGTACTGGTTGTCCGCATCGGTGTTGACGATGACATCAGCGCCGAGAGCGACCGCCGCCTCCAGACCCGTCATGAAAGCGGCGGCGAGGCCGCGATTCACCGGATGGCGCACGACATGATCGACGCCCAGCGCCTTCGCGATGTCGGCGGTGCCGTCGATCGAGCCATCGTCGACGACGAGCCACTCGACGCGATCGAAGCCGGGTACGCTGCGCGGCAACTGCGGAATCGAGTGCGGCAGCGATTCGCGCTCGTTGAAGCACGGCACCTGCACGATCAATTTCGCCGGGCGACGGCGTACGGCGGCAGCGCCTGCGGGAGGTTCCTGTTCCCGGATCGGCTGTTCGGGCATCGGTTCAAATCCTGTCGGTCTCGGGCGGCGTGCGGTCGGAGGCGTCGTCCATGGCCGGACCTGATCTTCCGCGAATCTAGCAATCGATGGGCAGGGTGTCACGGAACCCCGTCCGGCTCCGGTCGCGTCAAGTCCACAGGCCGCGGATCGCGGCAATGCCCTGCGCGCCCGCCATCCATGCGGCGTCGATGTCCTCGCCCTCCATGCCGCCGAGCGCGTACACGGGCATCGGCGCGTGCGCGACGAGGTCGGCGAAGCGCTCCCAGCCGAGCGTCGGTGCCTCGTGGTCGGGCGTGGGGAAGATCGGCGACAGTGTCGCGAAATCGGCTCCGATGCGCACCGCGTGCAGCAGTTCGGCCGCATCGTGGCAGGACACGCCGAGCCAGCGATCGGCCGGCAGCGGTCGCTGGATGAGCTCGGCGGCCACGCGTGCGGGCAGGTGCGCGCCGTCGAGGCCGAGCACCATCGCGAGCTGCACATCGCCGTTGAGCAGCAGGCGCGCGCCATGGGCACGGCAGATCCCGCGCGCACCACGCGCCGCCTCGGCGAGCCGGGCGCGCGGCCAGTGCGGCTGGCGCAGCTGGACGAGGCGCATGCCGCGGCGACAGGCGCGCTCGATACCGGCGAGCAGTTCCTCGAGCGCTTCCGGCGCCATCGCCGGCGTGATCAGGTAGCGGTCGGGGAGATCCAGCGCGGCGATCACCGGACGATCGGCCGCCGGCATTGCGACCTGCGCGAGCGCGACCTGCTCGACCCAGGCGAGCGCCTGTCCCTCGTGCGGATGCGGTACGCCGGTCCAGGCGGAAACCTGCCAGACGTCGAGCAGGATGTCCTGTTCGGGATAGCGATGCGGAACCGCGATGAGCGGCCGCGCCGACTCGACGACGACGCCGAGTTCCTCGCGCAGTTCGCGAGCGAGCGCGTCGACCGGCGCCTCACCCACGTCGCATTTGCCGCCGGGAAACTCCCACAGGCCCGCGAGATGCTTGCCCGGCGGCCGGCGCGCGAGCAGCACGCGGCCGCCCGCATCGCGCAACACGCCCGCTACGACGTGGACCGAAGCCGGCACGGCAGGCTCAGACGAGCTTGCCGTGGCACTGCTTGTACTTCTTGCCCGATCCGCACGGACACGGATCGTTGCGCCCGACCTTCGGCGCCTCGCGCAGCTGCGGCGCGCCGACGCTCGGCATCGCCGCAGCGTCCGCCTCGGCCGGCTGCTCGCCGGCGGCGAAACCGGCCGCTTCGGCGTGCTGGAACTGCATCGCGCGCGCCTGCATCTCGGCCTGGCGGCGCTGCTGCTCTTCCATCGCCTCGACTTCCTGCTCGCTGCGGATGCGCACGCGCGCGAGCAGCTGCACGATCTCGAACTTGATGCGGCCGAGCATGCCCTCGAACAGCTCGAACGCTTCGCGCTTGAACTCCTGCTTCGGCTGCTTCTGCGCGTAGCCGCGCAGGTAGATGCCCTGGCGCAGGTAGTCCATGCTCGCGAGGTGCTCCTTCCAGCCGTTGTCGAGCACGGACAGCATCACGTGCTTCTCGAGGCCACGCATGACCTCGGAGCCGAGCATTGCTTCCTTCTCGCGGAACAGGCGATCGACGAGCTCCTGCACGTGCTCGAGCACGTCGTTCGCGTCGGCGTCCTCCTGCTGGTCGAGCCACGGCTTGAGGCCGGCCTGCAGGCCGAATTCGGAAGCCAGTTCCGTCTCGAGGCCGGCGAGTTTCCATTGCTCGTCGACGGAATCGGCGGGCACGTGGCGGCGCACGACGTCGGCGATGACGTCCTGGCGGATGATCTTGATCGTCTCGGCGACGTCGGCGCTGTCGAGCAGCTCGTTACGCTGCTGGTAGATCACCTTGCGCTGGTCGTTCGCGGTGTCGTCGAACTCGAGCAGATGCTTGCGGATGTCGAAGTTGTGCGCCTCGACCTTGCGCTGCGCCTTCTCGATCTGCCGGCTGACCATGCGGTCCTGGATCGCATCGTCTTCCTTCATGCCGAACATGCGCATCAGGCGCGCGACGCCCTCGCCCATGAAGATGCGGATGAGGTTGTCCTCGAGCGACAGGTAGAAGCGGCTCGAACCCGGGTCGCCCTGGCGGCCGGAACGGCCGCGCAGCTGGTTGTCGATGCGGCGCGACTCGTGGCGTTCGGTGCCGACGATGCGCAGGCCGCCGAGCGCGATCACTTCAGCGTGGCGCTTCTCCCACTCCGACTTCACGCGCGCGCGGTCGGCCTCCGTGGCTTCCTCGCCGAGCCCGTGCAGCTCCGCCTCGAGGCTGCCGCCGAGCACGATGTCGGTGCCGCGGCCGGCCATGTTCGTCGCGATCGTGATCGACTTCGGCCGGCCCGCCTGCGCGACGATGTGTGCTTCACGCTCGTGCTGCTTGGCGTTGAGCACCTCGTGCGGCACGCCCTTCTTCTTCAGCAGCCCGGAGAGCAGTTCCGACATCTCGATCGAGGCGGTGCCCACGAGCACGGGCTGGCCACGCTCGTAGCTCTCCTTGATGTCCTCGACGATGGCGTCGAACTTCGGTTGCTGCTTGAGGAACACGACATCGGCTTCGTCCTTGCGGACCATCGGCCGGTGCGTCGGGATGACCACGACCTCGAGGCCGTAGATCGACTGGAATTCGTACGCTTCCGTGTCGGCCGTACCGGTCATGCCGGACAGCTTCTTGTACATGCGGAACAGGTTCTGGAACGTGATCGAAGCGAGCGTCTGGTTCTCGCGCTGGATCGGCACGCCTTCCTTCGCCTCGACCGCCTGGTGCAGGCCGTCCGACCAGCGGCGGCCCGGCAGCGTGCGGCCGGTGAACTCGTCGACGATGATGACCTCGCCGTCGCGCACGATGTAGTCGACGTCGCGCTGGTACAGCGCGTGCGCGCGCAGCGCCGCGTTGAGGTGGTGCACGACCGCGATGTGCTGCGAGTCGTACAGTCCTTCTTCCTCGCCGAGGATGCCTTCCTTGCGCAGCAGCTGCTCGGCGTGCTCCATGCCCTCCTCGGACAGATGCACCTGCTTCTGCTTCTCGTCGACGTAGTAATCGCCGGGCTCCGGCGGATCGCCGGGCTTGCTTTCCTTCAGCTGCCGCGTCATGCGCGGCACGATGCGGTTGACCTTGACGTACAGCTGCGGCGACTCGTCGGACGGGCCGGAGATGATCAGCGGCGTGCGCGCCTCGTCGATGAGGATCGAGTCGACCTCGTCGACGATCGCGTAGTGGAGCCCGCGCTGGTAGCGCTGCTCGGCCGACAACGCCATGTTGTCGCGCAGGTAGTCGAAGCCGAATTCGTTGTTGGTGCCGTAGGTGATGTCCGCGGTGTACGCGGCGCGCTTGTCGCCGTGGTCCATGCCGGGCCACACCACGCCGACCGTCATGCCGAGGAAGGTGTAGATCCGCCCCATCCAGGCCGAGTCGCGCTTGGCCAGGTAGTCGTTCACGGTGACGACGTGCACGCCCTTGCCTTCGAGCGCGTTGAGGTAGACCGGCAGGGTCGCAACGAGGGTCTTGCCCTCGCCGGTGCGCATTTCGGCGATCTTGCCGTTGTGCAGGACCATGCCGCCGATGAGCTGGACGTCGTGATGGCGCATGCCGAGCACGCGGCGCGAGGCTTCGCGCACGGTCGCGAACGCTTCCGGCAGCAGGCTGTCGAGGGTGGCGCCTTCGGCGAGGCGACGACGGAACTCGTCCGTCTTCGCCTGCAGGTCGGCGTCGGACAACCCCTGGAACTTCTGCTCGAGCGCATTGATCTGCGCCACCGACTTGCCGAGCTGGCGCAGTACGCGTTCGTTGCGGCTGCCGAAGATGCGCGTCAGGAAACTGTTGAGCATGGGTCGTCTTGGTCGGAACGGGGGAATGAGAGGCGGTTCATGGCGCCCGGCCGGGAACGGCCGGTCCGTCCTTCCGCGACGGGAATCGCGGAAAAACAAAACAACCGCCGATGATACGGCGGCCCCTCGATACACGCCAGCTTGAGGCGACGGGACGCGCTTTCAACCGCCCTCTTCGACCGCCGCCCCGGTGCCGCGGCGTCGGTCAGGCGCGGTTCGCGCGGGTCGACTTCACGTAGACCATCGGGTTGACCGCACGGCCGTTGTACCAGACCTCGAAATGGCAATGCGGCCCGGTCGAGCGGCCGGT
The DNA here is from genome assembly GCF_014138265.1 of Dokdonella fugitiva. Lineage (GTDB taxonomy): Bacteria > Pseudomonadota > Gammaproteobacteria > Xanthomonadales > Rhodanobacteraceae > Dokdonella_A > Dokdonella_A fugitiva_A. The sequence goes on from NZ_JACGXL010000004.1 coordinate 98,271, forward strand.
GGAGCCGACGCTCGCGATCGCCTGGCCCGCGTGCACGCGCTGGCCGGGTGTCGCGCTGATCGCGGAATTGTGCGCGTAGCGCGTCATGTAGCCATTGCCGTGGTCGATCTCGACCACGTTGCCATAGCCGGCGCGCACGCCGGTGTAGGTGACGACGCCATCGGCGACGGCGTTGACCGGCGTGCCTTCCGGGGCGGCGAAGTCGACGCCCATGTGGATCGCCTGGTGCCCATCGAACGGATCGGAGCGGTCGCCGAAGCCGGACGCGATGTAACCCTGGTTCACCGGCATGCCGCTCGGCAGCAGCTGGTTGTCGATCTTGCGGTCGCGCAGGAGGTTCTCGAGCACGTCGAGCTGGGCCTGCTGGCCATCGAACTCGGCGCGTAGGCTGTCGATGCCACTCTGCAGCGGCAGCGGCATCGTCACGCCGGTGGCCGGCTCCTCCGGACCGCCGACGGCCGGATCGCCGCCGAAGTCGAATTCACCGTCGTCGAGCTTGCCGACCTGGGTCAGCCGCTCGCCGAGCGCATTCAGTCGCGTCGCCTGCGCCTGCAGCTGGCCGAGCTGGGCGGCGAGTGCGTCGATGTTGCGATGGGAATCTTGGTCCAGCGTCACGAGCTGGGCGCGCTGTGCGGAGAGCGTCGCGCGCATGTCGGCGACTTCACTCAGCGCGCGCGCGCGCGGACTGGTGAAGATCCAGGTACCGAGGGCGCCGAGCCCGATCAACACGAACGCACAGGTGGCGAGCGCGGCGGCCAGCAGGTGGCCGTGCCGGCCGGACAGGTCGATGCGCCATGGCAGGGCGTGCGCATTGCGGACGATAATGATGTTCATGCTGCTCGGCCGGGTTCTTGTTCGTCATGTCGCCAAAGCGCAATCCCACCTCGTCCGCCACCGCAGGCCCCAGGCCCGCCGCGGAGTGCATCACCCTCGGCACGCTCGCGGATCGCGCGCGCGCACTGGATGCGCTGGATGAAAGACTGCGCCGCCTCTTGCCCGCCGCGACCGCTCGCGAGACGCGTCTCGCCGACGTGCGCAACGGCCGAATTGTCTTTCTGGCGTCCAGTCCGACCTGGGCGAGCCGCTTGCGCCTACATCAAGCCGCGCTGCTGGCCGAAGCCCGTACCGCACTGGGCGGTACCGTCGAACGTTTCGCCGTGAAAGTGGCGCCCTTGCCGACCGTTCCCCCGGACCCGACAAAGCCTAAACCGCTTTCCGCCGCCACCACCCGCCACCTGCGAGCGACAGCGACAGCCCTCCAGGACCCTGAACTCAGGGCCCTCTATCTCCAACTGGCGTCCATCGCCGGTGATGATTCCTAGGAGCCGGGGCGGCTCCCATTCCCCGCTTGTCTGCTTCCTGGCGGAAGCTGTTCTTCTTCTTGTCCTGCTCCACCCGGACCTTTCCCGGCCCGTGGTGTCACGATCGCTGCAGCGGGAACGCCCGGTGCGCGACCAAACCGGCTTTTCGTACCGGCCGCCCCGCCACCCTACCGGGAGCGGGACGTACGTTTCGCGATGCGGTTCGCCTTTCCAATCGCCGGCGCCGCCCACGTACGTGCTTCAGACCGCCTGTGCCGGATGAGCGTAGGAGATCGGTGCCGCGCTTTCGTCCTCGAAGCTGACCTCTTCCCACGCCGTCGCGTCGGCGAGCAGCGTGCGCAACAGCTTGTTGTTCAACTCGTGGCCCGACTTGTAGCCGTAGAACGCGCCGATGAGGCTGTGGCCGAGCAGGTAGAGGTCACCGATCGCATCGAGGATCTTGTGCTTGACGAACTCGTCCTCGTACCGGAGGCCGTCCTCGTTGAGCACCCGATAGTCGTCGAGCACGATCGCGTTGTCCATCGATCCGCCGAGCGCGAGGTTGCGCTCGCGCAGGTACTCGATGTCGCGCATGAAACCGAAGGTGCGCGCGCGACTGACTTCCTTGACGAACGACGTCGTCGAGAAATCGATCTCGCTGGTCGAGGTGCGCTTGGTGAACATCGGATGGTTGAAGTCGATCGAGAAGCCGACCTTGAAGCCGTCGAACGGCTCGAAGCGGGCCCACTTGTCACCGTCGCGGACGGTGACCGACTTCTTGATGCGAATGAAGCGCTTGGCCTTCGACTGCTCCTCGATGCCTGCAGACTGCAGCAGGAACACGAACGGACCCGCGCTGCCGTCCATGATCGGCACTTCGGGCGCCGAGAGGTCGACGTAGGCATTGTCGATGCCGAGGCCGGCCATCGCCGAGAGCAGATGCTCGACCGTGGCAATGCGCACGTCGCCCTTCACGAGCGTGGTGGAAAGACGGGTGTCTCCGACGTTCTCGCAGCAGGAGCGGATGTCCACCGGGTTCGGCAGGTCGACGCGGCGGAACACGATACCCGTGTCCACGGCCGCAGGACGCAACGTCATGTAGACCTTGTCGCCCGTGTGAAGACCCACGCCCGTCGCTCTGATGACGTTTTTGAGCGTGCGTTGTCTGATCATTTTTATGTATTGCCCCCTGGGGCAGGAGCCGACAAAACGCCGGCGAGGTTAGCACAGCGACGGGGGCGAGAAAAGTTAAGCGACGTATGGAACCCACACTCCGTCGCTTTTTCGCAACACACTCCGGCAATTCCCGTCATCACCGTCGCTCACCGACGGCAGCGACCGCCATCCTGACGCCACAGGATGGCGGGGCCGGGGCGGCGATGTGTTCGAAGCATCGCCGCTGCGGCCGGTGCGCGCGCTTCCCAGCGAGCGCCCGTGCCGGATGGGAGCCGGTTTCCTGCGCTCAGTCGGCCTGGCGGCGCAGGAAGGCCGGGATGTCGAGGTAGTCGCCGGACGCCTCGGGCTGCGCGTGGTCGACGGCCTGGCGCATCGGCTGCCCCGGGATGCCGAGGTAGTCGACCTCGCCGGTCGTCGCGTTGCGCACGACGCGCATCGACGGGCGCTGCGAACTCACCACCTCGCGTTCGCGCTCGCGGTGCTCGCGCAACGGCTGCCGCGCGACCGCGCGGTTGAGGCCGGTGGCGACCACGGTCACGCGCACGTCGTCCTTGAGTTCCGGATCGAGCGCGGTGCCGATGACCACCGTCGCGTCCTCGCTCGCGAACTCGTGCACGACCTGGCCGATGTCGTCGAACTCGCGCATCGTGAGGTTGGTGCCTGCGGTCACGTTGACGAGGATGCCGCATGCGCCGGCGAGGTTGACGTCGTCGAGCAGCGGGTTGTTGATCGCCGCTTCGGCCGCCGCGACCGCGCGGTCGTCGCCGTGCGCCGTACCCGTGCCCATCATCGCCATGCCCATCTCGGACATGACCGTGCGCACGTCGGCGAAGTCGACGTTGATCAGGCCCGGACGCGTGATCAGGTCGGCGATGCCCTGCACCGCGCCGAGCAGCACGTCATTGGCCTGCTTGAACGCGCTGAGCAAGGTCACGTCGCGGCCGAGCACGGTCAGCAGCTTCTCGTTCGGCACGGTGATCAGCGAATCGCAGTACTGGCCGAGGTCCTCGATGCCCTTGAGCGCGACCTGCATGCGGCGACGCCCTTCGAACGGGAACGGCTTGGTCACGACCGCCACCGTGAGGATGCCCATCTCCTTGGCGAGCTGCGCGACCACCGGCGCCGCGCCGGTGCCGGTGCCGCCGCCCATGCCGGCCGTGATGAACGCCATGTCGGCGCCCTGCAGCAGCTCGACGATGCGCTCGCGATCCTCGAGCGCGGCTTGGCGGCCGACTTCCGGATTGGCGCCGGCGCCGAGGCCCTTGGTCACGTTCGCACCGAGCTGCAGCGTGAACTTCGCGCCGCTGCTCTTGAGTGCCTGCGCGTCGGTGTTCGCGCACACGAAGTCGACGCCTTCGACACCCGCCTGCACCATGTGGCTGACCGCGTTGCCGCCGCCACCACCGACGCCGACGACCTTGATCACCGCATTCGGTGCCATCTTTTCGACGAACTCGAACATATCCCATCCTCCGCAAGTGGTTACTGCCTGGTTTTCTTATCGTTCCCGGGTCCGTGACCTTCCCGGTCCGGCCCGTCCTGCCGCGGCTGGCGTGCCGTGGCATCGCGACCGTTTCGGCCGCTTCGCGACGCGCTCCGTGCGCCGCGGTGTTGCTCCTGTCCGGGCGAGGTCGCGTGCGACCTCGCCGTCCACTAGAACTCTCCCTTGAACCAGGTCGTCACCCGGCCCCACAAACCGCCGACCGCGGTTCCCGCCACCGGCGCGCCACGCGTCGCGCCGCCACGGCTGCCGTAGATGAGCAGCCCCACGCCGGTCGCCTGCATCGGGTTGGCGACGACGTCGGCGAGGCCGGTGACGTGCTGCGGCGTGCCGAGGCGCACCGGCATGTGGAACAGCTCCTCGGCGAGATCGAGCGCGCCTTCCATGCGCGCGGCGCCGCCGGTGAGGACGATGCCCGCGCGCACGAGCTCCTCGCGCCCGCTGCGGCGCAGGTCGGCCTGCACCATCTCGAAGATCTCCTCGTAGCGCGGCTGCACGGCCTCGGCGAGGTTCTGCCGCGCGAGGCGGCGCGGCGGGCGGTCGCCGACGCTCGGCACCTGGATCGTCTCTTCCGCGTGCGCGAGCTGCGCCAGCGCGCAGGCGTAGCGCACCTTGAGCTCCTCCGCGTGCGCGGTCGGCGTGCGCATGAGGTGCGCGATGTCGCTGGTCACCTGGTCGCCGCCGATCGCGAGCGAGGTCGTGTGGCGCAGCGCGCCGCCGGTGTAGATCGCGATGTCGGTGGTGCCGGCGCCGATGTCGACCATGCACACGCCGAGTTCGCGCTCGTCGTCGGTCAGCACCGCGCGCGCGGACGCGACCGCGGCCGGCAACAGCTCGTCGACCTGCAGGCCGCAGCGGTTGATGCACTTGGTGATGTTCTGGATCGCGCTCGCCGCGCCGGTGACGAGGTGCACGTTCGCCTCCAGGCGCACGCCCGACATGCCGACCGGGTGGCGGATGCCTTCCTGGCCGTCGATGAGGTATTCCTGCGGCTCGCGGTAGAGCACGCTGCGGTCGGCCGGGATCGCGATCGCGCAGGCGGAGTTCAGCACGACGTCGAGGTCGGCTGAGGTGACCTCCTTGTCGCGGATCGGCGCGGTGCCGTGCGAGTTCTCGTCCTTGATGTGGCTGCCGGCGATCGACGCGTAGACCGAGCGGATCTGGCAGCCGGCCATGAGCTCGGCTTCCTCGACCGCACGCTGGATCGAGTGCACCGTCGACTCGATGTCGACCACGACGCCGCGCTTGAGGCCGTGCGCTGGGTGCGAGCCGATGCCGATGATCTCGACCGACTCGCCCGGCGTGTGCTCGCCGACGATCGAGACGATCTTCGAGGTACCGACGTCGAGGCCGACGATGAGGTTCTTTTCGGACTTGCGGTTCATGCGTGCTGGGCCGGATTGCGGAGGACCGCCACCTGCGGCGGCGAGGCGGGCTGGATCAGTGCCGGGTTCGTGGCGGGAGCCGGCTCGGGCCAGCGCATCGCGAAGCCGTTCTCGTAGCGCAGGTCGATGTACGCGGGCGCGTTCGCGTGCGTGCCGGACAGGCGCGGCCACACGTCGAGGAAGCGCTTCAGGCGGCGCTGCGCGTCGTCGCGGCCGAGCTCGACGACCGTGCCCGAGGCGAGTTCGAGGCGCCAGCCGCCGCGCGGCGACAGCGCGACCGCGTCGACCGCGAGCCCGCTGCCGGTGAACTCGCGCTGGCATTCGGCGTGGAAGCGCAGCACGTCGTCGAGGCGATCATCGGGGCCGCTCAGGCGCGGCAGACCCTGCAGGCCCTCCGCGCCGGCTACGCTGAAGAGCTGGCCGCGGCGGTTGACCAGGCGGTCCTCGCCCCAACGCGCGAACGGCTGCTGTTCGTAGACGGTGAGCTCGACCGTGTCGGGCCAGCGCTTGCGCACTTCGGCACGTTCGACCCACGGCAGTTTCGCCACCGCCGCGCGCACGTCGTCGAGGTCGAGCGCGAAGAAGCCCTTGCCGAGCAGCGGCTGCGCCGCAGCGCGGATCTGTTCGGCGCTGACGTGGTCGAAGCGCGCGCTCACGTCGAGGCGCGTGACCGGCCAGCGGTCGCCCGCGAACCAGCCGTTGAGCACGCCGAGGATCGGCAGCGCGACGAGCGTGAGCGCGATGCCCCAGGCGGCGAGCTTGAACGGGTAGCCCGTGCTCATCCGCGCTTCTCCTCGAACGACGTTTCGAGCACGCGCCAGCACAGCTCCTCGAAGCCGATGCCGAGCGTGCCGGCCGCCTTCGGCACGAGCGAATGGCTCGTCATGCCCGGTGCGGTATTCACCTCGAGCAGGTAGTTGCGACCTTCGCGGTCGCGCATCACGTCGACGCGACCCCAGCCGGAACATCCCGCGGCGTCGAACGCGGTGAGCGCGAGCGCGCGGATGTCCGCCTCCGCGGCGCCGTCGAGTCCGGGGCAGATGTACTGCGTGTCCTCGGCGACGTACTTGGCGTGGTAGTCGTAGAACGCACCCTTCGGCACGATGCGTATCGACGGCAGCGCCTCGCCGCCGAGGACCCCGACGGTGAGCTCGTCGCCGACGATCATCTCCTCGACGAGCAGGTCGCCCGGGTAGCGCGCCGCGAGTTCGGCCGCCGCATCGAGGTCGGCGTCGCGGAACACGCGCGACACGCCGACGCTGGAACCTTCGCAGGCCGGCTTGACGATGACCGGCAGACCGAGCTTCGCCGCCGCCGCATGCACGTCCGGCGTCGCACCGCCGCGCTTGCGCAACGCGACGAAACGCGGCGTCGGCAGGCCCGCGGCGATCCACACCTGCTTCGTGCGCACCTTGTCCATCGACAGCGCCGAGCCGAGCACGCCCGAGCCCGTGTACGGCACGTGCAGCGACTCGAGCGCACCCTGCAGCACGCCGTCCTCGCCACCGCCGTGCTGGCCGTGCAGGATATTGAACACGCGCGCGTAGTGCCCCGCGCGCAACGCGTCGAGCAGGGCCGGGATGCCGTCGACCGCGTGCGCGTCGACGCCCTTCGCGCGCAGCGCGTCGAGCACGTTGCGACCGGAGTCGAGCGAGACCTCGCGCTCGGCCGACTGGCCGCCCATCACGACGGCGACGCGGCCGAACTGCCTGGCATCGGTGATCTTCACGAGCATGTCCTTCATGGGTGTTTCTCCGAGCGCAGCCGCCCGCCCGTCGCGAGTTCGTTCGCCGCCGCGCCGATGTCGCCGGCGCCGAGCAGCAGCAGCAGGTCGCCGTCGCGCAGCAGTGGCGGCAGCGCGCCGGCGAGGTCGCGCGGATGTTCGACCAGCACCGGGTCGACCTTGCCGCGCGCACGCACGGCGCGCGCGAGCGCGCGGCCGTCGGCGTTCGCGATCGGCGCTTCGCCGGCCGGGTAGACGTCGGTGAGCACGAGCACGTCGACCTCGGCGAGCACCTTGGCGAAGTCGTCGAGCAGATCGCGCGTGCGCGAGTAGCGATGCGGCTGGAAAGCGACGACGAGGCGGCGCTCGGGCCAGCCCGCGCGCGCCGCGGCGAACACCGCGGCGAGTTCGCGCGGATGGTGGCCGTAGTCGTCGACGAGCAGCGCGCGGCCGTGGTCGAGCTCGATCTCGCCGCGCAGTTGGAAGCGCCGACCGACGCCCTGGAACTGCGCGAGCGCGTGCTGCATCGCTTCCGGTGGCACGCCGAGCTGCCAGCCGACCGCGCACGCGGCGAGCGCGTTGAGCACGTTGTGGCGCCCCGGCAGGTTGAGGCGCATCGGCACGCTCGGGCCGCCTTCCGGCAGGTGCAGCGTGAACTCGGTCGCGCGGCCGTCCTGGCGCAGGTTCGACGCGCGCACGTCGGCGTCCGCGTCGATCGCGTAGGTCAGCACGCGCCGGCTCGACGCGCGCGCGAGCGCGGCGACCTCGGCGTCGTCGACGCACAGAACGGCGACGCCGTAGAACGGCAGGCGGTGCAGGAAGTCGGCGAACGCCTTCTTCACGCGTTCGAAGTCGCCGTCGTAGTTCTCCAGGTGGTCGGCGTCGATGTTGGTGACGACCGCGATCACCGGCGACAGCAGCAGGAACGAACCGTCCGATTCGTCCGCTTCGGCGACGAGGTATTCGCCGGTGCCGAGGCGCGCGTTCGCGCCCGCGGCGATGAGCTGGCCGCCGATGACGAAGGTCGGGTCGAGTCCGGCTTCGGCGAGCACGCTCGCGGTCAAGCTCGTCGTGGTCGTCTTGCCGTGCGTGCCGGCGACCGCGATGCCGCGCCGGAAGCGCATGAGTTCGCCGAGCATCTCCGCACGCGGCACGACCGGGATGCGCCGTTCGCGCGCGGCGACGAGCTCGGGATTGTCGGGCCTGATCGCGCTCGACACGACGAGCACGTCGGCGTCGGCGACGTTGGCGGCGTCGTGGCCGCGGTCGATGCGCGCACCGAGGCCGGCGAGCCGGCGCGTGGTCGCGTTGTCGGCCTTGTCCGAGCCGGACACCGAGTAACCGAGGTTGCACAGCACCTCGGCGATGCCGCTCATGCCGACGCCGCCGATGCCGACGAAATGCACGCGGCGGAAGTCCTGCATGATGTCGCCGTGCTGCTTGAGGCGCGCCGGAGTCATGCGCCCGCCTCCAGGCATATCTCGGCGATGCGCCGTGCGGCATCGGGCTTCGCCTGCGCGCGCGCCGCCGTCGCCATTCGCAACAACCGCACGCGATCGTTGAGCTCCTCGAACGCCGCGCCGAGGCGCTTGACGAACTCGTCGCCCTCGGCGACGAGGCGCGCGCCGCCGGCGGCGACCATCGCTTCGGCGTTCTTCGTCTGATGGTCGTCGACCGCGTGCGGGAACGGCACGAGGATCGACGGCACGCCGGCCGCGGCGAGCTCGGCGATCGTCAGCGCACCGGCGCGGCAGATCACGAGGTCGGCCCACGCGTAGGCGGCAGCCATGTCGTCCTCGAACGGCACGACATCGGCATCGATGCCTGCATTCATGTACGCGGCGCGCGCCTTGTCGAAGTGCTTCGAACCGCACTGGTGGCGCACCGACACCGCCATGCGCGAACCACGCCGCCGCAGCACTTCGGGCAGCGCGGCGTTGAGGCTTTGCGCCCCCTGGCTGCCGCCGAGCACGAGCAGGTGCAGCGGCCCTTCGCGCCCGGCATAGCGTTGCGCCGGCGCGGGCAGCGCCGCGATCGACGAACGCACCGGGTTGCCGATCCATTCGCCGCGCGCGAACACGTCGGGGAAACCGGTCAACACGCGCTTCGCCTTGCGCGCGAGCAGGCGATTGGTGATGCCGGCGACGCTGTTCTGCTCGTGCACGACGAGCGGCACGCCCGACAGCCGGGCGGCGATGCCGCCGGGCGCGGCCGCATAGCCGCCGAGCGAGATCGCGCAGCGCGGCGCCTGTCGCTTGAGCAACGCACGCGCGCCGGACACCGCGGCGGCGAGGCGGAACGGCATCGCGAGCTTGGTCAGCACGCCCTTGCCGCGCAGGCCGCCGATCGACAGCGTTTCCAGGCGCAGGCGATGGCGCGGCACGAGTTGCGTCTCGAGACCCCCGACCGCTCCGAGCCAGATCACGGGGACCTTGCGCGCGACGAGTTCGTCGGCGACCGCGAGGCCCGGGAAGATGTGCCCGCCGGTGCCTCCGGCCATGATCAGCACCGGTCCGTTGCGGTCGGCGACGGCGCTCACGGGCGCACCTCGAGCGCCTGGCGCTCGCTGATCACCTGCAGCATCGCGTTCTCGGCGCGCGACACTTCGTAGCTCACGCGCGCGAGCAGCCCGATCGCCGCGCACGTCATCATCACGCTCGAGCCGCCCGAGCTCACCAGCGGCAGGGTCAGGCCCTTGGTCGGCAGCACGCCGAGGTTCACGCCGATCGAGACGAGCGCCTGCAGCGCGAGCATGAGCGAGACGCCGAACGCGCAGTAGCCGGCGAAATGCCGGTTCTGCTCCACCGCGCGCAGGCCGATCGCGAATCCACGGCCGACCAGCCAGGCGAACAGCACGAGCACGAGCACGATGCCGGCGAAGCCGAGTTCCTCGGCGAGCACGGCGAGGATGAAATCGGTGTGCGCCTCGGGCAGGTAGAACAGCTTCTGCACCGATGCGCCGAGGCCGACGCCTGTCCACTCCCCGCGCCCGATCGCGATGAGCGCCTGGGTCAGCTGGAAGCCGTCCTTGAACGGATCGGCCCACGGATCGAGGAACGAGGTGAGGCGCTTGACGCGATAGTCCTGGCTCAACGCGGCGCCGGCGAGCACGGGCAACGCGAGCGCCCCGAGCAGGGCGAGGTTGCGCAGGCGCGCGCCGCCGAGCCAGACCATGCCGAGCGTGACCGCCATCAGCAGGGTCGCGGAACCGAAGTCCGGCTGCACCAGCAGGAGGCCGGCGAAGATCGCCGCGATGCCGAGCGGCTTGATCACGCCGAGCAGCTTGCCCTGCAGGTTGTCGCGATGGCGCACGAGATAGCTCGCCATGTACACGACGAGCAGGATCTTCACCGCTTCGACCGACTGGAAACCGACGAAGCCGAGGCGGATCCAGCGGCGCGCACCGTTGACGCGCACGCCGATGAACGGCACGAACACGAGCAACAGCAGTACCGCGCCGCACAGCAGCAGCGGCAGCGCATTGCGCTCGAGCCAGGACAGCTCGATGCGCGCCATCACGAGCGACGCGACGAGCCCGATCGCCAGGAATGCGACGTGCCGGTACAGGTAGTAGAACGCGCCGACGTGCTGGCCGTCGGCGATCGCGATCGAGCTCGACGCGACCATCACGAGGCCGAGGCTCGCGAGCAGCATCGCGGCGACGACGAGGCCGAGGTCATAGCGCCCCTTGACGTCGCCGAAGCGCGTCGCCTGCTGGTCGTCGTTGCTGAAGTCGAAGAGCAGCATCAGCGCACCTTCAACGTCGCGAGGCCGATCAGCACGAGCACGACGCTGATGATCCAGAAGCGCACGATCACCCGCGGTTCCGGCCAGCCCTTGAGCTCGAAGTGATGGTGGATCGGCGCCATGCGGAAGATGCGCTTGCCGGTGAGCTTGAAGCTCGCCACCTGCAGCATCACCGACGCGGTTTCCATCACGAACACGCCGCCCATGATCAGCAGGACGATTTCCTGGCGCACGATCACCGCGACGCAACCGAGCGCGGCACCGATCGCCAGCGCGCCGACGTCGCCCATGAACACCTGCGCCGGATAGGTGTTGAACCAGAGGAAGCCGAGGCCGGCGCCGGCGAGCGCGCTGCAGAAGATCGCGAGCTCGCCCGCGCCCGGGATCGCCGGGATGCCCAGGTACTCGGAGAACACCTTGTTGCCGGCGAGGTAGGCGAACACGCCGAGCGCGGTCGATACGAGCACGCTCGGCATGATCGCGAGGCCGTCGAGGCCGTCGGTGAGGTTCACCGCGTTCGAGAATCCGACGACGATGAAGTAGGCGAGGCCGACGAACACCACCGCCCCGAACACCGTCCACCACGCGAACGGCGCCTGTGCGGCGACGTCGGCCATGTGGCCGAGCGGCACCTGCGCATGCTTGATCAGCGGCAGGTAGAACGTCGTCGCCGCGGGCGTGTCGGCGCTGAAATAGAGGTACAGCGCGACCGCGAGGCCGAACACCGATTGCCAGAAGTACTTCCAGCGCGCGGCGAGCCCGCGGCTGTCCTTCAGCACGAGCTTCTTGTAGTCGTCGTAGAAGCCGATCGCACCGAACGCGACGGTCACGCCGAGCACGAGCCAGACGTAGCGGTTGTGCAGGTCGGCCCAGAGCAGCGTCGACACCGCGATCGAGCCGATGATCAGCGCGCCGCCCATCGTCGGCGTGCCCGCCTTCGACAAATGCGTCTGCGGGCCGTCGCTGCGGATCACCTGCCCTGCCTTGACCTCGGCGAGCTTGCGGATGATCCACGGACCCGCGAGCAGCGACACCGCGAGCGCGGTGAGCGTGCCCATGATCGTGCGGAAGGTCAGGTACTGGAACAGGTGGAACGCGCTGATCCAACCCTTCAGCAGCTCGGCGAGCTCAAGCAGCATGACGTTCGCCTCCGTTGCCGTCTTCGTCGCCACCGATGGCGAGCACGACGCGATCCATCGCCGACGAGCGCGACCCCTTGACCAGCAGCACGACGCCCGCGCGCAGGTCCGCGCGCAACGCGTCGACGAGCTGCGCCTGGTCGGCGTAGTGCGCGGCGCCCGCGCCGAACGCGTCGACCGCCGCGCGGCTCAGGCGGCCGACCGCGCGCAGGCGCTGGATGCCGCTGCGCTTGGCCAGCGCGCCGACCTCGGCGTGCAGGCGCTCGGCGTCGGTGCCGAGTTCGGCCATGTCGCCCATCACGAGCACGCGCTCCGCCGGCTCCGCGGCGAGCGTCGCGATCGCCGCGGCGAACGAACCGGGATTCGCGTTGTAGCTGTCGTCGACGACGACGGCGCCGCTCGCGTGCACGCGCCGCACGAGGCGACCGGCCACCGCGGGCGCCGCCTCGATGCCGGCCTTGATCGTCGCGAGCGGGACGCCGAGCGCGAGCGCGATCGTCGCGGCGGCGAGCACGTTCATCACGTTGTGGCGTCCCCGCAGCGGCGATGCGACCTCGATCGCTCCGGCCGGCGCGAGCAGGCGGAAGCGCCCGCCGTCCGCCCCGTCGATTTCCAGATTCGCGCCGACGTCGGCGCGGCGCAGAAGGCCGAAGCGCAGCGTGCGCCGCGTGCCGGCGAGCACGCCGAAGTATTCGGCGAACGCGTCGTCGGCGTTGACGACGGCGATGCCGTCGTTCGGCAGCGCGCGGTAGATCGCGCCCTTCGTCTCGGCGACGCCCTGCAGCGAGCCCATGCGCTCGAGGTGTGCCGGCGCGACGTTGTTGACGAGCGCGACGTCCGGTCGCGCGATGCGCGCGAGGTAGGCGATGTCGCCGGGCTTGCCCGCGCCCATCTCGAGCACGGCGTACTCGGTGTCCGCCGGCATCGCGAGCAGGGTCAGCGGCAGACCGATCTCGTTGTTGAAATTGCCGGCGTTGACATGCGTGCGGCCATGGCGCGCGAGGATCGACGCGACGAGCGTCTTGACCGTGGTCTTGCCGTTGGAGCCGGTGATGCCGACCACGCGCGCCTCGCTGCGCGCGCGCACTGCGCGAGCGAGTTCGCCGAGCGCGACGAGCGTGTCGGCGACGACGACCTGCGGCAGCGCGACGGCGAGTTCGCGCTCGACCAGCAGCGCGGCCGCACCGCGTTCGCGCGCGGCGTCGGCGAATTCGTGCGCGTCGTGGCGCTCGCCCTTGAGCGCGACGAACAGCATGCCCGCGCCGAGCGCGCGCGTGTCGGTCGACACCGCGTCGATGGCGGCGTCGGCGCCGTGCAGGCGGCCGCCGGTCCAGCGCGCGACGTCGGCGAGTCGCAGGTTCAGCATGGGCGCGCCTCCAGTGCGTCGCGCGCGACCGCGAGATCGTCGAACGGCAGCTTCGCGCCGGCGACTTCCTGGTACGGTTCGTGGCCCTTGCCCGCGACGAGCACGACGTCGCCCGCGTGCGACATGCCGATCGCGAGCGCGATCGCCGCGGCGCGGTCGCGCTCGATCGAGGCGAGCGCCGGACGGGTCAGGCCCGCGACGATCTGCGCGACGATCGCGTCGCCGTCCTCGCCGCGCGGATTGTCGTCCGTGACGATGATGCGATCGGCGAGCGTCTCGGCGATCGCCCCCATCTGCGGACGCTTGCCGGCGTCGCGTTCGCCGCCGCAGCCGAAGACGCAGACGAGGCGACCGCTGCAATGCGCGCGCAGGCTCGTCAGCGCCTGCTCGAGCGCGTCGGGCGTATGCGCGTAGTCGATCACGACGAGCGGACGCGTCGCGTCGCCGCCGAGGCGGTTCATGCGCCCGGCCACCGGCTCGAGCGCCGCGAGTGCCTCGCGGATCTGCGCGAACGTGAAACCGAGCCGGCCGAGGCAAGCCGCGACCGCGAGCAGGTTGGAGACGTTGAAGCGACCGAGCAGGCGCGAGGAGACCGCGCCTTCGCCCCACGGCGTGACGAGGCGAAAATGCATGCCGGCGGCGCCGGATTCGACCGCGTGCGCGACCACGTCGGCGTCGTCGCGCTCGATGCCGTAACGCACCAGCGCGACGCCGTCGCCGACGACCCTGGCGAGCACGCGCCCGAACGCGTCGTCGGCGTTGACGATCGCCGCGGCGAGCCCCGGCCACGAGAACAGGCGCTGCTTGGCCGCACCGTACGCCTGCATCGTGCCGTGGTAGTCGAGGTGGTCGCGCGTGAGGTTGGTGAACACCGCGAGTTCGAACGCGACCGCGTTGACACGCCCCTGGTCGAGCGCGTGCGAGGAGACTTCCATCGCGACGTGGCTCGCGCCGGCGTCGCGGAATTCCGCGAGCAGGCCGTGCACGGCGATCGCGTCCGGCGTCGTGCGCTCGCCTTCGCGGATCGCGCCGTGCATGCCTGCGCCGAGCGTGCCGATCGTGGCGACGCCGCGCCCCGCGTGCTGCAATGCCTGCGCGAGCAGTTGCACGGTCGACGTCTTGCCGTTCGTACCGGTCACGCCGATCACGTGCAGCGCACGCGACGGCTCGCCGAAGAAGCGCGAGGCGATCGCGCCGACGCGATCGCGCAGGCCGTCGACGCGCACCACGGGCGCCGTCGGCTCATGGGGGCGCACGCCGGACGCGGGCGCTTCGATGCCTGCCGGATCGGCCAGGATCACCGCTGCGCCACGCGCCGACGCCGCCGGGGCAAACGTGATGCCGTGCGCTCGGGCGCCGGCGAGTGCGACGAACGCGTCGTCCTTGTTCACGCGCCGCGAGTCGAGTGCGAGGCCGCGCACGACGATGTCGCCGGCCGCACCGGCCTCGCCGTGTCCTTGCAGCAGTTCGCCCACGCTCATCCGGTACTGCCTGTTCATTCGGGTACACCCTCCGCATAGTCGGGCTCGACCTGCGCGCCGTCGGGCGCCTGTCGTGCCATGCGTACGGTGTGCCCGGAATCGGGCGACGCGGTGTACCAGTTCTGCACGTCGTCGGGCGGAACGTCGAGCAGGCGCAGCGCGCCGTCCATGACCTTGCTGAACACCGGCGCCGAGACGAGCGCGCCGTAGTACGCGCCCTGCGGATCGTGGATCACGACGACGCCGACGAGGCGCGGCGCGGTCGCCGGCACCATGCCGGCGAACAGCGAGATGTACTTCTTCTGGTAGCCGCCGCCGATCGCGGTGCGCGAGGTGCCGGTCTTGCCGGCGACGCGGTAGTTGGTGATCGCCGCCTTGATGCCGCCGCCGGGCGGGTGCACGACGGTCTCGAGCATGCCGCGCAGGGTCGTCGCGATCTGCGGATCGATGACCGCGCGATCCTTCGCCTGGCCGCCCTTGACGAATGTCGGCGGGCGCAGGCGGCCGTCGTTGGCGAGCGCCGCGTAACCCTGCGCGAGCTGCAGCGGCGTCACGCTGAGGCCGTAGCCGTACGCGATCGTCGCCTGCTCGACCGGCCCCCAGTTCTTCGCGATCGGCAGGTTGCCGGGCGATTCGCCGGGGAAGCCGCAGCCGGTGACTTCGCCGAAGCCGAAGCGGTGGAACACGTCGTACATCTCGTCGCGGCCGAGCGTCGCGGCGATCTTCGCCGCGCCGACGTTGCTCGAATACGTGATCACGCCGGTGACGTCGATCATGCCCTTGTTGTGCACGTCGCTGATCGTGTGCCCGTACAGCGTGTACGTGCCCGGCGAGGTGTCGATCGGCGTGTGCGGTTTCCATTTGCCGCTCTCGAGCGCCGCCGAGATCGTGAACGCCTTCATCGTCGAGCCCGGCTCGACCACGTCGGTCGCCGCGCGGTTGCGCCGGTAGGCCGGGTCGACGTTGCCGCGCGCGTTCGGGTTGAACGACGGCTGGTTGACCATCGCGAGGATCTCGCCGGTCGGCACGTCGAGGATGACCATCGAGCCCGAACTCGCGTGGTGCTCGGCGAGCGCCGCCTTGAGCTCGCGGTAGGCGAGGTACTGGATGCGCCGGTCGATCGAGATCGTCAGGTCCTTGCCCGGGCGCGCCTCGCGCACGAGTTCGACGTTCTCGACCTCGTGGCCGAGGCGATCGCGGATCACGCGCTTGATGCCCTTCTCGCCCGCGAGCCACGAGTCGAACGCGAGCTCGAGGCCTTCCTGGCCCGCGTCGTCGATGTTGGTGAAGCCGAGCACGTGGGCGATGACCTCGCCGCTCGGGTAGTAGCGGCGGAACTCGCGCTGGCTCGACACGCCGGGGATGCCGAGGCCGAGGATCGCCTGCGCGTCGTCCGGGTTGAGGTGGCGCTTGATGTAGTAGAACTCCTTGTCGGAGCGCTCGACGAGGCGCTCCTTGAGCGACTCCTCGTCGAGCCCGGCCGCCCGCGCGAGTTCGCCGATGCGGTCGGCGTGCTCGAGCAGCTCCATCGGGTTCGCCCAGATCGATTCGACCGGCGTCGACACCGCGAGCGGCTCGCCGTTGCGGTCGAAGATCGTGCCGCGCGAAACCGGGATGTCGATGTCGCGCAGGTAACGCGCGTCGCCCTGCTCCTGGTAGAAGTCCTTGCGCACGACCTGCAGGTCGACCGCGCGCACGACCAGCGCGCTCGAGGCGAGGCCGAGCACCGCGAACACGGCGTAGAGCCGCGTGCGCGTGTTGGCCGGCTTCGTGCGCGCGTTCATCGCTTGATCACCAGTGTCTGCGCCGCGGCGGGCGGCAGCATGCCGAGGCGGCCGCGCGCGATCTGGTCGATGCGGTTGTTTTCCGCCCAGGTCGCCTGCTCGAGCTGCAGGCGGCCGAACTCGAATTCGAGGTTGTCGCGCTCGTTGCCGAGCCGGCTCAGTTCGATGAACGCGAGGCGGCTTTGCTGGCGCGCGTAGACGACGCCGATCGCGCTCGCGATCGTCGCCAGCAGGAGCAGGGAGAGGGCGGCGATGCGCAGGCTCACGTCGCCCCCGCTCCGCTCGCGCGCTTCTGCGCGACGCGCAGCACCGCGCTGCGCGCACGCGGGTTCATCACGAGTTCCGAGTCGCCGGCGAATTGCGCCTTGCCGACCGCGACGAGCGCGGGCGGCGCGACGTCGGGCAGCGGCAGTCCGCGCCGCACGGGACGCGCGACTTCGCCGCGGATGAACTGCTTGACGACCCGGTCCTCGAGCGAATGGAAACTGATCACCGCGAGCCGACCGCCGGGCTTGAGGCAGCGCAACGCGGCGTCGAGCCCGCGTTCGAGCGCGCCGAATTCGTCGTTGACGTGGATGCGCAATGCCTGGAACGTGCGCGTCGCCGGATGCTTGTTGCGCTCGCGGTGGCCGATCGTCTTCGCGACGAGCTCGGCGAGATCACGCGTCGTCGCCAGCGGCCGCTCGCGTTCGCGTTCCACGATCGCTCGCGCGATGCGTCGACTCATCCTTTCCTCACCATGACGCCACAGCACATCGGCGATCTCCTTCTCGTCCGCCGTCGCCAGCCACTGCGCCGCGCTCGTCCCCTGCGTCGGGTCCATGCGCATGTCGAGTGGTCCTTCACTCTGGAAGCTGAAGCCGCGCGCCGGGTCGTCGAGCTGCGGCGACGACACGCCGAGGTCGAGCAGCACGCCGTCCAGGCCCGCCGCCGCTTCCGGCCACGCGGCCATCTCGGCGAAGTTCGCGTGACGGATCGCGACGCGCGGATCCTGCGCGAACTCCGCCTGGGCGGCCGCGATCGCCTCCGGATCGCGATCCATCAGCAACAGGCGTCCTTCCGGCCCCAACCGCTTCAGGACTTCGCGCGCATGCCCACCGCGCCCGAACGTCCCGTCCAGCCAGCGTCCCTTCTCCGTCACGCGGAGGCCTTCCAGGACCTCCGCCAGCATCACCGGCACGTGCCGGAGCTGCGACGCGCTCATCGATGAACCCCGCTCACAGCTTCAGCTCGAGCATGTCCTCCGTGATCTGCTCCTCGCCGATCGTTTCGCGGATCTTTGCGAGGTGCGCCTGTTCGCTCCACAGCTCGAACTTGTTGCCCATGCCGAGCAGCACCGCGCGCTTCTCGATGCCGCTCGCGCCGCGCTGGCTGCCCGGCAGCGAGATGCGACCGTTCGCATCCGGTTCGACGTGCGCCGCCGCGCCGACGAGTTTCATCTGCAGGTTGCGGTGGACGGCCTTCACCGACGGCAACGCGTTCACTTCGTCGCGGACGCGCTCCCATTCCTGCTGCGGGAAGATCCACAGGCAGCCGTGTTCGAACGGGTTGTAGGTCACGACGAGCCGGTTGCCGGATTTGGCGACGAGATCGCGATGGGCGGCGGGTATGGCTACCCGACCCTTGTCGTCCAGCGTGACAGCCGTTTCACCCTGAAACATGACCCACTTCCCGCCACAAAAAACCACCTGAACCCACATTAGGCGGCGAGGCGTGGACTGTCAAGGAAATTCAGGAAAAAAATCCTGTTCAGGCAAGGATTTGACGCACATCGAGCTAACCCGAACGCAGCAGTATTGATATCGATTCTGAAGTGTCGCGGGCAACCCATTGATGTACTGATCATCCGTGCCGAATGCGATGGTTGGCGCCTGCCAGTCCGTGGCGTCCTTCGACGACGCAGCGCGGGACTGATGCACCTACAGCCCCCCTGGTAATATATCTACCGCCACGCGGATATTGAAGCGACAATAATAGACTTCCGGTGTATGTTGCCTTCGTCCGGCCCAGGGGCGTTGCCGCAGTGGCAGCGTAGCCGGACGCGATCGGTCGACGGCCGGTCAAGGGGCGACATGTCCGGGGATCAGGCTGCGACGCTGCGGGCGTGCGAATGCCGCGGACCCCTGCGCCTCGGCGCGGCACCGCCGTCCGGGCCGCCTGCCGCACTTTCCCCATGCTCCGCCTTCTCCACACGTGCACATCGCGCCGACTCGCGCACCCATCCCCGTGCAGGACATCCCGTGATGAAGCGATCCGATGACTCGCGCCCGCGTCTGCGCGGCGCGTGGCGAACCGTGTTCGCGGCCGGCGCATTCGCACTGTGCGCGGGCAATGCATTCGGCCAGTTCGTACTGCGCCAGGCGACGACGGCGGGAACCGGCGTGTCCGAAGTCATGACGCCGTGCTACGCGCTGTCGGCCACCGCCGGCGAAGCAAGCGCCGCACCGGCGTCCGCGGGCGCATTCCGGCTGTTCTCCGGCTTCTGGGGAGCAGGGCCGGCGACACCACGCAACAGCATCTTCCGCGACGGATTCGAGGACTGCAGCCCATGAAACCGAACTCTCTGGTCATCGCCATCGCGCTCGGCCTCGGCACGGCGACCTTCCACGCCAACGTCGCGAGTGCAGCGCCGCAAGCCGCGCAGTCGTACGACTTCGTCTACCAGGGTTATCTCGAGCAAAACGGTGTGCCGGCGAACGGCAACTACGACCTCGAGTTTTCGCTGTGGGATGCGCAGACCGGCGGCAATGCATTCGGCTCGGCGATCGTCGAAACCGGATGGCCGGTCGTCGACGGCCGCTTCAGCATCAATCTCGCGTGGGCCGGTGCATTCGACGGCACGCAGCGCTGGATCCAGGTCAAGATCGACGGCACGACCCTGCCGCGCCAGCCCGTGTCCAGCACGCCGGTCGCGCAGTACGCCTTGAACACGCCGCCGGGTGCCGTCGGGCCGACGGGTCCCACCGGCCCGACCGGACCCGCGGGTGTGGCGGGACCGACCGGGCCCGCGGGCGCCACCGGCAACACGGGACCGACCGGCGCCGCCGGTGCGACAGGCAGCGCGGGCGCGACAGGTGCGACCGGCCCCACCGGAGCCGCAGGCGCCATCGGCCCGACCGGAGCCCAGGGCCCGGCTGGCTCAACCGGTGCCACGGGCGCGCAAGGCCCGGCCGGCGCTACGGGCGCCCAAGGACCCGCGGGCGCGACAGGCGCCACGGGCACGCAGGGGCCCATCGGCGCGACGGGCACCACCGGTCCGCAGGGACCGACTGGCCCGACCGGCGCAACGGGGGCGACCGGTGCGCAGGGTCCGGCCGGCGCTACGGGTGCGACGGGCGCGCAAGGTCCGATCGGTCTCACGGGGTCGACCGGTGCACAGGGCACGACAGGACCGACGGGAGCGACTGGCGCGCAAGGCGCGGTCGGCCTCACGGGCGCGACCGGTGCGCAAGGTGCCACCGGTGCGCAAGGTCCGGCCGGACCGACGGGCGCAACAGGTGCCACCGGCGCACCAGGTGCAGACGGAGCCACGGGCGCGAGTGGCGCGCAGGGGCCGATCGGTGCGACCGGCGCACAAGGCCCCACGGGCGCCCAGGGCGCCACCGGTCCAACGGGAGCGACCGGTCCCGTGGGCGCAGACGGTCCTGCAGGCCCGACCGGCGCACAGGGCGCCACCGGGCCGGCGGGCGTCCAGGGGCCGGCGGGAGCGACCGGCGCCACGGGTCCGCAAGGTCCGGTTGGATCGCCGGGCCCTGCAGGAAGCGACGGAGCCACCGGTGCCGTAGGCGCGACGGGCCCGGCCGGCCCAACCGGTGCGCAGGGCCCGACCGGAGCCCCCGGTACGGCGGGAACCAACGGCGCCACGGGCGCAACCGGTCCGCAAGGTCCGACCGGTGCCGTGGGAGCCACGGGCGCCGCCGGCCAGCAAGGCTCGACCGGCCCAAGCGGCCCACCCGGACCGACGGGCGCGACCGGCCCCGCGGGCCCGGCCGGCGTTGCCGGACCCAGCGGCGATACCGGACCGGTCGGGCCTGCGGGTCCGACCGGTCCCGCCGGCGACACGGGCCCGGCCGGTTCGACGCCGGCCGTCGCGACGGTCGCGACCAACCAGCTCACCAACAGCACGGCCTACGGCGCGCTCGCGACGGCCGGCCCGGCGGTCGCCGTCACGCCGCTCACGGGCAAGGTGCTCGTCACGCTTACGGCCGGCATCACCAACGTCGACAACGGCGCGAGCTGCTTCATGGGCTTCGCCACGTCCGGCGCGGGTGCGACCGTGGTCGCCGCGAGCGACACGCGTTCGCTGTCGGCTGCGCGCGACCGCATCTGGCACGGCAGCGCGACCTACCTCGTGACCGGGCTCAACAACGTGGCGACGACGTTCACGGCCGTGTACCGCACCAACGTCAACAATAACGAATGCGATTTCTCCGACCGGAGCATCATCGTCCAGCCGTTCTGAACTGCGAGAGCGTGGCGGCGGATCCGTCGTGGTCCGCCGCCTTTTTTTCTTCCATCCCGTGCCGCGACCGCGTACAACGACCGCGCACGGCATCGCGGAACGGATCGGAAGGACATGACGCGGGTAGCGGTCACCGGCGGCGCCGGCTACATCGGATCGCACATGTGCAGGCGGCTCGCCGCGCACGGACACGACGTCGTCGTCATCGACGATCTGTCCGGCGGCCATCGCGACGCGGTGCGCTGGGGCCCCCTGCGGCAGTGCTCGCTGCTCGATGCACCGGCGCTGTCCCAGGCATTGCGCGACGCGCGCTGCGATGCGGTGATCCATTTCGCGGGCGCGATCGCCGTCGGCGAGTCCGTCGCCGATCCGCTCAAGTACTACGCGATCAACTTCGGCGGCAGCCTGAACCTGCTGCAGGCGATGCGCGACGCCGGCATGCGACGCCTCGTGTTCTCCTCGAGCGCGGCGATCTTCGGCGAACCACGGCAGTCCTTCATCGACGAACGACATCCGATCGACCCGATCAGTCCGTACGGCCGCGGCAAGGCGATGGTCGAGCAGCTGCTGCGCGATGCCGCGCCTGCGTACGGCATTGACGCGGTCGCGTTGCGCTACTTCAACGCCGCCGGTGCCGATCCGTCGGCGGCGATCGGCGAGTCGCACGATCCGGAAACGCACCTGATCCCGCGCCTGCTGCGCCACGTCGCGGGCGAGCGCGGGCCGATCGAAATCTACGGCGACGACCATGCGACACCCGACGGCACCTGCATCCGCGACTACGTGCATGTCGACGACCTGTGCGCGGCACACCTCGCCGCGCTCGAACATCTCGATTCCCATCCCGGCTTCCACGCCTTCAACCTCGGCAACGGCAACGGCTACTCGGTGCGCGAGGTCGTCGCCGCCGTGCATGCCGTGACCGGCAAGCACGTGCAGGCACGCGTCGCGGCGCGGCGCGCGGGTGATCCCGCCCGGCTCGTCGCCTGCCCCGACCGCGCACGCGCGGTGCTCGGCTGGCACCCCGCGACGCCGTCGCTCGAAGCGATCGTCGAGACCGCCTGGCGCTGGCATCGCGCTCCCGCGTACTGATACGGTTCCGCCGCGACGTCGGCGACGGAGAGATGCATGGCGCGGCTCTGCCTCAACATGATCGTGAAGAACGAGGCGGCGATCATCGAGCGCTGCCTCGCGGCGGCGGGGCCCCACGTCGACGTCTACGCGATCCTCGACACCGGCTCGACCGACGACACGATCGCGCGCATCCGCGCCCATTTCGCGCGACTCGGCATCCCCGGCGTCGTCGCCGAGGGCGTGTTCCACACGTTCGAACAGGCGCGCAACGACGCGCTCGATCTCGCATTGCGCAGCGGCCTCGATTTCGACTACCTGCTGTTCTGCGACGCCGACATGGACCTCGAGGTCACGCGCCGCGATTTCCGCGACCGCCTCGACGGCCCCGTCTACTCGATTGCGCAGCGCAGCGTGGACGGCTTCGAGTATCCGAACGTACGCGTGCTCCGGCGCGACGTGCCCGCGCGTTACCGCGGCGTCACGCACGAATACCTCGACGTCGGCGACCGCCCGCGCCCGCTGCTCGACGGCGTCGCGTTCCTCGACCACGCGTCGGGGGCGAACCGCACGGGGAAATACGAGCGCGACATCGCGCTGCTCGGCGAGGCGCTGCGCGCCGAACCCGACAATGCGCGCTACGTGTTCTACCTCGCCAACTCGCATTACGACCTCGGCGACTTCACGACCGCGATGGCGTGGTACGCGCGCCGCGAGGCGATGGCGGGATGGGCCGAAGAGGTTTTCTATTCGTCCTATCGCACCGGTCTGTGCCTGCAGCGCCTCGAGCGCGACGACGAGGCGGCGGCGCGCCTGCTCGACACGTGGCAGCGCTTTCCGGAGCGTGCCGAACCGCTGCACGCGCTCGCGCTGCACTACCAGCGCAAGGGCCAGCATCGGCTCGTGCACCTCGTCGCCGGTGCGGGACGCGCGATCGCCGCGCCGCGGGAAGCGCTGTTCGTCGAGACGGACGTCTATGCGTGGCGCCTCAAGGACCTCGACGCGGTCGCGCTGTACTGGCTCGGCCGACGCTCGGCGGCCGCGGCGCTCAATCACGAACTGCTCGCGCTCGTGCCCGCGGGCGAGCGCGCGCGCATCGCGCAGAACCTCGCCTATTGCGAAAGCCGGCCTGCTGCGCCGTCGTTGCCGGATGCCACGGCCGCGACGCGACAACCGTACGACAAGTACGACGGCCTCAAACGCTGGGGTTGGTACGTCGACCAGTTCGAGGCGTGGCGCGAACACCTCGCCACCGATGCGCCCGTGCGCGTGCTCGAGATCGGTGCCTTCGACGGCGTGTCGGCGAACATGATGCTCGACGCGATCTTCACCCATCCGCAGTCGCAGGTCGTCGCGATCGATCCGTACCACGCCGACCCGACCACGCCGGAAGTCGACGCGTCGACGCGCGACACGTTCCTGCGCAACGCGCGCATCGGCGGCCACCAGGAGCGCATCAAGCTGCTGCAGGGCTACAGCTTCGACCTGCTGCCGGCGATGGCGCATGCATCGTTTGACCTCATCTACATCGACGGCAGCCATCTCGCGCGCCACGTGCTCGAGGACGCGGTGCTCGCGATGCGCCTGCTCAAGCCCGGCGGCATCATCGGCTTCGACGACTACCTGTGGACTTCGACGAGCGATCCGGGCGACCCGACCGCGAGTCCGAAGGTGGCGATCGACGCGTTCGAACGCGTCTACGCCGACCGCATCGAACCGTTGTTCGGCACGCGCCAGCGCTTCTACCGCGTGCGCGCCGACGCCGCGCCGTGACCGCCCGCGCGTGCATCCGCGCACGGTGGCCCGTGCGCGGATGACGCGAAGGAGTGAAGTCGGCCGATAAGCCGGGTTCTGTCGTGGACAGCCATTCCTCTAGGCCGTGCGTCGCCGCACGGCTCGAGCAACCAACCCGGGGACGACGCGGGCCACGTCATGGTCCCCCTATTCGGTCTTGCTCCAGGTGGGGTTTGCCGTGCCGGTCCGTTGCCGGACTCGCGGTGCGCTCTTACCGCACCGTTTCACCCTTGCCTGATCCTCTCGCGAGGCCATCGGCGGTCTGCTCTCTGTTGCACTATCCGTCGGCTCGCGCCGCCCAGGCGTTACCTGGCACCTTGCCCTATGGAGCCCGGACTTTCCTCGAAGCCTCGCGGCCTCGCGGCTGCCTGGCCGACTCCACGCGTAGTCTAGCAGGCTGCCCCGGCGACGGCCGTCAACGCGTCGCCGCCGCGACGCGCGCGATCGCCTCGATGCTGAGCTCGACGTCGGCGTCGGTGGTCGCCCACGACGACACGCTGATGCGCATCGCGCTGCGGCCCTGCCAGACCGTCCCGCCGCACCAGCAAGTGCCCTCGGCCTGCACCGCGTCGACGACGCGGCGCGTGCGCCCGGCATCGCCGAACGCGACCAGCACCTGGTTCAGCGCGACCTCGTTCAGCACCTCGAAGCCGTGCGCGGCGAGCGCCTCGGCGAAACGGCGCGCCTGGCGGCAATTGCGCTCGACGAGTTCGTCGACGCCGCTGCGCCCGAGCCCGCGCAGCGCGGCCCAGACGTCGACCCCGCGCGCGCGCCGCGACAGCTCCGGCGTGTAGTCGGCCGGATTGCGCCACGCGCTCTCGGTCGGCAGGTAGTCGGCGGTGATCGCCATCGCCGCGCTGAGTGCGACGGGATCGCGCACGAACGCGAGCCCGCTGTCGTACGGCACGTTCAGCCACTTGTGCGCGTCGGTCGCCCACGAATCGGCGAGCTCGATGCCGCGCACCTGTTCGCGCACGCGCGAACCCGCGCGCGCCCACAGACCGAACGCGCCGTCGACGTGCAGCCACGCGCCTGCGCCGATGCGCTCGCGCACGTCGGCGACGGCGTCGCAGGCACCGGTGTTGACGTTGCCGACCTGCGTGCAGACGATCGCCGGCGCGGCGATCCGCGGCAGCGCGTCGACGCGCAGGCGTCCCTCGCCGTCGACCGGCACACGCCGCACGCGGTTGCGGCCGAGACCGAGCAGGCCGAGCGACTTGACCAGGCTCGGATGCGCCTCGTCGCCGATCACGACGTCGATCGGTGGCGCGTCGAACAGGCCGTCCGCCTCGACGTTCCAGCCCGCCTGCGCGAGCACGCGATGTCGCGCGGCGGCGAGTGCGACGAAGTTGGCGACGGTCGCGCCGGTCACGAACGCGCCACCGGTGCCGTGCGGCAGCCCGAACAGGTCGACCAGCCAGCGCAGCGCGACCTGTTCCAGCCGCGACGTCGCAGGCGTCACCCGGTACAGCGCCGAGTTCTGGTCCCAGGCGGTCGCGAGCCAGTTCGCCGCGAGCGCGACCGGCAATGCACCACCGATCACGAAGCCGAAGAAGCGCGGCCCCGCCATCGCGGTCGTCGCGGGCGAACCGAATCGGTCGAGTTGGTCGAGGACCGTGTGCGCGTCGACCGGCGTGTCGGGCAACGGCGTGTCGAAAGCGTCGAGCGCACCCTCGGCCGCCGGGTCGAACGCGACGCGACGCTTGGCGAGGCCATCGAGGTACGCGCCCGCACGCTCGGCGGCGTCCTGCAGCAGGGGTTGCACGGCGACCTCCGCATTCCGCAGCGAAGGCGCCACTCTACTCGTACAGCGCCTTGCGCGGCGCGCCGGTGATCGCCGCGGCGAGCTTGGCCGCACGCGCGGGCGGCAGCTCCTCGCGCAGCAGTGTGAACACCCTTCGCCCCTCGGCGAGGACCGCATCGGCGGCGGCACCTTCGGCGCCCGCCACGACGAGCACGAACTCGCCACGCTGCTGGTTCGCATCGGCGAGCACGCGCGCCTCGACGTCGGCGAGCGGCGCGGCGATCACCGTCTCGAACAGCTTGGTCAGCTCGCGCGCGAGCACCGCGGCACGCGCGCCGCCGAACACCGCGACGAAGTCGGCGAGCGCCTCGACGATGCGATGGCTCGACTCGTAGAAGAGCAGGGTGCGCGGTTCGGCAACGAGTTCGGCGAGCCGTTCGCGCCGCGCGGCCGCCTTTGCCGGCAGGAACCCTTCGAACACGAAGCGGTCGCTCGCGAGTCCGGCGACCGACAGCGCCGCGATCGCCGCGCACGGGCCCGGCACCGGCGAGACCTCGCAGCCGGCTTCGCGCGCAGCGCGCACGAGCCGATAACCGGGATCGCTGACGAGCGGCGTGCCCGCGTCGGAGACGAGCGCGACGTCGTCGCCGCCGAGCAGGCGCTCGACGACGCGCTCGGCCTGATCGCGTTCATTGTGTTCGTGCAGCGCGAACGTGCGCGCGCGACTGCCCGCGTGGGCGAGCAGCGGCGCGCTGTGGCGCGTGTCCTCCGCGGCGACGAGTGCGACCGCGCGCAGCACGTCGCGCGCGCGCGGCGACAGGTCGTCGAGGTTGCCGATCGGCGTCGCGACGATCCACAGCTTGCCTCGTTTCCGTTCCATCGCGTCCTGTCCCGCGCCGTCGCGGCGGGCCCGTCCGCGCGATCGGCTATCATTCCAGCGTAGCGCATCGCGCAGCCCCGGAGGGACGCAACCCATGCTTCGCCGATTCGAAGGAACCGTGATCGCGCGCCGCGCCCGGCTCATGCCACTCGCCCTGCTGTGCGCCGCGCTCGGCGCCTGCGCGACGATGGGCGACCTGTCGGACCGCGTCAGCGGTGCCGGCCCGGCCGCGACCGGTGCGCAAGCCGATCACGCCGAACAGCTCTACGCCGACGGCCAGCTCGACCAGGCAGCGAGCGAATTCCTCGCCCTCGCGGACGGCGCGCGCGGCGACGCGGCCGCGCACTACCGCCTGCGCGCGGCCGAAGTGCTGCGCGACCGCGGCGATCTCGACGGCGCCGCGCGCGCACTCGGCGACATCAAGCGGCGCCGCCTGCACGGCGACGAACCGCAGCGGCTCGACCTGCTCGACGCGGAGATCGCGATCAAGCACGGCGACGTCGGCCGGGCCGATGCGCTGCTCGCGGGCCTCGGCGACAACCCGTCCGAAAGCGTGCGCATCCGCGCGCTGGAATTGCGCGCGCGCGCGGACCTCGCGCGCGGCGACCGCTTTGCCTCGGCGCGCTCGCGCGCGGTGCTCGACCGCGATCTCCAGGGCGGCGATCGCGAACAGAATCGCCGCCAGCTCGTCGAAGCACTCGCCGGCCTCGACGTCAACGCCTTGCGTACCGGCGTCGAAGGCCTGCGCGTCGACGATCCGCTACGCCCGTGGGTCGAACAGGCGCTGCGCGGCAAGGGCCAGCCGCTCGCGCGCGCGCTGCCAAAGCCAAGCCGCCCGGTCGGCACGATGCAGCCGGGCGGCAACGGCTCGCTCGAAAGCGAAGGCTACAACTCGCTGCATCGCGTCGCGCTGCTGCTGCCGCTGAGCGCGCAGTTCGCCACGGTGTCGCAGTCGATCCGCGACGGTTTCCTCACCGCGTACTTCGCCGACGCGCGCGAACGCCGTCCCGAATTGCGCATCTACGATTCCGGCAAGACGCCGGCGGACGCGATCGCCGCGTACGACCGCGCCGTCGCCGACGGCGCCGACCACGTGGTCGGGCCGCTGCAGCGCGAATCGGTCGGCGAGCTGTTCCACCAATCGCTGCGCGCGCGCGTGCTCGCGCTCAACCATCCCGACACCGGCGAAGTCCCGCCGCCGGGCAGCGCCGAGTTCGGCCTACTGCCCGACGGTGAAGGCGCGCAGGTCGCCGAACGCATGGTCGCGCGCGGCATCACGCGCGCGGCGATCCTCGCCGCCAACGCGGACTGGGCCGAACGCGCGGCGCGCGCGTTCCGCGCGCAGTTCGAGGCCGCCGGCGGCGTGATCACGGGCGAAACGCGCATTCCGGACAAGGACGTCAACTACGCGACGCAGATCCAGCAGGCGACCGGCAGCCTCGGCAGCGGCGCGGACGCTGGTGTGTTCGTCAGCACGCGGCCGCAGCAGGCGCGCCTGCTGCTGCCGCAGCTCAAGGTCGCCGGCGTGAACCTGCCGGTGTTCGCGACGTCGCACGTCTACGCGGGCGACGGCAACGCCGCGCTCGATCGCGACCTCGACGGCATCGAGTTCTGCGACGCGCCATGGCTGTTCGGCAACATCCCGGGGCGCCCCGACCGCAACCACGTCGCGACGCGCATCGACACCGCGAACGGGCTCGGTGGGCGCCTGTTCGCGTTCGGCATGGATGCATACGCGCTGCTGCCGTACATGGACTGGCTGCTCGCGCACCCGGATTCGTACCTCAACGGCGCGACCGGCGAACTCACCGCGGACAATTTCGGCCGCATCCATCGCCTGGTTGGCTGGGCGCGATTCCAGAACGGCGTCGCGCTGCCCGTCGACGGCGCGCTCGACAGCGCGCCGCTGCAGCAGTGAACGCGCGCACCGCCACGCGACGCGAGGCGGGCGCGCGCTACGAGGACTTCGCCTGCACGCACCTGCAGCGCGCGGGGCTCGCGCTGGTCGCGCGCAACTACAGCTGCCGCTACGGCGAGATCGACCTCGTCATGCGCGATGCCGCGACGCTCGTCTTCGTCGAAGTGCGCTATCGCCGCGGCGGCGGCGCGAGCCGCTACGGTGACGGTGCTGATTCGATCGGCGCGAGCAAGCGCGCGCGCCTGCAGCGCGCCGCGGCGATGTTCCTCGCGCAGCATCCCGCGTTCGCCGACGCCGCCTGCCGCTTCGACGTCGTCGCGATCGCCGGCGATGCACCGGGCGCGCAGCTGCACTGGTTGCGCAACGCTTTCGAAGCTTCCTGAGGATTCCCGCATGCACCGTCGCCGCATCCACGCCCACCTCCTGCTGCTTTGCGCACTGCCGCTGTTCGGTGGCTGCGTCGCCGCCGTCGTCGGCGGCGCCGCGGTTGGCGCGAGCGCGGCGCACGACCGCCGCGACGTCGGCACCTACGTCGACGACAAGCGCCTGTCGCTCGGCGTGCACGACGCGTTCAACAAGGACAAGGAACTCGCGCTGCGCAACAACGTGCGTATCGTCGTCTACAACGGCGTGATCCTGCTCGCCGGCGAAACGCGCAGCGCGGAACTCAAGGCACGCGCCGAGCGGCTCGTCAGCGGCTTCGAAGGTACGCAGCGCGTCGTCAACGAGATCGCCGTGCAGGAACCCGAGGGGTTCTGGTCGCGCCGCCGCGACAACACGATCTCGCTGCACGTGAAGACCGCGCTGCTCGACCTCACGAGCCTCGACGGCTTCGACCCCACCCGCGTGAACGTGACCACCGCGCACCGCGTCGTCTACCTCATGGGCAAGGTCACGCGCGAGGAGGACGAGGCGGTGACCGGCATCGCGCGCGAGGTGAACGGCGTCGAGAAGGTCGTCAAGGTGTTCGAGTACGTCGACTGACCGCCCTGCCACCGTGCTCCCCGCCGCCGCCCTCGCCGAACTGCAACGCGTCTTCGCGGCGGATGCGCTGAGCACCGATCCGGCCGAGTGCCTCGTCTACGGCTACGACAATTCGCGGCGCCAGGCGACGCCGGACGCGGTCGTGTTCCCGACCTCGCACGAGCAGGTGGTCGAGCTCGTGCGCATCGGCCGCGAGCATCGCCAGCCGCTCGTCGCGCGCGGGCGCGGCACCAACACGACCGGCGCGAGCGTGCCGACCGCCGGCGGCATCGTCGCGAGTTTCGAGCGCATGAACCGCGTGCTGCGCATCGACGCCGACGATCGCATCGCGGTGGTCGAGCCGGGCGTGATCAACGGCGACCTGCAGGTGGCACTCGCGCCGCACCGGCTGTTCTGGGCGCCCGACCCGACCTCGGCGCCGTTCTGCTCGGTCGGCGGCAACATCGCCTGCAACGCGGGCGGGCCACGCGCGGTGAAATACGGCGCGACGCGTGACAACGTGCTCGCGCTGCGCGCGGTCGCCGGCAACGGCATGGCGTTCCGGTGCGGCACGCCGACCACGAAGGGCTCGACCGGCTACGACCTCGTGCGCCTGCTGGTCGGCTCGGAGGGAACGCTCGCGCTCGTCACCGAGGCGACGCTCAAACTGGCGCCGCTGGCCTCGGCGAAACGCACCCTGCGCGCGACCTACGTCGACGTCGGCGCGGCCGCGAAGGCGGTCGCGCGGATCATGGCGCAGCCGGTCGCGCCCTGCGCGCTCGAGTTCCTCGACGACGAATGCCTGCGCCTCGCGCGCGGCCACGGCGGCGATGCGATCCCGCTCGCCGGCGCGATGCTCGTGATCGAAGTCGACGGCGAGGCGGACACGCTGCCCGCCGCGGTCGATGCGATCGCGCGCGCCGCGCGCGGCGAAGGACTCGAGGATCTCGCGGTCGCCGAGGGCGAGGCCGAAGTCGCCGCATTGTGGGCCGCGCGCAAGGCGCTCTCGCCCGCATTGCGCACGCTGTCGCCGAACAAGATCAACGAAGACGTGGTCGTGCCCGTGAGCCGCGTGCCCGAGCTCGTCGCGGCGACGCGCGCGATCGCCGCGAAGCACGCGTTGCCGATCGTCTGCTTCGGCCACGCCGGCAACGGCAACCTGCACGTGAACCTGCTGCCGCGCGACGAAGCCGAACAGGCACGCGCGACGCACGCGCTCGACGAACTGTTCGACGTGGTCATCCGCCTCGACGGAACCCTGTCGGGCGAACACGGCATCGGCCTCGCCAAGCGCGAGTTCATGCCGCGCGCCCTCGACGCGCATGCACTCGCGCTGATGCGCGCGGTCAAGGCGCAGTTCGACCCCGACGGCATCCTCAATCCCGGCAAGCTGTTGTAGACAACGCGGCAACGGCTGCATTCTTCGCAGCTGCACCTTCCCCCTGAGGAGTACTCCATGCCCACGACCTGGATCCACCGCGGTCTCGCCGCGGCCTGCCTCGCCTGCGATGTCTCGACGGCACATGCCGTCATGCTCGATCAACACGGATTGGGGCAGGTCCTCGTCTATCCGTACTACACGGTCAACAGCGGCCAGGACACGCTGCTCACGATCGTCAACACGGCCGACGTCGGCAAGGCCGTGCACGTCACGTTCCGTGAGGCCTACAACGGTCGCGAGACGCTCGCCTTCAACCTGTTCCTGTCCCCGCACGACGCCTGGAGCGCCGCGGTGTCGACGATCGACGGCAGCGCCGGCAGCGGCGCGCGCCTGCTGTCGAGCGACTCGAGCTGCGTGCAGTCACTGGCCTATCCGGCGCCGTTCACGACGACGTCGTTCGACGCGAGCGCGCCCGCGCCGTCGCGCGAGGACACCGGGCCGACCACGCCGGCGCGCACGCGCGAGGGCATGCTCGAAGTCATCGCGCTCGGCGACGTCGTGCCGGGCAGCGCGACGGCGGTCGCGATCACGCCCGCGGGCAGTACCGGCGAAGGCACACGCTCGTGCAGCCTGCCGGCGCAGATCGCCGCCGACCTCGTCGCGCCGACCGGCGGGCTGGCGGGAAGCGGCGCGATCGCCAACGTCGGCGAAGGCACGTTCTACACCTACACCGCCGACGCGCTCGTCGGCTTCACGCATTCCCTGCTGTGGACCGGAACCGCGGCGGCACCCGACCTGTCGAGCGCGCGTTCGTCCGCCTCGCGGTTCCCGAACGGCGCGATCGCCAACGTGTCGACATCGTCCGGCGACGCGTTCGCGCTCGACTACGAGAACGCGATCGACGCGGTCAGCGCCGTCTTCATGGCCGACTCGATCTACAACGAGTTCGTCATCGGCAACGCACTCGGCGCGAACACCGATTGGGTCATGACGTTCCCGACGCGCCAGTTCTACGTCGACAAGGCACGCCATCCCGGCGCCGACGTGAATCCGTTCGCCGAGCCGTTCGGCGCCACCGCCAACGGCGAATCGCGCGTGTCGGCCTCGACCGAAGCCCTGTTCGATCGCGAGGGCGCGTCGGCGTGGCCGGCGTCCGGCAATTGCGGATCGCCGCCGTTGTGCCCGAGCCACGTCGTCTTCCCCGGACTCGGCTACCAGGTCAGCGTGCTCGCGTTCGCGAACACGCCGGCCAGCGGCGTGTTCGGATCGCAGCGCAGGGTGCTGCCGATGTTGACCACCCAATGGGATTCGTTCTGGACGCACGCGGACACCGGCTCCCTCGCGCTCGATCTCGCGAACGGCGATCAAGGCCAGCATCACCTGAGAGCCGGCACGACGAGCGATGGCGTGCACGTGCAACTGACCGGCCTGCCGGTCACGGGCTTCATGGCGTACAACGTCATCAATACCCAGGCCGCGCCCGGTCGGCTCGCGAACTATGGCGGCACGTTCCGCCACCGCTCGCTCGCGCACTGCACATCGGACGCCGACGCAGCCGATCCCTGCCAGTAATCCCGTCGCCCGCCTGCCGCGCCGCCGAGGCCTCGGCGGACGCGGCTCAGGCCACGTGCAGCACGAGCGCGAGCACGAGCGCCGCGTACGCTCCGGCGATCACGTCGTCGAGCATCACGCCGACGCCGCCGTGGATGCGGCGATCGGCCCACGATACCGGCCACGGTTTCCAGACGTCGAACAGGCGGAACAGGCCGAATGCGACGGCGACCCACGGCCATCCGCGCGGCGCGAGCACGAGCGGCAGCAAGGCGATCCACTGGCCGACGAATTCGTCGCAGACGACCGCTCCGGGGTCGGCGATGCGCAGGCGGTCGATCGCGACGTTCGACGCCCACGCGCCGATCGCGAACGCGATCGCGACGACCAGCACGTAGTACGGCGCGTCGAGTTCGCGCAATGCGAGCCACGGCAGCAGGGCCGCCGCCGATCCGGCCGTGCCCGGCGCCCGGGGACTGAGCCCCGAACCGAAGCCGCACGCGATCCATCCGCCCGGGTGGGCGAGCAGCGCGCGCCGCTGCGCGGCGTCGAGCCTCACGCGAAGTGGTCCCAGCCGGAACGTTCGGGCACGAGCTCGCTGCCGTCGCCGTCGAACAGGCGCACGCGCTCGCCGGCGACGACGCGGCCGATGCGCGTCGCGCCGCAGCCGATGCGCGCGAGGTCGCGCTGCACGTCGCCCGCGCGCGCGGCCGGCACGCAGAACGCGAGTTCATAGTCGTCGCCGCCGGTCGCCTGCAGCACGAGGCGTTCTTCACGCTCGAACAAGGCCAGCAACGCCGACGACGCCGGCAGCGCGTCCGCGTCGATCTCGATGCCGACGCCGCTGCGTTCGGCGATATGGCCGAGATCCGCGAGCAGGCCGTCGGAGACGTCGATGCACGCGCTCGCGACGTCGCGCAGCGCAGCGCCCGCGGCAATGCGCGGCGTCGGGCGGTTGAGGCGTGCGACGAGCGTCTCGCGCGTGTCCGGCGGCGCATTGAACAGCGCCTGCGCCCGCGCGTCGCGGCGATCGAGGCAGCGCAGCCCGGCCGCGGCATCGCCGAGCGTGCCGGTCACGAACACGAGATCGCCTGCCTGGGCACCGTCGCGGCGCAACGCACGCCCCGGCGCGACGAAACCGTGCACGGTCACGCCGATCGCGAGCGGGCCGCGCGTGGTGTCGCCGCCGACGAGCGCGACGCCGTGCTGCGCGGCGAGTTCGGCGTAGCCGTCGATGAAATCGGCCACGAATTCGCGCGTGGCCTCGGGCAGGGTCAGCGCGAGCAGCGACCACGCCGGTGTCGCGCCCATCGCGGCGAGGTCGGACAGGTTGACCGCGAGCGCCTTCCAGCCGAGGTCGCGCGCGGCGGTCACGGGCGGGAAATGCACGCCAGCGACGAGCGTGTCCGTGCTCACCGCCAGATCCTGCCCCGCGGGCACCGCGAGCAGCGCCGCGTCGTCGCCGATGCCGAGGCGGACGTCGGCACGGGCGACCGTGCAGCGCGTGCGGATCAGCTCGACGAGATCGAACTCCACGCGCCCTCCGGCAGGTTACTTGCGCGCGCCGTACTCGGCCGGGCGGCACGTCGCGGCGAGCTTGTCGAGCACGCCGTTGACGTAGGTGTGGCCGTGCTCGGCACCAAAACGCTTGGTGGTCTCCACGGCCTCGTTGATGACCACGCGGTACGGTACGTCGATGCGTTCCTGCAGCTCGTACGCGGCGATGCGCAGCACCGCGCGCTCGATCGGGTCGACGCGCGCGATCTCGCGGTCGAGGAACGGCGTGATCGCCGCGTCGAGTTCCATGTAGGAGCGCACGACACCGCGCACCAGTTCCTCGAAGTACTCGAGATCGGCGATCTGCATGTCCTGCTCGTTGCGGAACTGGTCGATCACGCCGTCGATGCGGTTGCCGCTCATCTGCCAGGCGTAGATCGCCTGCAGCGCGCGCCGGCGGGCGCGCGAACGCGCGGCCGGATCGATGCCGGCGGGATGCGGGGTATTCGTCACAGCTGTCTCCACAGATCGGCCATTTCCAATGCGGCGAGCGCGATTTCCTCGCCCTTGTTGCCGTGCGCGCCGCCGGCGCGCGCTTCCGCGTCGGCATGCCGCTCGACCGCGAGCACGCCGTTCAGCACCGGCACGCGGTGTTCGAGCGCGACGCGCATGAGGCCGTCGGCGCAGCCGTCCGCGACGTGTTCGTAGTGCCGGGTGTCGCCACGCACGACGCAGCCGAGCGCGAGGATCGCCGCGACGCGGCCGCCACCGGCGAGCCTGGCCGCGGCCTGCGGGATTTCCCACGCACCGGGCACGCGCACGAGGTCGATCGCGCCGTCGTCGACGCCGTGGTCGCGCAAGGTGCGCCGTGCACCGTCGACCAGCGCCTCGACGATGCGCGGGTTCCAGCGGCTGGCGACGATCGCGTAGCGCGCCGTGGGGCGGAGTTCACCGGCGTAGGTCGGCATCGGGACGGCGTTCGTGGCGGGTGGTCAAGTGTATAGGCTCGCGCGGCCGGGCGCCCTCAGGCGCCGCGGACGGCGTCCTCGTGGCCGACCACTTCGAGGCCGAAGCCGCCGAGCCCGACGAGCTTGCGCGGCGTGCCGAGCACGCGCAGGCGCCGCACGCCGAGGTCGGCGAGGATCTGCGCGCCGAGGCCGAGCCGGCGCCACTGCGCCGGCGTGCCGGCATCGGCCGGCGCGTCGCCGCGCAGTCGGTCGAGCAGCGCCTCGCCGCGATCCTCGCCGGCGAGCACGACGACGACGCCGCGCTCCTCGGCGGCGATGCGCCGCAACGCCGCAGTCACGGTCAGGCCGAGATCGTCGCGCTCGAGGTGCAGCACGTCCGACAGCGTGTTGCGCACGTGCACGCGCGTGAGCACGGGCGCACCGTCGTCGACGACGCCGCGCACGAGCGCGAAATGCAGCTCGCGCGCGAGCACGTCGCGCCAGGCGACGAGGCGGAAGCGGCCGAACTCGGTGTCGACCATCGCCTCGTGCACGCGCTCGACGGTCTTCTCGGTTTCGAGGCGGTAGCGGATGAGGTCGGCGATCGTGCCGATGCGCAAGCCGTGCTTGGCCGCGAATGCCTCGAGTTCGGCACGGCGTGCCATCGTGCCGTCCTCGCTGAGCACCTCGACCAGCACGCCGGCCGGCTCGAGCCCGGCGAGCGCGGCGAGGTCGCTCGCCGCTTCGGTGTGCCCGGCGCGTGCGAGCACGCCGCCCGGCGCAGCCGCGAGCGGGAAGATGTGGCCCGGCTGCACGATGTCCTGCGGCCCGGCATCGGCGCGTACCGCGGTACGGATCGTGTGTGCGCGGTCGTAGGCCGAGATGCCGGTCGTGACGCCTTCGGCCGCTTCGATCGAGACGGTGAAGTTCGTGTGGTGCGGCGACGTGTTCGTCTCGACCATCGGTTTCAGGCCGAGCTGGCGGCAGCGCGCACGCGTCATCGACAGGCAGATGAGCCCCCTGCCCTCGCGCGCCATGAAGTTGACGTCCTCGGGCCGCACCTTCTCGGCGGCCATGATGAGGTCGCCCTCGTTCTCGCGGTCCTCGTCGTCGACGACGACGACCATGCGGCCCGCGCGGATGTCGGCGAGCATTTCGGGGATGGTGGCGAAGGACATGGTGGTGGCCTGGTTCGTTGCTCTTCATGCCCTCGAGCGGGCATCCGTTTCGATCGTGCGAGGCGAACGCGTCACCGACCGCGCCCGATTTCAACCCGGATCGGCTCCCGCGCCGGCGAGCCTTTCGGCGTATCGCGCCATGAGGTCGACCTCGATGTTCACGGCATCGCCGACGCGGCGCGCGCCGAATGTCGTCACGGCGAGCGTGTGCGGAATCAGCGTCACGCCGAAGTCGGCGTCGCCGACCTCGTTCACCGTGAGGCTCGTGCCGTCGACGCAGATCGAACCCTTGACCGCGATGTAGCGCGCGAGCGCACGCGGCACGCGGAACCGCCAGCGCTGCGACGCGCCGTCGTCGTCGATGCCGAGCACGGCACCGACGCCGTCGACATGGCCGGAGACGAGATGGCCACCGAGGCGATCGGCGAGGCGCAGCGCCTTCTCGAGGTTGACGCCCACGCCCGCGACGAGGGTGCCGAGCGTCGTACGCGCGAGCGTTTCGGCCGACACGTCCGCGGCCCAGCGCGCGCCGTCGATCGCGACGACGGTGAGGCAGACGCCCGCCACCGCGATGCTGTCGCCGATCGCGACGTCGGCGAGGTCGAGCGCGCGCGCGTCGACGACGAGCCGCGCATCGCCGCCGCGCGCGTCGAGCGAGACGACGGTGCCGACCGCCTGGATGATTCCGGTGAACATCGTGCGCTCCTAGTCCGGTCGCAGCAGCAGGCGGATGTCGTCGCCGACCACGCGCTGCTCGTGCACGCGCAAGCGTGTGCGATCCGCCATGCGCGCGAGCGGCGGCAGCGCGAGCAGCGCGCGCGCATCACCGCCGAGCAGCACCGGCGCGACGTACAGCAGCAACTCGTCGACGAGGCCTGCGCTGAACAGCGCACCGCACAGCATCGGCCCGGCTTCGACCTGCACTTCGTTCATGCCGCGCGCAGCGAGCAGTGCGAGCACGGCCGCCAGGTCGAGACCGCGCGCGTCGCGTCCGAGCGCGACGAGCTCGACCGCGTCGAAGCGATCGTCCGACGGGCGCGCGGCGGCCGCGTGCAACAGCAGGGTCGGCGCGCTGCCGTCGAGCACGTGCGCGCCGCGCGGCGTGCGCAATGCGGAATCGAGCACGACGCGCAGCGGTGCGACGGCCTGTGCGGGCGCGTCGGCGAGGCGCACCGTGAGGTGCGGATCGTCGGCGCGTACGGTACCGCTGCCGGTCAGCAGGGCCGAGCTGCGCGCGCGCCAGCGTTGCACGTCGGCGCGCGCGGCCTCGCCGGTGATCCATTTCGATTCGCCGCTCGCGAGCGCAGTGCGGCCATCGAGGCTCGTCGCGAGCTTCAATCGCAGCCAAGGACGGCCGCGCTCGACACGCGCGAAGAATCCACGGTTGAGTTCGCGCGCCGCCTCGCGCATGAGGCCGGTCTCGACGACGATTCCGGCCGCGCGCAGGCGCTCGAGCGCGCCACCGGCGCACTGCGCGACGTCGTCGGTGGCGATCACGACGCGCGCGACGCCCGCGGCGATCAACGCGTCCGCGCACGGCGGCGTGCGGCCATGCAGGCCGCAGGGTTCGAGCGTGACATAGGTGGTCGCGCCGCGCGCGGCGACGCCCGCGGCCTGCAGCGCATGCACTTCCGCATGCGCTTCGCCGGCGCGCCGGTGCCAGCCCTCACCGACCACCTCGCCGTCGCGCGCGATCACGCAGCCGACGCGCGGGTTCGGCTGGGTCGTCTCGAGGCCGTGCGCGGCGAGGCGCAGCGCGTGCGCCATCAGCGCATGGTCGTGCGGCGAGAACACGTCAGCTCTTGGCCTTGCCCGGCTTCGCGTCGCCGAGCAGCGACAGTTGCAGTCCCTCGAGCGACGGCAGGTCGCGCTCGAGCTTCTCGATCTCCTCGCGGAACGCCTGCACGTCCTCGAAGCTGCGATAGACCGAGGCGAAGCGCACGTAGGCGACGTGGTCGAGCGTCTTCAGCTCGCGCATGACGAGCTCGCCGACGCGCATCGACGGCACTTCGCGCTCGCCGCTGCGACGCAGGCTCTCGACCACCGCGCGCACGGCGGCATCGACCTGTTCGCTGCCGACCGGGCGCTTCTGCAATGCGCGCATGAAGCCGGTGCGCAGCTTGTGCTCGTCGAACGCCTCGCGCCGGCCGTCGCCCTTGACGACGTTGGGCAGCTTGATTTCGGCTGTCTCGAACGTGTTGAAGCGCTCGCCGCAGGCCTCGCATTCGCGCCGGCGGCGGATCGTGCTGCCGTCGTCGGAGACGCGCGAGTCGATCACGCGGGTGTTCTCGTGCTGGCAGAACGGGCAGTGCATCAGGCGGCCCTGTCGATGCGCGCGTGCTCGACGGCCGCGTCGACGAATGCGCGCACGAGCGGCGGGCAGCGCCCGTCGAGCGCGGCGCGTTCATGCTGGAACAGGGTGGCGACGAAGAACGGGTGGCCGTCGAGTTCGAGCGCCCGCACGTCGCCTGCGTCGTCGACCGCGGCGATGCGCAATGGGCTGCCCCCGATCGCCGCGCGGAAGGCCGCGCCGAGGCCGTAGCGGCAGTGGTAGCCCTCTTCGATGCGCGCTACGCCGTAGGCGCGCGCGCTGCGCGAGCCGGCGACGAGGTGCACCGTGTCGCGCACCTCGACGAGCGCGCAGCTGAGCGGCACGACGACCGCGCGGGCGGCGTCCGGCGCGGTCTCCGCGTGGTCGGCATCGGCCCAGCCGAGCACGTTGCGCGCGTACTCGACGACCGCGTGCTGGAAGCCGCCGCAGGTGCCGAGGAACGGCCGTTGCGCCTCGCGGGCGTGGCGGATCGCGCGGAGCGCGCCGTCCATGTCGCGATACGGGCTCGCCGGCACGCACCAGAGCGCATCGAACGCGGCGAGGCGCGCCGCAGCGTCGATCGTCTCCGTGCCGACCCACTCGACCTCGAGCGCCTGCGCGGCGGCCTCGCCCGCGAGCGCGAGCGCACGCGGGATCGCGCGGTGCGCGACGACCGCGTCGTCGCGATCACCGATCAGGCCGATGCGCAGCGGTCGCATCGTCCGGTCCTCAGCCGTACACCGGGTACGTGCGGCACTGCGCGGTGACCTGCGCGCGCACGCGCGCGATCACGCCGGCGTCGCCGGGCGCGTCGAGCACGTCGCAGATCCAGTTGGCGAGGTCGACGCAGTCCTGTTCCTTGTAACCGCGCGTGGTCACCGCGGGCGTGCCGACGCGCAGGCCCGAGGTCACGAACGGCGAACGCGGATCGTTCGGCACCGCGTTCTTGTTGACCGTGATGTGCGCTTCGCCGAGCGCGGCCTCGGCGTCCTTGCCGGTCACGTCGCGGCCGATCAGGTCGATCAGCATGAGGTGGTTCTCGGTGCCGCCCGAGACGATCCGGTAGCCGCGCGCGATGAACGCATTCGCCATCGCCTGCGCGTTCTTGACGACCTGGCGCTGGTAGTCCTTGAATCCGGGCTCGAGCGCTTCCTTGAACGCGACCGCCTTGGCCGCGATCACGTGCATGAGCGGACCGCCCTGGATGCCTGGGAAGACGACGCTCTGCAGCTTCTTGACGAGGTCGTCGGAGGCGTTCTTCGCGACGATGATGCCGCCGCGTGGGCCGCGCAGCGTCTTGTGCGTGGTCGAGGTGACGACGTGAGCGTGCGGCAGCGGGCTCGGGTACACGCCCGCGGCGACGAGGCCGGCGATGTGCGCCATGTCGACGAACAAGACCGCGCCGACCTTGTCGGCGATCGCGCGGAAGCGCGCCCAGTCGAGCACTTGCGAATAGGCCGAGAAACCGGCGACGACCATCTTCGGCTTGTGCTCGAGCGCGAGCCTTTCGACCTCGTCGTAGTCGACGCGGCCTGTCGCCGGATCGATGCCGTACTGCACCGCGTTGAAGATCTTGCCGCTGAGGTTGACCTTCGCACCGTGCGTGAGGTGGCCACCGTGGGCGAGGCTCATGCCGAGGATCGTGTCGCCCGGGCTCAGCAGCGCGAAATAGACCGCCTGGTTCGCCTGCGAACCCGAGTGCGGCTGCACGTTCGCGTAGTCGGCGTCGAACAGCTGCTTGACGCGCTCGATCGCGAGCGACTCGGCGATGTCGACGTACTCGCAACCGCCGTAGTAGCGCTTGCCGGGATAGCCTTCGGCGTACTTGTTGGTCAGCACCGAACCCTGCGCCTCGAGCACGCGCGGGCTCGCGTAGTTCTCCGAGGCGATCAGCTCGACGTGGTCCTCCTGGCGCCGGCGCTCGGCAGTGATCGCCTGGGCGAGTTCGGGGTCGAAACCTTCGATACGGGCATCCTTGGAAAACATCGGCGCGTCACCTGGGCAGGACGGGGGAACCGTTCATTTTACCGGTTTATGCGCGCCGCGGCCGGTTTCGCCGGCGACGCGATTTGGCCGTCCGAACGGGAGGCATGACGAGCACCCCGTCGATCGGCGATAATGCGCGGCTATCCCGCAGATTTCACGCCCGGAGCGCCCTCGCGGCCCCGGTGCCTCCACGCCCGGAGTCCAGGCATGCAATACATCTACACGATGATCGGCGTCAGCAAGATCGTCCCGCCCAAGCGCCAGATCATCAAGGACATTTCGCTGTCGTTCTTCCCGGGCGCGAAGATCGGGCTGCTCGGCCTGAACGGTGCCGGCAAGTCGACCGTGCTGAAGATCATGGCCGGCGTCGACACCGACTACCAGGGCGAAGCGCGCCCGCAGCCGGGCATCAAGGTCGGCTACCTCGCGCAGGAACCGCAGATCGACCCCGCCAAGACCGTGCGCGAAGCGGTCGAGGAAGGCGTGTCCGAGGTGCTCGACGCGCAGAAGCGGCTGGAGGAGGTCTACGCCGCCTACGGCGAGGAAGGCGCCGATTTCGACAAGCTCGCGGCCGAGCAGCAGCGCCTCGAGAACATCCTCGCCGCGTCCGACGCGCATGCGCTCGAGCGCCAGCTCGAAGTCGCCGCCGACGCGCTGCGCCTGCCGCCGTGGGACGCGGTCGTCGGCAAGCTGTCCGGCGGCGAGAAGCGCCGCGTCGCGCTGTGCCGCCTGCTGCTGTCCAAGCCGGACATGCTCCTGCTCGACGAACCGACCAACCACCTCGACGCCGAATCGGTCGAGTGGCTCGAGCACTTCCTCGCCGATTTCCCGGGCACGGTCGTCGCGGTCACCCACGACCGCTACTTCCTCGACAACGCGGCCGAGTGGATCCTCGAGCTCGACCGCGGCCGCGGCATCCCGTGGAAGGGCAACTACTCCTCGTGGCTCGAGCAGAAGGACGAGCGCCTCAAGCAGGAAGAAAGCCAGGAGAAGGCGCGCCAGAAGGCGATCCAGCGCGAACTCGAGTGGGCGCGCCAGAACGCCAAGGGCGGCCGCAGCAAGGGCAAGGCGCGCCTCGCGCGCATCGAGGAGCTGCAGTCGGTCGACTACCAGAAGCGCAACGAGACCAACGAGATCTTCATCCCGCCCGGCGAGCGTCTCGGCAACTCGGTGATCGAGTTCAAGGGCGTGTCGAAGTCGTTCGGTGACCGCCTGCTCATCGACGACCTCAGCTTCGTCGTGCCGGCCGGCTCGATCGTCGGCATCATCGGCCCGAACGGCGCCGGCAAGTCGACTCTGTTCAAGATGATCACGGGCCAGGAAGCGCCGGACAAGGGCGAGATCGCCAAGGGCCCGACCGTCAACATCGCCTACGTCGACCAGAGCCGCGAGAAGCTCGAGGGCAACCACAACGTGTTTCAGGAAGTGTCCGGCGGTGCCGACATCCTGAACATCAACGGCATCGAGATCCAGTCGCGCGCCTACATCGGCCGCTTCAACTTCAAGGGTCCGGACCAGCAGAAGCTCGTCGGCTCGCTGTCCGGCGGTGAACGCGGCCGCCTGCACCTCGCCAAGACCCTGCTGCAGGGCGGCAACGTGCTGCTGCTCGACGAACCGTCGAACGACCTCGACATCGAAACCCTGCGCGCACTCGAGGACGCCCTGCTCGAGTTCCCTGGCAACGCGTTCGTGATCTCGCACGATCGCTGGTTCCTCGACCGCATCGCGACCCACATCCTCGCGTTCGAAGGCGACTCGCACGTCGAGTTCTTCCAGGGCAACTACCGCGAATACGAGGAAGACAAGAAGCGTCGCCTCGGCGACGAGGCCGCGCAGCCGCACCGCCTGCGCTACAAGAAGCTGGCCTGATCGCGACGCGGCGTCCGCGCCGGAAGGCCTGACCGTGAAGGACGCGAAGGAAGAGCGAGAGAACGTCTTTCCTTCGTGTCTTGCGCGTCCTTCGTGTTTCAGTCTCGCCTCGCGATCCATGCAAACGACCGAAGGAGGGATGCCGTGACGTTCATGCAATCGCTGCAGGCGGCCTGGCGCCGCAACGACTCGCTCGTGTGCGTCGGGCTCGATCCGGAGCCGGCGAAGTTCCCGGCGCGCTTCGCCGGCGACGCCGACGCGGTATTCGCGTTCTGCCGCGCGATCGTCGACGCGACGGCCGACTTCGCCTGCGCGTTCAAGCCGCAGATCGCGCACTTCGCCGCGCTCGGCGCCGAGGACGCGCTGCAGCGGCTGGTCGCGTACATCCACGCGACGCACCCGGGCGTACCGGTCATCCTCGACGCGAAACGCGGCGACATCGGTTCGACCGCGCAGAACTACGCGATCGAAGCGTTCGACCGCTACGGCGCCGACGCGGTCACCGTGAACCCGTACCTTGGCCGGGATTCGCTGCAGCCGTTCCTCGATCGCGCCGACAAGGGCGTGGTGATCCTCTGCCGCACCTCGAACGCGGGCGCAGGCGACCTGCAGGACCTCGTCGTCAACGGCCGCCCGCTCTACCAGCATGTCGCGGCGAAAGTCGCGCGGGAATGGAATGCGCACGGCAACTGCCTGCTCGTGGTCGGCGCGACCTGGCCGCAGCAGCTGCGCGAGGTACGCGCGATCGTCGGTGACGTGCCGTTCCTGGTGCCCGGCGTCGGCGCACAGGGCGGCGACGTCGAAGCGGTCGTCACGAACGGCTGCACGACCGACGGCACGGGCCTGCTCGTGAGTTCCTCCCGTGCGATCCTGTATGCGAGCCGCGGCGACGATTTCGCCGATGCCGCGCGTGCGGCGACGCTCGCGCTGCGCGACGACATCAATCGCCATCGCCGGGGCGTCTAGGGCGGCACGCGTGGGCGTGCCGCCGTCGAGCCGCGACGCTCAGTCGTCGGCGGCGTCTAGGCCGGGGAAAAGCACCTCGGTGTAGCCGAATTTCGTGAAGTCCGCGATCCGCGACGGATACAGGCGTCCGATCAGGTGGTCGCACTCGTGCTGCACGACCCGCGCATGGAACCCGTCGGCGACGCGATCGATCGCCGCGCCCGCGGGATCGATGCCGGTGTAGCGGATGCGCGTCCAGCGCGGCACCGCACCGCGCAGACCCGGTACGGACAAGCACCCTTCCCAACCGTCCTCCTGCTCGTCCGAGAGCGGCGTGATGGTCGGATTGAGCAGGATCGTGCGCGGCACCGCCGGCGCGTCCGGATAGCGTTCGCTGCGCTCGAAGCCGAAGATGACCAGCTGCAAGTCGACACCGATCTGCGGCGCCGCGAGACCGACACCGCCGGCGTCGAGCATCGTGTCGAACATGTCGCCGATCAGCGCATCGAGCTCGGTGCCAC
Organism: Dokdonella fugitiva; assembly: GCF_014138265.1. Classification (GTDB taxonomy): domain Bacteria; phylum Pseudomonadota; class Gammaproteobacteria; order Xanthomonadales; family Rhodanobacteraceae; genus Dokdonella_A; species Dokdonella_A fugitiva_A. The sequence goes on from NZ_JACGXL010000004.1 coordinate 141,892, forward strand.
CGACCATCGCCGGCGGCACCGGCGGCGCGACGCGCAGCAGGCGCGGATCGCCCATCCTGAGGATTTCCCGGATCACCTGCCACCTCCACGGCGCCCGAGCCCGATTGAAACACGAAGTGCACGAAGGACGCGAAGGGAGCAAGAAGGACGAGCCTGAAAGACGGACGGAGAAAGCAAATCGAGCAGAGAGCCTTTCTCCGCGTGCTCCGTGTCCGATCTTTACAAGGCTTTTCCTTCGTGTTTCAGGCTTTGCTTTCGGCTCCGCTCCGGCCCGGCCGGTCCCCGGCGTGACGGCCGCCGCGTGGTGTGTTTTGATTAAGGGTCGCGACCGCTGGCCGTCGCCGATCCGAAGGGGTATCGAATGAGTTCCCAACCCGCCGCGGCCCAGCCCGTCGCGCAGCTCACCGTACGCGCGGTGATCCTTTCCGTCGTCCTCGCGGTGATCCTCGCCGCGGCGAACGCCTACCTCGGCCTGTTCGCCGGCCTGACGATCGCCACGGCGATCCCGGCCGCAGTCGTCTCGATGGCGGTGCTGCGCCTGCTCGGTGGCGGCACGATCCTCGAGAACAACATCGTGCAGACCGGCGCCTCGGCCGGCTCGTCGATCGCGGCGGGCGTGATCTTCACGATCCCGGCATTGGTCATGCTCGGTGCCTGGCAGGATTTCAAGTATTCCTGGGTGCTCGCGATCGCCGGCCTCGGCGGCCTGCTCGGCGTGCTGTTCTCGGTGCCGCTGCGCCGCTCGATGATCATCGAGGAACCGCTCGCGTTCCCCGAAGGCAAGGCGGCCGCGGAAGTGCTGCGCGCGGGCGAGAATCCCGGCCCCGGCGTGAAGATCCTCGCGGTGGCGGGCGCGATCGGCGCGGTCGTCAAGCTCGCCGCGGAGAGCGGCATGCGCCTGATCCCGGACAATGCGACCTGGTCCGGCTTCTTCGGCAAGTTCCTCGGCTACATGGGCACGAACCTGTCGCCCGCGCTGCTCGGCGTCGGCTACATCATCGGCCTCAACGTGAGCATCGTCGTGGTGTCGGGCAGCATCCTGTCCTACAACATCGCGATCCCGCTCTACCACGCATTCTTCATGAACCATGATCCCGCGCTCGCCGCGCAGCTCGCCGGTGCGAGCGCGGCCGACGCGGCGGCGCTGATCCGCTCGGCGCAGGTGCGCTACCTCGGCGTCGGCGCGATGCTCATCGGCGGCGTCTGGACGCTGTTCTCGCTGCGCAAGTCGCTCGTCTCGGGCATCAGGAGCGGCATCGCTGCCGCACGCAAGGGCGCCGGCGGCGCGGTCGTCGCGGAGACCGAGCGCGACCTGCCGATGAAATGGATGCTCATTGCGCTCGTCGCGTTCACCCTGCCGCTGCTCGCGCTGTACCAGGCGATCGTCGGCATGTGGACGGTCAGCGTGCCGATGACGATCATCATGATCGTCGCCGGATTCCTGTTCGTGTCCGTGTCGGGCTACCTCGCGGGCCTGGTCGGCTCGTCGAACAACCCGGTTTCCGGCATCACGATCGCGACGATCCTGTTCGCCTCGGTCGTGCTGATGCTGCTGCTCGGCCACGATTCGAAGATCGGCCCGGTCGCCGCGATCATGATCGGCGCGGTGGTCTGCTGCGCGGCGGCGGTCGGCGGCGACAACCTGCAGGACCTCAAGGCGGGCTACCTCGTCGGCGCGACACCCTGGAAGCAGCAGCTCATGCTCATGATCGGCGCCTTTTCCTGCGCGCTCGTGATGGCGCCCGTGCTCAACCTGCTGTCGGCCGCGTACGGCATCGGCCCGAAGACGCCCGACCATCCGAATTCGCTCGAAGCGCCGCAGGCGATGCTCATGAAGTCGGTCGCCGAAGGCCTCTTCGGCGGCCACCTGCCGTGGGACATGATCGGCATCGGCGCGCTCATCGGCGCCGCGATCATTGCGCTCGACGAATGGCTCAAGCGCCGCGGCTCGCATTTCCGCGTGCCCGTACTCGGTGCCGCGATCGGCATCTACCTGCCGATCGAACTCATGGTGCCTATCTTCCTCGGCGGCCTGGTCTCGTGGTTCGTCGAACGCGCGCACGGCGTGCACCCGCACGACGAGGCCGAGCGCGACCGCGTGCATCGCCCGGGCACGCTGTTCTCCGCCGGCCTCATCACCGGCGAGGCGCTGACCGGCATCCTGATCGCGATCCCGATCGTCGTGTCGCAACGCGCCGACGTCCTCGCCTTGCCGGAGAACCTGCATTTCGGCAAGTACGTGGGCCTCGTCGTGCTCGCGATCGTCGGCTGGCTGCTCTTCCGCAGCGCCGCTAAGAAGTCCGCCTGATCGTCAGCGCGCTGCGCGGCGCAAGCCGCGCAGCGCGAGCAGGGGCACCTGCAGCACGAAATGCGCCCAGATTCCCACGCGTACGAGCACGCGCAACAGCGGATTGCGCGCCGCCGGGTCGAACTTCGTGAAGTAGCGCCACAGGCCACGATGCTTGTGGCGCGCGACGAACAGCGGCCGCGAGCGGCTCGACCCGCCCTGCGCATGCGCGACGCGCACGCGCGCATCGATCGCGACGCGAAATCCCGCGTCGCGCACGCGCCGGCACAGGTCGAGGTCCTCGGCGTGCAGGAAGTAGCCCTCGTCGAAGCCACCGACCCGCTCGAACGCGATGCGCGGCAGCACGAGGCAAGCGCCGGAAACGGCCTCGACCGTTTCCAGGTCGCCCTCCGGCGCCGGCGGCATCTCGACACCCTGCAGCGCGGGCCAGCGTGATTCGAGGCGCGCGAGCCCGCTGAGCGTCGCGAGTGCGCGGCGCAGGGTGGGCTCCCGGCGGCGATTGCCGCGTGCAGGCGTGCCGTCGGGATCGGTCACCTGCACGCCGAGCACGCCGAGGCGCGGATCGGATGCGAGTGTCGTGCGCAGGCGCACGGCGAGGTCACGCGGCGCGATGCAGTCGGGGTTGAGGAACACGAGCACGTCGCCGCGTGCGATCGCCGCGCCGCGGTTGCAGGCGGGGCCGAAGCCGAGGTTGGCCGGATTGCGCAGCAGCCGCAGGCGTGCGTCCTGCGCATGCGCATCGAGCACGCGCTCGATGCTGCCGTCGCCCGATGCGTTGTCGACGAGCACGAGTTCCAGCGCATCGGCGACCGCGAGCACGGAATCGACGCAGTCGCCGAGCAGCGACCCGCTGTCGGCGGCGACGACGACGAAACTCGTGAGTCCGCTGTCGTTCGCCGCCACGGTGGATTCAGACCGCACCGAGCAGGCGTTCGCCCTGGTCGCGCGCGCAGTTCCACAACGCGGGCCACGCCTCGTAGAACCCGGCGAGTTCGTCCATGTCCGCGCGCAGGCGCTGCGCGCAGCCGGCGGCATCGATGCCGTCGGGCCAGTCGCCCAGGCGCGGCGCGGACGGCGCGATCAGCGCGCGACCGTTCGCCTCGATGATCGAACGGACGTCGGCCTGCCAGTAGATCGGTGCATCGGGCGCACCGTCGTACTGGCCCTGCAGCCGTTCGATGAGGTCCGCGCGCGAATAGGCGAGGTATTCCTGCAGCTGGCGCGCTCGCCCCTGCTCGCTCGCGCCGGCGACGTCGCGCAGGTGCGCCGCGAGCAACCCGAGCCGCTGCGCCGGGTCGTCGGCGCTGAATTCGGGCAGGCGCGTGCGGATGAAATCGGCGACGAAATAGTTGAAGCGCGGCGTGTGCGCGGCGAGCGTGGTCGGCGAGCGCTTGCGTTGCGCCTCCTGCACGTGACCGACGGCGACCGGCAGCTCGAGCATGAGCGCGCCGCCATGGCACAGCTCGGTCACGCGCGAGAAGAGCGCGTCCTCGCCGCGGCCATGCGGGTTCGTGCACGGCAGCAGTGCGCTGTTGTCGAGCGCGAACGGCGTGAAGTTCGCGACGCCGCTCGCACGCGCCTGGCGGAAGCCGTACCAGATGCTGCCCATTTCGACATTGCGCAGGTAGCTGTCGCGGTCGCGCGTGAACTCCGCACGGTCCTCCGCCGACAACTGGTAGAGCCACTGGCCGGCTTCCGAGCGCGAGCTGCCGTAGGCGCCGTGATGCGTCGCCAGCACCGGCGCGTCGCCGCGCAGGTGGTCGAGCCGGCTCAGGGTGAGCCCGCGCAGCGCGGCGGCTTCGATCGCGTAGCGGGACTGGCGGGCCACCGCGGCAAGCGGACGGCCGACTGCGGCGAGGTGCAGCTCGAACGGGTCTTCGTCGACTTCCTCGCCCGCGCCGAGCGCGTTCTCGATGTTGCGGAAGAAGCGCGTCGTGGCGGCGGCGGCCGGGTTCGGGTCGAGGCCTTCGCGGGCGTCCTCGAGCCGGCGCAGCGGCAGGCGGTGGTCGTCGTCGAGCAGCACGGCGCGCGCGCCCGCCGAGAGCAGCAGCGCGAGATTCCAGCCGCGGCCACCGCCGAAGCGGCTGCGTTCGCCGTTGCCGACGAGCAGGCCGGGCAGGATCGCCGCGGCGTGCGGCACCGCGCGTGCGAACTTCTCGACCAGGCGCTCGCGTTCGGCCGAACCGATGTAGGTGAGCTTGCAGCCGGTCGCGCGCGCGAACTCGCGCAGCAGGTCGCGGTGCCGGTTAGCAGCGTCGCGCGAGGACGAGTCGTCGACGAGCACGTAGTGCCGGTTCCCGCGGTATCGCCGCTCGTAGTCGGCGAGTGATGCGAGCAGGTGCGCGACCTGCTCGGGACGGTCGCAGGCGCGGATGAACACCGCGCGCAGCGGCGCGGGCTCGCGCTCCGGGGCAGTCGTGGTGCGCTCGAGGAAATCGCGGTCGGCGACGAGCAGGCAGCGCTTTACCAGGCTGTCGAGCACGCGCATGACGTCGTCGCGCTGCGCGGTCAGGCCGGGAATGGTCGTGAGGATGCGTGCAACGTGCTCGTCGAGCGTGCGGAACTCGCGCGCCTGATCGAGCGCCTGCAGCACGTGGAAGGTCATCACGTGCGTCTCGCCGCTGCGTTTGACCTGGAAGATGCACTCGCTGTTCGACAGCGACGCGACCACGCCGTCCTCGGACGCGTACAACGGCGCCGCGGGATCGATGCGCGGTTGCGCGGGAACCTTGGCGGGCTGCGCGCCGTAACTGATCTGGTAGTTGAATTCGCTCATGACCTATCGCTTTCGTCGCCACCAGCGCCAGTCGCGCGTCGGCGCGGGCTCGGACCGTGCACGCAATCGCTCGACTTCGGCCTCGAGTTCGGCGATGCGCCCACCGGCACCGATGTTCTTGCGGATTTCGTGATTGTAATGCGCGTAGACGGATTCGCCGGCATCGCCGAACAGCGACAGTGCGGGGAGGTCCGCGGGCAGGTCGCGTCGGCCGCACAGGGCGATGAAGTACAGCGGCGCATAGGCAAGCCCGGGCGCGACCTGCTCGGCTCGCCCGTCCGCCGTGAGCGTTTCGCAACTCGCCGGCGCGACGTCGTCGAGCGCCCACAGCGCCGACTGAAACAGCAGCTTCTGGCCGTACAGGCGTACGTGCGGGAAATGCGGCCGCAGCAACGCGAGCAGCTCCTCGCGATACAGCTCGCGCACGTGGAACTCGTTGCGGAAGCCGGCCTGGTCGCTGTAGGTGCGCTTGTCGGGCGAGGAAATCAGCAGCAGGCCGTCGTCGGCGAGCACGCGCGCGAAGCCTTCGAGCAACGCTTCCTGCGCGGCCAGGTGCTCGAGCGTCTCGAACGAGACGACGAGGTCGAACGTGCGGTCGGCGAACGGCAGCGCGGTCGCGTCGGCCTGCTCGTAGCGCAGCCGCGGGCGCGTACCGTAGCGCGCGCGCGCATGCGCGACGGACGCCGCGTCGACGTCGACGCCGACGACGTCCGCGGCGACCGAGGCGAGCAGCGCCGAACCGTAGCCCTCGCCGCAGGCGGCGTCGAGCACGCGCCGCCCGGCGGCGAGGCGCCGCGCGAACGCATAACGGTGCCAATGTTCGTACCAGATCTCGCGCACGCACTCGGGCGTGAAGCGTTCCCCGGTGAACGGCAGGGGGGAGTCGTCACTCATGCGCGGCATCTCCGGCAAGCGGCGCGCCCCACCGGTGCGCGAGGCGCACGAGGCCGAACTCGCGCGTCGCACCACGCACCGTGAGCGTGCGCTCCATCGTGTCGAAGACGCGCACGCCTTCCGGATCGAGCGGGTGGACGCGTACGGTATAACTGCCGGGCAGCAGCGGCAACGCGTCGAACGCGAGGCTGCAGGCGTATTCGCCCGTGCCGACGCGCTGCGGGGTGCGGCCGTCCATGTCCGTGCTGACGCCGTATACGGGCGTGCCGTCGGCGCGGGTCACACCGATCGCGACGCTCGGCACGCGGTCGTCGCGCGAGCGGATGCGGCAGTCCACGCGCAACGGCGCACCGAAATCCAGCAGCAGGGGCTGTTCGCCGGAGCGGCCGTCGAGGCTCATGCCGAGCACGCTGAACTCGACGTTGTGCCGATCCACGGCCGGCTGCGCCTCCTGCGGCGCGGATTTGCGCTCGTGCCAGGCGAGGTACGCCTGCGTGACGTCGAACACGTCGCCGGCCATCGCGACTTCGCCGTCACGCAGCCAGCATGCGTGCCGGCACAGCTTCTGGATGTGGTACATGCTGTGCGAAACGAGGATGAGCGTGCCGCCATCGTCGAGGTAGTCCTGCATCCAGCGCACGCACTTCTTCTGGAACGACTCGTCGCCGACCGCGAGCACCTCGTCCGTCACGAGCAGGTCGGGCTTGAGCGACGCGATCACCGCGAAGCCGAGGCGTACGACCATGCCCGACGAATAGTGCTTGACTGGCTCGTCGATGTAGTGGCCGATGTCGGCGAAGGCGATGATTTCGGGCAGGCGCCGGCGCAACTCGGCGCCGTCGAGCCCGTGCAATGCGGCGGCCATCGCGATGTTGTCGCGCCCGCTGTACTCGGGATGGAAGCCGGCGCCGAGCTCGAGCAGCGCGCCGACCTGGCCACGCACGCGCACCGATCCCGTGCTCGGCGTCAGCACGCCCGTGATGAGCTTGAGCAGGGTCGACTTGCCGGCGCCGTTGGCGCCGATCAGCCCGAGCGATTCACCGCGTCGCACGTCGAGATCGACGTCGCGCAGCACGCTGATCCGGTCCGCGTCGCCGCCGCTGAACAGCAGGCGGCCGAGCGCACGCAGGCGATCGCTGCTGCGATGCACCTTCGGGTAGGCCTTGCCGAGGCCACGCGCTTCGACGAGGAGCTCGCTCACAGGAAATCTTCGAAATGCGCGTCGAGGCGACGGAACACGACGATGCCCGCGGCGAGTACCAATGCGGCGACGACCACGGCGACGGCGACGGACTGCCATTCGACGCTGCCGTGGTGCAACAGCGCCACGCGGAATGCGTCCGCGTAGAACGTGAACGGATTGAGCGACAGCCATGGCTGCACGGCCGGTGGAAGCAGCGCACGATCGTAGAAGACCGGGGCGCCGAACATCATCAACGGCAGCAGCTGGCCCAGCAGTTGCGCGAGGTCGCGCACGAACACCTGCACCGCCGCGCAGGCGAGCGAGATACCGAGCGCGAGCGCGAACAATGGCACGTACAGCAGCAATGCGATCGGCAACCCGCGGATCGCGATGTCGCCGGTGCCGACGCGCAGGACCAGCAGGATCGCGACGAAGCCCGCGATGTGCACGGCGAAGCTCGTGCAGACGCTGGCGAGGACGAGGATTTCGCGCGGCAGGGCGACCTTGCCGATGAGCGCCGCGTTGTTCTGGATCACACTCGTCGAGCGCAGTATCGCTTCGGAGAACGCGTTCCACGGCCACAGCGCAGTGACGAGGAAGGGAACGTAGCCGGGCGCGTCGGCACCCGGAATTCGCGCCTTGAACACGTGCACGAACACGAACGAATAGACGCCGAGCTGGATCAACGGCTGCAGCAGGGCCCAGGCGCTCCCCGACAGGCTGCCGGTGAAGCGCTCGCGGAACTCGCGCTGCAGGAAGCGCAGTGTCAGCGTCGCCGGGGGCATGGCGTTCATGCGGAAGCCTGGTTGGCCGGTGGCCATGGTATCCGGCGACGGGCCGGTACGTGCGGTCGGGACCACGACCGCGCGCGGCCCCGTGCGCGGGTCAGTGCTTGGCGGCCGCCGGCGGTGGTTCCGCGGGGGCTCCGTAGCGCGAGCGCAGCGAAGCGACCGCCTGTTCATTGGCATCGATCGGCAGGTTGCGCAAGGTGTCGGTATGCAGTCGCACCTGCTTGTCGACGTACTCCGTGCGCAGGCGCGCGACGATCTCGTCCTTCACCTCGGCGAAGGCGTGCTGCTGTGCCGGCTTGCGATCGAGCAGCTTGATCACGTGGAAACCGTAGGTCGTACGCGTCACCGGCGAGACGTCGCCGACGTTCTTCAGTGCACGCGAAGCCGCCGCGAACTCCTTCGCGTACTTGGTCGCGCTGCCGGCATCCTCGACGCGTCCCTTGCCCGTGGCCTTGTCCGGATCTTCCGAATAGGTGTCGATGAGGGCATCGAACTGATCGGGATGCGCTGTCGCATCGGCGGCGACCTTGTCGGCGATCGCCTTCGCGGCTGCGATCTGCTCGGTGCGATCCATCGGTGTCTTGCCGTCACCGCGATCCTTGATCTTGATGAGCACGTTCTGCACCGTGAGGTCGGCCGGCACGCCGTACGTCTCCTTGCGCGCGATGTACTCTTCCTGTGCGAGCTTGCTGAAGTCCGGCAGCGCCAGTTCGGTCTTGAAGTGCTCGATGCGTGCAGTGGACAGCGCCTCTTCGTCGGGTGCCTTGCCGTCCTTCGCCAGCGCCGGATCCTTGTCGATGCCGAGCTTGCGCGCCTCGTTGGCGAGCTGGCGCTGCAGCAGCAGTCCGGTCAGCATCGTTTCGATGCGCTGCGGACTGCTGAAGAAGCCCGGACGCTTGCCTTCGGGGATGCGGCTGACGAACGCGTCGACATCCGCCATGGTGATGGTGGCGTCGCCCTGCGTCGCGACGACGTCGTCCGGCCGTCCGGCGGCAAGGCAGGAAAGGCTGCTGAGGAACAAGGCGGCCATGAGCATCGACCGCAATGGATTCGGCATCGGTGTGTTCCCGTCTGAAAATGAAGCGCGGCACCGAAGTGCCGCGCTCGTGGATGGCCGGCGTCGTCGACGCCGGCGTTTTTGCGCATGGACTACTGGCGCCAGGCTGCCGCCGGGCAGACGTTGCCGCTGCACTCAAGCGTCGACGCCTTGTCCGTCTGCATGATGTTGACGTAGTAGTTCGTGTTCGGCTGCAGGTTGCAGGTCGTGTTCGGGAATGTCGTTCCGAACCACCAGTACACCATCTGCGCGTCGGCGGACGGAACGTTCGGCACGAGGCACCCCGGCGAGGGCAGATGCGCGCTGAAGTCGCCGCACTCGGTGCTGATCGCCATGGTCAGGTTCGGCCCCGGGTTGGACGTCGGATTGAACCACGTGCCGGCGGTTCCCTGCGGCGGCGACACCGGCGTCTTGAAGTGGATGCCGACATAGCTGTCGCGCTTGAACGCGAGGATCGTCGGCGCGGAACCGGATACGCCCGGCCACGGCGTGATGCTTTCGCCGGGGCTGCCGGTGCCATGCCCCCAGATGTTGTCCCATTCCGTGACACTCACGCCGGGACGCGTGCCGCTCTGCGTGCCATAGCGCACGTCGCTCGTGACGAGCAGCGTGCGCGCGCCGTCAGCCGCCGAGATCGTCGCCGGACAGTTCCCGGCGGTCGGCGGGGTGACCGTGATGTCGCCCGTGGTACCGGTCGCCGAAGCGGAATTGTCCGAATTCCAGCACGTCAATGTCAGCTTGAGCGTTCCGGTCGCGGTAGACGGCACGACCACGTTGCGCGAATTGGCCGCGGTGTTGCTGACCGTGGTGACGGTATTCCAGTCGCCAAGCGACGTCGTCGCCACGCCAGCGAGGGTGCCCGTGCCGACGCAGCGCGCGGCATTCTGCATCTGCGGCCAGGTCACCGCGAAGGTGACGCCGGCGGTCGCCGTGGTCGGCGCCGTCAGCGGGACGGGATTGGGCGTCGGCCCCGGGGTAGACGGCTGCGGCACGTTCACACCCGACGTCGCGGCATAGCCGCTCGCGTTCGTGCAGGTGACGCTGAAGCTGTAATTGCCCGCGGCCGTCGGCGTGACCTGCACCGCGTGCGTGGCCGAGCAGGACGTCCCGTCCGTGCACGCGCGCGAACCGAGGTTCCAGCCCGTGATGCCGCTGCTGAAATTGCCGCCGTACGTGCATGCCGTCGCATCGGTCGAAGCCGACCAGATCACGTAGAACGGCGCGCCGACGGCGGGGGTGAACGGCGTACCCGGCGTCTGGCTGCCGGACGTCTGCACGTTCGCCTGGAACATCGAGGACGAACCGCCCACCGGATTGCACGCGCCCGGCTGACCGGCCGTGAGCGTGACGCCCGTGGCGCGCAGGCTCACGCTGCCCGGTGTCGTATCCGTGCTCAAGCCGGCGGAGTCGGTGACGGCGACGCAATTGCCGCTGGCGGTGTTGAGGTTGATCGTGGTCTGCGCGTGCGTGGACGACACGCATGCGAAGAGGAGGACACCGGCTGCGGGCGGCAGCAAACGCAGGGATTTCACGGGCATGTGACCTGGATGACGACGAGAGGACGGCGTCTACATTCTACCTGCCGGGTGATGATGTAGCCATAAACAACATGTTAATCCTTCTTCCGAAGCTGCGGCTCACGTCGCAATCCACTTGTAAAAGTCGATCCCCGGAAAAAAAGAAGGGGCCCTTTCGGGCCCCTTCCGTACATCGATCCAACAACCTGCGAATTACGAGCAGGCCGGATCCGCACCGTTGGCCGAGCACGAGCGGTGCGCGCGATGACGCCACACGCCGCTGTAGTTCGCCAGGAGACCCGGATTCGCGTTGGTGTTGATCACGTTCTGAGCGTAGAAGCCGGTGACCGGCAGACCGTTCAGGTTGACCGCACCGCCGCCCGCCAGCGTACCGCCGGCAAGAACGTGGCCGCCGTCGCCGCTGAACAGGTCCAGGCTCGCCCAACCGTCGAGACCGACCGCGTTGACCGTCTTGAACAGGTTCGAGCCGAGCACCGTCGACTCCGACGGCGTCGCCGTCGACGGGCCGAGGAACGACAGGACGTTGACTTCGTGACCGAGGAACGGCGACTGCGAGAAGCAGGTCACCGGATTGACCGGCGACGGGCAGCGCGGCACGTTCACGACCGAGTTCAGCTCTTCGCGGTCATACGTGACGATCGCGAGGTTCACGCGCGACTCGCCGTCGGCCGTGTTGTCGAACGGCTCGACGAACGGAGCCGTGATCGCGAACGGATAGACGTACTTGTCGACGTAGAAGCGCTTGGTCGGGAACGTGAGCACCCAGTCGGAAGCCGCACCGAAGTTCACGTCGTCGACGAAGTACTCGTTGTACACGGCGTCGGCCATGAACACCGCGCTCACCGCGTCGAGGCCGCGAGCATAGTTCGCGGTCAGCAGCTGGCCGTTGTTCAGGAACAGGAACGCCTGCGCACCACCCGGGACAGCCGCGTTGCTCGCGGACTGCAGCGACGGCAGCAGCGAGCCAGCCGGCGTGTACAGGTTGCCGGTCGGGTTGTCGTAGAAGCCTTCGATCGCATCGGCGTTGTACGCGAAGTACGTGCCGACGCTGACGTTGGCGACCGCGCCCGAGCCGAACAGACCGCTGGTCGGGGTCTGCAGGTCGGCGGCCGTGGCCGTGTCGTTGCCGACCGGCGCGCCGCAATCCGGCGTACCCGCGTCCGGCGTGCCGTTCTGCACGTGCGTCGTCACGACGTCCAGGTCGCTGCCCGGAATGATGTCGCCCATCGTGATGATTTCGACGTAGCCTTCACGCGTACGCGTGATGTCCTGCGGGCCGTTGTCGGCCGGCTGCGCCGGAGCGAGCGAACCGTCATAGGCGTACGGCAGGAACGGCTGCGGATTCGTGATCGTGTCCGTGCAGCTGTGGTCCGACGTGATGAGCTGGGCGCCACCGTCGTCCGAAACCTGCGTCACGGCAGCCGTCCACACGTCGTGCGGCGACAGGAACAGGTTGAAGTCGAGCACTTCGCGGCTGTTGTAGCCTTCGAGGAAGCGCACCTTCACTGCCTTGCCAACGTCGGCCGTGTTCACGACCGAGAGCAGCGTGTCCTGGCCCTTGTTGACCGTGAAGTACGGATAGATAAGAACCTGACCGACGCCATCGGGATTAAGGTCGACGGCGTTCGCCAGGCCCGCGAAGCCAGCGACGCCGGCGATACCGGCGACGACGGCAGTCGTCAAGCTGTTTCTCTTCATCGCAACACTCCTAAATTTGACCACAGGGCTTTTTGCTTTACCGCCAACCCCGCTCCGATAGCCACGTGCCCCATAGGGCATGGGCAGGGTCAGGCAACAGCGCGGCCATGTTAAGACAAAGGAAAGGGTCGTGCAATCCCTCTTCCAAACGCCTCAATATGGCCGCGAATTCAACTACTTGGGAAGGAAAAACCACTCGCCGTCGACGCGGATCCAGGTTTCTGTGAGCGTGCTCGTCGAGGCCACCGTGCCAGCCACTCCGCCGGGCATCTTCAGTGCGTATGCCACGTCCAGGTAAACCGTACAGCGGTCTTCCTCACACTCCTTGCGTTTGAACGTCGCGCCCTTCCACTGCATCGGCCGGTTGTTCATCGACGTCGCGTAGACCTCTCGCGTCTGCGTCTCGCGAAAACCCGGCGTGAGGTAATCGTAGGCCTTCTCGGCTTCGTGCGCGATGAGGTGATTCCAGCGCTCGACCGAGCGGCGATCGACGTTGTCCGGATTCGCCTTGTCGGTGCAGCCGGCGAGCGCGACGAGCGTGCACGCGGCGAGCACGGCGAATTTCGGCAGTTTGTCAATGATCACGGGACGGCTCCTTGTTGGCGTCATCGCGCGGCGTGGCCGCATCCTGCGCGGGATAAGTCCTGGCGGGTTCCGGCGCGGGCTCCCGCGCCGGCGCGGCTTGCGCATTGCTCGTGCGCAACGGCCGCAGCGATTCGAACTGGCGACTGTAGTCCTCGGTGACCTGGCGTGCATCGTCGCTGCTCGCGATGACGCGCGGCGTGATCAACACGATCAGCTCCGTGCGCTGCTTGTCGTGGCTCGTGTTGCCGAAGAGATTGCCGATCACGGGAATGCGCCCGAGCAGCGGCACGTGCGTATCGGAAGTATTGTCGATGTCGCGGATCAGGCCGCCGAGCATGATGGTCTGGCCGCTCTGCACGGCGATCTGCGTCTGCAGCTGGCGCTGCTCGATCGCCGGATTCGTGCCGGACGTGGAACTGTATCCGGCCGGGGGATTGCTGACTTCCTGCTGCACGTCGATGTAGACGAGACCACCCGGATTCACGCGCGGCGTCACCGACAGCTGCACGCCGGTGTTGAGGTACTGCACGCTGCTGTAGCCGGTGCCGGTGGTGCTGCCGACGCCGTTGAGGCCGATCACCGACGTCTGCGTCACCGGCAGCTGGCTGCCGACGTTGATCTGTGCTTCCTGGTTGTTCAACACGACCAGCGACGGTGCCGACAAGGTCTTCGCCTGTCCTTCCTTCTCGAGCGCGTTGATCGCGACTTCGAAATTCTTGTTGAGGAACGAATAGAAGAAGCCGCCATTGTTCGTCGGCCCGGTGTTGCCGGTCGCACCGAGCGATGTGCGGTGACGATCGTGCGAATTGCCGGTGAATCCCGGATACGTGTAGTTGCCGTTGCCCTGCGCCGAACCGTCGGCGGTGCCGATCAGGCCCGCGAGATACCACTGCACGCCGTACGAAAGACCGCCGGTGAGGCTGACCTCGAGGATGCGCGCTTCGATCTGCACCTGCAGCGGCTGCACGTCGAGCTTGCGGATCGCGGCCTGGATCTGCTCCCACTCGACCGGCTGCGCCATGATCATCAGCTGGTTGTTTTCCTCGATCGCCGAAATGCGGATGTCGGTTTCCTTCTTGCCGCCCGCGCCTGCGGCTGCCGCCGGCGACGACGACACCGGCGCCGCCTTTTCTTCCTTCGCCTGCGGCCGCAGCGAATTCTGGTAGTTCATCGAACCGCCGCCGGAGCCGCCGAGTCCGCCGAGCGTGATCGGTCGCAGGCCCTGCCCGACGCGGCCGGACGAACTGCTGCTGTGCGACGTGCCCGCCGTGCCGAGGAAGATCTGGCTGAGGTAATCGGCGATGTCGACGGCCTTGAGGTTCTTGACGTTGTAGATGTACAGCTGCGTCGAATTCTCAGCACCGCCGCGATCCAGGCGGTACAGCCACTCTTCCGCCTGCTTGAGGTATTCGGGTTGCGGGGTGATCACGACCATCGAGTTGGTCTGCTCGATCGGCATGAAGCGGAACATGCCCGCGAGCGGCGACTCGCCCTTCGCGCCGAACAACGTGTCGAGGTCGGGCATGAGCTTGGCGACTTCGACGTGCTGCATCGCGAACACGCCGATCGACATGCCCTTCATCCAGTCGATGTCGAACGTGTCGATCGTGCGCTGGTAGTTGTCGAGCTCGGCGGGATTGCCCGCGAGCACGAGCAGGCTGCGATTGGGATCGACGCTGACGAAGGCATCCGGTTTCGCGTACGGCTTGAGCAGCTTCGCCATCTCGCTCGGCGACACGTACTTCAGCGGGAAGATGCGCAACGCGTAGCCCGGCTGCTGCGTCGCGCTCACGCGCGGCGTGAGCTTGCCTGCGATCGCATCCTTGGCCTGCAGCACGGTGTAACGCCCGCCTTCGCGCACCATCGCGTTGCCGGTCCACGACAGCAGCATCTCGAGCACGGCCATCGCGTCTTCGCGACGGATCGGCTTCGAGGTCGAGTAGGTGACGTTGCCGCCGACGTTCGGAGCGATCGTGTAGTTCTCCTGCAGCATGTCGCCGAGGATCGCCTTCACGACCGCCTGGATCGGCTGGTTCTCGAAGTTGAACGTGACCTGCCCTTCGCCGCTGGAACCGGTCGAAGGTCCGGGCTGCTTCTTGTAGAACTGCGCGGTGCCGACCTCGATCTCCGGTTTCGGTGGCGGGCGATCGGACCGCGCCTCGGGCGAGATCGCGATGCCGCTGACGCCGTCGTCGGTCGGCAATGGCGTGGCCGGCTTGAGGATCGTGTCGGCGGTGAGGATGTCGCCGTCCGCGCGCCGGGCGTCTTTCGGCCCGGGCGTCGCACAACCGCCCAGCAGCGCGAGGCCGAGGCTCAGCAGGAGGATGGTCAGTCGGAATCGCACGTGGCTCACTCCATCACTTGTTCTGTTGCGCGGGTTTGCTGCCGTTGCGCAGGCGTTCCGCATCTTCGCGCATCTGCTTGCGCCGTTCTTCGATGCGTCGCGCCAGGTCCTGGCTCGCGTCGCCCTTCGCGTCCGGTCTTGCCGCGCCCGCATTGCGCGGCGGCGGGCCACCGCCCGGGCGGTTCGCCGGCGGCTTGCCGGCAGCCGCGGTGGCGGCGCGCGGCGCGCCGCCCTGCGTCGGCGCCAGCGCCGTTTCGAGTTCGACTTCCGTCGTCTCGTTCGCGGCGCTCCTGAATACGGCGCCACGCGGCCTCACCTCGACGAGGGTCCAGCTCGCCTGGTCGCCCTCGAGCGGCATTCCGACCTTCAGCGCGACCGATTGGTTCCGCGTCTTGTCCAGGAACATCGCCACGCGCACGTGGTTCGCATCGTCGAGGATCACGCCGGTCAAGGCGATGTTGAGCGGGTTCACGACCTCCACGGCGTCCGAGCCGGCCTTCGCGTCGACCGGCGTCGGCTGGCGGTCCTCGTTGAACAGCGGATGCTGCTCGACCGCGGCGAATGCGGACGCAGGCGGCATCTGCAGCGTGCGCTTGTCGATGCCCGCGAGCGGCGCGTGTTCCTCGCTGGACTCGGCGTCGGGCGACCACGAATAGCCGCGACCGAAGCCCGCGTACTGCAGGATCGCGATCAGCACGAGCACGGCGCAGATGCCGGCGAGCGCGTTCGTCATCAGGCGCGCGGTGCGGACGTTCATTTGGCCGCCTTGCCCGGCTGGCGCAGGTAACCGTTGACGTTGAAGCGCACGTCGAGCGGGACTGGCGCGACCTTCGCGCCCGGGGGCGTGTAGGTCTGCTGCTTGTAGATCATCACCTGGTCGATGAACAGGTACGGCTTGCCGTTCTCGAGGTCGTACAGGATCGCGGCGAGCGGCTCGAGATCGCACTTCAGGCGCGCCTGCACCGTGACGCGCTTGTACAGCTCTTCTTCGCCGCCGTTGTAGCTCTGCGTACTCACGTTCTGGCAGCGACTCTCGTCCTTCGCGTGCTCGCTCATCGCCGCCTTCAGGCGCTGGATCAACGCCGCCGATGCCGCGTTGGCGTCGGTCTCCGAAAGGAACGCCTGGTTGCCCTGCTCGTACGCACGCACCTCGGAGAGGCGCTTTTCGATCTCCGGCTTCTCGGCGACCATCTGGCGGAAGCGCAGTTGCTGGTCGCGCAGATCCTGCATGTCGCTCGAATACTGCAGGTGCGGTGCGACGAACCACCAGTGGATGCCGATCAGGTAGACCAGCATCAGCACGATGAGGAGCAGCACGACGGCGAGGAAGCGCCCGTCCTTCGGCTGGAATCGACTCGGCGTCACTTCTTCTTCTCCGCGTCGCCTGCGGCGGCCTGCTTGCCCGCCGGCTCGCCCCCCGGCTTGACCGCGTTCGCGGCGCCGGCCGCAGGCACGTCCTTGCGCGATGCGGGAGGCGCGAGCGACTTCTTCGGTTCCGCGTGCGGCGCGGCGGGTTTCGCCTTCGCATCGGCGGGAGCGGTACGCGGCTCGTGCTTGTCGCCAGCCACCGCCGCGGCATCCTTCATCGCCTTCGCCGCGCCCGTCGGCGGAGGCGGCTTGGCGTCGTTCTGCGGACTGCATTCCTTGAGGTCCGCGTTGATCTGGAAGCGCTCCTTGCCCGTGCGCGCATCCGGCTGCACCTGGCCCTGGAATCCCGGATTGCCCAGGCACGGCGATGCACCGAGCAATGCGATCAGCTTGGCCGCTTCGGTCGCCTGTCCCTGCAATTGCACCTGCTTGTTCTCGATCTGCAAGCGCTCGAGGTAGGTGTCTTCCGGCAATCGCCGCGTGAGGTCGTCGAGCAGCGCGACGGTGAGCGGCCCCTTGCGCTTCTTGTCGGTGAGGAAGTTCGCCCCGCCGATCGAATCGGCGAGCGTCTTGCGCAGCGCGGCGACCTGCTTGGCCTCGTTGCCGGCCTTGTCCACTTCGGCCTTCATCGTCTCCAGCGCGGCCGCTCGATTCGCCAGCGATTCGTCCATGTTCACGACGAGCAACACGAGCGCGAATGCGGCGAGGCCGAGGTTGAGCGGCAGGCGCATGTCGCGGCGACGCGTGCGTTTCTCCGGCGGCAACAGGTTCGTCTGCCGGCGGCCGGCGCCCGGCGCGGCGCTCCAGCTGTCGACCGCATCCAGTTCGGCCGCCGCGGGCGGCAGCCCGCCGAGTTCCTGGTCGAGCTGCGCGCGCGGGATCAGCACGAGTTCGACCCGCGCGTTGCGCCCGCTCGCGTCGTGGCCGAGCACGCGGCTGTCGAAGTAGACCTGGTCCGCCTTGAACGGCGTCTGCCGGTCCATTTCGAACGAGAGCACCTGGCGCAGGTTGTCCGTCGCCGCCGCGGGCAGGCTCAGCACGCGCGTGAGCACGCGCGAGGCGGGGATGCAGAACACCGTGCGCACCTGCGGATCCTCGATCGCGTCGCGCAAGCGGCGGAACTCGGCGTCCTGCGCCTCGGCCGGCAGGTCGCGGCGGATGCGTGCGTATTCGGTCGATGCGCCGCCCTTCTCGCGCCAGACGACGAGTTCGTCGCCTTCGAGGCCGAGCAGCACCGACTCGGATCGTTCGGACAGCACGGCGCGCCAGCGCGCCGGCAGGCACGCGAGCAGTTCGCGCCCCCACCAGGCGAAAAACCCCGGCAGCGGCGTCTTGGCAAGGCGTGTCCGCAGACGCGCCAGTTGTCTGTCGAGTGTCGGGTTCACGGTTTCAGGAAGTTTCCCCATCACGCCAGCGCAGAATCACGTAAGGCCGGCCGGCCGGATTGATTCCGCCCATGCGGATGGTCGCATCCAGGGTCGTGCTCGCGCCATTGGGCAGCTTCGCACGGGATTTGACACTATACGTGAGGCCTCCGCCGCCCGCTACGCCCGACAGGGTCACGCCGCAGATGGTCTGCGGCGACCCCGTGTCGCCGGGCTGCATCGTCTGCTGCGCGTCGACGATCTGCTGGGCGCATTCCGGGGTCATGCCGTCCTGCGCGAGGATCGCGTCGTAGTTGGCGAAGCCGACGTCGGGTGCGGAGCGCCCCGAATAGATGGTCAGCGCCGGCTCGAGCTTGGTGTACAGCTCGTAATTCATGCCGAGCACCTGCTGCAATTCGGAGATCGTGTCGAACGGCGCGTTGCGCGGACCGTAGGACAGGCCCGCCGCCTTGTACTGCGCGATCTCGGCGCCATTCGGGCGCGTCTCGTCGTCGGGATCGACCCAGTCCGCGACCGCGTCGGCGAGCGCTTCGGCGCGATCCTGCGGCACGCCGTGCGACGTGAACAGGCGCACGAGCATCTGCGCGTCGCCGTTGGCGATCGAGTTGAGATCGAGCTTGCCCGAATCGTCGTTGATGCGGACCTCGATCTCGGCGTCGCCGTAACCGAACGTGTACGGCCGGCCGTCGCCGACCCAGCGCTGCAGCGGATCGTTCTTGCGCAGTTCGTAGACGGCGAGATTGAGCCCCGCTTCGGCGGCGTAGCGCGCCTGCGTCGAATCGAACAGATGGCGCGCCTGCAGGTTCTCCGTGCGCGCGACGAGCGCGAAGCTGCCCAGCAGGATCGACAGCATCGCGACCACCCACAACACGAGCAGGAACGCGATGCCACGCTGCGACGCACGCGGGCGACGGCCTGGGTGGATGCCCTGCGCGTTCATTGCGATCGCCCCGGCTTGAGCGGGCTGCGGACTCCGGTCGCCTGGAACGGCTGCTGCCGTCGGGCGGATCCGGCGTCCAGCATCAACGGAATTTCCATCACCGGGAATTCGACGCGCGCCTCCGGCCGCATGCGCACGACGATGCGGACCATCACCGGCGTCATGCCCGGGTCTTCCCAATCGTCGGACCAGTCGGTGAGTTCACCGTTCTCGTCGAGCGTGCGGAATTCGAAGCGGCCTTCGTCGATCTGGTCGAGCAGCAGCGAAGGTTCGTTGTCGGATTTCGCCTCCAGGTCGAAACCGTTGAGCATGTCGTCGCTGAACATCAGTTGCCGTCCGCTGCGACCGCCCTTGAACGCGAGCGTCTGCACGTAGGGACCGCCCTTCGACAGATAGCCCGGCATCGGTGCGACGAAGCGGATGAAGTCGCGTCGGCCCTCGAAGATCAGGTTCGAATTCGTGCTCTCGTCGCGCGCGAACGGCAGCGGCATGATGCGGCTGATCTGGTGGCGGATGAACTCCTGCGCGACGCGCAGGCGATTGGTGCGATCGATCGCGTTCTCGCCCGAATGCATCGCGTGCACCGCGGTACGGATCGAACCGTAGCTGCCGGCGAGCAGCAGCGCGAGCAGCATGATCGCGAGCATCACCTCGAGCAGCGTGAAGCCACCGGCCGACGTGCGCTTCACTGCCGGCCCCCGGTGCGCATCGACATGCCGCCGGACGCACCCTGCGGACGATTCGGGTCGGGATTGACCGCGCGCAGCGTTCCGAAATGCGCGGTGCGCGGCTGCGCTCCGGCCTGGCCGCCCCACGACACGACGAGATCGACCTGGTAGATGTCGAACGGCGACATGTCGATCGCTCCGCCGTTGCCTGCCTGCGACGCGGATATCGTCGCCGGCGCCTGGCCGCGAGCCTGGCCTTGCGCGTTCCGCGCGGGCGCCGGCTGCTGCGGCTGCGGCTCGACCGCGGTCGGATCCACCTGCTTGATGTCGAGCGACCAGCTGTAGACGTCGTCGAAGCGGCCACTGCTGTGTCCTTCCTCGATCGGCTCGCCGACTCCGACGACGTCGAGTTTCGACTGCGCCCACAACGCGGCCATGGTGTAGTCGGACGACATGCGCGTGTTGCGGATCGCAGCGGCGAGCACGGACATCAGCACGCCGATCGCGATCGCGAACACGAGGAACGCCGCGATCATCTCGATCAGGCTGAAGCCGCGCATGCGGGCGCGGTCGGCAGGTTGTCGGCGTGCGTGGGTCATGGTTCAGATGGACAGCGAGGCCACGCCCGAGTTCGCGCCGATGTCCGCATCGCGCTTCATTCGGGCTTCTCGTCGAGTGCGATCTCGCCGGTCAGCCACGCGACGTTGATGCGCCATTCGCGCTGGCCGAGCAGGACCGAGATGTGGCCGCCGGTCGAGCTGCCGTCGGGGAAGAAGCGGATGCCGCCGCTGTGCGCGCCGGTCTGCTCGATGTCGGCCGTGGTCAACTGCAGGGTCATGTCCTTCGGCAGCTTCTTCGATCCCTTGCCCGGCGCGACGTAGGAGTTGTCTTCGAGGTTGAGCACGAGCGCCTGCGACTTGCCCTTCACGATCGCCTGGCCGCGCGTGTAACGCAGCGCCGCGACGAGGTCGCGGCTCGCCGCGCGCACCTTCGCCGCCTCCAGGCTCTTGGAGAAACCGACGGAGACGATCGTCAGCGCGATCGCGAGCAGCAGGATCACCGCCATCAGCTCGATGAGGGTGAAACCGCGGGATCGACGGGATCGGACAGCGAGGATCGAGGATTCGGGAACGCACGGGCGCGACGGAACGGACCGCTCCGCCGAATCCCGAATCCCGAACCTCGAATCCCGGCTCCTCACTGCCAGTTGCCGTAGTCCGCGTTGGCGCCGTCGCCGCCGGCGGTGCCGTCCTTGCCGAGGAACACGATGTCGAAGTCGCCGTGTTCACCGGGCGCCTTGTACTGATACGTGTGGCCGAACGGGTCCTTGAGGTCCGACGCCTTCGCGTACGGCCCCTGCCAGTTCTGCGCGTTGCCCGGCTTGGTCACGAGATCCTCGAGGCGAGACGGCGGAGCACCGTTGTCGAGCGCGTACGAATCCACCGAGCCGGAGAGCTTGCCGACGGCGGCCTTGCCCGCGCCCCATTTGCCCTTGTCGACGTTCTTGCCGACCTGGTTGACGACGATGCCGGCGACGATGCCGATCAGCACGATGACCGCGAGCATCTCGATCAGGCTGAAGCCGCGCGAACGCGAAATGGTCTTGCGGTGCGATTGCATGTTCATGGTCCGTGTAACCCTCCAGTGGATTCGCGTTGACGATTCGCGGTATCAGCGCACCGCGCCGGCAATGTTCATGATCGGCATGACGATCGCGAGCATGATCAGCGCGACGATGACCGTCATGACGATCGTCGTCGCCGGCACGAGCGCCGCGAGCAGGCGGTCGAGCGTGTTCTTCACTTCGACGTCGAACGTGTCGGCGACCTTCATCAGCATGGTGTCGAGCTCGCCCGACTCCTCGCCGACGCTGATCATCTGCAGCGCCAGTTTCGGGAAGCGCTTCGATTGGGCGAGCGCGTAGCCGAGCCCGCCGCCGGTCTTGACGTCCTCGGCGGCCGCGCCGACCGATTCCGCGAGCGCGGTGTTGGTCATCACGTTGCGCGCGACCGACAGGCCCGCGAGCAGCGGCACGCCGTTCTTGAGCAGGGTGCCGAGCGTGCGCGCGACGCGCGCGGTCTCGACCTTGCGCACGATGTCGCCGACGACGCGCATGCGCAGGAGGCGTTCATCGATCTTCAGGCGCGCGGGCGGGTCGGCCATCTGCCGGCGCAGCCAGCCGACGGCGAGCACGATCGCGACGAGGATCAGCCACCAGAAGCTCTGCAGCGCGGAGCCGACGCCGAGCACGACGCGGGTGATCAACGGCATCTCGATGTTCATGTCCTCGAACATCGGCGCGAACTGCGGCACGACGTACACGAGCAGCACCATCAGCGACACCAGCACCATGCCGACGAGGAACGCCGGATAGATCATCGCGTTGATCACGCTGCTCTTGAGGTTGGCGCTGCGCTCGAGGTAGTCGGCCAGGCGCGCGAGCGTGTCGTGCAGCGACCCGCCCGCCTCGCCCGCGCGCACCATGTTCACGTACAGGCGCGAGAAGCTGCCGTGCTCGGCCTCGAGCGCGTCCGACAGCGGCGTGCCGCCGCGCACCTGGTCGCGCACGCGCTCGAGCATGCGCTTGGCCTTCTCGCTCTCGGGCAGGTCGAGCAGGATCTGCAGCGCGCGATCGAGCGGCTGGCCGGCACCGAGCAGGGTCGCGAGCTGCTGCGTGAACTGCACGACCTGCGCTTCGCGCAAGGTCGCGCGCTTGAACAGCGCGGCGAACAGGCTCGCCGAGTCGCCGCTGTCGGCTTCGCGCACCTCGAGCGGGATGTTGCCCGCATCCTGCAGCTTGCCGATCACCTCGTCGCGCGTACCGAGGTCGAACTGCCCCTCGAGCGTTTCGCCGGACGACGTGACGGCCTTGTAGTAATAGAGGGTCATTGAGCCGGGATTCGGGATTGGAGATTGGGGAGTCGGAAAAGCGAGAAACGGGTCGCCGGATTCGCGGGCGCCGCCTGCGCGAATCCCGGACCGCGGATATCCAGTCCCGGCCTCATCAGTTTTCCGACGACGTCACGCGCAGCACTTCCTCGATCGTCGTCTGGCCGTGCAGCGACTTCACCAGGCCGTCCTCGAACATCGTGCGCATGCCTTCGCTGCGCGCCTGCTGCTCGATGTCGCCCATGCCCGCGTGCTGCATGATCTGGCGACGGATCGAATCGCTCATGACGAGGAATTCCATGATCGTCGTGCGGCCGAAGTAGCCGGTCGGATTGGTCACCGACGCACCGGGCTTGTACAGGCGGATCGGGCGGTCGTCGGTGAAGCGCTCGAGTTCGTATTCGCGGATCACCTCGGGCATCGCCTCGTACGGCTGCGCGTTCGGCAGGTCGAGCCGCCGCACGAGTCGCTGCGCGAGGATGCCGTTGACCGTGGACGTGAGCAGGTAGTCCTCCACGCCCATGTCGAGCATGCGCGTGATGCCGCCGGCGGCGTTGTTGGTGTGCAGGGTCGACAGCACGAGGTGGCCGGTCAGCGCGGACTGGATCGCGATGCGCGCGGTCTCGAGGTCGCGCATTTCGCCGATCATGATGATGTCCGGATCCTGGCGCACGATCGAACGCAGCGCGTGCGAGAAGTCGAGGCCGATCTGCGGCTTGGCCTGGATCTGGTTGATGCCTTCGATCTGGTACTCGACCGGGTCCTCGACCGTGATGATCTTGACGTCGGGCGTGTTGAGCTTGGACAGCGCCGTGTACAGCGTGGTCGTCTTGCCCGAGCCGGTCGGGCCGGTCACCAGCATGATGCCGTGCGGCAGTTCCAGCACGTTGAGGAACTTCTGCAGGAACTGGTCGGTGAAGCCGAGCGTGTGGAAATCGAACACGACCGCCTCGCGGTCGAGGATACGCATGACCACCGATTCGCCGTGCGCGGTCGGCACGGTCGACACGCGCAGGTCGAGTTCCTTGCCCTGCACGCGGATCATGATGCGGCCGTCCTGCGGCAGGCGACGCTCGGCGATGTTGAGCTTCGCCATGATCTTGATGCGCGAGATCACCGCCGCGGTCGACGCCGCCGGCGGCGACTCGACTTCGTGCAGCACGCCGTCGATGCGATAGCGCACCTTGAGGCGGTTCTCGAACGGTTCGACGTGGATGTCCGACGCGCGCTGTTCGACCGCGCGCTGGATGATCAGGTTGACGAGGCGGATGACCGGCGCTTCCGAAGCGAGGTCGCGCAGGTGTTCGATGTCGTCTTCGCTGCGATTGTTCTCGTCGGTGAGGTTCTCGACGATCGTGCCCATCGCCGAGCGGCCGGAACCGTAGTAGCGCTCGATGAGGTCGTCGATCTCGCTGCGCAGGCCGATGTTGAGCTTGACCTCGCGACCGGTGGCGAGCTTGAGCGCCTGCAGCGGGAACGCGTCGGCCGGATCGGCGACGAGCAGGGTCACGTCGCTTTCGGTTTCCGCGATCGGGCAGACATGGTGGTGCTTGAGGAAGCGCACCGAAGCCTGCACGTTCGCCGGCGGCGCTTCGGGGAATTCCTTCGCCGAGAGCAGCGGCAGCTTGAGCAGCTCGGACACCGCGTCCGCCATCTCGCGCTCGGACACGAGGCCGAGCCGCGTCAGCAGCGACACGAGGCTGCCGGCGGCGGGATCCTCTTCGTGCAGGCGTCGGCCGCGCGCGAGATCGGTTTCCTTGAGGCGGCCGCGCGCCACCAGGAACTGGCAGATGCGCTCGTCGAGGCTGGCCTCGGTCGCCGTGGCGACGGCATGTTCTATCGGTGCGACGGCGGCCATGGTTTCCTGAACGCGAAAGTCGGACGGGGGCGGCATTGTTCCATATCCGGCGCCCTCGTCGGGACCAGCCGGGGGATGCGGGGCCATCGCCCTCGTGCCTACTCAGACCCTGCCACGGTCCCGGGGTTCCCCGCCCCGCCCGACGAGCGTCTCGATGAAGGCACGGTTCAAGCCGATCCACAGCGCGACCGGCACGATCGCCGGCAGCACGAGCGTGGCGAACTGGTAGGCCAGCGCGATCGCGTTCGCGTCTAGCCCGGCCTGTGCGATCGCAGCCGCACCGCTCGGGCCGGCGTCGAAGGCGAGCGTCTTGAGGCTCTCGGCGACGATGCCGAACGCCTGGCCGAGCCAGATCACGGCGAGGGCGAACGCGAACTGCAGCGCACGCCGGCCCGTCGACAGTGGCGTCGCCATCGCCAGTCCACCGAACAACGGCAGCGACCAGGCGTACACCATCGGGTTCAGCGTCGGCTCGAGCACGCCCATGCCGCCCTGCACGCTCACCGTCACGCGCGTGCCGAGGCTGACCAGGTAACCCGCGCGCTCGACCACGCGGCCGCTCGCGTCGAGCAGTTCACCGCCGAGGCGCACGCTCTCGAACAACGCGCCCCAATGGCCGAGCAGCACCTGCTTGGCGATCAGCATCGCCGGCCACACCCACAGCGGCGCCGCCCAGAACCAGGCCACGAACGCGAGCGGCAACCACAGCACCGCTTTCAGGCCGAACTCGCGGATCGGCGAAAGCGCCACGGTTCAGCCGGCCCAGACGCGCGCGTTGCGGAACATGCGCATCCACGGCGAATCCTCGCCCCACTCGCGCGGCCGCCACGACAGCTGAACGCTGCGCACGACGCGTTCCGGGTGCGGCATGAGGATCGTCGCGCGCCCATCCGCCGCGGTGAAACCGGTATTGCCGCCGGCCGAGCCGTTGGAGTTGAGCGGGAAACGCTCGGTCGCCTTGCCGTGGTTGTCGACGAAGCGCGCGGCCGCGAGTGCGCGCGCGACGTCGGCGGGATCGTCGTAGCGCGTATGGCCTTCGCCGTGCGCGACCGCCACCGGTATGCGCGAACCCGCCATGCCGGCGAAGAAGATCGACGGCGAGTCGAGCACTTCGAGCGTGACCAGGCGCGCTTCGTACTGCTCGCTCGCGTTGCGCACGAACCGCGGCCAGTGCGTCGCGCCGGGGATGATCGCCTTGAGGTTGGCGAGCATCTGGCAGCCGTTGCAGACGCCGAGCGCGAACTTCGAGGGATCGGCGAAGAACGCCGCGAACGCGTCGCGCAGGCGCGCGTTGTAGAGGATCGACGCGGCCCAGCCGCGGCCCGCGCCGAGCACGTCGCCGTAGCTGAAGCCGCCGCACGCGGCGAAGCCGCGGAAGTCGGCGAGCGCGCGCCGCCCGCTCGCGAGGTCGCTCATGTGCACGTCGACGGCGTCGAAGCCCGCGCGCGTGAACGCGGCGGCCATCTCGACCTGGCCGTTGACGCCTTGCTCGCGCAGGATCGCCACGCGCGGGCGGGCGCCCCGCGCGATGTACGGTGCGGCGACGTCCTCGGCCGGGTCGAAGCCCAGCTTCGGCGTGATGCCGGGATCGCATTCGTCGATGCGCCATTCGAGTTCGGCGTCGGCGCTGGCCGGGTTGTCGCGCAGGCGCTGCATCGCGTGGCTCGTCTCCGACCACGCGCGCATGAGTTCGCGCCACTCGAACTTGGCGAGCGTTTCACCTTCGAGTTCGAGGCGCACGCGCGGCTTCGCGCTCGGCGCACCGACATGGTGGGCGAGCGCGGCGACGCCGTGCGCGGCGAGGATCGTACGGAACGCGTCGCGATCCGCGCTGCGGATCTGCACGAGCGCGCCGAGCTCCTCGCTGAACAGCGCGGCGACCACGCTGTCGCCCCAGCCGTCGAGGCGCAGGTCGAGGCCGCAGCGTCCGGCGAACGCCATCTCGAGCAGCGCGACGATCGCGCCGCCGTCGCTGCGATCGTGATAGGCGAGCAGCAGGCCGTCGTGGTTGGCCTGCTGGAGCGCCGCGAAGAACGCCTTGAAGCGCTGCGCGTCGTCGAGGTCGGGCGGCGCGCCGCCGCCACGATTGAAGGCCTGCAGCAGGCTGCTGCCGCCGAGGCGGTTGAGCCCGGCGCCGAGGTCGAGCAGCCACAGCTCGGTCTCGCCCGCATCGAGGCGCAGCTGCGGCGTGAGCGCCTGGCGCACGTCGCGCGTGCGCGCGAACGCGCTCACGATCAGCGACACCGGCGACACCGTGGTCTGCTGGCTCGTGCCGTCCTGCCAGCGCGTCTGCATCGACAGCGAATCCTTGCCGACCGGGATCGACACGCCGAGCGCGGGACACAGTTCCTCGCCGACCGCGTGCACCGCGTCGTACAACGCGGCATCTTCGCCGTCGTGGCCGACGGCGGCCATCCAGTTCGCCGACAGGCGTACTTCGTCGAGCCTGACGTCGGCCGCGGCGAGGTTCGTCAACGCCTCGCCGACCGCCATGCGCGCACTCGCGGCCGCGTCGAGCAGCGCGAGCGGCGTGCGCTCGCCCATCGCCATCGCCTCGCCGGCGTAGCCGTCGAAATCGGCGAGCGTGACCGCGCAGTCGGCGACCGGCACCTGCCACGGACCGACCATAGGGTCGCGCGAGCAGAGCCCGCCGACGGTGCGGTCGCCGATCGTGACGAGGAATGACTTGCTGCCGACCGCGGGCAGGCGCAGCACGCGCGCGACGGCGTCGGCGAGCGAGATGCCCTCGACGTCGGGCACGACGTCGATGCGTGGTACGCGACGGCGCGCGTCGCGCTGCATGCGCGGCGGCTTGCCGAACAGCACGTCGAGCGGCAGGTCGATCGGCTCGCCGCCGAGCAGGCGGTCGCTCATGCACAGGCGGCGTTCCGCGGTCGCGCGGCCGACCACCGCGAACGGGCAGCGTTCGCGCGCACAGATCGCCTCGAACGCGGCGAGATCGGCCGGGCGCACGCCGAGCACGTAGCGCTCCTGCGATTCGTTGCACCAGATCTGCATCGGCGACAGCTGCGGATCGTCGCTCGGGATGTCGCGCAGTTCGATGCGCCCGCCGACGCCCGAGTCGTTGAGGATTTCCGGGATCGCGTTCGACAGGCCGCCCGCGCCGACGTCGTGGATCGAGACGATCGGATTCGCGTCGCCGCGCGCCCAGCACGCGTCGATGACTTCCTGGCAGCGCCGCTGCATCTCCGGGTTGTCGCGCTGCACCGAGGCGAAGTCGAGCTGCTCGGAGCTCGACCCGGCGGCGACTGACGAGGCCGCACCGCCGCCGAGGCCGATCAGCATCGCCGGCCCGCCGAGCACGATCACCGCGTCGCCGTCCTGCAAGGTGCGCTTGTCGACGTGCGGCGCGCGCAGGTTGGCGAGGCCGCCGGCGATCATGATCGGTTTGTCGTAGCCGCGGCGCAGGCCCGGGGTGCCGCCGTCCTGCTCGAACGCGCGGAAGTAGCCGCCGAGGCACGGCCGGCCGAATTCGTTGTTGAACGCGGCGCCGCCGAGCGGGCCGTCGCGCATGATCTCGAATGCGCTCGCGAAGCGCGGCGGCAGCGGTCGCTCGCGTTCCCACGGCCGCGCGAGGCCGGGGATGCGCAGGTCCGAGACGCTGAAGCCGACCAGGCCGGCCTTCGGCTTGCCGCCGCGCCCGGTCGCGCCTTCGTCGCGGATCTCGCCGCCCGAACCGGTCGACGCGCCGGGATACGGCGAGATCGCGGTCGGATGGTTGTGGGTCTCGACCTTGATCGCGTACGGCACGTCTTCCGCGTGCGCGCGGAACACGCCGTCGGCGGGATCGGCGAAGAAGCGGCGCGCGGGATTGCCTTCGATCACCGCCGCGTTGTCGTGGTAGGCCGACAGCGTGTGGGCGGGCGACTGCTGGTGCGTGTTCTTGATCATCGCGAACAGCGACTTCGCCTGCGCGAGGCCGTCGAGCGTGAACGACGCATTGAACACCTTGTGGCGGCAGTGCTCGGAGTTCGCCTGCGCGAACATCATGAGTTCCGCATCGGACGGGTCGCGGCCGAGTTCGCGATAGCGCTCGCCGAGATAGGCGATCTCGTCGGCGGCGAGGGCGAGGCCGAGGCGCGCATTGGCAGCCTCCAGCGCGGCCTGTGCGTCGGCGCCGAGCACGACGCGCGCGAGCGGCTGCGCGGCACCCGCATCGAACGCATGCGCGGCATCGTCGAGCGTGTCGACGACCGATTGCGTCATCGGGTCGTGCAGGACGCGCGCGAGGCGCTCCCAGGCTTCGCTGCCGCGCGCGGGCGCGCCGTCGAGGTCGAACGCGAGACCGCGCTCGATGCGCCGGACCGGGAAGCCGCAACCGACGAGGATGTCGGTCGCCTTGCTCGACCACGGCGAGCGCGTGCCGAGGCGCGGCACGACCCACAGCGACGCCGCGCGCGCAGGCTGCGCGTCCGCCTCGATGACCTCGCACAGGGTCGGCAGGTCGAGCCCGGCGTCCGGCTCGGCGGCGACGAAGTAGACGTGCCGCGTCGCGCGTACGCGCGCGCCGGCTACCTGGCGGGCGAGATCGGCGTTGAGGCGGTCGATGCGGAACGGGGAAAGCGCGGGCAGGCCGTCGAGGGCGATCATGGCGCAGGCGGCGATGGGGAGCCGCTCATTGTAGCCGATGCGGCCTTGGGCCGATGTAGGCGGCCCCTGAACGGCGACGCCCGGCCAGGGCCGGGCGTCGTCATTACGATCCCCCGCGGGCGCTGGCGCGCCCACGGCTCAGTTGTCGGCGAGCGCCGGCGTGGCGAGCGACTGCAGGCGCGAGAGCATCTCGTCCGGCGGCAGGTAACCGCCGATATGGGTGCCGTCCGGCGCGAAGATCGCGGGCGTCGCGTTGACGCCGACCTGGGTGCCGAGGGTGAACTGCTCGGCGACCGGGTTGTCGCACTTGAGCGGCGCCGGATTCGCACCGCTCTTCGCCGCGGTGAACGCGCCCTTGCGGTCCTTCGCGCACCACACCGACACGGCCTTGTCGTACGACGGGGTGTTGAGGCCGCTGCGCGGGAAGAACAGGTAGTCGAGCTCGATGCCGCGCTGGTTGTACTCGGCGACCTGCGAATGCAGCTTGCGGCAGTAGCCGCAGTCGATGTCGGTGAACACCGTGACCTTGTACTTCGGCTTGCCTGACGGCGCGAACACGATGCGCTTGTCCGCCGGCACGGCGTCGACCTTGCGCTTGGTGTCGACCGCGAGGCGCGATGCGGTGAGGTCGCGCTTGCTCTTCGTGTCGTACAGCGCGCCCTGCAGGAGGTACTTGCCGTCGTCGCTGAGGTAGACCATCTGGCCGCCGACGATGACCTGGCGGAAGCCCGGCAGCGGCGCCTGCTCGACCGCGTCGACCTTCGCCTGCGGCACGAGTTCGGCGAGCGCCTTGCGGGCGGCGGCATCGGCCGGCGATTCCGCGGCCTGGGCGGCGGACGCGAAGAGCAGCGGCAGCGCGATGACGAGCGCAGCGGCGATGTGGCGATGGGTCATCATGGCGTCCTCAGTTCTTCGCGGCGCTGGCCTGCGCCAGGCGATCGAGTTCGGCGGCGAGGCGATCGGGCGACATCGCGATCTGGCCCGGGATCATCGTGCCGTCGGCCGCGAGCATCGTCGGCGTGCCGCCGATGCCGAGCGCCTGGGCGAGGTCGGTGAGTTCGGCGACCGGGTTCGCGCACGTCGCCTTGCCGGGATCCTGGCCGGCCATCGCCTTGGTAAAGGCGCTCGGGCGATCCTTCGAACACCACACCGCTTCGGCCTTCTTGTCCGCGCCCGGATGGATCGACAGCGGGAAGAACAGGTAATCGACGGTGATGCCTTTCGCGTTGTACTGCGCGATCTGCTCGTGGAACCGGCGGCAGAACGGGCAGTCGACGTCGGTGAATACGGTGACGGTGTGCTTTGAGGCCATCGGCGCCTGCGGCGCGAACACGATGCGCTTGTCCGGGCCGATCCGGTCGAGCGCGGCCTTGCGCACCTTGCCGCGCGAGATCTGCGTGAGGTCGCGCTTGGACGCGATGTCGAACGCGCTGCCGTTGAGGAGGTAGCGGCCGTCCTTGCTCACGTAGACGAATTCGCCGCCGGCGATCGCCTCGTAGAAGCCCGGCACCGCCGATTCCTGCGCCGCCTCGATCTTCACGTTGGGGGCGATCTGCCCCAGCGCCTGGCGCACCGTGTCCTCGGCAGGTGTCGCGGCGAATGCCTGGGCGGCCAGCAGCAAGCCGGATGCAAGTAGCGGAAAACGCATGGATACCTCGCGCGAGAGTTCGGGTGGAGCCGGGACCGGCTTCGGCGGACGAAACTTGCATCGCGCCCTGTCCGACCGTCGACCACGGCATCGCGGCCAAGGTTCCCGGACCAACGCGGGATTGTGGCACGCGTCCCCGGCCGGCGAAAGTGAAGCCGATCGCGCCACGCCGTTCAGCCGCGACCTTCAGCCACGCGGGTGGTGGCGCGCGTGCAGCCGCTTGAGCCCTTCTTTCGCCACCAGCGTGTAGATCTGCGTGGTCGACAGCGAACTGTGGCCGAGCATCAGCTGCAGCGCGCGCAGGTCCGCGCCATGATTGAGCAAGTGGGTCGCGAACGAATGGCGCAGCACGTGCGGCGAGATGCGGGCGGGCGCGATGCCCGCGGCGAGCGCGTGCTTCTTGACCAGCGTCCAGAACATCTGGCGCGTCATCGCCGTGCGGCGGTTGCTGACGAACAGCGCGTCGCTGCGTGCCCCCTTCAGCAGCATCGGACGTGCATCCGCGACGTAACGCTGCAACCAGTGCGCGGCCTCGTCGCCGAGCGGCACCAAGCGCTCCTTGCCGCCCTTGCCGAGTACGCGCAGCACGCCCTGGCGCAGGTTGACCTGCGCCGCGGTGATGCCGACGAGCTCGCTCACGCGCAGGCCGGTCGCGTACATGAGCTCGATCATCGCGCGGTCGCGCAGGCCGAGCGGACCTTCGCCCGGCGCGCGCAGCAGGTTCTCGATGTCCACTTCCGACAGCGCCTTCGGCAGGCTGCGTGGCAGCTTGGGCGGATCGACGAGCAGGGTCGGATCCGCGCCGAGGCGCCCCTCGCGCACGAGCAGGCGATGGAAGTGTCGCAACGCGGACAGCAGGCGCGCGTTCGAGCGTGCCTTGTAGCCGCTGCCGGCCACGCCGCCGGAGCGCGAGCGTTCGCCGAGATAGCGCTGCAACTGCTCGCGGTCGGCGCTCGCCAGCTCTCGGCCGCGCGCGGCGAGCCAGCGCGAATAGCCCTCGAGGTCGCGCCGGTAGCTCGCCAGCGTGTTGGCGGCGAGGCCGAGTTCGGACCAGGCGCGCTCGAGGAAGAACTCGATGAGTACGGTGTCCGCGTCGGCCGCGCGCGGTGCCGGCGGCCGACCACGACGGCGCGCGGGAGCCTCGCTGGTGCGCCGCGCGGGACGCGGCTTCGGGGGACGGGTCATCCGGTGCGTGGGTCCTGCGTTGCTTGCGTCGCCGAGCCTAAACCGCGACGCTAGCCGCCGTCACTCCATCCGCGCCGACGATGCCCTCCGCGACTCCCGCCTCCTTGTGGCTGCGCCTCGCCGCCGCCGCGTACGACTTGTTTCCGCTGATCGGGCTGTGGATGCTCACGGCCGGGGTGGCGATGCTCGCCGTGCACGGCGATGTCGACGTCGCCCATCTGTCGCCGCTCTACCTCAATGCGCTGCGTGCGGCGCTGCTCGCGGTGACCGCGGCGTATTTCGTGCTGTCGTGGTCGCGCGGCGGCCAGACCATCGGCATGCGCGCGTGGCGCCTGCGCGTGGTGTCGGCCGACGGTTCTACACTGCCATGGCCACGCGCACTGCTGCGCTTCGCGCTCGCGCTGCCGTCGCTGCTCGCGTGCGGACTCGGCTTCGCATGGTGCCTGCTCGACCGCGAGCGGCGCGGCTGGCACGACCTCGCCAGCCGCAGCATGCTCGTGCGGCTCGCCGGC
Source organism: Dokdonella fugitiva (assembly GCF_014138265.1). Classification (GTDB taxonomy): domain Bacteria; phylum Pseudomonadota; class Gammaproteobacteria; order Xanthomonadales; family Rhodanobacteraceae; genus Dokdonella_A; species Dokdonella_A fugitiva_A. The sequence goes on from NZ_JACGXL010000004.1 coordinate 174,130, forward strand.
TGACGCGATCGCCTACGCGGCGAGAGCGCGCGCGACCATGCCTTCGATCGCGTCGAGATCGGGGATGATCGCGCGATCGTCGCGCACGAGCACCTCGGCGCGCACGCCGGGTGCATGCGGATGCTCGTCGCTGGTCGGGATCAGCAGCTCCTGCGTGATCGTCGTCAGGCGCGGGAAGCCCTGCGCCAGCAGGGCGAGGAACGGCATGCCCGCGCTGCCGCCGAGGGCCTTGAGCACGGCGACGCGCGCATTGGTGCGGCTCTCGTCGGCGAGCTGGCCGGTCAGCATCGGGAACGAGAACAGCGGCAGGCGCCAGCCGCGCCACGGCAGGCGACCGAGCAGCCACGCCGGTGCGTTCGGGATCGACTCCGGTCGCGTGTAGCTGATCACTTCGGCGACGGTCGCGTTCGGCAGCAGCACGCGGCCCTCGGTGATCGGGACCATGACGCCTCGGATTTCACGCGGTAGCTCGGCCATCTCTCATCCCCTTGCGCGGACGCCGCGGCGACGCGGCGAACGTACGACTGCTGTGCCGGCGCACGACGGTGCGACGCGCATTCTCATGCCTTGTCCTTGTCCGCCAGCACTTTCTCGGCCAGCTCCTTCGGCGTGCCGAAGAAACTCACCACGCCGGTTTCGCTGACGCCTTCGACCATCGTGCTCACCACGCAGCTCTCCGGCGACTGCGCATAGATCGTGCCGCCCCTGCCCGCGAGGTGCACGCAACCGGAAACCGCGTCGTCCGACATGCCCGAGAAGACGATCGCGCCCGCGGCCGCGCCGTAGCGGTTGGCGACGTCCTCGAGCACGCGGTCGATCGACGGCTTGTACGCCGGCTCGCTGGTCGGCTTCTCGAGCACGACCACGCCCATCGGGTCCACCTGCAGGCGATGCGCGTTCGGCACGATGACGATGTCGCCGTGCGCGACGCGCTCGCCATGCGAGGGCGTGCGCACGGTCAGCTGCGTCACGCGCGCGAGCTGCTTCGCCATCATGTCGACGAACTCGTCACCGAGGTGCTGCGCGAGCAGGAACAGCGCGGGATAGTCGCGCGGGATCTCGGCGAGGAATTCGCGCACGGATTCGGGGCCGCCGACCGAAGCGCCGAGCACCCAGACGCGCTGGATCTTCGCCTTCACCTGGTCGGGGTCGAGCCAGTTCTCGTGGTCGGGCCGCTCGGCGGTCGGCTGCACCGCCTCCTCGAGCGGAATCAGTTCCAGCGCGAGTTCCGACATCGATGGAATCGGCGGCTGAGCCGCCTCGTCGCCACCTTCGGGCGTGAGGTACTCCGCCGCGCTCATCTTTTCGATGCCGAAGGTCGCGCGGCCGGTCGGAGTCGGCTCCGGCTTGTCGCCTTCGTCGAAATCCTCGAGCGACCACATCGCCGACGCGCTGGAAAGCGGCTTGGTCTCGGTCGGCGTGGACGCTGCCGCCTGGCTCTCCGCCTCGCCGAGATCGAAGTCGAGGCCGAAGTCCGCGGCGGACGCCTCGTCGAATGCGGGTTCCGGCGTTTCGCTCGGTCGGATGCCGACGGCGACCGGAATGTCCTCGGGCTGCAGCTCGACGACGAACTCCTCGTCGAGACGCGCTTCCTCGAGCGGCTCCGGCGCGCTCACGTCGAAATCCGCGAGCAGGTCGTCGATGCCGGAGAGCTCGATGTTCTCCTCCGCCGGCGCGTCGAAGTCGATCGACGGCAACGTCTTCTCGGCGAGCGCCGGCGTCGGCACGTCGTCCGTACGCAGCAGGTCGATGAATTCGGTCGGGTCGAACGCCGGTGCCGCGACCGACGCGAGCGCATCCGCTGCCGCGTGCTCGGCCGGCGGCTCGATCGGCGCCGCGGGCCGTGCGTGGACGGGCTCGGTAGCCATCGGCGGCGTGGCGGGCGCTTCGACCGCGGACGCGATGGCCGGTTCACTGCGCGCACGCAACGGCACGGCCTGCGCACCCGCCGGGCGCGGCGGATCGAGGTCGCCTTCGCCGAGCACTTTCGCCGCGAGATGGCGCATCCAGCGCGCCTGGTCCCAGCCGGACAGTTCGCTCGACACGCCGCTGTCGTTGAACACGACCTTGTAGCGCGCGTCGTCGAGCAGCTCGTAGACGCCATCGAGGTCGGCGCTGTCCTCGTCCTCGAGGTTGACGATCACCACGTTCGCCTGCGAACGCGCGAGCGCCTCGCGATCGAGCGCGGCCGCGGCCGCCTCGTACACGATCGGCGCGCCGAGCGCGGTCAGCGTTTCGCGCAGGTGGTCGGTACGCGTGCTCGATTCGTACAGCAGCGCCACCGCGACGGATGAACTAGACACGTTCGCGCCTCAACACTTCCTGGACCTGACGCAACAGGTCGTCTTCCTGGTACGGCTTGCCGAGATAGCGCTCGACGCCGATTTCCAACGCGCGCTGGCGATGCTTCTCGCCGGTGCGCGAGGTGATCATGATGATCGGAACCTTGCGCAGACGCGAGTCGTTGCGCATGTAGGTCGCGAGTTCGTAGCCGTCCATGCGCGGCATCTCGATATCGAGCAGCATGATGTCTGGCACCGTTTCCTGCAGCTTCTCGAGCGCGTCGAGGCCGTCCTTCGCGGTGAGCACCTCGAAGTCCGCGCGCTCGAGCACGCGGGTGGTGACCTTGCGCATCGTGATCGAATCGTCGACGACCATGACGAGCGGCTTGGCGCGCACGTCGACCGCCTGCTCGGGCTCCGGCGTCATGAACGCCGGCGCTTCGATCGCGCCCGCGTCGATGCGCGCGCGCAGCGCGGCGAGGCGGCGCACGAGCGGGGCGAGGTCGAGAATCATCACGACCGAGCCGTCCCCCATGATCGTCGCGCCGAAGATGCCCGGCACCGAGCTGACCTGCGGGCCGACCGACTTGACGACGATTTCGCGCGAACCGACCACGCCGTCGATGCGTACCGCGGCGCGCTGGTCGCCGGTGCGGGTCATCAGTAACGGGATCTGCGTCTCGTCGCTGGTCGTGCGCGGGCGCGGCAGGCCGAGCAGCTGCGACAGCTCGTAGATGTTGAATTCCTCGCCGGCGTAGTTGTGCTTCGGGTTGCCGTCGGCGATGCGGCGCTCGAGGTCGTCGTGCGCGATGCGCGCGACGCCTTGCACCGACGACATCGGGATCGCGTAGTTGCTCTCGCCGAGCTTGACCAGGATCGCCTGGGTCACCGCGAGGGTGAACGGCAGGCGGATCGTGAACTGCGTGCCCTGGCCGTGCTTGGAATCGATCGTGAGCGAACCGCCGAGTTGCTTGATCTCGTTGTTGACGACGTCCATGCCGACGCCGCGACCGGCGAGCTGCGTCACCTGCTCGGCGGTCGAGAAGCCGGTTTCGAGGATGAAGCCGTACAGGTCGCGATCGGACAGCTGCACGTCGGGCTTGAGCAGGCCGCGCTCGATCGCCTTGCGGCGGATCGCCTCGCGGTCCATGCCGCGTCCGTCGTCGGTGATGCGCAGCACGACTTCGGTCGCCTCGCGGCTGACCGCGATGTTGACCGTGCCTTCCGCGGGCTTGCCGACGCCGGTGCGCTCGTCCGGTTTCTCGATGCCGTGCGCGAGCGCGTTGCGCAGCATGTGCTCGAACGGCGCCTTCATGCGCTCGAGCAGGTTGCGGTCCATTTCGCCGTGCGCGCCGTCGACCTTGAGCTGGGCGCGCTTGCCGATTTCCTGCGCGGCCTGACGCAGCGTGCGGCGCAGGTTCGGCACGAGCGAATCGAACGGCACCATGCGCGTGCGCATGAGACCTTCCTGCAGTTCCGAACTCACGCGCGACTGCTGCAACAGCAGCGTCTCGGACTGGCGCGTCTGGTCGTCGAGGATACCCTGGATCGACACGAGGTCGGATACCGACTCGCCGAGTGCGCGCGACAGCTGCTGCAGCTGCGAGAAGCGGTCGAGTTCGAGCGGATCGAACGTGCTGGTCGAATCGTGCTGCTCGCGCTGGTAGCGCGCGATGATCTGCGCCTCGGTTTCGATCTCGAGCTTGCGCAGCTGCTCGCGCAGTCGGTTGACGGTCTGCTCGAATTCGACGAGGTTGAAGCGGAAGTTCGAGATCTGCTGCTCGAGGCGCGAGCGGTAGATCGACACTTCGCCGGCGAAGTTCACCAGCGAGTCGAGCAGTTCCGAACGCACGCGGATCATTTCCTGCGGCGCACGCTCGACCTCCTCCTGGTCCATCGCGGTCAGGTGGCGCGGCGCGGGCGCGGGGCGTGACGCCTGCAGTGCAGCAGCCCCGGCCGTCGCCGACGAACCGGCAGCAGGTTCGGCGTGTGCTTGCGATGCGGCTGCGGCGGGTGCCGTGCCGCCACGCAGGTCCTCGCCGGCGACGAGCGCCTCGAAGCGCGCGATCGCATGCAGCGGCATCGCCAGCGCCTTGCGCTGCGCGACGCGCTGCACGAGTACGTGCAGGCGGTCGAAGCCGCGCTCGAGCGACTCGACCGCGGCGCGATCGACCGCGAGGCGGCCGTCGCTGACCGCGTCGACGAGCGACTCCATCGCGTGGCTGAGGTCGCCGATCGGCGCCAGGCCGGCCATGCGCGCACCGCCCTTGAGGGTATGCAGGTCGCGCTGCAGCGAGACGATGTGGGCACGTTCGTGCGGCGATTCGCGCAGGCTCGCGACCACCGAATCGGCGTGGTCGAGGATGTCCTCGCTCTCGGTCACGAAGATGTCGAGCAGGTCGTCGTCGGCGTCCGCGGCCTCGAGCGCGCCTTCCGGCTGCGGATCTTCGGCGAGCGGCGGTGCTTCGCGACCGCCGAGGGGCGCGTGCGGAGCGGCTGTCGCCGGCGCGGCCGGGGCGACCGGAGCCGGCGCGGCGACTTCGGGTTCATCGAGGAAGATCGAACCGACCGCCTCGGGCTCGTCGACCGGCACCTCGGGCATCGCCGTCGGCGCGGCGTCGTCGAAGCCGCCGAAGTCGGCGAGCGGGTCGTCGCCGGAGTCGAGCTCGACCTCTTCGATCTGCAGCTCACCCGCGTCCGGGAACGGAACGTTGGCGATTTCCGGTGCACCGACGATCGGCGGAACGTCGATCGCGGGCTCTTCGAGCGAGATTTCCTCGATCGGCAGGTCGGCGAACATCGCCTCGATCGACGCGTCGTGGGCGGTGACCGGCGTTTCTTCCTGCGCCCTCGCCTGCAGCGTCGGCAGCTTCTCGAATTCGGCCAGCGCGGCGGCGAGATCGTCCGGGATCTGTGCCTGCGGCGGCAGTTCGGAGTCGGCCATCGCGATCGCCTCGTGGGCGTCGCGCAACCAGTCGTCGACGGTGATTTCCTCGCCGCTCGATGCAGGCGACAGCGTCGCTGCTTCGGCGAACGGCTCCGGCGGCACATCGACGTCAGCCGGCGGCGGCTCGGCGGCGATGCCGGCCGGCGTCTCGGCGACGTCGCTGTACCAGGTCAGCGACGCCTCGGGCTCCGGCAACGAATCACGCAGCGCGACCATGCGCGCCGCGAGCGCACCGGAATCGGGCAGTTGCGCATCGCCCGTTTCGAGGCGATGCATCACGTCGCGCGTGAGCGCGGCGGTATCGCGCATCGCGGCGACGCCGACCCGCAACGGCGGGCGATCGGCGGCGCGCAGGCGCTTGATGTAGGTTTCCAGCGGCGCGAGCACGTTGCCGATGGACGGAATGTCGACCATCGCTATCGCACCGTTGAGCGTGTGCACGGCGCGCAGCAGCGACTCGCTGGCGCGGACCGCTTCCGGCTCGCAATGCGCGACGTACTCGTCGACCACGGCGAGGTGCGCGGCGACTTCGCTCTGCAGGATGTCGAACAGCACCGGATCGATGTTCGGCAGCGGCCCGGCGACGACTTCCGCCGCGGGCGCGGGTGCCGGCGCGGCCGCGCCCGCGACTTCGCCCGCGAGCGACGCGGTCGCGCGCACGTCGGCGCGCAGCGACGGCTGTTCGCGCACCGGCGCGGGAATCCGGCGGCGCACCGTGCGCCGCACGATGTGCGTGCCGGCCATGGCCATCGGCACGCGCGCGTCTTCGCCGGCGGCAACGCGATCGGCCGTGTCCATGATGCCTGCGACGTTCGCGCTCGCGCCCGCTTCCCCACGCAACGCGGCCAGCAGTGCCGGCAGGGTGCCGATCGCGTGCTCGACCAGCGAGACGGCCGCGTCACCCGGCAGGATCGTGCGATCGAGCACGCGATTGAGCATGTTCTCGACTTTCCAGCTGAACTCGCCGAGCGTGAGCGCACCGACGAGACGACCGGAACCCTTGAGCGTGTGGAACGAGCGACGGATCGGCTTCAGTTCTTCCATGTTGCCGGTGTCGCGCTTCCACACCGGCATCTGGTTCCTGAGGTTGGTGATCTCCTCGTCGACTTCCTCGAGGAACACCTCGCGGATGTCGTCGTCGATTTCCTCGGCGGCTGCGCCTTCGAAACCGGCGAGCGACTGTTCGCCCGCGGCGACTTCCTCCTCGATCTCTTCCTCGACCTCGATCCAGTGGCCGTCACCGTCCGCCGACGCGCTGTCGATGGCGTCGGTCTGGGCCAGGCGAAGGCCGGAGAGGTCGTGCGGCTCGGGTTCGGCGTGGCGTGCTTCGCCGACGACGAGGTCGTTGAGGTCGCGGCCGGGCAGCACGTCGACCGTCGGCGTCGCGTTCGCCGCAGGATGGTCGATCACGCCGAAATCACGCGCGACCGTCGCGGCCGCCGGCGGCGGCGCGGCCGCGGCGCTGTGCGCCGGTTCCGCAGGGGCCGGCGTGGGCAGCGGCTTCTCGCGCAGCTCCGCGGGCGGCAGCGGCCAATAGCCGAGCGCTTCGAGACTCTCGCGCGCGACGTCGAGGATCTTGTCGCGGTTGCGACGCTGTTCGCGTGTCGCCTCGAGGTAGTACTCGATCGCGGCAAGCGCGTCGGCGAGCTTGTCCATCTGCTCGGCGGTCGGCACGCGCTTGTGCGCGATCAGCTCGACCTCGACGAAGCGCACGACCGCGGTCATGAGTTCGGCCGCGTTGGCGAGCCCGAGCATGCGCAACGCACCGGCGATCTCTTCCAGCAGGCGCGGGATCTGCTGCACGCGCTGGTGATCCCACGGCGACTCGATGAACGCGATGATGTCCTGCTTGGCCTGCTGGATGTTCACCGCGGCCTCGCGCATGAGCGCGTCGAGGATGCGGCGCACTTCCGCCTTCGGCAGCTCGAGTTCGCCACCACTCGGCGCTTCGCTGTCGCCGCCGTCGCCGAGGCGTTCGATGTGGTCGTCGAGCGAAGCTTCGACGTAGAGCAATGCGCCGGCGACGTCGAGCAATGCGCCTTCGTCGACCGGGCGGCGATGCTGCGACATCTCCTCGATGATTTCGCGCTGTTCGCCGACGACGCGGCGCGGCACGCCGAGGCCGAGCATGCCGAGCGTGTCGCCGACGCGGTTGAGCACTTCCGCCTGCGCGGCGAGTTCGGACGCGTCGGTGTTGTGCCCGCGCAGGAAGATGTCGAGCGCTTCCTTGACGCGCACGAGGTCGTCCTTGATCGCCGCCGACACCGTGCCGAGCAGGTTCTTGTTGCGGCCCGTCATCGAGCCCTGCGCGTGCTGCAGTTCGCTCTGCGTCGGCAGCAGCGTGTCGAGGCGGTAGGTGCGGCGGATCTCGACGCAGCGCGTGCCCGGTGCCACCCCGTTGGAACCGGAGTGCGCGATGTAGTACAGCAGGTTCTTGATCAGCTCGCGCGGCGGCTTCGCCGCGAACGTCGTCTCGCCACCTTCGGCGAAACGGTGGATCTCGCGATCGACGCGACCGAACAGCAGCTTGACCGCGACGCTCGGCTCGAGTCCGCGGTTCTCAACGGCCTCGACCACGCCGGCGGCGATCCACCACAGGCGACGCGGCTCCACGCCGTGCGAGATCGCGCGCAGGCGATCGAGCACGTCGATGAGACGGCGCAGGTGTTCGCCATTGGCGGAATCGCGGAACCACTTCAGCAGCGCGGCCTGGAACGCGAGGCGCAGGCGCAGTGCCTGCGTACGCAGCTCGGCCGGCGCGGTCGGCTGGTCTGTGCCCGCGGCAGCGTCCGGCAGCGGCAGGCCGAGGTCGGGCGAGAACAGCGCCGATTCGCTCAGCAGGTTCTCGCCGCGCACCGCGCGCAGGTCGTTCAGCAGCGGCAACAGGACGATCGGGATGTCCTTGTGGCCGCTCTGCAGACGCTCGAGGTAGTCCGGCAACTGGACCATGCCGCGCATGAGCACGGAATAGCCCTCGTCGCGCTGCTTGATCGTGTCGGCGACGAGCGCTTCGGCGAGGCGCTCCATGTTCTCGACCACCATCGCCGCGCCGTACAGCTCGACCATGCGCAGCGTGCCCTGCACCTGGTGCAGGTGTTCGGAACACGCGCGCATGAGCGCGAGGTTGTCGGGCTCCTCGACGTAGGTTTCGAGCGCCTCTCGCGCCTGCGCGAGCGTCGCATCGAGTGCCGGCTTGACCCAGTTCAGGGCGGTGAATTCGCCATCGTCGTACAGTTTCATGCCACTAGCCTCGACTGCGACGACCGGCGCTCGCCGTGCGCGGCGCCACGGAGGCGCCCGCCTGGGACGGATGGAGGAGGATCAGGGGTCGCTTCATTCGTCTCGACTCATCCCGGCAGTTTGAAGTCGGCGACCGATCGACGCAGGTCAGAAGCGAGCTGCGCGAGGTTGCCGATCGACTCCGCGGTCTGGCTGGCGCCGACCGAGGTTTGCGAGGTGATCTCCTGAATCACGTTCATCGTCGCTGAGATGTTGGTTGCCGCGGCCGACTGCTGTCGCGCCGAGGTCGAGATGCCCTGAATCAGCGCCGCGAGGTTGTTCGACACGTTCTCGATCTCGCCGAGCGCGTGGCCCGCGTCCTCGGCGAGGCGCGCGCCGGACACCACTTCGGAGGTCGTCTGTTCCATCGAGCTGACCGCCTCGTTGGTGTCGGACTGAATCGTCTGCACCAGCGTTTCGATTCGCTTCGTCGCGCCCGACGCGCGCTCGGCCAGTCGCTGCACTTCGTCGGCGACGACCGCGAAGCCGCGGCCCGCTTCACCGGCCGAAGCGGCCTGGATGGCTGCGTTCAAGGCGAGGATGTTGGTCTGTTCGGCAAGATCGTTGATCAGTTCGACGATCGCGCCGATCTCCTGCGACGATTCGCCGAGGCGCTTGATTCGCTTCGATGTCTCCTGGATCTGGTCGCGGATCGAGTCCATGCCCTGGATCGTCTGGCGCACGACCTGCGCGCCGTTCGCGGCGATCTGCACCGAGCGCTGCGCGACGTCCGCGCTTTCGGCGGAGTTCTTCGACACGTTGTCGATCGACGTCGCCATGTCGTTGATCGCGACCGACGCGGAACTGATCTGGCGCGCCTGGTGCTGCGCGGCGTCGGCCAGCTGCATCGCGGTCGCCTGCGTTTCCTGCGCCGCGGCGGACACCTGCACGGCGGTCTCGTTGATCGTCGTGACGAGGCTGCGCAGCGCCTCCACCGCGAAGTTGACCGAGTCGGCGATCGCGCCCGTGATGTCCTCGGTGACGGTCGCCTTTACGGTCAGGTCACCCTCGGCGAGCGATCCCATCTCGTCGAGCAGGCGCAGAATCGCGTCCTGGTTTCGCTGGTTCAGTTCATTGGTCTGCTGCAGGCGGCGGCGCTGGTCGCGGATCAGGTTGTAACCGAGGAACAGCAGCAGCAGCATCGCGATGGCGGCGGCGAGCGCGCCCCACAGCGGGTTGCGGAAGTTCGTCAGGTTCTTCGTCGACGACATCGCGTCGATCGTCTGCGCCGCGGTGACCGCGCGCAGCAGCACGTCCTGGCTGTCCGTGAACGATTTGTCCGACGCGTCCTTGACCGCCTGCAGGTTCGGCGCGGAGTCGACGATGGTCTTGACCGGCTCGGTGACCGCGGTCCATTGCTGCGCGACGTCACCGACGATCTGCTTCGCGGCGGCGTTGTCGAGCGGCTTGATGTTGAGTTCGGGCGCGCCCTCGAGCAGGCCGGTGACGACGGTCTGGTACAGGCGCGAGTCGCGGCCGAGGCCGTCGGCGGACAACTGGGTGTCGGCACCGCCGACGAGGATGCGCGTGACGCGGTTGCTCATGCGATCGGCGAGCTGCATCTGGCGCGAGGCGATGTAGACCTGCGAGGCGCTGGCGTTGCGGTCGGTCAGGATGTTGACGACCTCGCTCATGCGCGAGTTGAGCGCGGAAACCTTGTCGATGAAGTCCTTCGCGTTGGTGTTCGCGGTGAGGACGACAGCCTGGTTGTCGATGATCTTCTTGGCGTCGGCCTGCAGCTGCCTCCAGGCCGAGGTCAGCGCCTCGATCTCCTTCGGCATGCGGACGGAATAGCCCTTCATGCCGGTCTTGTCGCCCTGGTTCAGCGCTTCGACGTAGGCGTTGATGTTCTCGCTCGTGCTCTTGAGCTCCTGGAAGGCGAGTTCATTGCCGCCCGCCGCTTCCGCCGCGTACTTGGCGAGCTGCTGCGAGGACACCTGGATCTGCGTCGTGTAGGCGACTGCTTTTCGATCCTGCACGTTCTGGAAGTACAACAGGACGAAATTCGCGATCGCGATGATGAACAGGACGCCCAGCACGACGAACAGCACCGTGTTGGCGCGACCGCCGCGCTCGAGTCCGACTGCACCCGACGTAGTACTCACACTTCACCCCCTATCGTTCTTCTCTCATCGCCGACCACGGCGGGTCGCCGATGCGGGACATTTCATGCCGCGGCCTGCTGGAAATGCGCGCTGCGCACGAGGGCCGCCATGCTGAACAGGCCCCACTGCACGTCGCCCAGCTGGACATTCTCGCCAACGTAGTTGTTGTAGCGCTCGTCGGCCTCGCCGACGGCCGCGGTCAGCTGCTCCTCGGAGAAGCTGCGCTGGCCCTGAACCTCGTCGACGAGCAGGCCGACGCTGCCGCCGTGCTGGCGCACGACGAGCACGCGCGTCGTCTCGGTGTTCGGGCTGCGCCCTCCGCCGACGAAGTCGCGCAGGTCGACCACCGGCACGAGATTGCCGCGCACGTTGGCGACGCCGAGCAGCCAGCTCTTCGCGCCGGGCACGAGCGTGACTACCGGCGGCGTCAGGATTTCGTTGACCTCGGCGATGCTGCTCACGAAGTGCCGGTCGCCGATGCGGAAGCCGATGCCGCGCCACAGGCCCGGCGCGTCGACTTGCTCCGGCGCGCCGGCCGCGTGCGCGAGGCTGCGGCGCTCGTATTCGGCGAGCACCTCGTAAGGCGTGGCGGAAAAATTCTGCGAGGCCATGTCAGCGATCCCTCATCGCGCGCGCGCCCGCACGGCGGGTCGCCGCGGTCGCGACACTTGCGGTGGTACGCATCGCTGCCATCTCTTCCCCTTCCGAATGGCGCCCGTTCACGTCCCGTCGACGTGGCGACGGATCGCGCCGAGCAGTTCTTCGCGGGTGAACGGCTTGGTCAGGTACTGCTCCGAGCCGACGATGCGCCCGCGTGCCTTGTCGAACAGGCCGTCCTTGGACGACAGCATGATCACCGGCGTGTTCTTGAACATCTGGTTGTTCTTGATCAGCGCGCACGTCTGGTAGCCGTCCAGCCGCGGCATCATGATGTCAACGAAGATGATTTGCGGCTGCTGGTCTGAGATCTTCGCGAGCGCCTCGAAACCGTCGGTCGCGGTGACGACTTCGCATCCTTCCTTGCGCAGCAAGGTCTCGGCAGTGCGGCGGATGGTCTTCGAATCGTCGATGACCATGACCTTGACGCCGTTCAGGCCGCCCTCTTTTGTGTCGTCCACCTAACCCCCTCGCCACTCGACATCTATGTCCGCGGCCATCGCCGTAAAATCGGACGCGTCGCCATGGCATGCAAACCGCATGCCTGAAATGACGGAATACGACACGCCGGACCTGGCGCATCACGCGACCGTACCCCTTATCCAACATAGCTAGCGAAGCTGTCAAGTTGTTGGCGTAAGTCCACGAACTGACGAAAGTTCGCGTCTCCGCCGAGGCGCTGCGCAAGCGTTCCGAGTGTAGTATGCGACCCGCCCTGCGGTTGCGACGGGTTTCGCGCTTGCGCCGCCGTTGTGCACAGCAAAAATCGGCGCAATGTGACGCTCCCGACCCCTCGTGGCATGGTTCGCAGCCGGCCCCGAGGCTGCCCCGCTATGCTCCACCCACGCGCGTCCCGGAAGACTGCATGACCCGTAACCTAGCCGTGCTGATGGATCCGATCGGCACGATCAACCCGAAGAAGGACACCACCCTGGCGTTGCTGCTCGAAGCGCAGCGCCGCGGCCATTCCCTCCACTACATGACCCAGGGCGACCTCGCGGTGCGCGACGGCGCGGCCTGGGCGCGGCTCGCGCCGCTGGCCGTGCGCGACGACCCGCACGACTGGTTCACCGTCGGCGCCCCGGCCTGGCGGCCGCTCGCCGGCATCGACTACGCGTTCGCGCGCAAGGACCCGCCGGTCGACGCCCAGTTCATCTACGACACGATGGTGCTCGAGCTCGCCCAGCAGGGCGGCGTCGAGGTCGTGAACGACCCGCGCGGCCTGCGCGACGCCAACGAGAAGCTGTTTTCGCTGCAGTTCCCGCAGTGCTGCCCGCCGACCGCGATCGCGCGCGACGCCGCCGAACTCAAGCGCTTCGCCGCCGAGCACGGCGAGGTCGTGCTCAAGCCGCTCGACGGCATGGGCGGGCGCAGCATCTTCCGCTCGCGCCACGGCGACCCGAACCTCAACGTGATCCTCGAAACGCTGACCGGCAACGGCCGCGGCTTCGCGATCGCGCAGAAGTTCATCCCGGAGATCAGTGCGGGCGACAAGCGCATCCTCATGATCGACGGCGAGCCGGTGCCTTACGCGCTCGCGCGAATACCGCAGGGCGACGATTTCCGCGGCAACCTCGCTGCGGGCGGCAAGGGCGTCGGCGTGCCGCTGTCCGAGCGCGACCGCTGGATCGCCGCGCAGGTCGGCCCCGAGCTGCGCCGGCGTCGCATGCGCTTCGTCGGCCTCGACGTCATCGGCGACTGGCTCACCGAGATCAACGTGACCTCGCCGACCTGCGCGCGCGAGCTCGACGCGCAGTTCGGCCTCAACATTGCCGGGCTGCTGTTCGACCGGCTCGAAGCTGGCGCACCCGCCTGATGAGCGACCCGACCGCCAGCAGCGCCGATCGCCTCGGCGTCACCCTGCTGTTCTCCGCGGTCGCGCACGCGGTGCTCGCGCTCGGCATCACGTTCGAGTTCGAAAAGGCGCCGCCGCGCATGCCGTCGCTCGACGTCATCCTCGTGCAGTCGGCCAACAGCGAGAAGCCGGACAAGGCCGACTTCATCGCGCAGGCGAGCAACAGCGGTGGCGGCGACGCCGACAAGCCGCATCGACCCGCGCAGCCGCTGTCGAGCCCGGTGCCGAAGGCGACGCCGGGGGTGGCACCCATCCCGCTCGACGACGGCGCGCCGCGGCCGACGCCGCCGAGCCCGACCGAGATGCTCACCCAGCGCGCCTCGACCTATCGCATCACGACCGATCGTCGCACGCCCGAGGCCGACCCCGAGCCGGATCGCGACGAACGCGAAACCGATCAGCGCAAGGTCGAGATGGCACGCCTCGCGCAGGAGATCCAGCACGAATCCGAGCAGTACGCGAAGCGGCCCAAGCGCAAGTACATCTCGGCGAACACGCAGGAGTACGAGTACGCCGCGTACATGCGCGCGTGGGTCGCGCGGATCGAGCGCATCGGCAACCTCAACTATCCCGACGAGGCGCGGCGGCGCCAGCTGCACGGTCAGCTCGTGCTCACGGTCGGCCTCGATCGCAAGGGCAAGGTGAAGAGCATCGACGTGATCCAGTCGAGCGGGCACAAGGTGCTCGACGACGCGGCGATCCGCATCGTGCGCCTCGCCGAACCGTTCCCGGCGCTGCCCGAGAGCAAGGAACAGGTCGACGAGCTGTACATCAGCCGCACCTGGCAGTTCCTCCCCGGCGACATCCTGCGCAACCGCTGAGCGAGGCCCGGAGCGCCCGTCCGGGTGGTGCAGCGCACGCGGAGTGCGGATCCGAGCCGGTGCGGATGCGCCGATTCGACGGCGATCGCGCGCGATTCCCGTTCAGCGCGTCCTTAGGCCCGCCCGCGCGGCTCGCGTACAATCGCGCCATGGCCGACAGCACGCCACTCACCAACCAGCTGCTCATCGCGATGCCGACCTTGCGCGATCCGAACTTCGCGCGCGGCGTCGCGTTCCTGTGCCAGCACGGCGAGGACGGCGCGATGGGGCTCATGATCAACCGCCTGTCGGAGTACCGCCTCGGCGACGTGCTCGCGCAGATGAACATGCATTCGGAGTTCGCCGACGTCGTCGATGCACCGGTGCTGATCGGCGGGCCGGTGCAGCCGGAGCGCGGCTTCGTGCTGCATTCGCCCGGCGGCGACTGGGAATCCTCGTTCCGCATCTCCGAGCAGATCGCGGTGACCACGTCGCGCGACATCCTCGTCGCGATGGCTGCGGGCAAGGGTCCACGCCACGCGGTCGTCACGCTCGGCTATTCGGGCTGGAGCCCGGGCCAGCTCGAGCAGGAGCTGTGCGAGAACCACTGGCTCACCGCGCCCGCGACCGAGCACGTGCTGTTCGAGACGCCGCTCGAGGACCGCTGGGAAGCCGCTGCCGGCCTCGTCGGCGTGAACCTGTTCCAGCTCGCGAGCTATGCCGGCCACGCCTGAGGGCACCGCACTCGCGTTCGACGTCGGCACGCGCCTGATCGGCATCGCGGTCGGCAACTCGATCTCGGCGAGTGCGCGCCCGCTCGTCGCACTGGTCGCCGACGACTGGACGCGCCTCGACACGCTCGTCGCCGACTGGCGGCCCGATCACCTCGTGGTCGGCCTGCCGCTCGCGCTGGACGGCGGCGAACAACCGATGAGCCGACGCGCGCGCGCGTTCGCCGAGGCGCTGCACCGGCGCTACGCGAAACCCGTGCACCTCGTCGACGAACGCAACACCTCGCGCGAGGCGGCCCGCCGCTTCGCGGCGCAGCGCGCGAGCGGCGCGGCACGGCGCAAGGACGCGGCGGCGATCGACGCGCTCGCCGCGCAGATCATCCTGGAACACTGGCTGGCCGGCGCGCACGAAAGCGCGGGCTGGCCGGCGAACTGACCCGAGAGGAAGACACGACGATGTCCGATCCGTCCATCGACGCCGACGGCCGCCTGCGCCACCTGATCACGCTCGACGGCCTCGGCCGCGCGCGCATCGAAGGCCTGCTCGACCGCGCCACGTCGTTGCGCGAGCAGTTCCGTGCCGGCTCGACGTCGTTGCCGCTGCTCGCCGGGCGCACCGTCGTCAACCTGTTCTTCGAGGCGTCGACGCGCACGCGCACGAGCTTCGAGCTCGCCGCGCGCCGCCTCGGTGCGACGGTCGTGAACTTCGACATCGCCAGCTCCTCGACCAGCAAGGGCGAAACCCTGGAGGACACGCTCGCGACGATCGAGGCGATGGGCACCGATGCGTTCATCGTGCGCCACAAGGAGAACGGTACGCCGGCGCGGCTCGCCGCGCACGCGCGTCGCGCGGCGATCCTCAATGCGGGCGACGGCAACCGCGCGCACCCGACCCAGGGCCTGCTCGACCTGCTGACGATCCGCGACCACAAGAAGCGCGTCGAGGGCCTGCGCGTGGCGATCTGCGGCGACATCCGCCACTCGCGCGTCGCGCGCTCCGACGTGCACGGGCTGCACGCGCTCGGCGCCGCGGAAATCCGCCTGTGCGGCCCCGCCGCGCTGCTGCCGGACGCCGGCGAATTTCCCGGCTGCACCCTGTCCGGCGATCTGGACGCGGCCCTCGACGGCGTCGACGTGGTCGTCATGCTGCGCATCCAGAAGGAGCGCATCGAGGGCCTGCCCGGCCTCGACGAGCACGCGTACTTCGCGCGCTACGGCCTCGATCGCACGCGCCTGGCGCGGGCGAAGCGCGACGCGATCGTCATGCATCCGGGGCCGATGAACCGTGGCATCGAGATCGCGGCGGACGTCGCCGACGGTGCGCAGTCGGTGATCCTCGAACAGGTCGCGAACGGCATCTACGCGCGCATGGCCGTGCTGGCGGAACTGCTCGCCGCGCGTTGACGACACGCCACCGCGCGCCGCGGCGACGGGGCGCCGGTGCGCCCTGCTAGACTGCCTTCCCACTCCCTGGGGAAGACATGTCCATGCGCACACGGATCCTGCGCCACCTCGCCCTGGCCGCCACCCTCGTCGCGGTCGCCGGCTGCGGCAAGAAGGCCGACACCACCACGCCGCTCGCGTTCGTCCCGGCCGACACGCCCTACCTGTTCGCGAACATCGAACCCGCGCCCGACAGCGCGATCGCGCACTGGCGCGAACAGATGCAGGGCGCGTGGCCGCTGTTCACCGACATGATGGACGAGATGCTCGCCCAGGTCGGCAAGACGGACGCGGACAGCGCCGCGCCGAAGGTGCTGAAGGCGGTGCTCGACGAAATGCGCGGGCGCAGCACGCCCGAGCAGTGGCGCGAGATCGGCTTCGACCCGAAGGCGCACGCGGCGTTCTACGGCGTCGACCTGCTGCCGGTGATGCGCCTCGAACTCGCCGATCCGGACGCGTTCCGCGCGATGATCGCGCGGATCGAACAGAAGTCGGGCACGGCGCTCGGCACGACGCGCATCGGCGAGCAGGACGTACGCACGTTCGGCAACGACGAGGCGCGTGGCCTCGTCGCGATCGAAGGCAAGCACCTCGTCGTCGCGTTCGCCGCCGGCGGCGCCGACGAAGCGCTCGAACGCAAGTTGCTCGGCATCGACCGGCCGGCGCAGGTTCTCGACGCGAGCGCGCTGGCCGACTTCAACAAGGCGCGCGGCTACCTGCCGTACGGCAGCGGCTGGGTCGACACGCGCCGCCTCGTCGCGATGATCGCCGCGAAGGCGGCCGCCGGCGATCCGGCCAAGGCGCCCGATGCGACCTGCCGCGACGAGATCGACGCGCTCGCGGCGAAGGCACCGCGCCTCGCGATCGGCTACCGCGATCTCGACGACAAGCGCATGACGATGCATGCGCGCATCGAACTCGATCCCGTGCTCGCGAAGTCGCTGTCGGCGCTCGCCGCGCCGCTGCCGGGCAGCACGCCGGACGACGCCCTGCTCGATTTCGCGCTCGCGGCCCCCGTGCTCAAGGCGCGCGACTTCCTCGTCGCGCAAGCCGACGCGGTCACCAAGGCACCGTTCCGCTGCGCCGAACTCGCCTCGATCAACCAAAGCATGGCGGAGGCGAAGGCGAAGCTCGCGCAGACGATCCCGCCGCCGTTCGGCGACCTCAGCGGCGCACGCGTCACGCTCAGCCGCTTCGCATGGCCCGCGGGCGAGGCGAGCATGCCCGACGTCGCCGGAACCTTCCTCCTCGGCAGCTCCAACCCGGCGCTCCTCGCCAGCCTCGCGCAGATGACGTCGCCGGCGCTCGCGGGCATCGCGATCGCACCGGACGGCAAACCGGTCGCGATCCCGTCGGCCGCGCTACCGCCGCAACTCGCCGGCAAGCTCGACCTCGACGTCGCGATGACGACCAGTGCGATCGGCGTGTCCTTCGGCAAGGACGAAGCGCAGCGGCTCGCCGCCGCGATCGCCGCGCCCGCGGCCGCGGACGGCACGCTTTTCACGATGCGCCTTCGCGGCGAGATGTACGCGAAGTTCGCCGACGCGATGGACCGCTTCAGCGCATCGCTCCCGCCGGAGTCGCGCAAGCAGCTCGACACGCAGCGCAAGCTCTACGCGCTGTACGCGCAGTGGTTCGACCACATCGATGCGCGCATGGCGCTCGTGCCCGAAGGCGTCGACTTCAGCGAGAGCGTCACGTTCGGCGCGCACTGAGCGAGCCGTGCCCGGTCAAGGCGCGCCGCGCTCGAACAGCGCGCGCGCCTCGTCGTAGAGGCGGCAGTCGTTCGCATTGAGGGCGGCGATGCGCGCCCGCGCCGTCGCCGGCAAGGCGTATCCGCCGGTCGCGTCGTCGTTTCGATTGTCCGTCGCATCGTCCCATTCGATGCCGACGAGCTGCCGCAGGCGCCGTTGCGACTCGGCCATCTCCTCGACGATGCCGAGGAAGAAGAAATCTGCGGGGCGATATCGGCCGAAGAAGCGTGACGCGACGTTGCGCATGCGCGGCAGCGCGGCGAACGCCTCGAGGTCGAGCCGCTCCTGCACGAGCCGGCGGCAATCCGGATTGCGCGGATCCGGCACGCGTTTCCAGTAGTGATAGTGGCTGGCGACGCGCTGCACGGGATCGCGCAGCCAGCTGACGAGGCGCGCGCGCGCGCCGAGGTGATCGTACTTGTCGGCGATGAAATGACCGTGCACGCAGGCGAAACCGGCGAGTCGCGCCACCGATGGCGCCGGATTCGCGAAGCGGCGCCAGAGGTGGCCCGGCGCGAGCGGACGGTCGGCGTAGTCGAGCAACAGGCGATCGCCGAAATGGCGTTCCAGTCGGGTGCGGAACGCCGTGCCTGCGGTCTTCGGTACGTGCACGGAGATCAGCATGCGCCATCGCCCTCGCCACCGCGCTCGGCTTCGTTGGCGACGACCCATCGGCGCCCGATCCAGCCCTTGCCGGCAGCCGCATCGTCGCTCGAGTCGAGCAACCTCAGGTGCGGCTTCGCCACGAGGCTTCGCGCGAGCGCCGGTTCGGACAACGCGTGCATTTCGAAGACCGCATTGCGACGCCACACGATGCGACGCATCAGGTTCAGCGCCCCGGTAGGCACGTGTTCGAACACCTTGCCGCGCCAGCTCCGGTCCGCGCCCACGACGAACTGGAACGCGGCGACGCCACCCGGGGCGAGGACGCGGTAGAACTCGTCGATGTAGGCCGTCGCGAGTTCGGCGGGGATGTGCTGCAGCGTGATGTGCGAGAACACGAAATCGACGCTCGCGTCGGCGATGCCCTCGATGCGCGGCGAAGCGTTGCAGCGGAACTCCGCGTTGCCGAGATCGGCGTTGAGCCGGCGCGCAGTCTCGATCATGCTCGAGGACACGTCGATGCCGACGGCGTGTTCGAAATGCGCGGCGAGCGCACGCGTGAGGCGCCCGGCGCCGCAGCCGAAATCCAACGCGAGCCGCCTGCCGCGCGGGTAGCCGCGGACGGACACTGCCGCGAGCGAGGCGCCGACTTCGAGGTTTCCGGTCGCGAGGAATTCGTGCGGATCCCAACGCCGGCCGCGCTTGTCGGCCTGCGACAGCACCGCCCACAACGGATCGTCGCGCCCGAGCGTCTCCCAGACGCGGCGCAGGCGATCGAGTTCGGGCGTGTTCGGCGGACGGGGGCTTGCGTCGGACGCGTCAGGTTTCAACGAGTTCGACACCATCGAGACCCTGGCTCAGCGTGTGCGCGTCGCCGCCCTGGGCGAGCTTGATGCGCAGGCGCACTTCGTTCGCCGAGTCGGCATGGCGCAATGCGTCCTCGTAGCTGATCTCGCCGGCCTGGTACAGCGTGAACAGGCTCTGGTCGAAGGTCTGCATGCCGAGGTTGGTCGATTCCTTCATCACGTCCTTGAGCTTGTGGATCTCGCCCTGGCGGATGTAGTCCTGCACGAGCGGCGTGCCGAGCATGACCTCCATCGCGACGCGGCGCGCCTTGCCGTCCGGCGTCGGGATCAGCTGCTGGGCGACCACGCCCTTGAGGTTGAGCGACAGGTCCATGAACAGCTGCTCGCGGCGGTCCGCGGCGAAGAAATGGATTATGCGGTCCATCGCCTGGTTGGCGTTGTTCGCGTGCAGCGTGCACAGGCAGAGGTGGCCCGTCTCGGAGAAGTTGATCGCGTGTTCCATCGTCTCGCGCGTGCGCACCTCGCCGATCATGATGACGTCGGGCGCCTGGCGCAGCGTGTTCTTCAGCGCGTTCTCCCAGCTGTCGGTGTCGATGCCGAGTTCGCGCTGCGTGACGATGCAGCCTTCGTGCTTGTGCACGTATTCGATCGGGTCCTCGATCGTGATGATGTGGCCGGTCGAGTTCTGGTTGCGATAGCCGATCATCGCCGCGAGCGAGGTCGACTTGCCGGTGCCGGTCGCGCCGACGAAGATGATGATGCCGCGCTTGGTCATCGCCAGCGACTTGATCACCGGCGGCAGGCTGAGCTCCTCCACCGTCGGGATCTTCGTCTCGATGCGACGCAGCACCATGCCGACGCAGTTGCGCTGGTAGAAGCACGACACGCGGAAGCGGCCGACGCCGGTGACCGAGATCGCGAACTGGCACTCGTGCGTCTTCTCGAACTCCTCGCGCTGCGACGGCGTCATCACGTTGAGGACCATGTCGCGAGATTGCTGCGGCGTGAGCGCGTTCTGCGTGATCGGCGTGATGCGGCCGTTGACCTTCATCGACGGCGCGACGCCGGCCGTGATGAACAGGTCCGACGCCTTCTTGTGCGTCATCAACTTCAGATACGAGGTGAAATCGACGCTGCTGCTCATGGCCATTCCCCGAGCCGGATTTCCGACCGGCGTCGCTTCATCTTACACCGCGCCGGGCCGGCCGCCGCGGCGATCGGCGCACATTTTGGCCTTGTTCGGCGCCATTTGCCGGCCCGCCGCGGCGGGCCGCCGGGTGCGCTCAGGCATGCCGGCGGAAGTAGGCGACCGCGAGCGCGACGAGGATCAGCGGCGGCACCAGGTTCGCCACCGCGGGGTGGAAGCCGTACACCGAGCCGACGCTGACGATCGCGCGCTGCAGCAGGTAGAAGCCGAGCGCGAGCACGATGCCGATGAACAGGCGCTTGGACAGGCCGCCGCTGCGCAGCGCGCCGAACGCGAACGGGACCGCGCAGAACACCAGCACGAGCACGTTCAGCGGATAGAACACGCGCGCCCAGTACGCCTCGCGGAACGTCGACGCGTCCTGCCGGTTGCGGTCGAGCGCAGCGATGTTCTGGCCGAGGTCGCGCAGTGTCATGTACTGCGCCTTGACGATGCTGCTCGCGAGCAGGCCGGGATCGAGCTGCGAATCCCACGCCTTGGAGTCCTGCTTCGTGCTCGCCGCCGAGCCTTCGCCGAACTCGGTGCGGCGCACGTCGTGCAAGGTCCACTGGCCCTCGACGTGGATCGCGTGCCCGGCCATCGACAGCGCGCGCAGGCGGCCGTCCGCGTCGAACTCGAACACGCGCACGCCGTCGAGGTCGACCTCGCCCTTGGCGCCATGCGTACGACCGTGGCGGGCGCCGATCACCGTCTCGCCGTCGCGCGCCCACAGCACGCCCTTGGCGAGCGCGACGTCCTTCGACTTCGCGGCGAGCTGCAGCGCCTGCGCCTTGCGTTCGCCGTACGGGCCGAGTGTCTCGCCGAGCACGACCACGCCGAGCGTGAGCAGGCCCAGGCCGAGCACGACCGACGCGCAGATGCGCAGCTTGGACAGGCCGGCCGCGCGCAACGCGGTCAGCTCGCCGGTGCCGGCGAGCCCGCCGAGGCCGAGCAGGCCGCCGATCAGCGCGGCGTAGCCGAACATCTCGTAGCAGCGCCGCGGCACCGTCAGCAGCACGTAGGCGACCGCGCGCGCGAGCGTGTATCCGCCCTGGCCGACGTCGTTGAGTTCGCCGATGAAGATGCGAAACGCGTCGAGCCCGACGATGACCGCCCAGGCGACCACGACCGCGCTCAGCACCGCGGCGGCGACGAGCCAGTCGACGCGCTTGAACAGGGGGCGGCGGATCATGCGCGGCGCACCCTGCGCGGCGCCTTCAGGCGCTCGCCGCTCCAGATCAGCCAGGCCGCGATCGCCAGCGCCGGCACGTACACCCACCACAGGCCGAAGCCCGCGGCGAGCTTGCCCTGGCCGATCCACGCGCGGCCGAGCAGCAGGCCGTTGTAGTAGACGAGCCAGGCGAGCAGCGCGAGCAGCATGCGCGCGTAACGCGGTTCACGCGGGCTCGTGCGCGACAGCGGCAGCGCGAGCAGGCCGAGCACGAGCACCGACAGCGGCGCGGCGAGGCGCCAGTGCAGCTCGGACATCATGACCGGGTCGTCGCCGCCGCGCAGCAGCACCGCGGTCGGCGCCGCGCGCTTCTGCGCGGCCTCGTCGTCGTCGCCGGCGCTGTCGGGCAACTTGATGTCGTTGCGCACGAAGCGCATGAGGCGGAAGTCGTCCTCGCCGAGCTTGCCTTCGACGCGGAAGCCGTCCTGCAGCGCGATGTAGCGCCCCTCGCCGTCGGCATCGTGGTAGAGGAAGCCGTGCGTCGCGGTGATCACGTCGATGCGCGTCTTGCCGGCTTCGTTGTCGGGCCGTTCGCTCTCGATGAACATGCGCTTGAACTGCGTGCCGTCGGCCGACATCTCGCCGACGTAGATGACGCCGTCGCGTCCGGGCAGCTCGACGAAGCGGCCTGGCTCGAGGCCGGCGACGATCAGCGAGCGGCTCGCCTCGGTGAGCAGGCGCTGCGACAGGCGCTCCGACGCGGGCGCGAGCCAGAACGAGATCGCTGCGAGCACGAGCATGGTGGGCAGCACGAACAGCATGAGTGGCCGCAGCAGACCGGTCGAATCGAGACCGGACGACTGCAGTACGGCCATCTCGCTGTCGCGCCAGAGCCGCCCGTAGGCGCTGAGCACGCCGAGCAGCACCGCCAGCGGCATGAGGATCGTCAGCGTGCCGATCGTGCGCAGCCCGATCAGGGTGAACAGCAGCTCGGCCGGGATGCGCCCCTTGGCGATCTTCGCGAGCAGGTCGGCGACCGCGCCACCGACCATGACCAGCAGCAGGATCGCGGTCGCGGCGAGGAAACCCACGGCGAGTTCGCGCAGCAGGTAGCGATCGACGATGCGCAGGGCAAGCGGGTTGTTTTGCCTTAGAATGGAAAGCTTCATGCGCGCTGGCAATGGCGGCGCAGGCCGGTCGCCGGGGCGCCGCGGCTGCATCGTCACGCGGTCCGGCCGGTCCGGCCCTAGTCCGACGAAGGGCGCACAGTGTAACCGCGCGCGCACCCGGAACATCCACATCTGGCGAAACACCGATGACCACCCTGAAGTTCAGCATCCGCAGCGACGCACCGGAAAGCGCCGCGACCCCGTGCCTCGTCGTCGGCATCCACGAAGAGCGCGTGCTCGGCGCCGCCGCGCAGCGCGTCGATGCCACGTCCGGCGGCGCGATCCGCCGCCTCGTCGAGAGCGGCGACGCGAGCGGCAAGGCCGGCACTTCGATCGTGCTGTTCGGCCTGCCGGGCGTCGCCGCCGAGCGCGTGCTCGTGGTCGGCCTCGGCGACCAGAAGAAATTCGACGCCGCGGCCTACCATCGCGCGGTCAACGACGCTGCCCGAGCGCTGAAGGCACTGCCGGTCGCGTCCGCCTATTCCACCTTGGCCGAACTCGGCGTACCCGGCCGCGACGACGCTTGGAAGCTGCGCACGGCCGCGCTCGCGGCCGACGCGCAGGCGTACCGCTACACCGCGACGTTCAAGCCGAAGGAAGCGGCGAAGACGCCGCAGCTGCAGGCGGTCGAGTTCGCGGCTCCGGTCTCGGCCGCGCGCGCGCTGGCCGAAGCCGGCGCGATCGCCGCCGGCGTGCGCTTCGCCAAGGAACTCGGCAACCTGCCGCCCAACATCTGCAACCCGTCCTACGTCGCCGCTCAGGCGAAGCAGATCGCCGACGCGCACGCGGGCGTCACGCTCGAGGTGCTCGAGCGCGAGGACATGGCCAAGCTCGGCATGGGTTCGCTGCTCGGCGTCGCGCAGGGTTCGGCCAACCCGCCCAAGCTCGTCGTGCTGCGCTGGCAGGGCAAGGGCGACCAGAGCCGCCCGTACGCGCTCGTCGGCAAGGGCATCACGTTCGACACCGGCGGCATCTCGCTCAAGCCCGGCGCAGGCATGGAGGAGATGAAGTTCGACATGTGCGGCGCGGCCGGCGTGCTCGGCGCGTTCCTCGCCGCGGTCGAGCTGAAGCTGCCGCTGAACCTCGTCTGCATCGTGCCCGCGGTCGAGAACATGCCCGACGGCAACGCGTACAGGCCCAGCGACATCCTGACCAGCATGTCGGGCCTCACGATCGAGGTGCTCAACACCGACGCCGAAGGCCGCCTGATCCTCTGCGACGCGCTCACCTACGCGCAGAAGTTCGATCCGGAGGTCATCATCGACGCGGCGACGCTCACCGGCGCGTGCGTGATCGCGCTCGGCAAGCACGCGTCCGGCCTCATGACCAAGGACGACGAACTCGCCGACCAGCTGCTCGTCGCCGGCACGCTCACCCACGACCGCGCCTGGCGCCTGCCGCTGTGGGACGACTACCAGGGCCAGCTCGAGTCCGGCTTCGCCGACGTCGCCAACATCGGCGGCAAGAACGCCGGCGCGATCACCGCGGGCTGCTTCCTCGCGCGCTTCACCAACGGCCGCCGCTGGGCCCACCTCGACATCGCCGGCACCGCCTGGGACGAAGGCCGCAAGGGCCTCGCGACCGGGCGCCCGGTGCCGCTGCTCGTGCAGTACCTCATCGATCGCAGCGCGAAATGACCGAGCCGGACCTGCTGCAGAAGCGCAAGACGCAGGTGGTCGCCGCGGTGTTCGGCGTCAGCCTCGTGATCGGCGGCCTGCTCGCCGCGCAGCACGTCGAACTGTTCGCGAATCCGGCCGCGATGCAGGACGCCGTGCAGACGATCCGTGGCAGCGGTCTCAACATCGCCTACCAGCTCGCCGTACTGCTGCTGTGCTTCACCTGGCTCGAGATGGATTCGCGCCAGCTCGGCATCCGCAGGCCGTGGTGGCTGAACCTCGGCGTGGTGTTCTTCACCTCGATCTTCGTGCCGTACTATCTCTACAAGACGCGCGCGCCGGGTCATCGCGGCGGCGCCGTGCTCGCGTATTTCGGCGTGCTGTGCGGCAGCGTGTTCGCGATGCTGGCCGGCATGGTGCTCGCCCTTTCGTTCGTCGCCGATCCGCCGTCGGCGGCGGGCCGGGGCGTCTGACGCCATGCCGCGCGCCGACTTCTACCTCATCGACAAGCCGCGCTTCCGCGCCGAGCCGCTCTTGCTCGTGTGCGAACTCGCGAAGAAGGCGTTCGCGGGCGAGCAGCCGACCCTGGTCCTCGTGCGCTCGCACGACCAGGCCGAAGCGCTCGACGAGCTGCTGTGGGCGTTCGACGAGAACGCGTTCATCCCGCACCAGATCGCCGGCGACGACGACGACGCGATCACCGCGGTGTTGATCGTGCCGCCCGGCGTCGACGCCGCCGACCGCCCGCTCGTGATCAACCTGCGCGACGTCTGCGCGCCGGGCCTGTTCGAACGCGTGCTCGAAGTCGTGCCCGCCGACGAGGCCGAACGCGCGGGCTCGCGCGAACGCTGGAAGACCTACAAGGCCGCGGGCTTCGACGTCGCCAAGCACGACATGTAGTCACCCAAAAAGAGCGGAAAGACCACGAAGGACACGAAGGACACGAAGGAAGAGCAAGGGATTCGAAGATTGAAACACGGAGCACACGGAGCACACGGAGGAGAAAAAGCGAACTCGGTTCTTGTTTTCTCCGTGTGCTCCGTGTGCTCCGTGTTTCAATCTTGGGCTTGTCCTTCGTGTCCTTCGTGTTTCAGTCTCCCGCTCTGCTCTACGGGCGCGTGCCGAAATAGCGGTCGCCCGCGTCACCGAGGCCCGGCACGATGTAACCGTGCTCGTTGAGGCGTTCGTCGATCGCCGCGGTGAAGACCGGCACGTCAGGGTGGCGCGCGCGCAGGTTGGCGATGCCTTCCGGGCAGCTGACGAGGCTGACGAAGCGCAGCGAGCGCGGCCGCTGCGCCTTGACGCGGTCGAGCGCGGCGACCGCGGAGTTGCCGGTCGCCAGCATCGGATCGACGACGATCACGTCGCGCTCCTCGAGATCGCGAGGCATGCGGAAGTAGTACTCGACCGGGTGCAGCGTCTGCTCGTCGCGATAGAGGCCGACATGGCCGACGCGCGCACCGGGGACGACGTCGAGCATGCCGTCGAGCAGGCCGATGCCGGCGCGCAGGATCGCCACCAGCACGACCTTCTTGCCGTCGATCTCGCGCCCGGTCGCCGCCGCGACCGGCGTCTCGATCGCGACCTCGCGCAGCGGCAGGTCGCGCGTGACCTCGTAGGCCATCAGCGCGGCGAGTTCGCCGAGCAGGCGGCGGAACTCGATCGTGCTCGTCTGCTTCCTCCTGAGCAGGGTCAGCTTGTGCTGCACCAGCGGATGCCCGATCACCTGCACGCCTGCCGTCATCGCCTTCCCTCCGTTCGTTTCCTCCACGATACCGCGAGACCCGGCCGCCGCGCCGCCCCCTGCTAGAATGGCCGACCCCCTCCGGAGAGGGCCGCACGACGGCCCGCTGCACGCATGGAAAACAGTTTCGAACCCGGCCAGATCGAATCGAAGTGGTACGCGCTGTGGGAGGCGAACGGCCTGTTCGCGCCCGCCGGGAGCGGTGAGCCTTACTGCATCCAGCTGCCGCCGCCGAACGTGACCGGCACCCTGCACATGGGCCACGCGTTCCAGCAGACGATCATGGACGCACTGATCCGCTATCACCGCATGGGCGGCTACCGCACGCTCTGGCAAGGCGGCACCGACCATGCCGGCATCGCGACCCAGAAGATCGTCGAGAACCAGCTCGCCGCGGAAGGCACGTCGCGCCACGACCTCGGTCGCGAGGCGTTCGTCCAGCGCGTGTGGGCGTGGAAGGAACAGTCGGGGTCGACCATCACGAACCAGATGCGCCGCCTCGGCGCTTCGGTCGACTGGTCGCGCGAACGCTTCACGATGGACGAAGGACTGTCCGCGGCGGTGCGCCGCGTGTTCGTGCAGTGGTATCGCGACGGCCTGGTCTATCGCGGCCGCCGACTCGTCAACTGGGACCCGGTGCTGATGACCGCGGTGTCCGACCTCGAGGTCAACAACGAGGAGAAGGACGGCTCGCTGTGGTCGATCCGCTATCCCGCGAGCGACGGCGGCGAAGGCCTCGTCGTCGCGACGACGCGCCCCGAGACGATGCTCGGCGACGTCGCCGTCGCGGTGCATCCCGAAGACGAGCGCTACCAGGCGCTGATCGGCAAGGCGCTGAAGCTGCCGCTGACCGGCCGCGAGATCCCGGTCATCGCCGACGAGTACGTCGACCGCGAGTTCGGCACCGGCTGCGTGAAGATCACGCCCGCGCACGACTTCAACGACTGGCAGATCGGCGCGCGCCACGGCCTTAGCCCCCTCGTCGTGCTCACGCTCGACGCGAAGATCAACGACAACGCGCCGGAGAAATACCGCGGCATGGACCGCTTCGCCGCGCGCAAGGCGGTGCTCGCCGACCTCGAAGCGGCCGGATTGCTGGTCGAGACGAAGAAGCACAAGCTGCAGGTTCCGGTCAGCCAGCGCTCCGACGCGGTGATCGAGCCGATGCTGACCGACCAGTGGTTCCTCGACCTCACGCGCGACGCGCTGCCCGACGGACGCCCGGGCGGACGCAAGGCGATCATCGAACCCGCGCTCGCTGCGGTGCGCGACGGCGAGATCCGCTTCGTGCCGGACAACTGGGCGACGACCTACAACCTGTGGCTCGAGAACATCCAGGACTGGTGCGTGAGCCGCCAGCTCTGGTGGGGCCACCAGATTCCCGCGTGGTACGACGAGGCCGGCAACATCTTCGTCGGCGAGGACGAAGCCGATGCGCTCGCGCACGCGGCGACCGAGCCGGTCGGCGCCCTGCGCCGCGACGAGGACGTGCTCGACACCTGGTTCTCGTCCGCGCTGTGGCCGTTCTCGACGCTCGGCTGGCCGGGCGAGACGCCCGCGCGCGCGGCCGAGTGGGAGCAGTTCCAGGCGTTCGTGCCGAGCAACGTGCTCGTCACCGGTTTCGACATCATCTTCTTCTGGGTCGCGCGCATGGTCATGGCGACCCAGTACTTCACCGGCAAGGTGCCGTTCCGCGAGGTCTACATCAACGCGATCGTGCGTGATGCGGAAGGCCAGAAGATGTCGAAGTCGAAGGGCAACACGATCGACCCGCTCGACCTCATCGACGGCATCGACCTCGAGTCGCTGGTGAAGAAGTCGACCGCATCGCTGCTGATCCCGCAGGTGCGCGAGAAGGTCGAGAAGCGCATCCGCAAGGACTACCCCGACGGCATCCCCACGGTAGGCGCCGATGCGCTGCGCTTCACCTTCGCCGCGCTCGCGAGCTACGGCCGTACGATCAACTTCGACCTCAAGCGCGCCGACGGCTACCGCAACTTCTGCAACAAGCTGTGGAACGCGGTGCGCTTCGTGCTCATGAACGTCGGCGACGGCGCGCAGCCTGCCGCGTCGGCCGCGCCTGCGACCGAAGCGGAGCGCTGGATCCTCACGCGCCTGCGCGCGACGCTGGCCGAGGTCGCAGCACATTTCACGACCTATCGCTTCGACCTGCTCGCGCAGGCGCTGTACGAGTTCGTCTGGAACGACTACTGCGACTGGTTCCTCGAACTCGCCAAGCCCGCGCTCAACGGGGGCGACGCGGCCGCTGCGGCGTCGACGCGCCGCACCCTGCTCGTCGTGCTCGACGCGGTGCTGCGCGCGCTGCACCCGATCATGCCCTTCATCACCGAAGAGCTGTTCCACGAGGTTGCCCCCGCGCTCGCCGCGTCCGGCCTGAAGCACGCGGCGTACGGCGCGTCGACGAGCATTTCGACGCTCCTCTATCCGCGTGCCGACGATTTCGCAGCCGACGACGCGGCGACGGCCGAAATCGAATGGCTCAAGGCGGTGCTCACCCAAGTGCGGCGCATCCGCAGCGAGATGAACATCGCGCCGCGCAAGGAGATCCCGCTGCTCTACACCGGCGGCGGCGCGGCCGATCGCGCGCGCACGGCGAAATTCGGCGCGCAGATCGGCTTCCTCGCGCGTGCCGAGTCGCAGCGTTGGCTCGATGCGGGTGGAGCCGAGCCGGCTGCGGCGGCGGCGATCGTCGGCGAGATGAAGCTGCTGATCCCGCTCGTCGGACTGATCGACCTCGGTGCCGAACGTGCGCGCCTCGAGAAGGAAATCGCGCGCCTCGACGGCGAGATCGCGAAATCGAGCACCAAGCTCGGCAACTTCGGCGAGAAGACACCGGCGACCGTGGTCGAGCAGGAGAAGCAGCGCCTCGCCGATTTCACGTCGACGGTCGCGGCGTTGCGCGAGCAGCTCGAGCGCCTGCGCGGTTGAGCCCGTGACGTGCGCGACTCCGTCACGGAGTCGCGCACGCTTGTCTGCAGACCACGCGGCGAGCGATCGTCCGCACGGCACGACGCGCCGGCGTTCCTCACTCGGGCGGCAGCAGCTCGATCGCCATCACGAGCGCGTCCTCGCGCCCCTTCTTCGCCGGGTAGTAGTTCGGCCGCCGGCCGAATTCGTTGAAGCCGATCGATTCGTACAGCGCGATCGCGCGCGGATTCGACGGCCGTACCTCGAGGTAGACGCGCTCGGCACGCTGCCAGCGCGCGATGTCGAGCAGGCGCCTGACGATGCGCCGGCCGTGGCCGCGGCCGTGCAGGCCGGGCAGCACGCACACGTTGAGCACGTGCGCTTCGTTCGCGCCGCTCGACAGCACGCCGTAACCGACGATCGCGTGCGCATCGACGAGCACGACGCACTCGTAGGCGGCGCGCAGGCAGTCCGCGAAGATCGCGCGGCTCCACGGGAATTCGTAGGCGAGCGCCTCGATCTCGGCGACCCGGTCGAGGTCGTCGGCCTGCATGCGGCGGAACTCGGGTTGTGCCTGCTTGAGGATCGCGACCACGATCGGTCCGGCGCCATCGCTACCTTCCGGAACCACCGGAAGCCGGTCGCATCTTGCCACGAATGGTGGCCGCGATCGTCGGCCGGCGGCACGCCGGGCGGCGTACGCCTACCGTTCGTCGCCCGCAGCGCGTCCCGCCTGCCGCGGCGCCGGGCGCAGCGGCCGCACGACGCGCTTGAGCTCGCTCCACAGCGCGCGCTTGGCCCGCGCATCGCCGGCGAGCACGGCCGGTTCGGCCGTGACGACCCAGCCGATCTCGCGCTGCCGCTGCGCGCTCAGCGCGGCGCCCGCGGCACGCGCCTGCGCGTCGCCGAACGCGACGAGTGCGCGCGCGGTGGCGAGCGTCGCCTCGTCGGCGTTGCCCGCCTGCGCGCAGTCGACGTGGGCGAACGCGAGCGCGCGCACGACCCCGGCGAGCAGGGCAGCGCCACGCGGGTTCGAAGCGTCGGCGAGCAGCAGCACGCCGCCGCCCGGCGCGGTCGCCGGCACAGGCGCGACGGCGGCCGGCTCATGCACGAGGTTCGCCCGCGGCGCGGGCGATGCCCCACGCGGCAGGTACACGTCGATGCCGATCTCGGCGAGCCGGTGCAGGTCGCGGTCATCCATGCCGCGGGCCTCCGCGCTGGCGCAGGTCGGCGTGGAACTGCGCGTAGATGCGGTCGAGCGCGGCGCCGTAGGCATCGACGGTCGACTTGATGTCGTTGCCCGCGGCCACCTCTTCCGCGCGGTAGTAGTCGTCGACGATCGGCCGGCCGTCGCGGCCGTCCGCGCGCAGCTTGAGCGCGACCACCGCGCTCCAGCCACCGGCGCCGCTCGGCACGCGGTCGAAGCGCAGGATGATGCCGCTGATGCGGATCGCCGGGTCGCTCGCGGGCAGTTCGTCGGTGACCTGTCCCGCGATCTTCGATTCGCGCAGCTGCGCGATCAGGCGCCGCTGCAGGATGCGCGTCGGCGGGTCGGTCCAGAGCTGGTAGTGGTACTGGCGCAGCTGTTGTGCGCCCGGGTCGACCGCGTAGATGAGCGCCTGGTCCGCGTACAGGCCGTCGGCGCCGAATGCGTCGACGACGAGCGGCTCGTGGAACACCGGCGCCGGCGCCGCTTCGAGCGGTTGCGCGCGCGGCAGGCGGAAATACGTGAAATCGGGCACCGTCGGCGCGCCGCAGCCGGCGAGCGCGAGCGCGACGAGCAGGAGCGCCGGACGGACCAGGTTCGATGTCCTCATTGCGGCTCTTCCTGCAGGTTGTCGGCCTTCGGCGCGAGGATCAGGCGGTTCGGATGGCTGCGGATCTCGCGGCTGAACTCGTCGAGGTTGCGGCTCGACGATTCGAGGTGGTGCGTGATCACGTCCATGCGCGCCGACAGCGCGCCGAGCACGCTCGCGAGGTCCTGTACCGAACTGCGCACGTCGGGCCGGTTGTCCTTGGCGATGCCGGCGAGGTCGCCGAGCGCCTGGTCGAGCGTCGCGCGCGTCTTGCGCAGCTCCGCGCCGAGGTTCCTCACCTCGCCGAGGATCGCGCCGACCGCGGCGCGGTTCTCCGGCTTGAGCAAGTCGTTGAGCGCATCGGACGCGTGGTTCGCGCGTTCGAGCAGCGCGCGCGTCTGCTCGAGGATCACCGGCGTGGTCTTGTCGATCGTGCCGGTGATCGAGTCGACGCGCTGCGACAACGTGGCGATCAGCGGCGAGATCTGCGTGCGCGTGAGCTCGCTGACCTGGCCGGCGAGCTCGTTCACCGCGGCGAAGATGTCGGCGCCCTCGATGCCCTTGAGTTCGCCGCCGGGCGCGAGCGTGTCGTGGCTCGCGCCTTCGCGGATGCCGATCGAGACGTCGGCGAGCAGTCCGCTCGACTGCAACCGCGCCGGGCTGTCGACCGGGATCGGCCAGTCGCGGCGGATCGACAGCACCACCTTGTAGCGCGTGCCGTCGGCAGTGCGCTCGGGCGTGACCGCGCCGACCTGGCCGATGCGGTAGCCCTCGTAGAACACCGGCGCGCCGTAGCGCAGGCCGGTCACGTTGCGGTAGCGCACGAGGTAGTCGGTGCTCGCGACGCCCTTGCCGGTGATCAGCGCGAGCGCGACGAGCAGCAGCGCGATCGCGCCGACGACGACCGCGCCGACCAGGGTGTAGTTGATGGTGTCGCGTTTCATCGATGGCGCCCCTTCACCCATCCCTGCATCGCAGCTTTCCTGTGGGAGCGGCGGAAGCCGCAATGCTCCTCGTCGGCATTCCGCGGCCGAAGCATCGCGGCTTCCGCCGCTCCCACGGGCAACCCGCGCATTCTAAGCTTCCTCCTCGGTCAGCCGCTTGAGGTACGCGTCGGCATCGACCTGCACTTCGCGCGGGCGCCGGTTCAACAGGTCCTGGATGCGCTCGTTGTCGCTCGCGCGCACCGCCGCGACCGTGCCGGTGGTGAGGATGTTGCCCTGGTCGAGCACGGTGATCGTGTCGGCGATCTTGAACGCGCTCTCGAGTTCGTGCGTGACGACGACGATCGTCATGCGCAGCGCGTCGCGCAGGCGCAGGATCAGCTCGTCGAGCTCGGCCGACACGACCGGATCGAGCCCGGCCGACGGCTCGTCGAAGAACAGCAGGCGCGGATCCATCACGATCGCGCGCGCGAGCGCCGCGCGCTTGACCATGCCGCCCGAGAGCTGGCTCGGCATGAGGTCCTGGAAACCGCCGAGGTTGACCACCTCGAGCTTGAGCCGGCTCATGATGCGGATCGTCGACTCGTCGAGCGTCGTGTGTTCGCGCAGCGGCAGCGCGACGTTCTCGCCGACGGTGAGCGAAGTCAGCAATGCGCCGCCCTGGAACGACACGCCGATGCGCTTGCGCACGTCGAGCAGTGCGCGTTCGCTCGCCTCGCGGAGGTCGACGCCGAACAGCTTCACGCGCCCGGACACCGGCCGTTGCAGGCCGAGCAGGTGGCGCAGCAGGGTGCTCTTGCCCGAGCCGGAACCCCCCATGATCACGCGGATCTCGCCCGCGTTGACCGCGAAGTCGACTCCGTGCAGCACGCGCCGGCGGCCGTACCAGGCCTCGAGCTGCTCGACTTCGATGAGTGGCACGGGAGCGTTCATGTCATCGGTTCAGGAAGAACGAGAACACCATGTCGACCACGATGATCCAGCAGATCGACAGCACGACCGAGCGCGTCGTCGCGCGGCCGACGCCCTCGGCGCCGCCGCTCACGGAGAAGCCGGTGCTCACGCCGATCAGGGTGATCAGCACGGCGAACACGACGCTCTTCGACAGACCCTGCCAAAGGTCGCCGGTCGACAGCAACGACATCGTCTGCAGCAGGTATGCAGTCGGCGTCACGTTGAGCGCGGGTGCGCTGTACAGCGCGGCACCGAAGATCGCGACCGCGTTGGCGAAGATCGTGAGCGCGGGCAGCATCACGAGCATCGCGACGAGCGCGGGCGCGACGAGGTAGCGCACGGGTTCGATGCCGATCACCGCGAGCGCGTCGACCTCCTGCGACACCGACATCGAGCCGATGCGCGCGGCGAGCGCGGAGCCGGAGCGACCCGCGACGAGGATCGCGGTGATCAGCGCGCCGAACTCGCGCGTGACCGACTTCGCGACCGCGACGACGACCTGCGACTGCGCACCGAACTCCGACAGCGAGGCGATGAACTGGATGCCGAGCATGAGCCCGACCGTGAACCCCAGCAGCGCGACGATCGGCAGCGCGTTCGCGCCGATCTCGCGCATCTGCCGCGCGACCGCGGCGATGCGCACCGGCTGGCCGATGCGCCAACCCGCGAACACGTAGTAGCACGCTTCGAGCAGCAACATCGCCGCGTAGCCGACACCGGCGAACGCGCCGAGCGTGGCGCGGCCGAGGTCGCCGAGCGGGCGCGCGAGCGCGTTCACGCGGCGAGCAGCGCTTCCGCGCTCGGCACGAGCAGGAACACGCGGTCGAGCCGTGCGAGTTCGAGCACCGCGCGCACCGCGTCGCTGACCGCGACGAGCGCGAAGCGGCCGCCGTTCTGCCGCGCCTGCTGGAAGCCCTCGACGAGCGCGGCGATGCCGGACGAGTCGATGTAGCTGACCGCGGACAATTCGACGCCGACCGGCGTGCCCGCAGCGAGCGCATCGAGCACCGCGCGGCGCACTTCCTGCGACCAGGACAGGTCGACCTCGCCGCTGAGGCGGACCAGCACGTAACCGTCGCCGCGTTCGGCGGCGACCCCATTCGGTGACACGCTCATGCCTCGTTCGCCTCCCCGGCGATGTCTTCGATGCGTTTGTGCATGACCAGGCGATTGCCGCGGCGGCCCGCGAGCGGCTCGACGCGCCAGTCGTCCATGACCTCGTCGATCAGCGCGATGCCGAAGCCGCCGCAGCGCATCTCGCCGAGCGGCTTGGGCCGCAGCGCGGCCGGATCCGCGCACGGCGCGGTGTCGCGCAGTTCGAACGCGAGCGTCGTGCCGTTGCGCGCGAGGCACAGCTCGATGTCGCCGTCGCAGGACTGGCCGTAGCCGTGCCGGATGATGTTCGCGCATGCTTCGTCGACCGCGAGCACGAGCTTGTCGCGCAGTCGCGGCTCGACGCCGAGCGCATCGAGCGCCGCGCGCACCGCGCCGCGCAGTTCGCGCAGCGATTCGGCGCGCGCGGGCACGCGCAGGTCGACCAGCCGTTCGGGCTGCTCGGCGCGCGGCGCCTCGACCAGCAGCAGGGTGGTGTCGTCGACGAGGCGCAGCTGCTTGAGGTCGGCGAGCAGGCTGCGCAGGCGCGGCTCGAGCGACTCCTTCGCATGGCGCGCGATCAGCGCGCGCACGCCGGCGTTGCCGATCGGCCGGCCCTGCGCGTCGCGCACGTCCGTCGCGCCGTCGGAGAACGCGTAGAAGGTGCCGCCGGCGAGCGCGAGTTCGCGCTGCTCGAACGCGACGCCGGGCAGGATGCCGAGCGGCGGGCCGCCCGATGGGTATTCGTCGAACGCGTCGCCGCGCTGCACGATCACCGGCGGGAAGCCCGCGCCGGCGAAGCGCACGCGCGTCGCCGCGCGGTCGCAGTAGCCCACCAGCGCGCAGACGAAGCGACCGTCCTGGGTCGTCTCGCACAGTTCGTCGTTCGCACGCGAGAGCCAGGCGGCCGGCTCGATGCCGTCCTTGCCGGCCCAGCGCAGCAGGCTCGCCGCGCGCACCATCAGCAGCGCCGCGTCGAGGCCCTTGCCCGAGATGTCGCCGACGACGAAACCGATGCGACCGTCGGCGAGTTCGAAGTGGTCGTAGAAGTCGCCGGAGATCTCGTGCGCGGGACGATTCACGCCGATCACCGGGAAGCCGTCGCGACGGCGGTGCGGCAACAGCGATTTCTGCAGCCGGCGCGCAAGGTCGAACTCGCGCTTGAGGCGCTGCTGCTCGAGCAGGCTCGCGGCCATGCGCGCGCTGTTGATCGCGAGCGCGGCCGGCGCGGCGACGAGTTCGAGCAGCTCGGCGTCGGCCGCCGAAAACGGCGTGCCGTCGCGCCGGTTGACGATCTCGAGCACGCCGATCGGGCCCGCCGCGGTGCGCAGCGGCGCGCAGACGAGGCTGTGCGTGACGAAGCCGGTGCTGTCGTCGGCGGCGCGCCAGACGCGCGGGTCGTCCGCGGCGTCGACGACGAGCTGGGTCGCGTTCTCGGCGACCGCGCTGCCGACGATGCCCTGGCCGACCGCGAGCCGCACGCCGGTGATGTCGACCGGGCCGATGCAGATGCGGCAGTCGAGCACGAGCGTGGCCGGGTCGAGCAGGAACAGCGAAGCGGCCTCGACCTGCATGAAGTCGACCACGCGCGTGACCGTCTCCGACAGCGTCTGGCGCAGGTCGAGCGAAACCGCGAGGGCTTGCGACAGCTCGGCGAGGAAGGCGAGCGTGCCCGCCTCGCCCGCGCGCGGATCGGTCGCGGGGCGCTGCGCCGCGCGCGCGTGGCCCGCGGTGCGCGCGCCGGCGGAGCGGGCGCGCAGCGCCTTCATCCCTCGCCCTTCCCGGAACCGCGCGAAGCGCGCTCGCTGCGCTTGCGGCGCAGGCCCCAGAGCGTCATCACCGGCCCGGACATCACGTACAGCACGGCGATGCCGAACAGCACGCGCGGCGGATCGACCGCGAGCGCGACGAGGATCAGCATCGCCGCGGGGATCCAGATGAACGGCACGCGGTCCGACTTCGGCCAGGCCTTGAAGCTGAAATAGCGCACCCGGCTGACCATGAGCAGGCCGGCGACGATGGCGACGACCGGTGTCACGAAGTCCATCTCGCTCGCCTTGAGGCCGAGCCCGCCCGACTCGATCGCCCAGACGAACGACATGCACAGGCCGGCCGCGGCGGGGCTCGCGAGGCCCTGGAAATAGCGCTTGTCGGCGACGCCGACCTGGGTATTGAAGCGCGCGAGGCGCAGCGCGGCGCAGGCCGCGTAGATGAACGCGGCCGCCCAACCGAGCTTGCCCCAACCCGAACCGTAGGTCTTCAGCGCCGACAGCGACCACGTATAGAGCACGAGCGCGGGGGCGAGCCCGAAGCTGACGAGGTCGGACAGCGAGTCGTACTGCACCCCGAAATCGCTCTGCGTACCGGTCAGGCGCGCCACGCGCCCGTCGAGGCCGTCGAGGATGCCGGCCACGAACACGGCGACGGCCGCCTCCGTGTAGCGGCCGCCGATGCCGGCGATGATCGCGTAGAAACCCGCGAACATCGCGCCGGTCGTGAACAGGTTCGGCAGCAGGTAGATACCGCGCGGCGGTTTGCGCGCGCCGGTCGAGGGAGCTTCCATGGTCGATCAGCGGCAATGGTGGATGTGTGGTCGCGAGTGTACCGTGATCCGCAAATCCGGGCGTTCTTGCTTGTATCGTGGCCGAAGTGGTGCTATCCAGTCGCCCAAGTGCCGCTCCTGACGGCGCGTCGAAGACAAAGGTCGCCCCATGAAGTGCAATTGGCTCCTGCTCGCCCTCCTCGCCGCCAGCCTGCCCGTGGCCGCCGGCGAGATGTATTCGTGGACCGACGCCAACGGCACCAAGCACTTCTCCGACTCGCCGCCGCCGGCTTCGGTCAAGGCGCAGAAGGTCAAGATGAAGGGCGGCGTGACCTCGAACGAGCCCGCCGAGGATCAGCAGGAGAAGCCGGCCGCCGACAAGAACGGCGGCCCCGCGCTCGCCGCCGCAGCCGGCTACGCCCCCGAGGACATCAAGCGCAACTGCGCGATCGCGCGGCAGAACCTCGGCGTCGCCGAAGGTCGCAAGATCCCGGTCGACGCGCAGGGCTACCCGACCGACCTCGACGCGGCCAAGAGCCGCCAGCAGGACATCGACCGCGCGAACGGGCAGATCAAGCTGTTCTGCTCGCACTGACGGGGCGCCGGGCCGGGGCCGGCTCGCCACCGCACCTTCCGCGCGCTGCCCGCGCCGTGGCGGCGCTGCTAGAATCGAACGTTCCGTCTCACCCTCCGGAACGTCATGCGCCTGTCCCGTTTCCACCTCGCGACCGTCAAGGAAGTCCCCGCCGACGCGGAGATCGCCAGCCACCGGCTGATGCTGCGCACCGGCATGATCCGCAAGCTCGCCGCCGGCATCTACACGTGGTCGCCGCTCGGCCTGCGCGTGCTGTCGAAGGTCGAGGGCGTCGTGCGCGAGGAGATGAATCGAGCCGGCGCACTCGAGCTGCTGATGCCGTCGATCCAGCCGAAGGAGCTGTGGGAGGAAACCGGGCGCTGGGAGAAGTTCGGTGGGCAACTGCTGAAGATCAAGGATCGCAAGGACGCCTCGTACTGCTACGGCCCGACCCACGAGGAAGTCATCACCGACTATGCGCGCAACGAACTGCGCAGCTACAAGCAGCTGCCGGTGAACTTCTACCAGATCCAGACCAAGTTCCGTGACGAGATCCGGCCACGCTTCGGCGTCATGCGGGCGCGCGAGTTCCTCATGAAGGACGCGTATTCGTTCCACCTTACGCAGGACTGCCTCGCGAACGAATACCGCAACATGTACGACACCTACGGCCGCATCTTCACGCGGCTGGGCCTGAAGTTCCGCGCGGTGCAGGCCGACACCGGCGCGATCGGCGGCAACGCGAGCCACGAGTTCCAGGTGCTCGCCGATTCGGGCGAGGATGCGATCGCATTTTCGACCGGCTCCGACTACGCCGCCAACATCGAGATGGCCGAGGCCGTCGCGCCCGGCGCGCCGCGCGCAGCGGCGATGCAGGCACTCGAGCGCGTCGCGACGCCGACGCAGAAGACGATCGACGAAGTCACCGCGTTCCTCGGCGTGAAGCCGTCGCAGTGCGTGAAGACGATCCTCGTGCGTGGTAACGACGGCCTGGTCGCGCTGTGCGTGCGCGGCGACCACGAGGTCAACGAGGTCAAGGCGGCCAAGCTCGCCGAACTGCCCGGCGAGTCGATGCTCGCCGACGAAGCGGAGATCGTGCGCGCGACCGGCACCAAACCCGGTTTCATCGGTCCGGCCGGCCTGCCGGATTCGATCCCGGTCATCGTCGACCGCAGCGCCGCTGCACTCGCCGATTTCGTCTGCGGTGGCAACCAGGACGGTACGCACTACCGCGGCGCGAACTGGGAGCGCGACGCGCGCATCACGCGCGTCGCCGACATCCGCAAGGTCGTCGAGGGCGATCCTTCGCCCGACGGCCAGGGCACGCTGAAGATCGCGCGCGGCATCGAGGTCGGCCACGTGTTCCAGCTCGGCGACAAGTACGCGCAGGCGCTCGGCGCGACCGTGCTCGACGACGCCGGCAAGGCGCAGGTAATGCAGATGGGCTGCTACGGTATCGGCGTCAGCCGCATCGTCGCCGCGGCGATCGAGCAGAACCACGACGATGCCGGCATCATCTGGCCGGAACCGATGGCGCCGTGGCGCGTCGCGGTCTGCCCGATCGGCGCGGCGCAGAACGCGCAGGTGCGCGAGGAAGCGGAGAAGCTCTACGACGAGCTGGCCGCGCGCGGCGTCGACGTGCTGCTCGACGATCGCGGCCTGCGCCCCGGCCCGATGTTCGCCGACATCGAGCTTATCGGCGTTCCGCATCGCATCGTGGTCAGCGAGCGCGGCCTCGCCGCAGGCACGTTCGAATACCGCCGTCGCGGCGAGAGCGAGAACCGCTCGCTGTCGCGCGACGAGCTGGCGCGGCTGTTCGCCTGAGGCATCGCCGCAGGCGCGATCCGCTGCGGCGCAAACTGCGGAATCGATCACAGATCGGCGCGGCCGGCACGGGCGCGCACGCGCGTTTTGCTAGCATCACCGGTTTGTCGACGCCGGCTGCAGGGCAGCCGCGTATCGAAGGGCGAGAACATGGCGATTGACCTCAAGTCGATGAACCACTCCCAGCTGTCGGACCTCATTGCGCGCGCGCAGGCGCGCCAGCGCGAGCTCGTGCGCGAGAAGGCGGCGCGGCTGCGCGACAAGATCCATGCACTGGTCGAGGCGGAAGGCCTCGGCATCGACGACGTGCTCGGCGCGCGCGGCAAGCGCGCCGCGGTCGTGCGCAAGGTGAAGCCGAAGTACCGCGATCCGGCGACCGGCGAAACCTGGACCGGTCGCGGCAAGCGGCCGCGCTGGTTCAGTGCGGCACTGTCGGCCGGCAAGAAGGAGAAAGACCTCCTGATCGGCTGAACGCCGCCCCGAAGTTCCGTCGCGACGCCGGCCCTGCGCCGGCGTTTTCGTCTGCGCGATCGGCTGCCGCGCGCTCCCGTGGTAGCGGGCTGCGGCATGCGTCTGGCAAGATTTCCCGAATTCACCGGTGCACGACCCCTGTGGCGCCGCTCCTACCCCTGTCGACGCGCCCATGCCCACCGCCACGCGGAAGATCCCGTTCAATGCACTCGACCGCCAGAACGGCGGCGAACTCGGCGCACGCATGAGCGATGCGGCCACACGCGTCGTCGCCAGCGGCTGGTACGTGCTCGGCGCCGAGGTCGACGCGTTCGAGCGCGAGTTCGCCGCGTACTGCGGCACGCGCCACGCGATCGGTGTCGCCAACGGCTCGGACGCGCTCGAACTGGCGATCGCGAGCCTCGAGCTGCCGCCCGGGGCGGAGGTCGCGGTGGCGCCGAACGCGGCGATGTACGCGACGCTCGCGATCCTCGCCAACGGCCTCGTGCCGCTGTTCGTCGACGTCGATCCGCAGCGCGCGACGATCGATCCGCGCGCGCTCGCGGCCGCGTTGACGCCGCGCACGCGCGCGGTCGTCGCGACGCACCTGTACGGCGCGCTCGCCGACATGGACGCGATCCTGCCGCTCGCGCGCGCTCGCGGCCTCGCCGTGGTCGAGGACTGCGCCCAGGCGCACGGCGCGACGCATGGCGGACGACGCGCGGGCTCGTTCGGCACGCTCGCCTGCTTCAGCTTCTACCCGACCAAGAACCTCGGCGCGCTCGGCGACGGCGGCGCGGTCACGACCGGCGACGACGCGCTCGCCGTGCGCGTGCGCCAGCTGCGCCAGTACGGTTGGAAGGAGAAGTACAACGTCGGCGTCGCGCACGGGCGCAACAGCCGCCTCGACGAGATGCAGGCGGCGCTGCTGCGCCTGAAGTTGCCACTCGTCGACCGCTGGAATGCGCGCCGGCGCGACATCGCCGCGCGCTACGGCCGCGGCATCCGCCACCCGGCGATCGAAGTGCCGCCACCACCCGGTCCGGACCAGGTCGCGCACCTGTACGTGGTGCGCAGCGAGCGCCGCGACGAGCTGCGCGCGCACCTCGCGCGCTGCGGTGTCGGCGTCGACGTCCACTACCCGATCCCCGACCATCGCCAGCCCTTGTTCGGCGGCCGCCACGCGGAGCTTTCGCTGCCCGTGGCGGAACGCCTCGCGCGCGCGTCGCTCTCGCTGCCGTGCTTCGCCGAACTCGACGACGATGAAGTCGACTTCGTCATCGACGCCTGCAACCGATGGGAAGGCTGATGCATTCGCTCGTCGTCCCGGTGTACGGGAACGAAGCGTCGATCGGCGAACTGCTCGAGGCGATCGCCGGGCTCGCGCGACGACTGCCGCAGCCACTCGAAGCCGTCTTCGTCGTCGACGGCAGCCCCGACCGCAGCAACGCGCTGCTGCGCGACGCGCTGCCGCGGATGCCGTTCCGCTCCCAGCTGCTCGCCCATTCGCGCAACTTCGGTGCGTTCGCGGCGATCCGCACCGGCCTCGCCGCGGCACGCGGCGACGACGTCGCCGTGATGGCCGCGGACCTGCAGGAGCCGATCGAGCTGATCGAGCGCTTCTACGACGTGCTCGCGCGCGACGAGGCCGACGTCGTCGTCGGCACGCGCGTCGCGCGCGCGGACCCGTTCTTCTCGCGCCTCGCCTCGACGACGTTCTGGTGGTTGTACCGCCGCCTCGTGCTGCCGCAGATCCCGCCCGGCGGCGTCGACGTGTTCGCCTGCAACCGTGCGTTCCGCACCGAGCTGCTCGCGATGGGCGAGGCCAACACATCGCTGGTCGGGCAATTGTTCTGGCTCGGCATGCGCCGCGCGGTGCTGCCGTACGAGCGGCTCGAGCGCCGCCACGGCCGCAGCGGCTGGTCGTTCTCGCGCAAGCTCAAATACCTCATGGACAGCGTGTTCGCGTTCTCCGACCTGCCGGTGCGCCTGCTCATCCTCGTCGGTGGACTCGGTCTCGGCACCTCGCTGCTGCTCGGCGGCGTGGTCGCGGTCGCCCGCCTGCTCGGCTACATCACGTTGCCCGGCTACGCGATGACGATGCTCACGCTGCTGTTCTTCGGCGGACTCAACACGTTCGGCCTCGGCCTCATCGGCGCCTATGTGTGGCGCGCGTACGAGAACACGAAGCAGCGGCCGCTGGCGATC
This sequence comes from Dokdonella fugitiva, assembly GCF_014138265.1. Classification (GTDB taxonomy): domain Bacteria; phylum Pseudomonadota; class Gammaproteobacteria; order Xanthomonadales; family Rhodanobacteraceae; genus Dokdonella_A; species Dokdonella_A fugitiva_A. Next base: position 215,590 of record NZ_JACGXL010000004.1, read on the forward strand.
GTGCAGCGCGCGCAGGAATTCACGGGAACGCCACCGCCATGAACCATTTCGTGCATCCGCAAGGGCTCTGCGAATCGTCCAAGGTCGGGGCACGCACGCGGGTGTGGGCCTTCGCGCACGTGCTGCCGGGCGCGACGATCGGCGAGGACTGCAACATCTGCGACCACGTGTTCGTCGAGAACGACGTCGTCGTCGGCGACCGCGTGACGATCAAGTGCGGCGTGCAGCTGTGGGACGGCGTGCGCGTGGGCAACGACGTCTTCATCGGGCCGAACGCGACGTTCACGAACGATCGCTTCCCGCGCAGCAAGGCCTATCCCGAGCGCTTCGCGCAGACGGTGCTCGAGGACCACGTGTCGATCGGCGCGAATGCGACGCTGCTGCCCGGCGTCACGATCGGCCGCAATGCGATGGTCGGCGCCGGCGCGGTGGTGACGCGTTCCGTGCCGCCGAATGCGATCGTCGTCGGCAACCCGGCCCGCATCGTCGGCTACGTCAACGCCAAGACCGACGCCGCCGCAGCCGTCGACGCCGTGCCCGCGGCAACCGGCACCCGCCGCCTCGGCGTCGGCGACGTCGCCGTGCACCGCCTGCCGCGCGTCGCGGACATGCGCGGCAGCCTCAGCGTCGGCGAGTTCGAGCGCACGGTGCCGTTCGCGCCGAAGCGCTATTTCCTCGTCTTCGACGTGCCCGGGCGCGAGGTGCGTGGCGAACACGCGCACCGCGAGTGCCACCAGTTCCTCGTCTGTGTGAGCGGATCGGTGTCGGTGCTCGTCGACGACGGCCGGCGCCGCGCGGAGGTGCTGCTCGACCGGCCCGACGTCGGCATCCACATCCCACCGATGACCTGGGGCACGCAGTACCGCTATTCCGACGACGCCGTGCTGCTCGTGTTCGCTTCGCACTACTACGACGCGAACGAGTACATCCGCGACTACGACCTCTACCTCGCCGAGGCGGGCGCACGCGCGGCGCCGCGATGATGCGCGCACTGCGGCGGGTCGTCGCGGGACCGATCGGCCGATTCCTGCTCGGTGGCGCGAGCACGACGCTCGTGTCCTACGCCGTCTATCTGGTCCTGCTCGCGTTCCTGCCCTATCTCGCCGCGTACTGGATCGCCTACGCGGTCGGCGTCGCCTGGTCGTACTTGGCGAACACGCTGTTCGTGTTCCGCCAGCGCCCGAGCCTCGCGCGCGCGCTCGCGTTCCCGCTCGTCTACGCGATCCAGCTCGCCGCGGGCTCGCTGCTGATGGTCGTGCTGGTCCAGCATTTAGGCCTGCCGGCGAAGGTGGCGCCGTTGCTGGTGGTCGTGCTCACGCTGCCGCTGACCTACGTCGCCTCGCGCTGGATCGTCACCACTCCGCATTTCTTCCGCAGGACCGATGCCGTCATGCCGACCGTGGATCCGACCGTACCATCACGTGTTCCCACCTGGGTCGACGATACCGTCGCCGCGCTGTTCGCACTGGCGGTCGGCGCGTGCGTCTTCCTTTCGTGGCCGCTGGACCTGCACACGCCGATCGGCACGGGCGGCGACGCGACGTCGGCGCAATACATCTTCAAGTCGATCCTCGAACACGGCTCCTACACGCGCAACCCCGACGTCGGCGCACCGTTCGGCGCGACGATGTACGACTACCCGATCCCCGAACCCACGCACCATGCGTTCATCCGGCTGATCGGCCTGTTCAGCAAGGATCCGTTCGTCGCGTTCAACCTGTTCTACCTGCTGTCGTTCGCGGTGGCCGCGTTCACCGCATGCTGGGCATTGCGCCGCCTCGGCATCGGCCGGTTGCCGGCGATCGCCGGGGCGATCGCATTCGCGTTGCTGCCGTACCACTTCCTCCGATTCGGCCACGTCTTCCTCGCTTCGTACGCGGCGATCCCGGTGTTCGGCTACTACGCGCTGCGGTTGGCGACGTACCAGGCAGCGCACGTGCCGGGGGCGGTACGGATCGGCTGGCTTCCCGTGCTCACGATCGCCACCGCTGCGGGAATGGGCGTGTACTACGCCTGGTTCGGACTGTTGTTCGTCGTGTTCGCTGCCGCGCTCGGCGCCGCAAGGACGCGCCAGTGGCAACCCTTGCGCGTCGGCGCCGTCTTCGCGACAGCGATCGTCGCGGTGATCGCGCTCGCGCTCCTGCCGAACGCGATCTACCACGCTTCGGAAGGCGCCAACGCCGCGGTGGCCGCACGCTTGCCGCAGGAGTCGGAGATCTACGGCTTGCGCATCACGCAGTTGCTCTACCCGACGCCGGGCCATCGAGTCGGCGCGCTCGACGCATTCATGGCCGTGTACCGGCAGTCGGCACCGAACGTCAACGAGAATTCGACCGCGGCGCTCGGGCTCATCGGCGCCCTCGGATTCCTCGCTGCCCTCGGCGCGCTGTTCTTCGGCGACGCTCGCAAGTATGCCGGGTTGTGGGCCGCCGGCGCGCTCTGCGTCGCCGGTGTCCTCTACGCAACCATCGGCGGCTTCGGCGCAATCGTCGGCCGCCTGCTTCTTCCCGAACTCCGCGGGCTCAACCGCATCAGCGTCTTCATCGGGTTCTTCGCCCTGTACGCGTTCTTCGTCGCCGTCGGTGCATGGGCGCGTGGTCGGGCGCGCCTGCCGGTGGAGGTCGCCTCCACGATCCTCGTCGTCGCCATCGCCTGCTTCGACCAGGTTCCGGCCAAGGGACTCTCGCACCAGAACGCAGGGGCGATCGCGCCGCGCAGGGCGCTCTACGCGCGGATTCGCGCGGCGCTGCCGGACGGCGCCCGCGTGTTCGAACTGCCGTACACCTTCTTCCCGGAGAGCCCGCACCCTGTCGGCAGCTACAACCTGCTCGAACCGTACCTGTTCACGAACGGCCTGAAATGGAGTTTCGGCGACATGCACGGCCGGCCCGCCGACGTGTGGAACCAGCAGGTCGCCGCGCTCAGCGGAAAGGAGTTCAGCGACGCGCTCGCGCGCGCCGGATTCGCCGCCGTCTACGTCGACCGCCGCGGTTACAAGGACGGCGGAGCGGCGATCGAGCGTGACCTGCGCGCGCAATTCGGCGCGCCGATCGTCGAAGACGCGGAGCTCGGGCGCGCCGTCTATCGCGTGGCGGAAGCGCGGCCGGACATGGTTCCGCATGTCGCGGTCGAACTCGGGCGCGGATGGTCGGGCTGGTCGAAGGCGGGCAACGTCGAAGTGTCCAGCACCGCGGGCGATGCCGATCTGGTCGTCGCCAATCCCGTTCCGTCGGAACTGCCCATCGCCCTGCGCTTCCACCTGGCCAGCACGACGTCGCGCAAGCTGATCGTGTCGTACGACGATCGGGTGATCTCCGTGCATGCACTGCGCGCGGGTGAGGACCTGGAGATCTCCACCGCGATCGACGCGCGGGCGGGCGTGTCGCGACTGTCGCTCCGCAGCGAGGCACCGGTGGCGCCGACCGCACCGGACACGGCAGCGGCTCCGTCGATCCGCATCAGCGCTCTTTCCTGGGGCGTGTCCGGGCGGTTCTGATCGCCGCCGCCGGCGGTGCGGTGGCGTGGTTGGCGCGGACCGCGCCGTTGCCGGATAATCGCGATGTTCGTCGTGCCCGGCAAGCCGTGTCGCGCGCACGTGCAGCGACCACCGTTCAGGCGGTCGCAAACCCGACCTCCGCAGGCACGCATGACCAACGACCCGACGCCATCGATGGACAAGCCGGTGTGGGAGCCGAGCTCCGAGCGCATCGAACGCGCGAACATCAGCCGCTTCATGCGCTTCGTGCGCGAAAGCACCGGCAACGACGACATCCGCCGCTACGCGCCGCTGCACGATTTCTCGGTGCGCAACCCGGAACGGTTCTGGTCGCTCGTGTGGGAGTTCTGCGGCATCCGCGCGCACGGCGAGCACGAGCCCGTGCTGGTCGACCGCGAGCGCATGCCCGGCGCTCGCTGGTTCCCGAACGTCACGTTGAACTTCGCGCAGAACCTTCTGCGCTACAAGGATGACCGCGCCGCGATCGTGTTCCGCAACGAGTGGGGCCATCGGCGCGAGCTCAGCTACGCCGAGCTGCACGGTGAAGTCGCGCGCGTCGCGCACGCGCTCAAGCGAGCAGGCGTCGGCGTCGGCGACCGCGTCGCCGGCTTCATGCCGAACATTCCCGAGACGATCGTCGCGATGCTCGCGACGACGTCGCTCGGCGCGACCTGGTCGTCGTGCTCGCCCGACTTCGGCATCCGCGGCGTGGTCGACCGCTTCGGCCAGATCGCGCCGAAGGTGCTGTTCACGGCCGACAAGTACGGCTACGGCGGCAAGCGTTTCGACTGCCTCGAGAAGATCCGCGGCGTGCTCGACGAGATGCCGAGCATCGAACACCTCGTGGTCGTGCCCTACAGCGGCGATCCGCTCGACCTCGAAGGATTGTGCAACGCGGTCTCGCTGGCGGACTTCTGCGGCGACGGCGAGCACCCGCTCGAGTTCGTGCCGGTGCCGTTCGACCACCCGCTGTACGTGATGTACTCGTCGGGCACGACCGGTGTGCCGAAGTGCATCGTGCACGGCGTCGGCGGCACCTTGCTGCAGCACCTCAAGGAGCTCGTGCTGCACACCGACCTCAAGCGCGAGGATCGGCTGTTCTACTACACGACCTGCGGCTGGATGATGTGGAACTGGTTCGTGTCCGGCCTCGCGGTCGGCGCCACGCTCGTCGTCTACGACGGATCGCCGTCGCATCCGGACGGCAACGCGCTGTGGGACCTCGCCGACGAGGTCGGCATCAGCGTGTTCGGCACGAGCGCGAAGTGGCTCAGCGCGACGGAGAAGGCCGGCGTCAAGCCGCGCGAGACGCACAAGCTGCTGCAGCTCAAGACGATCCTCTCGACCGGTTCGCCGCTCGCGCCGGAGAGTTACGACTACGTCTACCGCGACATCAAGGATCGCGTGCTGCTCGCGTCGATTTCCGGCGGCACCGACATCATTTCCTGCTTCGCGCTCGGCTGCCCGGTGCTGCCGGTATACCGCGGTGAACTGCAGTGCCGCGGCCTCGGCATGAAGGTCGAGATCCTCGACGACGACGGCAAGCCCGTGCGCGGCGAGAAGGGCGAGCTCGCGTGCACCGCGCCGTTCCCGTCGATGCCGGTGTTCTTCTGGAACGACCCGGACGGCGAGAAGTACCGCAACGCGTATTTCGCGCGCGTGCCAGGCGCGTGGTGCCACGGCGACCACGCGCTGCTGACCGAACATGACGGCGTGATCATCTACGGCCGTTCCGACGCGACGCTCAACCCGGGCGGCGTGCGCATCGGCACCGCGGAGATCTACCGCCAGGTCGAGCAGGTGCCGGAAGTGCTCGAGTCGGTCGCGGTCGGCCAGCACTGGGGCGACGACGAGCGCGTGATCCTGTTCGTGCGCCTGCGCGAGGACATCGTGCTCGACGACGCGTTGCGCGAGCGCATCGCGCGGCAGATCCGCGCGAACACCACGCCACGCCACGTGCCGGCGAAGATCCTGCAGGTCGCCGACATCCCGCGCACGATCTCCGGCAAGATCACCGAGATCGCGGTGCGCGAGGTCATCCACGGCCGGCCGGTGAAGAACACCGACGCGTTGGCGAATCCGCAGGCGCTCGAGTGTTTCCGCGCACTCGCGGAACTCCAGTACTGATCGCCATGGCGGCCGCAACAGGAGGCGCGCGTGGGAGTACGCCTCTGCTCTGGTGGATGTTGGGCCTGTTCGGGATGCTGGCAGGCGCAAGCTGGTTTCTGAACGGTCCGCAAGTCCAGGCGGACGAAGGCTCGTACCTGCTGAGCGCGGCGATGATCGCCGGCCGGTCGATCCTGCCGACGGTCGACTACTACTCCGGATACAGCGTCCTGTTGCTGCCGGCCTTCGCGTTCTCGCGGGACCCCGACGCGATCTACCACGGGGCACTGCTGATCAACGCGCTGATGATCGCAACGGTTCCGCTCGCGCTGTTCCGGCTGACAAGTAGCCTCTGGCCAAGCCTCGAAACCGGCGTGCGAGCGCGCGCAGCATTGGCCGCTACATGCTACGCGCCGGTGCTGGTGCTCAGCCAGTACACGATGTCCGACAATGCGCTCATATGCCTCCATGCGTGGCTGCTGGCGATGGCCGCCTCGCTGTTGCGCCAACCGCGGATGGCGGCTGGCGTCACGTTCGGCGCGATCGCCGGGGCCCTTTTCCTCGTGCATCCGCGCGGACTCGTCACGGCGACGGCGGTGCTCGCCGCGCTTTCGCTGGCAGCCGTGCGGTTGCGTCGAATCCGGCCCGCAATGGTGCTCGCGTGGGTCATGATGTTCGCGGTGTCGATGCTGCATGGCCCGCTGGAGCGAATCGCCGGGACGTTGCACAACATGCACGGCGGCTATTCGCCGATGGCCTTGCTCGAACGTCTCGCCTCGCCGTCGGCGTGGCCATGGCTGCTGTCGAACTTCGTCGGCTGCACGACCGAAGCGGTCGTCGCCTCTCTCGGATTGTTCGTGATCGCCCTGCGCTGCGTCGCGGCCGAGCTGCGTGCGGATCGATGGTCGTCGCCCAGCGTGGTGCTCATGGCCGCCGTCGTCGCCATGGGTGCGGGCCTGTTCTCGACAGCGGCCTTCTTCGTGCCGCCGGAGCGTGCAGACCAGCTGGCGTACGGTCGCTACGCGTTGCCGGCGCTGGTGCCACTGATTGCGGCCGGGCTGGTTCGACTGCAGGATGAAGCCGCGCGCGGCCGCGACCTGCTCTGGGTCTTCGCGACCGCGGTCGTCGGTGTGGGGATCACCGCACTCGCGTACGAACATCTTCCGCCGGCTGCGAAGGCGAACTGGAACCAGATCAATTCACCGCTGTTGCATCTCTCGCAACAGTTGCTGCCCAAGTCGTCGGCCTGGATGGCTATCCTCGCGTGCTTCGCAGGCGCGTCCTCGATCATCGCGCTGGCATGGCGCGGCAGCGCGAATCGCGCGCGGGCGGCATTCGTCGTGCTGAATCTTGCTGCCTTCGCGACCTTTTCATCCACGACGACGTATCCCGGCGGCCGCTATTTCACCGGCGACCGTCAGGTCGTCGGCGTCGCACGCGCGTTCGCCGACGGCACGAGCGACGGCCTGTGCCTGGACCTCGATCCAGCCCTGGACGGCTGGCAGAGGACCGATCTCGGCTGGCGCCTGTTTCCGCAAATCGCCAACGTCACGAACGGCTGCGTGCGCGGCGTCATCCAGCGGCTGGACGCGCCCGCGCCGGCGGACATGCGTTTCGTAGCGGTCGAACGCCCCTCGCCGCTACCGCATAGCGCTCCTCTTGCGCTGTACGTCACCGACGGCCCCGAGGTCGAGGCGTTCGCCAGCGACCACGCACTGCTGTCGATCGCCGCGCTCGCCCCGCTGGCACCGGCCGACCGCTCCGCGAAGGTGACACTCGAGCAACCCGCGCTCCGTGTCGAGGCCGGCGCGACGCTCGACGTGCGCATTCGCGTGGTGAACGGGAGCAGCCTCACCCTGGCCACCGTCGATCCCCGCGTCAGCGCGAACCCAATACTTGTCGGCGCCTACGTCGAAAGCACGAACGGTCAGATGAATTTCCGTGCCTCCCTGCCTCGTCCGATCGCCCCTGCGCAGGGCATCGAGGCGTCGCTGCAGCTCGGGCCGTTCGATCAGCCCGGCCGCTATGCGATCCATGTGGGCGTCGTGCAGGAACTCGTCGCATGGTTCGACGGCGGCGTCGATACGACGATCGAAGTCGCTGCAGGACCGTAGGCACGGTCGGCCGGACGATCACACCCGCCGCAATGACGTCCTTGCCCGATCCGCTTACGCGAGCGCCCGCTCCAGTTCCAAACGAAGGTCAGCGACATCCTCGACGCCGACCGACAGGCGGATCAAGCCGTCGCTGATGCCGAGCCGCTTGCGGTTCGCCGGCGGGATCGACGCATGCGTCATGATCGCCGGATGCTCGATCAGGCTTTCGACGCCACCGAGCGATTCAGCCAGCGCGAACAGCTCGCAACGCTCGAGCACCTTGCGCGCCTTGCGCAGGCCGCCTTTCACCTCGACCGAGACGATGCCGCCGAAGCCGTCCATCTGCTTCTTCGCGAGTGCGTGCTGCGGGTGCGACTTGAGCCCGGGGTAGATCACGCGCTCGACCGCCGGATGCTTCTCGAGCCATTGCGCGAGCGTCAGCGCACCATCGCAGTGCGCGCGCATGCGCAGATGCAGCGTCTTCAGGCCGCGCATCGCGAGGAACGCGTCGAACGGGCCGGCGATGGAACCGACGGAATTGTGCAGGAACGCCATTTCCTCGGCGAGGTGCGCGCTGCCGCCGACCACCGCGATGCCGCCGACGATGTCGGAATGGCCGTTGAGGTACTTCGTCGCCGAGTGCACGACGATGTCGGCGCCGTGTTCGATCGGACGCTGCAGCATCGGCGAGCAGAACGTGTTGTCGACCACGAAGATCAGGCCGTGCTTCTTCGCGAACGCACCGACCTTGGCGAGATCGACGAGCTTGAGCATCGGGTTGGTCGGCGTTTCCGCCCAGATCATGCGCGTGTTCGGCTTGAGCGCCGCCTTCAGCGCCGCCGCGTCGTTGAGGTCGATGAAGGTGAAGTCGAGTCCCGCGCTGCGCCGGCGCACGCGCTCGAACAGCCGATAGCTGCCGCCGTAGAGGTCGTCCATCGCGATCACGTGGCTGCCCGAGTCGAGCAGCTCGAGCACGGTGCCGGCGGCGGCGAGGCCGGACGCGAACGCGTAGCCCTGGCGGCCGCCTTCGAGGTCGGCGACACAGCGTTCGTAGGCCATGCGCGTCGGGTTCTGCGTGCGCGAATACTCGTAACCCTGGTGCACGCCCGGGCTCTTCTGCACGTAGGTCGACGTCGCGTAGATCGGCGTCATGATCGCGCCGGTCCACGGATCGGGTGACTGGCCGGCATGGATGGCTCGCGTACCGAGCTGCAGATCGTTCTTCTTCATTGATGGATATCCGTGTGTTGCGGGTTCGGTACCGCTTCGAAGGCGAACAGGTACGATGCGTCGGCATCGTCATGGACGAGCGTTGCTTCGGTGAACCAGCGCGCGTCGAACACGCCCGTGCGGGCCATCTCGGGCAGGTGCACCAGCCCCGTCTTCCGGGTGACCGAAAAACCCGAGACGGCGAGGACCTCCTCCAACTGGTCGGGCGTGTATTCGAGTTTGTGGTCCTCGTTGATGTAGGCGTCCGGCGAATGGATCTTCGTAATCGCGCGGTTGGGCGTGTCCATGACGAATCGCCCGCCCGGCAGGAGATGGGCACGGATCCACGCGAGCAGTTCGGGCAGCTTCTCCGGGAGGATGTGCTCGATCGCCTGGCCCATGAAGATGCACTGGTATCGGCGCGACTGCAGCGCCGGCACGTTCGCGACGCCCTCGGCGCTTCCGTGGAAATAGGTGACGCGCCCCCAATCGAAATCGAAGGGCTCGGTCTGATCGAACGTCGGCGTACCCCAGAACTGTCGTTCCGGCGGAAGGTCGAGAATGTCCAGCCGCGAGGGGCGGTGGGGATACCCGAGTTCGATCAGTGCACCCTCGCGTCGACCGGCGCTGCTCCCGCCGATATCGAGGATGGAATCGAAGGCATCGACTGAACGAATCCAGCGCTGGCGCGCCATGTGCAGGCGGCGGAAGATATCCGCGCCGCAGTTGGCGAGATACTCCTCGGAACCGAGCAGCGAATCGAGCACGCGTTGCGTGCTGAAGTTCCCACGCTCGATCTGGCGTCGCCAACCGTCGATGCCGGTCGCGTCCGCCGGACGCCGCAGGACGACCAGGTACGCGAGGCGCACGAACTCTTCGGGCCCGATATCCCCCGCGCCGGTGCGGGTGATGATGGCCGAACGGATCCTTCCCGCGACCTGCCGCAAGGCCTTCATCTTGCCGCCGCCCCAGCCGCTCCGCATCCGCTGTGGTCCATGGCTATCCCGCCCTCCGTCTGAGGTAGTTCAACAGGTCGATGCGCGTGATCAGGCCGAGGAACTTCGCCCCGTCCATCACGATCGCGACGTGCCCGGCGTCGAATACCGGCATCAACGCCTCGATCGGCGACTTCACGTCGAGCACCTGCAGTTTCTCGACCATCGCGGTCGAAACGGTGTCGCGGAACTTCTTCTCGTCCGCGTGCACGTGCAGCAGCAGGTCCGACTCGTCGAGGATGCCGACGATGCGGTCGCCGTCCATGACCGGCAGCTGCGACACGTCGTACAGCTTCATGCGGTTGTACGCGGTCACCAGCAGCTCGTTCGGACCGACCACGACGGTATCGTGTTGCGCGTACGGACGCAGGATGAGGTCGCGCAGGTCGCCGGTCGGCTGGCGCTCGAGGAAGCCGTTGTCGAGCATCCAGTAGTCGTTGTACATCTTCGACAGGTACTTGTTGCCGGTGTCGCAGACGAGCGTGACGACGCGCTTCGGTTCCTTCTGCTCGCGACAATAGCGCAACGCGGCGGCGAGCAAGGTGCCGGTCGAGGAGCCGCCGAACACGCCCTCCTTCGCGAGCAGTTCGCGCGCGGCGAGGAAGCTCTCCTTGTCGCCGATCGCGTAAGCCTTCTTCACGCGCGAAAAATCGCTGATCGACGGCAGGAAGTCCTCGCCGATCCCCTCGACCATCCAGCTCGCCGACTTCGTCGACAGCGTTCCCTCGTTGATGTACTGCGCGAGAATCGAACCGACCGGGTCGGCAAGGATGAATTCGGTTCGCGGCGATACCTTCGCGAAATAGCGCGACAGGCCGGTCATCGTGCCGGACGAGCCGCAGCCGAACACGATCGCGTCGACTTTGCCGTCGAGCTGTTCGAAGATCTCGGGGCCGGTGCTGCGCTCGTGCGCGAGCGGGTTGTCGGGATTGCCGAACTGGTTGATGAAGTACGCACCCGGCGTCTCGCGCGCGATGCGCTCGGCGAGATCCTGGTAGTACTCGGGGTGCCCCTTGGCGACGTCGGAGCGCGTGAGCACGACTTCCGCGCCCATCGCCTTGAGATTGAAGATCTTCTCGCGGCTCATCTTGTCCGGCACGACGAGCACGAGGCGATAGCCTTTCGCCTGCGCGACGAGGGCAAGCCCAAGGCCGGTGTTGCCGGCGGTGCCTTCGACGAGCGTCGCACCCGGCTTGAGCTTGCCGGCCTTCTCGGCGCCTTCGATCATCGACAAGCCGATGCGGTCCTTGATCGAACCGCCCGGGTTCGCGCTCTCGAGCTTGAGGAAGAGTTCGCAGGCGCCGGTATCGAGGCGCTGCGCCTTGACCATCGGGGTGCGGCCGATCAGCTCGAGTACGCTCTGGTGGATCGTCATGCGGGCTCCGCGTGAGGCGTCGCGGGCGCAGCCCGTCGACGGTCGTCACCTCCGGCCGGAGGTGATCGCGGAATGATACCCGAGGGCGGGGATGTCGCCGACGTCACCGCCTCTGCGGCGGCGTCGGCAACGGCATCCGGTCAGTGCGCCGCGGCCCACATGGAGGTGAGCTTGTCCTTCGCGTGCAGCTTCTCTTTCTTCATGTTGTGCAGGGTGACGTCGTCCATCGGCAGGACGCCCAGCTCCGCATCACGCACCTTGCTGTCCAGTTCCTTGTGGCGCTGGTACAGGCTGCGGAACTCGGCGTTGCTCTGCATCAGCGCTTCGACTTCTTTCTGGTTCTGCTCGAACATCAGCCAACCTCCTCTAGTGCAAGGAACACGCACGCGGCGGCACGGCCTTTCGGCCGTGCCGCTGCGGAGCGGGACGAGTTACCGCGGGGTTGCGAAATGGCTCGGAAAGAGCCGCCGTTACCTTGGACGGTGCATCGAGGGCGGAGCGGATATCGTCGGGCCTTGCTGCGGACGCCACTGCCAGGAAACGTCCGTACGCACGACCCGCGCCTCGGAGAACCGAGGGAGTGCTTTCCTCTGTCGCGATCGCTGCTGTCATGGGCTCTGGCCCAAGTGGGGTCCAGGAAAAAACGGGCCACTTGGGAGCTAGACGCTACTCCGATGCCCCTGCCTTGGCAACCGGAAAAACGCGCGATCGCGCGTCCGCCAAGGCGCCGACGCGCTTGATAAATTTTTAACGCAAACAGCGAGTTGCGCCAAATCAACAGGATGCGACGGCAATATCGTCGCGCCGCTGTCAGTCCGACTTCGCGGGCGCCGACGGCTTGGCTTTCGGCTTCGCCTTGGGCTTGTCCTTCGCCGGGTTTTCCGCCTTGGCCTTGTCGCCCGAGAGCGCCGCCTCGAGCTGCGCTTCCTTCTTCGCCAGTGCGGCCGCTTTCGCCTGCGCGGCAGCCATGCGCTTGGCCTGCTCCGCTTCGGCGCGCGCGGATTCCGCCGCCTGCGTCGCCTGCGCGCCTTCGGCACGCGCCGCTTCGGCGTCGCGCCGCGCGCTTTCCGCTTCCTCGGCGCGGATCTGCGCCTGCAGGCGCTGGCGCTCGAGTTCCGCGCGCGCCTGCTCCGCGTCGCGCCGGGCGATCGCCAGCTGGAGGCGATCGTTCTCGCGCTGCAGCGCCGTGCGCTGCTCGTCGAGCGACTCGGCCTCGGCGCTCGCGCGCGCGCTGTCGATGCGCCGCTCGGTCATGTAGATCCAATGCTCGCGCTCGCCGCGCCGCGCTTCCTTGAGGTGTGCGAGTGCGAGGCGGGCGCGATCCATCGCGACGGACGCCCGCGTGCCGAGCACGGGGTCGGTCGCGAGCGTGTTGAAGCGGTCGAGCAGCCGCTGGTAGTCGTCGTCGCGCGCGGCGACGGCGTTCACGGCACCCAGTGCGAGTGCGAAGGCGATCGCGCAGCGGACGGGACGGACGAGGTTCATGGCTGCTCCTGCTGCAGGGCGGCGGGGTGGCTGTCGAGGTCGCCTTGCAGGCCCTCGTTCTCGCGCGTCAGGTGCTCGACGTCTCCGCGCGCCTTCGCGAGCTTGGCCTTGGCCAGGGCGAGCTCGCTGTCGGCGAGCGATTCGGCGGCGAACTGCGCGGCCGCATCGTAGTCCTCCTCGCGCTGGGCAGCCTGGGCCTGGTCGAAGTGCCGGCCGGCCGCGCGGTACTCGGCGGCCGCAAGCTGGGGCGCCTCCGCCTGCCGCGCGGTGGCGAGCGCACGCGAGGCCGCGTCCAGTTCGTCGAGCGGCGGCTTGGTCGGGCTGCACCCTGCAGCCAGCGCGGTCGCGAGAATCACGATCCACGCATGGATTTTTTCGCGTGCTGGTGTCATAACTTCGCCGCTCGCCTGCAGAAGAGAGTGCGTATTTTGGGAAGGCGACGCCCGGTTTGGCAATGCTGGTCCGATGAACCGGCGAACGAGACGAACGAACGAGAGCGAGAACGGCGATGGATATCGGCTATTTCCTGAAACTGATGACCGAGAAGGGTGCGTCGGACATGTTCCTGACCACCGGCGCTCCGGTGAACATCAAGGTCGAGGGCAAGCTCTATCCGCTCGGCAACACGGGCCTGCCGAACGGCATGGTCAAGAAGATCGCCTACTCTCTCATGGACGAGGGCCAGGTGCCGCAGTTCGAGAAGGCGCTCGAGCTCAACATGGCGATCGCGGTGAAGGACGCCGGCCGTTTTCGCGTCAACGTGTTCAAGCAGCGCGGCGAAGTCGGCATGGTGATCCGCGCGATCAAGAGCGAGATCCCGTCGATCGAGCAACTGCGCCTGCCGCAGCTGTTCAAGAGCATCATCATGGAGCCGCGCGGCCTGATCCTGCTGGTCGGCGCGACCGGTTCGGGCAAGTCGACCACGCTCGCCTCGATGATCGACCACCGCAACGCGAACACCTCGGGTCACATCCTCACGATCGAGGATCCGATCGAGTACCTGTACCGGCACAAGAAGTCGGTGGTGAACCAGCGCGAGGTCGGCCTCGACACGCACAGCTTCCACGAAGCGCTGAAGAACGCGATGCGCGAGGCGCCCGACGTGATCCTCATTGGCGAGATCCGCGACGCGACGACGATGGAGGCGGCGATCACGTTCTCCGAAACCGGCCATCTCTGCCTCGCGACGCTGCACTCGAACAACGCCGACCAGACGATCGAGCGCATCCTGAACTTCTTCCCCGAATCGGCGCACAAGAACATCCTCATGAACGTCGCGCTGAACCTGCGCGCGGTGATCAGCCAGCGCCTCGTCATGGGCAAGGACGGCCACCGCCTGCCCGCGGTCGAAGTGCTGCTCAACACGCCGCACATCCGCGACCTGCTGCGCCGCGGCCAGGTGCACGAGGTCAAGGAGGCGATGGACCGCAGCCTGCAGGAAGGCATGCAGACCTTCGACCAGTCGCTGTACGCGCTCTACAAGGAAGGCAAGATCGAGCTCGAGGAAGCGCTCAACCACGCCGACTCGCGCGACGGCCTCGCGCTCAAGGTGCGCCTCGCCGAAGGCGGCGACGCGCCGATGGCCGAAAACTTCGACATGTCGAACTACTGACGCCACGGCGCCTTCTCCGCGCAGCGGGGAAGGCGCACGCGTACCGCTCCGGCGCAGACCGACGAGCGATCCGGCACGCCCTGCTAGACTCGGCGGCGGAACACCGACCGCACCATGCCCACGTCGCCACCCCTCCCGCCCCGCCTGCAGGGCCTGACGCCGCTCGCGGTGCAACAGGTCGTCGCGACCGCGAATGCGCTCGAGGCCGGCCGCGTCGACGAGGCGGAAGCGCAGGTCGGCGCGGCGATCGCCGCGTTCCCGCATCAGCCGGAGGTGTTGCGCCTGTGGGCGGGCATTCGCAGCCAGCGCGGCGACCACGAGGCGGCGATCCGTGCGATCCGGCAGGCGGTCGCGCAACGCGCGGGGGACGCGCTGTACCACAACACGCTCGGCACCGTGCTCGCCGAGGCCGGCGACTACGACGGCGCGATCGCGGCCCTGCGACGCTGCTGCGAACTGCAGCCCGGCCTCGCGCTCGCGTGGTTCAATCTCGGCGTGCTGCTCACGCGCTGCGTGCGCCACGACGAAGCCGTCGTCGCGCTGCGGCGCGCGGTCGAGCTCGCGCCGTCGCACGTGCAGGCGCGCGCGCTGCTCGCGGACATGCTGCGCGTCGCGAACCAGCCCGCACAAGCCGCGGCGGAGTACCGGCGCATCCTCGCCGAGCGCCCGTGCACGGGCATCGCGTGGTGGGGGCTCGCCGACATCAGGACGACGCGCTTCGAAGCCGACGACATCGCGCGCATGCAGTCCGCGCTGCGTGATGCGCGAGCTGGCGACGACGACGTCGTCGCGACCGGATTCGCCCTCGCCAGGGCCTTCGACGAACGCGGCGACTACGCTGCTTCGCTCGCCGCGCTGGAACAGGCGAATGCGGTCGCGCGGCGGCGCCGGCGCTGGGATGCGGCCGGCTTCGACGCGTTCATGGCGTCGATCCGCGATGCCCATGCGGCGCCAGCGGCGAGGGTGCCCGGCGACCGCGCGTTCGGGCACGAGGCGATCTTCATCGTCAGCCTGCCGCGGTCCGGCTCGACCTTGATCGAACAGATCCTCGCCTCGCACTCCGCGATCGAAGGCGCCGGCGAACTCGCCGACCTGCCGCTGCTGGTCGCTGAGGAGTCGCGCCGTCGGCAGCAGGCGTATCCGCAGTGGGTCGGTGCGATGCAGGCGGACGACTGGCGCCGGCTCGGCCAGCGCTATCTCGATCGCACGGCGCACTGGCGCCGGCGGCGCGCGCTGTTCACCGACAAGCTGCCGAACAACTGGTACTACATCGACGCGATCCGCCGCATGCTGCCCGGCGCGCGCATCGTCGCGGTGCGCCGCGATCCGCTCGAGACGTGCTTCTCGTGCTATCGCCAATTCCTCTACAACAACGAATACACGCGCACGTTCGGCGATCTCGCCGCATTCTGGCGCGCGTTCGACCGCGCCGTGTGCGACGGCCTCGCGCGCCACCCCGCGCACGTGCACGAGAGCGTGTACGAGGATCTCGTCGCACGGCCGGAACAGCACATCCACTCCCTGCTCGACTTCCTCGGCTTGCCGTTCGAACAGGCCTGCCTCGAATTCCACCGCACCGAGCGCGACGTGCGCTCGCCGAGCGCGATGCAGGTGCGCGAGCCGCTGCGCCGCGACACCGCGCGCGGCGCGCGCTACGGTGCGCTGCTCGATCCGCTGCGGCGGGAGCTCGCCGTGCTGTCGTCGACCTGACGCGTCAGCGCGACGCGACGGTGTCGGCCGCGTCGTCGGTCGAGTAGCCCCAGTGCCGCAGCATCGGCTCGAGGATCGGCAGCACGGGCTCGATGTACTCGCGATAGCGCAGCCAGCGGTTCATGCCGCGGCTGTTCACGGGCTGGATCACCTGCGTGTAGCTCGGCGTGCCGATGAAACCCTTGCGCCGCGCGTGCTCGTGGAAACCGAGCAGGGGTGCCGCGTCGCCGAGATCGAGGAATTGCGCGATCCGCGCGGCCTGCCCTTCGACGTCGGCGACGATGTCCTCGTTGCGCACGGCGAGCACGTCGGGGCCGAACAATGCCGCATGGTGCAACCACGACTGCATCGACGCGACGTACGACGTCGCCAGGCGCTGCAGGTCCGAGCAAGCGGCAGCGAGCACGCTGGAGCGGAAGTTCTGCATGTAGCAGCTGAGGATCACGTCGCAGGGATGGCGCAGCGCGAGAATGAATTTCGCGCGCGGGAACAGCCGATGGATCAGCGGCAGCCACAGCATGTTGAGCGGATTCTTGTCGACGATCTGCGTGTCCCAGCGCCGCGGGATCGTGTCGCAGACCATGCCGAGGTAGCGCTTGCGCAGCTCGTCGCAGTCGCGCTGGCCGAGCCGCGCCATGTCCTGCGGCACGAAGATGTCCTGCTCGGCGAGCTGGTCCGACAGCTTGTTGAAGAACGGATTCTCGTCCATCGACTGCAGCCGCGGATGTGCGTCGAGCATCTGCTCGAGCAGGGTCGTGCCCGAGCGCGGGAAGCCGACGATGAACACCGGCGAATGCTGCGCTTCCGGCGCGGTGAGCGCCGGCCAGCGGCGATAGGCGTCCGCGTCGACGCGGACATCGGCGAGCGGCAGCGGTGACGCGCCGGGCTCGAAGCGCTTCGGGATCACGTGCTTGAGGTCTTCGACGTGCAGCGCGTGCGCCGACTGCAGCGCCTGCATCGTTCCGGCGACGTCGTTGCGCTTGGCGCGGACCTCGGCGAGCAGGTAATAGTGCGCATAGTCGCCTTCGCCACGCAGCCCGGCATCCTCGAGGATCGCCTGCGCCTCGGCGAGGTCGCCCTTGCGCTGCGCGACCTTCGCGAGCACGTGCGCGAGTTCCATGCGCACCTCGCCGGACGCGCCGTCCAGGCGACCCGCGAGTCGCGACAGCAGCGACTCCGCTTCGGGCAGCCGGTTGAGGCGCTCGTAGGCCGAAGCGAGATGCACGATCGCGTGGATGTTGCCGGGGACGCGACGCACGAGGTCCTCGAGCAGGACCTGCGCGGAGTCGCCGTCACCGAGCGCGAGCTGCAGGTCGCCGAGTTCCTGCTGCAGACCGTCGTCCTCGAGCGGCAGCCACTGGCGCCACGGCTTGAGCAGGTCTTCGGCGTCCTCGTACTCGCGACAGGCCTGGCAGGCGCGCGCGGCGTGGATGCGCACGCGCGGCGAATCGGGCTCCAGCGCGTACGCGCGCAACGCGACGTCGCGCGCGCCGGCGTAGTCGCGCTGCTGCAATTTGAGCAGCGCGTAGTTGACGAGCTGCCCGGCGTCCGTCGGCGCATCGTGCAGCACGCGCTCGTAGATCGTTGCGGCAGCGTCGAGGCGGCCCGCCTCGCGCAAGGCGGTCGCGTAGTTGCCCCAATGCTCGCTGCGCCCGGGGAACAATTGCGTCAAGCGTTCGTAGGCTTCGATCGCATCGGTCGCACGGCCCTGCATCTGCAGGCTGACCGCGAGCATCGTCAGCAGGTCCTCGCGCGTCGCATCGGCCTGCAGGCGCACACGCACGAGGCGCTCGGCTTCGCGCCAGTCGGCGACGCGGACCGCCGCGGCAATCGGAATCAGGTCGGAATTCATCGTCTTCGTCGAAAAAAAAAGGCCGCGCGGGAAACCCGCGCGGCCGTGTAGCTTACAACGTGACTCGATCTTAGAACTTGACCGTCACGCGACCCCAGTAGTAGCGGCCCATCAGGTCGAAGTCGCTCGGGTCCGTGTTCGCGTTCAGCGTGTTGTTCGCGTACAGGAACGGCGGCTGCTTGTCGCCGACATTGTTCACGCCCACGTCGAAGCGCGTGTTGAGCGATTCGAGGTTGTAGCCGAACTGGATGTCGTGATAGACGGTCGAGCCGAAGTCGGTGTACAGGCCGTCCAGCGACGGGTTACCCGTGCCGTACGGATGGCTGTCCTGCGACGGCGAGGCCGAACCCATGCGGAAGCGATGGATGTAGCGCATCGCCCACGACGCGTCGAACGGACCCATCTGCCAGCCGACCGAGCTCTGCGCGCGCCAACGCGGGAAGAGGCAAACGCCGCCGCTCGCGCCCGGGCACGCCGCCGCCTGTGCCGAACCGTAGTTCTCGAAGTGACCCGCGAAATGATAGGTCGTGTTGCCCTCGAGACCCGGTGCGGTCTGCAGGTCGTAGTTCTTCAGGTAGGTCGCGTTCAGGCCGACGTTGAAGCGGCCGAACGAGAACTCCGGCAGACGGTAGTTCAGCGCGAAGTCCACGCCGCCCACGTCCACGCGGCCGAGGTTGCCGGTCGGCTCGATCAGGGTCTGGATCTGGCCCTGGCTCTCGCCCGACGCGTAACGACGGATCAGCGGGCAGAACGCCAGCTGGCCGGCCGAGCAGAGGTCGATGACCTGCTGCGCACCGATGCCGGTGATGTTCTCGTTCAGGTAGACGCGCCAGATGTCGGCGCTGACCGACAGGCCTTCCAGCCAATGCGGGTCATACACGATACCGAAGTCGAACGACTTGCCCTTCTCCGGGCCGATCGGGAAGCCGGCGAACGCCGCGCCCGACGCGATCGCGTTGAGCTGCAGCGCCTGGCGCACGTTCTCGTTGACGAAGCTGCCGTCGGTCGGAACGTTGACGCACGCCGGGTTGCCGCCGCCGGTGTAGCCATCGCACGGGTCACGCGAGATCTTCGGAGCGTCGCTCGCGGCGCCGCCGAAGATGTCGCCGATCGTCGGCGCGCGGAACACCTTCGACACCGTGCCGCGCAGCAGCAGGTCTTCGATCGGGCGCCACTCGAGCGCGAACTTCGTGTTGTTCGTGCTGCCGAACGTGTTGTACTTCGACCAGCGGTCGCCCACGGTGAAGTTCAACGCGTGCAGGAACGGCAGATCCTTGACGATCGGCACGAACAGCTCGGCGTACGCTTCCTTCACGTTGTAACCACCCTGCAGCGCGGAACCGCACTGGCTGCCGAGGGTACAGTTGCCGTTGAAGTCGACGATGAGGCCGGTGTCGACGTTGGAGTGGATGTACTCGGTGCGGTAGTTGTAACCGACCGCGAGCTGGACCGTGCCGGCCGGCAGTTCGAACAGACCACCGTTGAGGTCGAGGCGCTTGACCGTCTCCTTCGAGAACAGGTTGCTCACGCCCGGCGACGCCGCAGCCTGGAGGGCGGCGATCGTGTTCGGATCCTGCAGGTTGAACGGATTGAACGGAATGCAGCCGTCAATCGGGTTGCCCGGCGTGCCGCAACGGATGACGCCGTTGTCGTCGTACGACGGACCCATGCCCGGGTTCAGCACGCCGAGATTCGGCAGGCCGTAGGTCGTCGTCGACTGGTGCACGTGACCGTAGTCGAAGCCGAGTTCCCAGTTCCACTGCTGGTCATTCCAGACCGAGAACGAACCCTTGAAGCCGGTCGACAGCTGGTCGTTCGCCGTGCCCGAGGACGCGCTGCGGTTGCCGAGCGACTCGAGACGCGCATTGAAGCTGCCGGCGCCCGGACCGAAGTCGATGCCGAACGGGTTGTAGTAGTTGTCCGCGGAGACGACGGCGCCGTACGGCGTGCCGAACACGGCCGGGGCGAGCTGGAACGCCGCCGAGGTCTTGTTGTGCAGCACGTTGAGGTAGACCTCGACGTTGTCGGTCAGCTTGTAGTTGCCGTTGAGGAACAGGCCGGTACGTTCCTGCGGGGTCATCACGAGGTTGACCGTCGCGTAGTTGTACTTGTCGCTCGGGCCCGCAGCCGTCGAATTGTTGCGATAGCAGTGGTAGTCCGAGCCGATGTTGGCCGGGTTGTCGCCCGAAGCGCCCGGGTTGCGCGCGATGTAACCGGAGCCGCAGCCGGGGAACAGGTCGGCGAAGCCCGACGGGATCTTGATGTGGCCGTACGGCGACGAGGTCGAACCGCCGACGAACGTGCTGATCGGGCTGCTGGTCGAGCCGAGGCGCGACACCGAGTTCTTCGAGAACTCGCGGTGGCCCGACAGGACGCCGTCGATCTTCTTGTAGTTGACGCCGGCCATGATCGAGCCCTTGTCGGAGCTCTGGCCGAACGTGAAGGAGTAACCCTTCGACGTGCCGTCGTCATGGTCGGAGATGCCGTAGTCGGCCGAGAACTCCGCACCCTGGTAATCGCTGCGCAGGATGAAGTTGACGACGCCCGCGATCGCGTCCGAGCCGTACACCGACGAGGCACCGTCGGTCAGGACTTCGATGCGCTCGATCATGTTCGCCGGGATCGCGTTCGGATCGCCCGACAGGTAACGGTGGCCGTTGATCAGCACCAGCGTACGCGGCGAGCCGAGGCCACGCAGGCCGATGCTTGAGAAGCCGGTACCGCCGGAGTTGTTGACCTGCGGGTTGGTGTTCGGGCCAGTGACGGCCGGGAGCTGCTGGACGAGGTCGCCCAGGGTCAGCTTGCCGGTCTTCTCGATCGCGGCGCGATCGATGGTGACGACCGGGTTGGACGTTTCGATATCGACGCGACGGATGTTCGAACCCGTCACCGTGATGGTTTCCAGCTTCTGGCTGCTGGTGTCATCCTGCGCAAGCACAGGCGCGGCCGACAAACCGACCACCGCCGTGGTGCCTGCGTACAACGCATAGCGCACGGCTTTGAAAAGCTCGTTGCTCGTATGATTCATTACACTCTCCAACGTCAGAGTTGTGTCACAGCTCGGGACATGTGCTCTCCCATCCCTGGGAACGACCAAAACGGTCCACCAAAACCCTCGGCAGTGGGCGATACTAACAACATTCTTACGCTATGGGAATCCCTGAGCGCAGCCTTAACATCCGCTAAAAACTCTTGATAATCATTGAGTTATAGCGGTGGAAAAATGCCGCAGCGCAGTGTGGGGACACTTGCGCCGACGCGCGCGACATGCATGGCCGCGCAATTGCGGGCACACGGAAAACGCACGGCCCGCCACCTGCGGTCGCAGGATCGGCATCATCGGAAGGGCGGAATTCGCAACGGGGTGCAGACGCACCGCGCGGAGGGGACGCGTCAGAGATCCTGACGGTACTGGATGTAAGGCGTGCGCGCCTGGCTGTCGTTGTCGCGCGGCGAATTGAGCGGCGCGGACCAGAGATTCTGCGCACCGACGCTGAGCTCGCCGCTCCATGGCGTACGCCACGACACGCCGAGATCGAGCGTGGTCCAGCGCTTGCCCGCAAGCGCGGGGTCGTCACTGCTGAGGACGTGACCGACGATTGCGCCGCGCAGCGAACCCGCATCGAGGCCGAGGCTCAGCGAAAGCTGATCGAGGTCGATCGCCGACGCGAGCGGACCGGCGAGGCCGTCGACGGCCGAGAGCCGGCCATGACCGTAACTTGCGGCGATGTCGAGCGCCGCGCCCTGCTCGAAGCGCCAGCGCCCGCGCGCATAGATCGATGCCTCGTTGCCGAGCGAATACAGCGGCGCGTCCGGCAGTGCGAGCGTCGGCAACGACGCGACCGCGAAGCCACCGAGGCTCGGGCCGCTCGTCGGCGCCTGCAACCAAGACAGGCCGTAGGAAAGATCGAGACCGCCGTCGGCACTGGACCAGCCCATGCCGAGCGCGCCGCTCAACGTGCCGCGCGACCACGAAGCATTGGTGCTGCTGCAGAACGGCGTCGCGCAAAGCATCGGCGTCGCGGAAGGCAGGTACTGACCGAGCATCGCGTCGATGCGCACGCCGTCGGCGAGGCTCCAGACGAGTCCGTTCGCGGTACCGCTGCGACCGGCCAGCGCCCACGCGGAGGGACCGCGATACGCCGGCGTCGCATCGACCGGCGAACCCACCCAGTCGTGCGGCAGCGTGACGACCGCGAGCAACTCACCGTTCGCACGCGACCAGATCGGCAGCACCGAAGCGCCGTCGAGCGGCTTGCCCGAAGGATCGATCGCGAGCAGCTGTTCCACCAGCGGCGTCGGCTGCGCCTGCACCGCCAGGGACGGCAACGACTGCGCCGTTCCCGCGAGCGGGAGCAGCGACAGCAGCAGCGTGGCGAGGCGGAGCTTCATGCGTGGCAGGTCATGCGTGGCAGGTGGCGAACGTTCGGCGGAATCTGACTGGCGGACGCGGACGGAGTTCCTCCGGCGCGCATTCGGATACGCTCGCATGATACCGCGATTCACGAAAAACTAACAGCACTCGGGCCGGCGGCAACCGTCGAACCCGTCACACGCCGCGACCCTGTCGCCACCTCTTCGGACGCCGTCGCGGGCACGATCGTCGCGGTTTTCGCCGAGTCGTGGGCACGGCGAGCCGGCTCGCCGGACCACGGCGCGCCGACGCACCGATGCGCTGCTGCAATACGCACCCCATCGTCAAGGATCCTCGCCTCATGCTCGCATCCCTCCTCGTCGCCGGCACGCTCGGCGCGGCCGCCCTTCCGCCGGATCTCGCCGCCGTCGCCGCGGCGGAGCGCGGTTTCGCGCTCGATGCGCACCGCTTCGGCACTCGCCTCGCGTTTCTCGCCCACTTCGATGCGGAGGCATGGCTGTTCCGGCCGACGCCGGTGCCCGCGCTGCCGGCGCTCGCGCGCGATCCCGACGATGGACGCCTGCTGGAATGGAGCCCGAAGCAGGTCGGCGTCGCCGCGAGCGGCGAGCTCGCCGTCTCGACCGGCCCATGGGCCGCGCACGCGGCAGGCGCCGCGCAGTACGCGCACGGCCATTTCCTCACGTTCTGGAAGCGCGGTACGGACGGCATCTGGCGCGTGCAGGCGGACGGCGGCATCGGCCACCCGGCGCCCGCACCCGCAGCGCCGGGCGTCGCCGCGCTGACCGACCCTCCCGGGGCGGCGACGCCGCTCGACGCAGCGCAGCGGCAGCAACGCCACGCGGCCCTCGAGAAGGCCGACGACGCGCTGCGCGCGGCGCTCGGCACGGATCCCGCGCACGCGTTCGACACGATCGCCGACCCCGCCTTGCACGCGATGCGCGACGGCCAGCCGCCGGCCGATGGCGCCGCTGCGCTTGAGCTCGTGCGCAAGGACGCGAGCGGGCTCGGTCGCGGCGCGCGACGCGCGCTCGATCTCGCCGCGAGCGGCGACTTCGCCTACACGCTCGGCGGCGACGCCGATTGCATCGACTGCGGCAGCTACATGCGTGCGTGGCGCTGGCGCAACGGTGCCTGGAAGCTGCTCGTCGATCTCAGCCTGTCGAACCGCTAGCGACGACGCTCACTACGCCTGCAGCGGGAGGTCATCTGGGCCCTTTGGCAGTTTCGCGTCGGGACGGCGGGCGGCATATTCGGGCGGTTGCATGCCTGCCTCGGGCTGCACACCCCTACCCTCCTCCTCGTCGAGAGACACGCACATGACACCCTTGCCTGCACGTACAGCACTCGCTGCGGCACTGACGATCGCGCTCGGCGCGATCGCGCCGCACGCGGTCGCCGCGAACACCGTCATCGCCGGCCAACCGTCGCTCGACGCGATCGACGCCGCGCGCGGCAATCCGGACCTGATCCTCTTGCGCGCCGGCGTGTTCGACCCGGCGCGACAGACGCTCGACCTGCGCGAGGTCGGCGCCGCCGCGGCGACCGATTCGAACTACGCGATCGTGCAGCTCAAGCCGGAGCAGCTGAAGGCCGCGCGCAAGGCGCTCGTCGCGCGCGGCGTCGAGATCCTCGGCTACGTGCCGAACAACGCGTACTACGTACGTCTCAACGGCGTGCGCCTCGGCGACCTCGCGCAGGACGCGTCGGTGCGCTGGGCGGGCACGGTCGCGCCAGCGATGAAGCTCGATCCGGCCCTGTGGACCGCGGCGCGCGCGACCTCGGCCGCGTTGCAGAACGACGGCCGCTACGAACTCATGATCCAGGCCTTCGACGGCGTCTCGTCGGCCGCCATCGAAGGCCAGCTCGTCAAGCAGGTGCCCGGCGTCGAGATCACCTTGCGCAGCACGCGCGCGCAAGCGCTGCCGTACGTGCGCGCGAAGGTCGACGCGGCATCGCTGAACCGCCTCGTCGACGTCGCGACCGGCATCGACGGCGTCGCGTTCGTGTCGCCGTGGATCGCTCCGCACACCACCAACGCGGGCGCCATCGGCGCAATCCAGGGCAACCTGACCGGCACCTGCGCCGGCAGCGGTCCGATCTGCGGACCGACGCCGCTGTTCGACCATGGCATTACGGGCGGCGGCCAGATCGTCGCCGTGGCCGATTCGGGCACGACGCCGAACGCGGCCTGGTTCGCCACGCTCGACAAAGGCAACGGGCCGCACACGGAAGTCACGTTCGCCGAGAACCCGCCGCCGGTGCTGCCGGCCATCGGCACGCTGCACCCGGACAACAAGATCATCGCCTACTGGACGCAGCCGGGCGGCCCGACCGACTACGACTACGTGTCCGGCCACGGCACCCACACGACCGGCACCGTCGTCGGCGACGCGGCGGGCACGTTCGGCGCGACGACGTACATGCCGTCGACGCCGTACGCACCGAACCACGACCTCGCCGACGGCATGGCGCCGAACGCGCAACTGCTGTTCCAGGACATCGGCCCGAACCAGGCCACCGCGGTCATCACGCAGGACTTCGAAGGCACGCTCGAACAGGCCTACACGGGCGGCGCGCGCATCCACAGCAACAGCTGGGGCTCGTCGAGCTCGGGCCAGTACACGACCGAAGACGCCAACACCGATCGCGCGACGCGCAGGGACGAAGGCCTGCTCGTCGTGATCGCCGCCGGTAACGACCAGGCCGGTGCGATGGCGGTCGGCTCGCCGGGCAATTCGAAGAACGCGGTCACGGTGGCCGCGCTCGGCCATGCGGGCAGCCTCACCAAGGCGGGCTTCTCCAACGCCGGCCCGACCGCCGACGGCCGCCAGAAGCCCGACGTCGCCGCGCCGGGCACGAGCACGATCTCGGCGAAGAACGCGACCAGCGGCGTGAACACGACGGTCACCGCGCCGCTGACCGCGTCCAACTCGGGCACGTCGATGGCGACGCCGACGATCGCCGGCAACGCGGTGTTGCTGCGCGAGTACTTCGCCGACGGTTTCTATCCGCGCGGCACGACCGGCTCGGGCATTCCCGCCGACCTCGTGTTCGCCGACGGCTTCGACGGCGCGTCGCCGTTCACCGAGAGCGGCCTCGACGCGTACAACCCGACCGGCGCCATGATGAAGGCCGTGCTGCTCAACGGCACCGTGCTGACGACGAGCCCGAACACGTTCCCGAACACGGGCACGGGCTGGGGCCGTCCGTGGCTCGATTCGAACCTGTGGTTCAAGGACACGATGCCGAATGGCGACGACAGCCGCCGACTGCGCGTGTTCGAGCGCACGAACGCATCGGGCCTCGAGACCGGCGACGTCAACGAGTACACGATCGCCAACGTCGGCGCCGGCGTCGAGCTGCGCGTGACGCTCGCATGGTTCGATCCGGATGCCTCGGTCGGCGCCGCGTCGACCCTCGTCAACAACCTCGACCTCGAAGTCGTCGGCCCGGGCGGCACCTACCTCGGCAACCACTTCGCCGGCAACGTTTCGACGCCGGGCGGCACCGCCGACGCGAAGGACACGGTCGAGCAGGTGCGCCTGACCGCGCCGACCGCGGGCAGCTACACGATCCGTGTGAAGGGCACGTCGATCCCCGGCAACGGCCGCGCCGGCAGCGATCGCCAGGGCTACGGCCTCGCCGTTTCCGGCAAGTTCGCACTGCCTGATCCGGCGCCGCTCGCGGCGCCGACCGCGCCGACGATCGGCGGCAACGGCAGCGGCGGCATCAGCGTCAACGCGACCGCGTCCGGCAGCGCGCAGAGCTGGCAGCTGTATCGGGCCGACGGCACCTGCGCGACCGCCGCGACGGGCGACTTCCATCTCGTCGCCAACGGCACGACCCTGCCGCTCAACGACGACACCAGCCAGGGCGGCTACAGCTACGCGTACAAGTTGCGCGGCGTGCAGAACGACATCGAAGGCGATGCGTCGCAGTGCGTCGACGTCGTCTCGCTGGACGACTGCACGCTGCAACCCGACTTCGACGTCCACTCGCTCGCGAGCGACGCGTCGAACGCGAGCTGCAGCGTGAACCTGTCGTGGGCGGCGGGCGCTTCGAACTGCCCGGCCGCGAACACGGTGACGTACACGGTCGAGCGCGACACCAGCCCGTACTTCACCGCGCCGACGACGGTCGCCAGCGCGCTCGCGGCAGCGGCGTTCTCCGACACCACGGTGACCAACGGCACGCCGTACTACTACCGCGTGCACGCGGTCGACGGTGCGGGCAACGCGTCGGCGACGTCTGCGCCTGCCAATGCGACGCCGAGCGGCGTCGACGGTCCGGATCCGGGCAGCTACCTCGACGACGTCGACACGCACAGCTACCTCACGCTCGAGGCGCCGTGGCAGGTCACGAACGTCGCTGCTTCCGCCGGCAGCTACAGCTACCACAACGGCAGCGACGCCCCGCCGTACCTCGACAACACCTGCGCGAGCATCATGACGCCGTCGCTGGCGATCACCGCCGGCGCGACGCTGAGCTTCCAGGCGAAGTACGACCTCGAGTTCCAGTGGGACGGCGTGGTGCAGGAGATCTCGACCGACGGTGGCACCACCTGGGTCGACCTGCCCCCGACCGGCGGCTACCCGAGCAGCTTCGCGCAGACCACCAATCCGCCGGTCAATGCATGCGGCTACATCGCGAGCCATGGTGCGTTCAACGGCGTCACCACCGCGGGCTCGAATGCGGACCCGGGCAATGGCACCGCGACCGCGGTGTTCAAGCCGTTCACCACGAGTCTCGCCAGCTACGCGGGCCAGAACGTGAAGATCCGCTGGCGCTTCTCGTCGGATCCGGCCTCCGGCTTCAGCGGCTTCTTCATCGACCAGGTGCAGATCAGCGGCGCACCGGGCGCAGGCAGCTACATGTGCACGCCGTGACCTGAGCACGTACCACCGACCGCGAGAGCGGGCTAAGCTGTAGGACACCGGCGCGGACTTCCGCGCCGGTGTCGTTTCAGGGAGTCGCTCGTGCCCGCTGTTCCTTCCCGCCGCCGCTGGTCGCGACGCCTCGCCCGCTGGCTGTTGCTCGCCGCCGCGGCCTGGTTCGTCGGCAGCGTGCTGCTCGTGCTGCTGCTGCGCTTCGTGCCGCCGCCGCTGTCGGCGGTGATGGCCGCGGACTGGCTCGGTGCGAAGGTCTCGGGCGATCACGATTTCGTACTGCGCCATCGCTGGACGCCGTGGCAGCGCGTGTCGCCTGCGCTGCCGATCGCGCTCGTCGCCGCCGAAGACCAGCGCTTCCCGCTCCATCACGGTTTCGACTTCGAGGCGATCCAGCGCGCGATCGAGGAAGCCGACGACGGCGAACGCCTGCGAGGCGCGAGCACGATCAGCCAGCAGGTCGCGAAGAACCTGTTCCTGTGGAGCGGGCGCAGCTTCGTGCGCAAGGGCTTGGAGGCCTACTTCACCGTGCTGCTGGAGACGCTCTGGCCGAAGCGGCGCATCCTCGAGGTCTACCTCAACATCGCCGAGTTCGGCCACGGCATCTACGGCGCCGCGGCAGCGAGCGAACAGTTCTTCCACACCACGCCGGAACGCCTCGACGCACGCCAGTCCGCGCTGCTCGCCGCCGTGCTGCCGAACCCGGCGCGCTTCCGCGTCGACCGGCCCAGCCCGTACGTGCTGCGTCGCGCGGCGTGGATCCAGCGCCAGGCGAACCAGCTCGGCGGTGCCGCCTACCTGCCGCATTGAGGCGCCCCGCCGCGCTGTCATCCCCGCGATCGGCCGACTCCGCTAGCATGCGGCCGTTCCGTTCCTTCCGCACCGGTTACCGCCATGCCCAAGCTCACCGTCGTCGTGCCCGCCTACAACGAGAGCGAAGGCCTGCGCGATTTCCACGCGCGAGTGGCCGCGGTGCTCGACCGCCTCGACCTCGAAACGGAAGTGCTCTACGTCGACGACGGCAGTCGCGACGACACCTACGCGGTGATGTGCGCGCTGCGCGAGGCGGATCCGCGCGTGTCGACGCTCAAGCTGTCGCGCAACTTCGGCAAGGAACTCGCGCTGACCGCCGGCCTCGATCACGTCGACGCCGACGCCGCGGTCGTCATCGACGCCGACCTGCAGGATCCGCCCGAACTCATCCCGACGTTCGTGCAGCACTGGCGCGACGGCTACGACGTCGTCTACGGCACGCGCGCGTCGCGCGCCGGCGAGACCGGCTTCAAGAAGATGACCGCCTCGGGCTTCTACCGCGTGATGGAGCGGCTGTCGTCCACGCCGATCCCGCGCGACACGGGCGACTTCCGCCTGCTCTCGCGCCGCGCGCTCGACGCGCTCGGCAAGGTGCGCGAGCGGCAGCGCTTCATGAAGGGCCTGTTCACCTGGGTCGGCTTTCGCCAGCTCTCGGTCGTCTACCACCGCGACCCGCGCCACGCGGGAGAAACGAAGTGGAACTACTGGAAGCTCTGGAACTTCGCGATCGACGGCATCACCTCGTTCTCCGGTGCGCCGCTCAAACTCGCCACCTACGTCGGCCTGATCGCCGCGCTGGTCGCGTTCGGCTTCGCCCTGTGGGTACTCGGCAAGGCGCTGCTGTTCGGCGACCCGGTGCGCGGCTACCCCTCGCTGATGGTCGTCGTGCTGTTCCTCGGCGGCGTGCAGCTGATGGCGCTCGGCGTGATCGGCGAATACCTCGGACGTCTATACGTCGAATCGAAGCAACGTCCCCTGTACCTCATAGACGAGTATCATCCGTCGGTTGGCTGACGTCCCGATCAGCCTGCGGGGAGAGAGATCGATGAGGAAAGGGTACGCGTGGCTAACCGCCGGCGCCGCCGCGGTGAGCCTGTATGTCGGCTACGTCCAACTGGCCGGACGCCACGGCCCGATGTTCTTCCACGGGGAGTCGGAGGAACGCGACGAGGGCCGCTCGCCGAGCGAAGGCGACTACTGGGCGATCCGCGTCGGCTACGGCGGCGATGCGCAGCACCTGCGCTTCGAGCCAGCCTGGCTGCTCGATTCGGCGCGCCAGGACAAGGCGGTCGCATCCGGCGTACCGGCCGGCAAGAAGACCTATCGCCCGTCGGCCGACAAGGCCCTCGCACTCGATCCGAACGCGTTCACCCTGCTCGGCCCGCAGCCGCTCACCGGCGAGGGTTTCGGCGCCGACCGCGCCGCCGGCCGCACCAACGTGATCGTCAGCGACCCGGACAACGCGTCGGTCGCATGGCTCGGTTCGGACGGCGGCGGCGTCTGGAAGACGACCAACTGCTGCACGGCCGACACGACCTGGACCGTCAAGACCGATTTCCCCGAGATCGCGAGCATGGCGATCGGCGACATCACGATGGACCCCGCCAACCACGACGTGCTCTACGCGGGCACCGGCGATCTGCGCTACGGCTCGATGTCGTTCGGCGCCGCCGGCGTGCTGAAGAGCACCGATCGCGGCGAGACCTGGCAGCTGCTCGGCGCGAACGTGTTCAATCCGATGTACGGGCCGTCCGCAGGCAGCTTCCCGCAGTACCAGGCGATCGGCAAGGTCGTGGTCGACCCGAACGACTCCGACAACGTCGTGGTCGGCACCAAGACCGGCCTGTTCGTCTCGAACGACGCGGGCGCGAACTGGACCGGTCCGTGCTACACGAACGCGTTCACCAGCGGCGCCGGCGAGCAGCGCCAGGACACGACCGGCCTGCTCGCGGTGAACCGCAGCGGCACGACCTACCTCTATGCGGGCGTCGGCACGCGCGGCAACGCGACCCCGGTGCAGCCGAACCTCAACAAGAACGGTGCGAACGGCGTCTACCGCGCGGTCATGCCCGCGAGCGGATGCCCCGCGGTCGGCGACTGGACCCTGCTCGCGAACGGCTTTCCGGCCGGCGTCGGCAACGGCACGCCGAACACGAGCCGGGGCCGCCTCGAACTCGCGGCCGCGCCGAGCGACCCGCTCACGCTCTACGCGATGTTCTCCAACGTGACCGGCAACGGCATCCTCGGCGTGTGGAAGACCACCAACGGCGGTGACGCCTGGACCCAGGTCGGCACGCCGAGCGGCGCGGGCACGCAGATGTGGTACGACGCCGGCCTCAAGGTGTCGCCGACCGATCCGAACGTGCTGTTCGTCAATTCGGTCGACCTGTTCCGCTCGAGCAACGGCGGCACGTCGTACGTGAACCTCACGCAGGCGTACAGCGGCGGCCCGGTGCACCCGGACAACCATGCGACCGCGATCGTCGGCAGCGACGCCAACCACGTGCTCAACGGCAACGACGGCGGCATCTACTACGTCGACAACGCGCTGACCGCGACCACTGCATTCAACGCGAACTGGACCGACCTCAACAAGCAACTGCCGACGATCGAGATCTACCACGGCGACATCACCGCGGACTTCGCCAACTCGGCGAACGCGGGCGCCACCGCGGGCTTCCAGGACAACGGCAGTGCCTCGGTCATGTTCTCCGGCACGCCGGCCGCCGCCGCGTGGCAATCGACCAACGGTGGCGACGGCATCGTCTCGCGCATCGAGCCGGTGCTCGGCCAGTACTGGTACACGTCGGTCTACTACGCCGACCTCTACGTCAGCACGAGCGGACCGTTCGGCAACCAGCAGTCCATCTCGGGCGCCTGGGGCAGCGACCGAGCGAGCTTCTTCACGCCGTTCGACCTCTACCGCTACGGCGTGCTCGACGCGCCCGGCAGCGCGTGCACGACGGCGGCGGGCTGCAAGCACATCATCCTCGGCACGCAGCGCGTGTGGGAATCGCAGAGCGGCGGTCTGCCGACGAGTTCGTGGAGCGCGAAGACCGGCGACCTGACCAAGAACAACCTCATCGTCGGTTCGGACAACCGCTCCTACATCAACCAGATCCACTACTCGGTCAGCGATCCGACCGTCGCGATGGCCGGCACCAACGACGGCAACGTGCAGTACGTGTTCGGCCTCGGCGCCGCAGGCGCGGCGACCGCGGTCAACGTCACCGGCGGCAACACCGTGCTGCCGAACCGGCCGATCCTCGACGTCGCCACCGACCCGCACAACCCGCTCGTCGGCTACGCCGCGGTCGGCGGCTTCGCGGCGAACACCGCGGCGACGCCCGGCCACGTGTTCCGCGTGACCTGTACCGCGCAATGCGCGAGCTTCACCTGGGTGGACAAGAGCGGCAACCTGCCGGACATCCCGGCCAACGCCGTGATCGCCAATCCGCACAACGCGAACCAGGTGTTCGTCGGCATGGACTGGGGTCTTTACTATACCGACGACATCAGCGCGGCGACGCCGGTGTGGCAACGCTTCGAAGGCCTGCCGCACGTGATGGTGTGGAGCCTGTCGATCGATCGCGGCTTCACCACGCTCGCCGCGTTCACGCGTTCGCGCGGCGCCTGGGCGTGGCCGCTACCGACCACCGGCGGGGGTGCCGACCTCGCGGTCACGATCACGCCGCCCGCGGTGGTGGAGCCCGGCCTGCAGCAGCGTTACACGGTGAGCGTGACCAACAACGGTCCGGACGACGCCGCCAACGTGCAGCTCGACAGCACGATGCCGGCCGGCATCTCGTTCCACCACAACAGCGGCGACTGCACGACCGGTTATCCGTGCGCGTTCCCGACCCTCCCGGTCGGCCAGACGCGCACGGTGACGACCGACGTCTGCGTGCCGCGCAACTACGTCGCGCCGGATCCGGTGTCGTTCAACGCGACGGCGAACTCCGCGACGGGCGATCCGTCGTCGACGAACAACAGCGCGAGTGCGAACGCTCCGCTCGAGCTGTCGCCGTTCGCCGACGGGTTCGACTGCGGCTGACGCAGCGTCCACGTGCCGGCATCGGTCGATGCCGGCACGTGCTGCGCGGCGGCGAGCAGCCGTCGCGCGCGAGCGCTAGACTTGCACCGCGGCGGCCGCGCCGCGCTCGAGCGGAGGCGCACATGCTCCAGGTCAAGCATCTCCTCGCGGACAAGGGCGACCGTATCTTCACGGTCGGCCCCGACGAACCGGTGCTCGTCGCGATCCGCACGATGGCGGACCGCTACGTCGGCGCGCTGCTCGTCATGCGCGGCGACGAACTCGTCGGCATCGTTTCCGAGCGCGACTACGCTCGCAAGGTGATCCTCAAGGGCCGCTCGTCGAGTGACACGCCCGTGCGCGACATCATGACGTCGCCGGTGATCACGGTGAACCCGACCGACACGGTCGACACCTGCATGCGCCTGTGCACCGACAGCCGCGTGCGCCACCTGCCCGTCGTCGAAGGCGCGAAAGTCGTCGGCGTCGTCTCGATCGGCGACCTCGTCAAGGCCGTGATCAGCGAACAGGGCGAGCAGATCGAGCAGTTGCAGCGCTACATCGCGGGCTGACGACGCCCGGCACGCTCGCCGCGCGCTAGGTTGCGCCCGGCTGGCTCTCCGGCCGCGCCGCATCGAATTCCGGCAGCGCCATGCAGCGCTCGTTGATCGCGGCGATCGTCGGGAACGGCGCGAGGTCGACGCCGAATCGCTTCGCGTTGTAGACCTGCGGAACGAGGCAGGCGTCGGCGAGGCCCGGTGTGTCGCCGTGACAGAACTCGCCGGTGGCGACGTCGCCGACCAGGATCGCCTCGAAGGCGCGGAAGCCAAGTTCGATCCAGTGCCGCGTCCAGCGCTCGCGCGCGCCCGCGTCGACGCCGAGTTCGCGCTCGAGGTACTGCATCACGCGCAGGTTGTTGAGCGGATGCACGTCGCACGCGATCACCTGCGCGAGGCCGCGCACGTGGGCGCGGTCGCGCGGCAGCGTCGGCAGCAGCGGGCGGTCCTGGTTCACGTCGTCGAGGTACTCGATGATCGCCATCGACTGGCGGATCACGCGTTGGCCGTCGACGAGTACGGGCACGGCTTCCAGCGGATTGAGCTCGCGGTGCGCCGGCGCATGCTGTTCGCCGCCGTTGTCGAGCAGGTGCACCGGCTTGATCGCGTACGCGAGCCCCTTGAGGTTCAGCGCGATGCGCACGCGGTAGCACGCGCTCGAACGCCAGTAGTCGTACAGCGTGAGATCCGTGTGGTTCGACATGTCCACCCTCCCCTGCAGCCGACCGCCCGTGCGTCAGCCGCGCGGCGCCTGCCGCGTGACCGTCTGCTCGATCGCGCCGAAGATGCTGCGACCCGCACCGTCGGTGATCTCGATGCGTACCGTATCACCGAACTTGAGGAACGGCGTGCTCGGCTTGCCGTCGCGCAGGGTCTCCACCGTGCGCTGCTCGGCGAGGCAGGACGCGCCCTTGCCGGTGTCCTCGTTGGCGATCGTGCCCGAGCCGACGATCGTGCCCGCGCCGAGCGGGCGCGTCTTCGCCGCGTGCGCGACGAGGTCGGCGAAGCTGAACTGCATGTCGACGCCGGTTTCGGCTTCGCCGAACCAGGCGCCATTGATCCACGTGCGCATCGGCAGGTGCAGCTTCTCGCCGCGCCAGGCATCGCCGAGTTCGTCCGGCGTCACCAGCACCGGCGACAGCGTCGAGCGCGGCTTGGACTGCAGGAAGCCGAAGCCTTTGGCGAGTTCGGCCGGGATCAGCCCGCGCAGCGAAACGTCGTTGACGAGTCCGACGAGCTGGATGTGCGAGGCCGCGGTCGCGGACGACGCCCCCATCGGCACGTCGTCGGTGACGACGACGACCTCGGCTTCTAGGTCGATGCCCCAGTCCTCGCTCGAGGCGAGGATCGGGTCGCGCGGGCCGTAGAAGCCGGCGCTCGTCGCCTGGTACATGAGCGGATCGACGTAGAAGCTCTCCGGCACGTCGGCGCCGCGCGCACGGCGCACGCGTTCGACGTGCGGCAGGTAGGCCGAACCGTCGACGAACTCGTACGCGCGCGGCAACGGCGCGGCGAGCGCGGCCGTGTCGAGCGCGAACGCGCCCGAGGCCGTGCCGGCGTCGAGTTCCGCGGCGAGTGCGTTCAGACGCGGCGCCGCGTTCGACCAGTCGTCGAGTGCCGCCTGCAGCGTCGCTGCGATCGCGCTCGCGCGTACCGCGCGCGACAGGTCGCGACTGACGACGACGAGCGTGCCGTCGCGGCCGCCTTCCTTGAGGGATCCGAGTTTCATGGTTCTGTCCGTTCTGGTTTGACGGGGACTGCGGCGCCGGACGCGTCGCCCGCGCGCGCGTCGGCGTAAGTATTCCACGCCCAGCCGACGAGCCGGGCGCCGGTATGCACGTGGAACAGCGCCGATGCGGGCGCGAGCAGCAGCACGAGGCCGCAGCGCAGGCGCAGGCACCCGCCGCCGATCACGCGCGTGCGCTGCCAGACGCGCGCGTCGGCGGGCGGCCAGCGCCCCGCGCGCAGCGCCACCAGCATCGCCCACACGCAGGTCGCGACGGCGAACAGCACCGCCGTGCCGGCACCGACGCTGACGAGCATGGCGCCGCGGCACACGGCGTCGAGGTGATCGGTGTGCGCGAGCGCGTCGATGGCCGCGCGCTCGGAGCGCAGCCACGCGCCCCAGCCCCACAACACAAGCAACGCGGCGACGAGCCATGGCAACAGGCGGACCGGGCGGCGCCGGTGCTCGGTGGCATCGATCGGCTCGATGTCGCCGTGTCTGCGGCACGAAGGGGTCAGCTCGCGCGTCCAGATCGACGCGCGACGATCCGGCCCGCTCATCGCGCCGCGAAATGCTTCTGCAGGCCGCTCCAGCACGCCTGGTAGTCGCGCTGCCGGTGCGCGGCGGCGAGCGCCTGCGCGGTCGGCCGGATCACCGCGCGCGCCTCGAACATGAAGGCCATCGTGTCCTTGACGTAGTCGGGCCGGGACGTGTCGGCCGCACTCGCCTTCTCGAACGTCGCCGCGTCCGGGCCGTGGCCGGTGAAGCTGTTGTGCAGCGAGCAGCCGCCCGGCGCGAACCCTTCCGCCTTCGCGTCGTAAGCGCCGTGGATCAATCCCATGAACTCGCTCGCGACGTTGCGGTGGAACCAGGGCGGACGGAACGTGTCCTGCGCGGCGAGGATGCGCGGCGGGAAGATCACGAAGTCCATGTTGCTGACGCCTTCATGCTCGCCCGGAGAATGCAGCACGAGGAAGATCGACGGATCCGGATGGTCGTAGCTGATCGAACCGATCGTGTTGTGGCGGCGCAGGTCGTACTTGTAAGGCGCGTAGTTGCCGTGCCAGCCGACTACGTCGATCGGCGAATGACCGATCGGCGCGCGCCAGAGATGGCCCTGGAACTTCGCGACGAGTTCGAAATCGCCTTCGAGGTCCTCGTAGGCGGCCTGCGGCGCGAGGAAATCGCGCGGGTTGGCGAGGCCGTTGCTGCCGATCGGGCCGAGGTCGGGGAGCTTGAGCAGCGCAGCGAAGTTCTCGCAGACGTAGCCGCGCGCGGCACCGTCCGGCAATGCGACGCGGAAGCGCACGCCGCGCGGGACCACGAGGATCTCGTGCGGCACGACGTCGAGCACGCCGAACTCGGTCTCGACGTGCAGCCCTCCCTGCTGCGGCACGATCAGCAGTTCGCCGTCGGCGTCGTAGAACCAGCGTCCCTGCATGTCGCGG
Organism: Dokdonella fugitiva; assembly: GCF_014138265.1. Classification (GTDB taxonomy): domain Bacteria; phylum Pseudomonadota; class Gammaproteobacteria; order Xanthomonadales; family Rhodanobacteraceae; genus Dokdonella_A; species Dokdonella_A fugitiva_A. Next base: position 251,364 of record NZ_JACGXL010000004.1, read on the forward strand.
CTGGCCGCGTACAGGTGGATGCCGATGCCGTGCTGCGCGGCGGGCGAACCGTTGCCCGCCATCGTGTACAGGCCCTCGACGAAGTCGACCGGCTGCTGCGGCAGCGGCAACGGGCTCCAGCGCAACTGGTCCGGCGTGACCGCACCGCTGCCGAAGTCATTGTGGAATGCCGGCTGCTCGAACGGCGCGAACGTGCCGTGCATCGCCGCGGGCCGGATACGATAGAGCCAGCTGCGCCGGTTCGCGTGGCGCGGCGCGGTGAACGCGGTGCCCGACAGCTGTTCGGCGTACAGGCCGTGCGCGACGCGCTGCGGCGAATTGCGCCCGACCGGCAAGGTGCCGGCGACCGCTTCGCTCGCGAACTCGTTGCCGAAACCGGATTGGTAGCCGTTGCTTGCGATCGTCATGATTCAGGCTCCGAAATTTCGATTCCACCCGGAAAGTCGCCGCGCCCCCTGCTTCACGCCATCGTCATTCCCGCGCAAGCGGGAATCCATTCTCCGCCCCGGCAAGCGACGATGGACGTCCGTTTTCGCGGGGCATGCCGCGCGGACTCGTGGCGACCCCGCCGAGCGTTACAGCACGCCGCGCTTCATCTGGTCGCGCTCGATCGACTCGAACAGCGCCTGGAAGTTGCCTTCGCCGAAGCCCTCGTTGCCCTTGCGCTGGATGATCTCGAAGAAGATCGGGCCGATCGCGTTCTGCGTGAAGATCTGCAGCAGCTTGCGCTGCTTGGTCTCCGGGTCGGCGTCGATGAGGATCTTGTTCTTCGCCAGGCGTGGCACGTCCTCGCCGTGGTTGGGGATGCGGATGTCGATGACGTCGAAATACGTGGTCGGCGTGTCGAGGAATTCGACGCCGGCCGCGCGCATGCGCTCGACCGTCGAATAGATGTCGTCGGTGAAGCAGGCGATGTGCTGGATGCCTTCGCCGTGATAGGCGTCGAGGTATTCGTTGATCTGCGACTTCGGATCGCTCGATTCGTTCAGCGGGATGCGCACGATGCCGTCCGGCGCGGTCATCGCCTTCGACACGAGGCCGGTCTTCACGCCCTTGATGTCGAAGTAGCGGATCTCGCGGAAGTTGAACAGGCGCTCGTAGTAGTCCGACCACTTCTGCATGTTGCCGAAGTAGAGGTTGTGCGTGAGGTGGTCGATGAAGGTGAGACCGAACCCGACCGGGTCCTGCGCGACGCCTTCGATCGCGACGAAGTCGCTGGCGTAGGCGTCGCCCGTGCGCGGCACGAGGTAGAGCATGCAGTCGCCGATGCCCTTGACCACGGGCACGTCGATCGCGCGCGACGCCGCCTTGTGCGCGATGCGTTCGCCGCCGTTGGCGATCACCGCCTGTTCGATCTCGGCGACCGGCTTGGTGAAGCGGATCGCGAAGCCGCACGCGCACGGCCCGTGTTGCGCGGCGAAGTCGGCGGCGAACGAGTCGGGATCCTCGTTGACGAGGAAGTTGACGCCGTTCTGCCGATACACGGTGATCGCGCGCGAACGGTGCTTCAGCACCGCGCTGAAACCCATGCGCTTGAACAGCGAGTGCAGCTCGTCGGCGCGACCGGCCGGTGCGGCGAACTCGACGAACTCGAAGCCGTCGATACCCATCGGGTTGTCGAACGTCGTGACCTGCATGCCGAGGTTGGGTTGGGCGTTCATCGCGGTCTCCGGTACCAGAAGCGTGCTACGATAGTTTCATCTGAAACTTAATTCAAGCGGCACCGCCACATGGTCGATCACGCTCCGCTCGAGCTCGAGCGCTTCCTGCCGTACCGCCTGTCGATCCTGTCGAACCGGGTCAGCCAGGCGATCGCGCGCGAGTATCAGGACCGCTTCGACCTTTCGATGACGGAATGGCGCGTGATGGCCGTGCTCGCGCGCTACGACGGCCACGGCCTGTCGGCGAGTGAAGTCGCCGCGCGCACGGAGATGGACAAGGTCGCGGTCAGCCGCGCGTTGACCCGGCTGGTCGCGGCCAAGCGCGTGTCGCGGCGCGCGCACGACGGCGACAAGCGGCGCTCGGTGCTGCGCCTGAGCGCAGCGGGCTGGAAGGTGCACGACGCGGTCGCGCCGCTCGCGCGCACGCACGAACGCACGATGCTCGCCCAGCTGAGCGCCGACGAGCAGCGCGCGCTGCTGGCGATCCTCGACAAGCTCGCGCCGGTCTGAACGACCGGCGCGCGGATGGCGACGCGAGCGGCGTCGCCGCGAAACGGTGGCGCCTCAGCGCACGCCGTGCATGAGTTTCTGGATCAGCGGCGCGATCAGGAACAACACGACGCCGGCGCCGGCGAGCGCCCAGAAGCCGAGCGTGTAGCCGCTCAGCGCGGAGCCCGTGGTCATGCCGGTCTCACCGCTGACCCACGCGGCGAAAACGCCGGACATGTTGTTGCCGTTGGCGATCGAGAGGAACCAGCCGCCCATCGCGAAGCCGACGTAGCGCGGCGGTGCGAGCTTGGTCACCATCGACAGGCCGACCGGCGACAGGCAGAGTTCGCCGACCGACTGGATCACGTAGACCATGAACAGGGTCCAGAACGGGATCTTGCTGTGCGCGTCGACGAGGTAGGTCAACGCGTACATGAGCAGCAGGAACGCGAGGCCGTTGCCGACGAGGCCGAGGCCGAACTTGCGCGGGATCGACGGCTCGACGTTGCGCTTGCCCATCCAGATCCAGATGGCGGCGATGATCGGCGCGAGGCCGATGATCGCGAGCGAATTGACCGACTGGAACCAGGCGACCGGGAATTCCCAGCTGCCGAACATGCGGTCGACGATGTTCTGCGCGAGGAAGTTGAATGAACTGCCGGCCTGCTCGAAGAACATCCAGAACAGCGCGTTGAACACGAAGATGATCAGCATCGCGACGACCTTGTCGCGCGCGACCGCACCCTCGCGGATGCCTTCGACGAGCAGCATGACGGCAAGGCCGATGAACAGCACGCCGAGGATCACGATCAGCGCGGTCGCGCCGAGCTTGGAGAGCAGGAAGTAGACCAGCGGCACGCCGATCGCCGCGCAGCCGAGCACGATGCCGATGCCGCGCGCCTGCGGCACCTCGGCCGGCGGGCGGCCGATGCCGTGAAGCTGGCGCCGGCCGAACCAGAACCAGAGGAAACTGAGGATCATGCCGACGCCGGAGGCGAGGAACACGACCTTGTAGTTCTGCTGCAGCGGCGTGTCGGTGATGACGCTCGCGAGCCAGCCGGTCACCAGCGGCGAGAGGAATCCGCCGAGGTTGATGCCCATGTAGAAGATCGTGAAACCGGCGTCGCGGCGGCGGTCTTCCTGGCTGTAGAGCTGGCCGACCATGGTCGAGATGTTCGGCTTGAACAGACCGTTGCCGACGATCACGAGCGCGAGGCCGAACAGGAAGATCTCCTGGTTCGGGATCATGATCACGAACAGGCCCGAGGCCATGATCACCGCGCCGATGAGAATCGAGCGCTGGTAGCCGATCAGCTGGTCGGCGACGTAGCCGCCGAACAGTGAGGCCGCGTAGATCAGCGCGAGATAGGCGCCGTAGACGTCGTTCGCGGGCGCCTCGCCCGTGCCGGAACCGCCGTAGAACTGCGCGACGATGTACAGCGTCAGAGCCCAGCGCATGCCGTAGAAGGCGAAGCGCTCCCAGTATTCGGTCATGAACAGCATCCACAGCGGCGCCGGATGGCCGAGGCGCTGCGGGAAGCTCGGGGGCGCGGCGGGCGCGCCGGGGCTGGCGGTGGACATGGATTCCCCTCGAAGTGACGTATCGCGAACGTGTAACCGCTGGCGCCCGCCGCGTCAAACCGCAGCGCAGCGGGATTCGCCGGAGCGAGCGTGCTAGCAGCCGGCCGGCGGCATCGCGGCGTCCACGGGCCCGGCCCGACGCTCGCGCGGCCGCGCGGCGTGCCTCAGGGAGTGCCGATCTCGGTGCGCACGTCGACGAGTTCGGGGAAGAACGTGAGGTCGAGCGCCTTCTTGAGGAAGGCGACGCCGGACGACCCGCCCGTGCCACGGCGGAAGCCGATGATGCGTTCGACCGTCTTCATGTGGCGGAAGCGCCACAGCTGGAAGCTTTCCTCGATGTCGACGAGCTGCTCGCAGAGGTGGTACTCGGGCCAGAAGTCGCGCGCTCGCTCGTAGATGCGCTTGAACACCGGCACGAGTTCCGGCGTGCGCTCGTGCGGCCGGCTGAAATCGCGCTCGAGGCACGCCGCCGGCACCGCGTGGCCACGCCGCGCGAGGAAGCGCAGCACTTCGTCGTACAGGCTCGGCTCGACCAGCGCGCGGCGCAGTTCGGACTGGGCCGCCGGATCGTGGTCGAACACCTTGAGCATGCCTGCGTTCTTGTTGCCGAGCAGGAACTCGATCGTGCGGTACTGCTGCGACTGGAAGCCGGAGGCCGGCCCGAGCACGTGGCGGAACTCGAGGTACTCCGACGGCGTCAGCGTCTCCAGCACGCCCCACTGCGCGAACAGCTGCTGCTGCACCTGCTTCACGCGCGCGAGCACCTTCAGCGTGGTGTCGACGTCGTCCGCGCGCAGGCGCGCGATCGCCGCGCGCAGCTCGTGGATCATCAGCTTCATCCACAGCTCGGCGACCTGGTGCTGCACGATGAACAGCATCTCGTCGTGGTGCGGCGGGTCGCTGAGCGGCCTCTGCGCCGACAGCAGCACCGGCAGCTGCAGGTAGCCGCCGTACGTCGTGCGGTCGCGCAGGTCGAGTTCGATACCCTGCTCGAGCGGGCGCAGGTTGTGCGGTTCGTTCATCGCGACGTCATGAGCGTGAGAGCTGGCCAGTGTAACCCGGCGTCGACGATGTTGCGCCGGGCCTTGCGGTCGCGCCGGCCTGTTGCTTACTGTTCCGCTCCCATCGCCGCGGCCGCGCGCCGGCCCATCCGGCACCGTATTCCGAGCGCACGTGCGCCGTGCGACACCGCAACGGAGGCTGTCTTGTCCATCGCCGCCACCTTCGAGATCGAATTCCTGCAATACCTCGACGCCGACGGCAAGCTCGTCCGCGACGACCTGCCCGCGATCGCGCGCGACATTCGCCAGCTGGTCGACCTGTACAAGCAGATGCTGTTCGTGCGCGTGTTCGACGGCAAGGCGGTCGCGCTGCAGCGTACCGGCAAGCTCGGCACCTACGCGTCCTGCCTCGGCCACGAGGCCGCGCACGTGGCGATCGGCAGCGCGATGCAGGAAGACGACGTGTTCGCGCCGATGTACCGCGAGTACGGCGCGCAGTTCCATCGCGGCGTGAAGCCGCGCGAGGTGCTGCTGTACTGGGGCGGCGACGAACGCGGCAGCAATTTCTCCGGTCCCGCGCACGACTTCGCCTGGTGCGTCCCGATCGCCACGCAGTGCCTGCACGCGGCCGGTTCGGCGCTCGCGTTCAAGGTGCGCAAGGAACCACGCGTCGCGGTCACCGTGGTCGGCGACGGCGGCTCGTCGAAGGGCGACTTCTACGGCGCGATCAACGTCGCCGGCGCGATGCAGCTGCCGCTCGTCGCGGTCATCGTCAACAACCAGTGGGCGATCTCGGTGCCGCGCACGATGCAGACCGGCGCGAAGACGCTCGCGCAGAAGGGCATTGCCGCCGGCCTCGAATGCCTGCAGGTCGACGGCAACGACCTCGTCGCGATGCGCGCGGCGATGGACCACGCGATCAAGCGCGCGCGGCACGGCCACGGCGGCATGGTGATCGAGGCGGTCACCTATCGTCTGTCCGACCACACGACCGCGGACGACGCGCGCCGCTACCGCCCCGACGACGAAGTGAAGGCGGCGTGGCAGCGCGAGCCGCTCAAGCGCATGAAGGCTTACCTCATGTCGCTCAACGCGTGGACCGAGAAGGAAGACGAGGACTGGAAGGCCGAGTGCGCGGCCAAGGTCGACATCGAGGTCAACGCGTACCTGGAGACCAAGTCGCAGCCGACCGCGGCGATGTTCGACTACACCTGGGCCGAGCTGCCGTCCGATCTCGCCGCGCAGCGCGAGGCGGTCCTGCGCGAGGACACGCGCCATGCGTGAAGGCGGGTGCGCCGCGGCGATCGCTCTGGCGCTCGCGTTGGGCGGTTGCGCGGGCCGCTCCGACGTCCGTTCCGCCCAATGCAGCGGCATCCCCGGCGAACTCGTCAACCCGAACGCCACCGCCTCGCCGGCGGCAACCCACGGACCGGGCGTCAGCGCGCCTGCGCCATTGCGGATCGCGGCCACTGGAGGAACACCGTTCCGGCATGCGCGCGTCCTTTCGTCGTTGCCGATGCTCTACGCGTACGACGATGCAGGTCGCTACGCGATGGACCTCGCGCACGTCGACGAGGCGATCCGCGAGCCGCTCCTCGAGCAGGCCGCCCAGCATGCGTTCTGGGGCGAGGTCTCGGACGGCAGCTACTATTCGATCCCCTGGTTCAGCACCTGCGACCAGCAGGAGCTGCTCGGTGGTGACTTCGTGTTCCGCGCACCGCCGCACGGCGTCCTGCTCGTGCAATACCGCCTGCACGACTGCGCCGCATGCGACCGCATCGACGCGGCCATCGAACGCGCCATCGTGGCGCATCCGGACGTCGCGTATCGCTGGATCCAGTTCGACCTCGGCAGCGCGCAGGCGACCTCCGCCTGGTGCTTCGACGATTTCAGTTTCAGCCTGCGCGAAAACTGGCAGGACACCCCGGTAACGGAAGGCTATACATGCCACAGATAACCCTCATCGAAGCCGTCACCCAGGCGCTCGCCCACGAGATGAAGAACGACCCGAGCGTGGTCGTGCTCGGCGAGGACGTCGGCGTCAACGGCGGCGTGTTCCGCGCGACGGTCGGCCTGCAGGAGAAGTTCGGCGCCGAGCGCGTGATCGACACGCCGCTCGACGAACTGACCATCGCCGGCCTCACCGTCGGCCTCGCCGCGCAGGGCATGAAACCGGTCGCCGAAGCGCAGTTCGAGGGCTTCATCTACCCGATGATGGAGCACATCGCCTGCCACGCGGCGCGCCTGCGCACGCGCACGCGCGGACGCATGAGCTGCCCGGCGGTGTTCCGCGCGCCGTGGGGTGGCGGCATCCGCGCGCCCGAGCACCATTCGGAAGCGAACGAACACCTGTTCACCAATATCCCCGGCCTGCGCGTGGTGCTGCCGTCGTCGCCGGGCCGCGCCTACGGCCTGCTGCTCGCTGCTATCCGCGATCCGGACCCGGTGATCTTCCTCGAACCCAAGCGCATCTACCGCCAGTACAAGGAAGAGGTCACCGACGACGGCGAGGCACTGCCGCTCGACGTCTGCTTCGTCCTGCGCGACGGCAGCGACGTCACCCTCGTGACCTGGGGCGCACAGGTGAAGGAGACGCTCGAAGCCGCCGACGCGCTCGCTGGCGAAGGCATCAGCGCCGAAGTCATCGACGTCGCCACGCTCAAGCCGCTCGACTTCGACACGATCCACGAATCGGTGAGGAAGACCGGCCGTTGCGTGATCGTGCACGAGGCCCCGCGCACCGCGGGCTTCGGCGCCGAGATCGCCGCGCGCCTCGCCGAGCACGCGATGTACGACCTCGTCGCGCCGGTCGAACGCGTGACCGGTTACGACACGCACATCCCGCTGTACCGCCTCGAGATGAAGTACCTGCCGAGCGTCGAGCGCATCGTCGCTGCGGTGAAGCGCACGCTCGCCGCGAGCTGAAACGAACCGGAGCTCTCCGATGACCACGATCGCGAACGTCCTCGTCGGCCTCGTCGCCGTGCTGCACTTGTACTTCCTCGTGCTCGAGATGTTCCTCTGGACCACGCCGACCGGCCGGCGCGTGTTCGCGACGACGGCCGAGTTCGCCCAGGCGTCGAAGACGCTCGCGGCGAACCAGGGGCTCTACAACGGCTTCCTCGCCGCCGGCCTCGTCTGGGGCCTCGCCGAAGGCGCGGAGGGCTTCCACGTCAAGCAGTTCTTCCTTTCCTGCGTGATCGTCGCGGGCCTGTACGGCGCGTGGACGGTCAGCCGCAAGATCCTCTACGTGCAGGCGTTGCCGGCGATCGCCGCGCTCGTGCTGCTGCATTTCCACTGATGGCGCCGCGCGCGTCGCGCAAGGACGGATTCCCCATGGCCGACATCAAAACCTTCTACCTCCCCGACCTCGGCGAAGGCCTGCCGGACGCGACGATCGTCGAATGGCTCGTGAAGGTCGGCGGCACGGTGCGGCTCGACGAACCGATGGTGTCGATGGAAACCGCGAAGGCGGTGGTCGAGGTGCCCTCGCCGTTCTCGGGCAAGCTCGTCAAGGTGCACGGCGACAGCGGCGACGTGATCGCGACCGGCGCCGCGCTCGCCGAATTCGAACTCGACCCGAAGATGCCGCAACGCGCGGAAGCCGAGTCGACCGGACACCATCACGGGCCGCCGAAGGCGGCCGCAGCCGCGCCCGCGAAGGGCGCCGGCGCCGAGGCGCCGGACCACCAGGGCGTGGTCGCGTCCGACGAGGGCGGCGAGATCGCGAGCGGCGGCAAGGCGCCGCGCGCCGACGAAGGCACCGTGGTCGGCGCGATGCAGTCGAGTGATCGCGTGCACGCCGAACAGGCGACGAGCGTCGGCGGCGTGAAGGCCGTGCCCGCGGTGCGCGCGCTCGCGAAGAAGCTCGGCGTCGACCTCGCGCGCGTGTCGCCGAGCGGCGCCGGCGGCGTGGTCACGCTGCAGGACGTGAAGTCCGCGGCCGCGGCGGGCACTGCGAGGATCGGCGCCGCGCCGGCTGCCGCAGCCGCACCCACGCGCGCCGCGTCAGGCGCGTCGCCCGCTCCCGTCGCAACCGCGGCAGCGCAACGCACGACGCTGTCCGCCGCCGGCAAGCCGATGCGCACGACGCCGCCGACGGTCGCCGCGACCGGCCAGCCCGAACAGCTCAAGGGCGTGCGCCGCAACATGGCGCGCGTGATGGCGGCCGCACACGCCGCGGTCGTGCCGACCACGCTCAGCGACGACGCCGACATCCACGCCTGGCTGCCCGGCAACGACATCACCGGGCGCCTCGTGCGCGCGATCGTGCGCGCGGCGAAGGCGGTGCCCGCGCTCAACGCATGGTTCGACGGCGACAACCTCGCGCGCACCCTGCATCCGCACGTCGACATCGGCATCGCGGTCGACACCGACGACGGCCTGTTCGTGCCGGCGCTGCGCAACGCCGACATGCTCGATGCGGCCGGCGTGCGAGCGGCGGTGAACCGCCTGCGCGCGCAGGTGGAAGATCGCAGCATTCCGCCGTCGGAACTGTCCGGCTACACGATTTCGCTGTCGAACTTCGGCGTGTTCGCCGGCCGCTACGCGACGCCGGTGGTGGTGCCGCCGTGCGTCGCGATCGTCGCCGCCGGCAAGGGCCGCCACCAGATGACGCCGGTCATGGGCGGCTTCGAATCGCATCGCGTGATCCCGCTGTCGCTCACCTTCGACCACCGCGCCGCGACCGGCGGCGAGGCGGCGCGGTTCCTCAAGGCGATGCTCGACGACCTCGCGCTCGCGCATTGACCGCATGAACGCGAACACGACGCGCGTGGCGGTCGAGCAGGCCTATCCGGGCCTGGTCGCGGCCGCGGAAGCGGCGATGTCCCGCGCACACGCACCGCACTCGCAGTTCCGCGTCGGCGCGGCGCTGCTGTTCGACGACGGTCGCGGTGATCGTTTCGTGCCCGGCTGCAACGTCGAATCGGACGTCTATGGCCTCACCATCTGCGCCGAACGCAATGCCGTGTTCGCAGCGGTCGCGCAGGGACGCGGCCATCCGCTCGCGATCGCGGTGATCGCCGACACGGACGAACCGGTCGCGCCGTGCGGCGCCTGCCGCCAATGGCTGCACGAATGCGACGTCGAACGGCGCCTGCGCGTGTTCCTGCTGACGCGTCGCAGCGACGCCGTGCGCGAATGCGGCACCGACGAGCTGCTGCCGGAAGCATTCGCGCTCGACGCGCAGGCGCGCGCCGCGCGCAATCCCTGGCGTTGACGCCCGCCCCTGCTCGGCCACGAGCCCTGGAGTCCTCCCATGCACCACAGCCGCCTCAGCAATATCGTGATCGACTGCGAAGTCGACGATCTCGCGGCCGCGGCCGAGTTCTGGAGCCGCGCGCTCGGCAAGCCGATCGCCAGCGCCGACCAGGACGGCGACGGCAAGTACGCCGAGCTCGCGACCGCCGCGGACGAGCCGCTGATCCTGCTGCAGAAGGTCGACCACCCCTCGCGCGTCCACCTCGACATCGAAACCGACGACCTCGAGGCCGAGGCGACCCGGCTTGAGGCCCTCGGCGCCCGCCGGATCGCGTTCCGCGAGCGCTGGTGGGTCATGGAGGCTCCGACCGGGCACCGTTTCTGCGTCGTCCAGCGCCAGCGCGAGGCGTTCGGGACCCGCCTCAACGCATGGGCATAACGATGTGACACCGGTCATTCAGCGCGCATACTGCAATCGCAACCTGCGCCATGTATGATGCGCGCCCTTGTTTTATCCATGCATCCGTATAGAGGGATATTTGCCGCGATGAGCAACTACCTGTTCACTTCCGAATCGGTCTCCGAAGGCCATCCGGACAAGGTCGCCGACCAGATCTCCGACGCCGTCCTCGACGCGATCCTCGCGCAGGATCAGCGCGCGCGCGTCGCCTGCGAGACGATGGTCAAGACCGGCGTCGCGATCGTCGCCGGCGAGATCACGACCAGCGCGTGGATCGACCTCGAAGCGCTCACGCGCAAGGTCATCCTCGACATCGGCTACGACTCGAGCGACGTCGGCTTCGACGGCGCCACCTGCGGCGTGCTGAACCTCATCGGCAAGCAGTCGCCCGACATCAACCAGGGCGTCGACCGCAAGAACCCGGAAGACCAGGGCGCGGGCGACCAGGGCCTGATGTTCGGCTACGCGACCAACGAGACCGACAGCTTCATGCCGGCCGCGATCCATCTCTCGCACCGCCTCGTCGAACAGCAGGCGAAGGTGCGCAAGAAGAAGAATTCGCCGCTGCCGTGGCTGCGCCCGGACGCGAAGTCGCAGGTCACGCTGCGCTACGAGAACGGCAAGGCCGTCGCGATCGACGCCGTCGTGCTGTCGACGCAGCACGACCCGTCGGTCAAGCAGAAGGACCTCGTCGAAGCGGTGCGCACGCACATCATCGACCCGGTGCTGCCGAAGAAGTGGATCCACAAGGGCACCAAGTTCCACATCAATCCGACCGGCAAGTTCGTCATCGGCGGTCCGGTGGGCGACTGCGGTCTGACCGGCCGCAAGATCATCGTCGACACCTACGGCGGCTGGGCGCGCCATGGTGGCGGCGCGTTCTCGGGCAAGGATCCGTCGAAGGTCGACCGCTCGGCCGCGTACGCGGCGCGCTACGTCGCCAAGAACATCGTCGCGGCCGGTATCGCCGACCGCTGCGAGGTGCAGGTTTCGTACGCGATCGGCGTCGCCCACCCGACCTCGATCTCGGTGACGACGTTCGGCACCGGCAGGATTCCGGACGAGAAGATCGAGAAGCTCATCCGCAACCACTTCGACCTGCGTCCGTACGGGATCATCAAGATGCTCGACCTCGTGCATCCGATGTACCAGGCGACCGCGAGCTACGGCCACTTCGGCCGCACGCCGTACGAGGTCAAGCACGCGAACGGCACCAAGTTCACCGCGTTCTCGTGGGAAAAGACCGACAAGGCGGCCGAGCTGCGCAAGGCTGCGGGCATCAAGTGAGCCGCCGGCCTTTCCCCGCGGGGAAAGGCATGGACGGGCACGAGCGACGGGCCGCGCGAGCGGCCCGTGGTTTTTTTGAGCGCCGATACGCCGTGCTGCCACACGGTCGCGGCGCCGCCGATGCCGAGAATCCCGACGGGCGAAGGAGTCGGACGCCGCGATGATCCCTGCGTGACCGGTTTCACGTACGTGCAGTCATCCCCCTGCGGAGCGACCTGCATGCGCGTCCTCGTTCTCCTCCTCGCGACCCTGTCCGCCCTCGTCGCGGCGACCCCCGCGGTCGCCGCCGACGGCGACCTCGAACCCAACTACGGCACCGACGCCGAGTTCCCCGGCTTCGGCTTCTACGCCAACCCGAACGGCAGCCCGACGTTCACGCTGGACACCGCCGATGCGCTGCTGCCGCGACCGGACGGCAAGATGTGGCTGGTCGGCCGCATGCGCGGCCCCTCCAGCGTCTACCGCATCAGCCTGTACCGGATCGGCGCGAACGGCTATCCGGACACCGATTTCGGCGATCTCGGCCTGCGCAGTGTCGTCGGCCCGTGCGACGACTTCCACATCGGCGACGCCGCCCTCGACAGCCAGGGTCGCATCCTCGTCGCGACGCAGAATTGCACCGACTTCAAGGTCTACCGCTTCCTCGACAACGGCGACCTCGACTTCAGCTTCGGCGGCACCGGCGTCGTGAGCATCGCGTTCGACCTCGGCGCAAGCAACGAGGATCATGCGCAGAAGATCGTCGTCACCGAGGACGACGGCTTCGTCGTCGCCGGTGTCGCCGACGCCGTCGGCGGCGATCATCTCGCGCTGGCGCGCTACACCGCCGCCGGCGAGCCCGTGGCGGAGTTCGGCACGGGCGGCAAGCTCGACATCGGCTTCGAATGGCAGGTGTCGCCGGTCAGCGGCCTCGGCGGGCTGCACCGCATGGACGACGGCCGCATCGTCGCCACCGGGCAGATCAGCGAGAGCGACCAGGCCGTTTCCGACAAGAAGCAGTTCGTCGTGCGCCTGCTCGCCCAGGGTGCGTTCGATCCGTCGTTCGGCAACGTGTCGCCGGGCATCTCCAAGGTGAACCTGAAGGCGCCGCTCGGCCTCGCGCGGTCGCCGTGGGTCAGCCGCTCGCTGCTCGAACGCGACGGCTCGGTGATCCAGGTCGGCTCGCTGCTTTCCAACGACCCGATCTCGAGCAACGACATCTTCCTGTTGCGCTGGCGCGCCGACGGCCAGCTCGACACCAGCATCGGCGCGCACGGCGTGCGCTCGTACGCGCTCGACTTCGCCGGCGCCAATCCGCCGCAGCCCAGTTCGAATTCGGACATGGCCGACGCGATCGTGCGCCAGGGCGACGGCAAGTACGTGATCCTCGCCACCGGATACGCGGGCGATTTCTACGCGACGACCGTGATGCGACTGCGCCGCGACTTCAGCCTCGACCCCGCCTTCGGCGACGGCGGAGCCGTGCAGCACCTGGCCATGGTGGCGACCAACGGCGACCACGGCACGCTGGCCGGTAGCGCACTCGTGCTGCCCGGTCGCATCATCGCGGCCGGCACGTCGTTCACCGGCATCAACGGGCGCATCCAGACGACGTTCGCGATGAGCAACGACCTGTTGTTCGCCGACGGCTTCGAATGAACCGCGGCGGCCGGGCACCGACGTGCCCGGCCGCCGCGGACGTCAGTTCTCGAAGCCGTACGCGAAGATCACGTCCGACAGCACCGACTCGTCGACGAGCACGAAAATATCCGACACGCCGTTGCCGTCGTCGGGATCGATGTTGCTCGCGCTCGACTCCCACGCCATCGACAGACCCGAGGCGTTCACGCCGATCGAGTAGCCGGCCGCGCTGTTGCCGGGCTGGCCGCCCGTCGTCCCGCTGATCATCTCCGGCGAACCCGCGCCCGGCACGAACAGGAACACCTGCGGATACGAACCCGGCCCGACCCACGCGTAGTTGCAATGGAACACTACGCTGCCGACGTCGGAAACAGCCGACACGGCACAGCTGTCGTAGGAACCGGCGGGAAGGACGGGAGGCCGCGGGATCGCCGTCGTGACGCCGGTCTGGCGGTCGCGCAGGTAGACGCCGCTGTTGCTCGTCTCGCTCGCGCCATCGGCGTAACCGAGCCCACCGTAGCTGCGGTTCTGGAAGCTGACGAAACGACCGCCCGGCGAGATCGCCGGGCGATACGCGAACGCGCTCGATCCGCTCGCGGCTGCAGCGCTACGGCTGATCAGTTCGGTCGTGTTCGACTGCAGGTCGCGCACGTAGGCTTGCCCGCTCGTCGCACCGGCCACCATCGCGTCGCTGCAGAGCATCGCGAGGTAACGTCCGCTCGCCGACAGCGCGTGCGGCTGCAGCGAGCAGTTGCTGCCCGACGCGCTGCCGTTGGCCAGCACCGACGCCATCTTCACCTGCCCGGTCGCCATGTCCTTGACGTAGATTTCCCCGGAGCTGCCGGCGGGAGCGGAACTGCCGTCCGGACGGCCCGCGATGCCGGTCATGGCTGCAACGGCCTGGAACGCGACGTAGCGACCATCGGCCGAGATCGAGACCGTGTTGTCCTCGGTGCCGCTGCTGGCGGGCTGGCCGGTGGCCGTGGCGCTGGCCAACTCCAGCGCGCCGGTCTGGCGATCCTTGCGCAGCACCTGCCAGTTCGGCCCGTACGAAGGATTGATGGTGAGGAAGGCGACGTAGCGCCCGTCGCCGGACACGACCGGCGAAATGCCGCGGAACACGCTGCCGCCGAGCGCGGACACCGCTTCGACCACGCCCGTGTCGAGGTCGACGGCGACCGCACGCGTGCCGTTGTAGGTATCACCGACCCAGTTGTTCGCGTCACTGGCGAACACCACGGTCCGACCGTCCGAGGAGACGTCGACGCTCGTGGACGCGCCGTTGGCCTCGACGCCGGCTCCCGGCACGAGGCGGGCATAGATGAAGTCGGCGCGTGCGGGACAGGCCACCATGGCCATCCCCCACGCGATGAGCGCGCAGGCGGACATGCGCAGCGGCGATGAGGCATTCATGTTCGGAACTCCCGGATTGGTGGTACGCAATCCAGTACGCGGTTCCGCGGCCGATCCCCGAACCGGCGCGCGGACGCGCCTTCACGCACCGGGGAGAGTCCGGTAGCCTCTCGGGTCCGCCTGATTTCGGCGCGCAGCCCTACTTCCCCGTACCGAGCACGATCCATCATGCCGCCCAGCCATCGTCCGCGCGCACTGTGCGCCACCCTCCTGCTCGCCCTCGCCGCTGCCCTGCCGATCGTGCACGCCGGGCGCGTCGAGCCTCCGGTCGAACTCCTCTACGCACCCGGCAACCTGCTCGTCGCCGGCAAGGTGATCGAAGTCGACGAACGCGGCGGCCGCCTCGTCTTCGAGCGCAAGGACGTGCTCGGCAAGGGTCGCCCGCCCGAACAGGTCGACGTGCGCGCATCCGCCGCCGCGCTCGCGCGCGTCAAGTCCGGCCAGCGCTACATCTTCGGCTACTCGCTCGCGCGCGCCGACGCCCGCGACCCGCTGCGCACGGTCGCCGATCCGCGCGGCGCCACGCTGCTGTCCAGCATCGGCCTCGACCCTGCCCTGTTCGACGACACGCCGCTCGCACGCTCGATCCTCAAGGCCGGGCGCAGCGAACACGGCCGCGAGTCGAGGCGCTTCTTCGACCTGCTCCTGCGAGGCCTCGAGAGCCAGGACGCGTCGCTGCAATACCTCGCGGCGGGCGAGATCGCGCTCGAACCCGAAATCAGCGAGCGCTTCGAGGACGAACGCGCGCGCGCGCGCGTCGAGAAAGTCGCGCGCGACCAACATACGCCGCCGCATGTTCGCGCCTCGCTGCTGCAGTCAGCCGCGTCACGCCCCGGCGAACTCGGCGACTGGTGGCGATCGGTCGCGATGGACGTAGTGACAACTACGCCTTCAGGCGGATATTCTCGGGAATCCTCGGAGTCCGCGGAACTCATCCTGCTGGCCCTCGAGGAGCTCGATCAACACGCCGTTCCGGTCGCCGCCGATGCGCTCTCGCGTTGGGTGCGAAGCCCGAGTCCGCCCGTGGTGGAGCGAGCCTGTCTGATGCTGCGCAAGTTGTCCGCCCCGGCCGAACGCGATGCAATCCGCGACGCGCTGGCCGAGCCGGGCCTGCCGGAGCAGACACGCAAATTTCTGAACGATCATCTGCGCCGCCTCGACGTGATGGATGCGAAGTTGAAGGCGCGGAAAGGCGGAGCCGACTGATCGTCATTCCGGGGCAGGTGTCGGCCGCCTGCCGCAGCGGAGAAGCAAGCGCCGCCAAGTCTTTCGGGGAGTTGCACCCATGGTTCTATCGCGTTTCCTGCCTGCCGCGCTGGGCGCGGCCGTCTGCGCCGCCTTCGGCGCGTCGGCCGCACCGGTGACGGTGACCAAGCCGACCGCCAGCGCACCGGAAATCCTTCCGACCGTCATGCACGCTGCGCGCGCGGACATTTCCGCACCGTTGCGCGACATCCTGCGCACGATGCCGCCGGCCTCGCCGATGGGCACCGAGCAGGAGCCGTTCGAAGTCCCGAACGTCCTGCTCAAGCCGACCGCGCGCACGAGTTCGTTCGTGCCCGACTATTCGCGCATGCAGACGCGCGGCAGCGGCGTGCCCGCGCCGACGATCGACCTCACGTTCGAGGCGATCAGCTCGACCACCTCGGGCTGCGGTTGCCTTCCGCCCGACACCAACGGCGACGTCAGCGACACGCACTTCATCCAGTGGGTCAACTCGTCGTGGCAGGCCTTCGACAAGGTCACCGGCGTGCCGGATCCGAATACGCTGACCCCGCGCCCGGGCAACTCGTTCTTCACCGGCTTCGGCGGCAAATGCGAAACGACCAACTCGGGCGATCCGCTCGCGATCTGGGATCCGCGCGCGCAGCGCTGGGTCATGAGCCAGTTCGTGACGAGCTCGCCGTTCGCGCAGTGCGTCGCGGTGTCGACCACATCCGATCCGTTCGGCACGTACGCCCGCTACGAGTTCAACTGGCCGAACTTCGGCGACTACCCGCACATGGGCATCTGGACCGACGGCGCGGGCCAGGACGCGTACGTACTGACGACGCACGAGTTCAACGCGTCGAACGCGTTCCAGGGCGCGTCGCTGATCGCGCTCGAGCGCGACAAGATGCTCGCCGGCGACCCGACCGCGGCGATGGTGCGCTTCCCGGGCTTCGACGCGTACGGCGTCGAGCCGGTCAACCTCACCGGGTCGCTCAACGCGCCGACCAACGCGTGCCCGAGCTTCGTGCACTTCGACTCGGTCTCGAGCGAGTACCTGTTCTGGGACCTCTGCCTCAACTGGACGACCCCGGCCAGCTCGACCATCTCGTCGACGCCGACGCGCGTCCAGGGCGCGCCGTTCGTGCCGTTCTTCGACGAAGTGCCGCAGCAGGGCAGCGGTGCCGGCCTCGATCCGTTCGGCACGCACATCATGTATCGCGCCAACGCGCGCGCCTTCCCCGCCGACGCGCCGACGCGCATCTCGCTCGTCGTCAATCACGTCGTGCAGGGCAACGTGCAGCAGGGCGGCATCAACTGGGTGCATTTCGACCTCGACGACCACGGCGCCAATCCGCCGACGCCGACGCCGCTCGATCGCCACATCGTCGACGAGGGCGTGTACGCGCCGGACAGCAACACGCGCTGGATGGGCGGCATCTCCATCGATGGCAGCGGCAACATCGGCGTCGGTTTCTCGAAGTCGAGTTCGGCGATCCATCCGCAGATCGAGATCAGCGGTCGCACGCTCGACGATCCGGCCGGCACGCTGCGTGACGAGACGAACTGCACCGACACGATCGCCAACGGTTCGCAGACGAGCACGAGCAACCGCTGGGGCGACTACTCGGCGATGACCGTCGACCCGGTCGACCAGTGCACGTTCTATTTCACGACCGAGTACTACCCGCTCACCGCAGGCGCGAGCTGGCACACGCGCGTGTGCTCGTTCAAGTTCGACAACTGCGGCGACCCGAACTACGCGCTCGTCGCCGAGACGCCCAAGCGCGTCGAGATGTGCGAGGCGACGACCACGGGCGATCCGACCTACGGCCTGCGCGTCGGCGTGCTCAATGGCTTCAACAGCGCCGTCACGCTCGCCGGCAACGGCCTGCCCGCGGGCGCGACCGCGCAGTTCTCGGCCAATCCGGTGACCGCGCCGGGCTCGAGCACGCTGACCCTCGTCGGCGGTTCGACCCTGCCGTCCGGCGAATACGTGTTCGGCGTCGATGCCACGAGCGGCTCGCTGACGCGCAGCATCGCGCTCGAACTCGGTGTCTCGGCGAATGCGCCGACGCCGGTCACGCTGATCCTGCCGACCGACACCGCCAGCGGCGTGAAGGTGCGTCCGCTGCTCAGCTGGGGCACGATCGATTCGACCGACCGCATCTTCGCCGACGGCCTCGACGGCGTCGCGCCGCCGCCGGTCGTGGTGCCGAGCGACGCACTCGAGTACCTCGTCGAAGTCGCGACCGACTCGGCGTTCTCGAACATCGTCGCCAGCGCGACCGTGACGGGTACGACTTGGACCGTCGACACGACGCTCAACAGCACCACGACGTACTACTGGCGCGTCACGCCGAGCAACTACTGCGGCCCGAGCGCGCCGTCGGCGACGTTCTCGTTCACCACCGGCACGCCGGGCACCTGCCCGGGCGGCACGACGTCCACGACGGTGTACCAGGAGAACTTCGACGCGGGCGCCGGCGGCTGGACCGCGGCCGGCACCGGCGGCACGGGCTGGACGCAGGGCGCGGCTCCGGCCGGCACCGGCTTCACCACGCCGGTCTGGAAGGTGCCGGACAACACCGTGAGCAGCGACCGCACGTTGACGTCGCCGTCGATCGTGCTGCCGGCCGGTGCGCAGGCGATCATCCTGTCGTACGACGCGTACCACAAGTCGGAACAGGATCCGCCGGGCGGCTGCTGGGACAGCTCCTCGCTCGAGGCGAGCACGAACGGCACGACGTTCGACTATCTCGATGCGAGCCGCATGTTCACCGACCCGTACAATGGCGTCGCCTCGGCCGGTGCTCCGCTCGCGGGCCGTCAGGGCTGGTGCTATCCGGGTCCGGCCGGCACGGCCGCACCGTCGCACGCGATCGTCGACCTCGACAGCTTCGCCGGTCAGTCGGTCAACCTGCGCTTCCGCATGGTGTCCGACTCGAACACCGCCGCCGGAGCGCCGAATGGCCTCGCGATCGACAACGTGAAGGTCGAAGCGTGCCAGTAACCGGCATCGCCTGACCTGCTTCGAAGAAACGGGCCGCCTCGCGCGGCCCGTTTCTTTTCGGGCGGCGATTCTTCCTGGCGCGACGCAAGTCCGTCGCGCGCACGCTTCGTCGCGCTCGACCCGCGCTTCGGCGCAGTCCATGCCGCGCCTGCGATCGCAATCGCCACGCCCGTCCGTGTTCGGGAATCGACTCCCCCGCACAGGACCTCGCGATGTTCCGAATCCTCCCGCACGCCGCGTTGTCGGCGCTGCTCGCGACGTGCGCCGTGCCGCTCGCGCACGCGCAACTCGCCGACGCGCGGCAACTTCTTCGGCAGCGCGCCGCAGGCCTACGCGAACCTCATGCGCGTGTCGACGAGCGGTGCCGGCGCTCGCGACACCGGCTGGCTGCCTAACCCCGACGCGCGCGTGCTCGCACTGCACGAGGACGGCGTGCGCAAGCGGCTCTACCTCGGCGGCGAGTACGCGAAGGTCGGCGCGGGCAGCCGCAGCGGGCTCGCGCGCATCGGCCAGGTGGCCGACCCCGACGTGATCTTCTTCTACGGCCACGACATCGAGTAGGCGCAGGCGCGCCTGCGGCCCGGCCGGGCCAAGTATCTCTTTATCCGGAACAAGCGATATAATCCCGCCCCTGCCTTCCGCCGAGGGGCGCTGCAGCGGGTTTCCCGCGACGCTCGGCGGGCATGCATCCCATTGCAAGGGCGCCCCGGGTTCGCCGCATGCGAATCCTTCGCGGGCAGCGCGTCATGCGCGACCCCGCGAAAAAACCCGGAGATTGACCATGAACGCTGTCGCCAAGAACCCGTCCGCACACGACTACAAGGTGCGCGACCTCGCCCTCGCCGAATGGGGCCGCAAGGAAATCGACATCGCCGAGCAGGAGATGCCCGGCTTGATGTCGATCCGCAAGAAGTACGCCGCCGCCCAGCCGCTCGCCGGCGTGCGCGTGACCGGCTCGCTGCACATGACGATCCAGACCGCGGTGCTGATCGAGACGCTCAAGGACCTCGGCGCCGACGTGCGCTGGGCCTCGTGCAACATCTTCTCGACGCAGGACCACGCCGCCGCCGCGATCGCCGCGTCGGGCACGCCGGTGTTCGCGTGGAAGGGCGAGACGCTCGAAGAGTATTGGGACTGCACGCTCGACGCGCTCTCGTTTCCCGGCGGCAAGGGCCCGCAGCTCGTCGTCGACGACGGCGGCGACGTGACCCTGCTCATCCACAAGGGCTACGAGCTGGAAAAGGGCGATGAGAGCTGGGTCAACAGCGCTTCCGGCAGCCACGAAGAGCAGGTCATCAAGAACCTGCTGAAGCGCGTCGCGAAGGAGCGCCCCGGCTACTGGACGAAGGTCGTCGCCGACTGGAAGGGTGTCTCCGAAGAGACCACCACCGGCGTGCATCGCCTCTACCAGCTCGCCGAAGCCGGCAAGCTGCTCGTGCCGGCGATCAACGTCAACGACTCGGTCACCAAGTCGAAGTTCGACAACCTGTACGGCTGCCGCGAGTCGCTCGCCGACGGCCTCAAGCGCGCGATGGACGTCATGCTCGCGGGCAAGGTGGCTGTCGTGTGCGGCTACGGCGACGTCGGCAAGGGTTCGGCGCACAGCCTGCGCGCGTACGGCGCGCGCGTCGTCGTCACCGAAATCGATCCGATCAACGCGCTGCAGGCCGCGATGGAAGGCTTCGAGGTCAACACGGTCGAGTCGACGCTCGGCCGCGGCGACATCTACGTCACGACCACCGGCAACAAGGACGTGCTCACGCTCGAGCACATGCAGGCGATGAAGGACCAGGCGATCGTCTGCAACATCGGCCACTTCGACAACGAGATCCAGGTCGACCGCCTCAACGCGTCGGGCGCGACCCGCCTCAACATCAAGCCGCAGGTCGACAAGTACACGTTCAAGGGCGGCAACGCGATCTTCCTGCTCGCCGAAGGTCGCCTCGTCAACCTCGGTTGCGCGACCGGCCACCCGAGCTTCGTGATGTCGAACTCGTTCTCGAACCAGACGCTCGCGCAGATCGACCTGTGGGCGAACAAGGACGCCTACGAGGCGAAGGTCTACATCCTGCCGAAGAAGCTCGACGAGGAAGTCGCGCGCCTGCACCTCGAGAAGATCGGCGTGAAGCTGACCACGCTCACCGCCGACCAGGCCGCCTACCTCGGCGTCGCGATCGAAGGTCCGTACAAGCCGGACCACTACCGCTACTGATCGCCGGCGCTCAACGGCCGCGAAACGAAGACGGGCGCCTCGCGGCGCCCGTTTTCTTTTGTGTCGCCGCGCCGGCGCGCGTCACCGTGCCGGTGGCAGCATGCCGATCGCGCGCAGCCATGTTTCCACCAGCGCGGGCCAGTGCGTGATCGGCTGCGCGGTCGGGCGCATGCCGAACGCATGGCCGCCGTGCGCGTACAGGTGCAATTCCACCGGCGCCTGCGCCTTCAACAGCGCGAGGTAGTAGACGATCGATTCGTGCACGTCGTCGACGGGGTCGTCCTGCGCCTGCAGGATGAAGGTCGGCGGTGTCGCTGCGCCGACCGGCGCGAGGTTCGTGACCTGTTCCAGATGCCGGCCGTCCCATAGGTGGCCCGGATAGAGCACGAGCGAGAAATCCGGGCGGACGCGCTGCGCATCCGCCCCATCGACCGGCACGTAGCGACGCGTCGGCTCGTTGCTCACCGCCGCCGACAGGTGGCCGCCGGCAGAGAACCCGATCACGCCGACCTTGTGCGGATCGATGCCCCACTCGCCCGCACGCGAACGCAGCACGCTGATCGCGCGTTGCGCATCCTGCAGCGCCATCGGCTCGCGCGGCTTGCGGCGACAGTTGCAGTGCTTGTCCCAATGCTCGCCCGAGCCTGGCACGCGGTACTTCAGCACCGCGCAGGTGATGCCGAGCGGGGTGAACCCGTCGCAGACTTCGGTGCCTTCGAGGTCGATCGCGAGCACGTTGTAGCCGCCGCCCGGGAACACGACGATCGCAACGCCGGTGTTGGCGCCTTTAGCGGGGAACACCGACAACGTCGGTCGCACGACATCCTCGACCGCGGTCCATGGCTGGCCGGCGACGAGCGATGCCTGCTCGACGGCACGTTCCTCGCCCCTCACCTCGGGCCGCGCGATCGCTGCTGTGTCGGGCCACAACGCGATCTGCTCGATGCCCGACGGCGGCTGCCATTGCGCCGCATGCACGATCGATGCATCCGTCATGGCTGCGCCCGTGACGACACCGAGCAACGCGAGCGTGCGGATCAAGACGGCCTCCGTAGTGCGCCGTACACGAAGCGCGATTGGAGCACGAGCGGAGATCCTACGGCCGCCAGTTCGCGTTGCGTTCCCAGAACTCGACGCTGCGCCGGTAGGCCTCGCGGTCGATCGGCACGCCCGAGCCGCCCTCCTCGACGCCGAGTGCGTTGCGCATCATCGTGATCGGCGCCATCGGGATTTCCTCGGGCTCCAATGTGTAGAGGCAGCCGACGACGCCCCAGTCGGCCTCGATCGGCGCGCCTTCCTTCGCGAGCTGCGCGCGGTCGTAGAGGATCACGACGAGCCAGTTCGCGACGGGCGGCTCGACCCCTTCGAACCAGCGCACGAGCACGGGCAGTTCCTCGCTGGAGCGCGCCTCGTAGGCGGAGCGCAGGCGATCGCGGTTCGCGTCGGTGACCGGCACAGTGAGGCAACGCGTCGAGGTCCAGTTGCGGTGCACGTGCAGCTTGCAGAACGGCGCGTAGCCGTCGAGCACGCGATGCGGCGCTTCGTCGTTGAGGCGCCGCTCGAACGCGTCCGGCGTGCAGTCGAGGATCGTGTTGCCGCGCGGCTGGCGCGGGAACAGGCGCGTGCGTGCGAACGGCGTGAGGACGATCGACACGGTGCGCCTCAGATCGGCGCGCCCGGCGGAATCGCCGGCAGCGGTCGCAGCTTCACCGACTTCGGGTCGGCCAGATATTTGCGGATCGTCTCGGCGGCGAGCGCACGACTCGCTCCGGCCGCGTCGCCGCCACCTTGCTTGCCGAGCCAGCCCTGCCATTGCTGCAGCGACGTGCGCACCTCGGCGTCGACCTGCGCATGCAGGCCACCGTCGTCGAGCACATGCAGCAACGCATCGAGTACGACCCAGTTCGCGGCATCCTGCACCGCCGCCGCGGCCGGCGCTTCGCCGCCGCGCGGGTCCCGCTGCCAGCTGCCGCGGAACGCCGCCGCGAGCACGTCGGCGACGCCCGGCTGCTGCGCGTCGCGCGCGTGCTGCCAGGCGAGGCGGTTGAGGCGTTCGGGCGCGAACAGGAACAGCGTCGTCTGCGCCGCCGCGGCCTCGACCGCGGCGAGCGGGTCGAACACCGGCCCGGCCTTCGTCGCGAAGTACTCGCGATTGCGCGCGTACTCGTTGCCGGGCGGCGTGACCAGGTCGAGCACGTTCGCGGGCAACGCGAGCTCGCTCGCACCGAGGTTGCCGACGAGGCGCGCGAGCGCGGCGCGCTGCGTCGCCGCCGGCACCGGCGTCGTGCCGGCAGCGCGGTCGCCGGCTTGCGCATACGCGTAGCTCGCACCCGCGAGCAGGCGCGCGACGGCCTCGGTCTGGTAGCGATGCAGCAGGTACACCGGCACGAGGCGTGCCTCGAGTTCTCCGACCTGGCGCTCGGGCGGAAGCACGCCGATCGAGAAGTGCGCGAGCGCGTTGCGGCGCGCGGCGAGCAGTGCGTCGAACGTCTGCAGCGTGTCCGCGCCGGAATCCCACAGCAGGCCGTCCGGCTCCGCGTCGCCGGGGCTGCGCGCGTCCTGGTCGCTCACGTAGCGGAAGCCTGCCTTGGCGATGTCGGCGCGCAGTTTCGCGAGCGCGGCGTCCTCGCTGCCCGCGGCGAACTGCGCGTACGCATGCGCGACGATGAAGTCGTCCCACGCACCGACACCGATGCCGTAGGCGCCGTCGAGCGAGAGCGCGCCGTCGGCACCGAGCTTCAGCAGCGGATGCGGATAATCCATCACGGAGCCGTTGCCGCCACGGCTCGCCGCGAAGTTGTGCGCGAAGCCGAGCGCATGGCCGACCTCGTGCGCGGCGAGCTGGCGCAGGCGCGCGAGCGCCATGCGTTCCGCCTCGGCCTTCAGTTCCGGCGCGTCCTTCTTGTCGTAAGGCGCGAGCAGGCTTTCCGCGATGAGGATGTCCTGGCGCACGCGCTGCGAACCGAGCGTGACGTTGCCGCGGATGATCTCGCCGGTGCGCGGATCGACGATCGGCTGCCCGTACGACCAGCCGCGCGTGTGTCGATGCGCCCAGGTGATGAGGCTGTAGCGCACGTCCATCGGATCGACGCCTTCGGGCAGCAGCTCGACCCGGTAGGCATCCTTGAAGCCGGCCTTCTCGAACGCGCTCTTCCACCAGCTCGCGCCTTCGAGCAGCGCCGAGCGCACCGGCTCGGGCGTGCCGCGGTCGAGGTAGAACACGATCGGCTTCTTCACCGCACTCGTCGCCGCGGCGGGATCGGTCTTCTCGAGCCGGAAGCGTGGCTGCACACGCCGATCGAGCGACGAGGCGAGCGGCTGCGCGTAGTCGTACCAGCCGACGCTGAGCCCGCCCGACGCGGGATGGTACGCGCGCGGCACGTAGCCCGGCGCCGGCAGGCGCACGAAGCTCAGGTGCTGGCGCAGCGTGAGGCTGCGCGGATCCATCGCGACGTCCTTGACGAACGCGCCCTCGGCGGGGCCACGCAACGTGAGCAGGCCTTCGAGTTCGGTGTTGTCCGGGAAACTCTTCGCGTCGGCGAGCGACGGCGCGCTGCGCTTTTCGTCGACTTCGTACTTGCCTTGCTTCGCCTGCTCGAGCCGCTCGGCGATGCCGTGGCGATCCGACACGAGCAGCGCGCTCACGTCGACGAGCACCTCCGCATCGGCGCCCTTGCGCTCGGCGACGATGTCGCCGGCCCAGAGCACCGATTCGGCGAACGCCTGGCGCACGCTGAGCACTTCATCGGCGTTGTTCGACGCCGCGCGGAACTTCGTGTTGTCCTCGACCAGCAGCACGCGCGCACCGACGCGCCGCCATTCGACCAGGTGCGACTCGCTGCTCTGCCCGCGATCGAGCCCGACGTCGTTCGAACCGAGCGCCCACGGCAGCGAACTAGTCATGAGGAACGGCTGGCCGAACGCGCGCACGCCGAGCAGCACGCGTCCCTTCGCCTCGTCGCGATAGACGTCGAAGAAGCCCGGCACCGATACCAGCCCGCGCGTCGCGGCCGCGAAATCGGCGATCGCGCCCCCGGCCTTGTCCGGTGGCGCCGGCGCGGCTTGCACCGCGACGACGAACAGCCCCGCCAACACCCCACCCGCCATCCGCACGCTCGGCCGCATCGTCGATCCCCCGCCGCGAAAGCCCCCATTCTGCCCGCTGCCGCACGCAGCGCGCGTAGGCCGGAGATCACGGACCGGCAGGCGGCACCTCGTCCAGCCATCTATCTCTCCATCCGGACAAAGAGATATAGTTACGTATCCGCCGTCGCCCCCTCGAGCCCATGGCCTCCGTACCGATTTCCTTCGAGTTCTTCCCGCCCAAGACCGACGAGCAGCGCGCGACGCTCGAGGCCGCACTGCCCAAGCTCAAGGCGATCGCGCCGGAGTACGTAAGCTGCACGTTCGGCGCGGGCGGTTCGACCCTGAGCTACACGCCGGAAACGATCCGCCATCTGCGCGAGGAACACGCACTCGACGCCGCGCCGCACCTCTCGTGCATGGGCGGCACGCGCGCGGAGATCCGCACCCTGCTCGATCGCTACGCCGAGATGGGTTGCCGGCGCATCGTCGCGCTGCGCGGCGACCTGCCGTCGGGCATGGCGAGCTACGGCGACTTCCGCTACGCGAGCGACCTCGTCGAGTTCATCCGCAAGGAGCGCGACGGCCGCTTCCACATCGAGGTCGCGTGCTACCCGGAAGTGCACCCGCAGTCGGACGACGCGCACGCGGACCTGCGCCATTTCAAGGCCAAGGTCGATGCCGGCGCCAACGGCGCGATCACGCAGTACTTCTACAACCCGGACGCGTATTTCCGCTTCATCGACGCGGCACGCCGCGGCGGCATCGCGATTCCGATCGTGCCCGGCATCATGCCGATCGCGAACTTCACGCAGCTCAAGCGCTTCTCCGACCTCTGCGGAGCCGAAATCCCGCGCTGGCTGAGCAAGCGCCTGCACGCGTACGGCGACGACGTCGACTCGATCCGCGAATTCGCCGCCGACGTCGTCGCGGAGCTGTGCGACCGCCTCGTCGCCGGCGGCGCGCCCGGCCTGCACTTCTACACGCTCAACCGCGCACGCGCGACGCTCGCGGTGATCGAGCGCATGCACCGTCGCTAGCGAAGCGGCGCGGCCTCGACCGCGCGCTTCGCGCTGGCCAGCGTCGCGTCGTCGCGGCCGAGCTGCCGCCGCGCCCGTTCGCACGGGCCGGCGTCGCGTCGACGGCGCACTCAGGCGATCACGGCCGCCTCGTGCACGCCCGCGACGGAACGACCCGACGGATCGGCCGCCTTCGCGAACGCAGGGTCCCAGGCGAGCGCGGCCGGCGACGAACACGCGATCGACTTGCCGCCGGGCACGGTCGCCGCGCACGCCTCGCCCGGGAACCAGCGCTCGAAGATGCGCCGGTACAGGTATGCCTCCTTCGTCGCCGGCGTGTTGAGCGGCCATCGCGAAGCGGCCGCAGCGAACTCGCGATCGCCCACCGCCTGTTCCGCGTGCGCCTTGAGGCCGTCGATCCAGCCGTAGCCGACGCCGTCGCTGAACTGTTCCTTCTGCCGCCAGAGGATCGCCTCCGGCAGCGCGCCCGCGAAGGCTTCACGCAGCACCGCTTTCTCGATGCGGCGGCTGCCGTCGGCGTTCGAGCCGGCCATCTTCTCGCGCGCGTCCATCGCCATCGCGACATCGAGGAATTCGAGGTCGAGGAACGGCACGCGCGCCTCGACTCCCCACGCCATCATCGCCTTGTTCGCGCGCAGGCAGTCGTAGCTGTGCAGCGCATCGAGCTTGCGCACGGTTTCCTCGTGGAACGCCTGCGCCGAAGGCGCCTTGTGGAAGTAGAGGTAGCCGCCGAAGATCTCGTCGGAACCCTCGCCCGACAGCACCATCTTCACGCCCATCGCCTTGATGCGCCGCGCGAGCAGGTACATCGGCGTCGACGCACGCACGGTCGTGACGTCGTAGCTCTCGATGTGGCGAATCACCTCGGGCAACGCATCGAGCCCTTCCCAGAACGAATAGACGAAGCCGTGGTGGACCGTGCCGAGCGCGTCGGCGGCGATCTTCGCCGCGACGAGGTCGGGCGAGCCGTCGAGGCCGATCGCGAACGAATGCAGGCGCGGCCACCATGCCTCGCTGCGATCGCCGTCCTCGATGCGCGCACGCGCGTAGCGCGCCGCGCAGGCGGCGACGAGCGAGGAATCGAGCCCGCCGGAGAGCAGCACGCCGTACGGCACGTCGGTCATGAGCTGGCGATGCACCGCCTGTTCGAACGCGTCGCGCAACGCGGCCGGCTCGACGCGACGGCCGCTCGTGTGCGCATGCTCGCGCCACGGCTTGTCGTACCAGCGGCGCAGCGTGCCGTCGGCGCTGTCGTAGACGTGCCCGGGCGGGAACGCGGCGATGTCGGCGCACAGGCCGACCAGCGCCTTCATTTCCGACGCCACGCACAGGCGCCCTTCCGCGTCATGGCCCCAGTACAGCGGGCAGACGCCGAGCGGATCGCGTGCGATGACGTAGCGCTGCGCCGCCGCGTCCCACAACGCGAACGCGAAGATGCCGTTGAGCCGCCCGAGCCAACTCGCCGGCGATTGCGCGCCGGCGGCGCGGTGCAATGCGTTGATCACTTCGCAGTCGGAGCCACTCGTATAGTCGTACGCATGCTCCGCGCGCAGCTCGCGGTGGTTGTAGATCTCGCCGTTGACCGCGAGCGCCAGCGTGTCGTCGCGCGAGCGCAGCGGCTGCGCACCGCTCGCCGGATCGACGATCGCGAGCCGCTCATGCACGAGGATGACGCCGGTATCGACGTAGACGCCGCTCCAGTCCGGGCCGCGATGGCGTTGCCGCTGCGAGAGTTCGAGCGCGCGCGCGCGCAGGCCGGCGAGGTCGTCGCCGGGTTGCAGGTCGAACATGCCGAGAATCGAACACATGACGGATCTCCTTGCGATCGTCCCTGCTCGCGGTGGTCGAATGAGCGGGCCTCCGTGCCCGCGCTTCGTGGCAGCTGCGAACCTCACGGATCGGCGGCCCTGAAACGACGAAGGCCCGCACTGGGCGGGCCTTCGTATCGTGTCGGTGGTGTTGCAAACGTACCTACACGCCGGCCCTCCTGTGCGAGCGGGCGTTATTATTCAGCGCGACGGTGCACGGCACGGCGCACGCGCAGGGCGCGGGGCAGACGTGCTGGAGACGGGCGGCGCGGATCGACATGGCCGCACTACAGCATGCCGCGGACGCAGCCGCAAGGGGGCGCAGCGTGCGCCGGTTCACGAACGGGTGATAGCCTGCCGGCATGGTTCGCCTGCGCCCACGGTTCATCGGCCCGCTCGCTGTCGCGTTCATCACGGCGGCCGCGTTCGCGCAGGACGGCGACGAGGGCCAGCGCGTGCACCGCTGCGTCGGCCTGCACGGGGAGGTCGTGTTCTCCGGATTCTCGTGCCGCGCGAACGAGCAGGCCGGCGTCAGCGCCGGCGCGCTCGCCGATCCCAGCGCGCCGCCGCCGGCCGATGCGTGCCCCGCGTCGCCGCAGGACCTGCGCGAGCGCCTCGCGGGTGCGATCGCACGCCATGACGCAAACACGATCGCCGGCATGGTGCGTTGGCGCGGTGTCGGCGGCGCCGCGGCGAACGAGCGCCTACGCGAATTGCGCGAACTCGTGCGCGAACCGCTGCTCTCGCTCGAACAGGGCGACGGCCTGCTCGTGCGCACCGGCAGCAACACGACCGGCGGCGTGCGCGAGCATGCCTTCGGCATCGAGGCCGAGGCCGGCTGCTGGTGGCTGAGCTGGTAAGGGGACACGTACGCGGCGCTGGTATCATGCGCGTTTCCAGCGTGGAACCGGACGCCATGGCGCAGACCTACCCCGATCAGATCTGGCACAACGGACGCATCAAGCCGTGGGCCGAAGCCACCGTGCACGTGATGGCGCACGCCCTGCACTACGGCTCGTCGGTGTTCGAGGGTATCCGCAGCTACGACACGCCGAACGGCGCGGTGATCTTCCGCCTGACCGAGCACAACAAGCGCCTGTTCAATTCGGCGAAGATCTACGACATCCAGATCCCGTACACGCTCGACGAGATCAACGCGGCCTGCCGCGCCGTGATCAAGGCGAACGGCCTGTCCAAGGCGTACCTGCGTCCGGTCGCATATCGCGGCCTCGGTGGGTTCGGACTCTCCGCGGAGACGCCGACGGACGTGGCCGTCGCCGCCTGGCAGATGGGCCCCTACCTCGGCGCCGGCGTGCTCGAACAGGGCATCGACGCCTGCGTGTCGAGCTGGCAGCGCTTCGCACCGAACACGATTCCCGCGGGCGCGAAAGCCGGCGGCAACTACCTCTCGGGCCAGCTCGTCGCGCGCGAGGCGCGCCGGCTCGGCTTCGGTGAAGGCATCGCGCTCGCCTCGACCGGCCTGCTCAGCGAAGGCGCCGGCGAGAACCTGTTCCTCGTCTTCGACGGCGCGCTGCACACGACGCCGGTGAGCGCCGCGCTGCTCAACGGCATCACGCGCAACACGCTCATCACGCTCGCGCGCGCGAACGGCATCGAGGTGGTCGAGCGCGACATCCCGCGCGAATACCTCTACCTCTGCGACGAGCTGTTCATGTGCGGCACCGCCGCCGAGATCACGCCGATCCGCTCGGTCGACGGCAAGCCCGTCGGTGCCGGCAAGCCGGGGCCGGTGACCCAGCGCATGCAGGAACTGTTCTTCGGCCTGTTCAGCGGCAAGACCAAGGATCAGTGGGGCTGGCTGGAACCGGTTTGATCGCATCGCCGTCGCAGCGAAGGCCGGGATTCCTCCGGCCTCCGCTTGCCGGAGACCGGAACGGATTCCGGGCTTCCCCGAAACGGCGACGCGTGCGGATGGCTATCCGCCCGGGCACGTCGGTGGCAGCTCGAGCTCGAATCCATCGCTGAAGACGAAATCGCCCTGTTGCACTTCGTACGCGCCGATGTCGGCCGCGGCGCCCGACACGCGCGCCTGCCCGCGCTGGTCGAAGATGCCGATCCCCGCAGCGAGGGTATTGCCCGCGTCGATGGCGGGGCTGCCTGCGAACAAGGCATGCGTCTGCGTGGGACCGCCGTTGTCGCGCAAGGGTTGGAGCTGCGGGCACACGCCTCTCGTCAGCGTGTTCGGCAGGCCGATGATCGTCGTCGCGAACGCGAGGTTGTTCGAGCCGTTGGTCGGGGTGGAGTTGACGCTGCCCGAGGTGAACTTGGCCACGCCGATGTCGTCGGCCGTCGCCATCGGGTTGCTGTAGGTGTTGTTCGAGAATATCGAGCTTTGCAGGGTCACCGCCTTGAACGTCGTCGTGCCGTCGGCGCCGGAGTCGGAGATGGTCAGACCCGGTGCGTAGTGGCGCGAGCCCGAGCCGGTCGCCGACCCTGCCGTGTTGAAGGCGACGGTGGCGTTGTAGACGTGGATGGTTCCGGCATTCGTCTGGACGCCGCCGACGCGCAGGGTGCCGAGATTGCCGGACACGGTGCTGTTCAACAGGGTGAAGGTGTCGGACGCGCTGCTGAGGTTGTCCTGCATGTACACGCCGCCGCCGAAGACCGCGGTGTTGCCGGAAATCGTCGATGCGATGACCGACACGCTGTGGAACGCGCGCAGGCCGCCGCCCATGCCGGTCGACGCCGAATTGCCGCTGAGCGTGCTGCTGGCGAGGATGACCTGGCTGTTGGGATCGTTGGGCCCGATCGGGCCGGCCAGGCCCGCCGTGTAGATCCCGCCGCCACCGCCCAGCCCACCGCCCGTGTGGGTCGCGACATTGCCCGTGATGTCGCTGTACTTCGCAAAGATATCGCTCAAGGCGTAGATGCCGCCGCCGCGCGCCGCCGCGCCGACCGCGCTCGCGCGGCACGAGCGAACGGCGGCGTGGCTCAGGTAGACCTTTCCGTTCGAACGGATGCAGCCGCCATCGGCCGAGATTCCAGCGGACGGATGCAGATACCCGTTGGCCACGGTGAGGTTCTTCACGGCCAGCGTGCCGCCGAGGCCGTCGTGCCGAAAGACGCGATCGCTGCCATTCTCGATGGTCAGAGCATCCTTGCCCGGACCGATCAGGGTGATGTCGGCCTGTGGAAGCACGATGGTTCCACCACCGCCAGTGGTCAGCGAGATCGTGCTGCACGCCAGCGCCGACATGTCGATGGTGTCGCCGCTGGCCGCGTTCGCGGCTGCATGGCGCAGGCTGCCGGTGGTGCCGCTGCCGGTATCGGCATCGTCGCAGGTGTCGACCGTCCAGGTCGTCGCCGCCGCAGCGGTCGCCGACGCGGTCAGGCAAAGGATCGCCGCAAGGCAGGCCGCGAGCGGGGTGCGGCGCACCGGCGCGCACGGCGATGGGATCGAATCGAACATGGCGCTCTCCCGGCGTCGTGTCGGCGGAATGCTCCGCGGCCGATACCGCGCAGTCCTGCCTGATACGCGAAAGAGCGCCGCAAAGCCTAACGCGGGGAGTTGAACTCGAGCGTGGCCGTCGCACCGCCCTGCGGGCGTGGCGCGAGCGAAACCCGCCAACCGTACAGTTCGCACAGGCGCCGCACGATCGCGAGACCGAGGCCGCCGCCCTTGCCGACGGTCGTGCCGCGCACGCCGCGCTCGAACAGCTTGTCGGCGTCCTCGGGCTTGATGCCGGGGCCGGTGTCCTCGACCGTGACGCGGCCGTGGCCGACCGTGACGATGACCTCGCCCGCCTGCGTGTACTTGAACGCATTGCCGATGAGGTTGCTCAGCGCGACCGCGACGACCGACGACGGCGCCACCGCGGCGAGCGGCTGCTCGATCTCGACGCGCACCTCGACCGGCTTGTTCGCGACGTGCGGACGTTGCGCGTCGACGACCTGCTCGACGACGCGCGCGACGTCGGTCGTTTCGCCGTCGGTCGGCGCCTGCCGTTCGCGGCGCGACAGCAGCAGCAGCGCGTCGATGAGTTCGCTCGACTGGCGCACCGCGCGCTCGATGCGCCGCAGGCGTTCGCGCAGCTTGTCGGTGAGGTCGGGCGAACCTTGCAGCAGCTCGGTCGTGCTCGCGATGACCGCGAGCGGCGTGCGCAATTCATGGCTGACGTCCGCGTTGAACTCGCGGTCGCGCTCGACCATCTCGGTCAGGCGCGTCGAATAGTCGTCGAGCGCGGCGGCGAGCTGGCCGACTTCGTCGTCGGCGAAATGCCCCTTGAGCAGTTCCGGACGACCCGAGCGGCTCATCGCGCGCACGCGGTGGGCGAGTTCGATGACCGGGCTCATCACGCGTGCCGAGAGCCAGAAGCCGATCAGCAGCGAGAGCACGGCGAACGCGAGCACCGAGGCCGCGAGCACGGTCAGCAGCTGGCGCTCGCCGAGCTTCTGCGTGCTGACGTCGAAGCGCAGGTAGGCCCAGAAGTCGGCGTCCTTGTACACCGCGAGCTTGTACGGTCGCGTCTTGCCCTCGCGACCGATGTCCTCGATGTCGTAGACGCCGGCTTCGAAGCTCTGCCAGGCGAGCGGCACCGTCGCCGTGCGCCCGGGGCGCACGATCTGCAGCTGGATCAGCGACATCGGGAACTGCGCGTCGGGCGAAAGGTTTTCGCGCTTGAAGTCGACGAAATGGCGCAGCTCGCGCTCGAGCGTCGTGTTCACGAGCTGGTCTTCCAGGCGCGTGCGCATGTACACCGTCGCGGCGGCGAACAGCGCGGTCAGGCCGAGCCCGAACAGCGCGAATGAAATGATGATGCGTGAGCGGAGCCTACGCCGGTAGCGCATCCGGATCGACCATGCGGTAGCCGATGCCGTGGCGGGTCTGGATCAGCGCCTTGTCGAACGGCTTGTCGATCTGGGCACGCAGCCCGTGGATGTGTACGCGCAGCGAATCGCTGTCGGGCAGTTCCTCGCCCCACACGCGCGTCTCGAGTTCCTGGCGCGTGACCACCGACGGCGCCGCCTCCATCAGCGACTGCAGCAGCTTCAGGCCGATCGGGTTGAGCGTGATCTGTTTGCCGGCGCGGTTGATCGTCAACGTGTCGAGGTTGTAGGTGAGGTCGGCGAGCTGCAGCACGCGGCTCTTGCCGCCCTTGCCGCGACGACCGAGCACCTCCAGGCGCGCGGCGAGCTCCTGCAGCGCGAACGGCTTGACCATGTAGTCGTCGGCGCCGGATTCGAATCCGGTGAGCTTGTTGTCGAGCGAGTCGCGCGCGGTGAGCATGAGCACCGGCGTCTGCCGCTTCGCTTCCTGGCGCAGCTTGCGGCACACCTCGAGGCCGTCCATCCCGGGCAGGCCGAGGTCGAGCACGATCACGTCGAAGTCGTTGACGACCGCGAGGTGCAGGCCGGTCACGCCGTCGCCGGCGAAGTCGACCACGTGGCCCTTGTCGGCGAGGAAATCACCGATGTTCGCTGCGATGTCGCTGTTGTCTTCGATAACCAGAATACGCATGGGTGTCTACTTTAACGCCTGAACCCGCCGATGCGGAGCACAACGGCGCGGAGTAAGTTCCGTGGGAATTGGGGCGACTCCGGGAAAGCCCAGCGGGCGCCGCGCGGGCGGAGCGTGCTGTTGTTGGAGAGTGCGGCCATGGATGGCCGCTTCTGGATTCCAACGAAGGCCGTGACTTCAATCCGGTGCCGGTTTCCAGGGTCCTGCGATCCCGGACGAATCGCACGGTTACACCCAAAAGAAAATGGCCCAAGGAGGTGTCATTGGGGGAACACACCTCGCTTGGGCCAAAAAAGCTACTGCCCCGATTACCGTACTCTGCCAGTCACCAGACCTGACTTAGGAGTGTCGAGCAGAACTACAGTGGCATCGACTATAGGCAGGCATTGATTAAACGATCGTTAAAGCCCTCTGAGGCTTGCGTTAACCGCCGGACTTCGGTGGCCACGCGTTGACGTTCGACACCTGCGCCGGGCGACCGTCGGCAGGATCGCGGCAGATCAGCGAGCCGGTCGACTGCACGCACTCCTCGTGCGCGTTGCCGCGGCCCTTCGGCGCGAAGACGAAGGCCTGCGTGTAGCGCATCGGGTGATCCGGCAACGTCGCCGGATCGAAACGCCACTGGCGCAGCGCGCGCTCGGCGGCGCGCTCGAACGCGCCGTCCTTGCTGCCGCGGAACTCGATGTCCTTGACCGTGCCGTCCGCCGAGATCGCGAACGTCGCCTCGACGCGGCCGGTCTGCGACGAATAGTAGTTCGGGAAGCTCGGCGCGACGACGTAGGTCGCGACCGGCGGCTTGGCCGCCGCAGGCGCCGCAACGGGTTCGACCGGTGCAGCCGCCAGATCCGTCGATGGTTTCGCGACCGCCGGCATGATCGCCGACGCCGGCGCGCCGCGTTCGACGGCAGGGGTCGCCGGTGCGGGCACGCTCGCGAGCGGCTCCTGTTTCGGCGCAACGGTCGTCGCGACCGCGGGTGCGGGTACGGTCTCGCGCAACACGCTGTCGGCAGCGGCGGCGCCCGCCACGGCTGCCGGGACCGACGGCGCGGTCGTCGCGACCGGTTCGGATTCCGGCGGGGTCACGGGAGCGAGCCGCAGGTGCGGCCGCTCGTACGGCAACGACAACGCCGCGAACGGCAGCGTGCGCACGTCGGCCGAGCGGATCCAGTCGATCGACAACGCCTGCGGGCTGAACACGCGGTTCGCGCGCTCGATCCGCTGCGCGACGAGGAGCGCACCGATGAATGCCGCACCGATCAGCAGCCAGCGCCCCGGATGGCGCGCATGCGTGGCGGCGCGCGGGGCGGGCAGGCCGACGATGCGGCGCACGCGCTCGATCAGCTGGCCGCCGCTCGCCGCGAGCACGACCGGTGCCGCGGTCTGGCGCAATTCCTCCAGCGCGGCGAGCGTGCGCGCGTACTCGCGCGGTTCGCCGCGCACGAGGCGCAGCACGAGCGCGTCGCAACACAGCTCGCGCTCGTTGCGCACCTCGCGCGAGATCCAGTGCACGACCGGGTGGTAGAACAGCAGCGTCTCGAGCACCGCCTGGGCGAGATTGACCAGATGGTCGTAACGGCGCAGGTGACCGAGTTCGTGAGCGAGAATCAGTTCCACTTGCTGGCGTGGAAAACCGAGCGCAACCGCCGTCGGCAGCAGTACCACCGGGCGCAGCCAGCCGAGCAGCATCGGCGTATCGATGCGCTCGGACACCAGCACGCGCACGCGACGCATGAAGCCGAAGCGGCGCGTCAGCGCGACGAGCATCGCGTCGAGCTCGGGGCTCGACTCGGCCCAGCGGCGCGCGATGCGCGAGAAGCGGCGCCACTGCTGCAGCGCCCGGCCGGCGACACCGAACACGCCGACCAGCCACACCAGCACGAGCCACGGCAGCACGCGATCGATGCTCGCGGCGAGATCGAACACCTCGGCCTGTGCGATCACCGCCGCGCCACCGGCGGCCACCGCGGGCGCGCCGAACGCGACCTCGACCGCGCCTTGCGGGCGCAACGCGAAGAGCGTGGCGAGCGGCCACAACGCGAGCAGCGCGAGCGCGACGAGGCCGGTCGCGTAGCGCGCGTTGCAATGGGATTTCGGCAGCAGCGCGCGCGCGGCGGCGTAACCTGCGCCGATCACCAGTCCCTGCCAGAGAAAATGCAGCAGGGTCCAACCCAGCGCATGAATCCACGGCAGTCCGGCGTTCATGCCTGCGTGCCTTCGAGTTTGTCGAGCAGCGCGCGGATCTCGTCGAGCTCTTCGCGCGTCGCCTTCGGCCTGCCGCCGAGCGCCTGCAGCACGAGCTGCGACGGCGAACCGTCGAACACGCGCTGCACCATGTCGACGACGAAGCGCTTCTGCGTGCGCTCCTTGCTGATCGCGGGCCGGAACACGTGCGCGCGTTCGGAATCGTCGCGCAGCACCAGGCCCTTGCCGTGCATGATCTGCAGCAGCTTCAGCGCCGTCGTGTAGCCGGCGCCTTCGTCGCGATAGAGCGTTTCGTGGACGTCGCGCACCGTGCTCGGTCCGCGCTCCCACAGCACGTTGAGGATGCCGAGTTCGGCCTCGGTGGGCTTCGGCAGGTTTTCGGTCTTGGACACGGTGCTCACCTAGTCGCAGTCCCTTCGTACGAGAAGACTACACGATCCCGGTTCGAATGCCAGACCGCCCGCCCCCGGCCGGGACCGGGGCGGGCGGGCAGGCGGATCAACCGCCCGAACGCAGCTGCGGCGTGTTCTGGTTGCGCTGCAGGTACTGCGAATCGTTGCGGCGGCGCGCCTCGAGTTCGCCCGCGGTCTGGCAGGTCTTGACCGGGATGTTCGAGCCGATCGGCTTCTCGTTCTTGCAGATCAGGCGCTCGTTGTCGCGCTTGGCGAGGATCGCGTTGACCTCTTCCTGCTTGTTGAACATCGCCGTCTTGTCGGCATCGCTCATCTGCGACACCTCGGTCTTGTCGCCGAACATGCGCTCCATCTCGTCGAGGCGCGTGTTCACCTTGCTGCGCTCGTCCGGGGTCACGTAGGAGTAGCGGCCGCCCGCGTCCATCTGCTTGCGTACCCAGGTGGAAACCGTCTCGAACGCATCCTTGCTGCTGGCGTTGACGGCGGGATCGACCTTTTCCTTGGCCGCGAGCGGCAGCGACACGAGGAAGGCGACGGCGAAGGCGAACGAAAGAACGGGCTTCATCACAACTGGATCTCCGAATCGGAACGGCTGGGTGGTGCGACGGCGGTCCGACGTGCGGACACGACGCCGATGGAATCACGGCCCGCGCGCCGTGGCGCGCGGGCGTCGGCGGCGGGCTAGCGCCCGCCGGCGTTGAGCATTTGCGCCGCCGTGCGCATGTGCGGCAGGCCGCACCCGCCCTCGCCCCGCTCCGGCGTACTGCCGGCGCATTGCGAATGGGCCCAGGTGTCCATCTGGCGCTGGGTGTCGCGACGGGCATCCTTCGCCTGCGCGTAGGTATGGCAGTACGTTTCCATGATGTGCGAGCCGAGCTTGGTGCGGCGTTCGCAGATCACGCGATCGTTCTCGCGGCCGATGCGCGCCGCGGCGGGCATCGCGCCGGCGGTTTCGGCCGATCCGCGCTCGGCGATGGCGCTGTCGTGCGTCGCCAGCAGCGCATTGATCTCTTCCTGCGTGTTGTACAGCTCGACCTTGTCCTCCGCGCGCATGCGGTCGAGCGAACCGTTCTTGTCGAACAGGTCCTGCATCTGCGCGAACTTCATGTCGACGACGGTGCGATCGGTCGGCGTCAGCGACGCATAGCGCCCGCCCGTCTTCATTTCGTCGTGGACCCATGTGACGAGCTGCTGGAAGGTGTCCGCGCTGTTCGCGTTGACGTTCTGGTGATAACTCGATTCTTTCGCATGGATCGTGGCTGCGCAGCATGCGAGCATGCCTGCGTACAACAGCGTGGCCATCGCTTTCATCTGGGCTGCTCCCCTAGTTTCATGACGCGGAACGCTCGCGGCGCCGGTCGGCGGGGGAGCGCGGAGCTATCCTAGGAATGTCCCGCGCCCGTGTCAACGATTGGCCTCGTACTATTTTTTTCGTGCTGAACGCCGGGGCGCCCCCGCCGCCGGCGCGCACGACCGCTCCAGGTAGCCGACGACCGCCCCCGCGACGTCCACCCCGCTCGCGCCTTCGATGCCTTCGAGGCCGGGCGAGGAGTTCACTTCGAGCACGAGCGGACCGCGTGCCGAGCGCAACAGGTCGACGCCGGCCACGCCGAGCCCCATGACGCGGGCCGCGCGCACCGCGGTTTCGCGTTCGGCGGCCGACAGCGTCACCGCGCTCGCGCTGCCGCCGCGATGGATGTTCGCGCGGAAGTCGCCCTCGGGCGCCTGGCGGCGCATCGCCGCGACCACTTCGTTGCCGACCACGAAACAGCGCAGGTCGGCGCCGTCCGCCTCGCGGATGAACTCCTGCACGAGGAAGTTCGCGTACAGGCTGCGGAACGCCTCGATCATGCCGAGCGCGGCGCCGCGCTTCTCGGCGAGCATCACGCCCTGCCCTTGCGCGCCTTCGTTGAGCTTGATCACGTGCGGCGGCTCGCCGAGCATCGTCAGCAGGTCGCGCGTGTCGTCGGGGTTGTCGCCGAACACGGTCACCGGAAGTTCGATGCCTTCGCGCGCGAGCAGCTGCAGCGAGCGCAGCTTGTCGCGCGCGCGCAGGATCGCGTCGGAGGAATTGGGCGTGTACACGCCCATCATCTCGAACTGGCGCACGACCGCGGTGCCGTAGAACGTGATCGACGCGCCGATGCGCGGAATCACCGCGTCGAAGCCGCGCAGCGCGCGTCCCTTGCAGTGGATCTCGAAGCCGCCGGCGGCGATGCGCATGTAGCAGCGCAGCGGATCGAGCACGCGCACGCTGTGGCCGCGGGCGCGCGCCGCCTCGACCAGGCGGAGGGTGGAATACAGGCGCGCGTTGCGCGACAGGATGGCGATCTTCATGCGCGGATCGGCGAGTGACCGGTCGGGGCCCGCGCCGGGCGCGGGCAGGTATAGGAAAGGGCCGGATCGATGCGAAACCGCCCGGCGATCGTCGAACGCCCGAGCAGCAGCGGGAACAGCATCGCGCCGCGATCTGTCAGGTTCATTTCCGTGGCGAAACGGCGGCCGGCGAGCTCGAGTTCGGTCGCGATGAACCAGCGCTCGCTGCGATGGCCGCCCGAATCGGTGACCCGGCGCCGGTCGAGCACCGGGGCGGTGCACAGCGCGTAGCGCTCCAGCTTGCGCCGCAGGCGCACGCGGAAGCGCACCTGCAGCACGCCGCCCTCATGGAACGTCTCGATCGCCTCGACGTGCAGCGACGACGAACGCGCGCCGCTGTCGAGCTTGGCCTTGATCGAACCGATGCCGAGCCCGGGCACGCCGACCCACTCGCGCCAGCCGAGGCTGATGCGGTCGGCGGCCGGCGACGCGGCGATGGGCGAGGCGTCTTTGCGGGGCACGTGGACCTCGGACGGCGCACGTCGATGCCGGCGGCAGCCGGATCGCGGCGATGGAACCTGCGTGACGGCGCAGCCACGGCGCCACTCGCGATCGGATGGAGCGGGTGAAGGGAATCGAACCCTCGTCAGTAGCTTGGGAAGCTACAGCTCTACCATTGAGCTACACCCGCGGATGCCGGCGCGGCGAGCGCCCCGGCGTCGGCGAAGCGTAGCGGCGGCGTCGCGCGCCGACAAGCCGCGCGCGAAGCACCGCCCGCGACGCGACAGCTGAATCGGCGCTCAGTGACGCGCGTCATGAAAACGTATGCATGGCGTGCGGAAAGTCGGCATTCAGCGTCGTTACGCTGATACTGTGCCCAGCCTGTCGACCTCGGGCGGCCGATGTACTGGGGGAAGAAGGTCCCACCGCGACCGGGGTCGGCGTAGGCACCATGGAGATCATCGATGTACACGAAGCGTTTCTTTCCACGTGCGTGGTGCGCCGCCGCACTGGCAACCGTGCTCGGCGCGTTTGCGAGCGCGGCGCTGGCGGACCCGCCCGAGCGTGTCGCGCGCGTCGGGTTTCTGCGCGGTGAAGTGAGCTTCCAGCCGGCCGGCGACGATCGCTGGGTCGAGGCGTCGCTGAACCGCCCGCTCGGCACCGGCGACAAGATCTACACCGATCGCGACTCGCGCGCCGAGTTCGAGATCGGCGCCGCCGTCATGCGCGTGGACGAGCGCACGACGTTCAACCTGCTCAACCTCGACGACGAGATCGCCCAGGTCGAACTCACGGAAGGCGTGCTGAACCTGCGCGTGCGCCGCCTCGACCGTGGCCAGAGCTACGAGGTCGACACGCCGACGCTCGCGTTCGTCGTCAGTGAACCGGGCGAATACCGCATCGACATCGCCCCGCAGGGCGACTCGACGATGATCACCGTGTTCGACGGCGGCGGCGACGTGTACGGCGAGAACAATGCGAGCTACAGCGTGCGCGCCGGCAACTCGTACCGCTTCAACGACTCCGCATTGCGCGACTACGAAGTGCTCGACCTGCCGCGCGCCGACGATTTCGACAACTGGGTCGCGTCGCGCAACCAGCGCTACCAGCGCTCGGTTTCGAGCCGCTACGTCGCCGACGACATGATCGGCTACGCCGACCTCGACGACGCCGGTTCTTGGAGCGACGACCGCGAGTACGGCAGCATCTGGTACCCGACCTCGGTGTCGGTCGGCTGGGCGCCGTACCGCGACGGCCACTGGTCGTGGGTCGATCCGTGGGGCTGGACCTGGGTCGACAATGCGTCGTGGGGCTTCGCGCCGTTCCACTACGGCCGCTGGGTCTACGCGCGCGACCGCTGGGGCTGGTGCCCGGGTCCGCGCCACGTGCGCGCCGTTTACGCGCCGGCGCTGGTCGCCTTCGTGGGTGGCGGCGGCTGGGGCGCGAACATCTCCATCGGCGGCGGTGGCCCGATCGGCTGGTTCCCGCTCGGCCCGCGCGACGTCTACGTTCCGTGGTACCGCGCTTCGCGCGGCTATTTCAACAACGTCAACGTGCGCAACACGACCGTGATCAACAACACCTACATCACGAACGTGTACAACAACTATTCCACTGGCCGGCCGATCGTGAATGCGGAATACGCCTACCGCAACAACGTGCAGGCGGTGACCGCGGTGTCGCGCGAGACGTTCGTCGGCGCGCGCGCGGTCAACGAGGCGCGCGTGCAGGTCAACCCGGCGCAGCTGCGCAATGCCCAGGTCGCCAGCCGTCTCACGATCGCGCCGACCCAGGCGAGCTTCGTCGCCGCGAACGCGCAGCGCGCGCGTGCGACGCCGCAGGCGGCCGCGATCGACCGCCGCGTGATCGCGCGCACCGCGCCGCCACCGCAGCCGGTCGCCACCGCGGCGCGCGTGCAGGCGATCCAGCGCAACAACGCGCAGCCGCTCGCCCGCGACGAGCAACGCCAGCTCGCCGCGCGCCGTCCGGCCGAAGCCGCCGCCCCCAGCCGCGTGCAGGTCGTCGGCCAGGGTCGCGGTGCGAATCCGCCGCAGCCGCTGCCGACGCGTGGCGCCGCCACGGCGCGCCAGCCTGCGTCCGAGCGGTCGGGCCCAGTGAACGCGCGCGGGCCGGTGAATGCGCCGGGCAACACGCCGAGCCTCGCACCGCGCGGTGAAAACGCACGTGCGCCGCAGCAGGAACGCGGCCTGCCGTCGTCGCGCTTCGCCCCGCGTGGCGAG
The DNA here is from genome assembly GCF_014138265.1 of Dokdonella fugitiva. Taxonomy (GTDB): domain Bacteria; phylum Pseudomonadota; class Gammaproteobacteria; order Xanthomonadales; family Rhodanobacteraceae; genus Dokdonella_A; species Dokdonella_A fugitiva_A. The sequence continues at coordinate 292,594 of NZ_JACGXL010000004.1, forward strand.
CGCAGCACGCCAGCGATGCAGAACCGTGGCAATGCGGAGCAGCCGCAACGCCAGTCCCTGCCGCAACGCGAAACGCGCGAAGCGCCGCAGGTGCGCCAGGCCCCGCCGCAGCGCGAAACGCGCGAGGCGCCGCAGGTGCGCCAGGCCCCGCCGCAGCGCGAAACGCGCGAGGCGCCGCAGGTGCGCCAGGCCCCGCCGCAGCGCGAAACGCGCGAAGCCCCGCAGGTGCGCCAGGCCCCGCCGCAGCGCGAAACGCGCGAAGCCCCGCAGGTGCGCCAGGCCCCGCCGCAGCGCGAATCGCGCGAGGCCCCGCAGATGCGCCAGGCGCCGCCGCAGCGCGAGGTGCGCGAGGCCCCGCAGATGCGCCAGGCGCCGCCGCAACGCGAGGTGCGCGAGGCCCCGCAGATGCGCCAGGCCCCGCCGCAGCGCGAGGTGCGCGAAGCTCCGCAGCGCCAGGCCCCGCCGCAGCGCGAAGTGCGCGAGGCACCGCAACGCCAGGCCCCGCAGCCGCAGCAGCGCTCTCAGCCGGCGGAGCGACGCCAGAACGACAAGAAGGACGACGACGACCGTCGCCGTTGATCGCGTCATGAAGCACGACGAGACGCCGCGCCCCGTGCGCGGCGTCTTTTTTCGCGCATGCGCGGCGCCTCGACATGCCGATACAATCGGCGCATGAACGTCCTTCTCAACGGCGAAACACGCGAGGTCGCCGGCACCTGCACGCTCGCCGAACTGCTCGCGTCCTCCGGCTACGCCGAACGACGCATCGCGGTCGAGGTGAACCGCGAGATCGTTCCGCGCAGCCGCCATGGCGAACACCGGCTCGCGGACGGCGACCGCATCGAGATCGTGCATGCGATCGGCGGCGGCTGAACCCGTGCCGCTCCGTTCGCCGGCCGGCGCGCATGCGTGCTCCGAATCGGCGAAAATGGCGCGTTCGACCCTGCCGATCCTGCCGCCATGACCGCCCTCGCCGCATCGCCCCTCGCCACCGACACGCTCGTCATCGCGGGCAAGCCGTACCGCTCGCGCCTGCTGACCGGCACCGGCAAGTTCAAGGATCTCGACGAGACGCGCCGCGCGACCGACGCCGCCGGCGCCGAGATCGTCACGGTCGCGATCCGCCGCACCAACATCGGCCAAGACCGCGACGCGCCGAACCTGCTCGACGTGCTGCCGCCGGACCGCTACACGATCCTGCCGAACACCGCGGGGTGCTACAGCGCCGACGAAGCCGTGCGCACCTGTCGCCTCGCGCGCGAACTCCTCGACGGCCACACGCTGGTCAAGCTCGAGGTGCTCGGCGACCAGAAGACGCTGTTCCCCGACGTCGTGCAGACGCTCGCGGCGGCCGAGACGCTCGTGCGCGACGGCTTCGACGTGATGGTCTACACGAGCGACGATCCGATCCTCGCGCGTCGCCTCGAAGAGATCGGCTGCGTCGCGGTGATGCCGCTCGCGGCACCGATCGGCTCCGGCCTCGGCGTGCAGAACCGCTGGAACCTGCTCGAGATCGTCGACAACGCGAAGGTACCGATCATCGTCGACGCCGGCGTCGGCACCGCGTCCGACGCGGCGATCGCGATGGAGCTTGGCTGCGACGGCGTGCTCATGAACACCGCGATCGCCGGCGCGAAGGATCCCGTGCTCATGGCGCATGCGATGAAACTCGCGGTCGAAGCGGGTCGCGCCGCGTTCCGCGCGGGGCGCATTCCACGCAAGCGCTTCGCGTCCGCGTCGAGCCCGATCGAAGGCGTGATCTAGTCCACATGGATGAATCGGCCGTCCGCGAGCGCCGCATCCGCAGTTTCGTGCTGCGCCAGGGGCGCTTCACGCCGGCGCAGCAGCGCGCGTTCGACGAGCACTGGGCACGTTACGGCATCGACTTCGACGTCGCGCGCGGCCACGCGCCACGCGATCTCGACGCGACGTTCGGCCGCCGCACCGCGCGCGTGCTCGAGATCGGCTTCGGCAACGGCGAACAGCTGCTTTATTCCGCGCAGGCCGAACCCGCGCGCGATTTCATCGGCGTCGAAGTGCACCGCCCCGGCGTCGGCCGGCTCATGAACGCACTCGCCGATGCCGGTGTCGACAACGTGCGCCTGTACAACCACGATGCGGTCGAGGTGCTCGAGCACGAGATCGCGCCCGGCTCTCTCGCTGAAGTGCGCATCTACTTCCCCGATCCCTGGCACAAGAAGCGCCACCACAAGCGGCGCCTGGTGCAGCCGGATTTCCTCGCGCTGCTCGCGGGCCGCGTGGCGCCCGGCGGTCGCTTGCATTTGGCGACCGACTGGGCCGACTATGCCGAGCACATGCGGGACGTGCTCGCGGCCGCGCCGGACTGGCGCGTCGACGCGGGCCATGCCGATCCGGCCGTCCGCCCGCCGTGGCGCATCGAGACGCATTTCGAACGCCGCGGCCTGCGGCTCGGCCATGGCGTATGGGATTTCGTCCATGAACGAACCTGAGCGTGATTGAGCGGCAACGGACAACGGCGGGTGCCGCCGACGGCGTGGACGCGCGAGCGGTCGTGACGGCGAGCGTGGCGCGGCGAATCCGCGGCCGTTCGTGCACGAACCGCGGCAGGATGCGCGGTCCCTCGGACAACGAGTGATTTGCAGCCCCGAATGGATGCCGGCCTGACCCTCACCACCAACATGGCGCTCGTGTTCGCGCTACTCGCGTTCACGGTGCTCATGCTGGTGCTCGAGTGGATCCGCGCCGACCTCGTCGCGCTGCTGGTGATCGTGGTGATCGGCATCACGCGCCTGCTGCCGGTCGACCAGCTGTTCGACGGCTTCGCCGGCAACGCGGTCATCTCGCTGATCGCCGTCATGATCATGGGTGCGGGGCTCGACCGCACCGGCGTGCTGAACAAGGCGGCGTCGTTCATCCTGCGCCTCGCCGGCGGCGTCGAATCGCGCGTGTCGTTGCTCGTCAACGCGATGGTCGGCGCGATGTCGTCGGTGATCCAGAGCCAGGCGCTCTCGGCGCTGTTCCTGCCCGTGGTCAGCCGCGTCAGCGCGCGCACCGGCCTGCCGCTGAAGCGGCTGCTGCTGCCGATGGCGTGCATGATCCTGTGCGGCACGAACACGACGATGATCTCCAATTCGCCGCTGATCCTGCTCAACGACCTCATCGTGAGCGCGAACCGCAACCTGCCGCCGGGCGCGCAGACGATCCAGACCTTCACCTTGTTCGCGATCGCGCCGGTCGGCGTGCCGCTGCTGCTCGGCGGCCTCGCCTACTTCGCGCTGTTCACGCGCCGCCTGCTGCCCGGCGACGAGGAACGCCAGAAGGTCACGCCGGGACGCACCGAGACCTACTTCGCCGAGACCTACGGCATCGACGGCGAGGTGTTCGAACTCACCGTGACGACCGACAGCCCGCTGGTCGGCATGAGCGTCGCCGAGGTCGAGCAGTTGCGCGGCGCGCCGCTCATCCTCGCGCTGAAGACCGGCAGCGAGGCGCGCCTCGCGCCGCCGGCGGACCAGATGATCTGGGTCGGCAGCGTGCTCGGCGTGCTCGGCAAGCGCGAGGCGGTCAACGATTTCGCCAACGTGCAGCTGTGCCATGTGCAGTCGCGCCTTCGCAATTTCGCCGACCTGTTCAATCCCGCGCGCGCGGGCATTTCCGAAGTCGTGATCCCGCCCAACTCGACCTGGATCAAGAAGACCGTCGGCGAACTGCGCCTGCGCAAGACCTACGCGATCTCCGTGCTCGCGGTGAACCGCGGCGAGCAGGTGTTCCGCGAGGACGTGCGCCAGGTCGCCCTGCGCCCGGGCGACACGCTCGTGCTGCACAGCTTCTGGCGCGACCTCGCGCAGACGGCCGAGTCGCGCGACTTCGTCGTCGTCACGGACTACCCGAAGGAAGAGCACCGGCCGAGCAAGATCTGGCACGCGGCGATGTTCTTCGCGATCGCGATGGGGCTCGGCCTGTTCACCGACCTTCGCCTGTCGGTGGCGATGCTGGTCGGCGCGGTCGGCATGCTGTTGACCGGCGTGCTCGACATGGACGAGGCGTACGGCGCGATCAACTGGAAGACGATCTTCACGCTCGCCTGCCTGATCCCGCTCGGCGCCGCGATGGATTCGACCGGCGCCGCGGCGTGGATCGCCCAGGAAGTGCTGAAGTACCTCGGGGAATGGCCGCAGTGGGGCCTGCAGGCGGTCATCGCCGTGCTCACCCTGCTCGTCGCGCAGGTCGTGTCGAACGTCGGTGCGACGGTGATGATGGTGCCGATGGCGATCAACGTCGCGCTCGCGTCCGGCGGCAACCCGGCGCTGTACGCACTCGTCGTCGCGGTGTCGACCTCGAACGCGTTCATCCTGCCGAGCGCCAACCCGGTCATCACGATCGTCAGCGGCCCCGGTGGCTACCGCTCGCGCGACTTCCTGCGCGTCGGCGTGCCGCTGACCGTGCTCATGCTGGTGATCCTGCTCGTCAGCGTCAACCTCTGGTTCGGCCGCACCTGAGCCGCGCGTCGGTTCGCGCAATACCGGCAACCCGCAGTCGGCGTAAGATCCGGTTCGGAGATCACGCCCGCACGGACGCGCCCCACACTGGAGGTGCTGCCATGAACCGATTCGCTCTGGTTGTGCTCCTCGCTGCGCCCGCGATGAGCGGCATGGCGCTCGCCGACGGTTGCCGCGTGACCGGCACGGTCTACGATGCCGACGGACGCCCCCTGCGTTCGGCCGTATTGCGCCTGGTCGACATCGAGACGCGCCAGTCGGCGTTCAGCGCCGCCGACACGAAGGCCGGCTTCAGCTTCGACGCGGTCGCGCCGGCCGACATCGGCCGCTACCGCATCGACGTGCTCAGCGCACCGACGACCGTCACCGGCTCGCGCATCCCGACCCGCTCGATCCTCGGCACGACGCCGACGTTCGCGTGCGGCTCGGGCCAGCTCGCGCGCCAGGACGTGCGCGTACAGGCCGACTGAAGGGTCAGCGCAAGCGGACCGCGCCGTCGACGACCTCGACCGGCAGGCCGGCGAGGCCGTTGCTGCACGGCCCGCCGAGGCAGGCGCCGTCGACGACGCGGAACGTCGCGCCGTGCGCGGCGCAGACGAGGCGACCGTCGCTGACGAGGAATCGTCCGGGCGCGTAATCGAGGCGACGACCCGCGTGCGGGCATTCGTTGTGGTAGGCGAACGCGCGCGCGCCCTGGCGCAGGACGATCAGCTCGAAACCGCCGGTCGAGCTGTCCACGTGCACCGCGATCGCGCCGCCGTCGTCGATGTCTTCGAGCCGGCACAGCGGCGCGGAGGAATCCATGGCATCCAGCACTTGTCGTGCCGGGCCGCCACCCCATATGTTTCGGGAGACTGCGTGCCCAGCGGGGCGCGCATTCTGGCATACGAACCGCCGCCCGCGTCCGGCGGCCCACGCCGGGACGGCGATGGAACGTTCGATGCCCGATGTCGTCGCGCCGGCCGTGCCGGTGCGGCGGCTCGGACGGGGTCCCGGAGGGACGCGTCCGGATCCTCGCCTACGGAGTCGTACCCATGTTCCATGCCGGCCTGCGCCTCGTGAAATCCCGCCACCCTCTCGCGCGCCTGGCTGGCGCACTGATCGCGGTTGTGCTCGTAGCCGCGCTGGTCGCGGTCGGCGTGTTCGCGTTCGCGGTGCTCGTCGTCGGTGGCGCTTTGTTCGCGCTCGTGCGTGCGGTGCGCACGCCGTCGCGACCGGCCGCAGCCGCCCCGCGCGCCGCGGCACCGGCAGGCGTCATCGAGGGCGAGTTCACCGTCGTCGACGACGGCCCTGCGCGCAAGCGCGCGCCGAGCGGCGCCTGACGCACCGCGATGGCTCCATGAAATAGCCACACGGCGGGCCTCGCTGCGGCATCGGGCCCGCGGTATACCTACACTCCCGATCGGCTCCTCGCAGCCCTCTCCGCGCGGCGCCGCGCGATGCTGGCGGGACACGCGCTCCGGCATGCGCGTTGCCCGAAAGCGTTCCACGCCGCAACCCGTTCTCCCTGAAGACTGTTCGCCATGAACGATCTGTCCCGCAGCGGTCGCCTCGACGCATCCGCCCCGACGCTGCTCGGTCCGCGCCTGCTCGTGCCGATCGCATTGCTGTCGCTGTACTTCGTCTGGGGATCCACCTACCTCGCGATCCGCGTCGCGGTGGCGAGCTGGCCGCCGTTCCTGATGGCGGCCGTGCGCTTCCTCTGCGCGGGGGGCGCGCTGTACGCGTTCCTGCGCTGGCGCGGCATGGCCGCGCCGACACGCCGCCAGTGGCTCAATTCGGCGGCGACCGGCGTCATGCTGCTCGGCTTCGGCAACGGCCTTGTCTGCTACGCGGAACAGAGCGTCGCCTCCGGCCTCGCCGCGGTCGCGGTCGCGAGCATGCCGCTGTTCGCGGCGGTGTTCGGCGGTTTCTACGGCCATTGGCCGCGCCGGCTCGAATGGCTCGGCTTGGGCGTCGGCTTCGCCGGCGTGATCCTGCTCAACCTCGGCGGCAGCATGGCCGGTTCGCCGGTCGGTGCGATCGCGCTCGTCGTCGCCGCCGGCTCGTGGGCGTTCGGCTCGGTCTGGAGCAAGCGCCGCGACATGCCGCCTGCGGCGATGAACACCGCGGCGCAGATGCTCACCGGCGGCGCCGTGCTGCTCGTGTTCGCGCTGCTCATCGGCGAACGCCTGCCGGTTTCGCCGCCGTTGTCGGCGAACCTCGCCCTCGTCTACCTCGCGATCGCCGGCTCGCTGATCGGCTTCAGTGCCTACCTCTACCTGCTCAACACGGTGCGCCCTGCGCTCGCGACGAGCTACGCCTACGTGAACCCGCCGGTCGCCGTGCTCGTCGGCGCATTGTTCGGCGGCGAAGCCGTGCACGGCTTCGACATCGTGGCGATGGCGGTGATTCTCGGCGGCGTGGGATTGATCGCGCTGGCGCGCGAGCGCGCTGCGTAGCGTTCGTCGCTCGCTCCGTTTCCATCCGCTCGCAGGACTGCGAGTCGGTCGTCGCGAAAGAGCTTGCCGTGCCGTTCAAGGGCAACGACGAACGGCGTACCGCCCCTCTCCCGCAAGCGGGAGAGGGGAAAGCGAGCAACGCGCGCTACCGACACTGCGAACCACCCGGCGACTCGCTCCGAAGAAGAGCGAACCGCCCGGTTCGAACCTCAGAGTTCCCGCAACGCGGTCGTCACCGGCAATCGCGCCGCCCGCAGCGCCGGATACAAGCCGCCGATGAAACCGATCGCGAGCGCCCACTTGAGGCCGGTCCACAACACGGGCGGTGCGACGCTGAACTCGAACGTGAGCTGGCCGGTCGTGCCCGCGGCGAGTGTCGATGCCGTGTAGCCGTTGAAGACGAGCCAGGCGATGAGGCCTCCGAGCACGCCTCCGACGAGCGCGAGCAGCATCGTCTCGAGCATGATCGCGACGACGACCGGCAGGCCACGGAAGCCGATCGCGCGCAGGGTCGCGATCTCCCGCGCACGCGTCGCGACCGCGGCGAACATCGTGTTGAGCGCACCGAACACCGCACCGATCGCCATGATCGCGCCGACCACCATGCCGATCACGGTGATCACCTTCGACGTGCCTTCGGACTGCTTGCTGAAGTAGCTGACCGTCGTGTCGACGTCGACCTGCAGGCGCGGGTCGGAGACGAGCGCGGCCTTGAACGGCTCGAACGCTTCGGGACTGGTCAGGCGCGCGAACACCGAGGTCGAGCTGTTGGCGCCGTTCGGGCGGTAGGTCGGGCCGACCACGTCGGCGTCGCCCCACAGTTCCGACTCCATCGCGTCCTTCGACTCGAAGATGCCGACGACCTTCCAGGTCTGGTTGCCGAGCTTGATCTCGTGATCGACCTCGAGTCCGTCGAACTGGCGCTGCGCGCCCTTGCCGGCGACGAGTTCGCGCAGGCCCGGGGTGAACTTGCGGCCGGCGATGATCTTCGCGTTCGTGCGCAGCTTCCACGCCATCTCGCCGATGCCGCGCAACTGCACGCTGCCGAAGTCCTCTTCGGGGTTGCCGCCTTTCATCGGCAGGTTCGCCGCGACGACGAGTTCGGGCGAAGCGATCGGCTTGCCCTGCTCGTCCTTGGCGATGCCCGGCGCCTGCGCGATGACGACCGCGGCGTCGTGGCCGAGCACCGACGAGACCTCGGACGCGGATGCACCGCGCAGCACGATCGCCATGTCGTCGCCGCCGGTGCGGCGCAATGTCTCGCGGTAGCCGTTCGCCATCGCGAGCATCGCCACGAGCACGGCGACGACGCCGGCGATGCCGACGACGATGACCGCGGACGAGCCGAGTCGCTGGCGCAGCGTGCCGACGCCGATCGCGGTGACCGAGGCGGCCTGGCGACCGCGTCGGGTCAGCAGCATCCACAGCCCGAGCAGGACGACGATCAGCAGCAGGCCTTGCCACGGCAGCAGCAGGAAGGCGATCACGCCGGCGATGACGACGACGAAGGTGAACAGTCCAATCAGGAATTTCATGCGGTTCTCCTTCAGCGGCCGGCCAGTGCGTCGACGATGTTGAGGCGCATCGCGCGGAGCGCCGGCACCGCGCCGACGACGAAGCCGATCGCGACCGCGAGGGCGATGCCGAGCCCCCAGCTCTTCGCGCCGACGTGCGCGCCGTTGATCATGCCGCCGCTCATCGCCGGCAGCGCCGCGCCGATGATGCTGACGAGCGCGAGCCCGACGAGCCCGCCGAGCAGGAGCAGCATCACCGATTCGGCGAGCACCATGCCGAGCACCTTCCGGCTGGAGAAGCCGATCGTCTTCAGCACTGCGAGCTCGTTCGTGCGCTCGCGCACGGCCTGCATCATCGTGTTGCCGGTCAGCAGCACGAGCGTGAAGAACACCGCGCCCATGATCGAGGTGACGATGAGGCCGATGTCGGCCATCTGCTTGATCCAGTTCTTCGTCGCGGCCTGCTCGGTCTGCGTCTTCGTTTCGTGGTCGGAATTGGCCGACAGCGCGTCGATCGCCTTGGCGACGCGATCGGACTGGTTGACGTCGCTCACGCGGCTCACGTACCAGCCCACCGCACCGCGGTTGTACGGCGTGGTCTCGTCGAAGGTCTTCCAGTGCAGCACGATCATCTGGCTCTGGAACGCCTTGTTGTCCTTCGACTTCATCGTGCCGACGATCTGGAAGCTCCAGTTCTTGCTGCCTTCCTTGTTCGGGAAGATCTGCGACTGCAACGGCAGGCGGTCACCGATCTTCCACTTGTACTTCTTCATGAGGATGTCGCCGACGAGCACGCCGTCCGCGGTCGCGTCGAACGCCTTGCGGTCGTTCGCATCGACTTCGACTTCGGGATAGACGTCGAGGTAGTTGTCGCTGACCGCGAACGTGAAGATCTGGTTGTGCGGGTCCTGATAGGCACCGCCGAACCAGTTCGCGTGCGCGACGTCCTTGACGCCGGGTACCGCCGCGATCTGCTGCTGCAGGCTCTTCGGCAACGGCTGGATGAACGACAGTTTGGCGCCGGTCTGCAGGCGCTCGGCGCCGTTCGCCGACTGGCCCGCCTCGGCGAACGAGACGCGCACCGCGTCGAGCAGGCCGAACAGCAGGAACGCCATGATGATCGACAGCAGGGTGAGGATCGTGCGGGTCTTGCGCCGGAACAGCGCCGCCCAGATCAGGTGCAGGTATTTCATCGCGGCCTCCGTCAGGCGTGCTGGGCCTGTTCGACGAGCGTGCCCTTGTCCAGATGCAGCGTGTGGCTCGCGTACTCGGCCGCCTTCGGATCGTGCGTGACCATGATGATGGTCTTGCCGTGCTGCCGGTTCAGCGTCTGCAGCAGGCCGAGCACGTCCTCGGCGGACTGGCGGTCGAGGTCGCCGGTCGGCTCGTCGCAGACGAGCAGGTCGGGGTCGGAGACGATCGCGCGCGCGATTGCGACGCGCTGCTGCTGGCCACCCGACAGCTCCGTCGGCTTGTGGCTCGCGCGCTCGGCGAGGCCGACGAGCTGCAGCGCGATGCTCGCGTTGTTCTTGCGCTGCGCCGCCGACAGGTTGGTCAGCAGCAGCGGCAGTTCGACGTTCTTCTGCGCCGACAGCATCGGCAGCAGGTTGTAGAACTGGAAGATGAAGCCGACGTGCTCGGAACGCCACTTCGCCAGCGCGCCTTCGCCGAGGCGGTCGATGCGCTCGCCGCCGACGCTGATGCTGCCGTCGGTGGGCGAATCGAGGCCGCCGATCAGGTTGAGCAGCGTGGTCTTGCCGGAACCGGACGGCCCCATCAGCGCGAGGAAGTCGCCCTTCGCGATGTCGAGTTCGATGTGGTGCAGCACCTCGACCTTCTGCTTGCCGCGCTCGTACACCTTGCTGACGTTGCGGATCTCGACCAGGTTTGCCATGACGGTTGTCCTCGGTTTTTGCAGTCGTTCGTGTTGGTCGCGCCGGCTGCCCGGCGCACGATCGCGGCATGCGGCCCGCGCTACCGGCGGGTCGTGCCCGCCCCTGCTCGTCGCGCGCCGCGACGGCGCGCCGTCCTGCTGCTTCGACGCTACTTCCTGACCGCGACGCGCGCGCCGTCGGCGAGTTCGGCCGTCGGCTCGCGCACGATGCGCGTGCCGACGCCGACGCCTTCGACGAGGCGCTGGTCGGCGTAGGTCTGGCCCGGCGTCACCGCGCGCATGCGCGCGCGGTCGCCGTCGAGCGCGAACACGACGCTCCTGCCATCGCGCTGCACGATGCTCGCGGACGGCACGAGCACACCCTTCGGCGCCTCCGCCGCGACGGCCTTCGGCTTGTTCGTGTCTTCGAGGAACGACACGCGCACGCCCATGTCGGGCACGATGCGTTCGTCCTTCTGTTCCATCGCGACGCGCACCTTCACGGTCGCCTTGCCGCGATCGGCGGTCGGGATGATCGCGATGACGTGGCCGGGGATCTTCCATTCCGGATACGCGTCGAGGACCGCCTCGACCGGCTGCTTCGCGGTGACGCGGTTGATGTAGGACTCGTTGACGTCGACCTCGACCTCGAGCGAATCCATGTCGACGATCGTGCCGACGCCGGTGCGCGTGAAGCCACCGCCGGCCGACAGCGGCGAGACGATCTCGCCCGGCTGCGCCGCCTTCGCGATCACCACGCCGGCGAACGGCGCGCGGATCGTGCAGTAGTCGAGCTGCACCTGCGCGCCGTCGACCGCGGCCTTGGCGACATCGACCTGGCGCCGCTGCGACTCGAACAGCGCCGCCTGCGAATCGACCTGCGTGCGCGCGAGCTCGACCGCCTGCTTCGACACGAGCTTGCGGCCGACCAGTTCCTCCGCACGCGCGACGTCGCGCCTGCTCTGCGCGAGCTGGGTGCCCAGTTGCACGAGCTGCGCCTGCGCCGCGCGATAGCCGGCCTCGGCTTGCGCGAGCTGCGCCTTCTGCGCGGTGTTCTCCAGGTGCGCGAGCACCTGGCCCGCCTCGACGCGCTCGCCTTCCTCGATGAGCACGTCGGTGAGCGTGCCGGTGATCTGCGCCGACACGGTCGCCTGGCGCCGCGCGGTGACGTAGCCGGTCGCCTGCAGTACCGCGAGCGGGCCGGTGCCGGCGGCACTCGGCGCGTTCGCGGTCACCGCCTCGACCTCGATCGCCTTCGCGTCGTGCATGAACCACCAGCCGCCGCCGACGGCGAGGCCGAGCACGAGCACGCCGGCGACGGCGCCGATCCACGCGCCCGCGCCGCGACCGGCGCGCGGCGCGCTGCGATCGATGCGCAATTGTTGCAACAATTCCGATTTCTCCATGCCACACCGCTCCCGCGTGGACGCACAGCTCTCAAGTCTGCCATAGACTGGTGCCTGCACCGCCGCGGAACAAGCCGCGGCGGTCACGCGACGGAGATGACAGGTGTCACCAGCGTCGGCCGGCTATTCCGGCAAACCGGTCTGGCAAAAACTCGGCCTCGCGGCCGAGCTGCGCGTGCTCGTGCGCGACGCGCCGTCCGACTACGCGGCGCTCGTCGGCCGCGCGCCGGAACAGCTGCGCCTCGTCGGCGCTCGCGCGGCGTTCGACTTCGCGCACGTATTCGTCACGACGCGGGCGCGGCTCGCCGCGGAACTCGCCGCGCTCGACGCGCGCCTGCCCGACGAGGGGACGATCTGGGTGTCGTGGCCGAAGAAGGGTTCGAGCGTCGCCAGCGACGTGGTCGAGGGCACCGTGCGCGAGGTCGCGCTGCCGCTCGGCCTCGTCGACGTCAAGGTCTGCGCGGTCGACGCGACTTGGTCCGGACTCAAGCTCGTGCGACGGCGCGAGCGGCGCGGCACGCGTCGAGCGCTGCTATCCTGACGCGATCGCTGCCGCGGACCCCGTCATGACCTTCGCCATCGCCGCACCATTCGTGCCGAGCCTGCCGGTCGCCGGCGACGACATGCGCTTCCCGATCCGGCGCATCTACTGCATCGGGCGCAACTACGCCGAGCACGCGAAGGAAATGGGTGCGAGCGTCGAACGCTCGCAGCCGATGTTCTTCATGAAACCGGCCGACGCAATCGTCGCCGACGGAGGCGACATCGCCTATCCATCGGCGACCGCCGACCTGCACCACGAAGTCGAGATGATCGTCGCGCTCGCGCGCGGCGGCCACGACATCCCGCGCGAGCACGCGCTTGACTGCGTGTTCGGCTACGGCGTCGGCCTCGACCTCACCCGACGCGACCTGCAGGCCGCGGCGAAGGCGAAGGGGCATCCGTGGGACGCGGCGAAGGGCTTCGACGCGTCGGCACCCGCGTCGGCGCTGCATCGCGTCGCCGACGTCGGCCATCCGCGCCGTGCGCGCCTCTCGCTCGAGGTCAACGGCGAGTTGCGCCAGCAGGCCGACATCGCCGACATGATCTTCGACGTCGCCGCGATCATCCACGAGTTGTCGCGGTTGTGGACGCTCGCACCCGGCGACCTCCTCTACACGGGTACGCCGGCCGGTGTCGCCGCGTTGCGGCGCGGCGATCGCGTGGTCGCCGTGCTCGACGACATCGCGCGGCTCGAAGGCCGGATCGTGTGATGGCCATGCCATCGCGCGCACGCGTCGGCGCGTCGGCGCTCGCGCTGCTGCTCGCGGGCCTCGCGATACCCGCGCAGGCACAGTCGATCCGCGATGCGAACATCGCCGCCGGGCGCATCCGCAGCGACCTGCCCGCCGGCGTCGGGGTGACGGGCCACTGGCTCGAGATCGCCTACGGCCAGCCCGGTGCCGAGGGCTGCCTGTGGGATTCGGCCGCGTCGTTCTCCGCCTGCCCGGCGCGCGCAGGGTGGCCGGATCGCCCCGACGGCACGCCGGTCTGGGCCGGCGGACAACAGCGCAGCGAGGCCTGCGGCGGCTCGACCACGCGCGTCGGCGACTCGTGGGTCGGTTGCCTCGCCTACGACCAGAACCCGTATTTCGCGCTCGGCAATCCCGCCAGCGCGTACTGGGTGCTGGTCGCCAACGACGAGCCGAGCTTCGACCAGTGCAACGAAGGTCCGCCCGGCTCGTCGCACCGCGTCGCCAGCGCGAGCGCGCAGCCGCGCACGATGTTCAAGCTCGACGTGCTGTCGAACGCGCCCGCGCCGGGCAAGCGCCTGCGCTTCGCGGTCGACCTCGGCGACAAGGACTTCTTCTGCGCGCGCACCGGTCGCTACGAATACAGCATCCCGTTCCTATCCGTCGGTGCGCAAGACGGGCGAGGCAACAGCGGTCCGGTCGGCTACGTGAACCGGCGCGGCTCGCCGCGCGGAACGATCGTGTTCGACGCCGCGATCAGCAGCCACGCCGCGATCGCCTGCCGCAGCGGCACGCAATCGATCTGCTCGCCGTCCTCGCTCGGCGTCCACGCGGGCCTCTATGCGTACGCGACCTGGGGCGGCGTGCCGCGCCTCGTCTTCATCGACCTGTACGGCTCGGGCGCGCTCGACTATTCGGGCGGTCCGCCCGGCGAGTCGAAATGGAACTGGCCGGTGCGCGACAGCTTCCAGTACCCCGGCGCGGAAGTGCTCTTCTTCGTCGCCGGCGAGTCGATGCTCACGTACTGCGGCATCGACGTCGCGCGCCTGCCGCTGCAGGGCACGCGCGTGCGCTACTCGATCGACCTCGGCAAGGTACTCGCCTGCGCCGATGCGCGTGGCCTGCCGACCCAACCGATGCCCGACGGCGACATCGCGCTCGACGGCGTGCACTGGTACATCGAAGGTTCGGGCACGCAGGGTTCGCTCGGCCTCGACGTGTCGGCGATCGAGACCGCCGTGTTCGTCGACGGCTTCGACTGATCCGGCACGGCGACCCAACGTCGACGCAGGCAAACATCTGTTGCGGCGCCACCAAGGCGGCCGTGCAATCGAGGTAAAGTGCGCGCGCCGACGTATCGGCGCGACGTCCGACCCTGGAGGAAACCGCAATGGGCATGCTTTCCGAGTTCAAGGCCTTCGCAATGCGCGGCAACGTGATGGATCTCGCCGTCGGCGTGGTCATCGGCGCCGCGTTCGGCAAGATCGTCACCTCGCTGGTCGACCAAGTCATCATGCCGCCGATCGGCATGCTCATCGGCGGCGTCGACTTCTCCGCCTACAAATGGGTCCTCCACCCCGCCGGCGCCGACGGCAAAGGCGAGGTCGCGCTGCAGTACGGTGCGTTCCTCAACACGATCATCCAGTTCGTCATCGTCGCGCTCGCGATCTTCCTCGTCGTCAAGATCATGAACCGCATGATCAAGAAGGAAGAGGCCGCGCCGGCGGCGCCGTCCGCGGAAGTCGTGCTGCTGACCGAGATCCGCGACCTGCTCAAGAAAGGCTGAACGCGTGCGCCGGCCGTCGCCGCGAGGGCGGCCGGCGCAAGCGGTTCCATCGTTTCCGTGACGTTTGGCCCGCTGCGCTCCACCGCGGGCGGCGCATACTCCGGGTTTGCCCTCGATCGGAGTATCGCCATGCTTCGCCTGCGTCCGCTCGCCCTCGCCCTCCTGCTGCCATGCGCGCCCGTGTTGGCGGCGAACAAGCCGACCGCGATCGCCGCGGCGGACCTCGAAACGGCCGCGCACCTGCGCGACCAGGCGCTGCAGGACGACACCGCGTACGACTTCGTCGCCGGCATCACCACCGAGATCGGCGCGCGCCTCGCCGGCGGGCCGAACGACGAGAAGGCACGCGAGTGGACGATCGCGAAGTTCCACGCGCTCGGCTTCGACAAGGTATGGACCGAGCCCGTGACGTATCCGAAGTGGGTGCGTCGCAGCGAGCACGGCGAGATCCTGGCGCCGTACGCGCAGCCGCTCGCGCTCGTCGCGCTCGGCTACTCCGCCGCGACGCCCGCCGGCGGCCTCGAAGCCGAGGTCGTCGGCTTTCCGACGCTCGACGCCCTCAAGGCGGCCGACCCGGCGACCCTGCAGGGCAAGATCGTGTTCGTCGGCGCGCGCATGCAGGCCTACCGCGACGGCCACGACTACGGCATCGGCTCCGCGGTGCGCACCGGCGGCCCCGCGATCGCCTCGCACAAGGGCGCCGCGGCGTTCCTGCTGCGCTCGGCCGGCACCGACAGCAATCGCCTGCCGCACACCGGCGTCACCAACTTCACCGGTGCGACGCCGATCCCCGCGGCCGCGCTGTCGGCGCCCGACGCCGACCTGCTCGAACGCATGCTCGCGTCCGGCAAGCCGGTGACGATCCGCCTCGCGCTCGACTGCGGCATCGAAGGCCAGTACACCGGCGCCAACGTGATCGCCGAGCTGCGCGGCTCGAAGAAGCCCGACGAGTACTTCGTGATGGGTGGCCACCTCGATTCGTGGGATCCGGGCACCGGCGCGATCGACGACGCCGCCGGCGTCGCGATCGCCACGGGCGCGGCGAAGGTCATCGCGGGCCTGCCCAAGCGCCCCGCGCGCAGCATCCGCGTGGTCGCGTTCGCGAACGAGGAATCGGGCCTGTTCGGCGGCAAGTCCTACGCCGAAACGCACAAGGCGACGATCGGCAAGGCCGTTCTCGGCAGCGAATCGGACGCCGGCGCGGACCGCATCTGGAAGATCACCGCGAGCGTGAAGCCGGCCGCGCGCGACGCGATCGCGCAGATCGCCGCGGTGCTGCAGCCACTGGGCATCGAGTACGACGCGAAGGAACCCGGCAACGGCGGATCGGACCTGTCGGCCGTCCACGCGGTCGGCATGGCCGCGGTGTCGTTGCACCAGGACGCGACGCGCTACTTCGACTGGCACCACACCGCCAACGACACGCTCGACAAGATCGATCCGCAGCAGCTGCGCCAGAACGTCGCCGCGTACGCGGTCACCGCGTATCTCGCCGCGCAGGCGGACGGCGACTTCGGCTCGAAGCCGGGCGCGTGGGCGAACGAGCACGAATGAGGGCCACCGCCGGCGTCAGGCGCCGGCGAACGTCATCTTCAGCGCGAACGCGGCCGACATGAGCGCGAGCAACGCGGTCGACACCGCGAACCAGCCGCGCTCGACGCTGCGGTTCGCGGTCGCGTCGGCGAGCACGAGCGCGAGCGGGAACAGGCCGAACAGGTAACGCGCGAGCGACATCAGCGTGCCGGTCGCGAGCGGCGCGAGCAGGCCGAGCGCGAGGAACAGCGCGAGCGAAGGCTCGCGCCGGCGCCACAGCGCGACGCACGCGGCGATCCCGCCGAGCGCCGCGGCGAGGTTGAGGTAGCGGAAATTCCAGTCCTCGATCGCGAGGCGGGGCTGCTGCAGCACGTCGACGAACGGCATCAGCGGCCAGGTCGGATGGCGTCCCCACGCGTGCTGGATGCCGCTGAACGCGAGCGCGTTGCCGGTCGCTGCATGCAGTTCGGCCATGAACGCGAGCAGGCCGAGCGGCGCGCAGGCGAGTGCGAGCCACGCCTCGCGTGGCAGCATGCGCCGGCGCGGCCACATCCAGAGCGCGAGCGCCGGCAGCAGGAAGAGACCGGCGAGGCGCGTCGCGCTCGCCAGCGCGAGCAGCACGGCGACCCAGCCCCAGCGCCCGCGCAGCGCGGCGAGGAACGCGCCGGCCGAGACGAGCAGGAACAGTGCCTCGCTCCACGGCAGCGCGCCGAAGTAGCTGACCGGGAACAACGCGAGCGCGAGCACCGCGCGTTCGGCCGCGGGCGGCTCGCGCCCGAGCGCGAGCGCGAGCCGGTGCAGCACGACGAGCGCGGCGAGGAACGCGAGGTTGGCGAGCAGCATGCCCGCTACGCGCACGTCGCCGATCACGTCGGCGAGCGCGCGCCAGAGCAGCGGATGCAACGGGAAGAACGCCCAGTTCGCCGGGCGCGTGGTGTCGAACGCGCGCTCCTCGTAGCCGTGCTCGACGATCGTCGCGTACCAGCCGCCGTCGTTGTAGAGCGCGAAGTCGCGCAGGGTGTGCGCGAGCTCGTGCGCACCGACCTGCGCGCTCGGCATCGCCAGCTGCTCGCGGCCGGGCGGATAGCCGAGCTGCAGCTGCGTGGCGAGCAGCCACACCGCGAAGATCACGCCGCGCGACAGCGCGAACGCGAACAGCGCAACGCGCAGCGAACGCAGCCAGCCGGCTTCGCCGAGGCTGCGCGCGTACGGCAGGGGCATCGCGAGCGCATTCATGGGCAGGTTCCGTGCTCGAACGCACTAGCGTGCGAGCCCGGTGTTGCGGAACGATGACGGCGGCGATCAGCCCGGGGGCGACTGGCGCCAGTATTCGCCGAGCAGCACGGCGACGCTCGCGGCGACGTTGAGGCTCTCGATCGCGCCGCTGCCCGGGATCGTCAGGCGCAGGTCGGCCGCGGCGATCATCGGCTCGCTCATGCCCTCGCCTTCCGCGCCGAGCACGAGCACGAGGCGCCGCGGCAACGTCGTCGCGTACAGCGGCGCGCCGTCGCGCGGCACGGTCGCGGCGAGCGCGTAGCCGCGTGCGTGCAGGTCGCGCAGCGCCTGCTGCGCGTCGTCGGCGTGAGCGAGCGGCACGACCTCCGCGGCGCCTTCGGCGACACGCGCGGCGGCACCGGACACGTCGAGGCCCGCGCGCGCGGGCACGATCACGCCGCCGACGCCGAAATGCGCCGCGCTGCGCAGCAGCGCGCCGAGGTTGTGCGGGTTGCCGACGCCGTCGAGCCAGAGCAGCAGCGATGCCGTCGGCGCGGGCGGCTGAGCATCGAGCAGCGCCGACAGGGCGATCGGCTCGGGCCGCAGCAGGTCGAAGCAGACGCCTTCGTGGTGGCGCGACGCGGTCAGGCGATCGAGGTCGTCGGCCTCGACCACGCGATAGCCGATGCGCCGCTGCACGCACCACGCGAGCACCGTCTTGAGCGCACCGATGCGCGCCTCGCTGAGGTAGACCTTGCGCAGCGCCTCGGGGCGCCGCGCGAACGCGGCGAGGCAGGCGTTGAGCCCGTACAGGCGCTGCTCGCGCGACGACGGCGCTTCGCGCGGGACCGACGGCGCGGCATCCGCGGCGGCAGGACGATGTCCGCCGCCGCGCGCAGGCGCGTCGCTGCGCGCGCCGCGCCGGTCGTCGCGCGCGGGCGACGGCGGCGGACGCTTGCCGGCCTCCGCCTGGCGCTCGCGCTCGCGCTCGCGCTCGCGTCGCGACGGGCGCTCCGTGCGCGGCTTCGCGCCCGCCCAGGGGGAATCCGGTCGTGTGTCCTTGGCCATCGTCGTCCGCTCAGCGCCCGGTTTCGGGCGTCGCCATTGTTGCAGATTCGCGCGCGCCTGCCGGCGCATCGAGCTCGCGCCGCACGCGCGCGTACATGACGATGTCGAGCAGTTCGCCGCGCTTGACCACGGCCGACTTGTGCACGCCTTCGCGCTCGAATCCGGCCTTCTCGAGCACGCGCATCGAGGCCGGATTGTTCGCGTAGACGGTCGCGTACAGCCGATGCAGCCGGAATGCGCCCATCGCGCGCGGCGCGAACGCGCCGATGATCGCGCTCATGAGGCCGCGGCCCCAGTAGCGCCGGCCGAGCCAGTAGCCGAGTTCGGCCGAGTGCCGATGCACGTCGGTACCCGGATGCAGGCTGACGCCGCCGACCGCCGCGCCGTCGAGGTCGATCGCCCACGCGCGGTCGGACTCGTCGACCGCGCGCGCGAGCCAGGCGCGACCGTCGTCGCCGGTGTACGGATACGGGAAGCGGTCGCGCAATCCGCGCGAGACGTCGGCGTGGCTCGCGTTGGCGACGAGGCTGTCGAGGTCGTCGCTACGCCACGGTCGCAGCCGCGCGACACCGCATTCGAGGCGGGGCAACGGCAGCGTGTCGGGATCGGTGGCCATGCGGCGATCGTACCGTCACCGCGCGCCGCCATGCAGCCCGGCAGACCGCGGGCCGGCCGGCGCAGCGTCGCACTCGCCGGCTGCGCGACGGGATCAATGATCCGCGACGACCGCCGGAGCCGCGGCGCTGCGCACGGGCTTGAGCAGGAGCAGCAGCGGGATCGACACGACGGTCATGACCATCATGAGCCAGAAGTCGTCGAGGAACGCGATCGCGCTCGCCTGGCGCGTGACTTCGCCGTTGAGCGCGGCGAGGTTCGCAGCGCCGTGGCCGAGCGTCGCCGCGAGCTGCGCCGCGTTGTCGCCGAACGGGGTCAGGCGCGTGGCGATCTCGGCGTGGTTGAGCTGGGTGTTGCGCGACAATAGGGTCATCACGATCGAGATGCCGACGCTCGAGCCGATGTTGCGCATGAGGCTGAAGATGCCCGCCGCTTCGGTGCGCGCACCCGTCGGCAGGGTCGAGTACGCGATCGTCGAGATCGGCACGAACACGAGGCCGAGGCCGAGGCCCTGCACGACGCCGGTGACGACGATCGTCGACTGCGGCACGTCGAGGTTGAAGCGCGTCATCGCCCACAGCGAATACGCGGTGAGCAGCATGCCGATGCCCGCGAGCACGCGCGCGTCGGCGCCGCGCGCGAGCAGGCGGCCGACCAGCATCATCGCGATCAGCGTGCCGACGCCGCGCGGCGCGAGCAACAGGCCGGTCGTCACCACCGGGTAGTTCATGAGGCCCTGCAGGAACGGCGGCAGCAACGCCATCGTCGCGAACAGCACGACGCCGAGCACGAAGATGAACAGGCTGCTGGCGAGGAAGTTGCGATCGGCGAACAGGCCGAGGTCGAGGAAGGGCCTGGCGCTGAACTTCCAGTGCACCGCGTAGAGGTAGAAGCCGAGGAAGGCGAGCGCAGCCTCGACCTGGATCTCGACCGAGCCGAACCAGTCCTGCTGTTCGCCGCGATCGAGGAACAGCTGCAGCGCGCCGATGCCGATCGCGAGGAACGCGAAGCCGCGCCAGTCGAAACGCGATTGGCGCGTCTCGTCGGTCGGCAGGCTCGCGGCGACGCCGAACAGCGCGAGCGCGCCGATCGGCACGTTGATGAGGAACACCCAGTGCCAGCTGTAGCTGTCGGTGAGCCAGCCGCCGAGCGGTGGCCCGAGGATCGGGCCGACCATCACGCCCATGCCCCACAGCGCCATCGCCGCGCCGTGCTTCTCGCGCGGATAGACGTCGAGCAAGGTCGATTGCGACAGCGGCACGAGCGCGGCGCCGAACAGGCCCTGCAACAGGCGGAACGCGACCATCGCGCCGATGCCCGTCGCCATGCCGCACAGCACCGACGCGAACGTGAATCCGGCGATCGCGATCAGCAGCAGGCGGCGACGCCCCATCACCGAGGCGAGCCAGCCGGTCGCCGGTGTGGCGATCGCCGCGGCGACGATGTACGAGGTGAGCACCCAGGAGATCTGGTCCTGCGTCGCCGACAACGTGCCCTGCATGTTCGGCAGCGCGACGTTGGCGATCGTCGTGTCGAGCGCCTGCATGAGGGTCGCGAGCATCACCGAGGCGACCAGCAGGCCGCGGTTGGGGACTTCGCGATGGGTGGCGACGGCGGTGCTCACGGTTGCCTCAACGCAGGGCGTCGCCGAGCGTGCTCGCGTGGCAGGTGTAGGCCTCGCGGGCGATGCGCCGCGCGATCTCGCGATACACCGGCGACAGCTCGCCGGTACGGTCGGCGAAGGCGAATTCGATGTCGAAGGTCGCGGCGGCCGGGGCCGGTGCGGCGTGCTGCCATGCGATGGCGTCGGTCAGGGGTTCGTAGCTCTGTTCACGAAACATGGTCTGTATCCGTTCGGTTCGGTTCGGTTCGGGGTCGTGGTGCGGGCCGTCTTGGCGCGGCCCGTCGGTGGATCACGGCGCCTGTGCGACGCTCGTTTGCGGCTGCGGTTCGCGGCCCTGCCAGCGGCCGATCACCGAGTTCTGCTTGCCGGTGTCGATCTCGACCACCGCGCTCATGCCCGCGCGCAGGATCATGCCGTCCTGCTGCGCGCCGTCGAGCGCGAGGCGCACCGGGATGCGCTGCACGATCTTCACCCAGTTGCCGGTCGCGTTCTGCGCGGGCAGCAGCGAGAACTCCGAACCCGACGCGGGGCTGATCGAGGCGACGCGCGCCTGCCACTTGCGACCCGGGAACGTGTCGACTTCGATCGTCGCCGGCTGGCCGGCGACGACGTGGGTGAGATCGGTCTCCTTGAAGTTCGCGTCGACCCACAACGTGTTGGCGACCAGCGGCATCGCGGCCTGGCCGACCGCGAGGAAGTCGCCCGGCTGCAAGGTGGTCTTGCCGATCGTGCCGTCCATCGGCGCGCGCACGGTCGCATGATCGAGATCGAGCTTCGCCTGCGCGAGCTGCGCCAGCGCGAGCTTGTAGCCGGCGAGCTGCTCGTCCGGCGTGCTCGGCAGGCCGCCGAGCATGTTCCGCGCCTTGCTCAGCGCCGCGTTGTTCGAATCCTGCTTCGCGCGCGCGGCGGCGAGGTTGTTGGCCGCGTCGTCGAGCGCCTGCTGCGCGATCAGCCCGCGACCGCGCAGTTCCTTCATGCGCTCGAACTGCTGCTTCTTGTAGTCGAGGTCGGCTGCGGCCGAACGGACGTCGGCCTGCGCGCCGTTGTAGCCGCTGCGCGCGGCGTCGAGCAGGCTCTGCACCGACTCGACCTGCGCCTGCATGCGTGCGGCGGCGATTTCGAGCGGCTCGGGATCGATGCGGAACAGCAGGTCGCCCTTGTGCACGACCTGGTTCTCGCGCACCGCGACCTCGACGACGCGACCGCCGACCTGCGGCGCGATCGTCACGCGATCGGCCTGCACGTAGGCGTTGTCGGTCGAGGCGTAGCGCCCCGAGGTGAGGTACAGCCAGGCGCCGACGCCGAGCACGAGCGCGGGCCCGGCGATCCAGAGCGTCGTGCGCAGCCAGCCGCGCCTGCGCGGCGCCGCGGCCGGGGTGTCGATCTGCGGTTGCTTGTCGGTCATGACGGTTCTCGCTGGTCGTTGGTCGCGCCCTCGTCGAGCGCGAGCAGGTTGTCCTTGAGCTGCGTGAGCACGCGCAGCAATGCATCGAAATCGGTGGGCTTGACGCCGCGCAGCGCTTCCTCGCGCAGGGCGGCGCCGATCACTTCCATCTCGTCGACGATCGCGTGCGCCTTCGCCGTGAGGTGCAGGCGCCAGCGCCGGCGGTCGGCCGGATCGGCGCGGCGCTCGACGAAGCCGGTCTTCTCGAGGCGGTCGACGACGCGACCGACCGGGATCGGCTCCATGTCGAGGTAGTCGGCGAGCTCGGTCTGGCTCAGGCCTTCGTGACGGCGGATCACCTTGAGCGCGCGCCACTGCGCGCGGGTGAGCTCGAGCCGGGTCGCGCGGCGGTCGAAATGCTTGCGCATGAGCCGCGTGACGTCGTGCAGGAGGTAGGCGAACGTGTTGTCGGTTGTCTTGATCATGGTTGCTGCGAATATTATGTCCTAGGCAATATAATTTCAATACCCTGCGGTACAAATTGTTTGCAGCGCAGCATGTGCCGCGATAAATAGAAAAAGAAACAATAGGTTGCGTGGATCCGGCGATCGGCGACGGCCGGCGCGGCGTAGCACAACCCCGGCAACCCGCGCGTTGTGACGCGCGTCGGAGGCAGGACGCACGAGGCGGAGTTGCGGGGTGAGCGATGGATCGCGACCCTAGCAACGACTCGACGCCGACGCCGCCCGCGATGACCTCTTCCCTCCGCCTCATCGAAGCCGACATCACCACGCTCGCCGTCGATGCGATCGTCAACGCAGCGAACGACAGCCTGCTCGGCGGCGGCGGCGTCGACGGCGCGATCCACCGCGCCGCCGGCCCCGAGCTGCTCGAGGCCTGCCGCACGATTCCGCGGCGCGGCGGCGCGCGCTGCCCGACCGGCGAAGCGCGCATCACGCCCGGCTTCCGCTTGCCGGCGCGCTGGGTGATCCACACCGTCGGCCCGGTCTGGCGCGGCGGCACGCACGGCGAAGCGGACCTGCTCGCCGCGTGCTATCGGGCGACGCTCGCGCTCGCGCAGCAGCACGGCGTCGCGACGATCGCATTCCCGGCGATCAGTTGCGGCGTGTACGGCTATCCGATCGATGCGGCGACCGCGATCGCCGTGCGCGAGGCTCGCGAATGGCTCGCGCACGGACGCGGACCGCGTGAACTCGTGTTCTGCACGTTCGGTGCGGCGATCGCGGACGCGTACCGGCGTGAGCTCGCCCGGGCTCCCGCCTGACGATCCGTACGCGAAGGCATGTCGATAGACGCACGCGTCATGTGTTCGCGCCCTCGCGTTTAGCCGGCATTTAACGCCGACGATGCTTGCATGCGCACACCTCGACAGGAGCCCATCGCATGCAGCCCGGATCCGCCGCCGACGCCTGGCTCGCCGACGTCCGCACCACGCTCGCGCTGTCGCCGCGATCGCCGACGGCGCCGGCGATCGCGCGGCTCGCCGATGAACTCGCCGCGCGCGCGCTGCGTTTCGACCTGCCCGCCGCGCGCGCTCTCGCCGCCGAGCTCGCCGCGCACGGCCGCTACCATCGGCGCCTGGTCGCCGCGAACGACGACGCGTCGCTGACCGCGCTGCTGATCTCGTGGCCGCGCGCGCACCGCACGCCGCTGCACGATCACGCGGGGCTGTGGGGCATCGAACTCGTGCTCGACGGTGCGCTCGAAGTCGAGGAGTACCGCCTCGACGGCGGCGATCCCGCCCGCGCCCAGCCGGTGCCGCAGCGTCGCCTCGTGCTCGGTGTCGGCGATGCCGCGGTGTTCGGCGGCGGCGACTACGCGCACCGCTGTCGCAACCTGTCGGCGACGCATGCCGCGCTGTCGCTGCACGTCTACGGCGGCGTGCTCGACCACCATCATGCGTACGACGCCACCCCGCGCGGCGACTACATCGCACGCCCGCAACGCGCGCACGTCGACGCGCACCTGGGCGCCTGATGCGCGAGGAGAATGCCATGCGACGCATCGCCGTCATCGGTGGCGGCGCGGCCGGCTCCGCGCTCGTCGCCCGCCTGCTGCGCGACGCCGCGTCGCACGGCGCGCCCGCCTTCGCGCTGCACTGGTTCGGCGGCCGGCGTGCGCCCGGACGCGGGGTCGCCTACGACACCGCCGACCCGCTGCACCTGCTCAACGTGCGCGCGGCGAACATGAGCCTGTTCGCCGACGCGCCCGACGACTTCCTCGGTTACGCGCAGGCGCGGGGGATCGCCGCGAGCGACGGCCAGTTCCTGCCGCGCTCGATCTACGGCGACTACCTCGACGCGACCTTGTCGAGCCTACGCGCGACCAGCGGCCGCGAGGTCGACCTCGTGCTGCACGCCACCGAGGCGGTCGCGCTGCGACCGCGCGCGGACCGGCGCTTCGAGGTCGTCGCGCGCGACCACGATGCGGTCGTCGCCGACGAGATCGTGCTCGCGATCGGCGCGTTGCCGCCCGCGGCCTTGCCGGGCGTCACGCCGGCCGCCCTCGCGAGCGGCGCCTATGCGACCGATCCGTGGGGTCCGCTGACGCCGCTGCGCACGCCCGGCCACGTGCTCGTGATCGGCACCGGCCTCAGCGCGGTCGACGCGCTGCTCGGCGCCGCTGCACGCTGGCCGCGCGCGCTGCTCACCGCGGTCTCGCGCCGCGGCCGCCTGCCGGCGCTGCACGCCGACCACGTGCTCGCTCCCTACGCCGGACGCGAAGCGCTGCTGCGCGACCTCGGCGGCGACGCCGATCCGCGGCGCTGGCTGCGGCGCTTCCGTGCCGCCACGCACGACCCGACGGTCGACTGGCGCGCCGTGCTCGATGCGGTGCGTGCGCAGACGCCGCGCCTGTGGGCGACGCTCGACGAAACCCGGCGCCGGCGTTTCCTGCGCCACCTGCGCCCGCTGTGGGAGGTCGCGCGCCATCGCGTGCCGCCGCAGACCGCGGCGCGCATCGAGGCGTTGCGCGCTGGCGGGCGCCTGCGCGTGCTCGCCGCGCGCGTCGCCTCGATCGACGGCCGCGGACCGCTGCGCGTGCGCCTCCACCCGCGCGGCGAAGCGCGCCCGCACGCACTCGCGGTCGACCATGCGATCCAGGCGACCGGTCTCGAGGCCGACGCGCGCTCGACGCCGCACGTGCTGGTGCGCCAGCTCGTCGACGAACGCCTCGTGCGCGCGGACGCGCTCGGCCTCGGCCTCGCCGCGGCCGCGGACGGCCGCCTGCTGCGCGCGGAAGGCACGCCATGGCCGAACCTGCACGCACTCGGCACCCTGCTGCGCGGCAGCCTGTGGGAGTGCGGCGCGATGCCGGAAATCCGCACGCTCGCCGGCGAGGTCGCCGCCGGCCTGCTCGCCCGCGCCGCGCAGGGCGCCGCCGCGACCGTGCGCTGAGCGGATACGCCGCCGCACGGCCCCGTCCGGTGGACGGCCGGCGCATATGCGCATAACCATGCGTTCTTTCCGCGCCGCCGCGCGGAGGCCTAGCATCCGTGGCTCATGGACGTTTGGACGTCCAGATGGATGGATGCCGTGTCCGCCGTGCCGCCGCTGCCGATCGTTCCCTTGCCCGAGGAGAAGTCCGCCGAGGCGCTGCGCCTGCTCGAAGGCCTCGATGCCCCCGCGCTCTGGTGGTTGTCGGGCTATGCCGCGGCGCTCGCGCGCCACCACGGTGGCGCGACGCCGCGGCCCGCCGCTTCGCCCGCGCGCGAAGCCGTCGCGCAGGAACGCCTGACGATCGTCTACGGCAGCCAGACCGGCAACGCGAAGCGGCTCGCCGAGCAGCTCGCGCGCGACGCCGAGGCCGCCGGCCTCGCGGTGCGGCTCGTCCGCGCCGGCGCGTATCCGCAGCGCGAACTCAAAGCCGAACGCCTGCTCGTCGTCGTGATCAGCACGCAGGGCGACGGCGATCCGCCCGACGACGCGCGCGGCTTGGTCGAGTTCCTCGCCGGCAAGCGTGCGCCGCAGCTCGCCGACCTGCGCTACGCCGTGCTCGCGCTCGGCGATTCGAGCTACCCGCAGTTCTGCGCGATCGGCCGCCGCGTCGACGCGCGCCTCGCCGAGCTCGGGGCGGTGCGCCTGCTCGACACGGGCGAGGCCGACGTCGACATCGAGACCGTTGCCGCGCCATGGCTCGCGCGCACGCTCGAACTCGCTCGCGAAGCGCTCAAGCCCGTCGCCGCGCGCAGCGCGACCGTCACGCCGCTGCGCACGGCGGCTCCCCTTGCCCCCGCCAGCGAATGGACGCGGGCGCGGCCGTTCGCGGCCGCGCTGCTGGCGAACCAACGCATCGTCGCGCGCGACGGCGCGCGCGACGTCCGCCACGTCGAACTGTCGCTCGCCGATTCCGGCCTCGCCTACGAACCCGGCGACGCCCTCGGCGTGTGGCCGATCAATCCGCCCGCGCTGGTCGCCGCCGTGCTCGAGGCGACCGGACTCGATGGCGACGCACCCGTGCGCCACGACGGGCGCAGCCTGGGATTGCGCGACTGGCTCGCACGCGAGCGCGAGCTCACGCGCCTTGCGCGCCCGTTCGTCGCGCTGCACGCGGCGCGCGCACGCAGCGACGATCTCAACCGCCTGCTCGCGCCGGACCGGCGCGAGGCGCTCGCCGCGCTGCTCGCGAGCCGCCAGCCGATCGACCTGCTGCGCGAGTACCCGGCCGCATGGGATGCCGAGGAGTTCGTCGCCGCGTTGCGTCCGCTCGCGCCGCGGCTTTACTCGATCGCGTCGAGCCGCAAGGCGGTCGGCGACGAAGCGCACCTCACGGTCGGCGTGGTCGACTACGAGGCGTTCGGTGCGCGCCATGTCGGCGCCGCCTCGCAGTTCCTCGCGCGGGCGGACGACGACGCGCGCGTGCCTGTCTACGTCGAACCGAACGAGCGTTTCCGCCTCCCCGCGGACGCCTCGCGCGACGTCGTCATGATCGGCCCCGGTACCGGCATCGCGCCGTTCCGCGGCTTCGTGCAGGAGCGCCGCGAGACCGGCGCCGCCGGTCGCAACTGGCTGCTGTTCGGCAACCGCCATTTCCACAGCGAATTCCTCTACCAGACCGAATGGCAGGACGCGCTGCGCGACGGCAGCCTGCATCGCCTCGACCTCGCCTGGTCGCGCGACGGCGCTCGCAGCTACGTGCAGGACCGCCTGCGCGAACACGGCCGCGAGCTCCACGCATGGCTCGACGGCGGCGCGCACCTGTACGTATGCGGCGACGCGACGCGCATGGCCAGGGACGTGCACGCGGCGCTGCTCGACGCGTTCGTCGCGCACGGCGGGCTCGAGCGCGAGCGCGCCGAGGAACGCCTGCTTCAGCTCGCCGAGGAGGGCCGCTATGCGCGTGATGTGTACTAGGGAAGGCCTCGGCATGGGGGAATCGCGGCTGAAGCCGCTCCCACGGGATCGAGGCTTCGCGCGAGCGGCGTCAGTCGCGATGGCGGTTGTTTCGACGGCCCTTCCATGCGCCTGTCGACCGATGCCGCCCTGAAGTCCGGAGCGGCCGTCCGTGGCCGCGCGTTTGAACGAGAGCAGTCCCCAATCCCATGTCCACCGCACTTTCCGAACTCGAACGCATCAAGGCCGACAGCCGCCACCTGCGCGGCACGCTCGCCGCGAGCCTCGCCGATCCCGTGACCGGCGCGATCGGCGAAGCCGACAACAAGCTGCTGAAGTTCCACGGCAGCTACCAGCAGGACGATCGCGACCTGCGCGACGAGCGCCGCCTGCAGAAGCTCGAACCCGCCTACGCGTTCATGATCCGTGCGCGCCTGCCCGGCGGGGTGGTCACGCCCGCGCAATGGCTCGCGTTCGACGCGATCGCGCGCGACCATGCGAACGGGACCCTGCGCATCACGACGCGGCAGACGTTCCAGTGGCACGGCGTGATCAAGCGCGACCTCAAGGCGACGATCGCCGCGATCAACGCGAGCCTCGTCGACACGATCGCCGCATGCGGCGACGTCAACCGCACCGTGGTCGCCTCCGCCAACCCGGTCGAGTCGTCCGCGCACGCCGACGCGTACGCGTGGGCGAAGCGCCTGTCCGAGCACCTGCTGCCGAAGACGCGCGCCTACCACGAGATCTGGCTCGACGAAACGCCGCTCGGCGCCGAGGGCGCGCACGAACTCGCGCGCGTCGCCGGCGGCGACGAGGTCGAGCCGCTGTACGGCGCGACCTACCTGCCGCGCAAGTTCAAGATCGGCATCGCGGTGCCACCGACGAACGACGTCGACGTGTTCGCGCAGGACCTCGGCTTCATCGCGATCATCGAGGACGGCGCGCTCGCCGGCTTCGACGTCGCGATCGGCGGTGGCATGGGCGCGACGCACGGCGACCCTTCGACCTATCCGCGCCTCGGCGACGTGGTCGGCTTCGTCCCGCCCGAGCGCGTGCTCGACGTCGCCGAGCACGTGATCGGCGTGCAGCGCGACTGGGGCAATCGCCGCGAGCGCAAGCATGCGCGCCTCAAGTACACGATCGACCACCACGGCCTCGGCGCGTTCGTCGCCGAGCTCGAGCGGCGCCTCGGCTTCGCGCTCGAGCCCGCGCGCGAATTCCGCTTCGAGCACAACGGCGACCGCTACGGCTGGATCGAAGGCGGCGACGGTCGCTCCCACCTCACCCTGCAGGTCGAAGCCGGTCGCATCGCCGATCGCGACGGCCAGGCGTGGCTGAGCGGGCTGCGCGAGATCGCGCGCGCGCATGCCGGAACGGAGTCGAAGGTCGAATTCCGCCTCACCTGCAACCAGAACCTCGTCGTCGCGAACGTCGATGAGGCGCAGCGCGCGACGATCGACGCGCTCGTCGCACGCCACGGCCTCGACGGCTGGCGTCGCGGCAGCGCGATCCGCCGCCATGCGGTCGCCTGCGTCGCGCTGCCGACCTGCGGCCTCGCGATGGCGGAGGCGGAGCGCTACCTGCCCGACCTGCTCGCGAAGATCGAGCGTCGCCTCGACGCGCACGACCTCGCCGACGCCCCGATCCTGTTGCGCGTTTCCGGTTGCCCGAACGGCTGTTCGCGGCCGTACCTCGGCGAGATCGCCCTGGTCGGTCGCGCGCCGGGTCGCTACGACCTGCGCCTCGGCGCCGACTTCGCCGGGCGCCGTCTCAACCGCGTGTTCCGCGAGAACATCGCCGAAACCGAGATCCTCGACGCGCTCGACCTGCTGTTCGCGCGCTACGCCGGCGACCGCGCGCACGGCGAAGGCTTCGGCGACTTCCTGCTGCGCGCCGGCGTCGTCGCACCGGCGACGCGTATCGCTGCCGAGGTGACCGCATGATCCCGCCCGACATCGTCAGCGCCGCCGAGGACGCGCGCGCGCTGGCCGACCTCAACCGCTGGCTCTCGCAGCAGGACGCCGACGCTCGCGTCGACTGGATGCTCGACACCCTGCCCGGCGCGCACGTGCTCTCGTCGAGCTTCGGCGCGCAGGCGGCGGCGAGCCTGCACCTCGTCACGAGCCGGCGGCGCGACGTGCCGGTCATCCTCATCGACACCGGCTACCTGTTCGCGGAAACCTACCGCTTCGCCGACACGCTGACCCAGCGCCTCGGCCTCAACCTCAAGGTGTACCGCCCGCAAATCGGCATCGCCTGGATGGAAGCGCGCCATGGCCGGCTGTGGGAACAGGGCCTCGACGGCATCGAGCGCTACAACCGCCTGCGCAAGGTCGAGCCGATGCAACGCGCGCTCGACGAGCTCGGCGCGCGCACCTGGTTCGCCGGCCTGCGCCGCGCGCAGTCGGCGAGCCGCGCGGGCACGAACTTCGTCGAACTGCGCAACGGCCGCTGGAAGGCGCATCCGATCGCCGACTGGAGCGACCGCGACGTCGGCCGCTACCTCGCGCGACACGAGCTGCCGTACCATCCGCTGTGGGACGAGGGCTACGTGTCGATCGGCGACGTGCACACGACGCACCGCTGGGAGCCGGGCATGAGCGCCGACGACACGCGCTTCTTCGGCCTCAAGCGCGAATGCGGGCTGCACCTCGAGGTGTGAGGCGCAGCCGCGCGCTGCGCGTCATTGCAGCGGCAGGGTCGAACTCGGTGCACCGTCGCTGGTGTTGCCGCTGTTTCGGTTGTTGCCGAACGACAGCACGCGGCCGCCCTTCGCCGGCTTGACGCCGATCGCGTTGCCGGTGGTCGTGCTGCCGGACAGGCGCACCGTGCTGCCGGCGCCGTACGCGAACACGCCGCTCGCGACGTTGTGCGCCGCGAGCACGCCGTCGAGCACGAGCGACACGGGCTGCACTTCCTCGTACGCGGAGAAGCCGTTGCCGCCGTTCTCGCTCGCCACGCTGTCGCGCACCGCGACCGCGGACGCGCCGGAGACGAGCAGGCCGTCGGCGTTGTTGGCGACGAGCTGCACGCGCTCGAGCGTCGCGTTCACGCTGGCGTTGCCGCCGGGCTGGATCGCGATGCCCGCGCCGCCCGCGACCGCGTCGCCGCAGCCGCGCACGAGCGTGTCGCGCACGACCACGCTGACCGGATTCGTCGACGGCGCCACGCTGATGCCGCTGCCGCGGAAGTTGTCGATCTCGCCGTTCTCGACGATCAACGTGCCGCCGCCGAGGAAACGCACGCCGGACGCCGAACCGGAGCCGCTCGCGTCGACGAACTTGAGGCCGCGCAGCGTTACGACGTCGGTAGGCGCGGCGTTGACGACGACGCCGTTGGTGCCCGACGTGAGGATGCTGGCGACGACGCCGTCGGCTTCGATCGTGATCGACTTGGTGATCGTCACCGCGCCGTAGCCGGCCGGATCGAGCGCGTTGATGACGCCTTTCGCGGCGGTCTTGCTGATCGCGCCCGCGAAGGTCTTGCACGGCGCCGTGCGGCTGCACGGATTGGCGTCGTCACCGACGCCGGAAACCCAGGTACGGGTGGCCTGGGCGTGGGCGGCACCGGCCGCGAACATTGCAACGAGAAACGACGCCGCGAAGCGGCGGACGAAGGCATGCATGGTGGTGTCCCCCTGAAAGACCGCGCGAGCGTAGCATCACGCCCGCGGCCGTCCCATCCGTGCCGCTACGTATCGCGGCACGGACGGCGGCTCAGGCGGCGAGGCGCGCGGGGTCGAGCTCGCGCCAGCGCGGCGGCTCCGGCCATTCGTCGACCGCGATGCCATGGTCGAATGCGCGACGCACGTCGCGGCGATCGAGGTGCGGTGCGAAGCGCGCGATGAACTCGAGCGCGTACTCGCGCAGCACGCGGTCGCGGCGCAGCACGATCCAGGTCGTGCAGGTCGGCAGAAGCCCCTCGATCTCGAGGCCGACGACGTCGCGGTCGGCCGGATCGAGCGCCATCTCGGCGAGCACGCCGACGCCGAGGCCGGCACCGACGTAGGTGCGGATGAGGTCGGCGTCGCGCGCGGTGAACGCGAGGCGCAGCGGCAACCCGGCATGCTCGAACGCGCGGCGCAGCGAGGATTCGGCCTTGAGCGAGGATTCGTAGCTGACCAGAGGATGTTCGGCGAGGTCGGCCAGCGTAGGCGCGCGACCGAGCCTGGCGAGCGCGTGCGCGCGCGGCACGAGCACGACTCGGTCCCAGCGGTAGACCGGCAGCGCGAGGCCTGCCGGCGGTGGCGCGCCTGCAGTCGACACGACCGCGAGATCGGTCTGCCCGCGCTCGAGCAGCTCGAGGATCTCGGCATCGCCGCCCGGCTGCAGGTGCACGCCGACCTCGGGATAGCGACGGCGCAGCGCGGCGATCGCCGGCGGCAGCGCGTAGCGGGCCTGGGTGTGGGTGGTCGCGATGCGCAGTTCGCCCTGCGCCTCGTTGCGCAGGTTGGCGGCGAGCGCGCGGATGTTCGCGGCTTCGGACTGGATGATGCGGGCGCGTTCGATCACCTGCGCGCCGGCGGCGGTGATCGCTTCGAGGCTCTTGCCCCGGCGCGTGAAGAGGGAGAAGCCGAGCTCTTCCTCGAGTTGCTTGAGCTGCTTGCTGAGGCCGGGCTGCGTCGCGTGGACGCGTTCGGCGGCGAGCGTGATGTTGAGGCCGGAATCGGCGATGGCGATGAGGTAACGGAGCTGGGTCAGCGTCATGTCGGTGAGTCCACGGGCGGTCTGTGTCGGCGGTTGGTCGAATCGATGATCGTGGTCGGGCAACACATCGCTTTGCACATCGGGACTTTGGACGCCGGGAATTTCATGATCTGCTCCTGGGGACTCGGGTTCGCCGCGCGCGGGCACGGATTGTCCAGCCTACCGGAGCATTGTTTGGAAGTCTATCCGTCCAAAATGTGCCCTGCGTCACGCCCACCCCGGCGCGCGGACCGACATGACGGCGCGGCATAAGCGCCGGCGCGGCGATCATTTCCGCGCCGCGGCCGGCCGCCGCTAGCCTGTCCTGCCCCGTCCGCGTCCGCCGCCATGCCGCTGTATCCGCTGTTCGCCGACCTCCGCCAGCGCGCCGTCCTCGTCATCGGTGGGGG
The DNA here is from genome assembly GCF_014138265.1 of Dokdonella fugitiva. Taxonomy (GTDB): domain Bacteria; phylum Pseudomonadota; class Gammaproteobacteria; order Xanthomonadales; family Rhodanobacteraceae; genus Dokdonella_A; species Dokdonella_A fugitiva_A. Next base: position 325,215 of record NZ_JACGXL010000004.1, read on the forward strand.
CGCCGTCGCCGCACGCAAAGTCGAAGGGCTGCTGCGCGCGGGCGCAGCCGTCACGGTCGGTGCGCCCGCGCTCGACGCCGGACTCGCCGCGCTCGCGGCGGAAGGGCGTATCCGCCACCGCGCGGGCCGGTATGTCGACGAATGGCTCGATGACGGCGGGATCCGTGACGGCGGCAGCAGCGCCGGTCGTTGCTGGCTCGTCGTCGTCGCGACGGACGACGCCACGCTCAACCGTCGCGTCGCCGCCGCGGCCGAACGGCGCCGCATGTTCACCAACGTCGTCGACGACGCGGAGCTGTCGAGCTTCCACGTACCTGCCGTGGTCGATCGCGCGCCGCTGCAGATCGCGATCTCCTCGGGTGGTGCCGCGCCGATGCTCGCGCGCCTGTTGCGCGAGCGACTCGAGACCGTGCTCGATGCAGCGCTCGGTCCGCTCGCCGCGCTCGCCGCGCGCTTCCGCACGCGCATCCGCGCTCGCCATCCCGAACCCGCTGCGCGGCGCCGGTTCTATTCCTCGCTGTTCGCCGGGGCGGTCGTCGACCTGCTGCGCAAGGGCCAGCCTGCGCTCGCCGAAGCCGCGCTCGACGCCGCGTTGCGTGCGCCGGCGGCGCCGGCCGCAGGCTCGGTCGTGCTCGTCGGTGCAGGCCCCGGCGATCCCGGCCTGCTCACCTTGAAGGCGTTGCGCGCGCTCAACGAAGCCGACGTGATCCTGCACGACCGCCTCGTCGGCGCCGGCGTGCTCGCGGTCGCGCGCCGCGACGCGACCCTGGTCGAGGTCGGCAAGACCGGCGGTGCGCACTCGACCGCGCAGGACCGCATCCACGCGCTGCTGCTCGAGCACGCGCGCGCAGGCCGTCGCGTCGTGCGCCTCAAGGGTGGCGATCCGTTCGTGTTCGGCCGCGGCGGCGAGGAACTCGAGTTCCTGCGCGCGCGCGGGATTGCCTACGAGGTCGTGCCCGGCATCACCGCCGCGCTCGCCTGCGCCGCGTACGCGGGCGTGCCGCTGACCCACCGCGACCACGCGCAGTCGGTGCGCTTCGTCACGGCGCACTGCCGCGATTCGCTCGACACGCTCGACTGGAACGCGCTCGCGCAGGAACGACAGACGCTCGCGGTGTACATGGGCGTGGCCGGACTCGACACGCTGCGCGAGCGCCTGCTCGCGCACGGGCGCGCCGCGGCGACGCCGTTCGCGCTGGTCGAGAACGGTTCGCGCGAATCCCAGCGCGTCGTGACCGGCACGCTCGAACAGTTGCCGGAGCTCGCGAACGCGCACAGAGTATGCACGCCGGCGCTGCTGATCATCGGCGAGGTCGCCGCACTCGCCGGGTGCCTGCACTGGTACGGCGCACCACCGCTCGGTGGCGTACCGGACCTGTCGCTGCGGCACGCGGCCTGATGTCAAGCTCGCGGACCTTTCGGCGTTCATAGCCGGACCGCACCGAACCCTGAGGACTCATCCCCATGATCCACGACAGCATCCTCGACACCATCGGCCGCACGCCGGTCGTCAAGCTGCACCGCCTCGCGCCCAAGCACGTCGAGCTGTACGTGAAGGTCGAAGCGTTCAATCCCGGCGGCTCGGTCAAGGACCGCCTCGCGATCGCGATCATCCTCGACGCCGAGCGCAAGGGCCTGCTCAAGCCGGGCGACACGATCGTCGAGGCGACGTCGGGCAACACCGGCGTCGCGCTCGCGATGGTCGCCGCCGCGCGCGGCTACAAGTTCGTCGCGATCATGACCGAGACGTTCTCGATCGAGCGCCGCAAACTCATGCGCGCGTACGGCGCGAAAGTGATCCTCACGCCCGCCGCCGAACGCGGCAGCGGCATGGTGCGCAAGGCCGAGGAACTCGCGAAGAAGCACGGCTGGTTCCTCGCGCGGCAATTCCAGAACCCGGCCAACCCGGCCTATCACCGCCAGACCACGGCGGCGGAGATCCTGCGCGACTTCGCCGGCCGGCGCCTCGACTATTTCGTGACCGGCTGGGGCACCGGCGGCACGCTCACCGGCGTCGGCGACGTGCTGCGCGTCGCGCGCCCCGAGGTGAAGATCATAGTGAGCGAGCCCGCAGGCGCAGCCCTGCTGTCCGGCAACGAATGGAAGCCGCACAAGATCCAGGGCTGGACGCCCGACTTCGTGCCCGAAGTGCTCGACCGTTCCGTCGCGCACGCGATCGAACCCGTCGACGAGGTCGTCGCGCGCGACACCGCGCGCCGGCTCGCGAGCGAGGAAGGCATCTTCGTCGGCATCTCCTCGGGCGCGACGCTCGCCGCCGCGCTCAAGGTCGCCGAGTCCGCCGCGCAGGGCTCCGTGCTGCTCGCGATGCTGCCCGACACGGGCGAGCGCTACCTGTCGACGTTCCTGTTCGAGGGCGTCAACGAAGGATCCGACGAGGACTGGCTCGCCTCGCTCGGCTGAAGAACGCGGCACCGCGGTCGCGCCCAGGGCGGTGCACTCCTGCCGCCGCGATCTCCGGCGCTAACGAGCGCGCAGCCGCTGCAGCGCATCGCGCGCGTAGCCGCTGAGGTCCTTCGGCGCGGCGGCTTCGGCCGGTAGCGCTGCCGCCAGTCGCGCCGCTTCTTCGGCGCGACCGTTTTCCATCGCGCACGTGGCGGCAAGGATCGTCGCTTCGACGTGCACACCCGGCGCGGCGCCTTCGGCCGACAGCGCCGCCTGCGCCGGCGCGCAGTCAGCCGGCATCCGGCCGAACCGCTGCAGCAGGCGCGCGTACTGCACGCGCACGGCCGCGCCCGGCGCACCGGAAAGGCGCGCCTTCGCGCCGTCGGTGTACGCCAGTGCCTTCGTCGCGACGTCGAGCGCGCGCGCGCCGTCGCCCGATTCCTCGAGCGCCCTCGCCAGCGCCGCGGTCGCGCGCGCCGCGGTGCGTCCGGACATTTCGTTGCGACGCTGCGAGATCGCGAGGCTCTCCTCGAGGTAGCCGACCGCGCCCTTGCCGTCGCCGGCGAGCGTATGGCTCGCGCCGACGTTGACGAGGATGTCGGCGATGCGCCGATGGTCGGGCGCGAGATGGCGGCGTTCGATCGCGAGCACCTGGTCCATGACCGCGGCCGAATCGGCGAAGCGCTCGAGGTTGCGCAGCGACACGCCCCAGCTGATCTGCGCGGGCACGGTGCGCGGGTCGCCTTTGCCGTAGACGCGTTCGGCGAGGTCGAGTGCCTCGCGACACAGCTGCTCCGCCTCGGCATAGCGCTTGGCGTTGCCGAGCGCGAGCGAGTAGGCGTGCGCGATCAGCGCGCGGCGCGCAAGCGGAATGTCGGCGCCGTTCGTCGCGCGGTAGCTCGTTTCGGCGAGCGACACCGCGTCGGCGCCGCGGCCGAGTCCCTTCAGCACGACTACCGACACCGGCAGCATCTGCGCGACGTCCTCGGACACCGCACCCTCGCGTTGCAGGCGCACCGCGTAGGCACGCTCGAGATAGTCCCACGCTTCGCGGTCGCGATCGAGGTTGTTGAGCGCGTTGCCGGTCGACGCGTCGACGTGCGCGAGCATGAGCGGATCGTCGATGCCGCGTTCGGCGATCAGGCGTCGCGCGATGCCGTAGTGCTCCAGCGTGTCCTGGTAGCGGCTGTTGTTCGAATACGCGTAGGCGAGGCCCATGTGTGCGCGGACGAGCGCGCGCGCATCGCCGCTGCGCTCGGCTTCGGCGAGCGAACGCTGCATGAGGTCCTGCACGCGCTGGCCGTCACCGAGGCCCGAATGCGCGCGCGCCATCGCGCCGAGCAGGGCCGAGCGCGTGGCCGGGTCGAGGTCGGTCTGCGCGTCGATGCCGGCGACGCCGTTGGCGAGCAGCTCGCTCGCGGCGGGATCGCGGCCGTCCGTATTGGCCGGGTCGGCGCCGGCGAACACGCCGGTGAGGAAGTCGACCACGGCAGCCGAATTGCGCGCCTCGACGCGCGCGACGTCACGCTGCTCGCGCGCGACGCGCGCCTGCCACACCGCCGTGCCGAGACCGGCGACGAGCGACGACAGCGCGACCGCGGCGAGGCCCGCGGCGAGCGCGTGCCGGCGCAGGAAGCGCGCGAGACGGTAGGAGACGTTGCCGCGCCGCGCCTTCACCGGCGCGTGCGCGAGGTACGCGCGCACGTCTTCGGCCATCGCTTCGACGCTCGCGTAGCGCTGCTCGGGTTCCTTGCGCAGCGCCTTCAGCACGATCGCGTCGAGGTCGCCGCGCAGGCGCGCACGCAGGCTCGCCGGTTGCAGGCTGCGCACGTGCGCGAGCGCGGCGCTGCGCGCGTCGGCCTGGGTTACCGCGCGCGACGGCCGCAGCGGTTCGGCGGTGAGGATCGCCTGCTCGTAAGCGGCCGGTGACGAGCCGGTCGCGTCGTACGGGCGCCGGCCGGTCAGCAGCTCGTACAGCAGCAAGCCGAGCGCGTGCACGTCGACGCCGGTCGTGACCGGCTTTCCCTGGATCTGCTCGGGCGCGGCGTATTCGGGCGTGAACATGCGCAGCGCCGTCGCGGTCGCCGCGGCGTCGCCCGCGTCGAGCAGGCGTGCGATGCCGAAGTCGAGCAGCTTCACGTGGCCTTGCGCGTCGACCAGGATGTTCGACGGCTTGAGGTCGCGGTGCACGACGAGGCTGCGGTGCGCGTAGGCGACCGCGTCGCAGACGGCGAGGAACAATGCGAGGCGTTCGCCGATGCCGAGGCGACGCGCGTCGCAATGTTCGGCGAGCGTGCTGCCGTCGACGTATTCGAGCGCGAGGAAGGGTCGGCCGTCGTCGTCGACGCCGCCGTCGAGCAGGCGCGCGATGTTCGGGTGGCCGAGCGTCGCGAGGATCTGCCGTTCGGCGCGGAAACGTTGCAGCAGCGCTTCGCCGCTCCAGCCACCGCGCATGAGCTTGACCGCGGCTTGCTGCACGTATTCGCCGTCGTCGCGTTCGGCGAGGTAGACCGTCCCCATGCCGCCGCGACCGAGTTCGCGCAGCAGGCGCCAGACACCGACGCGACGGCCGATCCAGGCGTCGCCTTCGCGTTCGCGCGTACCCGCGAGTGCCTCGGCGAACTCCGGCGTCGCCGCGGCGAGGCCGGTCGCCGCGGCGTCGGCGTCGGCTCGCAGCATCGCCTCGACCTCGCGCCGCAGCGTGGCGTCGTCTGCACAAGCCTCGTCGAGGAAACGCGCGCGCGCGTCCGCCGGCCACTCGAGCGCGCGCTCGAACAGCGCGCGTACGCGCTCCCACGCCTGCCTGTCCATCGATGCGCTCCCCAGTCGCCAGCGGCGGCCGACAGAGTGCCACAGCGGTGGCGCCTCGGCGTGAGGCGAGCCGCCGGGAAAATCACCCGGCCGTCGCACACGGCCCAGGCGTTCCCGACGCCGTCAGTCGAGCGCGGCGTCGACCGCGGCTTCGGCGTGCAGCGCGGTCGTGTCGAACAGCGGCACGGCTGCGTCGTCGGCGCGGACCAGCAGCGAGATCTCGGTACAGCCGAGGATGATCGCCTCGGCGCCGCGCGCGACGAGTTCACGCATGATGTCGCGATACGCGGCGCGCGAGTCGTCACGCACGACGCCGAGACAGAGTTCGTCGTAGATCACGCGATGCACGCGCTCGCGCGCGGTTTCGTCCGGCACGAGCACGTCGAGGCCGCGGTCGCGCAGGCGATCGCGGTAGAACGCCTGCTCCATCGTGAAGCGCGTGCCGAGCAGGCCGACGCGCGCGACGCCGGCGGCCTTGATCGCGGTCGCGGTCGGATCGGCGATGTGCAGCAGCGGGATCGCGACCGCGGCCTCGATCGCAGGCGCGACCTTGTGCATGGTGTTGGTGCAGAGCACGAGGACCTCGGCGCCCGCGCGCTCGAGCGCACGCCCCGCGTCGGCGAGCGTGACGCCGGCCGCGTCCCAGTCGCCCGTCTGTTGCAGGCGCTCGATGTCGTGGAAGTCGACGCTGTACAGCACGAGTCGCGCCGAATGCAGGCCGCCGAGGCGGCGCTTCACCGCTTCGTTGACCAGCCGGTAGTAGCCGAGCGTCGATTCCCAGCTCATGCCGCCGATGAGGCCGATCGTCTTCATCGCGGGCCTCAGTCGACGATGAACAAGCGTGCGCCGACCTCGGTCGACGAGCGATGCGGTTCGGCGTCGTCGCCGACCTGGTAGCTCATGCCCGCGGTGAGCGTGTAGCGGCGGCCGTCGGCGAGCTCGGTGTGCAGTTCGCCGTCGACGCAGAACAGGATGTGGCCCTTGCGGCACCAGTGGTCGGCGCGATAGCCGGGCGTGTACTCGACGAGACGCACGCGCAGCGCGCCGAACTCGCGCGTGCGCCAGAACGCGGCGCCGTTCTCGCCCGCGTGTTCGGTCGGCTCGAGCCGCATCCAGTCGGTCGTGTCGAAAGCGAACGGCGGCATCTGCATGCGGGACTCCAACGTGAAGGCGGCGACGCGACAGCGTAGCGCGAACCGCACCGCGCGGCTCAGCGCGCAGGCAGCGCCCACTGCAGGCCGCGGGTGATCGCGATCGGGAACACGCTCAGGTGACCCTCGCCCGCGACGACCTTCGTCTCGATGCGCAGGTGTGGATAGCGATGCGCCCTCAGGCGCGATTCGAACAGGCGCAGGTCGCGCAGCATGTCCTTGCTGCGGTTGTAGCGCGGGTCGTGCGCGACCGGATCCAGTGTCTCGTAGCTGCCGACCTCGAGCAGCACGTCGGCCGGCAGGTCGTCGTGAGTCGCGGCGTACTCGCGTTCGCGTCGCAGCACGACGCGATCGTCATACCACAGCGAAGGGCTGCTGATCACGTAGCGTTCGAACATGGTCGGCTCGGTCAGCAGCACGTGCGCGGCGAACAGGCCGCCGTAGGAATGGCCGGCGAGGATCTTGCGCTTCATGTCGACGCGATAGTTCGCCGCGACGAGCGGGAACACCTCGGTCGCGACGAAGCGCCGGTACGCCTCCGCCTCGCCGTGCAGTGGCGCGCGGCCGGGCATGTCGGAACGTGCGTCGGCGTCGCCGCGCGGCGTGTAGTCGCGTCGGCGGCTGTACTGCGGCGTGTCGCCGGCGGCGTAGCCGAGGCCGACGAGCACGAAGTCCTCGAGGCCGCGGCCATGGTCACCGACCATGTGGGCGATGCTGCGAACGAGCGGGAACGCGTAGTTCGCGTCGGTCACGAACAGCACCGGATAGCGACGTCCCGGCTGCGCCGCGTAGCCTTCGGGCAGGCCGACGAGGATGTCGTAGCGTCGACCTAGCGCGGTCGACGCGATCGTGCGCACTTCGGTATCGGCGAGTTCGACCGCGGGCGGCGACGCGGCGGCCTTCGGCGCGGCGACGACGAACGGCGAAGCGAGGCCGAGCACGAACGCGAGCACCGCGCCCGCATGCGCCGCCGTCCGCGACGACGATGGCGAACGAAAAACGGGCGCCGCAGCGCCCGTCTTCCGCATTCGCACCGGGGCGATCCGTGACGGATCGCGCCGGGTCACGCCACCTTCTTCCACTGGCCGAGCGCGGCGAGGCCGTTCTGCTTCGCGCGCAGCACGACCATGTCCTGCGCGGCCTTGAAGTTGGCCTGCATGTCCTTGCCCCACAGCTGCAGCGCGGCGGTCTGCATCGCGCGGCCGTACGAGAACGACAGCGGCCACGGATGCGGGCCCATCTGGTTCATCGCGTTGAGGTGCGCGGTCGCCTGTTCGTCGGTCTGGCCGCCGGAGAGGAACACGATGCCCGGCAAGGTCGCCGGCACCGCGGACTTGAGGCAGCGCACGGTCGCTTCGGCGACGGAATCGACGTCGGCCTGGTCCGCGCAGTCCTTGCCGGACACGACCATGCTCGCCTTGAGGATCGTGCCTTCGAGCAGCACGTTCTGCTCGTACAGCGCGCCGAACAGCGAACGCAGCGTCGCTTCGGTGACTTCGTAGCAGACGTCGATGTCGTGGTCGCCGTCCATCAATACTTCCGGTTCGACCATCGGCACGATGCCCGCCTCCTGGCACAGCGCGGCGTAGCGCGCGAGCGCGTGCGAGTTCGCCTCGATGCAGGTACCGCTCGGGGTGTCCTCGCCGATCGTGATGACCGCGCGCCACTTGGCGAACTTCGCGCCGAGCTTGGCGTACTCGGCGAGGCGCTCGCGCAGGCCGTCGAGGCCTTCGGTGACGAGTTCGCCCGGGAAGCCCGCGAGCGGCTTGGCGCCGATGTCGACCTTGATGCCGGGCAGGATGCCCGCGTCCAGCATGATCTTCGTGAACGGTACGCCGGCCTTGGTCGCCTGGCGGATCGTCTCGTCGTAAAGAATTGCGCCGGAGATGTGCTCGCCGAGCCGCGGCGCGGTCAGCAGCATCTCGCGGTAGGCACGCCGGTTCTCTTCGGTGTTCGGCACGTTGACCGAGTCGAAGCGCTTCTTGATCGTGGCGGTGGACTCGTCGATCGCGATGATGCCCTTGCCCGGTGCCACCATCGCCTGGGCAATGCTTTCAAGCTCTTCGATACTCATCAAACGGCTCCGTGACGAAACGAAAAGACGCCGCGGCCGCAGGATGGCTCGACCGGGCGCGGGATGATTTTCAGGGCCGGGGATTATAGGTCAGTTCCGCCGCGGGTGCCGCCCGCCCCGGTGGCCGTTCAGGCGGCCTCACGCGCAGGTGTCTTCAATATGGCGACTGCCAGTGCCGCGCGAGGCCGATGCCGAACGCATCGCCATCGGCGAGGTCGAGTTCGAGCGCCTGGGCGCCGGTCGAGGTGTCGATCAGCACGCTGGCGTGCTCGTCGGCGAGCGATCGGGCGAGGTCGTCGATCACGAACGCCTCGACCAGCCAGCGGAACGCGGCGGCGAAATCGGGACAGGCGCCGTTCGCCGAGAGGTTCTCGTCGCCGCCTTCCTGCGAGGTCCAGTAGTAGATGCCCTGCGCGCCGCAGGCCTTGGTCGGCGGCGGCCGGTACAGCAGGCCGCCGAGGCCGTCGCCGACCTCGGTGAACAGCAGCGTGCTCGCCTTGAGCAATTCCTGCATCTTCGGCGAATAGTCCTCCTGCATCGCCGCCTCGGGCGTGCCCCAGTCCTTGACGATCGCGCCGTAGGCGTCGCGCAAGTCGGCCGCGCTGGTCATCGCATGGTCGCCGATGCGGATCGCACCGACGGTCCGCTGCAGCGAGACGAGATCCGCGGGCAGGTCGAAGCCGAGCCGCTGCCGCGCACGGTCGATCGTCGCGGCATCGGCGGGCTTGCCCACGTCGAGCCAGACCTCGACGCCGTGCTCGCGCGCGAATGCACGGGTCGCCTTGATGAACGCGGCGACGCGCTCGCCGTACGGCCGGTCCGCTTTCGACAGCACGCTCGCGGCCGGCGCGAAATCGACCAGCGCGATCGCCTGCTCGCCCTTGCGCGCGTGGCGCTTGCCGTCGTCGCCGTCGAGCGCGTATTCGCCGTGCGCGCGCAGCGCGTGGGGACCTGGCGCGAGTTCGAAGCGGCAGAGCACGACGCGCGTCGCGTCGCCGGCGGCGTCGCGGCGCAGGCTGCAGGCGGGCTTGTCGTCGACGTCGATGACGAGGTCGATGCGCGCAGGCTGCCATGGCGACATCACGTCGACCTGCACCGCCGCGGCACGCGTGCCCGCAAGCGCGACGCACAGCGCGGCGGAGAACACGATCGCGTTCGGCAGGCGCACGGGAGCAGGCATCGTCATGGAATCCGTTCCTTCGTCAGCGCCGCGCCGGCGTCGCCGGCGCGGTCGCATCCGGCGGGTCCGCTTCGAGCGCCCCCTCGTAGAGTACGACGAGCGGCAGGTGCTGCGCATCGAGCGCGAGCAGGTGACCGTCGGCGTCGGCGAGCCAGAGCCGGCCGCTGCCCGCGTCGTAGTCCGCCGCGGTGAGGTCGCCGATGTCGCTGCGCAATGCGGCCTCGACGCGCACGCGCACAGCGCCGTCCGCGGCGCGCGCGAGCGCGTAGCGACAGAGCACGCCGCGACCCGCGGCGAACGCGCCGCCGCGGCCGTCCGGCGTCAACGTCCACAGGCGATGACCGAAATCGGGAAGGCGCGCCAGGCGCCGCGTGTCGAGGTCCCATGCGTACAGCCGCGTCGGCTCGGTGCCTTCGACGAGCACGACGCGCGCGGCGTCGAGCTCGAGCAGGTGGTAACCGCTCGCGCTCTCGATCGCGTGCGGCCGCGCGGACCAGGCGCCGGCGTCGTCGCGCGCGAGCTCGAGCAGGCGATGGTTCCACGTGCCGACCAGCGCCCGCCGTGCGTCGCGCGCGATCCAGAACGCGTGCAGGCGCAGGTCCGGCGTCGCCGCGAGCGCGCGCAGGTCGACGGCTTCCTCCTCTTCGAGCGAGGGCCAGCGCCAGCGCTTGAGCGTGCCGTCGGACGAACTCGACCACAGCGCCTGGCCGACGAGCGTGATCTGGTTGACGAGGTAGTCGTGCCCGCGCGAGCGCCAGCGCACGTCCATCGCGGGCAGGTTCCAGATCGCGAGCGTTCGGTCGTCCGATGCGCTGGCGAGATGCCCCGCGTCGCCCGCGAGCGCGGTGACGCCATCCGCATGCAAGGCGTGCGGGACGACCTTGCCGCCGTCGATCGCGTAGACGACGCCGTCGCTCGAGCCGACGTACACCGCGTGCCGCGCGGTGTCGACGTGCACGGCCCAGCTTTCCGCCTTGCCGAGATCGAACCGTTGCGCGACCGGCAACACGCCGTAGTCGAGTCGCGCCAGGCGATGCGCGACGCCGTCGAGCAGCAGCACGCCCGCACCGTCGGCCTGCACCGCACCCGGCGTGCTCGCGGCCCCGACGGGCGCGGCGTCGACGAAGCCGTCGTCGCGCCAGAGGCGCATGCCCGCTTCGCCGGCGACGAGCAGGGTCGGTGCATCGGCGAGCCAGGCGAGCGACTGCGCGCCGCGCTGCACCGGCAGCGAGCGCATCGGCGCGCTGCGATCGAGCGCGAACACGTCGACTTCCGGCTCGCGTCCCGCGACCGCGAGGCGCGCCGGCTCGTCGAGCAGGGCGAGATCGCGCACCGCGCCGAGGTCGAGCGCCTCGTCGAGCACGACCGCGCCGTCGGCGCTGCGGATCACGCGCACGCGCGCACCGGACGCGTCGACGACGGCGAGCCAGCGGCGCGACAGGGCGATCGCCTGTGCATCGGCGGCGTCGGCGATGCTCGCGCCGCGCTGCAGGCGATCGTCCTCGCCGCGGCGCCACAGCACGAGTGCGCGGGCCGAGGCGGCGACGAGCGTGCGCGCATCCGGCGCGACGCGCACGATCGCGTCGGGCGCGAGTTCCTTCGGCAGGCGCGCGAGGGGCGTCGCTTCCGCCGTGACCGGATCGGTCGCCTGCAGCAGGTCGCCCGCGGCGACGGCGAGCCGCCCCTCCTCGAGTGCGCCGAGCAGGCGCTGCCCGTGCGGCAGCACGACACGGCTCGCTTCGACGCCGGCCTGCAGCGGGCGCAGGTACCAGCCGTCGGCCGACGCGAGCACGGCGACGTCGTTGCGGCGCGCGAGCACGTTGCGCGCGTCGACCGGCACGCCGTAGCGCTCACGCTCGCGCAGCCACGCCGTCGCCGGCGGCACCGCGACGGCAGCCGTCGCGGACGGCGCCGGTGCATGCAGGCGCCACAGTGCGAACGCACCGAGCAGCGCGGCCACGGCCGCGGCGATCGCGCCGGCCATCAACCGCCCCCGCGGACGCCGCGGCATCGCGCGTTCGACCGTCGCCGGCGGCGCGTGCACCGGCGCGGGCCGCGTCGCGACGTCGGCGCGGCCGTCGTCCTCGAGTGCGCGCAGGAACGCGACGACGTCGGCGTGCCGTTGCGCCGGGTCGACCGCGAGTGCGCGCGCGAGCGCCGCGGCGATGCGCGGCGACGTGTCGCGCGGCAGTTCCGCGGTCATTGTCGCGGGCGTGCGCGTGAGGCCCTCGAGGCTGATCTCGCTGAAGCTGCGGCCGCTGCGCAACGGCTTTCCGCGCAGCATCTCGGCGACGATCAGCGCGAGTGCGTACTGGTCCGTCGCGAGCGTCACCGGATAGCCGTAGAACTGCTCGGGCGCGAAGTATTGCGGCGTGCCGATCACGTGCCCGGCCTGGGTCAGCCGCGCGCCTTCGGAGGCATCGTCCTCGAGCACGCGCGCGATGCCGAAATCCAGCAGCTTGACCTGCTCGCGCCCCGCGACTCGTGCGAGGAACACGTTGTCGGGCTTGAGGTCGCGATGCACGATGCCCTGCGCGTGCGCGTGGGCGAGCGCGTCGACGATGCCGCGCAGGACCGTCATCAGGCGCGCGACCGGCAGCCCTTGCGGCGAGCGCGCGATCTCGGCGGCGAGGCTCTCGCCTTCGAGATGCTCCATCACGTAGTACGGCACGTCGCCGGGCGACACGTCGAAGTCGTGCACGTCGACGATGTTCGGATGACGCAATCCCGCGAGCAGGCGCGCCTCGCGCAGGAAGCGTTCGCGGAACGCGGCGTCGCCGAGGCCGGGTTGCAGCAGCTTCACCGCGACCGCGTGTCCGAGCGCGACGTGCCGCCCCTGCAGCACGACGCCCATGCCACCCTCGCCGATCAGCCCGAGCAGCGCGTACTTGCCGAACGTCTGACCGATGAACGCGCGCCCGTCGGCGCGCGCGGCGGCACCGCCGCAGCGTGCGCAACGGAGTGCGCCTGCGCCCATGGCGAGGCCGCAGGCCGTGCAGATCCGGAAGTCCATCGACGGGACCGCCCCCCTCAGCGAGGGCCCATGGTGTCGGCAGCGCGATGCGCGCGTCAATGCGCGCGCGATGGCTGCGTCCGTCAGCGGTCGTTCCAGCCGAGCTTGTCGATCTGGCACTGCTGCATGACCGCGGTGCGCGCGGCCGGGTCGGTCGGTGCGTTGAACGGGAAGATGAGCCAGCTGAACACGCGGTCGCGACCGGAATTCGTCACGGTCGGCTCGAAACGCATGTTGCTCGCCATGCTCGTCGCGACCTTGGCGAGATCGCCCGCGGGCACCACGCGCTGCACCTTGATCGTGCTCGTTCGACCGTCCTTCTCGACGACGAACGACACCGCCGCGCAGCCGGGCGAGCTGATGTTGCGCGCCATGATCGGCACGTCGGCTTCGACCGACGCCGCGACGAGCGCCCAGTAACCGGCGAGCTTGTCCGGCACGACGACGCGTGGCGGCGCGTCGGATTGCGCGACGGCAACGGTACTGGTGGCCATGGCCAGGACGGCGATCATTCGGCGCAACATGGCGGGCTCCGTGCGGGACGTGCCCACAGTCTACGACGATCTCAGCCTCCCGGTGTTTCGTCGCGCTGCGGCGCCACCAGACCGTACTCGCGCCACCGGAACAAGGCCGTGGCCAATCCACGCGCACCGAGGGCAAGTCCGATGCCGAACGCGATCCGGATCGCGTCGCGGCCGATCCACGGCCAGCCGTACTGGCGCATGTACCGGTCGAGCGCGTCGCCGGTCAGCACGCCCATCGAAAGAGACGTGCCGATGTCGACAAGGTCGACCAGCCCCTGCACGACGAAGCAGATGCCGAGCACGGCGAATGCGAGCTGCTGCAGTTCGGTCGCGGTGATCGGACTCTCGAACACCTGCTGGCTCGACGTGGCCGCCGCGATGCGCGCCAGGATCCCCGGATAGAGCCAGAGCAATCCGGCCAACGCCAGTTCGGCGACGCCGAAGGTGATCGCCGCCTTCGTCGAGACGGTGACCTGGGCGGCGAGAAGCTCGCCAAGCGCCGTCGGTACGCCGACGAGCACCTGCACCGCCATGAAGACCGCACCGAGGCGGATGGCAATGCAAAGGATGGAGTACAAGGATGTGCGCACAGGGATGCTCCATGCCGCGGAAACCGGCGTCGGTGGGCGGCATCGGATTCCGGCCGGGACGGACCAGGCTCGGCGCACCTCCGCCCCATGAGAACTTACAAGTCGTTCAGTCCTTCGGCGACGCCGTCCGCACCGACCATGAGCAGTTTGAGCGTATTGGTGCCGCCACCCTGCCCCGTGTGGTCGCCGTTGGTGATGAGCACGCGATCGCCGACCGCGAGGTGGCCGAGGCGGTAGAGGTGCTGGATCGCGTCGCGCGACGCCTGCGTCGGACCGACGCCGTGCGCGTCGAACTCGACCGGGTTGACGTCGCGGTAGAGCAGCATGCGCCGGCGTGCGGCGCCATTGCGCGACAGCGCGTAGATCGGCACGGTCGAGCGGTAGCGCGACAGCCATTGCGCGGTCGCGCCACTCTCGGTCAGCGCGATGATCGCGCGCACGCGCACCTGGCTGGCGAGGAACATCGCGCCGAGCGCGATCGCCTGGTCGGTGCGGTCGAGCCGGTGCGCGCCGGGGCTGAGATCCTCGGTCGGCTCGAACTGGCGTTCCGCGCCGAGGCAGACGCGGCGCATCGCCGCGACCGCCTTGTCGGGATGCTTGCCGGCCGCGGTTTCCTGCGACAGCATGACCGCATCGGTGCCGTCGATGACCGCGTTGGCGACGTCGAGCACTTCGGCGCGCGTCGGGATCGGCGACTCGACCATCGACTGCATCATCTGCGTCGCGGTGATGACGACGCGCGAGCGCGTGAGCGCCTCGCGGATGATCTTCTTCTGCAGGCCCGGCAGTTCGGCGTCGCCGATCTCCACGCCGAGGTCGCCGCGCGCGACCATCACCGCGTCGGACGCGTCGACGATCTCGGCGAGGTTGTCGATCGCCTCGGCGCGCTCGATCTTCGCGACGAGCGCGGCGCTGCCGCCCGCCTCGTGCAGCAGCCGGCGTGCCTGCTCGATGTCGTCGGCGACCTTCACGAACGAGACCGCGAGGAAATCGGCGCCGAGTTCGGCAGCGAGGCGGATGTCGGCGCGGTCCTTGTCCGACAGCGCGGCGACCGTGAGACCGCCGCCGAGGCGGTTGATGCCCTTGCGGTCGGACAGGCGGCCGCCGACGAGCACGCTGCAGCCGATCGTGCGGTCGCCGACCTCGACCACTTCGAGCGAGACCAGGCCGTCGTCGAGCAGCAGCACGTCGGCCGGCTTCACGTCGCGCCAGAGGTCGTGGTAGCTCACGCCGACGCGCGTCGCGTCGCCGGACGGCGCGTCGGCGCGGCAGTCGAGCGTGAACGCCTGCCCCGGCGCGAGTTCGATCGGGCCCGCGGCAAAGCGCTCGATGCGGATCTTCGGTCCCTGCAGGTCGGCCAGCACGCCGACTTCCACGCCGAGTTCGGCGGCCGCCGCACGTACCGCGTCGGCGCGCTGGCGGTGGTCGGCCGCGCTGCCGTGCGACAGGTTGAGGCGCACGACGTTGACGCCTTCGGCGATCAGCTTCTTCAGCGCACCGGGCGCGTCGGTCGCCGGCCCGAGCGTGGCGATGATCTTGGTACGGCGAAGCTGCTCTGCCATCCGCGTCGCTCCCTTCCAGACGAGCCCGCTACGCTAGCAGCGTCGCCGCAGCGGCGTCCATCGCGGCGCGCAATCGATGAATGGAGCCGATGCGTCCTTCAGGCGCGATGCGCGAGCAGGTCGGGCAGGTGCGCGGGTTGGTCGGCGATCGCGTCCGCGCCGGCGTCGCGCAACTCGTCGACGCTGCCGAAGCCCCAGGCGACGCCGATCGCGCGGACCGCGTTCGCCTTCGCGCCATCGATGTCGAAATGGCGGTCACCGACCATCGCGGCGGCGCCGGGCGCGACGTCGAAGTCGGCCAGCGCGCGCGCGATCATCGACGCCTTCTCGCTGTCGCGGCTGCCCGGCGCAGCCGCGTACACGCGCGCGAAGCGGTCGCCGAATGGCAGGCTGCGCACGATCTTCTCGGCGTACAGGTCGACCTTGCTCGTCACGACCGCGAGCTGGATGCCGCACGCGGCGAGCGCGTCGACCGCGTCGCCGACGCCATCGTAGACGCGGTGCTCCTGCCAGCCGACCGCACTGAAGCGCTCGCGGTAATGGTCGACCGCGCGTTCGACCGCGACGGGATCGTCGCCGAGCGCGAGCGGGAACGTCGCGCGCAGCGGCGGCCCGATCCAGCCACGCAGGATGTCGCGCGGCGGGCTCGGCGCGCCGAGGCGGCCGAGCGCGTATTCGATCGAGTTGACGATGCCCGCCTCGGAATCGATGAGGGTACCGTCGAGATCGAACAGCGCGAGCCTCATCCGTCGAAGCCGTTCTTGAAGATCTGGTCGACGAGCGCGCCGCGTTGCAGGTTGAGCACGAAGCCTTCGGCGCTCGCCGCCGTCACGCCGACCGTGAACGCGTTGCCGGGCGCGGTCCAGCTCTCGCCGACCTTGAACATCGAACCCTCGTCGTTCGCCGTGTCCGCGGGCGGCACGGTCGCGTCGACGCTCCACGCGGGTTCGTCGCGCGTCGTGTCGACCTCGTGGATGATGACCGCGTCGCCGGCGAGGTTCGCCTCGTAGTAGCCGCTGCGCTTGCGCGCCTCGATCACGTAGTAGTGGCTCGCCGGGGCCGGCGCCGGCAGGGTGACCACGATCATCTGCACGTGGGTCGAGCCGCGCAGGCTCGCGCGATCGAGCGTGATGTTGTTGTAGGTTCCGTTGGCCGACACGGTGAGCTTGCGCGCGGCGTCGATCCAGCCGAGATGGTCGCGCGACCAGATGCCGATGTGCTTGGGCTGCGTGCCGTAGGTCGCGTCGTCGCCGGCGTTGTCCCACGCGTCGCTCATGACGTCCCACGGGTTGTCGTACGGATCGTCGTCGCCGTCGGAATTGTTCGCGTGCGGCAGGCCGAAGCCGTGCCCCATCTCGTGCGCGAGCGGCGCCTCGTTCGCGTAGCCCCACGGCGGCTCCCACGTCACGTACCAGACCTTGCTGACGCCATCGAGCGTCGCGTAGCGGCTGCCGCCCCAGGCGTAGCCGTCGAGGTCGTCGTTGTAGAACGTGTTGACGCCGACGAAGTTGGCGAAGTTGACGGTCGCGTCGGCGACGCCGGTGCAATCGGTGAACAGCTGGCCGAGGTTCGCCGAGCCGTTCGCGGGCACGTAGTACGAACGCGGATGCGGCAAGGTGAACCACCCGTATGCGGTGCTGCCGGCGACGTTGACCTTGTCGTACGACACTTCGCGCCAGTAGTGGTCGAGGCGGCCGGTCTGGTTCGACAGCATCGTGCCGAAGTACGGCAGGTCGTGCGGCTGCGCGGCGACGTCACTGAACTTGCACGCGAGCGTGACCCACGGCTGGCTGCCGCTCACGCGTGGCGCGGCGGCGGCTTCGACCGAGGCGTCGGCGGCGACGATCGCGCCGGCGAGCACGCGGCCGCCCGGCCACGGCGCCGGTTGCGCGTCCAGCGCGACCTCGCGCCCGGCGAGCGCGTAGAGATCGCCTGCCGCACGCAGCGCGCTCGCGGTATCGAGCGGGTGGCGCGCACCATCGCGCTCGACGAGCTCGGCCTCGAAGCGGCTCGGCGGCGTCGAACCCGGCGCGGGGTCACCCCAGCGCAGCTCGAGCGTGCCCTGCAGCAGGTCCTGCGCGGCGAGTGGCGCCGCGCATGCGAGCGCGACGCCCGCGATGAGGAATCGTTTCATTCGGTAGGGTTCGCGAACGGGCGGACGCGCAGCCTAGCAGGCCACGCGCGCGCCGCTTGCGACCGCGCGCACATCCTCGTCAGCCGCGCGCCTTCAGCGCCGCCACCGCGGGCAGTTCCTGGCCTTCGAGGAACTCGAGGAATGCGCCACCGCCGGTCGAGATGTAGGACACGCGCCCGGCCACGCCGTATTTCTCGATCGCGGCCAGCGTGTCGCCGCCGCCGGCGATCGAGAACGCGTCCGACGCGGCGATCGCATGCGCGAGCGTCTCGGTGCCCTTGCCGAACGCGTCGAACTCGAACACGCCGACCGGGCCGTTCCAGACCACCGAGCCGGCCTTCGCGATGAGTTCCGCATAGCGCCTGGCCGTCTGCGGGCCGATGTCGAGGATCATGTCGCCGGCGGCGACGTCCTCGACCTTCTTCACCGTCGCCGGCGCGTCGGCCTTGAATTCGGGCGCGACGACGACGTCGGTCGGCACCGGCACGTCGGCGCCGCGCGCCTTCGCCGCGGCGATGATCTTCTTCGCCGTGTCGAGCAGGTCGAGCTCGACCAGCGACTTGCCGACCGGATGGCCCGCCGCCGCGATGAACGTGTTGGCGATGCCGCCGCCGACGATGAGCTGGTCGACCTTGCCGACGAGCGTCTCGAGCAGGGTGAGCTTGGTCGACACCTTCGAGCCCGCGACGATCGCGAGCAGCGGGCGCGCGGGATGTTCGAGCGCCTTGGCGAGCGCGTCGAGCTCGGCCATCAGCAGCGGGCCGCCGGCGGCGACCTTGGCGAAGCGGATCGCGCCGTGCGTCGACGCCTGCGCGCGATGCGCGGTGCCGAACGCGTCCATCACGTAGACGTCGCAGAGCGCGGCGTACTTCTTCGACAGCGCTTCGTCGTCCTTGCCTTCGCCGACGTTCATGCGGCAGTTCTCGAGCAGCACGAGCTGGCCGGGGGCGACGTCGACGCCGTCGAGCCAGTCGCGCACCAGCGGCACGTCGCGACCGAGCAGTTCGCCGAGGCGCCGCGCGACCGGCGCGAGCGAATCCTCGGCGCTCCACTGCCCCTCCTTCGGCCGGCCGAGGTGCGACATGACCATCACCGCGGCGCCTTTGTCGAGCGCGAGCTTCAGGGTCGGCAGCGCGGCGAGGATGCGCGTCTCCGAGGTGATGCGCCCCGCGTCGATCGGCACGTTGAGATCCTCGCGGATCAGCACGCGCTTGCCGGCAAGGTCGAGATCGCTCATGCGCACGACGGACATCGGGAACTCCTCGGATTCGGATCGGGGAAACCGGTCATTACAGCGGCGAATGGCGCCCGGCGCAAATGCGCGCACGCGGTGCCCCGGACGGGCCGGCCACTACCGCCGCGGGCGCGACCGCGCAACGGCCCGACCTGCCCGCGTTGCCTGCTTCAGTGCGACGTGCCGCAGGCGAGCGCGCGACGCGCCGTCGAGGCAGGGTACTTCGCGAGCATCGCCGCGGGCCGCTGCGGCCGTCGCTCGAGGCCGCCGCCGCAGTTCGGGCAGGCGTGGTCGAGCCGCTGCGCGACGCACGCCGCGCAGAACGTGCATTCGAACGAGCAGATCATCGCGTCGTCGGCATCGGCCGCGAGATCCTTGCCGCAGCATTCGCAGTGGGGACGCAGTTCGAGCATGGCGCACCTCGTGGACCGGACGTACCGCCATTGTGCGCGCCGATCCACGTCGCGGCGACGGCCGCCGCGCGACGTGCGGACGGGGCCATTGCGGCGTGGCCCTGCCGGCCCCGCGCGGAATGGCCCGCACCGTCCACCGCGCGCGGCGCTAGCATGCACTCCCGGCCACGACGGAGCCCGCATGAGCACGCATACCGCAACGATCGCCTGGCAACGCGGCGACGCGAGTTTCGCCGACGGCCGCTATTCGCGCCGGCACGAGTGGCGCTTCGACGGCGGCAGCGTCGTCGCCGCCTCGCCGTCGCCGCACGTCGTGCCCGCGCCATGGTCCGACGCGGGCGCGGTCGATCCCGAGGAGGCCTACGTCGCGGCGATCGCGAGCTGCCACATGCTCTGGTTCCTCTCGCTCAGCGCCGAGCGCGGGCTCGTCGTCGACACCTATGCGGACGACGCGGTCGGCACGATGGCGCGCATCGCGCCGGGGCGACAGGCGATCACCGACGTCGTGCTGCGCCCGCGCATCGCGTTCGCGGGCGCGCAGCCGGACGCGGGCGTCGTGCATGCCCTGCACGAGGCCGCGCACGAACGCTGCTTCATCGCGAACTCGGTGAAGACCGCGATCCGCGTCGAGTCGCCCGCATGACGGAGCACGGCGCGTCGATCGCTTGCGTGGATGCGCTTGCACGCCTGCCCGGCCCCGGCGGCGTGCGCTTCGTCGAGGTGTTCCGCCACGGCACGCTGTCGCTCGAGCTGTACGCGCCGCGCGGGCACGACTCGCAACAGCCGCATGCGCGGGACGAGCTGTACGTCGTCGTCGAAGGCGACGGCAGTTTCGTCTGCGGCGACGAACGCACGCGCTTCGAGCGCGGCGACGCGCTGTTCGCGCCTGCGGGGCGCGCGCACCGCTTCGAGGACTTCAGCGACGACCTCGTGGTGTGGGTGATGTTCTACGGCCCCGAGGGCGGCGAGACAGCCACCCGGTAGGCCGGACGCGCGACGCGCGGCCGGCGAGCGCGCTAGAGCGAACGGCGCCGGCCGACCTGCGGTCGTCCGGCCTACGAAAGCGTGTTCACGGCACCGATGAAACCGGCGGCGCCATCGGCAACCCGAGCCGCTCGCGCAACGCGGCCTCGACCGCTTCGGGCGCGTCGCCGCCGACGCGGCGATAGACGATCGCGCCGCTGCGATCGACGAGCAGCAGGCCGGGCGTGCCCTTGATGCCGTATTGCTCGGCGATCGCATCGCCGTCGCGCACGAGCGTGAACGTCTGGCCGCGCTCGCGCAGTTCGGCGACGGGATCGCCGTCGTCCTTGATGTCGATCGCGTAGACGTCGAGCTTCGCCTTGCCCGCCGCATCGTAGACCGCCTGCACGTGCGGCATGAGCGCCTTGCAGTACGGGCACCAGGTCGCCCAGAACAACAGCACGGCCGGGCGCTGCAGGTGACCGGGGTCGAAGCGGATCGGACGGCCGTCGGCGCCCTTGCCTTCCCACGGCGACGCGCGGGTGGCATCCGCGGCGACGGCACTCGATGCGAACAACAGCGACAGGCAGAACAGCAGCGCACGCATGGCGATCTCCGTGACGGGTCTCCCTGCAGACCGGCACCGCGGCGGATTCCTTGCACAGGCGGGTCGCGACTCGGGTCGGCGGTGGCGACTGCCGAAGCGCAGGCGCGACTCCGGAAAAGCAAAAGCCTGAAACACGGAGGACACGGAGTACACGGAGAAAAAGCGCTTCCTTGCCTTGCTTTCTCCGTGTGCTCCGTGTGCTCCGTGTTTCAATCTTCTTTTGTTTTTCCTTCGTGTCCTTCGTGTTTCAATCTTTCGCCTTTCCGCGCGAAGCCCTCACCCCGCGAACTCGTCCGGCGTGATGCGCAGGTCGAGGCGGCGGTCGCGGCGCAGCAAGCGGATCGTCGCCGTGCGCGCGATCGCGTCGGCGCCGAGCGCGCGATGCAGCGCGTCGATGCCGTCGACCGTGGCGCCCTCGAACGCGACGACGATGTCGCCGACCTCGACGCCCGCGCGCGCGGCCGCGCTGCCGGACGCGACTTCCATGACGCGAATCGCCGCATCGGAGGCGAGTTCGAACCAGCGCACGTAGCGGCGCGGCAGGCGCAGGTTCTGCGCGCCGAGGCCTAGCGATGCGCGACGCACGCGACCGTGGCGCATGAGCTCGGTCACGACCTGGTTCGCGGTGTCGATCGAGGTCGCGAAACAGATGCCCTGCGCGCCGGCGATGATCGCGGTGTTGACGCCGATCACGCGCCCGTTCGCGTCGAGCAGCGGTCCGCCGGAATTGCCGGGGTTGAGCGCGGCGTCGGTCTGGATCACGTCCTCGATGAGCCGTCCGCCGGTCGCGCGCAGGCTGCGGCCGAGCGCGCTGACGACGCCCGCGGTGACCGTGCAGGCGAAGCCGAGCGGGTTGCCGATCGCGATCGCGAGCTGGCCGACGCGGATCCCGCGCGCCGAGCCGAGCGGCAGCACCGGCAGCGCCTTCGGCGCGGACACGCGCAGCAGCGCGAGGTCGGTGTGCGGATCCTCGCCGATGAGGTCGGCCGTGAACGCCTGCCCCGCGGTGGTCGTCACCTCGATGCGCCGCGCGCGATGCACGACGTGCGAATTGGTGAGGATGAGGCCGTCGGGCGTGAACAGGAAACCGGAACCGCCGCCGCCGGGCAGCGCGCGGCCCGCCTCGTCGACGCGGTCGGACACGCCGATCGCGACGACCGCGGACGCAGCCGCGTCGACGACGCCGGTGACGACGCGCGAGTACGCGTCGAGGGCGACGGTGTCGACGGCCGGGGACGCGTCGCCGTCGGGAAGCGGCGCCGTGGCGCCATCGGGGAATTCGCTGTCGAGCATCGCGCGGAGATGGGGCCGGCGGCGCGCGGCTCAAGCCGCGGCCGCCCCGCAAGGCGCGTCAGCCGCCCTTCTTGCCCGCGCCGAAGTGGTAGTCGAACTGCAGCCACCACTGGCGTCCGTACGCGTCGTACCAGCCGGCCGAGTAGTTCGGCCAGCCCGCGCTCTTGTCGACCGGGCTCGAGTTGCGCAGGTTGTTCACCGCGAGCATCACGTGCGCGCGATCGCCGATGTCGTAGCCGACGCTGCCGTTGAACAGGGTGTAGGCGCTGCGCAAGCCGGAGTAGTCGTTCTTCGGGATGCGGCCCCAGCGCGTGCCGTCGATCGTCGCGCTCCAATTGCCGCGGCTCCAGCCGACCGACGCGTCGACCTTGGTGCGCCAGTCGCTCTGGTAGGCGAGGTCGTTGAGGTAGTCGCGCACCGGATCGCCGGGAAACTGCTGGTAGTCGTGGCCGAGCACGTGCGTGTAGCCGGCGTGGAGCTGGAACTTGCCGTAGCCGTCGGTCGCGATGCGGTAGTTCGCGGCGAGGTCGATGCCGTGCGTGCGCTCGGTCGCCGCGTTGACCGGGCTCAGCAGCAGGTTCGTCACCTGGTTCGGGTTGACGGCCGCGTCGGCGGGATTGCGCACGACGCGCGCGATCGCGTCGCGGCAGATCTGCGAGTCGCGGTCGATCGGCGTGCCGTCCTGCGCCTCGCCGAGCAGGCAGTCGGCCTCGGTCGCGAGGATCTGGTTCTCGTCGAGGTTGGTCACCTCGTCGCGGATGCGGATGCGGTAGTAGTCGAGCGAGACGTCGAAGCCGCCGCCGGGCGACCACACCAGTCCGTAGGTGAAGGATTTGCCGCGCTCGGGCAGCAGCTCGGTGCTGCCGGACTGGGCGAAGTTCATGTTGTAGAAGATGTCGCAGCTGTCGTACGGCTGGCCCGACAGGCGGCACTGGTAGTCGTCGGTCACGCTCGGGATGTAGCCGGTCGTGTTGCGCGCGAACAGGTAGTTCATGTCCGGCGCGCGGAACGAGGTCGCGTAGGTACTGCGCAGCAGCAGGCTCTCGAACGGCCGGTACTCGAGGCCGAGGTTGTAGGTGTTCTTCGAGATGTCCTTGTCGGCGTAGCTGTAGGCGTCGTGCCGGCCCGCGAGGGTCGCGTTGAGCTGCGAGAAGATCGGCACGTTGAGCTCGAAACCCGCCGCGTAACGATCGCGCGTGCCGAAGTCGGTCTCGGCGCCGGTCACGTGCCAGATCGCGCCCGCGTCGATGCGCGGGTCGGGCGTGTTGCGGTAGCCCTGGCGGCCGACCTCGACGACGCCGGCGAAGCCGAGCGGTCCCGCGGGCAGCTGCAGCAGGTCGCCGTTGACCGAAAAGCTGACGTTCTCGGTCCACGCCTTGTCGCGCTCGCGCGTGTAGGTGCTGAAGCTGCGGAACTGCTCCGGCGTGACCGCCCGCAGGAACTGCGCCGGGTCCGCGTTGTAGGACGGGTACTCGTCGCCCTCGAACTCGTGCGTGCCGGTCTGCGGGCCTAGGAAGAAGTCGTCGACGTTGGCGAGGAAACGCGAGATGCCCTGGTCGCTGACGTAGTCGGAACGGTTCGCCGAGGCTTCGTAGTGCCAGTCGGACGCGCCGAACGTGCCGCGCGCGCCGAACGTGAAATCGGTCGCGTGCTGCAGGAACGTGCGCGCGCTGCGTTCGCGCCCGCCGATCTCCTCCGGCGTGAGCACGCGCGTCCAGGTCTCGAGGCGGCCGGTCGCCTCGTTCCAGAACGCCGCCGGCGACGACCACGCGGGCGCACGCACGGTCGTCGCGATCTTCGAGAAGCCGTACAGCGCGTCGGCGAACAGCTCGGTCGTGTCGTTGAGCGCGTAGTGCAGGCTCGCGTAGCCGTTGGCGAGCTTCTTGCGCGTCTGGATCGTGCGGTTGCTGTAGTAGTGGTCGCTGCTGCAGTAGCTGCCGTCGTAGCGCGGGTTCTGGAAGCTCGTGAGGCTGCCGTCCAGGAGCTGGCCGAGCGCGTCGCAGCCGGCGCCGGGCAGGTCGTAGTAGTCGCGCGACACCGGATCGCGGATCGCGAGGATCGGCGCCGGCACGTCGTCCGGCGTGGTGTAGCGCGTGTAGCTGTCGGTGAGGCGGCGATCGCCGTAGAAGATCGGCTCGCGCTGGGTCAGTTCGAGGCCGAACACGCCGGACAGGTCGCCCCAGCTGCCGCCGCCGATGAGCTGCACGCGCTGGTTGTCGCCGCCACCCTGCTGCGTGCCGCCGACCCTGACGCTGACGTCGAGCCCTTCGTGCTGCTGCTTGAGCACGATGTTGACGACGCCGGCGATCGCATCCGAACCGTACACCGCGGACGCGCTGCCGCTGAGGATCTCGATGCGGTCGATCATCACGCTCGGGATGTTGGCGAGGTCGACCGCGTTGACCGAGCCGTTGTAGGCGATCGGATAATCGGCGACGCGGTGGCCGTTGACGAGCACGAGCGTGTGGTTCGGCCCGAGGCCGCGCAGGTTGAGCACGTTGGCCGCCGGCGTGAACGTGCTGCCGAAGTCCTCGCCCTGCACGCTGCCGGTGTTCTGCGTGACCTGGGTCAGCACGTCGAACACGCTGCGGAAGCCGCCGGCGTCGATGTCCGAACCCTTGATCGTGATGACCGGCGCCGGCCCCTCGACCTGCGCGCGCGGGATGCGCGAGCCGGTGACGGTGATCTGCTCGAGCTGGTTCGTTTGCGCGGGCACCTGGGTGTCGTCCTGGGCGAACGCGAGCAGCGGCAGCAAGGCGGCGGCCAGCGCGGTGCGGCGGAATGCGGTGTGCTTCATGTTTCGGGATCCCCAGGGTGGGCGACGGACGGGCCGGAGCGATCCGGGGCATCGGCCGGCGAGGCGGTACGGGACGCGCGATGCGACGTCGCGCACGAGCAACGGACGTATAGACGTCTATTCGGCGGACGATAGCACGCGCCTCGACGGCCACGCAAATGACCGTGCATGCGTCACATATTCGCGCCTGCGCCGATTGCGCGATCGGCACGCGGGCTGCGCCGCGCACGATTGCGGGCGACGGTGTCCGAAGGGCGAGGCGCCGGCCGCGCTCCTCGCTTGCTACGCGCCCGGCTCGCGCGGCGGCGGCACGGCCTCGTCGCGCGCGACGGCCTTCGCGCCGCGCGACT
The DNA here is from genome assembly GCF_014138265.1 of Dokdonella fugitiva. Classification (GTDB taxonomy): domain Bacteria; phylum Pseudomonadota; class Gammaproteobacteria; order Xanthomonadales; family Rhodanobacteraceae; genus Dokdonella_A; species Dokdonella_A fugitiva_A. Next base: position 350,314 of record NZ_JACGXL010000004.1, read on the forward strand.
CGTGCAGCAGGATACCGGCGTAGTAGGCGACGTAGTACGCGATGAGCAGGCCGAACAGCGCGAAGGTGAGTGGGCTGCGCTGGAACGCCGAGAACGGATCGGCGCCGGCCGCGCGCGCGCCGTCGAACGCGGGCGCGATCACGAACCATCGATACGCGAGCCGGCCGAGCAGCAGCGCGGACAGGACCAACCCGATGCCGCCGTGCGGCGTGTAGCTGCGCCCCTGCGGCGTCGTCTCGAACGTGGTCAGGCGCAGGCCGAGCACGGCGAGCGCCGCGCCGCCGGCGAAGCCGAGCGTGAGCGCGAGCGCCATCGACGGATCGTGCGAGCCGCGCAGCATGAGCATCGCCCCGACCACGCCGAGGATCGCGATGCGCACCTTCATCCGCGCCGGCTGCACCGGCTGGCGGCCGAACAGGCGGCGGAAGCGCCGGTAGAGCATGAAGGCCAGCAGCATCGCGAAGCCCGCCGGGGCGAGGGCGGTCGGTGTCATGGCATCTCCTCGGTCGCCGCCCGCGGACGTGCGCGGGCGCATGGGCCGACTCTAGCAAGTGTGACGGGCGACACATCGGCCGAAAGTGCCAAGGAATGGCAGTTCCACCCGCCTGCGCCGGGCCGGAGGGCCTTGTGGCGACCCCTCCGGCCGTGGCATGCCCCTTGCTTGAGGTTCAGCGACACACGACGACCAAACGGCTCGACATGCTGGCCACGATGGATTCCTTCGAAACGCTCTGCGGCGACCGCAACCCTCCTGCGACGGTCGCGCCGGCCTCCGGCCGCGCCCTGCAGTGGCGCACGCGTTACGACGGCCTCGTCACGGTCGCCTACATCGGCAGCAAGGCGGTCGCCGGGATCTCCGGTCCGTGGTCGGGCAAGTACGCGCTGACCTGGTGGGAACGCCCGATGCCCGCGCGCGAACTCGAGCTGCACGATTCGCTCGGTTCGGCCCAGCGCGAAGTCGAGGAATGGGCGCTGCGCACCGGCGACGACTACATCCTGCCGCTGCCGGCGCAGGCCGCGCACGCGGCGCCGCGCACCGACGGGGCCCAGGGCCCGCGCAAGTCCGGCCTGTTCGACCGCCTGCGCGCGCTGCTGCCGCTGCAGCCGTCGACGAGCGAGAAGATCGAGCGCCTGCGCCGCGAGCGCGTGCAGGACGATGCCGACCTCGGCGACCTGCGCTTCGCCGCGAACGAATGACCCGGGCGGCGTCCCGCCGCCCTGCCCTCACGCTTGATCGAACCCGTCGCGGAAGATCGCATCGACGGGGCGCTCGTACGCGCCGAGATCGACGCCCGCGCCTTGCGGTCGCGGTTGCCCCTCGATGTCGCGGCCCGGCGCGAGCACGCTGCTGCCCGCGTCGATCGCCGCCGCGCCCGCACGCAGGTGCAGGTCGAACGGCGGTCCGGGCTGCCCGTCGGCGAGGTCGATGACCGTGTTGTTGACGATGCGCGAGTCGCGCATGCCGTAGAAGCTGATGCCGTGCCAGTGGTCGGTGATCACGACGTTGTTCTCGACCACCCAGTTCACGAACAGACCGTCGAAGCAGCCGATGCCCTGCAAGGTGCCGCGCAACGGATTGCCGGGGTCCTCGGCGTTGATGAACAGGCTGCCGCGCAGGACCACGTCGCGCACCTCGCCGGTGCCGACCTGGCCGTCGCTGCCGATCGACCAGCTCTGGAAGCCGTCGTCGTGGTTGGCGTCGAGTTCGTCGCCGATGTAGTCGTTCTCGATCGTGTTGTACTCGAACACGTCGCCGTCGCCGAGCCCGCGCAGGCCGTCGGCGGAGAACCCGTCGACGACGTTGCGGCGGATGCGCGCGTCGACGCCGTCCACGCCGATGCCGAAGCGCACGTTGCGCACGCTGCAGTCGTGCACGTCGACGCGGTCGCCGCCGACGTAGATGCCGTCGGAGGCGAGGTCGATCCACTCGTTCGCGCCCCACGCGGACGCGTCGGCGACGCTGTAGAGCGTGCAGTGGTCGACGTCGACGTCCCAACTCGGCCCGGTCCAGCCGTGGTTCTCGATACTGAGCATCGTCAGCGGTTCGTTGGTCGGCGCGAACGACGGGCTCACGACGAGGTCGCGCAGGATCCAGTTCTGCGCCGAACGCACGAGCACGCTGCGGATGCGCGGGCTCTGACCCGGCTGCGCGGCGATCGTGATCGGCGCGCTGTTGTACGCGTCGGCGACGACGAGGTCGCCGTGGTAGCCGCTGCGCAGCCAGATCGTGTCGCCCGCGCGCACGGGCGCGCCGGCGTTCACCGTCACGAGCGTCATGCCCGGCACGTACGGATACGAAGGCCAGTCGCGCGTCTCGACGAGGCCGTCGTCGAACACCGCCTGGAGCGAACGCCACGGCTGCGCCGCGCTGCCGTTGCCGGCGTCGCTGCCGTGATCGGGGTCGACGTAGAAGTCGTTCGCCGCGGCGAATGGCGCGGTGCAGAGCAGGATGGCGAGGGCAGCGATGCGCACGGCACGGCTCCGGGATACCGACATCGCATCATCGCAGCCGGCGCGGACGCGCGGCGCGACGGAATGCACGGAAATGCAGCACGAACGCGTCCGGCAGGGCGCACCCCGTGCGCGACCGCATCCCGTGGACCGTGCCTCACGTACCGCGTCGCGCGCGCTTGCCGGCCTGGCGCACGTAGATCGACGTCGTCGAACCGTCGCCGGTCTTGCGCTTCTCGACCTCGAACAGGCCGCTCGCGGCGACGAGCTCGCTGAGCTTCTGGTAGCCGTAGTTGCGCGCGTCGAATTCCGGCGCCTGCTTGGCGATGACGTTGCCGATCGCGCCGAGGAACGCCCAGCCCGAATCGTCCGACGCAGCCTCGACCGCGTTGCGCAGCAGGTTGACCAGGCGCGTGTCCTGCTTGAGCTGCGCACCGCTGCGCGGCGGCGGCGCCGCCGCTTCGTCGTCCTTGGCGACGAGGATCTCGGTGTAGATGAACTTGTCGCAGGCGGACACGAACGGCGCCGGCGTCTTCTTTTCGCCGAAGCCGTAGACGACGAGGCCCGCCTCGCGCACGCGCGCGGCGAGGCGGGTGAAGTCGCTGTCGCTCGAAACGATGCAGAAGCCACCGAGGCGGCCCGAATACAACAGGTCCATCGCGTCGATGATCAGCGCGGAATCGGTCGCGTTCTTGCCGGTGGTGTAGCGGAACTGCTGGATCGGCTGGATCGCGTGGGTCAACAGCGCTTCCTTCCAGCCCTTGAGCTGCGGCCCGGTCCAGTCGCCGTAGATGCGCTTGACCGTCGCGGTACCGTACTTGGCGATCTCGGCGAGCAGGCCCTCGACCACGGCAGGCTGCGCGTTGTCCGCATCGATGAGCACCGCGAGTTTGGTCGACTGCGTCGCCATGCCGGCTCTCCGTCACCCGGCCTCCAGCCTACTCCGTCGCGGCCGCGGCGGTAAGCGCCGGCGGCGCCTCGACGCCGATGCCGTCCGCGTCCACCGCGAGGTCCGTGGCCGGTGCCGCATGCACCGACGCCATCGCCACGCCACATCCGCGCCCCGCCGGCGACACGCGACGCGACCACTCTCGCGATCGAGGGAGGTCGCATATGCACACGCCATGCACCGACGACACCGCACGGCCGGAGGTCGTCGCCCCGCGCACGACGCCGGCCGATCGCGCCTGGCCGCTCATCGCGCATTTCGCCGCCGCCGAGGCGCGTTTCGCCGAGCGCTTCGCGCGCACGCGCGCGCGCACGTTCGCCTACGAATTCGCGCGTTTCGGCTGCAAGCAGGCCTGGGCCTGCCTGTTCGGTGGTGCGATGGTCGCGCTGATCGTCGCCAGCCACCTGTGGTATCCGGCGGGCGCGCCGCTCGCGCGCTACGACGCGCTGTTCGTCGCCGCGCTCGCGCTGCAGGCGCTGCTGCTCGCGACGCGCATGGAGACGCCGGACGAAGCGAAGGTGATCCTCGTCTACCACGTGATCGGCACCGCGATGGAAGTGTTCAAGACCGGGGTCGGTTCGTGGAGCTATCCCGAGGCCGCGATCTTCAGCATCGGTGGCGTGCCGCTGTTCTCCGGCTTCATGTACGCGGCGATCGGCAGCTACATCGCGCGGTGCTGGCGCCTGTTCGACTTCCGCTTCACGCGCCACCCCAAACCGTGGGCGGTCGCGCTGCTCGCCTTCGCGATCTACGCGAACTTCTACACGCACCATCGCTGGATCGACCTGCGCATCGCGCTGTTCGCGGCCACCGCGCTGCTGTTCGCGCGCACCGAGGTGCACTACCGCATCTGGCGCGTGCACCGGCGCATGCCGCTGCTGCTCGGCTTCCTGCTGGTCGCCTCGTTCATCTGGATCGCCGAGAACCTCGGCACGCTGACCCACACCTGGACTTATCCGCACCAGGCGCACGGCTGGACGCTCGTGCGCCTGGGCAAGCTCGGCTCGTGGTTCCTGTTGCTGATCGTCAGCTACGCGCTCGTCGCGATGGTCAACCGGCCGCGGCCGTACGCGACGTCGCGGCGGCGGCGCGCGCGGCCGCTTCAGGTCAGGTACGTGAACAGCAGTGCGATGTAGCTGCCGATGCTGACTACGGCGACCACCGTCATGACTTCATGGAAACGCGCGTTGCGCGTGCACGCGCAGACGAGGCCGGTCGTCGCGAACACGAGGTGGTAGGCGAAGTTGAGCGGGTGCGGCCACTCGCCGTACACGACGCGGCTCTTCACGATGCTCACGCCGATCAGCGCGACGAGCAACGCGAAGAACCAGCGATGGTGGTCGTAGTAGTGCGCGCGCAGATCGAACCCCGCGTCGCCGAAGAAATCCGGCAGCACGAGCGCGGCGAGCAGGTAGACGACGATCGTCTGCGTGAGCACGATCGAGAACTCCAGGAAGGTCCAGTCGTGGTGGTCGCGCAGGTCGAACATCGCCCACCACGACTGCACCGCGATCACGAGCACGAGGATCGACCAGACCACGGTCGGCCAGTACAGGCGCAGCCGCGAGCGCGACTGCATGAGCCCGCGGAACCCCTTCAGCACCTGCGTGATCGCGAGGCCGAGGATGATCGACAGCAGGACGGACAGGTAGCTGAAGGCGTCCATGAAATTCTTCCGATGTCAGGGGACTCAGGGGCCGGCGGCCTCTCCTGTGGGAGCGGCGGAAGCCGCGATGCTTTTCGAGGGAAGGTCCGATCGCCGAAGAGCATCGCGGCTTCCGCCGCTCCCACAGCAATCGCGGGCGACAGCCCCGCTCACTCCGCAGCGACCACTGGCAGGTCGACGAAGCTCGCCTGCTCGCCCGCGACGTACACGCGCTGCGTCGCCTTGCGGTAGTCGCCCGGCTTGGCCGTGAAGATGTTGTCGACGTACGTCTGCGGGTTGCGGTCGTACAGCGGGAACCAGCTCGACTGCACCTGAACCATGATGCGGTGGCCGGGCAGGAACACGTGGTCCGCGTTCGGCAGTTCGAAGCGGTACGCCTGCACCGTGTCGGCCGGGATCGCCGAGGGATGCTCGAGGCTTTCGCGGTAGCGGCCGCGAAAGATATCCATCGCAACGCCGAGCTGGTAGCCGCCGAGTTCGGGCTGCGCCGGCACTTCGTCGGGATAGACGTCGACGAGCTTGACGACCCAGTCGCTGTCGCTGCCGCTGGTCGAGGCGAACAGGTTCACGAGCGGCGCACCGGCGATCTTCAGCGGAGCCGTGAGCGGCGCGCTGGCATAGCTGAGCACGTCGGTGCGGCCGTCGACGAAGCGCTGGTCGACGACGAGCCAGCGGCGCCACGCATCGCCGTCCTCGAAGTGCACGGGACGCGGCTGGTACGGCACCGGCTTCGCCGGGTCGGACACGTACTCGTCGAACGCGCTGCCGTCGGCGCGTGCGAAATCGAGCGTGCCACCCGCGTGCAGGTAGATCGGCTTCGACGTCGACGCGCAACCCCGCGCGCAGGCGAGCGGCCAGCGCGTCTCGCGTCGCCAGCGATTCGTGCCGGTCTCGTAGACGAACACCGGCGGCGTGTCCGCCTTCGGCGCGCCGTCCTTGAGATAGGCGTCGAGGAACGGTTTCATGACGTCGCGGCGGAATTGCAGCGCGGTGTCGCCGTCGAACTTCAGGGCGCCGAGCATGCTGCCGTCGTAATTGACGCCGCTGTGCCGCCACGGGCCGAGCACGAGGAAGTTGCGATCGTTCGCGGTGTCCTTCGGTTCGGTCGCTTCGTACGTCGCGATCGCGCCGTACATGTCCTCCTGGTCCCACAGGCTGGCCACGATCATGCGTGGCACGCCGAGCGGTTGCGCGGCGATGACCGGGTCGAGCGCCTGGCCGTGCCAGTACGCGTCGTAGGCCGGATGCTCGACGATCTTGTTCCAGAAGCCGAGCTGGGTGAAGCCGAAGTGCTTCGCGTAGTCGCCGGCGGAACCGTACTTGAGGAAATTCGCGTAGTCGTCGAACGCGCCGCGCGGCACGTGCAGGCTGTCGTCCTTCGCCGCGGTCTGGCCGTAGATGTAGTCGAAGTTGGTCTGGCGGAACGCGCCGTTGTGGAACCAGTCGTCGCCCTTCCAGCCGTCGACCATCGGGCTCATCGGCACCGCGGCCTTGAGCGCGGGATGCGGGTTCACGAGCGCCATCAGCACGGTGAAGCCCTCGTACGACGAACCGATCATGCCGACCTTGCCGTTGCTCTCCTTCACGTGCTTCACGAGCCAGTCGATCGTGTCGTACGCGTCGGTGGAATGGTCGACCTTGCTGTCGTTGAGCGGGCCGCGCAGCGGCCGCGTCATCACGTAGTCGCCTTCCGACTTGTACTTGCCGCGCACGTCCTGGAATACGCGGATGTAGCCGTCGCTGGCGAACACCTCGTCGCCGAGCGGCAGGGTCGCGTGCATGCGCGGGCTCACGTTGCGCTCGGCGCGCCTGCTCGCGTTGTATGGCGTTCGCGTGAGGATGATCGGCGCGTGCTGCACGCCCTTCGGGATCACGATCACCGTGTGCAGGCGCACGCCGTCGCGCATCGGGATCATCTCCTCGCGCTTGATGTAGTCGGCGTCGCCGACCGGCACGTCGAACTTCCTGGGGATGTCGGGCGCGAGCGGCGGCGTCGCCGCGAGGACCGGCGCCGCGGCGGCGAACGCGGCCATGAGCAAGCATGCGCGTGACAGCGTGACGGACGACCTCATCGACGACTCCTCGCTCGCGAAAGCGCCGACGATAAACGCAAACCCACGCGCTGCGAAGTGTCGCGGCCTCAGCCCTCGCGCGTGCGCGATAGCGCGTCATGCAGCGGCTGCAGCCGGTCCGCGTAGCGTTCCCAGCGGCCGATGCTCGAAGCGTACACCGGCTGGCGCGCCTGCACCGAGCTCAAGGTGTTGATCGAGCGTCCCGCCCAGGCCTCCGGCTCGACCACGCGCGGGTGCCAGTCGAGTCCGCAGAATGCGAATACGCGCCGCGACGTGCCGACCGGATCGCGCACGAGGTCCTCGTAGTCGACGTCGAGCACGAAGCCCGGGTGGACGCGGTGCCAGTGCGCCATCAGCCCGGTATAGAGGCCATGGTAGTGGGCGAGGTCGTCCTGCGCGTACGCGTGCGCGACGCTGTCGGCGAACAGCTCGCGCAGGTTGGCGAAACACAAGTCCGTCGGCTCACGCCGCACATGGACGACCTTCGCCGCGGGTAGTGCCTGCCGGATGAAGCCGACGAGCTGGAACGTGCCTGGCATCTTCTCGGTCACGAAGCGCGCGTCGCCGACGAGCCGCCGACCCGCGTCGAGGAAGCGGTCGCGCACGAGCGCAGGGTCGAGCCGCGGCGCCGCCTCGACGAGCGCCTCGTCGAGCAATGTGGTGCACGCGTGGTCCGCGGCATGGCGCAGCGCACCGCTGAGGCGCTGCGACTCGCCGTAGCCGTACACGGCGTCGTGTGCGGCGAGCATGCTTTCGAGCAGCGTGCTGCCGCAGCGATGCATGCCGACGATGAAGATGGGCTGCGGCGCATCGGCGCGCACCGCGGCAGGCGGTCCGTCGAGCGGGAACGTGCGCTCGATCGCCGCGAACAGCCGCTCGTGCGCGGCGCGGTCGTACGGCGCGCGCGCGCGCACGAGCCGGCACCCCGCGTCGAGCGCGGCCCAGGCGCCGTCGAGGTCGCCGATGTCGTCGAGTACCTTGAACAACGCGAACTGCAGGTACTCGCGATCGGCGGCGGCGGCGCCCTCGATGCGCGCGCGCAGTCGCTCGACGTGGTTCGCGTCGGGTCGCTGGCGCGACAGGCGCGCGAGCAGCCAGTGCGCGATCGCAGGGTCCGCGGGTGAGGCGATCACGCGCTCGAGGTCCGCGCCCGCGCCGCCGAAATCACCCGCGTAGCTGCGCAGCAGCGCGCGGTTGACGAGGCAGGTCGCGTCGTCAGGCGCACGCGCGACAGCCGCCTCGACCCAGTCGCGCGCGAGTGCGTGCGCGCCGATGCTCGCGAGCGCGGCGGCGACGCGCGCGAGGTCGGCAGCCGCGACGGCAGCGCGATGCGGGTAGGCACTCGCCCATTCGACCAGCGCATCGTGCTCGACGAGCACGCGCAGGCATTGGACGACGTCGACGGCGAGTTCGGGCGGGCAGTCGTGCGCACGAATGGCGGCGACGGCTCGCGCGCCGGACGCGCGCACGCGTCCGCGCGCGAGGTCGATGCGCGCGTGCAGCAGTTCCGGCTCCACGCTCCCCGGCGTCCGCGCCCGCCATGCGTCGAGCGTGGCGAGCGCGGCGCCGAATCGACCGTGCATCGCGTGTTCGGCGACGCGCTGCCGATAACGGTCCTCGCGCATGCGATGCGCGGACCGGACTAGCGCTTCGCCTGCGTAAGGCGCGTGGGCGCGACGCTGCGCGTCGGGCGCGAGGGCTGCGCGACCGGCGCCGCCTTGTGCACCGTCTGCATCGTCATCGCCACCGGCACGCCGTCGAAGCCGTCCTCGAAGATCGACGCCTCGGCGCTCAGCAGCGAAAGCTCCGGCGTGCGGGCGAAAGCCACGCCGAAATCCTCGAAGTGGGCCCAGTCCCCGAACGGACTCGACGGCCAGACGACCCAGGTCGAGGCCGGCACATAGCGGTCGACATGCAACGCTAGCGGCAAGGTCTGTCCCGCGACCGGCTCGATCGCGGTGAGCACGTAGGTGCCCGCCGCGAGGAGGTGACGACCCGCTGCGAAAGCGACGTCGTACGAACCTCCCTCGTAAGTGCACGCCACCGGCACCGTCGTGTCGATGACGTCGCCGGGCACGTTGTTGACCGTATCGAACGCACGCAGGTTGAGCGTGTAGTCGAAGCCGGGACACGGCGTCGGCGTCGGCGGCATGCCGCCGTCGTCCGGCGGCAGCGACAGCATCGTGAAGTGGGCACCGCCGACGAGCAGGTCGTGCTCGAGCGTGAACGCGACGCCGAGCTCGCCACCATCGCCGGCGCCGATGCCGAGCGATCCCGAAACGGCGCCTTCCCAGCGCGCGAGTTCGTTGCCACCGATCGTCGTGCCGGGCACGTCGACGATGTTGTTGGCGGTGTTGGTCTCGCTGCCCGACTGGTCGGACGTGAGCGCGTACTCCGTGGTCCACGCGCCGTCGCCCGAGTAGGCCGCCGCCGCACCGAACGTCAGCGGCTCGCTCGCACCGATCGCCAGGCTCGCGATCGGCGCGCTCGCCGGCACCGGGATGCCCGCCGCGCTGCCGTCGAGCGTCGGCGTGGCCGTGCCCGACACGTTGGTGAGCGTCGCGCCGCCGCCGTTCATCGCCGTTACGCCGAGCAGCGGCGTCACGTCGTAGCCGGAAGGCGCGCGCGCGTAGTCGGTCGTGAATGTCGGCGACGCGGTAGCGACGAGATCGGGCGTGTCGTCGATCACGTGGACGTCGTCGATGACCAGCAGGAACTTGTCGTTGCTGTTGTTGCGGAAGCCGATGTACACCGTCTGGCCGGCGTAGCTCGCCAGGCTCAGCGAATGGTCCGTCCAGGCCGTCTCCTCGGCCGGCGTCGAGAACACGACGTCGCTGGTGGCCTGGTTCGCCTGCGTCGGCACGGCGCCGGTCTTCACGCGGACCTCGTAGCCGTCGCGATAATCGGGGTCGTATGCGATCGCGCGCCAGCTCAGCGTCGCGCCGCCGGTCAGCGCCACGGCCGGAGACCAGGTCCAGTCGTCCGCTTGGCCCGCGGGCGAGTACCACGACGTGCTGAACGCCGCGCACTGCGTCACGTCGTGCCCGAAGTCCTCGCGCACTTCCCAGGCGTCGTTGACGTAGGCGACCGCCCCCGCCGGCGTGCGGCCGTCGACGTTGAAGAGCAGCCAGTCGCTCGGATACGGATAGGTTCCGGCGCCGCCGCCGAACTCCTCGGTGTGGCAGCCCGGCGGCTGGGTCACGCCGATGTTGAACGGCTGGTAGAGCAGGTCCACCGCCTGGGCGGCGGGTGCGGCCACGGCGCACGTGATCGCGGCGGCGAGGATATTGCGCTTGTGCATCGACTTCATGGATTCCCCCTGATGGTCCTATCGACGCGCGTCCGACCATCGACGCGCATGCGGGGTCTTTCCTGCAACAACTGAGCCATCGCGCAGGCCCTGCGGCGCGCGGCCATGCTCCCCGGCGATTGGCCAAATGTTACGCCGACGGTCGGATCGGGCGGCACGCCGGCGTCGCGGCGATGGATCACTCATCGGATTGGAAAGCGAATCTAATCGGAACATCAAGCCTTCCGCGCCGGCGCCCGCCATTGTCGGAGTTCCCCCGAACCGGTGTCCCGCCATGGCCTTCGATCATTCCGTCTTCGCCCTGCCCGCGTGCATCGCGGCTGCCGTCGCGGCGCCGGCGCACGTCGCGTCGATCCCGCCGTCGATGTCGCCCGTGCGCACCGACCTGCAGGGCGTGCATGCGCCGCGCATCACTTCCGCTGCACACGACCTCAGCCCGGCGGGCGGTGGTACCTGGAACCCGCTCGGCCCGCCGGGCGGCGACGTCGCGGTCGTCGTCGCGTCGCCGACGACGCCGTCGATCGTGCTCGCCGGCACCGCGCCCGCAGGTGGTCCGGGCGGCAGCCTGTACCGCTCGACCGACGCCGGCACGCACTGGGCGCTGGTGCCCACGCTCGCGGGCACCAGCGTGCACGACGTCGCCTGGTCGAGCGACGGCCGCGTCTACGCGGCGACCCAGGACGGCGTCTGGACCAGCGACGACGCCGGCGCCAGCTGGACGCAGCGCAACCTCGGCATCGATCCGCTCAACGACGCGACCTTCTCGCTCGCCGTCGATCCGTCGACGCCGGCAACGGTGTGGGTCGGCGTGACCGCCGCCGCGGGCTTCCAGAGCGTGAACCTCATGCGCTCGCTCGACCGCGGCGCGAACTGGTCCGATCGCACGCCGCCGCACGCGACGCCGCTGAACGGCACCGCGATCGCGATCGATCCGCAGCAGTCGGCGACGGTCGTCGCCGCGTTCCGCGGCGACTTCGGCACCGGCGAAGTGTGGACGAGCGTCGACGGCGGCGACCACTGGCAGGACCGCAGCGCCGGCCTGCCCGGCACGCCGGTCAACGCACTCCACTACGACGGCACGCGCCTGCTCGCGGGCGGCGGCATGAACTTCGGCTCGCAGTACTTCGGCCTGTACGCATCGACCGACCTCGGCCAGAGCTGGTCGCCGCTGCACGACGCGACGTGGCCGCTGCCGATCGTGACGGCGATCGCGGTCGATCCCGCCGATGCGCAGACGATCGTGGTCTCGACCGACGGCACCGGCGTGCACCGCACGCGCGACGGCGGCGCGCACTGGGACCTCGGCATCGGCGGCAGCGGCGCGCTCGCCGCGCAATCGGTGCATTGGGCCGCGGCGGGTTCGCAGGCCCTGCTCGTCGGCGCGAGTGCGCTCGGCGTGTACCGCTCGGCCGATGCCGACGCGCCGCTCGTCGCGTCGTCGGACGGCATCTCGGAATTCAACCTTGTCTCGATCGCCGGCAACCCGCTCGATCCCGCCGAGGTCGCGGTCGCGTTCCAGGGCAACAACAATGGCGGCGTCATGAGCTCGACCGACGGCGGCGTGCATTGGACGATCGAGGCGCTGCCGCCGACGCGCTACAGCAAGGTCGGATGGTCGCCGTCCGGCGTGCTCTACGCGATCTCGAGCGGGCCGTCGTCGATCGCGCCCGAAGGCCTTTACCGGCGCGAAGCCGACGCGAGCTGGACCGGACTCGGCCCGGACCAAGGGCCACTCTACGAATCCGATCTCGCCGCGCTGCGCTTCAGCGAGGTCGACCCCGACCTCATCCTGCTCGGCGGCTCCGACTTCGGCGTCGCCGGCAGCGCCGGCACGGTGTGGCGTTCAGCCGACGCGGGCCAGACCTGGGACAAGCAGTACATCGGCGACGACGGGCTCTTCATCGGCGACATCGAGATCGCGGACGACGGCAGCGACCAGGTCATGCTCGCGCCGTACACGGGCTACCAGTCGCCCGACCAGGGCGGCCTGCTGCGTTCGGATGACGGCGGCGCGAGCTGGGCGCCGGTGCTCGAGCAGTCGACCTACGTGCAGCGCCCGCACCTGTGCGGATCGATCGCCGATCCGCGCGTGTTCTACCTCGGCATCGCGAGCGGCTGGAGCAACGGCACCGTGCTGCGCAGCGACGACGCCGGTGCGAGCTGGACGCCGGCCTGGAACGGCGCGTCGATCCTCGACATCGCCTGCGACACGACCGACGGCGACACGCTCTACATCGCGCAAGGCTCCGGCGCGCGCGTCGCGCGCTCCACCGACGCCGGCGCCACGTTCACGCCGTTCGCGAGCGGCCTCGACGCGGGCGGCGCGCCGACCGAACTCGCGACGGTGCGCTCCGGCGACGACGCGCGCCTGCTGCTCGCGACGAACAAGGGCAGCTACGTCGCGACGCTCGTCGTCGGCGACGCGATCTTCGCCGACGGCTTCGAGTGATCGCGCGGGGCGCGGCTCTCCGGCGCCGCGCCCTTGGCCGCAGCGATTAGGTTTTTGCGCAGCGATGCGGGATCGAGCGGCATCGATGCGCGCGGGAGGCGCGCGCGTGCGACTTCGAGGCGCAACGGCGCGGGTCGGGGAGCGCAGCGTCGGGGGTTGGAGTCGCAAGCCTGCGCCGCGGAGGCGCAATGGTGCGGCTCGAAGTCGCAACGATGGGGCCTGAAGTCGCGCCGATGCCGCTCGAAGTCGCAGCGATGAGGGTTCGAAGTCGCAATGGTGCGGCTCGAAGTCGCAACGATGGGGCCTGAAGTCGCAACGATGCCGCTCGAAGTCACAGCGATGGGGGTTCGAAGTCGCAATGGTGCGGCTCGAAGTCGCAACGATGCCGCTCGAAGTCGCAGCCGTGCGCGGTGGGAGGCGCATGCAGGCGGCTTGAAGCGGGATCGATGCGCCTCGGGAGCGGATCGGAGGGCCGCGGGGGCGCCTCGCGGGACGGCGGCGGTGCGAAAGCACTCACCTCGCCCCGCGCGACAGGAGCCCGGCGACGCGGTCCCGCGTCGAGCGCGAGGCGCGGGATCGATGCCCGCGTGCGCAGGAGGCACGGCGACGCCATGCGCCGCCGCCCCCGCCCCGCGTCAGTCGTCGTCGCGCGGCACGTCGGTGCGGCCGCGCACGCCGCGGTGGTGGACGTCGCCCGAGCCCTTGCTGCGCAGGCTGAAGTTGCCGCCGACGTCGGACACGTCGATGTCGCCGGAGCCGAGCGATTCGACGCTGACGTCGCGGTCGACGTGACCGATCGTGACGTCGCCGGAACCGACGCTGCCGATCGCAACGCCGCCGCCGACGTTGTCGAGGCGCACGTCGCCCGAGCCGACGCGGTCGACGCGGACGTCGCCGCGCACGTCGCGCAGGATGAGATCGCCCGACGACACGCTGCGCACCTCGACGCTGCCGACGTCGCTCGCTTCGACGTCGCCCGAGCTCAGCTTGAGGTCGAACAGGCCGGCGATCTTCGCCGCGATGAGGTCGCCCGAGCTGCCGTCGTAGCGCAGCGACGCGACCTCGCGCACCTTGGCGTCGCCCGAACCGGAGCGCACCTCGACCGCGAGCGCGGCGGGCACACGCACTTCCAGGTCGACGTAGGCGTAGCTCGACTCGAACCAGTGCCAGCCGTGCGAGCGGTCCTGGCGCGGCGTGACGGTGAGGCGGTCGCCGCTGCGCTGCTGGTCGACGCCGAGGTCGGCGAGCCAGGCCTGTTCCGAGGCGCAGGCACGGCCGCGCACCTCGACCTTGGCGAGGCCGGGCACGCCGACGATCTCGAGGTCGCTCGAGCCGATCGCGGCGGCGAACGTCTTGAGGCCCGCGGCATCGACGTCGAAGTCGTGGCGGGCGGTGAACTTGCAGTCGTTCGCCGCCGCCAACGCAGGCAGCAAGGCGAACAGGACGAGGGACAGGCGGCGCATGCGGGCGGCTCCGTGGGGAATCCCCTGTTCGGATGCGACCGCGGGCACGAAGGTTTAAAGCCGATGCGCTAGCCTGTACGCCGGCCCGACCGGAGGATCCCGATGCCCAGCCTGCTCGGCACCGACCTGCCGCTGATCCAGGCGCCGATGGCCGGCGTGCAAGGCAGCGCGCTCGCGCTCGCGGTGTGCGGCGCGGGCGGCCTCGGCTCGCTGCCGTGCGCGATGCTGCCGGCCGACGCGCTGCGACGCGAACTCGACGCGCTGCGCGACGGCACCTCGCGGCCCTTCAACCTCAACTTCTTCTGCCATCGTCCGCCGACCGCCGACGAGGCGCGCGAGCAGGCGTGGCGCGACGCGCTCGCGCCGTACTACCGCGAGGCCGGCCTCGATCCGGACGCGGTACCCGCGGCGGTCTCGCGCGTGCCGTTCGACGCGCGCACCGCGCACGTCGTCGAGGCGTACCGGCCCGCGGTCGTGAGCTTCCATTTCGGCCTGCCCGCGCCCGACCTGCTCGCGCAGGTGAAGGCGTGGGGTTCGACCGTGCTCGCCTCGGCGACGACGCTCGACGAGGCGCGCTGGCTCGAGGCGCGCGGCGTCGATGCGGTGATCGCGCAGGGTCTCGAGGCGGGCGGCCATCGCGGCCATTTCCTGTCCGACGACGCCACGCGCGAAGCGGGCACGTTCGCACTGCTGCCCCAGCTCGTGCGCGCGCTGCGCGTGCCGGTGGTCGCGACCGGCGGCATCGCCGACGCGCGCGGCGTCGCCGCTGCGCTCGCGCTCGGCGCGAGCGCGGTGCAAGTAGGTACGAGCTATCTCCTGTGCGACGAAGCGACCACGCACGCGGTGCATCGCGCCGCGCTGCGCAGCGACGCGGTGGCGCATACCGCGTTGACGAACCTTTTCAGCGGCGGCCTCGCGCGCGGCATCGTCAACCGGCTCATGCGCGAGCTCGGCCCGATCAGTCCGCTCGCACCGCCGTTCCCGCTCGCCGCGGCGGCGATCGCGCCGTTGCGCGCGCACGCCGAACGCGCGGGTCGCGGCGACTTCTCGCCGCTGTGGGCCGGGCAGGACGCGAGCGGCTGCCGCGAGATCGGCGCGGCCGAGCTCACGCGCGAGCTCGCTGGCGCCTGAGGGCCGTCCGCGGCCTCCGATGTCCGGCGCCACGACGGACGCGGGCACGTCGACGCGACGTTTCGACCTTCGTCGGACGCGCTTCACGCGCGCGCCGCACGCCGCTACGCTGCGGCGATGACCCGCACGTTCCTGCGCTTCGGCGACGACCGCATCGACATCGCCGCGCGCGAACTCTGGCGCGGCGACCGCCGCATCGACCTGCCGCCGACGGTGTTCGACTGCATCGCCTACCTCGCGACGCACCGCGACCGCGCGGTCGGTCGCGACGAACTCGTCGCCGCAGTGTGGGGCAAGACCGCGGTGAGCGACACGATGCTCGGCAAGGCGATCCTCGCCGCGCGTCGTGCGATCGGCGACACCGCCGAGGCGCAGGCGATCCTGCGCACGGTGCCGCGCTACGGTTACCGCTGGGTCGCGCCGACCGAGGAGGTCGACGCCGGCGCCGCCGCTGCGACGCCGCCCGCAGTCGCGCAGGCGCCATCGCCGGGCGCCATGGCGCCTGTCGCAGCACCCACGCGCCGCCACGGACTCGCAGCGCTCGTCGCCGCCGTCGCGATCGGGCTCGCGCTCGCCACCGGCTGGTTCGCCGCGCGCCATGCCCGCGAAGCCGACGCGCCGCGCGCCGACGCCGCCGCCCCCGCGCGCGGCGACGCGATCGCGGTGCTGCCCGCCGACGTGCTC
The DNA here is from genome assembly GCF_014138265.1 of Dokdonella fugitiva. Taxonomy (GTDB): domain Bacteria; phylum Pseudomonadota; class Gammaproteobacteria; order Xanthomonadales; family Rhodanobacteraceae; genus Dokdonella_A; species Dokdonella_A fugitiva_A. The sequence goes on from NZ_JACGXL010000004.1 coordinate 366,489, forward strand.
GCCGGCAGCGACGACGAATGGCTGCGCCTCGGCCTCATGGATCTGCTCGCGACGCGCCTGCGCGCACATGGCGTCGCGGTGATGCCGAGCGACAGCGTCGTGCGCGTCGTCGCCGGCAGCCGCGGCAGCGACGAGGCCGCGCAACGCCTGTCCGGTTCCGCCGCGCTGCGTTCGCTCGTGCTGCCCGCGGTGCGCAGGTCGGGCCACGACTGGGTCGTGCGCGCCGAGCTCGCCGACGTCGGCGGCGCGCGACGCGCGGTGCAGGCCGAGGCCGACAACCCGATCGCCGCGACCGATCGCGCCGCGCAGCAGCTGCTCGCGCTGCTCGGTCGGGCGCAGGCCGGCGACGCACCGCCCGACGCCGACATCGGCCTGACCGAGCTGCTGCAGCGCACCGACGCCGCGCGCCTCGCCGAGAACCTCGAGCTCGCGCGTTCGCTGATCGAGCACGCGCCGCCCGCGCTGCGCGACCTGCCGGAAGTGCGCGAACGCGCGGTCCGCATCGACCTGCGCGCAGGGCGCTTCGACGCCGCGCGCACGGCGATCGCCGCGCTGCTCGAACGCGTGACGGCCGAGTCCGATCCGGTCATGCACGCGCGCCTGCTCGAGAACCTCTGCGTCGCCGACCTGCGCAGCGGCCGCCTGCCCGACGCACGCCGCGCCTGCGACGCGGCGATCGGCCTGCTCGACGGCCGCGGCGAGCCGATCGCGCTCGGCCGCGCCTACAACGACCGTGGCATCCTCGAAGCGCGCGAAGGCCACGCCGATGCAGCACTCGCCGACTTCTCGCGTTCGCGCGTCGCGCTCACGCTCGGCGGCGACCCGCTGCTGCTCGCCCAGCTCGACGGCAACGAGAGCACGGTGCAGATGGCGCACGGGCGCCCGGCCGAGGCGTTGCCGACGCTCGTGCGCGCGGGCGAGACGTTCCGCCGCTTCGGCATGGTCAACGAGTTCATCACCTCGATCGTCAACCAGATCGGTTCGCACCTCATGCTGCTGCAGCCGCTCGACGCGCTGAAGGCGAGCGACGCCGGCTGGGCCGAGCACGCGCGCATCACCGACCCGCAGGTGCGCAGCGCGTTCGAAGCCGCGCGCGCGGACACGCTCGCGGCGAACGGGCGCATCGCCGAGGCGCGCGCCGTGCTCGACGCACTGATCCACCGCACCGACCCGCCGGTCGATGCGGCGCAAGTAGGCCACGCACGCGCGATCGAAGCGCGCCTCGACCTCGCGCTCGGCGACGCGTCGACCGCCGCCGTGCTCGCGCGCGACGCGGTCGATGCGCTCGACGGTGCCGGCGACGAGGCCGACCGCGCGGATGCGTGGCTCACGCTCGTGCGTGCGCTGCACGCGGGCGAGGCGACCGCGGCGACGACGCAGTCGGTGGCGTTCGCGACCTGGGCCAAGGACACCGACGACCCGCGCGTGCGCGTGCGGGTCGAACTCGCGCGCGCCGCGACCGCGGCCGACGCCGGCACGGCGAGCGCCGCGTTCGACGCCGCGCTCGCCGGCGTCGACGGGCGCAGCGAACTCGTCGCCGACGTCGCGACCGCGTACGGCAACGACCTGATCGCCGCAGGCCGGCTCGACGCCGCCGCGGTCGTCGCCGGTCGCGTCGCTCGCGCGGCCGAGCAGGACTTCGACTGCGCCCTGCTGCAGGTGCGGCTGTACCGCGCGCTCGGCCAGGCGTCGGCCTGGCGCGCCGCGCTCGCGCACGCACGCGAACTCGCCGGCGAACGACCGATTCCGGAGTCGCTGCAACGACTTGCACCCGCCGCGGACTGACGCGGAACGGAATCCGAACAGCAACGGAACGCGCCCGGCATGGACGCTGCACCCGCGGGTGCGATGCTTCAGGCGAGCCGCGTCGACCCGGGCGCGCGCCCCCTTCCTTTCGATCGCCCTTGGAGTTTCCGCATGAGTCCTGCCCGTCCCCGCGCCCGTGCGCGCACCCTGCGACCGCAACGCCTCGCCGCCGGTCTCGCCCTCGCCCTCGCCGCTCCGCTCGCCGGTGCGGCGACCGTGACGAACTGCGACGACGCCGGCGCGGGCAGCCTGCGCGACGCGGTCGCGAACGCCGCGGCGGGCGAGACGATCGACGTCGCCGGCCTCGCCTGCAACACGATCGTCCTTACCGGCGGCGCGCTCGCGGTCACGGTCGCCGACCTCACGGTGCAGGGCCCGGGCAGCGGTGCGCTGTCGATCAGCGGCAACGACGCGAGCCGCGTGTTCGAGCAGCCGGCCGCGGGCGCGCACCTGGTGCTGCGCGGGCTCGCGCTCACCCATGGTCATGCGGGCGGCGACGGTGGCTGCGTGCAGGCCGGCGGCGACCTCGTGCTCGACGACGTCGTCGCGAACGCGTGCGCGGCCGGCAGCGCGACGACCGCGCTCGTCTCCGGTGGTGCGGTCGCGGTCACCGGCAATGCGACGCTGACCGGCGGCGCCTTCGACGCCAACCACGTCGACGGCACGCAGCGCGTGCGCGGCGGCGCGATCGCGGTCGGCAACACGCTGACCGTGACCGGCACGTCGTTCACCAACAACACCGCGTGGAGCCATGCCGAGGGCAACCCGAACGACGACGTCGCCGAAGGCGGCGCGATCTTCGCGCTCGGCGACACCCACCTCACCGACAGCACGATCACCGGCAACACGGCGAAATCCGATTCGTACGAGGTGTTCGGCGGCGGCGTCGCGGTCGGTTCGCACCCGGACGACGCGATCGCCTCGCTCGACGTGCTGCGCGGCCACGTGCACGACAACACGACGACGACCCAATGCGGCGTGTGCGCGCCGCAGGGCGGCGGCATCGCCGCGGTCGGCGACACGCGCCTGCGCGACTCGACCGTGCTGAACAACACGGTGTACTCGCCCGGCCACTACGGCGGCGGCGGTGGCGTGCGCGTGTTCAAGGCGACGAGCCTCGAAGTGGACGGCTCGGTCATCGCCGGCAACCACGCGCCGTCGGCGGGCGGCGGCATCATGGGACCGGAACAAGGCGTGGTCACGCTCGACACGACGCTGGTGACCGGCAACAGCTCCGGCAACGAAGCCGGGCTCAACGAAGGCGGCGGCGGCATCCTCTGCCTCGGCTGCGCGGTGGTCCTGCAGAGCAGCACGGTCAGCGGCAACAGCGCGGGCGCGGAAGGCGGCGGCATCTTCATCCATTACGGCGAGTACGCACCGCAGGCGACCGCGATCATCGACAGCACGATCAGCGGCAACACGAGCGGTCGCGAAGGCGGCGGCATCATGCTCGACGGCGGCGATGCGAGCTTCAGCAACAGCACGATCGCGTTCAACACGGCGGCGTCGCGCGGCGCCGGCATCAGCGCGGGCGAGTACACCTACCAGATCGAACTGCAGAGCACGATCGTCGCGAACAACGACACGGTCGGCGCGGCCAACAACGTGTGGGCGTTCCCCGACACGGTCGGCGGCGCGAACAACCTCGTGCCGAACGCGGGCGGCCCTGCCACGATGCCGGCCGACACGATCACCGCCGACCCGCTGCTCCAGCCGCTCGCGAACAACGGCGGCGCGACACCGACGCACGCACTCGGCGACGGCAGCCCGGCGATCGATGCCGGCAACAACGCGATCGGCCTCGTGTTCGACCAGCGCGGCGAGGGCTATCCGCGCGAAGCCGGCGTCGCGGCCGACATCGGCGCCTACGAACGGCAGCCGGTGGTGTCCGACGTGATCTTCGCCGACGGCTTCGACGGTTGACGCTTCGCGGGCGTGCACCCGCCCGCGAGCAGTGGCACTCCCTCCGCCTTGCTGCGGATTTCCGTTCAACGCCGCCCGCCGCGGAACGGCCGATCGCGAGCCTCATCGCGGCCGGCGGCGCTCAGTCTTCCGTCGCCACGCGACGCAGCAACGCGAACGGATCGAAGCGCACGTCGACGCCGGAGGCGAGCACGCCGACCGACTTGATCTGGAAGTCGTCCTCGATGCGGAAGATCGTTTCGCCGAAGGCGATCGTGAGCTGGCCCGGCGTGTCGGTGAGGATCTTCAGGTCGACCGGTTCGCCGCGCGGCAGCTCGACCTTGAACGGCGCGCGCGGCCGGTCCTTGCCGCGCCAGAGCTGCGGCGTGACGAGCTCGGTCGCGCGGTCGACCGAGAGGATGATCGACAGCTGGCGGCGGGCGTCGGCGCCGCCCGCACCGTACAGGTCGATGCGCGCGATCGATGCCCACTTCTCGCTGCGCCGGCCCTTCGCCGCCTTCACGAGGATCGTCGTCGCGATGCCGTCGAAACGGGCGAGGCCGGTGCGCTCCCATTCGCTGTACTGGCCCGCCTCGCCGCCGAGGTCGAAACGGTAGCGCTCGGCCGGGGTGAACTGCGCGAGCGTGGTCGTCGCTTCGCCCTGCACGCGCGTCGGCGGCAGTTCCTGCGGCGGCGGGGCCGCGAGGGCGAGGATCATCGCGAGCGTTGCGAGCATCGGGCCTCCGGAGCGTGTTGAATCCCGGCGCGCGTCGCACGCATCGGCCGGCCTCCACCGCCGATCTTGCCTCGTCCGCGCCCGTCGCGGTACCCATGCGTCGCGGCGTGATCCCTCGCGCCGCGGCATTGCGTATGCCGATGCAACCGTAGAGGACATCGCCATGCGCACCGCCCTGCTGTTCACCACCCTCGCCACCGCCGTCGCCACCGCCACGCCCGCGTTCGGCGCCGACGGCGCGCTCGATCCGACGTTCGGCACCGACGCCGAGTTCCCCGGCTTCGGCTTCTACCTCAACCCTTACGGCAGCACGTTCAACGCCCACCTCGAGACGCTGCGTCGCGCGCCGAACGGGCAGCTCTACCTGATCGGGTCGATGATGGACGAACAGAACGTCTGGCGCACGACGATCCAGCGCCTCGACGCCGACGGCTATCCCGACTACACGTTCGGCGACACCGGCCTGCGCAGCTATCCGCTGCCGTGCGTGGGGGCGAACGCATCCGATGCGCAGATCGACGCGCAAGGTCGCATCTGGGTCGGCTTCAGCGGTTGCGACGATTTCACGATCTACCGCTTCACGCCGTCGGGTGACGTCGACACGAGCCTGCTCGGCACCGGCGTGCTCACGATCGCGTTCGACCTCGGCGACGACGACGCGGACGATGCGCGCCAGCTGGCGATCGATGCGCAAGGCGGCGTGGTCGCCGCGGGCTTCGCCGCGGCGACGCCGGCCCGCCGACTCGCGATCGCCCACTACACCGCCGACGGCGCGCCGGTCGCCGGCTTCGGCGTCGACGGCAAGGCCGACTTCGACGCCCAGAACCTCATCAACGCGGTGCAGGGCCTGCACCTCATGCGCGACGGGCGCATCGTCGTCACCGGCCGCTACGCACCGAACCTGCTGGAAGGCCGACAGACGGTCTTTCGCCTGCAACCGAACGGCGCGGTCGACGTCGGCTTCGGCAACTTCGCGCCGGGCATCGCCCATGCCGACCTCGGCACCGCCTCCGGCGACCTGCAGAAGCGCGTGCTGAGCGAAGGCTCCCTGCTCGAGCCCGACGGCTCGATCCTGCAGGTCGGCACCGGCATCCACTACGGCGGCGCGCATTCGGACTACGACATCGTGCTGGTCAAGTGGCGCGCGGACGGGCAGCTCGACACGTCGATCGGCCCGCTCGGTGCGCGCGCGTACAGTCTCGACTTCGGCGGTGCGAATCCGGCCAACGCGATCGACAACTTCGACCGTGCCTATGCGTTGGCACGCCAGGGCGACGGCAAGATCGTCATCCTCGGCGAAAGCCGCGCACCCGGTTCGCTCACCGGCGTCACGCTCGTGCGCCTCACGCCGTCGCTCGACCTCGACCCGAGCTTCGGCGACGGCGGCAAGGCGCGCTACCTCGCGCAGGTCGCGACGGACGACCTCGACTGCACGTACGCGGTGAATCCGCTGGTCCAGCCGGGACGCATCATCGCGGGCGTGCAGGCCTGCATCGGCAATGCCACGCTGGCGCAGGCGACGATGGGCGTCGAGAACGACCTGCTGTTCGCCGACGGCCTCGACTGAAGCGCGTTCAGCCGCCGCGCCAGGGCGAGATCGTGCAGATGTCGCCGCTGCATTCCGGGTCGTAGACCGCGTCGGCCTGGATCACGTTGATGTAGTAGTCGGTGTCCGGGCGCAGGTCGCACGCGAGCGCCGGGCTCGACGTGTTGAACTGCCAGAAGATCATCATCCCGTCCGCGCTCGGCACGTCGCGCGCGAGGCAGCCCGGCGAGGGCAGCCACCGCGAGAAGTCGCCGCACGCATAACTGATCGCGATCGTCGTGTGCGGGCTCGGCACCGATGCGGGATTGACGAACGATCCGAACATGCCCGGCACCACCGTGGCCGGCGTGTGGAAATGCGCCGCCACGTAATTCCATCGGTGGAACTGCTTGAACACCGGCGCGGCGCCGGTCACGCCCGGCCACGACGTCACGCCGTCGTAGGGATTGTTGTGGCCCCAGATGTCGTCGTACTCGGCCAACGGCACGTCGCGCCGATACGCCGGCTGCGCGCCGTACTGGATGTCCGACTTGAGCAGGCGCAGGCGCTGCGTGCCGTCGGGCACGAGGATCGTGTCGGGGCAATCGGTGATCGCGTCGAACTCGTCGGCGAACACGACTTCGTCCCACGACGGAGGTACGGCGGAACAGGGCACGGCGAGCACGAGCAGCAGGCCGGCGAGGGCAAGACGGATACGCAAGGTCGTAGCCTCCTCTGGGCGACGGGTGGCAAGGAAACGTCCACCACTGCAGAGCAGGCTTTCTGGACGACGTGGGAGAACGGCGGCGAAACCGCAACGCATCATCATGCGCGAGCGCGGATTCCGATTTCGTTCGGAAAACATTGTGCGAGCGTTGGAGCGGCGCGCTCGTCAGTTGCGCCAGGGCGCGACCGGACAGATGTCGCCGGCACACTCCGTATGCGAGTCCTCGTCCGACTGGATGATGTTGACGTAGTAGTCGGTGTCGGTTTCGAGGTTGCAGGCGGTTTGCGGACTCGACGAGCCGAATTGCCAGAACACCATGTAGGCGTCGGCCGTCGGTACGTCGCGGGTGATGCAGCCGGGAGTCGGCAGGTGGTTGGCGAAGTCGCCGCAGGCGCGGCTGATCGCCATCGTGGTGTTTGGCCCGGCGATCGATGCGGGATTCACGAAACGCCCGGAGAAGCCCGGCGGAACCGTCGCCGGCGTCCTGAAATGCGCGCCGATGTAGTTCCAGCGGTGGAATTCCTTGATGACGGGCGCTGAGCCGGTGACGCCCGGCCACGCAGTGACGCCATCATAGGGCGTGTTGTGGCCCCAGATGTTGTCGTACTCGCCGAGGTAGGCCGCAGGCCGGAACGTCGGGAATACACCGTAGGAAATGTTGGAATTGAGCAGGCGCATGCGCGCCGTGCCATCGGGCACGACGGTGGTCGACGGGCAGGTGGCGAAACCTTCGAAGGCGTCGGCGAAGACGACTTCGCCCCACGGCGACGCGGCATGGCCGGGCGCGGCTCCGACCAGAAGGGCGATACACAAGAGACGTGGCTTCACGGAGGGCTCCCCTGGAGCAATGCCGCAATCCCTCGCGTGCGTTCGGTGACGATATACACCAAGTATACCCATCAAGTACAGGTATACGCAGGATATTTTTAGCTCAAGCCATCACAGAACGAGAGCTGCCCGGAGCCGCGGAATGCGCCCCCGGAGCGGCCGGGAAGTCAGTCGAAGCCGTTCGCGAACAGGCGGTCGCCGTCGGCCTCGAGCGCGCCGATGTCCGCGGCCACGCCGTGTACGCGCGCGAACGCGCCGCCACGCTGGTCCGCGCTGAGTCCCTGCGCGTTGTTCCCCGCATCGATCGCGGGGCTGTCCGCACGCAGCAGGTGCGTGCGCGTTCGGCCGCCGTTGTCGCCGAGGCCGACCAAGCGCGGATCGGCGGCGATCGTGTCGGCCGGCACCGGTGAGGTGCCGTGGTTCTCGATGAGGTTGTCGGCGCCGCCGAACGAGGCGCCGAGACCTTCGCCGACGTCGGGCGAACCGGCCGCGCCGCCGTTGCGTGCGATGATCGAACTCTGCAGGTCCGCCGCGAAGCCGGTCTGGAACAGGCCGGCGCCGAGCGGCAGCGCTTCCTGGTTGAAGGCGATCGTCGCGTTCGCGACCGTCAGTGCGGCCTTCGCGTAGACGCCGCCGATCGTCGCCATCGTCGCGCGGTTGCCCGAGATCGTGCTGTTCGCGATCAGCGAAGCGGGTACGGTGTTGCCGCCCTTGAGTTGCACGCCGCCGACGAAGCCGGCTTCGTTGCCGGACACGGTCGAGTTGCGCAAGCTCGCGCGGCCGCCCGCGACTGCGCCGCCACCGCTGCCGAACGGCGAGGCGAGCGCCGCGACGGTGTTGCCGTCGATGGTCGAATAGTTCGCGTCGACGACGCCGGTCACGTACGCGCCGCCACCATTGGCGAAGCCGGCCGAGGCGACGCTGTCGGCGCGGTTGCCGCTGATCGTGCTGTTCGTCATCGTGAGGTCGCCGTGCACGTACGCGCCGCCACCGACCGCGTTGCCGAGCGAGGAATAGACGCGGTTGCCGTCGACGTGGCTGCCGACCATCGCGAGGATGCCGTCGACGAACAGGCCGCCGCCGCGATAGGTGCTCGTGCCGGCGATGCCGACGACCTTGCAGTCGCGGATCGCGACATCGGTGAGTTGCACGTTGCCGCCGGAGTAGATGCAGCCGCCGGAGAGGAAACCGCTGCCGTTGCGCAACGTGAGGCCGCTGATCGTGAGCACGCCGGCTCCGGTGTGCTGGAACACGCGGTCGTACGCGTTGCCGTCGATCGCGAGGAGGCCGGATCCGGGCCCCTGCACCGTGACGAAACTCGGCAGCTCGATGCGACCGGTGGTCAGCGTGATGAGGCTGCACTGCAACTGGCCGAGATCGATCACGTCCGTGTTGCCGGCCGCCTGCGCCGCCGCGCGCAGGCTGCCCGTGCCGCCGTTGAGGCAGTTCGTGACCGGGATCGTCGCCGCGCCGGCGGTGGCGCCGCAGAGGAGGAGCACACCGGCGGCGAGCGGTCGCAACGCAGGCATCGGCGGACGGGCGAAGCGGGACATGACGACCTCGACACGGACAGGGATGCTGCGTCGAACGCCGCAGCGCCCGTACCTCGGACACGCGTGGCGGTCCGTGCTGAACTTTCCGCGCGTCGCACGCACCAAACCACGGAGAGGCGCGACCGCGCCGCTGTCCGGGAGGGCCTCATGTCGAAGTCCGTCGCCGTCGCATTCACTCTCGCCGTGGCCGCGGGCGTCGCGCGCGCCGACGAGGCGATTCCGAACCCGCTGATCGACTACGACGGCTTCCAGCGCATCGTCGCGTCGTCGAAGGACGAACGCGAGTCGCACCGCCTGAGCGAAGTGGCGTTCCTCGCGCGCATGCGCGAGCCCGGCGTGATCGTGCTCGACGCGCGCAGCGAAGCGCGTTACCGCATGCGCCACGTCAAGGGCGCGGTGAACCTGCCGTTCACCGAGTTCACCGCCGAGTCGCTCGCGCGCGTCGCGCCGCGCACGGACGCGAAGATCCTCATCTATTGCAACAACAACTTCCGCGACAGCCCGCAGGCGTTCGCACCGAAGGCGGCAACGGCGTCGCTGAACCTGTCGACCTGGACGTCGCTGAAATCCTACGGCTACACCAACGTCTACGAACTCGGCCCGCTGCTGTCGGTCGATGCGACGCGCATCCCGTTCGAAGGCAGCGAAGTGGACTGATGCGCGCAACGCGCGTGCCGCGCAGCGGCGGCACGCGCGTTCGCAGGGGCGGTCAGTTCGACGGCGGCGGCAGTGCGAGCGTGAGCGACCAGACGAAGTCGCGCAGCACGTAGCCGGACGGTGGCGGTTGCGGGGCGCCGATGATGAAGTTCGGGTTCTGCTCGTTGCCCGCTGGGTTGATCGACGACAGGTTGTGGCAGGTGATGCACGACGACTTCGCCATCGCCTGCGGGTTGCCCGCGTTGTCGCCTTCGATGATCGAGTTGCCGAGGCGCGTCGGCTTGCCGCTCGCGTCGAGGAAGTCGACCTGCACGCCGTCGAGGCGATAGTTGAACCATTCCGGCGCGAGGTTCGCCTGCACCATGAGCGCCTTCAGCGCCGCGGTCTGCTGGGTCGACGCACCCTGGCTCGTCGCCGGGCTCGAGCCCCACGGGTCGTTGCAGCCGAGCACCTTGCAGCGCTGCGGATTGGTCGTCGTGTTCTGCGGCTCGAACGTCGCCCAGATCCACTTGTCGATGAGCTTGGAGATGAGGTGGATGCCGCCGAGCGCGTAGCAGGTGCCGCCGACGTTCTCGACGTGCACGCCTTGCGGCGGGTTGTTGCAGCTGCCGAGCTGGATCCAGTCGGCCTTGATCTCGACCGCCGGCGCGGGGAACTTGAACACGTTGCCCGCTTCGATGAACTTGACCTGCCCCGGCCGCGTGTTGAGGCCGTTCGCGACGATGTACTGCTGCGCGTCCGGATTGAGGCGCGCCTCCTCGCAGATCGTGCGCCCGCTCCAGGTGTTCGAGTTGCAGTTCTGGTTCGCGATGTCGGGCAGCGCCGCGTGCGCGTTCGCGGCATCCTTCGCGTCCTTCGCCTTGCCCTTCTTCTTGTCCTTGCCCATCGCGTCGGCCTGCGCGCGCAGCAGCGCGGCGAGTGGACTCATGTGGAAGCGCGGCCGCTCGCCCGCGGCGAGCGCGGCGCCGCCGGCGCCGTACAGCTGGTTCTGCTCGATCCAGGTCTGCCAGGTCACGTACGGGTACTGCACGGTGTTGACCGGACAGGTCGCCGCGACGAACAACTGCCAGGCCGTCTGTTCCGGCGTCGAAGCGACCGACGTCGGCGGCGAGCACGCAGGCGAGGCGCCCTCGGCCGCGCGCGCATCCATTCCCAACACTCCGCACAACATCAACGACGCGCCGGCGAGGCCGCGCGCGACACAGGTGGCTCCCTTCATGGTGCATCCTCCGGTAGCTGGCGTGGGACATACGGGGACGCGCCGGCGCGGCCACGGGCAAGCCGATCGAATACGCGAGACGGTTCGAAGATCCCCCTTGGCGCGACCGCTGGGCGGCGCCGCCACATCGTATCAAAACATCCACAGTAATACAGGTGTATTGGTATACCTCAGTGCGGCGAATGGATCAGCGATGCTGAGGCCTGCCGCCACGCGAGCCGCGCCAGTGGCCCGGCATCGGCGCGCACGAGTGGCCCTGTTCGGCCGGCGTCGCGCGGCGCAGCCTCGGCTCGCGCGCACCGTGCGCATGCCGAGGGCTGCACCGATGATCGCCTTGCACTTCCTGCCTGCCGCGGGCCTCTCGCTCGCATTCGCCTGCTGCGCGGTGACCGCCGTGGCCGCGCCGCCGGACGCACCGAAGGCCGCGCAGGACCTGTCCGGCCTGCACGATTTCGACTTCGCGGTGGGCGACTGGCGCGTGCACCACCGCCTGGTCAGCGCGAAGACACGCCAGTGGATCGAATTCGACGGCACGATGAGCACGCGCAAGATCATGGAAGGCTTCGGCAACGTCGAGGACAACGTGCTCGATTCGCCGAACGGCCGCTACCGTGCCGTCGGGATGCGCGCCTACGATCCGAAGACCGGCTCGTGGGCGATCTGGTGGGTCGACGGCCGCGATCCGCACGGAGCGATCGATCCGCCGGTCAAGGGTCGTTTCGAGAACGGCGTGGGCCGCTTCTATTCCGACGGCATGGTCAACGGCAAGCCGGTCCGCACGCGCTACCAGTGGTCGCACGCCGATGCCGACCACGCGCACTGGGAACAGGCCTCTTCATCCGATGGCGGCAAGTCCTGGGAGACCAACTGGACGATGGAGTTCACGCGCCGCTGAAGAGGCCGCTGGTCCGGACCTCCCCACCTGTCCATTCGTGCTTCACGGCCCCTTCGGCTTGATGCGACCGTTCTCCACGAGCCAGAGGTGGCCGCCGGTCGCGAGCATGATCGGCTTGGGATAGCTGAGGCTGAGGAACACGTCCATCGGCACCGGCAGCTCGCCTTGCGTACGGTTCTCGAGCCTCACGTAGAGCTCGGCGTCGTTGTCGGCCATGCTGATGCAATCCTTCGAGTACGCCTCGCTCGACACGAGCCGCGTGCCGTCCGCGGAGACGTCGAAACGCAGCAGAGGGCCGAGCGGGATCACCTTCGCACGATCCGACTCCGGGAACAGGTAGACGTCCCAGCGCTGCTCCGCGCCGGGCAGGATCACCGTGCCGAACGCGGCGCCGCACAGCTCGTCCGCGTTGGCGAGCGCGGTCTGCCGCGCGCGGTACATCGCGGCTTCGGCTGCATCCGGCGCGCGCGCGGGCGCGGTCGTCACCTGCGGCAGCCCCTTGCCCGGCGGCGGCAACAGCACATCGGCTTGGACATGCGCGACCGCGTCGGCGTCCTCGACGAACAGGCTCACGCGCGTGCCCTGCGGCAGTTCGGTGATGATCCAGCCGCCGACGTCGGGCAGCGGTATCGCGATGCCCTGCGCCGCCAGCGCATCGCGCGCGCGCTGCGCGGCCTGGTCCTGGCGGTAGATCGCGCGCCCCGCGGCTTCGACGCGCGCGATGGCCGAAGCCTCGGTGGCCGATGCCGCCCGCGGCGCGAGCGGTGCATTCACCTTCGGCGGCGCCGGCGCGCATCCGGCGAGGACGAGGACCGCGGCGGTCAGGACTAATCGGACAGGCACTCATCACCTCCGTGGCTGGCGCACGCAGCATAGGCCGACCGCGTGGACGCGTCGATGCGACGCACGCTCCCGCCGGGCGCTCAACGCCGCTTCGCGTCCTGCACGAATTCCTCCTTGAACGCAGCCGGATCGAGCGCGACCGAGAGGATCGTGTGGCAATGCGGACAGTCGTAGCTGACGCCGCGCCACTGCTTCGTGCTCGCCTGGATCGGCATCGCGCGTGCGTTGACGTGGTCGACCGGCTTTTCGCATTTCGGGCACTTGGACGACATCGGTGCGCTCCTTCCAAGGCGTGCGGTACCGGCTTGGAACCGGCACGTCCGCGCGAAGTTCCATCGCGGCTCGCGCCGACGCGCCGGCGCAGGGGAAACGGCGGGGACGCGGCGTACTCATGCGCCGGATGCGGCGTCCAGCGCGACCGCGGCGCGCACGAGCCGGCGAGCGACCGTCGCGCCGATCACCATGCCTTCGCGCAGGTCGAGCGTCGCCATCTCGTACTTGCCGCCGGGCTTGAGGCGCGGCTCGATCGCGCGCAGGCGCTGTCCGCGCCAGAAGCCGAACAGGACGCGCCGTTCCTCGGCGCGGATGAGCAGGACGGGCCCGTCGCCGATATAGACGAGGTGCCCCCACTTGATCACCTCGTCGAGGTTCGCGGCGCCGCGCACCGCCGCGCGCAGGTGTTCGACGCAATCGCGCCGCCAGCCGTCGAGCGCGTCGACGTACGCGTCGGGATCCTTCGCCGCCACCGCCTTGCCCATCGCCATGTCGTCGCTTCCGCGATCGCCGGGGGTCGTGCGTCGCAGCGTACACGCGACCACGCCGGCCCGCGGTGCAGGCATTGCGCGCATGGCCGCGCGGATCCGCGCCGACGACGTGGAGCGGCAGGCCGGCGCAGACCGTGTCGCGCGCGCGACCGCGGCCCGCGCGCGCCGCTATCATGCGGCGCATGACGCACGACACGACCGCGCTCAATCGCGAGCGCCATCGCTTCGAAGGCGCGACGCAGGTGTGGCTGTTCGGCTACGGCTCGCTGATCTGGAAGGCGGACTTCGATTTCATCGAGCGCCGCCGCGCGCGCCTGTACGGCTGGTCGCGCCGCTTCTGGCAGGGTTCGCACGACCATCGCGGCACGCCGGACGCGCCGGGACGCGTGCTCACGCTCGCGCGCGAGGCCGGCGCGACCTGCGTCGGCGCCGCCTACCTCGTCACGCCCGCCGTGTTCGATGCGCTCGACCAGCGCGAGAAGAACGGCTACCTGCGCCACGTCGAACCGCTCGAGTTCGACGACGGCGAGCGCGCGGACGGCCTCGTCTACATCGCCGACGAACACAATGCGGCCTGGCTCGGACCGGCGTCCGACGCGGCGATCGCGCGCCAGATCGCCGACGCGCACGGCCCGAGCGGTGCCAACCGCGACTACGTGTTCCACCTCGCCGAAGCATTGCGCGCCGAGGACGCCGACGACGCGCACGTGTTCGCGATCGAGCGCGCGCTGCGCCAAATCGCCGCCTGAGGCGACGCTTCGCGCCGGCGCACGACGCGTGGTATACCGGCGCGCAGCGGCGCCGCGCCGATCGGAGCGCGGCCGCGAACCGCGTCCTCCGTCGACGGATGTCCGCCATGAAGCGATGCCTCGCCTGCCTCGCGCCACTCCTGTTCGCCGCGCCGATCGCGCACGCCGACACGCCACTCGCGACCGCCGCAGCGGGTGCGCTCGCGCACCTGAAGACGACCACCGCGTCCAACGGCTGGGTCTACGCCGCCTTGGGCACGCAGTCCAACGGCACGGGTGGCGTGACGATCCTCAGGTCGACCGATGGCGGCGCGAACTGGAGCCCGTTCGCCGCGTACTCGGCGTTCGACAGCGACTACAACGGCGTCGATCTCGTCGTCAGCGGCAACGACGAGGCGAGCCTCGTGCTCGACGTCGCCGTGGTGAAGTCGCCGTCGGGCCCGACCTCGACGCTCACGGTCGACCGCTACGACGGCGCCAGCGGCACGCCGCTCGGCACCGCGTTCGCGTTGTTCAGCACCACGCACATCAAGGACGTCGCGATCGCCTCGGATTACCGCAAGCCGGGCGTCGGCACCTCGCCCTACAGCGTCGCGATCGCCTGGTCGCGCTTCACGCCCTCGCAGGACGAGATCGGCTATGCCGTGAGCACCGACGGCGGCGCGACCTACGCAACTACGCGCACCGTCGCCGGCACGTCGGCGACGTTCGGCCGCGTCGCGCTCGCATACGGCCGCAGCGCGAGCGGCTCGAACGGCCGCTACTACGTCGCCTGGGAACGCTTCGCGGCGGTCGACGACGTCGACGGCAGCATCTGCGAATCGCGCAACACGAGCACGGTCAGCAGCGCGTTCATCACGCCGGTCACGGTCAACCGCGCACCAGGCTCGAGCAACGACCCGTGTACGCCACCCGGCGCGCCCGCGCCGACGGAGTGCGACGCCGGCAGCGATCCCTGCCCCGAGTTCCCGGTCGTCGCAGCGACCGAAGGCGCCTGCCGCGCGCCGTCGATCGCCGTGCAGTACTCCGACGTCGACAACCCGATCGGCAGCAATACGACGCTCGTCACCGCGACCTGCGACCGTGCGCCCGGACTCGGCAACGTGGTCGGCTTCTACAACATGCGCGGGCACTACACGAATTTCTGGGGCCAGTTCGCGCCGACACCGGTCGGCAGCGGCGACGAACGCGATGCGCACGTCGTCTACGACGACCACGACGCGACATTCCTGCTCACCTACGTCGATCGCGCCGCCCATGCGCTCGTGTTCAAGTCGAACGGCTTCGAATTCGCCGCGCCGAACGCGTGGACGCTCGGCAACGCCAACTACGCGGATCTCGTCGACGGCATCGACGATGCCGCGCCGCGCGTCGGCTTCGCGCCGCGATCGGGGCTGCCGAACTTCGCCTGGATCCGCCACGCTGCCGCGAACGACGTCGCCTACTTCGATCGCGGCGACCGCATCTTCGCCGACGGCTTGGACTGACGCGAACGATCGACCTGCGCGGCCGTCGTGCCATGTATGCTCGTGCATTCGACGGAGCGACCACGATGGCCTGGACCGACGCGCAGATCGACGCGTTCTTCGACCGCTGCAACGAACGCCTGGACGTGTTGCAGGATGCCGCGGAGGCCGAGTACGGACTGGGCCACTTCGATCGATGGACCGCGGACGTGGATGCGGGCGTGCTGCATTTCCACGCCGACGGCGGCGATGTCGATGCCGACTTCTATGCGGTCGGCTCCGTCGCCGGCGATTCGTTCCAGTGGGCCTGGTCGAACACGACGTTGCCGCCGGCGCTGCGGACGCGCTCGGAAGGCCTGAAGGCGCTAGCCGAAGAGGCGGGCCTGGAGATCTTCGCGCTGCGCAAGTGGAGCGAGGCGGGCGAGCAGGAAGGCTGGGACATGGTCGCGATCGCGCTCGAGCGGCTCGGCGGCGTCGCCGGCTATCGCCTGCCCGGCGCGGACGCGGACCTCTACGTCGTGATCACCGCATTCCGCGATCAGCGCGACCGCCGCGTCGGCTGACGCATCAGCGCGGTCCCGTGCACGCCTCGACGAGCTTGCCGAGCAGGATCAGCGACTCCTGCCAACCGCAGTAGCAGTCTTCGAGGGGAATCGCCGCCGGGATGCCGTCCTGCACCACCGTGAGCTCGGTGCCGCACGACACCGCGCGCAAGCTCACGCTCGTCTGCATCGTGCCCGGCAAGCCGGGATCGTCGAACGCGTCGGTGTAGCGGATGCGCTCGTTCGGCACCAGTTCGAGGTAGCGGCCGCCGAACGCGTGCGACTCGCCCGTCGCGAAGTTCGTGAAGGTCATGCGGTAAGTCCCCTCGACGCGCGCGTCGAGTGCGTGCACGTGTCCCGTGTAGCCATTCGGCGGCAGCCATTTCGCCATCGCGTCGGCGTCGAGGAACGCGCGATAGACGCGTTCGGGCGTGGCGCGGATGACGCGGTGCAGGCGGATCGTGCGGTCGTTCATCGTCGTATCTCCGGATCGGAAGG
Organism: Dokdonella fugitiva; assembly: GCF_014138265.1. Classification (GTDB taxonomy): domain Bacteria; phylum Pseudomonadota; class Gammaproteobacteria; order Xanthomonadales; family Rhodanobacteraceae; genus Dokdonella_A; species Dokdonella_A fugitiva_A. Next base: position 383,199 of record NZ_JACGXL010000004.1, read on the forward strand.
AGTCCTCGGAAAATACGACGAACGAGACCCTGCCCGATCGACACGCGGCCACGCATCCGATCCCGGCGCCGCGATCGCGGCGCCACTGCGCCTAGTAGCGACTGATGAACAGGCTGTAGCCGCCGCAGTCCCCGTACGGCGAAATGTCCGTCTCCGAATCGACCATGACGTAGTATGCGGCGTGCTGGCCGGCCTCGATCATCGATTCGGACCAGCCCGGCCCGGTGGCGTCCGCCATGTCGAAGCAGGTCGGGGTCACGCCGCATTGGCTGCAGGCGAACAGCGCGGCGTCGTAACCGGCATTCGGCTGCAGGACGAAGCGCAGCGCCGGCGTCGCGCCATAGCGGACGCGATAACCGTACACGCGGTAGACGACGTCGCGGCCGGGCGCGTAGACCACGCCGCCGTAGTAGGAAATGTTGTCGAACGACGTGCAGCTGTCGTAGCTGGCGACGTACGGCATCATCTGCGTGCCGACCTGGATCGGTGATGCGCAGGTCTGCGCGAACGCAGGCATGCCGCCGAGCGCGGCGAACGCGGCGACGAGGATGGAGGGGATGCGCATGGTCGGTTTCCTCGCGAACGGGAGCCGCGCACGCGGCCCTTCGTCTTCAGGAACGGAAAAAGCGCGGGAAACCGACGATCACGCCTTGCTGCCGCTGCGACGACGGGCGCACCGGCCCGGCATGCTAGGCGGCCTAGGCGGCGCGACGTGGCGCGAGCACGGGCGGCACGCGCGCCGGGCCGAACCGCGCCTCGACATAGGTGCGGATGTCGTCCGCGATCGCGTCGAGATCCGCCTTCGGCGAATAGACGCCGACGATGTCGTCGATCTCGATCTCGCCGAGCGCGCGCGCCGGCACGCAGCGGAGCGCGCGGCCCTCGCCGAGGTAGACGGCGAGCGGCCGGTCGCGCATGCAGTTCAGTACGATCGAGGCGAGCGTCGCCGGCTCGTCCTGCGGCGAGCCCACGTCGAAACTCTCTTCGAGGCCATGCAGGTGCTGGTCGGTCATCGGGATTCCCCCTCCGGACATCGGTCACGCGACGCCCATGGAATAGTTCGACGGCGATGAATCGCAGATGACGCGTCGCGGCGCCATTCAGCCGGCAGCCACCGCGCTGCCGTCCATCACGCCGATTCCGCGCGCCGCCTGCGGAAACGCTCGAGCGACTCGCGCAGTGCCTCGGAGCGGTCGCGCAGCGCCTTCAGCTTGCTGCGCGTCTGGATCACCTTCTCGACGAGTTCGGCGCGATCGCGCAGTTCCTCGTCGGTCATCGGCGTGCCGAGCGGCTTGAGCGCAGTGGACGCATCGTGGGTCCGCTTCAACGCTTCGATCGCCCGGATCGCATTGCGCAGGTTCGAGTTGACGCTCATGCGCGGCGTACTCCTTTTCGGTTTCGTGGTGTCCGGCGGCGGAGGCGACCGCGAACAGCTGCAGGCTAGCCGCACGAGCTGAATGCGGAGCGACCGCGCGCCGACCTGAACCGAACGATGTGGATTGCGTCACGAAAGCGGTCGCGACACGCGGTTCACCTGGCCGTCAAACCGCGCTTGATAAGATTCGTGGCCATCCACCGCGACCGAGGAGGCGCGCATGCACGACTGGTTCAGCACGCCGGAGTACGGGTACTGGACAGGCTTGGCCGCCGGATTCGGGATGCGGGTCGCGGGCGCACTCGTGATCCTGTTTGCCGGCATGAAGATCGTCGGCTGGATCGCCGACGCGCTCGGGCGCGCCCTCGCACGCGCGCACATCGAGCAGACCGCGGCGCTGTTCCTCGCGCGCGTGGCGCAGACCACGATGCAGATCGTGCTGCTGCTCGCCGCCGTCCAGCTGCTCGGCGTACCGATGACGTCGATGCTCGCTGTGCTCGGCGCCGCCGGCCTGGCGATCGGCCTTGCGCTCAAGGATTCGCTGTCGAACATCGCTTCCGGCGTCATGCTGGTCGCCTTGCGACCGTTCCGCGTCGGCGACATCGTGACCATCGGCGGCGTGAGCGGCAAGGTCGAACTCATCAACATGTTCCAGACACGCTTGCGCGGCGCCGACAACCAGACGGTGACCCTGCCGAACGCGCTCATCACCGCCGACTCGATCGTCAACCTCACGCCGGATACGATGCGTCGCATCGAACTCGTCATCGGCATCGGCTACGACGACGATATCGACCAGGCGCGCGCGATCGTCATGGAGATCCTGCGGGGCGACCGCCGCGTGCTCGGCGAACCCGCGCCGGCCGTACTCGTGTACGCGCTCGCGGAAAGCAGCGTCGACCTCGGCATTCGTTGCCATGTCGCCAATGCAGACTGGTTCGCCGCCAAATGCGAGCTCACCGAGCGCATCAAGAAGGCCTTCGACGACGCCGGTGTCTCGATTCCATACCCGCAGCGCGACACGCACGTCTACACCCACGCGCCCGCCTCGCAGGAGCCCGCGCGCGCGTCGACCTGAGCGCGATGCGACCGGCCGGTGTCCGAATCCGGCGCGACCCGGCGTTCCTCGGCGCTACCCCGCCCGCGCCAAGGATCGACCATGACCGCCACGCGATCGCCCGGCCGCACCCGCGCATTGGCGCGCGCACTCGCGCTCTCGTTCGGCAGCGCGGTCGCCGGCGCCGCCGCCAGCGACGTTGCCACGCGCTCGAAGGCCGTGGACGCACCGCATGGTGCGAACTTCACGCTCACCAACTGCAACGACAGCGGCGCGGGCAGCCTGCGCCAGGCGATGCTCGATGCGCACAACAACACCACGGTCGACTTCAGCCAGCTCAGTTGCAGCCTGATCACGCTCACCAGCGGCGCGCTCACCGATCCGGACACCGATTCGCTCAAGCTCGTCGCGCCCGTGCGCGTCGTCGGCGGCAAGCCGCTGCCGAGCATCACGATCGATGCGAACGACCACAGCCGCGTGATCGAGCACCGCTCGGGTGGCTCGCTCGAGATCACCGGGCTCGCGCTCAGCCACGGCCATACCAACGCGAACAAGGGCGGCTGCATCTACGCGATGGGCCACGTCACCGCGACCGCGACCACGGTGAGTGCATGCACCGCGGCGTCCAACGACGCCAACGCCGCGCTTGGTGGCGGCATCTGGTCGAACGACCAGGTCGACCTCGTGTTCAGCACGATCAGCGGCAACGTCGCGCTCGCGCGCGCCGGCGGCGGCTACGCCTACGGCGGCGGCGTGTTCAGCTCGTACGGGTTCTATGCGGTATTCAGTTCGATCACGAGCAACAACGCGACCGGCATCGGCTACGGTGGCGGCGTCGGCGTGACCGGCCCGGCGATGCTGCGGTCTTCGCTGGTGAGCGCGAACACCGCCGCCTACGGCGGCGGCCTCGGCCTGTTCGGCGGTCCCGACGTCGGCAGCAGCGATCTCGCGATCGTCGACAGCACGATCGCGTTCAACACCGCGACCGGCTTCGCCGGCGGCATCGAGGCGGGCGGCGACCTGACGATCCACAACAGCACGATCGCGCGCAACTACGGCGCACGCGCCGATCACGCGAACGGCATCGTGATCGAGGGTTCGCACGTGCTCACGCTGGTTAGCAGCATCGTCGCCCTGAGCACACCCGGAGGCGACATCAGCGGCGCGGCGTCGATCGGCGGCGACCACGACTTCATCGGCCAGGCCAGCGTCGCCGTGCCGGCCGGCACGTTGTCGGGCGATCCGCATCTTTCCACCCTCGGCGACTACGGCGGGCAGACCATGGCGATCGGACTGCAACCGGGCAGTCCTGCGATCGGCGCAGGTGCGAATCCGCTCTCGCTCGTTTGCGACCAGCGCGGCGGAGGTTGGGCCGGCGCGTACGCGATGAGCGGACTCTATCCGCGCCAGGTCGGCGCGCAGGTCGATATCGGCGCAGTCGAGTTCGGCAGCGGCGACGCGATCTACGCCGACGGCTTCGAGGAACCGATCGCGAGCTGCTATCCGACCTGAGCCGCGCGGCGCGGTGGTCACGCGCAGCGGTCGCGATCGGCCACCGCCGATGCGCGCCGCGGCGGCCCTCAGTGCTTCTGGCGACGGATCGCGCGACTGTTGCGATTCTCCGCGCGGTTGAGCCGACGCGCCTGCGCCGCGGTGAGGTGGCCGCCGTGGCGCGCCTCGTCGACGCTCGCGCGCTGCGCTATCGCCGCGTCGCGCTTCTCGTCGCGCGCCGCCTGCATCGGCGTGATCGCGCCGCTGGCAACACCGGCGTCGATGCGGCGCTGCTGGTTGTCGAGGCGCTGGTTCACTTCGTTCACGCGCGGATGGCCGGGCACGGGTTCGGCGGCGTGCGCGGTCGCCAGGCCGGCGAGGAGGAGCGTGGGCGCGAGGGCGCGCAGCAGGATGCGGTGGGCGATCGTCGTCATGTCGTTCTCCTTCGTCGAGGTGCGCCGTGATGCGGTGCACGCGAACGTTCAAACGCGGTCGACGACGATCGGTTGACGCGGACGGTCCGCCCGCGAGGCGACGACCGGCGGTCGATGCCGCCGCGCCGCGGGCGCGCGGGCGCTCAGGCCGGCGTCGCGGGCGCGACCTGCGCCATCAGCGCGAGCGGCCGCCCTTCGTTGTCGCGGAAGAACGCCATCCATTCCTCGACGCCGTCGTCGTGTCGATGGATCATGTGCGGCGCGTCGACGAAGGCGACACCGCGCGCCACGAGCGCGTCGCGCGCGGCATGGATGTCCTCGACGCGGAAGTAGAGGATCGATTCGTCCGTGCGCGACTCGCCTTCGCTGAGGAACAGCCGCGTGCCGCCGCAGTCGAAGAACGCGAGGTTGCCGAACGTGTACAGGTGCGGCAGGCGCAGCACGTCGCGATACCAGGCTTCCGCGGCGTCGATGTCGCGCACCGAGCGCGCGATCTGGCCGATGGGACCGACGCCGATGTGCGGATTCATGCGTTGTTTCCTCCCGTGCAGGGCGCTCGAGCGCCGGATGCCGTCCCAACCGCGCAGCTGTGCGCGACCGCTGAAGCCGAGCTTCTGCAGCACGTTGGCGACGTGGTACTTCACCGCATCGAGGCCGACGCCGAGGCGCCGCGCGATCTGCGGATTGGTGAGGCCGTGGCGCACGCCTTCGACGACCTTCCACTCGGAAGGCGTGAGCACGTCGTCGAAGGGCGGGCGACCGCGCGTGGCCATGCGCCCACCCTAGCGCGACGAGCGGCGGATTTCCCTACCCGGTCGAGCGTTCGCGACGGACGCCGGAGCACGCGGCACCTCGGAAGCGATGCTCGTCGAATGGCCGCGGTCGGCGTCGACTCAGGCGTCGTGCGCGTCCGCGCGCCGGACCGCACGCAACGTCGACCACGGCAGGCCGAAGCGCATCCGTGCAGGTCGCCCGCGCGACAGCAGCCATGCGATGCCGAGCAGCGCGGCGCCGGAGGCGCTCGCGATCGACGCCGTGGGCGGCTGCCGCGTGATCGCAAGGATCAGCGCGCCGGCGGCGCCGGCGACGCAGGTGGCGACGTTCCGCGCGATCCGCGGCAGGTCGCGCGGGCGCGTCGCGAGCACATGGGCGGCATACGCTTCGATCGTCGCGCCGTCGTAGATCGCGGCGAAGTGTTCCTCGCGATCGCGGTCGTCGGGCGTGCACAGGCCGGCGTCGATCAGCGCGTAGACGACGCGCCCGATGTCGCGGCTCGTCGCCAATCCCATCGCTTCGAGCTGGACGCGGACCTCCCGAGGCGTGCGCGCGGGCAGGTCCGCGACGAGCATGCGGCAGAGTTCGGCGGCATCGACGTGCGCGGACGTCGCGTCCTTGCGTTGCCACGCACCGACGAAGGTGACAGCCCCCGCGATCCACGCGACCGTGTCGCGCGGACATCCGCTGCGCGCGGCGACGCCGTCGATCGCGGCCTCGCGCCGGAGGCACGCGTCGCAGCGTGCAGGGTCATGCCGGGCCATCGCACTCGCCCTCGCCGCGATCGAGCGCACCGGCCGCGACGACGGCGTCGCCGAAGTCCGGTCGCGCCGGATACATCGCGATGTACTGCACCACGCGCGGGTGCACGCCGTGGTTCGCGCTGCTCGCATGCGGCAGCGCGTGATGCCAGAGGATCAGATCGCCTGCGGCGCCCGCGATCGGCCGCGCGGCTTCGACCGGGATGCGCGCGTACGGATCGACGCCGGGCGGCAGCGCGCGCAACCAGTCGTCGATGCCGCGATGGAAACCCGGGACGCAGGTGAACGCCCCCTGCTCGGCCGGCGTGTCGGTGAGGTAGAGGATGCCCTGGATGCCGAGGCCGAGTGGCGGCTCCATCACGGCATCCCAGTGCAGGTGCGGGCCGGGAAAGCGGAAGCGCTCGGTCTCCGGCGGATTGAAGCCGCAGCGATCCGCCGTCATGACGAGGTCTTCGGTTCCCCACAGTTGCGCGAACGCCTTGTGGACGCGCATCGACCCGCGCGCGGCTTCGAGTGCGGCATGCTGGAACAGCTGCACCATGATGCCCTGGCGCACGCCCGGCGCGTACCACGTGCGCGGGTCCGCGGCATCGGCGCCGATGGACGCGTGCACGGCAGCCGCCGCGGCCGCGCATTCGTCGGGCGTGATCGCCGCGCGCAGTACGACGAAACCGTGTTCGTCCCAGTGGTGCAGCGCCTGCGCATCGAACACGGGCGCGAGCGCGCGTACCTGCGCGTGCCGTTGCGCGGTTTCCGTCGGGTACGCACTGCCGTCCTGCAGCGCATTCACCCAGGCCACGCGCGCCGGCGAGAGCATGCCGCCGTGGCAATCGAGCACGTACTGCTGCAGCGACTCGAAGGCGGGCATCGTCGCGAGGAACCGCATGATCTGCTCGAGGCCGATGCCAAGGCTGTCGCTGAGCACGCGGTCGAGGTGTTGCCGGCGCCGATCGGGGACGCTGCCTTCACCGCGCAGCCCGCGCAGGCGACGCGACCAGTAGTCGTGCAGTGCGGGAATCAGCAGCTCGGCGGGTTCGGCGCGGGTCATCGCGGCAGTGTAGCGGCGTCGCCGTGGGCGGGATCAGGCCGGCGTCGCACGCTCGCTTTCCTCGGCATGGTCGAGCGCCGCGAGCAGGCGCGCGAAGCCGTCGCCCGCGAGGTTGCGCGCCGACAAGGCGGCACTCTGAGGATTGACGATCGAGACGCGCTGCGCATGGCCGTGCAGCTCGGGCACGGCGCCGATCCAATGGCGCTCGCCGCGCACGATCACGACCGCGGCGCCGCGCCGGATCGCGCGGCGCACGAGCGCGAACGCGTAGTCCTGCGACGGCAATCGCAGCTGACCGCAACCGAACGAGCGTGAACGATAGGCGATGAACTCGACCGAGAGCACGCGGCGCGCGACGTCCACGCCAGGCCGCTCGCGCGCGAGCGCGCTGACGAGCTTGCGCCACCATCGGTTGTCGGAGCCGATGTAGAAGTGCCGCTGCGTGGGGCCGTCGCCACTCACCGTCGCGCGCAGGCCGTCGTCGTAGCGGCCGTCCTCGCTGACGCCCGGATTGAGCAGGAGCACGACGATCGGCGCGTCCGGATCGCCGAAAAACGGCTCGGGACAGGTGTCGACGTGCAGGCGCACGTGCGCCGGCGCGTCCGCATTGAACACCTCCACGGCAAGGCGGTCCTCGTCGAGCACGTACGGCGCCACCCGCGGCAGGCGCAACCACGGGTTCGCCGGCAGATCGTCCATCGCCACGACTACTTCGTGCCGTCGTGGGCGTCGTTCACGATCGCCGTGACGCGGCCGTCGGCGACCTTCCACAGGTGCGTCTTCGACGGCAGCATGAGTTCCCACGGATAGGTCAGGCTCGTGTAGACGTGGGTCGGTGCGGGCAGGTCCGACAGGACGATCGACGTCATGAGCACGCGCAGGCCCGGCTGGCGCGTGTCGAAGGACAGGCAGGCCTTCGAGTACGGCTCCAGCGCGAGTACGGTGCGGCCGTCCGCGCTCACGGCGACGCGCGCGTGCCCGCCGACGGGCACGATGTTCGAGTCGCTGCTCGCGGCGAGCACGTACACGTCCATCGTACCGTCCGCGCCGGGAAGGATCACCGTGTTGCGCGGGCCCCCGCAGACGTTGGCGGCGGCTGCGAGCGCGGTCGCGCGGGCACGCATCTGCACGCGCTCGCGCTCGTCGGGTGCGCGCGCCGGCGCGAGCGCCACGGTCGGCGAGGAATGGCTCATGTCGACGTCGGCGAGCACGCGCAAGGCGTCGTCGGTACCGGCGAGGAATGCGACGCGCACGACGCCTTCGTGCTCGGTGACGACGTAGCCGCCGTCGCGCGGCGCCGGCGCGTCGCCGCGAGCGACGCCGTAGGCGTCCGCGGCGTGCCAGACGAACTGGTCCTGCCGGTGGATCTCGCGACCGACCCGCGTGATCGCGTCGATCGCCTGCTGTTCCTCGGCCGATGCCGGCCGCGGATTCCAGTCGGAATGCTTCGCGGTCGGTGCTTGCGTCGCGCAGCCGCCGGCCGCCAGGATCGACGCCATCATGATGGCCGCGCACGCGTGGCCGCGCCGCTTGTCGAGTCGACTCGTCATCACCGCCCCCTTCCCCATCCTTGGCCGCAAGGTAGCACGGCCCGCGGCGCGCACGCGCGCGAGCGGCGCCGATGCACTCAGCTGCGCAGCTTGTAGCCGCTGCGGAAGATCCACCACACCGCGACGAGGCAGAGCGCGAGGAAGCCGAGCGTCGCCAACGCGCTGACCGCGACGTTGACGTCGGAAATCCCGTAGAAGCTCCAGCGGAATCCGCTGATGAGGTAGACGACCGGGTTGAACAGGGTCACGTGCTGCCAGAACGGCGGCAGCATGTTGATCGAGTAGAACGCGCCGCCGAGGAAAGTGAGCGGCGTGACCACCATGAGCGGGATCACCTGCAGCTTCTGGAAGTCGTCGGCCCACAACCCGATGATGAAACCGAACAGGCTGAACGTGACCGCGGTGAGCACGAGGAAGCAGACCATCCAGAACGGATGCTCGATCTGGTACGGAACGAAGAAGCGCGCGGTGACGAGGATGAGCACGCCGAGCATCACCGACTTGGTCGCCGCCGCCCCGACGTAGCCGAGCACGACCTCGACGAACGACACCGGCGCGGACAGCAGCTCGAAGATCGTGCCGGCCCACTTCGGCATGTAGATGCCGAACGACGCGTTCGAGATGCTCTCGTTGAGCAGCGACAGCATGATCAGGCCGGGGATGATGAACGCGCCGTAGCTGACGCCGCCGACGTCGCCCATGCGCGAGCCGATCGCCGAACCGAACACGACGAAGTAGAGCGAGGTCGACAGCACCGGCGAGGCGATCGATTGGGTGATCGTGCGGAACGTGCGCGCCATCTCGAAACGGTAGATCGCCTTGACCGCGTGCAGGTTCATGCGGCGGCCTCCTGCGGCTTGCCGTGCACGAGGCCGACGAAGATCTCCTCGAGCGAGCTCTCGCTCGAGTGCAGGTCCTTGAAGTCGATGCCCTGCTCGGCGAGGCGCTTGAGCAGCGCGGCGATGCCGGTCTCCTCGGTCTGCGTGTCGAACGTGTAGACGAGCGCGTGGCCGTCCTGGGCGAGTTCGAGCGGCTGGTCGGCGAGCGCCGCGGGCACCGCGGCGAGCCGCTCGCGCAGGCTCAGGGTCAGCTGCTTGCGGCCGAGCTTGCGCATCAGCGTCGCCTTGTCCTCGACGACGACGAGCTCGCCCTTGGCGATGACGCCGATGCGGTCGGCCATCTCCTCGGCTTCCTCGATGTAGTGCGTGGTCAGGATGATCGTCGCGCCTTCGTCGCGCAGGCGGCGCACCATGCGCCACATGTCGTGGCGCAGCTCGACGTCGACGCCCGCGGTCGGCTCGTCGAGGAACAGGATCGACGGCTCGTGCGCGAGCGCCTTGGCGATGAGCACGCGCCGCTTCATGCCGCCCGACAGCGTCATGATCTTGCTGTCGCGCTTGTCCCACAGCGAGAGTTCGCGCAGCACCTTCTCGATGTGCGCGGGATCGGGCGCCTTGCCGAACAGGCCGCGGCTGAAGCGCAGGGTCGCGAAGACCTTTTCGAACGTGTCGGTCGACAGCTCCTGCGGCACGAGGCCGATCGTCGAGCGCGCGGCGCGGTAGTCGCGCACGATGTCGTGGCCGTCGACGGTCACGCTGCCCGAGGACGCCTTGACGATGCCGCAGATGATGCTGATGAGCGTGGTCTTGCCGGCGCCGTTCGGGCCGAGCAGCGCGAAGATCTCGCCGCGGCGGATGTCGAGGCTGACGTCGCGCAGGGCGTGGAAGCCCGACGCGTAGACCTTGTCGAGGTTGCGCACGGAGATGATCGGCGACGACATCGGGCGGGCTCGCGGGCGAAATGAATCCGCATGCTAGCCGACCTCGCGCGCCGTGCGCGCATCAGTGCGTTCCGGGAGCGGGACAATTGCGCAGTCCCCTGCGACGGGGAGCCCGTCGATCCTGCGGGGGCGCGCGCCGTCCCTGGCGCCGCCCGCTTCGACCTCGACGCGCGCCCATGCGGGCTGCGCCTTCGGATCGACCGGACGCGTCGGTCCTTCAACGCACGAACAGGGCGATCAGCAGGATGATCGGGATGGGCACGCCGAGCAGCCAGAGCAGGAGTGAACGCATGAGGTTTCCTTTCCGTCAACGATGGGCGGTGCGCGGGCCGTGGACGAACGTGTCGCGATGACGGCCGCCGAGGGTCGCGGACAGGCTCGCGAAGAACGCGCCGCACAGCAGCGAGATGAACATCCACACGGCGATGCCGGCAGTCGCCTTGCGTGTGTCGTCCGCCGCCTGCTTCGCCTGTGCTTTCGCGTTCTCGACCGATTGCTTCAACTGCGCATACACCTCATCGACGCGCTGCTCACCTTGAGCGTTGTCGACGCCCGTGCGTTGCGCGACCTGCTGCCCGAGATAGGCGCGATCCGCGATCGACAGGTCACCGATGACGAGCGCTTTGGCGAAGATCCGTCCTGTTTCCGCCCGGAGTTGCGCCGCGTCCGTAGGCGCCACGGAGGCGTTCGCACCGGGCGGCGCGCCCGGCGGCGCACGCAGCAGCGTATCGACGTAGTACGCCTGTGCCTCAGGGTCGCCTGCGACCTTCACCGCACCCGCACCGGCGACGGCGGTCGCACCACCGACGGCGGCCGCCGTGGCCATGGCGCCTCCGCGCAGGACGCCCGCAATCGCGCTGGCGAGGAACGCGGCCACCAGCAGCGACGCGACCGCCCAGCTCAGGAAGCCGTGGGCGGTATCGCGAAAATAGACTTCGTCGGTATGCACGGTCGGCCATTTCACGCGCAGGCGTCCCGCGACGTAGCCGCCGAGACTCGAAGCGGCAATCTGCGTGAGCGTCAGCCACAGGATCGTGGCGACCCCGATCGTAGTGGCCGTGGCGCCCGTGAAGGACCACGGCGAAACCGACGACAGGCCGAGCCCGAAGCCGAGGATCACGAGCGCGTAGGACAGCGCCGCCGCACCAGCGGCACCGCCGAGCACCGCCCCCCAGCTGACGCCCGACATATTGGCGTCTTCCCCGGCCCCGAAGGCGACCGGTTCCTGACGCGTGGCGGAAATTTCCATGGTCATCGTTGTCCTTGGAGTTGGCGGAATCGGCAGCACGGCGTCAGCCGCGCATCAGCTCGCGCTTGCGAATTTCCATCTGCTCGCCGAGGGCGAGCAGTTCCGCCTTCTCGAGCAGTTTCCTCGCGCGGGGGAACATTTCCTTCTCTTCCTCGCCGGCGTGGTGCTCGACCAATTCCTTGAGCACCTTCGCGCGCCCGCTGAAGTTGTCGGTCGAAGGATCCGTCTCCAGCAGGTCGGGCAAGACCAGGTCGCCTGCCGCGCGATGCTCCTCGAGCGCCTCGAAGTACATCTTGTCGTCGTCGGATTTCGAACCGGCCTGCTTGAACGCCGGATAGAAGATCTCCTCTTCGATCGAGGTGTGCGCCTTGAGGTTCGCCTCGATCTTCGCGAGCAGGGACTCGCGTTTCTTCACCGCGCGCGTCGTCGTCGCTTCGAGCGCTGCGAGCAGCGCGCGCATGTCCTTGTGGTCGTTCTTGAGCAGCGTGATGGCGTCCATGGGGCATTCCTCGTTTTTTCGGCGGGCGGCGGGTCGCATGCCGTCGAGGGCGTACATCAAAGCCATCCCTGTCGCATGCAACGCGTGGAAGTTCGCGGACCATGGCACCACCGCCCGGTGCGCGCGCTGAATACTTTCCCGTCCACTCAGGTGGAGGTCAGGAAGCCGCGCGTGGAAGCGTGGACTTAGGGAGCGGGAGACGCGACGTTCGTCGGACCACACGCTGCATGCGCAGCATCGACCGCGGGACAGTGCGTCCCGGGCCGTGTACGCGGGTTGTTGCTATCGTTCGGGCTCCGATGGTGCACGTCGACGATGCGCTTGCGCGCATCCCGGGACGAGGTTTGCGCGATGATCCGATGTGAAGTAGCCGCGGCACGCCGCACGTACGTGGCCGTGGCGGGCGTATCCCTGCTCCTGTGGACCGCGCTTGCCGCCAGCGCCGCGCAGCCCACGTTCTCGCTGAAGGCGATCAAGCACGATACCGAAGTGCTGAGCAGCGACGCGTACGAAGGCCGCGGGCCGCTGAGCGCGGGCGAGGACAAGACGGTCGCCTGGCTCACCGCAGCGATGAAGCGCGCCGGGCTCGCGCCGGGTTGCCAGCGCGCCTACGTGCAGCCGGTGCCGCTGGTCGAGACGCAGACCTTGACCGACCATGCGCCGCGATTCGCCGTGAAGGACGGCAGCGTCGCGTTCGCGTACGGCACCGACATCACGCTCAACACGCGGCGCGCGACGGCGCGCATCGACCTGCACGATTCCGACGTCGTCTTCGTCGGCTACGGCGTGAACGCGCCCGAGCACGGCTGGAACGACTACGCGGGCGTCGACGTGCGCGGCAAGACCGTGCTCGTGCTCATCAACGACCCCGACTGGCGCAGCACGACGACACAGGGCGAATTCGGCGGCGTCGCGATGACCTACTACGGCCGCTGGATGTACAAGTACGAGGAAGCCGCGCGCCAGGGCGCCGCCGCCGCGATCATCGTGCACGACGACGCTGCGGCCGGCTATCCGTTCTCGGTGCCTGCCTCGAGCCTCGGCGGCGCGCGCGTCTCGCTCGACGACGCCGACGCGGATGCATTGCAGTTCGAATCGTGGATCACGCACGATGCCGCACGACGACTCGTCGCCGCCGCCGGCGCGGATCTCGCCACGCTCGAACAGGCCGCCGGCGCACGCGGCTTCAAGGCGCGCGCGCTCGGCATCAAGGCCGACGTCGCGTTCGACGTGAAGTCGCGCCGCGGCGTCTCGCACAACGTGCTCGGCCTGCTGCGCGGCACCAAGCGGCCGGACGAAGTCGTCATCTACACCGCGCACTGGGACCATCTCGGCCGCTGCCCGGCCGACGCGCGCGGCGACACGATCTGCAACGGCGCGATCGACAACGCGACCGGCGTCGCCGGCCTGCTCGAACTCGCGCGCGCGTTCCGTCGCGCGGGCGGCAGCGAACGCTCGATCCTGTTCCTGTCGACCACCGGCGAGGAATACGGCCTGCTCGGCTCGAGCTACTACGCGGCGCATCCGGCCCATCCGCTCGCGAAGAGCGTCGCCGAGATCGACCTCGATCCGCTCGGCTTCATGCTCGGCCGCACGCGCGACATCCGCCTCGTCGCCGACCAGACCGAACTCGCCGCCGTCGTGCGCGCGGGCGCGGCCGCGCAGGGCCGCGTGGTCGAGCCCGACGCGTCGCCCGAGGCGGGCGATCGCTACCGCTCGGACACGCTGAGCTTCGCGCGCGCGGGCGTCCCGGTCGTGCTGCTCGGCAATGGCGTCGACGTCGTCGGCAAGCCGGTCGGCACCGGCAAGGCGCTGCTCGCCGACTACTTCGAGCACCGCTATCACCAGCCGTCCGACGAGTACGACGCGCACTGGGACTGGTCCGGCGCGTTGCAGGACATCGCGCTCTACTACGCCATCGGCCGCCGTCTCGCCGACGACACCGCGTGGCCGAACTGGACCGCGGACGACGAGTTCCGCGCGGCGCGCGATCGCGTGCTCGAGGCGGCGAAGGGGCGCGCGCGGTAGCCGACGACCGGATCGGCACCCGCGCGCGCATCGCGCCCGTTCCGCAATGCGATCGAGCAATCGGGGACGACCCGCCGCGTGCTAGCTTCGGGAACGGGCGGCGAACCGCATGCAGCGGAGCAGGCACGATGCGCATCGCAGGCGTGGGACAGGCGGTGTTCGCGGCGACGATGATCGGCATCGGCGTCGCCGGTTTCGTCGCGCGCGACTTCGCGCCGATCTGGCAGCCGGTGCCGAAGACGCTGCCCGCGCGCGAGGCCCTCGTCCATGCGACCGCGCTGCTGTCGCTCGCCACCGGCATCGGCCTGCTGGTACCGCGCGTGGCCGCGCGTTCGGCGGGCGTATTGCTCGCCGCGCTCGCGCTTTGGTTGCTCGCGTTCAAGCTACGCTTCGTCGTGCGCGCGCCGCTGTCGGTGGTGTCGTACGAGACCTGCAGCGAGACGATCGTGCTCGTCGCCGCGGCGTGGACGCTGTTCGCGACCGTCGTCCCACGACCGGCGCGACCGTGGCCGGCGTTCGCCGCCGGCGAACGTGGCGTGCGTCTCGCGCGCGTGCCGTACGGCCTCGCGCTGATCGCGTTCGGCGTCGCGCACTTCGCCTACCTCGCGCAGACCGCGGCGCTGGTGCCGTCGTGGCTGCCCGCGCCGACCGCGTGGGCGTCGCTCACCGGCGCGACCTACATCGGCGCCGGCATCGCGATCCTCGGCGGCATCGGTGCGCGCCTCGCGGCGACGCTGTCCGCGCTGCAGATGGGTGGCTTCACGCTGCTCGTGTGGGTGCCGACGCTGTTCGCGGGGCCGAGCACGGACCAGTGGAACGAGTTCGTCGTGTCGTGGGCACTGACCGCGGCCGGCTGGGTCGTCGCCGACGCGTACCGCGGCCGCGCGGGGTTCGCCCGCGAAACGCCCGTAGGCACGTGAGATCAGCGCTGCTTCTCGGTTCGCCGCGCGAGGGCGTGCGATGATCGGGGCCCCGCGGAGCCCCCGATCATGCGCATCCTTTTCGCCATCGCTGCCGCATCCGCGGCCGCCGTCCCGCTCGCCTCGCGCGCGGCGACGCTCGAGGTCGGCCCGGGTCATGCGTACGCGACGCCGTGCGCCGCGATCGCGGCGGCGGCCGCGGGCGACACGATCCTCGTCGATGCCGCGGGCAGCTATGCCGGCGACGTCTGCGCATGGTCGAAGGACGGCCTTACCGTGCGCGGCGTGAACGGGCGACCGCACGTCGACGCGAACGGCGCGAGCGCGCAAGGCAAGGCGATCTGGGTCATCGCCGGCGACGACACGACGATCGAGAACATCGAGCTGTCCGGTTGCCACGTGCCGGACATGAACGGCGCCGGCATCCGCCAGGAAGGCGCGAACCTCACCGTGCGGCACGCCTACTTCCACGACAACGAGGACGGCATCCTCGCCGGCGAGAACACCGCGAGCACGATCACGATCGAGCACAGCGAGTTCGCCCGCAACGGTGCCGGCGACGGCTACTCGCATAACCTCTATATCGGCCACGTCGCGCGGCTCGTGTTCCGCGCGAACTGGTCGCACGACGCGGTCGTCGGCCACCTGCTGAAGTCGCGAGCCGCGCGCAACGACATCCTCTACAACCGCCTCACCGGCGAAGCGGGCAGCGAGAGCTACGAGATCAACCTGCCCAACGGCGGCCTCTCCTACGTGATCGGCAACCTGGTCCAGCAGCCGGCGACGACGCAGAACGGCGCGATGCTCGACTACCTCAGCGAAGGCGCCGGCGCGAACACCGACTTCCGCCTGTTCGTCGTCGGCAACACGTTCGTCAACGACCGCGGCAGCGGCACGTTCCTGCAGGTCGGCGGCACGACGCCCGCGCTCGCGCGCGACAACCTCTTCTTCGGCGGCGGCACGGTCAGCTCGCAGGCGAGCGCCGTGCTCGACCACAACTACGCCGGCAGCGTCGACCCGTTCGTCGACGCGGCGAACTACGACTACCGCCTGCGCGCGGACGCGATCGCGGTGATCGACCAGGGCGTCGCACCCGGCAGCGGTGGCGGCGAATCGCTGGCACCGACGAGCGTCTACCTGCACCCGGCCGCGATCGCGCCGCGCGTCGCGCTCGGCACGATCGACATCGGCGCCTACGAATGGGCTGGCGACGCGATCTTCGCCGACGGCTTCGACGGCTGAGCATGAGGCACGCGCCGCCTTCGTCGCGCCCGTGCGGGACTACTCGAAGCCGTCGGCGAAGATGTCGTCGGCGACGAATGCGAGCACGCGCCCGCTGTTGACGTCCGTAGCGTGGTCGTAGTTCGGCGCGCCGACGAACAGGCGGTCGCCGACCACCGCGATCGCGCGCCCGGCCTGCTGCCCGATCGACGGCTGGTCGTGGCTGTACAGCTCGCGGATCGGCGCCCATCCGCACGACGTGAACAGGCAGATGCGCTGCGCGACGATGACGCCGCCGGTCGCACCGGTGCCGCCGAACACCGTGTGCACGCGGAACGGTGCGCCGCCGAAGACACGGTCGCTGGCCGCGTCGTAAGCGACCGACGATCCGAGCGCATCGCCGGTGGCCGCGTCCGCGAGCACGATCTCCTGCGCCTGCTGCCAGCCGCCTGCGCCATCCGGCTCGCACACGAACACCGCGCCCGCGTTGCCGGCCGGCGGCGCGGCGCTCTTGTCGCGGCCCGGCGCGCCGACCACCACCCGCGAAGCGGCGACTGCGACGCTGCTGCCGAAGAAGTCCTGGTCGTGCGGCGACGGTGGCGTCAGGTAGGCGACCTGCACCCAGCCCGTCGCGGTGTGCGTCGCGTTCGCGAACACGTATGCGGCGCCTGCGTCCGTCGCGCCGGCGCCGAGATCGCGGCGCGGCGCGCCGATCACGAGCAGGTCGGGCTCGCCGGCGGCGCCGCGATGGATCGCGAGGCTCGCGCCGAAAGCGTCGCCGGCGACGCCGCCCGGTTCAGCGATGAACTGGACGTCCGCCATGCCCGCCAGCTGCGTGACCATCACGTAGCCTCCCGCGAACGCCGGCGAACCCGGCCGGCTGTCGACGCGCCACGGATCGTCCTGCGCGAGGCTCGTGCCGAAACGGTCGCCGGCGAGGCTGAAACCCGTGCCGGACCACAGCCAGTGCTGGCTGTCCGCGTGGTAGTCGTACTGCGAGATCGCACCCGCATCGGCGCCGTTGGTCGGATTGCCGGGTTCGCCGACGCGCAGCACGTCGCCCTGCACGCTCAAGGCCGCGCCGAACAACCCGCCCGCGTGCAGCACGTCCGGAATCACCGACGCCTGCGGGCCACCGGCGAACCGGCGCACGGCGACGCGCCCGGCCACGCTCACGCCGTTGACGCTCGCGCGCGGCTCGCCGATCGCGAGCTGCAGCGCATCCGCCGCGAGCGCTGCGCCGAACTGCGCGCCCGCCTGCGGCTGCAACGGCATGATCGTGTCGAGTTCGATCCACTCGAACGAACTCGCCCATGCGGACGGGCCCTGCGCGGCGAGCACGAGGCAGGCACCCAGGGAAGCGAACGAGGAGCAGCGTTTCCGCGCGCGAGCGCGACGGGTGCACGGAATGCCGAAACGCGATCGCTGGGACATGGTCGTGGCTCCGTCGGGTCGACGGAACAGGAATGCCGGCGGGCGACGAAGCGAACGGCGCGTGCGTCCGGCGTGCTAGCGCGGCACGCCCGGCTCGTCGACGGGCACCCAGTGCCGGCTCTGCGTGCAGGTGGACGTCTTGTACGCATGATTCACCCAATCGCCGCCTTCGATCGCGAACGCGATCGAATACTCCTTGCCGCAATCGGCGATGCCTGCCGCGGTCGTGCGGCCGGTCACCGGGCCGAGCTGGCCTTCCAGGTGCGCTTCGCCCTCGTCCACCTCGAATTCGCGCACGAGGAAATAGCCGGCCGGCAGCGTGCCCGCCGCGCCGGGTACCGCCGCGACGACCGGATGCACTCGCTTCAAGGCGTCGCGCGCACGCGGGTCGAGTGAAGGCGGCGCGACGATCGTTTCGATCGCGCCGTGCGCGTCGATCTGCCGGAAGGTCTCGGCCGCGATCGCATCGAAGTCGCGCGGGTCCACGTGGAAGTCGGCCATGCGCCGGGTCTGCAGGTACGTGGCGCCGTTGCACGCGGCGAGGGCGAGGCCGGTGAAGGCCATGAGGATGGATCGCACGATCGTCGGCTCCCGGTCGGTTCGCAGTCGCGGCGCGACCGCGCCGCGCCGCCTGCCCATGGACCAACGCACGAACAGGTTCGGCGGGGTTGCTTCGCGCGGCACCGCCGACGGCATCGCCGCCCGTCGCGTCCCCCTAGCCGTAGACGCACTGCAGCGACAGCACGAACAACGCGCTCGCCGCGACGATGTTCGGCCGGATGCGCGCACGGCGCGCGCGCAGCGCGTACGCCGCGAGCAATGCCGCCGCGACCAGCGCCTCGGTCCACCAGCCGTTGCTGCGACCGAGCCAGCCCGGTACGCCGGCCCAGCCGTGCAGCACGTTGCCGAACGCGATCGATGCATGCGGATAGAGCTGCAGGCGGGCGGGATGCATCGGCAGGTCGAGCAGCAGGTGGCTCGCGACCGCTGCGCCGATCGCGAGCGCGACGCCGCGATCACGCGGCCATAGCAGCACGGCGCAGGCGACCGCCTGCAGCAGGATGGACAGCATCGAATGCGACCAGCCGTCGAACCAGGTCGCCGCGTCGACATGCTCGATGCCGCCGATCGCCAGCGCGAGCCACAGCAGGTCGGGCAGGAACGCCGCGCCGACGAGCGCCCACACCGGCGCCTTCGGCTGGACCGCCTTGATCGCGAGCGCGGCGGCGACGTGCGCGGCGTACATCAGCGCGCCCGCGTGTCGTCGTGGATCAGCGCGAGGATCGCCGCCGGCACGAGCACGAGCAGCAACTGCACGACGAAATCATGCCACGTCATCATCGCGGACCCCCCACGCGAACGGCGATGCGCGCGATGCTAGCGGAGCGCGCGGTGCGCGTCGAAGCGCGTTCGCGTGACCGGCGTTGCGCGCTCGACGCCTACGCGGGCGCGTACGCGACCCAGCCGCGGAACGTGAACGCCGCGTAGAACAGGTCGATCCGTTCGAAACCCGCCTCGCGCAGCAATGCGACGTCGACCTCCGGCGCGAGCAGCGGCAGTCGGCTGCCGATCGCTTCGACGGCGTTCCGCGCATTCGACGCCTCGATCCCCGACGCCGCCGCGAACGCGGCGTAGCGTTCGAGCCAGCGCGTCTTGCCCGCGTCGTCCTGCGGAAAGCTGTGGTGCGCGACGACGAGCGGCGCGCCCGGCGCGAGGCGACGGCGCAGTTGCGCGAGCGCGCGCAGGCGCTCGGCCGCATCGAGGAAGTGCAAGGTCAGGAGGCAGGTCGCACCGTCGAACGGACCGGTGGGTGCGTCGTCGACGTAGCCTTCGTGCCAGTCGACGCGCGCGGCGAGATCGCCGAGCGTCGCACGCGCGAGCTGCAGCATCGGCGCCGATGGATCGACGCCGACGAAGCGCCAGCTCCGGTGTGCCTCGGCGAACACCTTCAATTCGAGCCCGCCGCCTGCACCGAGCACGAGCACGCGGCCGTCGACGGGCACCGACTCGGCGAGCAGCAGCTCCGTCATCCGCTGCAATGCGTGGAAACCCGGGACCTGGCGGACGGGGCCTTCGGCGTAGCGTGCGACAGCCTGGGGATCGGAGAACGACAAGGCGATTCGACGTGGCGGGACGTCAGCGATGCTACTGCGCGCTTCGCGCGCGGGTCAAAGCGCGAGCGTCGAGCGCGCACCCACGCGCATCGCCCACGTCGGCGAGCCCGCGCGACCGTTGCGGCGGCGGATTTGTGTCATGGCACAAATCCGCCGCGCGATCCGTTTGACAGCCCGCGCCGGCGTGTCGACGATCGACGGCTCGCAGCGTCGCGTCACGCCATCGCGGACCGCGCGCAACCCGCAGCACGAGGCCTCCATGCGCACATCCACTCCCACGATCGCATCGATCACGCTGGCCGTCGCGGCCGCGTTCGTCGCGGACGCCGCACGTGCCGACGTCGTCGGCATCTCGATCGGCAGCGACCTCCTGGTCGACGCCGCCTATGGCAGCCAGGGTTACACCGTCGTCAACTACAACGACGAAGCAGGTACGTGGGACGAAGCCGTGCGCCTGATCCCTGCCGACGGCGGCGGTACCTGGATGGTCGGCTTCCATCGCACCAATGCGAACGGCGACCGCGTCGCGATCGCCAGGCTCGACGCGAACGGCGTGCTCGACACGGGCTACGGCGACGGCGGCAAGCAGCTCGCCGACACCGCGATCAACCTCGTCCACGACGTGATCCTCGTCGACGGGCGCTTCTACCTCACCGGCATCCACTACCTCGACGGCGGTTTCGGCGATGCCGCGGTCGCCTGCGTCATGCCGGACGGCGCCCCGTGCGCGGGCTTCGGCAACGCCGGCTCGGTCGAGCTCCCGCTCAACGCGCCCGGCTTCAACAGCGACGCCGCGCGCATCCTGCACCGCGACGGTGCGCTGTACGTGGTCGGCAACACCGATCCGGGCGGTTCGAGCGGCCACTCGAGCGCGATCGTCGTCGCCAAGCTCGACGCTGCGACCGGCGCGCTCGTCGCGAGCTTCGGCGACGGCAGCGGCCCGCTCGCGGGATCGGCCGTGTTCGACCCCAACCTCATCGTCGACGGCTACGACTTCGCCTATGCGGCCGCGTTCGCCGCGAACGGCGACGTGCTCGTCGGCGGCTCCGCGCAGGACGACCGTGGCAGCCGCGCCTACGTACTCGCGCTCGACCCGGCGACCGGCGCGCTCGACCCCGCGTTCGGCGACGGCGGCTACGCCTGGGCTTCGCTGCAGAACGGCGTGAACCACGACGACCTCACCGTGCGCGCGTTGCAGGTGCTCGGCGACGGTCGCATCGTCGCCGCCGGCAACGCGAACCACGACGACGAGTTCTTCAACACGACCACCGGCGTGCTGCTCGTGTCGCTGCAGCCGGACGGTACGCGCACGCCCGGCTTCGGCGTCGACGGCCTCGTCCACGCCGACATCGGCGTGAACCTGCAGACGACCGACCTCGTCGTGCGCGCGAACGGCGACCTGGTCGTGTCGACGCCGTCGAACGGCATCGTGCCGAACGACTACAACTCCGACACGCTGCAGTCGATCGTGCAGTTCGATGCCGCCGGCAACGGCCCGACCGCGACCGTGTCGATCGAATACCCGTCGCTGGTGCTGCCGCAAGGCTGGCCGATGTCGATGCTCGTCGACGCGAGCGACCGCGTGCTCGTCGCGGGCTTCCGCCTGTGGGACTTCAACTTCCCGATCCCCGACTCCGACCACGTCGTCACGCGCCTCGTGCGCGACGTGATCTTCGCGGACGGCCTCGATCCCTGAGGTGCGCCCGATAACGCGCGGGGATCGCAGGGAAGACCGCGGCGCCGTACGCGGCCTGGCGTCATGGGGACGGATGCGTCACGCATCGACGCATGCCGTCGCGTTGCGACGCGGCATCTTCGCCGACTGCCTCGCCGCGCATGGCCCCGTTCTTGCTTGGGTTTCCCTCACGCACGGCGGCGGGCGACCGCTCGCGACGCCGTGCGCCACGCGCTCGCCATGCTGGCAGCCGCGTCCACCATGCTTAGGGGAACCCATGTCGATCCGGACCATGATCCAGGCAACACTGCTGTGCACGGCGCTCGCGCTACCGGCGCTGCAGGCGGCCGCCGCCGACGAGTGGCATTTCAAGGTCACGAACGCCACCGAAACGCGTATCACGAAGCTGCAGGTGTCCGAGGGCAAGAAGACCTGGGGTGATTTCGACATCGGCCGTGGCATCGCGCCAGGCAAGACCGAGACGCTGGTCTGGGACAGCAGCACCGACGACGAGAACTGCGAGCAGTGGATCCGCGCGAAGTTCAGCGACGGCAGCACGAGCGCGCCGAGCAAGCAGAACTTCTGCGAAGACCTCGACACGCCGATCGAATTCTCGGAGGAGTGATCGCGTGGAATTGCCGATGACGTGAACACGAGGGACGGCATGCCGGTTCCGGCCGAGCGCCGGCGTCGGCATCCGTCCCTCTGCTTCGGCGATGCCTCAATGCTTGAGGTGCGCGCAGCGGTCACGGCGCCGCGCTCGCGCGCGCGTGACGGGAGTGGGCGACCGCTTCGTGCTGCGGCGCGCGTCAGGACGCCGGCGGCCTGCGCCGCGCACCGTCGTCGACGCGTTCACCCGCGCGGTCCGCACGCTGCTCCGCCGGTGGCGCGATGCGCCGGAGGTTGAGCGCGGTGTTGACGAGCGCGATGTGCGAGAACGCCTGCGGGAAGTTGCCGACGAGCCGCCGTGCGTCGACGTCGTACTCCTCGGACAGCAGGCCGAGATCGTTGCGGATCGCGAGCAGGCGCTCGAACAGCCGCCGCGCGTCGCGATGCCGGCCGAGCATCGTGTACGCATCGGCGAGCCAGAAGCTGCACGAGGAACGCGCCCTCGCCCGCGGGCAGGCCATCGTCCGCCTCGGCGCTGTCGTAGCGCAGCACGAATCCGCGGCGCACGAGGTCGCGTTCGATCGCCGCGACCGTGCCGCCGATGCGCGGGTCTCCGGGCGGCAGGAAACCGAGCTGCGGCATCAGCAGCAGGCTCGCGTCGAGGTCGCTGCTGCCGTACGCGCGCACGAACGTGCCACGCCCGCGGTCGTAGCCCTTCCTGCAGACCTCGCGATGGATGCGCGCGCGCAGGCGGCGCCAGCGCCCGACCGGACCGTCGAGGCCGAGGCGCTCCACGCTCTTGACCGCTCGATCGAACGCGACCCACGCCATCACGCGCGAATAGGTGAACGCGGCCGGATCGCCTCGCCCTTCCCAGATGCCCGCATCGGGTTCGCGCCAGATCGTCTCGAGATGCGCGAGCAGCGCGCGTTGCAGTTGCCAGCTCGACGCGTCGCCGGTGAGCGAGCCGCGACGCGCATGGTGCAGCGTGTCCATGAGTTCGCCGTAGACGTCGAGTTGCAGTTGCGCGTGCGCGGCGTTGCCGACGCGCACGGGCGCCGCCCCTTCGTATCCCGCGAGCCACGGTACCGACCACTCGGTGAGTCGGCGCTCGCCCGCGATGCCGTACATGATCTGCATCTGGCGCGGATTGCCCGCGACCGCGCGCAGCAGCCAGTCGCGCCAGGCCGCGGCCTCCTCGAAGAATCCGGCGTTCATCATCGCGAGCAGGGAGAGCGTCGCGTCGCGTACCCAGCAGTAGCGGTAGTCCCAGTTGCGGTGGCCGCCGAGCTGCTCGGGCAACGACGTCGTCGGCGCAGCGACGATGCCGCCGGTCGGCGCGTAGGTGAGCGCCTTGAGCGTGATCAGCGAGCGACGGATGTCCTTGCCCCACGGCCCCTCGCCTTCGAAGCGCGCGATCCATTGCGTCCAGAACGCTTCGGTCTGCCCGAGCGCGCCATGCGGGTCGATCGGTCGCGGCGGCGCCTCGTGCGAACGCGCGTAGGTGAGCACGAACGGCACCGCGTCGCCCGCCTCGACCGTGAATGCGGCCGCCATGCGTTCGCCGTCGCCGCGCACGCCGACCGGCGTGCGCAAGGTCACGCTGTCGGGGCCTGCGATCGCGCGCACGCCGCCGTCGTCGAGCCGCACGACCCAAGGCACCTGCGCGCCGTAGCCGAAGCGCGGCACGAGCTCCATCGCCATCGGCACGCGGCCGCGATCGCCGCGTACGATGCGTACGATGTCCGAGCACGCGCCGCGTGGCGGCATGAAATCGACGAGCGTCACGCGGCCCGTGCGCGTCTCCCAGCTCGTCTCCAGCACGAGGGTCGGGCCGCGATAGGCGCGCGTGCACGTCTTGACCGCCGCGCGCGGATGGATGCGCCAGCGACCATCGTCCGCGCCGCCGAGCAACGCCGCGAAGCAGGCGTCGCTGTCGAAGCGCGGCCAGCACAACCAGT
Organism: Dokdonella fugitiva; assembly: GCF_014138265.1. Classification (GTDB taxonomy): domain Bacteria; phylum Pseudomonadota; class Gammaproteobacteria; order Xanthomonadales; family Rhodanobacteraceae; genus Dokdonella_A; species Dokdonella_A fugitiva_A. The sequence goes on from NZ_JACGXL010000004.1 coordinate 407,179, forward strand.
CGATCGATCCGTCTCGGCCGACGAGCGCGGCCGTCTCGCAGTCGCCGATGAGGCCGTAGTCCTCAATGCGTGCCATGGCGCCCGGCGGCGAAGTCGAGCACGACCTTGACGTCGCCCGCGCGCGGCTCGAACGCCTCGCGCCACGCATCGAGCCCGACGCGACGCGTGACGAGGCGATGCAGCCAAAGACGATCGGCGGCGGCGAGCGCGCTCGCGCCAGCCGCGTAATGCGTACGGCGCGCGTTGACCGAGCCGAAGACGATGGTGTTTTCGAGCACCATCTCGCGATTGATCGCGCCCGCGTCGACGCCGACCTTGGTGCCCGTGCGCGACACGCCCGTGAGGCAGAGGATGCCGTTCGGACGCAGCCGCTTGATCGCCTCGACGATGACGGGCGCCGCGCCCGTGCATTCGATCACGACGTCGAACGCGGCGTCGGCGGCAGGCGGTGAGCGCGGCGTGCCGTAGCGGGCACCGATGTCGCGTACGAGCGCGGGCTTCGGCCCGTCCTCCGCACGGTCGTAGACGGCGACGTCGCAGCCGCGCTGCACGCCCATCAGCGCGGCGAGCAGTCCGATCGGCCCCGCGCCCGTGACCCATACGTCGTGGATCGTGCTCGCGGCCGAGCGCGCGGCGAGCCGCTCGATTTCCGCCCAGGCCTTCGCGACGACGCTCGCAGGTTCGGTCAGCACGCCCGCGATGCCGAGTGCCGCATCGACGCGCACGGCGAAATCGGGCTCGATGCGCACGACGTCGGTCGCATAGCCATCGCGCGCCTTGATGCCGCGTTCGGTGTAGGCACCGTTCTCGCACAGGTCCCACTCGCCGATCGCGCAGTGGGCACACGGGACCGGGTCCGGCCGGCGCACGATGCCCGCGACCGGATCGCCGGGCGCGAAGCCGCTGTCGGCCGGCGCTTCGAGCACGTGCCCCAGCGACTCGTGGCCGATGATGAGCCGCTCGCGCCCGGGCGGCGCTTCGCCGTATGCGCCCGCTAGCAGTTCACGGTCGGTGCCGCAAATGCCGATCGCTTCGATCGCGACGACGAGCGCACCTTCGGCGCGCGCGGGCGCGGCGACTGTTTCAAGGCGGGCCGAACCTGCGAGCCCGGGCTCGAACGTGATGGCGCGACGGCGGCGTTCGGCGGCGTCCATGCGACACCAGTAACCGATCCGCACTGAATCGCGGCTTATCCATGCCGTCTGGAGGTACCCGCCCATCGACGATCGAAAGCGCGGGGACGCTGACACGTCGAGGCGTTGCCGCCGGTTGTCCGGAGTCCTTCTCCGCTTGCTCCGCTTGCTCCGTGTGCTCCGTGTGCTCCGTGTGCTCCGTGTGCTCCGTGTGCTCCGTGTGCTCCGTGTTTCAATCTCTGGATCTCTTGCTCTACTTCGTGTCCTTCGTGTCCTTCGTGTCCTTCGTGTTTCAATCGTTCCGCTTTCGCGCTTTCGCCTCGACGATCAGCGCCCATCGAAGCCGTCGTCGAAGATGAAGGCGGGATCGGTGTCGAGCAGCAGGTCGAGGTTGGTGACTGCGTTCGGGTAGCCCGACGAGATGTGCAAGGTGCCGAAGCGCAGCGTGTTGTTGCCGTCGACGAGTTCGGACAGCGGCACGTCGATCGCGTGGTTGTAGCCGCCGGTCTGCCCCGGTGAATCGAGCATCGCGACTTCGCCCGGCGTGAACGCGCGCTCGTGCGCGGGATGGCCGTTGAGCTGCCAGCGCAGGCGGCCCGTACCGAGGCGGATGCCGTCGATGTCGTAACCCTGGTAATAGCCGTTGAAGACGAGCCGCGCGCGCGTCGCGTGGCGCAGCGACACCGCGCGGAACACGAGCGGGTCGCCGAGCGCGCCCACGCCGTCGGGGATCACGTAGCCGAGGCTGAGGCCGGGATGTTCGATCACGTTGATCACGCCGGGCGGAAATTCGTCGGTGGTCGTGAACGTGTGCGGGACCTCCGAAGCCGGCACCTCGTACTCGCGCGTGCCCGGCAGCACCGGGCCGTCGAAGCCGATGTTGTCCCAGTACGTGTTCCACGAGCGCAGCGGTCGCGGCAGGTCGCCGAACGTGATGCCGTACTTCCAGGTCGCGTGGTTGTGCGCGATCAGCGAGACGTAGCCGCGCGTGAACGGCAGCGGCGTCGCGAACGTGTCGACGCGCCGGCTCACGAGCGGGCCGAACGTGACGCCGTCGGCCGACGGTTCCGAGGTGAGCACCTCGATCTGCTGCGTCGACAGGCGCAGCTCGACGCGGCAGAGGTGGCCGCGCTGGCGCGGCACGTCGCTCGACGTGCCGGGCAGGTCCGTCATCGCATGGTCGCGCACGTCGTGCACTTCGATCGGGCTGCCGAGGAACACGACGACGACGCCGTTGCGCGGGTTCGGACCGCGGCCGTTGACGTCCCACGTCGGCGCGGGCGACGGATCCTCGCTGACCACGACACTCGTGTAGCCGAGCAGGAAGTTCGAGGCGAGGTCGGTGTCGAACACGATGCGACCGGTGCGGTTCGCGAAGTCGAACGGCTGGCGGATGCGGTACGCATTGCTGCCGTAGTTCTGCGAGCCGACCGCGGTCATGAGGTAACGACTCTGGATCGGCGGCGACGGATCGCAGACGAGCGTGTCGCGTGTCGGCATGAGCAGACCCGTGACGTCGGCGCGGCACGGCGGCGGCTCTTCGGGGATCAGGCCGAACTCCGCTTCCCACACCCAGAACGTGACGCCGTCGCCCGTCGACAGCGATGGTGCGTAGCGCGTCGCGCTGAAATGGGTGCGGCTCAGTTCGACGCCGCGACCGCGGTCCCACGCCGGCGCGGGTCCCTGCTCGAACGTTTCGCAGAACGCGGGCTGCGCGAGCGGGCACGTGGCCGCATCGGCGGCGGCGCCGGCGAACAGCAACGATGCGCCGATGCACGCACGGTGCACTCGCCGAGCGTGGCGACGGGTTCGATGACCGCGCATGCGCACTCCCCAGGCCGCCGGTTCGCCGGCATTGTCGGAGCGCGCGCGTGCGTGTTTGCTCGACCGCTTCGCAGTTCGCACGATCGGCCTCGCGTCGTCGACGCGACACCGCGGCCACCGCGGCTAGTCACACCGCCGCGCGACGACGGTCTGGCCCTTGACGACGGTCTCGCCCGGCACCCCGCAGAACCGCGGCGTGCGTTCACGCTGCGCCGCGTCGTTGTCGCGCAGGAAGCCGCCGGCGTCGATCGGATCGGGTTGCGCCGGCCGCGCGATTTCGAAGTGCACGTGGTCGAGCATCGCGCAACCGACCGCGCCTTCGTCGCCGAGGTAGTCGCCGGCCTGCACGGCGTCGCCGACCTTGCGATGCGCGCGGCCGGTCACCGAACCTTTCGCCAGATGCGAGTAGTTGCTCCATTCGCCGTTCGCATGCTCGATCCAGACGTAATTGTTGTGGCAGTCCTTCGCCGCGCGGCCGGACTGTTGTTCGCCGTACCCGTCCTGGATCGCGACGATGCGACCGGCCGCGGCGGCGACGACGCGGTACGGCGCCTTGCCCTCGACCGCGAACAGGTCGACGCGACCGGGCGGGCGATGCGTCGTCGCGTCGTCGAACACCTTCACGCGCGTGCCGTCGGCGAACGGCAAGCGATAGCGCCCTTCACTCGCTTCACCCGGCGCTCCCGCCGACGCCTGCACCACGGCGGCAGCACTCGTGCAGGCGAGCAGTATCCTCGCGGCCCGGTTCATCGTGGGTCCTCCAGCGGCTCTCGATAGGTCGCTTACGAGCGTGCGGGCGGACCGCTGAACCGCGCCGATCCACGCCGGCCCCATCGACGCGACGCGCGCTGCGATGCGTCATCGATCGCGACCGCACCGTCACCGGTTTCCCAACTGAACGTGCGTATACTCCACCGGCCAGTCGAGTCCACAGGGGGAATCGATGCACCCGTCCACTACGCGCCCGGGCGGGCGCGGGCGCCTGCTTGCGTCCGGCCTCGCCCTCGCGCTCGCCGCACTGCTCGTGTCGCCGGCTTCAGACAGCCGCGCGGGCACGCCGACCTATTCCATCGACTTCCATCGCGTCGGTTCCGGCGCTGCGCGGCTGCGCGGTGCGTGCTACCGCCTCGCCGGCAGCGTCGGCGAAGCCGCGCCCGGCTATTCGAGCGGGCCGACGATGGAAGTGGTCTCCGGTTTCTGGGCCGCCGCGGGCAATCCGCCGGACCAGATGTTCTTCAGCGGATTCGAGGGGTGCTGACGATGAAACGTTGCCTGTCCGTGCTGTTCGCGCTCGTGCTCGCCGGCCTGCTGCACGGCGTCGTCGCCGCGCCGCTCGCGCCGCAGTCGAGCGCCTTCACCTACCAGGGCCAACTCAACGCGAGCGGCACGCTCGCCAACGGCACCTACCTCTTCACGTTCACGCTGTTCGACGCCGCGAGCGGCGGTGCGCAGGTGGTCGGCACCGCGCCGATCCAGCAGTCGATCGTCGTCGTCGACGGCCTGTTCACGACCGACCTCGACTTCGGCGCGGTATTCAACGGCACGCAGTACTGGCTCGAGATCAAGGTCGGCACGACGCTCGCGAACCAGGAAACGCTGGCCGGGCGCCAGGCGGTGTCCGCGGTACCGGTCGCGCAGTATTCGCTCAATCCCGGACCTGCGGGGCCTCCCGGCGCGCCAGGCCCCGCGGGGCCGGCGGGACCGCAAGGTCCGGTGGGCCCGGCCGGCCCGCAAGGCGATGCGGGCGCCGTCGGCCCGGCCGGACCGCAAGGCGCGACGGGCGCGGCAGGCCCAGCGGGTCCGCAAGGCGATACCGGCGCGATCGGTCCGCAAGGTCCGCAGGGCGCGACCGGCGCGATCGGCCCACAAGGTCCGCAGGGCGCGACCGGTCCGATCGGTGCGACCGGCCCGCAAGGAGCGACGGGACCGGCCGGCGCCGCCGGTGCGACGGGCGCGCAAGGGCCGCAAGGCGTGCAAGGCGCGACGGGCGCGACCGGAGCCACCGGTCCCGCGGGCGCCACCGGTGCGACGGGCCCGCAAGGCCCGGCCGGCGTCGCCAACGTCTACGGTGACGGCTCCGACGGTGCGGGTTCGTTCGCGACGGTCGACTGGACCTCGGCGCCGCCCGCGAGCACGTTGCAGTTCACGACCCTCAGCGTGACCGGCAACCTCACCGTGCCGAGCGGCATGGTGATCCGCGCGACCGGCAACGTCACGATCAGCGGGCAGATCCTCGTCGCGACGAACACGAACGCGGGCACCGGCATCGGCAGTTCGGCGGCCGTGCTCGGCAACAACAACGTCGGCGTCGGCGGCGGCGCGGCGAGCCCGCTGTTCGCGCGCCTCGGCGTGAGCCCCGGCCCCGCCGGCGGCGGCATCGGCCCGTTCGTCAACAGCGGCGTGCAGAACCCGGCCGGCGGCGGCGGCACCGTGGTCATCATCGCCGGGGGCACGATCACGATCAGCGGCGGCGGAGCGATCCGCGCGGACGGTGCGGTCGGCACGGCCGCGATCGCGTCGACGAGCAACGGCGGCGGCGGCGGTGGCGGCGGCATCGTCATCCTCGCCTCGAAGACCGGCATCACCAACAGCGGCACGATCAGCGCGGCCGGCGGCAAGGGCGCGGACGCGCTCGCCGGCGCGACCGGCTCGGCCGCGTCCGGCGGCGGCGGCGGCGGTGTCGTCAACCTGCTCGCACCGACGATCACGGCCGGTTCGACCAACGTCGGCGGCGGCGCCGCCGGTGCCGGCACGAACAGCAATGCGAACACCGCCTTCGGCGGCGGCGGCGGCGGTTCCGCCGGCGCCGGCGGCAACAGCGGCAACATCGGCACGAACGCGACCGCCGGCGGCAACGGCAGCCTCTTCACGAAGATCACGAGCGATCCGTCGCCGCTGTTCGTCTCGCCGGTGCATCGCTGAGGCGATCGCAAGGCGCATGATGCACGGCCGGCGACCGCCGGCCGTGCAAGGGGAATCGGCGCGCGCGGCCTCGTCCAGGCACCGGGCGGGTTCGCGCGACGCGATGCGGATGCACGCAATTCCGGTTCCGCTTGATCCCGGTCAAGGCACGCGGCACGCGCGAGGAGGACGCTGGAGTCCTCTCCTTCGACGGGGCAACGCCGTGGACATCAAGGACGCGATCTACCATCGCCGGGCCGAGCGCGCGTACACGAGCGAGGCGGTCGACGAATCCGTGCTGCGCGAGCTCATCGACGCAGCGGTGCAGGCGCCGAGCGCGATGAACGCGCAGTCGTGGACGTTCTGCATCGTGCGCGATCCGACGATGCTCGCCGACATCGCGACGCGCGCGCGCGAGCACATGCTCGCGAACACGCCGGCCGGGCTGCTCTCGCATCACGTGGACACGGTCCTGCACGACGCGAACTTCGACATCTTCTACGGCGCACCGGCGCTCGTGCTGATCTGCAGCACGACGGACCATCCGTGGGCGGTCGAGAACTGCGCGCTCGCCGCGGAAAACCTCATGCTCGCCGCGCACGCCGCGGGCCTGGGCACGTGCTGGATCGGCTTCGCGCAAGCGTGGCTGCGCAGCGCCGAGGGCAAGGCGTTCCTCAACATCCCGTCCGAGATCCGCCCGGTCGCACCGATCATCGTCGGCCACCCGGCCGGCACGGCGAGCGTGGTGCCGCGCAAGCCCGCGGAGATCCGCTGGTTCGGCGCGGACCGCTGAGCGCACCCGCCGCGAACACGCAACGACGAGCCGGGGCCGTGCTCTTCCTTCTATCATCGGCATGCCCTTGGAGGCTGCCGATGAACATCCAGCCCGTTGCCGCGTTTCGACCAAGCCTCGCCCGCATCGCGGCCGCCGTCGCGCTAACGTACGCGTGCACGGCGGCGGCCGGGCAGCCATTGCTCACGTTCGTGCCGCTCACGCCGACGACGCTCGTACTGCCGGTCGACGGCGAGGCCTCGGTGCAGTACGCCGTGACGAACCCGTCCGTATCGCCGCGCACGTTCGTGATCACGCCGATCGCCGGCGTCGACATCGATACTGCGGGTGGCCACTGCGCCGATCCGTTCGTGCTCGCGTCGCACCAGTCGTGCACGCCCGCGCTGCACCTGGTCGGCAGCGCGATGGGCGGCGACATCGACGGCGGTCCCGTGGCCTGCGTCGACGGCAATCCGCTGCAGTGCTGGCAGCCGTCGCCGGTCGACCAGTTGCACGTCACGCTCGTCGACGACGTCGTGTTCGCGGACGGCTTCGAGATCGCGCCGCTGTCGGCGTAGTCACTTCGTCGCCCGAACGCGCGTGCAGGCGGCGCAGTATCGATGCTCTGATCCAGTCCCCTCCGATCCACCGCAACGACGCCTTCGAACCGCCGAGCGATGGTCGGCGCTTCGGTGCCCGCGACGAGCGGCACGCCCGCATCGGCCATCGTCTTGACGAAGCGCCGCAGGAACTCGAGTCTCGCGCCGAGCGTGCCTTCGTGCGCGCCGTAGTCGGCGCGGCGCCTCTCGATCCGTCGCGCGGGCGGGAGACAGCGCACCTCCGGCGCGCGCCGCATGGTGCGCGGAATATCGGGCCGTCCCTACTGCTCGGCGATGGCCGCGTGGGTGCGCAGATCCTGCCGCATCGAGACAACGGACGTCGTCCCCGCTACCCTCGGACCTTCCGCGACGTCGCATGCCCGCGAGGGAAAGATGACCTTTGAGGAAATGCAGAAGGATTTCATCGTGCGTCGCAAAGGCTCGCTGGCGCTGCCGATCACCGGCGTCATCGCCTACTCGAGTGCGGCGTTCGCGAGCCTGGTGGTGCCCGCTCCGCACCACAACCTCGTGCTCGCCCTCTGCTTCTGGATGATCATGCCCGTCGGCCTGCTCATCGGCCGCTTGCGCGGCGAGGAAATGCGCACGCGAAAGGACAACCCCTTGTTCGATCTCTCCGCCAAGGCGCGCGTGATGGCGCTGTCGACATGGGCCATCCATATCCCGGTCTGGATCTACGCGCCATCGCTGTTCCCGATCACGGTGGGGATCGGCTTCGCCTTGCACTGGGTCATCTTCTCGTGGACGACCGGGCATCCGGTCGGCTTCGTCCACCTCGCGATGCGCATCGCGTTCGTGCTCGCTGCGTGGCACCTGTTCCCCGCGAACAGGGTGGGCGCGGTCGCCGCCGGCATCGTATTGGCCTATGCGATATCACTGGTGCAACTGTGCACGATCGACTGGCGCACACGCTTCGATTTGAAGCAGGATCCCCGATGGGCCTGAGGCCAGGTTGTCCGATTCCGCGTGCGGATCGCCGGGGCGATGCGTCGATCCGCGCCGTCGCGACGGTGTGCGGCGACAACTAGTCGTAGTCGGGCAGGACGATGTCGTCGCGCAGATCGCGGCCGATGAGGTAATCCGCGACCGCGGGGATGCGCAGCAGGCGCGTGAGTGCATCGCGCACGCGCACGCCGATCGCGGTCCTCGGCGCGAACGACGAGGCGAGGCGGACGGCAGTCGCCTGCTTGGCGGCGAGGAATGGCCGCAACAACGCCTCGTAGCGCGCGAACGCTGCGGCCGTGTCGCCGCCGCAGCGGCCGAGTTCGCCGGCGAGCACGTAGGCTTCGGTCATCGCGAGCCCGGTGCCCTCGCCCGCGAGCAGCGATACGCACGCCGCGGCATCGCCGAGCAGCGCGACACGCCCTTTCGTCCACGCCGGCATGCGGATCTGGCTGACGCGGTCGAAGTAGACCTCGGCCACGCCCTGCAGCGCGTCGAGGATCGCCGGGCATTCCCAGCCGACGTCGGCGAACACGTTGGTGAGCACGCGCTTGCGTTCGGCGTCGTTCGACGGCTCCCGCTCGCGCAGGTGTTCGTCGGCGACACGAACAGGAACAGCGTGCGGTCATCGCGCATGGAGAAGCGCGACACCTGCTTGCCGGCGACGCCATGGCTGACGTAGACCAATTCTTCGCGCGGGCGGTAGCCGACCGCGTCGAAGGCCGCGACGTGGTAACCGAGCGGCACCTCGAGGACATCGTCGTCGCCCAACGCGAGCGCGCGCACGCGCGAATGCAGTCCGTCCGCACCGACGACGAGGTCGAAATCGCGTGCGGCGGCGCGTTCGAAGCGCACGCGCACGCGATCGGCGTCCTCGTCGATGCCGGCGATCGAATCGCTGAACAGCGTTTCGACCTTGCCGTCGAGTGCGGCGAAGATCGTCGCGGCGAGGTCGCTGCGCCGTACGCTCGTGAACCGATCGCCGGTGAGCCGAGTGAACACGTCGACGTCGAAGCCGCCGCGGCGGCGGCCGTGTGCGTCGACATAGCGCACCTCGCGGACCTGGTAGCCGAATCGACGCACGTCCGACAGCACGCCCATCCGTTCGGCGATGTCGTAGCCAAGCCCCCAGAAGTCGATGACGTAGCCGCCCTGGCGCAGCCGCGGAGCCTGTTCGACGAGGACGACCTCGTGGCCGGCACGCTGCAACCACCAGGCCAGCGTCGATCCGGCGATACCCGCTCCGTTGATCGCGATGCGCATGCGCTGCTTCGCCCCGGTCTGCATGGACGACGCACGAGTATCGAAGGCAGCATGCAACCTCGCATGAATGCGCGACTCGAACGCGCGAGTCGGCTGCGCGTTGCCAACGGCGCATGATGGCGATACCGTCGGATCCACATGGGCGCGGGCGCGATCGGCGCTCGCGTGATGCAGTCGCGATCCACGAGGGAACGATCATGACGAACGAAGCGAGCACGACGCCACGTGCAGCCGCCGACTGGACGGTCGCCGGCGTGCAGACCGCCACCGGTGTCGAGGGGCGCGCGCGCGTGGAAGTCCTCGTGCGCGGCAAGTACACCGGCAGCGTCGACCGCGGCAGCGGCGTGGACCAGCTGCGCGTCGCGGTGTGGGACGACGGGCAGGAGAAGGACTTCAAGGTCGTCGACATCCCGCTCGGCACGACGGCCGCGCTCAGCGTGCGCCTCGGCTTCGACGGCCTCTACGCGGTCGTCGCCGACGGCATCGGCGTCACCGTCAGCGTCGGCTCGGATGCGGGCGGGGAACACGTGTTCCACCTCGATCCGTTCTTTCCCGCGAAGGGCTGAGGGTGCGGGCGATCTGCTTGCGTGTCGACGAAGCCGTGAGACGGCTTCGTCGGTCGTTCTGCGCAGCTCATGCCGGAGCCTAACTTCCGCATGCGAACGCAACGAAGAGCGGTACACCTCGTTGCGTTTGCGCGCACTATCGATCCGCACAACCAGTGTTGGCACTCATGCGGACATTCGTGAGGGTTCCCGTGACCATGTAGCACGAGTTACCAACGAGGGCTCCTTTCGCGGCGGCGGAAAAATTGACCACGCCTTGAATGTGCGAGTTGCTGATTTTTAGGATCGCCGTCGCATCTTCCACGCTGACCAGGTTCAGTCCGTTGCTTTCCGCCCACATCCAGGCGTCGCTGATGCTCAGGCGCGAACCGGTACCCGTATTGAGTATCCTGAACGCCGCATACCCCGGGGTTTGGGAAGGGTCGCCGCTGAAGCCGATACCCGAGATCGTGACGTAGGACGCCGAGCCCACTTCGATGTATGGCGTGCGTGTTTCCCAGTCCTGTATTTGAGTCAGGTTGAGGATTCGCCCCGCACCATCCGAACTCGAGATGTAGACCGCGGCTGTTCCCGACGTGGCGGTGGTATTCAGGCCCCCGTCAATGAAGGTCGCATCGGCGCCGGTCCCACCCGGACCATCGGAAAGAATCACGCGCTGGTACGCGGAGAGGTGAAACTGGTTGAAGCTTACGTTTGCAACGTGACCATCCAGATGAACGGCCACGTTCATTCTGGCCGGACTGTTCGACTCGCCTATCACGATGTTGCGCAAGTGCGGGCCGACGAGCAGATCGTTGACGGGAGTCGTAGTGCCGATGAAGTGGATGCCCTTGTCGAAGTTGTCGATCCGGACATCGGAAACGCTCGAATAGTCGGCAGTCGGCGAGAAGCGGATGGCCTCCGATCCCGCAACCGTGCGACCGGGCCCGTAGATGTAGACATCGCGAAGCGCGAGGTTCGTCCTTTGCGTCGACGTGGTGCTTCCGATCAGTATGCAGGGCGCTGCACCGGTCTGGCACGTGATCTTCGAGGGCATCCCCTGGAGAAGCACGGGAGGGGGCTCGATGGCGCCCGGGCACGTCAGGTTGATCGTCGTGGTGGCGACGTAGTTGAGCGGGACGGTGACGCTTCCGCCTCCGGCACAAGCAGCAGCAATGTCGTCATTCAGCGTCGCATGGGCCGTCGACGTGGCGGCGAGTAGTGCCAGCAGTATCGCGATTGGCTTGTTGCTCATCGGCTTGTTCCACTGCTATGCAGCAGATGCTGCTTTTTTATTTTATGCGACAAAGAAGCATCCTTCGCCCGCTTGCTTCACAGTTCCTGTACTCGACGAAGGTTCCGATCGAGACAGCCTGACCGTTTCCGGGCGAACGCGCCGACGACCGCGCGATCAAAGTCCGCGAGCAGCCACACCTAGACCTCCACCAACGGCCTCCGTCGCCGTTGTCGCTCCTTGAATCCAAACCGCCCTGTCGGCGCATCCATGCCTCCCGAGCCCGCGGCCATCCCGGTCCGGCAAGGTTTCCCCCACCCCCGTGTCCGCCACCGGCAAGCCGGCGGCGGACGCCTGCAGGAGCGCAATCCATGAGTCGACCCGATCCGTCCGCCATCCCGGCCGTCCGCACGTGCTTGCTTTCGATGCTCGCCGCGGTGGCCATGACCCTCGCATCCCCTGCGATCGCCGCACCCGCGAGGCTGCCCGACACGCTCGTGGGCAAGCTCGGCGGCGAGCTCATCCGCCACGTCGGCAGCGACAACGCGCAACAGATCCGCAGCTGGGCCTCCACGATCCTCTCGCCGGCCGTCGCTGCGAACGACAAGGCGGACTTCACGACGAACCTCGTCGCGGCCGCGCGCGACGCGGGCGGCGTGGAGCTCGTCGACGCGCGCAGCGATCCACGCCAACCAGGCCTGCTCCAGCTCGCGGTCAAGGGACGTCGCGGCGGACGCATGGCCGTGTGGGTGCTCGCCGCCGATCCCGCGCATCCCGGACTGCTCGCGCAGGCGGCTGCGTTCCCGATGGACGATCCCTCGCTCTACGCCGCGTGGCCCAAGGAAGCGGTGTCGCACCCGGCGATGAAGCAGCTGGTCGAGACGACCTTGGACCAGCTCGTGCGCACGGCCGACTTCTCCGGCTGCGTGACCGTCGTCGACGCGCGCGAAACGATCGTCGACGCGTGCCGCGGCCTCGCCGATCGCCGCTTCGGCGTGCCGATCGATCGCCAGACGCGCTTCCACATCGCCTCGATCGGCAAGACATTCACCGCGGTCGCGATCGCGCAGCTCGTCGAGGCCGGCAAGCTGTCGTGGGACGCGACGCTGGATTCGCTCGTGCCGGAGTATCCCGACCACGCGACGGCGAAGACGATCACCGTGTGGCAGCTCGCGCACCACACCGCAGGCCTCGGCGACTTCATGGTGCCGGAGTTCTTCGCGCATCGCGAGACGTTCGTCGATCCGGCCGACTACCTCGACCTGATCGCACGCCAGCCGAAGGTCGGCGAGCCCGGCAAGGACTGGAACTACAGCAACGCCGGCTACGTGCTGCTCGGCCGCATCATCGAGAACGTCTCGCACGAAAACTACTTCGACTACATACAGCGCCACGTCTTCACGCCCGCCGGCATGACCGCGAGCGGATTCGACAGCCCCGAGGACGTGACGCCGAAGCTCGCGGTCGGTTACTTCCACGACGGCCTGTTCTCGACCGGCTGGAAGACGGACGCGTACAAGGCCGGCTTCAAGGGCAGTCCCGCGGGTGGCGGCTATTCCAACAACACCGACCTCGTGAAGTTCGCCCGCGCGCTGCGCGACGGCACGCTGCTGCAACCGGCGACGCTCGAGAAGATGTTCGACGACGGCGTGCCGGCCGGCCCCGGCACCTACGCGGTCGGCTTCGGCGATCGCCTCTCGCACGGTCGCCACATCCGCGGACACGCGGGCAGCATCGAAGGCACCGACGCGAACCTGCAGATGGTGTGGGAGAACGGCGCTGCCGTCGTGCTGACCAGCAACGAAGGGCCGTCGCAGACGTGGATGCTCGCCGAGCACATCGCCGACCTGCTCGCCGCCGACGGCGCCAAGCCCTGACCACCCCGATGGCGGCGCGTGCCGATTGTGCGAAGAATGCGCGCACGCCCGTCATCGACCCTCGCGAATCCACCGGAGCAAGACCATGGAATACCTGCTGATCCCCCTCGTCGTGATGTCGGCCCCCGTGCTCATCGCGTTCATGCTGCTGCGCTACCGCTCGCAGCAGACCCAGGCACGCTATCGCACGCTGCTGCAACTGGCCGAAAAAGGCGTGGAGCTGCCGCCGCAGCTGCTGGTCGAACCGCAGCTCGCCTACTGCGAACGGCGCCGCGCGCTGGTGCTGATCGGCGCCGGCATCGGCATCATGGCGACGCTGCTCGCCCTGCCCGTCCATTTCGACGACGGCCAGTCGATCGGCAACCTGTGGGGACTCGGCCTGTTGCCGCTGATGATCGGCCTCGGCTACCTCGCAAGCTGGTGGTTCAACCGGCGCGAGCAGGCGCGTGGCTGACGGCGACGCCGAAGCGCGCATCGATCGCGCGCTCGTCGCGCGCGCGCGGGTCGGCGACGACCCGCGCGCGTTCGAGCAGCTGCTGCGTCGCCACCAGGGCATGGTGCGCGCGCAGTTGCGCCGGCTGCTGCGCGGCGACATCGCCGCCGCCGACGACCTCGCGCAGGAAACCTTCCTGCTCGCGTGGCGCAAGCTCGATCAGTTCCGCGGCGAGGCTCGTTTCTCGACCTGGCTCTATCGCATCGCCTACGCGTGCTTCCTGCAGGCACGCCGCAAGCGATCGTGGGCCGATGACGACGACGGCGACGAAGCCGCCGAGCACGTGCCGGCAGCGATGCCGGCGGTGGACCTGCAGATGGACGTCGAACGCGCGATGCAGCGTCTCTCCGCGGCCGAGCAGACGGTGCTGCTGCACTGCGTGCAGCTCGGCCTCAGCCACGACGAGACGTCCTACGTGCTGGCGATGCCACTCGGCACGGTGAAGAGCCACGCGACGCGCGGCAAGGCGAAATTGAACGCGATGCTGGCGGCGTGGCACCCGCGCGCCGGCGAGGAGAAGACCCCATGAATCCGCACGACGACGACCCCATCGACGCGCTGCTGCGCGCGCAGTTCGACGGCCCCGTACCGGATGACGGTTTCAGCAAGCGCGTGATGCAGGCGCTGCCGCCACGACGGCGCCGCGTCGACTGGCCCGTGCGCGCCGGCATCGCGGCCGCGGTGCTGACGTGCTGGGCGAGCCTGCAATCCGCACCCGTGCTGCACGAGGGCTGGAGCGCGTGGGCGAGCGGCCGGCTGACCGCATCGGCGATGGCGCTGCTGCTCGCGATCGCAGGCATGTCGCTGCTGGCGCTGTGGTGGAGCGTCGCGGAAGGCGGCGAGGCGTAAGCGTAGGGCGGGCCCTGGCCCGCCGCATTCGCATCGACGATGCCGCGCGAACCGTCCTTCCTCGTGGCGAACCCCTCGCCTCACCGCCGCTCCTTCTCCAACCGCTTGCGCAGGTTCTCGCGCCCTTCTTCCGCATACGCTGCGCACGGCGTCGTCGATGCATCGCTCGTCGCGGGCAGCTGGTCCGGATGCGCGGCCATCGCGACGTCGCACGGGAGCGCCGCGAGCCGGTCCTCCGTCGCGCGCAGCGCGCTCACGACGTCGGGATGATCGGTGAAGCGGTAGTCGTCGGTCGACACCGGATTGAGGCTGTCGAGGTAGACGACGTCGCGGCATGCGCCGTCATGGCACGACCGCCAGCGCCAGCTCATGCCGCCGGGTGCGTGGCCCGGCGATGCGACCGCAGTGATCGTCGTGCGGCCGACGGTGATCACGTCGCCGTCGTCGACGGCGTGCACGCGGCGCACCGGCGGAAAGTGCGCCGACGCGCCGAAACCCTTCTGCGGGTCGTCGGGATGATACGAGCCGTGCGTCAACGCGATCACGCCGTTGCGCCCGGCCGCGACCTGCGCGCCGGTGATGCGCGCGAGCGCGGCGATGCCGCCGGCGTGGTCGAAGTGCGCATGCGAATCGAGGATCCAGCGGATCCGCGACGGATCGAAGCCCGCCTTGCGCACGTTGTCGAGGATGCGCGCCGCGGATTGCGGCAAGCCGCCGTCGATGAGCACGAGCCCGTCCTCGTCGACGACCAGCACCGAGGACAACCCTTTCGTGCCGACGTACCAGGTGTTCTCCGCGAGCGGATACGGATCGACGGGCGCGTTCCAGTCGTCGCAGCGTGAACACGTCTTGGGTTTCTCGTCGGCATGAAGCGCCGTCGCGAGTGGCGCGAGCGACAGTGCGGCGGAGAATGCGAGGGACAGGATCATCGTCGGCTCCGTGGATTCGGCCGCCCAGCATCGCGAGGCGGTGCAGCGATCGAGGGGCGACGATGTGGCGATTCGCGGGCGGATCCACGGATCCGCTCCGCGCATCCGATCAATGCCGAGAGTGGCAATCGCCCCGATGCGATCCGCAATTCTTAGGGAACCAGCCCGCCGGCACGCAGGCCGACTCGCGCCGGCGCCATCCCGCGCCGGCCACCAGGCGGCGGGGGATGGAACTCCCTCGCCGCCCGTGGCTGATCATCTCTTACGGATCGAAACCATTCTGGAAGATGTTGTCATCCGGGTCGGTTTGGCCATCGTCGGGCGCGACCTGGATCGAGTCGAGCCAGTAGCCGGCCCAGCCGTTGTTCTGGTCGGTCACCACGCGCCAGCGAAGTTTCACGTCCTGCCCGTTCGCCGCGTGCGGCAGCGCCACCAGCACCGAAGAATACGGAACGTCGCCACTCCACACGCCCGCTCCCGGCAACGCGTTGCCGACGCCCTGGGCGATCACGTGGTCGTATCCGCCCTGCACGATCTGGCCGCCGGCTTCGGTGACCTCGCGAAACTCCGTGTCGTTGCCGATCTGGATCTCCAAGCGCGCACCGTCATAGGCGGTGACGTTGTCGGCCGCTTCGAGCCCGACGCGTTGGCGGAACGAGACCTGGCCGCCATGCACGACATGGAACGGCGTCGTCGTGAGGGTCGCGTCGTTCGCGTTGCGTGCATCGGGCGCGAATGCCGAGTACATGCCGCTGTCGACCTGGTCGTTGGCGAGCACCCACACCGATTCCGGATGCGACGACACGTTCTGCCAGTTCGCCGGCAGCGTTCCGGCCGGGCCGAGCTCGTCGAAGGTTTCGACCGGCGGGAACGTCACGGGGATGGAGACATCGATGTGCTGCACCTCGTAAGCGCCGAGGTCGAACAGTCCGAGGTTCGGGCTGCCCGCCGCCTGCACCACGTCGATGCCGCGCGGGTGGTTGTCGAGGTCGTACTGTGTTCCGGTCGGCGAGGCATCGACGGCCGGCGATCCATCCTGCAGGTGCAGGTCGCCGGCACCCGCGTTGACGAACAGCGGGTCGGCATTGAACGCGTTGAAGAACTGTACGAAGTCGGCGGGGTTCCATTCGCCCGCATCGCTGGCGATCACGTCGCGCACGCTGTGCCCGCTGCCGCCGAGCGTCGGGTTCTGCGGCTCCCAGATGATCGAGTCGTACAGCGAGAACACCGTACCCGATTCGCGGAACACCTTGACGCCGGAGGCGAGGTGGTTGCCCGCGATCGAGCATTGCACGACGCCGAGCGTCGCGTGGGCCGTCGTCACGAGCGAGTTCGCGAAGTCGTTGCCGGTGATCACGCAATCGGACAGCTGCGGGTCGGTGCTCGTCGAGCTGTACATGAGGTTGCCGCCGAAGTTCGACGCGAGCAGGACGTGGCGCAGGTACACACCGGCGCTCGAGCCCTCGTTGATGTTGATGGTCGCGGTGTTCTGGCGGTCGCTGACGTTGTTGGTGATCGTGTTGCAGGGCTGGCCCGCCGTGCAGTTGGCGAAACCGTCGAGCGTCCCGGGACACGCGGACGCGATGTCGTCCGCATAGACGTGGGCGTTGCCGCCGTTGACCTGGATCGCCGAGCCGTTGCCGCCGACCGTGGTCGCGTTGAAGTTGATGCCGCCGCCGACCATGCAGAACGTCGGCGCGCCGCCTTCGCCACTGAGGTACACGCCCGCGCCCGCCGCGGCCTGGTTGTTCTCGATGCGCGCGAGCTGGCCGGGCACCGCGGTGTACAGGTTGAGCACGGCATTGTTCTCGACCGAGACACCGCCGCCGACACGCGCCTTGTTCACGTTGATGTAGGCGAAGCCGCTGTTGCCCGGCGAGCCGATGTTCGCCGTGGTGTTGTCGCGCATCTGCAGACCGCCGCCGGAACCGTCGGACGAATTCGGGTTGGCCACGTTGTTGTCGATCGACGCCGGGTTGCCGAGCGCGGTCAGGTGTACCGTGCCTTCGAGGCGGATGCCACCGCCCGAGATCGATGCCGTGTTCGATTCGATCCAGCTGTAGTCCTCGAGCGACATCAGCGCGTTGTTCGACGTGCTCCGGTAGAACACGCCCGCGCCGCGGCCCGCCTTGTTGTTGTTGATGATCGAGCTGGCGATCGCGAGGAACGAGTGATCACCGCTCCCGTTGTAGGCGATGCCGCCACCGTTGCCGCTGCCATTGTCGGCACCGTGCACGTTGAAGTTGTGCAGGGCGAGCCGCGAGTTGCCGCTGACCGAAATGGCGGGACGGCCGGAATTGCGGGAGCCGTCGATTTCCGAGAGGTCGCTGAAGTTCAGGCCGGTGTACGGAATCGGGCTGGGGGCGTCGCAACTCGGATAGCCGCCGAATATCCAGATCGACTTGTTGTTGTACGAGATCGGGCCGCTGACGTAGCCCGCGCGGACGTGGAGTTCGTACGTGCCGGTCGTGGACTGCGCGTCGATGGCGGCCTGGAGGTCGTTGTACTGGCATCCGGAGCCGACCGACACGTAGGCCGCCGCATGGCCCGCGAACAGCAGCATCAGGGTGCCGAACGCCCGCGCGATGCGGCGGGTGGATGGGTATAGCGAACTCATGATCTGACTCCGTGGACGGTTGACCGCGGTCAGAACGAGCTTCGATGCGCGTTCACGCCAGAGCCCGCTTCGCTGCAGGGTCCCCGCGTCGCACGGCGACGACTCCAGGCCGCGTGCGCGGCCGGTATCGCGACCGGCGACGACGTCGAATGTCGTCAAGGCCCGCCCGACCTCGTTCAGCCCTGCGCCCAACCACCAGGAGATTCGCTTGATGCGCAACCCCACGAAGGCGCTGCCTAAGGCACGCGCTTTGTCCTTCGGCCTGCTGGCGATCACGAGCCTGCCGCTGGCAGCCGCAGGCCCGTATGCCTACGTCGCATCGAACTTCGACGCGACGGCGTCGATCGTCGACCTCGCCGACACGGCGGCGACGCCGATGCAGCTGAGCGTCACGACACCGCGCAACCCCGGTTTTTATGGCAGCGCGCTCAGTGGCAAGGACGGCATGCTCTACCTCTCCGCTGACTTCGACGAGGCCGTGTACCAGTTCAACACGACGACGCGAGCGTTCGTGCGACGGATCGCGGTCGGCGACAACCCGCGCGGCATTGCCGTCGATGCGGGCGGCCGCCACGTGTATGTCGCCAACTTCGCGTCGACGACGCTGTCGGTCATCGACACGACGACGCAGGCGGTCACCGACGTCGGCCTGCCCAACTACAGCGGCGGTTTCGCCAAGCCGCTCGGGGTCGCGTTGAACCTCGCCGGCACGCGCGCCTACGTCACGGATACGTCGCCGGGCCATCGCCTCTGCAAGGTCAACACCGTCGCGCTGCCGGACACGACCAACGATTGCGTCGAAGTGGGCGAAAACGATTCGGCTCTGCCGACCGCGGTCGCGGTCAGCCCCGACGGCGCGCGCGTCTACGTGGTAATACACGGCAGCGGCTCGGCCGTCGCGGTGGTCGACGCGGTCACGATGCAGGTGCTGCGCACGATCCCGCTCGGCTTCAGTTCGCCCAACGGCATCGCGATCAGCGCTTCCGGCAAGCGCGCGTACGTCGGCACCACGAGCGGCGTCATCTCGGTGCTCGACCTCACGCGCGTGTCCGACGCCGGCCAGAATCCGCTCATCGACACGATCGACGACCCGGCGGTCGCGTCGGTGCAGGGCGTATCGATCTCTCCCGACGGAACGCGCCTGCTGGCGGTCGACAGCGGCAACAACGTGCTGCACGTCGTGAACATCGTCGGCGATGCCGACACGATCGTCGCCAGCGTACCGGTGAACCAGGGGCCGTACGCACTCGGCTCGTTCACGGCACCCGATGCGATCTTCGTCGCAGGCTTCGAAAAAACCGGCTGATGCGAAGGGCAGGACGGGCGACCGACGCCCGTCCTGCGCGGGAGCGCCGTCGATTCCGAAGCCGTGCATGACGGTCGCGCGCTTGGGGCGGCGCAAATGCGCGCCCGTGCCGCCGCGCGATCGCTCGCTGGCACCAATGCCCGAGCGTGTCCATCCGACCACCCTCACAGGTGGCGCGAGACTCAGGCCAAGCGGTACGCCCGGCGCGAATGCGGCGACGGACGCAGGGCCTTTCCGTAGCCCTGCATCCGTCCCGCGGGCGCGAACGCACAGGGGGAGCCACCTAGGGAGAACGGCTGCGCGGTCGCCTCGAGTAGAACGAGCGTCGGCGACGGACTACGACACCCGGGAACGGTTCTCGTGCGCCTAGCCGAGATCGTCGGGAATGCGCGACTCGAGGAACGCGCGCGCGAAGGCCCAGTCGCGATCGATCGTGCGCCGGTTCATGCCCACGATTTCGCTCACCTTCAACAGCGACACGCCCGCGAAGTAGTGCAGTTCGACCACCTGCGCGGCGCGCGGATCCACCTTCTCGAGCTCGCGCAATGCCGCATCCAGATGCAGCGCGAGCGCCGGACTGCGTCCGACCCCGGCGTGCTCCGCATCCTCGAGGTCGACGTGCACACTGCCCCCGCCGGCCTTGATGCGCGCGCGGCGCATCGCGCGGTCGAGCAGGATGTGCCGCATCGCCATCGCCGCGTAGCGGAAGAACTTGCCGTCGCTGGCGAACGAGAGCCCCTCGGTACGCGACATCTTGACGTAGGCCTCGTGCACGAGCTCGGTCGTATGCAGGGTGTTCGAGCCGCGGCGCAACTCGCGACGCGCGAGCTGGCGCAGGGCGGCATAGACGCTGCGGAAAGACTCGTCGACGGCTGCCTCGGCGACCGGTCCGTCAAACCCCCCGTCCTCGAAAGGCTGGATGCTCTGTTCCGACATCGGGATTCCGCCGTTCTTCCACTTCGCGACCTACGACGATGACTGTAGCAAGGCGAGCGCGCGATTGCGACGCGCCGGCGGGCCGTGGAGAATATTTTTTCGAGGATGGCGTGGTCGCCTCGCTTTCCTCGTTAGCATTCCAACGAAGGCCCGACCCGGGCCGACCGAACGGTGCGTGCATGACCGATGAAACGCTCGACACGCGCAACGCGCGCGTGCGCGAGGCCTTCGAACGCCTGCTCGAGATGCCCGAGGCGGCGCACGAACCGATGCTCGCGGCCATGGACCTCGACGACGAGGAGCGGGCGATGGTGCGACGACTGCTCGCCGGCCACGCGCGCCGACGTCTGTTCGAAGTGCCTGCGCTCGACTGGGTGCACCAGCTCGACGGCGACGACTACGTCGAGGCGATGATCGGAACGCGCGTGGGCACCTGCGAGCTGCAGCGCTTCCTCGGGCGCGGCGGCAGCGCCGTCGTGTTCCTCGCCCGCCGGCGCGTTGGCGACACCGTCCAGGCGGTGGCCCTGAAGCTCCTCAACAGCGGATTGCTCTCGCCGGAGGCGCACCGCCGTTTCCGACGCGAGCAGGCGATCCTGTCCCGCCTTTCGCACCCGAACATCGCGCGACTCATCGACGCGGGCATGTCCGAACGCGGCTCGCCGTACATCGTGATGGAGTACGTCGAAGGCCAGGACATCGTGTCCTTCGCCTGCGCGCGCTCGTTCGACACGCGCGCGCGCATCGCCCTGCTGGTCGATGTCTGCCGCGCGGTCGACGCAGCGCACCGCGCGCTGGTCGTGCATCGGGACCTGAAGCCGTCGAACGTGCTGGTGACCGCGGACGGCGTCGTCAAGGTGCTGGATTTCGGCATCGCCAAGCTGATCGACGAAGACAACCCCGAAACGGCGACGCAACATGTCGCCCTGACCCCTGCGTACGCGGCGCCCGAGCAGTTCCAGCCCGGTCCCGCGGCGACCTCGATGGACGTCTACTCGCTCGGCGTGCTCGCGAGCGAGCTGCTGCTCGGCGGCCGCATGGGGCCGGACGCGACGCTCCCCGCCAGCGAAGACGCCACCACGTGGCAGAACTGGCGCCGTCTCGACGGCGAACTCACCCAGATCCTGCGCGCCACGCTCGCGAGCGAACCGTCGCGCCGCTATTCCTCGGCCGGACACCTCGCGGACGACTTTCGCCGATGGCTCGATCGCGAACCGCTGCAGATCGTGCCCGTGACGCGCTGGTACCGGCTGCGCAAGTTCGTCGCGCGCCATCGCACGTCGGCGGTAGCGGCGGCCCTGGTCGCCCTCGCGTTCGTCGGCGGCACGATCGGGATCGCCTACCAGTGGCGTGTCGCGCGCCAGCAGGCGCTGCTCGCGCGCGAGCAGGCGGCGGTCGCGCACGCCGAGGCGGTTCGCGCCGGCACGATCCGCGATTTCCTCGCCTCGCTGTTCGATGCGGGCAATGCCGAAAGCCCGCAGGACCGCAAGCCGACCATCGAGGACGTCGTCGCCAACGCGGGGCAGCGCCTGCTCAGCGACGACCAGCTCGACGCATCGCTGCGCGCCGACCTGCTCCTGACCCTGGCCGACGTGGCCAGCAGCATCGGCGCCTACGAGCGGTCCGACCGGCTGCTCGACGAGGTCGAGCGCTTCGCGCCCGCACTCGGTGCTGCTGCCGCCGACGTGCTCGTGCGCCTGCGCGTACGTCGCGCGGGCAACCTGATCGACCAGACGACCACGAACGCAGCGCCCGTGCTGGCCCTGCTCGAACCGCTTCGCGCCGATCTCGACGCGCGTACCGACGAGACCGGCCTCAAGGCGCTGACGTACCGCGCGCGCGCGCTGCAGGTGGCCGGTCGCGAAGCGGAGGCGGACGCCGAAGTCGACCGCATCGTCGCGCGCTACCGCGACGCCGACGACGCGAAGCTCGCGCTGACCGCCCTGTTGCTGCAGCTCAACGTCGCGGTCGAGGCCCAGCGCTACCCCGAGGCGGTCGGATTCGCGCGCACGGCGATCGACTACTGGAGCGCACACGGCCAGCCACTCACGGTCTGGACGATGACGATGTGGAGCAACGCCGCGACCGCGCGCGAAAGCGTCGGCGACATCGACGGTGCGGAAGAGGCGTATCGCAATGCGATCGCCGTCGGCGACCGCATCTACGCGCAACCGGCGCGCGATCACGCGATGGCGATCCAGGCCTACGGAACGTTCCTGCTCGCGCAGTCGCGCGTCGACGAGGCGGGCACGCAGATCCTGCGCGCGCTCAAACTGCAGCAGTCGATGTTCCGCGACGACGATCCGCGCATCGCGCAGACCTTCTTCGCGGCGTCGCGCCTGTACGAAAACCGCGGCGACTACGCGGAGTCGATCCGCTGGATGGACAAGGCGGTTCAGGTATACCGCGGCGACGGCTTCAGCACGATGCTCGCGCGCTCCCTCGCGATGCGCGGCCGCACCCACGCGAACGCCGGACACTTCGACGAGGCCGATCGCGACGAAGACGAGGCACTTGCGATCCAGAAGGCGCATTCGGGGGATGCACATCCCGCGTACGCCTGGATCCTCATCGTGCGCGCGGACGTGGAACTGCGCGAACACCGGTTTGCGCAGGCGCTGGCCACGACCGAGAAAGCGCTCGCGATCAACGCACCGGTCGGCGGAGCGCTGCTGCAGAGCACGCTCGACACCCGCCTCAACCACGCCAAGGCCTTGCTCGCGCTGGGGCGCGGCACGGAGGCCTTGGCGGAACTGCAGGAGATCGAACCGACGTACGCGCGCATCGCGCCGAAGGCAGCGCAGCGCTTCGAGACCGCCGCCGAGAAGGCGCTCGCGCTCGCGTCGATGTCGCGCGCGCGCGAGGCGCGTGAAGCGGCCGATGCCGCGCTCGCGCTGCTGCCCCTGATGCAGACGCCGGATCCGGACCTGCTGCGTCGCGTGCGCGCGCTCGCCTCCGCCGCGGGCGCGGTCCACTGAGCGAACGCCGTAGGCCCGCTCAGCGCGCTTCGAAACCGTACGCGAAGATCACGTCGCCGCCGCCATCCCAGACCGGCCCGGTGGTATCGACGTGCATGCCCTGCACCCCGGCAGCGAGCGGCGTCGTTTCGCCATCGCCGATGCGCACGCTGCCGCCGGACGACTGCATGCCCTTGGCCAGCACGATCGTCGCGGTGCCGCGCCCCGGATGCGACAGCGTGACCTGCCAGTGATCACCCTCGTCCTGCAATTGCGCGTCGATCGGCTGCTCGCCGTCGTCGTGCCCGGTGACGACATTGAGGAAATAGCTCTCGGCCGAACCGATCGAATCGAGTTCGAGGCGGTACTGCCCGGCCTGCGCGTCGCCCGGCTGGTCTTCGTTGAAGACGCGCACCGATGGCGACGCCACCGCGTACGGCGACGCCGGCACCAGCGTGATCAGCTCGGCGGTCTGCGTGCCGGCCGGTGCCGTCATGCGGTTGCCGCCGGACGCGGTCGGCGCGCGTTCGAAATGCATGACGAACGTGCGTCGCACCGCGGCCGCCGCCTCGTGCGGCCCGTCCTCCAGCCACTGGCCGCTGGCGTAGAACGGGCGCTGCGAGTCCGACGACGCGCGCATGCGATCCAGCACGACGAGCGCCTGCAGCGGGCGGATGAAGAGGAACTCACGGATCGCGATCTCCGCATACGGCCAGTCCACGCGCGTGTCGAGGCCGTTGCGGTACGCATCGGACAGATCGACCGCGGCGAACGCGAACTGCGGTGCGTGCTGCAGGCGCACGACATGCGGCAGGCCGCGGGGCTGGTCGCCGCCCGGCGACACCGGCAACGGCCCGGTGCTGCCGATCCAGATGCCGGTCGAGCGGCCTTCGAACAGCAGCGCGTTGTGCGCGACCGGGTCGGTCGAATCGGTCGTGCCGTGGTCCATGAAGCCGGCGAGCGCGTCGGCGTAGCCGGTGCTTTCGCGCGTCATCCAGCGCCCCTTGCGCCACAGCTGGAAGCTGCCGCCGTCGAGGTGACGATGCTCGATACCGCCCGGCGTGCCGAGCTGCAGGTGTACCTGCGTCGCGTCGCCTGTGTGGCTGGTGCGCGCATCGAACACCTCGGCGCCCTTCGCGTAATAGTCGAGCGGCATCGAAGCGAGGTCGGCGACGCTGCCGGTCGTACCGAGCGCGTCGAACATCCAGCGTCGGCCCGCACCGGTCGCGGCGCGCCACGCGAGGGCGTGATGCGCGTTGCCGCTGGCGGGATTGCGTGTGCCGAACCAGGTCGCGAAGTCGCCAAGGTAGTCGCGCAGATTGATCGCACCGCCTTCGTAGAAATGTTCGTCGTCGTTGAACGGGAAGAAGCTCGCCTCGTTCGCAGCCTCGCCGTCGATCGTCGAGGGACCCGGCGTGCTGCCGTAGGCGAGCGCGTAGATCGCCTCGGTGTAATAGGGCGTCTGCGCGAACGGGTCGTAGCCGAAATCCGCGGCGGACGCGAATGCGATCAGCGGATAGGAAAGACTCACGACGCCGTAATCGTCGCCTTCCGGGAACACGCCGCCGACGCCGAAATCGCCGTACCAGCGCGTGAAGTCCACCCCCATGCGCTGCTCGAGCGCGTCGTCGATGAACTCCTGCGCGCGCGGATTCTCGCCGGTGCTCGCGATGCCCCACAGCAGCAGGTTGCGCGTGCGCCCGGCCCAGTAGTTGTTGGCTTCCTTGCCGGTATTGCCGAGCGTGTCGGCAAGTTCCCGGTCCATGTACCCGTTCCAGCGGGTGACCAGCGTCTGGATTTCCGCCGCGGTCAACCGGTCGTGGCACCAGTCGAACTCCAGCATCAGATCCTCGCCCTCGCCGCGCACGTCGTCGCGGAAGCCACCGTCGCCATTGCTCGCCTGCCAGTCGCGCACGTGGTGTGCGGCCGTCGTGCAATCGGCGGCGCTCCCGGTGAGCAGGCCGCGCAGGGCGAGACCGGCATAGTCGTCGGCGGCCGGCGTGAAGGCGTGCGTGCCGTAGTACGTGCGCGCCTGCTGCAGGCGGGCGGCATCCCCATAGAAGAGGCGCGGATGCGTCGCGGGCACCTGCAGCTGCACCGCGGCGGCACTGCCCGCCCAGAGCGCGGCGAGCAGGATGCCCCGTCTTGCCCAAGAGAACGAACGCGCGCGAAAGGACATGCCGGATTTCCCCGTGGGTCGATGCAGCTTAGAACGACGATCGACGGTCGCTCGCGACATCGAGGCAGGCAGGGACTTGCGCCGAGCGGACGAGTGATCGATGGCCGCGCCAAGTGGCGATGCCGCCTCGATCCCAACAGTGAATGTCGCGCGTTCGGTCATCGCGGACCTTGCCGCCAGCGACCTCGAGGGAATGCGCTCGTCGCGGGCAGCCGCTTCCTGGAACCGACGTCGCCGGCTCGGGTGGCGTTCCGGCGTTGGCCGCGCAACATCGTCCGGGCAACGGTCGTAGCTCATGCGCTCAATGCAAGACGTTTCGTTCCTTCGATCGCGCGCACATTCAAATGGAAAGTTACTCCGTCCCCTTTGTCCCGACATGTCGATCCGCATTCCGCGCAGGCCGGATCGCCGCGGGACCGGTGACTCCGGTCCCGTCATTCCACACACGGTCGGCGGTTTCTCAGGGCGCGGGGATCGGGCCCAGCCGAGCGCGGTCGAGCGACCACCAGATCGCCGTCGCCTTGCCGCGGATGGAAGCGCGCGCGGCCGGGCCGGTCGTGCGACTGTCGACGCTGAGGGGGCGGTTGTCGCCCATGAGGTACAGCTCGTCCGGTGCGAGCACGGTGTCCGCGTACTTCATCGCGCCCGGCGGCAACGCCTCGTCGCCTCGCACGTGCGTACGCGGCTGCACGACGTCGTCGACGCTCACGCCGTCCGCACCGACGACGACGTGTTGCCCACCCGTCGCGACGACGCGGCGCACGACCAGCTCGCCGGGGCGGCGTGCGGATTCGACCACGACGATGTCGCCGACGCGCAGCGACGCGAGCGTCGAAGGGCGCGTGTCCGCGACGATGAAGTCGCCGGCGTCGATGCTCGGTGCCATGCTCGCCGCCGGCACGCGATAGGTATCGAAGCCGAGCCAGCTCCCACGCTGCAGCATGGCCAGCGACAGCGGGAACTGCACGGCGACGAGCAACAGCACGTACGCGTACCAGCGGTTGTACGCGCGCAGGCGATACGGCCGCTGCATGGTCGCCCACCGCCAGGGCAGCACGAGGGAGGCGACGAACAGCGCGGCGCCAGCGAGCATCACGACGCCCATGCCGGGCAGCGTCTGCACGAGGCCGCTCCAGCCGAGCACGGCGAGTGCGGCGAAGACGCCGCCGTAGAGGAGCACGAACACGCCGAGTCGACCGACGTACGCGAACGCGAGCGACGGCACGAACAGGCCGAGCAGGAAGGCGAGCCACGGCTTGCGCGGATGCGCACCGGGCCCCACGGGTCGGCGCACGACGCGTTCGTCGCGACCTTGCAGCGCCGCGTCGATGTCGCCGAGCGACGGGATGGGTCGTTCCATTTGCGGCGGTCTCCAGCCTGGATGCGCTGCTTCAGCCGGGCGGGCGTCGCGCCGACGCCCAGCGCGTGAGCATGTACGCGGCCACGAGCATCATGGGCAACGCATTCCACATGGGGAAGCAGGTGAACTCGAACGCAACCACGAGCGCCGTCGTTCCGCAGACGAGGACGTCGATGGGGCGTGGCGGCGTCATTTTCACGAGCGCATTATTACCTGCCCGCGAGGGCAGCCGCACGCTCTCCGTGGGTCGCACGGTTTGCCTGGCCTCTCGGCCTGGATGAATGCGCGTTCCGCCGCTGTTCCGCATCCGCATGATCGACTGGCGCCATCCGCGTCGCGCTCCGTCACGCGAGCCCGCATCGTCGCGCTTGCGGTAGCATTCGCGGCATCACGCGTGACAGCGCCGCGGCGGTGCCACGACGACCTGAAGGAGCACGCGGATGGACGCAATGGGAAAGGTGGCGGTACTGGGACTGGTACTGGCCGGTGGATCCGCGCACGCGTACGACCTCACGGCGTTGTGGGAGTCGCGCAACGCGGGCATGACCGACACGTTCTACACGACCTACTACAACGACCACGCGATCTCGGGGCCGGCCAACGGCTTCGTCGACCATGGCGTCGCCGCCTGGTTGCCGTGCTCGAGCAACGCGCTGGACGGGCCGTTCGGCGAACCCTCGTACAAGGGCACGCCCGCCGCGCCCGACGCGCCCGCGGGCGATGGCCTGGCGCCGTCGCGCTCCGGCCACGGCTACGCCGTGCGCATGGACTTCGCGTGCGCGCCGCCGGCCGACGCGCGGCCGCTGTATCGCCTGTACAAGTCCCGGCCCGAGACCGATCACGTCTACACGACGTCGGCCGAGGAAGTCGCTGCGCTCGAAGCGAGCGGCTACGGCTTCGACCGCGTGGAAGGCTATCTCTTCACGTCGCAGGTCGACGGCTCGACCGCGCTGTATCGCCTGCGCAAGGACAACCGCGCGACCGGGCAGACCGTCGAACACCGCTACACGCTGAGCGCGAGCGCGCGCGCGAGCCTGCGCGCGAAAGGCTGGTTGGACGAAGGCGTCGCCGGCTACGCATTCGCGTCGTACGTGAACCCGACCGTCGCGGCGGTCGGTTTCGCGGGCACCTACAACGGCACGAACGTGTCGCCGACGACGCCGGTGACCGTGCCGATCCGCGACGTCGTGCCGCTCAGGTCGCAGCTCGCGCTCGGCGGCAGCCCGTCCGGCAGCAGCGTCTACGGCATGCACGCATCCAACGTGACGAAGCGCCCTGCGGGCGCCGCGTGGCAGAGCCTGAGTTTCGATCTCTACACCGGCACCTGGTTCCCGCCCGTGCCGGACGCGTCGCCGCTCGATCACATGCCGATGTATCTGCATTACGCGAGCCAGGCCGCGGCGAACCAGCTGTCCGCGGTACCGCCGTACGACGGCGTCGCGATCACCTTCGTCCCCGGCAATACGCTCAACGGTACCGTCTGCGACACGGTCGCGAACACGGGCGGGCAGATCGTGTTCGAGATCGGCGAAGGCACGATCTCCTGCGGCCCCGTGCTCGCGACGCCGCTGCGAGCCAACACCTGGTACCACGTGGACTACGCGCTCGACGATGCCGCGCGCGTGCGCCTCACGGTCACGCAGCGCGCGACCGGCGTGCCGCTCACGTTCGCCGACGGCACGACGACCTATGCCGGCACCGTGGCTGGCTTCTACGCGTGTCCGATACAGCCGCCGTTCGGCAGCCTCTACGCCGACGACTCGTTCTGCGCGAACCCGTACAGCGCGCACGGATTCCCGTCCGCGAACACCGGCTACTTCATCTACGCGAAGATGCGCGCGACGGATATCTCCGCGCAGATGCGCAACCTCAGGGTGCAATGGCTCGATGCGGGCTTCGCGCCGCTCTGACGGCGTCGGCGGCTGCAGCACGCCGCTGCCGCAGGGCGTTCGTTGGCGTGTTCGTCGGGACTAACCCTCGAAACCGTCCTTGAAGATGTCCGCGCCGATGAGCACGACGTCGTCGACGAAGAATCGATCGGCACCGCCCAAGCCGGTGGAGTAGGTGCGGATCACGATATCGTCGAAGTGCTCGGGATCCGCCGGCGGCGCATCCGCCGGCAGGTCGGCCAGCGAGATGTGCAGAGGGATCCATGTCGCCGCAGGCAGCGGCCCGCCGTACACCGTCACGAGGTCGACCTTGCCGATGATCTCGCCGTTGCCGTAGATCAGGAAGCGCAGGTCCTGCGGCGCGGTGAAAGAACCTACATTCACCCACAACGAGATCGCGTCATAGTCGCTCTGTCGCGAGAGCGAAGACGGGGCTTGCCAGCACGTCGAATTGAAGTCTGCGATCGTGACGCCGATCGCGGTCGTGCCGCTGTGCACGGTGTCCTGCTCCGCCTGCGCGCCGTCGCCGAACGTGCAGAACAACCGATTGAAGCCGTTCTGGTCGGCGTCGTCGAAAACGGTCAGCGAGCCGCTCGCGGCGTGCGCGATGGAGACCGCGAAAACCATCAGCAGCACCGCGCACGGGAATCGCATGGCCCATCTCCTTCGCCTGAAGGCACTATAACCCGCGCATCCACCCTTCAAGACGGAGATGGCGATGGCGACCAGCGTGCAAGCGACGCAGGGCGGCCTCAGTGCGACGGATAGCGCACTTCCGCCGACACCACGGTCAGGCCCTGCGTATACCCCTCGCCGTTGCCGCCGGCAACCGCGCTGCCGCGCTGGAACATGAAGGTCCACAACGGATCGTCGGCGAAGTCGTTGTTGGTGTTGACGCCCGCGCCGAAGTACCAGGTGTGGTACGTCTGGCTCCAGTGGGCGGTCCAGGTTTGCGACTTCATCATGTTCGAGCGCGACGGCGCCGCGTAGATGTTCAGCGGCGTGCCGTCCTCCTGGCCGCCGTAGCCGAGCGTGTCCCAGCCGGAATTTGCCGAGCCGACGTCGAGATTGAGGTTCTGCGAACCCGCCTGCAGGCGCCAGTTCACGATCGACGAGGTCGACAAGGTCGGCACCGCGAAGTACAGCGTCACCGTGAACGGCTGCGTCTTGTCCCAGTCCGCGGGCTGCGGCATCGAAAAGCCGATCGATTGCGCGGTGGCGGACAAGCGCGGCCCGTAGGTCGTCGCGGTCGTTTGCGCGTCATTCGGGTTGTGGAACATCGCGTTGCCGGGCACGACGATCGAACGCATGCGCTGCGCGATCGTGTACGGGGTGCCGGTGGCCTCCTGGCGCGGCGTCAGCGTCTCGTACGTGCCGGCGCCGGCCGGACTCACCGCGATTTCGAGGTAACGCCGTTCGCCGTCGAACGCACCGGCGCCGAAGTCGAGCAAGGTGCCGAAGCGCCCCGACGACACGGTGAGGCTCTGCTCCAGCGTGACGCCGATCTGGGTACCGCCGGATGGCGCGTCATACAGCGCGAACCTGAAATCGTGCAGCCCGTTCGCGACCTGGCCGGCATTGCGCAATTCCCCTTGGTAGGTGAACGCGGAGCCGAGAGGCTGCGCGGCATGCGCGGTGGTGGCGAGCAGCAGGACGCTCGCCGCGGCGGCGAGGACGAAAGCACGGAAACGGATCGGATACATGTACGGAACTCCTTTGCAGGAAATGTCGTGGGAGCGCGGCGCGCTCAGTGGTCGAACGCATCGCAGAACACGACGTCAGGCGTCGTGTCGCACGGCACGCGCGTCCAGTAGCCGCTGTTCAACGCCCAGGCCGCCGAGGCGCAGTCGACCGCGCCGGGGCTGCACGAGGCGATCGCGAGGGGTTGGCCCACGGTGCCTTCGACGCTGAAAACGGAGGGGCCGGCGGCAGGACCGCCACCGCCGGCGATCACGTACCAGTCGACCGCGTAGTTGGCGTGCGCCGAGAAGGCGATCGCGAGGCCGCACAGACCCGCGGGAATGACGAAATGGCGCAACATGAATCGACCCTCGATCGGCTGGCTCATAGAGGGAAACGGAAAAAAGCGCCAGGACCGAACGGGCGCCGGGCCGTCCGTGCCGAGAGGCGCCGTTCACCGCCGATCGGGCGCCGTGATCCCCTCCCACCCTGTCGCATGTCGGGGTGAGGCGCCGCAGTGATCGTAGGGTGGGACGCAGCGGCGCGAAAAAAAGCGAGTGAGTGCGAGGCGCACAACCGCGAGTCCCTCCGCACCTATCGAGCGTACGCGCGGTCGCCGATGTCTGCGGGCTCAATCCTGATGTGCTGGACCCTCGTTCACCCCGTGCAGAGGAGCTTCCAGACCACCCGGGCACTCGAGGCGACAATGACCACGGCCCATCCATCGCGCCGGCTCGACGGTGCATCACGGTCAGGACGACGAGCCCGCGAACCACAACACGACCAAGCCAGCCGCGACTCGATTGAAGCGCGTGCGCAGGCTCAGAGCGGACGGAAAGTTACTCCGTCCCCTTGTTGGTGCCTTTGTTGGTGTGCGCTCACTGCATTGGGAAAAATGACTCTGACCGTTGGTTGCAACGGCTGGTGTACGCTCTCGGCATCGGGCCTGGAAAGGGTTTTGGATGCTCCGTTGTCGTCTGCTCATGGTCACTGCAATCGGCCTGTCACTGACCGCCTGCTTCGATGCTGGGCCTCCCGCCGACTTTCATCCCGAAGCGTCCGCGCAACCCGACCCGGGCAATCCTCAATGCCCCACCCTCGATGGCAGCTATGACCTTGCTGGCAATCCGCTCGGCAGGGCGATCACCGACCGCGCACCGCCGGATTCCCACGGTCTACCCATCCTGCTCACCTTCAAGCGAGGCGCGACCTCCACCGAGGCGTGGTGGGTCGTGCCACGCGAGCGACTGCTGGAGTGGGCCGCAGCCGAGCGCGAGCACCATCCGGAAAATTACGCGCGCTGGCGGAGTCTTGTGCTGCGCGGCAAGCTGGCCGGAAAACTTTCCTACGATCACGATGCCTTTCTCGCGGCCGTCGCCGAACTCGGACCACCATCGCCCGTCTATGCCGGTATCGTCCGCTACGCCTGCGAGCAAAACTGGATGCGCACACGCGTGCAGCCCACGGACGTTCGTGCCGATGACGAAGGCGGTTCTCGCGAGACCGAAATCTGGCTGGCGCATGATCGCAGCGGTGACCTGCTGGTCAAGAATCGGGTCTACCGCCTCCGGCCGTTCCACATCTGGGGCGACGCCAACAGTTCCATCCGCACGTCCAGTCGGACGAGCTGGTCGAGAGTTCCGGCACAGCCCTATGCCCCTGCGGATCCGCTGACCGATGCAGACCTGCCGGCAGCACCAGAGGCCGAGTTCGCCGAATCACGCGCAGGGCCGACGACGTGCGCCGACATGGCGGCGCGCGTCAGCGACCTGTCGAGTTTCATCCTCGCCCATTCGCCGGCCGGCGTCGCCTTGGCCTCCCTGGCGCCGCTCGAAGACGCACCGAAGACACCCACGAAGCTGTGTCGCGACACGATCCTCGAGCTTCATTTTTCCGGCGATTCGC
Source organism: Dokdonella fugitiva (assembly GCF_014138265.1). Classification (GTDB taxonomy): domain Bacteria; phylum Pseudomonadota; class Gammaproteobacteria; order Xanthomonadales; family Rhodanobacteraceae; genus Dokdonella_A; species Dokdonella_A fugitiva_A. The sequence continues at coordinate 439,384 of NZ_JACGXL010000004.1, forward strand.
CCGCCGTGCTGGCTTCGGTCGACGCGATCCTCTTGCGCTCGAACCTGGTTCGCAGCGTCAGCGTGCTCACCGGCAATGACGACCAGCCCAGACTGCGCAAATTGAGGGTCGTCCTCAAGTAGCGTCTGCCGTACGCATGCGGAGAGTGGGCGGGGTGCGAGGGGCGCCCGTAGGGTGGGACGCAGCGCGAACGAACCCCACATCGATGCGACGCGCCCCACCGCGAGTCCCACCGTGCGCAGCTGCAGAAACATGCCCGGGCCAACGTGCACGAGCGGCGGAGCGCATGCTCCGCCCATGCGCCCTGGAATCGGCTAGTCCACAGGAACAGAGGCTTTCGGGAACCGGTCGAATCGCGTGACCTTGTTGCCTGAGGCGATGATACCGACACGACACTTGAGTTGGCTGTGTGTCCACTTGCCGGATTGCGCGTCGGCGGCATCCCACATCGCTTTCCAGCGCGCGCGCTCGTCGTCCGAACACCAGACATCGATCTCGACCGCGTAGGTGAGCTCATCCGGATAGAGCGGCGTGAGCGAGATGAAGGTTGGGAAGAGTGCGCCCGCGGGGCGCAGATCTTCCTTCTTCAGCTTGAACGTCCTGCCGAAGACGCGGACTTCGATATCACATTCGTTTCGATCGTTGCATTCAGCATGCAATCGATCGCCATTCTCATAGTTCACCGTCACGTCGCGTACTTGATCCGTGATCGGGGGAGTCGCTCCGGCATGGCCGAACGGCAGCGCTGTCAGCACCCACGCACACGCACGCAGGGCTCCATGCCGCATCGTGCGTGTTCCGAGTGTTGCAGGAATCGTCGCAACGCTCCGCATGGACGCCTGCGATCGCGGGCGTTCAGTGCTGGTGGTGGTGAAGCGGACTCTTACGATGCTCATTGACCAACGTTCGCGTCGATGGGCTGATTCACGTACTCACTGCATCAAGATGGTAACTCCGTCCGTGTTTGTGGGCGATCGCAAACGGACTGACACCCGTGCGATTTCCGCCTACCGGTACGGGCCCGGTCCGCTCCAGACGAGGTCGCCCAGCTGGTAGACGCGCTGGATGGTGATGACGTCGCGCGCGTCGCCGATGACCTTGAGTTGCGGTGAATCCGGTTCGACCATGCGACACGCGCTGGAGCCCCGTCGCAGGGCGACCTCGAGCGGGCAGACCATTAGCCGCAGCGAGCCGGGCATCGGAAGAAAGAGTTCGGTCATGCCTTGCGCGCGCCAGGCGCGCAAACGGGTTTCGTTGGCCAGCTCGTAGTACACCTGGAATCCATCCACGGCCATGTCGGGTCCGACGGGCGGCGGCGCGTTGGTGTTGCCGCGCCCGCGGTAGCTGCCGAGCTTGGCGGCCAATGCGGCATTCGCGACGGCGTTGGCATCCATGCCGGGCGGTTGCCCCCATACGTGCGGAGGACGAGCGACCTTCGCGGTCTCGCGCGGCGCTTCGGTCGGCTCGGGCGCCGTGTCCGGCGATGCGTCCGTGGCATCCGCGGTGTCCGCCGCCTCGGCAGGCAGGGGCACGGTGGCCTGCTCGACCGGCGTGGGCGGTGGACGCGGCGCCTTGGGCTTTTTGGGGCGTGCGCGCGCGTGGGCCGGTGGCACGGGCTCGGCGGGCGATGGCGGGAGCGTCGGGTCGATGAGCGTCACGCTCATTGCGCCGTTGCCCGCTTCGGCCTGCTGCATGGCCATCGTGATCGGGGGATCGCGCATCATGACCACGAAGAGCAGCCCATGCAGCAGCACCGACACCAGCGCCGCCATCCCGCGGTGCACGCGATCGGTCCGGTCTCGAGGCCCCTGGGTGGCTTGGCGCGACGTCCTGTTCATGCCGCCGTGGAGGGATGGACGCGGCGGGCTTTCATGATTCGTCCAGCAGCGGGGTCGGGAAACAGGTGTGAACGAGCGGGGCCCGGGTCGTTGAATCCGCGACGAGCGTCAGCTCGGGGCCCATGACATGCAACGACGCACGGGAACAACGATCGCCCGCATCAGGGCGTCGTTCGAGCGGGATACGACACGGCATTGAGTGGAAAGTTTCGTGCGATGGTGTCTCGAACGCGGAACGCAGGCGGCCGCGTTCGACGATCGAACCATGCCCTACCTGTCAGTCCGGTGTCATTCGCCGTCGTGCGCGCGGACCTGCGCGCGCTGCGCGGGCGTCAGTGTCGTCGCCATTCACGGCCACCCTCACCGACGCGTTGCGCCTCCGTGGAGGAACACTGACCCTCTGAGGAGCAGCGCTGCGCCTCCCCAGGCGCTGTGCCGGTCCGCGGAGGAGGCGTGTCGATCCTCCGTGGAGGAGAACCGGTCCTTGGCGGAGCGAAGCTACCCCTCGCCCGGAGCAGCGCTGCTCCTCGGAGGAGCAAGGGGGGTCCTCCGAGGAGAAACGTTGCTCCTCGGAGGAGCAATGTTCGTCCTACGAGGAGCAGCTCAGGTCCTCCGGGGAGCAGGCCTGCCCCCGAGATGGAGCAGCACCGGCCCTCGGTGGAGCAGTCCTGGTTCCGAGAGGAGAGAACGGGGGCGCGATCCGGCGAGCCGCGGCTCACAGAGCGGCGTCGATGACCTTGGTCAGCTGCGACTTCGAGACGAGACCCAACCGCGTCGCCTGCCCCTTGCCAGCCCCTATTCCCTTCGCCTATCCCCTACACCGGGAGCAACCCGGCGTCACCTTCCGACCAATTTCGTACATATGTGTACGCGCTGGCTCACACTGGAATATCCCTATTGGACCTTTGTCGCCGCAGGCGTTGGCAAGGACGTTGCTTCGGTAATGCAATCGAGATTGAGCCAGACAACAAGCCGCTGTCGGCAGTCCACCGTATAAGGGTGGCAATCGCGTTTCCGTGATCGCCGTTGTTGCCTGAGCTGTGGGGACGGTTATTGCCTCCACGCATTGAATCCAAGGGGCTGTGATGACAGAACTACACCAATTTCCGCGCTATGTCGCTGCGGAAAATCTAGTGACGAACAACACGATGGTTCTGTTAGGGCGAATCTATCGGGATAGTCCCCAGCGATTTGAACAGCTGGTACTCGCGCTTTGGGAAGAAGGGTTCGAGATACCTCGACTCGGCCTGCGTTTCACGCAGCAGGAGCGCTCCTTCGCAAGCGTTCCTGATGGAATCATTTCTCAGGACAGCGTCAAGTTCGTGGTCGAAACCAAGTTGTCGAATGCCTTCGACACGGCCCAGATGCGCAATCATTTCTTGTCGCTCGAGTCCGCGCAGCACCGCTTCGCACTGATGCTCGGATGTGGATCAGTGGATGGGAACTCAGCTGAAATGGATGCACTCCGCAAAGAAGCAGCGGATCGCGGCATCGCCCTTGCAATTGCCACCTTCGCGGGCCTCATCGACCGCGTCCGCCGCCTTTACCTCTCTCACCACGAGGAAATGCTGGAGCTCGTCGACGACTACGAAGCATTCTGCGACAGCCAAGACCTGCTGCCGCAAGATCAATGGACCGTGTTCGTGCCGCCGTGCGGCCAGTCGTTCGAACACAATATCAGCGAGCGCCTTTACTACTGCCCGGCCGACCGCGCCATTCGCAGTACGCGATTCCTCGGCGTTTATGCCTGGAAGGCCGTGCAAGCGATCGGCGTCATCGAACGCGTCGTGGTGAATCCTGTGATTGATCGGGAGGCGCGCTCCGTACGCGTCGCCCCGGGAGAATCCGCGCTGACGGAAGAGCAGTCCGAGCGAATACTCTGCGCCTCGGATGCCGCTGCTGCCCTGGGCTGGCCAATCACCGAAGGGCATAAGTTCTTTCTGTGCGGCGCGTTCGAACCCACCGACTTCCGCAAGAGTACCCCGGGAGGCATCCAGAACCGTCGCTATTTGAATCTGCGGGAGGTCCTCGGCAGGCAAGATGTGCCACACGATCTCGCCGCACTCGGGGCCGCGTTACGCGGCGCGACTTGGTCGTAAGCGTTGTCGTTCACCCACTGCGGCTGGAGCTATACATGCCACATCGAAAGCTTGTCGCGATCGAAAACAAAGCGGAATGCTCGGCGCTGTTCAGGAAGTGGCGGGACAACTTCGCGTCGCTCGCCACCCCAATCGGGGACCATACGTTGTGGATCGACGCGCTCGGAATTTCTGCGCAGTTCTGGGATAGCCATCGCAAAGGACAGCCGATCTTCTGGAACATCTTTTCCAATACCCCAGTGCGATTCAAGCAGAACATGATAGTCGAGGTTAACCCCCCACGCTCTGGAATCAACCCACAGAATCAGGGAGTTTTCGCTCAAGACGAAGATGGCTGCCGTTATGTACTACATCGCGGACGTCTGTATCCGGCAGGCGCGAGGATCGCGTCGACCGATTTTCTTGCATCGGCAACCGTCGACATATGCGACGTGAGCTTCTCGGATGGCAGCTCCGCGGCGTGCGCACTAGTTTGCCCACTCGATCTGGATCCCAAGGCCTGCGTCGAAGCGCTGGCGCAGTTCGTCGGCGATTGTGCGAACGCGCGTGAACTGGCGGGCGCGCAAGGGAAGGAGTTGCGCGTTCCGCTCCAACGGGTCGCAGACATGGAGAAGTTGTCGCCCGAGCTGCGCGGCAACTTCTTCATCCCGCCGCAGGAGGCGAAGATAGGACGTCGAAGGCACGCAGACGTGTCGGCGGCGCTGAAAACGAGCCTGGAGAGCGTCGGCATCAAGCATGCGAACGCCAGGATGGGCCGGTATGGCCCGGACATGTACACCTACGGAATGTCGCGGGACGTGCTATTTGAGATAAAGACGGAGTATGACGCGGCTTCGGTGCAACAAGCCGTGGGCCAGCTGTTGATCTACGAGCAGCTGGCTGGCCGGAAGATGCGAAAGGTGATTGCGATGCCGAGTGCTCCAGCGAAGGCGCTCATGGCCGTTCTTGATGTCCTCGACATCGAAGTGCTTGCCTTTGGAAGCAGCAGCAAGCCGAAATTCAATCGGGCGGCGCTACGCCAGCTTGCTGGTGGGGAAAAGCCGGCTAGAGCGCAGCGTCGATAACCTTTGGCGAGCAGAAATCGATGGGACGAGGCGGCGTCAGCTTCATTGGGTCAGGGCCACGATAGACCTGTTTGCTGCACATTCAAACAGATATTACTCTGCCCCCCTTGTTCCGCACCGATCGATCTCTGGCGCTACCGCCTCAGAAATCGCGACGTCTGGGCCAACGTACCCAGTGCATAGCGTGCGAAGACGAATGCCAGGATGAAACCGAAGGCCGCTTCCACAAGTGCTGAGACCGACTCATCACCCATGATGTAGTAGTAGACAATCAGCAGGCCGCCGCCGAGCAGAAGTATCGCGAGGATGCCCGCCAGGCATCGCCCCAGGATCGTCCGCGCACTCATATCGCAGCGTCGATGACCTTGGCCAGCTGCGACTTCGAGACGAGACCCATCTGCGTCGCCTGCACTTTGCCGCCCTTGAACAGGATCATCGTCGGCGCCGAGCGCACGCCGTAGGCGAGCGCGGTCTGGTCGCTAGCTTTATTCAATCTTCGGAGTGTTCTTCGCCTTGGCATTGCGAGCCTCAATTGCGATTCTCTTTGCCTCTGGTAACGCTTCATACATGCGATCGATTGCAGCCGGATGGGAAATGAGCTGATCAGCAATCGAATTGAGGAGTCCAAACAAAGTTTCAACAGTGTGAATGTCGTCGGCTAAATCCAATACACCGGGATGCACTGCTTCATTGCCGATCACTCGCACGATGTCGAGGGATTTTTGAACCCGTGGCGGAAGACCCTTTGCCACTAACTTGGCAATGTCACTGTCAATATCTCTTCCGGATTCACCCACAGCCCTCATGAGTTTTTGGATGCACAACCGCAATAGTGCTGCTGCCCCGCGCGGCGAGTGCACTGCGATATCGCGAGCTTCCTGAAAATCGTGCTTTATATCGTCGCTCAAATCCTCGTTTGGCTCCGGGCCAAAAGTTGCTCCGGGGTAAATCATCTCTTCTCGTTTCCAAAGCGATAGTTTGGAACACGCCACGCACTGCGCGATAAAGAGGTTATGAACGGCATAGTTGGCAGTCGCGGCTGAATTATATGAGAGCATCAGATCTCCACTTAGCGCGCGTCCCAACTCCGAAATTACATGCGGTTGGTGCCCTTGTTTGCGTAAGCCTTCCAGCGAATCGGGAGTAATGAGCGCCGGCGGAAGGTTAGGCTCGCCCGAATTGGCCGCAGCGAACAATGCTTCTCCCCACCGTTGTGCAGCGAATGCGCCACAATGTGGGCACCTAAAGGACCTGAGTGTTATCGAAGGATCTGCAACCGTGACCATGTGATTTCCTCTCGGTAGCACTGGGAGGCTCCAGACGACCTTGTCCCGAGATTCATTGCCCATGGACCGCACCAATCGTCCCAGAAGTCGACGAGCAGGCGCGTCGGCGATTGCAGCACTCTGGACCACCCCGGGTTTCTCGGACAGTCTAATTAGACACCGCCTGCGCGGCGAAGTCTTCGGGTGAGCGGTTGCCTAGCGCGCTGTGCAATCGCTCGCGGTTGTAGAACACCTCGATGTAGTCGAACACCCGGGTTCGTGCCTCGTCGCGATCCTTGAACTGCTCGTGGTG
>NZ_JACGXL010000005.1 GCF_014138265.1 Dokdonella fugitiva
TTGGTCGCGGTCGAGGTGCCGCCGTCGCCGAAGGTCCACGCGCGCGAGGCGATCGTGCCGTCGCTGTCGGTGGAGCTGTCGGTGAAGTTGGCGGTGAGGCCGCTCGTCGTCACGCCGAAGTTCGCCACCGGCGGAGTGTTCGTCGTCGGCGTGCCCGTGAAGTTCTTGCCGCTGACGTTCGCGCCGCTGATCGTCACGCTCGTGCTCGTCGGCGAGAACGTGTAGCCGGCGAGGCTCGGAGTCAGCGTGTAGGTGCCGTTGGCCAGGCTGCCGAGCGTATAGGCGCCGCTCGAATTCGTCGTCGTGCTCGCCGAGCCCGTGCTGATCGTGACGCCCGCGATGCCGACGCCGGCGCCGGTCGTGACCGTGCCCGACACCGACCACGTGCTCGGTGCCGCGCCGCAGTCGTTGAACTTGAAGTCCTGGATGCGCGTGTTCCAGCTGCCCGACGGACGGTACATGCCGACCATCCAGAACGTGCAGTCGTCGGTCGGGTCGACCGCCATCTGGTAGTAGTCGCCCCAGCGGCCCGACGTTTCCGCGGCGGCGCCCGCCGCCACGGTGTTCTCGCCGAGCGTCATCACGCCGGCGGCGTCGGACGCCTTGCGGCCGGTGTAGCCGAGCGTCGCGTAGATCGTCGGCGAGCTCGTCTTGGTGACGTTGTAGCCGAGGCCGATGTTGCCCTTGTTGTCGGTCGCGATCGAACCTTCGAGGTGGTTGGTGCTGGTGTCGCCGGGGCCGAACGTGCCTTCCTGCTGCAACGTCCAGTTGCCGCCGCCGGTGCGGCGCAGCTCGAACCAGCGGATGCCCGCGTTGACGGTTGTGCCGCTGCGCGCGGAATTCATGTTCGTCGCGAACTGGCCGACGATCGACTCGTAGGTACCGAGGTTGCGGTACACGAGCGAATTGAGGATGACCTCGCGGATCGGATCGAGCAGCGAGCTAGAGCCCGGCTGCGGCACGGTCGCGAACGTCGAGTAGTCGCGGAACCAGCTGTTGAACTCGCTGATCGTGATGCGCGGCAGCGTGGTGATCGCGCTGTTCGCCGGCGTGGTCCAGTCGACGTTGATCGAGTACAGGTCGATGAAGTCGTGCGTGGTGTCGGCCGAGGCGCCGGCATGCGCTTCGTCGTCGTCGTGGCGCGCGAGGATCTGCTGCGCACCGGCGGGCGGTGCATGCGCGCTGTCGCCCATGAACGATGCCGGGGTCAGCGCCTGGAAGCCGTAGCCGGCGAGCTTGGGCACGCTCGCGAAGCGCTGTTGCGCGCGCGCGGTCGCGCCGTTGAGCATGTTCGCGCGGTCGTAGGCGTACGCGGTCACGTTCGCCGCGCCTTCGTTGTCGGTGCAGACGTAGGCGTTGGTCCAGATGCCGCAATGCGGATAGTCGTTCTGCGTCGGCGTCGAGAAGCCGTAGAACCACCAGCCGCCGGAGACCGGGTTTTCGGTCTTGGAGATGTAGATGCACATCTTCGCCGCCGACGAGGTGCCGCCCATCTCGAGCAGGAACCAGCGGTTGGCGAGGCGGTCGAACAGCACGATCGGGTCGCTCACCGACGTGCGGCAACCGTCACCGGCGGGCGCGAGCGACGAGAACGTCGTCGGCCCGGCAAGCTTGGTGCCGGTCTTGTCGTAGACCGTGAAGTTGGTGCCGCTGCTGCCGTTGATGCCGTAGACGATGTAGTTGGCACTGACGTCGACGACCGGGTCGCCCGGCGACACGCCGGTCGAGCCGTTGTTGATGCTCACGCGGCCCGGCGTTCCGGCCTGCACCGCCGACAGCGGCGCGTTGTCGTCCCACAGCTTCTGCAGTTCGGGCAGGCGGTCGGGCGCCGCTTCCATCCAGGCCGGTGCAGCAGGGCTGCGCTGGTCGGGCGGGAAGAACTGGCGCTTGTGCGCTTCCTTGATCGCCATGCCCGGCTGCCACTGCGGCGCGACCGGCAACTGGCGAAGGTCGACGTCGATGCTGATCGGCGTGACCGGTTCGCCGACCTCGACGTGCGCGCCACCGGCGCGGGAAAGATCGGCTGCATGTACGGTGCCGCACAGCAGCGCCGTCAGGGCTGCTCCGGCGAGTACGGTCCTCAAGCGTTTCATTCGAAATTCCTCCTGCGCAAGATCTGCTCTGGCTCGGGTTTCCCTGCGACGTCCTTCGACCGGCGCCGTCCGTGCGGACGGCGCGTCAGTCACTGTCGTTGTCCTCGTACTCCTGGTCCGCGGACTTGCCGCCCAACGGCGTGAATGCGCTCCGGCGCAGCAGGCGGATCTCGCCGCGCCGGCTTTCCACGGTGATGTGCGCGTCGTCGTCGCCGATGACCGTGCGGGCGCGCTTGTTCGGTTCCTGGTTCGCGAGACGCTCGACGTCGAGCGAGAATTCGGTGGCGAACACGCCGGAGGTCGAGAGTTCGAGCGCGGCGTCGAGGCGGTCGTCGATCGCGAGCACGATGTTGCCGGTGCTGGTCGCGAGCCGCTGGCGCGACGCCTTCGGCGCGGCGTTGAACGAGGCTTCGATCGCACCGATGCCGGTCTGCGCCTGCACGCGGCCCTGCGTGCCGCGGATCGCGATGTCGCCGGAGACGCTCTCCAGGTCGATGTCGCCGCGCACGCCGTGACTTTCGATGAGGCCCTGCTCGGTGCGCACCGCGACGGCGTGGCCGAGCGGAATGAAGGCGACGACGTCGAGGCGCTGCCCTTCGGCGGCGATCGCGCCGGCCGGCAGGCGCGGCGCGAAGCGGTAGCGACCCGACGCTTCGTCCGGCTGCACCGCGATCGGTGTCGCGTTCGCGGGCTGCTGCAGCACCGCGTGGATCTCCAGCGCATGCGCGAAACCACCGAAGCGCAGGCGCACGTCGCCGTAGGGGTTGTCGATCGTCACGGCCTCGCCGTCGGCGAGCGTCGCGCTGAAGTCGAGGCGTTCGGGTTGCGCGGTGGCGATGTCCACCGGCGGCGCGGGGGCAGGCTGCGGCGCTGCCGGATGGTCGGCAGCGACATGCGCACACCCATGCAGCGCGGCGAGCGCTGCGGCGAATACGACCGTCCTCATCTGCCTCTCCCCAGGCTTTGGAAGACTTGCTGGAATGTCCGCGGGCCCGCATTGCGCGCGTGCCGGCCCTCTCCGGCACTACGCCCGTGGACTGATGTTGCGTAGGTCTATCGGATCAAGAATGCCCGGGTCCGGGGAGGATTACAATCCTGCAAACCGTGCGCGGGTTCTCACCTCGCCCCCGCCGGCGAGATGGGCGGACCGGCCGGCGACCGGGCGTCCCACTCCATCGGTACCCATCGCACGAGGCTGCGTCGCAGACGCGTGCTACCATCGATCGTTCAGGCCATTTGGCCGTCCAAACGCAAAGGCGACATGCAGATCGAAACCAAGCTGCCGAAAGTCGGCACGACGATCTTCACCGTGATGAGCCAGCTCGCCGCCGAGCACAAGGCCGTCAACCTCGGCCAGGGCTTTCCCGATTTCGACGGCCCGCCCGCGCTGCGCGAGGCGCTCGCGCGCGCGATGGCGGAAGGGCGCAACCAGTACGCGCCGATGACCGGCGTGCCGGCGCTGCGCGAAGCGATCGCGCGCAAGACCGAGCGCCTGTACGGCTGCAAGGTCAACGCGGACACCGAAGTCACCGTGACCTCGGGTGCGACCGAGGCGCTGTTCGCGGCGATCGCCGCGATCGTGCGCACCGGCGACGAGGTGATCGTGCTCGATCCGTGCTACGACAGCTACGAGCCCGCGATCGAGCTCAACGGCGGCCGCGCGGTCCACGTCGCGCTCGATCCAAGCGACTTCTCGCCGGACTGGCAGCGCATCGCCGACGCGGTCACGCCGAAGACGCGCATGATCCTCGTCAACTCGCCGCACAACCCGTGCGGCGCGGTGTTCGACGCGGCCGACCTCGACGCGCTCGCCGCGCTCGCGCGCAAGCACGACCTGTTCGTGCTGTCGGACGAGGTGTACGAGCACATCGTGTTCGACGGCGCGCTGCACCAGAGCGTGCTGCGCCACAAGGAACTCGCCGAGCGCAGCTTCGTGGTCAGTTCATTCGGCAAGACCTACCACTGCACCGGCTGGAAGGTCGGCTACTGCATCGCGCCGCGCGCGCTGTCGGCCGAGTTCCGCAAGGTGCACCAGTACCTCACGTTCTGCACGTTCACGCCGGCGCAGTGGGCGCTCGCGGAAGCGATCGAGACCGATCCGCAGCACTACCTCGACCTGCCGGCGTTCTACCAGGCCAAGCGCGACCGCTTCCGCGATCTGCTCGCAGGCTCGAAGTTCCGCCTGCTGCCGGTCGGCGGCGCGTACTTCCAGGTCGCCGACTACTCGGCGCTGAGCCAGGCCGACGACCTCGCGTTCTGCGAATGGCTGGTCAAGGAAGGCGGCGTCGCCGCGATTCCGATCTCCGCGTTCTACGAGAACCCGCCCGCGGGGCAGCGCCTCGTGCGTTTCTGCTTCGCCAAGAACGACGCGACGCTCGAACAGGCGGCCGCGCGCCTGAAGGCGCTCTGACGTGGGCGCGCCGAAGCACCCGTTGCGGGTGTCGCTCGTGCAGGGCGCGACGCGCTGGCACGACGCGCCGGCGAACCGCGACTACTACGGCGCGCTCGTGCGCCCGCTGCGCGGCACTACCGACCTCGTCGTGCTGCCGGAGACGTTCCTGTCCGGCTTCACCAACGAAACGCTCGGCAACGCCGAGTCGATGGACGGCGAAGGACTGCGCTGGCTGCGCGCGCTCGCCGCCGAGGTCGATGCGGTCGTCACCGGCAGCATCGTCGTGCGCGACGGCGAGCGCTGCGTGAACCGCCTCGTCTGGATGCGCCCGGACGGCAGCCACGCGCTGTACGACAAGCGCCACCTGTTCCGCATGGCGGGCGAGCACGAACGCTATGCCGGCGGCAGCGAACGCATCGTGGTCGAACTCCACGGCTGGCGCGTCTGCCCGCTGGTCTGCTACGACCTGCGCTTCCCGGTGTGGTCGCGCAACCGCTACGACCGCGCCGCGCAGCAGTTCGACTACGACGTGCTGCTGTACGTGGCGAACTGGCCCGGCGTGCGCCGGCATCCGTGGCGCACGCTGCTGCTCGCGCGCGCGATCGAGAACTGGTGCTACTGCGTCGGCGTCAATCGCGTGGGCGTCGACGGCAACGAGCTGCACTACGCGGGCGACAGCGTCGTCGCCGATTTCCTCGGCCAGCCGCTGGTCGAGCTCGGCGCGCAGGAGCAGGTCGTCACCGTGGCGCTCGATCCTGAAGTGCTCGCCGCGCATCGCCAGCGCTTCCCGGCATGGATGGACGCGGACGACTTCACGATCACGACCTGAGGCCTCGACCGATCGTGCGGCTCACGCCGCGATCGAGGCGAGTTCGCGCGTGACGATGTCGCGCTCGGCTTCGGCGCGGTGCGCGAACGTGCCGAGCAGGGCCTGCGAATGGGGAGCGAGCACCTCGTACCACTGCGCGGCGACGTCGCCGCGCTCGTCGAAGGTGCGCACGCGTTCGACGCGGTAGCCGAGGACGTTGACTTCGGTATGACGCTGATCACTCATGGCGGGTCTCCGTTGTTGTTGTCGGCGCAGCTTACGGAGGCGCGGTGTGAGCGCGGTTAACGCGGTGTTGCAGCCTGGTTAACCCGCGACGTGCGTCGCAGGTGCCAGTGGATCGGCCATCCTGCGGCGACGAGCACGAGGCCCCACAGCAGCGCCTTCGCACCGGTGCCGATCAGTGCCGCGATGCTGAACACGAGCGCGAACGCGGCGACCAGGCGGGCGACCACGCGTGAACTCCGCGTGCCGTTCGCGGTCATCCGATCCGCGCCGCGCAGCGCGGCCGCACTGCACACGACGTACGGCAGCAGGCAGGCCGCGGTCGAGAGCAGGATCGAGAACGTGAACAGGCCGACCAGGTTCTCCTGGTAGTTGGCGAGCACCAGCATGCTCGCGAGCGCGCTGCCCGCGAGCAGTCCCTGCAGCGGCGTGCCGCGTTCGTCGACGCGCGCGAACCATGCAGGCAGCACGCCGTCGCGCGCGGCGGCGAGCGGCAGCTGTCCCTGCAGCAGCACCCACCCGTTGAGCGCGCCGAAACAGGCGACCGCCGCGGTCGCCGCGAACAGGACGCCGGCCTTCGCGCCCCACAGCCTCGACGCCGCGTCCGCGAACGGCGCCGACGACGTCGCGAGCACGTCGGCCGGCACGATCGCACCGACCACGCTGCACGCGAGCACGGTCACGACGATCGCGATGGCCGAACCGATCAGCGTCGCTCGCGGCAGGTTGCGGCGCGGATGCTCGACGTCCTGCGCGACGACGGTCGCGCTCTCCACGCCGAGGAACGCCCACAGCGTGAGCGCGGTCGTGCCGAGCGCGACCGACCACAGGCTTTCGCCGCTGCGGTTGAACGGCTGCCACGGCGCGTGCGGCAGTTCCGGTGCGGCGAGCAGCACGAGCACGAGCAGCGGCAGCAGTTTCAGCACGGTCGTCACGAGTTGCACGAGGCCTGCGCTGCGCACGCCGAGCGCGTTGGCGAGCGTGCACGCCCACAACGCACCGAGCGCGGCGAGCGGCGCACCCGTCGCGGTCGCCGCGGGTGCGAACAGCGAGCCAAGGTAGCCGGCGAACGCGACCGCGATCGCCGCGTTCGCGCACCAGATCGACACCCAGTAGCTCCACGCGATCGCGAAGCCGGCGCCGTCGCCGAACGCGGCGCGCGCGAACGCGTACGGGCCGCCGCTGCACGGCAGGCGACGGCCGAGGTCGGCGAACACGAACGCGAGCGCGAGGCCGCCGAGCGCGCTCGCGCCCCAGCCGAGCAGGGCTGCCGGTCCGTACGGTGCGAGCGACGCGGGCAGCAGGAACAGGCCCGAGCCGATCATGTTGCCCGCGACGATCGCGATCGCGGTGGCGAGTCCGAGGGCGGCGCGCGGCGGATCGGTCGGCGCCGCCATCGACGTCAGCCCGCGGCGCCGCGGTACGCCGCGCGCAGCAGCTCGTGGAAATGGTGCACGCCGCTCTCGCGCTTCGGGTTCAGCCGTCCGGCGACGTAGGAACCGGAGGCGAGGCCGCGCTGCACGTGCTCGCAGATCTCGACGTCTTCCTTCTGCACGGTGTCGCTGAACACGAGGTCGCGTTCCCAGCGCCCGACCGCGTCGAGGTCGGCCGGATAGTAGTAGTCGAACTCGACGCGGCAGCGGTTGCCCGGCAGCGGCAGCACGCGATTGGTCTGCAGGCGGTCGGGCAGGATGTTGAGCATCGTGTTCGGCCAGATCCAGTAGTACAGCGCCTCGCCTTTGCCGTACAGCTCGCTCGCGCTCTCGAGCGGGCTCCACTGCAGCGAGTGCCACAGTGCGACCTCGGTCACGTAGCTGCGGTAGTCGAGCATGCGGTTGAGTTCCGGATGGATGTGCGGAACGTGGTAGCCCTCGAGGTAGTTGTCGACGTACACCTTCCAGTCGCAGGCGATGTCGTAGCCGACGCGGCGCTGGAACGCGTAGTCGTGGAACGCGCCGGCGCCGACGCGCGCGTCGATGCCGTCGAACAGCGCGGCGAGCGGCGGCGCGTCGCCGAGTGCGACGAACACGAGGTCGCGCCAGCGCGCGACGCGCGCTTCCGGCAGGTGCACCGCGCCGACGTCGAAGTTGCGCGCGGCGTCCATCTCGGGGGCGCTCTGCAGGCGGCCGTTCAATGCGTAGGTCCAGCCGTGGTAGCGGCAGCGCAGGCGCTTGGCGCCGCGGCCGTCGCACAGCGCGAGCGGGCCCGCGCGATGGCGGCAGACGTTGTGCAGCGCGCGCAACTCGCCGTCGTCGCCACGCACGATCACGAGCGGCACGCCCGCGACCTCGGTCACGACGTGGTCGCCGACGCCGCTCAATTGCGCCGCATGCGCGGCGAGTTGCCAGCTGCGGCCGAACACCGCGCGGCGGTCGAGCGCCTCGGCGGCCGTGCCGACGTAGTGGTGCGCCGCGAGCGCGGACGCATTGGCGAGTGCCTGCGTGGCGAACTCGGGATGGGTGGAGCCGATGGCCATCGCATGTCACCTCTGACCCGCGGCCAGTATCCGGGCACGCGGGCCGCGCGCGCAACGGCCGGGCGAGCGAGGCCGAGCTGATACGATAGCCGCGATATGACCCCGTCGAATCCGCTGACGGCGCGCGAGCGCCGCGAATTCTGGCTGTTCATGCTGTTCGCGCTGGTCGTGCTCGGCGTCGGCATCGGCCTGCGCGACCCGTGGCCGGCCGACGAGCCGCGCTTCGCGCTCGTCGCCAAGCAGATGGTGGAGTCGGGCGACTGGCTGTTCCCGCACCGCGGCCGCGAGCTGTACTCGGACAAGCCGCCGATGCTGTTCTGGCTGCAGGCGTCGGCGTACGAGCTGCTGCGCAGCTGGCGCGTCGCGTTCCTGCTGCCGTCGTTGCTCGCCGGCCTGCTCACGCTCGGCCTCGTCTGGGACCTCGGCCGGCGCCTGTGGAATCCGCGCGCGGGGCTGTACGCGGCGATCGGCGTGCTGTTCGCGCTGCAGTTCACGTTCCAGGTCAAGCGTGCGCAGATCGATCCGCTGGTGATGGGCTGGATCACGCTGGCCAACTGGGGCCTGCTGCTGCATTTCCTGCGCGGACCGGACTGGCGCGCGTACTGGCTCGGCTGCTTCGCGGCCGGGCTCGGCGTGATCACGAAGGGCGTCGGCATCCTCGCCCTGCTCATGTTCGTGCCGTACCTGTTCGCGCGCGTGCGCGGATGGGACGGCGTCGTGCGCACGTCCGGCGCCGGCCTGCGCTGGCTCGGCGGCGCGCTCGCGTTCCTCGCGCCGATCCTCGCCTGGGGCGGCACGGTCCTGCTCGTCGCGAAGTCGAGTGCGACGCCCGAGTACACCGCGTACGTCAATGATCTGTTCTTCCGCCAGACCGCGGGCCGCTATGCCGGCTCGTGGTCGCACCCGCAACCGTTCTGGTACTACCTGCCCGTCGTGACGTTCCAATGGCTGCCGCTGTCGCTCGCCTACGTCGGTGCCGTGCCTCGCTGGTCGCGCGACCTGCGCGCGCGCGACGCGCGCGTGCTGCTGCCGCTCGGTTGGGCGCTGATGACCGTGCTGTTCTTCAGCATCCCGACCGGCAAGCGCGAGGTGTACCTGATGCCGGTGCTGCCGATGGTCGCGCTCGCGCTCGCGCCGCACCTCGCGCAGATCGTCGCCGCTCGCTGGCTGCGCGTGAGCGCGCTCGTGTTCGCGATCGTTGCCGGCGCCGGGCTCGTCGGGCTGGGCGCCTGGGCGCTGCTCGGCGATTCGCCGTCGGCGAACGACTTCCTGCGCCGGCACGAACTCGAGGAGCTCGGCCATGTCGTCTGGGGCATGTTCATCGCGATCGGCGCGGTGTTCCTGCTCGCCGCCGCGGGGTTGCGCGCGCGACGCGGCGTGCACGCGTTGCTCGCCGGCATCGCCAGCCTCTGGCTCGTCTGGAGCGTGTGCGCGTATCCGCTGTTCAACGATTCGAGTTCGGCCGCGGGCATCATGCGGCGTGCGCGCGAGATGGCCGGCGCCGACAGCGAAATCGGCCTGGTCGCGTGGAAGGAACAGAACCTGCTGATGGCGCAGGGACCGGTGCGCGACTTCGGTTTCCGCGAGCGCTGGGACCGCCAGTACGTCGAGGCCGCGCAATGGCTCGCCGAGTCGCCGGCGCGGCGGCGCATCTTCATCCTCGACCAGGCGATGGACGCCGCCGGCGCGTGCGTCGATCGCGCGAAGGCGCAGCGCGTCGGCCAATCGAACCGGCGCGAATGGTTCCTGCTCGGCGCGGACGCGCTCGTGCGCGGCTGCGTGCCGCCGCCGCCGGCATCGCCCGCCGCGGCCGGCACCGATGACGCGGATCCATGACGCGGATGCACACCCGCCCGGTGCCGCGCCAACGCGGCGGCAGGCTTCGATGACGACGACGTACCGCTTCGACGACTTCGAGTTCCATCCCGCCACGCGCGAGCTGCGCAAGGCGGGGCGGCCGCTCGCGCTGCCCGCGCGTGCGTTCGACTGCCTCGCCTACCTCATCGAGCATCGCGAACGTGCAGTCGGTCGCGACGAACTCATCGCCGCGGTGTGGGGCAGGGTGGAGATCAGCGACGCGCTGCTCGGCCACACGATCGTGCGGATCCGCCGCAGCCTCGGCGACACCGGCAACGAACAGCGCACGATCCGCACGGTGCCGCGGTTCGGCTACCGCTGGGCGCTGCCGCTCGAGGCCGTCGCGGAAGACGCGGCGGCCGCTGCCGATGCCGCGACCGACGCGGCGGCGGGCGCGCCGGTGATCGACGTCGCCGCGATCGAACCGGCGCTCGACGCCGACGCGTCGTCGTCGCCGCGCCGGTCGCACTTCGCGCTCGCGGCGATCGCAGGCGTCACGCTCGCGTTGGGCGTGCTCGGCTACGCGACATGGCGCCAGCTGCAGCGCGCGACACCGGTGGCTTCGTCGAAGCCGGTCGTGCCCGCGGTCGCGAACGCCGACGATACGAACGCCGACGCGCCGATCGCGGTCGCCGCGCTCGTGCTGCCGGCCGCGGTCGACGCGCCCGACGAGTGGCGCTGGCTGCGCCTCGGCGTGATGGATCTCGTCGCCAATCGCCTGCGCAGCGGCGCATTGCCGACCGCGCCGAGCGAAAGTGTCGTGAGCCTGCTGCGCCAGCACGGCAATGCCGACGCGGCGGACCTGCTGCACGACGCGACGCTTGCGCAGGCCGCGGCGATGCGCGTGCTGCCGCGCGTGAGCCTCGCCGACGGCCGCTGGCGCGTGCGGCTCGAGGCATTCGGCACGCAGCGCTCGCTGACCGCGGAAGCCGACGGCGGCGACGCGATCAGTGCCGCGCGCGACGCTGCCGACGCGCTGCTGCGCAAGCTCGGCAAGCAGCCGCGTGCGGTGTCGGCGAGCGACGCGCCGCCCGCGCTGGAAGCGCTCCTGCAGCGCAGCGGCGCGGCGATGCTCGCCGACCAGCTCGACCAGGCGCGCGCGCTCATCGAGGCGGCTCCGCCCGAGCTGCGCGAACGGCCGCAGGTCGAGCACCGCATGGCACAGATCGAGTTGCGCAGCGGCGAGTACGACGCCGCCGAGGCGCGCATGCACGCGCTCGTCGACCGCCTGCCGCCCGGGCGCGACGACGCGTTGCGCGCGCGCGCGATGCTCACGCTCGCCGCGGCGCAGGTGCGGCGCAACCACGCCGAACTCGCGGCCGACCTCTACGACGAGGCGATCGCGTTGCGCGCGAACGCGGGCGACCACGAAGTGCTCGGCGTCGCGCGGCTCGGCCGCGGTACCGTGCTCGCGCAGCAAGGGCGCTACGACGAGGCGACCGCGGAGCTGTCGCAGGCGCGCACCGAACTCGCGACGATCGGCGACAGCCTCGGTGTCGCCAGCGTCGACGTCAACCTCGGCGAATTCCAGCGCATGCGCCATCGCCCGGCCGACGCGCTCGCGGTATTGAAGGGCGCGGCGCGCCAATTCGAGCGGCTCGGCGCACGCGAAGGCCGCGCCTACGCGCTCGTGCAACAGGCGCTCGTGGAGAGCGAACTGCTCGACGTCGACGCCGCGTTCGCGACGAGCGAGCGCTTCTGGCCGGCCGAAGCGAACACGAACAACCGGCGCATGCGCTGGCAGCTGACGCGCGTGCGCGCGGTCGCGCTGGTCGGCGTCGGGCGCGTCGCCGACGCGCAGGCGCTGCTCGCGCAGATCGACAAGGACGCCGACGCGCAGCGCGACGCCCCGACGCGCGCGCAGGCCGCGCTGCTCGCGGCGCGGATCGCCGAGCGCACGGGCGACGCCGCGGCCGCGACGGCGTCGATCGCGCGCGCGCGCGTGCCGGCCTTGCGCGACGCCGATCCGTCCGACTGGACGCGCGCGCTCGTGCTGCATGCGCGCATCCAGCGCGAGCACGGCGACCTCGCCGCGGCCGCCGCGACGACCGTCGCCCTGCAGGCGGAAGCGGCGGGCGACGAGTGGCGCAAGCTGCAGGCATCGCTTGCGGCGGCCGAACAGGCCTGGGCCGAACGCCGTCGCGAACCCGCGCTCGAACGTTTCGCGCAGGCGATGCAGGCGGCCGAGCGCTTCGGCGTCCCGGACGACCTCGTCGCGGTCGGCGCGCCGTACCTCGCCGCGCTCGTCGATGCGAGCCAGCTCGACAGCGCGCGCACGGTCAGCGGACGCATCGCGCTATGGGCCGAGCACGACGCGCGCGCGGCGGGCGCGCAGGCACGCCTGTTCCGCGCCCTCGGCCAGGACGACGCCGCACGCGTCGCGGAAGAGAACGAAGCGCGCCTGCTGGCCGGCTACACCGGCCTCGCCGCCGACCGTTCCCGCTGAGCGCGCACGGAGCCCACCCTGTGGGTGACCGCAGCGCGTGGCGATCGCGGACGTCGCGGTCGCGCAGCAGGGTGCGCTTCTACGGGCGAATGGTGCCGGCACCGGGTTCGCGGGATCCCGCTCGCCGCCGTGGTGTTCTGCTGCACTCCATTGTTTTTGCTGGCCTTTCAATTGAAACGACACGCGGTACATCGATCGCGCATCGTTGCCGCATCGATGCGACATGCGCGCGCGTGGCCGGGCCGCGAGGATCGTCGGGTCCGCCGTCGTCACGGCGGCGGACCGGCGTGCGACGCCGCGAGGTGTCGCCGCGTCCACCCTTCACCCTGTCGAGGAATACCCGAATGAAGTGGCTGCGCACGGTGGTTTCATTGTGGTTCGGCGTGTCGATCCTGGCCGGTGCGGCCGGTGCGCAGACGCTCCAGCGGGTCGATGTGGGCGGCGGTGCGCTGTCGTCGCCGGCCGTGCACGGCAATTTCCTCTACGTCGGCACCGGCGCGACGGTCAACGTCTGGGACATGAGCAATCCGGCCCAGCCCGCCTACGTCGGCCGTACCGGCGCGAGTCCGGCGCCGGGTCCGATCAGCAGCCTCGCGGTCGTCGGCGACTACCTGTATGCCGCGTGGAGCTCGATGGGCACGAGCGCGGGCATCACGATCTATTCGCTCGCCGACCCCGCGCATCCCGCCGGCGCGGGCGAGTACGACGACTACGTCGCGTCGGAATTCTTCGGCCCGGTCGGCCTCGTCGCCGCGGGTTCCAACCTCTACCTCGGCGATGCACAGAACGGCCTGTTCGTGCTCGACACGAGCAACCCGACCGCGCCGAGCGTGATCGGCCAGACCTCGGACATCTACGCGTTCGACGCGATGGCGATCTCCGGCACGCAGCTGCTCACGAGCGGCAGCAGCTTCCTCGGCGACCGCCTCGTCTACGCGATCGACGTCTCCACGCCGACCGCGCCGAGCGTCGAGGGCAGTGCCGTGCTCAGCGGCGGCTCGGTGCTGCGCGCCGTGCTCACCGACGGCTACGCGATCGGCGTCGGCAACGACCTGCTCGTCTACGACACGCACGACGGCGCCAACATCACGCAGGTCTACAGCACGCCGATCGATCAGGCCACCGGCGCGATCCGCCTCGGCAACGTGCTCTACCTCGTCGGTGACAGCGGCATCCAGGTGTGGGACTTCACCACGCCGAGCGCGCCGTCGCTGATCCGCACGGTGACCGCGCCGACGTTCGCGCCGGACCAGGCCGCGGTGACGCCGTTCGGCCCGCTCGTGCTCACCCACACCGACCGCGCGGTGCTGCTCGGTACCGCCGATCCGCTGCAGCCGACGCTCGCGGCGCAGTTCACCGTGCCGGTCGGCGTCGCCGTGCACGCGGCCGGCTTCGACGGCACGCACGCGTACTTCGCCGAGGAAGGTTACGGCCTCGGCGTCGCCGACGGCACCACGCTCGCGCCGATCGGCCGCTACGACGCGGACCTGCCGCCGTTCCTCGCCGCGCGCGACATGGAGGACATCTCGGTCGACGGCGGCCACGCCTACATCGCCGCCTGGGGCTACGGCGTGCTGATCGCCGATCTCGCCAATCCTGCCGCGCCGGCCGAACTCGGCCGCTTCGAGTTCCCGTTCGCGAGTGCGATCGAGGCGCACGGCGACCGCGTCTACGTCGCGAGCACCACCAACGGCGGCATCTTCAAGGTGCTCGACGTCGCCAACCCGGCCGCGCCGCAGGAACTCGGTTCGCTGCTGACGAGCCAGACCTACGACCTCACCGTGCGCGGCAACTACGCGTTCCTCGTCGACGGCGCCGACTTCGGCGACGGCGGCCTGCGCATCGTCGACGTGTCGAACCCGGCCGCACCGACGGTCGTCGGACAGGAGCAGAGCTGCCCGTACGCGAACGGCGTGTACGTCAGCGACGACGGCAACACCGCCTACGTCGCGTGCGGCAGCGACGCCACCTTCGCGAACGCGCTGCAGGTCGTCGACACGAGCAACAAGGCGCAGCCGCTGCTGCTCGGCAGCGTGACCCTGCCGGGCCTGCCGCCGAACCTCACCGACTACAACGTCGCGCATTCGGTCGTCGTCGTCGGCAGCACCGCCTATGTCGGCAACGAGTTCGGCCTCGACGAAGTGGACGTGGGCAACCCCGCGACACCGACGTGGAGCGTGCGCCACGACACCGGCTACTTCGTGCGCAAGGTCGAACGCGCGCCGGACGGCCGCATCTTCGCGTTCACCTCGATCGGCGGCGTGTTCGTGTATGCGCCGCAGGACGCGATCTTCGCGGACGGCTTCGACGGCTGATCGTGCATCGCCGTCGCAGCCGCGCGCCGCGGCTGCGGTGATCGCGACGAAACGCAAGGGCGGCTCATGCCGCCCTTTTTCGTGCGCGTGCGGTTGCTAGAAGAACTCTTCCATCCAGCGCACGAACGCCTCGCGCTTGCGTCGCGGGACGCGCCGGAACGCGACCAGCAGGCGGTCCTCGAACTCGTCCGCGGCGAGTTCCCCGACATCGATCGCCGGTGTCTCCGCCACGCCTTGCACCGCCGCGCCGCGGCCGGTCGCGAGCCATTCGAACGACACGCTGCAGACGGTCGCGATCCGTTCGAGATGCTCCGCCGTCGGCGAGGTGCCGCTCGGCAATTCCCATTGCGCCACCGCGCTGGCGCCGACCCCGATCGCCTCGGCCAGCTTCGCTTGCGTGAGTCGTGCCAGGCGTCGGGCATGCCTGATCCGGTTCGGGCGCGGTCCTGTGAACGCGTGTTCGCGTATGTCGCGGTCCTTCACTGCGGCGTCCCTCAGCAATGCTGCATGTTTAGTGATTTTGACCGTATTTCCTCAGGCGGCCTTCCCACTGCCGGTACGCGAGAACATTTTTATCGCTTTTCTCAGCAATGTGCAGCAGGGCTGGCACTCACCGAGGGAATTTCCAGCTTGTTGCACCCCGTCGATCCGAAGAAAGATTTGCCCAACGAGTTGAAGTTTATACCTATACACGAACAACCGGCATCACCGAGGTCGCTCGCGCGATCCACGACCGCAAGCATTGCAACGGGCACTCCGGCCACCCCCTGAACGGCCTGGACCCGCCCCTCGACTCGGATGGGCCGCCGCCTCGCGGTAGCCCAGAACGCGATCGACGCGATCGCAAGGAAAACGGTGCAACCGGCACCGTTTCGAATGTCGTAGCAACAGGAGAAATGCGATGACTCTGCATCTGGGAAACGTGCGCAAAGCCGCCCTTGCCGCCGCGCTGCTGGTCGGCCCCGTCGCCGCCTACGCCGCCAACCCGGTCGGCAACGCCGACGCCTATGACCTCTCGGTCCACATCAACCTCATCGGCATCACCCAGCTCAACGTCGGCGCGCAGACGAGCGCTTCGCTGGTGAATGTCGTCGCCAGCGCGAGCGATTCCCAGACGCTGCCGTCGTTCGGCATCACCGACCCGCTCGCGCTGATCTCGCTGAGCACGGGCGTGCTGACTTCCGAAGCGGAATACGTCGGCGGGCCGATGTCGGCGATCGCCGCCCGCTCGAGCGTGGCCGACCTCGACCTCTCCGCGGGCACCGCGATCGTCGACGTACTCGGCCTCGCCGCCGGCGCGGTTACCTCGACCTCGTCGATGTCCGGCTACTGCCCGACCGCCGTGCCGGCTCCGAAATCGCTGCTCGGCGACTTCGTGTTCGGCACCGGCTTCGACTTCGGCAACCTGAGTGGCGGCGGAGGCGGTGGTGGTGGCGACGGCGGCGGTCTCGGCGGCCTGCCTCCGGGCGGCACCGACCTCATCGACCCGGTCGTCTCGATCCTCGGCATTCCCGTGCCGGGCCTGCCGCTGAACCCGCCGCCGAACACGACGATCGACCTCAGCCAGCTCGGCATCGTCGGCGCGACCCTCGTCCTCAACGAGCACACGAGCGACGGCGACGGCGTGCATTCGCTCACGCTCGGTTCGAACGGCGTGCATCTCACGTTGAACGTCGCGGGCCTCGTGACCGGCGACGTGATCATCGCCCACACCGAAGTCAGCATGGCTTGCCCCTGAGCGCAGGCGGGCCCCGCGCATCGGCCCGGCTTCGCTCGAGACCGGCCGGATCCAGGGAACGGATCCGGCCCAGGGGCAGCCGCCCCGGACACCCCCACGTACACCTTTTCCCAGGAGCATTCCATGTTCCCGAAGATTCCCATTGCCCACGATCCCCACCTTCCGCTCGATGCCCTCGAGCGCGGTTGCGACGATTCGGCCCAGCTCTGCTCGCTCGGCGAACCGATGACCGACGCGCAACTGCAGCTGCGCGCCGAACTCGTCGCGAAGATCCTCGAAACCCGCACCAAGCTGCGCATGATCCGCGACAAGGCCGAGGAGCTGCAGCTCGCGCTGGAGCGCTTCACCGCGACGCGCGGCACGCGCCGGGCATGAGCACGGCGATCATGCACAAGGGCGAGTTCGTGGTCGGCATGGCCGTGCGGCCGGTCGGCAGCATGCACGTGATGACGCTCGGCGGCACGGCCGACGAATGGATCTGCTCGTGGTACGACAACGACGAGCACCGCGCGATGCGCTACATGCCGGAGGACCTCGAGCCGGTGTGCATGCTCGTCGGCGACATGGACGACGACGATGCCGGCGACGACGACGAGCGGCGCGACGCGGAGGCTGCGCGGTTCAACGACTGGACCGCCGAAACGCCGATCGGCGAGAGGGCGGAGCTGAGCCTCGGCGAGGACTGAACACCGGTCACGGCGGGCAGGGGCAGCCGCGCCATCCTGTTAGACTCGACGGAAGCAACCGACCGCCGAGGCGCCCGTGGAAGAGAACGACGCGCCGAACGCGCGCCCAGCGACCATCGAACTCGATCCGATCGAGGCGCGCATCATCGGCTGCCTCGTCGAGAAGGCGGCGACGACCCCCGAAGCGTATCCGCTCACGGAGAACGCGATCCTCGTCGCCTGCAACCAGAAGACCAGTCGCGAACCGGTCATGCAGCTCGAGCCGGGCACGGTCGCCCATGCGCTGCGCGCGCTCGAAGGCCGCGGCCTGGTCAAGGTGGCGCCGTCGTCGCAGCGCGCGCTGCGCTACGAGCACCGCTTCGACGCGCATTGGGGCACGACCGCACGCCAGCGCGCCGTGCTCTGCGTGATGCTGCTGCGCGGGCCGCAGACGCTCGCCGAACTGCACGCGCGCACCGATCGGCTCGCCGAATTCCCGAGCATCGACGACGTGCGCGACACGGTCGATCGCCTGGTCCAGCGCGAGCCCGCGCTCGTCGTGCGCGTGCCGCGCGCGCACGGACAGCGCGAGGATCGCTACATGCACCTGCTCTCGGGCGCGGTCGACGTCGAGCAGCTCGCCGCGTCGTCGAGCCCGTCGTCTTCGTCTTCGTCGTCCTCGTCGCGCACGGATCTCGCCGAGCGCGTCGAGCGCCTCGAAGCCGAACTCGCCGCGCTGCGCGACGCCTTCGACGCGCTGCGCCAGCGCATCGGCGACGACTGAGCCCGGCCCCGCGTCCCTTCGCGTCCACCCACGGATCACGCCCATGCGCAGCCTGCCGACGCTCGTCCTCTCCCTGCTGGTCGTCGCCGTCGGCGCGCAGGCGGCGCCGGCGACGACCGAAACCGGCACGCTCGAGGGCGCCTCGTACCGCGCCGACATCCCGGCCGACTGGAAGAAGGGCGGCGGACTCGTCGTGTTCTTCCACGGCTACTCGGACGAGCCGATCGAGTACGGCAAGGACGATCGCCTCTCGCCGATGTTCGATCCGATGCTGCGCGAAGGCTACGCAGTGATCCAGTCCGGCTACACGCAACCGGGCTGGGCGATCGAGCAGGGCAGTGCGGACAGCGAGCGACTGCGCAAGTGGTTCGTCGCCAAACACGGCGCGCCCGCGCACACGTTCGCGATGGGCATGTCGATGGGCGGGACGCTCACCGTGCACGCGCTCGAGACGAACCCCGAGGTGTACGACGGCGGCCTCTCGCTGTGCGGCGCGATCGAGCCGTCGGACCGCATGATGCAGCGCGACTTCGCCGTGCGCGCCGCGTTCGACTACTACTTCCCGGGCGTATTCGGCGAACTCGTGCCGGTGCCCGCCGGCTACGTCGCCGACGACGCGACCGCGCGCCGCGCGGCCGCCGCGATGCGCGCGAACCCGAAGGCCGCCGCATCGCTGCGTGCGATCTACGGCGCCGGCGACATGAACAACCTGCCCGGCGTGATCGCCGCGATCACCTACGACGTGAAGGAGATGCAGCAGCGCACGCACGGCAACCCGTTCGGCAACGCCGACCTCGTCTACACCGGTTCCGCCGACGACGACGCGCTCAACGACGGCGTCAAGCGCTACCGCGCCGATCCACGGGCGGCCGCGTACATGGCGCGCTGGTACACGCCGAGCGGCAAGCTCGGCAAGCCCCTGCTCGCGCTGCACGACACGCGCGATCCGCTCGTGATCGCGTCGAGCGCGTTCGAGTACGCGCTCGCCGTGCAGCGCGCGGGCCACGCGGACAACTTCGTGCAGCAGTACGTGAAGCACGAAGGCCACTGCGTGTTCACGCCGGCGCAGATCGGCAAGGCATTCGACAGCCTCGTCGAATGGACGCGCAGCGGAAAGCGGCCGCCGTCGGGCGCGCAGCCCTGAGCGTAGTGCCGCGCCCATTCCGTTCGCCCCGAGCGCAGCGCCACCACCCACCCCGTTCGCCCTGAGCGCCGCGCCACAACCCATTCCGTTCGCCCTGAGCGCAGCGCTGCAGGCGCGGAGTCGAAGGGGGCTCACGGTGGCGTTTCGACTGCGCTCGCTACGCGAGCTTCGCTCAACGCGAACGAAGGGGTGTGCGACTCGTCGGTGCCGTTGCCGCGCACCGCGCGCGGGCGCATGATGCGCGCGGACCGCGCCGGCGAGCGCGGCAGGGCGTTCGAGTCCGGATCCGCGGGAGGGCGTGGATGCGCACGGTGTCCGATGGTTTCGACGTGCAGGCGCGCACGCGGCTCTGCGCGATCGCGGGCCTCGCGCTCGTCGCCGTGCTCGCGCTGCTCCACCTCTGGTATCCGTTCGACGACGACCAGGGCCTGTTCACGTTCGGCGCACGCGAACTCGCGCACGGCGCGCGCATCTACGCCGACTTCTGGGACCTCAAGCAACCCGGCATCTACTGGTACTACGAAGCGGCCGGCTCGCTGTTCGGGTTCGACGAAGTCGGCATCCACCTGTTCGACCTCGGCTGGATGCTCGTCGTCTGCCTCGTGCTGCTGCGCCTCGCGCCGCACGTCGCCGCGCGCCCGCTGCTGGTCGGCCTCGCGCCGGTCGCCTGCCTCGGCCCGTACTGGGCGAAGGCCGACCCGATCCACCTGAGCCAGGTCGAGATCGTCGTCGTGCTGCCGATCGCGCTCGTCGCGTGGCTGCTCGTCGACGCGACGCCCGCGCTCGCGCGACATGCGTGGCGCTTCGCGCTCGCGGGTGCGCTCGTCGTCGCGGTGGTCGCGTTCAAGGTGATCCTCGGCGCGATCCCCGCGGCGCTCATCGGCGTCGCGCTGCTGCACGCGTGGACCGCGCAACGCCTGCGCTTCGCCGACGTCGTGCTGCGCGGTGCGTTGCCCGCGCTCGCGGGTGGCGTGGTCGCGGCGGCCCTGCTGTTCGCGTACCTGTGGCAGGCCGGCATCCTCGACGGGACCTTGTGGGTCGCGTTCACCTATCCGCACCTCGCGCTCGGCGAATACGACTGGCAGCCGTCGTCGATGCTGCAGCGTTCGCTCGCGTGGTTCTTCAGCGGCGAGCGTTTCCTGGTTCCGTTCGCGGCGTTCGGGGCGTGGCGCGAACTCGTCGTGCGCCGCAGCCGGCTCGGCTGGCTGCTGTTCGCCTGGCTCGTCGTCGGCGTCGTCGCCGTGCTCGCGCAGGTGCTGTCGTGGTGGCAGTACCACTTCAACCTGTTCTTCGTGCCGATCGGCCTCTACGCGGTCGGCGGTCTCGAGATGTTCGCGGCGTGGGCGATGCGCTTGCGCGGCGGCCGCTGGGCGCTGCCGGCCGCGCTCGCCGCGCTCGCCGTGCTCTGCATCGGCGTGTCGATGCTGCACAAGATGCAGCGCTACTGGTACTCCGGCCCGTCGCCGCTGGTCGACCGCGTCGCCTACCAGATGCGCGTCGAACAGCGCCTCGACGCGATGGTCGAAGGCCGCGGCTTCCTCGCGCGCGCGGGCGCGCTGCCCGGTCGCATCGCCAACCTCGGCGACCCGCGCATGTTCCTCTACGCGGGGCGCGCGGCGATCGGCGCGGTCAACGGCTCCGGCTACATGCTCGCCGCGCAATGGCGTGATGCCGCCGCGCTGCTCGAACGCGAACGCCCCGCCTACATCTACCTCGGCAACGACACGCGTTACATCTGGACCCACGGCGGCGACGGCATCCAGCGCCTCGTCGGCACGCGCTACACCTTGTGCCACGTCGACCATCGGCGCGGCGAGTGGTACGAACTGCGCGGCGCGGCGCCGAGCGGCGTGTGCGATGCACCGGTGGCTACGGCGTCAGCAGCGGCGGCCACCACCGCGCCGGGAGCGGCGCCCGTCGATGCAGCGGAGCACTGAGCTCGTCGCATGCCGCGCCGGGGCGCGACCTACGCGTCGTACCCGTTCGCGAAAATCACGTCGCCTTCCGCGCGCATCGCCCACACGAAGCCGACGGCGACGCGCTGTTCCCAACCCCATTTGCGCCACGGCGCGACGCGGTACGCGGTGAGCCCCGATGCCGGGCCGGCCGGGCGGATCCAGTAGTTCACGCCGATGTCGTAGCTGTAGTAGAGCTCGGCTGCCGTGTCGCGCAGCGTGGGATCGGGCAGGCCGGTGAGGTCGGCGAAGTAGCCGGCCCAGGCCAAGCCCGCCGCGACGTCGAGCGCATGCTCGATGTCCTCGTAGTTGCGCTGGCCGTCGCTGCCGTCGCTGAGCATCGCGTAGCGCGGCAGCGGCAGCGCGTCCTCGTAGGTGTCGTAGCTGTGTTCCGGCGTGATCACCACCGACGCGCGCAGGAAGGTGCCGAGGCGGCGGATCAGCTGCGCGGTCGGCGTATCCTCCGCGGTCGCGTACGCGCGCAGCGCGGCGTCGACGAGCAGCACGCTCATCCAGCTCGACGCGCCGTAGGACGTCTCGTTCCAGTCGTAGTCGTGCTGCGTGCCGAGGTGGTAGAGGCCGCCGTCGACGTAGGCGGGCGGGTGCGGGATCTGGCCGTCCGCGCCGTCCTGGTGGCGCACGAGTTCGGCGATCTCGGCATCGACCTTCGCGCGCTGCGCGCTGCCGCCGTCGAGTTCCCACGCGATCGCGTTCGCGAGCAGCTTGAACGCGGCGTGGCGCTCGGTCCAGAAGCGGTCGGGGTTGGTCACCCAGACGTCGGGGAACGTATCGTGCGCGGCGAGCATCGCCGGCACGTGCGCGAGCTGCGTCGTGTCGCCGGTGAGCCACGCGGTGTAGGCGAGGTTCTCCGGGTAGACGTACTTGGTGTCCTCGCCCTTGAGCGTGAACCAGCCGTTCGCGTCGATGTGGTCGGCGTAGAAGTCCGACGCGCGCACCGCTTCACGCAGCGCCTTGAGCAAGCCGCTGCGGAAGTACAGCGCATACATCGTCGCGCTGCGGTCGTACAGCCACGGCTCGTAGTCGGTCTTGTACGGGCACTGGTTCGCCGCGGCGACGCCGGCGTCGTCCTCGTTGATGACCGAGAAGAAGTTGTTCTTCTGCGCGTGGTCGGCCTCGACGTAGCCGGGCCAGTGCTCGGTCGCGTCCATCGTCGCCGGGTCGTCGCGCGCGGGCGCGACGCTCGCGTCGAACGGCACGTCCTGCACGCCCTTGAGCACGCCCCTGGCGAGCCAGTCCTTCGGCAGCACCGCGTAGACATCGGGCTCCTGCACGCCGTCGGCCGCGACGAAGCTGCCGCTCGCGACCGTGTGCCACGCAGTGCGCGGCGGCACGAGTGCCGGACGGTTCTGCGTGCGCGGCACGCCGCCCCAGCTCACGCTCACGTTCTCGCACGCGCTGCCGGTGAACGCGTGCTCGATCTGGATGCGCGCGACGCGTACCGACGTGCCGTCGAGCGCCGCATTGGTGCGATGGCGCCACGGCGTCAGCTGTTCGACGAACGCCGGCACTTCGCTCGCGCCGGACAGCACGCGCACGTTCGCGAGCTGCGCACCCGTGACCGACCCGCGCGGGAACGGCAGTCCGAACGTGACGAGGTGCGCCGCCCCCGGCGTCACCGCCTCGGTCGGGCAGAGCGGCACCACGAGCGACCCGACCGGGACCGGCGCGGCGATGAACGGCGCCGCCGCGAACGCGACCGACGGCAGGCACAGGGACAGCAGGACTACGGCGGCGCGCATGGGCTCTCTCCTTCCCGGGGCGACGCCGCAGCGTAGCGCGCCGCCCGGAACCCGTCCGCGACCATCCCCGCAAAAATCCCCGCAAAACCCGCGCTCCGCGCACGGCGCGGCACAGCGGCAGCGTGAACCTGTGGAGCGGCGGAAGCCGCGATGCTCTCCCTGCAAGGCGGCGTCACGGCTCCCGCGTCCGCGACCCTCGTACCAACCCTTGACGTCGCCCCCGCGTGCGGCTTTAATACGCGGCCCCGCTGCAGTCCGTTCGGACCGCACGCATGCAAGACATCCTGGCCGGGTAGCTCAGTTGGTAGAGCAGGGGATTGAAAATCCCCGTGTCGGCGGTTCGATTCCGTCCCCGGCCACCATTGCATTCCCTTAGCGTCTCTTTGGCAGGATGCTCTCGCGCCGGCCGCGTGTACGCGTTAGCTATGCCATGTCCGGGCAGCTGGTCGCTAGGAGTACGGCTTCCCACACCGTGGTTCGTAAGGTGCTCTGGTCCGGTTTTTGGCAATTTGCCGAGCACTCGAAGGCGACATTTCGCGCAACTAGCGCAAGTGTGGCCTTTTCAGGAATCGATGTCGGACGGCAGCTCCCATCGATTGTTCGCCTTGCACCATTCCTGCCAATTCACTTGGCGCGGCTCACCGACAAGGTCAAGCTGCGCCTTTAAGGCGCCGTTCTCAAATAGGATCAAGTTGTCGCAGTTCCAGCGCGCCGATGGAACGATGAGTCCATCGTTATCTAGAAATGCGACAGCAGATCCGATTTCTTGTGTATGGGTGTAGTCCAACTCGCCAAAGCGATCGAGGTCAACGCCCAGCACTTTCAAGTCGGCGCGAATCAATTTCAGCGTCTGAGTCGCAGACACCCTCAACGTGTGCAGGACGACGGGCTTCGACGGCCGTGGATTCATCAAGCTCCAATGGTGAGCGACCTCCGCGATTGCTCCGTCCGGTTCCAGGCTCGTATAGAGAGCCGGATAGTCGTCCTTCGGTGCCCATCGACCGCCCCACGCAGAGTAGGCCGTCGGGTCTAGGTTCATTCGTGTGGCTCGGTAGACCTGCCCCTCGAAAGGTTCGGTCTTGAATGCAGCCAGCTTGTCGAGCAACTCTAGGTCGTGAATCAAGCTTCCGCCCTCTCACGCGTTAAACAAAAACGCCTGCCTTGAGCCTCTCGATTACGTCAATAACGGCATCAGCCTTGCCCTCTTGAATCAGGTCGGCAGGACTGTTCCCGCCTAACAACTTCTGCCGAGAGAACAGCCATAGCCGAGCTTCTTTAGGCTCGTAGATGTCCGAAAGCTCGTCCACGATGTACTCCAAGGCGAGCAGATTTTTTTGCGCATCAGGTCGCGGGAATGCTTTCCCTTGATTCCAGCGAGATACCGTTTCCGGCCTAGCGCCCAATAGGTTTGCCACGTCTACGGAACGCATGGCACTTTTTGTCTGGATCGAATCCAGTTTCCGTGCGATAGCGTTACTCATGATGGGTTCTTGCGTTCAAAACGCCTCCAATTGGAATAAATCAACGACCGCCACGACTTTCGCGGACCACCCTGGTTTCGGGAATTACTGCATACGAACGCGGCGGTGCCTTTTCCAACAGCTTGCCGAGTGCTACGCGCAAGTTGTCCAAGCGTTTGCGGTTGGCCTGTAATTTGGTGCTCAGTTTTTCATCGCCCACGGACTGCGAGGCCGCCTGCAGGGCCTTGTCCGTCGCTGGACGCAAGTTCTTGTCGAGAAATTGATGTGCGCGGATCGCTTCGGGAAACTGACCCAGCTCAGCAACTTCCTGCATGCGCTGCACCAAGTAGTGCCGCTTCGGATCCATCAACATGTCCTTGACCCCGCGTTTGCAGCAATGCGTATCGCGGCATGCGAACGCCGCCTTCGCCTGAGGGCTTGCGTTAAGCAGTAGCTCTGCTTCCTTCGAGCTCAACATGGCGTCAATGCCGGGTATGTATACCGGCATAGTCGGCGTGAACGGCGTCGAATTACTGGTACTACGTAGGTGGCCGGAGTCGAACTTCTCGAACACACCGATGCCATGTGCAATGCCACCTACAGCACCAAACGCCATCAGCGCCAAACCGACCTTGCCGCCAATGCAATCGGCAACCAGCTTGCGGCCGAGCTGGTGGAAATCAGCCGCGCCAGCGATGAAGTTCTTGACCGCAGTGGGGGTCGCATGAGCCCCCTGAAGGCCATCAATCTTCAGCCAAATGGCATCGGCTTTGATATTGATCAGCGCGTTGATCACATGTGCTCGCATGTGTGACGTTCTAAGAATCTCGTAGCTGATTGCGAGCGGGTAAATAAGCGGAATGTGACGCCCGTTGTTCTGATCGAGGTATTCGCGCAGCCGACGTGTGGAATCTACGTCAATCGCCAGCCATGGGTCATCGAACGCACGCAGCAAATGCGTCGGCGCCAATACTTCCGTGTAGCCGTGTTGCAAGGTGTGATCTCCGATCGCGGCGATCAGTCGGCGCCCTGTCATGCCTTGAAAGTCGCCAGGCAGATGCATGCGCTCCTTGTCTGCCCAAGGAAGCTTTGCCAAGTTCTTGGTATAGCCACCCGGCAATGCGAGCTGCATGGCCTTGGTATCGAGAATGGTGTCGAGCCGATTTGCGAGCACTTGCTCCTTGAGTTCCTTGTGCCTGTCCTCTTGAGCGGCGTCGAACACTACGCCGAAACAACCGGTGTCTCCGGCTGCGATCAGATTCATGAGCGCCAAGTGGTCATTGCGACCGGCGCGCAAATAGAGGGCGAGCGGCTCCGGGGCAGGCCGGACGGCCCGCGGCTGCAAGTGACTCACATTGCTGCGCATCACGTCCCTCGCTTTTCGGATGGTATGTACTGAAGTGACTATAGCATTGACATTTGCATTGCGCAATTAATTGACGCCGGCCTAGGCGAGTTACCTACCCTGCTGATATATATGCTTTATTCAACTTGCGCGAGGCGGCGCTGGCCGCGAGCCGCCGTAAGCGACGCGCGCACTTAGTCTGCTCAGATTGTGGCGCCGCCTGCATCGGCGCAGCATAGACGGCGTGTGGTATCGATGGGGCACGAGGGGGTTACCGGGCGCACCTGAGGCGGCGTATACGAATGAATCTTGTGGCGCATGCGGAGGCAGAGCAAACTGGTGGAGGCGAACACGCGCGGCGCGCCGCTCAGGGGCTTCGATGGGCAATATAGAAAAGGTTTTGGCTGGCATCATCGCGTTCGACGCGGCGCGCCTTGTCGATGCGAATCGGGCCCTCGTCGAGGCGGGACTCGTGGAGGTCGACCTCGAACCTCGCGATGACGATGCTTCTTGCCCGAAGCATGACGACTTGACGATGTATCGCGTGCTCGTCGATCGACCAATCGGGACGCAGGCGGAAATGTTTCAGTGGGTGGATCGCGTCAGCGCGGTGATCGAGCCCATAGTAGGGCGCATGCACAACTGTATGGGCGGCACGAACGTGCGGGACTAACCGGGTCAGATTACCTACAATGCCGTCTTGCGCGCCGCCCACACCGCAACCCCCGCACCGAACACCTCCGCCACGACGAACATCGGCACGCTCTGCGGCGCGATCCCCGCGAACGAATCGCTGAACATGCGCCCGAACGTGGCAGCAGGGTTGGCGAACGACGTCGACGAGGTGAACCAGTACGCCGCGCCGATGTAGGCGGCGACGAGCGCGGCGACTTTCTCCTTCGGTGCGCGCAGCACGACGAGCAGCAGGCCGGCGGTCGCGACGGCTTCGCCGAGCCAGAGGCCCAAGCCGGTGCGCGCGTGGGCCGACCACTGCAGCACGCGCAGGTCGAACATCGCGTTGGCGAGCCAGGCGCCCGCGGTGGCACCGGCGGCTTGTGCAATGAGGTACGGCGCGATCTCGCGTCGTTCGTGATGTCCGCGCACGGCGAGTGCGGCCGTCACGAGCGGGTTCATGTGCGCGCCGCTGATCGGGCCGGCGATCTCGATGAGCACGTAGAGGATCGCGATCGTCGCGCCGGTATTCGCGAGCAGCGCGATCGCCGCGTTGCCGCCGGCGAGGCGCTCGCCCATGATGCCGGAGCCGATCACCGCGCAGAGCAGCACGGCGGTCGCGACGAATTCCGCGACGAGGCGACCGCGCAGGCGCGTCACAGCGCGACGGCCATGCAGGTGGCGGACGCGGGGCAGATCGAGCGGAACTCCGCGCTGTCGCGCACCGCGGACGGCGCGTCGTCGCGATCGATCGTCGCGTAGCCGAGGCGCGCGAAGAACGGCGCGGCGGTCTGCGTGAGCAGCACGAGGCGCACGACGCCCGCCGCGCGAGCGCGTGCTTCGAGCGCGCGCACGAGCTGCGTGCCGAGGCCGCTGCCTTTCATCGCGGGCTGCACGACGAGCGAGCGCAGCAGGCCGCTGTCGCCGTGGCGTTCGATGCCGACGACGCCGACGAGCGCGTCCGCGTCGTCGGCGACGAGGAACTCGATCGGGCTCTGCTCGAGATCGGCAGTCGGCAGCCGGGCGGCGTCGAGCAGCGCGACGATCGCCGCGCGGTCGACTGCGAGTGCGGGACGGATCGCGGGCTGCGTCATGGCGTCTTGCCGATCTCGTGCAGCCGTGCCTGCGTCGACAGGCGATCGAGCTTGTCGAGCGGCAACGCGAGCAGCAGTTCGACGCGTCGCCGCAGCGTCGTCATCGCGGCGAGGTACGCGCGGCGCTTGGTTTCGTCGTCGCCTTCGACCGCCGCGGGATCGGGCACGCCCCAGTGCGCGGACGCGGGATGACCCGGCCAGATCGGGCAGGTCTCGGCGGCCGCGTTGTCGCACACGGTGATCACGAAATCGATCGTGGGTGCGCCGGGTGTCGCGAATTCGTCCCAGCTCTTGCTGCGCAGGCGATCGGCCGGATAGCCGAGTTCCATCGCGAGCTCCGCGGCGATCGGCTGCACGCGCCCCGCGGGCTGGCTGCCCGCGCTGTACGCGGCGAAGCGCCCCTGGCCGAGCGTGCCGAGCAGGGCTTCGGCGAGGATGCTGCGCGCGGAATTGCCGGTGCAGAGGAACAGTACGTTGCGCATGGCAATCAACCGCAGCGCGACGTCGAGGCGGGGCCGCAGCAGGCTGCCTTGGTTTCCTTCACGACCGGCGCCGGTCCGCGGCACGCCGCGTCGTCGGTCGGTGCGAAGTAGGTGGTTGCTTCGCCGTGCGTCTGGAACGTTTCCCAGCGCAGGCCCTGCGGATCCTCGGACCAGTATTTGTCCGAGCGCGCGTAGCAGCAGGTCGTGCCGGTTTCGGCGAGCTTGATCGCGTCGGCCGCGGCGAGGCGCGCGCCGATCTCGGCGAGTTCGTCGGCGGATTCGGCCTGCAGGCCGAGGTGATCGACGCCGGCGACGCGGTCGCGACGCGAGATCGCGAAGTTGATGCGCGGGTCCTCGAGCATCCATTTCGCATAGTCGGGCTTCACCACGGCCGGCGTGGTCGCGAACAGCTTCGAGTAGAACGCGATGCTGGCGTCGAGGTCGGTGACGTTCACGTGTACATGGAAACGTTTCATGGCTTGCTTCTCCGCGTGGGTTTCGGTGCGCAGCCGCGCTCGGGCGTGCAGGCATCGCCGGCGCAGCAGTTTTCGGTGAGGTAGGCGAGCAGGGCGTTCATCCGAGCGTAGTCGGCGCGGACGCGGATCACGCGACCCTGGCGCTCGTCGCTGACGAGCCCGGCCGCGCGCAGCACGTTGAGGTGCGCGGTGAGCGTCGCGGGTGGAAGCTCCAGCTGGTCGCGCAGTTCGCCGACCGACAGCCCGTCCTCCCCGGCCTGCACGAGGCTGCGGTACGCGGCCAGTCGCGAGGCATGGCTGAGCGCTCCAAGGGCGGTGACGGCGTGATCGGCATCCATGAATCGATAATTCCAGAATTATGGAAGTGTGTCAACGGGCCCCGCCGAAAGCGGTCGATCGGCGTGCGACCGACGACGCGGCCGCGTCACGCGTGCAGCGTGACCTTGCACTCGCGAAGCCGTGGGTTCGACCGTTGCATGGTTCGGTTGGAATGCTGCACGCCAGGCTTGAACCGTTGCACCAGCGCGGTGCAGCAGCGAAGCAAAAACTTCGACTCACGCACGAAAAAGATGGAACCGTCGAACGGGGAGCATCGACTATTCCAAGGTTCGCCCTCGACGCATGCATCGTCCGCGTGCACCGATGCACGAAAAAGATCGACGCGTGCACGCCGAGCATGGACGCGCGCATGTCCGGCGTGCGACGTCGCAGCAAAAAGCTTCGATGCGTCGGAGTGGAACCTTGCAACGTCGAACGAATGGGTTGCGCGCGTGGACGTCGACCATGCAACGCTCGAACCCGTTGGATCAACGCTGCACCCGCGTGGTGCAGCGGTCGATCTTCTTGATGGAACGCCCGAAGTTTTTCGTGCGAAGGTCCAGGGTCAGGCCTGCGTGCATGCAGCCGATACGTGCTCGAACGCACGGCGCGCATGGACGCGCCGATGCGAGCGCCGCATCGACGGACGGGAACGGCTCGAGGAAGGTTGCGGCCGCTTCGCGCGGCGAGCTCGCGCGAGGTCGAGCGCAACCCCGTGGATCATCGCCCGATGAACATGTCGGGCGCATCCACGGATCGCGTCACGCACTCAACGGGCGAGACGAACCTTGCCCGCCGGCCTTTCGTACGGACGCGGGGCGGGGACCGGTACGAGACGGCGCACGGGCCAGCCCTCGTTCTCGGCGATCGCGATCGCCTGTGCGAGCGCGGGATCGCTGGCGAACGGAAGCACGGGTCCGCACAGGCTCACGTAGCGGTGCTGCTTCTCGCGGTTCATGAACGGAATTCCTTCATGCCGAGCATCGGCATCGATCACTGTACTCCCAAGCCGGGGAAGGGGTCCGCGCGTGCTATGATGCACGCCTCCCTCCCGCTCTTTCCTGCCGCGGAACGCAGCGAACGCCGGTTGATCCACGCGCAGTTCGCGCCCTGGTCGCATCGACCTGACTGTTCCCTGGTGGCATCGCCACCTTGCGCCTGATCTCGCAAGTTCCACGAGATAGGACCGTATGGACATGCAAGCTTCCCAACAGCGCCGCATGCGCTGCTTCGCGACATTCGAAACGTCCGCGCCGGCCGACGACATCCGACTGCTGCTGCTCTCCGAATCGACCTGCATCGGCGCCGAGATCCATCGATCGCAGGATTCACCCGCGAACGCGGACTGGTTCGACATCTATGCCGACGAGAACCACCTCGAGAACGCGTTCCACTCGACCGCTTCGGTCCTGATCGCGCTCGATTCCGCGGCGGATCGCGGCCTGTTGCGCGACTTCCGCGTGCTCTCGGGTTCGCGCCTTTCGAAGGCCGGAGCACGACGGCCGCGCTGGAAATCGTGCACGCACTACCGCAGCCGGAGGAACTGAGCATGGACGTACATGCATTGATCTGGAACTTCGCCGAGGACCGCCTCCCGCGCACGGGCACGATGGTCTACTTCGCTCCGTGCGACGACCGTCGCATGCTGAACGGACGGTTCGCGAACGGCGGCTTCAACGACCTCGCGTCGGGGGATTTCTACGCGCCTCGCAGCGTCGACCGCTGGCGCGCCGAACCCCGCAGTGCCACGCATGTCCTGCATCGTCGTCGCCCGTCGGATCGCCCATGAAGCTCTCGACGAATCCGGACGGCGGCTGGCAGGCGGTGGCGGTGTTCGAAGTCGAATCGGATGCCGCGGTCGCGGTGGACGCGTTCGTCGTGCAGTTCGACGACGACGTCGATCGCACGAGCACGTGCAAGCTGGTCCGCGCCGCCGATGCCCCGCGCGGCTATTGCTGGTTCGAAGCGCTGCTCGACTTCGGTTCCGGTGAATGGCGCGCGATCCGCCGCGCTTCGGCGCTGATCAGCGGTCTCGAGCGCGCGCGCCTGCCGGGCTACCGGCTGCTCGCGGGGCGCGAATGGATCGGCCTCGCCGCGATGCAGCGGCAGCACGAAGCCGAGGCGATGACGAGGTAGGCACGCCGTCGGCGCTTCCCGAGCGCTGGTCGCCGTGATCGTGCGCCGCACGCGGCGACGAGCGAGGTTTCCGCGGCCGCCGTCACCCGCGTCACGCGTCGGGCGCGACGTACCCCACGGGCTTGTCCGATCCGTCGCCGAAGAAATACTTCTCCATCTCAGCAGCGATGAATGCGCGCGTCTTCGGCTCGAGCGGGTTGAGGCGGTTCTCGTTGATGAGCATCGTCTGGTGCGCGAGCCACGCGGCCCAGGCTTCCTTCGATACGTGCTCGTAGATGCGCTTGCCGAGTTCGCCCGGCCACGGCGCGAAGGCGAGGCCTTCGGCGTCGCGGTCGAGTTTCACGCAGTGCACGGTGCGCGTCATCGTGATTCCTCCAGTTGCATGAGCAGTTTGCGCACCGGCGCGGGCAGGCCGAGCGCGTCGTAGTCGCTCGCGGCGTGCCAGCGCGCGTCGGCGTCGGCGACGCGCGTCGCGCGCGCATCGTCGAACAGCAAGGGCGTGACGTCGAGTCGATAGTGGCTGAACGTGTGCACGAACGGCGCGAGCGCGCGCGACGTCGGCGCGCTCACGCCGTGGCGCTCGAGCAGGCGCGCGGCGGCGTCGCCGGCGTCGTCGACCTCGGGCAGGCTCCACAGGCGCGCCCACACGCCGGTCGGCGGCCTGCGTTCGAGCAGCACGCGGCCGTCCGCGTCGCGCACGACGAGCATGGTCGTGCGACGCGTCGGCACGTCGCGTGGCGGCTTCGGCTGCGGCAGCACTGCAGTGAGATGGTCGCGGCGCGCGACGCAGCCGTCGGCGACCGGGCAGTCCGCGCAGCGCGGCCGGCTGCGCGTGCAGACGGTCGCACCGAGATCCATGATCGCCTGCGTGTAGTCGGCGACGCGCGTCGCCGGCGTGTGTTCGTCCGCGTGCGTCCACAGGATGCGCTGGGTCGCGGTCGAGCCCGGCCAGCCGGACACGCCGTGCCATCGCGCGAGCACGCGCTTGACGTTGCCGTCGAGGATCGCATGGCGCGCACCGAGCGCCTGCGCGAGGATCGCCGCCGCGGTGGAGCGGCCGATGCCGGGCAGGGCGGCGAGCGCGTCGACGTCGCGCGGCAGCTCGCCGCCGTGGTGTTCGATGCACAGCTGCGCGGTGCGATGCAGGTTGCGCGCGCGGCTGTAGTAGCCGAGGCCGGACCACAGCGCGAGCACGCGATCCTCGCCCGCCGCGGCGAGCGCGGCGAGGTCGGGCAGCGCGGCGACGAAGCGCTCGAAGTACGGGATCACCGTGCGCACCTGCGTCTGCTGCAGCATGATCTCGCTGAGCCAGACGCGGTACGGCGTGCGCGGATGCTGCCAGGGCAGGTCGCGGCGGCCGTGGCGGTCGTACCAGGCGAGCAGCGCGTCGGCGAACGTATCGCTCATCGCGACGCCGGTGCGGGCTCGTCGCGCACCTCGACCTGGATGCCTTCGATGCGCGTCTCGCCGACCTGCATGGCGTCGACGTGCACGCTGCCGGCGACCGGCGGCACGAGTTCGCTGCCGGACGGATCCCAGCCGCGCAGCCACGCGACGAGATCCGCGCGGTTGGCCAGGTCGATCGTCACGCCTTCGGCGATCGGCTGCCCCGCGCGCAGCACGCGACCGTCCTCGACGTGCAGTGCGAAGCGCACGTCGGGCAGCGGTGCCTGCGACGGCGGAAGCGCGGCGAGCCATGCGTGCAGCGCATCGAGGTCGAGCACGGGTCGCACGAGTTCGACGCGTTCGATCTCGAGCTGCGGCGACCACAGGCTGCGCCACGGCAGCGCCGCGCGCAGCGCATCCGCGTGCAGCACGCGCGTGCCGCCGGCGACGAGTTCGGGTCGTGGCAGCACCGCGCGCAGGCCGGGCAGGAACGCGTAGCCGCCTTCGCCGCCGAGCCGCAGTTCCGCGCCCAGGTCGCTGCGCACGCGCTCGACCAGCAGCGCGGTGATGCGCTGCGGTCGCGTGTAGCGGTGCACGAGGAATGCGCCGGCCGCGCCGAGCACGAGCAGGGCGAGCAGGAGGCGCAGCCACCCGCGCCGGCGGCGCGGCGGTCGCGCCGGCGACGCCTCAGCCATGGCCGCCGAGCGAAGCGGGCAGCAGGCCGTCGACGAACGCGTTCGCCTCGAACACGCGCAGGTCCGCCGCGCGCTCGCCGAGGCCGACGTAGCGGATCGGCAGGCCGAACTCGCGCGCGAGCGCGAACACGACGCCGCCCTTCGCGGTGCCGTCGAGCTTGGTCACGACCAGGCCCGTCACGCCGATCGCTTCGCGGAACGTGCGCACCTGGTTGATCGCGTTCTGCCCGGTGGTGCCGTCGATGACGAGCAGCACTTCGTGCGGCGCCTCGGGATCGATCTTGCCGAGCACGCGACGGATCTTCGCGAGCTCGTCCATGAGGCCGGCCTGCGTGTGCAGGCGGCCCGCGGTGTCGGCGATCAGCACTTCGGTGCCGCGCGAGCGCGCGGTCTGCAGCGCATCGAAGATCACGCTGGCCGAGTCGGCACCCGAGCCCTGCGCGATCACGCTGACCGCGTTGCGCGTGCCCCAGGTCTGCAACTGCTCGACCGCCGCCGCGCGGAAGGTGTCGCCCGCGGCGAGCAGCACGCTGCGGTATTCGTTCTTGTAGCGATGCGCGAGCTTGCCGATCGTGGTCGTCTTGCCGACGCCGTTGACGCCGACGGTGAGGATCACGAACGGCTTGCGCCCGCCGGCGCCGACGTCGAGCGGCTGCTCGACCGGCTTGAGGCGCGCGACGAGGTCGGCGCGCAGCGCATCGAGCAGCGCGCCCGCGTCGGCGAACTCGCGCTTGCCGACGCGGCGGCGCAGGTCGTCCATGAGGTCGGTCGTCGTCGCGACGCCGACGTCGGCGGTGAGCAGGCAGGTCTCGAGTTCGTCGAGGAACGCGTCGTCGAGCAGCGGATGGCGCTTGAAGATCGAGGCGAGCCCGCGCGCGAAGCCGCTGCCGGCGAGGCGGTCGCGCCAGCTGCGCCGCGCCGGCGCTTCGTCTTCGTCGGCCGCGGCGGCTGCGTCGGCGGGGTCGCCGTCGCTGAGCGCACCGCCAGCGTCGTCGGCGTATGCGTCGGCTCCGGCGATGTCCGTCCCGCCGCCGGCGATCGCATCGATCGCGGCCTCGTCGAGCGGCGGCGCGGGCGCCGTCGCAGCCGCATCGGCGGCCACCGACGCAGGCACCGGCGGCGTGGCCTGGTCCGCGGCCGGCGGCTTCTTCTTCCAGAACTTCAGCATCGCGGGTGAATTGGGCGAAAATGCGGATCGACAATGCTAACACCCGGGCGTCGACGACACCGTGCCGATGCGCAATCCCCCCTCGAAATCCGCCGGTGCCGTGCGCATCGTCGCCGGTCGCCTGCGCGGCTCGCGCCTCGCCGTGCCCGAGCGCGAAGGCCTGCGGCCGACACCCGACCGCGTGCGCGAGACGCTGTTCAACTGGCTCATGCCGTACCTGCCGGGGATGCGCTGCCTCGACCTCTACGCGGGCACCGGCGCGCTCGGCATCGAAGCACTCTCGCGCGGCGCCGACGCCTGCACGTTCGTCGAGCGCGACCGCGAACTCGCCCGCGCGCTCGCCGACAACCTCGCGCGGCTGCGCGTGCCCGGCGCCGAGGTCGCCAACGCGGACGCGGCCGGCTGGCTCGCCGGGCCGGCGCGGCCGTTCGACCTCGTCTTCCTCGATCCGCCGTTCGACGCGAACCTCTGGCAGGGCGCGGCGGCGCTGCTGGAAAGCCGCGGCTGGCTCGCCGACGGCGGCTTCGCCTACGTCGAATCGCCGCGCGAGGCGCGCCTGGAACTGCCGCCGGCATGGGCGCCGCACCGCGAGGGTTTCGCCGGCGCGGTGCGCTACGCACTCTATCGCCGCTCCGGGGCGGTTCCGCTAAGCTAGCGGCCATTTCGCAGGGACGGCCCATGCCTACCACGCAGCAGCGCGCGCGCATCGCGGTGTATCCGGGCACGTTCGATCCGATCACGAACGGCCATATCGACCTCGCCAGCCGCGCGGCGCCGCTGTTCGACCGCCTCATCGTCGCGGTCGCCGACAGCTCGACCAAGGGCCCGGCGTTCGACCTCGCGATGCGCATCGACCTCGCGCGCACCGCGCTCGGCGGCCTCGCCAACGTCGAGGTGCGCGGGTTTTCCTCGCTGCTCGCCGATTTCGTCGAGGAGATCGGTGCGGGCGTGATCCTGCGCGGCCTGCGCGCGGTGTCGGACTTCGAGTACGAATTCCAGCTCGCGAGCATGAACCGGCACCTGATTCCCGCCGCGGAAACGCTGTTCCTCACGCCCGCGGAGCAATACAGTTTCATCTCGTCCTCGCTGGTGCGCGAGATCGCGCGCCTCGGCGGCGATGTTTCCGGATTCGTCCATCCGGTCGTGCAACAGGCGCTGCGCACGCGCTATCTCAGTTCGACAACCAAGAGGTGATTCCACCATGCGCAAGATCCTTCCGATCGTAGCCCTCGCCGTCGCCGCGACGCTGTCGCTCGGTGCGTGCAGCTCGGGCGAGCAGGCCGCGGTCCCGGCCGCCGAGCAGAAGCCCGCGATCCCGCCGATGCCGGCCAATCCGACCGACAAGAACGCGTGGAAGCAGTACCTGGTCGCGGTCGTCACCGCGAACATGCAGGGCGTCAAGAGCAATCACCCGTACATGTACTTCGTGCCGGGCGGCGACGACGACGCGTCGAAGTCCGATCGCAACAACCAGCTCGAGAACGTCAAGACGGTCGTCTCGCGCGGCGTGCTGCCGGGCAACATGATGGCGTTCGGCGGTCCGGACTCGAAGCTGACCTCGGGCCTCATCATCGAAGCGTTCAAGGACGCCACGCCGGGTTCGTTCAAGGACGTCGTGGTGCTCTTCGTCGGCGCGACCGCCGAAGGCGCGGCGGTCAAGCTCGCGCTCGATCCGACCGGCGCGGACGTGCGCTTCGTCGAAGCCAAGTAAGAGCGTCGCGCGGACCCGGGGCCGCACGCGCGGCCCCGGATCGCACGTCGACCATCCCGCATGTCACTCAAGATCACGGACCAGTGCGTCAACTGCGACGTCTGCGAGCCGGTCTGTCCGAACAAGGCGATCAGCCTCGGCAGCGAGTTCTACGAGATCGCGCCGAACCTGTGCACCGAATGCGTCGGCCACCACGACGAGCCGCAGTGCGTGATCGTGTGCCCGGTCGAATGCATCATCTCCGACCCGGAACACCCGGAGTCGCGTGAAGCGCTGCTCGCGAAATACGAACGCCTGACGGGTTGAATCGCGGCGGATCGCGCCGCATCGTGTCGATGTCGCGCGATGCGGCGGCACGCGCCGTGCGCGTACCGCGCTGCGCGCGTGCGGTCGTGCGACGCGCCGGCCGCTTTGCCCGCGACCGCGGGAATGACGCAGAATCCGAAACCCCGGGCGAGGAACACTCCATGAACCGTCGTTGGAAGCAGGTCGTCCTCGCCGCGCTGGTCGCTCTCGCCTGCAGCGGCGCGTCGGCGGCGGACAAGCCGAGCCACGCGGCGATCGCGAGCGCGCACACGCTGGCGACGCAGGCGGGATTCGAGGCGCTCGAGATGGGCGGCAACGCGTTCGACGCCGCGGTCGCGGTCGCGTCGACGCTGTCGGTGGTCGAACCACAGAGTTCGGGCATCGGCGGCGGCGGCCTGTTCCTGCTGCGGCGCGCCTCGGACGGCAAGGAAGTCATGCTCGACGCGCGCGAGACCGCGCCGACCGCGGTCGATCCGAAGGACTACCTCGACGCGAAGGGCCAGCCCG
The DNA here is from genome assembly GCF_014138265.1 of Dokdonella fugitiva. GTDB lineage: Bacteria > Pseudomonadota > Gammaproteobacteria > Xanthomonadales > Rhodanobacteraceae > Dokdonella_A > Dokdonella_A fugitiva_A. The sequence continues at coordinate 36,433 of NZ_JACGXL010000005.1, forward strand.
ATCGCGACCACGCGCTCAACGGCCCGCTGTCCGCGGCGATCCCGGGCGAGCCGGCGGTGCTGGTCAAGCTCGCGAAGGAGTACGGCAAGCTGCCGCTGTCGAAGTCGCTCGCGCCGGCGATCCGCATCGCGCGCGACGGCTTCCAGCCCGATCCGCGCGCGATCCGCGCGATCGCGCGCCAGCGCGACATGCTGATGCGCTGGCCGGCGTCGGCCGCGCTCTACCTCGTCGACGGCGCACCGCCGAAGGACGGCTGGACCTTGCGCCTGCCCGACCTCGCTCGCGTGCTCGAAGCGATCGCGCGCGACGGCGACGACGGCTTCTATCGCGGCGACGTCGCCCGGCGCCTCGTCGCGGGCGTGCGCGACGCCGGCGGCCGCTGGAGCGAGGACGACCTCGCGAAATACGAGGTCAAGGAACGCGCGCCGATCACGTTCGAGTACCGCGACTGGCACATCGTCACTGCGCCGCCGCCGTCGTCGGGCGGCATCGCGCTCGCCGAGATGCTCAACATCCTCGGCGGCTACGACCTCGGCAAGCTCGATCGCACGCACCGCGTGCACCTCGCGGTCGAAGCGATGCGCCGCGCCTACCGCGATCGCGCCGAGTACCTCGGCGACCCCGATTTCGTGAAGATGCCGGTCGCCGAACTCACCAACCCGCTTTATGCGGCCGGGCTGCGCGCGTCGATCCATCCGGACAAGGCGACGCCGAGCGACATGCTGCCCGGCTACATGGCGCCGCCGGAGAGCATGCATACCTCGCATTTCTCGATCATCGACCGCGACGGCAACCTCGTCTCCGGTACGCAGACGGTCAACACGACGCTCGGTTCGAAGTTCGTCGTCGCCGGCACCGGCTTCGTGCTCAACAACGAGATGGATGACTTCGCACTCGTCGCCGGCAAGCCGAACGCGTACGGCCTGCTCGGCAACGACAACAACGCGCCGAAGCCGGGCAGCCGCCCGCTGTCGTCGATGACACCGAGCTTCATCGTCGGCAAGGACCGCATCGGCGTGATCGGCACGCCCGGCGGCAGCTACATCATCACGATGGTGCTCGAAGGCATCCTCGCCTTCGTCGAGGGCGAGACGCCGGAGAAGATCGTCGCGCTGCGCCGCTACCACCACCAGTACATGCCCGACGTGGTCGAGGCGGAAGTGGGTGCGTTCACGCCCGCGGAGAAGGCCGCGCTCGAAGCGATGGGCCACACCGTCAACGTCGCCGCGGGCACGTGGCCGTTCGGCTTCATGAACGTCGTGAGCTGGAACCGCCACACCGGCGAGATGCACGCGGGCTCCGACCCGCGTGGCGACTCGGGCAGCGGGATTGTCAAATAGGGATTGTCAAATAGACTGCGGCCGAGCGCCGTGTATTCCCGTGGGAGCGGCGGAAGCCGCGATGCTCTTCAGCCCTCAGCCCTCGGCCCTCGAGAAGCATCGCGGCTTCCGCCGCTCCCACAGAAGCATCGCCGCCAACGCACGCACGGGCATTCGAAATGAAACTCTGGTCCATCCTCGGCAACTCGCAGAAGCTCGACGGCGGCGCGATGTTCGGCAACGTGCCGCGCGCGATGTGGGAGCACTGGATCGCGCCCGACGCCGACAATCGCATCCCGCTCGCTTGCCGCGCGCTGCTCGTCGAGGGGCTCAACGGCAAGACCGTGCTGTTCGAGACCGGCATCGGCGCGTTCTTCGAACCGAAGATGCGCGAGCGCTTCGGCGTGGTCGAGGATCGCCACGTCCTGCTCGATTCGCTGCGCGCGGCCGGGTTCTCGCACGAGGACATCGACGCGGTGGTCGTCTCGCACCTGCACTTCGACCACGCGGGCGGCCTGCTCGCGCCGTGGGAGGCGGGCAAGGCGCCGACCCTGCTGTTCCCCAATGCGACCTACGTCGTCGGCGAGGAATGCTGGCAGCGCGCGACGCATCCGCATCCGCGCGACCGCGCCTCGTTCATCGCCGAACTGCAGCCGCTGCTCGAAGCGTCGGGCCGCCTCGAGCGCGTGCAGGGCACGCATTCGCTGACCCTCGGCATGCAGGTGCGCTTCGGCTATTCGAACGGCCACACGCCCGGCCTCATGCTCGCGGAGATCACGACGCCGAGCGGCGCCATCGTGTTCTGCGCCGACCTGATCCCGGGGCGCCCGTGGGTACACCTGCCGATCACGATGGGCTACGACCGCTATCCGGAACTGCTCATCGACGAGAAGCGCGCGTTCCTCGAGGACAAGCTCGCGCGCGACGTACGCCTGTTCTTCACGCACGACGTCGGTTGCGCCTGCGCGCACGTGACGCGCGACGAGAAGGGGCGCTTCGGCACGCGCGGCGAAGTCGCCGAACTCGTCGGCGAGGCCGCCTGATGGCGCGGCGCGGGCGTCGTTCCGGCGGCAGGCCGTCGCTGCTGCTCGTCCTCGTCGCCGTGCTCGCGGCCGGCGCCGCCGTCGTCTGGTGGCTGCGCCACCATCCGCACGCGATGCCGACCCTGCCTGCGCCGGACAAGCCGGGGCCGGCGAGCCTTGAGCGCGTCGATGCGCGCAACGAGGGACGCGAGATCGAATTGAGCGGGCCGCTGCGCGTGACGCGCCCCGCACGCGACGGCGCGCTGGCGATCCAGGCCGACGCGGTCATGCTGCTGCGCGACGTGCAGATGCTGCAATGGCAGGAGCAGTGCGCGGGCACGCAATGCCGCTACGCGCTCGAATGGTCGCCGCACCGGATCGACTCGCACGCGTTCCGCGAGGTCGCCGGCCATCGCAACGATGCGCCGTTCCCGTTCTCGGCCGAATCGTTTCCCGCGGGCGAGGTGCGCCTCGGTGCGTACGCGATCGACGCGAGCCTCGCCGCCGCGGGCGCGGCGGCGCAGCCCTATCCGGTATCGACCGCGCGCCTGCCGCCGAATCTCGCGGCAACGTTCCGCGACTGCGACGGCGCGCTCTGCACCGGCGATCCGAAGCATCCTGCCGCGGGCGACCTGCGCGTCGCCTACCGCGTCATCCCGGCCGGATCGCGCAGCCTGAGCGGCGTGCAGCAGGACGGACGCCTGCGCGCGGCGAAGCGCTGATCGGTCGAGGATCGCGACACGGCGGTCGTCGCCCGGTGTGACGCGCGCGGCGCGCGCGTGTACCGTAGCTGCCCAGCCACGAGGGGACGACCATGCACATCACCGGAATCTATGCCGCGCTCGCGACCCTGCTCGTGCTCGTGCTGGCCCTGCGCACGTCGCTCGGCCGCCACGGCAAGCGCATCTCCACCGGCGACGGCGGCGACCACGACATGTTCCTGCGCATCCGCGCGCACGCGAACGCGATCGAGAACCTGCCGCTCGCGCTGCTCCTGCTCGGCCTGCTCGAATGGAACCAGACCGCACCGCTGTGGCTGCACGTCTGCGGCTGCGTGCTGCTCGCCGGCCGCGTGCTGCACGCGCTCGGCATGTCGATTCGTGCGTTCGAGGGCGTCGGCCGCGTCACCGGCATCGCCCTCACCTGGGGCGTCATGGCCGCGATGGCGGTCCTGCTGCTGTGGCAGTGGCTGGTGTTCGCTTCGATCCGCTGATGTGGGGAGGGCGGAAAGATCGAAAGATTGAAACACGAAGGACACGAAGGACACGAGGGAAAAGAAAGATCGAGAAAAGAGCTTGAAACACGGAGCACACGGAGAAAGCAGGGCAAGGAGAGCTTTTCATATTTCGAAAGCTTTTCCTCCGTGTGCTCCGTGTGCTCCGTGTTTCAATCTCTGAATCTTTGCTTTCCTTCGTGTCCTTCGTGTCCTTCGTGTTTCAATCTTTCGCTCTTGCTAGCTCTTGCCAAATCACCGCGCGAACAGCGCCGCATGGTCGAGCATGTACAGGCCCGCGAACATCTTCGGGTCGATCGAGTAGCCCGCGTTGATCTTTTCGATCAGCCATGCGGCGGCCTCGCGGCGCGGCACTTCGTGCACGGTGATCTCTTCGGTCTCGTCGCCCCCACCTTGCTCGACGCGGACGAGGTCGCGCGCGTGGACGAACGCGAGGATCTCGTTGCTCATGCCGGCCGAGGTCGGCCCGGCCATGAGGAAGTCGATGCGGCCGGCGCGGTAACCGGTCTCCTCGACGAGCTCGCGATGGGCGGCGTCGACCGCGCTCTCGTCGGCGCTGCTGGCGACGTCGCCGACGAGGCCGGCCGGCATCTCGATCGTCATGCACTCGATCGCGGGGCGATACTGTTCGACGAACAGGATGCGCTCCTCGGGCGTCACCGCGATGATCATGACGCCGCCGCCCGGATTGGTACGCTCGGCGTATTCCCAGCGGCCGCGGCGCTTGAGGCGCAGCCACTTTCCGTTGCAAAGGGTTTCCGTTTCGGTCATTGTAGGCGGCTTTCCTGAAACTTATCAGGGCGTTGGCGGTCTGTGACCGCCCCACCCCCGCGAGGTACGCACGATGATCAAGCGCCGCATTCTATGCGCATTCACCTTCGCCTTCGTGGCGAATTGCACGTTCGCGCAGGAACCGGCGGCCGTCCCGCGCGGGCTCGACCCCGCCGCGCTGACCCAGGCGGACATCGCCAAGGCGACGACGCCGGCCTCGCTCGTGCGCCTCGCCGCGATCTACAAGGAAAAGGGCGACTTCGAGCACCTCGAATGGACCCTCGAGCGCCTCGGCACGCTGCTGCCGAACAGCGGCGAGATCAAGTTCGCCCTGGCCAAGACCTACGCCCTGCGCGACGAGAAGGCGAAGACCTACGACCTGCTGCTGGCGATGCAGAAGCAGGGCTATGCCTACGACATCGCCAACGACCCCGACTTCGCCAAGGTCAAGGAAACGAAGGTGTGGTCCTACATCCTCGACCGCTACGCCGAAACGGCGAAGCCGAGCGGCGACGGCAAGCTCGCGGCGACCTTGCCCGGCGGCGACCACCTCTACGACGCGATCGCCCACGACGCCAAGCGCGACAAATTGCTCGTCGGCAGCGTGCGCGACGGCCGCATCCAGCTGCTCGGCAAGGACGGCAAGCTCACCGACTTCATCAGCCCTGGCGCCGACAACGGCCTGTGGAGCGTGTACGCGCTCGCCACCGCGCCCGACGAGGACGCGCTGTACGTCGCGAGCACCTCGTCGGTGTATTTCAAGGAATTCAACCAGGCCGACTTCGGCAAGGCCGGCGTGTTCAAGTTCCAGTTGTCGACCGGCAAGCTGCTCGCCAAGTACCTGCTCACGCCGGACGCGAAGCCGCGCACGCTGTCGAGCATCGCGGTCGGCAAGGGCGGCGCCGTGTTCGTCGCCGACGGCTTGCGCAACATCATCTACCGCGTCGACGGCGACACCCTCAAGCCGACCGTCGCGAACCCGAAGCTCACGAGCGTGCGTGGCCTCGCGGTCAGCGGCGACGGCCGCAAGCTGTACTTCTCCGACTACGCGCTCGGCGTGTTCGGCGTCGACCTCGCCGCGGGCACCGGCTTCGACCTCGTCTACGATCCGACGAAGCTGCCGCTCGGCGGCGTCGACGGCCTCGCCTGGTACGACGGCACGCTCGTCGCCGTGCAGAGCGGCATGGCGCCCAAGCGCGTGATCCGCCTGCGCCTCGACGACGACGGCCGCACGGTGTCGCGCGCAGTCATCCTCGATTCGGGCAAGCCGGAGTTCGCGCTGCCGACGGTCGGCACGGTCGACGGCGACGGCTTCTACTTCATCGCGAACAGCCAGCGCGCCGGTTACGACTCGTACGGCAACCCGAGCGACCCGTCGAAGCTCGAGGCGGTGAAGATCTACCGCAGCAGCCTGCTCACGTCGTGGGACCAGGGTGGCGCACCCGCCAAGCCCGCCGCACCGGCCAAGCCGGCGGTGATCAGCGTGTCCAAGCCTGGCGGCGGCGCGTTCTCGAACGTCGACGGCGGCTCGCAGTCGGTCACCGGCAACTGACGCACGGCGGTACGCGCGACGCGCGTGCCGCCTCGCATCCCATGGGAGCGGCGGACGGTGGGAGCGGCGGAAGCCGCGATGTTTTTCGAGGGCCGAGGGCGGGCCGAAGCGCATCGCGGCTTCCGCCGCTCCCACGTTCATTCACCGCCCATCATCACGCGCCGGACGTGACGGCGCCCCGCAGTCTCAGCCGCCGCCGGTCAGCGCCCGCACGCGGGCGCGCGTGAGCGGGCCGAAGCGCATGCGTTCGAACAGCTCGTCGATCGCGCCGTCGAGCGGCTTGCGCCGGTAGTCGTCGGCACTCGCGGGCACCGGCGCATCGAGCGCGATGCCGGTCAGCGAACGCGACAGGCGCGCCAGGTCCGCGTGTTCGCGCAGGCGCATCGACGCGGCCGCAGCGCCGCGCGTGCGCAGGAACGCGACCTCGTCGGCGCGCGCGAGCAGCGCGTCGAGCGTGCCGAAGTGGTGCAGCAGGATCGCCGCGGTCTTCGCGCCGATGCCGGGCACGCCGGGGATGTTGTCGACCGCGTCGCCGGTCAGCGCGAGGTAGTCCGCGACCTGGTGCGGATGCACGCCGAGGCGCGACTTCACGCCCGCGCTGTCCCAGCGCTGGTTGCGCGCGGGGTCCCATTGTTCGTCGCCGCCGTCGATGAGCTGGCCGAAATCCTTGTCGGCCGACACGATGACGCCGCGGAAACCGGCCTCGCGCAGGCGCGCGAGCGCGCTGCCGATGAGGTCGTCCGCTTCGTACTGGCCGTCGCTGAGCACGGTCGTGCCGAACGCGCGCGCGACCGCCTTGCAACCGGCGAACTGGCGCATGAGGTCTTCCGGCGCGGCCGGCCGGTTCGCCTTGTAGGCGGGATAGAGCGCATTGCGGAACGAGGTGTTGAGCGACTCGTCGAACGCGACCGCGATGTGGGTCGGGCGCGCGCGCTCGAGCAGGTCGAGCAGGAAGCGCGCGAAGCCGTGCACCGCATGCACGGGATGACCGTCCGCGTCCTCCGCGTCGGGCACCTGCGCGAACCACGCGCGGCAGACGTACAGGCTGCCGTCGACGAGATGGACGGTGTCGGCCATCGCCTCAGGTCCATTCCGACCAGACGTCGGCGATCGCCGGCCGCGCGCGCTCGGGCGCGGGCTCCTTCGCGGTGCCGACGTGCACGAACGCGACCACGCGTTCGTTCGCGCCGAGGCCGAGCAGGCGCGCGACTTCGTCGTCGTAGGCGGCCCAGCCGGTCAGCCATTGCGCGCCGAAGCCGAGCGCCTGCGCGCCGAGCAGCAGGTTGTAGGCGACGCAGCCGGCCGAGAGCAACTGTTCCTGCGCCGGGATCTTCGGATGATCGGCTTGGATGCGCGCGATCACGGCGACGATCAGCGGCGCGAAGTTGAAGCGGTCGCGGTCCTTGTCGAGCACGCTCGGCGCGACGTCGGGTTCGGCGCGCGCGTGGATCTCGGCGAGGCTCTGGCCGAGGCGCGCGCGCGCCTCGCCGCGGATCGCGAGCAGGCGCCAAGGCACGAGCTTGCCGTGGTCGGGCACGCGCACCGCGGCCTGCAGCAGGCGTTCGAGCTGCGCCGCGTCGGGGCCGGGCTCGCCGAGCTGGCGTGCGGGCACGGAACGGCGCTGGTCGAGGAAGTCGAGCGGATTCAAGGCGGGCGTCGTCGTCATGTCGGAAGAGCGCAAGGATAGCCTGACGGGAGCGGGTGAAGTGCGGTCGCGCGCGGCACCGCGCAAGGCGCGCGGGCAGGCTCGCCAGCGTCGCGCGATCTGGGCTAGGATCGGTGCTCCGACCGATGGCTGAGGATGGTCATGCCGACGACCGTTGTCGCGCTGCGCGAAACCGTACCGGGCGAACGCCGCGTCGCGTTGACGCCCGAGGTCGCGAAGAAGCTCAAGGCGCGCGGCGCCGACATCGTGATCGAGCCGGGCATGGGGCAGGGCGCGTACTTCGCCGACGCCGCCTACGCCGGTTGCGAAGCCGCCGCCGACGCCCGCAGCGCGCTCGCGCGCGCCGACGTGCTGCTGCGCGTGCAGCCGCCTTCGCTCGAGGAGATCGCCACGCTCAAGGAGGGCGCGGTCGTCATCGCGCACCTGCAGCCGCATCTCGCGCCCGAGCGCACGAAGGCGCTGCGCGACCGCCGCATCACCGCGTTCGCGATGGAACTGCTGCCGCGCACGACGCGCGCGCAGGCGATGGACGTGCTCTCCTCGCAGGCCGCGGTCGCCGGCTACAAGGCCGTCCTGATCGCGGCGGAGGCGGCACCGAAGTTCTTCCCGATGCTGACCACCGCGGCGGGCACGATCCGCCCGAGCAAGGTGCTCGTCGTCGGCGCCGGCGTCGCCGGCTTGCAGGCGATCGCGACCGCACGCCGCCTCGGCGCGCAGGTCGAAGGCTTCGACGTGCGCCCGGAGACGAAGGAGCAGATCGAATCGCTCGGCGCGAAATTCCTCGATCTCGGCGTCAGCGCGGCGGGCAGCGGCGGCTACGCGCGCGAGCTCACCGCCGAAGAGCGCGAGCAGCAGCAGCGTGCGCTGGCCGAGCAGCTCAAGGCATTCGACGTCGTCGTCACGACCGCGGCGGTGCCCGGTCGCAAGGCGCCGCGCATCATCTCGGCGGCGATGGTCGCCGGCATGAAGGCGGGCGCGGTGATCGTCGACATCGCCGCGGAAACCGGCGGCAACGTCGAAGGCACCGAGGCGGGCCGCACGGTCGTCAGCGCCAACGGCGTGAGCATCATCGGCACGACCAACCTGCCGGCGAGCGCGCCCGTGCACGCGAGCGAGATGTACGCACGCAACCTCTACAACTTCCTCGAGCTCTCGCTCAAGGACGGTGCGCTCACCCTCGACTGGAACGACGAGCTGATCGCCAAGACCTGCCTCACGCACGCGGGCGAGATCCGCCACGAGGCGACCAAGGCGCTGGTGGGCGATAGTTGAACGCGAAAGATTGAAACACGGAGCACACGGAGCACACGGAGGAGCGATCGATGAGAAGGATCTCGTCGGAATTCGATGCTTTGTCCCACAAGGTCATAGGGTGCGCGATAGAGATCCATCGGCAACTAGGTCCTGGATTGCTCGAGTCGGTGTATCGAACCTGCCTCGCTTATGAATTGCAGGCCGCGGGGTGCGAACACGAATTGGAAAAGCCCGTGCCTGTTCGTTACAAGGGGGCCGAGCTTGATTGCGGGTTTCGCATGGACGTGCTGGTGGAACGGCAGCTCGTCGTGGAGTTGAAGTCGGTGGAGTCATTGATGCCGGTGCACAGCGCGCAGTTGCTGACATATCTCAGGCTCTCCGGCTTGCACAAGGGATTGCTCATCAACTTCAATGAAAAGGTATTGCGGCACGGTATCCGTCGCATGATCGTGTAGCTTTTCTCCGTGTGCTCTGTGTGCTCCGTGTTTCAATCTTTCGCTTTCCGGCGCAGGTGACGCAATGATCGACGGATTTCTCGCGCTGTACATCTTCATGCTCGCTGCATTCACCGGCAAGGAGATCATCGGCCGCGTGCCGGTGATCCTGCACACGCCGCTGATGTCGGGTTCGAACTTCGTGCACGGCATCGTCCTGGTCGGCGCGATGATCGCGCTCGCGCACGCCGAATCGCCGCTCGCGATCGCGATCGGTTTCGTCGGCGTGGTGCTCGGCGCGGGCAACGCGGCCGGCGGCTACGTCGTGACCGAACGCATGCTGGAGATGTTCAAGTCGAGCAAGGACGGCAAGAAATGAGGTCTCCCGCACTCGAATTCCACCGCTGCCGCACGCCCGGGAAGCATTGATGGATACGCAGACACTGCTCGTCTACTTCGCCAAGGCGTCCTACCTGCTGGCCGCCGCGCTCTTCATCCTCGGCATCAAGCGCATGTCCTCGCCGGTCACGGCGCGGGCGGGCATCAAGTGGGCCGGCATCGGCATGGTCATCGCGACGCTCGCGACGTTCGCGATCACCGGCGCGCACAACGTCGGCTGGATCGTCGCCGGCATCGCGATCGGCGTGATCCCGACCTGGCTGTGGGGCAGGAAGGTCGCGATGACCGACATGCCGCAGATGGTCGCGCTGTTCAACGGCATGGGCGGCGGTTCGGCTGCGGCGATCGGCGCCGGCGAACTGCTCAAGTTCTCGCAGCCGGGCGCGCCGGTGCCGCCGATCGCGACGCTCGCGCTGGCCGTGGTCGGTGCGCTGATCGGCTCGATCTCGATGACCGGTTCGATCATCGCCTGGGCCAAGCTCGACGGCCGCATGGACAAGGTGTTCCGCTTCGGCGGCCAGCAGGCGGTGAACTTCATCGTGTTCGCCGCGTCCGTGCTCGCCGGCCTCGCGCTCGTCGCGTGGAAGCTCGACGCGAACCTCGTGATCGTGTTCTTCGCGCTCGCGCTCGCGTTCGGCGTGCTCATGACCCTGCCGATCGGCGGCGCCGACATGCCGGTCGTGATCTCGCTCTACAACGCGTTCACCGGCCTCGCGGTCGCGTTCGAAGGCTACGCGATGGGCATCGAGGCGCTCATCGTCGCCGGCATGGTGGTCGGCGCGGCGGGCACGTTCCTGACCCAGCTCATGGCGAAGGCGATGAACCGGCCGATCAGCAACGTGCTGTTCTCGAATTTCGGCGGCGGCGGAAGCGGCGAGGCGATCGCCGGTTCGCAGAAGGCGATCGAGGCGAGCGACGCGGCCTCACTGCTGTACATGGCCGAGAAGGTCATCATCGTGCCCGGCTACGGCATGGCCGTCGCGCAGGCGCAGCACAAGATATGGGAGCTGTCGCAGGCGCTGATCAAGGCCGGCAAGGACGTGAGGTTCGCGATCCATCCGGTCGCCGGCCGCATGCCCGGCCACATGAACGTGCTGCTCGCCGAAGCGGGCGTGCCGTACGACCTCATCGCCGACATGGACGACATCAACCCCGAGTTCAAGACCTGCGACGTCGCGATCGTGATCGGCGCGAACGACGTGGTGAACCCCGCGGCGAAGACCGACAAGTCCTCGCCGATCTACGGCATGCCGATCCTCGACGTGGTCGACTCGAAGCAGACGATCGTGATCAAGCGCGGCAAGGGCACCGGCTTCGCCGGCATCGAGAACGCGCTGTTCTACGCCGACAACACGCGCATGCTGTACGCCGACGGCAAGGAAGCGGCGAACCAGCTGATCGCCGAACTCAAGGCCGTGGAAGGCGGTGGAGGACACTAGTGCGAAACATCCTGTTTCGCCGCGCCATCCAGTCTGCGCGGACCGGATGGTTGGCGCTGCCGGAATCCAGATGCGGCCATCCTCGGCACTCTCCAGGTGAAGCACTGAACGTCGCGATCGTTTCGGTGTGGTGGTCGAGGCACGCGTGCTGGTTCGCGGATGCATTCTGCTAGGCTCAGGCGATGGTGATTCGCACGACGAAGACGGTGCGCCTGATCGCACGACCGGAATGGAAGGCGCTGCAGCGCCACGCGGCGACGATGCGCCGGCGCCACCTGCGCGAGCTGTTCGCCGCTGACGCAAATCGCGCCGAGCGCTTCTCGCTCGAAGCCGCGGGCCTCTACTTCGACCATGCCAAGCAGCGCGTCGACGCGCAGACGCTGAAGCTGCTGCTGCGCCTCGCCGACGCTTGCGGCGTGCGCGAGCGCGGCGAGGCGATGTTCCGCGGCGAGCGCATCAACACGACCGAGGACCGCGCGGTGCTGCACGTCGCATTGCGCGCGCCGAAGCGCGAGCGCATCGTCGTCGACGGCCACGACGTCGTCGCCGACGTGCACGCGGTGCTCGATCGCATGGCTGCATTCTGCGAACGCGTGCGGGGCGGCGACTGGAAGGGGCATCGCGGCGATCGCATCCGCCACGTCGTCAACATCGGCATCGGCGGGTCCGACCTCGGGCCGGTGATGGCGTACGAGGCGCTGCGCGCGTACGGAGACCGTGCGCTCGACCTGCGCTTCGTCTCCAACGTCGACGGCACCGATTTCGCCGAGGCGACGCGCGACCTCGATCCCGCGCGCACGCTGTTCGTGGTCTGCTCGAAGACGTTCACGACGCAGGAGACGCTCGCCAACGCGCACGCGGCGCGGCGTTGGTGCGTCGCCGCGCTCGGCGACGAGGCGGCGGTCGCCCGGCACTTCGTCGCGGTGTCTACGAACGCGGCCGAGGTCGCGAAGTTCGGCATCGACACCGCGAACATGTTCGGTTTCTGGGACTGGGTCGGCGGCCGTTACTCGATGGATTCGGCGATCGGCCTGTCGACGATGCTCGCGATCGGGCCCGCGCATTTCCGCGACATGCTCGCCGGCTTCCGCGCGATGGACGAGCACTTCCGCAAGGCGCCGTTCGAGCGCAACCTGCCCGTGCTGCACGCGCTGCTCGGCATCTGGAACACGAACTTCCTCGGCGTCGAGAGCGTCGCGGTGCTGCCGTACGAGCAGTACCTCAAGCGTTTCCCGGCCTACCTGCAGCAGCTCGCGATGGAGAGCAACGGCAAGCGCGTCACGCGCGCGGGTGCGCGCGTGGGCGTCGACACCTGCCCGATCGTCTGGGGCGAGCCGGGCACGAACGGCCAGCATTCGTTCTACCAGCTCATCCACCAGGGCACGCGCCGCATCGCCTGCGACTTCATCGGCTTCTGCGAGAGTGCGAATCCCCTCGGCGACCAGCACGACCTGCTGATGGCGAACCTGTTCGCGCAGGGCGAGGCGCTCGCGTTCGGCAAGACCGCGACGGAACTGCGCGCCGAAGGCGTGCCGGCCGCGCTCGTGGCGCACAAGACGTTCGAAGGCAACCGGCCGAACAGCACGATCCTCGCCGCGCGCCTCGACCCGCGCACGCTCGGCGCGCTCGTCGCGCTGTACGAGCACAGCGTGTTCGTGCAGGGCGTGATCTGGGACATCGATTCGTTCGACCAGTGGGGCGTCGAGCTCGGCAAGGTGCTCGCCAGGCGCATCGGCACCGAACTCGCCGCACCGAAGACGCCGCGCCTCGCGCACGACGGCTCGACCAACGCGCTGATCCGCCGCTACCGCAAGCTGCGCGGGAGCGCGCCATGAGCGGCGGCGCGAGTCCGCTCGCGGGACTGCCGGCGACGTCGGTGCCGCTCGTCGACGTCGATCGCCTCGTCGCCGCGTACTACGAGGAACGCCCCGATCCGGCGATCCCGGCGCAGCGCGTCGCGTTCGGCACGTCCGGCCATCGCGGTTCGTCGTTCGCGGCGAGCTTCAACGAGGCGCACGTGCTGGCGATCAGCCAGGCGATCTGCGAGCACCGCGCCGCGGCCGGCATCGACGGTCCGCTGTTCCTCGGCATCGACACGCACGCGCTGTCGAAACCCGCGATGGACAGCGCGCTCGAAGTGCTCGCCGCGAACGGCGTCGAGGTGCGCATCGCCGCAGGCGGCGAGTACACGCCGACGCCGGCGTTGTCGCACGCGATCCTCGGCTGGAACCGCGGCCGCACGAGCGGCCTCGCCGACGGCATCGTCGTCACGCCTTCGCACAACCCGCCCGAGGACGGCGGCTTCAAGTACAACCCGCCGAACGGTGGCCCGGCCGACACCGTCGTCACCGGCGCGATCCAGCAGCGTGCGAATGCGCTGATCGCCGACGGCCTGCGCGAGGTGCGCCGCGTGCCGCTCGCGCGTGCGCTCGCCGCACCCACCACGCAGGAACACGATTTCCTCGGCGCCTACGTCGAGGAGCTCGGCGCGCTCGTCGACTTCGAGGCGATCCGCGCCGCCGACCTGCGCCTCGCGGTCGATCCGCTCGGCGGCGCCGGCGTGCACTACTGGCCGCGCATCGCCGAACGCTGGCGCATCACGCTCGACGTCGTCAGCGAGCAGGTCGACCCGACGTTCGCGTTCATGAGCCTCGACTGGGACGGCCGCGTGCGCATGGACCCGTCGTCGGCGCCCGCGATGCAGCGCCTGCTGGCCTTGCGCGAGCGCTACGACGTCGCCTTCGCCTGCGACACCGACCACGACCGCCACGGCATCGTCGCGCGCAGCGTCGGCCTGATGCCCGCGAACCACTATCTCGCGGTCATGATCGACTACCTGTTCCGCACGCGCGACGGCTGGCGCGCGGACGCGGCGATCGGCAAGACGATCGTCAGCAGCGCGATGATCGACCGCGTCGGCGCGCGCCTCGGCCGGCGCGTGTACGAGGTGCCGGTCGGCTTCAAGTGGTTCGTCGACGGGCTGTGCGACGGATCGCTCGGCTTCGGCGGCGAGGAAAGCGCGGGCGCGTCGTTCCTGCGCCGCGACGGCGGCGCCTGGAGCACCGACAAGGACGGCCTCGCGCCGGCGCTGCTGTCGGCCGAGATCACCGCGCGCGGCGGGCGCGATCCCGGCGAGTGCTACGCCCGCTTCGAGCAGGAACTCGGCGCCGTGCACACCGATCGCGTCGACGCGCCGGCGACGAAGGAGCAGAAGGCGCGGCTCGCCAAGCTCGCGCCCGCGCAGGTCGGCGCGGACACGCTCGCGGGCTCGCGCATCGTCGGCGTGCTCGATCGCGCACCCGGCAACGACGCGCCGATCGGTGGCATCAAGGTCGTCGCCGAGGACGGCTGGTTCGCCGCGCGCCCGTCGGGCACGGAGGACATCTACAAGATCTACGGCGAGAGCCGGCGCAGTCGCGAACACCTCGGCGAGATCCTCGCCGAGGCGCAACGGCTGGTCGACCACACGATCGCCGGATGACGTTCAGCGCATGCGGCGGGCGCGTGCGCTGCGCGTCCTTCGTCGCGGCTTGATCGGCGCGCGGATCGCCCTCATTTGCGGTGGATCGCAGCATCCAGGAATTCACGCCGATGGCCAACCCGCCGATCCGCATCGATTTCGTTTCCGACGTCGTCTGCCCGTGGTGTGCGGTCGGCCTCAACTCGCTCGAACGTGCGCTCGAGCGCATCGGCGGCGCGGTCGAGGTCGACCTGCATTTCCAGCCGTTCGAGCTCAACCCGGGCATGGTGGCGGAAGGCGAGGACGCAACCTCCCACCTCGTCGCCAAGTACGGCCTCTCGCGCGAGCAGCTCGACCGCAACCGCGCGACGATCCGCGCGCGCGGCGCCGACGTCGGCTTCGCGTTCGGCGAGCGTGGCCGCATCTACAACACGTTCGATGCGCACCGCCTGCTGCACTGGGCGGGCACGCTCGGCGCGGCGCAGCAGCGCGCGCTCAAGCACGCGCTGCTGCAGGCGTACCACGGCGATGCGCGCGACGTGTCCGACCACGACGTGCTCGTCGCGGTCGCCGAAGCGGCTGGCCTCGACGGCGCGCGTGCGCGCGCGCTACTCGCCTCGGGCGAATTCGCCGACGCCGTGCGGGAGCAGGAGCGCTTCTTCACCGAGCGCGGCATCCACGGCGTGCCCGCGGTGATCCTCAACGAGCGCCACCTGATCTCCGGCGGCCAGCCGGTCGACGTGTTCGAGCAGGCGCTGCGCCGCGTCGCCGCCGGCGACGTCTGAGCGACGGCAAGCGACCGCTCGACCGGTTTGCGCGCGTCGGGCGGCAGGCGCGACGCGCGTGCCGCCGAGGCACGCGCGTGGCTGCGTCACGCGCGTTTGACGAGCGCGCAGGCGAACACGATCGCGGCCGCGACGAGCGCGGCGCTGCCGACGCCGACGTTCGCGCGCGCGATGTCGATCGCCATGCCGGGGTCCATGCGCAGCAGCGCGTCGCGCATCGGCAGTCCGAGCATGCCGGCGATCTGCGCGACCGCCTGCAGGTAGAACGAATAGAGCGCCGCGAGCGCGACGCAGGCGCCGGCGACGAGCGCACCCGACCAGCGCCCGGCGTAACCGTGCCGGCGCAGCGTCCAGATGACCGGCAGCGCGACCACGAACGCGAGCGCGGCGAGATCGCCGCGGCTGTACAGCGAGAGCAGGCACCACAACGCGCCACCCGCGAGCGCGCACATGGCCGCGGTCGCGATGCCGATCACGCGCGGGCGGGGGGCGGGAGTGGGCTCGGCGGACATGCTGGCTCGGCGCGATGGCGGAACCGGCGATGATAGCCGCTCGCGGCGCTGCCCGGGCAGCAGGGAGACCGGGCCGCGGCGGGACTCGTCTCTTGCGCGGCTCGACCCCGCCTACGGGATCGACTCGTGCTCGCGCAGCATCCACGCCTGCGGGAAGTGGCTGAAGCCGACATGCGGGTAATAGCGTTCCGCAGCGGGCGCCGCGAGCAGCAGCAGCTTCGCCTGCGGCGCCGCCGCCTGCGTGCGCCGCATGAGTTCCTTGCCGATGCCGTTGCGCTGGTGCGATACGCGCACGGCGAGGTCGGCGAGGTAGGTCGTCCAGGCGAAGTCGGTCACGCAGCGCGAGATGCCGACGAGCAGGTCGCCGTCCCATGCGGTCACGGTGAGGTTCGCGTTCGCGAGCATCGCGGCGAAGCGCGTGTCGTCGTCGATCGGGCGGCGTTCGCCGAGCGTCGAGGCGCGATAGAGCTCGCGCGCCTGCTCAAGCCCTGGGCGCACGTCGTCGCGGTAGGTGATGGTCATGCGATGGCCTCGTTGGCGGCGAGCAGGCCGCGCACCGACGGGGGCAGGCTCGCATCGGCGAGGCCCGCTTCGGGCTGCGGCGCGGCGTAGTGCGTGCGCATCGGCACGACGCCGGCCCAGTGCGGCAGGGCGAGGTCGGCCGGGTTGCCCTTGACGCCGCCGCTGCGGATCTTCGCGCTGGCGTCCTCGATCACGAGCCGCAGCACCTGCGTCGCGGCGAGTTCGTTGCGATCGGCCGCGCGCGATTCCGCCGCGCGCCCGGGGATCAATGCATCGACGAAGCGCGACAGCGCCGCGGCCTTCTCGTCGGCGTCGCCGACCGCGCGCGCGCGGCCGAACACGACCACCGAGCGGTAGTTGACCGAATGGTCGAAGTGCGAACGCGCGAGCACGAGGCCGTCGAGATGGGTCACGCCGAGGCAGGCCGGCACGCCGTCGGCGAGTTCGCCCATGAGCCGGCTCGCGATCGAGCCGTGCAGGACGATCGTCTCGCCGTCGCGCGCGTACAGCATCGGGATCACGAACGGCTGGCCGGCGACGCTGAACGCGACGTGCGCGATCATGCCGGCGTCGAGGATCGCGTGCACGCTCGCGCGGTCGTAGCGCGCGCGCGCGCGGGTGCGGTCGACGCGGTGGCGCGCGTCCCGGGGCAGGGCTTGGGTTTCGGCGTCCATCGGCTTCCTCTGTCGTCCGGCACTCAACATTAGGCACGATTATTGGTACCCTCCAGTACCGGAATCGCGGATATCCACGGAGCCAATCGTGTACCTCGACCTGGACGGCCAAGGCGCCCGCTACGCGCAGCTGATCCGCGCGCTCAAGGGCGCGATCCTCGACGGTCGCGTCGCCGCCGGCGCGCGACTGCCGGCGAGCCGCTCGCTCGCGCGCGAACTCGACGTTTCGCGCAACACCGTGCTCGCCGCGTACGAGCAGCTGCAGGCGGAGGGCTTCCTGCTCGGCCGCGTCGGCTCGGGCAGCTTCGTCGCCAACGTCGGCAACGCGACGCCGCAGAAGCGCAGCGCGAACACGCTCGTCGCGCCGCTGTCGAGCTTCGCGCGGCGCGCGCTCGCCAACACCGACGGCCGGCGCATCCCCGGCCACCAGCACAGCGACCTGCGCTACGACCTGCAGTACGGCCTGCCGCTCGCCAATCCGCTGCTCGGCAGCGTCTGGCGTCGCGAGGTCAGCCGCGCCGCCGAGCACGTCGAGTTCGACTATCCCGACGCGCAGGGCCTGCTCGCGCTGCGCGAGCAGATCTGCGACTACCTCGCGCGCCGCCGCGGCGTGCCGGCCGCGCCGGAAGACGTCGTCATCGTCTCCGGCACGCAGCAGGCGTTCGCGCTCGCCGCGCGCGTGCTGCTCGAAGCGGGCGACACGGTCGTGCTCGAGGATCCGCACTATCGCGGCGCGCGCCAGGTGTTCGCCGCGTTCGGCGCGCACGCACGCGGCTGCCGCGTCGACAACGAAGGGCTCGTGCCGGCCGCGCTGCCGTCGAGCGCGCGGCTCGCGGTGGTGACGCCGTCGCACCAGTTCCCGACCGGTGCGCTGCTCACGCTGTCGCGACGCGTCGAGCTGCTCGATTGGGCGACCGAGCGCCACGCCTGGCTCATCGAGGACGACTACGACGGGGAATTCCGCTACGGCGGACGCCCGCTCGCGGCGTTGAAGTCGCTCGACCGCGACGGCCGCGTGATCTACATCGGCAGTTTCTCCAAGGCGCTGTTCCCGGCGCTGCGCCTCGGCTACATGGTGGTGCCCGCGTCGTTGCGCGAGGCGTTCTCGGCCACGAAGTGGCTCGAGGACCGCGGCTGCAACGCGCTCGAACAGGCGACGCTCGCGCACTTCATGGCCAACGGCGGCTTCGAGCGGCACCTGCGCCGCGCCGCGGTCGCGTTGCGAGCGCGACGCAGCGCGATGCTCAGCGGGCTGCGCCGGCACGCCGGCGACGCGGTGGAGGTGGTCGACTCGAACGCGGGCATGCACCTCACCGCGTGGCTCACGCGCGCGAGCCACGCCGACTGCGAACGCCTCGTCGCGCATGCGCGCACGCGCGGCCTCGGCCTCTACACGATCGCGCCGTACTGCCTCAAGCAGCCGCCGCGGCCCGGCCTCGTGCTCGGCTACGCGGGGCTGCCGCCGGCCGACATCGAGGCGGCGATGAAGCTGTTCGGCAAGTGCCTGCAGGAGACCGGGCTCGGGCCTTCCGCGCCGAAGGTCAGGTGACCCAGAAACTGAGCGTTGCGATGCGCCATTCGCCGTCGCGCAGGTCGAGTGCGCAGCGACCGCCCGACCAGCCCTGGTCGTAGACGAACTCCGCGTGCGTGGCGTCGAGCATGCGCAGGTCGACGCGCATCGGCATGAGCAGCGCGAACGAGGGATGCTGGCGCAGCAACGACGCATCGAGGCTGATCGGCAGGACGATGATGCGCCGGCCGCTGCTGATGCCGACGAAGGACTGCGGGTCGGCCGTCACGTAAAGCGTTCGTTCGTCCCCGCTCCGGCGCCGCGCGAACGTGCTGCTGCCGGGCACGAACGTGCTGATCGCGAGGTCGGGCAGGTGGGTGGCGAAGCGCAACGCCGTCGCCCATGCCCGATTGGCGACGCCGCCGCTCGCCGCGTTGGCGACATTCGGCAGGCTGTCATCGCCGTCGCGGATGCCGTCGCCGTCCGTATCCGCATTGCCCGGATCGAGCAGGAGCTGTTGTTCGGCCAGGTCGGTCAGGCCGTCGCCATCACTGTCGCGGGTGATGTCCGCGATCGGCGCGGACAGTTCCTGCGGGGCGGCGTCGCGTTGCAACGCCAGGCCGACGGGCGGGAACGTCACGCTGCCCGGATCGATCGCCGCCTTGCGCACGACGAGGCGCAGCATGCCGTCGGCGATCGACAGCGGATGCCCGTCGACGAGTTCGAACGGCACGTGCTCCTTGAGGCCGAGGTAGTACGCATGCCGCGAAGCGTCGGCGTCCGTGCGCGCGAGCCAAAAGCCGGGCGCCGGCACTTCACCGGTCGGGTCGTAGTCGTCGGACGCGAGCAGTTCCCATCGAGCATCGCCGCTGTCCGCACAGCGGAGGGCACCGCAGGCGGCGTTTGCCGGCGCCGTGGTGCGTCCGGGCGCGGATTTCCCGAGCGCCTTCACACGGTAGGGATCGGCGAGCGGGGCAGCGAGGCGGCGCCGCAGCTGGGCCGCGAGGGCGGAATCCCGTTCGCTCGCCGGTGGCCGATTCGCCCGATCCTGCCGCTCGGGCCCGAAATCGGCAGCGTGGTATTCGCGCTCGATCCAGCGTGCGTCGCTCGCATCGAGCGCACTCAGTTGCGCCTGCAATTGTTCGATGCGGGCGGTCCACCCGGGCAGGTCACGCAACGCGAGATCGATGGCGGCCCCGCGCTGCACGATTCCGTCGGCCGGTGCGCTGGCCGTCATCGCGACGCCCCGCCACGCCGCCGGCAGCGCGCTTTCGTCGAGCGCGCGCAACGCGCGTCGTTCGTAGCTGCGGGCCTTCGATGCCGTCCAGCAACTGCTCAATCGCTGTGGATCGTCGCCGAGCAGCCAGCGGAACCAGTCGGTCGCGCCGTCGGCGTGGACCAGGGCGCTGGCGCAACGGCCGATCAGCTTCGAGCGCTCGGTCACGCCGAAGTCGTCTTCGTTGCCGCCGGCGTCGACCGGTCGAAGTGCACGTTCGAGCAACGCCGGCACGGCATCCGCGCGGGATCGCTCGGCGTAGGCGACCGCGAGGTCGCCGGCGACCTCCTGCGGGCTCACGAGGATGACCGTCTTGGGGCTGATCGTCGCCGACACGAGCGCTCCGCTCGTCACTTCGTCGCGTGCTACCGGCGTGAGCGATTCGTACAGCTGCAGCGCTGCCTCGTCGAGGCCGGCCTCGAGGTAGCTTTCGATCAGCGCACCCGCAGCGATGCGGCGCACGCCGCTGCTGCTGGCCTCGTCGGCGAGGACGCGTTGCCGGAGGAGTTCGATGGCGGCGACGTCGTAGGCTCGCGTCGAGTTTCCGCCGGCCGCGTCGACGAACGCGACATCGGCTTTCGAAAGCAGGCGGCCGAACTCGGCCGTCTCCGCGGTTGCGTGCACCGCGGCGCCCGCGGCGGTTGCGACGAGCATTGCCAGCGTGGCGACGAGCAGGCGGATCGAAGGCATGGCGTGCTCCGTGGCGGCGCGAGTTGAAGCCGCCGTGAAAGCCCCGATATCGGCGATACGGGCGGCGAGCCGCCGCCGACGGCATAATAGTCGACCGCTACCGCGCGTTGCGTACACTGTCCCATGGGTTACAGCCAGACTTCCGAACCGATCCGCCTCGGACGCGATTGCGCCGCCGTAATGGTGCCGCAGGGCGACGAGGTGACGTTGCCCGCGGGGCAGGTCGGGTACATCACGCAGGCGCTCGGCGGCAGCTTCACCGTGTACGTCGACGGCAACCTGTTCCGCATCCGCGGCGCGGACGCGGACGCGCTCGGCAAGGAGCCGCCGGCGCCGCTCGAACTCGCCGAAGGCGCCGATGACGTCGAGGTCGAGAAACTCGTCTGGCAGCAGCTGCGCACGTGCTTCGACCCGGAGATCCCGATCAACATCGTCGAACTCGGGCTCGTCTACGACTGCGACCTCGAGCGCATCGAGGACGGTCGCCGCAAGGTCAGCGTGCGCATGACGCTCACCGCGCCCGGATGCGGCATGGGCGACATCCTCGTCGACGACGTGCGCACCAAGCTCGAAGCGATCCCGACCGTCGCCGAGGCGGACGTCGACCTCGTGTTCGACCCGCCGTGGACGCAATCGATGATGTCGGAAGCGGCTCGGCTCGAGACCGGCATGCTCTAGCCGGCGGCGGGAAGCGCCGCGCGTTCCCGATGCGATGCGCTCGACGCGCGTCCGGTTCGCGGCCGGGATCCACTGCACGACCCCGCCAGGGTGGCGGGCTTGCGTCCGGCAACGCCTTTCGTTTTACGATGGGTCCCCCTTGGCATGGCGCGCCCGCGATGAAACGCCACCTGCACGTGATCGCTCTCGGCCTGTTCGTACTGTTCCTGCTCTACGACATCCTCGTCTGGGGTTCCGCGCCGTTGATCCCGGACGTCGGCAACGACATCGTCGATTCGGCCAATCGCGAGGCGCCGCTTGCTGCGACCTACATCCTGCTCGGCCGATCGCTGGACGGCTCGATGCCGGCCCTGCAGGCCTTCGGTGAAGGGCGCCTCACGGCGGCGCTCAGCGAGGGTTTTCCACGCATCCGTGCAGACTCGACCGTCGCGATGGACCTCATCTTCAACACGACCTGGAACGTCGAACATCGCTGGTTGAAGACCATCTACTGGTTCCCGCCGCTGTTGCTCATCGCGACGGCGATCCTCTGGTGGCGTCGTCCGCGCCAGATATCGACGATCCGCGGGCGCCGCTGACCCGCGCGAGCGATCGTCCGCGCCGGCGTGCGGACGACTTTATTGCGGTGCGGCAGGTGAAACCGTATTCATGCCGCCGGTGCCGCGGCAGGCAAGGGCGCATCGCTTGTTGCCCTGCAGCACGGTCGCCTGAATATGCCTGCCACATCAATAAGTTATGCGGCCTCAGCCGCTTTTCATGTGGGCTCGATGCTGCTAGGTTGCGTACTTCCGCGTGGCTCCTCCACGCGGAACGGTACCCAAGGGCCGGGCTGGGGAGCAGTACCGGTTTCCGCAGCGCAAACGCATGCCGGGTCGAGAGAGGGGCCGGCACCGCGAAGGACGCGGACGTGGGACACAAGGAGGCCCGTCGGGTGTGGGGACACCTGCTGCGGGCATCCAGGGATCGTGGATCCGCGCGTGTCATCGCGCTCGTACGACTCGGCGAAGCCGTGACGACGAGCGATGCGCACGGAGCGATGCCATCAGGGAGGTGAACGGACGGCGGCCGGCGCAAACCGGCCGCCGTTTTTTTTTTTTTGCTCTGCAGCATCGTGCATTTTTTCGACGACCGCATCGCCGTTGCCGATCGACGACGGTCCTTTGTCAGGTTCGTGACAGCACGCGAGTGCTATCTCCTCGATGCGGACTGCATCCGCACCGAGCGACAGCCTGCATCCAAGAGAGGGGATGCGGGGACTGCAACCTCCCGTTCGCGCCACGGCGCACGGACCCTCGGCGCGGCTGCAGCAGGCAATACGTACCGACAACGTTGATCGTTCCGAAACGGCCCGCTGGACGCGCGCCGGGAACGGTTTCGCCGCGTGCGACCCGCATCGCTACACACAACCCATAGGTATTTCGAACTTTGCATATTGAGGGAGTCAGTAATGCGTAATTCGAGAATCACCACGCGACCCGCGGTGCTGGCCGCCGCCGTCGTCATGGCCTTCGGCGCAGCGTCGGCGGTTGGGGCCGCCTCGCTGAGCCCGGCGCAGCTTTCGCCGGCCACGGCACTGCGTTCCGGCGAAAACATCGACGGCATGGTGCCGTTCACCCAGCCGGTCCACATCGAAGTCGCGTTGAAGATGCGCGATCGCGCGGGCCTCGACAGCTACATCGCGTCGGCGGCGAACGCGCAGCGCATCACCGGCGTGCGTCCGATGCTGTCGACCGACGAGGTCATGCAGCGTCACGCACCGACCGACGACCAGGTCAAGGCCGTCGTCGATTTCCTCACCTCGGCGGGCTTCAAGAACGTCGTCGTCGCCGACAACCGCATGCTCGTCTCCGCCGACGGCACCGCCGACGTCGCGCAGGCCGCGTTCCAGACCTCGCTCGCACGCGTGACGAGGAAGGACGGCAGCGGTGCGATCGCCAACACCTCGCCGGTGCACATCCCGGCCTCGCTGCAGGGCATCGTGCTGGCCGTGCTCGGCCTGCAGGACGTGCATCGCCCGCACGTGATGTCGCAGGTCCTCGATGGCCCGCAGCCGCAGGCGGTGACCGGCCACTTCCCGAACGAGTTCTCCTCGATCTACAGCGGCACGGGTGTCGCCACGGGCGCCGGCGTCACGGTCGGCATCATCACGCAGGGCAAGCTGACGCAGACGATCACCGACCTCAACTCGTTCACGGCCGCGCACGGTTTCGCGACCGTGACCACGCAGACGGTGAACACCGGCGGCACGAGCAACGACACCAGCGGCATCGGTGAATGGAACCTCGACAGCCAGGACGTCGTCGGCATGGCCGGCGGCCAGGTCGGCAAGATCATCTTCTACAACGAGCCGACGCTGGCGAACTCCGCGCTCACCGCGAACATCAACACCGCGGTCACGGCGAATGCGGCGAAGATCATCAACATGTCGCTCGGCGAGTGCGAGACGGACGCGCACAGCGACGGTTCCGACGCGGCCGACGACCAGCTGTTCGCGACCGCGGTCGCGCAGGGCCAGACGTTCTCGATCTCGACCGGCGACTCCGGCGCGGACGAGTGCGGCGACGGTGGTACCAAGGCGAGCAACCCGGCGAATTCGCCGTACGTCGTCGCGGTCGCCGGCACCACGCTCAATGCGTCGACGTCGGCGTGGAGCAGCGAGACGGTGTGGAGCGGCTCGGGCGGCAGCGAGAGCACGATCGAGCCGAAGCCGAGCTGGCAGACGCTGTGGTCGGGCACGCATCGCGGCGTCGCCGACGTCGCGTTCGACGCTGATCCGAACTCGGGCGCGAAGGTGATCGTCAACGGCGGGTCGCAGCAGATCGGCGGCACCAGCCTCGCCGCGCCGATCTTCTCCGGCCTGTGGGCGCGCGTGATCGCGGT
Source organism: Dokdonella fugitiva (assembly GCF_014138265.1). Lineage (GTDB taxonomy): Bacteria > Pseudomonadota > Gammaproteobacteria > Xanthomonadales > Rhodanobacteraceae > Dokdonella_A > Dokdonella_A fugitiva_A. The sequence goes on from NZ_JACGXL010000005.1 coordinate 60,510, forward strand.
GAAGGGCACGTCGGTCGGCTTCGCCGGCCCGATCATCTACCAGCTGCCCGCCGGTGACTTCCACGACGTCACCTCGGGCAGCAACGGCATCTCGGCGGGTCCGGGTTACGACCTCGCCAGCGGCCGCGGCAGCATCATCCTGAGCAGCGCGATCAACCATATCGGTGGCGGTGGCGGCGGCAACGTCGCGCCGGTCGCGAACTTCAGCTTCACGACCAACGCGCTGGTGGCGAGCTTCACCGACAGCTCCACCGACAGCGACGGCACGATCGCCTCGCGTTCGTGGACCTTCGGCGACGGCGGCACCTCGACCGCGACCAACCCGAGCCACACCTACGCGAGCGCGGGCACGTACAGCGTGTCGCTGACGGTCACCGACAACGGTGGCGCGACCAACACCAAGACGAGCTCGGTCACGGTGACGGGCGGTGGCGGCGGCGGTGGCAACGTGCTGCAGAACGGCGTGGCCGTGACCGGCCTCACCGCGACCACCGGCAACCAGCTTGCCTACACGATGGTCGTTCCGGCCGGCGCGACGAACCTCAAGTTCGTCACCTCGGGCGGCAGCGGCGACGGCGACCTCTACGTGAAGTTCGGCAGCGCGCCGACCACGTCGAGCTACGACTGCCGCTCGTGGGTGTCCGGCAACAGCGAGACGTGCAGCATCACGACGGCGCAGGCCGGCACGTACTACGTGATGATCAACGCGTACTCCACGTTCAGCGGCATGAGCCTGACCGGCAGCTACACGGCCGGTGGCGGGGGCGGTGGCGGCACGACGCTGTCGAACGGCGTGCCGGTGACCGGCCTCGCGGCGACGGCGGGCAACTGGACGTCGGACTACACGCTGGTGGTGCCGTCGGGCGCGACCAACCTGAAGTTCCAGATCTCCGGCGGCACCGGTGACGCGGACCTCTACGTCCGCCTCAACGCGGCTCCGACGACCTCGAGCTACACCTGCCGTCCGTACCTCAGTGGCAACAGCGAGACGTGCACGTTCAGCGCGCCGACCGCGGGCACGTACCACGTGCGCATCAATGCGTATGCGACGTTCTCGGGCGTCACGCTGACCCCGAGCTTCACGCCGTAAGCGGAACGCGTTTCGCCACGGAAGGCGATCGAACGACGGCGGCCGGTGCGAACCGGCCGCCGTTTTTCTTTTTGACGGCGGCGCGCGATCGGCTATCGTCGGTCGTCGAACGAACGGCTGGAGATCGACGATGGGCAGTGGAATCGATGCAGTGGTCCGCACTGCGGTGCCTGCGGACGTCGACGCGCTCACCGACCTCTGGCACGCCGGCTGGCAGGACGCGCACGCGGCGATCCTCCCGCCCGAACTTGTACGCTGGCGAACGCGCGAGAGCTTCCGCGAGCGTCTCGCGGACGCGCTCGCGCAGGTGCGCGTGGTCGGCCCGATCGGTTCGCCGAGCGGGTTCTGCATGATCCACCACGACGAGCTCTACCAATTGTTCGTCGCGCGCGATGCGCGTGGCGGCAGCGTCGCGCCCACGCTCGTCGCCGATGCGCAAGCGCGCCTGGCCGAACGCGGCGTCGACGTCGCCTGGCTTGCCTGCGCGATCGGCAACGAGCGCGCGGCCCGCTTCTACGAGAAATGCGGCTGGCGCCGCGTCGGAACGATGGTCAGCCGGCTGGAAATCCCGCCCGGCCCATTCGATCTCGAGGTCTGGCGCTACGAGAAGCGCCTGGCGCCCGCGGCCTGACCGCCGGCAGCCCGTGCGCGTCGGACGCTCAGGCCCGCGAAGCCTCGAAGCGGTTCGCGTCGCGGTTCTTGCGCACGCGCGCCGGATCCCAGATGCGCCCGTTCATCGCGATGTAGATGCCGTCCGGCAAGGTCTGCACCGCACCGACTGCACAGCCGATGTTGAACACCGCGTCGGAGCCCTTGAACAGCGCCGGGTTGAGCGCGCCGGTGAGCACGACGACCTTGCCGACGAGACCGGCCAGCGCCTGCGCCGTCTCGACCATCGTGTCGGTGCCGTGCGTGACGAGCACGTGGCGGTGCGGCTGGTTCTCGATCGCGGTGCGGATCGCCGCGCGGTCGTCGGCATCGATGTGCAGGCTGTCCTTGCGCAGCACCGGCAGCACCTCGAACGTGAAGGCGACGCCGAGTGCTTCGAGGATCTCGCCGATCTGCGGCTCGCCGATCTGGAACGTCGACTTGTCGTCGAAATAGATCTTGTCGATCGTGCCGCCGGTCGTGACGATGGTGAGGTGCTGCATGGGACGCCGTTCCTGCGCTGGAGGACGCGCCGGTGCGCGTCAGGGGGCGCAATTGTCGGGCAGCAACGCGTCAACGTCCACCGCGGCGGCGAGGCGCGACAGGCCGGCGGCGGCGAACGCGTCGAGCGCGGCGCTCGCGCGCCGGTCGCCGCGCTCGCGCGTGGCCCATGCCGCGTGCCGCGCGAGCACTGCAGCGGCGAACGCGCGGGCGAGGGTGAGCGCGAAGCCGCGAGCGCCGGCTTCGAGCGCGTCGCGTGACGCGCGCCGGGCTGCGTGCCATGCGCGCGCGGCGTCGAGGCTGGCGCCGATGCCGTGGCGGTCGCCGCCGGCTTCGGCGAGCAGCGCCCGCGCTTCCGTCGCGAGCGCGTCGACGCCGTCCGTGCCGAGCGCGCGCAGCACGTCGAGCGCGAGCACGTTGGTCGTGCCTTCCCAGATCGGGAACACCTGCGCATCGCGCAGCAGTTGCGGGATGCCGGTGTTCTCGATGTAGCCGGCGCCACCGAACGCCTCGCAGGTCTCGCTCGCGACGCGCACGACGAGGCGGCCGGTCCACAGCTTCGCGAGTGGCGTGAGCACGCGCAGCAGCGCCCGTTCGCCCGGCGTCGCCTGCTCGCCGCGGCCGAGCAGGCCGGCGACGAAGAACACGAAGTGGAACGCGGCTTCGAACTCTGCCGCGAGCGCCGCGAGCGTCGCGCGGTGCAACGGCTGCCGCGCGAGCGGGCGGCCGAATGCTTCGCGCCGGCGCGCGTAGTCGGACGCGAGCGCGAGGCAGCGGCGCATCGTCGCGAGCGCGCAGACGGCGTTCCAGGTGCGCGTCACGTTGAGCATCGGCGCGATCAGGCGCACGCCGTGCGCAGGCTCGCCGACCGGCGTCGCGAGCGCGCCGTCGAGATGGATCTCCGCGGTCGGCAGCTCGCGCGTGCCGAGCTTGTCCTTGAGGCGGTCGATGCGGATGCCGTTCCAGCGACCGTGCGTGTCGCGCGTCTCGACGAGGAACAGCGCGAGCGCGTCGGTGCCGTCGCCGGCGCCTGCGGGGTGCGCGAGCGCGAGCGCCATCTCGCCGACGACGGCCGAGGTGAACCACTTGCGCCCGTACAGGCGCCACGCGCCGTCGCGATCGCGTCGCGCGACAGTGCCGGTGCGCGCGACGTCCGAGCCGCCCGCGGTCTCGGTCATCCATTGGCCGGACAGCCACAGCCGTGCGGGATCGCGTGCGAGCAGGCGCGGCACGGCGCGCTCGACCAGCGCGGTGGCGCCGGAGGCCTTCAATGCGGTCGCCGCGCCGTCGCTCATCGCGAGCGGACAGGTATGGAACTCGCTCGCGACGTGGTAGAGGTAGACGCGCGTAAACTGGTCGATGCGTGCGTGCACGCCGTGCGTGGATTCGTGGCCGGCGGCGACGAAGCCGTAGCGCGTCGTCATCGCCGCGCCGCGGCGCCATGCCGGCGTGACGTCGATGCGGTCGATGCGCCCGCCCCAGGCGTCCCATTGCTGCAGCGTCGGTTCCGCCGCTTCGCGCGCACGCGCCTCGGCCCACGCTTCGGCCGCGTAGGCCCCGAGTTCGTCGAGGTCACCCTCGATCGCGGCGAGCACGCCCGCGGGCAGGCTGCGCGCGAGCATCTCGCGCAGGACCGGGTCGTCGCGGTACTGGTTGCCGAGCACCGGCGCGCTCTGGATGAAGTCCATGGTGCGGCGCAAGCAGATCGAAGTCGCTCCAACATACGCGCCGCAGGCGCCGGCGGGCAAGCGGCGCCGGCCTCCGGCCGACGTACGCGCGCGGATCATCGTTGCTAAGATGCCGCGCACGAGCGCAGCGAGGCGACGATGGACGAGCATTCCCCCGCCGCGATGGCGGCATTCGCGCGGATTCCCGAACGCAACACCGGCGACAACCTGCTGCGCACGGCGCAGCAGCACCACGTCGCGTTGTCGAGCATGGCCGACACCAAGGCGAACATCATCATCACGGTGTCGTCGATCGTGCTGACGATCTCGATGGGCCACGTCAACGACCCCGAGCTGCGCACCTCGGTGATCGTGCTCGGCTGCTTCACGCTCGCCGCGCTGCTGCTGGCGATCCTCGCCGTGCTGCCGAAGTACCGGCCGCTGAAACTGCAGGGCGACCAGATCCCCGAGAATTTCAACCTGCTGTTCTTCGGCCACTTCTCCGAACTCTCGCGCGAACGCTACCTCGGCGAGATGGCGCGCGCGCTCACGCCGGACGGTTCACCCTACTACGTCTGGTCGAACGACATCTATTCGCTCGGCACCTACCTCAGGCGTTACAAGTACCGCTACCTGCGCTACAGCTATCTGTTCTTCCTCGCCGGCTTCCTGTTCGCGTCGGCGCTGCAGGGCTGGCGCATGCTCTCGCACTGACGCATCGCAAGGACAACCCCGGATCGGGCACCGATCCGTTGCACGCCGTCGCCGTGTAGTTCGCACAAGGACCGACCATGCGCCTGTTCGCCCGACTGTTCGTCGCACTCTGCCTGCCGTTCGCCGCGCACGCCGCCACCGAGGTGCCTGCTCCGCTCGAACCCTGGCGCGCCTGGGTCATGCACGAGCAGGAATTCCGCGGCTGCCCGCTGATTTCCGGGCACGCGGGCGCGCAAGCCGGCGACTACCTCTGCGCCTGGCCCGGCGTGCTCGCGCTCGCCGCGGACGCGCACGGCGCGAACCTCGTGCAGCGCTGGCGCGTCGATGCCGAAAGTTGGGTGCCGCTGCCCGGCGACGCCGAGCACTGGCCGCAGCAGGTCAGCGTCGACGGCCAGCCGGCCGCGGTGGTCGACCACGAAGGACCGGCGCTGCGCCTGGGCGCCGGCAGCCACGAAGTCCGTGCACGCATTCCGTGGACGGAGCGGCCGCAGACCCTGCGCGTGCCCGAAGCGATCGGTCTGCTCACGTTGAACATCGACGGCAAGGCGGTCGCGCCGGTGCAGCGCGACGGCGAGGAAGTCACGCTCGGCCGCGCCGCGGTCGAAGCGCCCGAGGCGGACAGCCTGCAACTGCGCGTCTACCGTCGGCTCGAGGACGGCGTGCCCGCGCTGCTCGCGACGCGCATCGAGATCGCGGTGTCGGGGCAGGCGCGCGAAGAGGTGATCGGTCCCGCGCTGCCGCCCGGTTTCGATCCACTCTCGCTCGCGAGCACGTGGCCGGCGCGCCTCGATGCGGACGGCCGCCTGCGCGTGCGCGTGCAACCGGGCAGCGACACGCTCACGCTCGAGGCGCGTGCGCTCGCGCCCGTCGACGCGGTCAAGGCGCGCGTGCCGGGCGAGCCGTGGCCGCAGCAGGAGATCTGGAGCTACGCGGCCGCGCCGCAACTGCGCGTGAGCGTCGCGAGCGGCGAGCTGCCGGTCGATCCCGCGCAGGCGCAGGTGCCCGCGGACTGGGCGCAGCTGCCCGCGTTCGCCCTCGCCGACGGCGCCACGCTCGCGATCGAGCAGCGCTCGCGCGGACAGGACCCCGACGCGCAGAACCAGCTGCGCCTCGAGCGCGAGATGTGGCTCGATTTCGACGGCCGCGGCTGGTTCGCGCGCGACCGCGTGCACGGCCGCATGCTGCGCGACTGGCGCCTCGACGTCGCGCCACCGTACGCGCTCGAACGCGCGCAGGCCGGCGACGATCCGCTGCTCGTCACGCGCGGCGCGCAGGCGGGCAGCACCGGCGTCGAATGGCGTTCGGGCAACGTCGATCTCGGCGCCGGCCTGCGCATCGAACCGGTGTCGGGCGCGTGGCCGATCGCCGGCTGGCGCAGCAACTTCGACGGCATCTCCGCGACCGTGCATCTGCCGGACGGCTATCGCCTGCTCGCCGCGCCCGGCGCGGATTTCGCGCGTGGCAGCTGGGTGTCGGCGTGGACACTCTACGACGTGTTCGTCGCGGCGGTGCTCGCGCTGCTCGCGTGGCGCCTGCTCGGCCTGGCCGGCGTGATCGTCGCGCTCGCCTACCTCGTGCTCGGCTACCAGGAAGGCGGCGCGCCGCGCTGGGTGCTGCTCGCCGCGCTCGGCCTCGCCCTCGCGGTGCGCGCGATGCCGGCGGGGCGGCTCGCTACCGCATTCGAATGGGCGCGCCGCGCCGCGCTCGTGCTGCTCGTGCTGTTCGCGCTGCCGTTCGTCGCAGACCAGTTGCGCACCGCGCTGCATCCGCAGCTCGAGGGCGACGCGTCGCGACGCGCGATCGGCTTCGGGGTCGCGCTGAATGCACCGGCTCCGCGCATGGCGCAAGAGCAGGTCGCGCAGGACGCGATGGAAGCCGAAGTACCGGTGCAGTCGGCGCCGATGCCGGCGACGGCTCCGGCAGCACCGCCGCCGCCCGCGGAGCCGGCGAAGGCCAAGGCCGCCGGTGGCGTGTATCGCCATCGCGCCGCGCGCGAAGACAAGATCGAGCGCTACAGCGAATCGACCGTGCTGCAGACCGGGGCGGGCGAGCCGGGCTGGGCGCGCGGCCAGCGCTACGAACTCGGCTGGAGCGGCCGCGTCGTGCCGGACCAGACGATGCACCTGCTGATCGCGCCATCGTGGCTCGTGCGCATCCTGCGCGTGCTGCTCGTCGCGTTGCTCGCCTGGCTGGTCGTGCGCCTGCTGCAGCCGGTCGTGCGCGCGTGGAAGGCGCCACCGCAGGCCGCCGCCGCCGCGCTCGTCGCTTGCGCCGCATTAGCGGCACCGCACGCGCGCGCGCAGGCGTTCCCGCCGAACGACCTGCTCGAAGGCCTGCGCGCGCGCCTCGCTGAAGCGCCGAAATGCGCGCCGAACTGCGCCGCGTACGCGAACGCGGAGATCGTCGCGCACGGCGACGAGATCCGCGTCGCGCTCGAAGCGCATGCGCTCGAGCGCGTGGCGCTGCCGCTGCCGACCGGCACCAGCGACCTCGAGCTGCGCCGCACGACGCTCGACGGCGCGCCGCAGGACGGGGTCGCGCGCGCTGACGACGCGCTGTGGCTGGCCGTGCCGCGCGGCGTGCACCGCATCGAACTCGCGTTCGCCGCCGCCGCCGACAAGCTCTCGCTCGATTTCCCGCTCGCGCCACCGCGCGTGTCCTTCAATGGCGACGGCTGGGAAGCGAGCGGCATCGAGGATGCGCACCTGCTCACGCGCACGCTGTCGCTGGTGCGCGCACGCGCGAGCGGCGAGCAGGCGGTCGGCAGCACGCAGCAGTTCGCGCCGTACGTGCGCGTCGAGCGCACGATCGACCTCGGCCTCGACTGGTCGGTGGCGACCGTGGTCACGCGGCTCGCGCCGCTCGAAGGCGGCTTCACCGTCGGCGTGCCGCTGCTCGACGGCGAGCACGTGACGAGCGCCGGATTCAAGGTCGACGATGCGCGCGTCGTCGTCGCACTCGGCGACGGCATGCCATCGACGAACTGGGACAGCAAGCTCGACAAGGCCGAGGTGCTCACTTTCGTTGCGCCGCCGCTCGGTGATCGAGCGGAAACGTGGATCGTGCAGGTCGGCCCGAGCTGGCACCTCGAATCGTCGGGCGTTCCCGCGGTCGCGGCGTCGCCCGCGGACGAGCACGGCACGCATCGCTACGAGTTCCATCCGCTGCCCGGCGAGAAGCTCGAGCTCAAGGTGACGCGACCGGAAGCCGCGCAGGGTGCATCGCGCGCGATCGACGCGGTCAGCCTCGTGCGCAGCGTCGGCCAGCGCGGCTCGGACGTCGTGCTGAACCTGCGCATGCGCGCGAGTCGCGGCGGCGAGCACGCGATCACGCTACCGCCGGGTGCCGAGCTCACCGGCAGCAGTCGCGACGGTCAGCCGCTCAACCTGCGCCTGCAGGAAGGCAAGCTGAGCCTGCCGCTCGTGCCGGGCGCGCACGCCTTCGAGATCCGCTGGCGCGACGACGAGGCGGCCGGCTTTTCCGTGCGCTCGCCCGCGCTCGCGCTCGGCCTGCCTGCGGCGAACATCGACCTCGGCATCGACCTGCCGCAGGACCGCTGGCTGCTCGCGACCACCGGCCCCGCCGCGGGTCCGGCGGTGCTGTACTGGAGCGAGCTCGCGGTCGCGCTGCTGCTCGCAGTCGCACTCGGCCGCTCGCGCCGGTCGCCGCTGCAGACGTGGCAGTGGCTGCTGCTCGCGCTCGGTTTCTCGACGTTCTCGTGGTTCGCACTGCTCGTCGTCGTCGCCTGGCTGTTCGCGCTCGACCAGCGCGCGCGCACGGCACCGCGCCAGTGGGTCGTGTTCAACCTCGCGCAGGTCGGCCTGCCGATCCTCACCCTGTTCGCGCTGCTGTGCCTGCTCGCAGCAGTGCAGACCGGCCTGCTCGGCACGCCCGACATGGCCGTCGCCGGCAACGGATCGGACGCGCATGCGCTGCGCTGGTTCGCCGATCGCAGCGCTGACGCGCTGCCGGTCGCGCACGCGATCAGCCTGCCGCTGTGGATGCACAAGATCGCGATGCTCGCGTGGGCGCTGTGGCTCGCGAGCGCGCTGGTCGGCTGGCTGCGGCGCGGTTTCGAGGCGTGGAGCCGCGGCGGCTACTGGCGCCAGGCGCCGAAGCCGCTCGTCGACGTCCCGCAGGTGGCGCCACCGGAGGTCGCGCCCTGAGCGACGTACGCGCCCTGCTGGCCGGCGCCGCCGTGCGCCTCGGCGGCGACGACGCGCGCGGCGAAGCGGAGTTGCTGCTCGCGCACGTGCTCGGCCGCACGCGCGCGTGGCTGTTCGCGTGGCCCGAGCACGCGGTGGGCGCGGAACAGACCTCCGCGTTCGAACGCCTCGTCGAAGCGCGCCGCGCGGGTGCGCCGGTCGCCTACCTGCTGGGCCGGCGCGGCTTCTGGTCGTTCGACCTCGCGGTGTCGCCCGCGGTGCTCATCCCGCGCCCCGAGACCGAGCTGCTGGTCGAACTCGCGCTCGAACGCATACCGAGCGACGAAGCGAGCGCGCTCGCCGATCTCGGCACCGGTTCGGGCGCGATCGCGCTCGCGCTCGCGCACGAGCGGCCGCACGCGAACGTCGTCGCGACCGATGCGAGTGCAGCCGCGCTCGCGGTCGCGTTCGCGAACGCGCAACGCCTCGGCATCGGCAACGTCCGCTTCGTGCACGGCGACTGGTACGCGCCGCTCGGTACGGCGCGCTTCGCGCTCGTCGCGTCGAACCCGCCCTACATCGCCGCCGACGACCCGCACCTCGCGCGCGGCGACCTGCGCCACGAACCGCTGTCCGCGCTCGCGTCCGGCCACGACGGCCTCGACGCGATCCGCGCGATCGTCGCCGACGCGCCGGCGCACCTGCTGCCGCGGGGCTGGCTGCTGGTCGAACATGGCTGGGAGCAGGGGGCCGCGGTGCGCGCGTTGTTCGTCGGCCGCGGTCTGGACGACGTGCAGAGCGTGCGCGACGTCGCCGGCCACGAGCGCGTGACGCTCGGTTGCCTGCCCGCCTGAGCGAACCGGTCAGGCGTCGACGTCGGCGAGCACGACGCGGTTGCGACCTGCGCGCTTGGCTTCGTAGAGCGCGGCGTCGGCGCGCGCGTAGGCGTGATCGAAGTCGCTGCCCGCGCTGTTCCAGCTCACGCCGAAACTCGCGGTGACCGCGCCCGCGCCGGCGAACGGAGCGGCGGCGATCGCTGCGCGCATGCGTTCGGCGAGCATGCCGGCGACGTCGAGGTCGAGCGAAGGCAGCACGACCGTGAACTCCTCGCCGCCGACGCGGCCGAGCTGCACCTCGGCCCGCAGCGCGCTGCGCAGCCGGCGCACGAGTTCGACGATGACCGCGTCGCCGGCCGGATGGCCGTAGCTGTCGTTGATGCGCTTGAAGTGGTCGATGTCGAGCACGACCAGCGACAGCGGCCCGCGTTGCAGGTGCTGGCTGACCAGGTCGATCACCGCGGCGCGGTTGAGCTCACCGGTGAGGGCGTCGTGGCGCGCCTTGTGGTCGAGCTGCTCGGCGAGCCGGCGCAGGCTCGCGTTGAGCTCGCTGAGTTCGCGCTCCTGGCGGTCGGAGTGGCGGATCAGCCGGCGCATCTCGCGCATCAGGCGCGTGTAGCGCGCGATCAGTTCGCCGAGTTCGGCGCGGTAGGCAGCGCTGTCCTCGCCATTGCGCGCGTGCATGGCGACCGCCCGCGCGAGCGCGGCTTCCTCGGCCTGGAACAGGTCGAAGCCGGACATCGCGTCGCTCAGGCGTCCACCGCGATGTCGCGGAAGTCGAGCGCGGGGAACTCCTCGTGCAGCTCGGCGCCGAACTCCTCGATCGTGTCGTCGTCGACGTCGTGGTGCCAGTTCAGCACGACGCGCGTGCCTGCTCCGGCGGCCTCGTTGAGCGCGTCGAACAACGCGAACAGCATCTTCGTGCTCGAGCTGTTGAAGTAGGTGAGGGCGACGTCGAAGGTGACTTCGCCGGCGCCGGCGAGGCCGGTGAGGTAGGCGCGCACGCGCGCGACGAGGTCGCCGTAGAACGCGGCGGCGTTCTCCGGGTACGACTCGCCCTTCAACGCGAGGCGGTGTTCGCTGAAACGGAAGTCGACCTCGGGCGAGGTGCCGGTGGCGGCCACGTGGAGGTCGCTGGATTCGCTGTTCATCGGATCAGATCGTCGCCTTGAGGTAGAACATCACGGTATCGCCGTCGTGCGGGGTGAACTCGAACTCGAGTGGCCCGCTCGCGTCGCGCGCGACGGTGAGGAAACCGAGCCCGGCGCCCTTGCTGCCTTCTTCGGGCTCGGCGCGCAGCGTCTCGCGGTAGGCGCGCTTGATCTCGTCGATGGTCATCGAGCGCAGCGGTTCGAGTTTGCGGCGCAATGCATCGACGTCGGTGCGCGCGACCGGGTTCGCGCACAGGAGGTAGTAGTGTTCGCCCTCCGCGCCGATGCACACCGAGCCCTGGCGCACCTGCCCGTCGCGCTGCTCCGGCGGCGTCAGCGCACCGGCCGAGTAGTGCGTGATGTTCTGCGCCATCTCGACGAAGCACGAGAACAGCTTGCGTCGCGTCGAGGCGACCGGCTCGGCCTGCTCGAACTGCAGGCGGATCGCCTCGGCCATCGCCGACACGGTGTTCTGCGAGAAATAGCCGAAGTAGTAGAAGACGATGCGGCGCCGGGCCACGGACGCGCTGAAGTCGCGGAACTCGCTGTAGTTCATGGGGTCGCCGTCGAGGGAGCGCGGAAGCAGAACAGGGTGAGGTCGTCACGGCGCGCGTGGCCCGCCTGGTAGTCGGCGTGTTCGTGCAGCAGGGCGTCGACGAACGCCGGCATCGGCAGCGCGCGCTCGCGCCGCATCGCCTCGCGCAGGCGGCGCTTGCCGTAGGCGACGTGTCGCGCGCCGCCGATCTGGTCGATCAGGCCGTCGCTGCACAGGCACACGATGCTGCCCGGCGTGAGCAGGAACTCGCGATTGGTCCAGGCGTGCTCCATCGGCGTGCCGACGTAGCCGAGGCCGAGTCGCTCGCCGTCGATCGTGCGCACCTCGTCGGCGCCGGGTTCGAGCAGGTGCAGCGGGATGCGCGAGCCGGCGAAGCGCAGGGTCGAACCCGCGCGATCGAACCACAGCGCGATCGCGTCGAGGCCGTCGTCGGACGCGCCGAAGTCGTCGCGCGCTTCGGTCTGCGCGAGCGCGGACTTGATGCTGCGGTTGAGTTCGCCGAGCAGGCGCGCGGGGTCGCGCGGCCCGGCCTGCTCGAGGCTGCGCGCCAGCCACGACGAGGAGATCAGGGTCATGAACGCGCCCGGCACGCCGTGGCCGGTGCAGTCGGCGAGCATGAAGAACCAGCCGTCCGCGTGTTCGCTGAAATGGTAGAAGTCGCCGCCGACGATGTCGCGCGGCTGCCAGGCGAGCGCGGCGTCGGCGAGCGTGCGCGCGAGCGCTTCCTGCGACGGCCGCAGCATCGCGCGCTGGATCACGCTCGCGTAGTCGATGCTCTGCAGGATCTGGCGGTTTTTCTCCGCCTGCAGCTGGGCGACGACGCGCATGAGGTCGAGGCCGGAGCCGACGCCCGCGAAGCGGCCGTCGCGCACGATGAGGAAGCCGTCGGTGAGCGCCTTGCCGCCGGATTCGACGATCGCGAACGCGGTGTCCTCGATCGTCGTCTGCGCTTCGACCACGAGCGGTTCGCGTTCCATGAACGCGGTGCATGCCTTGCGCTCGTAGAGTTCGCGATGGAACGGCTTGGCGAGCTCGGACATGAAGACGTGTCGCTTGATCATGCCGAGCGGCTTTTCGTCCTCGAGCACGGGCAGCGTCGCGAGTTCGGGGTGGCGACCGAACAGTTCGAGCACGAGCGCGTTGGTCGCGTTCGATGCGACCGTCGGCGACGGCGCGCACAGGTCGGCCGCGCGCGGTTGCGGCAGGTGGCGGTCGCGGGCCATCGTCAGCGGGCTGGCCGGGTGCATCGGCGGTTCGTCGGTCGGATCGAATCACCGAGCTTGCGTCAGTTTTGTGACTGCCGCGTGACACGGCCGTCGCGCCATCCCGGTTGTTGTCAACCCCGGATTGTGTGCGCCAGTTCGCAGTGCGCATGTGCACCGGTCGACCCGACGAGCGTTGGACCGCACACGGAACCTGGCGCCGGCAACCGTGAAGATATGCATCAGCTGCACGGCGCCCCCGCGCCGATGCAACGAGCAAGCCCCGAACCGCGTCGCGCGTGAGCGTCACGCACCGGACCTTTCCAATCAGGTACCGGGATCGTCCCGCCGGATGCGGGACCAGGGAACGAGCCAGGGATGGTGGCCACGGACGGTATTGCGCCTAGCGTGTTCCAGCCCCCGCGCGAGCGGGGGCTTTTTTCTAGTAGGCCCGACCAGCGCCGCGCCGCCGGCGCGGATGTGCAACCACCGCCGGTCGATCTTCGATCGCCCGGCCTGCGACCCCGGATCAGTCGAACCCGTTCGCGAAGATCCCGTCCCCCGCGAGTTCGATCGCGCCGATGTCGATCACGCCGTCGACGGCGCGGCCGATCGCGCCGCCGACCGGCAGGAGCGCGCGCTTCGGCTGGAAGTGCGGCGGGAACAGGGCGGCGGCGACCGCGTAGCCGGGAATCGGCTGCGGCGCGTCGTCGCCGGCATCGTGCAATGCACCCGCGAGCGTCGGCGCGAGGTCGAGTGCGGCGACGTTAGCAAAGCCGGGATTCGTGCCACTCAGCGTGCCGGTCCACTCGGCCGGCACGAAGGTCGCGCCGGTCGGCACCCAGTTGCGGCTGCCGCCGACCTGGCGTCCGTTCGCCCACACCGCTTCGACCGTTCGCTCGACGCGGATCGTGCCGCCCGCGCTCGCGTACAGCACGTTGTTGTGCGCCTCCACGGCCTGGATGCCCTCGAAGATGCGGAACACCGTCGCGTCCTGGCCCGATGTCACGAGGATCGTGTTGTTGACGAAGCGCGCGCGACCCTTGCTCTGGCCGGAGCCGTCCCCGCCGACGCGGATCACCGCGCCGAACGCGGGATTGCTGTGCACGATCACGTTGCCGACGACGTCCTGGTCCTCACGCACGAGGTCGATGCTCCAGCCGTCCTGCTGCGTGGCTTCGTCGGGGCCGATCAGTTCGAGTTCGTGGTAGGCCGCGCCTTCGAACCAGTTGTAGTAGATCTGGCTGCGCTCGTGACGGTCCTTGAGCAGGTTGCCGCCGTTGCCGTCGTGCACGTAGCAGTACTGCATGCGGAACAGCGAACCCGGATGCGCGATCTCGTCGCTCTGGATGTAGAGCGGGTGCTGCGAGGTGCCGTTGCCGGCGTCGTAGATCTCGCTGTATTCGAGCGTGAACGACCCCGAGAACTGGTCCGTGCTGAGGATGCCGTGCGCGGCGCAGCCGTGGATCACGCTGTCGCGCACGGTGACGTCGTGCGCGCCCTGCAGGATGCAGCGTGCGCTGCCGCCGGTGACCTCGAAGCCCTCGAACACGAGATGGTCGGACTGGCGGAACTCGACCGTGTTGCCGCCGCCCGAGATCACCGGGCGCAGGCCGTTCACGCGCACGCCGCGGATGACGAGCGGATGGCCGTCGCTGCCGCCCGCTTGTTCCGGCACGACCACGCCGCCCGGATACGTCGCGTTGCCGTCGACTTCGACGACGTCGTCGGCACCGAGCGCGACCGCGGCGAACAGCGCGTTCAACGTGTGGTACGTGCGCGTCGGGCCGACCTGGTAGGTCGCGGCATGCACGGGCAGGGCGGCGCAGAGCACTAGGAGGATCAGACGGCGCATGGCAGGTTCCGTGCGTGGGAAGGCGGCGCATCTTCGCGTGCGCGCGGTGTCGTCGCAGCGGCGCGTGTCGCAGTTTGCACGGCCGATGGCATGGCGCAGCCGGCGCGAGAATGGCGCTCATCGGTCGTGCGTCGCCGTCCCGTCGCGATCATCGAGTGGAGTAGGCCAAATGAAGGATCCAGCGGCATCATCGACCGTGAGCGCGAAACGTCGGCACGTCGATTCCATCGTCGCGGCGCTCGCCAGGCACGCGCAGCGTGCCACCTATGGAGCCGTCGGTGGCGTCGTCGGCCTGCCTGCGCGCTCGGTGATGTCAGGATGCGCGCGCACGCCGGCGAACTCCTTCGTCGTCTCCGCGAAGGCGGGCGTGCCTACCGGTTACGCAGGATCCGAATGCGATCCCGCGCTGAAGTCGCGCGCCGGCGTCATCGACACCGCGACGGCGCTCTCCCATTGGCTCGGCCAGCGCACCTAGTGTTCCGCAAGCGGAGCGGCTCTACGCACGCTCCAGCAACGCGACCGTCCCCTGGCCACCGTCCGTGCAGATGCTCACGATCGCGCGCGAGCCGGGCTCGAGCGCATCGAGTTCCTTGATCGCCTGGCTCAGGATGCGCGCGCCGGTCGCGCCGAACGGATGACCGAGCGCGACGCTGCCGCCGTGCGGGTTCATGCGCTCGCGCGGGAACGGGCCGAGGTCGTCGGCGACGCCGGCCTTGTCGCGCACGAATGCACCATCCTCGAGCGCCTTGAGGTGGAACAGCACCTGCGAGGCGAACGCCTCGTGGATTTCCCAGAGGTGGATGTCGGCGTACTTGAGGCCGTTGCGCGCGAGCAGGCGCGGGATCGCGAACGCGGGCGCCATGAGCAGGCCCTCGACGCGGAAGTCGACCGCGGCGATCTCGAAATCGAGCAGGCGTGCGCGCGGCGTGCGCGGCGGCAGTTTGGCGAGGCCCGCCGTGGTCGCGACCCACAGTCCCGCGGCGCCGTCGGTGAGCAGCGAGGAATTGCCGGCGGTCATCGTGCCCTTGCCGCTCGTGCGGTCGAACGCGGGCGGCAGCTTCGCGAGTTTCTCGAGCGAGGTGTCGCGACGCGGGATCGTGTCGCTCGCGACGTCGTCGGTCGGCACGACGAGGTCGTCGAAGAAACCGCCGTCCCAGCCTGCGACCGCGCGGCGATGGCTCTCGAGCGCGTACGCGTCCTGCTCGGCGCGACCGATGTCCCACTGCTTGGCGGTGATCTCGGTGTGTTCGCCCATGCTGAGGCCGGTCGTGCGGTTGGTCACCGCGGGCACGTAGAGGCCGACGTCGCCGGCGCGGATCTCCGCCGCGTGCGCGATCTTCTGGCCGAGCGAACGCGCGTGCTGGAAGCCGCGCAGCCAGTCCGACAGCGGCTGGCTCAGGCCGATCTGGATCTTGCTGAGGCTGTCGACGCCGCCGACGAGCGCGAGCTGGCGGCTCGTGTCGTTGAGCATGCCGGCCGCCTCGAACGCGGCGACCATGCTCGTGCCGCAGGCCATCACGGTCGAGAACGCGGGCACGGTCGCGCCGACGCCCGCGTCCATGAGCACTTCCCGCGCGATGTTGCTCCAGGTGAGGTTCGGCACGACGTGGCCCCAGACGAAGAAGTCGGGCAGGCCGCCGTGCAACTGGTCGACCATGTGGCGCGCGACGCGCACCGACAGCTGGATCGCGTCCAGCCCGGCGAGCGGGCCGTCGACCTTCGCGAACGGCGTGCGGACGCCCGCCGCCAGCCAGACATCGCCCGTGGTGCGCATGCAGGTCTCCTCGCCTCGGCAGGAAGCCGCCAGCGTACCGCGGCGCCCGCCGGATCGCCACGCCGCGTGTGTCAAACGCGTGACACTTCTGCGACGCAGACTCCGCCGCGCCGCGACCCGCGGCGGCGGGCGCGCGCACGAATGAAGATCCTCATGCTGTCGGACGTCTACTTCCCGCGCGTCAACGGCGTGTCGACGTCGATCCAGACGTTCTGCCGCGAACTCGTCGCGCTCGGCCACGAGGTCGCCATCGTCGCGCCCGACTACGGCAGCGACGCGCACGCCGACGCGTTCGAGCTGATCCGCCTGCCGTCGCGCCGCATCGCGTTCGATCCCGAGGACCGGCTGATCAAGGCGGGCGCGCTGCGCGAGCTGCTGCCGCGCCTCGCCAAGCGCCACTGGAGCGTGATCCATGTCCACACGCCGTTCCGAGCGCACCAGCTCGGCGTGCGCCTCGCGCGCGCGAGCGGCCGGCCGACGATCGAGAGCTACCACACGTACTTCGAGCAGTACGTCGCGGCGTATCTGCCGTGGTTGCCGAACCGCCTCGGCCGCTGGGCCGTGCGCGCGTTCTCGCGCCGCCTGTGCGCCGACGTCGACCACCTGCTCGTGCCGTCGCAGCAGATGGCCGACGTGCTCGCCGCCTACGGCATCGACACGCCATCGACGATCGTGCCGACCGGCGTGCGCCTCGACGAGTTCCACGGTGGCGACGGTGCGCGCTTCCGTGCCGCGCACGGCCTCGCGCCGGACGCGCCCGTGCTCGTCACCGTCGGTCGCGTCGCCATCGAGAAGAACATCGCGTTCCTGCTCGAGGTCGTGCGCGGCCTCGTCGCCGAATTCCCGCGCCTCGTGTTCGTGATCGCAGGCGAAGGGCCCGATGCGCCGCGCCTCGCCGCGCTGGTCGAACAGTTCGGCCTCGGCGCGCACGTGCGCTTCGTCGGCAACCTCGATCGCCGCGCGGGCCTGCTCGACTGCTATCGCGCGGCCGACGTGTTCGTGTTCGCCTCCCGCACCGAGACGCAGGGACTCGTGCTCATCGAGGCGATGGCGCTCGGCGTGCCGATCGTCTCGACCGCGGCGATGGGCGCGGCGAGCGTGCTCGAGGGCGCGCGCAGCGCGCGGGTCAGCGCCGAAGACGTCGACGAATTCACGACCGCGGTCGGCGCATTGCTGCGCTCGCCTGCGCTGCGACAGGCGCTCGCGGCGGCGGGGCCGGCCGACGCGCACGCATGGAGTGCGTCCGCGCTCATGCGACGCGTGGTGGACCTGTACGCACGGCTCGATGCAGGCGCCGACGCGCGTGCGACGGCGCGCGGCGCGGTCGGCGCGGGATGAACGCGGCGCGCATGTCGCCACCGTGTCACGTCGACCGCGCAGACTCGTGCCGTTCTGCTCGGAACATTCGGTCGCCCTCGCGGGCGGCCCTTTTTTTGCACGGCTGGCCGTGGTGCACGACGCGGCGCATCATCGCCGCACGATGGACGCTGCGGTCGGACTGAAGGCGCGTACGGGCAGGGCGATCCTCGTCGCGATTGGTGCGAGTGGCGATGCCCGGCTCGTGCTCGAGCGCTCCCAGATGCCGTTGCTGCCGCCGGGCGCGTTCGCGCCGTACCACGCGGCCGAAGGACTCGCGCCCATGGCGGCGCAGGCGAGCATCGACCACGACATCGCCGACGCGCATCGGCTCGCCGTCGACGGCGTTGGCGCGGCGATCGCCCGCCTCGCGTCGGCGGGACACGTCGTGCGCGCCTGCGGCGTGCTGGTGGGGCCGGGCATGCCCGGCTGGAGCACGGCCGAGATCCTCGCCGTGCACGTGCGCATGCACCAGGCTGAAGGCGAACTGTTCCGCGACGTGCTCGTCGCAGGCGCGCGCGCGTGCGGCCGGGTGCCGCTCACGCTCTCGGAGAAGGCGGCGCTCGACCAAGCCGCGCGTGTGCTCGGCGCGACGCGGGCGCAGCTCGACGCGCGCATCGCCGCGCTCGGCAAGCAGGCGGGCGCTCCGTGGGGCAAGGACCAGAAGGAAGCTGCCGCGGTCGCGCTGGCTGCGTTGCACGCAGCGTGATCGAGATCGCGCGGATCCCGCAGGGCGATCACGCGGCTGCTCGCCGCAGACCCGGCGCGCGCGCCGTCGCGTCGGCGACATGCTCAGCCGATCAGGGTGATCGGTATGCGCCGCGTTCCGGCCGCGTAGGCCGCGCGTTCGGCGAGGCAATATGGGCCGCCCATCGAAAAACGTCGGCATGCGGCGGGACGTTGTGCGTAGATGCTGCAGCACATGCGCTCGCGGTCGAGCGCGAGGCACCAGCCATCCTCGCCGTGCGCCATGAGGTCGAGGTCGCCGCGGTGCACGACGTAGGCGCTGGGCACGACGTCCTCTGCCGAAAGCACGACGGTGAGGCGGCAGCACACCGCATCGCAGTCGTGGCAATGGACGCTGCGGTCGCGGCTCATGGCCGGATGCGCGTGGCGCGCTCGCAGCAACGAAAGCGAAATGATGTCGTCGCGTCCGGACGTCGCTGCCGGCGAGCGGCGTGGTGGCCGATGCGAGGGCGGGTGCAGCGCGTCGCGTGGTCGTGCATGGGCGCTCCAGGTGGACGCCGCACCGGAGCTCGGTGCGGAGACGCGTGGATGGGAGCGAAGCGGACGACGAGAGAAGTCGGTCGGGACGCGCGGGACGACGTAACGCGGAACGATCCTACACCCCGACGTGCTCCGGCGATACGCCGGCATCGGGCCAGGGCGTGCACGGGCGAGGCGACGGGGCTCGCGTCGGAATTTTCGTACATGCGCCCGCGCGATTTGCCGCTCGTGCGGCGAGCGGCGGCGATGCAACCTCGGCATGCTGCGGGCGCGCGCCAAGCGGGTTGCGCGCCCGCATCGTGGGAGATTCGGGAAGAAGATCATGTCCGGGTCGACGGGGCGTGTCGCGGGTTTCGTCTGGCTGCTGGTGCTCGGCATCGTCGCCTGGCAAGCCTATCTCGGGATCACGATCCAGGAGGTCGGCATCCCGGGCGTGTTCGGCGTGAAGTTCGGCAACCGGCCGCCGCCACCCCCGCCCCCGCCGACGATGTCGGCGATCGAGCGCGACATCGACCGCTTCGGATCCGACTACAAGGACTTCGTCTCCGGCACGATCGACGCCTGCCTGCAGGAATGCGCGCGCGACGCGCACTGCAAGGCGGTTTCATTCAACCGTGCCTCCGAGCAGTGCTGGATGAAGGGTGCGGTCGCGTTGCGGCGCGACCACCCGGGGTTCGATTCGGCAGTGAAGATCGGCGACTAGCGCGCATCGTCGCGCGGCGGGCCTGGACGCAGCAATGCGTCGAGGTCGGCGCGACGCAGCAGGCGTCCGCCCAGCAGCACGGCGTCGATCCGGCGCGTGTTGCGCACGTCGCGCAGCGGATCGGCCGCGAACAGCACGAGGTCGGCCCGCTTGCCGGGGGCGACCGTTCCACTCGTCGCGGTGATGCCGAGGAAGCGCGCAGGCGCGAGCGTCGCCGCGCGCAATGCATCGCGTGGCGCGTAGCCCGCGTCGACGAGCCGTTCCAGTTCGTCGTGCAGCGAGAAGCCGGGATACACCTCGGGCATCGGCGCGTCCGTGCCTGCCATGATGGGCACCTTCGCGCGGTGGAACGTTGCGGTGATCGCGCGCGAAACCTCCCAGCGCCGCCGCGCGAGCGGATCCGGATGCGCGGCGATGTCGCCGAGGATGCGCGACCAGCGTGTGCGCTCGTCCGCGCGCAGAAGGAGCCAGCGCGGATCCGCGTCCGGCGCCGTGCCGCGATGCGTTTCCACCCACGGCAGCACGAGCGTCGGTACCTGCCACTGGCCACTCGCCGCGAGGCGCCGCGCGATGCGCGCGCACGTGCCGCGGTCGAAGGCGTCGAGGGCGCGGGATTCCTGCGCGTCGCGCAGCGCGGCCAGCGCGTCGCCGGTGAGTCCGGCGCGCTCCCGCAGCAACGTGTCTTCGATCGAGGAGCACGCTTCGTATGCCTGCATGAGATGCTCGTCGGTGCGCTGGCCGCGCGCGGCCGCCTCGAGTAGCGTGACCGAGGCCGGCACGTGGCCGGCTACCGGCAGCGCGCGCTCCTGCGCGGCGGCGAGGATCGCCTGCCATTGCGGCGCGCCGACCTCGGAGAACACTTTCACGAAGTCGGCGCCGCCGTCGCCGATCGCGGCGATCGCCGCCGGTGCGTCCGACGCCTCGCGCACCCACGCGGCGATGCCCGCGGCGAGCACGCGCGGCGCGATCCGCTCGCCGGCGTCCGTTTCGCGCCGCCATTGCTCCAGCAACGCGATCGACGCGGCGTCCGCGTTCATCTCGCGCACGCCGGTGACGCCGTTGGCGACGAACAGCGGCAGCGCCCAGTCGTTCGGCGCCCGGTGCGACACGATGTTGAACAGGTGCACGTGCATGTCGACGAGCCCCGGCACGAGCCAGCGGCCGCGACCGTCGACGCGCACGGCACCGTCCGGAATGCGCGCGTCGCTCGCGCGCACGATCGCGGTGATGCGATCGCCGTCGACGAGCACGGTGCGATGAGGTGCGTCGCGGCCGCCGTCGACGTCGACCACGGTGACGTCGACGATCGCGACGCCGGCAGCGCCGGCGACGCGCAAGACGGCCGTGCAGGCGAGCGCGGCGAGGGCGAAGCGGCGTGACGGGGACCAAGGGCGCATGGAGATTCCCGCGAGGGTCGGCGCAGCCTAGCGCATCGCGCGAAAGGAAACGAAGCCTGAAGCGCGCGCGCCGGGTTTCGGCGGCGTTCAACTCGCGCGCTCCAGGCTCGATCCGCCGACCCGGCACGAATGGTCCGGAGAACCCATGAACACGATACGCAGTGTCCTCGCCGTCGCGCTCGCCGCATCGTGCGGCTTCGCGCAGGCGATCGATCGCGACGCCGCGCAACTCGAGCTCGCGCAGGCCGCGACCGCCGTGCAGGCGGCCGAGCGCGACGATGCGATGCGCTACGCGCCGCGCGACCTCGACGAAGCGCACGCGACGTTCGAGGTCGCGCAGCGCGCGGCCGACGCACGCGAGTGGAACGACGCGGCGTACTACGCCGAACGCGCGAAAGTGAACGGTGATCTCGCCTCGGCGCGCTCGCGCCAGCAACGCGCCGAGGCGGCGACCGAAGAGATCCGTCGCAGCGTTGATGCGCTGCGCGCCGAGACGGGAGGTGCGCCATGAAACGTTCGTCCTCGATGATGCGGATCGCGCCTCTCCGGCCCCTGCTGCTCGCGGCTGCGATCGCCGGCGTTGCCGCATGCGCGACGACGCCGCACGGACCGCCGCCGGAGATCGTGCGGCTGCAGCAGGAACAGGATCGCCTGCACGCCGATCCGCGCATCGCCGCGAACGGCGGTGTCGAACTCGCCAACGCCGATGCCGCGCTCGCGGCCCTGTCGGCGAATGCGCGCGCGCTCGATTCGCGCTCGTACCAGCAAGGCGTGTATCTCACCGACAAGCTGCAGCAGGTCGCCGAGGCGAGCGCGCTCGCGCGCGACGCGGAGGCGCGCGGTGAGCAGCTCGGCTTCGAGCGCGACCGCCTCGGCGCGCGCGGCGTGCGCGGCGAGATGCGCGTCGTCGCGGCGAGCCAGGACCTCGACATGCGCGAGCGCGCGCCGCTGCCCGATTCGCGCGCGCGCCTGTTCGCGATCCAGCGCGAGCTGGTCGGCAGCGAATCTTCGGTCGACGAACGCGGCCTCGTCGTGCGCCTCGCCGACTTCAACTTCGGCCCGGGCGAAACCGGGCTCACCGCGAGTGGCGAGCGCTCGCTGACGAACCTCGCGCGTGCGCTCGACGACGAGCCGCGCGCGAACGTGAGCATCGTCGCCTACGGCGACCGCGGCCTGCCGCGTGCGCATGCACGGGTCGTGCGCGACTACCTCGACGCGCGCGGCATCGACCCGGTCCGGCTCGACGTGCGCGAAGCGCATCGCGATACGCCGCCCGGTGGTGCGCGGGGCGACGTGCTCGTCGTCGTGCGCGAATAGGCCGAGCCTCGCCATCCAAAGAACGGAGACCCCATGTCATGAATCCCATCCTCGCGAATTTCCGTACGCTCGGACTGTCGGCCGCCTTGCTCGTCGGCTTCGCCGTCGCCAACGCGCAGACGAGCCCGCCACCGCCGCCGCCCGCAGCGCCGCCCGTGAACACGTCGACGCCGCCCGCGCCGTCGACGCCGCCGGTCAACACCGCGACGCCACCGGTGAACGCCACGCCGCCACCGATCGGTACGCCGACTAACGACGGCCGTCAGAACGCGAACCGCCAGCAGGACGTGCCGCGCGACGCGAACGGCAACCCGCTGCCGGCCACCGGTTCGACCGTGAACGCGCCGCCCGCGGCACCGCAGCCGCTCGACTTCGGCATGCTCGATACCGACAAGGCGGGTGCGATCAAGCTCGAACAGGCGCGCAACGACCCGTGGCTGCGCCAGCACTTCGCTGCCTGCGACATCAACCACAACGACGAAGTCACGCAGAGCGAATACGAGAAGTGCACGCGTCGATGAGGTCGCCGATCGACGGCGGATGATCCCCACGGGCGACGCAGCGCGCGTCGCGCTCCGGCATCCGCAGGATTTGCGCGGGCCCACCGCAGCGCGGAGAATGCCGGCGCGGGCAGGGGACGAACATGATGACGACGACGCGCATGCTGCTGCTGGTCGTGGTATTGGCGGCGTTCTACATCCTCGCGTCCGGCAGCGCGCTGCCGGACGTGGTCGCCGCGCATTTCCGAGCCGGCGGCGCCGCCGACGGAGCGATGACGCGCGGCGCGTACCTCACGCTGATGATCGGCGTCGCGACCGTGCTGCCGCTGCTCATCGTGCTGCCGATGCGCCTGGTCGGGCGCATGCCGGCGGCGCTGCTGTCGCTGCCGAACAAGCACTACTGGCTCGCGCCCGAACGCGTGGCGCAGACGCGTGCCTGGCTCGCCGACCAGTGCGCCGGCTACGGCATCCTGCTCTGCGTGTTCCTCTGTTACGTGCACACGCTCGTCGTGCGCGCGCACGCGCGCACGCCACCGCACCTCGACGAGCGCCTCATGTTCGGCGGACTGGTCGCGTTCGGCATCCTCGCGGCGACGTGGCTCGTGCGCTTCCTGTTGCATTTCCGCGCGCCGCGTTGACGTCCGTCCGCGGTCGCGCGGGCGGTCGCGCGGGCCGCGTTCCACGGTAGGATGGGTGACCACGGGGAGAGCGGAGTCGTCCATGCCTTCAGTGCCGCCGGCGACATCGCCGATCGACGAACACGCGCACGGTGGCTACGAGCGCCTGCTGCGCGCCGCGCAGGCATTGCCGCCGATCCGCGTCGCGGTCGCGCATCCGTGCAGTCGCGAGGCGCTCGAAGCGGCGATCGAGGCGCGCGATGCCGATCTCATCGTGCCCGTGCTGGTCGGGCCGCGTGCGCGCATCGACGCGCTCGCGGTCGAGGCCGGCCTCTCGCTCGACGGCGTCGAGCGCGTCGACGTCGAACACAGTCATGCGGCGGCCGCGGCCGCGGTCGCGCTCGCGCGCGAGTGCAAGGTCGACGCTGTCATGAAGGGCAGCCTGCACACGGACGAACTGCTGCACGCCGCGCTCGATCGCGAGAACGGCCTGCGCACCGCGCGGCGCGTCTCGCATGCGTTCCTCATGGACGTGCCGATGTACCCGCGGCCGATGCTCATCACCGACGCCGCGGTGAACATCGCGCCGACGCTGGCAGAGAAGGCCGACATCGTGCAGAACGCGATCGATCTCATGCACCGCGTCGGCTACGAACGCCCGCGCGTCGCGATCCTGTCGGCGGTGGAAACGGTCAATCCGGCGATCGCCTCGACGGTGGAAGCCGCCGCGCTGTGCAAGATGGCCGATCGCGGCCAGATCACCGGCGGCGTCCTCGACGGCCCCCTCGCTTTCGACAACGCGGTCAGCGAGGAGGCGGCGCGCATCAAGGGCATCGACTCGCCGGTCGCCGGTCGCGCCGACGTGCTCGTCGTGCCCGACCTCGAATCGGGCAACATGCTCTACAAGCAGCTCGTCTACCTCGCGGGCGCCGACGCGGCCGGCGTCGTGCTCGGCGCCCGCGTGCCGATCATCCTAACCAGCCGAGCGGACAGCGTGCGCATCCGCCTGGCTTCGTGCGCGCTCGCGGTCCTGCTCGCGCAACCCCGGAGGCCTGCGTCGTGAGTTCCGTGCTGCTCGTCGTCAACGCCGGTTCCTCGAGCCTCAAGTTCGCCGTGTTCGGCGTGGACACGCGCCTGTCGCGGCTTGGGGGCGGCCAGGTCGAACGCATCGGTCGCGGTCCGCGCCTGCGCGCGGTGCGCCCCGGCGAAACAACGCGCCTGTTGCCGTTGCCCGCGGATGCCGGCCAGGCCGAAGCGTTCGACGCGATGCTGCGCTGGTTCGACGCCGAGTTCGGCGATCGTGCGCTCGCGATCGTCGGCCATCGCGTCGTGCACGGCGGCATGTCCTACACTGCCCCCGTGCGCGTCGACGATGCCATGCTCGCGCGACTCGAAACGCTCGATCCGATCGTGCCGTTGCACCAGCCGTACAACCTCGCGGCGATCCGCCGCCTGCGCGAGCGCGCGCCGCAGGTGCCGCAGCTCGCATGCTTCGACACCGCGTTCCACGCGCAGTGGCCCGACGTGGCGCGCCGCTTCGCGCTGCCGCGCGCGCTGCACGACGAGGGCGTGCGGCGGTACGGATTCCACGGCCTTTCCTACGACTACCTCGCGGGCGAAGCGCACCGGCTCGAACCGAAGGCGCGCCGCGTCGTCATCGCCCATCTCGGCAGCGGCGCGAGCGTGTGCGCGGTCGACGGCGGCCGCTCGATCGACTGCTCGCTCGGTTTCACCGCGCTCGACGGGTTGCCGATGGGCACGCGTTGCGGTCCGCTCGATCCGGGCGTCGCGTTCCACCTGCTGCGTGCCGGTGCGGCGACGCCGGCCGCGGTCGAGAAGATGCTGTACCAGGACAGCGGCCTGCTCGGCGTGTCGGGCATCAGCGCGGACATGCGCGAGCTGCTCGCGAGCCCCGCGGCGGAGGCGCGCGAGGCGGTCGACCTGTTCGCCTACCACTGCACGCGCCAGGTTGCGGCGATGACCGCAGCGCTCGGCGGCATCGACGCGCTCGTGTTCAGCGGTGGCATCGGCGAGAACGCGGCTGCCGTGCGCGAGCGCGTCTGCGCACCGCTCGGCTTCCTCGGCGTCGCACTCGATGCCGCGGCGAACGCGCGCAACGCCGAACGCATCGGCGCTGGGCGCGTGCCCGTGCTGGTCGTGCCGACCGACGAGGAAATCGTCATCGCGCGCGCATGCCGCGACGCCCTCGCCTCCGCGTGAACGCGGACGCGATTGCGGTCGACGTGGTGGTCGCCGCGTTGCGACGGCACGGCTGGCGCATCGAGGCACCCACGCGAGCGACGCTGCCAGCGGAGTTCGCCACGCGCTACGTCGCGCCGTTGCCCGATGCGCTCGTCGCGTGGATGGGCGCGTTCGCGAGTTGCGTCGACCCCGCCGATCGCGCCTGGTTCGTCACGCTCGACGGCATCCGCACCGACCTCGAACGCGAAGGCGAGGTCGAGGGCTTCGCGTTCGATGCATTCGAACGCATGTCGATGGAAGCGGCCGCCGATGATGCGCTCGCGCAGGCGCAAGTCGAAACCTTCTGGCGCGCGCACGTGCCGCTGCTCCTGTCGGTATACGGCAGCTATCAGTATTTCGCGCTCGCGCTCGACGGCGAGCGGCGCGGTGCCGTCGTCTACGGCTGCGAACCCGAGTTCGAGGAAACCGAAACGGTTGCCGATTCGCTGCCGGCGTTCCTACAGCGCCTCGTCGACGTGCTCGACGGTGGCGACGACGTCGCGCCGTTCTCGTTCGCACTGCCGGTACGGGAACCGTGAGGCAGCACACCGGCGACGGCCGGGCTCATTCGAAGCCGTTCGCGAAGACCATGTCGTCGACGAGGGCGAAGCGCGCGACGTTCGCCGACAGCCAGCCGCCCGCGTGCGCGAACAGCCCGCCGATGAACACATCGTCGTCGCGTACGGTGATCGCGCTGACGTAGCCGCTGGCATCGATGCCGTTGTTGCCGTAGCCGAGTGCATGGACGCCACTGCCGTCGACGAGTGCGACGCCCACGGCGCGCGCGCCGCCCGCCTTGTCGAACGAGCCACCGACGAACAAGCCGCGCGGCGACGCGGAGAGCGAGGTGACGAAGCCGGGGTAGATGTCCATGTAGGTGACGCCGTTGCCGAGCGCGGTGGTCACCGCCGACCACTGGGTGCCGTCCCAGCGCGCGATGCTGTTCGCGGGCACGCCACCGGCGTGGGAGAAGTAGCCGCCGACATAGAGGTAGCCGTCGCTGACCGCGAGCGCCATGCCCTGGCCGTCGAGACCGCCGGCGACGTCGACCCAGGCGCTGCCGTTCCAGGCTGCGATGTAGTTCATCGGCACGCCGCCGACATCGGTGAAATAGCCGGTCGCGTACAGGCGCCCCTGGTACCAGGCGACCGCGTTCGGCGCGGAATCGATGCCGGCGCCGAACGCGTGCCACGCCACGCCGTCCCACATCGCGACGTTGTTGACGTTGATTCCGCCCGCGCCGCCGAACCAGCCGCTCGCGTAGACGTCGGTGCCGTCGACGAAGATCGACATCGGCCCGCTGTCGGTGCCTTCGCCGAGATCGTGCGCGATCGCACCGTCCCAGCGCCGGATGCAGCAGCTGCCCGGGTCCGGATAGAAGTAGCCGCCGATGTAGAGGTCGTTGCCGGAGGCGGCCAGCGCGTTCGTGAAAGCGGGGATCTCCGCCGAGATCAGCGGCGCCCACGCATTGCCGTCCCAGCAGGCGATCGAGCCGGTGCCGGTGTGCATCTCGCCGAAGCCGCCGAAGCACGGTTCGGACGCGTAGCTCGCCGCGGCGAGCGGGGAGGCGAACAAGCCCTGTCCCGCAGGCGCGGCCAGTGCGGCCCAGGTGCCGTTCCACAGCGCGATGAAATGCGCGGGCGTGCTGCCACCGACCTGGCGGAAGTCGCCGCCGACCGCGACCGCGACGACACCGGCTGCGAGCGTGCTCACGGCGCCGAATCCGGCCTGCACGCCGCCACCGACGTCGCCGAACGCGCTGCCGTTCCAGAGCGCGAGGTTCTCGTGCGGCGCGCCGCCGGCATCGTCGAAGTCGCCGCCGACGAACAGGCCGGACAGCGTGCCGACGAGTGCGTTGACGGGACCATCGACGCCGCCGCCGATCTCGACCCAGTCGTCGCCGTCGAAACGTGCAAGATGAGCGATCGGCGTGAGACCGCTCGCCTGCATCCTGCCGCCCGCGTAGACGGAACCGTTCCATCCCGCGAGTGCGTAGACGTCGTCGTCGAATCCCTCGCCCGGCTGCGACCAGCCATTGCCATCCCACGCGGCAACGTGGTTCGCAGGCACGCCCCCGGCGTGGTCGAAGTCGCCGCCGGCGTAGACGACGCCGGCGTACACGCTGATCGCGCGCACCGACGCGGTGCCGAGCACGCGCGTCATGCCGCTGCCGAGCGTCGACCAGGTTTGCGTCACGCTGTTCCAGCGCGCGATCGACGCCGCGGGTTGGCCGCCTGCGCTCTCGAATCGGCCGCCGACGTAGAGATCGTTGCCGCTCGCGGCGAGCGCGTAGACGAAATAGCTGCCGCCGAAGCCGGAGACGCCGTCACCGAGCGCGTGCCATTGCGTGCCGTCCCAGCGCGCGACGCCGCTGACCGGCACGCCGCCCGCATCGCTGATCTGGCCGGCGACGTAGATGTCGTTGCCGATCGCGACCATCGCCTCGATGCGCGAGTTCGTTCCGCTGCCGAGCGCCGACCAGGTGCTGCCGTTCCAGCGCGCGATGGAAGTCGCCGGCTGGTCGCCGCAGATGCCGAAGCTCCCTGCGACGTAGAGATCGCCGTTGGCGGCGAACGTGGAAGCGCCGATGGTGCCGCCGCAGCCTTCCGGCAAGCCGCCGAAGCCATGCCACACGCCGCCGGCCGGTGCGGTGTCCAGCGGCGAACCAGGATTGCGTGTCGCTGCGACACCACCGACGCGATTCGGCGCGACGATCCGCGGCAGGCGCGCCTCCGCCAGCGCGCGCAGGTCTGCCGGCGCGTTCGCTGCGGGCGATGGCACCGTCGCGATCGGCAGGCTCGCGCGGGTCGTCGCTGCGGTCGTGGCGAAGCCAACGGAAAGCATCACGGCGGTGAGCGCCGACGTGGCGAAGCGATGCGTGCGCATCCGGATCCCCTTCCGAAACGGACCGGCGGAGTATGCGCCTTTCCCGATCGGGCGCGGCGCGCGCCATGCACGTCCGGACGGCTGACCCGCGCGGCGCCTTGGAGAAGGCGCGGCCGGCGTGGATACTTGGCGGGACGCCCGACGTCTCGTGACATGGTTCGCGCGGCGCCGTCGCGCGGCGCCGCCGATCGTGCCGGAACGCGGCGGCCTCGACCCGGGAACCGGAATGACCGCAACCAACACCCGCTCGACCTTCGTCACCGTCGTCGCATGGATCTTCATCGTGCTGTCGGGCTTCGCCACCTTCGTCGGCGCGTTGCAGAACATCATGGTCGCGACCGTGTTCTCGAAACCCGAGTTCGAAGCCGCGATGCGCGCTCCGCCACCGGGCGCGCCGCCGCTCGCGGCGTTCATGCTCGGCCACCTGCGCCTGTTCATCCTCGCGGTGCTGCTGGTGTCGGCACTCACGCTTGCTTCTTCGATCGGCCTGCTGCTGCGCAGGAACTGGGCGCGCCTCGTATTCATCGGCCTCATGCTGCTCGGCATGCTCTGGAGCATCGGCAGCGTGCTGCTGCAAGTGGCGATGTTCTCGTCTATGCGCGAACAGTTCCACGCAGTCAAGGGTGGGCCGGACATGACGGCGTTCGTCGCGGCGATCGTCGCTTTCAGCGCAGTGTTCGCGATCGGCTTCGCCGGACTCTACGGCTGGATCGCGAAGCGGCTGGCGTCGCGCGAGATCGCGGCGGAGTTCGGCGGTGATCCGTGAAGGCGCTCGCCTTCCTGCTGCTGATCGGTTCGACCGGTGCGGCCGCGGCAGCCTCCCGCGATCGGGTGATCGACTACTTGTCACTCTGCCATGCGACGGCCGCGCACGACGAGTTGCTCGTGAGGGCATTGCTCGATCGCGGCGCGCCGGTCGACGCGCCCGCGTCGACCGACGTGCTCGCGAGTCACGCCAGCGAGGTGGATTCTCCGTTGCAGACGGCTGCGGGAGACGGCGACGCGAAGCTCGTGAGATTGCTGCTCGCGCACAAGCCATGGGTCGACCACCGGTGCTGCACGGATCCGCCTGCGCTCGGCATCGCCGTTGCTGCGGGGCACGTCGAAGTGGTGAGACTCCTGCTCGAGGCGGGTGCTGACCCGTCGATCACGAGCGTCTACGACAAGCCGCAGCTCGAGACGCCGCTCGACGTGGCGCGCCGCAAGGGGTACGCGGCGATCGCCCGCATGATCGAGCGCGCTGCCGAGGAGAAGGCCCGGGCCAAGCCGTCATCGGCGCCGTCCCGCGGCGGCCGGTTTCCGTGAGCGGTCACCGCGCCATCGACGTGGTCGCCGCCGTCGAGGCATTCAAGGGCGCGATCGTGCTGGTCGCCGCGTCGGGTCTCGCGATACTCGTGCACGAGGACGTCGGCGCGATCGCCGAGGCGCTGGTGCGTCACACGCACCTCAACCCGGCATCGCGTTATCCGCGCATCTTCATCGAAGCGGCGGGGCACCTGCAGGATGCGCACCTGCTGTGGCTCGCTTGCGGCGCGGCCGCGTATTCGACCTTGCGTTTCGTCGAAGCCTGGGGCCTGTTCCGGCGCGCTGCCTGGGCCGAAGTGCTCGCGGCGGCGAGCGGTGCGATCTACGTTCCGTTCGAAGTCGCCGGCGTCCGGCATCATGTCGGCTGGATCGGCCTCGGCAGCCTCGTGCTCAACCTGCTCGTCGTCGCCGTGATGCTCGCGGCGCTGTGGCGACGCCGAAGCGGGGCGGGCCGTGCATCGCGGCCCTGAGACGAGGCATCGCGCAGGAAACTGGCCGTTGCATGAACACCGCGCAGCGCATTCAGGCACCGCTCCGCGCGCGGGCGCTAGCGTCGCCGTCGTCGATTCCCGCGAGGATGCGCCGATGTGCGCGATGCCGCTGCTGCTGCCGATCTTCAAGCTCGCGCGCTCGCGCGCTCTGCCGTTCGTGCCGATCCGGCCGCTGCTCGCGCCCGCAGCCGTCGCACCGGCGCGTACGCATACCGCAGATCGGCACGCGACGGCGGGTCCGTGGCGGAGGACCGCATCGTGAGGCTTCTCGCGCATGTAGCGACGATGATGGCCGCGGTCGCGCTCGGCGCGTGCGCGACCCCCGGCATGCACGTCGGCGACGGTGGTTCGCACGCGTCGTCGGACGCGGCATGGGCCGCGCTCGACAGCAACGCCGATGGCGCGCTGTCGCTCGACGAACTCGAACGGCAGCACGCGGTCGCATTGCAGGAGGACCTGCCGAACGCGGACGCCGACCATGACGGCCGCGTGTCGCATGCCGAATTCGATGCCTGGTGGCCGTGGATGACGCGCGTGCCCGAGCCGGCGAGCATGGCTCGCCTCAACGCGAGTTCGAGCCGCTGAGGCGTGGACCTCAAGAGCGGCTATCCGTTCTGGACGGTCCGCAGCGGCCTGATCGGTTCCTTTCCCGCACTCGATCGCCCGATCGAGTGCGACGTCGCGATCGTCGGCGCGGGCCTCGGCGGCGCATTGATCGGCCGACGCCTGCAGCTCGACGGCCATCGAGTCGTGCTCATCGACCGGCGCGAGGTGGGCTGGGGCAGCACGGCGGCGACCACGGCGTTGCTGCAGTACGAACTCGATACGGAAATGCGCGACCTCGCCGCGCGTCACGGCAGCGACGCGGCGAAGGTCGCCTATCGATCCTGCGCGGCGGCGCTCGATGTGCTGTGCAGCGAGATGGCGCGCTTCCGCGGCATCGGATTCCGGCGAGCGCGCAGCCTCTATTTCGCGTCACGCGAATCCCATCGCGATCGCCTGCGCAGCGAGTGGCAGCGCCGTCGCGATGCGGGGCTGCGCGCGGACTGGCTCGAACACGATGCGCTGCACCGGCGATTCGGCATCGACGCCGCCGCGGCGATCCTCACCCGGCCGGCGGCGCAACTCGATCCATACCGGAGCTGCCACGCGTTGCTGCGCGCGATCGTGCGCAGCGGCGGCCGCGTGTTCGACCGTACGACGATGACCGGCTTCGCGGTGCGAGCGCGTGGCGTGCGCGTCGACACCGATCGTGGCGCAAGCGTGCGCGCACGCCACCTCGTCGTCGCCGGAGGCTACGAATCGCAGTGCTGGCTCGACGCGCGCGTCGCGTGCAACCGCAGCAGCTACGCGTTCGTGACCGATCCTCGCGCGGATCTCGCGCGCCTTCGCGGCATGCTCGCGTGGGAAACGGCCCGGCCGTACCTGTACCTGCGCGTGACCGATGACGACCGCGTGCTCGTCGGCGGAGCGGACGACCGCAGCGACGTACCAGCCGTGCGCGACGCGCGCGTTGCGGCCAAGGCGAACCGGCTCGCGCGCGATGCCGGGCGACGACTCGGCACGGTGATCGAGCCGGCGTGGGCCTGGGCCGGCACGTTCGCGGAAACCGAAGACGGTCTGCCGTTCTTCGACGCGCACGCGCAGCACGGCCCGCGCGTGCTGTTCGCGCTCGCCTACGGTGGCAACGGCATCGCCTATGCGCGCCTCGGCGCGGACGTGATCGCCGCGCGCCTGCGGCGGCGTGCGCACCCGTGCGATCGGCTGGTTTCGTTCGCGCGTTTCGATCGGCACGCACGGGCGCCGGCCTAGGTGCCGCCGACGCCTCAGTGCGCCTCGCCGGATGCGGTGGCGCCCGCCGGAGCGAGCAGCACCTCGTCGATCGGCCGTGGACGCGCGAGATGGAACCCTTGCGCCCAGTCGACACCGAGTTCACGCAGCAGCACGAGCGTGGGTTCGTCCTCGACCCACTCGGCGACGGTTTCGGCGCCGTAGGCGCGCGCGATCGCGACGATCGCGCGCACGGTGGCGAGGTCGCGCGGATCGCGCACGAGGTTGCGCACGAAGCTGCCGTCGATCTTGATCACGTTCGCCGGTATCTGCTTGAGGCGCTCGAATGACTGGTAGCCGATGCCGAAGTCGTCGATCGCGATGCAGCAACCGCGTTCGCGCAGTGCGTTGAGCAGCCCGATGGCGTCGCCGGCATGGGTGATCGCCGCGGTCTCGGTGACTTCGAAGCAGAGAGCGCCCGGCACCAGCGAGAAGTCGTCGACGAGGGCGAGCAGGTCGCGCGCGAAGCTGAGCGAGGCGAGCGATTGGCCGGCGAGGTTGACGCTGAGGCGGCTGATCGGCAGGCGCGCGCCGTCGTGCCTGCGTAGCCAGCGGTCGAGCGATCGCACCACCGCGAGGTCGAGTTCCGCCATCCGCCGGTCCGCCTGCAGCTCGCGCAGGAACTCCTCGGGCAGCAGCAGGCGGCCGACCTCGTCCTGCAGGCGGCAGAGGATCTCGCCGTGGGCGCCGCTGTCCGCTGCATGTCCGGAGAGGGCGACGAGCGGCTGGCAATACAGCTCGATCTCGCCGGCGCGGATGCGCGCCAGCGCATTGGTCGAAACCTGCAGCGAGCGTCCGTGGGTCGAAAACGCCTCGCGCGCGTCGCGCGAGCCCGCGTGCAGCGGTCGCAGCTCGCCGCGGTCGCGCGCTTCCATCGCCACGTCGGACGCGCGTGCCATGCGCACCTCGAAGCCCTCGCCGTCGACTTCGCCGGCGACGCCGAGGTAGGGCAACACGCGCACCGGCCGCTCGAGCCAGAGGAACTCGCCGCCGTGGAGGCGGCGCAGCACGGCGTCCCAGGCCGCCGTGGCCGCATCGCCGCGCGGATCACCGTGCAGGAGGACGACCAGATGGCCGGTGCCGATGTCGTAGGTTTCGCCGATGTCGCGCAGCAGGTCGGCGATCCAGCGCGACAGCGTCGCCTGCGCGCGCAGCCCGAGGCCGGCGAGGATCGATTCGCTGCGGTCGAGCAGCACGAATCCGAGCGGGGGCAGCGCGCTGATCGCGCAACGGCGGCGCAGCGCCGACAGGTTGGGCAGGTCGGACAGGGGGTCGTGCAGGCTCGCGCGCTGGTGCCGCTGCGCGGCGGCATCGCGTTCGTAGCCGTAGAGCAGCAGTGCGAGCACGAGCCAGAGCGCGATCACGCATTCGATCGCGAAGCGCAGCAGCAGCGCGGTGTCGAGCAGGGTCTTGGGACCGGCGTTGCGGGCGAGCGCGCAGACGAACAGGAATTCGGCGAGCACGAGCGCGGTCATGCTGAAACGCAGGCTGCATCGTTTCGCGGCGAGCACGAGCAGGGCCGCCACGAGCAGGCGGTAGTCGGTGAAGGCCGTCAGCACGGCATCGACGGCCGCTGAATCGATCGGTGCGACCCGCAGTGCGAGCGCGGGCACGCCGATCCCGACGAGGAGCAGCGTCCACGGCACGCGTACCGCATCCTCACCTGCACTGCGCCCGCCCGTCGTGTGCGTCGCGAACACGATCACCGGCAGGCTGACGATGAGCACGCCGAACAGCTTGGCGAACAGGACCTGCGCCGCCTCGTTGGCGGCCACGATCGGGCCCGCGTACGGCTCGATGTAGAGGCCGGCGAACAGGGCGACGGCGATCGGGTAGGCGAGCATGCCGACGAGCGCGAAGCCCGGCAGATCGCGCGCCGCGAAGACGAACGGCTGGCGTGCGGACGGAGCCAGCCAGCGTGCAGCCGCGCGCAGGCCCGCGTAGGTAAGTGCATAACTGAGCGCGCCGCCGGCATAGACGAGCGCGCCGCCGCCCTCGAACAGTGCGACGCGCGAGGCCCATGAAGCGAACGCGACGACCACGCAGACCGCCAGGCTCGCGCGGTCGCGATACAGCATGGCGACGGCGAACAGCCATCCTGCGTGCAGGTGCGCGAGCGACCCCTGCGCCGGGATGTCGAAGAACGTCGCGCGATAGGGCACGTCGACCCAGAAGAGGGCCGTGCATACCAGCGCGAGGATCCCCTTGCGTCGCCACTCGCGACCCATGCGAACCCGTCCCCTTCCGCGGATGACCGACACGAGCCGGTCGCATCGCGTCGGCGACACTCTAGTCCTTTGCAGGCGACGATGTAAAACCCGCCTGCATCGGCGATCGGTGGCGCGGGTCGCGGATGAGACGATCATGTATCGCGCCACGGTGCATTCTGCGCGTCGTCGCCGATCCGGCGCGCCATGCCGATACAATCGCACGATCGGCCATCGACGGCCGGCGGGAGCCCGTACCCCATGCGCCTCGAAGAGATCCTGCGCGGCCGCCCGCTGCTCGGATGGCTGACCGAACTCGCGCTCGTCAGCGCCGGCGTGTTCCTCGCGCTGCTCGCCGACCAGTGGCGCGAGAGCCGCGAGCATCGCCAACTCGCGGCCGACGCGCTGCGCAATTTCGCCGAGGAGATGCGCGTCAACCGCAAGGCGGTCGCCGACGTGCGCGCCTACCACGAGCGGCTCGCCCGCGACATCGACGCCTTCCTCGCGAGCGACGTCCCGAAGACGATGCAGGGTTTCCAGGTCGCGACGCAGTTCCGCGGCGTGCAGCCGGTCGTGTTCGAGCACACCGCGTGGGACCTCGCGCTCGCGACGCAGGCCCTGTCGTACCTGCCGCAGGATATCGCCTATGCGATTTCCCGCGTGTACACGCAGCAACAGACGTTCCAGACCTACGAGAACAACTTCGCGCAAGGCATGTTCAGCCCGAGCACGTTCCAGAACGACGACACCCGCGCGCTCGCGCGCGCGATGCTGGTATACGTCACCGACGTCAACATCCAGGAACCGAAGCTCGTGCAGTCCTACGACGAGGCGCTGCCGCGCATCATGGTGGCACCGTGAGCGCGGCCACGGACCCGCTCCGCGAGATCCTCGCGCGCTACGCGCGGGCCGTGCTCGCCAAGGACGTCGACGCGTTCGTCGCGCTCTACGCCGACGACCTCCAGGTATTCGACATGTGGGGTGCATGGTCGCTGCGCGGCGTCGACGCGTGGCGCACGATGGCGACGGACTGGTTCTCCTCGCTCGGCGACGAGCGCGTCGTCGTCGGCGTCGAGGAGGCCGCCTGCACGGCGATGGGCGATCTCGCGTTCGGCCACGCGATCCTCACCTACGCGGCGCAGGCCGCGGACGGGACGCCGCTGCGCGCGCTGACCAATCGCATCACGCTCGGCCTGCGGCGCGTCGGTGGCGAATGGCAGATCGCGCACGAGCACACGTCCGCGCCGATCGACCACGCGACGACGAAGGCGATCCTGCACCGTTGATCGGCGTCGCCCGGCGCGCGCGCTCAGCCGGCACTTTCGAATCCCGACGCGAAGATCGGATCCGGCGCGATGATCACCTGGTCGCCGTCGTGGTCGGCGGCATCGTTCGACGGATGGTCCGCGGCGTCCTCGTCGGCGAGTCCGTCGCAGTCGTCGTCGACGTAGTTGCCGACGACTTCGACGGCGCCGGGATGGATGCTGCCGGCGGTGTCGTTGCAGTCGCCCATCGCGAGGCTGACGCCGTCGCCGTCGAGGTCGTTGATGTCGCCCGACGGGTTGTCGTTCGCATCCTCGTCGGCGAGCCCGTCGCAATCGTCGTCGACGCGATTGCCGACGATCTCGACATGGCCGGGATAGACGTTGGGATCGTTGTCGTTGCAGTCGCCGCCGCCCGGCGTGGCGCCGTGCGGCGGACGCATTTCCCACATCGGGGCGCGCGCGGCGACCGTCGTGGACGCAATGGTGGCGAGGACGACGACAGCAAGCCCGACGAGAGCAGGGCCGAACCGGACGAGGAAAGCGTTCATCGTGCTGCTCCGCGGTGGCGTCGGCACGAGTGTCGCACGCGGCTTCGCCGAAGCGAATCCGCGCGCGCCTCGCCCGACGCGGCGGGCTCAGGGCAGTTCGAACCCGTTCGCGAAGATCGTGTCGTCGATGGCGAGCGTGGCGATGTCGTTGCCTGCGTCCGTGTCGTTCGACGTCGTCGCCGCCTGCACGGTGACGAGCGAACTCGGCGTGCCGTCGTAGGTCGCTGCGATCGTCACCGTCGCCACATCGCCGCCGAACAGCACGGGCAGGGTGCAGGTGGGAATGCCGGTCGGATCCTCGGCGCAGCCGGTCGTGCTCGCGGCGCTGAGCGACGCGGGCAGGGTGATCGTCAACGTCGGCGCGAGCGCGCGCGCGGGGCCCGCGTTGGGGACCTGCACGTCGAGCGAGACTGCACCGGCCGGCGTCGGTTCCGCGGGCGCGATCGACAGCGTCGGCGACAGGTCGACGTCGCAACTGTTCGGCCCGACGAGGGCAAGTCCGCGGACGTCGTCGGGCGTGGTGCCGTACTGCGGCGTGACCGTGCCGTCCGGCGCGAAGGTGTTGAACGCACTGTTGATGTTCGACGTGATGAACACGCCGGTGCACTCGTCCCACACCGCGCCGAAGGTTTCGCCGTTGGTCGCGCCGACGATCGGAATGTTCGTGACGGTGTACGGCGGCGAGGACTCGAGCTTCTCGAATACGACCGTACCGTTGCCGGACCAGTGGTAGAGCATGCCGTCGCGCGGCTCGAAAGCGATGACTTCGCCGTCGGCGCCGTTGCCGAGCGCACTCGCGAGCGTGACGCTCGCGTTGCCCTTGTCGATGAGGTAGAGCGTTTCCGGCACCGTCGCACCGTCGCCGGTGACGCCGAACAGCTGGCCGTCGGCGCGGAAGGCGAGCGACGAGAAGTTGTCGCCGAGGTTGCCGATCTCGACGCCGACCGCGGTGTCGAGGTCGATCGTGACGAGCAAGCGACCGGTGACGCCGCTCGCCTTGACGACCGCGTACGCGATGTTCGTGGTCGGGTCGATCGTGACGGAATTGGTGCCCGTGATCGTACGCGTCGGCACATCGATGGCGTTCGTCGTGATGGCCGCGCCGGTCACCATGTCCAGCTTGTAGAACTGGTTCTGGAACGGGCTTGCGCCGTAGAGTTGCGCCTGCGCCGCGGGCGCGAGCGCCACGCCGGCGGCATAGGCCGCTGCGCGGAGGGCTTTCGATCGAGTGTTCATGACGGCTCCCCAGGTCGGATCGAAGGGTGTCGATCGCTGCGCCGCGTCCCGGGCCGAGTGCACTGCCCGGGGGAGGCGGGCAGCGAAAAGCATACTCCTGTGGGCGGAGTGCAGTCGTTCTCCCGTTGCGCGGGCATCGGTCGCGCCGTGGCGCATGCGGCGCCGACCCGTTCGGCGAACACACACGGCTCCGGTGCCGGAGCCGCGTGCACGGCGGATTGGTCCGCGACGCCGCCACGTCCCCGGCGCGCTTCTCAGCGGGCCCGCGTGCGGTCGCCACGGGAAGCGCAGGATGCCCGAGCGCGCATTCGGATTGCGTTAGCGCGCGGGCGTCCTTACATGCGCCTCGATCGGTCGTTCATGCGGCGGTCGGCGAAGTGGCGCGTTCGCGTCGCTGCGCCGGCGTGGGCGTACGCTCACGTCGATTGCTTCTGCTTGATCCAGTCCTCGATCACGCGCTGCAGCAACGCGAGCGGCAGCGAGCCGTGGGTAAGCACCTGGTCGTGGAATTCGCCGAGCTCGAACTTCGCGCCGAGCGCCTGCTTGGCGTGCTCGCGCAGCTCGAGGATCTTCAGCATGCCGGCCTTGTAGGCGAGCGCCTGGCCGGGATCGACGAAGTAGCGTTCGATCTCCGAGGTAACGGAACTTTCGGCCATGCCGGTGTTGTCCATCATGTACTGGATCGCCTGTTCGCGCGTCCAGTGCTTGTAGTGGATGCCGGAATCGACGACGAGGCGCACCGCCCGCATCATCTCGTCGCGCAGGCGGCCGAGGTCGTCGAGCGGGTCCTTCTCGAAGCCGAGTTCCCAGGCGAGGCGTTCGGCGTACAGCGCCCAGCCTTCGGCGTACGCGGTGAACGGCAGCACGCGGCGGAAGAATGGCACGCCCTGGAGTTCCTGCGCGATCGAAATCTGGAAGTGGTGGCCGGGGATGCCCTCGTGGTAGGCGAGCGTGCGCATGCCCCATT
Organism: Dokdonella fugitiva; assembly: GCF_014138265.1. Classification (GTDB taxonomy): domain Bacteria; phylum Pseudomonadota; class Gammaproteobacteria; order Xanthomonadales; family Rhodanobacteraceae; genus Dokdonella_A; species Dokdonella_A fugitiva_A. The sequence continues at coordinate 98,742 of NZ_JACGXL010000005.1, forward strand.
TCGGGTTCTCGGTGGTGTCGCGCATGTTCGCGTAGAACACGCCGGGTCGCGTGCCGTCGAACGAGCCGGGTTCGTAGTACGCGCCCGGCGCGGTCTTTTCGGAGAACGCGGGCACCGGCTTGACCACGACGCCGAGCTTCGGCCGCACGTGGAACGCCGAGCCGAGTCCGGCGTTCACCTCGTCGAGGATCGCCTGGTACTGCTTGAGCATCGCGTCCTTGCCTTCCGGCGTGTTCGGATAGGCCGCGTCGGGCATATGGGCGAGCTGCTGCACGCGCGGGCCGATCGGTCCCTCGGCGAGGCCCTGCGCCTTCAGGATCGCGTCCATCTCCGTGCTCACGCGCGCGACTTCGGCGAGGCCGAGCGCGTGCACCTGTTCGGGCGTCATGTCCGTGGTCGTGTGCATGCGCACGCACCACGCGTAGTAGGCGTCGCCGTCGGGCAGGCTCCACGCGCCGTCGTTGCGCGTGACCTTCGGCTGCAGCTCGGCGAAGTGGTCGATCAAGGTGCGGTAGGCCGGGTACACGCTGCGTTCGATCGAGGTGGCGACGCGCGCGAGCAGCACGTCGCGGTCGGCGGCCGGGATCGCGTCGTCCGGCAGCTTGCCGAGCTTGTCCTTGAAGCTCGTGTAGAGCATGTGCTCCTTCGGCTGCGGCGCGATGAAGCCGCGCATCTGCGCGAGCACTTCGTCGACGGTGAACTTCGGCGGCACCACGCCCTTCGCCTCGCGTTCCTTCAAGCCGTCGATGACCTGGGCGAACTTCTGCGGGAACAGGTCGAGCCGCGCGACGTAGGCGTCGGCGTCGTGGCGATTGTTGACCTGGTGCGTCTGCGCCATGAAGTTCGGCAGGCTCGATTGCACGCCGAACATCTGGTTGACCGGGAAATCGTGGCCGCGGAATTTGTCGCCTTCGACCTGGATCGCTAGGAAGTAGTCGAGTACGTCGTAGGACAGCTGGCCGGCCGGGTCGAGCGCGGTGCGGTCGTAGCGGTGCAGCATGTCGAGGTCGTCGCGCACCATCTGCGCCATCTCGGCCTCGTGCTGCGGCGACGCGTCGTCGAGCTTGCCACTGTAGAAGTCCGCCCACGGCGGCAGGATGCGCAGGCTGCTGAGCAACTCCGGGCTCTTCAGCGCGAATTGCGCGAACACGCGTCCGTAGAACCAGTCGATCGAATACGGCTTGAAGTACCAGACGTGCACGAAGAACGCGCCGCCGAGCACGAGCACGAGCAGGACCAGGCGCAACAGCCATTTCAACAAGGTACGCATCACGACTCCTCCCGGGAAGCGCGCAGCCTAGCGCAGGCGGCGCGACACGGGGAGCGGGCGGCGTCGGTACGCGGTCGCCGAGCCGTCCCTACGCCGCATGGCGGAACCCCGGCTCCGCCTTGCGGGGTGCCGCGTTCACGCGGGTCCGTCGCCGGTGCGCCGGCACGGCGGGTGCGCGCCCGGCGCCTTCCATTCGGGATGATCGAACGGGATGTAGCCGGCCCAGTACCACGGGAAGCAGACCGGCCCGAGCGTCGCCTCGATCAGCTGCGGGAAGATCGATTCGCCGTTCGAGCTGTTGCTCATGAGCAGCACGCAGTCGCGCGAGCGCGCGAGGCAGAGCGCGAGGTTGTTGGTGCCGTCGTCGTGGCCCTCCTTGAACCAGGCCGGGCCGCGCGGCGATTCGAAGCGCGCGATGCCGAGCGCGTACGACAACGCGATGCCGTCGTCGTCGTCGGTGTCGGCGACGCCCATCGTCGGGAACTGCTGCGCGGATCGGATGCGCACCTGCGGCGCCTGCCACGCCGCGTGCGTCGCGGTCGCAGGCCGTCGCCACGCACCATCGCGGCGAGCAGATGCGCATAGTCGTCGACCGTCGTGTCCATCGAGCCCGCCGCGCGCACGCTGCCGCGCTGCTTGTGGCCGAGCGCTGCGCCATGCTCGTCGTAGCCGATCGCGACGTTGCCTTCGAAATCGCTGCGCCAGGTCAGTGACGTGCGCGTCATGCCGAAGCGCTCGAACAGATGCGTGCCGAGGTAGTCGCCGACGTCGATGCCGCCGCCATTCTCGAGCGCGAACTGCAGCAGGTTGATGCCTTCGCCCGAATACGCGAAGCGCGTGCCGGGATCGAAGTAGAAGAACAGCTTGCCGTCCGGATCGTACGGCTTGCCCGGCTGCCAGAAGCGGAAATTCGCGAAGCCGGAGCGATGGCTGAGCAGGATGCGTGGCGTCAGCAGGCGCCAGCGTTCGTCGCCGGCGAGGTCGGCGTACTTGTCGTACTCGGGCAGCGGCTTGGCGAGCAGCGCATCGATCGACCGATCGAGGTCGATGCGTCCCTCGTCGGCCATCATCATCACACCGTACGCGAACGTGGCCTTGGTCAGCGACGCGGCGTACATGACCGTGTCGGCCTGCAGCGGCAGCTGCCGCCCGGTGTCGCGTTCGCCGTAGCCCTTCACGTAGACGACCTGGCCGTCTCGGACGAGCGCGAGCGCAAGCCCGGGCACGTGCGCCTGCGCCATCAGCGCCTCGACGCGGCGATCGAGCGCAGCGCGATCGAGGCGGGGCGATTCGCGTGCGCCTGGAGAGGCACAGCCCGCGCAGGTCAGAGCGACGAGGACGACGAGGGAACGGAATGACGCGAACACGTGCAAGGCGGTTCTCCCGATCGGACAAGGAACGCGCGCGCGATCCCGCGCGCGCGGCGGTGGCGACCGCCGGCTCCGCTTCGATGCGGGTCGCCGGCCGCGGGTTTAACGCGCCGGATTCCGTTCGCCGCGAGCAGGCTCAGACCTCGAGCGAAGCGAGGTCGCCCTTCGTCTCGAGCCATTCCTTGCGATCGCTCGCGCGCTTCTTCGACAGCAGCATGTCCATCACCTTCGAGGTGCCGTCGTCGGCCTCGATGGTGAGCTGCACGAGGCGGCGCGTGTCGGGATGGATCGTCGATTCGCGCAGCTGCGACGGATTCATCTCGCCGAGGCCCTTGAAGCGCGTGGTGCTGACCGCCCCCCTGATTTTCTCGCGCTGGATCTTCTCGAGCATCGCGTCGCGCTCGGCTTCGTCGAGGCAATAGAACACCTGCTTGCCGACGTCGACGCGGAACAGCGGCGGCATCGCGACGAACACGTGGCCGTCGCGCACGAGTTTCGGGAAATGGCGCAGGAACAGCGCCGACAGCAGGGTCGCGATGTGCAGGCCGTCGGAGTCGGCGTCGGCGAGGATGACGACCTTGCCGTAGCGCAGGCCGGAGATGTCGTCCTTGCCCGGGTCGCAGCCGATCGCGACCGCGAGGTCGTGCACTTCCTGCGAAGCGAGCACCGAACCGGATTCGACCTCCCAAGTGTTGAGGATCTTGCCGCGCAGCGGCAGGATCGCCTGGAAATCCTTGTCGCGCGCCTGTCGCGCGGAACCGCCCGCGGAGTCGCCTTCGACGAGGAACAGTTCGGTACGCGACAGGTCGCTCGACGCGCAGTCGGCGAGCTTGCCGGGCAGGGCCGGGCCCTGCGTGATCTTCTTGCGCACGATCTGCTTCTCGGCCTTGAGCCGGAGCGTCGCGCGCTCGATCGCGAGCTGGGCGATCTTCTCGCCGATCTCGACGTGCTGGTTGAGGTAGAGCGAGAAACCGTCGTGCACCGCGTTCTCGACGAAACCGGCGGCGTCGCGCGAGGACAGGCGTTCCTTCGTCTGGCCGGAGAACTGCGGGTCGGTCATCTTCAGCGACAGCACGAAGCAGAGCCGGTCCCAGACGTCCTCGGGCGCGAGCTTGATGCCGCGTGGCAGCAGGTTGCGGAACTCGCAGAACTCGCGCAGCGCATTGGTGAGGCCGGAACGCAGGCCGTTCACGTGCGTGCCGCCCTGCGCGGTCGGGATGAGGTTGACGTAGCTTTCCTGCGTGAGCTCGCCTTCGGGCAGCCAGGCCACCGCGAACTCGACCGCGCCGTTCTCGCGCTGGTGATGGCCGACATACAGGTCGGCGGGCAGGTATTCGACCGCGCCGAGCATCGAGCGCAGGTAGTCGCGCAGGCCGTCCTCGTAGTACCACTCGAGTTTCTCGCCGCTCGCCTCGTCGGTGAGGCGCACGGTGAGGCCTGCGCACAGCACCGCCTTCGCGCGCAGCACGTGCTTGAGGCGCGCGAGCGCGATCTTCGGCGAGTCGAAGTACTTCGGGTCGGGCCAGAAGCGCACGGTCGTGCCGGTCTGCTTCTTCGGCACGGTGCCGGTCACGCCGAGGTTGCTCGCGCGTTCGCCGTCCTTGAAGTCCATGCGATAGACCTGGCCGTCGCGGCGGATCGTCACCTCGACGCGCTGCGACAGCGCGTTGACGACCGACACGCCGACGCCGTGCAGGCCGCCCGAGAACTGATAGTTGCGGTTGGAGAACTTGCCGCCCGCGTGCAGGCGCGTGAGGATGAGTTCGACGCCCGGGATGCCTTCCTCGGGATGGATGTCGACCGGCATGCCGCGGCCGTCGTCGGCGACTTCGACCGAGCCGTCCGTGAACACGGTCACGTCGATCGTCTTCGCATGCCCGGCGAGTGCTTCGTCGACCGAGTTGTCGATGACTTCCTGCGCGAGGTGGTTCGGCCGCGACGTGTCGGTGTACATGCCCGGCCGGCGCTTGACCGGGTCCAGGCCGGAGAGGACTTCGATGTCGGCGGCGTTGTAGCGACTGCTCATGCAAGGACTCTTGGTACGCGTTGGAGCGTCGGAAACGGGACGCCGGATCGGTTCTTCGCGTCCGGCGGGGGACGCGCAGCAAAACAGCATGGCGAGCACGGCGCCGGGGGTCAAGCGGCCGAGGCGGTTCAGCGATCGTCGACTACACTGCACGCGCCGATGACGACCGAACCGACCGCCGCGACGCCGTCCCGCGCCCTGCTGTGGCTCGTCGCGCTCGGCGTATTCATGCAGATGCTCGACTCGACCATCGTCAACACCGCGCTGCCGGCGATGGCGACCGGGCTCGGCGAGAGCCCGTTGCGCATGCAATCGGTCGTGATCGCCTACTCCCTGACGATGGCGATGCTGATCCCCGCGTCGGGCTGGCTCGCCGACCGCTTCGGCACGCGTCGCGTGTTCTTCGGCGCGATCGTGCTGTTCACGCTCGGCTCGCTGCTGTGCGCACAGTCGCACACGCTCGTGCAGCTCGCGGCGTCGCGCGTCGTGCAGGGCATCGGCGGCGCGATGCTGCTGCCGGTCGGACGCCTCGCGGTGCTGCGCTCGGTGCCGCGCAAGGACTTCCTCGCCGCGATGAGCTTCGTGACGATCCCGGGCATGATCGGCCCGCTGATCGGCCCGACCCTCGGCGGCTGGCTGGTCGAGGCGATCTCCTGGCACTGGATCTTCCTCATCAACCTGCCGGTCGGCGCGATCGCCGCGCTCGCGACCCTGCGCTTCATGCCGGACGCGCGCAGCGCCGTCGCGCGCTTCGACCTCGGCGGCTACTTCATGCTGTCCTTCAGCATGGTCGCGATCTCGCTCGCGCTCGCCGGACTGACCGAGCTCGGCACGCAGCACGCGGGCATGCTCGTGCTGCTGATCTTCGGCCTCGCGAGTTTCGTCGCCTACTGGCTGCACGCGACGCGCAGTCCGCGGCCGCTGTTCCCGCTCGCGCTGTTCGCCGTGCACAGCTACCGCGTCGGCGTGCTCGGCAACCTGTTCTCGCGGCTGGGCAGCGGCAGCATGCCGTTCCTGATCCCGCTGCTGCTGCAGGTCGGCCTCGGTCATTCGCCGACCGAGGCGGGCATGATGATGATCCCGGTCGCGCTCGCGGGGATCGTGTCCAAGCGCCTGATCGTGCCGATCGTGAAGACGTTCGGTTACCGGCGCGTGTTGCTCGTCAACACCTTGCTCGTCGGTGCGGCGATGGCGAGCTTCGCGCTGATCGGGCCGGCGCAGCCGGCATGGCTGCGCATCGTCCAGCTCGCCGCGTTCGGCATGGTCAACTCGCTGCAGTTCACCGCGATGAACACGGTCACCCTGCGCGACCTCGAGGGCGACCTCGCGAGCGGCGGCAACAGCCTGCTGTCGATGGTGATGATGCTGTCGATGAGCCTCGGCGTGGCGATGGCGAGCGGCCTGCTCGCCGCGTTCACTGCGGTGTTCGGTGCCGCGCGTGGCGCGGCGACGCTGCCGGCGTTCCACGCGACCTTCGTCTGCATGGGCCTCGTCACCGCGGTATCGGCGTGGATCTTCTGGCAGCTCGAGGCGAAGCGGCGCTTCCCGGTGTCCGCTCCGGTCGATCCGCTGTAGGCCGGGCCCCGGCCCGCCGCTCCTTCGCGATCGTGTCGCGCGACGCGAGGCGGGCCAAGGCCCGCCCTCCGTACGTGTTCGTCAGCGCGGCGCTTCCATCCCCGACGTGAAGACGCGATCGAACTCGTAGGCGCCGAGGTCGTAGCGGCCGAGGTCGTTCGCGCCCGGGCCTTCGATGCCGCGCGGGGTGCCGTCGAGGTCCGGATCCTCGACCGGTGCGTGGGTGTCGTCGCAGTAGTCGATCGCGCGATTGCCCGCGGCGAGGCGGAAGTCGCCGCGCGCCGGGTCCTGGAACGTGATCGGACCGATGTCGCTGCGGCCCATGCCGCCCTCGATCGCGCCGCTGTCCTTCATGACGCAGTCGGCGGCGAAGATCGGCGCCGCGCCATTGGTGCCGAAGATCATCGGCTTGCCGGAAACGAGCGTCGAATCCATCGAGACGATCGTGCGCGAATTGCCGGGCACGCCGTCGCCGAACAGCAGCAGCGGCCGGCCGGCGTTGTCGGCGAACGTCGCGTACTGGAAGCGCGCGGTGCCTGCGCTCATGCCGATCGTGTCGCACTGCGGTTCGGCGTCGTCGCAGCGATTCCGCACGACGAGCAGGCCGAATCCGCGCAGCGTCGAGTTCTCGTCGGCGATCGACAGCGCCGAGCCGCGCGCCGCCACGTTGCCGCGGACGATCGTGCGAGAAAGGTGGCCGGTGCCGCCGGCACGCACCGCGACGCCGCCGCCGCGCGTCGCGCGGTTGCCGGAGACGCGCAGGCATTCGAGCGACGGTGGGCAGTGGCGGAACGGGCCGGTCAGGTTGCTGGCGAACTGGGCGTAGCCGCCGTCGGTGGCGAACACGCCGCCGCCTTCGCTCGCCTGGTTGTCGCGCACGACGATGTCGTCGGCGAGCAGCATGCCGTTCGCGCCCGCCACGTGCACGCCGCCGCCGTTGCCGCTGGCGCCGTTGCCGGCGACGAGGAAGCCGGTGATCGGCGTGGCGGGGTCGTCGATGTCGCTGCCGACGTTGACCAGGCCACCCGAGATCGCGACGCCGCCGCCGGACACGGCGAGGTTGTCGTGCACGGCGACCGCTTGCGGGCGGATGTTCGCCGTCGCGGTCTCGACATACAGGCCACCGCCGAACGTCGCCTGGTTGTCGTGGACGTCGACGTTGCGCTCGAGGACGAGGCGCGCGCTCGCACCGGACACGCCGATGCCGCCGCCGTAGATCGCGCGGTTGTGGTGGATGGCGACGTCGGCGACGTGCACACGCGCGACGCCTTCGATGGCGACGCCGCCGAAGCTGCCGATGTCGCCGCCGATGCCGCCGCCGCTGATCTCGAGGTGTTCCAGGCGAACGTCGACGCCGTCGCCGTTCGGGCCGAACACGGCGACGGTGGCCCAGGTGCCGGTTCCCTCGAGGCGGGTGTTGCCGGTCGGCGTCGCGTCGCCGCAGGCGGCATGCCCGCCGACGAGGTTCACCGACGTGTGAATGTCGAGGGCGAGCCCGGCGTAGGGTTGGTCGTCGGCGAGGCGGATCGTGTCCACCTCGGGCGTGCCGGCGGCGATCGCGAGCGCCTCGCCGACCGAATGGGCGGTGCAGGCGGCACCGGCGCCCACGCTGATGTCGGCGGCCCGCGCCGACGTCGAGGCGAGGCCGAACACGGCCGACAACAGGAAGAAGAATCGCATCGATGGGCTCCGTCGTGACCGCCCATGGCGGCCGTCACCCCTCAGAACGGCGCCACGGCGGGCTTCCTATCACGAGGCGCGTCGTAGCCGGGCGCGTCCGTTCGACGGATGTTCAGCTTGGCGGAAAGGTGGGCGCGCGCGGGTCGGGAGGGCGACCGCTGCGGCGATTCGCGCCGATGCGCAAGGGTGCGCGGGAACGGCGGAGCCACTAGAATACGGGTTTCCGGCAGAAAGCTCCGTCCATGACCCCCCTCATTTTCGTGACCGGCGGCGTGGTGTCCTCGCTTGGCAAGGGCATCGCCGCTGCGTCGCTGGCTGCCATCCTCGAAGCACGCGGGCTGCGCGTGACGATGATGAAGCTCGATCCGTACATCAACGTCGACCCGGGCACGATGAGCCCGTTCCAGCACGGCGAGGTGTACGTCACCGACGACGGCGCCGAAACCGACCTCGACCTAGGCCACTACGAGCGCTTCGTGCGCACGCGGTTGACCGGCAAGAACTCCATCACGACCGGCAAGATCTACGAGAGCGTGATCGCCAAGGAGCGCCGCGGCGACTACCTCGGCGCGACCGTGCAGGTGATCCCGCACATCACCGACGAGATCAAGCACCGCATCTACGAGGCGACGCAGGGTTACGACGTCGCGCTGGTCGAGATCGGCGGCACGGTCGGCGACATCGAATCGTTGCCGTTCCTCGAGGCGATCCGCCAGATCCGCATCGAGCACGGCGCCGAGCAGGCGATCTTCATGCACCTCACGCTGGTGCCTTACATCAAGGCCGCCGGCGAGATCAAGACCAAGCCGACGCAGCATTCGGTGAAGGAACTGCGTTCGATCGGCATCCAGCCCGACGTGCTGCTGTGCCGCTGCGAGCAGCCGCTGCCGCAGAGCGAGCGGCGCAAGATCGCGCTGTTCACCAACGTGCCCGAGAAAGCGGTCATCAGCGCGACCGACGTCGACGTCATCTACCAGCTGCCGATGTGGCTGCACAGCCAGGGCCTCGACGAGATCGTCATCGACAAGCTGCGCCTCGCGGCGAAGCCGGCGGACCTGTCCGGCTGGGAGCGCACGGTCGAGGCGGTCGAGCACCCGCAGGGCGAGGTCACGATCGCGATCGTCGGCAAGTACGTCGAGCACAAGGACGCCTACAAGTCGCTCGGCGAGGCGCTGCGCCACGGCGGCATCAAGCAGAAGACCCGCGTGAACCTGCGTTGGGTCGAATCGGAGGAGATCGAACGCAAGGGCGCCGACATGCTCAAGGACGCCGACGGCATCCTCGTGCCGGGCGGCTTCGGCAAGCGCGGCTTCGAAGGCAAGATCGCCGCGGCGCGCTACGCGCGCGAGCATCGCATCCCGTATTTCGGCATCTGCTACGGCATGCACGCGGCGGTGGTCGACTTCGCGCGCAGCATCGCCGGTCTCTCCGGCGCGAATTCGAGCGAGAACGACCGCAACTGTTCCGATCCGGTGATCGCGCTGATCACCGAGTGGACGACCGGCGCCGGCGAGGTCGAGAAGCGCGACGAGAGTTCCGACAAGGGCGGCACGATGCGCCTCGGCGCGCAGGAGTGCCGCCTCAAGGCAGGCACGCTGTCGCGCGAGCTGTACGGCCAGGACGTCGTGCGCGAGCGCCACCGCCACCGTTACGAGTTCAACAACCGCTATCGCCAGAAGTTCGAGGACCTCGGCCTCGTCATCTCGGGCAAGTCGATGGACGACCTGCTCGTCGAGATGGTCGAGCTGCCGAACCATCCGTGGTTCGTCGCCTGTCAGGCGCACCCGGAATTCACCTCGACCCCGCGCGACGGCCACCCGCTGTTCATCGGCTTCGTGCGTGCCGCGCGCGAGCAGAAGGCCGTGCGCGAAGCGCCGCGCCTCGCCGCGGCGGATGCGAAGGAAGCGGTGGCATGAACCTCTGCGGGTTCGAGGTCGGCCTCGACAAGCCGCTGTTCCTCATCGCCGGGCCTTGCGTGATCGAGTCGATGCAGCTGCAGCTCGACACCGCGGGCCGGCTCAAGGAGATCACCGGCAGGCTCGGCGTGCCTTTCATCTTCAAGTCGAGCTTCGACAAGGCGAACCGCACCTCCGGCACGAGCTTCCGCGGCCCCGGCCTCGAGCAGGGCCTCAAGGTGCTCGCCGAGGTGAAGCGGCAGGTCGGCGTGCCGGTGCTCACCGACGTGCACGAGTACACGCCAATGGCCGAAGTCGCGAGCGTCGTCGACGTGCTGCAGACGCCGGCATTCCTGTGCCGCCAGACCGACTTCATCCAGAACGTCGCCAGCGCGGGCAAGCCGGTCAACATCAAGAAGGGCCAGTTCCTCTCGCCGTGGGAGATGAAGCACGTCGCGGCGAAGGCGAAGGCGACCGGCAACGAGCAGATCATGGTCTGCGAACGCGGCGCGAGCTTCGGCTACAACAACCTCGTGTCCGACATGCGCAGCCTCGCCGTGATGCGCGACACCGGCTGCCCGGTCGTGTTCGACGCTACCCATTCGGTGCAGCTTCCGGGCGGCGCGGACGGAAAGTCCGGCGGCCAGCGCGAGTTCGTCCCGGTGCTGTCGCGCGCTGCGGTCGCGGTCGGCATCGCGGGCATCTTCATGGAAACGCATCCGGATCCGGACAAGGCGCTCAGCGACGGGCCGAATGCGTGGCCGCTCGGCAAGATGCAGGCGCTGCTCGAGACGCTGGTCGAGTTCGACCGCATCGGCAAGCGCAACGGTTTCCTCGAAACGGTCTGACGGAGGCACGATGCGGTTCGATGGTCGTTGCGCGGTCGCTGTCGTGATCTTCGCGTTCCCGGCGCGCGCAGCCGCGGTCGCATCGCGATGACGTCCGCGCCCAAGGCAAGTCTCGGGCGGATCCGGCGCGCGATGGCGGCGACGGCGTTCCTCGCATGCGCGTGCGCGCACGCGGACGAACCTGCGCCGAAGGTGAACACCGGCCACGACGACTGCACCGGTGCGAGCGTCGTCGCCACCTATTCGCCGCAACTGCAATTCGGCATCGACGGCCAGAACATGTCGCCGTCGATGTTCACCGCCGAAGTCGTCCGGCGACGCGAAGGCCAGCCGCTGCGCTGCGTCATCGTCGTCGCTTCGTGCCGCGACGCGGCGCTCTCGAAGCAGACGTTCAAGGCGCTCAAGCCCTACGGCGTCACGCGCATTTCGTGGCAACCGGACCGCAAATTGTTCCCCGACCCCACCATCAAGATGCCGGAGTGCAAGCAGTGAGCCGAATTGAACGCATCCATGCCCGCGAGATCCTCGATTCGCGCGGCAACCCGACCCTCGAAGCCGAAGTCACGCTCGCCGACGGGTCGCTCGGTCGTGCCGCGGTGCCGTCCGGTGCGTCGACCGGTTCGCGCGAGGCGGTCGAGCTGCGCGACGGCGACAAGGCGCGCTACCTCGGCAAGGGCGTGCGCAACGCGGTCGCCAACGTCAACACGACGATCGCGGAAGCATTGAAGGGCTTCGATGCCGCCGACCAGCGAGGGCTCGATGCGAAGCTGATCGCGCTCGACGGCACGCCGAACAAGGGCAAACTCGGTGCGAACGCGCTGCTCGGCGTCTCGCTCGCCAACGCGCACGCGGTCGCTGCGTCGAAGAAGCTGCCGCTGTGGAAGTACCTCGCGGGTGATCGCGCCGCACGCCTGCCGGTGCCGATGATGAACATCATCAACGGCGGTGCGCATGCGGACAACAACGTCGACATGCAGGAATTCATGGTCCTGCCCATCGGCCTGCCGAGCTTCGCCGAAGGCCTGCGCGCGGGCACCGAGATCTTCCACGCACTGAAGTCGGTGCTGAAGGGGCGCGGCCTCAACACCGCGGTCGGCGACGAAGGCGGCTTCGCGCCGAACCTCAAGTCGAACGAGGAAGCGATCGAGACGATCCTCGCGGCGGTCGAGAAGGCCGGCTACGCGATCGGCAAGGACATCTGGCTCGGCCTCGACGTCGCGAGTTCCGAGTTCTACAAGGACGGCGCCTACCACCTCGAAGGCGAGGGCAAGGTGCTGAGCGCGGAACAGCTGATCGAGTTCTACGCCGGCTGGTGCGCCAAGTATCCGATCGTCACGATCGAGGACGGCATGGCCGAAGGCGACTGGGACGGCTGGAAGAAGCTGACCGATCGCCTCGGCGACCGCGTGCAGCTCGTCGGCGACGACCTGTTCGTCACCAACACGTCGATCTTCAAGCAGGGCATCGACAAGCACATCGCCAACGCGATCCTGATCAAGGTCAACCAGATCGGCACGCTGACCGAAACGCTCGACGCGATCGCGATGGCCGACGCGGCGAAGTACGCCTCGATCATCTCGCACCGTTCGGGCGAGACCGAAGACACGACGATCGCGGACCTTTCGGTGTCGACCGCGGCGACGCAGATCAAGACCGGCTCGCTGTGCCGCTCCGACCGCGTCGCCAAGTACAACCAGCTGCTGCGCATCGAGGAGGCGCTCGGCCCGGCCACGCGCTACGCCGGCAAGGACGCGTTCCCGAACCTGCCGAACTTCGGTCGCTGAGGTTCCGCGCACGTGCTGCGCTGGGTCGCCCTCGTCCTCGTGATCCTGTTGATCGCGCTGCAGGTTCGCCTGTGGACGGGGCAGGGCGGCCTGCGCGACGTGTGGCGGCTGCAGCAGCGCGTCGCCGAGCAGAAGGCGGAGAACGAACGCCTGAAGAAGCGCAACGAGACGCTGTCGGCCGAAGTCGAGGACCTCAAGCACGGCGAGGAAGCGGTCGAGGAGCGCGCGCGCTCCGAACTCGGCCTGCTCAAGCCGGGCGAGACGTTCTACCAGGTCGTCGAACCCGACGGCGCCGTGAAGAACGACGACGCGAACGTGCATGGTCACTGATCGATTCTGGTGCGTCGTGCCCGCGGCGGGCCGCGGCGCGCGCTTCGGCGCCGAGCGCCCGAAGCAATACGTCGCGCTCGCGGGGCGACCACTCCTCGAGTGGACGCTCGAACGCCTCGCCGCGACGCCGTGCATCGCCGGCATCATGCTCGTGCTCGCCGCCGACGATCGCGAATGGGCGCCGCGCGACCGCGTCGGCGGCAAGCCGCTGCTGGCCACGGCCGGTGCGGCCGAACGCAGTGGTTCGGTGCTCGCGGGCCTGCGCGCGCTGCCGCGCGAGGTCGGCGACGACGCGTTCGTGCTCGTGCACGACGCCGCGCGTCCGTGCGTGCGCAGCGACGATATCGCGCGGCTCGTCGAGCAGGGCGGCGCGGCCGGCGGCGGCCTGCTCGCCGCGCCGCTGCGCGACACGCTCAAGCGCGCAGACGCCGACGCACGCGTCGCCGCGACCGAACCGCGCGAGGCGCGCTGGCGTGCGCTCACGCCGCAACTGTTCCGCCGCGGCGAACTCGTCGCGGCGCTCGAACGTGCGCAGGCCGACGGCGTCGCGATCACCGACGAGGCGATGGCGATGGAGCGCGCGGGCCATCGCCCGCTGCTCGTCGAAGGTGCGGAGAGCAACATCAAGGTGACGACACCGGCGGACCTCGCGCTGGCGGAGTATCTTCTGTCGAGGAGCGGAGACCGGCCATGACGCTACGCATCGGCCAGGGCATCGACGTGCATGCCTTCGGACCGGGTGACCACGTCACCCTCGCCGGCGTGCGCGTGCCGCACACGCACGGCGTGGTCGCACACTCGGACGGCGACGTGGTCATCCATGCGCTCTGCGACGCGCTGCTCGGCGCGCTCGCCCTCGGCGACATCGGCCACCACTTCCCGCCGACCGATCCGCGCTGGAAGGACGTCGACAGCCGGCATTTCCTGCTGCGTTGCATGGCGCTGGCGATCGAGCGCGGGTACGCGCTTTCGAACGCGGACGTCACGGTCGTGTGCGAACGGCCCAAGCTCGCGCCGCACGTCGAGGCGATGCGAGGCAACCTCGCCGCCGACCTCGGCTGCACGGTCGGCGACGTCAGCGTCAAGGCGACCACCAGCGAGAAGCTCGGCTTCACCGGGCGTGGCGAAGGCATCGCCGCGTTCGCGATCGTGCTGCTGCACAAGCGCACCGCGGCGGCCACCGTCGCGCCGCCCGACGCACCCGACCTGCAGGCGCTCGTGCGTCGCCTCGAGCCGGACGCGCTCGAGTGAGCGAAACCCTGCCGTACGCGCACGGCGGGCCGCCGGCGACCGGCGTGCTGCGCGCCGAGCCCGCGGATTTCCGCGTCGACGAAGTGCTCGGCTTCGAACCGACCGGCAGCGGCGAGCATGCCTTCCTCGTGGTCGAGAAGACCGGCGCGAACACCGAGTGGGTCGCGCGCGAGCTCGCGCGCGCGGCCGGCGTCGTGCCGCTCGCGGTCGGCTTCGCCGGGCTCAAGGACCGCCATGCGGTGACGCGCCAGGTGTTCACGGTGCAGCTCGCGGGGCGCGCGGATCCGGACTGGTCGGCGCTTCCGATCGAGGGCGTGCGCGTGCTGTCGGCGACGCGCCACAACCGCAAGCTCAAGCGCGGAGCGCATCGCGGCAACCGCTTCCGCATCGTGCTGCGCGACGTGCGCGGCGCGCGCGACACGATCGAAGCACGACTCGCCGCGGTCGCCGCTCGCGGCGTGCCGAACTATTTCGGCGAGCAGCGTTTCGGTCGTGACGGCGGCAACCTCGCGCTCGCGGCGAGCCTGTTCGCGGGCGAGCGCATGCCGCGCGAACGTCGCGGCATCGCCTTGTCGGCGGCGCGCTCGGAGCTGTTCAACGCGGTGCTCGCGTCGCGCGTCGAGCGCGGCGACTGGGACCGCGCACTCGACGGCGAGGTGTGGATGCTCGATGGCACGCATGCGATCTTCGGTCCGGAGGCGTGGACCGACGAGCTCGCGCGTCGCCTCGCCGTGTTCGACATCCATCCGACCGGCCCGTTGTGGGGACGCGGCGAGCTGCGTTCCGCCGGCGACGTCGCCGTGCTCGAACGCGCCGCGGTCGCCGCGTCCGCGGCGTTCGCGCAAGGGCTCGAGCAGGCCGGGCTCGAGCAGGAGCGGCGTGCGCTGCGCCTGCGCGCGACCGGCCTCGCCCATGCGTGGGAGGCACCGGACCGGCTCGTGGTCGAATTCGGGCTCGGCGCCGGCAGCTTCGCGACGACCGTGTTGCGGGAGTTGTGCGACTGGCATGCCGCGATGGCGTGATGCGCCGAATCGACGGTTTTGCACGGCGGGACACATGTCCGGCGCGCCGTTCGGGCGTATGGTGACCTCGCGGCCGCGGCGATCGGCGCCGTGGTCGCGGCATCCCGAAGCGGAGGTTGTCATGCGATCGCTGGCGATTGGAGTGGCAGTACTGCTTTGCCTGGGCCTGTCGGCATGCGCCGGCAGTGGCGGCCGCAACGGCATCGCGCGCACGTCGTACGACGGCGACATCGACTACGGCAAGGTCATCGCGGTGAACCAGTGGGCGCTGCGCCGCCATGCGACCGTGATGTGGGTGAACTACCCGACGCGTCCGGAACGCCTCGCCCGCAACGACGGTTGAGGTTCTTTGCCGCGTGGCATCGGCGGCACGCGCGTCGCGCGTACCGCCCTACGTGCCTTGCAGGAGAACGATCACCGCGCCCGTGCCGCCCTGGGCGGGGCGTGCCGACGCGAAGGCGAGCACGTCCGCGCGCCGGCGCAGCAGGGTGTCGGTGAGCTGCTTCAATACCGGACCGTGCGCCTTGGAGCGCAAGCCCTTGCCGTGCACGATGCGCACGCACAACTCGTCGTGGCGGCGGCAGTCGTCGAGGAACTGGCGGATCGCCTCGCGCGCGACGGCGACGCTCATTTCGTGCAGGTCGATCTCCGCGCGCACGCTGAACTGGCCGCGGCGCAGCTTCTGCAGCAGCTTGGGCGGCTGCCCCGCCTTGAGGTAGCTGATCGCCTCGCCGAGTTCGATCGCGGCGGGATCGATCGCGTGCGTGAGCAGTTCGTCGCGCACGCTCGCTTCGTCGCGTTCGGATTGCAGCGGCTCCGCGGCCGGTCGCGACCGCGTCGGTTCCGCGACGGCCGGTTCCGGCAGGCGACGCACGTCGCCGATCGATTCGCGGAACAGGCGCGCGTCGTCGTCCGTCGCCGCGGGCCCACTCGGTTCGGGCACGGCCTCGTCGCGTCGGCGCAGCGCGTCGCGCACGCGCGCCGACCAGGATTTGTCGTCAGATCTCGTCAAGGACCTTCGCGCGCCGTTGCGCGTACTCCTCGTCGCTGGTCGCAGGCATGCGGATTCCTCGCTCGCACGGGCGGCGGCCCGAGAGTAGCGACGCGGCTCGGCAGCGACAACCGGGCACCGTGCCGGGTGTCCCGGCGTGGGCCCGCATCTGCGGCCGCGGGCCCGATCCGCTATCATTCAGGCTTCCCCGAGACGCTTCCGCTGGTGTGCGCCGTGCGCGCTGGCGCGGCGCAGGAAGCCGCATGCGAGTCCTGGTTTCAAACGATGATGGCGTCGACGCACCGGGCATCCGCGTGCTCGCGCAACGCCTCGGCGCGGTCGGTGACGTCACCGTGGTCGCGCCCGACCGCGACCGCTCCGGCGCGAGCAATTCGCTGACCCTCGACGCACCGATCCGCGCGCTGCGCCTCGACGACGGACGCTGGCGCGTCGCCGGCACGCCGACCGACTGCGTGCACCTCGCGCTGTCCGGACTGCTCGACCACGAGCCCGACATCGTCGTCTCGGGCATCAACAACGCGGCCAACCTCGGCGACGACGTGATCTATTCGGGCACCGTCTCGGCGGCGATGGAAGGGCGCTTCCTCGGCCTGCCGGCGATCGCCGTGTCGCTCGTGACGAAGGACCACAAGGGCACGCATTTCGACAGCGCCGCCGAAGCCGTGCTGCTGCTCATGCGCCGCCTGCTCGTCGACCCGCTGCCAGCCGACACGATCCTCAACGTGAACGTGCCGGACCTGCCGTGGCAGGAGATCCGCGGCCTTGCGGTCACGCGTCTCGGGCGCCGCCACCGTTCGGCGCCGTGCATCGCGCAGACCGATCCGCGCGGCCGGCCGATCTACTGGATCGGCCCGCCCGGCGAAGCCGCCGACGACGGCCCCGGCACCGACTTCAACGCGGTGCGCGACGGCTACGTCTCGATCACGCCGATCCACGTCGACCTCACGCGCTTCCAGGCGCTCGAGAAGGTCAGCGGCTGGGTCGCGGCGTTGCAACCGGGACTGGCGGGAGCGGCCTGACCCGATGAGTCGCCAGCGATGAGCCCGCTCTTCTCGCGCCAGGATCCGTCGTCGCGCGGCCTCGGCATGACCTCGCAGCGCGCGCGCGATCGCCTCGTCGATCGCCTCGTCGCCGAGGGCATCCGCGATCGGCGCGTGCTCGACGTCATGCGCCAGCTGCCGCGCCACCTGTTCATCGACGAAGCGCTCGCCTCGCGTGCGTACGAGGACACCGCGTTGCCGATCGGGCAGGGCCAGACGATCTCGCAGCCGTGGGTGGTCGCGCGCATGACCGAAGCGCTGATCGAAACGAAGCTGCCGCGTCGCGTGCTCGAGGTCGGCACCGGTTCGGGCTACCAGTGCGCGGTGCTCGCCGCGCTCGTCGAGCAGGTGCATACGGTCGAGCGCATCGACGAACTGCTGCGCAACGCGCGCCGCCGTTTCCGCAAGCTCGGCCTGTCCAACATCCGCTCCAAGCACGACGACGGCCGCCTCGGTTGGCCCGAGGAAGGGCCGTTCGACGCGATCATCGTGACCGCGGCCGGCGCCGCGCTCGAGCCCGCGCTGCTCGCGCAACTGGCGAAGGACGGTTGCCTGGTCGCGCCGGTCGGCCCGTCGGGTCGGCAGGGCCTGTTGCGCGTGCGTCATGGCGACGACGGATTCGTGTCCGAGAATCTCGGCGCGGTGAGTTTCGTGCCGCTGCTCGGAGGGGTCGGATGAACGATGCAATGATGGAACGCCACGGGACGATTCGCACGGAACGCACGCGATGAAACTGTTCCGACCGCTGTACGAACGAGCACTGGTGTGGGCCTCGCATCCGCTCGCGGAGCGCTACCTCGGCATTCTGAGTTTCGTCGAGGCGATCATCTTCCCGATCGCGCCGGAGATCATGCTGGCGCCGATGGTGCTCGCCAGGCCGCAGCGCTGGGCGCGCTATGCGGGCGTGAGCCTCGCCTGTTCGCTGGTTGGCGCGCTGATCGCCTACACGCTCGGCCACTACGCGTTCGACGCGATGCGACCGCTGTTCGCCTGGCTCGGCTGGCTGCCGAAGATCGACGCGCTCGTCGCCGAATTGCGCACGCAGATGGGCGCGCATCCGTGGCAGGCGTTCTGGATGCTCGTCGCGGCGGGGTTCATCCCGGTGCCGCTGAAGATCTTCACCTGGGCCTCCGGCATCGTCGGCATGCCGTTGCTGCCGTTCGTCGGCGGCATGATCGTCGGTCGCGGCAAGCGCGTGTTCCTGCTCGCCGGTGCGATCCGCCTCGGCGGCAAGCGCGCCGAGGATCTGCTGCACCGCTGGATCGAATGGGTCGGCTGGGCGATCGTGCTCTCGCTCGTCGGCTTGGTCGTCTACTTGAAGTTTATCCGGTAACATATTGGCATGCCGAGATATTTACGCGGAATGCGCGCGCCGCACGGACTTGCAGCCCTGATCCTGGCCGTGGTCGTCGCCGGATGCGCATCGACCGGCCCCGCGCCGGTCGAGGACCGCAGCCTCGGTGGTCCGCCGCCCGAACGCGAAGCGGTTGCCGCGAAGCCGGCGTCGGCCGCCGGCGATACGTATCGGGTGCAACGCGGCGACACGCTCTACAGCATCGCGTTCCGTCACGGTGTCGACTACCGCGAACTCGCGGAATGGAACGGCATCGCCGCGCCGTACACGATCTACGTCGGCCAGGAATTGCGCACGAGCGCATCCCGACGCGTGCCGCTGCCGGTCGCGGGCGCATCGGCTCCCGCACGCGTGACCAGCGCGCCGACGCCGCGAGCGACGGCGGCCGCGGTAGCGCCGAAAGCGACGAACGATGCGGCGAAGCCGGGCGCATTCGAACCGCTCGCAGCGACGCCCGCGCCGGCTCCCGCAGCGCCCGTCGCCGCGACGTCCGCTTCGGGTGTGTCGCCAGCCACGCCACCCGCGCCCCCGAAGAACGCGCCGACCACGGCGCCGCCGGCATCGGGTGCATCGTCGACGACGCCGACGCCCGCAACGGCGGCCGCGGCCCCCGTGCCCGCACCGCCAGCGAAACCGGCGGCGCCGCCCGCGCCCGAACCCGCATTGCCGGCGGGCGAAGTGAGCTGGCGCTGGCCCGCCGACGGTCCGGTAGTCGGCAGCTACGCGGCGGGCGACCCGACGCGCCAGGGCATCGACATCGCGGGCAAGGCGGGCGATCCCGTGCGCGCGGCCGCCGACGGTGCGGTCGTCTACAGCGGCAACGGGCTCATCGGCTACGGCGAACTCATCATCATCAAGCACAGCCCGAGCTTCCTGTCCGCGTACGGCCACAACAGCAAGCGCTTGGTCAAGGAAGGCGATCGCGTGAAGGCGGGGCAGGTGATCGCCGAGATGGGTTCGAGCAGCGCGAGCCGCGACTCGCTCCATTTCGAGATCCGCCGCAACGGCAAGCCGGCGAACCCCGTCGATTTCCTGCCGCGACGTTGAGCGGCATGCGCGGCGGTGACGCAAGCGGTCTCGTCGGCGTTAAGCTGCGCCGGTGATGCCCGACGCTCCCGATCCGCACGCGCACGACGAGATCCTCGACCTCGTCGAGGCGATCGAGCCGCAGGACGAAGAGGCGCGCAGTTCCGCGAGTGCATACCTCGGCGAGATCGGCTACATCGAACTGCTCGGTGCGCGCGAGGAATGGGCGCTCGCCGAGCGCGTGCAGGCGGGCGACGCCGACGCGCGCCGCCGCCTCATCGAGGCGAACCTGCGCCTCGTCGTCAGCGTCGCGCGGTCGTACGTCGGCCGCGGCGTGCCGCTCATGGATCTCATCGCCGAAGGCAACCTCGGCCTCATCCGCGCGGTCGGCAAGTTCGATCCGGCGCGCAGGCTGCGCTTCTCGACCTACGCGGTCTGGTGGATCCGCGAAGCGGTGCAGTCGGCCGTGATGAACCAGGGCCGCACCGTGCGCCTGCCCGTGCACGTGCTGCGCGAGCTCGCCCAGGTGCTTCGCGCGGAACGCGAACTCGCCGCGCGCATCGGCGCCGCGCCGAGCCTCGACCAGATCGCCGAGGTCGTCGGCAAGAGCGTGCAGGACGTCGCCGAATTGTTCCGCGTGAGCGAGCGCGTCGATTCGCTCGACGCGCTCGATGCGGGCGAGCGCGCGCTCATCGGCACGATCCAGGACGGCGACGACGGCGCGAACGAGCCCGCCGCGGTGATCGGCAGCGAGCGCCTCGCCGACCTCATCGGCCGCCTCAACGAACGCCAGCGCCTCGTGCTGCAGCGCCGCTTCGGCCTCGACGGCACGCCGGTGCAATCGCTCGCCGACATCGGCCGCGACCTCGGTATTTCGCGCGAGCGCGCGCGGCAGATCCAGGAAGAAGGCTTGAAGCGGCTGCGCAAGCTCGCCGCGCAGTGAACCACGCGCGACGACGGCGCGTATGGAATTGCTCCATGCGCGTCATGGCACGAGCGGCGGCGGATCGAAGCCGTCGGCGAAGATGAGATCGGCGAGTTCGTGCGCGCCGCGGTCGAACGGCGTCGGCGACCCCATCGGTGACTGCGGGCGCGGATGCCCGGCGACGTCGACGTGCGTTTCGCCGGTGCCGGACACGGCGACGGTATCGGTGCAGGCGTCGACGTTCGGCGAGTCGGTGCGCAGGCGCAAGTCGCCGTGCGCCGCATCGACGAAGCCCGGATCGCTGGTGACGCCGTCGATGCCGGCGCCCGCGTGCACGTTCATGCACGTGCTCGTCACCGTTTCGCCCGCGCTCGTGTCCTGCACGAGCACGCCGGGTTGCCAGACGATGCTGCGGTCGAAATGCAGTCCCGCGGCGCCGCCGCTCAGGTACACGCCGGCCATCGGCGACAGCGTCGCGTTCGCCACGACCGTGCTCGCGCCGAGCGTGAATACGTTGTCGGTGCCGTAGAGCACGAACAGCCGGCCCGCGCCGGCGTCGTTGTCGTGCACGAGGCTGTCGAGCACGCGCACGCCGCTGCTGCCGTCGAGGCGGATCAGGGCCTGGCCCGAGTGGGAGACGTTGCCGGTGATTTCCGTCTGCGCGAGCACCGCGACCGCATCGATCACCTGCAGCGCGCTGGCGGCCGCGGTCGGCACATCGTCGACCGCGTTGTCGACGATGCGGCTGCACACGGCGTCGCGCGCGCACGACGTACCGCCGTCGGCGCCACGTTCGAGCGCGAGATACGCGCCACTTTCGACGTAGGCGGCGGCACCGAAGGCGCCCACGCTGTTGCCGGCGAGCGTGATGCCGGCGCCGTGGAACCGGGTGCCCGCGGCGCTGAGGTGGATGCCGCCGCCGCGGCTCGCGCGATTCGCCTCGAACGCGACGGGCTGATGGTCGTTGTCGAGGCCGATGTCGCTCGCATTCGTCGCGTACAGGCCGCCGCCGAAGAACGTCGCGGTGTTGTCGCGCACGAGCGCCGACAGCAAGGGATGGCCGGCAGCGACGAGCGCGGCAGCGCCCGCGTCGAGATCGCAGGCGAGCAGCGCGATGCCGCCGCCGTAGTCGGCGTGGTTGCCCTGCACGAGCGCGCTGCTCAGCTGCACGCGCGCGTCGGCACAGTACACGCCGCCGCCGAACGTCGCCGCGTTGCCGTCGCCGCTTCCGACGTCGGGTGTACCGACCGTGCTGTGCACGAGGCGCAGCACGGTCTGCGCCGGCGACACGCCCGTCACGGAGACGCCGCCGCCGTCGGCAGCGCTGTTCGCCGTGACCAGGGTGTCGTCGAGGCGCACGTCGAGCAGTCCGTCGACCTCGATGCCCGAGCGCGTTCCGCCGCGGATCTCGAGGTGTTCGAGCCGCACGCTGCGCGACGTGCCCGCGGCCTGGATGCGCAGCACCGGCAGGTTCGCGCCGGCTGCGCCTTCGATGAGCGCGCGCTGCGCGGAAGGCGTGCCCGCGCAATCCGCCCAGCCGCCTTGCAGCGTCACGCTCCTGTTCGAGATCGTGAGATTCGTGTTCGCGTACGTCTGGTTGTCGGCGATGCGGATCGTCGCACCCTGCGGCACGGCGCCGAGCGCGATCGGCAACGAACCGAAGTTGCACGGCGCACCGCCGCCGCCGAGCCAGAACACCGCGCCGCCGGCGACCGCGGGCAGCGGGAACATCGAAAGGAGCAACGCGAGCAGCAGGTACCGCCGGGTCCGTCGAGCGTGCACGGAGGAGCCTCCATCCGGTGAGGCGGCGCAGGCCGCCGACGTCACCGGATACGCAGTGGGGCAGGCGAAACGCCATACCCGGCGTGAGGAGGCACCAGCGGCCTTGCAGCGCGCTCCCGCGTCGAAGCCTAAGGCTGCAGCTGCACGCGGTTCGCAGCACCCGTCAAGTCACGATTCAGCGTGAGCCAAAGCTCGTTCGCACCCGCACGCAGCGACGGGTAATAGTCGATGTCGGCGGCGAGCGTCGTACCGTTGAGCTTCACGCTTTGCGGATACGCGTTGACGCCGCGCACGACGAGCAGTGGGTGCTTCAACGTGCGCCCCGCGCCGACGGCGATGTTCGCATCGAGCGCGTTCCCCGCGGCGGCGAACGTGAGCGCGCCGTAGACCGGGTCGTAGCCCGCCGGCGCGTAGGTGATCGTGTCGCTGCGCGCGGGGCCGGCCGGGCCGCTCGTCGCGACGTTGCCGATGCTCGCACTCAGCGCGAGCGTCTGGATCGCCTCGACCTCGGCGCGTTGCGCCTCGACCGGGCTCGCGCCGTGTGGGCCGAGCACGACGTAGACCGCGTAGCTCTTCTTCGGGTAGCCCGACGCAGTCGCGACGACGCCGTCGTGCACGTCGTAGCTGGTCTGGCCGAGGAAACCGTACGACGTGCCCCAGGTGAGGCGCGCGTTGTTGCTTGATGCACCGACGTCGATCGAATACGAGTTCGCCTGGTACGGCCAGCTGTCCTGCCACGGCATCGCGTAGCCGTCGCCGGCGTCGCCTTGCGCGCTCGTGTGGTTCCAGTACGCGGTGACGTCGTGGTAGAACGCGTTGCGCGCGCCGGCGTCCTGTTGCGTCATCGTCTGGCTCTGCACGAGCCCCATCGTCGCGTTCGTCGAGGCGACCCAGAGCTTCACGTACGGCACGCTGTTCGGCGTGTTCCACGTCCACGTGCTGTCGAGCGTGACCGGCGCGAGCGTACTCGTGAACTGCCAGCGATCGCCCCAGGCGACGCCGCTGATGTCCGCGGCGCCCGAGCCGTCGATCTCGAGCTCGCCGTAAGGCGCGCGCGAGTCGTCGAAAAGATAGTTCGCGCCGAGCGCGCTCATGTCCCAGGTCACCGACCAGAGCGGGTTGTCGCGCCCGGTCGAGAAGCTCCAGTCGATCGTCACCGGCACGACCGTGCTCGCGCCGCCGGGCGCCGCGCTGCAGTGGCGCGGATAGTTCTGCGTGAAGCGGAAGATCGCGTGATGGCGGCCTTCGAACACGCGCTGGAACGAACCCGGCGTGCCGTAGCCGAGCGGCGAGTCGTCGCCGTTGCAGCCACCGCCGTTGCTCGGCCACGCCGAATGCGAGACGACGTAGCCGAAGCCGCCCTGGCCCGCGTTGCCGTAGTCCGTGACGCCGGCGATGCGCGTCGAACCGTCAGGCATCTGGTAGCGGAACTCACGCAGCGCGCCGCCGCGGTTCGGATAGCCGCCCGGCGAGGTCGGCCCGGTCTGGCCGTCGTTGTGGGCGAGCACGGCGACGCGCGGCTTGTTCGCCGAGTCGCGCCAGGTGAAGCGGTCGCTCGCCATCGAAGCGACCGTGACGTCGTGTTCCTCGACGAGCATGCTCGCCGCGACCGGCGCGCCTTCGAACCCGTTGGCGTAGATCGTATCGACCGGATTCGAACCCTGCAGCGTGATGTCGTCGAAATACAGCGTCGGCTGCGTGCCGGCTGCACTGCTCTCGATGTCGATGCGGTCGAAGCCGCCCGAGTACGACAGCGGCGGCTGCGTGATCGGCACGGTGACCTCGCGCCACGTGCCTGCCGCCGGCGCGCCGCCGGTGATGTACGGGTTGAGGCTGTGCTGCGCGACGACCGTGCAGGGGTTGCCCGCGGCGCTGCAGTTCGCCTGCAGGATGAGCCCGAGTTGCTGGCCGCTGCCGCTGCCGCCGTGCACCCACAGGTGCAGCACGGGATAGCTCGTCGTGGACAGCAGACCGGTTTCGTGGGTGAACGACACCGCGTTGAAGGCGTTGCCCGCGAGCGAGATCGAGTGCGAGCCCGCGTGCACCGGCGTCGTGTTCGCGAAGTTGCTGCCACCGCCGTAGGACCAGTCGCCGAAGCCGTTTTGGAGCGCGTCGTCGTAGACGACGAGTGATTGCGCGCAGGCGGCGATCGGTGCGAGCGGGAGGAGGAGGCAGACGAACACGCAGCGACGGCGGGCGGGCATGGCGGACTCGCGCGAGGAGGACACTCTGGAATACGCGATAGTGCAACGGATTCGGCCACGGGGGCCACCGCGGCCGATGAGGCCGATCGCCCTGCGCGCCCTACGCGCGACCGGGGCGCGCCTTCCTCGCCGGCGCGGTCAGGCCGTGCATGCCGCGCTCGCGCGCCCACAGCATCGCCTCGGCGCGCCCGCGCACGCCGAGTTTCGCGTAGATCGACGTCGCATGGTTGCGCACCGTGCGCGGCGAGAGTTGCAGGCGCGTCGCGATCGCCTTGTCCGCGAGGCCTTCGCCGATCAGGGCAAGCACGTCGCCCTCGCGACGGGTGAGGCTCGCCATCTCCGCCGACTCGCCGGCCGCGTCGCCGCGGCGCACGCGCGCGAGCCGTTCGATCAACGGGCGGCTGAACCACGATGCATCCTGCATGATCGCCTCGACCGCGTCGGCGAGTTCGAGCTCGCGACGCTTGCGGTGGGTGATGTCGAGGTAGGCGACGAGGACGCAGTCGCGCCCCTCGATGCGCACGGTCTCCGCCGACACCAGCACGTCGACCGACTCGCCTTCGCGCAACGCGAGCGTGAGTTCGGCGTTGCGCACGCGCCCGTGCGCGCCGACCTGCGCGGCGACGCGGTTGCGGTCCGGCGTCGCGCCGAGCAGCCCGAGCGCGGCGAGCGTGCGCCCGACGAGCTCGTCCGGTGGCCGCCCAGCGAGCGCCGACGCGGCTTCGTTGACGTCGGTGATTTCGAGCGAGTCGGCGCGGCAGACGATCGCCGGCACCGGCGACATCGCGAACGCCTTCGCGAATTTCTCCTCGCTGTGGCGCAGCGCGAGTTCGACGCGCCGGCGCGGTTCGAGGTCGATGAAGGTGAACAGCATGCACGGCTCGCCCGCCATCTCGATCGGCTGGCCGGCCACGACGACGAGCTTGCCGCTGCCGTCCGCGACCGCGAGTTCGGCTTCGGTCTGCGGGATCGTCTGCCATGCCGACAGGCGCGCGATCGCCGCGTCGCGATCGCCCGCACCCGCCAACACGTCGAATTCGTAGGTGGAACGGCCGAGCACCTGTTCGCTCGCGTATCCGGTCATCTGCAGGAAGCCGGGATTGACCTTCACGTAGCGCAGGTCGGCGACTCGGCAGATCACCGCGGGCGCGGGATTGGCGCCGAACGCCTTCTCGAAGCGCTGTTCCGAACTGGCCCAGTCGGTGACGTCCGTGATGAACAGCGCGCGCACCTGCGTGCCGCCGTGTTTCGACACGATCGGCTGGCCGCGCACGCGGTGCACGCGGTGCATGGCCGGGTCGGCCTGCGCCTGCACGTCGACGACGACGTCGGCGAACGCCTCGCCCGACGCGACGCGCTGCAACGGGTACTGCGCAGCGACGAGGGGACGATGGTTGCGGTACCTCAATCGGAACAGGCGCCGATACTCGGCGACGGTGCGTCCGAGTTGCGCGGGCGTCTCCACCGCGTGCATGCCGCACGCCGCCGCGTTCGCCCACAACAGGTCGCGCCGGGCGCCGACGAGGATGACGCCTTCGGCGATCCCGGCGAGGATCTGCCGCAGCTGGTCGAGGTCCGCCAATCCGGCGGGAGGCGACGATGCTCTGCTCATGGACGCGCGCGATCCCTCGTGGTCGAAAGGTCGTCGGTGCTGCACGGGACAAACGCACCAGGCGATCCGGGGCATTCGTCCCGCGACGGCATTCAGGCTCGGCGCGCAGACTCCAGCGCCACACGCCGCGGCCATCATGGCCAAGTCTAATGAACGAAACGAAAACGACGCCGGGTGCGCCCGGCATGCATACGCTCGCCGTCGTCGAGACGACGGCCGACCTCGACGACGTGCGCGCCCTGCTCGCCGGGTTCGCGAGCGCGGCGCCGTTCCGCATCGAGCACTTCATCAAGTCGCCGCACGGCTCGTCCTGGTACAGCGTCTGCGTCGCCGTAACGCAGACCGACGACGCGCTCGCGACCACGCGTTCGGTGCTCGAAGCATTGTTGCGCTTCGCCGACCTCGGTCGCCTCGATCACTTCCGCATCGTCTGGGGTTCGTGGGTGCTGCGCGACGGTCCCGCGGATGCGAGGGACGCATGAAGCGCGCCACGCGCCGCGCGGCGCGCGCGCACTCGCTGTCGGGCGACCTCGGTGCGACGGCGCTCGCGATCCACGCCGCGCTCGCCGACGGCGACGTGACGGTCTGGTCCAACGCCGCCGGCGACATCCTCTGGGCGGTCGGCGCGGACGATGCAGGACGTGGCGCGACCGACACGGCGATCGGCTCGTATCGCATGGGCGTTCGGGCGAGCGACATCGAGGACGACCTGCGCGCCGTGCGCGGTACCTACGCGGGCGGCGCGATCCTGCTCGATTGAGCGCATCGCGGACGCGCCTGGTCGCGAGGGCGGGCCTGCGAGGCTCCGGTCCGGCGTGGCGTCTGCGCTATCATCATCCGTCGCGCGTCTTCGAGGCGAACGGTGAATTCATGGACATCTGCGGACTCGCCGCCATCGACAAGCGGCTGCTCGGGCGCAAGGTCGGTGCGGATCTCGCGAAGCGCCACGGCAGCAGGCCGACTTACGCCGTGAGGGACATCAAGGCGGCCGCGCGCCGCTGCAATTTCCCCGATGCGTGGGATTGCTGGGCATTGTCCCTCTATGCGTCACCACACGACTTCGCGGACTACCACCAGCGGACCGGCGAACGGTGCGACTACGCCTCGATGCACGAGAGCATGGCGGATGCAGTCGCACTGGATTCCCAGGCCGTCGAAGCCGTTCCGCTCGACCCTTTGCAGCTCGTGGACGCCATCGACGGCGGATCCCCGCCGCACGACCCGTCGTGGCTCGACGGGCTCATGGATTCGCCGGCGAACGCGCACTCCTTCGACCCGTGACGCCGTCGTCGTCGCGACGGGGCGGGGGGACGGGGCCGCACGATCGCAAATTTGCGTGAATCACGGTGAATTCCGCGACACCTGTCACCCATTTGCCAGGGAAACGAGGACCATAGTGACGGTCCCTGAACGACGAATCCCGATTGGCAAGCATGAACCCCGAGTGGCGCATCGTTGCGGTTGTCAGCACGCCGGCCCTGAGCACGTCCGTGCGCGACGTCTGCGACGCACAGCCTGCGCACTATCGCAGTCGCCGGCTTCCGTCGCGGTGCGAGTCGCTCACGCACTGGGAGCTCATGGTCAATTACGCCGAGGGTGAGCTGCTGGGTGCCGCCTCGGCGGGCATCTTGTTGCGCACGCTGCGTACGATGGCGACTGCGCGCGTGGTCGATCTCGAAGTGCCGTGTGATTGAGCGCGCGTATCGCGCGCGAACGGCGGTGCGTCCGCTCCTCCTCGCGTCGCAGTCGCGCTGAAGCGGAGTACGCTTCGGGTCTCTCCCCACAGGCGAGGTGCGACGACGATGAAGCGCACGTGGACGATCATCGGCGTGAAGGACGTCGCACGCAGTTTCGCCTGGTACCAGCGCTTGTTCGGTCAGCCGCCGGGCGCGCCTGCGCACGCGTATTTCGGCCAACTCGTCGATGCGGACGGCACCGTGCTGCTGTGCCTGCACGCATGGGGCGCGCATGAGCATCCCACGCTGGCGAGCGCCGATCGCGCGGAGCCTGGCAATGGCCTGCTGCTGTTCTTCCGCGTCGACGACTTCGAGGCTGCACTGCAACGCGCGGGCACGCTCGTCGAGCGCTTCGAGGAAGCACCCAATCGCAACCCCAATACGGAAACGATGGAATTCTCGCTGCGCGATCCCGACGGCTACTACGTGACGATCAGCGCCTGGCAGGCGTGACGAGGGCGCCCGTCGGGCAGCTCAGGAGGCCGGATCCGCTGCGGGCCCCGGCAGCATGATCGCCGCGACGACGCGCCGGCCCTCGCCAGCGAGCAGGTTGTAGGTGCGGCACGCGGCGGCGTTCGTCATCACCTCGATGCCGATGCGGCGACGGAGCAGTGCGGCGAGCGCTTCGCGCGGCGGGAACACCTGCGTCTCGCCGGTGCCGAGCAGGACCACCTCGGGCTCGAGCGCGGCGACCGCGTCGGCGGCGGCGACGTCGAACCCGGCCGCGGTCGTCACGGGCCAGTCCTCGACGATGCGGTCGGGCGCGAGCAGCAGGCTCGTCCTGAGCTCTCGATCGACGACCGTGACGACGCCGGGCGCGCAGGCGCGGAAGAAGAAATGGCCTTCCGGCAATTCGTGGGTGAGCTGCACGGCTTACTTGGGCAGCGGGTACTGGTTGCGGTCCGGATTGCGCTTGAAGAAGCAGGCGACCTTGCCGATCGCCTGCACGAGTTCGGCCCCGGAATGCGCGCGGATCGCCTCGATCGAGGCCGCGCGCGACTCGCGGTCGTCGTCGGCGAGCTTGACCTTGACCAGTTCGTGGTGGTCGAGCGCGCCGTCGAATTCGGCCAGCAATGCGCTCGTCACGCCCTTCTGCCCGACCAGGATCACCGGCTTGAGGTCGTGGGCGAAACCGCGCAGGTAGCGCTTCTGGGAGGCGGACAGGGGCATGAACGGCAACCGAATCAGGGCGGACGGAGGAGCCGCCCGCGGGTCGGACAGGGTATCATGCCGGCCTTGACGAGTCCCTCGCAGGCGCCCGCCGGCCATCGGCGCGGGGCTGCCACGGGCATGAATCGCGATTCGAGCCCATGGCGCGCAGCAAATCGAGTTCCCGCTGGTTGCGGGAGCACTTCAACGATCCCTTCGTGAAACGGGCGCAGGCCGAGGGCTGGCGCTCGCGCGCGGTGTTCAAGCTCGAGGAGCTGATCGAGCGCGACCGCCTGCTCAAGCCGGGCATGGTCATCGTCGACCTCGGCGCGGCGCCGGGCGGCTGGTCGCAGGTCGCGCGCGAGCGGCTCGGTGACAAGGGGCGGGTGATCGCGCTCGACATCCTGCCGATGCAGGGCATCGGCGGGGTCGAGTTCATCCTCGGCGATTTCCGCGAGGACGCGGTGCTCGGGCAGCTCGAGCAGGCACTCGGCGGGGAAGAGGTCGATCTTGTGCTTTCCGACATGGCCCCCAACATGAGTGGCGTGAACGCGGTCGATCAGCCCCGTTCGATGCACCTGGTCGAACTTGCGGAGGAATTCGCGGCCCGGCACCTGCGCAAGGGCGGGGCATTCCTCACCAAGGTCTTCCAGGGCGAGGGATTTGACGATTTCGTAAGGCGCTTGCGTGCAGGCTATGAGCGAGTCAGCATCCGCAAGCCGAAGGCCTCCCGGGCGCGCAGCCCGGAGGTATATGCGCTGGCCGTAGGCAAGCGCGCGTGAGGGCATTCATGTTCGATTGTTTCCAGATGACCGACGCTTTTCGTGAGACGTCCACGCAGGATCGCGCGGGCGCTTGCGGAGGAACCGCATGATGAACGACATGGCCAAGAACCTGCTGCTCTGGGTGGTCATCGCGGTCGTGTTGCTGACCGTATTCCAGAGCTTCAATCCGCGCGCTTCGCAGCCGTCGGACGTGGCGTATTCGGAGTTCACCCAGAAGGTGGGCAACGGCAGCGTGGCGTCGGTGACGTTCAGTGCCGAGATCCCCTCGAAGGCGACGGCCAAGCTCAAGGACGGCACCAACACGGTGTCGACGATCGTGCCGATCGACGGCAACAAGGACCTGCTCGAGCTGCTCGCGAAGAACGGCATCGAAGTCCGGCAGACCCCGCCTGACAACGTGATGCCGCTCTGGCGCATCCTGCTCGACTGGGTACCGATCCTCATCTTCATCGGCCTGCTCATCTACTTCATGCGCCAGATGCAGGCGGGCGCGGGCGGGCGCGGCGCGATGTCGTTCGGCCGTTCGCGCGCGAAGCTGCAGGGCGAGGACCAGGTCAAGATCACGTTCGCCGACGTCGCCGGCTGCGACGAGGCGAAGGAGGAAGTCTCCGAACTCGTCGAGTTCCTGCGTGATCCGTCCAAGTTCACCAAGCTCGGCGGCAAGATCCCGCGCGGCGTGCTCATGGTCGGCTCGCCCGGCACGGGCAAGACCCTGCTCGCGAAGGCGATCGCCGGCGAGGCGAAGGTGCCGTTCTTCTCGATCTCCGGTTCCGATTTCGTCGAGATGTTCGTCGGCGTCGGCGCCGCGCGCGTGCGCGACATGTTCGAGCAGGCGAAGAAGCACGCGCCATGCATCATCTTCATCGACGAAATCGACGCGGTCGGCCGCCATCGCGGCGCCGGCCTCGGCGGTGGCCACGACGAGCGCGAGCAGACGCTGAACCAGCTGCTGGTCGAGATGGACGGCTTCGAGGGCAGCGAGGGCGTGATCGTGATCGCCGCGACGAACCGCCCCGACGTGCTCGATCCCGCGCTGCTGCGCCCGGGCCGCTTCGACCGCCAGGTCGTCGTGCCGCTGCCGGACGTGCGCGGCCGCGAGCAGATCCTCAAGGTGCACATGCGCAAGGTACCGGTCTCGGCCGACGTCGAGCCGATGACGATCGCGCGCGGGACGCCGGGCTTCTCCGGCGCCGACCTCGCCAACCTCGTCAACGAGGCGGCGCTGTTCGCCGCGCGCGAGAACTCGCGCGAAGTGCGCATGGACCACTTCGAACGCGCCAAGGACAAGATCATGATGGGCGCCGAGCGGCGCTCGATGATCATGAGCGAGGACGAGAAGAAGCTGACCGCGTACCACGAGGCGGGCCATGCGATCGTCGGTCGCCTCGTGCCCGACCACGACCCGGTCTACAAGGTCACGATCATCCCGCGTGGTCGTGCGCTCGGCGTGACGATGTACCTGCCCGAGAACGACCGCTACAGCTACAACAAGGAAAACATCATCAGCCGGCTGTGCTCGCTGTACGGCGGCCGCGTCGCGGAAGAGCTCATCTTCGGCGCCGACAAGGTCACCACCGGCGCGTCGAACGACATCGAGCGCGCGACCAAGATGGCGCGCAACATGGTCACCAAGTGGGGCCTGTCGGACAAGCTCGGCCCGATCGCCTACGGCGAGGAGGAGGACGAGGTGTTCCTCGGCCGATCGGTCACCCAGCACAAGAACGTCTCCGACGAGACCGCGCGCCGCATCGACGAGGAAGTGCGCGACATCCTCGACCGCGCCTACGCGCGCAGCACGGAACTGCTCACCGAGAACCTCGCCAAGCTGCACACGATGGCCGAGGCGCTGCTGCAGTACGAGACGATCGACGCGGCGCAGATCGAGGACATCATGGCCGGCCGCACGCCGGGTCCGCCGAAGGACTGGCGCGGCGACAAGAAGCCGGGCGGTGGCGGCGACAAGCCGCGCGGCGAGAGCCCGATCGGTGGTCCCGCGGTGCAACCGCGCGAACGCCTCGACGACTGAGCGCATCCGTCCGCAGTCCGACGAAGGCCGCCCTCCGGGCGGCCTTTTCGTTTGGCGCGCGCCCGAGCCGGCCGGCACGCGCGGTGGTATACACTGGATTTTTGCCACGCGATGCGGCGGGCGCCCTGGGGACGTCCGGCCATACCCATGGCGTGGCCGCACAGCGGGTCCCCAGCCGCTCCGGGGAGTAGGCGCATGGCTCGCAGCAATCGTCCGACCCTGATCGCGGCCGTCGTCGCTGCGGCGTTCTCCATCGCCGCGGTCGCCGCGCCGGATCCGTCCGCACGTACCCACTGGGTGCGCGTGGAAGCGAGCGCGCAGCAGCTCGCGCGCGTGCGTGGCACGTCCGCGCGCAGCACCGACTACGGGCGCTTCCAGTGGCTCGCGGTCGACGATGCGCAACTGCAGCGCTTGCGCGTAGCGGGAGTCGACGTGGACGAGGTCGCCGAGCCGTTCGTGCTCGATCTCGGCGGCGTGCGTTTCGATCCCTTGCAGGCACCACCCTCGCTGCCTCCAGGGTGGCGACAGGCCGCGGATCCCGCAGGCGACGGCGGCGACCTGCACCTCGTGCAATTCACCGGCCCGGTGCGCCAGGGCGACCTCGAAGCGCTGCGCGCGAGTGGCGTCGAACCGGTGCAGTACATCCACCCGTTCTGCTACGTCGTGTGGGCACGCCCGTCGCAACTGCAAGCGGCTTCTTCACGCCCGGCGGTGCGCTGGATCGGCGATTTCGCGCCCGCGTATCGCGTGCTGCCGCAGTGGCGCGCGCTGCCGGCCGACGCGATCGACGTGCACGTGGGCATCTACCGTGGGGCGGGCGACGTCGCTGCGAAACTGCGCGCAGCCGGCGCGGAGATCGTCGGTGAACGCTCCGTCGATCGCGCATTCTCGGTCGTCGACGTGCGCGTGCCCGGCGACCGTTTCGGTGCGCTCGCGCGCATCGCCGGTGTCTACAGCGTGCAGCCGGTGCCGCACGACGGCGGCTTGCGCGGCGAAATGAGCGACCAGATCGTGGCAGGCAACTACGGCGGCAACAACCTCGCCGTGCCGGGCTATCTCGCCTGGCTGACGCAACTCGGCGTGAACGGCGACGGCGTCGTCATCGCCGACGTCGACGGTGGCATCTACGACACGCATCCCGATCTCGTGCACCGCATGCTGCCGTGCACGGGCACGACCTGCGGCGGATCCGCGACCGACGCGCACGGAACGCACACGGCCGGCATCATGGCGGCGGATGGCAGCTCCGGCACGCTCGCCAACGGTTTCCTGCGCGGACTCGGCGTCGCTCCCGGCGCGAAGCTCGTCGAGCAGCTGTACGACCCGACCTTCACGCAGGCCGGCGGCATGCTCCTGCTCATGACCGAATCGCAGCGCAACGGTGCGGTGATGTCGGGCAACAGCTGGGGACCGGCCGGCTCGCCGCTCGGCTATGACGGCGACACGCGCCAGGTCGACGTCGGCGTGCGCGACGCGGACCCGGTCGCCGCGGGCGACCAGCCGTTGCATTTCGTGCTGTCGATCATGAACGGCAACGGCGGTACGAGTTCGCAGGGCACGCCCGACGAAGCGAAGAACATCTTCACGATCGGCTCGACCAAGATGCAGAGTTCGGCGACCGTGCAGATCGCAGCGATCGACGACGTCTCCTCGAACAGCGCGCACGGTCCCGCGCTCGACGGCCGCAGCATCCCGGCGATGGTCGCGCCCGGGTGCAGCGTCGATTCGAGCGCGAGCTCGACGGGCTACCAGCTCATGTGTGGCACGAGCATGGCCTCGCCGCACGTGACCGGCGCGTCGGCGCTGTTCGTCGAGTACTACCGCAACCTGTTCGGCCATGATCCGAGCCCGGCGATGATCAAGGCCGCGTTCACCGCCGTCGCGAAGAACCTTACCGGCAACCACGATGCGGACGGCGTCGTGCTCACCCACCTGTTCGACAACAGGCAGGGCTGGGGACGCCTGCAGCTGCCGCCCGTGCTCGCGCCGACCGAAGCCGTCGAATACGTGGACCAGACGACCGTGTTCGACAATACCGGCGAGAGCTGGACGCATACCTACACGGCGGCCGACCCGGCCAAGCCGATCCGCATCATGCTCGCCTGGACCGACGCGCCCGGCCATGGCCTCGGCGGTTCTACGCCGGCATGGAACAACGACCTCGACCTGCGCGTGACCGCCAACGGCAGCGTCTATCGCGGCAACGTGCTCGACAACGCGGGCTGGTCGACCGTCGGCGGCAGCGCCGACGCGAAGAACAATACCGAAGCGGTGTTCCTGCAGTCGGCGCAGCATGCGGGCTCGGTCACCGTCGAAGTGCTCGCGACCGACATCAACTCGGACGCGCTGCCGCATTCCGGCGACGCGACCGACCAGGACTTCGCGCTCGTCTGCTACAACTGCGTCGGGGAGGTTCCCGTATCGGCGAATCTCGCCGTGACCGCGAATGCGAACGCGACCGCCGTCGTTGCCGGCCAGGCGATCCAGTACACGGTCGACGTGCACAACGACGGTCCCGATGCCGCGAACCACGTCGAAATCGCCGTCACTGCGCCCGATCTCGCGAGCGCAGGTGCGTCGGCTTCGCCCGGCTGGACCTGCCTCGGCCTCGGCGCGAACCAGCAGTGCGTGCTCGTCGATCCGCTTTCGACCGGCGCGACGGCGACGCTCGTGCTCGACGCGGTCGTCGCCGCGAATCCGGTCGACCCGGTCGTGACGACGTTCGCGGCAACGGCCGACGAGCCGGACTCGAACATGATCGACAACACCGTGGTCGTGTCGACGCCACTCGACGACGTCATCTACCTCGACGGCTTCGACCCGGCCGGATGAACGCGTGAGGCAGCGCTCCGGAGTACGCGTCGCGTGCCGGAGCGATGTCGCTCCGCCCGATCGCGCCGACATCCGGTAGCCGCTGTATCCGGCCGTGCGGGCCTCAGTGACGCGACGCGCCCGTGGTCGCGACCGTCGCGAGGATGCGCGCGCATACAATGCACCGTCGCCCACCCGGATGCCGCCATGTTCCACCCCCGCCTCGACTGCAACGGCCGTGAACTCGTGCTCGACCGCACGCTCGTGTGCGGCGTCGTCAACGTGACGGCCGATTCGTTCTCGGACGGTGGCGAGTTCCTCGATCCCGCGCGCGCGATCGCCCACGGGCTCGCGCTGGTCGAACAGGGCGCGGACCTGCTCGACGTCGGTGGCGAGTCGACGCGACCGGGTGCGGACGAGGTCGACGCGGCGACCGAGATCGCGCGCGTCGTGCCGGTGATCGAGGCGCTCGCGCGGCGGGCGAACGTGCCGATCTCGATCGACACGTCGAAGGCCGAGGTCATGCGCGCGGCGGTCGCCGCGGGCGCGGGGCTGATCAACGACGTGCGTGCGTTGCGTGGCGACGGTGCGCTCGATGCGGCCGCCGCGCTCGGCGTGCCCGTGTGCGTGATGCACATGCAGGGCGAGCCGCGCACGATGCAGGACGCACCGCACTACGACGACGTCGTCGGCGAAGTGCACCGCTTCCTCGCCGAGCGGCTGTTCGCGTGCCAGATGGCCGGCATCGACAAGAAGAAGATCCTCGTCGATCCCGGTTTCGGCTTCGGCAAGACGCTCGAACACAACCTCGCGCTGCTGCGTGCGCTCGATCGCTTTCCCGAGATCGCGCCGGTGATGGTCGGGTTGTCGCGCAAGCGCTCGATCGGCGTGCTGACCGGACGCGAGGATCCGCACGAGCGCGTCGCGGGTTCAGTCGCCGCGGCGCTGATCGCCGCGCAACGCGGCGCGGCGATCGTGCGCGTGCACGACGTCGCTCCGACGCGCGATGCACTCGCGGTGTGGCAGGCGGTCGCCGCCGGCGAAGGCGCCGCGCGCAAGCCGCCTGCGGCGAAGAAGGCGAGCCTCTGGGACGACGACTGACCGTCATCGCGCTTCAGCCGGCCGTTGCGATGCACGCCGTGTCTTCCGTCACGCGGATGCCGCTGACCGGTCGAGTCCGTTTCGTTGTCTCGCGTCATTCCACCGGACAGGCGCGCGTTCCGGTCCGCCGACGGGCAGACCGGAATGCGTCAGGGAGAAATTCCCGCCGCCGCCCGAGGGAGAGAGGGAGGCGACGGCGGGGCCGGTCGAGGCTGTTGGGGGGTGCCCCGACCGGGGGGACCTTGCATCGAGGACGATACACGCGGCCACATCGTCGCAGCCGCATCGGATTCAGGCGATCACGACGGACGGTCGATCCGGCAGGCCAGCGGCCGGGCGGTGTACAGGGTGCGACGGGCGTGCATGGTGATCGTCCCTCGATGGCGACGGGGTCATCTTCGCGTCGGCAGCCGGTCGCCGCACTCCATCTTCATTCGTTTTTCGTTCGCATCGCATGAAGCGACGCTGATTTGCGGCTGTATAGCCGGATGGACGGCCACTGGGCGGGGGCACGGCGGCCAAGGGCGGGGTGCATTCGGCCGGACTAGCCGCTCCGCGTCGCCGGTTCGGTGGCGTCGCCCGCGTTGGGTACCGCACGTTCGCCTGCGAGCGCGCGAACGCGCGCGAGCGCCGCGCGCCAGGCATCGGTCTGGTGCAGCGCCTCGTACAGGCGTGCCTGCAACAGGGCGCAGTCGTAGTCCTGCTCGGCCCAGCGCGCGACGCGTCCGACGACTTCGCTGGCGCGATCGAGCTCGCGGTCGGCGATCAGGCTCGCGCCGTACGAGGAGACGACGACGGCGAGGTCGCGCGGCACGGCCCAACGCTCGGCGTCGGCGAACGCCGCCGCGTAGCTGCGGTAGGCGTCGTCGCGCCGCTGCGCGGCGCGCGCGAGCTCGGCGTCGGCGAGCCGAGCGAACTGGCTGATCGAAGGCATGTCGTCGTGCTCCTTCGTCCAGCGCTGGAACTGCGCGCATTCGACCAGCGCGTCGCTCGCGCGACCGGTCGCGAGCAGCGCGCGCACGAGCGTGAGCCAGGCCTGCGCGCGCACGTGCGCTTCGTCGGTGGTCGGCAGCGCGGCGACCGCACGGCGCGCCGATTCGGCGGCCTGCGCCGCGTCGCCGGCGGCGAGCTGCAGGCGCGCGCTCTCCGCCGCGATGCTGCCCGGCAGTTCCGCCTGGTCGGCGAGCGAAGGGTCGCGGCGCAGTTCGTCGAGCAGCACGCGCGCGTCGGTGAGGCGGCCGACCGCGGCGAGCGCGCGCGCGCGCTGCAGGTCGAAGTTGCCGCGCGTGCGCGCGTTGACGAGCTGGGCGCGCTGCGGCAGCAGCGATTCGCTCGTCGCGACCGCGCCCGGCGCGTCGAGCAGGGCGAGCTGCGCCTTGATCTGCGCGGTCACCGTGAGCGCGAGGTCGTTGAGCGCGCCGAAATGGCGGAAGCGGTCGGCCGCACGCTGCAATACCGGCAGCGCTTCGGCGTGGCGGCCGCGATTGTTGTTGAGGATGCCTTCGTTGGCGTCGACGCGGGCGAGCGAGAGCGTGTCGTTGGCGAGCGTGAGCGCGATGCGCGCGCGCGCGAGCGCGTTCGCCGCCTCGTCGAAACGCCCGAGGTTGACCAGCGCAGCGGCGAGGCCGGTGTAGGCCTGGCCGACGACGACCGGCTCGTGGCGCGACTCGGTCAGGCGGATCGCTTCCTCGAAGATCGGCACCGCGTCCGCGCTGCGGTCCTCGCGCACCGCGAGCGCGCCGAGCATGTGCAGCGCCTGCGCGCGCAACACGGGGTCGGTCTCGGCGGACACCGTCGCCAGGACCTGCTCGAGCGTGCCGCGCGCGGCGTCGAGGCGGCCGCTGCGATAGTCGATCTGCGCGAGTCGCACGCGGATCGTCGGCGTCGCGCGCACCGCGGCCGGCGCCGCCTCGATGAGCCGGCGTGCGGTCGCGAAGTCGTCGCCGAGCAGCGAAGCCTCGGTGCGCTGCAGGAGTTCGGCGACCGACACCGGCACGTCGTCGTGGGTCGACACCGGCGACTTGCCGAGCAGCACGAGCAACTGGTCGCTCGCGTTGCGCGCGGTTTCGATCGGGTCGCTGCCGCGGGTTTCGATCGTGCGGCGCCGGCCGTCGTCCTCGCGCAGCTCGATCTGCACGAGCCAGTTGTCGGCGACATGCGCGACCTGCGGCACGATGACCTGGCGCGCGCCGGTGAGGCTGCGCACGACGGTTGCCGGATCGCCGCGAGCGCCGCTCGTGCTCGCGGTGCGCCACGCGGCGACGACGTTGTCGCTCGGTGCGACGACCTGCCCGGCTTGACGCAGGCGCGAGGCGATGAGGTCCATGAGGCCCAGTCGCAGCCAGGCCCATTCCTCGCTCGATTCGACCGTCGCCGGCAACACGACGAGGGCATCGGTCGGGGCGACCGGCGCGCTGGTCGTCGGCACCGTGTCGTGCTCGCGCGGAGGCAGCAGCCAGGGCAGGGCGAGTGCGGCGATCACGACCGCGGCCCCGGCGATCGCCGCGGGGACGAGCCAGCGCGGGCGCTGCGGCGCCGGTGTGGGCGGCGTCGCGGCGGCAACGGGCTCGGGCGCCTCCATCGCGAGTGCGACCGGCGCGGCGACCGCGGGCGTCGGCACGGCCTCGCGCGCGTCGGCGTCGCTGACGCGTTCGGTTTCGAGTTCGCGGATCCAGCGATAGCCGAAGCGCGGGATCGTGCGGATCGCGTTCTGTTCGTTGCCGTCGTCGCCGACCGCGCGCCGCGCCTTCAGCAGGGTCTGGCCGAGCAGGGTGTCGCTGACGTCGAGCTTGCCCCACACCGCGGCGATCAGCTCGTCGCGGCCGACGGCGCGGTCGCGATGCTCGATCAGGTAGACGAGGCAGTCGAACACCTTCGGCGACAACGCGAGCAGCTCGCTGCCGCGATGCAGTTCGCGCGCGAGCGGATCGACGCGATATTCGCCGAAGAGGTAGACCGGATGGGACATGATCGGAGGTTAGCGCGTGCGCGCGCCTGCGGCCATCGGCTCGGCGTGGCGCCGGCGCGTCACGACACGAGCCACGCGGCGAGGCCGAGGAACAGCCCCATGCTCACGACGTCGGTCGCGGTGGTCAGGAAGATGCTCGACGCGGTCGCGGGATCAGCGCCGAAGCGCTTGAGCGCGAGCGGCACCGCGGCGCCGGCGACGCCCGACAGCGCACAGCTGCCCGCCATCGCGACGAAGGTGATCGCGGCCAGCGTCAGGGCCTGCGGATGCTGCTGGTGGTGCGCGAGCCAGAGCATGCCGAGCGCGGCGACGAGGCCGGTCAGCGCGCCGTTGAGGAAGCCGAGCCAGGTTTCCTTCCAGAGCAGCGCGCTCGTGCGGTTCGCGCCGAGCTCGCCGAGCGTCATGCCGCGCAGCGTGACCGCGAGCGACTGGCAACCGGTGTTGCTGCACTGGCCCGACAGCACCGGGATGAACACCGCGAGCAGCACGATGCGGTTGACCGTGCCCTGGAACAGGCCGACCACGCTCGCCGCGACGAATGCGGTGACGAGGTTGATCTGCAGCCACGGATGGCGGAAGCGCAACGCGCGCTGCCACGGCGTCGCGAGGCGCTCCTCCTTTTCGACACCGACCATCGCGCCGGCTTGCGCGCTGATCTCGAACGCCTGCTCCTCGAAGATGACCGCGCCGCGCACGATGCCGATGAGGCGGCCGTCGGCGTCGCAGACCGGATAGACCGGATAGTGGCGACGCACGACTTCGCGCATCGCGTCGAGGACGTCGGTCTGCGGCTGCAGCGAGAACGGCCGCGCGACCATGATCTCGGCGAGGCGTTGCGTCGCGCGCGCGAACGCGAGTTCGCGGAACGCGACGATGCCGGTCAGCGTTCGCTTCGCGTCGACGACGAAGACGTAGGTCACGAGCGTGTGCGAGACGATCGGGCGCAAGGTCTCGATCACCTGCGCGACGGTCGCGTCCTCGTCGAACACGGCCGGCGCCGGCTCCATCAGGCGTCCGATCGACCCTTCGGGCCAATGCTGCCCGCTCAGCCATTGGCCGTCTTCACCCTGGCCCGCGGCGAACGCGATCTGGCGGCGACGCTCCACGCCGAAGCGGTCGAGGATCGCGACCGCTCGACCCGGGCCGAGTGAATGCAGCAGGCGCGCGACCGACGCGTCGGGCAAGGGTGCGAGGCGCGCGACCGCGTCGTCGGCGTCGAGATCGCGCAATTCGTCCACGGTCACGGTCGGCGTCGTCGTCATGGTTCCCCCAGCGGTGGACGGATGCTAGCCCAAGGCCGACGCGGCTCCCATAGCGGGTTTCGGGACAATGCCGCGGCGTCGGCCGGGCGAACCGCCGACCGCTGCCGAATGGCGTCAAGGCGTCCGGTCCGGTCGCCTGATCGGCCGTTCACGACTTCTTTAACGTAGGTGCGTGAACATGCGTCGCAGTCCTCCAACGGAACCATGACGATGAGCAGCAGATTCGTGTCGATGGCGCTGACCGCGGTGACGGGCCTCGCCCTCGTGGGTTGCGTGGCGACGCCGCCGCGCACCCGCTACTACGACGATTCGTACTATCAGCGGCGCGCGGCCTACGACTGCTCGCGCTGCGGCGTGATCAAGGAAGTCGGCCGCGTCTACGTGCGCGAGAACAGCACCGGCGGTGGCGGTGCGGTGCTCGGCGCGATCATCGGCGGCGTGCTCGGCAGCACGATCGGCAAGGGCGATGGCCGCACCGCGGCCACGGTCGCCGGTGCGGTAGCCGGCGGCTTCGCCGGCAATGCGATCGAGCGCAACTCGAACGACCGCGGCGATCGCGAGGCCTGGCAGTTCCAGGTCCGCCTCGACGACGGCCGCTGGGCGACGGTCACGCAGTGGGACAACAACGACCTGCGCCCGGGCGATCGCGTGATGATCCGCGACAACCACCTGCTGCGCCTGCGCTAGGCCGCGCGCTCGCCGCGCGAGCCGTCCGCGAAAACGAAAACGGCGAAGGCCCAATGCCTTCGCCGTTTCTTTTGGCCGAAGCGGCGGCTGGCCGAAGCCACCGTCGCGCGACGCGTCAGTTGATGCGATAGAAGTTGTGCGCGCCGATCGTCGCCAGCGGAGGACCCTTGATCCAGCCCGGCGACACCGAGTCGGCGAGCACGAAATGGTCGGCCTCGGGGACGACGAACTTGCGCCGGTCGCGCGGCAGCGACCAGATCGCGAGCGAGCGGCCGGCGATCTGCCAGGCCGTGTTCCACGCTTCCGGGTCGTCCATGATGCGGCTGTCACGCGTCGTCGTCGTCGCGAACTGGCCCGGCGCCCGCACGACGTCGCAGACGGTCTTGCCCCAGCGGCCGCTTTCGCGGCGCCGCATCGCGACCTCGGCGACCGCCATCTGGCCGACCTTCGACTCGCTGCGCGCTTCGAGGTAGACCGTCGTCGCCAGGCAGACCTGGTCGGCGGCCGGCTGCGGCATGATCGACGCGAGCCAGAGCAGGAAAGAAAGTTTCATGTCGCACACCTCTCACAGTCGGGAGGCTCGCTCCGCCCGCCAGGGCGCGAACGCCATGGCGGGCATGCCAGGCGAACCACCGCCGGGCCGGGTCGAACCATCGATTTGGATGACGCTGCGGCGTGGGCGCGGTCCTGCCGTGCCTTACTACGCCCGCCGGCGGCGTCTGCCACCCCGGCAGTCGCTCCGACGTCTTTCTCGAACCGGCGCCTTGCACCGGGGGCATCCGCCGGCCTGTTCAGGTCCGCGGCAAATACCCAAAAAGCTCATTCAAAACAAGCTTGTGGATACACGAAACGCCTCGTCTGAACGAGGCGCGGAGCGAAGCCTACGCGAGTCGGACACGCATGTCGCTGAACGGCCGGACGCTTGTTCAGCGTGGCGTAAGCCGGGGTCTGGCAGGGCGGTTTGTAAAAAAATCGTTCAGACGCAGGGGCTTAGCACGTGCCCTTCGGTGGTCGTGGCGCCAGACTCGCGGGCGTCGTCGGTGACGACCGCGAGCGCATGGCCGCGCGTGTCGCCGTCGTCGGCGACGGCATACAGGATGCGCCCGATCGCGGTGTCGCCGACAAGCACGGCCGATCCTGGCGCGGGTGCCGCCGCCGCGGATTCGAAGCGATAGACCTGAAGGCGGCGCTTGTTGCCGCCGCGGAAGTGCAGGCGCGCGGCGATCTCCTGGCCCGGATAGCAGCCCTTGTCGAAGCGGATCGCGTCGATGCGCTCGAGTTCGAGCGCCTGCGGCACGAATTCACCGGCGAGTTCGCCGGCGAGCAGGGGCAGGCGAGCGGTGAGGTCGTCGCGGCGCCATTGGGCGAGCGCCGCCGGGTCGGCGTCACCCATCGCGGACCCGATCCAGGCCGTGCGCGGCCGGACACCGGGCAGCGCGAGCCGGTAGCCGCCGTCGCTGGCGACCACCTGGCGGCCGGCATCGGGCGGCGCGGTGTCGAGGCGATGTACTGCCCAGCCGTCGATGGCCTCGAGGCGCACCGCGCTGCGGAACACGTAGCGCCGCAGCGCGTCGCGCACGGCGACGGCGTCGCCGAGCGGCTGCCAGGCGAGCAGGCGTTCGGCATCGACGCGCAACAGGACGAACAGCGCGCGCGCGCGGCCTTGCGCGTCGAGCCAGGCGCTCCATTGCCAATGCCCCTCGGCGAGCGCGCCGACGTCGCTGGTGAACTGCGCCTGCGCGAACGCGACCGCGTCCTTGCCTTCGAGGGAGAGCAGTTCCGCGCGGCAAAGGGCAGTCGGCATCGCGATCGTCGTCGGTGGCGAGTCGTCCACTGTAGCAGGCGCGCGTAGGACGGCGCCGCTTCGCGCCGCGGATGCGCCATGCGAGGTTGTCTCGATGAACGAGTGGGTTTAACCTTCGCGCCGCATCGCACCATGCCCGATACCCGACGCTCCCCGACCCAATCCCCGACGCCACCCGTGGCCCGCGCTCCCGTGGAAGCGCCCGCGGTGCCGGCGCGCGAGGCGCAGGTGGAGATCGGCGGGCGCGAATCGGGCCTGGATCCGACGCGCTACGGGGATTGGGAAAAGAACGGCCGCTGCATCGACTTCTGATGCCCACGCGCGGGATGCGCGAGCGGACGACACGACAACGCCAGCACGAGCCAGCCATGCCAGCCAACGCGCGACCGCTATCGCCTCATCTGTCGATCTACCGCTGGCAGATCCAGATGGTCACCTCGATCCTGCACCGCGCGACCGGCATCGCGCTCGCCGCGGGCACGATCCTGCTCGTGGTCGCGCTGCTCGCGCTCGCGAGCGGGCCGCAGGCGTACGCCCAGGTCGCCGCGTTCTGCGGATCGTGGTTCGGCACGCTGCTGCTGGTCGGCTGGACCTGGTCGCTCGCCTACCACCTGCTCAACGGCATCCGCCACCTGTGGCAGGACCTCGGCTACGGCTACCTGCCCGCGCAGTTCGTGCGCAACGGCTGGATCGTGTCGATCGGCAGCGTACTGCTCGCCGGGCTCGTCTGGGCCTGCGTGCTGGCGCAGCGGGGTGGCGCATGAACGGTCGCCTGCGCACGCCGCTGAAGAATGCGCTCGGACTCGGTTCCGCGCACCAGGGTTCGCATCATTTCGTCGTGCAGCGGCTCACCGCGGCCGCGCTCGTGCTGCTCGGCCTGTGGTTCGTCTGGACCGTGCTGAAGCTGCTC
Source organism: Dokdonella fugitiva (assembly GCF_014138265.1). Classification (GTDB taxonomy): domain Bacteria; phylum Pseudomonadota; class Gammaproteobacteria; order Xanthomonadales; family Rhodanobacteraceae; genus Dokdonella_A; species Dokdonella_A fugitiva_A. The sequence goes on from NZ_JACGXL010000005.1 coordinate 141,987, forward strand.
CACCTCGACTACGAAGGCGCGCACGCGCTCGTCGCGCAGCCGTGCAACGCGGTGCTGCTGCTCGCGTTCGTGGTGGCCGCGTTCTGGCACGCGCAGCTCGGCCTGCAGGTCGTCATCGAGGACTACGTGCATACGCGCGGCTCGCAGCTGGTGCTGCAGGTCGCGGTGAAGTTCATCTGTTTCATCGGCGCCGCCGCTAGCGTGCTCGCCATCCTCAAAATCGCGCTGGGACGCTGACATGGCCGGTACCGCTTACAAGGTCCAGGAACACAAGTACGACATCATCGTGGTTGGCGCCGGCGGCGCTGGCCTGCGCGCCACCTTCGGCCTCGCCGCGACCGGCTTGCAGACGGCGTGCCTCACCAAGGTGTTCCCGACGCGCTCGCACACGGTCGCCGCGCAGGGCGGGATCTCCGCCGCGCTCGGCAACATGGGCCCGGACGACTGGCGCTTCCATTTCTACGACACGATCAAGGGTTCGGACTGGCTCGGCGACCAGGACGCGATCGAGTACATGTGCCGCGAGGCGATCCCCGCGATCATCGAGCTCGAGCATTACGGCGTGCCCTTCTCGCGCACCGACGAAGGGAAGATCTACCAGCGCCCGTTCGGCGGCATGACGACCGACTACGGCAAGGGCGTCGCCCAGCGCACCTGCGCCGCGGCCGACCGCACCGGCCACGCGATCCTGCACACGCTCTACCAGCAGTCGCTCAAGCACGACGCTCGCTTCTTCATCGAGTACTTCGCGCTCGACCTCATCTTCGACGACGAGGGCGTCTGCCGCGGCGTGCTCGCGCTCGACATGGCCGAAGGCACATTGCACCTGTTCCGCGCGCACGGCGTCGTGCTCGCCACCGGCGGCTACGGCCGCGCCTATTTCTCGGCGACGTCGGCGCACACCTGCACCGGCGACGGCGGCGGCCTCGTCATGCGCGCGGGCCTGCCCATGCAGGACATGGAGTTCGTGCAGTTCCACCCGACCGGCATCTACGGTTCGGGCTGCCTCATCACCGAGGGTTCGCGCGGCGAAGGCGGCTACCTCACCAATTCGAAGGGCGAGCGCTTCATGGAGCGGTACGCGCCGAACGCGAAGGACCTCGCCTCGCGCGACGTCGTCTCGCGCTCGATGACGATCGAGATCCGCGAAGGCCGCGGCGTCGGCGAGCAGAAGGACCACATCAACCTCAACCTGATGCATCTCGGCGCCGACGTGCTGCACGAGAAGCTGCCGGGCATTTCCGAGTCCGCGCGCATCTTCGCCGGCGTCGACGTCACGAAGGAGCCGATCCCGGTCATCCCGACCGTGCACTACAACATGGGCGGCGTCCCGACCAACTACCACGGTGAAGTCGTGCGCAAGGTCGGCGGCGACCCGGACGCGGTCGTGCCGGGCCTGTTCGCGATCGGCGAAGCGGCCTGCGTGTCGGTGCACGGCGCGAACCGCCTCGGCTCGAACTCGCTGCTCGACCTCGTCGTGTTCGGTCGCGCGGTCGCGCAGCGCTGCGCGGCGACGATCAAGCCCGGCCAGCCGCACAAGGATCTGCCGGCCTCGGCCTGCGACAAGGCACTCGGCAACCTCGACCGCCTGCGCAACGCGAACGGCTCGACGCCGACCGCCGAAGTGCGCCTGACCATGCAGAAGACGATGCAGGCCGACGCCGCGGTGTTCCGCACGGCGCAGACGCTCAGGGAAGGCTGCGCGAAGATGGACAAGGTGTTCGCCTCGTTCGACGACGTGCGCGTCTCCGATCGCTCGCTGGTGTGGAATTCCGACCTCATCGAGACGCTCGAGCTGCAGAACCTGCTCTACAACGCGGTGGCCACGATCAATTCGGCCGAACAGCGACCGGAGAGTCGCGGCGCGCACGCGCGCGAGGATTTCCCGGACCGCGACGACGAGCACTGGATGAAGCACACGCTCGTCAGCGTCGACGACAAGGGCAAGTGCGCGTTCGACTTCCGTCCCGTGCACATGAACACGATGACGAACGACGTCGAGCCGGTGCCGCCGAAGAAGCGCGTCTACTGAGGACGGTGGGATCGGGAATGACTCGCGTACGCGCGTCATTCCCGCGAAAGCGGGAATCCATTTTCCGCTATTGATGCAGGATCAACCTGGATTCCCGCTTTCGCGGGAATGACGGCGAGGCGAACGTGGCCGAATTCACCCTTCCCAAGAATTCCAAGATCAAGGCCGGCAAGCACCATCCGGCGAACGCGGGCGCGAAGGACATCCGTACCTTCCGCGTCTACCGCTGGAGCCCGGACGACGGCGAGAACCCGCGCATCGACACCTACGACGTCGACATGGCGACCTGCGGGCCGATGGTTCTCGACGCGCTGATCAAGATCAAGAACGAGATCGATCCGACGCTGACGTTCCGCCGCTCGTGCCGCGAAGGCATCTGCGGCTCGTGCGCGATGAACATCGACGGCACCAACACGCTCGCCTGCACCAAGGCGATCGCCGACTGTGGTTCCGGCGACGTGAAGATCCACCCGCTGCCGCACATGTCGGTGGTCAAGGACCTCGTGCCCGACCTCACGCATTTCTACGCGCAACTCGCCTCGGTCAAGCCGTGGCTGCGCACCGAGACGCCGGCGCCCGACCGCGAGCGCCTGCAGTCGAAGGAGGACCGCGCCAAGCTCGACGGCCTCTACGAGTGCATCCTGTGCGCGTGCTGCACGACCTCGTGCCCGAGCTACTGGTGGAACAGCGACCGCTACCTCGGCCCGGCCGTGCTGCTGCAGGCGTACCGCTGGATCGTCGACTCGCGCGACGAGGACACCGGCACGCGCCTCGACGAGCTCGAGGACCCGTTCAAGCTGTATCGCTGCCACACGATCATGAACTGCGCGCGCACCTGCCCGAAGGGCCTCAACCCGGCCAAGGCGATCGGCGAGATCAAGAAGCTCATCGTCGAGCGCGCGGGCTGAGGCGGCGCGCGTGCTCGCCGGCCCGCACGCGATCCTGTGGCCGGCGTTCGCGCTGGTCGCGCTCACCTTCGTGGTGTGGCTGCGCATGTACCACGTGCGCATCCGCGAGATGCACCGCCTGCGCATCGATCCGCAGAGCGTCGCGACGTCGGCGCAGGCGTCCGGGCGGTTCGTCGACACGCGCGCGTCCGACAACCTGCGCAACCTGTTCGAGCTGCCCGTGCTGTTCTACGCGGGCGTGCTCGTCGCGCACGCGACCGGTGCGACGAGCGCGACGCTGCTCGTGCTCGCCTGGTCGTTCGTCGCCTTGCGCATCGTGCACAGCCTCGTCCACTGCGGCTACAACCGCGTCATGCACCGCTTCGGCGCCTATGTCGCCGGCAGCATCGTGCTGTGGGCGATGTGGGGCATGCTCGGCTTCGCGCTGCTGCGCGACGCCTGACGCCGGGAGAATCGTGCGCATGAATGGAAACGGGATCGACGCCACGGCCGCCGCGCCGGCGCCGTTGCGCCGGCCGCACCTCGGATGGATGTTCGGCGCGGGCGCGCTGTACGGCCTGCTCATGCGACTGCTGTTCGTGCTGCCGCTCTACCGCGAGCGCAGCGGCGCGAGCGGCGTCATGCTCGCGTCGTTCGTGTTCCTCGTGCCGCTGCTGATCGGCGCGTTGACCGTGTACCTGCTGCCGGCCGCGCAGCGCACGCTCGGTCGCGCGCTCGTTGCGCCGCTCGTGCCCGTGCTGGTGTTCGTCGGCGGCACCGCGATCCTGCTCATCGAGGGCAGCATCTGCATCGCGCTCGCGTTGCCGGTCTTCCTGATCGCCGCGATGCTCGGCGGATTGCTCGGTTGGGTGCTGCTGCTGGTCGCGTCGCCATCGCGCTCGACCGTCGGCGCGGTGCTCGTGCTGCCGCTGCTGCTCGGCGCGGTCGAACGCAGCGCGCCGCTGCCGGACCGCCGCGGTGAAACCGACGCGTCGGTGTTCATCGCGGCACCGCCCGAGGCGATCTGGCATCTCATCAACGACGCCACCGGCATCCAGCCCGATGAGATGGCGCAGGGCCTTGCCTGGCGCATCGGCGTGCCGTTCCCGCAGGAGGCCGTCACGGTCGATACGCCCGACGGGCGCGTGCGCAAGCTGCGTTGGGACAAGAACGTGCATTTCGACGAGCCGATCCTCGACTGGGTCGAGAATCGCTACATCCGCTGGCGCTACGTATTCGCCGCGGATTCGATCCCGCCCGGCGCGCTCGACGAGCACGTGCTGATCGGCGGTCGCCATTTCGACCTCGTCGACACTTCCTACCGCCTCACGCCGGAAGCAGGCGGCACGCGCCTCGCGATCCACGTGAGCTGGCGCGTGAGCACGCATTTCAACGCCTACGCCGGCGCCTGGGCGGACCTGCTCGTGGGCGACGCCGCGCGCACGATCCTCGCGTTCTACCAGCGCCGCGCCGAAGCGGCCGTGGTCGTGAGCCGATGAGTGACGCGGCCGACGCGCGCCTCGGACGCCTGCGCTGGCGTGCGCGCCGCGGCACGCGCGAACTCGACCGCCTGCTCGGCGCGTGGCTCGACCGCCGCTACGCCGGCGCCGACGAGGCGCTTCGCGCGGACTTCGACGCGCTGCTCGGCGAAGCCGATCCGGACCTGTGGGACTGGCTGACCGGGCACCTCGACCCGGCGCCGCGCTACGTCGCGATCGTCGATGAGATCCGCGCCCTCGATCGCGTTTGACTACCGGGCATCGCCGGGCGTGGTCGCCGCGACGCTCGTGGTCGCGCTCGCCGCGGGACTCGCACCGTGGTCGAGCGGCGCGCCGCTCGCGCTGCGTGTGGTGCTGTCACTGTGCGCATTCGCGGGGACTGCGGCCGCGTTGCGACGGTATTGCGCACCGCCGTTCCGGCGCATCGTGCGGCGCGCGTCGGGCTGGCGGCTCGTCGATCGCGATGGCCGCGAACACGCGGCGATCCTGCGCGCGCACCGCCGCCTTGGCGCCTGGCTCGCGCTCGACTGGCGCTGCACGCCGCGCGCGCGGTTCCGCGTGCTCGTCACGCCCGACAACCTGGATGCGGATACCCGACGGCGCCTCGTGCTGCTGCTCGCACGCGGGGAGCCCCCGCAAACCGAAGCGATCGGGTAGGGCTGTGCCAAAGCGGAAAAGATTGAAACACGAAGCACGCAGAGCACCCAGAGAAATCTCCTTGCCCGATCTGCCTTCTTCGTGTGCTCCGTGTTTCAGGCCTTTTGATTCCATCCCGAACCCCGGGCCGGTTCGGGCGTGCGAGGATCGGCCGACCGTGACGCAGCGGTGGTCGCGGTGCGACGGCCCTTACGGCAGCTCGATGCCGGTGGCGCGCAGCAGGCGCGCGAGCGCGATCAGCGGCAGGCCGATTAGCGCGGTCGGGTCGGTGCTTTCGATGCGTTCGAACAGCGTGATGCCGAGGCCTTCCGCCTTGAAGCTGCCCGCGCAGTCGAGCGGGCGCTCGGCCTCGACGTAGCGCGCGATCGCGCCCTCGTCGATCGGGCGGAACACCACGCGCGTGAGATCGGCGTCGGCGTGCACGCGCAGGGTGCCGTCGCGCGTGTCGACGACGCACAACGCGGTGTGGAAACCGACCGTGCGGCCGGAACACGCGCGTAGCTGGGCGCACGCGGCCTCGACCGTTCCCGGCTTGCCGAGCGCGATGCCGTCGACTTCGGCGACCTGGTCGCTGCCGATCACGAGTGCACCCGGGCAGGCAGCCGCGACCGCCTGCGCCTTCGCGGCGGCGAGCCGCGTGGCGAGCGGTGCCGGGGCCTCGCCCGCGCGCGGCGTTTCGTCGACCGCGGGCGCGTGCACGCGAAACGACGGGGTCAGGCGCGCGAGCAGTTCGCGCCGGTAGCGCGAGGTCGAGCCGAGCACGAGATCGACCTCGCCGAGCCGGGTCAATGCGGGACTTCCGACGGCTGCGCGGCGACCGTCGCACGCGTCTGCTCGACGTCGGCACGCACGTCGGCGAGCCGCTCGAGCTGGCGGGCGAGGGTGCTGCGCGTCGCGTCGAGCGCATCGCGAGCGGCGACGAGTTCGGTTTCGCTCGCGTTCGCGGCGTGTTGCTTGAGCCAGAGGCGGTGCGCGAGCAGGTCGCGCAGCGCTTCCTGCACCTGCGGCTCGGCGGCGAGGGTCGCGCGCGCGGACACCTGCTCGGCGGGCGACAGCGCGGCCGCGGCGAGCGCGGGGACCTCGCGCAGGCGCGCGCGGCATTCGAGCAGTTCCTGTTCGAGGGCGTCGGCGAGATCGAGGATTTCGGTCAGCAGCACGCGCCGGCGCAGCAGGCGGCGTTCCCGCCGCCAGGCGAACACCAGGCCGAGCGCCACCACGGCGGCCGCGCAGGCGAGCAGGACGTTCACGTGGGCGGGCGGCTCCGATGGACGGGGAGCCAGTGTGCCCCCGATGGCCGCGCCAAGCCAGCCGCCGGGCGGTTCAGGTTGACACCGGAGGGGGCTGCACCTACCATCGCGCGCCCATGTCCGCAGCCCTGCCAGATCGCGTGGATGTCGCACGCCAGGTGCAGGCGCGCCGCACGTACGAAGGAACCTTGCCGCTGGCCGCGATGCAGCGCCTGCGCGGCAGCCTCGCGACGACGGAAGGCGAGGCGCGCTACCACGTCGAATTCGGCAGGGACGAACTCGGCGTCGCGTACCTCGAAATGCGTGTGGAAGCCGGGTTGCCGCTGGTCTGCCAGCGTACACTCGACGTCTTCGTCCAGCCGGTGTCGATCGACCAGCGCCTCGGCCTGATCGCCGACGAAAGCGGTGAAGCCGCGCTGCCGCCAGGCTACGAGCCGCTGCTCGTGCCGGACGGCCAGGTTGGCATCGCCGACGTGATCGAGGACGAACTGATACTCGCGTTGCCGGTGGTGCCCGTGAAACCGGGCGAACCGCTGGAGTGGAAGGACCGGTCGGACGAGGTGTCCGACGAAAAGCCGGCCAGCCCGTTCGCGGCGCTGGCGGGTTTGAAAAAGAGCACATAAGCACGAGCTTTGCTGTTGTGAGACGTGCGGCCAGGACGGCTGCTTCAGCTTCGAGCACGACGCTCGTGAAAACAAACGAAGGCGGCCTGGACGGCCGTCGGTTCGGATACGGAAGTCCGCCAGAGGAGTCACCACCATGGCTGTTGCCAAGAGTCGCAAAACCCCGTCCCGCCGCGGCATGCGTCGCGCCCACGATGCGCTGACCGCGAAGCAGCTGTCGACCGACCCGACCTCGGGCGAGGTGCACGTGCGCCATCACGTCACCAAGGACGGCTACTACCGCGGCAAGAAGGTCATCGAGTCGAAGGTCCAGGCCCGCGACGAAGACTGAGAGCGCCGTTCGGGCGACGTCGCACGACGTCGCTCGCGGTGACGCCCCGGGCCGGATGCCCCGGGTGGGGTTGCCTTGCGGGGTCCGGACGACCCGGTTCGGCAGCAGCGCGCGCCTGCGGTCGGTGCGCGCCGATTCTTGCGCAGGCGCATTGCGCCCGTGCGCCTCGACCGGGGAACGACCCTGATCTACTCACGCATCGCCGGTACCGGCAGTTACCTGCCGGAAAAGATCGTCACCAACGCCGATCTCGAGAAGCTCGTCGAAACCACCGACGAGTGGATTGCCTCGCGCACGGGCATCCGCGAGCGCCGCTTCGCCGCCGACGGCGAGACCACCGGTGACCTCGCGTTCTACGCTGCCACGCACGCGCTCGACGCAGCCGGCATCAAGGGCGCCGACCTCGACCTCATCGTGCTCGGCACGACCACGCCCGACATCATCTTCCCGTCGACCGCCTGCCTGCTGCAGCATCGCCTCGGCGCGAACGGCTGCGCCGCGTTCGACGTCAACGCCGCGTGCTCGGGCTTCATGTACGCGCTCGGCATCGCCGATCAGTTCATCCGCAGTGGCCAGGCGAAGCGAGCGCTCGTGGTCGGTTCGGAGACGCTGACGCGCATGCTCGACTTCAGCGACCGCGCGACCTGCGTGCTGTTCGGCGACGGCGCCGGCGCGGTCGTGCTCGAAGCGTCGAGCGAACCCGGCATCCTCACCACCAAGCTGCACGCCGACGGTGGCTACAAGCACCTGCTGTACAACCCGGTCGGCGTCTCCGCGGGCTTCCGCGACGACGAGCCGAACCACGGCGTGCGCGTGATGATGACCGGCAACGAGGTGTTCAAGGTCGCCGTGAAGACGCTCGACCGCATCGTCGGCGAGACGCTCGAAGCGGCCGGCATGCACGAACAGGACGTCGACTGGCTGATCCCGCACCAGGCGAACCTGCGCATCATCGAGGCGACCGCCAAGCGCCTGCAGATGTCGATGGACCGCGTGATCGTCACGGTCGACCGCCACGGCAACACCTCGTCCGGCTCGGTCCCGCTCGCGCTCGACGAAGCGGTGCGCTCGGGCAAGGTGCAGCGCGGCCAGACCCTGCTGCTCGAGGCATTCGGCGGCGGCTTCACCTGGTCTTCGGCGCTGCTGAAGTATTGATCGGAGCGGCGTGCTCGCGGATCTCGCCGGAGCCGCCGTCCATGTCGTCGCGACGATCCTGCGCGACGTCGTCGTCGATTTCTTCCTGATCAACCTGGGTCGCGGCGCGTTGCTCGTCTGCACGTTCGGCCGATACCCGCACGGTCGCGCGCTCGAGCGCGATGCGCGGTGGATCGCGGGCGCGGGCTTCGCCGTCGTCGTACTGACCGGCGTGGCCCTCGCGGTGTACAACAACGTCTTCGCATCCACCTGAAATGAGCCAGCCTATGTCGTCGCTCGCATTCGTGTTTCCGGGTCAGGGTTCCCAGTCGATCGGCATGCTCGCCGAACTCGCCGAGCTGCACGCGCACGTGCGCGACACGTTCGCCGAGGCGTCGGACGGTGCCGGCGCCGACCTGTGGGCGTTGTCGCAGGGCGGGCCCGAGGCGATGCTCAACCGCACCGAATACACCCAGCCTGCACTGCTCGCGGCGGGCGTGGCGGTATGGCGCCTGTGGCAGGCCAACGGTGGCGCGACGCCGTCGCACCTCGCCGGCCACAGCCTCGGCGAATACACCGCGCTCGTCGCGGCCGGCGTGCTGTCGCTGCGCGATGCGGCGCACCTGGTGCGCATCCGCGGCCAGGCGATGCAGGACGCGGCGCCCGAGGGCGTCGGCGCGATGGCGGCCGTGCTCGGCGCCGACGACGTGCTCGTCGAAGAAGTCTGCCGCGAAGTGTCTGGAGACCACGTCGTCGTGCCGGCCAACTACAACTCGCCCGGGCAGATCGTCATCGGTGGCCACGTGCAGGCGATCGACGCCGCGCTCGCGAAGCTGTCCGAGCGCGGCGTCCGCAAGGCGGTCAAGCTCCCGGTGAGCGTGCCGTCGCACACGCCGCTCATGCGCGAAGCGGCGAACCGCCTCGGCGAAGCGATGACGGCGTATCACTGGAGCCAGCCGCACATCCCGGTCGTGCAGAACGTCGATGCGCGCACGCACGAAGGCCTCGCCGAAATCCGCGACGCGCTCGTGCGCCAGCTCTACCTGCCGGTGCGTTGGACCGGCTGCGTGCAGGCGCTCGTCGCAGCCGGCGCCACGCGCGTGGCCGAATGCGGCCCGGGCAAGGTGCTGACCAGCCTGGTCAAGCGCATCGACAAGGCGATCGACGGTCGCGCGCTCGGCACGCCGGGCGAGTTCGACGCCGCGCTCGCCGACTGGCGCTGACCCGCGCCTGATTCCGTTTCCCGCGACGCGCTTGACGCGCGTCGCGAGCTGCGTATTATTCAACCATAAGGTTGAATGTCGAAACCGCCGTGCCTGCAGCCCTCGATCTCGCGTTCGCCGCGCTCGCCGATCCGACCCGGCGGCGCATCGTCTCGCGCCTCACGCGCGGCGAGGCACGCGTGACGGATCTCGCGCAGCCGTTCCACATGTCGCTGAACGCGGTGTCCAAGCACGTCAAGGTGCTCGAGCGCGCTGGCTTGGTGCGGCGCGAGCGGCTCGGCCGCGAGCACTACCTGCACCTGCGCGCGGCGCCGCTGCGCGAGGTCGCACGCTGGACGTCGCGTTACGAACGTTTCTGGAACCAGCGCCTCGATGCACTGGAGCAGTTCCTCGCCGAATCGAAGGAGGCTTCCGATGACTGAACGAAACCCGCCGGCAATGGGCGCGTTCTCGACGCGCGTGCCGCGCACCTACGACGCGAGCGCCGAGCGCGTGTTCGACGCATGGGTGGATCCGGCGAGCGTGAAGGCATGGCTCGCCGGCGGCGAGCGGGCCGTCGTCGACGCGCGCGTCGACGGCCTGTTCTACGTCGAGATGGCGTGGGAAGGGCGGATTTATCCGCACTACGGCCGCTACCTGCGCGTCGAGCGTCCGCACCTGCTCGAATTCGCCTGGGTCAGCGAAGGCACGCAAGGCAAGGAGTCGGTGGTGCTGGTCGAGTTCATCCGCCGCGGCGCGCGGACCGAACTCGTGCTCACCCACGACGGCCTGCCGAGCGAGGAGATGGCCACGAGCCACCACGGCGGCTGGTCCGGGTTCATGGAGCAACTGGTCGAGCGACTGCGCTAGTCTCTCGGCCACGACATGCGGGCCGCGCGCGCGACGTCGCCGCGGCGGGAGGTGGACGATGCTCCTGCAAGGAAAGGTGGCGGTGATCCACGGTGGCGGTGGCGCGATCGGCGGCGCCGTCGCGCGCGTGTTCGCCCGCGAGGGCGCGCGCGTCTATCTCTGCGGACGCACGCGCGCGAAGCTCGACCGCGTCATGCACGACATCGTCGCCGCCGGCGGGCGCGCCGAAGCGACCGAAGTCGATGCGCTCGACGAACACGCGATCGAGCATCACGTCGAAGGCGTCGCGCTGCGCGCGGGGCGCATCGACATCGCGCTCAATGCGGTCGGATTCGCACACGTGCAGGGCACGCCGTTCGTCGATCTCCCGCTCGCCGACTTCGCCTACCCGATCGAAGCGTGCGCGCGCACGAATTTCCTGACCGCGCAGGCGGTCGCGCGGCGCATGGTCGACCAGGGATCGGGCGTGATCCTCACCTTGTCGACGCCGGGCGCGCGCTTGTCCGGGCAAGGCTTCCTCGGCAACGGCGTCGCGTCCGCCGCGATCGAAGCGTTCTCGCGCATCCTCGCCGGCGAACTCGGTGCGAGCGGCGTGCGCGTGGTCTGCCTGCGGCCGGACGCGATCCCGGGCGCGCTGGCCGAGTCCCATTCACGGGACGTGTTCGCCGGCGTCGCCGCGCGCGCGGGCACGACGATCGAAGCGATGCTCGCCGGTCGCGCCGAGCACGCGACCCTGCTCAAGCGCCTGCCGACGCTGGAGCAGGTCGCCGAAGCTGCGGCCTTCTTCGCCTCCGACCGTGCCGGCGCGATGACCGGAACGGTCGCGAACCTCACCTGCGGGTCGATCGTCGACTGATCATCCGCCGGGATCGCGTGCGCCCGTACGTTCCCGCACGGCCGGCGCCGTGGATGCGCGCCGCGGCTTTTGCGATCATGCGCGACCACAGTCCCGGATGGATCGCATCGTGAGCAAGCCCCTCGAAGGAGAAATCGCCCTCGTCACCGGCGCCAGCCGCGGCATCGGCGCCGCGATCGCCGACGAACTCGCCGCGCTCGGCGCGAAGGTGATCGGCACCGCGACGACGGAGAGCGGTGCGCAGGCGATCGGCGCGCGGCTCGCCGCGCACGGCGGCGCCGGGCGCGTGCTGAACGTGACCGACGGCGCGGCGATCGAGGCGCTCGTCGACGCGATCGGCAAGGAATCCGGCGCGATCTCGATCCTGGTCAACAACGCGGGCATCACCCGCGACCAGCTGCTCATGCGCATGAAGGACGAGGACTGGCAGGCGATCCTCGACACCAACCTGAGTTCGGTCTACCGCGCCTCGAAGGCGGTCATGCGCGGCATGATGAAGGCGCGCAAGGGGCGCATCATTTCGATCGCCTCGGTGATCGGCCTCACCGGCAATCCCGGTCAGTCGAACTACGCGGCGGCGAAGGCGGGCATCATCGCGTTCTCCAAGTCGCTCGCGCGCGAGATCGGTTCGCGCGGCATCACGGTCAACGTCGTCGCGCCCGGCTTCATCGACACCGACATGACGCGCGCGTTGCCGGAGGAACAGCGCAACGCGCTGCTCGGCCAGATCGCGCTCGGCCGGCTCGGTGCGGCGGACGACATCGCCAAGGCGGTCGCGTTCCTCGCTTCGCCCGCGGCGTCCTACATCACCGGCGAGACGCTCCACGTGAACGGCGGCATGTACATGCCGTAAGGCTTGTTATTCAGCATCTTGGACGCATCTTCGACATCGCCGCCGAGGTTCGTGCGGCCCTTCCCGGCGCGGCTGGCGAGGGGGCAGGGCTTCCACTACAATGCCGCGGTTTACAGGGGCGCGCTGCCCGCTGCGGCAACGCGGCCTGCATGCGCCGCATGAATTCCGACCGGAGGTTTAGAAACACATGAGCACTATCGAAGAGCGCGTCAAGAAGATCGTGGTCGAGCAGCTCGGCGTGAAGGAAGACGAAGTCACCCCGAACGCGTCGTTCGTCGACGACCTCGGCGCCGACTCGCTGGATACGGTCGAGCTGGTGATGGCTCTGGAAGAAGAATTCGAGTGCGAGATCCCGGACGAGGAAGCCGAGAAGATCACGACCGTGCAGCAGGCGATCGACTACGTCAAGGCGCACGTCAAGGGCTGATCGCCGCTACAAGCTGGATGCGACGCTGCGCCCACGAGGCGCAGCTTTCGTTTCAGCGGCACGCAACAGACGCCGGCGTATGCGCGCACCAAGCGCCCGCCGGCGGCACCATGAACTGACAGGCGGTACCTTCCCATGAGCAAGCGTCGCGTCGTCGTCACCGGTCTCGGCATCGTCAGCCCCGTCGGCAACGACATCGCCACCGCGTGGTCGAACATCACCGCCGGCAAGAGCGGCATCGGTCCGATCACCCATTTCGACGCGTCGACGTTCCCGACCCGCATCGCGGGCGAGGTGCGTGACTTCGACCCGGCGCAGTTCGTCGCGGCGAAGGACGTCAAGAAGATGGATCCGTTCATCCACTACGGCATCGCCGCGTCGGTGCAGGCGCTCGCCGACGCGGGCCTGCATCCGCACGAGCACGACGAGGAACGCATCGGCGTCGCGGTCGGCGCGGGCATCGGCGGCATCGCGACGATCGAGAAGACCTCGATCACCTACCACGAGCAGGGCCAGCGCAAGATCTCGCCGTTCTTCGTGCCGAGTTCGATCATCAACATGGCCTCGGGCAACCTGTCGATCATGCTCGGGCTGAAGGGTCCGAACATCGCCTGCGTGACCGCGTGCACGACGGCGACGCACAACATCGGCCTCGCGATGCGCATGATCCAGTACGGCGACGCCGACGTCATGATCGCGGGTGGCGCCGAGTACTCGACCGTCGGCACCGCGGTCGGCGGCTTTTGCTCGGCGCGCGCGCTGTCCACGCGCAACGACGAGCCGGACAAGGCGAGTCGCCCGTGGGACAAGGACCGCGACGGTTTCGTGCTGTCGGACGGCGCCGGCGTGCTCGTCATCGAGGAATACGAACACGCGAAGAAGCGCGGTGCGCGCATCTACTGCGAGCTGGTCGGCTTCGGCATGAGCGGTGACGCATACCACATGACCGCGCCGAGCGAGAACGGCGAAGGCGGCGGCCGCTGCATGGTCGCGGCGGTCAAGGACGCCGGCCTCAACCTCACCGACGTGCAGTACATCAACGCGCACGGCACCTCCACGCCGGCCGGCGACGTCGCCGAAGTGCAGGGCATCAAGGGCGTGTTCGGCGACTACGCGAACAAGCTCATGGTCAGTTCGACCAAGTCGATGACCGGCCACCTGCTCGGCGCCGCGGGCGGTGTCGAGGCGATCTTCTCGATCCTCGCGTTGCGCGACAACGTCGTGCCGCCAACGATCAACCTCGACAACCCGGGTGAAGGCTGCGACCTCGATTTCGTGCCGCACACCGCGCGCGAGGCGAAGCTCGACGTCGTGCTGTCGAACTCGTTCGGTTTCGGCGGCACCAACGGCACGCTGGTGTTCCGCCGCGCCTGAGGCGCGCGCGTCCAGGAGCGGAAAGACTGAAACACGAAGGGCACCAAGGAAGCGCAAGAATCTTCGGATCATTGCTTCTCCGTGTGTTCCGCGTACTCCGTGTTTCAATCTTCGAATCCTTCCGCTTTTCCTTCGTGTCCTTCGTGTTTCAATCTCCTGCTCTTGCCCTCGAGCCGAGCGCGCATCCATGACCCACGTCGTCAAGGAAATCGACGGCGTGCGCGATCTGCTCGCGCTCGCCGCGGCGCATCCGCGGCGCTATCCGGGCCTGCTCGAAAGCGTCGCGCGCGGCAACGCGCGGGCGCGCCACGACATCCTGTTCGCGTTCCCCGAGCGTGAACTGCGGTTCGCCGGCGGCGTCGTGCGCGACGAGCACGGTGTCGCCCAAGGCACGCGGTTCCTCGACGCGCTCGACCAGGCGTGGGGCGCGGAGCGCGTCGAACGTCGTGGCGACGACGGCGTGCCGTTCCATGGCGGATGGCTGCTCTACCTCGGCTACGAACTCGCCGCCGAGATCGAGCCGACCCTGTGCCTGCCGACGCCGCGCGAGGCGGCACTGCCGACCGCGCTCGCGTTGCGTTGTCCCGCAGCGATCGTCGTCGACCACGAGCGCGCCCGCACGCTGCTCGTCGCGGAAGCCGGCCGCGAGGCGTTGCTCGATGCGCTCGCTTCGGACCTCGCCGCCCGAGCGCACTTCGAGGAGTCGCCCCGCGGTCGCATCGACATCGACGAGGACGCGCCGCAACCCTTCCTCGACGGCGTCGCGCGCGTGCTCGAGCACCTGCACGCGGGCGACGTGTTCCAGGTCAACCTGTCGCGCGCGTGGCGCGCGCACTGTGCGGAGGCGCTCCGCGCTGCGGACCTGCATGCCGCGTTGCGCCGAGCGAATCCGGCGCCGTTCGCCGGCCTGCTGCAGGTGGACGACTGGGCCGTCGCGAGTTCCTCGCCCGAGCGGCTCGTCGAATTGCGCGGTACGCGCGCGCAGACGCGCCCGATCGCCGGCACGCGGCCGCGCGCGCACGGCGACGATGACGCCGCGCGCATCCGCGAACTCTCCGGGCATCCGAAGGAGCGCGCCGAACACGTGATGCTGATCGACCTCGAGCGCAACGACCTCGGCCGCGTGTGCGTGCCGGGCAGCGTCGAGGTCGACGAGCTCATGGCGATCGAGAGCTACGCGCACGTCCACCACATCGTTTCGAACGTGCGTGGCGAGCTGCGCGCGGGCGTGACGCCGGGGCAGGCGATCCGCGCGGTGTTCCCGGGTGGCACGATAACCGGCTGCCCGAAGGTGCGCTGCATGCAGATCATCGCCGCGCTCGAAGGCGTCGGTCGCGGCGCGTACACGGGTTCGTTCGGCTACCTCGATCGCAACGGCGATCTCGATCTCAACATCCTGATCCGCACGCTGACCCTGCACGGTGCCGGGATAACCTTCCGCGCGGGCGCCGGCATCGTCGCCGACTCCGACGCGGTGCGCGAGCTGGAGGAGACGCGCGCCAAGGCGCGTGGCCTGCTGCGGGCGCTCGGTGCGTGAAGCCGCTGCGCGGCTGCCGCTTCAAGCTCGCGTCGAATCCGGTTACGCTGCCCGGATGATGCCCGTGACGCCCCGACGATCGTTCCACGCCCAGCGCGGTGGCGCGGTCCTGCGCATGTTCCTCGCACTCGTGCTGATCGGCCTCGTCGGTGGCGGCGCGGCCGCCTGGTTCGACTACCAGCGTTACACGAACGCCGCGCTTCCGGTCGGCACCGACGCGATGACGGTCGACGTGCCGCGCGGCGCGAACTACCCGCAGATCGTCGCCGAGCTGCGCCGCGCCGGCGTCGTCGAAGGCGGCTTCCGCGCGATGGCCTACTGGCGTGCGCTCGGCCGCGAACTCGGCGTCGGCGGTCGACTGCACGCGGGCGAGTACGCGCTGCCGCGCGGCATCACGCCGCGCGAGCTGCTGCGGCGCATGGCGGCGGGCGAGGTCGTGCAGCACCGCTTCACGATCGTCGACGGCTGGACCTTCCGCCAGCTGCGCCTCGCGCTCGCCAACGAAGCCGGCCTGCAACAGACGTTGCCCGGCAGCAGCGACGAGGACATCGCGCGCCGGCTCGGCATCGCCGACGCGAAACCGGAGGGCTGGTTCCTGCCGGAAACCTATTCGTTCGTGAAGGGCGAATCCGATTTCGACATGCTGCAGCGCGCGCATGCGGCGATGAAGAAGACGCTCGACCAGCTGTGGCCGCAGCGCTCGGCCGACGTCAAGCTCGACTCGCCGTACCAGGCGCTGATCCTCGCCTCGATCGTCGAGAAGGAAACCGCGCAACCGGTCGAGCGCGCGCTGATCGCCGGCGTGTTCGTGCGCCGCCTCAAGTTCGGCATGCGCCTGCAGACCGACCCGACCGTGATCTACGGCATGGGCGAGAACTACGCGGGCAACATCCGCCGCAGCGACCTCGAGACCGACACGCCGTACAACACCTACACGCGCGACGGCCTGCCGCCGACGCCGATCGCGCTGCCCGGCAGCGTCGCGCTGCAGGCGGCGCTGCATCCCGCGCCCGGCGACGCGCTGTACTTCGTCGCACGCGGTGACGGCAGCCACGAATTCTCGCCGACGCTCGACGCGCACAATCGCGCCGTGCAGAAATACCAGTTGCATCGCGGCCAATGAACGGACGGCTGATCACGCTCGAAGGCGGCGAGGGTGCCGGCAAGAGCACCGTGCTCGCCGCGGTGCGCGATCGCCTCGAACAGCACGGCATCGACGTCGACGTCACGCGCGAACCGGGCGGCACCGCGTTCGGCGAAGCGGTGCGCGCGCTCGTGCTCGATCCGGCCCGGCACGGCGTCTGCGCCGAGAGCGAGCTCCTGCTGATGTTCGCCGCGCGCGCGCAACTCGTGCGCGAGCGTATCCAGCCCGCGCTCTCCGCGGGACGCTGGGTGCTGTCTGATCGCTACACCGATGCGAGCTACGCGTACCAGGGCGGCGGCCGCGGCCAGCCGCTCGAGCGCATCGCCGAACTCGAACGCTGGGCCGCGCCGGTCGTGCCCGGGCTGACGCTGCTGCTCGACCTGCCGGTCGAACAGGGCCTCGCGCGAGCGGGGGCGCGCGGCGAGGCCGATCGCATCGAGCGCGAGAACGGCGATTTCTTCGAACGCGTGCGCGCGGCCTACCGCGCGCGCGCGGCGGCCGACCCGGCGCGGTTCCGCGTCATCGACGCGAGCCGCGCGGTCGACGACGTGCGCGCCGCCGCGGTCGCCGAGATCGATCGCTTCGTCGCGGCCGTGCGGGAGCAGGCATGAGCCTGCAACCGTGGCTCGCCGAACCGTGGCGCCAGCTCGCTAGCGCGCTCGTGCGCGGGCGCCTGCACCACGGCCTGCTGTTCGCCGCGCCCGCGGGCTACGGCAAGCGGGCCCTCGCGACCGCGCTCGCCGCGGCGGCGCTGTGCGAGCAGCGCCGCGAGGACGGCCACGCCTGCGGCCGCTGCCGCGGCTGCGTGCTGTTCGCCGCGGGCAGCCATCCCGATTTCGCGCGCGTCACCTTGGAACTGCGCGACGACGGCAAGCTGCGCAGCGAGATCACGATCGACCAGATGCGTGCGCTGTCGCAGCGGCTCGCGCTGTCGAGCCAGTTCGGCGGGCTGCAACTCGCGCTCGTCGACCCGGCCGACCGCCTCAACGCGAGCGCGGCAAATGCGCTGTTGAAGACGCTCGAAGAGCCGGCGAGGGCGACGATCCTGCTGCTCGTCGCCGACGACCCGGCGCGCCTGCCGGCGACGATCCGCAGCCGCTGCCAGCGCATCGACGTGCGCGCGCCGACGCGCGACGAGGCGCTCGCCTGGTTGCGCGCCGAACGCGTCGACGCCGCGGCGGCTACGGCTGCGCTCGACGCGAGCCTCGGCAATCCCGGCCTCGCGCGCGCCTGGAGCGCGGACGACACGCTGCCGCTGCGCAAGGCCTGCGCGGACGACCTGGCCGCGCTTGCGCGAGGGCGCCGAACCGCGGCCGACGTCGCCGAGGCCTGGGCCGCGGACCGGCCTCACGAGCGCCTCTGGTTCGCCGCCGTGCTCGCACGTGACGAGGCGCAGGCGATCGCGGGCGGCGGCGCGGGCAAGCTCGGCTTGACCGCGCGCGAGGAAATCCCGAAGCTAGTCGCATGGTTCGGCCGTGCCAACCAGGCACGTGGCCTGCTCACGACCACCGTACGCGCGGATCTGGTCCTGCTGGAACTGTTGCGCGCGTGGTCGCCGGGCGACAGGCCGGCATGATGCGGCGGGGCGCACGGCGCGCTTCGCGGGTTTGCGGCAGGATGCCGGATGGGAACGCGCCTGCGGCGGTCGTCGCGGGCACGCACGAGCGAAGGGGTGGCTGATGGCAACGCCGGCAATGGGCGGTGCGCCGCGACAGGGCATCCTGTCGCTCGCGATCAAGGACAAAGGCGCGCTGTTCAACGCGTACATGCCGTTCGTGCGCGGTGGCGGCCTGTTCGTGCCGACGACCAAGCGCTACAGCCTCGGCGACGAAGTGTTCATCCTGCTCTCGCTGATGGACGAGAAGGACCGCCTGCCGGTCGCCGGCAAGGTCGTCTGGATCACCCCGGCCGGCGCGCAGGGCAACCGCATGGCCGGCATCGGCGTGCAATTCAACGAATCCGCGGACGGCGAAGCCGCGCGCACGAAGATCGAATCGATCCTCGCCGGCATCATGGGCCAGGAGCGCCCGACCCACACGATGTAGTCGCTGCGGCGGCCTGGTCACGGGATCCCGGCATGGCAGGCCCGTTCGCGGCCGACCCGTCGCGCGTGCGTCGATCAGCGTGACGGTCGCGAGACGGCGGTCGGCTTCGGGCTCCGCGTCGCCGCCGCCGTGGCGGCCCGCGCGCGGGTGGCGGCGCCCTCGCGTCGATCCGTGCGCGCGAGTTCGCTGCGCCGCCGTTCGTCGAAGAATCCCTTGAGCGCCGCCAGCGAGTATTCGTAGCTGCGGTCGACCAGCGACTGCACTTCCCGCCAGCCGAACATGCGCACGCCATGCACCGGCATGCGCAGGTGCAGGTCGGCGAGGTCCTCGCGCGTGCCGGCGTCCTCGCGCGAGGGCGTGAAGCCGCTGACCAGCAGCCCGAACAACGAGACGCGCGAGGGATTGCTGCGCCGGTGCAGCAGCGCTTCCGGATCGGGACCGACGATGCCGGGTGCATCGAGGCCGCCGCCGGCGGCGACGTCGGACGCGACGATCGGGCCGCGGCCGAGCGCGTGCATGACGTCGATCGGCAGGCTGTTGGCGATGGCGCCGTCGACGAGCAGGCAACCGTTCCAGGCGACCGGCGGCGCGATGCCGGGGACGCACATGCTCGTGCCGACCCACACCGCGAGCGAACCGCTGTCGTGCACTTCCTGGCGCCCGCGCGTGAGGTTGGTGCTGATGCAGTAGTACGGCACGCGCAGATCCTCGATGCGCGTGTCGCCGAACACGCTGCGCAGGCGCTTGAGGAACTTGCGGCCGCGGATCAGCGACACGCTCGGCCAGACGTAGTCGTTGAGGTAGTTCTTGTCGACGAAGGTCTCGCGGCCGATCGCGAGCATGTCGCGGCTGCTCGCGCCTGTCGCGTGCAAGGCGGCGAAGAACGCGCCCATGCTGGTGCCGCCGACGATGTCGGCGCCGACGCGCAGCTCTTCCATCGCGCGCACGAGGCCGACGTGCGCGAAGCCGCGCGCGCCACCGCCGCCGAAGACGACGCCGAGGCCGTGCCCGCTGAGCTGGCGCGCGACCGCCTCGTGGTCGGCTTGCGCGTCGGGGCGCACGAAATAGTGCGAGCGCGCGCCGAACAGCACGCGCCACTCGAGCACGTCGCCCGCCTGCGAACCGTCGGGGCGCAGGACCAGAAGGTCGACCGGCGTGCGCGGCGCATGTTGCCGCAGCGTGCGCGCGAGCGCGACCGCCGGCTGGCCGCCGTCGCTCGATACGACGACGATGACGCGATCGGACTGGCGCAGGCAGCGTTCGGTCCACTGCTCGCCGCTGGCGTCGCTCCACAGCACGAGATGCCCGCCGGCGAGTTCGCGCCGCTCGAGCCACGCGCTGATGATGCGATGGCGGTCACCGGCGCCGAACGGCGTCTGCGCGGCGCCTTCGCCGAACTGCTTGTCGACGTCGGCCGCGCCGAGGCAGCGCACGACCTTGCCGGTCTTGCGCATGCCGCCGACCACGCGCTCGACCACCGGGCCGAGGCGGATCCCGGGTTGCGCGCGGATCACCGCGATCGTGCGGTTGCCGCGTGCGGCGTCCAGGCGCGCGCCGCGTGCGCTGCGGCGGCTGCGCCGCGCGATCGTGCCGCACAGCGCGAGCAGCGCCGACGGGTGCCGCGAAACGAGGTCGAGCAGGGCCATGCGGTTGATCCGCAGCAGCAGCGAATCGCGCAGGGCGACGACGTCGGCGCCGCGCGTCTCGCCGGAGAGCAGGGCCATCTCGCCGACCGGCTCGCCGCGGCCGATCTCGCCGATGACGACGCCGTCCGCATGTTGCGCTTGCAGCCGTCCCGTCGCGACGACGTAGAGGTAGTCCGGGAGGTCGCCCTCGCGGAACAGGGTGCGACCACCGCGCAGTTCCTCGACGTCGAAACGCGCGGCGATCGCTTCGAGCGCGTCCGGGGCGAGGTCGCGGAACAGCGGGCTGCCGGATAGCACGGTCTTCTTGTCCATCGCCTCCCCCTGCGAGACGGCCCAAGCTTAGCAGTCGATCCGCCGGGACTGCGCGCCCCGCGCCGCGCGCCGGGTCCAAGGGAGTTCAGGCTGCGCCGGCGCGTGGCGCGGTATCGGCAGGCCACGGCGCGGTCGCGCCGCTTCGGGGCGTTCTATGCCGACACGTCGCGCGCGTACTGCTTGACCTTCGCGAGCATCGCCGCGAGCCCGTTCGAGCGCGTCGGCGAGAGATGCCGGGCGAGGCCGATCGTTTCGATGAAGCGCGGTTCGGTCGCGAGGATCTCAGCGGCCGCACGCCCCGAGTAGACGCGCAGCAGCAGCGCGATCAGGCCCGATACGATCGACGAGTCGCTGATCGCCTGGAAATCGAGGCGCTGCGCATCGCCGGACGGCACCAGCCACACCTGCGACTGGCAGCCGCTCACCTTGAATTCCTCGCGCTGCAGCGCCTCGGGGAACGGCGGCAGCTTGCGGCCGAGGTCGATGAGGTACTGGTAGCGTTCGGTCCAGTCGCCGAAGAACGCGAATTCCTCGGCGATCGCCGCCTGCGCCTGTTCGGCGCTCGCGTCCGCGGGTTCATGCAGCACGTTCATCGGCCTTCACCACCTTCCAGCGAGGTCCCTGCGCGGTGTCCTCGACCACCACGCCTATCGCGAGGAGCTGCTCGCGGATGCGGTCCGCCTCGGCGAAATTGCGCGCCTTCTTCTCGCTGACGCGCAGGTCGACGAGGCGCTGGATCTCCGCTTCGTCGAGCGCGGGACCGCCGGCCGCGTGCTTGAACCACGCCTCCGGATCCTGCTGCAGGATGCCGAGCAGGGCCGCGGCGCCGAGCAGCGCACCCTTCGCGGCACGCCGCGCGTCGGGGGTGGCCGCGGCGCGTGCTTCGCCGGCGAGGCGCGCGATCACCGCGAGCGCCTCGGGGGTGTTGAGGTCGTCCTGCAGCGCGGCTTCGATCTCGGCCGGCACGGTGCCCGCGCCGGCGTCGACGTCGACGAGGCCGCGCAGCGTGCCGTACAGGCGGTCGAGCGTGCGGATGCTCTGCTCGACGAGCCCGTCCGACCAGTCGAGCGGCTGGCGATAGTGCGCGCTGAGCAGCGCGTAGCGCAGCGCTTCGGCCGGGTAGCGGTCGAGCAGTTCGTGCAGCACGCAGACGTTGCCGAGCGACTTCGACATCTTCGCGCCACCGAAGTCGAGCATGCCGTTGTGCAGCCAGTAGCGCGCGAACACCTTGCCGCCGTGCGCGCACGTGCTCTGCGCGACCTCGTTCTCGTGATGCGGGAACATGAGGTCGTTGCCGCCGGCATGGATGTCGATCGTTTCGCCGAGGTGCGCCGCGGCCATCGCCGAGCACTCGATGTGCCAGCCGGGGCGGCCGACGCCCCATGGCGAGTCCCAGCCCGGCTGCTGCGGGTTGGACGGCTTCCACAGCACGAAGTCGCCCGCATCGCGCTTGTACGGGGCGACGTCGATGCGCGCGCCGGCGATCATCTCGTCGACCGGGCGGCGCGACAGCTTGCCGTAGTCGGCGTAGCTCGCGACCGAGAACAGCACGTGGCCCTCGGCCGCATAGGCGTGGCCCGCGGCGATGAGTTGCTCGATCATCGTGATGATCTGCGCGATGTGCGCGGTCGCGTGCGGCTCGACGTCGGGCGGAACGACGCCGAGGCGGCCCATGTCCTCGCGGTAGATCGCGGTGTACTTGTCGGTGATCGTCGCGATCGGGACACCCAGTTCCTGCGCTGCAGCATTGATCTTGTCGTCGACGTCGGTAATGTTGCGCGCGAACACGAGGTGCGGGTAGTGGCGGCGCAGCAGCCGGGTCAGCACGTCGAACACGACCGGGCCGCGCGCATTGCCGATGTGCACGTAGTTGTAGACGGTCGGCCCGCACAGGTACATCGTCACGCGCTGCGGATCGGCGGGGACGAAGTCTTCGGTGCGGCGGGTCAGGCTGTTGTGGAGTCGGAGCGGCATCGGTCGGGGCCTCTGTGGACCCTGAATGATACCAGCGCGACCCGGCACCCCCGACGGGGCGGCCATGGGGTGTCACCGGCAGTGATATTCCGGCACATTTTTTGTCAGGCAGGGGAAAGGCTTAGGGTTGGGTTCAGCGATCGACTGCTGTAATGGCGGCCAAGGATCAATGGGCTGCGTACCGGAAAGGAGCCGGCGAGCGATCGGCGTACGCGGCAATTCAGCGGAGGCAACATGAAATTGATGGTGGCGGTGGCGTTGCTCCTGGCGGGAACCCAGGTCGGCGCGCAGGAGCGTGGCTACGTCGCGGACGAGCCGGGTTCCGCGGACAACGTGAAGGTCGCGTGGGCGGACGTGTTGCGGGTCGATCCGATCTACGATCGCGTGCGCGTGAGCGATCCGCGTGAAGTCTGCGACGACGTGCCGGTCGAACGGCGCGTCGACAACGGCAACCGGGCTGCGGGCACCGTGCTCGGCGCGATCGTCGGCGGCGTGCTCGGCAGCACGGTCGGCAAGGGTGACGGCCGGCGCGCGGCGACGGTCGCCGGCGCAGTCGTCGGTGGCGCGGTCGGCAACAACGTCGCGCGCGGCGACGACCGTTACGTCGACGGCGTCGAGCGCCATTGCCGCAGGGTCGACGACGGCGCGCAGGAAAGCCGCATCGTCGCCTACGACGTGCAGTACCGCTATCGCGGCGACGTCTACATGTCGCGCCTCAACTACGATCCGGGCGATCGCCTGCGCGTGCGCGTCAGCGTCGAGCCTGCCGAGTAGGGCGGCATGGGCGGCATCCACCGACGAATCAAGGCCGGGCCGCTGCGCCCGGCCTTTTCGTTTGCGGCGTCGGATTTTTCGCACCGACGTATTGCGCCGCACCAGATTTGCCGTTAAGGTCCGTCGACCTCATCCGAGTCCACCCGCGAGCACGATGCCCCGAATCGCCGTCCAGCCGCAGATCGTCACCAGCGCCCGCATGGCCGCTGGCATGACCTCGCGCGCGCGTCGACCGGAACCGTGCCATTCCGCCGGGTAGCCTGTCGCGCGTTCTTCACACGAATCGACGAAAAACCCGGCCTACGCGCCGGGTTTTTTTTTGTTTTTCCACGATCCATCGCCTGTACGCGGCTCCCTCCGCGCGAAGAACAAACCGAGATGTACCCGTGCGCGGCTCCCTCCGTGCGAAGAACCGGCCCTCCGTGGCCGGACTTTCAACTGACAGCAGGTTCCGATGACAACTCGCCATTTCTTGAGTACCCAGGACTGGTCGCGCGCCGACCTCGACGCGCTGCTCGCGCAGGCCGCCGCGTTCAAGCGGACGAAGGCGGGGCGCGAACTCGCCGGCAAGTCGATCGCGCTGCTGTTCTTCAATCCGTCGATGCGCACGCGCACGAGCTTCGAACTCGGCGCGTTCCAGCTCGGCGGCCACGCGATCGTGCTCGCCCCCGGCAAGGACGCGTGGCCGATCGAGTTCGACGTCGGCGCGGTCATGGACGGCGAGGCCGAGGAACACGTGGCCGAAGTCGCGCGCGTGCTCTCGCGCTACGTCGATCTCATCGGCGTGCGCGCGTTCCCGAAGTTCCAGGACTGGTCGGTCGATCGCGAGGATCGCGTGATCCGCACGTTCGCCAAGTACGCGACCGTACCGGTGATCAACATGGAGACGATCACGCATCCGATGCAGGAGCTCGCGCACATCCTCGCGCTGCAGCAGCACTTCGGCACGAGCGACCTGCGCGGCAGGAAGTACGTGCTGACCTGGACCTACCATCCGAAGCCGCTCAACACCGCGGTCGCCAACTCCGCGCTGCAGATCGCCACGCGCTACGGCATGGACGTGACCCTGCTGTGCCCGACGCCCGACTACGTGCTCGATACGCGCTACATGGACTTCGCGCGTGCGAACGTCGCCGAGAACGGCGGCTCGCTGAGCGTGAGCCACGATCCCGACAGCGCCTACCGCGGCGCGCACGTCGTCTACGCCAAGAGCTGGGGCGCGCTGCCGTACTTCGGCCGCTGGGCCGACGAGAAGCCGATCCGCGATGCGCACAAGCACTTCATCGTCGACGAACGCAAGATGGCGCTCACCGACGGCGGCGTGTTCAGCCATTGCCTGCCGTTGCGCCGCAACGTCAAGGCGACCGATGCGGTGATGGATTCGCCTGCCTGCATCGCGATCGACGAGGCCGAGAACCGCCTGCACGTGCAGAAGGCGGTGATGGCGAAGCTCGCCTCCTGATGGTTGCCTGACGAAACCACCCCGACTTTCGAGACATCCATCATGAGCAAAGACATCGTCCTCGCGTTTTCCGGCGGCCTCGACACGAGCTTCTGCGTGCCCTACCTCAAGGAGCGCGGCTGGGCCGTGCACACCGTGTTCGCCGACACCGGCGGCGTCGACTTCGACGAGCGCGCCTACATCGAACAGCGCGCGCACGAGCTCGGCGTCGCGTCGCACGTGACCGTCGACGGTGGTCCGGCGATCTGGAACGGCTTCGTCAAGCCGTTCATCTGGGCCGGCGAGGGCTACCAGGGCCAGTACCCGCTGCTCGTCTCGGACCGCTACCTCATCGTCGACGCGGCGATCCGGCGCGCGCACGAACTGGGCACGCGCGCGATCGCTCACGGTTGCACCGGCATGGGCAACGACCAAGTGCGCTTCGATCTCGCCGTGAAGGCGCTCGGCGACTACGAGATCGTCGCTCCGATCCGCGAGATCCAGAAGGAGCACACGCAGACGCGCGCCTACGAGCAGGCGTACCTCGAAGAGCGCGGCTTCGCCGTGCGCGCCAAGCAGAAGCACTACACGATCAACGAGAACCTGCTCGGCGTGACGATGTCGGGCGGCGAGATCGACCGCTGGGAAGCGCCCGGCGAAGGCGCGCGCGGCTGGTGCAAGCCGCGCGCGGAATGGCCGCCGCAGCCGATGCGCGTGACGATCGGCTTCGAGGACGGCGAGGCCGTGCTCGTCGACGACCAGACCTTGCCAGGGCCGGTGCTGCTCGGCGAACTCAATCGCGCGTTCGCCCACTACGGCGTCGGCCGCGGCCTCTACACGGGCGACACGACGATCGGCCTGAAGGGACGCATCGTGTTCGAGGCGCCCGGCCTCACCGCGTTGCTCGTAGCGCACCGCGCGCTCGAGGAAGCGGTGCTGACCAAGCAGCAGAACCGCTTCAAGCCCGAGGTAGCGCGCAAGTGGGTCGAGCTCGTCTACGAAGGTTTCTTCCACGACCCGCTCAAGGCCGACCTCGAGGCGTTCCTGAAGAGCTCGCAGCGCCAGGTCACCGGTCTCGTCACGCTCGAGACGAACGGCGGCAGCGTGCACGCGGTCGCGGTGCAGTCGACGCACATCCTCAACACGAAGGGCGCGACCTACGCGCAGTCCGCCGACTGGGGCGTCGCCGAAGCCGAAGGCTTCATCAAGCTGTTCGGCATGAGCTCCACCGTGTGGGCGCAGGTCAACCGCCCGTGAGCAGCCTGCTCGCCCGCACGCTCGGCCACCTCGACGCGCTCGTCGGTTTCGACACGCGCAATCCGCCGCGCGCGATCGGCGCCGGCGGGATGTTCGATTACCTGCGTGCGCAGTTGCCCGGCTTCCGCGTCGACGTGACCGACCACGGCGACGGCGCGGTGTCGATGCTCGCCGTGCGTGGCGCGCCGCGGCGCGTGTTCAACGTGCACATGGACACCGTGCCGGATTCGCCCGCGTGGAGCGCGGATCCGCATCGCCTGCGCGTGACCGGCGAACGCGCGATCGGCCTCGGCGCGTGCGACATCAAGGGCGCGGCCGCGTGCCTGCTCGCCGCGGCGGCCGACACGCGCGGCGACGCGGCGTTCCTGTTCACGACCGACGAGGAAGCGAACGACGCGCGCTGCATCGCCGGGTTCCTCGCGCGCGACCACGGTTTCGCCGAAGCGATCGTCGCCGAGCCGACGCGCTGCGAGGCGGTGCTCGCGCACCGCGGCATCAGTTCCGTGCTCATGAAGTTCCGCGGCGTCGCCGGCCATGCATCGGCCGCGCAGGCGCTGCAGGCGAGCGCGCTGCACCAGGCCGTGCGCTGGGGCGGCGCTGCGCTCGAACTCGTCCAAGCGCAGGCGCACGCGCGCTTCGGCGGCCTCACCGGCTTGCGCTTCAACATCGGCCGCGTCGAGGGTGGCATCAAGGCGAACGTGGTCGCGCCGTCGGCGGAACTGCGCTTCGGCTTCCGCCCGTTGCCGTCGATGTCGATCGACACGCTGCACGAGCGTTTCGCGACGCTCGTCGACGCCGGTGCGATCGAGCGCTACGAGGAGACGTTCCGCGGGCCGGCGCTGCCGGCCGGCGACGTCGCCGACGCCGAGCGTCGCCGCCTCGAGGCGCGCGACCTCGCCGATGCGCTCGACCTGCCGATCGGCAACGCGGTCGACTTCTGGACCGAAGCCGCATTGTTCTCGGCGGCCGGCCTCACCGCGATCGTCTACGGCCCGGGCGACATCGCCCAGGCGCACGCCGCCGATGAATGGGTTTCGCTCGACCAACTCGCCGCCGCCGCGGCGACCTACCAACGCCTGCTGGAGCACTGAGTCATGAACGCCTTGCTGTCCGCCGCCGCCGCCCTGCACTCGACCGTCCGCAACGACGATCGGGGGGCGCTTCCGGCATCCGTTCGCTGAGCGTCCGCTGACGATGAGCGACATGCGCACGACGATCGTCCGCCTGCTGTCCAACATGGCCAGCACGAAGGAGATCCAGCAGTACCTCAAGCGCTTCTCGCAGCTCGACGCGGCGCGTTTCGCCGTGGTCAAGGTCGGCGGCGCGATCCTGCGCGACGAACTCGACGCGCTGGTGTCCTCGCTCGCGTTCCTGCAGCAGGTCGGCCTCACGCCGATCGTCGTGCACGGCGCGGGTCCGCAGCTCGACGAGCGCATGCGCGAGGCCGGCATCGAGAAGCGCACGGTGGACAACCTGAGGGTGACCGACGCCGCCGTGCTCGCGGTCGTGCGCCAGGTCATGCGCCAGGAGAACCTGCGCCTGGTCGAGGCGCTGCAGGCACAGGGTGTGCGCGCGACCTCGATCCAGTCGGGCGTGTTCGAGGCCGACTTCCTCGACCGCGACGTGTACGGTCTCGTCGGCAAGGTCGTGCGCATCGACACCGACGGCATCCAGGCCGCGATCAAGGTCGGCTCGATCCCGGTGATCGCCTCGCTCGCCGAGACGGGCGAAGGGCAGATCGTCAACGTCAACGCGGACTTCGCCGCGAACGAACTCGTGCAGGTGCTGCAGCCGTACAAGATCGTCTTCCTCACCGGCACCGGCGGCCTGCTCGACGAGCACGGCAAGGTGATCGACTCGATCAACCTGTCCACCGAGTACGAACACCTGCTCGCGCAGCCGTGGATCAACGGCGGCATGCGCGTGAAGCTCGAGCAGATCAAGGACCTGCTCGACGGCCTGCCGCTGTCGTCGTCGGTGTCGATCACGCGTCCGGCCGAACTCGCCAAGGAACTGTTCACCCACAAGGGCTCGGGCACGCTCGTGCGGCGCGGCGAGCGCGTGCTGCGCGTGACTGCGTGGGACGAACTCGATCGCGGTCGCCTCAAGCAACTCGTCGAATCCGCGTTCGGCCGCCGCCTGCTGCCCGACTACTTCGAGCGCACGCGCCTGCTGCGCGCCTACGTCAGCGAGAACTACCGCGCGGCGGTGATCCTCACCGACGAGGGTGGGCAGGTCTACCTCGACAAGTTCGCCGTGCTCGACGACGCGCAGGGCGAAGGCCTCGGCCGCGCCGTGTGGCAGGTCATGCGCGAGGAAACGCCCCGGCTGTTCTGGCGCTCGCGCCGCGGCAATCCGGTCAACCCGTTCTACTTCGCCGAGAGCGACGGCTGCATCAAGCTCGCGAAATGGAAGGTGTTCTGGTACGGCATCGACGGCTTCGACGCGATCGAACATTGCGTCGAGCATTGCCGCGATCGCGCGCCTACCCTGGTCGACTGAAGCGGCACGGACGAGAAGACGGGAACACATGACGACCGCGAAGAACACCATCGGTATCGTCGGCGCGCGCGGCCACACGGGGGCCGAGCTGATCCGGCTCGTCGCGGCGCATCCGCGGCTCGAACTCGCGTTCGTGTCGTCGCGCGAGCTCGCGGGACAGCCGGTGCGCGATCACGTCGCCGAGTACGACGGCGCGCTCCGCTACGAGAACCTCTCGCACGAGGACGTTGCCGCGAAGGGCGCCGACGCGGTCGTGCTCGCGCTGCCGAACGGCAAGTCGGCCGAACTCGTCGCGGCGATCGATGCCGCGAAGCCGGCGACGGTCGTCGTCGATCTCTCGGCCGACCATCGCTTCGACGAGCGCT
Source organism: Dokdonella fugitiva (assembly GCF_014138265.1). Taxonomy (GTDB): domain Bacteria; phylum Pseudomonadota; class Gammaproteobacteria; order Xanthomonadales; family Rhodanobacteraceae; genus Dokdonella_A; species Dokdonella_A fugitiva_A. The sequence continues at coordinate 170,976 of NZ_JACGXL010000005.1, forward strand.
GGTACTACGGCCTGCCCGAGCTCACGCGCGGCGCCTACGCGGGCCAGCGCCGCATCAGCAATCCCGGTTGCTACGCGACCGCGATGCAGCTCTCGATCGCGCCGCTGGTCGACGAACTCGCCGCGCCGCCCGCGTGCTTCGGCGTGTCCGGCTACTCCGGCGCAGGCACCACGCCGTCGGACAAGAACGACCCGGCCAAGCTGCGCGACAACCTCATGCCGTACGCGCTCGCCGACCACGTGCACGAGCGCGAGGTGACGCGCCGGCTCGGCGTGCCGGTCGAGTTCATGCCGCACGTCGCGCCGCATTTCCGCGGCATCACGATGACGGTCAACCTCTGGCTCATGCATCCGTCGACGCGCGACGCGGTCCGCGCGCGCTACGCGTCGTTCTACGACGGCGAGCCGCTCGTGCGCGTCGTCGACGAGGCGCCGTGGGTCAGCGCGATCGCCGGGCGCCATCACGCGGAGGTCGGCGCCTTCACGCTCGCCCCCGGCGGCAAGCGCGTCGTCGTCGTCGCGACGCTCGACAACCTGCTCAAGGGCGCGGCGACGCAGGCGCTGCAGAACCTCAACCTCGCGCTCGGCTTCGACGAGTGGACCGCGATCCCGCGACCGTGACGCGCGACCCGCGCCGCGCCCCGTCGATCGTCCACTCCTGGAGCACACCGTCATGCGTCTCTCCCGCTACTTCCTGCCGACCCTGAAGGACAATCCCGCCGAAGCGCAGATCGCCTCGCATCGGCTCATGCTGCGCGCCGGCCTGATCCGCCAGGAGGCGGCCGGCATCTACGCCTGGCTGCCGCTCGGCCTGCGCGTGCTCGAGCGCATCGCGCGCATCGTGCGCGAGGAACTCGACCGCGCCGGCGCGATCGAGCTGCTCATGCCGACCCTGCAGCTCGCCGACCTCTGGCGCGAGAGCGGTCGCTACGACGCCTACGGGCCGGAGATGCTGCGCATCCGCGACCGCCACGAGCGCGAACTGCTGTATGGGCCGACCAACGAGGAGATGGTCACCGAGATCGTGCGCGCGGGCGTGAGCTCGTGGCGCGAACTGCCGCGCAACCTGTACCAGGTGCAGTGGAAGTTCCGTGACGAACAGCGGCCGCGCTTCGGTGTCATGCGCGGCCGCGAGTTCCTCATGAAGGACGGCTACTCGTTCGACCTCGACGAGGCCGGCGCGCGCCGTTCGTACCAGCGCATGTTCGTCGCCTACCTGCGCACGTTCGCGCGGCTCGGCGTGAAGGCGATCCCGATGCGCGCCGAAACGGGACCGATCGGCGGCGACCTCTCGCACGAGTTCATCGTGCTCGCCGACACCGGCGAGTCCGACGTGTACTGCGACCGCGCCGTGCTCGACCTCGCCGTGCCCGGCGTGGAGGTCGACTACGACGGCGACCTCGAAGCCCTGATCCGCGCCTGGACGTCGCCGTACGCGGCGACCTCGGACGTGCACGACGCCGCGCGTTACGAAGCCGAGGTGCCGGAAGCGCGGCGCCTGCACACGCGCGGCATCGAGGTCGGCCAGATCTTCTACTTCGGCACCAAGTATTCGCAGCCGATGCGCGCGCAGGTGACGATGCCCGACGGCAGCGCGCGCCTGTTGCACGGCGGTTCGTACGGCATCGGCGTGTCGCGCCTCGTCGGCGCGATCATCGAGGCCTGCCACGACGATGCCGGCATCGCCTGGCCCGATGCGGTGGCGCCGTACGCGGTCGGCCTGCTCGACCTGCGCCCCGGCGATGCGGCGACCGGTGCCGCATGCGCGGGCCTGTACGCACGCCTGCAACGCGCGGGCGTGGGCGTGCTGTTCGACGACACCGCCGCGCGCGCCGGCGAGAAGTTCGCGCGCATGGACCTGATCGGGCTGCCGTGGCAGCTTTCGGTCGGGCCGCGCGGGCTCGCGCAGGGCACGGTCGAACTCAAGCGGCGCGCGAGCGACGCGCGCATCGAACTCGACGTCGACGCGGCGATCGCCCGCATCGCCGGCATTCCATCCAACGGAGACATCCCGTGAGCGACCTCCTCTGGCAGAAGGCGGGTACCCGCACCGACGAGCGCGTGATGCGCTTCCTTGCCGGCGACGACGTGCGGCTCGACCGCGAGTTCTTCCTCTACGACATCGCCGCGAGCGAAGCCCACCTGGAAGGCCTGGCCCATATCGGCATCGTCAGCGAGGACGAGCGCCACGAGCTCATGGTCGAACTGGAAAACCTCGCTTGGGATTTCCGCAACGGCCAGTTCGTGCTCGACGAGAAATACGAGGACGGCCACTCCGCGATCGAAGCGCATTTGACCGAGCGCCTGGGCGACACCGGGCGCAGGCTGCATACCGGCCGCAGCCGCAATGACCAGGTCTTGGTCGCCACGCGGCTCTGGCTCAAGGCCAAACTCGCCGTCTTGCACGCGCTGTGCATCGACGTCGCGAAGATCGCGCTCGATCGCGCGGCGGCGTCGCCGCTGCCGCTGCCCGGCTACACCCACCTGCAGCGCGCCGTGGTGTCGTCCACCTCGATGTGGTTCGCCGGCTTCGCGGAGGCGTTCATCGACAACACGCAGCGCGCACGCGACACGCTGGCATGGATCGACGCCAATCCGCTCGGCACCGCCGCAGGCTACGGCGTCAATCTACCGCTCGACCGCGAGCACACCAGCGAGGTGCTCGGCTTCGCCCGCCTGCAGGTGTCGCCGGTCTACGCCCAGCTGTCGCGCGGCAAGTTCGAACTCGCCGCGCTCGACGCGCTCGGCTCGGCGCTGCTCGACCTGCGTCGCCTGGCCTGGGACTTGTCGCTGTTCACCACCGCCGAATACGGTTTCGTGGCGCTTCCCGCCGAGTACACGACCGGTTCGTCGATCATGCCGAACAAGCGCAATCCCGACGTGGTCGAGCTGATGCGCGCGACCTACGCCAGCGTCGCCGCGGCACGCACCGAAATCGAACAGTTGCTGTCGCTGCCGTCCGGTTACCAGCGCGACCTGCAGTTCTCCAAGGGGGCGCTGGTACACGGCTTCGCGCGTGGCCTGGCGGCGCTCGAACTGCTGCCGGACCTTCTCGCGCGCATGCAATGGAACGAAACCGCCATGCGCGCTGCGATCGAACCGTCCATGTACTCGACCGACGTCGCGATCGAGCAGGCCGCCGAGGGCGTGCCGTTCCGCGAAGCGTATCGCCGTGCCGCCGCGGCCGCGGACGAAGCGGGGCAGGGACGAACGCCCGAGGCGAGCCTCGCCGCACGCGTGTCACCGGGCGCGGCCGCGGACCTGCGCCTCGCCGAGCTGAATGCGCGCCTCGCCAGCCTCGCCGCGTGATGCACGCCGTGCGAGCGATGCGCTAGGCTGTCGCTGCCGCGCCCCGGGCGGGGCCGTACCGAAGGGATGAAGGTCGATGCCGGCGTCGCTGCCGCTTTCTGCACAGGATCGCCTGCTCGTCATTGCGCCGCACCCGGACGACGAGACGCTCGCCGCCGGTGAACTGATCCAGGCCGCGCTCGCCGCGGGTGCCGCCGTACGCGTGCTCTACGCGACCGACGGCGACAACAACCCGTGGCCGCAGCGCTGGATCGAGAAGCGCTGGCGCATCGACGCGTCCGCGCGCGAGCGCTGGGGCCGTCGCCGCCGCGACGAGGCGGCCGCCGCGCTCGCCGCGCTCGCGCCCGAACACGCGGTCGAGGTCCGCCATCTCGGCTGGCCCGACCAGGGCCTCACCGACGCGCTCATGCGCGACGACGCCCCCGTCGCGCGATTGCAGCTGGAGTTCGATGCATTCGCGCCGACGCATGTCGTCATGCCGAGCCTCGCAGACCGCCACCCCGACCACAGTGCGTTGCACGTGATGCTCGAACTCGCGCTGTTGCGCCGCGGATGCGCGTGCCAGCGGCTCGCCTATCTCATACACGCCGACGACGGCGCGGATGGCGTCGTGCTGCCGCCGCTGCCGCAGCGACAGGCGCGCAAGCGCGCCGCGATGGAGGCCTACGCGAGCCAGCTTTCGTTGAGCCGCGGGCGCCTGCTCGCGCTCGCGATGCGCGCGGAACACTACGTCGCACTCGACGCGCCGGTGCCGCGCGAGCACGCCGGGCTGCGCGTGTCGCGGCCGCGCGCGGGGCGCTGGCGCGCGCATGACCTGCTGCTCGTGCTCGCGAACGGCGACCGCACCTTGCGCTTCCGCGCGCGCCTGCCGCGGCGCGCGCGCGCGTTCACGCTCGAAACGCAAGGCTGCATCCTGCATGCGCGCATCGACGGCGACGCGATCGAGGTCGCGATGCCGGCGACGCTGCGCGCGTGCGTCGCCTGGGCCAAGCTGCATCGCAGCGACGCGCGCGTGGTCGTGTTCGATCGCGCGACCTGGCACGCCGTCGACGTGGCGAGCGGCGCCGTACCGGCGCCGCTCGATGCGCGCGTCGCGACGGGGCTCGGCTGAATGGCGGGCGCGGAACCGGAACGCACGGTGCGTGAACGTGTCGTGCCCGTCGTCGCGGGTGACGGTGCGCGCGCGGAACTCGCCCTCGTCGAGCCGACCGGGTCGGTACGCGACGTGCTGCTGTGGTTGCCTGCGCTCGGCGTCACCGCGCGCAACTACCTGCCATTCGCGCGTGCACTGGCGGCGAACGGCGTCGCCGTTGCGTTGCACGAATGGCGTGGCGCGGGTTCGAGCGACCGTCGCGCGGGACGGTCGCTCGACTGGGGTTATCGCGAGCTGCTGCTCGAGGACATCCCGGCGAGTCGCGCCGTCCTGCGCGAGCGGTACGCGCACGCCACATCGAGGATCGGCGGGCACAGCCTCGGCGGTCAGCTCGCGACGCTCGTCGCCGCGCTCGAGCCCGCCGACATCGCCGGCCTCGTGCTCGTCGCGAGCGGTTCACCGTACTGGCGCTGCTTCGGCCATCCGTGGCTCATCCGCGCGTTCTACTCGGCGGTCCCGACGATCGCGGCCGCGTGCGGCTATTTTCCCGGGCGCCGGCTCGGCTTCGGCGGGCGAGAAGCACGCGGCGTGATGACGGACTGGTCGCGCAGCGGTCGCAGCGGGCGCTATGCCGCTGAAGGGGTTGCCGTCGACCTCGAGGCGCGCCTGGCGCAGGTTACGTCACCGATCGTCGCGCTGCGCTTCGCCGACGACTGGCTCGGGCCTGCGGCGTCCCTTGACTGGCTCCTGTGCAAGCTTCCTGCTGCGCCGCAAGAGACCGTACTTCTCGGCGAAAACGACCTCGGAAATATCAGGGCGGACCATTTTTCATGGATGAAATCACCCAGTGCCGTAGTCCGTTCGATTATTAGTAAAATCAATGCAAACAGCTAGTTATTGAGTTTACTTGAGATTCGCTGGTATTTATCCTGCGCATCGGGTAACGGAAACTTATCGATATCTGCGGCATAATAGGCGATCAGCCCACCGCCGGTGCGCTTTTGCGGTGCACCGTGCGCCCGCCGGGCCGCGTTCGCGGCCCGCGCCTATTCGGTTCGGAGGTATTCAATCCATGACTTACGACATCGGCATCGGACGCTGCGCCGAAGTGATCGACGACACCGTCGTCGTCAAGCTGGAAAGCGTCATGGTCGAGCGCTTGCAGCCCGGCCATCCGTGGCAGCGTCCCGGTACGAGCCTGCTGCGTCTCAAGCGCAGCCTCTGCAGCGCGACGCGCCCGCCGCAGCCCGACCGCGAAGTGTTCCTCGACCGCGCCGCGCTGGGCAAGCGCACGATGGGTTCGCTCGACATCGCGGGCAATGGTTCGGCCGTCTCGGTCGACCTGCGCGCACTGCTCAACAACCTCGACCCGCAGCCGTCCGCGGGGCCGCAGACGAAGAGCCGCCACGCCGATCGCAAGCAGCGCTGATCCATCGCGCGTCGTCTCAACAAGAAAACCCGGCCAAGGCCGGGTTTCTTTTCGATGCACGCGCGGATCGTGCGGTCGCCGGCACTCACGGCTGCGAAGGCGGTGATGGTTCGACCCCGAGCGCTGCGCTGCTCCGGACCACTGCATCGCCGAGGTAAGCGGTGCGGACGAGTCGCTTCTGAATCGAGGCGGGGCATTTGGCAAGTGCCGCCTGCCTTTCGCTCTCGCTTCCCGAAGAGACGATCATCATGCCGGGCGCCGACAACGGGATGCCGATGAGGTTCCTCGCACGGCTGGTCGTGACGTGAATCCGGCCGATGTAGACCGTCTCGGCGGAGCCCAATGAGAATCGGGCGTCGAATTGCTCGTCCTTGCGCAGGTTGAAGCCGCTGCCTCCGCCGGCGAAGTTCTGGTACGAGATCGTGGAAAAAGCGTAAGTCGCCGGCATCAGCGGCAGGCAGAAGTAGTAGCCCTTTTCTTTCTGCGCAGCGGACGTGAAATCGTATTCGGTATTGTGGCCGAACGCGTCGCCGTGCACCGAGGAAAGCCAGCTCCAGTTTTTCGGATCGGCGACGTCGTGGAAGTTCGCATTGATGGCGTTGAAGGTCTGCCCGCAATCCTCGCCGCGTGGTTCGCAGTCGACTACGTACGTGCCGATCACGTAGGAGCGCGCCGGTTCCGCGATCGCGGCGACGCGCTCTTCGAGAATCTCCTGCTGGCTCGCGCATCCGCTCAATCCGGTGACGAGGACGATGGCGATCGCAAATCCTTGCTTCATCCGTACCTCCGCGGAATCGTGGGTTCTTTCGATCGTGCGTGACCTGTCCGTTGCGAACGCGATGCATGACGACCGCATGGATGCTATCGCATCCGCATCCCCAAACCGGGGCAAATGCCGAGCCTTTCGGTCGAGCCTGTCGGGCCCAGGCGTAGGCATGGTGGGCGCAAACGAAAAAGGCCGCCCTCGCGGGCGGCCTAAGTCGTTGAATGAGTTGGTCGGGGTGACAGGATTCGAACTTGCGACTTCTACCTCCCGAAGGCGAAATAGGTGCGTTTGCGATCAAGGAGATAGCGGGTAACTTGCTGATTTACTGTGTCTCTGTGTGCCAGTTTGTTCCGTGGTACGCTGGATTTTGCTGACACGGTTGCTGACACGAGGCGAAGATGCCTGCTATCCGACGCCAGACGCTCACGAAGGCCGACGTCGAATCCGCGAAGCCTCGCGAGAGCGCCTACCGTCTATGGGATGCGAAGGTGCCCGGGCTCTGCCTGCGCGTTCTGCCGTCCGGCGTGAAGACGTTTGAAGCGCACGTCGCGCGCGGTGTGTCGCGGCGCCTGGGTCGCTTTCCGGTGCTCACGTTGGAGGCAGCGCGCACGAAGGCAATCGCCGCTCTGGCGAATCCTGAGGCGCCGGCGAAGCCTCCGAAGGTTGAGACGTTCGCCGAGTTCCTGGACGAGCGCTACGGCCCTTGGGTGAAGGCAGAGCGCAAGGCCGGCGCGGCGACACTTGCGAGCATCAAGGCGACCTTCGCCGACTCGCTGACGAAGCCGCTCAGCGCAATCACCGCCTGGCAGATCGAGCGCTTCAAGGCGGATCGCCTGCGCGCCGGCATCAAGCCCGCGACCGTGAACCGCGACCTCGTGAGGATCCGTGCAGCGCTCTCCAAGGCGGTGGAGTGGGGCATGCTGCCGGAGCACCCGCTGCGCACTGTGAAGCGCGCCAAGGGCGCCGACGACAGCCGCACGCGCTACCTAACGGCCGTCGAGGAGAAACGCCTACGCGAGGCGCTGGGAGCGCTCAGGCTGAAGCGCCGCGAGCACCTCGTGCCGCTCGTGCTCGTCGCCATGAACACCGGCCTGCGCCGCGGCGAGCTATTCGGACTGCGATGGGGCGACGTGAGCCTCGATCGCGCGCAGCTCACCGTCTCGGCCGCGACGTCGAAGGGGCAGATCGCGCGGCACGTCCCGTTGAACAGTGAGGCGCTCGAGACGCTCGTCGCGTGGAAGCCGAAGGGCGCGAAGGCCGATGATCTCGTGTTCGCCGGCGCCGAGGGTGGGCGCCTGACGAACGTCAACAAGTCCTGGGCGCACCTCGTCGACCAGGCGAAGCTCGATGACTTTCGCTTTCACGACCTGCGGCATCACTTCGCGTCGCGTCTCGTGATGGCGGGCGTCGACCTCAACACGGTTCGCGAGCTGCTCGGCCACACCGACATCAAGATGACGCTGCGCTACTCGCACCTCGCGCCAGAGCATAAGGCGAACGCTGTAGCGAAGCTCGTTGGTGCAAGGGGATGATGCAGGCTTAGGCCGCCTACCTCGATAGCCTGTGCGGCCGGACGAATGTGGTACCGCACCGCCGGAGCGGATAGACCGCAAACTATGAGAGCATTTCTTCCTTAAGGGATCGACCGAGAAGTCGTGGTTGCCAATCCAACAGGGCATCGGCCCGGAGCGCATACGCAACGCTGGTTACTCGATCTTCGGTGAGCCTCTCACCTACGTAGATCCCAATGACTTCGTAGCGGCCACCAGGGTTGGTGGGCCGTAAAATCGGGCTTCCAGAATAGCCGCTCCCAGCGACAGCGCTAAGCTCGATAAAGCTCACTCCGCAAACATTTGGAATGCGCAGATCGAATGTCAGCCGCCTCCGACAATAGCCCTTTGTGAAAACCAGATCAGGCCGGCCAAAATAGGCGCCATTCGGTGCTCGATGTTCGAGGTTCTCATAGAAGCAATCTAATGGGTAGCCGAAGGAAAAATATTCAGCGCTAGCGGCAACGTGTGACGTAGAAAGGTTGAATATCGATCGCCAAGTTCCTTCGCCAAATCGAACTACTGCAACATCTTCCGTTGGATGCAGCTCTACGTCTAGTAACGATAGACCATGCCATAACTTGTCCGATTTGTTTGGAATGAAGAGCGCGCTTGCATTTTCGACGCCGCGAACGACGTGCGCCGCGGTAAGTCCGAAACCGCGCGATCCAATCACAAACCCCGTTCCCAAGAAGGCATCCTTCCGCCGGCTTCTCTCGTCATTCGGATCCGGCACTGTAGTCACGAGCGGGAAGATATAGTCTCGCATCTGGTCGGTTTGCCAAGTCATCGTCTCTCTCAGCCTTCTATACACCACTATCGAGCTTCGCCGCGATGACTTCTTCAGCACGCAGAAGGACGCGTTGAGCGTCCTCATCCTTGCTGCAAATGCTCAACGACGCGTGTGTGGCGAGCAGATCCATTGCGTGCGCGAATGAGACAACCGCGGCCCACTCTTTCAGGGTCGACGTTGGTTCGATTGCCTCACCGGTCAGGTTGTTGTTCACGACTCGCATGCCCCCGTGCGTGTAGCTGCACATCGCGTTGTAGAAGCGGTTGTGAAGGCCTCTGTAGAACCCATCCGTGTGCAACGCGGCGTCGACGGCTTCGGACATCACGCCGAGGCCAGGCCGCCAAGCGTCGTCATCGTTTGCGATGCGCTCCTGTACCTGGTCATCTGTCGCGCAATCAAGAATCCAGAGACCACGCACGAGCCCCTCGAGAATGGGCCTCATGAGCGCGCAGGCCGTGCCGAAACGATTTCCGGGCGACGGCATCGCCAGTAGGAGTCGTATCGAGATGGCGTGCTCGTGAACTTGCGCCAATAGGCTCGCAGCGAACCTTGCGCGATCCGACGCTGGACACTCCGCGTCGTCGAACAGCGGATGGATGGCTCGCTCGCTTTCCTCGTACGCCGCAATCATCTTCGCTAGAGACATACGCGCACCCTCAGCGGCTTCATGCTTTGCTGCCAGCTCAGCCAAATACTCCCTGGCCGCCTTGTCAGCGAGCGCCTCGACGAGCGCCATGATTTCCGGCTCGATCACTTCTACTCACCTGTCAGTCGAACTCGATCGCGATAGAGAGACGAGGGTGCTCACGATCTTCAGGCGCGAACCTTGACGTGACGAACGCGCGCATCACGACACCAGCATCCATCTTCGGCGCCAGCCTCTTCGCCAACGGCGCTTTCAAATGACCCAGCTGTGTCGATCCGAATAGCCAACCAGGCAGGTGGACCCCAATGGCGAATGGATCGAAGTGGTTTGATGGCTCGCGCACGAGTAGCAAGCGAGTTTCTGGCGCGCATCCGGATCTAATCGCAGTAACGTTGTAGAAACCAGTTCCAGCGACAATGGCAGCGATGCGCGGCATGTCCAGATCCCGTCGCCCTCACCGGTTGAATAGCTGAACCGCGCGTGCCATGCAGTATGGGATAGCAGCCCACGCGATGGCCATGCCGGCACCCGCGGCCTGCTGGGGCGCTGAAGTCGCCTGTGAGGTCGTGAGGATCAGTTGTGAGAATCCGATGCCCGCGCAGATCAGAGTCGCGAGCCACAGGATTCGCTCGATGATGCTAGGAGCGCTCCTCTCGCGCGCCGCTCGCTGCTCGCCGGTATCGACACGTGCTCGCACGGATTCCGTTTGTCGCTCGCGCACTGCCGCCACGGCGGATTTTGCGTAGATTGCGCCGCATTCCGGACACGCGGCGGACGCTTCCGGTGAGGCGTTGTCATTGACGTGTCCGCACTTTGCGCAGGTTCTTTGCATGACGTCTATCTCCGACTCGTGGTTTCGCAGGGATTACTTCCCGCACGGATCGCGATGCTCGCGCCTGGCGAATAGGTCGTAACTTTCATCGCGGCCTTGCCCGAAGCGTTTGTCGGGCTTCCTGATCGCCGCGCACGCGGTATTACGCGAGACGCCAACCGACTGCACCGGCGCATAGCGCGTCGAGGAGATAGGTGTATTGCCGACCCAGGTTGTCGTCACAACCTCTACGGATTCCGGGCATGGTGCATGCCGATAGAAGACCTCGCCGTTGGGGACGATGCAGCGATAGGCCTCTGGTGGCGGCGGAGTGGCGGGAGTGGACGGTGCCTTGCTGGCGGCCTCCGAGGCTGCCTTCGCCGCGGCATCTCGTTCCTTTGCAGCTTCTTCGGACGCCTCGCGGACTGCGGGCGAATCGCCAACCGTCTGCAGCTCGTGCATCGGCGCAGCCTTCGCATTCTTCCCGCATGGTGTTTGCGAGAAGACCTTGGCGCCGCCTGGGCCGTCGCAAGTGTAGATGTCGCGCGCGCTTGCGCTGGCGCTCAGCAACGCGAGCACGGCCAGTGCGTGAATTCCCCTGAGCATTTCCGTCCCCTGGTGCTGCTCCTCAGCAGGGGAGCAGAACTCGTGCCATCTTCAGCGAGAGGGTAGGGCGCTGGTGTCGGAAAACGCCGCATGCTCGTGTAGGAAATCTCCTACAACACGGCGGGCCCGTCAGGGCCACTTGGCCTTGGCTGGTCGCCAAGCGGGAATCGCCGGTTTCGCCTCGGGTGAGCCTTCAACGGCCGCCCGCGTAACCACAGGCCAACCGTGCGCGTCGATGTAGTGGCGAATCCCGTTGAGCACGAGCAACGCGACCTGGCGCTTACGCGTCTGCGCGCGTCAGCTTGGCGATCTCGTCGCGAGAGAGGCACAGAGTCATCCCTACTTCACGCGCCTCATCTTTGAGCGAGTTCGCTGCTTCGATTCAGCCTTCCTACGTTCGACCTCCGCGAAAACCTGCATTCCGTCGAACAAGGTCAAGCCGAACTCACGCGTCGTAGATTCCGTGAGCTGGTTCAGCTCGGCATCGCTGATCGTATGCCAAGGTCGAATTCCGAGCGGACCCTCCCACCGATCGGCGAACTGTGTAGGCGATTCGCCAGCTTTGAAAGCGTCCATTGCAGCGTCGTACAAGTCGATTTCCGACTTTGGTTGAGCTGGACATCCGCGCGCATACAACTCGTGCAGTGCAAGGTTATAGAAGCGCTGTTTCGGTGTAGCCAGCTGGGGAAAGGTCTGCGAGATATAGGCATCGCGTGCCGGACCTTCCAAGTCCACGACCATCTCTGCTAGTTCATCCAGTGTGGTGCCCGGTCTCGCCTCGGTAGAGCGCGCCGCCTGCGTGACCAACATTGCGATGGCGTCGCTTAAGGACACGCCGCGATGATGCGCGAGCAGGTCAAGCGCCAACTTCAGCTTGGTGGACAGGCGAATGCTGAATTGCTCCAGGGACTGACCTGGTGGAGTCTTTCGAGGGCGGCCTGGCTTGCGCTTTTGAGTCGTCATGTTTTCAGTCTACAAACACTACTTGACAGGCGCCACTGCATGCGGGAGAGTGTCACTGCAATTTGCAGTGTAAAAACACTAAGGAGACTGATATGCAGCCACAGCTTGCTTACACGGTCGACCAGGCATGCGAGGCGCTCGCCATGAACCGGTCGCGCATCTACAAGGCGATTGCCGATGGATCGATCAAGACGTTCAAGACCGGCCGCCGGCGTATGGTCTCGGCAAAGGCCCTCGAGGAATACGTCGCGAAGCTGGAACGGGAGGCAGAGAAGGGGAGGGCAGCGGCATGAACCTCGCCATCCTGCCAAGGCAGCGAAGCCTCGAGGAACTGCTCGCCGATGCTGCAGCCGGCTCGCAGCGCATGAGCATCGCGACGCGCAGCTGGCCAGGATTCGCTCCGGGCGTGCCGCAGATCGACGAAGCGCTCAACACGGTCGCAGGCCTGCAGAAGACGCTCGCCGAGCTGCGCGCGAACCGTGAGGCGAACCGATGAGAACGGGCAAAAGAAAAGGCCGCAGCGTCAACTGCGGCCTTTTGCATTTCTGAGCCCACCCGAAGCACCACCAACGAACAGGCTCGCGCACCATACCACTGCGCCGGGTCCGGAGGCAAAAGCCGATGGAAACCACCACCGCAACACCCAAAGCGGCAACGCTCACGCAGCGCGACATCGACGAAGCCAGCTGCATCCTGTCCGAAGCGCGCGCCGTAGCGCACGGCATGATCGAAGCCACGAACGGCGACACCCAGGGAGCATTCGGCGCGCTCTCGCGACTGATCACCAGCGCGAAGGAGATCATCGACGGCGAGGTGCGTGCATGAGCCCCGTCGAACGGCAAGAGGCAATCCACGCAAAGCTCACGCAGGCTGCCGCGATATGCGGCCTCCTCGCAGAACATTGCGACGGCGACTTCAACGCAGCCAGCTCAGCCATAGCCGCGCGAGAACTGATCTTCGACGCGCGCACGCTCACGGATATGGGAGGGCCAGTATGAGCCTGCCACCGGAGGAAGTTGCCGAACTCGCGCGAATCGTCGACGAGAGATGCCGCGCGCGCGAAGCCGCATCGAGGAACTTGCAGGTCCGTAGGCCGCGCCGTTGTCGCGGGAAGCCCAAGCTCCGCGTCGTCGTGACATCGACACCCAAGCCGCTACCGCCTGGATTCGAGTACGACGCTGCGCGCTATTTCGGTTGGATGCCTACGAACGACGACGCTGCCGAATCGGCGCGCTTCGCGGCGCTGGCGATCTACTTCGAGCGCTGGCTTGTGGCGCGCCGCACGCCGGCCGATCGGGGAGACGACTGGATCAAGCGGTATGCCGAACCAGATCTCCTTGCTGTGTACGACCACATCATCGCATCGAACGAGCGGTATGCAATCGAGTGCGGACGGCCAAGGCTCGTGCGATCGAACGGCCGCGCTGTGCTGCACGACAACAGGATCGGAGGTTGACCAGGTGAAGCGAATCCCCGAGAAGAAGCGAGGGACGCTCAAAGGCCGGCGCTCGGGGATGCCGCCATTCGTCGCGATACCGCACTACGTGATCGACAGCGAGGAATTTCGCGCGCTGTCCGGCAGCACAGTGAAGCTGATCGTCGAGCTGCTCCGCCAGTTCAACGGGAAGAACAACGGACTGCTTTGCACCGCACTGCTGCGGAGGCATCGACACTGGGGCGTGCAGAAGCTCGTGCGATGCACCAGAGAGGCGGAGGAGGCGCAGTTTCTCCTCCGCACCAAGCAGGGCGGCATGCGCATCGGGGCTACCTTCCACGCGTTGACCTGGCTGCCGCTCGACGAATGCGACGGCCGGATCGACTACCCGGCGGAGAAGGTCCCGTCGCACGCCTGGCGGCGCGACGCCCAGTCCCGAAACGGGACGTGGCCAAGTCCCGAAACGGGACGTGGAGACCCGATTTCGGAGGCCGCCTAGGTCCCGAAACGGGACGTGTAGACGCCATTTTTCGACCATTCCCACGTCCCGAAACGGGACACCTTCTAGATATCTACCAAGCGGAGCGCGTTTGGCGATGGTTCCCGAGCAACTGGCTTTGAGCTTCACCGCTGCTGCTTCAACGGCTGCTGGTGAAATTTGGGCCTCGAAAATCGAGCCGGCACTGAAGCTGACCCTGAAGACGCCTGGCTGGAACGGCCGGACGGCGCCGCCGCAGTTCGTCGATCTGGGGTGCGGCTGCGAGCTGGTGGTGATCCCTGCGTACCTGTGGCGCGCGCGCGTGCAGGCGAACTACCGTGGACGGAGACACGATGTCATCGCGCTGCCGAGGGCAAGCTGATGGCGAACGCCTGCCGAACGCCTGCCCGGAGGCCTGCGACGGTTTCGCCGTCGACGGCGATTTGCCGGGAAAAGCGGCGTCACGCGCTACAGGCTGTGACGTCACGCGTGACAGGACGGGCGCGGAAACCGTTCCGTCTGGGTTTCCACGCGACCGAGACGCGTGCACGCGTGCTCGACGCGTGAGGACTCACGGAGGGCTCAGTGAGTCGGATGCTGCTAGCAATGCTGCTAGCACGCGACAGGTTGCGACTCGACGCGACTCCGGAAATCCTCCGGAGGACCTCCGGAATCCGTGCGCGATTCGTTCAACGATTCGTGCAACGCGAGCAGGTGGATGCCGTGGCACGGAGGCCGAGTGAAGCGAATCATCGGCCGCCAGTGCAAGACGAAGCCGCGGCAGCAGGCGACGCCGGCCGTGGAGCCCACTGCCGCGCCCGAGCGCATCATGCTGCCTTCGGGCTTCGAAGCGATCATCGAGCGGCCTCGCTTCCATCCGAACGCACTGGGCGAGATCAGCCAAGCGGAGGCTGCGCGCTATCTGGGTATCTCGGAGCGAACGCTTCGCGACCACATTCGCGACGGGCTGGCGCATCCGCCTTTCAAGCAGCGCGCCGGGCGACGCTGGTTCAACCTCGACGCGCTCCACGCTTGGGCGATTGCCGAAGGAACGGAAAACAACGGAAAAGGACGGAAATTCGCGGAAGCGGCATAGCGGCGCGCACGATGCGTTCCCATGAACGCGACGACCACTGCCGGACCGATTCCCCTCAACTCGATCGAGCTGCAGACGCGCATCGACGCCGAGCGCAGCCGCCTGCACATCGAGCAGAACCTCCTCGTCGATCTCGAAGGGCAGCGTCTCGCGCCGCTCGAGGCTGGCGACGACGAAGCGCTGGATCGCGTCGAGGCACAGATCAATGCCTGCAACGATCGACAGTCCCGCATCCAGGAGCGGCTCGAGATCCTCGAGCGTCGCCTGACCGAAGCGACCGAGCGCGAGCGCCAGCAGGATCTCGACGCCGTCGCCGCACGCGGCCACCGCGCCCGCGTCCTGGGGGAACAGATCATCGCGGAGTACGGCAAGAGGGCCCCGGAACTCGCGGCTCTCATCGAGCGCCTCGCGGCCTGCGATCAGATCGTCAATGAGGCCAACACGATCCTGAGTCGGGCAAATCGCGACAGCGACCTGATCCCTTCGCCGAATGCTATTCGCTGCCGCCCGCGTCGCCGCTGGACGGAAACCGTCCGCAAGACGGTAGGCCCTAGTGATCGCGGGCATCCGGCGTACGGCCTCGAATACACGCGTGCTCGGCACTCCCCCACCGTGCACGTCGGGCGTGAGGCGTTCGACCTGTTCGTCGAAGCCGACGTCGAAGTCGAGATGACCGATTGCGGTGATCGACCTGATCCACTGCAGGACGCCGTCGTGCTGCCTGCGCTCGGGCCGGCCGCCGACGCCAACACCGGCCTCGTGCCGCTGTGGGACCGCGGCTCGAATCACCGCGCTTGTGCCAGCGAAGCCGTCGTCGCGGAAGTTCGCGAGCGGATCGATCGCGATCCCAATGCCAGCGACGCCCCCGTGAAGCGCAAGAAGAGCACCGACAGAGGAGAAGCCTGATGTCGTCGACGCAACCGCGCGCCGCACTCGCGCCCCTCGTGAGCGAGCTGCCGATGAGCATGTCGCGACGAACCGTCACGATCGCCCAGGGCTACGAGCTTGAGGTGGGCAGCGTGCTCGGCAAGGAGACGGCGACCGGCAACTACGCGCCCTTCGACCCGAACGCTACCGACGGCACTGAGACCGCTGCGGCCGTCACGCTGTACCCCGTCAACACCCTCGTCAACGAAGTCGGCGCCGTCGTGATCGACAAGAGCGCGACGCTCAATGCCGCCGAACTCGAATGGCACGGGGCGACTTCCGAGGAGATCGCCGCCGCATGCGAACACCTCCGCGAGTCCAGCGGAGTCCTGATCGAGTGAGCCGTGGCTGGTCCAAGGGTCCAGCCGGCGGTGACCCCAACAACACCGGCAGATGTCGAGCAGGTCTTGGCGCTCCAGCCAGATCGGGCCGCGGCGACATTCATCGAGACCGCATCGCCTCGTGCTCTCCGAGCGGGGCGATGCGGTCGAGAGGTCAACCCATCTGAGAGCACACGAGCATGAACCGACCGAGCAAGCGGCCGCGCACCGAGACCAGCGCCGAGATCTTCGAACGGCGAAGGAAGGAAGCGAGCGAGGCCGCAGCGAGCGCCGATCGCACGATCGACCCGTTCCGCGATCCCGATGCGCTCTACGCACAACGCCGCGCACGAGCCGGCCACAGCGAACGCCTCGCGAACCTCACCTGATCCAAGGACCACGCATGTTCCTCTACGCAATCGGCCAGAGCGTCACGCGCAGCGACAGCTCCCAAGCATCGGGCAAGGTCATCGGACGCGCCGAATACAACTACTGCGACAACCGCTACCAGGTCGTCCGCATGGACGATCGCGGAAACACCATCCAGGAATGGTGGGACGAGGGCGACATCCAGACGCCGCCTGCCAACCGACGGGGTCCCTGACGGAGGGATGGCCTACCGCGGGTGAAACGGCCGCGGTTTTCGACAGTTTTTCGGGTTCCTAGGGCGACAGCAGCAGATGGACGGGAGGCCCTGATTTGTGGGGTATGCGACGGCAATGGGTGAAGTCATCGATTGGCCGAAGCGGCACGCGACTCGTCTCGCCGCGCCACGAGACGACGTCCGGGGGCCCCAGGGTCATCGTAGCGCCCAGCGGGGAAAACGACCGCGGTTTTCGCGCATATCCGGGCCAGAAACTTGCGTGACTGGTGACCAGCGATGATCTGCACGCGCAACGAATTCGCATCGATCGTCGGCATGTCGTCCGGGTGGGTGTCGAAGGCCCTCGACGAGGGAATGCCAGCAAAGCGATCCGGCCGGAAGGGCGAACGGGTCGAGATCGATACCGCGTCTGCGGTGCCGTGGTTGTTGGACCGCGCATCGAAGGACGAGGGACCGCGCGCCGACAGCCAGCGCGAGCGGCTCAATCGCGCTCAGGCCGAACGCGTCGAACTCGAGAACGCGGTGCGACGCGGCCAGCTATGCGAGAAGGCCGACACACTGGAGGTCGTGCTCTCGGCGGTGCGCGCACATGCGGCGCAACGCAACGGCATAGCGAGCCGCTTGGCGAACGAACTCGCCGGCCTCACGCCTGCCGAGATTCGAGTGCGCATCCTCGACGAGCTCCGCCGCTGCGACGAGCGCTTCTCGAACACATTCGGCATTGACGAAGACGAGCACAACGCTCAAGCCGCGCAGGAGAAGCCGAATGGCTAACGACTTCAAGCAAGTACTCGAGATCGCGTTCCAGGTACTCGGGCAGGAGCAGGCTCAGCAACTCGCCGATGCGCTCGACAAGGTCGGCGACGCCGGCAGCACTGCGGACAGCAAGCTCACGCCGCTCGTCGCCGAACTCGAGACGCTCGGCGACACGTCCGCGAAGGTCGCGCTAGCGCTCGATCTCTCGAAGCGCATCGAAGCGAACAACCAGGCGCTCGCCGAGGCCAAGGCGCAGCTCGCCGATCTCAACCGCGAGTTCTCCCGCACCGACAAGTCGAGCGCCGACGTACGGGTCGCCTTCGAGCAGGCGGAGCGGCGCGTGCGCACGCTAGGTGCCGAGGAGCTGCGATTGCAGACGGCGAGCGCGAACGTCGCGACGACGCTGCGATCGCTGGGCATCGACACGAACAACCTCGCTGGCGCACAGGACAACCTCAAGGCGCGCATGAGCGGCGTCGCCGAGAAGGTGAAGCAGACGGCCCAGGCGATCCAAGGATCCGGCGAGGCCGCGCGCAAGGCAACCGCCGAGCAAGCGGGCTATGGGGACCAGATCGCCGATACGGCGCGCAAGGTGGCCGCGATCGGCGCGGCAGCGCTCGGCGTCACCAGTGCGATCGGCCTCGCGAAGCAAGGCCTTGCAGACCTCATCCGAACGGCCGGCGAGTTCCAGAAGCTCGACGTGCAGCTTGACAGCCTCTTCGGCCAAGGAAGCGACGCGGCGCTCGCGTCGATCCAGCAATTCGCGAAGGACACGCCGTTCCAGTTGCAGCAGGTCTCGGAAGCGTTCGTCAAGCTCAAGGCCTTCGGCATCGACCCGCTCGACGGCACGTTCCAAGCCATCGCCGACGAGGCCTCGACGCTCGGCGGTAGCACCGAGACGCTGACCGGCATTGTTCTCGGCCTCGGTCAAGCGTGGGCCAAGCAGAAGCTCCAAGGCGAAGAGATCCTGCAGCTCGTCGAGCGCGGCGTGCCGGTCTGGGAGCTGCTCTCGCGCGCGACTGGGAAGAACGTCACCGAACTTCAGGCGCTCAGCCAGGCGGGCAAGCTCGGTCGCGCCGAGATCGCGCTTCTGATCCAGGAGATCGGGAAGAGCAGCGAAGGTGCCTCGGCGAAGCTCGCCAACACGCTCCCGGGCCAGATCAACAAGCTGCAGTCAGAGTGGGCCTCATTCCTGAACCTGATCGCGAACAGCGGCGCGCTCGAATTCCTGCAGCAGCAGCTCGCGCGACTGCTCGACCAGGTGAAGGCGCTTTCGGAGTCCGGTGACCTGCAGCGCTACGCGAAATCGATCAGCGAGTCGCTCGTGCAGGTCGCGACCGTGGTCGGTCGCACACTCGGCTTCCTGATCGACCACAAGGAAGCGATTGCGGCCTTGGCCCTCGCCTACCAAGGCTTCAAGGCCTACACCTTCCTGCAGCAGATGGATGCGGTGCAGAAGGTCGGCGAGACGCTCACAGGGAACTTCACGAAGCTCTCAGGCGCGACGAAGGGATTCGGCGCTGCGTTGCTCGCGATCCAGGCGGTCGACGCCGTTCAGAACCTACTCGAACTCAACCGCGCGCTCGAAGAGTCCGCCGGCGTGCAACTCGCGCTCGCGCAGGCAGAACGCGAGCGTGCGGAGGCGCAGGCGAACGCTGCGGCCAAGGCCGCCCAGGTTCGCCAGGAGCTCGCGCGCTACGCCGACACCGTCGTCCTTGCCCATTCGAGCGTCGAGCTCCTCGGCGCAGCGGAGCGCACGCGCTACGGGGAGTCGCTGCAGGCGGCGCAGCGCTACTACACCGCAGTCAACGTCCAGGCGAAGCAAGCCGGCGACACGCAGGCCGCGGCGTTCGCCTCGGAGCGGGTCAAGGCGTACGGCGCCGCGATCGAGGAACTTCGCCAGGCGGAAGACGCGCTCGCGCAGGCGGCCGCCACCGCGCACGACAACCTCGCGCTGAAGGCGACCGATCAGGCGATGGCGAAGCTGTTCGAGCTTCGCGATGCGGGCAAGGGCACAGCGGAGGCGATCGAGGGCGCGTTCGAGACGCTAAACCTGCAGGCCAAGCAGGCACCGGCCGCGCTTGCGGGGATCCTCGCGAACGTGCGCGTCGAGGGCGAGAGTACCGCGCGGGTGTTCGATACCCAGCTCGTGGCCGCGCTCGGCAAGCTCGAAGGGGCCTCTCTGGGACAGTTCCAATCGAACGTCGTCACCGCGCTCCGCGACGGCAAGACGAACGCGGCAGACCTGACGCATCTGCTCGATGCCTCGCTGCAAGCCGCTCTCGGCAAGCTCGGCGTGTCCGCAGTGCAGGCAGGCGTGAAGATCACGGCCTCTGGCGCCGAGATGATCGACACGTTCCGGGTCGTCGCCAGCAACGCTCAGGCGACGGGGCAACAGATCGAAGCGGCGTTCGAAGCTGCACTCGCCAGCGCGAAGACGGAGGCCGAGGCGAAAGCGCTTGGCGACGTCCTCAAGGAGGCGCTCGACGCCGGCCTCATCGGCGCACGCGCTGTCGACGACGAGATGGCGAAGCTGCAGGACCGCATCCGGTCCCTGAAGGCCGAAGCCGATCCGCTTGCGGACTCGTTCGCCGCGCTCGGCATCAAGTCCCAGGCCTCGTTGAACGCCGCCGCCGCTGCGGCGCGCACGGCCTTCGAGGCGATCGCACGCGGTGCGCGCGACGGCACCGCGGCGCAGGCGGACGCCGTGCGGGCCTTCAAGGCCTACGCCGACGCCGCGCGCGCGGCCGCGGCGGACAGCGGCGCCGAAGCGAAGGCGCGCGTCGAGCAGCAACTCGAGGTCCAGGCTTCCGCTCTGGGCTTGCGCGACGTCCTCGTCGAGCTCGGCGCGATCGGCAAGGCCGCCGGCGACAAGACGGCGGACGCCTTCCAGGGCGCGAAGGACACGATCGACAACACGGCCGATGCGGCGCAGCGCGCTGGAGATGCCGCCCGCGCCGCCGCCGACGGACAGGACACCTACACGACCGCGCTGACTAACACCCGCGACGCAGCGACGGGAGTCGTCGCGGTGACGAGCGACATGCACGCTGCGCTCGGCACGCTGACCGAACTGCTCAGTCGCGATGCGAACCTGACGACGATCAGCCTGCAGCAAGCGCAGGACCTCCTGCAGCGCCTTGGTCCGCTCGCCGGCGACGCCGCGCAGCTCCTGACGCAGCGTATCAGCGACCTCGAGGAAGCCGCGCGCAGGGCCGAGGAAACGTCGCAGCGGATGAAGGAGGAAGCCGACAGCCTCCAGGACCAGATCGACCAGCTGCAGGGCAATGACGAGAGCATCGAGGACCGCCGGCATGCCAAGAAGCTCGTCGATCTGAAGGCAGAGGCGGAAGCGAACGGCACGGCGAACACCGCCGAGTATCGGCACCTCGTCGATCTCGAGAACCAGCTTCACAGCCTGAAGCAGCAGAACCTGCGGAAGCAGCGAGACGATGAGCGCGCGCAGGCGGAAGAGCGCAAGAAGGCCGAAGACGATCGTTCCGTGACGCCGGCGCCGACCGCAGAGCCGAAGGACCAAACGCCCACGCCGCGCCAACCGACGCCTGCGCCAGCACCTGCGCCAAGCGGGAAGCAGACGATCGAGATCGTCCTGAACGGATCCGTCCTCGCTGCGCTCAAGAGCGCCACGCCGGCCGAGATCGACAGCTTCATGAATAGGGTGCTGATGCCGAGCTTCCTGCGGGAGATCCGGCGCGCTGCGGCAGCGACCGGCTTGGGAGGATCGCTTCGATGAGCACCGGCTCCATTGAGCGCTCGGTGCGGGAACTCATCGCGCGCGCCAAGCTCGACTATCAAATCGACGTCGCAACACGCGACTACCAGTTCGCCGAAGCGAAGCTCTTGCGCAAGTGCCTGCGAACGCGAATCGCCGCGTTGCTTGCCGCGGGGGAACTCCCAGACCTTCGCGAAAAGATCGTGGCGGCGTTCCCCGACGACATCGATGCCGGCATCGACTACTTCCTGGACGCGGCACTCAAGGCAGACGACGCCGCGAACTCGCTGCACTGGTCGTGGGCCAATGCTCTGGCACAGCGAAGCTGATCGATCGTGTCGTCGTCGAGCTGTTCAAGAAGGCGGCGTAGCCTCAGGCCTTCCGCACTCGTCCCAGGGCTCGATCGTGAGCCCTGCGGCGAATGCCTCGAACGCAGCGCGCGCCGCGTCGATGCTCTCGAATCGTTCGATCCATCCGCGCTGTGGCGGCTGCAGGTGATACCAGCGCACCGAGCACCCGTCGCCGTCCCGCAGGTAGTGCCCGAGCTTCTCGCGGCCCATATAGACCGTGGTCACGATCCCGCCTTGGGCGCCGTAGTGATCTGAGACGTACTCGACTCGCATCGCGCGAGCGTCGGCGTGCGCCGTCGCAACGATTGCGACAGGACAGACAACGTTGCCCTAATGGTTGGGCGTGCTCGTCGGGGACTGCGGTGTTGCAATGGACGTCGCGGCATTGGTTGGGGCTTGCGAACTCATCGAGCAGAGTCCAACGCCGGCGGTTGCGCAACCGATCGCAAACGCACCGTACGAAACGGCAACCAGCGTGATGCAGGCCGTGCGCCAGCGCGAAGATCCGGCTTCGTTCCCCCAGTGTTCCCGATGCTGCGCGAAGTATGCGAACCCAGATGCGAGGGCAGCGCTCAGAACGCCCAGGGCGAACATCCCCATTGCAATCACGATCATCGGAGTAACGCTTCGATCTTTCGATATTACTGCGCCGCAGAACGCGAGCATCGCAACTGCGCTCCCTCCATTCACGATCAGCGCCGTGTTCAGCGCTGCCTTCGCAATGTCGATGACGGACTTGAAAGACTCGATGCCCGCCAATTGTATGCGCCTAAGGTTCGGATGCATGGTGCGCTACCTGTGCAATGGCTGTGAAAACTTTCCTGAAAAGACCGGGGAAACAAGCTGCGACGGGAAGGAGAATACTTGACTACCTGGGCCCGGATCGCTCGTGGTCGATCGCGGAGATCAGCTGCGCCAGGATCTCTTCCTCGAAGCGCAGCATTACGACCTTTCTTGAAGTGAAAGCACAGGGCCTCACGCACTTGACCAGAAGCCAGGACGGACCCCGGGCATTTGGCCAGATCGACCGCGAATGCGCGAAAGAGAATCCCTGGCGGGTTACCGGCGCATTGCGCCGACTGATCGGGTGGAACGGTCGCCGGAAGTTCGCTGTTCACGAAGTTGCGCTCAGGAAAAACTATGGTCGTGCGCAGGCGGAATAGCCGGCGCACGATACGGTTGCGTGGAGTAACGCCGAAGCTTCGAACGACGAATGGGCGTTCGCCTAAATTCTTGACTTGAAACAGTGCGTACTCGATGCCGGCCTGGCCAACCGGACCAATGCTGCGGATACCCAAGAACCCATCGCCTTTCACCCGCCGCTCCGCAAAAGCAACCCCCAGCGCAATGAGCACGGCGACAGATGTCGCGATCGCGCCGATCGCCGTTCCCCATGCTGTTAGCGCGGAGACGCTCCAGGGCGCTCTCGATCGCTTCAAGGCGCGTCGTGAGGCCGCGCGCGCCTGAGGCACTTACCGTCAAGGGGGTTAGAGCCTATCCATATCCGCCGATACACTACGCAGTAGCATAGTGGAGGTGGGGATGAGCACGTCGGAAAGGGTCGCAACGGCGGCGCTAATCGTGTCGCTGCTTTCTTTCATCGTTTCTTTGTGCGCGCTCATAAATAACATTCTGGTCGCACGCCGCGACCGAATCGTACTGGTGGTGACGTGTTCCTTTTTTTCGATCACCGAGCGTGGCCCTGTGGTCGCGCTAAAGATTGCCAACCACGGCCGTAGATCTGCGTCTGTAGCAATCATGCATTGGTATAGCGGCGGCCACTTGACGGAGGAGGGTAGCGTCAGGCTTGGGGAGCACGAATCGGTAGTGGTGCCGATCGCGCTAGAACATGTGCTAAGAGATTTTGAAGGGAATGTCGCCGAACTCATCGATGTTTGGTTTGTAGATGATCTCGACAAAGAGTACCGAGCGCGCAACACCGTCGATGATATCGAGCAGCTCCTGAGTCTGCATAGGAAGCAAGCTAGCCCCCTGAAGTTTGAGGTTCCGATATGGGGTTCCCTACGCCGAGATCGCGACTAGGGGGGGGTCCATTACTCTGATACAGCCTGTCCAGCCAGCCGCGCACATTTCCCCAGATCGCGAGCGGCCGTACTACGACCATCACTTCGCGGCATGATGTAGGAGTCAGGAACACCAGTGGCGCTGTTCCGGCTCTAGCCCTCGAATTTTGCGCCACGTCAGACAGCAAAGGAGAGGCAGAATGAAGGCGCTCTATGTTCTGGCGGGCGTACTAGTGATCGGATCTGGCACGTTGGGCGCACAGGGCAATTCGGCTTCGCGCGACACACCTGATCTTTGCAATCCAGGCGGCATGACTCTGAGGGTTACGCTCAACAAGACAACGCTCCAAACAAAAGATGCATCAAGCGCCAGTGGCTACAAGGTCTGGCCCACGAAGGATCATGATCCCGAGCTAATCCGAGAGATATCCTTCACGCCGTCCTGCGCAGGGACGATTGATGTAAAGGCGCAGTTTCGCGGCATTCAGGGGCGCGTCAATCGATCCATCTGCCTTCATGACGATGTCGCTCAAGCGCTTTGCAAAGTAAACCGGAAGAACGATAGTCCAAAAGACTCTGGCGCAAGCATTAGGCTTTCGATCAACGGCGCCGAGATTTGCCGAGACAATGATGGGCCGGCCGGCCCCCCTGCTCCGGATACGCCGAAATGGCATCGAGGGCGCGGCAACTTCAACGAGTACAACCTCTATTGCCCAAAGAAGGACGCGCAAGGCAAAGATGTAGGTGCGCTGCGCTACAACGTTGCAGCCGGATCGAAGCAAGTCGTGGACATGTACATGTGGAATACATATGCCGCCATAAAACCCGACGCAAAATCGGGAGTTGTCCTAACGGTAACGTTCGAGCCTGCCGAAGTGAACTGAACCATAACTCGGCGGAGATCGACAGCGGCGACCTACAGTCGCCTAGCCGGCGTCTTGCGTGACTGCCTTGGCCTTTCGCTTGCGTGGCCGATAGCCAGCGCGGTTGGCTTCCCGCCACGCCAAGACCTCACCGGCAACCCACGTCGCAGGCCGCATCGTCAAGCGCACGGGGAAGTCCGGCCTACAGGCGACCGTTTCCAGCACGGTCCTGGCAGCGAGCCCCAGCAGCTCGCCAACTTCCTCCGCGCCGATCGCGCGAAGCTCGAACGGGATCTTCGATTCCATGAGGGCGAGGATAGGCGGCCGGCGTCGCACGGGCTGAGAATAAAAAGGGCCGCACGAGGCGGCCCTTTTCCATCACAGTGCGTGTCGAGCGCGTTACGCTCGCTTTCGCGCAGGCTCTACCGCCTCATCAGCGACGACTTCTTCCGGCATAGCTTGCGCCGCTTCGATTTTCGACAACGTGCCGAACGCCTCGCGCGCCATGTTCTTAAACTCCATGGTCGTGAAGCGCTGCAGTACGCGGCGGATGAGAGGCTGATAGCCCAAGCCTTCACGGTTCGCGATGAACTTCAGGTCTTGGATCAAGCTCTCCGGCAGCCGGATGGAGATCAGCTTCAGGCCCAGAGATTCGTCGACAGCGAGATCGTGTTCGGCCGGCATGCGCACGGCATGCTCCTTGGACTGTCCAAGCTCGCCCTTCTCGAAGGCGCACTCGTCAGTTTGCTCGATCATCTGCTTGGCCATATGGTCCCCCACAGAGGTCACTCTCTAGTTAGTTTCAGGAACACAACTCCGCGTATAACTTGTCCGAGCCATCCTTAGGCTCGAATGCGGACTTGATTGCGTAGTACGTTGGGTATTCGATATAGACCACCTTCAGAACGCGACCTTTGTCGGTCGGTGCCACGAACCACAGCGACGGAGGATTCGTCGCATGCTTCTCGCGTGAGTCTCGAAATGAAGGACCTTCGCGGTTAAGAAAGCACTGCCAAATCTCTTCGTGCGAGACGTCGTGCTTTTCGCGCAGCTTCTCAGTGACTTTCGGGGAAATGCGGAAGGGCTTCATGCCTGCCTCATCGCGAGGGGTTGGTCACGAGCCATCAATGCCCCCGGTGCTGTCACTTTGACGCACCCTGTATATACAAACGATGAAGGGTAAAACAAGTGCCTGAAGTGTCTGGCCGACGAACGGCAAATTCCTCCGTGGGAGCAATTTTGCAGACGTCTTGCTGACACGCACGAAAAAGGCCGCCCTTGCGGGGCGGCCTAAGTCGTTGAATGAGTTGGTCGGGGTGACAGGATTCGAACTTGCGACTTCTACCTCCCGAAGGTAGCGCTCTACCAGGCTGAGCTACACCCCGACTCGGGACCCGCCGTGGCGGGGCCGCGAATTCTAAACGAGGGTCCGCGCGTGGTGCAACCGTCCGCGTGCGGCTGCGTTCATCCGGGCGGGTCAGCCGCGCAGGCGCGTGTAGACGTGGTCGCGGGTGCCGGGCTTGCTGTGGCAGGCGAGGCAGGCGCTCGCGGCCTTGTCGCCGACGAGCGCGCGCGAGCGGTCGCCGGCCTCGAAATTCTCGAACCCCCAGCCTGCAGTCGCGGCGTAGCGCGTCGAGTCCTTGACCATCACGCCGAGCATCTTGCGCGAGCCCTCGGTGAGCGCATGGTCGGCGTCGCGTGCCTCGAGCGTGTCGTAGACGAGCACGGCGCCGTCGGGGAACGTGCCGCTGCGGTATCCCTCGAGCGCGAGCGGGTTCGCGTACGTATGGTTGATGCCGCCGAGCACGGCGTAGAACGGGTGGCCCGCCTGGATCACCGTCGTCGACACGTGGTGCCAGTCGCGGTAACCGTCGGGATAGGGCACGGTCGCGGTCGATGCGGCGAGTCCGAGTGCGAGCAGCAGGGGATGAAGGGTCATGCGGCCTCCGTGGTGTCGCCTCGATGCTAGCGGTGCGGCGTGCGGGCGCGGGCGGCCCGCTTGCGCGCATCCGCGCACATTCCTGCGCGCCCGCGCGCGGCGAAAAGCCGCCATCTGCTACGCTATTCGTTTCGCGACGCCGTGCGTCGCCGCCCCGCCGTACCGAGGATTCCATGGCTGTCACGCAAGCCCGCACCATGCCCGGCGTGCTCGAGCTGCTGCCGCTCGACCAGGTCGCCTTCCAGTCGATGCTCGATGCGGTGCGCCGCAACTTCGAGCGCTTCGGCTTTCTGGCCGTAGAGACGCCGGTGATGGAGTTCTCGAGCGTGCTGCTCACGAAGGAAGGCGGCGAGACCGAGCGCCAGGTGTATTTCGTGCAGTCGACCGGCGCGCTGCAGGCGGCGAAGGACGGCGAAGTGCCGGAACTCGCGCTGCGCTTCGACCTCACCGTGCCGCTCGCGCGCTACGTCGCCGAGCACGAGCACGACCTCGTGTTCCCGTTCCGCCGCTACCAGATCCAGCGCGTCTATCGCGGCGAGCGCGCGCAGCGCGGTCGCTTCCGCGAGTTCTACCAGTGCGACATCGACGTGATCGGCAAGGACGCGTTGTCGGTGCGCTACGACGCCGAGCTGCCTGCGGTCATCTACGCCGTGTTCCGCGACCTCGACATCGGCGCGTTCACGATCCAGATCAACAACCGCAAGCTCATGCGCGGCTGGCTCGAAGGTCTCGGCCTCGCCGACGCGGAGCGGCAGGCGGCGGTGCTGCGCGAGGTGGACAAGCTCGACAAGCGCGGCGTCGACGCCGTGCGCGAGACGCTCACCGGCGAGGCGTTCGGCCTTTCCGCCGATGCGGTCGCCAAGCTGCTCGACTTCGTCGCGTTCCGCTCGACCTCGCTCGCCGATGCGCTCGCCAAGCTCGCGTCGCTCGGTACCGGCAGCGAGGCGCTCGAGCAGGGGCGCGCCGAGCTCGTCGAGGTGCTGAACCTCATCAAGGCGTTCGGCGTGCCCGAATCGCACTACGCGCTGAACCTGTCGATCGCGCGCGGCCTCGACTACTACACCGGCACGGTCTACGAGACGACACTCAACGAGCATCCGCAGATCGGCTCGATCTGCTCGGGCGGTCGCTACGAGAACCTCGCGAGCCACTACACCAAGTCGAAGCTGCCCGGCGTCGGCATCTCGATCGGCGCGACGCGCCTGTACTGGCAGCTGCGCGAAGCGGGCCTGCTGAAGGGCGGTCGCAGCACGGTGCAGGCGCTCGTCGCTCAGATGGACGACGCCGAGCTGCCTCGGTACCTCGCCCTCGCGACCGAGTTGCGCTCGGGCGGCATCAACACCGAAGTCGTGGTCGAACCCGGCAAGCTCGCCAAGCAGTTCAAGTACGCCGACCGCGCGGGTATCCGCTTCGTGCTGGTGCTCGGTTCCGACGAGATCGCGAAAGGCACGGTCACCGTCAAGGACCTGCGCAAGCAGGACCAGTTCGAGGTCGCGCGTTCGGAGCTCGTCGAGGCGTTGCGCGTGGAGATCGAGCAGGCGACGGTGATGCCCGCATGATGCGACGCGTATTCGCGATCGCCGGCACCCTGCTTCTCGCCGCGTGCGAGCCCGGCGGGTTTTCCTCGACGCGCATCGACGATCACACGTATCGCGTCGAACTGTCCGCGTGCAGCACCCGCTTCAGGAGCGAAAGCGAGGTTGCTCAAGTACGGCGTCGCCTCCAGAACGAGGCCGACAGGCTCTGCGGACGAGGAAAGGCGGCGGCAATGGAGGAGCCCGAGCAGGTCATTCGCAGCAGCGCAGGTTCCGTACTCGGCGAATGCTCGATGCTCGCCCTCGAATCCACCTTGACGTGCAAATGAGCGACGTGAGCGAAATCCTTCTCGACGGCAACAGCCTCACCCGCGACCACGTCGCGGCGATCGCGCGCGGCGCGCGCGTGCAGCTCGACACCACGCAGCTCGCGCGCGTGCAGCGCGCGGCGGACTTCCTCGCCGACAAGGTCAGCTGCGGCGAGCCGATCTACGGCGTGACCACCGGCTTCGGCAGCAACGCCGACAAGCTGCTCGGCGCGCATCGCATGCGCGACGAGCTGCCGGGCGGCAACCCGCAACCGCGCAGCGAGACGTTGCTGGAGGAGCTGCAGCACAACCTCGTGATCACGCACGCGGTCTGCGTCGGCGAACCGTTCGACGCGGGTGTCGTGCGCGCGATGCTCGGCATCCGCATCAACACGCTCATGCGCGGGCATTCCGGCATCCGGGTGTCGACGCTCGAGGCGCTCGCCGCGCTGCTCAACCGCGACGTGATCCCGGTGATCCCGCAGAAGGGTTCGGTCGGCGCGAGTGGCGATCTCGCGCCGCTGTCGCACCTCGCGATCGTGCTGCTCGGCGGCGGCGAGGCGTTCTTCGGTGGCGAACGCATGGCCGGTGCGCGCGCGCTGGAGCGCGCGGGACTCGCGCCGATCAAGCTGTCGTTCAAGGAAGGCCTCGCGCTCAACAACGGCACCACGCAGATGCTCGCGACCGCGGCGCTCGCACTCGAGCGCCTCGGCGACCTGCTCGACACGGCCGACCTCGCGGCGTCGATGACGCTCGACGCGTTCGCCGGTCGCAGCGGCGCGCTGCGCGAGGAAGTGCATGCGCTGCGTCCGCACCCGGGCCAGGTCGGCACCGCGCGCCACGTGCGCGACCTGCTCGACGGCTCGACCCTCGTCGACATCGCCTACCACCTCGTGCCGCGTTTCCGCGGCTGGTCGGCCGACGCATGGAGCGATGCGCAGGACCAGCAACAGAGTTTCGACATCGCATGGGACTGGGTGCCGCCGTCGCAGCGCCACGGGCGCGAGGCGTTCTACCGCCGCTTCCTGCCGTTCAAGGGCGGCAAGAAGCACCAGCCGCAGGACGCGTACTGCCTGCGCTGCATGCCGCAGGTGCACGGCGCCGTGCGCGACGCGTACGAGCAAGCGTGCCGCGTGATCGACATCGAGCTCAACGCGGTCACCGACAATCCGCTGATCTTCCCCGATGCACCGGACGCGCGCGTGATCGAGGAGCAGGTGATCTCGGCCGGCCATTTCCACGGCATGCCGCTCGCGCTCGCAATGAGCTACGTGAAGGCGGCGATCCCGGTGCTCGCGTCGATCTCCGAGCGACGCCTCAACAAGCTCGTCGATCCGGCCACCAACGACGGCCTTCCGGCGTTCCTGATCGGCAACGAGGACGCGACCGACTCCGGCTTCATGATCGTGCAGTACACCGCCGCCGCGCTCGTCAACGACCTCGCCACGCGCGCGCATCCGGCGAGCGTCTACTCGGTGCCGACCAGCGCGAACGCGGAAGACCACGTCTCGATGGGCGCGAACGAAGCGCGCCACGTGCTCGACATGACCGAAGACCTCGCGCACGTGCTCGCGCTCGAGCTCTACACCGCGGCGCAGGCGCTCGATTATCGCCAGGACATGCTCAACGCCGCGCGCCGCCTCGCCCAGCGCGGCGACTGGCGCGCGCTCGCCGCGAAGATCGCCAACGCACCCGACACGACGCACCCGGCGCGCAAGCAGTTCGAAACCGAAGTGCAGGCACTCGCGAAGTCGCTCGCCGAAGCCGCCGACTTCCACGCCGGCGCCGCGGTGCGCGCCGCGCACGCGAAGGTCCGCGAACGCATCGCGTTCATGGCGCGGGATCGCGCGATGGACGGCGACGTCAGGGTGGCGTGCGACATCGTCCGGGAAGGCATCCTGCCGACGCGTCGGCACGACGACCGCTGACGACGTATCGCCGCATCGCGGGTGGAATGGATGCCCGTTCTACCCGCGCTACGTGCTGCACGTCAGCGCGCGTGTGCTTCGCGGGCGGGCGTGTCGTCGGGCCACAGCCGCGCGACGATCGCTTCCGCGTCGGTGACGCCTTCGCGCGTGTAGCGCGTCCATTCGTCGGGTTTCGGCGGCCGGTTCGTCGGCACGGCGCCCCACGCGCTCACGCGCAGAGCGAACACGATCGTGCCCTTGCTCACAGCGAACGGTTTCACCGCCTGCACGGCGTCGACGAGCGCGGGTTCGCTCGCGCGCGGCAGGTTCGGCCACACGTCGAGCCACGCCTTCGAGCGCCCATCCGGGCGCACGGCAAGCACGAGGAAGCCCGAGGTCGGGCGCGGTGGATCGACGCCGGCGAGCGCCTTCGTCGCGGCCGCTTCGATCGACGCGATGTAGCCGTTCATCGCCTGCGCGCCGCCGGGCACGCGCTCGCGCAGCGTGGCTTCCGATTGCAGCAGCACGAAGCCGAGCGTGCGCCAGGACGGCGCGGCGGCGCGCGCGGGCGCCGCCGCGAGCAGGGCGAGCATCGCGACGACGATCGTCAGGCGATGCATCGCGCGGGACTCAGATGCCGGTCATGCCGAGCGTGTTGTAACCCGCGTCGACGTAGGTGACTTCGCCGGTGATGCCCGACGCGAGGTCCGAGCAGAGGAACGCGGCGGCGTTGCCGACTTCCTCGATCGTGACGCTGCGGCGCAGCGGCGCGTTCTCCTCGACGTGGTCGAGCATCTTGCGGAAGTTGGCGATGCCGGACGCGGCGAGGGTCTTGATCGGGCCGGCGGAGATCGCGTTCACGCGCGTGCCTTCCGGGCCGAGGTTGTAGGCGAGGTAGCGCACGTTCGCCTCGAGGCTCGCCTTGGCCAGGCCCATCACGTTGTAGTTCGCGAGCGCGCGCTCGGCGCCGAGGTAGGTGAGCGTGAGGATCGAGCCGCCGCGGCCC
Organism: Dokdonella fugitiva; assembly: GCF_014138265.1. Classification (GTDB taxonomy): domain Bacteria; phylum Pseudomonadota; class Gammaproteobacteria; order Xanthomonadales; family Rhodanobacteraceae; genus Dokdonella_A; species Dokdonella_A fugitiva_A. The sequence continues at coordinate 202,222 of NZ_JACGXL010000005.1, forward strand.
TTCATGAGCGGTCGCGCGGCCTTGGCCATCGCGGCGAGGCTGTAGCTCGAGATGTCGTGCGCGATCGCGAAGTTCTCGCGCGTGAGGCCGTCGAGGAACTCGCCGGCGAGCGCTTCGCGCGGCGCGAAGCCGATCGAGTGGATGAGGATGTCGAAGCCGTCCCAGTGCTTGCCGAGGTCGGTGAACAGGCCTTCGATCTCGGCGTCCTTGGTGACGTCGCACTTGAGCACGATGTTCGAGCCGAATGCGGTCGCCGCTTCGTCGACGCGATCCTTGAGCTTCTCTTCGACGTAGGTGAAGGCGAGCTGGGCGCCTTCGCGGTGCATCGCGTTGGCGATGCCCCAGGCGATCGAGCGCTGGCTGAGGATGCCCGTGACGAGGGCGCGCTTGCCGTGCAGGAAACCCATGTGCTCTCCAAGATCGTCGCAGCGGAAAGCATGGATTCTAGCAGCGCGCATTCCGGCAGCGGCGCCCTACGTCCGCGTACGTCCTTGCTGCCGCCGGCGCGGTGCTCAGCCCGCGTCGAGGCGGAGCTTGTCGCCCAGGTGCAGGGTGCGGCCGGCTTGCGGATTGAGCTGCTGCAGGCGGCGCAGCGGGATGCCGTAGCGGTGCGCGACGCCGGACAGCGTGTCGCCGGAAGCGATCACGTGCACGCGCGTGCCCGCCGCGGTCGCGGGCTCGTCGACGGGTTCGGCTTCGTGGCCCGGCAGCAGCAGGCGCGTCGCCGGCAGCACGGTGGCGTCCTCGTCGATCGCGTTCGCGGCGGCGAGCGCGCCGACCGGCACGCCGAGCTGGCTCGCCCAGCTGCCGATGCCGCTCGTGCGCGCGGCGCGCTCCTCGCGCCAGTCGTTCCAGAGCGGCTGCGGCATCGCCTGCGAGGCGACGAGGAAGCGCTCGACGCGCGTCTCGGGCAGCAGCAGCCGGTGCGGCACGCCGTCGGGCATGCGGTTGCGCCGATAACCCGCGTTCCAGCGCTTGAGGTCGTCGAGCGGCACGCCGGACAGGCGCGCGGCGAGGCGCAGGTCCATGCCGATGGGGAGGTCGGTCACGCGCAGGCGCGTGTCGGGTCCGGGCTCTGGCAAGGTGACGTGGAAGCGCGCGGGATCCTCGACGATGCAAGCGAGCGCGAGCAGGCGATCGAGATGTTCGTGCGTGATGCGGTTGAACTTGAACTGCGCGAGCTCGCCGGCCTCGAGGTCGCGCGCGTCGCGGCCGCCGAGCAGCTTCTTGACGCGGAACTCGCCGCTGTTGAACGCCATGTCGGCGAGGCGCCAGTCGGCGAACTCGCGGTAGTAGTCGGCGATGAGGTCGAGCGCGGCGTGCGTGGACGCGAGCGCGTCGAGGCGGCCGTCGTAGTCCTTGCGCACGAGGAGGCCGGCTTCGCGTGCGGTGTCGGGCACGAGCTGCCACATGCCCGCGGGTACGTCGCCGCGCGTGGGGATCGGCCGGTACGTGCTCTCGACGTACGGCAGCATTGCGAATTCGCCGGGCAGGCCGCGCTGTTCCAGCTCGTCGACGACGAGGCCGAGGAACGGCAGCGCTTCCTTCCAGCTCGCGACGAACGCGCGCGGCGACTGCGTGTACGCCTTCGCCCAGCGCTGCACGCCGGGGCTGTAGTCGCAGCCTTGCATCGCGAACAGGCTGCGCAGGCGGCCCCAGGTCGAGCGCTCTTCGGCGCTCGTGCTCGTCGTCGGCGGCGGACTCGGCGAGGGCGTCGATGCGGGTGTTTCCGGTGTCGGCACGGCGGGCGGCGGAACCTGCGGCGCGCGCGTCGGCGGAGTCGCGCACGCGGCGAGCAGGAGCAGGCCGCCGCCTAGCAGGGCAGTGCGCGCGTCGATGCGGATCACGGCGCGGGCATCCGGAACGCGTCCTTGCGCCGACGCAGTTCGGCGAAGCGCGCGACGCGATCGTCGATGCCGATCGTTTCGCGCAGCGCGGGCGCGTCGATGCGCAGGAACGGGTTGGTCGCGCGCTCGTCGGCGAGCGTCGACGGCACGGTCGGTTCGCCGCGCGCGCGCTGCGCGTCGGCCTGCACGGTGCGTGCGGCGAGCGCATCGTTGGACGGATCGACGCCGTGCGCGAACGCGCAGTTCGCTTGCGTGTACTCGTGCCCGCAGCACACGCGCGTGTCGCCGGGCAGCGCGGCGAGCCGCTCGAGCGAGGCGAGCATCTGCGCGGGCGTGCCTTCGAACATCCGGCCGCAGCCGACGCTGAACAACGTGTCGCCGCAGAACAGCACGCCTGCGCCGTGGTAGGCGACGTGGCTCAGCGTGTGCCCGGGGATCGCGAGCACGTCGAACGCGAACGCAGGCCGTTCGAGCACGACATGGTCGCCGCCGCCGACGCGCGCGTCCGCGTGCTCGATGCGTTCGTCGCGCGGTGCGTACACGCGGCAGCCGTGGCGCGCGGCGAGCGCGCGCGCGCCACCGATGTGATCGTTGTGATGGTGCGTGAGCAGGATCGCGCGCAGGCGCAGGCCGTGTTCGGCGAGCGCGCGCTCGACCGGCGCTGCTTCGCCGGGGTCGACGACGAGCGCATCGCCACCCTGCGCGAGCAGCCAGATGTAGTTGTCGGCGAGCGCGGGCAGGGCGAGCAGGGTCATGAACGCCGGACTATAGGCCAGGCCTGCGGGCGGCGACGTTAAACGATCATTAGGCCGGCGCGGGTCGCGCTACACTGCGCAGCTGCGAGGTGGTCGCGCTGGCGGCCACCCGCGATGGATCGACGACCAAGTCCTTGATCCTTGAACGAGAGTCGCCGAAGCGACTGCCGCCACCCTGGGGTTTGCCTGCCGCGTGATCACCGGTCCCGACAACCTGTTCGTCCTGCCGGAGTTCGAGGCACTGCTGCGCGAGGAACTCGCGCGCGTGCCCGCGCTCGTGCTGCGCCAGCCCGCGGGCGCGGCGTTGCTGATGCAGGCGAGCGCGTCGAACCGTGCACTGCCGGCCGACCTGCGCCACCTGCGCGCGACGCGCCTGCACGTCGAGGACGGCGGTTTCGCCGGCGACGCGCGCTGCACGAGCGACGCGCTCCCTTACGAAAGCGATGTGTTCCAGTTCATCGTCGTGCAGCACGCGGCCGACGCGCTCGCCGCGCCGGAAGCGCTCGTCGACGAACTCGCGCGCGTGCTCGCGCCCGGCGGCACGCTGCTCTGGTTCGGCCTCAATCCGTGGAGTCCCTGGATGCTCTGGTTGCATTGGCAGGCCCGGCGCGGCGTCGCATTGCCGCACGCGCGCCATTCCGACACGCTGCGCCGTCGGCTGCAGCAGGCGCAGCTCACGCCGGGCAGCGGCGCGACACTCGGCGCGTGCTGGCCTTCGCTCGCGCCGCGAGGCGACGGCTCGCGCCTGCTCGCGCCACTGCGTGGTGCCTGGATGCTGCTCGCGTCGAAGCAGCGCGCGGTGCTCACGCCGCTGCGCCCACGACCGTTGCGCTCGGTCACGCCGCATCCTTCGCTCGCCGTGCCGAGCCGGCGCGTGCGCGCATGAGTGCGGCGAAGCAGGCGGTCGAACTGTTCACCGACGGCGCCTGCCTCGGCAATCCGGGGCCGGGTGGCTGGGGTGCACTGTTGCGCTTCGGCGACCGCGAGAAGGAACTCAGCGGTGGCGAGGCGCAGACCACCAACAACCGCATGGAACTCATGGCCGCGATCGCCGGGCTGGAGGCGCTGACGCGCCCGTGCGCCGTCGACCTCACGACCGACTCGCAGTACGTCAAGCGTGGCGTCGAGGAATGGATGGCGCGCTGGCGCGCGAACGGCTGGCGCACGAGCGACAAGCAGCCGGTGAAGAACCGTGACCTGTGGGAACGCCTGTCCGCCGCGCTCGCCTCGCACGAGGTACGCTGGCACTGGGTCAAGGGCCACGCCGGCCACGACGAGAACGAACGCGTCGACGTGCTCGCCCGCGAAGCGGCGCTGGTCGTCGCAGGACGCAAGGAACGGGCGTGAGACAGGTCATCCTCGACACCGAAACCACCGGCCTCGAAGTGCAGCGCGGCCACCGCGTGATCGAGATCGGCTGCATCGAACTCGTGCAGCGTCGGCGCACCGGGCGCGAGTTCCACACCTACCTCAATCCCGACCGCGAGATCGACGAAGGCGCGCGTGCGGTCACCGGCATCGCCGACGAATTCCTGCTCGACAAGCCGCGCTTCGGCGAGATCGCGCGCGAATTCCTCGACTTCATCGACGGCGCCGAACTGATCGCGCACAACGCGAGCTTCGACGTCGGCTTCCTCGACGCCGAACTCGCGCGCGCGGGCGTCGAAGACCCGCGCATCGCCGCGCGCGCGCAGGTGCTCGACACGCTCGTCCTCGCGCGCGAGAAGTTCCCCGGCCAGCGCAACAGCCTCGACGCGCTGTGCAAGCGCCTCGACGTCGACAACAGCCACCGCGGCCTGCACGGCGCGCTGCTCGACGCGAACCTGCTCGCCGACGTCTACCTCGCGCTGACCTCGGGCCAGGGTGCGCTCGGCTTCGGCGACGAGAGCGCGCCCGGCGAAATCCGCGTCGCGGCGGAACTGCGCATCGTCGCGCGCCCGCGCGTGCTGCGCGCGCTCGACGCCGAGATCGTGCTGCACGAGGCGCGCATCGCGGCGATCGACAAGGCGAGCCGCGGGGCATGCGTGTGGCGTCGCCTCGAAACGGAAGCGGCGTCGATCGCGGCCACTGCGTAGGTGCGAGCAGGGCGGGACGCGGCGGCGCGGGAAGGTCGATGAAGGCGAGACGCGTGGCCGCGAGTCCCACCGGGTTCGACGAGGCGTGATCGCAGGTCGATGGTGGGACTCGCAGTCGAACGCCTTTGCATGCCCGCGCCGTGTCGTGCCGCTGCGACCGCCCTACGTCATGATGGTCGCCGCGTTCAGCGCGCGCGGACGAGGATCACCGTAACGTTGTCCGACCCACCCCCCTCGAGCGCCGCGAGCACGAGATGGTCGACGCACTCCTGCGCCGACAGCTCGGTGCGGCCGACGATCGCGGCGATCGCGCTGTCCTTCACCTCTTCGGTGAGGCCGTCGCTGCAGATGAGCAGTTGCATGCCGGGGTTCAGCTCGCCGCGCATGCTCGCCACGCGCAGCGACTGCGGGTCGGTGACGCCGAGGGCCTGGGTGACGACGTTGCGGTGCGGGTGGTTGCGCGCCTGCTCGCTCGTGATCGCGCCCTGGTCGATCAGTTCCTGCACGTAGGAGTGGTCCTGCGACAGCTGCTTGAGGCCGTCGTTCCACACGTAGATGCGGCTGTCGCCGACCCAGGCCACCTCGAACCCGCCGTCCTTGGACAGGCGCATCGCGGCGATCGTCGTGCCCATCGGCAGCGCTTCGGAGCGGCGCGTCGAGTGGCGGATGATCTCCTCGTCGGCGATCTGGATCGCGCGCACGAGTTCGGTGCCCTTGCTCACCTCGCGCACGAGCGTGTCGCGCGCGAGCGCGCTCGCGACCTCGCCGTGCTCGTGCCCGCCCATCCCGTCGGCGACGAGCCACAGGCCGAGGTCCGCGTCGGCGTAGTAGGTGTCCTCGTTGTGCTCGCGGCGCAGGCCGACGTGGGTGCTGTGTCCGAATTCGATCATGCGCGGTGTGCAAACTCCCTGAAGGACCCGCGCAGCGGGCGGCAGCGGCCCTGTCCCGGCGCCGTCCGGGCATAGGATGCCGCCGACGTCGCGCCGGGCGCAAGCAACGGTCGCGCCGGGGCGCGGTACCCGCGCAGGTGCCGGACCCGCTATCGTTGCGGAATTCCAGTCGCCGCGGGGACTTCGATGCGCATTTTTCACTATTCGCTGCCCCTCGCGCTGGCGATGGCCCTCGGCTCGGCGACCGCGGCGGCGGGCGAACTGCTGGTCGACCACGTCGACGGCTACACGCTCGACGGCGCGGGCAAGCTGCGCCGCTTCGAGGCGATGCGGGTCGCCGACGGCAAGGTCGTCGCGACCGGCTCGCACGCCGAGCTCGTGCGCAAGGCGGGCAAGGCCGAGGTCGTCGACGGCGGCGGCCACGCGCTGCTGCCCGGCCTGATCGACGCCCATGGCCACGTCATGGGCCTGGGCGAGATGAAGGTGCGCGCGGACCTGGTCGGCACGTCCTCCCTCGACGACGCGCTCGCGCGCGTGCGCGCGTTCGCCGCGAAGCACCCGGACGACGTCTGGGTCATCGGCCGTGGCTGGAACCAGGTCGTGTGGAAACTCGGCCGTTTCCCGACCGCAGCGGAACTCGACCGCGCGGTCGCCGACCGCCCGGCCTGGATGCACCGCGTCGACGGCCACGCGGCGTGGGCGAACGCCGCCGCGCTGCGCATCGCCGGCGTCACCCGCGACACGCCCGACCCACCGGGCGGACGCATCGAGCGCGACGCGCAAGGCGACCCGAGCGGCGTGTTCGTCGACGCGGCGATGGCGCTCGTCGAGCGGCACGTGCCCGCGCCGACCGAAGCGGAGGCCGCGCGCATGCTCGACGCCGCGCTCGCCGAGATGGCCCGCGTCGGCCTCACCGGCGTGCACGATCCCGGCATCGATGCGGACACCTACGCGCTGTACCGCCGCTACGCCGACGAGCACAAGTTGACCGCGCGCATCTACGCGATGATCGGCGACGTCGGCGACGACTTCGACACGATCGCCGCGAACGGTCCGCTCACCGGCTACGGCGACGGCTTCCTCGACGTGCGCGCGGTCAAGCTCTATGCCGACGGCGCGCTCGGCAGCCGCGGCGCGGCCCTGCTGGCGCCGTACTCGGACGATCGCGCGAACACCGGCCTGCTGTTCCACGCGCCGGCCGAAATGACCGCGATGATCGACAAGGCGGTCGGCAAGGGCTACCAGGTGTGCATCCACGCGATCGGCGATCGCGCCAACCGCGAAGTGCTCGACGCGTTCGCGAGCGTGTACGCGAAGCGCCCCGACGCCCGCGCGCTGCGCAACCGCATCGAGCACGCGCAGGTCGTCGCACCGGCCGACATCCCGCGCTTCAAGGCGCTCGACCTCGTCGCCTCGATGCAGCCGACGCACGCGACGTCGGACATGAACATGGCCGAGGACCGCGTCGGTCGCGAACGCCTGCGCGGCGCGTACGCGTGGCGCACGTTCCTAGAGCAGGGCACGCGCATCGCCGGCGGCTCGGATTTCCCGGTCGAATCGGCGAACCCGTTCTTCGGCCTGTATTCGGCGGTCACGCGCCAGGACCACGACGGCCATCCGCCGCACGGCTGGCACGCGGAGCAGGCGATGACGCGCATCGAGGCGCTGCGCGCGTTCACGCTCGACGCCGCCTGGGCCGGCCACGCGAGCGAATCGCTCGGCACGCTCGAACCGGGCAAGCGCGCCGACTTCATCCTCGTCGACCGCGACTACTTCACCGTCGCGCCGTCCGAGATCTGGAAGACGCGCGTGCTGCAGACCTGGGTCGGCGGCAAGCGCGTGTATGCCGCGGAGACGCCCGCGGCGCGGTGAACGAACCCGTGGACGACCGGACTCTCGCGCGGGGAGCGTGGTCGCACCATGGGTGGGGGCGAGGAAGCTGCGCGATGATTTCGCGCGTTTCCCCTCATCCGCCTCCGGCACCTTCTCCCGCGAGCGGGAGAAGCGAAAGGCATCCCATCCACTCGCGTGCGCATTACGCCTTGCCCGCTTGCGGGAGAGGTCGCGCCGCAGGCGCGGGCAAGGAAGGCCCGCGACCGCTTCGCATCGTTCCCCTCATCCGCCTCCGGCACCTTCTCCCGCGAGCGGGAGAAGGAAACGGCATCCCATCCACTCGCGTGTGCATTACACCTCTCCCGCTTGCGGGAGAGCGCGCCGCAGGCGCGGGTGAGGGAAGGCCCGCGACGGTCTCGCAGGGTTCCGGTGCCACCACCGAGCTGGCATAGTGGCGACGACGGAATCCCCGGCTTCCGGTGCCCAGCGTCGCGGTTGCATGCCTGATTCCTCCCTCTTTCCGCTCGACATTCCCACGCTCGCCTTCAGCCGCGGCCTGATGCAGATCATGCTCGCGGGCCTGCTCGTGTACGTCGGTCGACGGCACGAGCAGGGCGCCGGTGCGCGCTTGTGGGCGGCGGGCTTCCTGCTCAACGGCATCTCGCTGTTCCTGTTCTCCATCACCGCGCACGGTATCTGGGACACCGTCTGCGTCGTCGGCAACCACCTCGCGCTCGGCGCGGGCAGCGCCTGCCTGCTGCTCGGCTTCTGGGCGTTCGGGCGCCAGCGCGCGCAGCCGTGGCTCGCCGCGCTGGTGGTCGTGATCCCGCTCGTGGCGCTGCTCGCGTTCGAAGGCGCGTGGCCGAACGCGCGCCTGCGCGTGCTCACCACCGCGTTCGGCCAGCTCGTGTTCCTGCTCGCGTTGCAGGCGAGCCTGCGCCGGCCGCCGCGGCACGAGATCGAACACATCTACCGCCGCCTGCGCGTGCTCGCGCTCGTCTACGCGGCCGTGCTCGTCTGGGCGTACGCGGTCGTCGCGAACGTGCTGCCGACGTCGTCACGCCTGGACATCGGTTACCACCTCGCGATCTTCAGCGTGGCATCGCTGCTGTTCATGCTCTCGCTCGCGGTCACCTGCCTCGCGCTGCAGTTCGCCCTGCTCGCCGCGCGCAACGAGGACCTCGCGATGGTCGACTGGCTCACCGGCCTGCTCAACCGCCGCGGCTTCTTCCGCGCGATCGCGCACGGCGACACCGGCCGCGCCGATGCGGAGCGCATCGGCAGCGTCGTTGTGCTCGACATCGACCACTTCAAGCGCATCAACGACCAGCATGGCCACGCCGCCGGCGATCGCGTGCTGCAGGCCGTCGCCGACCGCCTGCGCGAACTCGCCTCGCCGTCGGACCTCGTCGCGCGCATGGGCGGCGAGGAGTTCTGCGTCGCGATGCCCGGCGCGCGACGCGAACACGCGTTCGCACGCGCCGAGGCGATCCTCGCGCACTGCCGCAATACCACCGTGCCCGCCGCCGACGGCCGCGCGATCCGCTTCACCGTGAGCGCGGGCGTGTGCGAAGCCTCGCCGACGCTGTCGATCGACGATGCGCTCGCGCAGGCGGACGCGGCGATGTACGCGGCGAAGCGCGAAGGGCGCGATCGGGCGATGGCCGCGCACGACCTCGAACACGACGCGCGCGCATGACGCGATGCGGCGCGACTCGTCGCCGCGGCGACGCCGGACGCAGGATGGGACGCGACCCGTAAGGCGGGAGGCAACTGCACGGCGGCGAGTCCCGCCGCGTTCCTCGATGCGCGCGTCGTGCGCATGCCGTCGCGGGAGCGACTTCAGTCGCGATGCTTCTCCCGTCGCCGCGCACGCCACCCTGCCACCACGCGCATCGCGACGAGATCGAGCCGGTCCATGAAGCGCGCGACGAGCACGGACTCTTCCGCGAGCAGCACCGCGCCGGCGAGCATGACGAGCAAACCCGGTCCGGGCAGCACGATCATCGCGAGCCCGAGCACGATCAGCACGAGCGCCGCCACGATCACCGCGACGCGCACCCAGCCCGGCGTGTCGCCGCGATGCGCGCGCTGGTGATGCGCCTGGAAACGCTGGCCGCGCGGCACGGCGAGGAACGCATGCCAGCGTGCTTTGAGGGTGCGGAACATGCGGGTCCTGCTGGGAGCGTGGGGACTATCGTGGACAGGGTGTCCTGAACGGGCCTCGTCCACGCAATCAGTCGAGGGAGGACAGGCCTCTGCGGGTTCAACGCCCGGAGCAGCACCGCGCATACAGGCGGCGGCCTTCCGCTTCGGCCTGCGCGAGCGCCGATGCGTCGAGCGCGCGTGCGCTGCGGTTGAGCAGCCAGGTCATCCGGTCGCGCTCCATCGCGGTCAGCTCCGCAGCCTGCAGGGCGGCGTATGCGTAGGCGTGCGCGCGCGCCGCATCGACGGCGTACAGGTTGATCGTCGCCGATTCGGCGTAGGCGCCGGCGAGGGCGACGAGTGCCGACGTGTCGCCGAGGCGTACCGCTTCGTCGAGGTACGCGCGCGCCTTGTCGCGGCGCGTGATCGCTTCGTCGACGTCGGCGACGACGGCCGCGACGCCATCGTACTCGGCCATCGCGAGGCGCGCGTATTCGCGCATCGCGTAGGTGTCGCCCGATTGCGCGGCGCGATCGAGCGGGTCGAGCCAGTGCGCGACGAGGTCGCGCGGCAAGGCCGCGCAGTCGGCGCGTCGTTTCGCGTTCTCGTTGATCCGCTGCATGGTGTTGGCGCGGCGTGTCTCGCGCTGGGCTTTGGTCAATTGGTCGTCCGTGAGGTCGTTCATGATGTACTGACGATCGCTCTCGTCCGAAGCCTCGGTCGCGCGCAGCCCGTACGGCGTGCAGGTACTCAGCTGCGACGTCAGTTCGATGGCCGCCCTCGTGTCGCCGGCGTCCGCCCATGCCTGCACCTGCTTCACCGCATCGCCGAACGGCGTGCGGTCGTCGGGCCATTGGTGCGCGCGGACCGCGGGCGGTGCCGAACGCCGCGGCGTGGCAGCGGCCGCCGGCGTTGCGCTCCGTGCAGGTGTCGGCGCGACGGGTGCGGGCGTGACCGGTGCAGGCGTGGCGGACGGCGCGGCGAGCGGCGAAGGCGCGGCGACGGTCGCAGGGCGATCGCGCATGAGCGCGAACAACACGCCGGCGGCGAGCGCGACGCTGCCGACCGCGATGGCATAGCGGCGAATCCTCGTCATGGCGACCCCGGCGACATGCAACAGGCGGCGAGATCGCGTGCCGCACGGCGCGCGCGCTCGCGCGCGCCGTCGTCGAGCGCGGCGGCCGCTTCATCGAGCAGGCCGGTCAGCGCCGCGGGCGCCATTTCAGCCGAGCGTGGCGTCAGCGAGTACGCGTACAGATAGCGATAGGCGGCTTCCGCGTCCTCGGGATAGAGCGTGCCGTGGGCGTAGTGCAGGTACATCTGCTGCAACGCGAGCGCATCGCCGCCGGCGAGCGCTCGCTCGAGGTAGTCGCGTGCGAGCCGCTTGCGCTCGCGCAGTTGCTCCGCATCGACGATCGCCGAGCGCGCGTTGTAGGTCGCGAACGCGAGGTTTCCGTACAGGGCCTGCGCATCGGCGTCACCGAGCGCGGCGGCGCGCTCGGTCCAGTGGAACGCGAGCGGCCGCGGATCCTGTTCGTCGATGCCGCCCGCGTTGGCGCAATCGCGCGCCCTCTGCGCCTGGTTCGCCTTCAGGCGCGCGAGCAGGGCGTCCGGGCCGAGCGGATGGCCGTCCACGTTGAGCGTCACGCCTCGTGCGGTCGCTTCGACCACCCACGATTCGAGCTGCGCGTCGTCCACCGGCACGTAGCCGTTGCATTGGGCGAACGCGCGGCCGAGCCGCGCGGCGGCGTGCGCGTCGCCGCGCTCGGCCCGCCGTTCGAGTTCCGCGCGCACGTCGACGAAGGGGCGATCGTCGAGGTCGTCCGCGGCCTTGGTCGAGGGCGGGGCCGTCGAGGTTCGCGGCGAGCCGGCGGAGGCCGATGCGCCCGCCTTGCCTGCGCGCGTCGGTGCGTCGGCGGTGCCGGAGGACGTGGCAACGTGCCGGTACAGCAGCGCGGCGCCTGCGATCACTGCCAGTGCCAGTACGAGCCATCGCATGCGTCCGTGATCCCTCACATCCACCATCCTTTCCGTCGGTGCGAAACCGGCTTGTCGTCACGAGGCGCAGACAGAGCCCACGGACGACTTGGAAGCCGGAATCTACCCGATTTGCGGTCGGCAACGGAGGCGTCACGGTGGCCCGCACCCGTTCGGAGGTCGACGCACGTAGGGTGCGCCCTGGCGCACCACGCCCCGTGGCGTGGGAACGATGTGCGAGGCACGCCTGCTCGAACATCACCTCGCCCGCTTGCGGGAGAGGTCGCGCCGCAGGCGCGGGTGAGGGGAAGGCACGCGAGCCCTCGCATCGATTGCCCTCATCCGCCTCCGGTCCTTTCTCCCGCAAGCGGGAGAAGGGACAACGGCACGTTGGGTGCGCCCCGGCGTACCGGCGCCTCGTCGTCACCGGATGCGGCGCGCCAGGGCGCACCCTACGATCCTCGTGCCGTCATTCCCGCGAAAGCGGGAATCCATGGGCGTCGTCACCACGTCGAGCCGACGCGCGACGCAGCCCGCATCACGCGTGAGCGAACCGTCCTCGCGCGCGAATCATCATGACTCGCATGCGAGTACCGACGGGTGATGCGCGAGCCCGGTCGTATCGCGTGCGAGCGGTCACGACTCGCGGTTTCGTGCGCGCGGTTGCAACCTCACGCGCGGCCGCTCGCTCGCCAGCGAATGCGATGGGCACGGTACGCAGCCGCACTCGCGCGCCAATCGCCGCGACTCGCGTGCGAGTCCGGCGCATTCACGGTCGAGGCAGGGTCACTCGGCGATCGCGCCATTTTGCGCAGGCGCCACGCCCGGGCACTGCCGATCGGCGTTCGCAACGAGGCGATCCACGCGCGCGGGGCAGTGACCCGGTTGCACGGAGCGGAGATCGAACGCGGCGATGCCATGCATCACCCGCACCCGGAAAGCAGGCAACAAAAAAGCCGCATCGCTGCGGCTTCGTCGTCCTCCTGCGAGAGGGGAGGAGCGGGCGGTCAGGCCGCCTTCGCCTCCGGCACCTTGGGCCGGCGCGAGAACCGCGCACCGAGCGTCTCGCGCAAGCCCTCCAGGCCCTGGTGGCGCCCGGTGACCTTGAGCAGCGCATAGCCCTGAAGCGACGCCTGCATGATCGTCGCGCCGACCACCGTGTCGGTATTCGACAGGCGCTCGCCGAGGCGGATCAGCCGCTGCATGCGCGGCCGCATCCAGTCCAGCGCATCCAGGCTCTGCTGCACGTCCGTCAACCCCATGCTCTGCGGCACCAGCTGCCGGTTCTGGTCGAGCAGCGACAGCGTCTGCCGGCAGAACGCCTCGGACTTGTCGCCCATCTTCATGAGCCGGCGACGCTCGCCCGCCGGCATCGCGACCAGCGCCGCGAACTGCGCCTCCAGCTCGGTCAGCGCCGCATCGATCGCGGTGGCCTGGGCATCGGTGAAAGAGAGCGAAAGGGTAGCTTGGGACATGGATACTTCTCCTCGTGGAGTGGGACGGCGCCCGGACGCCCCTATGGCGGGCGGGCGTGTGCCGGGTGGCACGAGGGGTATTGGAGCAGGGGTGGGTCGCATAGGTTGAGACTGGGAGTCGGCACGGACGGCGTACGCTTAGGGTCGTCCGGAGGCGGAGGCGATGACATGGCGACCTACAATCTCGATCTCGACGTTCTCAACGCCCTATTTCAGGAACGCGTGCGTCGCGTCGCGATGATGATCGGTCTTGTGCACAACATTCGCGACAATGAATTGGTGGTTCGATATCAGCTTGGCGCATCACCTGTGGGAGTCGAGCTATCACACCTTCCGCCCACTCAGTCGCCTGAGGAAATAAAATTGGCGCGGCATGGCTTGGCCGTATGGGTTCTCGCGTGCGCCCTGAGAGATTTAGTGGAATCATTCGAGCGCATTCTCGAGCCCGTCTACTATTTCGGGACGTTTGGACGTTCGCGCCTCAATGAAATTCCGTTCGAAGATGTCGAGCCTATGAGAGAGAAGTTCGAGAAGGGCGGGCTCGATCTGAAGATCGTGCGGCTTCGCAAGCATCTTGGGATCGACGTTCAGTATGCGGAGGAGTTCGCGTCATTGAACAAGGTGCGAAACTGTCTGACCCACCGCAGCGGCATAGTCCAGAAGTGGGACTGCGACAATTCAGATTGTCCACATTTGACCGCTAGGTGGCTCGGCTTTGACCCTAAGGTTGAATGGCCTGATGGGCGTCGCGAATTGGTTGTGCCCGGAATGGTTGTTGAGGGCGGTCCGACTCTTCTTGTCGAAGTAGTTCAGAGGACTAAGCGGTTTGACCTCGGTGCTAGCCTGTACTTTGAAGCGCACGAGCTTTCGGAATTGCTCTTCATGTTCTCGCAAGCTTCGATGGGATTTGTGCACGCAGCCGGCCCGTCGCTCAAGAAGTTCGCCTCAAACGAGCAAAGCGCGGCCAACGAGGTGGTGAAGGAATTCATCCGAGCTCCATAGGGAGAGGCAAGGCATGCCGGCCAAGACAGACGAACAACTGCGATACGACCGCCTACATTTTGCTCGCAAGGATTTCCAAGCTGTTCTCGCGCTGGCAGCCGAGATGTTGACGGGCCGAATGTACAGCCGCCCCCGAGGCACGCCTATGCCGGCGCGCTTCAACTACAACCGCGGAATCAAAGGGGACGGAGTAATTTTCCGTTTGAATTGCGGAGCTTGGAGATGGCCGCGCCGATCCAGGGAGGGTATATGCGCCAAAGCTTCATTCGCCCCATCGCCGCCATCGTTGGTCTGCTCTGCGCAGCAAGCCAAGCCTCTGCCGCGATTTGCATGCCGTGTCCGGGCTGCTCGGACGGGCAGATGCTCCAAGCCGCCGTCGACAAAGGGCAAGGTGCGCGACTCGTCTGGAACCCGACCGACGGCAGTATTCGCGAGTATCGCGTGACGTGCGGCATCGACAGCGCGGGCGATGCGTCGATCGCAACCGACAACGACCACGGCAAGAGCGGTGTCGAGCTGAACGCCGCCACGACGCCATGCACGGGCGTCGAAGGCGCGGTACCGCAAGTCATGCAGGACGTCGCCGCGGCGCTGCTGCGGTTCTCGAACGCGACAGGCGGAACGTACAAGGCTGTCGCGGAGATCCACGCGAACCGCTGGTCGATCCGCACGCAGCCGAATCCCTCGGCGCGCGACTATCTCGCGGACGCGAACTATCGCGCGCAGCTGCACGATCGCGTCGAGCAGGAAGGGCTTGCGTCCATCCCGGGGACGGTCGGCGAGGTGATGCCATACCTGATGGAGACTGACGTGGTATCGCGGGCGTTCACCGACCACGTCGAAACCGTCGTCACGATCATGTTCGACGACGGATCGAAGGTCGACGTGCGATTCGAGGTCGGCCAGCCGCCAGCGTATGTGAAAGGTACGGCTCGCGATGCAGCGAACAGTCGCCTCCCGGACATCGGGTGAGCGGTGTGGATAGGCGATTCGGCGGAAGTCGCAGGGTAAAGTACGTCGTCGTGGCCGACATGCCGGGTATCATGAATGCTGGAACTCGATAGCCCGCGCTGGTCCGAGCTTGCGCATGCGTATGGGCCCGCCTCGGACATTCCCGCGTTGCTTCGACAGCTGGACTCATTGCCGGCCACGCGGGAAAGGGACGAGCCCTGGTATACGTTGTGGAGTGCACTGGCGCATCAAGGGGACGTTTACCCGGCGTCGTTCGCGGCGGTCCCCCATGTAGTCGCGGCGCTCGCCACCGCGCCCGAGCGTGCGGACAGCAGCTACTTTCATTTCCCGGCGTGGGTGGACGTCTGCCGCTTCCGCAAGAACGTCGAGATACCTGCCGACCTTCGGGCGGCCTACGTCGAAGCGCTCGCGAAACTGCCCGGCCTCGTCGCGGCTGCATCGTCGCGCGAGTGGAGCGAGGAGTTCCTTGCGTGCGCGCTCGCCGCGATCGCTGCGGCCAAGGGCTATCCTGCGGTGGCCGAGGCTGCCCAGGAACTCACGCCCAGAGTGGCGGATGCGTTCGTCGAATGGTTCTACGAGAACTGGGCAGGCTGATGGGACGCAAGGCAAGGATCCGATCAATCGAAGCGCGCATTGCCGAGCACGAGAAATACAGGCGCCAATGCAAAGTCCGCATTGGGCCCTCGTTCCTCCTCTCTCTTTTCGCGCTGACGGTCGCGTCCTTCATTCTTTGGCGTGACCCTCATTCTTGGCGGCTCACTGCACTCGTCGTCACTTTCCCTTTGCTTTTCACCGGCCTCGAGGCCTGGGGATACGTCCGCCATGACCGAGCAATCCGGCGCCTGCGTAGCGACTCCACGGCAGTTTGAGTTTGCCGACGTCGGCTCGCGCGCAACGAGTAAGCGACGACTTGGTGCACCGGGCGATGCGAGCGGGGTCGGTTTTCGCCAGCGGTGCTCGCGGGCGCCGTATGCAAGACCATGCGGAAATGGGACTTCCGTTGAATTTCGGTCCGAAAAAGTGATGGGCCAGCGTTGATCGCGCGTCTGGGAGAACTAGCTACGATCTGCGTGGTCGATCCTTCCCGCATTCTTCCGTTGAAGGTCCAGTTGTCCGTGCTCGAAATGCCCCGTTCCAACACCGTTCGTCGGCTCGGCATCATCCTGAGCTGGGTGATCTGGATTGCGGCTCCTTGTGCCGCGATCTTCGGCCACAAGGCGCAGCTCTATGTCGTGGCGATGTGGCTGCTTGGCTTCGTGCCTTACCTGATCGCACTCCAGGTGATTGAGCCGTGGCTCTTGCGGCGTTCCGCAAGCCGTCGAGGCGCTGTCCTTTCGCCGCGTGAAGAAGCGAAAAACCCCGAGCCGCGTTGATTGCGCGGCCATGATCATGCATAAGGTAGCGATGAGCGCGACCCCTTCGACCGAAGTCGTACGCATCGAACAACGGACCTGCGACTGCGGTTGCGCGCAGCCCTATCCCTCGCATGTCGGGCTTCTCCGCTACGGGGCGTCGGAGACGGTGTTCGAGGCAGCCTTGATGCATGGCGAGGCCAAGCAGCCGCATCTGTGGGTGCTGCTCGGCACGGGACCGTGGTTCGACGATGACTCCCGCAACTGCTGGCTCACCGTCCATGCCTGGCTCGACGACGGCAACATCCTGACGTCCATAGCGGACCCGTCCGGGTCGCCGTTCACGGACGAGGACGCGTGCGGCGGGCGCTGGCTGTCGCGCGAAGACGTACTCGCGCAGGAAGGCGCCCTCGAATGGGCGATTGCGCGTCGCCTGCAGCTGGTCGCGCAGGTTCCCGCCATTGCGTTGCATCTTGGTGCGGAAGCCTGACGATGAAGATGCTCGATGGCGACGGCGTCCGACGCACGGCCAATGGATGCCCGCGTTCGCGGGAATGACGAGAGCAGGCATGTCGCTCGCCTCGTTGCGCCGTCCTCCGAGCCCCGAAAACGAAAAACCCCCGAAGGATCACCTTCGAGGGTTCGTCGACACTGAATGAGTGGTGGAGCGGAGGAGGATCGAACTCCCGACCTTCGCATTGCGAACGCGACGCTCTCCCAGCTGAGCTACCGCCCCACGTGCAATCCGCGGCTGGGGACCGCGAAAGGGCGCGCATGATAACCCGCGTTTCGCCGATCGCCAACCCCTGCGTGCGGGTCAGGCGGCGGGCGCGGGTTCCGGATGGGCCAGTAGGGCGGCGCAGAGGTCGGCGTAGTCGGCGCGGATCGGTTCGGCCTCGGCCGGGCGCGCGAGCAGCGCGGCGAGCGCGGGCGGCGTGTCGACCGGGTGGCCGAGCAGGGGTTCGATGATCGTGTCGAACTTGGCCGGGTGCGCGGTCGCGACGACGACGGCGTCGCCGTGGTCGCCCGCGGCGCGGCGGCGGTCGAGCACGTGCAGCGCGGTCGCGGTGTGCGGGCAGACGACGAGACCGCGCTCGGCATAGGCGCGCAGGGTCGTGCGGATCGTCGCGTCGTCGACCGCTTCGGCGGTCACGGCACGGCGCAGGTCGGCGTCATCCGGACACAGCCAGCGCAGGCGTTCGAAGTTGCTCGGTGCGCCGACGTCCATCGCGTTGGCGAGCGTGGCGACGCTCGCGCGCGGCGCGTAGTCGGCGCCGGCGAAGAAGTCGGGCAGGGTGCGGTTCGCGTTGGTCGCGAGCACGACGGCACCGATCGGCAGGCCGCAGGCACGCGCGAGGATCGCCGCGAACGCGTTGCCGAGGTTGCCGGTCGGCACGATGAACAGCGGTGGCGCGCCGCCTGCGCGCCGGTGTTGCAGCGCGGTGAGGGCGTAGTACGCCATCTGCGGCAGCAGGCGGCCGAGGCTGATGCTGTTGGCCGAGGTGAGCGCGACGCGCGCCTTCAGCGCGTCGTCGGCGAGCGCGCGCTTGACCAGCGCCTGGCAGTCGTCGAACGAGCCCGCGACGCGCAGCGCGCGCACGTTGTCGCCGAACGCGCCGAGCTGGTGCGCCTGGCGCGGCGACACGCGACCGTCGGGGTAGAGGATGACGACGCGGAAGCCCGGTCGGCGATGGAACGCGGCGGCGACCGCGGCGCCGGTGTCGCCGGAGGTGGCGACGAGGACGGTGCGTACCGCATCGACGTCGCGCGGGCGCAATCGTGCGAAGCACGCCGCGAGGAACCGCGCCGCGAAATCCTTGAACGCCGCGGTCGGGCCGTGGAACAGCTCGAGCAGCCCCGTGTCCTGCGCGATCGCGCGCAGCGGCGCGGGAAGGTCGAGCGCTTCGGCGCAGATCGCGTCGAGTTCATCCGCGAGTGCATCGCCGGCGAAGAACGGTCGCAGCAGGCGCGAGGCGATCGCGGGCAGGCTGTCGCAGCCGTCGAAGTCGGCGACGTCGAACCTCGGCAGCGACGCGGGTACGTAAAGGCCGCCGTCGGGCGCGAGGCCGGCGACGAGCGCGGCGCCGAGGCCGATCGCGGGCGCGTGGCCGCGCGTGCTCACGTAGGTCATCGGGCCGTTGCTCACGCGACCACCCGCGCGGCCGGGCCGGCGACCGGCGAGATCCACGCCTCGCTCGCGTAACCGACGTCGGAGAACGCGGCGCGCATGAAGCCCGCGACCGAATGCGCGGTGCCTTCGTCGGCACACCAGGCGAACACGCTCGGGCCTGCGCCGGAGATGCTCGCGCCGAGCGCACCGGCCGACAGCGCCGCCTGCTTCACGCGATCGAAGCCGAAGATCAGCGACGCGCGGCGCGGTTCGACCAGCACGTCGTCGAGGCCGGCACGGATGAGTTCCATGTCGCGCTCGTGGCAGCCGGCGAGCACCAGAGCGAGGTTCGCGCTCTGCGCGACGAAGTCGGACAGCGCGTACGACCCCGCGAGTGCCGCGCGCGCAGCACGCGTCTCGAGCACGGCGGCCGGATGCACGAGCGCGCAGTGCAGCCCGCGCGGCACCGGGATCGGCACGAGCCGGTTCGCGGTCGACAGCACGAGGCCGCCGAGCAGCATCGGCCCGACGTTGTCGCCGTGGCGGCCGCCGCTCGCGAGCGCTTCGCCGTCCAGCGCGAACGGATAGAGTTCGTGCCGGTCGAGCGGGTCGCCGAGCAACGCGTTCGCGGCGACGAGCGCGGCGACCGCCGAGGCGGCCGAGCCGCCCATGCCGGAACCGAACGGGATGCCCTTGTCGATCTCGATCTCGAAGCCGGCGGGGATCCGCAGCGCGTTGCGGAACGCGATCACCGCCGCGCCCGCGGTGTTCTTCGCCGCTTCCATCGGCAGCGGTTGCGTGCTGCCGCGGATCGCCGCGATGCGCACGGTCGGCTCGGGGATGTGGCGCACGATGACGCGGTCGCCGGGGCCGGCGATCGAATGGCCGAGGATGTCGAAACCGACGCCGACGTTGCCGACGCTCGCGGGCGCGAAGGCGATGACCTGGTTGGTCACAGGCGCGCTCCGAGCGTCGCGGCGACGCGCAGCACGTCGGCGAACACGCCGGCCGCGGTGACCTCGGGGCCCGCGCCGGGTCCTTGCACGACGAGCGGGTTGTCGCGGTAGCGGCGCGTCGTGAACTGCACGATGTTGTCGGTCAGGCGCAGGTGCGCGAACGCGTGGTCGGCCGCGAGTTCGGCGAGGCCGACGCTCGCGCGGCCGTCGCGGTCCAGCCGTGCGACGTAGCGCAGCACGCGCCCGGCATCGCGCGCGCGGGCGTGGCGTGCGGCGATCGCGGCATCGAACTCGGACAGGCGGTGCATGAATTCCTCCACGGATGCGGCGCGCAGCGATTCCGGCACCAGGCTTTCGACCGCGACGTCGGCGAGGTCGATGCCGACGCCGGCCTCGCGCGCGAGGATCACGAGCTTGCGCGCGACGTCGGTGCCGGACAGGTCGTCGCGCGGGTCCGGTTCGGTGTAGCCGAGCGCGTGCGCTTCGTGCACGAGCGCGGAAAACGCCACCGAACCGTCGTAGCGGTTGAACAGCCACGCGAGCGTACCCGAGAAGATGCCTTCCGCGGCGAGCAGTTCGTCGCCGGTGTCGAGCAGGTCGCGCAGGGTCGAGATGACCGGCAGGCCGGCGCCGACGGTCGCTTCGTAGCGGAAGCGCGCGCCGCGCGCGCTCGCGGTGCGGATCGCCTGCCAGCGCTCGCGCGGCCCGGCGCCCGCGTGCTTGTTCGGCGTGACCACGTGGATGCCGGCGCCGAGCCAGGCGGGGTAGCGCGCGGCGACCGCATCGCTCGCGCTGCAGTCGACGATGAGCGCGTGCGGCAGGTGTTCGGCCTGCACGTGGCGGGTGAACGCGTCGAGGTCGCCGCCGTCGCTGGCGGAATCCTTCCACGCCGCGGCGCCTTCGGCTTCGCCGAGCCACTGGAGAGCGCGCGTCGCGACCGCGCGCACGCGCAGGTCGAGCTGGTGTTCGCGCAGCAGGCGCGCACGCGCGGCGTCGAGTTGCGCGAGCAGCGCGGCGCCGACCTTGCCCGGCCCGACCACGCCGATCGACACCGTCTGCGGCGACAGCCAGAACGCCGCGTGCGCAGCGCGCAGCGCACGCGCGGTGTCGGCCGCGTCGACCGCGACCGAGATGTTGCGCTCGGACGCGCCTTGCGCGATCGCGCGGATGTTGATGCCGCAACGGGCGAGCGCGCCGAACAGGCGCGCGGCGACGCCGGGCTGGCCGGCCATGCCGTCGCCGACCGCGGCGAGCACGCTGATGCCGGCGGCGACGCCGACGCTGGCGATCTCGCCGCGCGCGAGTTCGGCGACGAACGCTCGGCGCAATGCGGCTTCCGCGCGCGCCGCGTCCGCTTCGCGCACGACGCAACAGATCGAATGCTCGGACGAACCCTGCGAGATCATCACCACCGACACACTCGCCGCGTGCAGTGCGCCGAACGCGCGCTCGGCGGTACCGGGCACGCCGATCATGCCGGCGCCTTCGAGCGTGAGCACGGCGAGGTCGCGCACCGCGCTGAGCCCTTTCACGGGTGGCTGCGCCGCGTCGCCCGCCGGCTCGGTGCCGATCGACGTGCCGGCATGGTCGGGGCGGAACGTGTTGCGGATGCGCACCGGCAGGCCGCGCGCGATCGCCGGCGTGAGCGTCTGCGGGTGGATCACCTTGGCGCCGAAGTAGGCGAGTTCGCAGGCTTCGTCGTAGCTGAGCGCAGCGAGCGGGATCGCGTCGGGCACGAGGCGCGGGTCGGCCGACAGCACGCCGTCGGTGTCGCCCCAGAGCGTGAGTTCGCTCGCGCCCGCGAGCGCGGCGAAGATCGCGGCCGAGTAGTCGCTGCCGTTGCGGCCGAGCACGGTCGCGCGGCCTTCGCGCGTGCGCGCGACGAAGCCGGTCACGACCAGCCAGGGTTGCGGGTGGCGCGTGCGCCAGTCGGCGTAGCGTGCGCCGCTCGCCTCCCAGTCGACGATCGCGCCGAGCTCGCCGTGGCCGACGACGAGCACGTCGCGCGCGTCGAGGCAGGCGCAGGCGCGGCCGTCGTGCGCGAGCAGGTCGGCGAGCATGCGCGCCGACCAGACTTCGCCGAGGCCCTGGATCGCTTCGGCCGCCTCGCGGCTCGGCGTGCCGAGCACGGCGAGTGCGGCGAGCAGGTTGGCGAGCTCGGCGAAGCCGTGCTCGAGCCAGGCGAGCGTCGCGCCGGCGTCGGCGCCGAGCAGGTCGAGCGTGGTCGCGAGGTGGCGTTCGCGCAGTGCGGCATGCGCACCCTTCCAGCCGTCGTCGCCGCGCACGGCGGCGTCGGCGAGCGCGATCAGCGCGTCGGTGGTGCCGCGCATCGCCGAGACGACGACGAGCTGGCGCGGATCTGCCTGCGTCGCGAGGATCGCGGCGACGCGGCGGAAACAGCTCGCGTCGGCGAGGCTGGAACCGCCGAACTTGTGCGCTGCGCACGGTGGCGCGGCCGCGGCGGCGGGCAGGGCAGGAGCGTTGCGGGACATCACGAGCCTCCGGTTGGAGGCCCCGCTGCGAGGGACTCGGGCGGTTCGCTGCGGCCCGGTTCCCTTGCGAGGGACGGGGCCGTTTGCGTTTGGAATCAGTCGCGCGCGGGCACCCGTACCACGATCGTCGTCGACGTCGTCGTGGTCGTGCTCGTCGTAATCGTGCGCGTCATCGTCGCGCACGCGCCGGTGCCGCGGTCGGTGACCGCGCGGTCCGTCAGGGCATGGAGGCGACGAAGCAGCATGGGCCGAGTCTGACGGGAGCTACCGGGGGGTTGTCAAGCGCCGACCTTCCGCATCGACCGCGCCCGCTCCGTTCGCGATGCTCTCCGCAGGAGCGCACCCTGTGCGCGACCGCAACGCCGAACGCCGCGCGGCGGCGCGCGCGCCCTACGGCAGTCGTTCCATCAATGCGTCGTGCAGCACCTCGCGCCGCCAGCCTTCGAGGGCGGCCGGCCAGCGGCGGGTGGCGAGCAGCGATTCGAGGTGGCGGCGCGCGCAGAGCAGGCCGTCGGGGAGGCCGAGTTCGGTCGCGCGCGCGACGACGGCCTCCTTGAGCTTGGCGACCACCTGCTTGTCGCGCGCGTCGGGCGCGTGCGGGATCGGCGTGAACTCGCGTTCGTCGTCGGCGATCGGCGCGCGCAGCACCTCGAGCAGGTCGGCGCGTTGCGCGCTGCGCAGCGCGCGCAGGCCCTTGGTGCGATCGGCGAGTTCGTTCGCCTCGCGCGGCGGTCGCGCGACGAGGTCGAGCGCGTGCGCATCGTCGAGCAGCCACGAACGCGGGCGGTCGACCGTGCGCGCGGTCGCCTCGCGCCAGCGCAGCACGCGGCGCAGCAGCGCCTGCTTGTCGCGCGGCCAGTCGGCGGCGCCGCGCAGGCCGAGCTGCGGCTCGGGGTCGGGCTCGCGGTTGCGCGCGCGTTCGAGCAGGCGTTCGCAGTCCTGCTCGAACCAGCCGAGGTAACCGCGACCGACCAGGCGCGCGGTGAGCTGCTCGTGCAGTTCCGGCAGGTGCACGACGTCCTGTTCGGCGTAGTCGAGCTGCTGCGGGCTCAGCGGGCGGCGCAGCCAGTCCGAGCGCGTCTCGGCCTTCGGCAGTTCGACGCCGGTGATCTCGCGCACGAGCTTCTGGTAACCGAGCCCGGCGCCGAGGCCGGCGAACGAGGCGGCGATCTGCGTGTCGAACAGGCGCGCGATCGCGCATTGCCAGGTCGCGAGTGCCTCGAGATCCTCGCCGGCGCTGTGCATGACGATCGTGTGCGCGGGGTCGGCCAGCACGCGCGCGAGCGGCGCCGGGTCGACCTCGGCGATCGGGTCGACCAGGGCGATCCGCGGCCCGACCTGCACCTGCACGAGCGCGAGGCGCGGCAGGAAGGTGTCGGTGCGCATGAACTCGGTGTCGAGGCCGACCAGTGTCGGTACGTCGGCGAGCAGGGGTTGCAGCGCGTCGCTGCGTTCGATCCATTCGGCCAAGCGGTGGAACTCCTGTCTGTACGGGAGATGCATGCAGTCGCCGCACAGGCCTTCACCGCACCGCTGCGAGCATCGATAATCGACCCACGATGCCCGGTACCGAAGTCGCACGCAAGCAGCACACCCTCGGCGGAGCCGCCGGCATCGTGCTGCTTGCGTTCGCGCTCGTCTACCGCTTCTTCCCCGGCGTGCTGCACGTGGAGCCGCAGGCGCAGCAGCCGGTCACCGCCAGCCAGCCCGGCCTGCATCCGCCCGCGGGCACGTGGTCGGCCGTGCGGCCGGCCTCGACGACCGTGCCGGCGCCGACCAGCGAGGCCGAGCCCGAGGTCGGCACCTCGTTCGCCGACGCGGTGCGCATGGGGCCGCCGATCGCCACGACCAAGGAAGTGGCCGCGCTGCTCAAGCGCGCGCGCAGCGCGGAGGAGAAGGGTGCGCTGTTCGAGCCGAAGGACGGCAACGCCGTCGCGCTCTACCGCGCGGTGCTCGCGTCGGCACCGAACAACGTCGACGCGGAAGCGGCGCTCGAGCGCATCGGCGGCGCCGTGCGCGACTGGGCCCTTGCCGCGGTCGACCGGGGCGACGAGCCCGCTGCGCAGCGCTACCTCGCCGCCTATGCCGACCTGCCGCATCCCGACGACGAACTCGCCGGCCTGCGTACGCGCGTGAAGACCCTGCACCAGATCGTGCCGCTGCTCGCCGACGCCGCCTCGCGCGTCAAGGCGGGCAAGCTCACCGGC
This sequence comes from Dokdonella fugitiva, assembly GCF_014138265.1. Lineage (GTDB taxonomy): Bacteria > Pseudomonadota > Gammaproteobacteria > Xanthomonadales > Rhodanobacteraceae > Dokdonella_A > Dokdonella_A fugitiva_A. The sequence continues at coordinate 226,310 of NZ_JACGXL010000005.1, forward strand.
GACGGCGACGACAACGCGCTCGCGACCTACCGCGAAGTGATGAAGCTCGATCCGGGCAATCGCCTCGCCGACGCCGGCCTCGCGACGATCGAGCGCGATTTCCTCGACCGCGCGCTCGCGCAGGCCGCGCAGGACGATTTCAGCGGCGCCGACGCGACGCTCGGCACCGCGTCGGCGATCCGCCCCGGCTCGCAGGCACTGCTCGAGACGCGCTCGCGCGTCGACGGCATCCGCCGGCAGCGCGCCGAAACCGTGCTCGCGCAGGCGCGCTCCGCGCTCGACGCCGGCAACGCCGACCTCGCCGAGCAGCTCGCCAAGAAGGCGCAGGCGATCAGCCCCGACCTCGCCGGCATCGACGACTTCAACCTGCGCCTGCGCAATGCGCGCCTGTACGCGAGCCTCGCGCCGGGCGAGCTCATCCGCGACCGCTTCCTCGACGTCGCGGGCACGGCGCCCGCGCTCGTGGTCGTGCCGACCGGCGAGTTCGTGATGGGCTCGCCCGCCGACGAGACCGGCCACCAGGACGACGAGGAGCCGCAGCGGCGCGTGCGCATCGCGGTCGGCTTCGCGCTCGGCCAGGGCGAGGTCACCGTCGGACAGTTCCGCGAGTTCGTCGCGGCGACCAAACACGTGACCGACGCCGAGAAGCTCGGTTCGGCCGCGGTCTACGAGGAAAGCTCCGGCCGCATCGCCGACCGTCGCGGCATGAGCTGGCGCAACGACTACCGCGGCGAGCGCGCGAGCGACAACCTGCCGGTCCTCAACGTCTCGTGGAACGACGCGAGCGCCTACCTCGAATGGCTGTCCGCGCGCACCGGCAAGCACTACCGCCTGCCGACCGAGGCGGAGTTCGAGTACGCCGAGCGCGCCGGATCGGCGACGCGCTTCAGCTGGGGCGACGGCGACCCCGACCACGTCGTCGGCAACTTCACCGGCGAAGGCGACCGCTCGCCGAGCAAGCGCAGCTGGACCAGCGCGTTCCCGCACTACAGCGACGGCTACTGGGGCCCGGCACCGGTGCGCAGCTTCGCCGCGAACCGCTACGGCCTGTTCGACATGGAAGGCAACGTGTCCGAATGGGTCGAGGACTGCTGGCACGACAACTACACGCGCGCGCCGCGCGACAGCGCGGCCTGGGTCAACCCCGGTTGCGAGCGGCGCGTCGTGCGCGGCGGCTCGTGGGGCAGCGACCCGGACCAGGTGCGCTCGGCATTCCGCATCGCCGCGCGCAACGACACGCGCAGCGCGCGCGTGGGCTTCCGCGTCGCGCGCGACCTGTAGCGCAGGGCAGGGGCGCACGGGTGGCGCCCGGAATGCGATGATGGGCGCGGCCCGACCGACAGGACGCAGCGTGCCGCACCCATCCGATTCCCTACGCAGGCGGCGCGTCGCATGAGCGAACCCGGGCCGCCGCTGTTCGATGCCGACCGCTGGCGCGTGCTGCGTGCGCTCGTCGATCGCCTCGACGCGTTGCCGCCCGGGGAGCGCGAGGCCGAGCTGGATCGGCTCGCGCAGATCGACGACGCGCTCGCCGCGTCGGCACGCGAGCTCGTCGCCGACGAGCAGCGCGCGCGCACCGAAGCCCTCGACGCACCGCTGCAGCGCCTGCTGCCGACGCTCGACGCGGAGCCGGAGCGCCGCTTCGGCACGTTCCGCCTGCTGCGCCGGATCGGCAGCGGCGGCATGGGCGTGGTCTACCTCGCCGAACGCTGCGGCACCGACTTCACCCAGCGCGTCGCGCTCAAGCTGCTCGACGGCGACGCCGCGCGCGTCGCCGAACTCGCCGCACGCGAGCGCCGCGTGCTCGCCGCGCTCGCGCACCCGAACATCACCGCGTTCGTCGATGCCGGCATCGACGGCGATTGCGCCTGGCTCGCGATGGAATACGTCGACGGCGAACCGCTGCTCGACTACTGCGAGCGGCACGCGCTCGACGTCGCGCAGCGCGTGTTGCTGTTCGACCAGGTCTGCGCCGCGGTCGCGCATGCGCACGCGCAGCTCGTCGTGCACCGCGACCTGAAGCCGTCGAATGTGCTCGTCGGCGCCGACGGCGTGGTCAAGCTGCTCGATTTCGGCATCGCGCTCGTGCTCGACGCGCGCAGCGAACAGGCGCCGGCCACGCGCGTGTTCACCCCCGAGTACGCCGCGCCCGAGCAGCTGCGCGGCGAGCGCGCGAGCACCGCGACCGACGTCTACGCGCTCGGCCTGCTGCTGTTCGAACTGCTCAGCGGCAAGCGCCTGCCCACGCACGAAGGCCGTGCCGCCGACGTCGACTGGAGCACCGCCGAGCTCGCGCGCCAGGCCGCCACGGCGAAGCCGGGCACGCACACCACCACGGCGGAGCCGCCGACCGCGCCGCGCCTGCTGCGCGGCGACCTCGGCCGCATCATCGCGCACGCGCTCGCCTACGAGCCGGCGCGTCGTTACGCGTCGGTGGCGTTGCTGCGCGAGGACCTGCATCGCTGGCTCGACGACCGCCCGCTGACGATCGTGCGGCCCGGATTCGTCTACTCGGCGACGCGCTTCGTGCGCCGCCACCGCGCCGCGGTCGCGGTCGCCGCGATCGCGTTCGCGGCGCTGCTCGGCGTCGCCACGGTCGCGCTGTGGCAGGCGCAGCGCGCGACGCGCATGGCCTCGCGCGCGGAGCACGCGCAGGCGTTCCTCGCCTCGCTGTTCAAGGACGCCAACCCGTACCAGGCGCAGCGTGGCGGCAAGACGCCGGTCGAGCTGTTGCGCAATGCGGCCCAGCGCATCGACACCGAGTTCGCCGACGCGCCCGACGTGCAGGCCGAGCTGCGCGCGACGATCGCCAACGTGCTCACGCGCGTGGGCGAACCGAAGCTCGCGCGCGAGCTGCTCGAACGCAGCGTCGCGCAGTTGCGCGAGCTGCACGGCGACGACGCGCCGCCGCTCGGCGTCGCGCTCGGCGCGCTCGCACTGGCGGCGAGCGAGAGCGGCGATACCGCTGCCGCGCGCACGGCTTACCAGCAGGCGTACGCGATCCTGCGCGACGCCGGCCCGGACTACGCCCGCGACCGCATCGAGGCACTCACGGGGCTCGCCAAGATGGCGAATTTCGCCGGCGACCGCGCCGAGGCGCAGCGCATGCACGAGGCGGCGCTGGCCGAGCGCACGGCGGCGGAAGGGCCGGACAGCCCGGACATCGCGATGGACCTCATGAACCTCGCCAGCGACGCGCTCTACCAGGAGCGCTTCGCGCAGGCGGAGGACCTCGCGACGCGCGCGCACGCGATGCTCGAGCGCACCCTCGGCAAGGGCCACGCGCGCGCGATCTACGTCGACAACGTGCTCGGCCTCGCGCAGCTCTACACGGGGCACTTCGACCTCGCGCTGGCGACGCTCGCAGCGACCGTCGCGCAGGCGCGCGCGACCTTGCAGGCGGGCGCGCCGATGATCGCCATTCCGCTGTCCGCGCTCGGCACGACGCAGTACTTCGCCGGCGACGACGCCGCGGCGATCGCCTCGCTGCGCGAGGCGCGCGCGATCATGGATGCGGGCAAGGTCGCGCGGCGCGGCCGCACCAAGCTCATGCTCGGCCTCGCCGAATGGCGCGCGCGCGACCCGGCCGCGCCGGCGACGCTCGCCGACAGTCGCGCGGACCTCGCGCATTCGCCCGACGACATCGCGTTCCTCGCCTGGGCCGATGCCGCGTACGGCGCCGTGCTCGCCGCGCGTGGCGAGCAGGGCGAGGGCGAGAAGCTCGCCCGCGCGGCCCGCGCGAACCTCGCCGGCAGCGGCGAGGCCGGCAGCGTGCGCATGGCCGAGGTCGACCGCCTGCTCGCCGGCATCATCGAACGCGGCGCGCCGGACGAAGCGCGCACGCTGCGCGAGGAAGCCCTCGCGACCTGCCGCCGCGTCTACGGCGATGCGCATCCGCGCACGCGCGCATTCGCGGCCGAATTCGCCGCAGGCAACAGCGTCCCGTAGGCCGGGTCCCGGCCCACCGTCTTTTCGCTCGTGCCGGCTTCCGCCGTCGCCGCGCGCCGCGGCGAGGCCTCAGCGGTAGTCCTGGTAGGACTTTTCCTCGACCAGGGTCGAGCCGAGCTTCTCGTTGATCTCGCGCTTGACCGCGGCGCGCTCGTCGTTGCGGAAGTAGACCGCGCGCGCGAGTTCGATGAACTCGTCGTCGAACGCCTTCGCCTTTTCCTTGAGGCGGATGCGGTCCTCGATGTCCCACAGCGCCTGGTTCACCGCGCGCAGGCGCGCGCGCTCGTCGCCGATGTCGGTCTTCGAGGCGGGGTGGGCGGCCCAGGTCGAGCCGAGCAGGTCGAGCTCGGTGCGCACGTTGGCGACTTTCGCCGGGTCGCGGATCTGCTCCGCCTTGATCTCGAGGATCGTGATCTTGTCGATCAGCTCGCCGAAGGAGACCGGGGTGGAAATCGTGCTCATGGCTCGCTCGCTGTCGCGGGGCACCGACGTGGCCGACGCCGGAAATGAACAAGGGGCCTCGCGGCCCCTTGCTTCGAAACTGGCGGAGAGGGTGGGATTCGAACCCACGTTACGGCATAACCGTAAACCGGATTTCGAATCCGGCGCATTCGACCACTCTGCCACCTCTCCGGAGTGGGCCGCGGATGATACGTGGGTCGGTCCGCCAATACAACCGGATCAGGCCCGCGCAGCCGCCCCGCGGTGCTGCGCGTCGAACGCCGCGAGCCGTTCGAGCACGTCGTCGACGCCGATCAGGTCCATCACGCCCGGATACTCGAGCTTGGTCCCCCAGGGCAGCGCCTCGGCCGGCTTGCGGCGGAACTTGCGCGCGGCCGCGTCGTAGCGGTCGACGCACCATCGGCGGTCTGAATAGGGGCCCGAGCGCACCGGGTTGCTCGCCGCGTGCAGGCCGAGCACGGGCGTGCCGACCGCGTTCGCCATGTGCATCGGGCCCGAATCGGGGCAGAGCACGAGCGTCGCGCGCTGCAGCAGCGCGAGCAGCTGCTTGAGCGTGTCCTTGCCGACGAGGTCGAGCGGGCGCGAGCTCATGCCGGCGAGGATCGCGTCGGCGAACTCGCGCTCGAACGCGCTCGGGCCGCCGCACAGCACGACGCGCCAGCCGAGCGCGAGCGCGGCGTGGTCCATCGCGGCGGCGTAGCGCTCGGGGCGCCAGTTGCGCAGGCGATGGCTCGACACCGGGCTCACCAACAAGGTCGGCGCGTCGCCGGGCAGGTGGCGTTCGGCGAACGCGTGTGCCTCGCCGGGAATCGGGATGTCCCAGCGCACCTCGGTCTGGCGCAGGCCGAGCGGCTCGAGGAAGCTCGCCATCGCGTCGAGCACGTGCTGGCCGTGGCGCGCGGCGATGCGGCAATTCACGAACAGCCCGTGCAGGTCCTTCGAGCGCGCGCGGTCGTAGCCGATGCGCAGCGGCGCCTTGACGCTGAGGCTGAGCAGGTTCGAGCGCAGCGCGACCTGCATGTGCAGCAGCGCGTCGAAGCGCCGGCCGGCGAGCTTCTCGCGCACGGTGCGGTGGCCGGCGCGCCCGGCGTGCTTGTCGAACACGATGAACTCGACCCCGGCGAGGTCGCCGACGAGCTTGTGCTCGAGCTTGCCGATCAGCCAGGTCAGGCGCGTGTCCGGCCAGTGCGCCTGCAACGTGCGCACCATCGGCACGACGTGGGTGACGTCGCCGATCGCCGACGTGCGCAACAGGCAAAGGGATGCCGGTTCGGTGCCGGCCGCTGCAACTTGTTCCATGCGGTGCTTGCTACCATCTACGGACGATGCGCGCCGGGTCGGGCGCAAGAGGTGGAAACTTGGCAGACGCATGATCCAGGCGCAAGTTCAATCGACGGCCGACGGCGCGATCGTCTACGACGCCGCGCTCGGCACCGTGCCGACGGCCGACTGGTTCGACGCGGCCCATTGGGGGTCGCTCGGGCGGGCCGCGGGCGGCCGTGGCGGCGTGTTCTTCGTGCGGACGCCGGTCGGCGCGTGCGCGTTGCGGCACTACCATCGCGGCGGCCTCGCCGCGCGCGTGAGCGCCGACGCGTACCTGTGGACCGGCGCGTCGCGCACGCGCGCGTTCCGCGAGTTCCGCCTGCTCGCGCGCCTCGCGAACCAGCAGTTGCCGGTGTCGCTGCCGGTCGCCGCGCGCTACCGCCGCAGCGGGCTCGGCTATCGCGCCGACCTGCTCACGCGGCGCATCGAGGGGACCGAGACGCTCGCCTCGCGCCTCGCGCGGGGCGACCTCGACGCGCTGCTCGCGCAGGACATCGGCCGCACGATCGCGCGCTTCCACCTCGCGGGCGCGTGGCACGCCGACCTCAACGCGCACAACATCCTGGTCGGTGGCGACGACGGCGTCAGCCTGATCGACTTCGACCGCGGCCGCATGCGCAAGCCGCGTCTCGCCTGGCAGCAGGCGAACCTCGCACGCCTGCTGCGCTCGCTGCTCAAGCTCGGCGCGCGCCGGCTCGACGGTTTCGAATCGCGTTTCTGGCATCCGCTGCTCGCGGCCTACCACGATGCGATGGCGCAGCGCGCGCTCGCAGCGCCCGGAGCGGCGTCGTGAACCTCGTGCTGCGTTTCCTCGGCGTCGGCAGCGCGCAGGCGCCCGAACTCGGTTCGGCCTGCGCCGTGCTCGAGCGCGATGGTGCGCCGCTGCTGATGATCGACTGCGGCGCGGAAGCGCTGTCGGCGTATCTCGACCACTACGGCGCGCCGCCGCACGCGCTGTACGTGACGCACACGCACATGGACCACGTCGCCGGGCTCGAGCGGCTGTTCTACCGCACCTACTTCGACGACGCGCTGCGCGGCCGCACGCGCCTCTACGCGCACGCCGCGCTGGTGCCGCTGCTGCAGGCGCGCGTCGCCGACTATCCGGAAGTGCTCGCCGAAGGCGGTGCCAACTTCTGGGACAGCTTCCGCCTCGTGCCGTGCTCGCGCGGCTTCTGGTGCGACGACCTGTGGTTCGACGTGTTCGCGACGCGCCACCATGCGCCGAACACCTCGTTCGGCCTCGCGCTCGCCGGCAGCTTCGTCTGGACCGGCGACACGCGGCCGGTGCCGGAGGCGCTCGCCGTCCACGCGGCGAACGCCGAACTCGTCGCGCACGACTGCGCGCTGCGCGGCAATCCGTCGCACACCGGCCTCGACGACCTCGAGCGCGAGTACCCCGCCGCATTGCTGCGCCGCTTCATGCTCTACCACTACGCGAGCGAAGCGGACGCCGCCGCGATGGAGCGGCACGGCCTGCGCGTCGCGCGCCGCGGCGACGTCGTCGCGCTCGCGCCGCCGCTCGCGCGCGCACTGCCGGGAGCAGCCTGATGGGCGCGCCGATCCCGGTCCGCGTGGAAAGTGCCGATCAGGCAGCGTCGCAGCTCGACCGGCGCGGCCGCCGCCTGCGCGACCTGCGCATCTCGGTGATCGATCGCTGCAACTTCCGCTGCCCGTACTGCATGCCGGAGGACCAGTATCCGCGCGACCACGAGTTCCTCGGCAAGGCCGAGCGCCTGCGCTTCGAGGAAATCGAGCGGCTCGCGCGCGTATTCGCCGGCCTCGGCGTGCACAAGCTGCGCCTGACCGGCGGCGAGCCGCTGCTGCGGCGCGAGCTGCCCGTGCTCGTGCGCACGCTCGCACGCATTCCCGGCATCGACGACGTCGCGCTGACGACCAACGGCAGCCTGCTCGCCGCGCACGTCGACGCATTGCGCGAAGCGGGGCTCGGTCGCATCACGATCAGCCTCGACACGCTCGACCCGGGCACGTTCCGCGCGATGTCGGGCGGGCGCGGCGACGTCGCCGACGTGCTCGCCGCGATCGTCGCGGCCGAGCGCGCGGGCTTCGCGCCGCTGAAGATCAACTGCGTCGTCATGCGTGGCACCAACGACGGCCAGGTGCTCGACCTGCTCGAGCACTTCCGCGGCAGCGGCCACATCGTGCGCCTCATCGAGTACATGGACGTCGGCACCTGCAACGACTGGCGCCGCGACCTCGTCGTGCCGAGCGCGGAACTGCGCGCGCGCATCGCCGCGCGCTGGCCGTTGCACGAACTCGATCCGAACTACGGCGGCGAGGTCGCGCAGCGCTGGGCGTTCGCCGACGGCGCCGGCGAGATCGGTTTCATCAGTTCGGTGAGCGAGCCGTTCTGCGGTGATTGTTCGCGCGCGCGGCTGTCGGCGGACGGGCGGCTCTACACCTGCCTGTTCGCGGGCACCGGTTGCGACCTGCGCACGCCGCTGCGCACGGGGGCGGACGACGCCACGCTCGCCGGCCTCGTCGGCGCGGTGTGGAACGCACGCGACGACCGCTACAGCGAGGCGCGCAGCGAGGCGACGCTGGCGCGGCGCGACCGCGTCGAGATGTACTCGATCGGAGGCTGAATGGCGAAGCTCACGCACGTCGACGGGCAGGGCCGGCCGCGCATGGTCGATGTCGGCGCGAAGGCGGTCACGCGCCGCGAAGCGACCGCGGAAGCGCGCGTGCGCTTCCCGCCCGCGGTCGCGCGCACCCTGCGTGCGCAGGGCATGCAGTCGGCCAAGGGGCCGGTCGTCGACACGGCGATCATCGCGGGCACGATGGCGGTCAAACGCACGCACGACCTCATCCCGTTCTGCCACCCGCTGCCGATCGAGCAGTGCCGCATCGACATCACCGTCGTCGACGACGACCTGCTCGTGCGCTGCACCGTCGCGCTCAGCCACAAGACCGGCGTCGAGATGGAGGCGCTGACCGGCGCGAGCGTCGCCGCGCTGACCATCTACGACATGTGCAAGGCGCTCTCGCACGAGATCGTCATCGACGGCGTGCGCCTCGTCGAGAAGCGTGGCGGCAAGCGCGACGTGCGCGCCGGACGCACGCGATGAATCTGAAGCTGCTGTATTTCGCCAGCCTCGCCGACCGCGCGGGGCGCAGCGAGGAAACGCGCGACAGCGCGGCGCGCACACCGCGCGAGCTGTACGTCGAAGTCGCCGCGGTGTACGGCTTCGCGTTCACTGCCGATCGCCTGCGTGTCGCGGTCAACGGTGCGTTCGTCGGCTGGGACCACGCGCTCGGCGCAGGCGACGAGGTCGTGTTCCTGCCGCCGGTGAGCGGGGGCTGAGGCATGCGCGCATGACGGCCCGGCGATTCCGCCTCGGCGAGGAACCGATCGACGTGGCCGCCGAGCGCCCCGCCCTCGACCACGCCGCGGCCGGCGCCTATGCGAGCTTCGAGGGCTGGGTGCGCGACCACAACGACGGTCGCAGCGTCCGGCAGCTCGACTACCAGGCCTATCCCGCGCTCGCGCTGGCCGAAGGCGAGGCGATCCTCGCCGAGGCGGTCGCGCGCTTCCGCGTGCGCGAGGCACGCTGCGTGCATCGCGTCGGCCGCCTCGCGATCGGCGACCTCGCGGTCTGGGTCGGTGTCAGCGCCGACCACCGCGGCGACGCGTTCGAGGCCTGTCGCTGGATCATCGACGAAGTGAAGCGGCGCGTGCCGATCTGGAAGAACGAGCACTACGCCGACGGCGAATCGGGCTGGCTCCACCCGACGTGACTCCGTCGCGCGGCGGAATCGTCGCTGCGCAACGTCCCTCCGCGGGGCGGAATCCTTGCTACACACGTCCTGTTAACGTCGTCGGGTTGGGGAACCCGGTGCGTCGTGCCCGGCCGTGTCGACGGTCGGTCGGATGGCGGCCGACCATGCAGGGACGTCCGTGTATCCGCGTGCGAAATGGGGGTTGTGAGAGTGAACAGGTATTCGATCAAGGCAGGCATGCTGCTCGTGCTCGGCATGTCCGCCACGGCGGCGTGGGCGAGTCCCAGCGAGGCTTACTGGCACGACGACGCGGCGCGCAATCCCGCGCCTGGCGCGCCGCACCCGGCCGCGTGGCGGTCGCTTTCGCTCGATACGAGCGATGTCGCGCGCTACCTGAAGGCCGCGCATGAGCGCGGCATCGCGACGTCGATCGCGCTGCCGCAGCCGGACGGCGGGTTCGCCGACTTCATGGTCGTCGATTCGGGCACGTTGCCGCCCGAACTGCAGGCGAAGTATCCGGACATCCTGAGCTTCAAGGGCAGCGACGCACAGGGTCGCCCGGTCCGCCTCGACGTGTCGCCAATGGGCTTCCAGGCGATGGTGTTCGATCCGGCCGGCATCTGGGTCGTGCGCCCGGAAGTGCTCGGTGCCGGCTCCAGCTACATGAGCTTCAAGCGCAGCGGCCTCGCGATCCCCGACGGCATGGGGCGCTGCGACGTGCACGAGCAGGGCATCGATGCGGCCGGCAAGCACCTCGTGCCGAGCCAGCCGATGACGCAGACCGGCGTCAACCATCGCGTGTATCGCGCCGCGGTCGCGGCGAACCACCAGTACATCGCCGCGGTCGGCGGCGGCACCGTCGCCGGCGGCCTCTCGGCGACCGTCGTCGCGATCAACCGCGTCACCCAGGTGTACGAAACGGAGATGGCGATCCAGCTGACGCTGGTGCCGAACAACGACCTGCTCATGTACGCGAGTACGTCGGGAGATCCGTTCGGCAGCAACGGCACGGGCGTCATCAACAATTCCACCTCGGTCATCAGCGGCGTGATCGGTGCCGCCAACTACGACATCGGCCACGTGTTCACGACCGGCAGCGGCGGCGTGGCCGGGCTCGGCAACGTCTGCGGCAGCAGCAAGGGGCGCGGCACGACCGGCCTGCCGAACCCGACCGGCGACGCGTTCTACATAGATTTCGTCGCGCACGAGATGGGCCACCAGTTCGGCGGCAACCATCCGTTCAACGGCACCGGCGGCAACTGCTCGGGCGGCAACCGCAACGGCCCGACCGCGTACGAGCCGGGCAGCGGCTCGACCATCATGGCTTATGCGGGCATCTGCAGCGCGGACGACCTGCAGCCGCATTCCGATCCGTACTTCCACGCGATCAGCCTGCAGGAAATCAACAACTACACGAACGGCGGCGGCAACTGTTCGGTCAACACCGTCAACGACAACCACGCGCCGGTGATCGACAGCGGCAGCCTGCCGACCGGGTACACGATCCCTGCGCGCACGCCGTTCGTGCTGAGTGCGTCGGCGAGCGATACCGACGCCGCCGACACCGTCACCTATTCGTGGGAGGAGTGGGATCTCGGTGCCGCCGCACCGCTGACGACCGGCGACAACGGCAGCAGCCCGATCTTCCGCGCATGGCCGCCGACCGTGAGCGGCGCGCGCATGTTCCCGAAACTGTCCACCGTGCTCACCGGCACCGCGCTCAAGGGTGAAACGCTGCCGACGACCACGCGCGCCCTGAAGTTCCGCCTGACCGCGCGCGACCAGCGCCCGGCCTTCGGCACGACGCAGAGCGCGGACATCACCGTCAACGTCGTCAACAGCGCCGGCCCGTTCCAGGTCACCGCGCCGAACACCGCGGTGTCGTGGGCGCAGGGCAGCACGCAGTCGGTCACCTGGGACGTCGCCAACACGACGGCCGCGCCGGTCGGTTGCAGCGCGGTCGACATCGCGCTGTCCGCCGACGGCGGCCAGACGTTCCCGTACGGCCTCGCCAGCGGCGTCGCCAACTCCGGCAGCGCGAGCGTCACCGTGCCGGCGATCGCGACGACGCAGGGCCGCGTCAGCGTGGCGTGCGCGAACAACATCTTCTTCGACATCTCGAACGCCAACTTCACCATTCCCGCGGCAGCGGGAACGTTCACCGTCGGCGGCAGCGTTTCCGGCCTCGCCGGCGGCGGGCTGGTGTTGCAGCTGAACGGCGGCGACGACATGGCGGTCGCGGTCAACGGCAGCTTCACGTTCCCGGCCGCGCTGGCCGGCGGCGCGGGCTACGCCGTCACCGTGGGCGCGTCGCCCGCGCATCCGGCGCAGACCTGCGCGGTGGCGAACGGCAGCGGCACGATTGGTGCGGCCAATGTCAGCAACGTCTCGATCACGTGCACGACGACGCCCGCAGCGACCTACACGATCGGCGGCAGCGTGAGCGGTCTGGTCGGCAGCGGCCTCGCGCTCAAGCTCAACGGCGGCACGGCGTTGCCGATCGCGGCGGACGGTCCGTACACGTTCCCGAACGCGCTCGCCGACGCCAGCGTCTACACGGTGATGATCTCGTCGCAGCCGGCGGGTCAGACGTGCACGCTCGCGCACGCGAACGGCACGCTCACGGGCGCGAACGTCACCAACGTCGACGTCAACTGCACGGGCGGCGGTGCGAGTTACACCGTCGGCGGCAGCGTGAGCGGCTTGACCGGCAGCGGACTCGCGCTGTCGCTCAATGCGGGCGCGCAGACCGTTCCGGTCGCCACGAACGGCGTGTTCACGTTCCCGACCGCGCTCGCCGATGGTTCGGCGTACGCGGTCACGGTCGGCACGCAGCCGTCGGGACAGACGTGCTCGGTCGCCAACGGCAGCGGCACGATCAGCGGCGCGAACGTGACCAATGTCGCGGTGACCTGCGCGGCCATTCCGACCTATACCGTCGGCGGCACGGTCAGCGGGCTCGCCGGCGGCAGCGTCGGACTGTCCCTGAATGGCGGCGCGCAATCGCAGTCGGTCGCCGCGGACGGCTCGTTCGCGTTCCCGACCGGACTCGTCAACGGCGCGACCTACACCGTGACCATCGCGACGCAGCCGTCGCCGCAGACCTGCGTGGTCAGCAACGGCAGCGGCACGATCGCGGGCGCCAACGTGACCGACGTGGCCGTGACCTGCGCGGGCATCGACGCGATCTTCACCGACGGCTTCGACGGCAACGCGCTGCCCGGCCAGCCGGTGCAGGACCCGGGCTTCGAATCGACCACCGCGGACGGCGGCAGCAATCCGTCGTGGGAGAGCGTCGACGGCAACGAAGGTGCGGGCGGTGGCACGAACCTCTACAGCGACCTCGGCGAATTCGACACGCTTCCGATCCACGACGGCCACTGGGTGACCTGGTTCGGCGGCTGGGGCGGCGGCGCGGAAATCCAGCACGTCGCGCAGAGCGTGACGATCGCGGCCGGCGCGCCGCGCTACCTCAACTTCTGGCGTCTCATCGATTCGCTGCCGGACGCGGCCGGCACGCTGACGGTGTCGATCGACGGCAATGCGGTCGACACGCTCGACGTCAGCAGCGCGACGCCCGATGCGGCCTTCACGCAGCAGTCGATCGACATCAGCGCCTATGCGAACGGTGCCGCGCACGTGATCCGCTTCCAGTACCAGTACGACGACGCGGGTGGTTCGGGCGTGGACGGCAACGTGTTCATCGACGACGTGACGGTCGACGCGACGTCGGCGAGCCCGCGCCCGGCGCCGGTGCGTCCGCATCGATCGCTGGGCACGCGGCACAAGCACGCGCGCTGAAGCGTCGCGATCCGCTTCCGAGGCCTCCCTCCGGGGAGGCCTCTTTTTTGCTCGAGGCACTGCGCGCTCGTCCGCCGGCACGGTCCGCGCGAGGCGCTTGTAAGCGCCTGTACCTGCTAGTATCCTGCGCGGCCCGCCGAGCGGGCATGCGTGCGGAGAGGTGTCCGAGTGGTTGAAGGAGCACGCCTGGAAAGTGTGTAAACGGGTCAAACCGTTTCGCGGGTTCGACCAATTCGTCGGGAACGAATTGGGACAGCCGCAGGCTGGCCCCTCGCGCCGCGAGGGGTGAGGCGCAGGAAGCGCCGAACAATCCCGCCCCGCACGCAGCAAGTTACGGAGAGGTGTCCGAGTGGTTGAAGGAGCACGCCTGGAAAGTGTGTAAACGGGTCAAACCGTTTCGCGGGTTCGAATCCCGCCCTCTCCGCCAGATTTTGTTCCGATCACGTGCCCGTGCGTGATCGCCGTTTTATGGTGGCTCCGTCGGTTCTCCCGCGACGATAACCAGCAAACCCGGTCAGGCCCGGAAGGGAGCAGCCGTAGTTGGTGATTCGGGTGCCGGGATGCAGCTGGCGGAGCCGCCACCTCGTATCCGGATGTCCGAACTCGTCCATCGGGACGAGTCCGGACTCGCCGCGTCCGGCGCAGCTCCGTACGCGGCTCCGCCGGAAGCGCTCGCTTCGCCCCGCTCCTGCGGGCGCGCCGTCCTCGCGCGCAGGACGTCCGGTATCGTTCAGCACGCGCGCAGCGCGCACGGTCCGCTAACATCCGCGTTGCTACAATCGCGAACCCAGCAGCGGATCTCCGATGTCCTACCAAGCCCTCGCGCGCAAGTGGCGCCCGCGTCGCTTTTCCGAACTCGTCGGGCAGGAGCACGTCGTGCGCGCGCTCACCCACGCGCTCGACAGCGGGCGCCTGCACCACGCGTTCCTGTTCACCGGCACGCGCGGTGTCGGCAAGACGACGATCGCGCGCATCTTCGCCAAGTCGCTGAACTGCGAGAAGGGACCGACCTCGAACCCGTGCGGTGAATGCGCGGCGTGCGCCGAGATCGACGCCGGCCGCTTCGTCGACCTGCTCGAGATCGACGCGGCCAGCAACACCGGCGTCGACAACGTGCGCGACCTCATCGAGAACGCAATGTACGCGCCGACGCGCGGGCGCTACAAGGTGTACCTCATCGACGAAGTGCACATGCTGTCCAAGCCCGCGTTCAACGCGCTGTTGAAGATCCTCGAGGAACCGCCGCAGCACGTGAAGTTCCTGCTCGCGACGACCGATCCGCAGAAACTGCTCGTGACCGTGCTGTCGCGTTGCATCAAGTTCAACCTCAAGCGCCTTTCGCCGGAACAGATCGGCGGCCAGATGCGCCACATCCTCGGCGCCGAGCACGTCGCGTTCGACGACGAAGGCATCGACGTACTCGCGCGCGCGGCCGACGGCTCGCTGCGCGACGGCCTGTCGCTGCTCGACCAGGCGATCGCGCACGGCGGAGGCGCGCTGCACGCGCACGAAGTGCATGCGATGCTCGGCACGGTCGAGCGCGCGAAGGTGCGCGTGCTGCTGGAGATCCTCGCCGCCGGCGACGGTGGCGCGCTGCTCGCCGAGGTCGAGCGCATCGCGGAGTTCTCGCCCGATTTCGCCCAGGTGCTCGACGAGCTCGCCGGGTTGTTGCATCGCATCCAGTTGCTGCAGCTCGTGCCCGACGCGGCCGGCGACGACGGCGCCGAACTCGGCGCGCTCGCGTCGCGCCTGGCTGCGCAGGACGTGCAGCTGTGGTACCAGATGGCGGTGACCGGCCGGCGCGACCTGCCGCTCGCGCCGACGCCGCGCGTCGGTTTCGAGATGGCGTTGCTGCGCATGCTCGCATTCGTGCCGGCCGGCGCGATGGGCGCGACCGCCGCGCGTCCGACCGCGCCGCCTCGCGCGGCCGCGGCGCCGGCGTCGGCCCCGGCGCGCGCCGATGCACCACCGCCGCTGCCACGCGAATCGCCGCGCAGGATCGAGCCGGCCGTCGAGGCGCGAATCGATCCGCCGCGTGCGTCGAAGCCCGACGCGTCGGCGGCACCGGCCGACTGGGCCGGCCTGATCGATCGCGCAGGCCTGCGCGGGCCGGTCGGCCAGCTCGCGCAGAACGCGACGCTCGTCGCGATCGAAGGCAACGTCGTGCGCCTCGCGATGGACCCGTCGTACGAACATCTCGCCGAAGGCTCGATGGTCGGCCTGCTCGAACAGCGCCTCGGCGGCGCGCTTGGGCGCGACGTCAAGGTGAGGTTCGAACGCGCCGCGTCCGGTGCGCAGACGCCCGCGGAGCAGCGCACCCGCGCCGAGACCGCGCGCCGCTCCGCCGCCGAGGAAGCGGTGCAGGGCGATCCGTTCGTGCAATCGATGATCGAGACGTTCGGCGCGCGCGTGATCCCCGACAGCATCCGCCCCACCGACGGCTGAGTGCGTTTGAAAATGTGGCCGATGCCACCTGGTTGAGTGCTTCATCTGAAAAGTGCGGTCATGGATGGCCGCCGTTGGACCAGCCGAAGGAAATGGCGTACCCACATCCACAACCTACCCAGATCACGGCGATCCCGGACGGATCGCAAGGATGAACCGACCCATGAAAGGCCCCCTCGCCGGACTGATGCAACAGGCGCAGCGCATGCAGGAAGAGATGAAGCGCGCGCAGGAAGAGATTGCGCAGATGGAAGTCACCGGCCAGGCCGGCGGCGGCCTCGTCAGCGTGCGCATGAGCGGTCGCCACGAAGTGCGCGCGGTCACGATCGACCGCAAGCTGTTCGCCGACGATGCGGAGATGGCGGAAGACCTCGTCGCCGCCGCGTTCAACGACGCGGTCAACAAGGTCGCCGCGCTGAGCCGGCAGAAGCTCGGCAACCTCACCTCCGGCATGAACCTGCCGCCCGGTTTCAAGCTGCCGTTCTGATGTCGAGTTCGCCGCTCCTCGCCGACCTGGTCGAAGCGCTGCGCTGCCTGCCCGGCGTCGGCGCGAAGACCGCGCAACGCATGGCCTTCCACGTGCTTGAACGCGATCGCGCGGGCGCGCGTCGCCTCGCCGAGCGGCTCGCCGCGGCGGTCGAGCGCATCGGCAACTGCACGCGCTGCCGCACGTTCAGCGAGGAACCCTTGTGCGCGCTGTGCGCGAGCTCGACGCGCGAGCGCAGCCTGCTCTGCGTCGTCGAGACGCCGGTCGACCAGCTCGCGATCGAACAGGCGACCGGCTATCGCGGGCAGTATTTCGTTCTGCTCGGGCGCATCTCGCCGCTCGACGGCCTCGGCCCGAAGGAGCTCGGCCTCGACCTGCTCGCGCAGCGCCTCGCCGAGGGCGAGGTGCAGGAACTCATCGTCGCGACGAACCCGACCGTGGAAGGCGAGGCGACCGCGCACATGCTCGCCCAGCTCGCGCGCGCGGCCGGCGTGCGCGCGAGCCGGCTCGCGCACGGCGTGCCGCTCGGCGGCGAGCTCGAGTTCATCGACCGCGGCACGCTCGCGCACGCGTTCGGCGGCCGCCAGGTGCTGTAGCAGCGACGGGATTCGCTCGAGCTGCCACGACGCGTCAGGCCATCGCCGCGCGGCTTGCGCGTACCGTTGCAAGCTGCGAGCCTGTGCGAACCCGTTTCCGATTCCTGGCGCCCATGACCGACACCCTGTTCGCGAAGATCATCCGTCGCGAGATTCCCGCCGACATCGTCTACGAAGACGACGACCTGCTCGCATTCCGCGACATCAATCCGCAGGCGCCGGTGCACGTGCTGTTCATCCCGAAGCGGCCGTTCGCGACGCTCAACGACCTCGGCGACGACGACGCGGCGCTGGTCGGCAAGCTCGTCCTCGCGGCCTCGCGCTGGGCGAAGGCGCAAGGTTTCGCCGACGACGGTTACCGCGTCGTGATGAACTGCAACCGCGATGGTGGCCAGACCGTGTTCCACATCCACCTGCACCTGCTCGCCGGACGCGCGATGCACTGGCCGCCCGGCTGAGCGGCGTCACATGAATTGCGGCGGGTGCGCGCGCGGCGGATCGGGCCAGGTGCGGCCGTCGCTCATCTGAACGACGGGCAGGCGTGCGGTGCAGCCTTCGGGCATCTGCTTCACGGCGGTCGCCTTCCAGGTGACGAAGGCGGTGTTCGGCGGCAGCGTCCTGCAGTTCTCGCTGACGACGCGTTCGCGCACGGGCCCGAGCTTGCCGGTGACCGCGACCTGGCGGCCGACTGCGTAGTCGTCGACCGACAGCGCTTCGCTGCTGCACGCATAGAAGATCTGCCCCGGCTCGAGCCGCGTGTCCGGTCGCCCGTCGCGCCGCGCGAGCGGGAACGCGAGCACGCCGATGCACTGGCCGCTCTCGCCCGATTCGCGTTCGAAGATGCGCCCGCCCCAGAGCACGGTCGCGCCTTCATGGTTGCCGGCGACGGCTTCCGCGGGCGACGAGAACACCTTCGAGGTCGCTGCGCCGTCGGCGGCCATCACCGGCAGGGCGATGACGGCGGCGAGGATCGCGCACGGCAACGGACGCGTCAGGATCATGGCGGCGGCTCCTCCGGGAATGGCCGGAGGATGCTACGCCATCGCGCTGTGCGGTTAGTTGCGCGAAGCTCGCCTACTTGCCGCGCGGCGTGGGCGCGGGCTGCGGATCCGGACGGCGGTCGCGGATGATCACCGGCGGTCCCCAATAGCCCCAGCCGGGCCCGAAGTAGCCCCAGCCCGGACCGTAGCCGTACAGCCACGGGTCGTAGTAGTACGGCGAGCGCACGTACAGAGGCCGCTTCGGCCAGAGGTAGACCGCGCTCGCGTTCACGTGCGGATAGGCGTAGTCGAACTGACCGACCTTGCCGTGGTCGGTGCCGCTCACCTGGCCGACGACGGTGATCTCGCGCCCGCGATCGAATTCCTCGGGATCGTAGAAGCCCGCGTGGCAGGCCATGAAACGACCCTGGCTCGCGTCGCGGCCGGTCGGTCGTGCGCTCGCGTCGAGGTCGCGTGCGAGGATCTCGAAGCAGGTCGTGTCCTGCATCGGCTCGACCTTGATGATTTCTCCGCCCCAGCGGACCTGCTGGCCGTCCGCGCGCGCGTCGCGCGGCGTGGTGGCGGCGTACTGCCCTTGCAGTGGTGCGGGAACCGTCGCGCAGGACGCGAGGCCGGCGGCGAGCAGGGCGATCGTGAGTGAGTGACGCATGGCGAAACCTTGGTCGGCGACGGTTCGGGACGCCGTCTGCATGCCGCACCCGGGCATAGTACTCGACGCGCCTGAATGCCGGTTCGTCGCAATGCGCTCAGCGTGGTCGGGACAGGCGCACGGCACGCAGGCGCCGATCGAGCGCGGCGACGCGCGTGGGCGTGGGCTCGGCGGCGCCGTAGCGCAAGGCGACGTACTCGTCGACGAGCGGATCGATCGCCGGTGCCAGCGCAGGCACGGCTGCGTGTACGCGTGCGCGCAGGTCGAGCGGGCCCTCCGCCGCGCGCTCGTCGATGCCGGTGCGCGCGAGCCGGCTGCGAAAGCGCGTCCATGCGCGGTCGAGTGCATCGCCGACGCGGACGCTGGTCTCGCGCATCGACCACGCGGCCGCGAGCAGCATCGACAGGCCGAGCACGCCGGAGAGCGCGAGCAGGAGGTCACCCTGTGCCGCGTCGGTGATGCCCAGGCTCGAAAGCAGGTTGCGTTGGCTCAAGGCATCGAAGCGCACGATCGAAAGCGTCCACAGGCGGCTGGCGACGTCGAAGCGGTTGCGCATCTCGCGCAGCCACTCGGCGCCGAACCAGGCCTGGGCGCCGTTGGCGTCCGGGGCGCCGAGTTCGACGCGCGCCGGACTCACCGCAGCGGTCGGATCGACGCGTTGCCATCCGGTTCCTTCGCGCCAGACCTCGGCCCACGCGTGCGCGTCCGATTGGCGCACGAGCAGGTAGCCGCCGCTCCACCAACCGCCCTGGTAGCCGGTGACGACGCGCGCGGGAATGCCGGCGGCGCGCATGAGGAACACGAACGCGGACGCGTAGTGCTCGCAGAATCCCTGCTGCGAACCGAACAGGAAATCGTCGACCGAATCGCGCGCGAGCAGCGGTGGCGACAGCGTGTAGGTGAAGCTGCCGCGGAACATCGCGAGGGCCGCCTTCACGACGTCGCGGTCGTCCTTCGCCTGCTCGCGCCAGCGTTGCGCGAGCGCGCGTGCCTGCTTGCCGTAGCCGGTGGGCAGGCGCAGCATGCGCAGGCGCTCGCGGCGATCGAGCGACGGCGCCGCGTGCGCATCGACGTCGGAACGCAGGTGGTATTCGCGTGGTTGGGTCACGGACCTGCCGGCGACGATCACCTGGTCATCATCGAGGCGAGTGCCCTCCGGGGCGAACAGCGGCAGGTCGAGCGCCGGCATCCAGGGACGGTCGGTCGCCTCGAGCGTGATCGTGTAGTCGTACGACCGCCCGGTCGCGACCGGCGCCGCGGCGCCGCCACGTGGTCCGCCGAGCCGCCGCGACCAGGTCGTTCCATCGAAGTCCGTGAGCACGATCGTGCGGAAATACAGCGACGCGTTCGGTGGCCGGCTCGCGGCGAATTCGACGCGGAAGGCCGGCGAGTCGTCCTGCATCAGCTGCGAGAACTGTCCGGGCGCCATCGTTTCGCTGAGCCCGGAGCGACCGAGGCCGTCGTCGCGCGAACCCCACAGCGGGGCCTGCAGCCGTGGCAGCAACACGAACGCGGCAGCGCCGAGCGGCAGGCTCGCGGCGAGCAGGATGCCGGCGAGGCGAAGGTCCGCGCGCAGCGGTCGGTGCGCCCGCAGCGGCGCCGGCTGCAATGCCGAGAGCGCAGCGAGGATCAGCACGAGCACGCCGCCGACGAGCGTGCAGAACAGCAGTGACTGGGTGAACAGCAGCGACGACATCAACACGAACGAGGAAAAGCCGATCGCCACGCGCGCGTCGCGCGTGCGTTCGGTTTCGAGCAGCTTGAGGCCGAGCAGGCCGCACGCGAGCGCGCTGCCGGGCCCGCGACCGAACACGTTGCCGTAGCGCGTGACGATGACGACGAGCAGCAGCACGGTCAGCAGCACGCGCGTCCAGCTGGAGATCGTCGCGCTGCCGCGCCGGCGCGCGAACACGCGCAACGCGATCGCCGCGGCCAGCGCCGCGGCCAGCCAGGGCGGCAGGTGCGCGAGGTGGGTCGCGATCGTCGCCGCGACGGCGATCGCCGTGCGTTCGAACTGGAGGCGGTCGAGGCGGTCAGTCACGCACGGCCCCGCCGCTGGGCGGCATCAGCGCGAGCGCGCGCAGGCAGGCGCGCAGGTGGTCGGCACCGGCACCCGGGCCGAGCGCGTCGTGCGGGAGGCGCAGCGTGTACGTTCGTCGCGCGTGCTCCGCGGCGACCACCCAGGCGGCGAGTCGGCTGATCTTCGACTCGCCGTCGAGGCCGCGCAGCGCCGCGTGATCGAGCGTGAGCGCCTCGCCGGAATGCCGTTCGACGTCGCGCACGAGCAGGCTGTCGTGGCGCACGGAGGCCTTCCAGGCGATCAGGCGCGGTGGGTCGCTCGGACGGTAGTCGCGCAGGCCCGCGTGTTCCTCGCTGGCGCCGGCCTGTTGTTGTTCACCCATGCGGCCTTCGCCGGCCGGCAGCGGCGGCGTCGGCCGCTCGAGCGCGGGATAGACGAGGAAGTCGCCGTCGGGATGCATCCAGCTCCAGATGCGGAACAGGCCGAACGGGTATTCGGTCCAGACGCGCACGCGACCCGGGCGTACCCAGCCCCGCCGCGTCGCGTCGAGCCGGAGCGCTACATCGGCAGGCACGTTCGCCTGCAGCGCGAACGCGGTCTGGACGTCGCCGAGCTGCAGCCTGAGACCGGCGCGGCCGCGCGTGCCGGGATCGAAACGCAGGTCGAGCGCGAGCACATCGCCCGCGTGCGCCTCGGCGGCGTGCACGCGCACGAGCTGCAATCCGCTCATGCCGCGGAATCCGGCGAACACGCTCGCGCCCGCCGTGCTCGCGAGCAGGCAGGTGAACAGCACCGCCGCGTTGTTGGCGTAGTTCAACGCGCCGACCAGCATCACGAACAGCAACGCGGCGAAGCCGAGGCCGAAGCGCGTCGGCAGCACGTAGATGCGGCGGCGATCGAGCCGGATCGGCAACGGCTCGGGACGTCGCAGGCGGGTCAGCGCGGGCAGTCGCCGCTCGGCGAAGGCGAGCACGCGCAGGCGCCACGACGCGAGGGGGCTTTCCATGTTCAGCGGACCGGCGTGGCCTCGAGCAACTGGGCGACCAGCCGCGTGCGGTCGATGCGCGCGTTGGCGCCGAGCCCGAGGCGATGGCCGGCGACGAACGGGAACACCGCCTGCACGTCCTCCGGCACGCAGTGCGGGCGCCCCGATAGCAGCGCATGCGCGCGCGCCGCGGCGAGCAGCGCGAGGCCGGCGCGCGGCGACAGGCCGATGCGGATCTCGGGATGGTCGCGGCTGGCGGCGAGCAGCGCTTGCACGTACTCGATCAGCGCCGGACTCGCGAGCACGCCCGCGCAGGCCTGGCGCAGCGCGAGGATCTGCTCGGGGCCGAGGCAGGGCGTGAGCGCGGCGATCACGTCGCGGCGGTCGCTCGCGCCGAGCATCGCGCGCTCGGCGTCGCGGTCGGGATAGCCGAGGCTCATGCGCAGCATGAAGCGGTCGAGCTGCGAATCGGGCAGCGGCCACGTGCCGGCGAGGTCGAGCGGGTTCTGCGTCGCGACGACGAAGAACGGCGGCGCGAGGCGGTGCGTCGTGCCGTCGACGGTGACCTGGCCCTCGGCCATCGCCTCGAGCAGCGCGCTCTGCGTCTTCGGCATCGCGCGGTTGATCTCGTCGGCGAGCAGCAGCTGGGTGAACAGCGGCCCCGGGTGGAACTTGAACACGCCCGCTTCGCGCTCGTAGATGCCGACGCCGATGATGTCGGAAGGCAGCAGGTCCGAGGTGAACTGCACGCGCTGGAAGCCGAGCCCGAGCGTGGCGGCGAGCGCGTGCGCGAGCGTGGTCTTGCCGACGCCGGGCAGGTCCTCGATCAGCAGGTGGCCGCCCGCGAGCAGGCAGACGAAGGCGAGACGAACCTCGTGCGGCTTGCCGAGCACGACGGTATTGACCTGGCGCACGCCGCGCGCGAGCGCATCGCGCAAGTCGGCGGGCAAGGGCGGGGTGGCGGTTTCGTTCATGCGGCTCCGTGTCGCGTGGATTTCGTACACCGGTCGCGGTCGCCGGCCGACTTGCCGCGCCGGCGGCCTTGCGGCACTCTGCACCGCCGTTGCGGTCGAACGCAACGACGCGGCGCCAACCGTCGCTGCGACGTCAGGACACGCGCCGATCGGCGCGCCGGCCCGGCGAACGACCCGAGGACCGCCCGCACGATGTTCCGCCCACTCGAAGTCTTCATCGGCCTGCGCTACACGCGCGCGAAGCGGCGCAACCATTTCATCTCGTTCATTTCGCTGGTGTCGATCCTCGGCATCGCCGTCGGCGTCACCGCGCTGATCACCGTGATCTCGGTCATGAACGGCTTCGACAAGGAGCTCAAGGACCGCATCCTGGGCATGGTATCGCACGCGACCATCGAGGGCATCGGCGAAAGCGTGCGCGACTGGCCCGAAGCGCTGAAGGTCGCACGCGCCGATCCGCACGTGCTCGGTGCCGCGCCGTACGTCGAACGCCAGGCGATGCTGCAGGGCGCGCGCGTGAGCGGTGCGATCATCCGCGGCGTCGACCCTGCGCTCGAAGCGAGCGTGTCCGAGGTCGGCACGCGCATGGTCGAAGGCAAGCTCGACGACCTCGTACCCGGCAGGTTCGGCATCGTGCTCGGCAAGGAGCTCGCGATGACGCTCGGCGTCGGCGTCGGCGACCTCGTCACGGTGTTCGCGCCGGAGTTCAGCGCGACGCCGATCGGCGCGATCCCCCGCATGAAGCGCTTCACCGTCGTCGGCGTGTTCGAGGCGGGCATGCAGGAATACGATTCCGGCCTTGCCGTCGTCGCGCTGCAGGATGCTCAGACGCTGTACCGCCTCGACGGCCCGACCGGCATCCGCCTGCGCCTCGACGACATGTTCCAGGCGTTCCCGGTCGGCCGGCAGCTGTCGCAGCAGCTCGGCCAGTTCTACCGCGTGACCGACTGGATGCAGGGACACAGCAACTTCTTCAAGGCGATCGCGATGGAGAAGAAGGTGATGTTCCTGATCCTCTCGCTGATCGTCGCGGTCGCCGCGTTCAACCTCGTGTCGACGCTGGTCATGCTCGTGCAGGACAAGCAGGCGGACATCGCGATCCTGCGCACGCTCGGCCAGAGCCCGGCGTCGGTGATGGGCACGTTCATGGTGCAGGGCGTTCTCGTCGGCACGCTCGGCATCGCGCTCGGCGTGCTGTTCGGCGTGCTGCTTTCGCTCAACCTCAGCGCGATCGTGCACTGGATCGAGCGTACCTTCCACGTGACGTTCCTCTCGCCGGACGTCTACTACATCAGCGAGCTGCCGAGCGACCTGCACGGATCCGACGTCGCGTGGATCACGCTCACCGCATTCCTGTTCTGCACGTTCGCCACGCTGTACCCCGCGCGGCGCGCGGCGAAGACCGATCCCGCGGCGGCGCTGCGCTATGAGTGACCCGGCCATGGACGATGTCGTGCTTCGCGCGGACAAGCTCGCCAAGACCTACCAGGAGGGCAAGCTGCGCACCGACGTGCTGCGCGACGTCGACCTGTCGGTGCGGCGCGGCGAGACGGTCGCGATCATCGGCGCCTCCGGCACCGGCAAGAGCACGTTGCTGCACATCCTCGGTGGCCTCGACGCGCCGAGCGCGGGCGACGTCAGCGTCGGCGGCAAGGTGATGTCGCGCTTGTCGGACCGCGCGCGCGGCGAGCTGCGCAACCGCGCACTCGGTTTCGTCTACCAATTCCACCACCTGCTGCCCGAGTTCACCGCCGTCGAGAACGTCTGCATGCCGCTGCTGATCCGCGGCGGCGCGATCGGCGAGGCGCGCGCGCGCGCGGTCGCGCTGCTGCAGCGGGTCGGCCTCGGCGAGCGGCTCGAGCACAAGCCGGGCGAGCTGTCCGGCGGCGAACGTCAGCGCTGCGCGGTCGCGCGTGCGCTCGTCACGCGACCGGCCTGCGTCCTCGGCGACGAGCCGACCGGCAACCTCGACGAGCGCAACGCGGCGCAGGTGTACGACCTCATGCTGGAGCTCAATCGCGAGATTGGCACTGCGCTCGTGCTCGTCACGCACGATCCGAAGCTTGCGGCGCGCGCCGACCGCGTGCTCGAACTTTCCGGCGGCAAGCTGCACCCGCGCCCCACCTAGCGCGGCGAAACACCGGCAGGGCCGCGACGGAGCGCGGTCGAAGGCAAGGACGAGGCGAGGGCAGGATGCTCGAAGCGCGGATACCGATCGTCGGCGTGGCTGCGGCCGCCGCGATGCTGTGCGGCGCGCTCGCCGTGCATGCGCTACCGGCGCTGCCGTCGCGCGGCATCGACCTCGCGCTCGCTGCGCTCGCCATGCTCACGCTGTCGCGTCCGCGCCTGCGTGCCGTCGGCTGGCTGCTGCTCGGCTTCGCCTGGTGCGCATTCCGCGCCGATCTCGCGCTCGCCGCGCGCCTGCCTGCAGAACTCGAGGGTCGCGACGTGCTCGTCATCGGCACGGTCGACGGCCTGCCGCTGCGCCGCGACGACGCGACGCGCTTCGTGCTGCAGGTCGAGCACGCGCGCCTCGACGGTATCGGCCTGCCGTTGCAAGGGCGCGTGCGCGTCTCCTGGTACGACGGCGCGCCGGACGAACTCGCCGCTTGCGACCGCTGGCAGTTGCTGCTGCGCCTCGAGCGTCCGCGTGGCCTCGTCAATCCGGGCGGTTTCGACGCCGAGCGACAGGCACTCGAGCGCGGCATCGTCGCGGTCGGCTACGTGCGCGATACCGACGACGATCGCCGGCTCGGCGCGCGCGCCGCCTGCGTCGATCGCCTGCGCGAAGCGATCGCCGCGGGCATCGGCGCGCGCGTCGCCGATCCGCACGACGCGGCGCTGCTGCGCGCGTTCGCGATCGGCGACACGCGGGGACTCGACCAGGGCGATTGGGAGGTCGCGCGCGCGAACGGCATTCCGCACCTGATCGCGATCTCGGGTTTCCACGTCGGTGTCGCCGGCCTGTTCGGCGTCGCGCTCGCGTGGCTGCTCTGGTGCGCGAGCCCGCGGCTCGCGCTGCGCGTGCCGTACCCGCTCGCGCGCGGGCCGGCCGCGCTGCTCGCGGCGCTGCTTTACGGCGTGCTCGCGGGCGGCAGCTTGCCGACCGTGCGCACGCTCGCGATGATCGCGGTCGTCGCCGCGATGCGCTTCGGACGGCGCGGCGGCGGTGGCGCGCACACGCTCGCGCTCGCCTTGCTGGCGATCCTCATCGTCGATCCGCTGGCGACGCTCGCGGCCGGCTTCTGGCTCTCGTTCGTCGGTGTCGCGTTCCTCATGCTCGCACTCGGCCCCGTGCGTGGCCGCCTGCGCTTCCTGCGCGAACTCGGGCTCGGCCAGCTCGTCATGACGATCGCCCTGCTGCCGCTGTCGGTCTGGTTCTTCGGCGAAGCGTCGCTGGTCGGCGCGCTGTCGAACCTCGTCGCGGTGCCGGTGATCAGCTTCGTGATCGTGCCGCTGTGCCTGCTCGCGGTGCTCGCGCTGCTGCTCGTTCCCGCCGCGGCAGCAGTGCCACTCGCGCTTGCCGCGGCGGTCGCGCACGCACAGTGGTGGCTGCTGCAACACGCTGCCGGGTGGCCAGGCGCGCACTGGTGGTTGCCCGAAACCGTGCCGTGGGCGACCGGGCTCGCCGTCGTCGGCGCAGCGTGGCTGTTCCTGCCGCGCGCGGTGCCGGCGCGCCTGCTCGGGTTGCTGCTGTTCCTGCCGCTGCTCTGGCCGGCACGCCCATTGCCGGCGGAGGGTGCGTTCGAGGCGGTCGTCATCGACGTCGGGCAAGGCCTCTCGGTGTTCGTGCGCACGCATGGGCACGCGCTGCTGTTCGATGCCGGCGCGCGCTATCCGTCCGAGTTCGACCTCGGCGAGGCCGCCGTGCTGCCGGTCCTGCACGCGCTCGGCACCGACCGGCTCGACCGGTTCGTGATCAGCCACGGCGACAACGACCACGCGGGCGGTGCCGTCGCGGTCGCGCGTGCGTTTCCGGACGCCGCGCGCTCGAGCGGCGAACCGGAGCGGCTCGCGCTCGACGCCGCGTCGTGCCGCGCCGGCGAGGCCTGGGAATGGGACGGCGTGCGCTTCCGCATGCTCGGCCCGCGCGCGGATGCCGAGGTCGCGACCGCGCGCGGCAACGACCGGTCCTGCGTGCTGCTCGTCGAGGGACGTGCCGGCCGGCTGCTGCTGCCCGGCGACATCGGCGGCCGCGTCGAAGGCGACGTCGCCGCCGCGGCCGGGGACGGACCGCCGCTCGCGCTGGTCGTGCCGCACCACGGCAGCCGCAGTTCGTCGAGTCCGGCCTTCCTCGCGGCGCTGCATCCGGCGATCGCGATCGTTTCGGCCGGATGGCGCAACCGATTCCACCATCCGGCGCCCGACGTCGTCGCACGCTATGGTGCGATCGGTGCGACCCTCGTCAACACCGCGGACGCTGGCGCCGTGCGGATCGCCTTTCCCGCCGACGCGCCGCCGCGGATCGTCGCGCGGGAACGCGACCGCCAGTGGCGCTACTGGCGCGAGGGCACGCCCGGCGGTGGCGCCGTCGGCGCGCCGTCGCGTGGCGCGGCGTCGACATCCTCACAGACAGCATCAGCCGCGCTGCTATGATGCGGGCAGCAAACGTTATCGGAAGGGTGTCACGTGTTCGAACTCCTGATGGCCGGCAGCTGGGCGATGCTGCCGATCCTGATCTGTTCCGCGGTCGCGCTGGCGATCATCCTCGAACGCTTCTGGACCTTGCGTCGCAAGACCGTCGTACCCCCGGGGCTCGGCAGCGAAGTGCGCGAATGGGCGCGCACGCGCAAGCTCGACCCCGAGCATCTCAATGCGTTGCGTACCAATTCCCCGCTCGGCGAGCTGCTCGCTGCCGCGCTCACCGTGCGCAACCGTCCGCGCGAGGTCATCAAGGAACGCGTCGAGGACACCGGCCGCCACGTCGTGCACCGGCTCGAGCGCTTCCTCAACACGCTCGGCACGATCGCGCTGATCTCGCCACTGCTCGGCCTGCTCGGCACCGTGTTCGGCCTCATCCGCATGTTCTTCGCGGTGATGGTCAGCGGCGTCGGTGATCCGCTCAAGATGGCCGGCGGCATCGGCGAGGCGCTCGTCTGCACTGCGGCCGGCCTGTGCGTGGCGATCCCCGCGTATGCGTTCCACCGCTACTTCCGCAGCCGCGTCGCCGGCCTCGTGGTCGAGATGGAACGTCAGGTGTTCCTGCTCACCGACGAACTCACCGCGACGACCGAGGCCGCGCCGTCCGCCGCGGCCGGTGCCGTGCGCGTCGCGCGCGCCGCGAGCACCGCGAGCTGAGGCGGCCGACGTGAGGATCGCCGCCGCCCGCCGCGAGGACGATTTCGAGATCAACGTGATCTCGCTCATCGACGTGCTGCTGACCCTGCTCATGTTCTTCGTGCTGACGACGACGTTCGTGCAGAACTCGCGCATGCAGGTGAGCCTGCCGCAGGCCGAGTCGAGCGAGCAGACCGAACAGCGCGACGCGTTCGTCGTGCTGATCGATCGTGACGGCCGCTACTACATCGACAACAACGAAGTGCTGAACCCGGGACTCGATTCGCTCAAGGAAGCGATCTCGCGCTTCGCCGGCGACGATCGTTCGCGTGCCGTCGTGCTGCGCGCCGACGCGATGACGCCGCACCAGGCGGTCGTCACGGCGATGGACGCGCTCGGCCAGCTCGGCTTCACGCGCCTGTCGATCGCGATCGCGCAAGCGCAGGCAGCGGGCGCGAAGTGAGCCCGGCAGACGCGGCAACGCGTTCGAGCCTGGCGGTCTACCTGCGGCTGCTCGGCTACGCGCGCCGCTACTGGTTCGTCGCGGCCGTCGTCGTCGTCGCGATGGTCACCGACGCGGCGTGCATGGGCCTGTTCGCCGGCACGATCAAGCCGATGCTCGACAACCTGTTCATCGCGCGCGATCCGGTCAGCATCTTCTGGATCCCGATCGTCATCGTCGCGATCTTCGCGCTGCGCAGCCTCGCCATCTACGCGACCGACTTCGGCACCGCCTACATCGGCCGCGGCGTCGTGCAGCAGCTGCGCCAGCAGGTGTTCGACCACTACCTGCGCCTGCCGGCGTCGTTCTTCGACTCCGAGTCGTCCGGCCACCAGATCGCGCGCATCACCTACAGCTCCGAGCAGGTCGCGCAGGCGACCACCGACGCGGTCAAGATCGCGATCGTCGACGGCCTCAGCGTCGTCGCCTACGTCGCCGTGATGCTGCGCGCGAGCGTGCAGCTCACGCTCGCGCTGCTGGTCATGGTGCCGCTCGTCGGCGCGCTCGTGGTCTGGGTCGGGCGGCGCTACCGGCGCATCAGCCGGCGCATCCAGGGCTCGATGGGCACGGTCAGCGGCGTGATCGAGGAAGTGGTCGGCGCGAACCGCGAGGTGAAGGTGTTCGGCGGGCAGGCATACGAGTCCGCGCGTTTCAACGAAGTCTCCGACCAGGCGCGCCGGCTCGGCCTCAAGGTCGCCTCGACCAATGGCTTGTCGAGTGCGCTCGTGCAGCTCATCGCGGCGGTGTCGCTCGCGCTGATCATCTACTTCGCGACGCGGCCGTCGATGCTCCATGTGTTGTCGCCGGGTGCGTTCACCTCGCTGATCCTCGCGATGGGCGGCATCCTGCCGTCGCTGAAGCGCCTCACCACGGTACAGGCGAACCTGCAGCGCGGCATCGCCGCCGCGGACGAGATCTTCGGCCTCGTCGACACGCCGCCGGAGCGCGACGAAGGCACGGTCGAACTCGACCGCTGCCGCGGCGACATCGTGCTGCGCGACGTCCGCATGCGTTACCCCGGCGCGACCCGCGCCGCGCTCGACGGCATCGACATCACCTGCGCGCACGGCAGCGTCACCGCGCTCGTCGGTCGATCGGGTAGCGGCAAGTCGACGCTCGCGAGCCTGCTCCCGCGTTTCCACGAACCGTCGTCGGGCGAGATCCTGCTCGACGGCCGCCCGCTCGCCGACTACACGCTCGCGAGCCTGCGCCGGCAGATCGCCTGGGTCGGACAGGGCGTCGCGTTGTTCGACGACAGCGTCGCGCGCAACATCGCCTACGGGGCGCTCGTCGATGCGAGCGAGGCCGAGATCGTCGCCGCGGCCGAAGCCGCCAACGCGATGGAGTTCATCGGCCAGTTGCCGCAGGGCATCCACAGCCGCGTCGGCGCGGGCGGCAGCCTGCTCTCCGGTGGCCAGCGCCAACGCATCGCGATCGCGCGCGCGCTGCTCAAGAACGCGCCGATCCTCATCCTCGACGAGGCGACCAGTGCGCTCGACAGCGAGTCGGAGCGGTTGGTCCAGGACGCGCTGCAGCGGCTCATGCGCGATCGCACGGTGATCGTCATCGCGCACCGGCTGTCGACGGTCGAGCACGCGGACCAGATCGTCGTGCTCGATCGCGGCGGCGTCGTCGAACGCGGCACGCACGCGGCGTTGCTCGCGCGCAACGGCAGCTACGCCGCGCTGCACCGGCTGCAGTTCAAGGACGCACCGCAGGCGCCGCCCGCCCGCATCGGCGCCTGAGCCGTGCCCACGACCACACCCGTGCTGCCGTCCGCTCGCGACCTCGCGTTCGCCGGGGCGACGCGTTGAGCGCGTTCGCCACGCGCATCGCGCGCATCTGGTACGACGGCGTGCCGGTGCCGTGGTGGCTGCGCGCGCTCGTGCCGGTCTATCGCGGTCTGCGCGCGCTGCATCTCGCGCCGTACCGGCTCGGCCTGCGGCGTGCCGCGCGCGTCGCGGCGCCGGTCGTCGTCGTCGGCAACCTGACCGCGGGCGGCAGCGGCAAGACGCCGCTCGCGATCGCGCTCGCGGAGAAACTGCGCCTGCACGGTTTCCGGCCCGGCGTCGTCAGCCGCGGTTACGGCGGGTCGGAGGAAGGACCGTTGCTGCTCGACGACCTGCCCGATCCGCGCCGCGTCGGCGACGAGCCCTGCGTGATCCGCCGCCGCGCCGGCGTCGAGGTCGCGGTCGGGCGCGACCGTGCGCGCGCCGCTGCGCTGCTGCTCGAACGCGGCGTCAACGTCGTGATCGCCGACGACGGCCTGCAGCACGTCGCGCTCGCGCGGGACATCGAGATCTGCGTCATCGACGGCCAGCGCCGCTTCGGCAACGGCCTGCTGCTGCCGGCGGGGCCGTTGCGCGAGCCACCCGCGCGCCTCGGCACGATCCCGTTCCGCGTCTGCAACGGCGGCGCCGCGCAGGCGGGCGAGGTGCCGATGCGCCTGGTCGGCGACGTCGCCGTGCCGGTGCAGCGTACGGCGATGACGCGACCGCTCGAGTCGTTCGCCGGCCAGCGCGTGCACGCGGTCGCCGCGATCGGCAATCCCGAGCGCTTCTTCCTCGCGCTGCGCGCGCACGGCATCGAGGTCGTGCCGCACCCGTTCCCCGACCATCACGCGTTCGTCGCCGGCGATCTCGCGTTCGGCGACGAGCGGCCCGTGCTGATGACCGAGAAGGACGCGGTCAAGTGCGTCGCGTTCGCCGACGCGCGCCACTGGTGCGTGCCGGTCCGCGCGGAATTGCCCGCTCGGTTCTTCGAGGCGGTAATCGAACGCCTGCGCGCGCTGAAAGCGCCATGAAAGCAATATCCGGCGACAATCCCCGGGCGCGCCGACATGGCGCGTGCCCATCCTCGTGCGAGGTTCCCTCCGTGGACAGTTGCAGTAGCCCCAGACGAAGCAGCGCTGCCTCCGCGGAGCGAATGGCCGGCTGACGCGACCGCGTCGGCATCGCGGCGATTCCTCGTGGCGGCAGTGTTCCGCCACGACATCCGGAGTCGCCCATGTTCAAGTTCCCGATCCCCTTCGGCACGTCGCCGCTCGCCGCATTCGCGGCTGCGGTACCGGCCGCGCTGCGCCTCGAGCGTGACGGCCGCGCGACCACGGCCGAGCCGCATCCGCTGATCGAATTCGTCCGCCTCGAGCCCGCGGCCGCGCTCGCGCGTGCCGGCGTCGACGGCGAAGGCCTCGAACTCGACGAAGTCGCCGCACGCCTCGCCGAGCACGGCCCGAACGCGGTCGCGCAGGAGCGCCGCCGGCCGTTCCTGTCCGAGATCGCCCATCGCTATTTCACCAACCCGATCAACGTGCTGCTCAGCGTGCTCGCGGTCGTTTCCTGGCTCGGCGACGACGCGATGGGCGCGGTGATCATGCTCGCGATGGTGTTCATGGCGGTGTTCCTGTCGTACTTCCAGGAAGCGCGCACCGGGCGCGCGGTCGAGCGCCTGCGCAGCATGGTCAGCAACACCGCGACGGTGCGGCGCGTGCCCGCGGCCGGCGACGACGGCGTGCGGCCGCCGGCGGCGAAGGTCGAGGTGCCGATCGAGCAACTCGTGCCCGGCGATGTCGTGCACCTCGCCGCGGGCGACATGATCCCGGCGGATCTCCGCCTGCTCGCGGCGAAGGACCTGTTCGTCAACCAGTCGGCGCTGACCGGCGAGTCGATGCCGGTCGAGAAGTTCGCCGCGGCGGATGCGGACGCCGCGGCGCCGCTCGAGGCGCGCAACCTCTGCTTCATGGGCAGCAACGTCGTCAGCGGCAGCGCGATCGGCGTCATCGTCGCGACCGGCGCGTGCACGACGTTCGGTGCGCTCGCCGGCTCGATGACCGGAGCGCGCGTGCAGACGAGCTTCGACAAGGGCGTGCAGCGCTTCGCCTGGCTCATGATCCGCTTCATGGCGGTCATGGTGCCGCTCGTGTTCCTCGTCAACGGCGTCGTCAAGGGCGCCTGGCTCGACGCGTTCATGTTCGCGGTCGCGGTGTCGGTCGGCCTCACGCCCGAGATGCTGCCGATGATCGTCACGATCAACCTCGCCAAGGGCGCGATGGCGATGGCGAAGAAGGACGTCGTCGTCAAGCGCCTCAACGCGATCCAGAACTTCGGCGCGATCGACGTCCTGTGCACGGACAAGACCGGCACGCTGACCCAGGACAAGGTCATCCTCGAGCGGCACGTGGACGTGCTCGGCGAAGAGGACGAGCGCGTACTCGAGTTCGCGTTCCTCAACAGCCAGTACCAGACCGGCTTGCGCAATCTGCTCGACGTCGCGGTGATCGAGCGCCTCGACGTCGACGCGCGCCGTCGCCTGCAGGAGGAATACACGCTGGTCGACGAGGTGCCGTTCGACTTCACGCGCCGGCGCATGTCGGTGATCGTGCGCGACCGCGCCGGGCGTCATTTCCTGATCGCCAAGGGTGCCGTCGCGGAGATGCTCGGGATCTGCGCGCGCGTGCACGTCGCCGACGGCGAAGCGGTCGCCGACGAAGCGCGCCTCGCCGACGCGCGCCAGGTCGCGCGCGACATGAACGACGACGGCTTCCGCGTGATCGCGCTCGGCATGCGCGAGATCGAGGCGAAGGCGGCGTACTCGCTCGCCGACGAGGCCGGCCTCGTGCTCACCGGCTTCGTCGCGTTCCTCGACCCGCCGAAGGACAGCGCGGCGGACGCGATCCGCGCGCTCGCCGACAACGGCGTCGCGGTCAAGGTGCTGACCGGCGACAACGACATCGTCACGCGCAACGTCTGCCGCCAGGTCGGCCTGCGCGTCGACCGCTACCTGGTCGGCCCGCAGGTCGAGGCGATGAGCGACGAGCAGCTCACCGTCGCGACGCGCGACACGCAGGTGTTCGCGCGCCTCAATCCCGCGCAGAAGGTGCGCGTGATCGAGGCGCTGCACCGCGACGGCCACGTCGTCGGCTTCATGGGCGACGGCATCAACGACGGCCCGGCGCTGCGCGCCGCCGACGTCGGCATCTCGGTCGACAGCGCCGTCGACATCGCCAAGGAGGCGGCCGACATCATCCTGCTCGAGAAGAGCCTGATGGTGCTCGAAGAAGGACTGCTCGAAGGCCGCAAGGTGTTCGGCAACATCCTCAAGTACATCAAGATGACCGCGAGCTCGAACTTCGGCAACATGTTCAGCGTGCTCGGCGCGAGCGCGTTCCTGCCGTTCCTGCCGATGGCCGCGGTGCAGATCCTGCTGAACAACCTGCTGTACGACTTTTCGCAGACCTCGGTCGCGACCGACGACGTCGACCCTGAATACCTCGCGCGCCCGCGCCAATGGGACATGCCCGCGATCACGCGCTTCGTGCTCTGCATCGGCCCGGTCAGCTCGTTGTTCGACTATGCGACGTTCGCGCTGCTGTGGTTCGTGTTCAAGGCGAACGCGCCGGAGCACGCGGGCCTGTTCCAGACCGGCTGGTTCGTCGAGTCGCTGCTGTCGCAGACTCTGATCGTGCACGTGATCCGCACCGGCCGGCTGCCGTTCCTGCAGAGCCGCGCGAGCCTGCCGCTGACGATCACGGGCGCCGCGATCTGCCTGGTCGGTGCGCTGCTACCGTACTCGCCGCTCGCCGCCAAGTTCGGCTTCGTCGCGCTGCCGGGGCTGTACTGGCTGTATCTCGCGGTGATCCTGGTGGCGTACATGGCGCTCACCCAGGTCGTGAAGGCGAAACTGATCCGCCGTTTCGGCCTGCTGTAGGGTTGGCCGGAGCGTTCGAGGGTAGGCCGGCCGCGCGCCTGCGCGGCCGGCGGCACGCAGATGGGCCCGCCGACGGGTTCGGAATACGCTTGAGTTCGGCCGCGACCGGCCGCACCCTAGGCTGGGCGGCCGTCTCATGATCCGAGACGGCCGCGTGCAGACTGCCGCGATGCCGCTCGATACCTTCCATCCCGCCGTCGCCGCCTGGTTCCGCCGCGCGTTCGACGCCCCCACCCCGGCGCAGGCCGAGGCGTGGCCTGCCATCGCGTCCGGCCGGCACACGCTGATCGCCGCGCCGACCGGCTCGGGCAAGACGCTCGCCGCGTTCCTCGCCGCGATCGACGACCTCGTGCGCCGCGGCGTCGAGGGCGGCCTGCCGGACGAGACTGCGGTCGTCTACGTGTCGCCGCTGAAAGCGCTGTCGAACGACGTGCGCATCAACCTCGAGCGGCCGCTCGCGGGCATCCGCGACGAACTGCTGCAGTTGTGGCTGCCCGACGTCGAGATCCGCACGACGGTGCGCACCGGCGACACGCCGCAGGCGGAGCGCGACCGCATGCGCAAGCGCCCGCCGCACATCGTCGTGACGACGCCGGAGTCGCTCTACATCCTGCTCGGCTCGGCGTCGGGGCGGCGCATGCTATCGACGACGCGCACGGTCATCGTCGACGAAATCCATGCGCTCGCACCGAACAAGCGTGGCGCCCATCTCGCGCTGTCGCTCGAACGCCTCGACGCGCTGTGCGGCCGCCGCCTCGTGCGCATCGGCCTGTCGGCGACGCAGAAGCCGATCGGCGAGGTCGCGCGGTTCCTGACCGGCGAAGATCCTCGCGTCGTAGGTCCCGTGGCCGTGGACCCGGTCGTCGCGGGCGCAGGCACAGGCCCGGACGATGCGCCAGCGAGCACGGTCAGCGACATCGCCTGCACGATCGTCGACGCCGGCCACGTGCGTGCGCGCGACCTCGCCCTCGAGTTGCCCGAGGCACCGCTCGAAGCCGTGATGTCGGGCGACGTCTGGGGCCAGGTGCACGCGCGCCTGGAGGCGCTGATCGGCGCGCACCGCACGACGCTCATCTTCGTCAACACGCGGCGCATGGCCGAGCGCCTCGCGCGCCACCTCAGCGAGAGCCTCGGCAAGGACAAGGTCACCGCGCACCATGGCAGCATGGCGAAGGAGCACCGCTTCGACGCCGAGCAGCGGCTCAAGCGCGGCGACCTCAAGGCGCTCGTCGCGACCGCTTCGCTCGAACTCGGCATCGACATCGGCGACGTCGACCTCGTCTGCCAGATCGGCACGCCGCGCGCGATCTCGACGTTCCTGCAGCGCGTCGGCCGCTCCGGCCACGCGGTCGGCGGCACGCCGAAGGGACGCCTGTTCCCGCTCTCGCGCGACGAACTGGTCGAGTGCACGGCGCTGCTCGACGCCGTGCGCCGCGGTGAACTCGACACGCTGCACGTCGAGGCGGCGCCGCTCGACGTGCTCGCGCAGCAGGTCGTCGCCGAGGTCGCGAGCCGCGAGTGGCGCGAGGACGAGCTGTACGACGCCGTGCGCCACGCGTATCCGTTCGCGCGCGTCACGCGCGAGCAGTTCACCGCCGTGCTGCGCATGCTCGCCGAGGGCTACACGACGCGCAATGGCCCGCGCGGCGCCTACCTGCATCGCGACGCGGTCAACGGCGTGCTGCGCGCGAGCCGTGGCGCGCGCCTCACCGCGCTGACGTCGGGCGGCGCGATCCCCGACACTGCCGACTACGAAGTCGTGCTCGAGCCGCAGGCGACGATGATCGGCAGCGTGCACGAGGACTTCGCGGTCGAGAGCATCGCCGGCGACATCTTCCAGCTCGGTAACCACGCCTACCGCGTGCTGCGCGTCGAACGCGGGCGCATCCGCGTCGAGGACGCGCAGGGCGCGCCGCCGACGATCCCGTTCTGGCTCGGCGAAGCGCCCGGGCGCAGCGACGAACTGTCGTTCGCGGTGTCGCGCCTGCGCGAAGACATCGAAGCGCGCCTCGCGTGCGACGACGCGCTGCCCGGCGAACTCGCCCAGAGCGTGCAGGAGACCGCCGACTGGCTCGTCGGCGAAGTCGGCATCGACGCGAACGGCGCGCGCCAGATCGTCGACTACCTCGGCTCGGCGAAGGTCGCGCTCGGCGTGCTGCCGACCCAGCACACGCTGGCGATGGAGCGCTTCTTCGACGAATCGGGCGGCACCCAGCTCGTCATCCACACGCCGTTCGGCAGCCGCATGAACCGCGCCTGGGGCCTCGCATTGCGCAAACGCTTCTGCCGCACGTTCAACTTCGAGCTGCAGGCGGCCGCGACCGAGGACGCGATCGTGCTGTCGCTGTCGACGAGCCACAGTTTCCCGCTCGACGAAGTCGCGCGCTACCTGCATTCGAACAGCGTGCGCGACGTGCTCGTGCAGGCGCTGCTCGACGCGCCGATGTTCGGCCTGCGCTTCCGCTGGAACGCCACCACGTCGCTCGCGTTGCCGCGCTTCCAGGGCGGCAGCAAGGTGCCGCCGCAGCTGCAACGCATGAAGGCGGAAGACCTGCTCGCGCAGGTGTTCCCGGACCAGGTCGCCTGCCTCGAGAACATCGTCGGCGAGCGGCAGATCCCCGAGCATCCCCTGGTCGACCAGACCCTGCACGACTGCCTGCACGAGGCGATGGACATCGACGCGCTCGTCGCGCTGCTGCAGCGGCTCGAGCGCGGCGACGCGCGCATCGTCGCGCGCGACCTCACCGGGCCGTCGCCGCTCGCGGCGGAGATCCTCGGCGCGAGGCCGTACGCGTTCCTCGACGACGCGCCGCTGGAGGAGCGCCGCACGCAGGCGGTCGGCAGCCGGCGCTGGAGTTCGCCCGAGCACGCCGACGACCTCGGCCGGCTCGACCAGGACGCGATCGACGCGGTGCGCGAGGAAGCCTGGCCGCAGGCGCGCGGCGCCGACGAACTGCATGCGGCACTGATGGGCGTCGCCTACGTGACGGACGCCGAGGCGCGCGCGAATCACGGCTGGTCGCAGTGGCTCGAACGCCT
Organism: Dokdonella fugitiva; assembly: GCF_014138265.1. GTDB lineage: Bacteria > Pseudomonadota > Gammaproteobacteria > Xanthomonadales > Rhodanobacteraceae > Dokdonella_A > Dokdonella_A fugitiva_A. The sequence goes on from NZ_JACGXL010000005.1 coordinate 263,266, forward strand.
CGTCGCGGATCGGCGCGTCGCGCGCCTGTCGATCGACGCCGGCGACGGCGAAGCATTCGTCTGGGTACCGGCCGAGCGCTTGCCGCAGTTCGCGGTGGTTTCGCCCGACGCGGCACGCGATCCTGCGATCGACGCGCCGGCGGAGTACGCCGCGGTCGCGTGGACACCCGAGGATGCGCTCGTCGAGATCCTGCGCGCGCGCATGACCGCGCTCGGCCCCGTGCGACCCGCGGCGATCGCGGCGTCGCTCGGGCTCTCGCGCTCGGCCGTCGATCTCGCGCTGCTCGCGCTCGAGCGCAACGGCTTCGTTATGCAAGGCCGCTATTCGAGCGAAGCACTCGCGCTTGGCGGCGAGATCGAATGGTGCGAACGGCACCTGCTCGCGCGCATCCATCGCTACACGGTCAAGCGCCTGCGCCGCGAGATCGAACCAGTCGAACCGCGCGATTTCATGCGTTTCCTGTTCGACTGGCAGCGCGTCACGGACGGCACGCGCGTGAGCGGGCCGGATGCGCTCGCCGGGGTGCTCGCCCAGCTCGAAGGTTACGAGGCACCGGCGTCGGCGTGGGAAGGATCGATACTGCCCGCGCGCGTCGACGGCTACGAGATCGCCTGGCTCGACGCACTGTGCCAGGCCGGCCGTCTGGTCTGGACGCGCCTGCGTCCGCGCAAGGGCAGTGGCGAACGCGCGGGCGGACCGGTGCGCGCGACGCCGATCGTGCTGCTGCAGCGGCGCAGCATCGACACCTGGATGGCGCTCGCGAACGGCGCCGGTGCCGACGCGCCCGCGCTGTCGTCGCGCGCGCAGGTCGTCGCCGAGCATCTCGCGAAGCAGGGTGCGTCGTTCTTCGACGAACTGCTGTCCGGCACGCGCCTGCTGCACGTGCAACTCGAGGAGGCGCTCGGGGAGCTCGTCGCGTCAGGTCTCGTCCACTCCGACAGCTACAGCGGCCTGCGCGCGTTGCTCGTGCCGTCGTCGAAGCGGCCGTCGACCGCGCGACGCCGGCACGGACGGCGCAGCGCGCTGTTCGGCATCGAGGATGCGGGGCGCTGGGCGCTCGTGCGACGCGGCGGTAATGCGCGCGGCGAAGCCGACGAGGCGATGGTCGAACACGTCGCGCGCGTGCTGCTGCGGCGCTACGGGGTCGTCTGCTGGCGCCTGCTCGCGCATGAAGCGGAATGGCTGCCGCCGTGGCGTGAGCTGCTGCGTGCGTACCACCGCCTCGAGGCGCGCGGCGAGATCCGCGGCGGGCGCTTCATCGCCGGCATCGCGGGCGAGCAGTTCGCGATGCCCGAAGCGGTGGCGGCGCTGCGGGCGGTGCGCCAGCGCCCGCTCGACGGGCGCTTCGTCTGCGTGAGCGGCGCCGATCCGCTCAACCTTACCGGCGGCCTGCTCGCGGGCGACAAGGTGCCGTGCGTCGCCGCGGCGCGCGTGCTGTATCGCGACGGCGTGCCGGTCGCGCAGCGCATCGCGGGCGTCGTCACGTTCGCGGGCACGCCGGTGCCGGCCGACGAACAGGCAATGCGCGCGCACCTGCTGCGCGACCGCCCGCTGCGCGCGGTGGCGGGGCCTGCGGACGGCCAGGAAGAAGAATGACGACGGCGCGTGCGCCGAGCGCGCGATTGAGCGCGCGCTTCGCCGTGTTCAAGAAGATGAACCCGCGCCGACCACGATCGTGCGCGCATACGCGTCGTTAAGGCGGTCGCGCCGATAGTCGGGCCGCCTGCTTCTTCCCACGAGGAGACGACCATGCGCAAGATCCTTCTCGCCGCGGCACTCGCGGCCCTTTCGTTCGGTGCCAGCGCGCAGATGCGCGAGGCGATCGAGGTTCCGCCCGGTGCACTCGACCAGGCCGACGTCGATTTCCTGCGCACCGCCGACACCGCCAACATCGACCAGCTCACGTTCGCGATGCGCGTGACCGGCCGCGACCGCACGAGCGTGCGTTCGCTCGCCGAGAACGTGCTGAGCAGCCATCGCAAGTCGGACGACGCGCTGCGCCTGCTCGCGGCCGCCAAGCACGTCGACCTCGACCACCGCATGTCGCCGCGCGCACAGTCGGAAGCGGACGATCTCCTGCGTCGAGACGTCAATGTCGACCGCATGTACGTCGAGGACCTCGCGCGCGACAGCGCCGACATGATCGCGCTGTACGAGAACGCGCGCGACACGAGTCGCGACCCGGACATCCGCCAGTACGCCGACACGATGCTGCCGGCGCTGCGCAGCAACGAGCGTCAGGCGCAGGATCGCCTCGCGCGTGCCGGTCTCGCGCGCGAGTGATTTAAGAAGGTCGGTTGCGCGATCCGCGTGGCGCGGCGCGAAGCGTCGTCCGCGAAGCCGATCCCGACCGGCGCGTTATTCCGCCTCGTCGCGCGTCCAGCGCGCGACGAGGCTGTTCGCGGTGAGGTCGCCCGTCACGTTGCCGACCGTCGCGAAGACGTCAGGCACGGTGTCGACCGCGAGCAGCAGGCCCAGCGGTTCCACCGGCAGCCCCATCGTCGAGGTCACCGGCATCGTCGCCGCCATGAAACTCACCTGCCCGGGCAGACCGACGGCACCGAGGCTGAGCACGACCGCGAGCGCGGTCGCTACCGCGAGTTGCGCGAGCGGTACGTCGACGCCGTGGATCCAGGCGACGAACGACGCCGCACCGATGTACTGCATCGGGCTCGTCAGGCGGAACAGCGACACCGCCATCGGCAACACGAGGGCCGAAACGGCACGCGGATGCCCGAGGCGGTCGCGCGCGCTCTCGAGCATCGCGGGCAAGGAGGCAAGCGAGGACTGCGTGCTCGCCGCGACGACCTGCGGCGGCAGCAGGCCGGCGACCCAGCGCCGCGGCGCTTCGCCGCCGAACGCGATCGCGACGGGGTAGAGCAGCAGGGTCATCGCCGCATAGGTCACGCACTGCATCGCGATGTAGCCGCCGAGCGCACTCAGCACGCCTGCGCCGGCGTGCGCGCAGACCGCGAAGATCAGCGCGAACACGCCGAGCGGCGCCGCCCACAGCACCCAGCGCACGATCACGATCATCGTGTCGGCGATCGCCTGGAAGAATTCGATCATGCGCTCGCGCCGCGCCGCCTCGATGCGCGTGAGTGCGAAGCCGAAGAACAAGGCGAACACGACCAGCGGCAGCATCGCGCTCTGCGCCGCGGCCGCGATCGCGTTGACCGGGATCACGCCGGCGAACCAGTCGCCGAAGCCGACCGAGGCCAGCGCGCTGCCACCGGCCGGAATCGCCGCGCGCAGTTTCTCGATCGCCGCCGGATCGCGCGGCAGCAGCGCGAGCAGCAGCGGGTCGACGATCGCCGCGAACACGGCACCCGCCGACAGCAGCAGCGCGAACACGACGATCGCGCGCCGCGCGATGCGACCGGACGCGGCGGCGTCGTTGGCGGCGCTGACGCCGACCACGACGAGCGCGAGCACGAGCGGCACGACGGTCATCTGCAGCGCGTTGAGCCAGAGCCGTCCGATCGGCTGGGCGAACGCGACCGCGCCCGCGGCGAGGGCGGGATCGAGCCAGGCGAGCAGGAGACCGGAGACGGCGCCGGCGAGCAGGCCGAGCAGGATGCGGATCGTGTTCGACATGCGGGGTTCCGGTGGGTGTGTGGATTGCACTACGGTCGCGCGAGCGGTGGCAGCACGGCCCTCGCGATCCGTCTCCACTTCTGATTCTGAACGAACCATTGAGGCAACGCGGACTGAATGCGACGGATGCAATCCGCTCAGTGTCGATTCAACGCGATCGGCGTAGCGTGAGCGCTACCTCAGAGACGAGGTACGCGTCATGAAAACGATCTTGAAGACTGCCCTCGGACTGACCTTGCTCGCGGCGCTGAGTGGTTGCGTCTACGAGCCGGGCTACGTGCGCCACGACGGTTATCGCGGCAGCGTCTACTACAGCAGCCGCTACGACTATCGCCCCGACGCTTATTACTACGACTACTGGCCGGGCTATTACGCCTATCCGACGATCGGATTCGGCGTGCGTTACGACCATTTCCACCATCGCCGGCCGCACGACCGTCGCTACGATCATCGCCGCCACTGATCGCGGCCGCGACGTCTACGGCGTCGCCACCCGCACGAGGCGGAACTCGACCGGCGCCGCCGCGCCGGGCGTTACCGGCACGCGCGCGTCGGTCGCGAACAGGAGACGGCCATCGGCTTCGCGCAAGGTCGCCCGCAGGCTGTACCGACCGCCGGCGTCGACGCGCGCGGGATCGTAGGGCAGATCGAACGCGTAGGGTGGTGCGTGCAGGTCGCCGTAGCTCATCCGCGCGACGGTCGCCGAGCCTGCAGTGCCGGGTGCGTCGGCGATGCGATCGTCGATGAGTTGCACCTCGAGCACCGCACCAGGCGACATCAGCATGCGTTCGAGATAGGACGCGCGACCGTGCACGACCGGCGCCGGCTGCTGCGGCGTGACCGACTTGCCACCGCCACGGTCGGGCGCCGGCCCGGACTGGCAGGCGGCGAGCGCGACGACGACGATGGACAGCAGGATAGGGCGCATGGCCGACGTCCGGAATGCGGTGCGGACGTTGTACCACCGGCGCGGGCCGGCGTGCACGCGACGCCGGCGCGCACGTCGGAAGCGCGCGAGCTTTTCACGGATCGCGCTAGACTGATGCCGATGCAAGGCGATCTTCCCGGCTTCGCGCCCGTACGGGCGACGCACAACCTGTTCTTTGCACTATCGCCGGCGGCGGCGACCCGCGCGGCGATCGCGGCCGCCGCGGACGCGCTGCGCGCGGAGGGCGATCCGCGCGGGCGCTGGCTCAAGCCGCCGCGCTACCACCTCACGCTGCAGTTCCTCGGTACGTTCGAGCAGCCGCCCGCCGATCTCGTCGCACGCGCGGTCGCCGCCGCAGCGCAGGTTTCCTTGCCGACGTTCGATTTCAAGCTCGACGTCGTCGGCAGCTTCGGCGCACGCAGCATGCCGGTCTGGCTCGGTTGCCAGGAACCGCCGCCGGCATTGCTGCAGTTGCACGATGCGCTCGGTGCCGCGCTCGCGCGCCTCGGTTGCCGTACGCACGGCACGAGTCGGCTCGTGCCGCACGTGACGATCCTGCGCGACGCGGAGCGCGCGCTGCGGCAGCCGCTCGCGCGCCCCATCGCCTGGCATGTCGACGAGTTCGTGCTCGTCGACAGCCGGCCACCGGATCCGTACCGCGTGGTCGGGCGCTGGCCGCTCGCCTGAGTGGACGCGAGGAGGCTGGTGCACGTCCCGAGCCGGATCCGATCGATGCAGACGAGCGTAGCGAGGGCGTTTCAGCCGAGCAGCGTCGCGTCCATCGTGATCGTCGCGTTGAGCACCTTCGAGACCGGGCAGCCTTCCTTCGCCTTGGTCGCGAGTTCCTGGAACTTCGCCGCGTCGAGGCCCGGCACCTTCGCGCTCACGGTCAGGTGGCTCGCGGTGATCGCGAAACCCTCGCCGACCTTCTCGAAGGTGATCTCCGCCTTCGTCTCGATGCGTTCGGGCGGCGTGCCGGCGCCACTCAACTGTGCCGACAGGGCCATCGAGAAGCAGCCCGCGTGCGCGGCGCCGATGAGCTCCTCGGGGTTCGTGCCAGGACCGTCCTCGAAGCGCGACTTGAAACCGTAGGGCGCGTTGTCGAGCACACCCGTTTCGGTCGAGATCGTGCCCTTGCCTTCCTTGAGGCTGCCGGTCCATACCGCGGAAGCATGCTTCTTCATCGAAAGTCTCCTGGTCCGTAGGGAGGAAAACGCGCGACCGGCCTGCGCCGGGAGCGCCAGCCTACCCGCTTCGCGTGACGACGCAACTGCGCCGGTACGCGAACCCTTAGAATGCGCGGATGCGACTGAACAAACACATCGCCGAGAGCGGACACTGCTCGCGCCGCGAGGCCGACCGCCTCATCGCGGAGAAGCGCGTCACCGTCAACGGTGTGCCGGCCGGCATCGGCACGCAGGTGGAAGAGGGCGACGACGTGCTCGTCGACGGCCAGGCGCTGCTCGCGCGCAAGGCGGGCGCGAAGGGGCGGCGCCACGTCTACATCGCGCTCAACAAGCCGGTCGGCATCACCTGCACGACCGAACGCGAGGTCGGCGGCAACATCGTCGATTTCGTCGACCACCAGCAGCGCATCTTCCCGGTCGGGCGCCTCGACAAGGATTCCGAAGGCCTGATCCTGCTGACCAGCAACGGCGACATCGTCAACGAGATCCTGCGCTCGGAGAACCGCCACGAGAAGGAATACCTCGTCGCGGTGAACAAGGCCGTCACCCCCGAGTTCCTCGCCGGCATGGCACGCGGCGTGCGCATCCACGGCCAGCTGACCAAGCCGTGCCGCACCGCGCGCATCGCCAAGTTCGGTTTCCGCGTCGTGCTCACGCAGGGCCTCAACCGGCAGATCCGCCTGATGGCCGCCGCGTTCGGCTACCGCGTGACGCAGCTGCGTCGCGTGCGCATCGTCAACATCAAGCTCGGCGCGCTCAAGCTCGGCCAGTGGCGCAATCTCACCGAAGCCGAACTGCGCGGCCTGCTGCCCGATCGCACGGACTGGTGAAGCCATGGGGCAAGCCGATGCCCGAGGCCGACGCGAAGATCGGCCGGAAGGTCGATGCGCAAACCTGAGCGTCGCTAGCGTGTCGACGCGGGGACGCGCTGCACGACGAGGCGCTTGCCCGCGCCGACCACGGCGACCGCGCGCATCTCCACCGGCGCGCCGTCGGCGAGCAGTGCGGTCGTGCCGATCGCGGTCCACGCCGGATAGCCGGTCGGGAAGAATTCGTCGTGGATGGAGAGGAAGCGTTTGAACTCGGCCTGGAACGCCGGCGTGTCCTTCGGCTCGCGATGGAACGTGGTGATCTCGACGACGTCCGCGAGCGTCGCGCCCGCGGCCTTCAGGGTCGCATCGAGGCGCTTGAACATCGCGCGGATGCGCGCGTCGTAGTCGTCGCCGGGGCCGGCCGGGATACCCGATACGATCACCGTGTCGCCGACGCGCACGGCCGGGGCGTAGTGCCAGTCGTCGTAGGCGGCGTCCTGGCGCGGCGGAATAACGATCGTCTTGCTCGGCGCAATCGCCGCACAGCCAGCGAGGGCTGCAGTGAGGAGGGCGGGAGGGAGGATGCGCATGCGTCGTCGTCGGGATAGCGGCCCACGCGGCCGCGCCCTACGGTAATACGGCAGACGCACCCGCGAGCCGTCCATCGCGCCGGAACGTGCGCAGGCCGCGCCAGAGGATGCGCCGCGCGGATGTTTGCGCGGTGTAAAGCGCCTTGCCGCGCGCGGTCGCGCGATCCATGCTTGCGATTGGTGCCGAAGAGGAAACGCCCGATGCCGCAGAACCGCCTTGCCTCGATGCTCGTCGCCGCGCTCGCGGTCGTCTCGCTGCCTGCCGGGGCGAAGAAGCCCGATGCCGGCGAGGCGTCGTTCCGCGCGCTGTACAAGCAGCTCGTCGAGATCAACACGACGCTTTCGGTCGGCAGCTGCACCGAAGCGGCCAAGGCCATGCAGGCGCGCCTCGTCGAGGCCGGCATCGCCGCGGCGGACACGCAGGTACTGGTGCCGCCGCAACGGCCGAAGGACGGCAACCTCGTCGCGACGATCAAGGGCAGCGATCCCTCGTCGACGGCGATGATCCTGCTCGCGCACCTCGACGTCGTCGAGGCCAAGCGCGAGGACTGGGTGCGCGATCCGTTCAAGCTCGTCGAGGAGGACGGCTGGTTCTACGCGCGCGGTGTCAGCGACGACAAGGCGATGGCCGCGGTGTTCACCGACAGCCTGATCCGCTACCACGAGGAAGGCTTCAAGCCGCGCCGCGACATCCGCCTGCTGCTCACCTGCGGCGAGGAGACCTCGGACACCTTCGACGGCGTCGAATGGCTCATCAAGGAACATCCCGAGCTCACGCGCGCGGCGTTCGCGCTCAACGAAGGCGCCGGCGGCGAACTCGACGAACACGGCAAACCGATCGCGCTGCAGGTGCAGGCAGGCGAGAAGGTCTACCAGGACTTCCGCCTCGAAGTCACCGACAAGGGCGGCCACAGTTCGCGTCCGACGAAGAAGAATCCGATCTACGCCTTGAGCGCGGCGCTCGGCCGCATCGGCGCATACCAGTTCCCGATCAGCGTCAACGACGCGACGCGCGGCTACTTCAAGGCGCAGCTCGAGCTCGCGCCGCAGGCGGTCGCCGAGGACATCAAGGCCGTGCTCGCCGATCCGCCCGACGCGGCCGCGGCGGATCGGTTGTGGACGCTCAATCCTTCGTGGAACAGCATGCTGCGCACCACCTGCGTCGCGACGATGGTCGACGCGGGCCACGCGCCGAACGCGCTGCCTCAGCGCGCGGGCGCGAACGTGAACTGCCGCATCCTGCCCGGCGTGCCGCTCGAAGCGGTGAAGAACACGCTTGCGCGACTCGCCGGCGACGCCGACATCACGATCAATGCGGTCGGCGAACCGAGCCCGGTCGGCCATGCGCCGAACCTGTCGCCGACGATCATGGATCCGGTGCGCAAGGTCGCCGAGACGATCTGGCCCGGCGTCGCGATCGTGCCGACGATGGCGACCGGCGCGACCGACGGTCGCTTCCTCAATGCAGCGGGCACGCCGACCTACGGCCTCTCGGGCATGTTCCACGACGTCGAAGGCAGCCACGCGCACGGACTCAACGAGCGCATCCGCGTGAAGTCGCTGCTCGACGGCCGGCATTTCCTCTACGAGGTCGTGAAGCTCTACGCCAACGCGAAGGAGTGACCGGTGGCGGGCCGGGGCCCGCCGATGTGCGCGTAGCCGGACCGCGGTCCGCCGCCCTCGATTCGCGATGCCTTGCGAGACGGGCCGGGGCCGACCTGCGTCAGCGCCCGCCGACTTCGTCGATGTGGCGCAACAGGTCGGCCGGATCCTCGAACACGCGGTACGCACCCGCGCGTTCGAGTTCGTCCTGCGAATAGCCTCCCGAGAGCAGGCCGATGCCGAGCGCGCGGGCGCGGCGCGCGGCGAGCATGTCCCACACCGCGTCGCCGACCACGGTCGCTTGTTCGATGCCGACGCCGAGCTGGTCCGCCGCGGCGAGGAACAGGTCGGGATCAGGCTTGGCATAGCGCACGAGGTCACGCGTGATGACCGGCACGCGCGCAGGATCGACGCCGAGCGTGGCGAGGACCGGCCCGGCCGTCTCCATGCGGCCGCTCGTCGCGATCGCCCACGGGATCGACGAGGCCGACAGGTAGGCGACGAGTTCGCGAGCCCCGGGCAGCGGCCGGATCATGCCCGAGCGGCGGTTGTACGCGGCCGCGTGCGCCTTGCGCAGGCGGTCGGCGCGCGCGTCGTCGATCGTGATGCCGCTCTCGCGCAGCAGGATGTTGATCATGAGGCCGCCGCTCATGCCGATGCGCCGGTGGATGCGCCAGACCGAGAGCGAGATGCCCTCGCTCTCGAGCGCCTCCTGCCAGGCGAGCACGTGTTCGTAGACGCTGTCGACGAGCGTGCCGTCGAGATCGAACAGGAAGGCGGTCGGCGGCGAGGTGAGCATGGCGGAGCGTCCGGCAGCGGAACCGCAGTCTAGCGTCGGTGTCGAGCCACGTCGTGCAGCCGGAAGCGGGCGCGGTCCGGCGCGCTGCCGGCTCGCGCTTCGCACATCGACGCGCGTCAGTCGCCCAACGCGGCGTTGTGGTAGACGTCCTGCACGTCGTCGAGTTCGTCGAGCCAGTCGAGCAGGTCGCGCAGGGTTTGCGCGGTTTCGCCGCTCACCTCGACGCGGTTCTCCGGGCGCATGACGATGTCGGCCGACAGCGGCGAGAGGCCGGCGGCGGTGAGCGCCTTCTTCACGTCTTCGAACGCATCGGGCGCGCACAGCACGGTGCCGCGTTCGCCTTCGGCGACGACGTCGTCGGCGCCGGCATCGAGCGCGACTTCGAGCAGCGTGTCCTCGCTGCCGGCGGCGCTCGTGTCGAACACGAGTTCGCCGACGCGCTTGAACTGGAACGCGACCGAACCCGAGGTGCCGAGGTTGCCGCCGTGCTTGGACAGCGCATGGCGCACGTCGGCGACGGTGCGCACGGGGTTGTCGGTCATCGCGTCGATGATGAGCGCGACGCCGGACGGGCCGTAACCCTCGTAGCGCAACTCCTGCATGTCGTCGGCGCCGTCCGCACCGGAACCGCGCTTGATCGCGCGCTCGATCGTGTCCTTCGACATGTTGGACGACAGCGCCTTGTCCATCGCGACGCGCAAGCGCGCGTTGCCGGCGGGATCGGCGCCGTTGCGTGCGGCGATCGTGATCTCGCGGATGAGCTTGGTGAAGATCTTGCCGCGGCGAGCGTCCTCGGCGTTCTTGCGGTTTTCGATGCTGGGGCCTCTGCCCATGGGAATTCCTGTGTCGCTGGTGGTCGATGACGAAGGCCGTCGCCGGCGGGGCCGGTCGCGGTTCGTCATTCTACTTCGCCATGCCGGGGGCGCGTGCGGGCACGCGCCATGGCGATCGCGGCCGCCGGCCGTGGCGCCGGATGGAACGCCGCCCGGTTGCGGCGGCGTTCGTTCCGGCGATGGTTACAGGTGGCAGCCGGCCGGTGCCGGCGTGAGGCGCGAGAGTTCGAGCGTGCCGTGCTGGCCGCCGTTCGTGCCGGCGTCGAACGCATAGGTCAACGTCGCCGACGTGCAGCTGTGGAAGGTCAGGCTCGCGCTGCCGACGGCGGTCGTCGTCGTCGGCGTTGCGCTGGCGAACGCGCCGCCAGTGCTTTCGTACAGCGGGATCGCGTTGATCTGCGCGCCCGACGGCAGGGTTGCCTGCAACGTGTACCAGCGCTGCGTCGTCGCGTCGGCACCCGCGGCCGCGCCCGCGGCGAACGTGTACCACGCACCGAACAGCACGTGCTGCGCCGGGTTGAGGTCGAGCACGAGACCCTGGCCGCTGTCCTTGGCGACGTCGGCCCAGACGCCGGAAAGGAGGTAGTGCCCGGCGCTCGCGCCATTGTTGCCGTTCGTCGCGCAGGTGACGTTCGACAGCTGGCGCGTGAGCGACATGACGCCGCTGAAACCGTCGACGCTGTAATCCAGCGTGCCGTGCGTGCAGTCGTAGAAGTTCAGCGTCGCGGCGCCGACCGGGGCCGTCGTCGTCGCCTGCAGCGTGTGCAGGCTGCCACCGGTCGTGCGATACACCGGCAGGATCGCCGTGGTGCCTGCGACCTCGCCCTGGATCGTGTACCAGCGCGCACCGTCGCCCGCCTCGGTGCCGTAGGTGAACCAGCCACCGAACAGCAGGCCGCTGCCCGGCCCGTAGAAGTCCGGGTGCACGGTCATGAGGATGCCCTGGCTCTGCGCGGTCGGGGCGGCCCACGATCCGCTGATGCCGTGCTGGTTGAGGACCACGCCAGGAGGCTGCGCGCCACGCCAGTTCGCCATCAGGTGGTCGGCGGCGATCGAGCCCAGACCCGTCGCGCGGTCGTAGCCGTCGGTCACGGCATAGCCTTGCAGGCCGCCGGCGAGGCCGTCCGGGCCCGGCGTGCTGTTGTTGCACAGGCTCGGCACCGCGACGTCGCAGGAAGCGACGCCGCTGCTGCCGGGGGTCACGTCGTGGAAGACCGCATAGGAAGGATGCGCGGCAAGTGCGTATAGCCGCGGGTTGAGATTGCCCTGGCCGCCGCTGTAGTTCTCGGCGATGCGCGCGACGATGCCCGCCATTGCGGGTGCCGAGGCCGACGTGCCGCTCGAAACGAGGAAACTGAAGCGGCCGGCGCTGACCGTGCATGGCCCGCGTTGCGCCGCCATGCAGGTGAAATAGCCGTCGTGGCTCGAGGCGGTCAGGGCGACGTCGGGCGTGTTGCGCAGCGCGTTCGCAGGCACGCCCGCGCCGACCTGCCAGGCTGGTTTGGGAATGTAGAGGCTCGTGCCGCCGCCGGTCGCGCCATGCGTGGTGCTGCCGTCGTCGCCGACCGGTTCGTTCCACGCGCCCTCGGGAATGTAGCCGCGCGCCGAAAGGTAGTTGTGGCCGTCGTCGGCGTTCCAGTACTGCGACGGGTCGGCTCGATCGGCGAATTCGGTGCCGCCGACGCAGGTGACGTAGCCCGATGCGCACAGCACGTTGATCGCGAGCGACTGGCCGGCGGTCGGCGGCTTGGTGTGGTCCTCGCAGCCGGCGGCGCCGGAGTCGCCCGACGCTACCAGCACGGAAATGCCTTCGGCCGCGGCCTGCGCGAACAGCCCGTCGAGGTAGTGCGCGATCGACGCACCGTTGTCAGGTTCGCAGCTGAGGAAGCTGATGCTGAGGATCTTCGCCGGCGGCGGCGAGGTGTCGATCACGTATTCGATCGCGTCCTGCACGCCGTTGCGCGTGTCGCTGTCGGCCGCGACGACGAGCTTGATGTCCGCGCCCGGCGCGCTGGCGCCGGCGAGTTCGACGTCGAGCGTCGCCTCGAACTGGTCGCCGATCTCGTCGCCCGGATCGGTGCAGCTCGGCGTGCCGCCGGTCGTGCTGCAGGTCGACGCCGGGTCACCCGGGTCGATCGAGCCGGGCGGGACGATGACCTGTGCAGCGCGTGGCGCGGCATGGATGATCGATTGGAAGTTGCTGATGTCCGCCGGATAGACGCGCTCGCGGCCGACGATCGCGATCGATACGCCGCTGCCGCCGACGTTGGAGGCGGGCGGGGTATCGAGGCCGTAGATGCGCGCGAAATCGGCCGGGAAGACCACGTAGTCGCAGCCGTCGGCGCCGCAGCTCGTGCTGGCCGGGGCGGGTGCGCCCTTCGCGATCGAACCGCCGCGCGGCGCACTCATGCGATGGCTCGGGCGGAACGCGACCGTGTCGAGTCCGACCACGCCGCGCACGGCGGATGCGAACGCGGCGGGCACGCGCGGCTCGGACTTCGCGCCGATGCGGCGGCCCTGGTCGCCGTCGAACCATGCGAGCGACGTGTCGAACGCGCGCGCGACGTCGCCGCTGCGGCCGCTGACGATCACGCGCGTGCGCGCCGGCGCGATCGCTTCGACGCGCAGTCCTTCGCTGCGCAGCCAGTCCGACAGCGCGTCGAGGTCGTGCGCGCTCGCGCCGTAGCGTTCGCCGATCTGCGCGGCGTCGAGCCACTGGTGGAAGCGCGGCGACTGCGGGTCCTGCTGGTCGCGCAGCAGCGCGTCGAATGCAGCCTGGCGTTCGGGCGTGCGATTGAGCAGCACGCTCACGCGATCGAGCCGCAGGTCGGCGTCGACTTCGCCGCGCGCGTGCTCCGCGCGAGCCCACGCTGGCCGCGTGCCCGCGAGCGCCACGCGCTTGGTGCCGTCGACCGCGGCCTTGACGAGGTCGCCGTCGGCCGCGCGCGCCTGCACACCGGCCGCCGCGAACGCGGCCAGCACGAGCATGCAGACGATGCGCGCACGGATTCTTTCGTTCATGTTCATCGCCGGAGAAAGGGAAAAAGCGACCTTAAGCGCGGTCGCGCCGACCCGCAAGCGCTGCTGCATCGTGCGAGCAGACACAGACGCTATGATGGCGACCCACCACGAGGGGGCGTCCATGAGTGCATCCACGACCGCGGCGCGTGCGCCGGGGTTCCGCTACTACGACCTGCTCGTCGGCGGCATGGTCGCGGTCCTGCTCTGTTCGAATCTGATCGGCCCGGCCAAGGTCTGCACCGTGACCCTGCCGCTGCTCGGCGCGCTCACGTTCGGCGCCGGCAACCTGTTCTTCCCGATCAGCTACATCTTCGACGACGTGCTGACCGAGGTGTACGGCTACTCGCGCGCGCGCCGCGCGATCTGGGCCGGCTTCGCCGGCCTCGCGTTCGCGAGCGTGATGACGTTCGTGATCATCGGCATGACGCCGAGCCCGGAAGAGCCGTTCAACGAACGCCTGCAGCCCGCGCTCGAGATCGTCTTCGGCGCGAGCTGGCGCATCATGCTCGCCTCGATGCTCGCCTACTGGATCGGCGACTTCGCCAACTCGTGGGTGATGGCGAAGATGAAGCTGTGGACGAACGGCCGCTGGCTGTGGACGCGCACGATCGGTTCGACCATCGTCGGCGAGGGCCTGGACAGCATCACGTTCTATCCGATCGCGTTCGCCGGCATCTGGTCCGGCCAGACGATGCTCAAGGTCATCGCGTTCAACTGGACGATGAAGGTGCTCGTCGAGATCGTGCTGACGCCGGTGACGTACGCGGTGATCGGCTTCCTCAAGCGGCGCGAGGGCGTCGACACCTACGACGAGCACACGCATTTCACGCCGTTCAGCCTGCGCGACGAAGGCGAGCAACGCACGCCGCGCCCATGATCACGGGAGATTCCCCGATGAACGCTTCGACATCCTCCGGGAGCGGCGCAAGCCGCGATGTTCTTGCTGTGCAGACGTCGAAGGCCGCAGCGCGCGCCGTTCGCGCCTCGCTGCGAGGCCTGCTGCTCGGGATCATGCTCGCCTTCGCCGGTCACGCATCCGCCGCTGACGACGCCGAGTACTTTCCGGTCACCCACGCACCGCCCGGCATGAACCTGCCGTTCTCCGAAGCGGTGCGGGTCGGCGGCATGCTCTACCTGTCGGGCGAAATCGGCACGGGCGCCGACGGCAAGCTCGTCGCCGGCGGCATCGCGGCCGAAGCGAAGCAGCTCATGGACAACATCGGCGGCACGCTCGCGCGCCACGGTTCGTCGTGGGATCGCATCGTGCAGTGCACGGTCGCGCTCGCCGACATCAAGGACTGGCCTGCGTTCAACGAGGTCTATCGCGGCTACTTCAAGCAGCACTTCCCGGCGCGCATGGCCTACGCCGCCAGCGGCCTCGCCCTCGGCGCGCGTGCCGAGGTGCAGTGCAACGCGCTCGTCGATCGAGCTGCCCGGCACCACTGAAGCCGCGACGGGCGGCCTTCGGCCGCCCGTCGTGGTGCGTCACGCCGGCGTCGGCACCACCTCGCGCGTGCGCCGGCCGATGTCGCGCAGGAGCAGCGTGATGATGAGGATCGCCTGCAAGGTCACCGTCGCGACCGACACGTACCACACCTCGTGCAGTTCGAAGCCGGGTCGCGTCGACAGCCAGTAGGCGACGCTCGCGAACACGGTGACGCGCGTGGCCGTGCAGTAGAGCGGCGGCAAGGTGTGGCCGAGCGCCTGGAACATGCCGGCGCAGGTGAAGATCAGTCCCTGCGCGACGAAGTTCCACGAGATGATGCGCAGGAACTCGCTGCCGATGCGCACGACCTCGGCGTCCTTCGTGAAGAAGCCGACGAGCAGGTCCGGGCGCCAGTGGCAGAACAGCGTGAGCACGGCCATGATCACGCTGCCGATCAGCGCGGCCTTGTCGAACGTCTCGCGCACGCGCGGCAGCAGGCGCGCGCCCGCGTTCTGGCCGGCGAGCGGCGCGACCGCGAAGGCGACCGCCATCGCCGGCAGGAAGATCGCCTGCATCACGCGCGAACCGACGCCGAAGCCCGCCTGCGCGGCCGGCCCGAACGGTCGGATGATGAGGTAGACGAGGGCGAGGAACAGGAACATCAGCGCGAACTCGCCGCCCGGCGGCACGCCGATCTTGAGGATGCGCTTCCAGGTCGCCGGATCGGGCCGCAGCAGCGCCGCGTCGACGCCGACGTATTTCTCGAGGCGCGCGAAGTACGCGACCATCATCACGACGCCGACCGCGATCGCCAGCGAGGTCGCGAGACCCGCGCCGGCGATGCCGAGCGGCTTGCCGGTGCCCCAGCCCGCGATGAGGACGGGCGCGAGGATCGCGTTCAGCACGACCGTCGCGACCTGCACGACCATGCCCGGCTTGGCGAGGCCGGTGCCGCGCAGCGCCGAGCCCATCGCGATCAGCGCGAACTGCAGCGCGAGCCCGGGCAGGAACCAGTGCAGATAGGTCGTGCCCTGCGCGGCGGTCTCGGCGTCCGCGCCGAGCGCGCGCGCGTACGTGCCGGCGAGCGCGTAGCCGCCGGCGAGCGTGATCGCGGCGAACAGCGCCGCGAGCAGCAGGCTCTGGTTGAACACGAGGTTCGCGTCGGCCTGGTTCTTCGCGCCGACCGCGCGCGCGATCAGCGCCATCGCGCCGACGCCGAGCACCTGGGTCAGCCCCATGATGAAGAACTGCAGGTTGCCGGCGGTCGCGACGCCGGCGATCGCGGCGTCGCCGAGTTGCGCGACGAAGTAGAGGTCGACCAGCACGTACAGCGTCTGGAACAGCATGCCGATCGCGATCGGTACCGCGAGTGCGACGAGATGGCGCGTGATCGAGCCTTGCGTCAGGTCCTTCATGGCGGCGTTCCCGTGGAAGAGGGCGGCGCATTCTGCGCCGTCCGCGACCGCCTGTCGCGACTCGTTCGGCGCGCCGCATGGCGGTACAATGTCGACGAGGGGATCGCTCTCGCCGAGCGAATTCCGCCCGCTGGAACGGGGGCCGGATACCGCGATGACGCTGCCCTCGACCGCGCACGGACTCCGTCGCCGGGCGCAAGCAGCCGCAGCGCGATCGCTGCAGCGAAGGCCCCCGCGCGATCGCCGCGACAGTGCGAGACGCGCCATCCGTTTCTGCTTGTCGTGGAGTCCCGAGTGCCGGATCGCAACGAATCGTCGCTGTACGCCCAAGTGTCGGCGATGTGCGCGGACGCGCGCTGCCTGCGCGCGGTGCTCGCCCAGGCGCAGGGCCTGCCGGCACGGGCGCCGTTCGAGGCGCGCATCCACCCGCGCGACCAGATGCTGCTGCATTCGCTGCGCGAGCATCGCGACGCGGGCGCGGCGTTCAGCCAGTACTTCGCGATCGCGTTGCAGCAATACGCAGCGGCGAACGAGGTGGTGCGAGCCGTGTTCGGCGACGCCCGCGACCTGCGCGTGCTCGATTTCGCCTGCGGCTACGGTCGGTTGCTGCGCTTCCTCGGCCTCGCGTTGCCGCGCGGCCAGCTGTGGGCGTCGGAGTTGCAGGAGGACGCACTCGCGTTCGTCGCCGACGCGTTCGGCGTGCCCACGATCGCGTCGCACGCGGATCCGGCGCGGTTCGATCCGGCACAGCGTTTCGACGTGATCTGGGTCGCCTCGCTGTTCTCGCACCTGCCCGACGCGCTGTTCGACGCCTGGATGCGCCGGCTGTACGGCCTGCTGACGCCGCGCGGCGTGATCTGCTTCAGCGTGCGCGACGTCGCGTTGCTGCCGCACGGCGTCGCCGCGCCCGTCTCCGGCCTGGCCTATTCGGGCGCGAGCGAGAACGCGGACCTCGGCGCCGACATTTACGGTACGACCTACGCGGACGAAGCACGCGTGCGCCGCGCGGTGCACGCCGCGGCCGGCGGCGAGCGTCCGCTGCATCGGCTGCGGCGCGCGCTCGCGAACGAGCAGGATCTCTACGTCGCCGCCGCCGATCCCGCGCGCGACCTGTCCGTGCTGGCCGGCTTCCGGCGCGGCGCCTGGGGCTGGCTCGACCGGCGCGAACTGCGCGACGGCCGGCTGGAGCTCGAAGGCTGGGCCGCGTCGCTCGACGACGGCGCGGTCGCGGCGGTCGAGCTCGAGATCGACGGCCGCGTGCACGCGTGCACGACCGGAATCGAACGTCCCGACGTCGCCGCCGCGTTCGGCGACGCGCGCCTCGGCCGCGCCGGCTGGCGGTTCGAGACCACGCTCGGCGCGCGCGTCACGCAGGCATTCGTCGTCGCCAGCGCGCGTTCGCTCACCGGCGAACGCGCGTTGCTGTACGTGGGCACCGTGGGCGCCGCCTAGGCGACGGGGTGCGCCGCCGCGGACAGGCGTCCGCGCAGCAACTGCACGCCGAGCGCGACGTTCCATGCGCTCGCGCAGAGAACCGCGAGCAGCATCCCGCGCACGTCGAGCGTGAGCCAGCCGCCGAGTAGCGCGAGCGCGAGGGCGCCGCCGACGAGCACGCCGCTCGCGCCGAGCAGGCGCTGGGTGCGCGTGCGCAGGATCGCGAGCGACCACAGCACGATCGCGATCGCGCGCGCGACCTCGCCGAGGTCGGCGAGCGACTGGTTCATCGCCCAGCCGAAGTGCAGCAGCGCGCGCAGCTGTTCGAGCGCGACCGTGTCGGCGCCCGCGTAGTGTGCGGCGACGCGACCGACCGCGAAGCCGTTGATCGTCGCCGCGCCGATGCCCGCAGCCGTACCGATCGCATAGGCGACGAGCGCCGCGCGTACGAGCGGGCGGCCGGCGCCGAACACGCGCGAGAATTCCGCGAAGCCGAACAACAGTGCCGCGAGCAGCGCGATCAATGCGCCGTGCACGACGCGGTTGAGCGCACCGACGCGCGCGACCTGCTCGACGAACACCGCCATGTCGCGCGTCGATCCCGACGGGTGGTGTGCCATCATCAGCAGCGCGAGCAGCGAGGCGGCGACGATGATTGCGCCGGCGGTACGCATGTCGGAGAAGGGAAGCGCGGAAGGGGAGCGTTCGGTCATGGCATCGTCCTGGAAGTCGGGCTGCGCGGAGCTTAGCGGCAGGCGTGGCTCGTGCGGCGACGCGCGGACGCGATTCCGGACATGTCGGCGCGATCGTCCGGAAACGGCAGCGTCGCGATGACCGGCGAGCGCGGCGCGGCACGCGAGGACGCACGCCGGCGGCGCACGCGCAAGGCGTTGCAGCAGGCGTTCATCGCACTGTTCTTCGAGCGCGGTTTCGACGAGATCGGTGTCGCCGACGTCGCCGCGCGCGCAGGCGTCGGTCGTTCGACCTTGTACGAGCACTACCGCGGCAAGGACGAATTGCTGCTCGACACCGTGCGCTATCCGTTCGACCGGCTCGCCGTCGTCGTCGAAGCGGACCCCGCGGCGGCGGACGTCGTCGCGGCCTTGCGCCACTTCTGGGACAACCGCGCGAACGCGCGCGCGCTGCGGCGCGATTCGTCGCGGCGCGCGCTCGCGCGCGTGTACGCCCGGCTCGTCGCCGCACGCCTGGCGAAGCGGGCCGACGCCGGTGCGGCGACCGCGCGCACGGCGGCGCTCATCGCGCAAGCCCAGCTCGGCGTGCTGCTCGGCTGGCTCGCGGGCGACATCGACGCGACGCCCGAGCAACTCGCCGGCGCGCTCGTGCGGATGGTCCGCGGCTTGTCCGGATGATGCCGGGAAGGCGCGCGTCGGCTACACTATGCGGCTCCGCGATACCTTTCGAACCCCATGATCGCTCTGAAGAATTTCGCCCTGCGACGCGGCGAACGCCTGCTCCTGTCCGACGTCGACATCGCCCTGCACGCGGGCGCGAAGGTCGGCGTGGTCGGCCGCAACGGCTGCGGCAAGTCGAGCCTGTTCGCCGTGGTGATGGGCGAAATCGAGCCCGACAAGGGCGACATCGACCTGCCGAACCGCCTGCGTATCGCCAGCGTCGCGCAGGAAACGCCTTCGCTGCCCGATCCCGCGATCGATTTCGTCGTCTCCGGCGACACCGAAGTGCACGCGGTGCTCGAGGCGGAACGCGCCGCGACCGCGGCCGAGGACTGGGACGCGGTCGCCGCCGCGCACCAGAAGCTCGCCGAGATCAACGGCTACGACGCCGAGGCGCGCGCAGGCCGCCTGCTGCACGGCCTCGGCTTCAAGCCGGACACGCACCGCATGGCGGTGGCCGAGTTCTCCGGCGGCTGGCGCGTGCGCCTCAACCTCGCGCGCGCGCTGATGATGCCGTCGGACCTGCTGCTGCTCGACGAGCCGACCAACCACCTCGACCTCGACGCGGTGCTCTGGCTCGAGCAGTGGCTGCAGAAGTATCCGGGCATGCTGCTCATGATCTCGCACGACCGCGAGTTCCTCGACGGCCTGTGCACGCACACGCTGCACCTGCACGAGCAGCGCGCGAAGCTCTACAGCGGCGACTACACCAGCTTCGAGCACCAGCGCGCCGAGCACCTGCGCCTGCAGCAGATCGCGTTCGAGAAGGAGCAGGCGGAGCGCGCGCACCTCGAGGCGTTCATCGCGCGCTTCAAGGCGAAGGCGAGCAAGGCGAAGCAGGCGCAGTCGCGCGTCAAGCGCCTGGCCAAGCTCAGCGGCACCGAAGCGGTGCGCGCCGAGCGGCAGATCCGCATCAACTTCCCCGAACCGGTCAAGCTGCCGCACTCGCTGCTGCGTCTCAACCACGTCGACGCGGGCTACACGCTCAAGGGCAGCGCGCACGCGGGGCCGTCGGACCACGCGATCGTCGAGGACCACGGCCACGCGGTCATCGTCAAGAACGTCAAGTTCGGGCTCGAGGCCGGCGACCGCATCGGCCTGCTCGGTCCGAACGGCGCGGGCAAGTCGACGCTCGTGAAGACACTCGTCGGCGAACTGCCGCTGCTCTCGGGCGAACGCACCGCCCACCCCGACCTCGTACTCGGGTACTTCGCCCAGCACACGGTCGAGTCGCTGCACGAGGGGCAGACGCCGATCGACCACCTGCGCGAGATCGCGCCGGGCGTGTCGACGCAGGACTTCCGCGACTACCTCGGCCGCTGGAACTTCCCGGGCGACCGCGCGTTCGAGGTCATCGACGGCTTCTCCGGCGGCGAGCGCGCACGCCTCGCGCTCGCGCTGATCGCGTGGCGCAAGCCGAACGTGCTGCTGCTCGACGAACCGACCAACCACCTCGACCTCGAGATGCGCGAAGCACTCGCCGAGGCGCTCAGCGACTTCGACGGCGCGATCGTGCTCGTCTCGCACGACCGCCACCTGACCGGCCTCGTCTGCGACACCTTCTGGCGCGTCGCCGACGGCAAGGTCGAGGAGTTCAAGGGCGACCTCGACGAGTACGCCGCGTGGCTGCGCGCGCGCGGCTCGGGCGGCGGCACGCCAGAGCAAGGCAAGGGCAAGCGCGCGGCGTGACGGCAGGGCGGCACGCGCATCGCGCGTGTCGCCGCACTCGGCATCGTTACGGCGCCGCAACCTGGATCAAGCCGCGCTGGCGACGGATCCGGCGCTGCGCCTTGATCCGCCTACGCGCCTTCTTTCTGTGGGAGCGCCGGAAGTCGCGATGCTTTTGGACCGAGGGCTGAAGAGCATCGCGGCTTCCGCCGCTCCCACGACGAAGCTCGCGCATCGGCGGCAACCCCGCGTGCTGCGCACCCGCGTTGCATCCTTCCGTGGTCACCGGCGCGCCGCGCCGCCACCGACGAACGGAGATCCGCGATGGCCTGCTTCCCGAAGATCGACCAACCCTGTCCGCTCGGCATCGATGCGCAGCGACGCATCGCCGGCTTCTGCGGTCATTGCAGCAAGGCGGTGCACGGACTCGACGCGATGAGCGACGCCGAGCGCATCGCGTTCGTGCGCAACGCGCCGGGCCCGATCTGCGTGTCCTATCGCGTGCGCCGCGGCGTCGCGCTCGGCCTCGGTGCCGCCCTCGCGATATCGGTGGCCGTGCCGGGCCAGGCCGATCCGGTCGGCACCGAGATCCAGGCGAGCGTCGCCGCGGGCGTCGCGACGACCGCACCGCCGCCGCCGCCGCCGCCGGAACCGCAGGTGCTGCTCATGGGGGGCGTCAGCGATCCGAAGTCGGTCGCGATGGTCGACGACGAGGACGACGACGTGCCGGAACTGCCGATCGTGCACGAGGCTGGCGCGCGCTGATGCGCTTGCCGTAACCTGTCGGCGACACCCTCGCGAGGAGGACGCATGGCCTGCTTCCCGAAGATCGACCAGCCCTGTCCACTCGGCATCGACGAGCAGCGGCGCATCGCAGGCTACTGTGGTCGTTGCAGCAAGGCGGTCCATTCGCTCGACGGCATGAGCGATGCGGAGCGGGTCTCGTTCGTGCGTGCGGCGAAGGGGCCCATGTGCGTCACCTATCGAGCCGCGGGCCGTGGTGCCGCCATCGGACTCGGGGCGGCGCTTGCGCTGTCGGCGCCGGCGGCGCAGTCGCAAGACACGTTGCCCTATGCACCGCAGGTGCAATCCCAACCGACGCAGCCGACGCCGCCGCCACCCGGCATCTACGGCTATCCGTCGTCCGCGCAGGAACACGTCGACCTGTCCGACCAGAAGATCGAATCGATCACCATCACGGGCGGCGTCAGCGACCCCGCGACCGTGGAGTTCGTCGACGCGAGCGACGCATTGCCCGAGCTGCCGCTCGTCCACGAAGCGGATCCCGCCGCACCGCGCTGAGGTGCGTCAGCCGGCGTCCTTGACGACGCCGGCTGCTCCGACGATGTGCATGCGCGCGATCGTCTGCATCTCGCCGCGGAAACCGTCCGGCGTGCCGTCTCCGATGCTGATCGCGATATGGCTCGCGTCGAACTTGCCGAGCGCGGCATCGTAGCTCTTCCAGCGCCGCCCATCCCACGCCTGCACCCACATGTGCGGGCTGAACGCGTGTCGTTCGCCGAGGAAGTGGCTCGCGTACGAAACGCCCGCGACGACGCGCGTCGGGATGTGCCGCGCGCGGGCCGCGGCGGCGAGCAGGATCGCGAACTCAGTGCAGTCGCCGCCGCGCGAGATCAGCGCCTCGGTCGCACTCTGGTATTCGCGGAAATCGATCGTGCCGGTCAGCTTGCGCTGCACCGCGAGCACGAGCTGGTTCATCTGCGAATCGACTGTGCCGCCGGTCGCCGCGCGCGCGAACGCGATCACGCGCCGATCGCGGCTCTGCACCCACGCGTTCGGTTCGAGGTAGTGGCGCAGGTCGTCCGCGCTCGGCGGCGTTTCCTCGCCGCACTCGGAGCAGATCGTGAGCTCGGTTGTCGCGCCGTCGTCGCGCACGTGCTGTTCGTACGTCTCCGGCCACGCCCAGGGTGCGCCGAGCATCTGCACGCGGAAGCGGATCGTGCCCGCGCGGGCCGACTCGGGGATGCGGTACGGCGAGGCGACGAGCAACGACCGCAGGCCGCGTTCGATCTCCTCGTTGCTCGGCTTCGGTTCGCCGGCGCCGGCGCCCCACGCGACGAGCAGGGCGCAGCAGAGGAGGGCGGGGCGCAAGGTCGATCGCATGTATGGAATCCAGAGTCGATGGGACGAGCGTGCGCGATGGCACGTGCGATGTCCAACGCGATCACGCGGCTGGCGGGGTCGCGCGGCGCCCGGTGTGCGCGTGGAACACCCGGTGCCGCTCAAGGCCGTCGGGTTCGAGGCACTCGGTGCCGAGCTCGCCGCCGCCGCGCGGCGGTCGTCGCCGCGGTCGCCGCCTGGGGATGCGCGCGGGAGACGCGTTAACATGTGTCTCCCCCACCGCCGCCCCGTCCTGCATGAGCACGCGCAAGCCCGACGACGACAAGCTCGACCGCATCGTCGCCGCGGCGCGCCGCGCGGCGGAGCAGCGCGAACTCGGTTACCGCGAACGCGCGTTGAAGATGTATCCGTGGGTGTGCGGCCGCTGCGGCCGCACGTTCACGCGCGCGAACCTGCAGGAACTGACGGTCCACCATCGCAACCACGACCACGACGACAATCCGGCCGACGGCAGCAACTGGGAGCTGCTCTGCGTGTACTGCCACGACAACGAGCACTCGCGCTACATCGATCACGTGCGCGGGGCCGGCTACGAGACGCCGCCGCCGACTTCGGCCGCTGCGACGTCGAACCCGTTCGCCGACCTCAAGGCGCTGCTCGCGCGCGGAAAGGGCGAGGCCTGATGCCGCCGGCGCACCGCCCCGCATGAGCGCGGTCGACGTCGAGGACGTGCTCGACGCGCTGTTCCTGCCGCTCGCACAGGGGCAGGTCGTGTTGCCCGACCGCGCGCACGCGGCTCACGACGCCGTGTTCCTGCGCGCGCGCACGGGAGCCTGGGTCGCGCGCTGGCGCGACGCATTCTCCTGCGTGCAGACGTTCAAGCCGTTCGCCGACGCGCTCGAGCGCAGTGCTGCGCGGCTCGTCGACGTGGCACCGTCGAGCGCGCCGCTCGTGCTGCTGCTGCCACCGCGCCAGCGCGACGAGGCGCGCGCGCTGTTCGCGCGCGCGGTGCGCATCGCCGCGGGCGGCGGCATCGTCGTCGCGTGCCAGCCGAACAACGAAGGCGCGCGCTCGGGCGCGGCCGATCTCGAACGCCTCGCCGGCGCGGTGCAGGGTGCGTCGCGGCACAAGTGCCGCGTCTACTGGACCGCACCGCTCGACGCGCGCGTCGACGCGGCGCTCGCGGCCGAGTGGGGCGCGCTCGATGCACCGCGACCGATCGCCGACGGTACCTGGTCGAGCCGTCCCGGCCTGTTCGCGTGGGATCGCGTCGACGCCGCGTCCGCGCTGCTCGCCGAACACCTGCCGTCGATCCTCGGTCCGCGCGTCGCCGATCTCGGCGCCGGCTACGGCTACCTCGCCTGCGAAGTCGCGCGGCGTTGCGCCGGGGTGGAAGCGCTCGACCTCTACGAGGCGGAAGCGCGCGCGCGCGAACCCGCCGAAGCGAACCTGCTCGCCGCCCTCACGACGGACCGGCGCGCGATCGCGACCGCGTTCCTCTGGCACGACGTCGCGCGCGGACTGCCGCGACGCTACGACGCGATCGTGAGCAACCCGCCGTTCCACCAGGGCCGCGCCGACGACCCCGGGCTCGGCCGCGCATTCATCGAAGCGGCGGCGGGCGCGCTCGAGCCGCATGGCATGCTGCTGCTCGTCGCCAACCGCCATCTCGCCTACGAGGCGACGCTCGGCGTGCGCTTCGCCGCGGTGCGCACCGTGGTCGAGCGCGACGGTTTCAAGGTCATCGAAGCGAAGGAACCGCGATCGTGAAACTCTTAAAGCTCATCGCCAACCTCGGTTACGGCAGCCGCAAGGAGGTCACGCAGATGTTCCGCGAGGGACGCGTGACCGATGCCGACGGCGAGGTGCTCTACGCCGACGACAAGGTCGAGCACGCGCGCATCCGCCTCGACGGCGAACCGCTCGATCCACCGCCCGGGCTCGTGCTCATGATGCACAAGCCGGTCGGCTACACCTGTTCGACCAAGGACGCGGGCCGCATCGTCTACGACCTGCTGCCGTCGCGCTGGCGCGCGCGCAGTCCCGCACTGTCGACGGTCGGCCGGCTCGATCGCGACACCTCGGGCCTGCTGCTGTGGACCGACGACGGCGCGCTGCTGCACCGGATCATCTCGCCGCGCGCGGCGGTCGTGAAGGTGTACGAGGCGACGCTCGCGCACGACCTGCGCGGCGACGAAGCGGCGTCGTTCGCGAGCGGCACGCTCGTGCTCGAGGCGGAAACGACGCCGCTCGCGCCCGCGAAACTCGAGGCGCTCGGCCCGCGTCGCGCGCGCCTGTCGATCAGCGAAGGGCGCTACCACCAGGTGCGGCGCATGTTCGCCGCGGTCGGCAACCACGTCGACGCCTTGCATCGCAGCGCGATCGGCGGGCTCGTGCTCGATCACCTGCCGGCAGGCGAGTGGCGCGCGCTCGGCGCGGACGACGTCGCGACGGTCTTCGCCGCGCCTGGCGCCAAGTAGCGCGGTACGCGCGAAGCGTGGCGCCGATCAACCCCGGCCTCGAAAGCATCGCGGCTTCCGCCGCTCCCACAGAGAGCACGCTTTTTCATTGTGGGAGCACCGGTCTTCCCAGAAGGCATCGCGACTGAAGTCGCTCCCACAGGAGCGGCCTTCTGTGGGAGCGGCGGAAGCCGCGATGCTCTGCAGCCCTCGGCCCTCAACCTTCAAGCGCCCGCGCGAAACGCTGCAGCGCGGGCGCGATCTCGTCCGCGTCGATGACGCCGTAACCGAACGTGAGCGCGGGTCGCTGCAGCGGTTCGCGCGAGTATTCCCCGGCCGACATCGCGCCGGGCACGTGCACGCGCGCCTTGGCGAACATCGCGTCGGCGAGCACGGGAGCGCGGATGCGTGCGGCGAGATGCAGCCCCGCTTCCGACGGGATCGGTTCGAACCAGTCGCGCAGGTAGCGGTCGAGGCCGTCGAGCAGCGCCTCGCGGCGTTCGGCGTAGATCGGGCGCATGCGGCGCACGTGGCGTGCGAGGTGGCCCTCGCGGATGAATGCCGCGAGCGTCGCCTGCGCGATCGCGTCGCCGTGCGAATCGGTGCAGTGCTTGACCGTGACGAGCGCGTCGCGCGCCCACGCCGGCGCGACCACGAAACCCTTGCGCAGCGCCGGGAACAGGCTCTTCGAGAACGTGCCGATGTAGAACACGAGCGCATCGCGATCGAGCGTCTGCAGCGCGTCGAGCGGGCGGCCGCCGAAGCGGAACTCGCCGTCGTAGTCGTCCTCGAGCACGACCGCGCCGTGCGTGCGCGCGAAGTCGAGCAGGGCGATGCGCCGGCGCATCGACAGCGCGACGCCGGTCGGCGACTGGTGCGACGGCGTCACGCTGACGATCTTCACGTCGGGCGGCAAGCGGTCGACGCACAGGCCTTCGTCGTCGACCGGGATCGAGACGAGCTGTGCGCCGGCCGCGGCCATGGCCGCGCGCACGGGTGGATAGCCGGGTTCCTCGAACGCGACGCGCGTCTTGCCGGGCGTCACGAGCAGGCGCGCGAGGAGGTCGAACGCCTGCTGCGCGCCGGAGGTGACGACGACGCTGTCCGCCTTGCACGCGACCGCGCGCGCGAACGCGACGTGCTGCGCGATCGCCTCGCGCAGTTCCGCGATGCCTTCCGACGGCGGATAGCTGAAGGGCACCTTCGACCACGCGCGCAATGCGTGCGCGGACAGCTTGCGCCAGATCTCGTGCGGGAAATGGCGATGCTCGGGCACGCCGAGGCGGAACGAACGCGGCGGCAGGCCGCGCGGCGACGAACTCGCGAGGAACGGCGTGCGCCAGAGCGGATTGAGGCGCGGATCCTCGAGGCCGAGCGGTAGCGGCCGCGCCTTCGCGGCGCGCCGCGCCGCGACGCTCGCCGCGGCGAGTTCGGCGACGATCGCCTTCGCGCCCGCGCGCGGCACCACGTAACCCTCGGCGATGAGCAGGTCGTACGCGGCGATCACCGTGTTGCGCGCGATCGCGTAGGCGGTCGCGACGCGCCGCGTCGAAGGCAGCTCGGCCCCGGCGCACAGGCGCCGATCGAGGATCGCCGCGCGCAGTTGCTCGTGCAGCTGGCGCATGCGGCCGCCGCTTTCGCCGTCGAGCTGCAGCGGGAACGCGAACGGCGGGCCGACTGGTTCCTGCGAAGTCATTGCGACTGGTCCGATGTGAGAACCAGTGCGAGCGTACGTTATCCGTGCGCCGAATGCTCGCGCCGCTAGCGAAAGGAACCCGACCATGCCCTGCTACATCTGCGAAACCTGCGGTACGCAACACGCCGAAAGCGCGCTGTGGCCGAGCCGTTGCGTGATCTGCGAGGACGAGCGCCAGTACGTAGGCTGGGACGGCCAACGCTGGACCACGCCGGCCGAACTCGCCGCGCGCCACCACCTGCGCGTCGATATCGATGCCGGCCTGCTCGGCGTCGGCATCGCGCCCGATTTCGCGATCCCGCAGCGCGCATTGCTGCTGCCGACCGGCGCCGGCAACCTGCTGTGGGAATGCGTGAGCCTCGTCGACGACGCCGCGCTCGCCGCGCTGCGCGAGCGCGGCGGCGTCGACCGCATCGTGATCTCGCATCCGCACTTCTACTCGGCGATGGTCGACTGGAGCGAAGCGCTCGGCGGCGTCGAGATCCTGCTGCACGAAGCCGATCGCGAATGGGTGCTGCGGTCGTCGCCGCGCATCCGCTGGTGGCGCGGCGACGAACTGCGCCTGTCCGACGACGTCACCCTGATCCGCTGCGGGGGTCATTTCCCGGGCAGCACCGCGCTGCACTGGCAGGACGGCCCGCGCGCGGGCGGCGCGCTGTTCCCCGGCGACGCGTTGCAGGTCGTGATGGATCGCCGCCACGTGACCTTCATGTACAGCTACCCGAACTTCATCCCGATGGCGACCGGCGACGTGCGCGCGATGCGCGATCGCCTCGCGCGCTTCGCGTTCGAGGACGTCTACGGCTACACCTGGGGCCGCAACATCATCGGCGGCGCGCGCGCCGCGGTCGACGCCTCGTTCGAGCGCCACCTGCGCGCGGTCGCGGCGTGAGGCCGCGGTCGTGACGATCGGCATCGAAGCCCTGCGCGATGCGTTGCTCGCGCAGCACGAGCGGCATGCCGACGCGTTGCCGTGGATCGCCTCGCCGACCACCGGCCGCACGTCGAAAATGTTGCGCGTGTTCGGCGAGCGCGGTTTCGCCGAACTGCTGCGCATGGAGCCCGGCGTCGCGATGCCGCTGCACCGGCACGGCGGCGATGTGCACGCGTGGAACCTCGCGGGCGAGCGCCTCCTGCATACCGGCGAACGCATCGTCGCGGGCGGCTACGTGCACGAGCCGCCCGGCACGGTCGACTGGTGGAAGGCGGTCGGCGACGAGCCGCTCGTCGCCCTCGTCATCGTCATGGGCACGGTCGAGTTCCTCGGGCCGGGCGACACCGTGATCGCGCGTGCGACCGCGGCGAGCCGGCTCGCCGACTACGAACGCCATTGCCGCGAAACCGGCATGCGCACGCTCGACCTCGGCGACGGTGATTGACTCAGTCCTTCCACGCGCCCGCGTGCGCGGCCTCGCGCGCGAACGCGTCGAAGTCGCGCGGTGCGCGCCCGAGCGCGCGCTGCACGCCGTCGGCGGGACGCACGTTGCGGCCGTCGAGCACTTCCTCGAACAGGTAGCGCAGGAAACCGATCAGGTCTTCCGGCACCTGCTGCCGGCGCGACTCGGCGACGAACGCGTCGGGCGGCACCGTCGTGTAACGCACCGTGCGCGACGAGGCGAGCGCGATCGCTCGGATCGCCTCGGCGAAACTCAGCGATCGCGGCCCGGTGAGTTCGTACAGCTGGCCGACGTGGCGCGCATCGGTGAGCGCGGCGACCGCGACGTCGGCGATGTCGTCGACGTCGACGAACGGCTCGGCGACGTCGCCGACCGGCAGCGCGAGTTCGCCCGCGAGCACCGCGTCGCGGAAATGGCCTTCGCTGAAGTTCTGCATGAACCAGCTGCAGCGCACGATCGTCCAGTCGGCGCCGGACGCCTGCAGGGCGCGCTCGGCACGCTCCGCTTCTTCCTCGCCGCGACCCGACAGCAGCACGAGGCGACGCGCGCCGGCGGCGAGCGCGACCTCGGCGAACGCGGCGATCGCCTCGGGTGCGCCGGGCACGGCGAGGTCGGGCGAGTAGGCGATGTACGCCGCGCCGGTGCCGGCCAGCGCCGCGGGCCAGCCGGCCGGATCGTTCCAGTCGAACGCGGGTGCGCCGCTGCGCGAACCGATGCGCACCGGCAGGCCGAGCGCGCGCAGGCGATCGGCGACGCGGCGGCCGGTCTTGCCGGAACCCCCGACGACGAGGACGGGTTTCGGGTTGGATGGGGTGGTCGTGACGGCAGGGGTCATGGGACGGGACTCGGAGGCGCGCGGGATTGCGTGGCGTCCACTGTCGGGGATCGGCGGCGTACGAAACATCCCGGAACGTCGCGATCGCTTGCCCGTTCGTCCATGGGCGTGGACGACGCGCGCTGCTGGCGCATACTCGCGCCATGGCCGCGAACGACCCCTGGATCTCGCACGACCCGCTCGGCGAAGCGCTGCACTTCCTGCGCATGAACGGCATGTTCTATTGCCGCTCCGAATTCACCGCACCGTGGGGGCTCGCGCTGCCGGCGATGCCGTCGTGCCTCATGTTCCATGTGGTGACGAGCGGCCGCTGCTGGCTCGAACTCGACGGCGAGCCGCCGCAGGCGCTGCAGCCGGGCGACTTCGCGCTCGTCGCGCACGGCGCCGGCCATCGCCTCGTGCACGAACCCGGCGCCGACTGCGCAGGCTTGTTCGATCTGCCGCGCGCCGAAGTCGGCGAACGCTACGAGGTGCTGCGCCACGGCGGCGACGGCAAGCCGACCCAGCTCATCTGCGGCGCCGTGCGGTTCGAGCAGCCGGCGGCGCGCCAGCTGGTCGCGCTGCTGCCGCGCTCGATCGTGATCGAAGCGGCGCAATTGCCGCAGCGGCAGTGGATGCAGGACACGTTGCGCTTCATGGCCGACGAGGCGGGCCAGCTGCGTCCCGGCGGCGAGACGATCGTCACGCGCCTCGCCGACATCCTCGTGATCCAGGCGATCCGCGCATGGATCGAGCGCGACCCGGCCGCGCAGGGCGGCTGGCTCGGCGCATTGCGCGACCGGCAGATCGGCCGCGCGCTCACGCTCGTGCACGCGGACCCGGCGCGCGACTGGTCGCTCGCGACGCTCGCGTCCGCGGCGGCGATGTCGCGCTCGGCGTTCGCGGCGCGCTTCAGTGCGCTGGTCGGCATGCCGGCGATGCAGTACGTCACCCGCTTGCGCATGCACACGGCGATGGCCGAACTGCGCGAGCACGGCCGCAGCGTCGGCGCGCTCGCCGAGCGACTCGGCTACGACTCGGAAGCCGCCTTCAGCCGCGCGTTCAAGCGCCACACTGGCCTGTCGCCCGGGGCGGTCCGCCGCGGCATCGCTTGACCCTGTGGCGCAAGACAAGCGAAAGACTGAAACACGAAGGACACGAAGGACACGAAGAGAAGCCAAAAAGCGGGTGGAAGAAGAGCTTGAAACACGGAGCACACGGAGCACACGGAGAAAGCAAAGCAAGGAAGGGCTCTACTATTTGAAAACTTTTCCTCTGTGTGCTCCGTGTGCTCCGTGTTTCAATCTTTGAATCTCTTGCTCTACTTCGTGTCCTTCGTGTCCTTCGTGTTTCAGTCTTTGGCTCTTCATTTAAAGCCCGGCAGCGCCAGCTGCCCGCGTCCCGCCACAACCCGCCAGCAACGCGCCGCTAGTGCGGCCGCAGCCTTGCCGCGACGTGGGTTGGAATGATCCTGCGCGAGTGATCGTCGAGTGGCTGCCGGGAAGCCGGATCGTCGCGCAAGGGCCGGCCCGCGCGACGCGGGTCGCGAATCGAGTGATCAGGTGTCATCGGGGGCAACGTGTCGGACCGTCTGCGTGCAGCGAAGGAAACCTCGCGCAAGTTTCTCAACCTCAAAACGATCGTGTTCGCGGTGGTCGTCGCGATCGGCTACACCGTGTACAGGCATCCTCCGATGGAGTCGGTCGGTCGCCAGGAAGTCGGCGTGCGGCTGAACCGCCTCACCGGCACGAGCACGCGCCTCGGCGAAGGCGTCGCCCTCGTGCTGCCGGGCATCCACGAGCTGCGTCGCTACGCGCTGCTCGACCAGACCTACACGCCGACGCGCAGCGCGAAGGCCGACGGCGAGGCGCCGTTCCAGTCGTCCGAGGGCCTCTCCCTCGGCGTCGAGTTGTCGATCCGCTACGCGATCGATCCGGCCACGCTCGCCGAGAAGGCCGCGCGCCTGCCGGACGACATCGGCAGCGAACTGGTCGAGCCGCTCGTGCAGGGCGTCGTCTACAAGGTGTTCACCCGCTACACGGTGCGCGAGATCTTTTCGAGCAAGCGCCAGGAACTGCAGGACGTGATCGAAGGTGAACTCAAGCCGCTGCTCGCCGCGGACGGCATCGCGCTGCGTCGCGTGACGATGGGCAACGTCGACTTGCCCGCCGACTACCGCGCCGGCATGGACAAGCTGCTCGCGGTCGAGCTCGAGACCGAGCAGATGCAGTACACGCTGCAGCTCAAGGAGAAGCAGGTCAAGCAATCCGAACTCGAGGCCGAGGCGGAGAAGGTCAAGCGCGAGAAGGCCGCCGAGGCGAGCGCGAACGAACAGGTGATCGCGGCGAAGGCGCAGGAAGAGGCGATGAAGCACGTGATCCCGTTCAAGCAGAAGCAGATCGAGCAGCGCCAGCTCGAAGCCGATGCCGAGAAGGCCGCGCGCATCCGCACCGCCGAAGGCACTGCCGAGGCGCGCCGCATCGAGGCCGCGGGCGAAGCCGATTCGCGCCGCAAGCTCGCCGAGGCGGATGCGTACCGCGTCGAGCAGCTCGGCAAGGTCGCGAGCGAGCAGCTCGAGCGCGACGGCGCGCTCATCAGCAAGCATCCGCTGCTGATCCAGAAGACGCTCGCCGACAAGCTGTCGGACAAGGTGTCGGTGATCATCGCGCCGCCGCCCGCGGACGGTGGCTTCATCGGCGCGAACCTCATCGGCGGTACCAAGGCGCAGGCGGTCGCGCAGACGGCGGACGGGGAGTGAATGCGATGAGAACGATCGTCTTCCTCGCGAGCCTGTTCGCATTCGCCGCCGTGCAGGCCGCGCCCGCTGCGAACGTGCCTGCCGCACCCGAACCGAACCCGACCGCGATCGTCGTGATCGACCAGGCCGCCCTGCGCGCCGCGCCGCGCGAATCGGCGCAGCAGCAGGTCGTGCTCTGGCAGGGCGACAGCCTCGAAGTGCGCGGCCGCCGCATGGACTACCTGCAGGTGTACGACCACCGGCGCGAACGCGCCGGCTACGTGCGCGCGAGCCAGGTGCGCCTGTTGTCGCTGCAGCCGCAGGACGCGGCCGGCCTGCTCGCGGTCGTGCGCTTCCTGCGCGACACGCCGGGTGCGGAGGCGCTCGGCATCGGCTACGCGGCCGCGTTCCTGCGCGCCGCGCCGGGCAAGGACATCGACGCCGAGGCGTTCGACGCGCTCGGCGCGATGGCCGAACGCCTCGCGCGTCGCGCATCGTCGAACCGCAGCAAGGCGAACGACGCGGTGATCGCCGCGCACCTGGAAGTCGTCGCGGGTTACGGTGTCGCGATGCGCAGCCTCGAGCGCGAGGGTCGCGTGCAGGTCTGCTACGACGGCGACGCGTTCCGCCGCGTGATGGCGCTGCCGGCCGGCGCCGAACAGAAGGCGCGTGCCGCGCTCGCGCTCACGCGCGAGGAATGCATCGACCCGGCGACGACGCCGTTCGAGCGTGCGAGCCTCGACGGCTGGCGCGCCGACGTGCTCGATCGCGTGCCGCGCGCGGACCTGCCCGAGTACCTGAAGAACCGCGTGCGCATGCGCACCGCGGCCGTCTGGTCGAGCCTCGCGTTCGAACGCGTGCGTCGCGGCGAGCCCGCTGCCGAAGCGGCCGCCCGCGCGCTGCAGGAACTCACCGGCGTGAACCGCCAGGAACTCGCCGAAGACGACGCCAGCGCGTACAGCGATGCTGCCGTGCGCGTCGGCGCCGTGCGCTGGGCGGCCGAACCCGCGCCGGCGAAGACGGCGATCGGCCTCGCGGTCACGACCGCGACGGGCCAGCCGGGCGAGACCTGCATCCGCCTCGTCGACGCCAAGCACGGCGACAAGGCGCCGCTGTTCCAGCGCTGCACGTACGGCACGGTCTGGACGAATTCCGCGCGCGCGAACGCTGGCGGCACCGCGCTCACGCTCGCGGTGCAACCGCTCGACGCCTGGCGCGAGATGTGGGTGTTCCACCGCAACGGCAACGAGTGGACGGTCGACGTCGTGCCGCCCGCCGGCGATGCGCCGGACGTCGGCTACGTCGAATTCGCCGGCTGGGTCCCCGGCGGCCGCAAGCTGCTCGCGGCGCGCGAGGTTCGCGTCGGCGGCCGCTTCTCGCGCACGTTCGAGGTGCTCGACCTCGACACGCTCGCGGTCGACAAGCGCGCCGACAAGCCCGATTCCCTCAGCACGTTCTACCGCTGGCAGGACCCGCTCTGGAAAGGCCAGACCGTGAGCCTGCGCTGAGGGGCCGTTGGCTGCCGAGAGCAAGATCAAGATCAAGAGACTGAAACACGAAGGACACGAAGGACACGAAGTAGAGCAAGAGATTCAAAGATCGAAACACGGAGCACACGGAGCACACAGAGGAAAAGCCTCAAACAGTAGAGCCCTTCCTTGCTTGCTTTCTCCGTGTGCTCCGTGTGCTCCGTGTTCCAAATCTTTGATTCTTTTTCCCTGATCTTTCTTTCCTTCGTGTCCTTCGTGTCCTTCGTGTTTCAGTCTTTTGCTTTGCAGCTTCTTGCATCCGGCCAGCCACACGCTCAGTCGCGGAAGTTGTCGAACTGCAACGGCACGTCGAATTCGCTCTTGCGCAGCAGCGCGATCGCGACCTGCAGGTCGTCGCGCTTCTTGCCGGTCACGCGCAGCTTTTCGCCGTTGATCTGCGCCTCGACCTTGAGCTTGGCGGCCTTGATCGCGGCGACGATCTTCTTCGCGACGGCCTGCTCGATCCCCTGCTTGACGGTGACCTTCTGGCGCGCGGTCGCGAGGTTGATCTCGGGTTCGGCGACGTCGAGGCAGCGCACGTCGATGCTGCGCGCGGTCAGGCGCGCGCGCAGGATGTCCTGCATCTGCTTGAGCTGGAAGTCGCTCGGCGCCGACGCGGTGATGACGTAGCCATCGAGCGCGAACTTCGCGTCGCTGCCCTTGAAGTCGAAGCGGTTGGACAGTTCGCGGTTGGCCTGGTCGACCGCATTGGTGAGTTCGTGCTTGTCGACTTCGGAGACGATATCGAAGGTGGGCATCGGGGATTCCGCGGCAGGAGTGCGGCGAGTGTAGCGGCAGCACGGGAGCCGGACATGCCCGGCTCCCGCAGGTGGCTGCACGTGGCGATCAGGCCTTGCGCGAGAAGAACTTCTTGATCGCCGCGCCGGCGGCGACGACCGCGATCGCGACGAGCTTGAACGACTTGGCGAGGAATGCGGCCGCGAGCGCCAGCAGGCCGAGCTTCTTCGCGGCGACGCCGCCGACCAGCGCGGCGAGGCCGTAGGCGGCGAGCTTGTCGGTGGACGCGTTGTAGTCGGCGTAGCGCTTGCCGTCGTTGAACGCGACCGCGGCGAGCAGGTTGCGCGCGATCGGCTTCTGCGCCTCGATCTTCGACGACGAGGTGATCAGGTCGAGCGAGATGTAGCCCTCGCGCCCGAGTACGTAGGTGTTGTAGTTGACGGTGTTGTCGGCATCGGCGGCGGCGCCCTTGTCGCGGCCCTCGACCGACCAGACCAGGCGCTGCGTCGCGGCGTCGTACGCCGGCGGTTCGATCCAGCGCGTGACCTCGAGCGCCGGGATGCCCATGCGCACGCGGTTCTCGTTGGCGGCTTCGGTGCCGTCCTTGAGGTTCTGCAGCAGCTCGTCCGCATTCCAGTGCTGCGCGTCCTCGTCCTTGATGTAGCCGGACGGGTCGTAGTCGATCGACACCATCCACTCCTCGGCGTCGTCGTCGCCCGCGTTCGGCGGGAACACGAGGCCGATGAAGTTGTCGTCCGCGCTGTTGCCCATCGCTTCCATGAGTTCGGTCGCCTCGCGCTTGGGCACGAAGCCGTAACCCTGCGGCAGGCGCAGCGTCGCCTGGTCGCCCAGCGCGATCGTCTGCGGGCCGTGCTGCATCGCCTTCGATGCGACCTGCCACGGCGACGGGGCGGAGGAGGTGTCGTCGTCGGCCGCGTCCTCGGCGAACGCCGGGCTGATGGAGAGGCACGAAGCGAACACGAGAAAGGCCAGGCGCATCCAGCGCGAGTCACGCATGATGGTTTCCCCAGAACGAAAAATGCCGCTGTCGCGGCTCATGACGGCGCCGCAGCGGCGCGTCCCCTCGGCGAAGTCTACATGCTGGTCGGGCGGTCGCGCATAACCGAAAGCGAACGCGACCGGCGCGCGGTTTCGGCGACAATGCGGGGCATGCGCCCGCTCCTCGTCCCGCTCGCCCCGCTCGTCCTGTTCGCCCTGGCTGCCGCCGGCCCGCTCGCTGCCGCACCGACGCTGCGCACGGTGCGCGCCGGCACGATCGATTGCCGCGTGGTCGACGTCGACCTCGCGGCGGACCGCCTGGAGCTGCACTGGAAGGACGACGGTGGCCGCGCCTTCGGCACGGTCGATCGCCTGCGCGAATGGGGCGAAGGGCAGGGGCGCACGCTGCAGTTCGCCGCCAATGCGGGCATCTACGACGGCCAGTTCCGCCCGCTCGGCCTGCACGTCGAGGACGGTCGCGTGCTCCGTCCGCTCAACACCGCGCGCACGGGCGCGGGTCGCGGCAATTTCGCGCTGCCGCCGAACGGCGTGTTCTACGTCGACCGCGCCGGCCACGCGGGCGTCGTCACGACCGCGCAGTGGCAGCGCCGGCCCGCCGACGCGCGCCTCGCCACGCAGTCGGGACCGATGCTCGTGGTCGACGGCGATATCAACCCGAATTTCGACGCCGCCTCCGACAGCCTCAAGTGGCGCAGCGGCGTCTGCGCGCCGACGCCGGGCCATGCGCTGTTCGCGGTCAGCGAGGCGCCGGTGTCGTTCCACGCGTTCGCCGCGCTGTTCCGCGACGAGCTCGGTTGCCGCGACGCGCTCTACCTCGACGGCACGCTGTCGCGCTTCTGGACCCCGTCCGGTGGCTACGCGGGCGCCGCGGCGGTGCTGGTCAAGCCGTACGCGGGCATGTTCGCGGTGTTCGCCGACGGCGAGGCCGCGCCGGCCCGGTAGCCCCCGTGTTCCGGCCGTTCCGTACCCGGAACGGCATCGATTGCGCACCGCCAGCGCGCAGCGCACACTGCGCGCGCGCCGCGGGCTGCATTCGCGACGCTGCAGGGTCGAGTGACCACGCCCGCGACCGGGCTTCCATGCGCTGACCGGGGAGGGCGGCGATGGTCTTCAACTCGCTCACGTTCGTCGTGTTCTTCACGTGCGTGCTCGCGCTGCACTCGCTGCCGCTGCCGTGGACCGTGCGCAAGATCAACCTGCTCGTCGCGAGCTACCTGTTCTACGCGGCGTGGAACCCGCCGTTCGTGATCCTGCTGTGGATCTCCACCGTGGTCGACTGGTGGGCGGCGAAGAAGCTCGTCAGCGTGCAGGGCGCGAACGCGCGTCGCGCGTGGATGCTGCTGTCCGTCGTCGCCAACCTCGGCATGCTCGCGTACTTCAAGTACGGCGAGTTCCTCATGGAGAACTTCGCCGCGCTGATGGCCGGGCTCGGCGTCGCCTGGCAGCCGCCGCAGCTCGACATCGTGCTGCCGGTCGGCATCTCGTTCTACACCTTCGCGACGATGTCCTACACGCTCGACGTGTACCTGCGCCGCGCCGCGCCCGCGCGGAACTTCCTCGACTACGCGTTGTTCGTGACGTTCTTCCCGCACCTCGTCGCGGGACCGATCCTGCGCCCGACCGAACTCGTGCCGCAGTTCGAGTCGCCGCGACGCGCCGACGCGAACCAGCTCTGCTTCGGCCTCGCCCTGATGACGATCGGGCTGTTCCAGAAGGTCGTGCTCGCCGACGGCTTCCTCGCGGGACCGGTCGAGAAGGTCTACGACGGCGCGAAGATCCCCGGCGTGCTCGACGCGTGGGTCGCCACGCTCGCGTTCGGCGGGCAGATCTTCTGCGACTTCGCCGGCTACTCGACCACCGCGATCGGCGCGGCGATGTGCCTC
Organism: Dokdonella fugitiva; assembly: GCF_014138265.1. Classification (GTDB taxonomy): domain Bacteria; phylum Pseudomonadota; class Gammaproteobacteria; order Xanthomonadales; family Rhodanobacteraceae; genus Dokdonella_A; species Dokdonella_A fugitiva_A. Next base: position 300,346 of record NZ_JACGXL010000005.1, read on the forward strand.
GGCTTCGCGATGCCCGACAACTTCCGCTTCCCGTACGCGGCGATCGGCTTCTCGGATTTCTGGCGGCGCTGGCACATCACGCTGTCGGCGTGGTTGCGCGACTACCTCTACATCCCGCTCGGCGGCAACCGCCACGGCCCCGCACGCACGTACTTCGCCCTGCTCGCGACGATGCTGCTCGGCGGGCTCTGGCACGGCGCGAGCTGGACGTTCGTGGTCTGGGGCGGCCTGCACGGCAGCTACCTCGCCGGCGAGCGCTTCCTGCGCGCGCGGTACGCGCACCTGCGGCCGTCCGCGGCGCAGGCGTTCGCGCTCGGCGTGCTCACCTTCCTGCTCGTGCACGTCGCCTGGGTGTTCTTCCGCGCGCACACGTTCGGCGGCGCGTGGCGCGTGCTCGCGGGCATGTTCGCGGCGAACGCCGGCGCGGTGCCCGTGCTGCCGGCGATCGAGATCGTCACCACCGTCATCATCGTCACCGGCATCGTCGCCGCGCACGCGTTCATGCGCGCGCGCACGCTCGAGTCCGTGCTCGCGACCGTGCCGGCGCCGGTGTTGTCCGGCGCGTGGGCGCTGCTCGCGTTCGCGATCGTGATCGAACAGGGCAGCGGCAATGCCTTCATCTACTTCCAGTTCTGAGGACGCGATAGCGCCATGTCCAGCGCCGACTCCGGGATGAGCGAACGCGTCGACGAGCGCGAGCCGGTGCGCCCGGGCTTCGTGCGCCTGACCGCGTCCGATCGACCGGGCGTGGCGCAGCCCGTGCCGGTGCGCGACATCCCGCCCAGGCCATGGCCGCGCATCTTCGCGAGCGCGATGCTGATCCTGCTGGTCGCGGTCGGCGCCTGGGAATGGCGCATGCGCGCGGAAGGGCTCGAGGCGGGCGACATCGACGACGGCCCGTCGGCGTGGGCCGAGCAGCGCCGGCGCGTCGATGCGGGCGAGGCGAACGTCGTGCTCGTCGGCGACTCGCGCATGCTGTTCGACAGCGACCTCGATCGCTACGAAGCGCTGACCGGCGTGCGCCCGATCCAGCTTGCGATCGCCGGCAGCAATGCGCGCCCGTTCCTCGTCGAACTCGCCGAACATTCGCCGTTCGCGGGCCTCGTGATCGTCGGCATCGCACATACGACGTTCTTCGGCCCCGACGCTGGGCTCGGTCGCGGGGCGCTCGAGCGCTACCGCTTCGAGTCACCATCGGTGCGCGCGTCGTTCCAGCTGCATCGCGCGTTGTCGCACGCGTTCGCCTTCCTCGACGACCGCTTCCGCCTGTCGCGGCTCGTCCATTTCCTCGACGACGACTGGCGCGACGGCGTGCGCATCGGCACCGCGGAACGCCTGTGGAAGCTCGGCGTGACCGGCGACGACCGGCAGACCTGGTTGTGGCCGCGCATCGAGACCGACGTTCGCCTGCGCGACCACCAGCGCGCGGCCTGGGGCCTCGGCGCCGGACGCAAGCCGCCACCGATCGCGCAAGCCGCGATCGCCACCGCGCAGCGCGAACTGCACGACGCGGTCGCGACGATCCGCGCGCGCGGGGGCGAGGTCGTGTTCCTGCGACCGCCGTCGGACCCGCGCTTCCGTATGTTCGAGGAGCAGCAAATGCCGCGCGCGCAGGCCTGGGATGCGCTGCTCGCCGCGGGCGGCGTCATGGGCCTGCACAGCGACGACGATCCGGTGATGCACGCGCTGGTGCCGCCCGAGTATTCGCACCTGTCGCGCGCGTGCGCGACGGTCTACACGGACGCCTACGTGCGTGCACTCGCCTTGCGCACGCCACGCGTCGCACTGCGCCCCGGCGCGCCGCCAGCGCTCGTGCCTGCCGATTGCGGCATGCCCCCGGCGGATCTCGCACTGCGCGGATCAAAGAGCAAAGACTGAAACACGAAGGACACGAAGGACACGAAGGAAGAGCGCAAGAGGGAAGAGCTTGAAACACGGAGCACACGGAGCACACGGAGAAAGCCAAGGGCGAGAAGAGCTTTTCATTTAAAAGCTTTTCCTCCGTGTGCTCCGTGTGCTCCGTGTTTCAATCTTTGAATCTTTGGCTTCCCTTCGTGTTCTTCGTGTCCTTCGTGTTTCAATCTTTTGCTCTCTCCGAGCGAGCCCCTCGACGTCCGTCGTCGCCGCCTTCGGCCCACAACGCATTCCAGCCGGCATGGCCGAGCTTGCGCAGCGTTTCGATGTTGCGTTCGTAGATCGCGTTCGTGTCGATGCCCGATTCGACCGCGCGGTCGATGCTCGATTCGCGCAGCAGGTGCAGGGTCGGGAACGGCGAGCGGTTCGTCGCGTTCTCGATGTCGTCGGATGCCGCGTCGGCGAACTGGTAGTCGGGGTGGAAGCTCGCGACCTGGATCTCGCCGTCGAGCTCCATGTCTTCGAGCAGCGCGTCCGCGACGTCGAGGAACTGGTTGTAGTCCTCGAAGTCGCCGAGCACGAACGGATGCACGAGCAGGCTCGTTTCCCATTCGCCCGCATCGGCGTCGCGCAGCCACGCGAGTTCCGCGCGCAGGTCCTCGACGAGTGACTCGACGTCGGTCGTGCGGCTGACCGTGATGCGCAGGCGATCCTGCGCGAACGGCGCGCGCGCGAACGGGCACAGGTTGAGGCCGATCACCGCGCGTTCGATCCAGCGGCGCGTCGCGGCGATCGCCTCGTCGTCGGTCGGCGTATCCGTCGCGTTCGCGCGCAGGTCGCTCACAGGCGCACCACGCGCACCTTGCGACCCTTGATGCCGCGCGCGCGCAGGCGCTCGAGCGCCTTGCCGGCGTCGGCGCGGCGGATCGCGACGTAGGAACGCGTCGGGAACACGTCGATCTTGCCGACCGCGTCGCCGGCGAGGCCGGCGTCGCCGGTCAATGCGCCGAGGATGTCGCCGGGGCGCATCTTGTCGGTGCGGCCGGCGTCGAGGCGCAGGGTCGCCATTGCCGCGTGCAGGTCGTCCACTTTCGCAACCGTGCGGATCGCGCTCCAGTGCAGCGGCGCGTCGCGCAGCGTTTCGAGCGCCTTCGCGCGCTGCATCTCGCGCGGCGCGACGAGGTTGAGCGCAAGGCCCTTCGCGCCCGCGCGCGCGGTTCGGCCGATGCGGTGCCGGTAGGTGTCGCCGTCGTGCGGCAGTTCGTAGTTGATGACCGCGGCGAGGTCCTTGATGTCGAGGCCGCGCGCGGCGACGTCGCTCGCGACGAGCACGCTGCAGCTGCGGTTGGCGAAGCGCACGAGCACTTCGTCGCGGTCGCGCTGCTCGATGTCGCCGTGCAGCGCGAGCGCGTCGATGCCGGCGCGGCCGAGCGCCTCGACCACCTCGTCGACGTCGCGGCGCGTGTTGCAGAACACGACGCTCGACTCCGGCCGGTACTGCGCGAGCACCGCGGCGAGCGCGGCGGGCTTGCGCGCGAGCTCCGCCTCGAACCAGCGCTCGTCGATCTCCGGCTGTTCGTCGGCGCCTTCGATCGTCACTTCGAGCGGCTCGCGCAGCAGTTCGCGGCCGATGCGCCGGATGTCGTCCGGGAACGTCGCCGAAAACAGCAGGCCCTGCCGCTTCGGCGGCAAGTGCTTGACGATCTCGCGGATCGCCGGCTCGAAACCCATGTCGAGCATGCGGTCCGCCTCGTCGAGCACGAGCGTGCGGATCTTCGCGAGCGGCAGCGCCTGCCGCTCGATCATCTCCTGCACGCGCCCGGGCGTGCCGACGATCACGTGCGAATCCTTGCGCAGCGACGCGAGCTGCGGCCCGACCGGGATGCCGCCGGTGAGCAGCTGCACCTTGAGGTTGGGGATCGTCGCCGCGAGCCGGCGGATCTCCCGCGCGACCTGGTCGGCGAGTTCGCGCGTCGGGCACAGCACGAGCGCCTGCGGCTTGACGAACGCGGGATCGAGCCGGTGCAGCAGGCCGAGCCCGAACGCGACGGTCTTGCCGCTGCCGGTCGGCGCCTGCGCGACGACATCGCGCCCGCCGATGAGCGCCGGCAGCGTCGCCGCCTGCACGGGCGTCATCTCGGCGTACCCGAGCGTCTCGAGCGAGCGGTGCAGGGCGGGGGGGAGGGGGATCGAGGAGAAGGAAGGCATACGCGATTCTCGCAGGTCGCGCGTAGAGTTGCGCGAGCAGGCGTGGCTCGCCTTACTGTGGGAGCGCCGGAAGGCGCGATGCTCTCGATCATGGTAGGCCGGACGATCGCAGGCGCCCGGTGCGTCGGGCGCCACGTCCGACGGATGCGGAACGGAACGGCGTCGGTCCAGCTCGGAGCTTCAATGTCCGAGTTCGGAGCTCCGATGTTGGAGCGCCGAGCTCCATCGATGCGGCGCGGCGCTCGACCCTTGGAGCGTGGAACTCGATCGTCAGGGCGTGGGGCCTCGCTGTTCCGGCCCGCCGCTCGGTGTATACGGCGCGGAGCTGGGTATGCCGAGCGCGGAGCGCCGGCGTCGCGGCTCGATTCCGCGTCGACGCAGCCCATTTCCGCGACGCTGCCGCCGCGAGCTGCGGCGTTCGAGCTGCGATGCCGCGACAGACAACAAAAAAGCCGCATCGCTGCGGCTCGAAGGTCTTTGCGAAAGGAACGGAACCGCAGGCGCTACGCAGCTTTCTCCTCCGTCGCGCGGGTCCGCTTCACGAACCGCGTTCCCAGCGCATCGCGCAGGCTTTCCAGGCCCTGGCGCTTGCCGGCGACCTTGAGCAGGGCATACCCCTGCAGCGACGTCGCCATCACGTCGCTGCCGAGCGCGGTCTGCGTGTCGTTCGCGCGCTCCGACAACCGCGCGAGCCGCTGCGCACGCGGACGCAGCCGATCGAGTGCGGTCAGGTCCGCCACCGCATCCGGCACCGACACGGTCGCCGGCACGATCTGCGGGTTCTGCTGCAGCAGGCTGATCGTCTGGCGGCAGAACGCCTCCGACTTCTCGCCCATCTTCGGCATCGCACGCCGCTGCTCCGGCGTCAGCGCGACCAGCCCCTCCAGCTGGCTCTCGATCGCCGCCAGCGCCTGGTCCAGCGCTTCCAGCTGTGCATCGCTCAGGGTCAACGAAACAAGGTTCTGCGTCATATGGCTCACTCCCTATCAGGACAGATGGCGGTCGGGAGCCCTGTGGCTGCCGACCGGCGTGCCGGGTGGCACGGGAGGATTGGAACAGGGGGGCGTCGCAAAAGCTGCGACGGTTGGAGAGGGGAAGCCATCCGCGAATAGGGCAGGGCCGAGATCATGCGTGCGGATTGCGGTGCGACCCCGCGATGCCGGTGCGCTGCATCGCCTGATACGCCCCCGTTTCCGACCTCGTAATGCATTACACCCCGGATACGAGCGATTGCGCGCCCCGCGCACGACCCGGAAGGCCGCCCATGCACGGCGGCAATCGAATGATTTGCTGGAGAAATCCACCTTGACGCATGGACGAACGTCGAGCACGATGCCACGCAACACTCCGCTTCCGGCGTCTATTTGTAGTTGGGTGGCATTGACCAAATCTGGGGGCACAAATGCAGCTTAATGATCCTAAGCTACTTAAACTCCGGCAATTGATAACCGAGAATCTGCGCGTTCAGCGTGGTGGCAATGATGAAGTACCTTACATAGATGTGGGCAACGCGCTTGTGGATGCGTCGGCGCGTCAGAACCACACGATTTTCGCTCGAAGGGGTTGTGGCAAGACCTTGCTGCTCCATCATTCAACGCGCACCCTCGATGATTCGATCAAGTCGGTGTACCTCAACTGCGAAGACTTTAAGCGGCATTCCTTTCCGAATGTTCTGATCGAAATTTTGGACGCGCTGTTCGGAGAACTTGAGAGCCATCTCTCAGGATGGTTCGGTCGAAAAAGGAGATCCCGTCAGATCATCCATGGCATTCGTCAGGAACTCGCCCGAAAGCGCACGGCCGCCGACGAACACGAGGAGGCGGTGCGCACGGTAGCAGCAAGCGAGCAAAGTCGATCGCTTAATGCCTCGGCAGGCGTCAAGGGCGTTGCTCCTGGCGTCGAGTCGCAGATTGGGGCAGCCCTTGGTGAGAGGACAAAGGCCGAGACGGAAAAGACGTTCAAGGTGCAGAGTAGCAAATTACGTGACCTCGACATGTGGTTGCCTAAGCTAAAGCAGGAAGTTAGAGAGTTCTTCGCCGCCTCTACGAACGTAAAGGCGGTACTACTTCAAATCGATGATCTCTACCACCTAAGACGGTCTGATCAACCCTATGTAGTCGACTACATTCATCGTCTATGCAAAGACCTTCCCCTGTATTTCAAGATCGCGACGCTTCGGCATGCATCGACTCTTTATGTGGATCGCGAAGGCCAACCGATCGGTGCACAGGAGCGTCACGACTACCAGCCCATTAACATTGACTACACCTTTAGTGACTTCCGGCGTACTCGAGATCAGAACTGGCAGATCCTTCAAGAGTTCGGAAAGTTAGCCGGCTTGCAGGGAGCCGACATTTCATCGTTGTTTAAGGGGGAAGGTTTTGATCGCTTGGTAATGGCGGGCGGAGGAGTGCCGCGAGATACTCTATCCTTATTCCTAGAGGTACTTAGTACCGCGCAAAGTCAGGGCGGCGATCGCATTGGCAAAGATGAAGTACGAATTCTGAGTCGCTCGAACTTCGAACGTCGAATCGAAGAGCTCAAGCAGGACTCTGAGGGTGGCGAGCAGGACACCCTAATGCGCGGAATCTATGTGTTGCGCGAGTTCTGTCTTGAGAAGAAGTCAAATGCGTTTGTTATTTCTGAGCGATTGCTGCAGCAACGCGACGACCTGCGGAACCTGGTCTACCGACTGCTTGACTATCGGATCGTGCACAACGCCGGCGCGGCTCTAACCCATAAGTCGCAAGCGGGTACCTATCAAGCGTTCGTGATTGATATTGGATGCTATGCCCATCTTCGCAAGTTGGAAGGTAGGTTCAACGAGCTCGACATTTCTTCGGTCGATGCTAAAGAGAGACTCCGTTCGATGCCTATTCTTGGTGACGATGAGTTTAAGAACCTGTGGGAATCCGCCCCGGCAGAGTTGGAAGCCGAACTGTTGAAGGATCCCGTTGCCGATGATGCCACCTAACCTTGCGTTCGACCGGACGCGCGGCCGTTGCTTTGCGTTGCGAACGCCCCTGTGGGCGCGCGCCGCTCAAGTTAAACGTTATGCGTCATAAAGTCGGCCGCTGGTGAACCGAGAGTCCGAGTCCTGATTGCAGAGCGCTTGGCCGACCGCTGCCGGGTGATCTGCCGGTTCAGCGAACCGTACTCTGAACCCATCGCGCCAGGATCCCTCTACGAGCGTCCCGCGTTCGGCGACGAGTTTTTTTCGCTCCACCGCATCGCGCGTCGGGACGGCTGGACGCTGACCTTTGAGACCTTTACGACGGACTACAAACCGTGGTCAGAGCACCTTATTCGGTCGGACCGGTCGCCTGGGTTTAGGCAGGGCGCTAATGATCGCAAGGAGCGTCATGACAGCTTCAGAGGAATACGAGCCTTCTGATGTCTCACCGGACGCCGGTGAGCTCGAATCGATTGCAGCTCTCCGCCCGTACCAGATTCAGGCAATAGACGAAGCTCTTATCAGCGTTGCAGATGGCAGTGGGCGCAAGCTTGCCTTCATCGTTGGCTCCGCGATGGGCGATACTTCATCGCGGGTTCCAGGCATTCCTGACGCCTTCTACGTTCAGCGTGTGGATGCCTTGGTGTTACAGGGACGGCTGGAGTCACGCGGCGACGCTTCTCGTATGCAGTACTGTGAGATCCGGCTTCGGCAGGCCGACTAGGTTTCACCCGCCCAGGTGGCCGCTCCCTGGATCAACAGAGGCTCGCGCGATGGCAACTCGCAAGTACATGACGGCGCGTCAGCTCATGCTCGGCACCTGGCGATCCGATCGGCTGCGAACCGAATCGCAATGGGTATGGCCGAAGAAACTTGCCGCTCAGCGCAGGCACGACTTCTTCGCGATCTTTGGCCATCTCGCGCATAGGTTCACTCGTACGCGTTGCTACACGACATGCGAAGGCAGGACCACATCCGTTCCTTACCGTGTTGTCTGGGAGGGATTCAACGTCTTCCCTCAGCTCGTTGTCGTCTATGGCGACGGGCCAGATGAGAGAGCGCAACACATATTCTTCGACACCAGCAACTCCTACTATGTGCAAGGTGGTAAGTGCGCCGAGTTCTTCAAGCGTGAAGACTAACTGCTCGCTCAAGCGCAGGCTCGGACTCTTCGTTCTGGGGTGCATGGCGCTTATTTCGCTGGGTTGCAGTATCCCCACGAACGGAATCAAACCCGATGGGACGCTGGCCATCTACATGTATTCGCCGGACAGGTTTCGTGTCGGCACGAGCTACTTCACCGAAAGCACCCTCGAGGTCGCGCTCAAGCGCTTGAAGCGGGCTTCGGGAGTTCGTGAGATCGAAGCGTTCATTCCAAGCGCACTGCTCGGTTCCGACAAGCTGAGCTGTCAACCTGTTCGCAGCTGGTATTTCAGCGTGAAGGAGCGCTTCCATTGGCGCTTCTTCGAGTGGACGCCAGGAGACGAGGCTTCGAAGCGCGAGCTAGCGTGTGATATCCCCGTCCTGGCAGCGATCGGGTCTCACGCGATCCAGGGTTAGCGATGGCGCCCGAATCGCTCGATCGCAAACGCAGCCACTGACGCATCGCTTCGCCCATCCAGCAACGCAGCGATCCGTTCCCCCGTCACCGCCGCGAGCGTCAACCCCAGGTGCTGATGGCCGAAGGCGTAATGCAACGCGGGGAATCGCCGGCTGCGGCCGATCGCGGGCAGGTAGTCGGGGAGGGTGGGGCGGGCGCCGTACCAGAGGGAGGGTTCGCCGCGCACGGGCAGGCCGAGCTGTTCGACGTGGTGCGCGAGGCGTTGCCATTTGCGCGGGTCGGGCGGCGTGTCGCGGCGGGCGTATTCGACGAAGCCGGCGGCGCGCAGGCCACCGCTGAAACGGGTCACGATCATCGAGCGGTCTTCGAACACGACCGGCGGCAGGTCGGGCCAGTCGTGGTCGCTCCACTGCAGGTGGTAGCCGCGCTCGGCGACGAGTGGCGTGCGGATGCCGAGCGGTTCGAGCAGGTCGCGCGAGCGCACGCCGGCGCAGACCAGAACGCGATCGGCGTCGAGCAGGTCGCCGTTGCCGATGCGCACGCGAAGATGTCCGCCTTCCTCGACGAGCGCTTCCACGGTTTCGTGGCGGCGTTCGCCGCCGGCGTGCTCGAACGCGCCCGACAACGCTTCGGCGAGCTGCAGCGGATCGGCGATCTGCGCGGTGCCTTCGAACGCGATGCCGCCTGCGAGCGGCGCGGGTATCGCGCCTTGCAGGCGTGCGAGGTGTTCCGTTGCGAGCGCGTCGAAGCGTGTCGTGCCGATGTCGGTCGCGCGCCAGGCGCGCTCGCCGCGCGCTGCGGTCGCGGCGCTTTCCCAACACACCCAGTGCCCGGTTTCACGAAGCAGCTGCGGCACCTCCAAGCGCGTCGCGAGTCGGCGCCATGCCGGCAGCGCGTCGGCGAGCAGGCCGCGCAGTGCGGCCTGTCCGGCCTTGAACGTCGATGGCGTGCACGCGCGCAGGTAGCGTGCGATCCACGGTGCGAGCGCGATCGGGTTGCGGATGTCGAGCGGGCCGCCGAAGGCGACGTGGCGGCGCAGCGCGGAACGCAGCATCGCCGGCGATGCCAGCGGTTCGGTCTGTTCGGTCGCGATGTGCCCGGCGTTGCCCCACGACGGCGCGATCCGCGCGCGATCGGGGTCGACGAGGGTCACGCGCGCGCCGCGCTGTTGCAGTGCGAGCGCGCACGCATGGCCGACCACGCCGGCGCCGACGACCAGCACGGAATCCGAAGCAGGCGTCATGTCGGTGCGTTCCCAGGGTGCTTCGGATCGAGCATGCTAGGCGCGGGAGCGCCGGCGGGCTATGCCGTAATCCGCATCCGCGGTGCGGATGCGGTGCAATTCCGGCGAGCATGCGGCTGCGATCATCCTGCGCATCCACCGAACAGGGGGCGAGTCATCGACACGGGTCCGGCCATCCTCATCGGCGCACTGGTGCTGCTCTCCCTCGGCTATGCCGGGCGCTGGTTCGCGCTCGAACGACAGCGCGCGCGCGAGGCCGCCGGCATGCCGGCGCAGCCGCGCCGTCCCGGCGTGCTCGACCTCGCGACCGGCTTCGTCGCGAACTTCCTCGACACGCTCGGCATCGGCTCGTTCGCGACCACCACGGCGATCTTCAAGCTGCGTGGCTGCGTGGCGGACGAACGCATTCCCGGCACGCTCAACGTCGGACATGCCTTGCCGACGGTCGCGCAGGCGTTGATCTTCATCGCCGTGGTGAAGGTGGACCTCGTGACCTTGCTGGCGATGATCGCGGCTGCGGTCGCAGGCGCGTGGTGCGGCGTCGGCGTCGTCTCGCGCCTGCCGCGGCGCGCGATCCAGATCGGCATGGGCGTCGCGCTGCTGGTCGCGGCGGCGTTGTTCGTGGCGACGAACCTCGACTGGCTGCCCGGTGGCGGTGTCGCGCTCGGCTTGTCCGGCACGCGCTTGTGGTTCGCGGTCGCGGCGAACTTCCTGCTCGGCGCGTTGATGATGCTCGGCATCGGCCTGTATGCGCCGTGCCTCATCCTCGTCAGCCTGCTCGGCATGGATCCGATCGCGGCGTTCCCGATCATGATGGGTGCGTGCGCGTTCCTCATGCCGGTCGGCGGCGCGGCGTTCGTGCGCAGCGGCCGCTACGACCTGCGTGCCGCGCTCGGCCTCGTGCTGGGCGGCATCCCGGGCGTACTGCTCGCGGCGTTCGTGGTGAAGTCGTTGCCGGTGGTGTGGCTGCGCTGGCTGGTGGTCGTCGTGGTGCTCTACGCGGCGACGCAGATGCTCATGGCGGCGCGGCGTCGCCCGGCAGCTTCCGGTAATCGCGCGGCGTCACCCCGACCATCGCCTTGAACTGGCGACTGAACGCGCTCTGGTCGCTGAAGCCGCAGGCGAGGCCGATCGCGGCGATGGTGTCGTCGCCGCGCAGCTGCTGCATGGCCGCGTCGATGCGCAGGCGCGTGAGCCACTGCTGCGGCGTGAGGTGGAACACGCGGCGGAACTGGCGTTCGAGCTGCGACAGCGACAACCCCGCGAGTTCGGCCAGCGCCTGCATGCGCACGGTTTCGCCGTAGCGCGCTTCCATGCGGTCGAGCACGCGGCGCAGGCGCGCGTAGCCCGGATGGCGTCCGTCCGGTTGCGCGAGGTCGCGCGAAATGCCGATCAGTCCCGTCACCGTGCCGCCATCGCGCAGCGGCGTCTTGCGCGTGAGGCACCAGCCCGGTGCGCGATTGGGGAACACGTGCGTTTCGAGCTGGTCTTCGATCGCATGGCCGCGCAGCACGCGTCGATCCTGCGCGGCGTACGCTTCGCCGAGCCGGGCCGGGAACAGTTGCGTCGGCGTGCGTCCGATTACGTCCTCGCGGCGGCGCAGGCCGAGGCGCGAGACCAGCGTGAGGTTGGCGTGGGTGTAGCGGCCGGCGGTGTCCTTGAGGAAGAACACGACGTCGGGCAAGCCGTCGAACAACGCTTGCAGCGCATCGGCGTCCACGCGTGTCGGCGGAGCGGGGCTCATCGGCGGATTATGCCGATTTCCGCATCGCCATGGCGGGATCGCGGCTAGACCGGCGCGGCCGCGCGCCGCATCCTGCACGCATGCACTCGATCGACTACATCGACTCCCACACCGGCGGCGAACCCACGCGCGTGGTGCTGTCGTCCGTGCCCGGCATGGACCGCGGCAGCCTGGCCGAACGTCGCGCCGCGTTCGCGCGCGAACATGATCGCTGGCGCAGCGCGATCGCCTGCGAACCGCGCGGTTCGGACACGATGGTCGGCGCGCTGCTGCTGCCGCCGGTCGAAACCGGATCGGTCGCGTCGGTGCTGTTCTTCAACAACGTCGGCACGCTCGGCATGTGCGGCCACGGCACGATCGGCCTCGTGCGCACGCTCGCGCACCTCGGTCGCATCGGCGTCGGCCGGCACGCGATCGACACGCCGGTCGGCACCGTCGTCGCCGAGCTGCACGACGACGGCCGTGTGTCGATCGACAACGTCGAAAGTTGGCGCCATGCGCGTGCCGTCGCCGTCGACGTGCCCGGCCATGGCCGCGTGCACGGCGACGTCGCCTGGGGCGGCAACTGGTTCTTCATCAGCAAGGACGCGCCGCTGCCGCTCGACTACGCACACTGGCGCGAACTCACGACCTACACCGAGGCGATCCGCACCGCGCTCGAATCGGCGGGCATCCGCGGCGAAGACGGCGCGGAGATCGATCACATCGAACTCAATGCCGCCGCGCAGGATCGCGCCAACCACGCGCGCAACTTCGTGCTCTGCCCGGGGCTCGCCTACGACCGCTCGCCGTGCGGCACGGGCCTCTCGGCCAAGCTCGCCTGCCTCGCCGCCGACGGCGACCTCGCGCCCGGCGCGATCGTGCGCATGGAGAGCGTGATAGGCAGCGTGTTCGAAGGCCGTTACGCCGACGCGGGCAACGGTCGCATTCGGCCGCGCATCAGCGGGCGCGCACACCTGATGGGCGAGGGCCGCCTGCTGATCGAAGACGACGATCCGTTCGCCTGGGGCATCGATGCCCGTTGAGCACGCCGCAGCTTTCGCATCCACTCCGACTGATTCCGTATCGAGAACGCACCCCATGACCAAGGCAAGCTTCTGGCGCGGCGTCGTGCCCGCCATCACCACGCCGTTCGACGAACACGGCGCGGTCGACCACGCATTCCTCGCCGCGCACGCGAACGCGCTGATCGACGCCGGCTGCACCGGCATCGTGCCGCTCGGGTCGCTCGGCGAAGGCGCCACGCTCGCGTTCGACGAGAAGCTCGCGATCGTGAAGACGCTGGTGCAGGCGATCGGCCACCGTGCCGCGGTGATCCCGGGCATCGCCGCGCTGTCCACCGCCGAAGCCGTGCGCCTCGCGCAAGCGTCGGAGCAGCTCGGCGCGCGCGGCCTGATGGCGCTGCCGCCGTACGTGTACTCGACCGACTGGCGCGAGATGGGCGCGCACATGCGCGCGGTGCTGCGCGCGACCAAGCTGCCGGTGTTGCTCTACAACAACCCGGTCGCGTACAAGACCGACTTCACGCCCGAACACATCGCCGAACTCGCCGGCGAGTTCCCGCTGCTCGAGGCGGTGAAGGAATCGAGTTGCGACATCCGCCGCTTCGCCGGCATCCAGGCGTTGCTCGGCGATCGCCTCGACCTCATGGTGGGCATGGACGACGCGATCGTCGAAGGCGTGTCGATGGGTGCGGTCGGCTGGATCGCCGGCGTGGTCAACGCGTTCCCCGCGGAATCCGTTCGCTTGTACGAGATCGCGAGGAGCCAGGGTTCGGCCGCCGCGATGGGCCTCTACGCGTGGCTGCTGCCGCTGCTGCGCATGGACACGGTGCCGAAGTTCGTGCAGCTGATCAAACTGATGCAGGAGCGCGTCGGCCTCGGCAGCGAGCGCGTGCGCGCGCCGCGCCTGGTGGTGCAGGGCGCCGAGCGCGACGCGGCGTTGAAGGTGATCGACCACGCGATCGCGACGCGACCGACGGTGTGATCGTTTTGCAGGAGCCGGAGATGGAACAGGTGTTGATCGCAGGTGAATGGCGCGCCTCTGCGGAGCCCGCCGGGAGCTTCCGTGCCGTCGATCCGACATCGGGCGAGGCGATCGGGCCCGCGTTCCCGCGCTCGGGCGCGCAGGACGTCGAAGACGCCGTCGCGGCGGCGACGGCGATCGCCGACGAACTCGCGGCGACGTCGCCCGCGACGATCGCCGCGTTCCTCGAACGCTACGCGGACGGCATCGACGCGGCGAAGCACGAACTCGTCGCCACCGCGCATGCGGAAACCGCCTTGCCGAGGACGCCGCGCCTCGCCGACATCGAGCTGCCGCGCACGAGCGGGCAGTTGCGCCAGGCGGCGGCAGCCGTGCGTGCCTATGCGTGGACGCATCCGGTCATCGACACGAAGGCCGGATTGCGTGCGCACTACGCGCCGCTGGGCAAACCCGTGCTGGTGTTCGGGCCGAACAATTTTCCGTTCGCGTTCAACGCGGTCGCGGGCAGCGATTTCGCATCCGCGATCGCGGCGCGCAATCCGGTGATCGCCAAGGCGCATCCGTCGCATCCGGCGACGAGCCGCCTGCTCGCGCGGATCGCGCACGAGGCCGTGCTCGGTGCGGGTTTGCCGGCGGCGAGCGTGCAACTGCTCTACGACATCGACGGCGCGCTCGGGTTGCGGCTCGCGGGCGATCGTCGCATCGGTGCGATCGGTTTCACCGGCAGCCGCAGCGGCGGGCTCGCGTTGAAGGCCGCGGCAGACCCGGCCGGTATCCCGATCTATGCCGAGATGTCGAGCGTGAACCCGGTCTTCATCCTGCGCGGCGCCCTGCGCGAACGCGGCAGCGCGCTCGCGCAGGAGTATTTCGCGAGCGGCACGATGGGCAGTGGCCAGTTCTGTACCAATCCCGGCGTCGTGATGGTGCCCGCGGGCGCCGAGGGCGACGCCTTCGTCGACGCCGCCGCCGCTCACTTCGCCGCGGCGGCGCCGGCCGTGCTGTTTTCCACGGGCGTGCAGAAGCACCTCGTCGACGGCGTAGCCGCGTTGCGCACCGCGGGTGCGGCCGTGGTGGCCGGCAAGGCCGCTGCCGAAGGCCCCGGCGCGCGCTATACGCCGAGCCTGCTCGCGGTGTCCGGTGCGGACTTCCTCGCGCAGGCGCGCGCGCTGCAGCAGGAAGCGTTCGGCCCGGTGTCGCTGGTCGTGCGCTACGCCGATGCGGCGCAGGCCGAAGCGATCGCGCGTGCCTTCGACGGCAACCTCACCGGCAGCCTGTTTACCGCGACCGATCACAGCGACGACGCCGACGCCGCGCGCATCGCGGCCGCCTTGCGTCCGCGCGTGGGCCGCTTGATCAACGACAAGTGGCCGACCGGCGTCGCCGTCAGCGCCGCCATGCAGCACGGCGGCCCGTACCCCAGCACCAGCCATGCCGGTTTCACCTCGGTCGGCATGCCCGCCGCGATCCGCCGCTTCGCCGCGTTGCACGCCTACGACAATGTGCGGGACGACCGCCTGCCGGCGGAGCTGCGCAATGCCAATCCGGGTGGCGTGCAGCGGCTCGTCGATGGCGCGTGGACGACGGTCGATATCGCCTGAACGTTCCTGCGAGCGACGAGATAGTCGCTCCTGTCGTCCTGATACGATCGCGGCCTGCCGTCGCGAGGGGACGCGTCCGTGGAACAGTACGTGTATTGGCTGTCGCAAAGCCGCCTGCCGTTCGGCGTCGGCGTCACCGTCGCGTCGTGGGTGGTCCTGTTCGTCGTGAACCATGTGCTCGTCCGGCGCGCACGCGCGGAGAACGAGGCGCAGGCGACGGTCGTCATGGAAGGGAAGGCGATCCTGCGACGCGGTTCGCAGCCGTTGTTCGTGCTGCTGCAACTGCTGTTCGCGGCAGCGTTGTTCTTCGTGGCCGGCGTGCTCGGCGGCGTCGCTTTCACGTTCTTCGCGGGCGGGCAGCTCGTGTCGATCGCGTTTACGCTCGGCCTCAACCTGCAGAGCCTGCTCTCGGCGCGATCGCTGGTTCGCGACGGCGGCGCACGAGGCTCGCTCACGCTGTCGACCGACTACGTGTTCGCGCAGGGCGCGCAGCGCATGGCCGGCGCAGCGGTCACGAGCGCGCTGCTCGGCATCCTCATCGCGCATGCGGCGCCGCTTGGTGGGGCCTTGCTGCTCGGTTCTACCGCGGCCGGACTCCAGCGTCGTTCCCGCCAGGCGCGGGCTGCAGCCAACCGCATCGAGGGTCGATGATGACCTCTGTACTGCGATCGTTCGCGGTCCTCTTCGGTTCGAAGCGCGGCGACTCGATCGCCATCGCAGGAGCGGCTTCAGCCGCGAACGCGCCCCTGGCAAGGACGCGGTCGAGCATCGCGGCTTCCGCCGCTCCCACAGAGGTAGGTCATCGCGGCTGAAGCCGCTCCAACGGGAGGTCAGGAGGCCCGTTGGGGATCAGGTGGCTGAATCGGGGCCGCCGCATTCCATCTGGCGCACTTCGCATTCGATGTTCCACTCGTCGCCGTGCACCTTGAGGAAGCGCTCGGTCAGCTCGATCGCATGGTCGAGCGAGGTGGCTTCGAGCACCGCGAAGCCGCCGATCACTTCCTTCGATTCGGTGAACGGGCCGTCGGTGAGCGAGAGCTTGCCGTGGGCGTTGCGCACGCGCTTGCCTTCGGCGGTCGGGCGCAGGCCCGCGGTGTCGACGAGCGTGCCTTCGCGCGTCATTTCCTCCATGAGCTTGCCCATGTCGGCCATGAGCTTCTCGCTCGGCACGAGGCCGCTGTTTTCGTTGATGCGGATCATCGACAGGAATTTCATCGGGTTTGCTCCGGGTTCGTGAAGGGGATGACGCCGGGCGTTTTCGCCGGCTTCGTCAGGACGACGAACGGGGAGAGGCGGAATCGACATGAGGCGCGACGAGCGGTCCCGGCGATGTCGGTCGCGCACAGGGTGCGCTCCTACCGGGTAGCCGCGACGATCCGCCGCCGCGGTCGCGGTCGCCTCGGCGCCCGATCCCGGTTAGGCTGCGACTCGCTTCCCCGCCCGGAATCCCATGCCGACCTGGTTTCGCGCCGCGCTCGCGTTCGTCCCGATCGTCCTCAGCACGCTCGTGCACGTCGTGCCGCTGTTCGCGGTGACGCTGTTCAAGGCGCTGCTGCCGTTCGCGCCCGTGCGCCGCGCCTGCAATCCGCTGCTGACCGGCATCGCCGAGAGCTGGATCGGGTTCAACAGCCGCATGATCGACCTCTGCACATCCACGCGCTTCGTCGTGGACGAGCAGGCGAGCCTGCATCGCGACGGCCATTACCTCGTGCTCGCGAACCACCAGAGCTGGGTCGACATCCCGGTGCTGCAGAAATGCTTCAACCGGCGCATCCCGCTGCTGCGTTTCTTCCTCAAGAGCCAGCTGTTCTGGGTGCCGTTGATGGGGCTCGCGTGGTGGGCGCTCGATTTCCCGTTCATGAAGCGCTACACGCGCGAGCAGATCGGGAAGCGCCCGGAGCTCGCCGGGCGCGACATCGAGGCGACGCGGCGCGCCTGCGAGAAGTTCCGTTCGATTCCCGTGGCGGTCATGAACTTCGTCGAAGGCACGCGTTTCACGCCGGCGAAGCATACCGCGCAAGGGTCGCCGTACGCGCACCTGTTGAAACCGAAATCCGGCGGCGTCGCGTTCGTGATCGACGCGATGGGCGAGGGCTTGCAGGCGATCCTCGACGTGACGATCGCCTATCCCGACGGCAAGCCGACGATGCTGGACCTGTTCGGCGGGCGCATCCGCGAAGTGCGCATCGACGTGCGCGAACGAGCGATCCCGCGCGAGTTCATCGGTGGCGACTACCAGAACGACGCCGCGTTCCGCGAGCGCTTCCAGGCGTGGATGAACGCGCTGTGGCAGGACAAGGACGCGACGCTTGCCAAGATGCTGGGGGAAGAGAGCAAAGCCTGAAACACGAAGGACACGAAGGACACGAAGGAAAAGCTAGGATTCAAAGATTGAAACACGGAGCACACGGAGCACACGGAGGAAGAGCTTTCAAACCGTAAAGCTCTTCCTTGCCTTGCTTTCTCCGTGTGCTCCGTGTGCTCCGTGTTTCAAGCTTTTCCCTGATTTGCTTTTCCTTCGTGTCCTTCGTGTTTCAATCTTCGCTTCCGCCTTCCCGCTACAGGCGTACGCCGAAGCGCGCGGCGACGAGCACGGTCAGGAAGTAGAGCACGATCGTGAGCGCACACGCCGCCGCGAGTGCCCACCAGAAACCGACGCCGTGGCGCAGCAGCCAGGGCAGCGCGAGGAACATCGGCAGCGACGGCAACACGTACCAGAACGTCGCCTCGGCGTGCGCGGCGATCCGCTCGCCGTCGCCGGTGTCGCGCCAGAGCCAGAGGATCGCCAGCAGCGAGACGAGCGGCAGCGAGACGACGAGGGCGCCGAACGGCGGACTGCGCCGCGCGATCTCCGACACCGCCATCACGATGATGCCGGACACCAGCGCCTTGATCAGCAGGTAGGCCATGCGCCGACTATACGCCCTCGATGCGCCTCACAGCGCCATGCCGCACGCGTGTCCCGACGCCCACGCCCATTGGAAGTTGTAGCCGCCGAGCCAGCCGGTGACGTCGACGACTTCGCCGATGAAGTAGAGGCCGGGCACGCGCCTGGACTGCATCGTCGACGAGGACAGCTCGTCGGTGTCGACGCCGCCGAGCGTGACTTCGGCGGTGCGGTAGCCTTCGGTGCCGCTCGCGACGAGTGGCCAGGCGGCGAGCACGCCGGCGATGTCGCGCAGCTGCGCGTCGTCGAGCTGGCGCATCGGCCGGTCCGGCAGCCAGTGCTCGCACAGGCGTTGGGCGAAGCGTTTCGGCAAGCGCTCGGCGAGCACGGTGCGCAGCTCGCTCGCGCCGCGTTCGGCGCGTTGCGCGCGCAGCCAGGCGAGCGCGTCGTCGCCGGGGAGCAGGTCGAGGCGCAGGTCGTCGCCCGTGTTCCAGTACGAGGAGATCTGCAGGATCGCCGGGCCGCTCACGCCGCGATGGGTGAGCAGCATGAAATTGCGGAAGCTCGCGCGACCGCAATGCGCCTCGACCGGTACCGCGACGCCGGCGAGATCGGCGAGGCGTTCCTGGTGCTTGCCCGACAGGGTGAGCGGCACGAGGCCCGCGCGCGTCGGCAGCACGCGATGGCCGAAGCGGCGCGCGAGGTCGTAGCCGAAGCCGCTCGCGCCCATGCTCGGGATCGACAGCCCACCGCTCGCGACGACGAGCGCCGGCGCGCTGAACATCCCGCGCGCGGTGTCGACGTGGAATCCGCCGTCGCCGTGGCGCACGTGCTCGATCGCGCACGACGTCTCGATGCGCACGCCGCCGTCGGCGCATTCGTCGAGCAGCAACCGCAGGATCTGCTTGGATGAGTCGTCGCAGAACAGCTGGCCGAGTTCCTTCTCGTGCCAGGCGATACGGTGGCGATCGACGAGCGCGATGAAGTCGGCCGGCGTGTAGCGCGCGAGCGCGGACTTGCAGTAGTGCGGGTTGGCCGACAGGTAGTTCGCCGGCGTCGCGCCGGTGTTGGTGAAATTGCAGCGGCCACCGCCCGACATGAGGATCTTCTTGCCGACGCGGTTGGCGTGCTCGACCACGAGCACGCGCTTGCCGCGCTGGCCCGCGGTGAGTGCGCACATGAGGCCGGCCGCGCCGCCGCCGACGACGATCGCGTCGAACGGATTCTCAGCGCCGCCGGGACTCATCGCGTGATCGCGCGACCGCCGACGTGGATCGCGCGCGCGAGCGACCCGCCGATCCAGTAGCACAGGTCCGCCGGCCGCTCCGCGTCCCAGACGACGAAGTCGGCGCGCAGGCCGGGTGCGAGCATGCCGCGGTCGGCGAGGCCGAGCGCGCGTGCGCCGTTGACGGTCGCACCGCGCAGCGCTTCTTCCGGGGTGAGGCGGAACAGCGTGCAGGCCATGCCCATCGCGAGGCGCAGCGACAGCAGCGGCGACGTGCCCGGGTTGAGGTCGGTCGCGATCGCGATCGGTACGCCGGCGGCACGGAACGCGTCGATCGGTGGCAGCTTCGTCTCGCGCAGCGCGTAGTACGCACCCGGCAGCAGTACCGCGACGCTGCCCGCCGCGGCCATCGCGCGCGCACCCTCGTCGCTGGTCCATTCGAGATGGTCGGCCGACAGCGCGTCGAATTCCGCGGCGAGCGCGGCGCCGCCGAGGTCCGACAACTGGTCGGCGTGCAGCTTCACGCGCAGGCCGTGTGCGCGCGCGGCGTCGAACACGCGACGCGTCTGCGCGGGCGTGAACGCGATCTTCTCGCAGAACGCATCGACGGCGTCGGCGAGGCCGGCGCGCGCGGCGGCGGGCAGGATCGCGTCGCAGACGAGCGTGATGTAGTCGTCCGGGCGTCCCGCGTATTCGGGCGGCAGCGCGTGCGCCGACAACAGCGTGGTGCGCACGCCGATGCCGAGCGTGTCGCCGAGCCGGCGCGCGACGCGCAGCATGCGCAGCTCGCTGTCGACGTCGAGGCCGTAGCCGGACTTGATCTCGACGGTCGTCACGCCGTCGGCGAGCAGCGCCTTCGCGCGCGGCACGGACTGCGCGTACAGCGCATCGTCGTCCGCCGCGCGCGTCGCGCGCACGCTCGAGGCGATGCCGCCACCCGCGCGCGCGATCGCTTCGTAGCTCACGCCTTCGAGGCGCTGTTCGAACTCGTTGGCGCGATCACCGCCGAACACGAGATGGGTGTGGCAGTCGACGAGGCCAGGCGTGACGAGTGCGCCGTGCGCGGATTCGACGCGTGCCGCGAGCGCGGCCGGGTCGCCGGGCAGGTCCGCCTGTGCGCCTGCGAACGTGATCGCGCCGTCCTTCCAGGCGAGCGCGCCGCGTTCGACCAGGCCGTACGGCGCGCCGCGTGCCTGCATCGTCGCGAGGCGCGCGTCGAGCAGCAGGCCGTCCCAGTCCGGTTTCATCGAGCGTTCTTCCGCGCAGGCGAGGGTACGATTATCGCAGCGCGGGCCGTTCGTGTGCGAACGCCGGGCAAAACGAAGGGCCGTCCGGGGGACGGCCCTTCGACCGATGCGCGCGGAGCGGACCGCGCGCATCGGGTGCTGCGGGGGATCAGCCGTCGAAACCGTCGGCGAAGATCTGGTCGAGCAGGAGGCGTGCGGCACCGAAGTCGTAGTTGACGCCCGACTTCAGCCAGCTGCCGGCGACGTAGATGCCGTCGTGGAACACGTGCACGTCGGCGACGACGTCGCTCTGGTGGATGTTGCCGAAGTCGATCTGCGTGAGCAGGAAGTCGCTCGTGCCGTCCAGGTAGTAACGACCGACGAGCCAGTCGCTGTCGCCGCCGGTCGGCGTGTAGTTCGCCGCGACGACGTAGCCGACGTTCGGCTGCACGGCGACGCTGTGGAAGCCGAGCGAGTCGCCCGCGGTCACCGTCGCGTAGCCGTTGGTGCCGTCGCCTCCGCTGAAGCTCGCGTCGTAGGCGCAGGTCGAGCCGCGGCGCTTGGCGATCAGCGCGCTGTGCACGGTGCCGGACATCTGCGCGTAGCCGACCGTGATCATGTCGTCCTCGCCGCCGCCGCCCGGCACGAGCGCGAGGCCGAGCAGTTCGGTGTCGCGCGAGTTGCTGCCGTCGACTTCGAACACGCATTCGTCCGACTGCGAGAGCTGGTCGACCGTACCGTCCGCTTCGAGGCGGACGATCAGCGCGGAGCTGTCGTTGCCGCCGACGACGTCGGTCTTGCCGACGCCGACGATCTTGCCGTTGGAAGCGATCGCGACCGCGTTGATCTGGTGGCGGATGAAGTTGTTCGTGCGCATCAACTGGATGCCGGAATTGCTCAGGCCGAAGCTGTGGTCGAGCGCGCCGCTCGTCTCGAAGCGCATGAACGCGGCGTAGGTGTCCGAGACATTGGCGACCGCGGTCGTGCCGGCCATGACGATCTTGCCGTCGGGCTGCACCGCGATGCCGTACGGGATGTCGCGGCTCAGCGACGGACCGGGTTCGATCGACGCGCTCACGCACGAGGTGAGCGTCGAGTTGAACAGCAGCGGGACGCCGCCGGTCGAGAACGCGCAGACGACGAAGTCCCAGTTGTCGGCGGTGGTCTTCTTGTAGCCGCCGACGAGCAAGCTGTTGCCGCGCATCGCGATGCCGGCGGTGTTGAACAGCTCGCCCTGCGAGGTCTGCGTCATCGCGCGGCCGTCGGTACCGAAGTTGTCGTCGATGAGGCCGTTCGGCAGCAGGCGCGTGACGCCCATGCGGGCCACGCCGTTGGCGTCGCGCACGGTGCCCGAGATGTACATCGAGCCGTCGGGGCCGATCACGCTGCCGCTGGCGAAGTCGGACATGGTGCCGCCGTAGTCGAATGAGATCGGCGACTTGCCGGAGCTGAGGACGCCCCAGTTCGTGTCCAGCGCCCCGTCGAGCGGGGTGGCGGCAGCGAAGCCGGCCTGCAGCAGGCCGCAGGCGAGCAGGGTGCGGAACATCGTGGTGTTGGCGACCATCGCGGTACTCCTTCGTGCGCGTCGGAATGAGCGCTCGGCCTTGCATACGGGAGGGCGATGGGCGAGGGATCACGGCCCGGGCGGGAATTTCCCTCGCGGGCAAAAAAAAGGGGCCGCATGGCGGCCCCTGAAGCAACGCTGCGCGGGAATCGTGCTATCGCACGACCATCTCGAAGCCGTCCGCGAAGATCGTGTCGTTGACCGCGAGTTCGGGCACCAGGCACCACTCGGTGAGCGTGCCCGTGTCGGAAGCGGCGTTGTCGGACACGTTCAGCGTCCAGGTGCCCGCGAGCGAGAGGCCGGCGAACGGTGCGAGGCCGGGCGCATTCGGCGACAGCGTGCCGCCGATCGCCGGCGGCGTCGCGCTGCAGGCGTCTTCGACCGGCGAAGCCGCCGCATCGTCGAGCAGCACGTCGATGTCGTTGTTGCTGCAGCCGAAGCCGGTGCCCGTGTAGCCCGGGCGATCGATCACCGCCGAGCTCGCCGCGTCCTTCGACAGCGTGAACTTGAGGTCGCCGACGTAGGTGTGCGTCGCCGTGATCGACAGCTTGAGCGAGTTGATCATCGACGTATCCGTTAACGTGATCGTGTCGTTCACGCCGGTCGGGTTGTTGTCGGGGATCGCGAGCGCGGGGGAGTGGCAAATCACATTGGCGGTCGTGAAGCTGAATGCTGCCGAGAACGTGCCGTCGCCGCAGCCGTTGGTCGGCTTCACGTGCCAGTAGTACGTCGTGTTCGGGCTCAGGCCGCTCGCGGCGTAGCTCGTCGTCGTGATGCCGGCCTGGGTCGCGACGATGTTCGTGAAGCCGGCATCGGTCGCGACTTCGATCGTGTAGCTCGCCGCGCCGGCGAGCGCGTCCCAGGTCAGCGTGGCGCTCGTGCTGACACCGGTCGCGCCGTTGGCCGGCGTCTGCAGGTTCACGGAGCCGGACAGCGGACCGGCGACGGTGAGTGGGATCGTCTTGCTCACCGTATCCGCGCCGCTCGTACCTGTCACGAGGATATTGAAGAACGAGCCCGGAGCCAGCGGCGAGATGCCGCTCAGCGTGAGCACGGAGGCGCTCGACGGCGGGGTGAGGCTCGGTGGCGCGAAGGTGCCGTTGACGCCCGAAGGGGCGCTCGACGCGCTGAAGGCTACCGTACCGCTGAAACCCGCGTCGTACGTTGCCGCGATGTTCACGGTCGCCGTATCGCTCGTGACGCACGCCGACACGGCGGTCGGATCGACCGTGAAGTTGAACGGCGTCATGCCGATGCCGTCGATCGCAGTCACGCCCGAGCTGGTCGGATCGAGCCAGTCCTTCATGCGCGTGGTCGGCGTGCCTTCACCGTCCCAGGCGACCGAGAGCTGGCCGTAGAAGTCCGACAGGTCCGCGCCGGTCGCGCCGCAGGCGGACGGGCCGCCGCTGAGCACGCCGACGAGGCGCTGGCTCGCGTTGTACAGCGGCGAGCCCGACGAACCCGGCTCGGTCACGCCCGGCGGCAACGAAGCCGGCTGCGGCGCGGGGATATTCGGCAGGATCGGCGGGGTCGGATCCCAGAACGAATGCCAGTGCGTGTTGGTGCCGCCGCTGATGCCGCCGACCTGGAAATCCTGCTCGACGAAGGTGATGCGCTTCTCGTCGACGTTCGGATGATGGATCGCCGCGCATTGGCCGGCGTCGGAGTTCGCATTCGGGCCGGGCGCGCAGTGCGCCGGCGTCGAACCATGGTCCCAACCCGCCCAGAACAGGTTCCAGGCCGGATCCGGCGTGCCGTTGAGGCGCACGAGCGTGTTGTCGGAGCAGACCGCGCCGTTCGTGCAGTCGGTGCCGCTGAACGGATTGCGCGTGCGCGCGAGGAAGGTCGAACCGCTGCTCGTCGTCGTCGGGCGCGGCACCGGATTGCCGCTCGCGGCGCTGCCCGGCGTGCGGCAGGTCGCCGACTCGTAGTTCCAGTAGACGACGATGCCGGCGGGGTTCGCCACGACGTTGCAGTGGCTCGCCGTGATGAACAGCATGCTGCGGTCGCCGGCGGTGTTGTTCACGAGCGAGCCGGTGCAGGTGTCGGTACCGGACATCGTGTACGCGCCGACCGAACGCCGCGGGTTGTTCCACGGATCGGACGAGTCCATGCAGGCGACGTCCATGTTGCACGCGCCGGACTGGATCGCGTCGGGCGAGCAGGCCGACTTGCCTTCGCCGGTGAGGTGCAGGCCCGGTTGCTCGTAACCCTTGCTGTGCGTGCCGAAGCCGCGGTAGCCCTGGTTGATCTTGCCGAGCACGAGGTCGACCTGGTTGCGCTCGCTCGTCGCGACGTCGAGTTCGACCATGACGTCGGTCGAGATGATGATCGGCGTCCACAGCTGGCCGAGCGCGTTGTGCGAAGCGGCGTCGTACGGACCCGCGAGCTGCGCGTGGTCCTTGCTCGCGTAGATGAATACGCGTGCGCTCGCCGGGACGTGGAAACGCGTGAAGCCGAAGTTGAGCGAAGCGGCGTCCTGCGCCTGCACGCGATAGCGCCAGATGCTGCGATCGCCCTTCTGTTCCCAGGTGCCGCCGGTGCGCACGTCGATGGTACTGTCGTGCGCGATCGCAAAGCGCATCGGATTGCCCGCCGCTTCGCGCAGTGCGTCTTCTTCCGCGATGGTCTTGAGGTCGAGCGCGCCGAAGCGTGCGGTGGCGACCTCGTCGATGGACTTGAACCCGGCACCGAAACCAGTCGGTGCGGCGCCGCCCGTTGCTGCAGCCGCGACACTCGAGACGAGCGCCAGTGCGGCAGTGAGACATCTGTACTTGAGCATCATCATCCCCGATCAGCCCAGACAAAAAGTTCCCCTGTCCGCCGAGCCTAGCACCGGGTCGGACACGTTTGAACCGCCTGTGGAAGGAGGGGTGCAAGCTGAACATGAACGCAGCGCGCGAACGCGCATGAACGCGCATGAACGCGCTGGAAAACCCGGTCCGGCGCGGCTAGGCTCGCCGCTCCACCGCGACGGACCGATCATGCAGCCGACCCGCCATCACGCCGACTACGCCTGGCTGCCGAGTGGATTCGTGCACGACGTGGATTTCGCCACCGACGCGTCCACGGGCGGTGGCGCCACGCTGCAGTCGGTGCACGTGGACGCGCCGCGCGCCGCGACGGCATCGCTCGGGCGCATCGTCGTGCCCGGCATGCCGAACCTCCATTCGCACGCGTTCCAGCGCGCGATGGCAGGGCTCGCCGAGCGAGGCGCGCCGCAGCAGGCGGAAGACAGCTTCTGGAGCTGGCGCGAGGTCATGTACGCGTTCGCCGGGCGCATCGGGCCGGACGACCTGCGCGCGATCGCGGCGCAGCTCTACGTCGAGATGCTCGAGGCCGGCTACACGCAGGCGTGCGAATTCCATTACCTGCATCACCAGCCCGATGGTCGTCCGTATGACGACCCTGCGGCGATGTCGCTCGCGCTGGTCGAGGCCGCGCGCGAGGCGGGCATCGGCCTGACGCTGTTGCCGACGCTCTACGTGACCGGCGGGTTCGACGGCCGCCCGCTGTCCGAGCGGCAGCGTCGCTTCGGCCACGACGTCGACGGCTACCTGCGCCTGCTCGAACGCCTGCGCGCGATCGACGAGCCCACGTTGAACGTCGGCATCGCGCTGCATTCGCTGCGCGCGGTGCCGCCCGATGCGATGCGCGCGGTGCTCGCCGCGATCGACGCGATTCCCGCGAGCCCGCGGCAACGAACGGCCGCACGCATGCCGGTGCACATCCACATCGCCGAGCAGATCGGCGAAGTACAGGATTGCTTGGCGATCCGCAACGCGCGGCCGGTCGAATGGCTGCTCGACCATGCGCCGGTCGACGCGCGCTGGTGCCTCGTGCACGCGACGCACCTCAGCGACGACGAGACGCGCCGGCTCGCCGCGAGCCGCGCGGTCGCGGGGCTGTGCCCGACCACCGAGGCGAATCTCGGCGACGGCCTGTTCCCGCTCCGCGCGTACCTCGACGCCGACGGCGTGCTCGGCATCGGATCGGACAGTCACATCTCGGTGTCGCCGGTCGAGGAACTGCGCTGGCTCGAGTACGGCCAGCGCCTCGTCACGCGCCACCGCAACATCAGTGCGAGCACGGCGACGCCCAGCAGCGGCGAAACGCTGTACGCGCGCGCGCTCGCCGGTGGCGCCGCGGCGGCGGGCGGCGCATTGGCGGCGTTCGCGCCGGGCCACCGCGCGGACTTCGTCGTGCTCGACGACGCGTCGCCGCTGCTCGCCGGACGCACGCCGCAGCAGTTCGTCGACACCTGGCTGTTCGGCGGCAATGCGAACCTCGTGCGCGACGTGATGGTCGGCGGCGAATGGGTCGTGCGCGAGCGGCGGCATCGGGACGCCGAGCGCATCGCGCGACGCTATCGCGACGTCGTCGAGCGTCTCGCGCGCGGCTAGGAAGACGGGCGGCGGCAGGTCGCCGCCGGAGGGTCAGCGCGCGCCGTCGCGCAGCAGGCCGGCCACCGCGGCGACGTCGCCGTCGTTCGGGCGCGGCGCGACGCCGAGCAGCTTCGCGAGCAGTGGATAGACGTCCACGTTGTCGAACTCCGGTACGACCGCGCCGCGGCGGAAGTCGGGACCGCGCGCGACGAACAGCGCGCGCATCGCCGGGTCGTCGTTGTCGTAGCCGTGCTCGCCCGGCGAGTAGTGGCCGCCCTTGTCGTCGTAGCCGTGCGACGTGATGTTGCCGCCGTGCTCGGCGAGGCAGAGCAGGGACGGGATGCGCGGATGCGTGCCGTAGTGCAGGCGCGCCGGCACCTCGCCCTTGCGCCAGCACTGCATGTGCGGATGCGGTCGCAGCAGCACTCGCTCGATCTCGGCGGTCTTGCCCGGGTGCGGCTCGATACCGGCGAGGATGCCGTAGTTGGCGACGTCGACGTCGGCGAGCGGCACGATGTCGTCGAGGTAGGTGCGCCGCTCCGGCGACGTCGCGGCCTGGCCGTGGTCGGACACCACGACGAGATCGGCCGCGTCGAGTCGCCCGCGTGCGCGCAGGCCGTCGACGAGACGCGCGATTGCCGCGTCGACGTCGGCGAGCGCGGCGTCGACCTCGGCCGACTCGGGGCCGTGCTCGTGGCCCTCGTGGTCGACCTGTTCGAAGTAGAGGGTGAGGAAGCGCGGCCGCCGCGCCACAGGCAGGTCGAGCCAGGCGAGTACCTGGTCGACGCGCGCGTCCGGCGCGACCTTGCCGTCGAACGGCTTCCAGTAGGTCGGTCGCACGCCGGCGATCGCGACGGTCGAACCCGGCCAGAACATCGTCGCGCTGCGTACGCCCTGCTTCTCGGCCGACACCCACAGCGGTTCGCCGCCCCACCAGCGCGGGTCGTCGATCGTCACTTGTTCCGTGTAGACGAAGCCGTGCTCGAATGCGGGATCGGTCATGCGGTTGTTGACGATGCCGTGGTGATCCGGGTACAGCCCGGTCACGAGCGTGTAGTGGTTCGGGAACGTCAGCGTGGGGAAGGCGGGCTTGAGCGCTTCGGCGCGCACGCCGTCGGCGGCGAGCGCGGCGAGCGTCGGTGTGCGTCCGCGCGCGAGGTAGTCGGCACGGAAGCCGTCGATCGAGACGAGGATCAGCGGCGTCCGCTTCGTCTCCGCACCGCGCGGTGCGACGCCGCTGCAGGCGGCGGCGACGAAGCAGAGCAGGGCGAGCAGGACGGCGCGACGCATCGACGGTTCCGCGGACGATCGAGCCGCGTATCGTCGCCGAAACCCGCGCGCGTGCCTAGCCGCGGCTGGACTCAGTGCGCGTGCGTCGCGCCGATGCGGCCGTCGACCTGCGCGCGCGTCGGCACCGGCACGTAGCGGCCACCGCGGCCGACGTCGAAGTTGCGATAGTGGTCGAGCAATCCACCGTAGACGTGCAGCGTGACCGCGGCGCGGCGCGCGGAAAGGTTCGTGCAGCGATGCGCGTGTCCCTGCGTGCCGAGGAACGCGCAGGATTGCCCTTCCTCGAGCACGGTGGTGCCGACATGGCGCAGGCCACGCTCGTCGCCGAGTTCGTAGTCCTCGACGCTGAGCGTGCCCTGCAACACCATCTCGATGCCCCACAGTCCCGCATGATCGTGGATCGGCGTCGCGTAACCGGCCGGCCACACCATGATCACGCCGGTGTAGCGGCCGTCGCGTTCGCATTCGTAGAGCCAGCGCGTGAATTGCTGCGGGTGCTCGTCGCAGATCGCGCGCAGCGCGCGGCGGTCCTTCGGCGAATACCACACCGCCTCCCGCAGGCCCGCGTGCACGCGATCGAGCGAGGGGCGCTCGATCGAAACCGGTTCGTTGCCGAGGCACGACGCCATGTAGGCGCGGACACTGCGCGTGACATCGAGATCGATCGGCGACATGCGGCCACCCCGGGTCCGTGAGCGATGTCCACTGCATCACAATCTTCGTTAATTCTTCGCTAAGCGCGCGCCCCCTATCCGGGCGGTTTCTCGAACTTCGTTCAAGACATCAAGTTAGTACATTGATTCGGCGGAGATCGCGTCGGATATGATGCGCGACCCATGGCGCGAGGCGCATCGCATGTCCGGTCTGTTCGATCCCCTCGCGCTCGGCGACGTCGTCCTGCGCAACCGTATCGCCGTCTCGCCGATGTGCGAATACTCTGCCGTTGATGGCTTGCCCGACGACTGGCATCTCGTGCACTTGGGCAGTCGCGCCGTTGGCGGTGCAGGCCTCGTGTTCACCGAGGCGACCGCGGTGTCGCCGGAAGGCCGCATCTCGCCGGCCGACACGGGCATCTGGAACGACGCGCAACAGGCCGCGTGGGCTCGCATCGTCGCGTTCGTCGCCTCGCAGGGTGCGGCCGCCGGCATCCAGCTCGCGCACGCGGGACGCAAGGCGAGCACCGACGTGCCGTGGCGCGGCGGCAAGCCGCTGCACGGCGACGCGGCATGGACGGCGCTCGCGCCGAGCGCGATTCCGTTCGATGCGGGGTATCCGGCGCCGAGCGCGCTCGACGACGCCGGCATCGCGAAGGTGATCGCCGATTTCCGCGCCGCCACCGTGCGCGCGGCGGCAGCCGGCTTCGGCGTGATCGAAGTGCACGCGGCGCACGGCTATCTCATCCACGAATTCCTCTCGCCGTTGTGCAACGCACGCGACGACCGCTGGGGCGGCGACCTCGTCGGTCGCGCGCGCCTGCTGCGCGCGGTCGTCGCCGCGGTGCGCGACGCCTGGCCGCGACCGCGGCCGCTGGTCGTGCGCGTGTCGGCGACGGACTGGGCGACCGGCGGATGGGACATCGACGAATGCGTCGAACTCGCGCGCTGGCTGCGCGACGACGGTGTCGACCTCGTCGACTGCTCGTCGGGCGGCGCGGTGCCGCACGCGAAGGTGCCGGTTGCGCCCGGCTACCAGGTGCCGTTCGCCGCGCGCATCCGTCGCGAAGCCGGCATCGCGACCGGCGCGGTCGGCCTCATCACGACCGCGGCGCAGGCGAACGCGATCATCGAGCGCGGCGAGGCGGACCTCGTCCTGCTCGCACGAGAGACGCTGCGCGATCCGTACTTCCCGCGCCGCGCCGCGGCCGAACTCGGGGTGTCGATCGAGGCGCCGCCGCAGTACCGGCGCGCGTGGTGAGCGCGTAGGGCGCGGCAAGCGCGCAGCGCCAGTCCCGCCGTCGCGTCAGACCGTCCGTGCCAGCCGGTGCGGATTCGGCAGGAACCACGCGAACAGGCCGAGCGCGGGCAACCACGCGCAGATGCCGTAGACCGCTTCGATGCCGATGTGGTCGGCGAGCTCGCCGAGCACCGCGGCACCGAGGCCGCCCATGCCGAAGGCGAAGCCGAAGAACAGGCCGGCGATCACGCCGGTGCGGCCGGGCACGAGTTCCTGCGCGTAGACGATGATCGCGGAGAACGCCGACGAGAGGATCAGGCCGATCACGATCGTCAGCACGGTGGTCCAGAACAGGTTCGCGTGCGGCAGCAGCAGGGTGAATGGCAGCACGCCGAGGATCGATCCCCAGATCACGTAGCGCCGGCCGATGCGGTCGCCCACCGGGCCGCCGACGAGCGTGCCCGCCGCGACCGCGCCGAGGAACGCGAACAGGTGCAGCTGCGCGTCCTGCGCGCCGAGCTGGAATTTCTGCATCAGATAGAAGGTGTAGTAGCTGCTGATGCTCGCGAGGTAGAAGTACTTCGAGAAGATCAGCACGCCGAGCACGAACAGGGTCGCGACGACGGTGCGGCGCGGCAGGCGCGATGCGCGCTGCGCGATGCCGGCGGCGCGATGCGCACGGATGTGCACGCGGTACCAGCCGCCGATGCGCGCGAGCAGCACGATCGCGACGAGCGCGGCGATCGCGAACCAGGCGACGCTGCCTTGCCCGCGCGGCATCACGATGAACGCCGCGAGCAGCGGGCCGCTCGCCGAGCCGACGTTGCCGCCGACCTGGAACAGCGACTGCGCGAGGCCGTGCTGCCCGCCCGACGCCATGCGCGCGACGCGCGAGGACTCCGGATGGAACACCGACGAGCCCGAGCCGATCAGCGCGGCCGAGAGCAGCAGCACCGGGAAGGTCGTCGCCTGCGACAGCAGCAGCAGGCCACTCAAGGTGAACCCCATGCCGATCGCGAGCGAATACGGCATCGGTCGCTTGTCCGTGTAGATGCCGACGAACGGCTGCAGCAGGGATGCGGTGAGCTGGAAGGTCAGCGTGATCAGGCCGATCTGGCCGAAATCGAGCGAGAACGATTGCTTGAGCAACGGATAGATCGCCGGCAGCAACGACTGGATGAGGTCGTTGAGCAGGTGGCAGATGCTGAGCATCGCGAGGATCGGGAATGCGGTGCGCGCGGCGCTGGCGGCGGGATCGTCGAGCGGCTCGGGCGGCGTCACCGGGGCGTCGGGGAGCGCGCCGGCGGCGGGGGAGAGGTTCTGCATGCGTCTATTGGACATCGCGGGGGTCGTGCCCGCATTATCGAATAGGTCAGGTTTCCTTGCGTTCGGGCCAACATGCGCAATGTCCATGCGAGCCGGGCGGATGCCTTGCCCGGGCCGATCGTCGCCACCGCGAACGAGTTGCCGATGAACCATCGCGTGCCGCCGCATCGGCACCGGCGCTCGCAGCTGCTGTACGCGGCGACCGGCGTCATGCTCGTCGGCACCGAAGCCGGGCGCTGGATCGTGCCGCCCGAACGCGCGGTGTGGATTCCGGCCGGCATGCAGCACGAAGTGAATTCGCTC
The DNA here is from genome assembly GCF_014138265.1 of Dokdonella fugitiva. Classification (GTDB taxonomy): domain Bacteria; phylum Pseudomonadota; class Gammaproteobacteria; order Xanthomonadales; family Rhodanobacteraceae; genus Dokdonella_A; species Dokdonella_A fugitiva_A. The sequence goes on from NZ_JACGXL010000005.1 coordinate 331,592, forward strand.
GTGCACGTGAGCACGCGCAGCATCTACGTCGAGCAAGGCGTCGACGCGGCGCTGCCGGCCGATTGCCGCGTGCTCGGCATCTCGCCGCTGCTGCGCCAGTTGCTGCTCGAGACTGCGGACCTGCCACTGCCGTACCGCAAGGGGTCGCGCACCGACCTCGTGTTCTCGCTGATCGTCGAGGAGATCCGACGCGCGCCGGTACTGCCGCTCGACATCCCGTTCCCGGCCGACGCGCGGCTGGCCGCGCGCTGCCGCGCCTACCTCGCGCAGCCGTCGCCGCACGAGACGATCGACGACTGGTGCGCCGACCTCGCGTGGAGCCGGCGCACGTTCACGCGGCGCTTCCGCGCCGAGACCGGCATCAGTTTCGCGGAATGGCGGCGCCAGGCGGCGATCTTCGCCGCGCTGCCACGCATCGCCGCCGGCGAATCGATCACGACGATCGCGTTCGACCTCGGCTACGAGAGCGCATCGGCGTTCGCGACGATGTTCCGCCGCGTGACCGGCGTCGCACCGAGCCGCTACCTCGCGCCGGGCTGATCGAGCGGCAGCAGCATGACGCGGTCGCTCTGGCGATCGCCGCCGACGTCGAACGTCTTGCTGCCGACGTCGACGTAGCCGCATTTCGCGTAGAAGGCGATCGCGCGCGGGTTGCGCTCCCACACGCCGAGCCAGAGGCCGCGCGCGCCGAATCCGCGTGCAGCCGTGCACACCGCCTGCATCAGCCGTTGCGCGACGCCGCTGCCGTGGGCGGCGCGGTCGACGTAGAAGCGCTGCAGCTCGACCGCGTCCGCGGCACCGACGCATGCGGGCGCTTCGCCGCGATGCACCTGCGCGTAGGCGACGAGTTCGCCGTCGAGCGTCGCGAGCAAGGTCGCCGTGTCCACGTCGGCGAGTTCGCGCGACTGCTGCTCGACGCCGTAGGTCGCGTCGAGGAACGCCTGCAGATGGGCCGGATCGTTGGCCGCGCCGAACGTGTCGGCGAAGCTGCGCGCCGCGAACGCGGCGAGCGCGGCGGCGTCGGCGGGGAGGCCGCGGCGGATCGCCAGTCGGTCCATGAAGATGTCGGCGGTCGTCATGGGCGCGTGCAGGTTCGCATCGGTCGTGCGCGTGGCGGCAGGAGCAGCGGCGTCCACGCGCACGGGGCCGCCGCGCGACGCATCAATGCCGTTTCGCAGCCGGCGGCGCGGTTTCCACCGCACGGAAGATGTCGCCGACGTCGTTCTCGTCGAACACGTAGCGGCGGTTGCAGAACTCGCAGTGCACCTCGATCGAACCCTGTTCGGCGAGCGTCGCGTCGGCCTCGTCGCGACCGAGTGAGCGCAGCATCGCCTCGACGCGCTCGCGCGAGCAGGTGCAGGCGAACACGAGCGGCTGCGCCGGCTGCAGGAGCACGTCCTCCTCGTGGAACAGGCGCAGCAGCAACACTTCAGGCGGCAATTCGAGCAGTTCGCGCCGCGTCATCGTCGCGAGCAGATGGCCGACGCGGTTCCAGCCGTCCTCGTCCGCGTTGCCCAAGCCGCCCTCGCGCGCGACCTGCTGCAGCATGAGGCCGCCGCAGCGACCGTCGCCTTCGGCGAGCACGATGCGCGTCGGCAACTGCTCGGAACGCTCGAAGTAGTTCTCGAACGCGTGCGCGAGGTCACCGCCTTCGACCGGCACCATGCCCTGGTAGCGCGTGTCGGTGATGCGGTTCTCGATCGTGATCGCGAGGCGCGCTTCCGGATCCAGCCCGATCGCTGCCGCCGGCGGTGCGCCGGCCCAGCGCGCGATGCCGCGCACGCAACCGTCGTGCGTGCACTCGGCGAACAGCAGGCGCAGCGGGCCGTTGCCTTGCAGCTGCACCGACAGGCGGCCGTCGAACTTGATCGTGCTCGTGAACAGTGCGCCCGCGGCCACGGTCTGCCCGAGCAGGTCGCCGAGCGGACCGGGGTAGTCGCCGTTCGAGCGCAGGTCCTGCCAGCTCTGCTCGAGGCGGACGAACGCGCCGCGCACGCCCGCGCGGTCGAGCTGGAACCGGTGCAGCAGGTCGTTCGGCGCCTTCATGGCACGCCCGCTGCCGTGTCGCGATGTTCGTCCAATGCCGCGCTCCGTGTCGATTCACGGAAAGTCTAGCGGCGCGGCCTCGCGGCAGGCAACGAAAACGCCGGCGGCCCGCGGGCCGCCGGCGCCGGATCGACGCTGGGCGTCAGTGGTCGTCGCGATCGTGGTTCTTGTAGTGGGCGATGACCCACTCGTTCTTCTCGTACGGTTTTTCCGTATCGAGCTCGATGTTGACACCGCCGCGCGTGATGTACGTGCGGTACGTTTCCGGCAGCTCGTTGGCCGAGCGCCAGTCGTCGCCTTCGCGCCAGTAGTACACCTTGGTTTCCGGAGCGAAGTAGATGTCGTGGTCGCCGTAGTAGACGTAACGATGATGGCCCTTCTTGACCACGGTCGTGGTCGTGGTCTCCGTCGTCGTGGTCTGCTGGGCGACCGCCGGCAGCGCGGTCAGGGCGATCGTCGCGGTCGCAATGATCAAGCTGGAACGAAGGTTCATGGCATTTCCTCGTTTGGCAATCGGAAGAACATCGGCGGACGGACCGACCGTTGTTCACCGACGGAGGCTACGCCGTGCCGCTGAACCGCAGCGGCGAAACGGATGAACGGGACAGGCCGCATTCACGCGCAGGACGACGATCGATGACGCACGGCGCATGGCCACGATTTCCGCGGTGGTTCGCGCGATACGACGATCGCGTTCAGGCGACGCCATGGCGCGGCCGGCGCGCCGCCGCGAGTTCGCGGCGCACGGCGTCGAGGCGTTCGCGCAACGCGTGCGTCGCTTGTGGATGCGTTTCGAGCAGCGCCGCCGCCTGGTCGAGCGCGGCGGTCGCGTCGGCCGCGCGATGCTGCGCGGCGCGCGCGCGCGCGAGTCCGATGCGCGCCTCGACCGCGCTGCGCACGTGGGACTCGCCCGATGTGGCGAGCAGGCCGGCGGCGGTTTCGAACGCGTCGGCGGCCGCGTCGGCGTCGCCGCGGGCGAGATAGGCGTCGCCCAGCGGCAACAACACGCGTGCACGGTCCGGGTGCGTCGGCGGATAGACCTCCTGTGCCATCGCACGGGCGCGTTCGAGGGTCTGGATCGCGCCGCCGACGTCGCCCGCATCGAGTTGCACGTGGCCGAGCCCGGCGAGCGCCTCGACGACCCGCAGGTGGTGCTCCGGAAGGCTTGCACGGTACACCGACAGGGCTTCCTCGAAGGTCGATCGCGCCTCTTCGAGCTGGCCGGCGATGCGCAACGTGGAAGCGAGGTTGGCGAGTGTGAAGCCGATCCGCTCGCCGCCCGTGCCGAGCGTGTCGCGGCGGATCGCGAGCGCCTGTCGCAGCAGGTCGACCGCCTGCGCGGCATCGCCGCGGTCGCGCTCGATGAGGGCGAGGCGTTGCAGGCCGTTGGCCATCTCCGAGTGGTGGCGACCGAGCACGCGCTGCCAGATCGCGAGCGCGCTGCGTGCTTCGCTTTCGGCCCGGTCGAGATCGTTGCGGGCCTGCGCGACCTCGGCCAGCAGGTCGTGCAGGCTCGCCGCATGCGCCGATTCGGGCCCGAAGGCGTCGTGGTCGATCGCGAGCGCTTCGTTCACGAGCGTTTCCGCGTCGCCGTGACGGCCCTGGTAGCTCGCGAGCGCGGCGACCCAGTACAGGCTGTCGGCGACCGCCGGATGATGATCGCCGAACAGCGCGCGGCGCATCGCCAGCGCATCGTCGAAATCGCGCCCGGCGGCGGCGAGGTCGCCCGCGGACAGCTCGAGCTTGCCGAGTTCGACCAGCGTCGTCGCCACGCTCGAATGCCGCCCTCCGTGCAGGCGGCGCTGTTGGTCGAGGCTGTCGGCGAGCAGCACGCGCGCTTCGGCGTAGTGCGCGCGCCCGGCGAGCACGTGCGCGAGGCTCTCCTCGTCGTCGGCGCCGCGCTCGTCCGGCGGGCGCGCGAGCCGGTGGTCGATGTCGAGCGCGGCGCGCAGCGTGCGCTCGGCGTCGTCGTTGCGTGCGGTGTCGGCGTACACGCCGCCGAGCCCGGCCAGCGTGCGTGCGCGCAGCGCATCCGGCGCGCCGGTCCGCTGCAGCGCGAGCGCCTCGTCGAGGTCGCGCTCGGCGTCCGCGTAGTGTTCCTGCAGGCGCTCGGTCGCGGCGAGTTCGACCAGCGCCGCCGCGAGCACCGGTGCATCCACGTCGGTCGCGCGCAGCAGGGCGACGCCCTGCGCCTGCAGCGGCAGCGCGCGGGCATACAGGCCCAGTCGCGCGTGCAGCGAGCCGATCAGGCGCAGCAGCTCGGCGCGCAGCGCCGGCTGGTCGGCGAGTTCACTGTTCGCGCGGCGTGCGCCTTCGTCGAGCAGCTCGCGCGCGGTGACCGTCTGGCCGCGCGCACGATCGGGATCGGACACGTCGAACACGCTGGTGAGGAACGCCTCGACCGCTTGCGCGCGCTGGCCGGCGATCGTGCTCCGCCGCGCCTCCCACAACACGCCGCCGATCGCCGCGAGCGTCGTCGCGACGATGACCAGCGTGGCCGCGCAGGCGAGCGCGTGGCGTCGCAGGAACCGCTGCACGCGACGCACGCGACGCGCGCCCGGCTGCGCGCGACCGTCGAGCCATGCGTGCAAGGCTTCGGCGAACGCGGCGACCGACGGATGGCGCTCGTCCGGTGCCTTGCACAGCGCACGCTGCACGATCGCATCGAGGTCGCCGCGCAGTTGGCGGCGCAGCGTGGCCGCATGGGTGCCTCGCGCCGCTGCCGCCGCCTCGCGCAAGGCGGGCGCGTCCATGCCGGGGCGCTGCAGCGCGCGCACGAGCGGCTCGGGCACTTCGTCGACGATCGCCTTGGGCCAGCTCGTCGCGCCGCTGTCGGCGCCGGCATAGGGCAGGCGGCCGCAGGCGAGTTCGTACAACAGGACCCCGAGCGCGTAGACGTCGGTGAGCGTCGTGACCGGTTGCGCGAGTACCTGCTCGGGTGCAGCGTACTCGCGCGTCATCGGCCGCGTGCCGGCGTCGGTCTGCATCGCTTCGGCATCGGCGTCGAGGAACTTGGCGATGCCGAAATCGAGCAGCTTCGGTTCGCCGGCCGCATTGACGAGGATGTTCGACGGCTTGAGGTCGCGGTGCACGACCAGGTTGCGGTGCGCGCACTGCACCGCGTCGCAGACCTTGAGCAGCACGCGCACGCGACCGGCGAGATCGAACCGGTGGGCGTCGCACCAGGCGGTGATCGGTTCGCCCTCGACGAATTCGAGCGTGAAATACGGTACGCCGTCCGCATCGAGGCCGCCGTCGTGGAGTGGCGCGATGTTCGGATGCGCGAGTCGCGCGAGGATGTCGCGCTCGCGCAGGAAGCGCTCGCGCAGTCCGCGCGTCGGCGTGTCGTGGTCGATGCGCTTGAGCGCGACCTGCTGGCGGAACTGGCCGTCGGCGCGTTCGGCGAGATAGACGCTGCCCATGCCGCCGCGACCGAGCAGGCGCAGCAGCCGGTAGGCGCCGACGCGCGTGCCGACGCGTTCGTCCGCGTCCTCGCCCGCGTGCGCGCCGAGCAGGCCCCGGGCGATCGCGGCGCCGCGATCGAGCGCTCCGGCCGGCGCCGCGTGCGCGGCGAGGAGGGTGCGCAGCTCGGCGGCGAAGTCGGGATCGGCGTCGCCGAGCTCGCGCAACCACCGCTCGCGCACGCCCGGATCGAGGTCGAGCGCCGTCGCGAACGACGCGCGCAGGCGTTCCCAGCGCGACGGCTCGGCGTTCACGACGCGACGGTGCCGAGCTCCCGCCGCAGGAACGCGCGGGCGAATTCCCAGTCGCGGCGCACCGTGCGCTCGTGGCGCTGCGTCGCCGCGGCGATCTCGCTGAAGCTGAGCCCGGCGAAGAAGTGCCACTCGATCAGCTGCGCGAGGTCGACGTCGTGCCGTTCCAGCGCGCGCAGCGCGCGGTCGATCTCGAGCAGGCTGCCGAGGTCGGCGTCGGCGAGTTCGAGCGCAGCGTCGATGTCGGTGGCGACGCGATCGCCGCCGCGCTTCTGCGCGTGCCGGCGGCGGGCGTGCTCGATGACGATCTGGCGCATCGCGCGCGAGGCGAGCGCGAAGAAGTGGTGCCGGTCGTGCAGCGGGCCGCGCGCGTTCGCGTCGAGCCGCACGTACAACTCGTGCACGAGCGCCGTCGCGGTCAGCGTCGCGCCCGGCGCGCGACGCAGCGTCTGCCGCGCGCGTTCGCGCAGCTCCGCGTAGACCGCCGCATAGGCGCGGGCGGCGGCCTCGTCGTCACCGCCTTGCGCGGCGTTCAGCAGATCGGTCAGGGATTCCGTCGCCAAGGCAGGTACCCGCTTCGAAGGCGTGCACAGTGTAGCGCCGCGCGCCGGGCGGGGCGGCTTGCCCGCTTTTCGCGCCGACCTGCGTGTAGCGCTGTCAGGCGGGGCCCGTCGCCCCGGAGAGGAAGCGCCCATGGCTGTCGATGCGAGGATATCCACTGCGTGCCTGTACCGGCGCGCGTTCGCCGCCCTGATGCTCGCGGCCATGGCGGTCGCACCGGTCGCACGTGCCGGATCGGCCGACTACTGCGCCGACAGCTTTTCGGCGCTGCAGGACGCGCTCCAGCGTGCGCGCACGAGTCCGCTGAACATCCAGGTCGTGCAGGGCACCTATCACATCGGGACGAGCGGCTCCGGCATCCCGATCGCCGCCGGCGCGAACCTGCGCGGCGGATACACCGCGGGTTGCGCGGGTCGCGACATCGAACTCGGCAATACGGTGATCGTCGGCGACTTCGACCTGCACCCGCGCGGCAACCTGACGATCGAGGGCATGACCTGGCACGGCGGCCTCACGATCTACCACGACGAGGACCTCGACGATCCCTCCGTGCCCGACGGCAGCGAGATCGCGATCCGCCGCAGCGCGTTCGTCGGCGACGCCGAAGGCGGTGGCATCGACGTCGAGTGGATCGCCGACGACGACGGCGCTACCGTGCGCATCGTCGACAGCGTCGTCGCCGGCAATTCGCTCGCCACGACCGCCTCGGGTATCAGCCTCTATGCGGCCAACGACGAGAGCCTCTCGTTCGAGCTCGTCAACGACACGATCGTCGACAACCTGCAGGGTGACGGCGTCAATGCGCAGATCAGCAGCAGTGGGGCGCTCCTCTACATCGACAACACGATCATCTACGGCAACTCGCAGGGCTCGCATCACGACCTCGTCGTCGATTCGCCGTTCTTCTCGCTGATCGACGACGACGTCGGCACGCACAGCTATCCGTCCCCGATCATCCCGCCGATCGGCCTCACCGGCGTCGATCCGAAGCTCGACGCGCAGTATCGCCCGATCGAGTCACCGCCTTCGCCGGTGATCAACACCGGCAGCAGCGACGTGCGCGGTGGCCTGCCGTCGACGGACCTGCCGGGCCGCGCGCGCGTGATCGGTACCGCCCCGGACCGCGGCGCGTTCGAGTCGGGCGTCGACGACAGCTTCCTGCAGACCGTCACCAATACGAACGACAGCGGTGCGGGTTCGCTGCGCACGGCGATCACCGGCGCGAATGCGCACGGCAGCGGCTTGATCACGTTCGACATCGGCAGCGGCTGCGGGCCGCACGTGATCACGCTGCAGTCGCCGCTGCCGTCGGTCACCGTGCCGCTGATCGTCAACGGCTACACCCAGGCCGGCGCGCTGGTGAACGATCTCGATCGCGGCACCGACGCGAAGTTCTGCGTCGTCCTCGAGGCCGGCGGCGCGTCCGTGACGAAGGGGTTGCAGATACCGACCGGCGCGGGCGACGGCGTCTCGCTGTTCGCCAAGGGCCTCGCGTTCAGCGGCTTCTCCGAGGCCGCGATCGCGCTCGGTTCCGGCAGCGGCAGTTCGATCGGCGGCAATCGCTTCGGCGGCAGTGCGTCCGGGCATGCGTTGCAGCCGAACGGCGCGGGCATCCGCGTCGACGCGAACGCGCACGACACGCAGATCGGCAGCGACGATCCGGCCGACCGCAACATCATCGGCGGCTCGAGCGACGGCAGCGGCATCCTCGTGTTCGGCAGCCTGTCCGGTTCGACGCCGGTCGGCAGCCACGACAACCAGATCATCGGCAACCTGATCGGCGTCGACTGGAGCGGTGGTGCCGACGGCCACTACACGAGCCTCGCCAACGGTGCGCGCGGCATCTATCTCGCCGGCCACGACAACGAGATCAGCGGCAACTTCATCGGCGCCAACGCGCAGGCCGGCATCTACGTCGCCAACGGCGGCGCACGCGGCAACACGATCGAGAACAATGCGATCGGCTTCTTCGCCGAAGGCATCGACCTCGGCAACGGTGCGGCCGGCGTCCGCCTCGACGGCGACGCCGGCGACGCGCCGAGCGCGAACGTGATCCGCTACAACGCGATCGGCTACAACGTGGGGCCGGGCGTGTGGATCGGCATCGGCCGGCAGAACCGCACGCGGCAGAACCAGATCTTCGCGAACGGCGGGCTCGGCATCGACCTCGATGTCGCCGGTATCCAGGCGAACGACAACGACGGCGCCGCGCCGCCCGCGGACTACGCCAACCGCGGGCAGAACTACCCGACGCTCTCGAACGCGCTCGGCGGTGGAGACACCGGGCGCTTCACCGGCCTGCTCGAATCATCGCTCGGCGACTACCGCATCGACTTCTACGGTACGCGCGGCGGCTGCCCGGTCGACGACAACCGGCAAGCCGAGTACTTCATCGGCACGGTGAGCGTATCGATCACCAAGGCGGCGATCGGTGGCAACGGCGCGGCCTCGATCGGCGCCTACCTGCATTCGAAGGATGCGCCGCTGCGTGCGGGCGACGGCATCATGGCGACGGCGACCGACGGCAGTGGCGACACGTCCGAGCTGTCGGCGTGCATCGTCTACCAGGACGACGTCATCTTCGCGAACGGCTTCGAGTTCGCGTTCTGAGGCGCATCGCCGCGCGGTGCGAGCCGCGCGGCGGCGTGGATTGACCAGCATGGATTGAACACGGAGCACACGGAGAAAGCGAAGGAATGAAGAGCTTTTCCTTTGTAGCTCCGCGTTTCAGGCTGTTGCTTTCCCGACGAACTCGCCTCAGGCGGCGATCCGCGCGCCGAGCGTGCGCAACAGGTCGTTCGCGGCGCGCAGGCGTTCGCTCGCGCCTTCGAGCGGCAGCTTGAAACGCAGCTTGTCCTGGCCGTCGAGCGCGTACACGCGTGGCTGCGACTGGATCAGGCGGATCACCGTGAGCGGCTCGACCGCAGGGTTCGGGCGGAAGATCACGCGACCGCCGCTCGCGCCGAGTTCGAGCTTGCGGATGCCGAGCGGCGTCGCCGCGAGCTTGAGCGCGGTCACCGCGAACAACTGCTTCACCGGATCCGGCAGCAGGCCGAAGCGGTCGACCATCTCGACCTGCAGTTCGCGCAGCGCGTCCTCGTCGCGCGCGCTCGCGATGCGCTTGTACAGCGTGAGGCGCGTGTTGACGTCGGGCAGGTAGTCGTCCGGGATCAGCGCGGGCAGGTGCAGCTCGACTTCGGTCTCGTGCTCGCTGGTGAGGTCGAAGTCGGGCACCTTGCCTTGCCTGAGCGCGCGCACGGCGCGATCGAGCATCTCGGTGTAGAGCGAGAAGCCGACTTCCTCGATCTGCCCGCTCTGTTCCTCACCGAGCAGTTCGCCCGCGCCGCGGATCTCGAGGTCGTGCGTGGCGAGCGTGAAGCCGGCGCCGAGTTCGTCGAGCGAGGCGAGCGCCTCCAGGCGCTTCTCCGCGTCGGCGGTGATCGAGCGGCCCTCGGGCACCATCAGGTAGGCGTAGGCGCGATGGTGCGAACGGCCGACGCGACCGCGCAACTGATGCAGCTGGGCGAGGCCGAAGCGGTCGGCGCGGTTGATGATGATCGTGTTCGCGCTCGGCACGTCGATGCCCGACTCGATGATCGTCGTCGCGACGAGCACGTTGAAGCGTTGCCGGTAGAAGTCGAGCATGATGAGCTCGAGCTCGCGGTCCGGCATCTGGCCGTGCGCATAGCGGATGCGCGCTTCGGGCATGAGCTCGGCGAGCTCGCGCGCGGTCTTCTCGATCGTCTCGACGTCGTTGTGCAGGAAGTACACCTGGCCGCCGCGCGCATGCTCGCGCTGCAGCGCCTCGCGCACGAGCGCGACGTCGTACGGGCTGATGAAGGTCTGCACGGCGAGGCGGTGCGCCGGCGGCGTCGCGATGATCGACAGGTCGCGCAGCCCCGCCATCGCCATGTTCAAGGTGCGCGGGATCGGCGTCGCGGTGAGCGTGAGCAGGTCGACTTCGGCGCGCAGCTTCTTCAGCGCTTCCTTCTGGCGCACGCCGAAGCGCTGTTCCTCGTCGATGATCACGAGGCCGAGGTCCTTGAAGCGCACGTCGGACTGCACCAGCTTGTGCGTGCCGATCATGACGTCGATGCGACCGTCGGCGAGCTTCTCCAGCGCCGTGTCGATCTCCTTCTTCGACTTGAAGCGCGACAGCACCTCGACGCGGATCGGCCAGTCGGCGAAGCGGTCGCGGAAATTCTGGAAGTGCTGCTGCGCGAGCAGGGTGGTCGGCGCGAGCACGGCGACCTGCTTGCCCGCGGTCGCGGCGGCGAAGGCAGCGCGCAGCGCGACTTCGGTCTTGCCGAAGCCGACGTCGCCGCAGACGACGCGATCCATCGGCTTCGACGCGGCGAGGTCGGCGAGCACGGCTTCGATCGCGGTGGTCTGGTCCGGCGTCTCCTCGAACGGGAACGCCGCGCCGAACTGGTCGTTGAGTTCGCGGTCGATCGCCAGCGCCGTGCCCTGGCGCGCTTCGCGCTGCGCGTAGATCGCCAGCAGCTCGGCGGCGACGTCGCGCACCTTCTGCGCGGCCTTCTTCTTCGCGCGCTCCCAGGCGTCGCCGCCGAGCGCGTGCAGCGGCGCGAGTTCGGGCGCGGTGCCGGAGTAGCGCGAGACGAGATGCAGCTGGGCGACCGGCACGTACAGCTTGTCGCCCTTGGCGTACTCGATCGCGAGGAACTCCGACGGCTCCTCGCCGAACTGCGCGCGGCCGCCGACGTCGAGCTTGATCAGGCCCTGGTAACGGCCGACGCCGTGGTCGATGTGCACGATCGGCGCGCCGGGCACGAGCTCGGACAGGTCGCGCAGCACCTGCTCCGGATCGCGCGCGGCGCGTTTGCGCCGGCGCACCTGCTGCACGCGCTCGCCGTGCAGCTCGCGCTCGGTCAGCACGGTGATCGCCGGATCGGTCAGCGCGAAGCCCTGCTCGAGCGGTGCGGCGGTGATGCCGAAGCGGTTGCCGTCGTCGATGAAGTCGCGCCAGCCGGCGTAGGTCTGCGGGCGCAGGCGCGCGGCGGCGAGCTGTTCGATCAGCGCTTCGCGGCGGCCGGCCGAATCGGTCGCGATGAGCACGCGGCCGGGGTAGGCGGCGACGAAGCGGCGCAGCGCTTCGCCGGGCTCGTCGCCCTTGCGCGCGAGCGGCAGCATCGGCGCCGGCTGCGTGCCGAGGTCGATCGCGTGGCGTTCGGCGGCGCCGCCGTCGGCGTCGGCCGCCGGCGCATTCGACACGATGTCGACGCGCAGCGCGACGTTCAGGTGTTCGCGCAGCTGCTGCGTCGTGAGGTACAGCTCGATCGGCGGCAGCACCGGGCGCTCGACGTCGTGCGCGCGCTGGGCGTAACGCTCGCCGGTCTGCGTCCAGAACGCCTCGGCGGCGTCGAGCGCGCCGTCGCCGAGCACGAACAGCGCGTCGTCGGCGAGGTAGTCGAACAGCGTCTCGGTCTGCGCGAAGAACAGCGGCAGGTAGTATTCGATGCCGGCCGGCGTCGCGCCTTCCTTGATGTCCTGGTACAGCGGGCAACGGCGCGGATCGATCGGGAAGCGCTCGCGCAGCGTGTTGCGGAACGCCTTCGCCGATTCCTCGGTGAGCGGGAATTCGCGTGCGGGCAAGAGGCGCACCGCGTCGACCTTGTGGTCCGAACGCTGCGTCTCAGGATCGAACGTGCGGATCGACTCGATCTCGTCGTCGAACAGCTCGATACGGTACGGCGCCGGGCTGCCCATCGGGTAGATGTCGAGCAGCGCGCCGCGCACGGCGAAGTCGCCCGGTTCCTGCACCTGCGGCACGTTGCGGTAGCCGGCCGCTTCGAGGCGGCGCTGCTCGTGCGCGATGTCGAGCTTCTGGCGCAGTTCGAGCACGAGGCTCGAGCCGCCGACGTAGCCGCGCGGCGCGAGGCGCTGCATGAGCGTCGCGACCGGCACGACGAGCACCCCGCGCGCGAGCGTCGGCAGGCGGTACAGCGTGGCGACGCGCTGCGAGACGATGTCCGGGTGCGGCGAGAACAGGTCGTAGGGCAGGGTTTCCCAGTCGGGGAACTGCAGCACCTCGACGTCGTTGCCGGCGAACACCGCGAGTTCGGCCTCGAGCGCGTGCGCGGCATGCGTGTCGCGTGCGACCGCAACGACGAGCCCCGCGTGCGAGCGGGCGGTCTCGGCGAGGGCGAGGGCGAACGCGGAACCGTGCGGCGCCTTCCAGTAGCGGCGCTGACGGGGCGTGGTCGGCAGGGTGGGTCGGATCAGTCGGGTCATGCGTGACGTCGGCGGGTGCGTCCGCGGCAACGGTGCGGCGCAGGGTCGCGCATTCTATCAGGCGGCGACGATCCGCAGGCGCGCGCGACGGCCTCGTGCGAAATGATGCCGATCGCCCGGATCGCAAGCAGCGCGTGCCTGCCTGGGCCGATCGTCATGCGAGGTCTTTACTTCGCATTTACCGGTGCGCCGGGAACCCCGGCATGCCGATCGGCGACAATAGCGGGATCGATGGAATGGAGCGGACGGCGGATGGACGGGCGGCAATTTCTGCAACGCGGTGCGAAGTTCGGCGGCACGATCGTGGCCTGCGCGCTCACGGCCTGTTCGCGCGATCACGCGCCGCCGAAGGCACCGCCCGCGCCGGTCGTCGTCGCGGTCGCGGCGGCGCGCGACATGCCCGTGCTGGTGACGGCGCCGGGCAGCGTGGAGGCGATCAACAGCGTCGCGGTGAAGTCGCTCGTCGACGGCCAGCTGCTCGAATCGCGGGTCTTGGACGGCGCCGACGTCACGGCGGGCCAACTGCTGTTCCGCATCGATCCGCGACCCGCGCAGGCGGCCCTGCAGCAGGCGCTCGCCCAGCAGGCGAAGGACGAGGCGACGCTCGAGCAGGCGCGCTCGCAGGTGAAGCGCTACGAGGACATCGCGGCCAAGGGCTATCTGTCGGCCGACCAGATGGAGCAGTACCGAACGAATCTCGACGCCGCGCGTGCGAGCGTGAAGGTCGACGAGGCGAACGTCGCCGCCGCGCGCGTCACGCTGTCCTACACCGACATCCACGCGCCGCTCGCCGGCCGCATCGGCCGCATCCTGATCCAGCCCGGCAACGTCGTGAAGGCGAACGACACCAATCCGCTCGTCACGATCAACCAGATCGAGCCGATCTACGTGAACTTCTCGCTGCCGTCGGCGCAGCTCGGACGCGTGCAGGCGGCGCAGAAGGCGGCGCCGCTGGCGGTGCAGGCGAGCGTGATCGGCGTCGACAAACCGGTCGAAGGCAAGGTCGCGTTCATCGACAACGCGGTCGACACGAGCACGGGCACGGTGCGCCTGCGCGCAGAGTTCCCGAACGCCGAGCACATGCTCTGGCCGGGACAACTCGTCGGCACGAGCCTCACGCTCGGCCACGATCCGAATGCGGTCGTCGTGCCGGGGCAGGCGGTGCAGAACGGTCCCGACGGCACCTACGTGTTCGTCGTGCGCAGCGACCAGACCGCCGAGCAGCGACGCGTCGGCGTCGCGCGCGTCGTCGCCGGCGAGGCGGTGATCGAGAAGGGGCTCGCGGCCGGCGAGACCGTCGTGGTCGACGGCCAGTCGCGCGTCGAGGACAAGGCGGCGGTGAAGGTCATGCCGGCGTCGGGTTGACGGAGCGGCGACGATGAGCGTTTCCGAGATCTTCGTCCGCCGCCCGGTGATGACCACGCTGGTCATGATCGGCATCCTCGTGTTCGGCATCGTCGGTTACCGGCTGCTGCCGGTGGCGGCACTGCCGAACGTCGACTTCCCGACGATCCAGGTCTCGGCGAGCCTGCCCGGCGCGTCGCCGGAGACGATGGCGTCGGCGGTCGCGACGCCGCTCGAGAAGCAGTTCTCGACGATCCCCGCGATCGACTCGATGACCTCGTCGAGCGCGCTCGGTTCGACCAGCATCACCCTGCAATTCGCGCTCGACCGCAACATCGACGCCGCGGCGCAGGACGTGCAGGCCGCGATTTCCGCCGCGCTGCGCCAGTTGCCGACGCAGATGACGACGCCGCCGACGTTCCGCAAGGTGAATCCGGCCGACTCGCCGATCTTCTTCGTCGCATTCACGTCGAAGACGCTGCGCCTGTCGACGCTCGACGAATACGCCGAGAACACGCTCGCGCAGCGCATCTCGACCGTCAACGGCGTCGCCCAGGTGAACGTCTACGGCTCGCAGAAGTACGCGGTGCGCATCGATCTCGACCCGGACGCGTTGTCGACGCGCGGCCTCGGCATCGACACGGTCGCCAATGCGGTCGGCAAGGGCAACGTGAACCTGCCGACCGGCACGCTGTACGGACCCAACCGCATCTACAACGTGATGGTCGGTGGCCAGTTGTTCGACGCGGCCGCGTTCGGCGACCTCATCGTGACCTACCAGAACGGCGCTCCGGTCCGCCTGAAGGACATCGCCCGGGTCTACGACGGCGTGCAGAACGACAAGGGCGGTGCGCTCATCGACGGCGAACAGGGCGTCGTGCTGGCGATCCAGAAGCAGCCCGGCACCAACACGATCCAGGTCGTCGAAGACATCAAGAAGATGCTGCCCGCGTTCCAGCGCACGCTGCCGGCGGGCGCCGACCTGCGCGTGATCTACGACCGCTCGCGGAGCATCCGCGAATCGGTCGCCGACGTGAAGTTCAGCCTCGTGCTCGCGCTGGGCCTGGTCGTGCTCGTGATCTTCGTGTTCCTGCGCAACCTGCAGGCGACCCTGATCCCGTCGCTGGCGCTGCCGATGTCGATCGTCGGCACGTTCGCGGTCATGTACGCGCTCGACTTCAGCATCGACAACCTCTCGTTGATGGCGCTCACGCTCGCGGTCGGCTTCGTCGTCGACGACGCGATCGTCATGCTCGAGAACATCTCGCGCCACCTCGAGATGGGCAAGGACCGCCTGCGCGCGACGCTCGACGGCGCGAAGGAGATCGGCTTCACGATCGTGTCGATGACGCTGTCGCTCGCGGCCGTGTTCATCCCGGTCGTGTTCATGGGCGGCATCATCGGCCGCCTGCTGAAGGAATTCGCGATCACGATCGTCGCCGCCGTGCTCGTGTCCGGCTTCGTCAGCCTCAGCCTCACGCCGATGCTGTGCAGCCGCATGCTCAAGCCGCTGCACGGCGGTACGCACGGTCGCCTCTACCAGGCCTGCGAGCGCGCGTTCGACGCGACGCAGTCGCTGTACGGACGCACCTTGCGCGCGATCGTGCGCCATCGCTTCATCGTGCTGCTGACGTTCTTCGCCCTGGTGGTCGCGACCGGCGTGCTCGCGGCGCGCGTGCCGAAGGGCTTCCTGCCGAACGACGACACCGGCCAGCTGTTCGTGTTCACCCAGGCGGCGCAGGACATCGGCTTCGACGCGATGATGGACAAGCAGCGCCAGGCCGCGGAGATCCTGCGCCGCAACCCGAACGTCGAGAGCGTGTTGGCGTTCGTCGGCGCGGGCGGCAGCAGCGCGACGCTCAACCTCGGCCGCATGATCGTCAACCTCAAGCCGCCGCACGAGCGCAAGAGTGCCGACGCGGTCGTGCAGGAGATCCGGCCGACCCTGCAGGGAATCGCCGGCCTGCAGGCATTCGCGCAGAACCTGCCGCTGATCCGCATCGGCGGCAAGCTCACCAACAGCACCTACCAGTTCGTGCTGCAGGACACCGATACGAAGCGCCTGTTCGAATGGACGCCGAAACTCGTCGCCGGGCTGTCGAAGCTGCCCGGCTTCCTCGACGTCAACAGCGACATGCTCATCGCGAACCCGCAGCTCGACGTCACGATCGACCGCGACGCGGCGGCCGCGTACGGCGTCACGCCCGACGCGATCGAGAATGCGCTGTACTACGCGTTCGGCCCGGCGCAGGTGTCGACGATCTACACGCCGACCGACCAGTTCTGGGTGCTGCTGCAGGTGGATCCCGCGCGCCAGGCCGATACGTCGGTGCTGTCGTCGGTCTACGTGACGCCGACCCTGCCGCCGAAGGCGAGCGTGGGCGACGCGACCGCGACGCCGACGAGCCAGCTCGTGCCGCTGTCGGCGGTCACGCACACCGGCCAGTCGGTCGGGCCGGCGACGATCAACCACCTCGGCCAGGTACCTGCGGTCACCGTGTCGTTCAACCTCGCGCCCGGCATGTCGCTCAGCGACGCGGTTTCGGGCGTCGACCGCGCGGTCGCGCAATTGCACATGCCCGACACGATCAGCGCCTCGTTCCAGGGCACCGCGCAGCAGTTCCAGGACTCGCTGTCGGGCATGGGTATCCTGCTGCTGCTCGCGGTGTTCGTGATCTACCTCGTGCTCGGCATTCTCTACGAGAGCTTCATCCACCCGCTGACGATCCTCTCGGGCCTGCCGACCGCGGTGTTCGGCGCGTTGCTCACGTTGATGGTGTTCGGCAAGGACCTCGACCTGTACGGCGCGGTCGGCCTGATCATGCTGATCGGCATCGTCAAGAAGAACGCGATCATGATGATCGACTTCGCGCTGGAGAAGCAGCGCGAGGGCGAGGATCCCGAGCACGCGATCCTCGACGCCTGCGTGATCCGCTTCCGGCCGATCATGATGACGACGTTCGCCGCGCTGATGGGCACCTTGCCGATCGCGCTCGGCTTCGGCGCCGGCGCGGAGGCGCGGCGGCCGCTCGGCCTCGCCGTGGTCGGCGGCCTCGTCACGTCGCAGCTGCTCACGCTCTACATCACGCCGGTCATCTACCTGTATTTCGAGCGGTTGCAGCAGCGCCTGCGCCGGCGCAAGGCGGCAGCGGCCGCGTGAGGCGAGCCGGGCGCGACGCGGCCGTCGCGCCCGGTGCATGCGCCTACTTGCCGGTCGCCTTCGCCTCCTGCTTCGCGTGCTCCGAGGCGTAGCGCATCATCGCGTCGACCTCGTCGCGGAACGTCGCGAAGTCGACCTGCGCGCCGTTGATGACCGTGCTCCAGTGGCGCGTCACCGCGGCCATCGCGACGGCTTCCTTGATTTCCTCGTCGCTGGCGCCGTCGGCCTTCGCGCTCTTCGCGTGGAAGTACACGCAGTACTGGCACGGTATCTGCGCCGCGACGGCGAGGCCGATCAGCTCCTTGACCTTCGGCGACAGCGCACTGTCGCCGCTGAGCTGCACGGCCTTGAACTCGTCCCAGGCGCCGGCGATGCCGGCATCCGGGAATGCCTCGACGAAACCGGGCACGCGCCCGAACATCCGGCGCATTTCCGCCTTCGCGTCCTGCGCGCCCTGCGTGGCCGGTTCGCCGGCGCCGGCGGAGGCGCCAGCGACGACCAGCGACAGTATTGCGATCGACAATTTCGTTTTCATGCATGCTCTCCCGACATGGACGGTGGTGCAGGCGCGAGCGGACCCGGCCGCGGTCCTCGAATCGCGGGTGGGATGTCTGCAGCGTGCGTGCAGCCGAAGGGACCGGGCGAGCGCCGGGAAGCTGTCATCGCGCGCATGGCCGCGTCGTCGCGGCCGCGGCGGTGATCGCTCAGGAACGGGGCGCGGGAAGGGAGCGCAGCTTTCGCGCGAGGTCGAACCGCACGCGCACGACGCCGGCCTCGTCGGGCACGCGTTCACGCACCGCACCGAGGCGGTGCGAGAAATCGAGCATCAGCGCGTTGTCGGCGAGCACGGTGCCCCACAGCTCGCGCAGGCCGCGCCGGCGCGCTTCCTCGATCAGGCGGCGCATCAGCGCACGGCCGATGCCGATGCCTAGCATCTGCGGATCGACGATGAGCGCGAACTCGGCCGAGTCGCCGGGCGGGGCCAGGTGCAGGCGCGCTTCGCCGCGCACTTCGCCGTCGTCGTCGACGACGACGTAGGCGGCCGTGGTCGCGCGGTCGATGTCGGCGAGCCGATGCGCGGCTTCATCGGAAAGCTCGTTCATGCGATGGAACGTGCGCTGGCGCACCTGCTCCGGCGTGAGCCGCGCGAAACCACGCTTGAGCGCCTCGACATCGTCGCCGCGCACCGGTCGCACGCGCAGGACGCGACCGTCGGCGGCGCGGAACGCGCGACCGCGCCGCTGCGCTGGACTGCGGTTCGGCGAACGGCTTGCGGTCATGCGGCCCCCGTGCGAGCGACCGGCGAAGCATGCCATGCGTCGCCCTCGCGCGCCTTCGCCCCGCGCGGACGCGGGTTCCCGCATCCGTCGCGAGGGGCTACGATGCGTGCTTTGGCGCGGAGTCGACACGATGGACAAGCCGGTCACGGGTCTCGGCGACGCGGATCTGGACGATCTCTGCGCGCGCTGGCCGGGCGCCACGCGCTCGATCAAATGGGAGGTCGACCTCGTCTGGAGCGTCGCGAACAAGATGTTCGTCGTGTACTGCACGCTCGGGCCCGATCGGGGCCGCCTGTCGTTCAAGGTCGATTCCGACCGATTCCTCGAACTCACCGCGCAGCCGGGCATGGCGCCGGCGCACTACATGGCGCGCGCGTTCTGGGTCAGCGTGACCGAGCCCGAGCGCTACGCGCGCGACGAACTCGCGGGTTTCGTGCGTCGATCGTACGAACTCGTGCGCGCGAACCTGCCGAAGAAGACGCAGGCGGCACTCGGCGAATGAGCGCGGGCACGACGCCGGTGCGGTGACGCGATGCCCGGCATCGACGCCGACGACTTCCGTCGCCTCGCGCTCGCCTTGCCCGGGGCGGTCGAAGGCGCGCACATGGGGCACGCCGACTTCCGCGTGCGCAAGAAGATCTTCGCCACGCTCGGCGCGCCCGATGCGCAGTGGGGCATGGTCAAGCTCGCGCCGGAGCAGCAGGAACTGTTCATCCGCGTCGACGCCGCGTTCACGCGCGCGAAGGGTGCCTGGGGGCGGCAGGGTTGCACGCTCGTGCGCCTCGACGCGGTGAGAGCCGACGTGCTGCACGACGCGCTGACCGCGGCGTGGCGCAACATCGCGCACGGTCCGAGCGCGCCGCCGGGCCGCTAGGCGAGACCCACGTCCTACCGTTTTGCGCTCGACCCGCCCTACACTGGCGGACCCTGATCCACGGAACCGACCGCGCATGTCCGGCAAGGCCGACTCCCTCAAGACGATCTTCTTCGCGCTCGGCGCGAATTTCGCGATCTTCGTGTCGAAGGCCGTCGCGGCCGCGCTCACGGGTTCGGGCGCGATGACCGCCGAGGCGGTGCACTCGCTCGCCGACTGCGGCAACCAGGGCCTGCTCTTGCTCGGCCTGAAGAACGCCAAGCGCCTGCCGTCGCCGGACTATCCGCTCGGCCACGGCAAGGCGATCTACTTCTGGTCGTTCCTCGTCGCGCTGCTGCTGTTCACGGTCGGCGGTGCGTTCTCGATCTACGAGGGCCTGCACAAGCTGCACGAACCCGAACCGCTGCGTTGGCCGTGGCTCGCGGTCGGCGTGCTCGCGTTCGGCGTGGTCGCCGAAAGCTTCTCGATGTGGGGCTGCATGCGCGAGGTGAACAAGGCGCGCGGCGACCACAGCCTCTGGTACTGGTTCCGCGAGAGCAGGCAGAGCGAGCTCATCGTCGTGTTCGGCGAGGACCTCGCCGCGTTGCTCGGCCTCGTCTTCGCGCTGGCCGCGGTACTGCTGACGATGATCACCGGCAATCCGGTGTTCGACGCGATCGGCACGCTCGCGATCGGCGTGCTGCTCGTGTTCGTCGCACTCTTCGTCGCGATCGAGGTCAAGGCCCTGCTGATCGGGCAGAGCGCCGATCCGGAGCTGAAGGCGGCGATCAATGCGTTCCTCGAGCAACGGCCGGAGATCGCGCGCGTGTTCAACGTGATCACGCTGCAGCTCGGCGTCGACGTCATGGTCGCGATCAAGGCGGAGATGCGCGGTGATCTCTCCGCACGCGCGTTGGTCGAGGCGATCAACGCGGTCGAGGGTGACCTCAAGGCGCGCTTCCCGGAGATCCGCTGGTCGTTCTTCGAGCCGGACGTGGCGGACTGAGATGAAGGGCATGGCCGGCGTCGACGCGGAGATCCCGGCGGCCGCAAGCGCGGGCGGCGCCGTCGTAGCGAGCAGCCGCTGGCGGCCGTGGCTCGCCTACGCGGCCGCGTGGCTCGGCCTCGGCCTGTGGCTCGGCATCAACGTCGTCATCGGCCACCGCAACAGCGGCCGGGAGATCCCGGCGTGGGAACCGATGAGCTGGGAGCTCAGCAGCGTGGTCGTCGTCGCGGTGCTCGCGATCGGCATCTTCCGCTTCGAGCGGCGCCATCCGCTGTCCGGTCCCGACTGGCTTCGGCGCGTGCCGTTGCACGTGCCCGCGGCGATCGCTTTCTCGCTGTTGCACACGCTCGGCATGGTCGGCATCCGCAAGGTCGTCTACGTGCTCATGGGCAGCCGCTACGACTTCGGCGATCCGCTGCTCGGCTTCGCCTACGAGCTGCAGAAGGACCTCATCAGCTACGCGCTGATCGCCGGCGCCTGCGTCGCCTGGCGCGCGCAACGCGCACGGCGCGAGCGCGAGCTCGCCGTGCTGCAGCTCGAGCGCGACCTCGGCCAGGCGCGCCTCGCGCAGCTGACCGCGCAGATCGAACCGCATTTCATGTTCAACACGCTCAACGCGATCTCCAACCGCATGCACGAGGACGTCGAAGCAGCCGACCGCATGATCGCCGCGCTCGCCGTGCTCATGCGCGTCGCGCTCAGCGAGACCGGCGACACGCGCGTGCGCGTGGTCGACGACGTGGTCTGGCTCGAACGCTACTTCGAGCTCATGCGCGAGCGCTTCCGCGGCAAGCTCGAGACGCAGGTGGAAGTCGAACCGGCCGCGCGCGACGCGCGCATCCCGCGCCTGCTGCTGCAGCCGCTCGTCGAGAACGCGTTCGAGCATGGCCTCGCCTCCGGGCGCGGGCGCGTGCAGGTGACGATCGGCGCGAACGAGACGACGGTGTTCTGCACGGTCGAGGACGATGGCCGCGGCCTTTCGCCGGACTACGCACCCGGCGTCGGCCTTTCCAACGTGCGCCACCGGCTCGAGCTCATGTATCCGGGCCGGCACCGCTTCGCGATCGCACCGGGACGCATCGCCGGCACGCGCATCGAGATCGAACTGCCGTTCGAACGCGATGCCTGAAGTCCGCGTCGCGATCGTCGAGGACGAGCCGCCCGCGCGCGCGAAGCTGCGTCGCCTGCTCGCCTCGCGCGCGGGCTGGCGCATCGTCGGCGAGGCGGAGGACGTCGCCGGCGGCACGGCGCTGCTGCGCGACGCGGCGCCGGACCTGCTGTTCCTCGACATCCAGCTCGGCGCGGAGAACGGCTTCGACGTGCTCGCGCGCACCGCGCCGCCGCATCCGCTGGTCGTGTTCACGACCGCGTACCACGAGCACGCGCTGCGCGCGTTCGACGTCGCCGCGCTCGACTACCTGCTCAAGCCGTTCGACCGCGCGCGCTTCGCGCAGTGCCTCGAACGCGTCGCCGCGCGCCTCGCCGAACGCAGCGGCGACGACGGCGGCGCCGACGACGAGGAACGCCTGCGCCGCGTCGGCGACCTCGGCCGCGCGGGACGCCTGGTCCGCCTCGTCGTGCACGAACGCGGGCGTGCGCGCATCGTGCCGGTCGCCGACGTGCTGCGCCTGTCGGCGTCGGGCAACTACGTCGAGGTGCACACGCGCGAGCGCCGCCATCTCGTGCGCGCGACCCTGTCGCGCCTCGCACAGCGGCTCGATCCGGGCGAATTCCTGCGCGTGCATCGCTCGCACCTCGTGCGCGCGGACTTCATCGCCGCGACCGCGCCGCATGCGCACGGCGACCTCGCGCTGACCCTGCGCGACGGCACCGAGCTGTTGCTGAGCCGGCGCTATCGCGCGCTACTGCCCGCGGACTGGCGTGGCGGCTGAATCAGGCGGCGCCCGCGAACGCGGTCGCGACGCCCGGTGCGAGCCAGTGCAGGCGGTGTTCGAGCGCGTGCGCGCGGAACGCGGCGTCGATCTCGCGCCGCGATTCGGTGAAGTGCGCCCAGCCTTCGTAGTGCAGCGGGACGATCGTCGCCTGCTCGAACGCGCGCGCGAACTCGACGCCCTCGTCGGCGGTGAAGGTGAGGTGCGACGGGCCCGCGACAGCGACGTGCGCCGCGCCCATGTTGAGCACGGCGACGTCGACCGGGAAGCGTCGCGCGACTTCGGCGACGCCGTCGTACCAGACCGTGTCACCGCTCACGTAGACGGCACCGCCGGCGTCGCCCACGCGTTGCAGCACGAAGCCGACCACCGGGCCGCGATCGCCGCCGTCGGGGCCATGGCGCGCGGGCGTCGCGGTGATGCGCAGCGTGCCGCCGTCGGGCAGCGCGACGTCGTGCATCTGCCACGGCGCGAGGCCGATCGCCGGCGTGCCGAGCCTCTGCGCACCGGCCCGCGTGGTGAGCACGACGCCGGCCTCGCCGAGCATCGCGCGCCCGGACGTGTCGAGGTTGTCGAAATGGTGATCGTGGCTGAGCAGCACGACGTCGATGCGGCCGAGCGCCGCGCGCGCGAGCGCAGGGCCTTGTGTCTTGTGCAGCGAATAGGACGCGGCGCGGTACTCGCCGCCGGCGACGTCGAAGGTCGGATCGGTCAGCAGGCGCAAGCCGCCGATCTCGACGAGGGCGGTCGGGCCGCCGATGTAGGTGATGCGCACGTTGCCTCGGTGGCAGGGGGAGCGCTGCCCTTGTTCGGGACGCCTCGCGCGCATTTCAACCCCGCGCGCCACGCGTCATGCGGCATCCGTCATCCGTCAGGGAGGAGACCCTTCGGCCTCGATGTAGTTGACGTGCACGACGCCGACACGGCTTTCGCGCGTGTCGGGGTTGACGCCGCGCGGATAGCGGATCTCCAGGTGCGACTCGTCGAGCCAGGTCACGCGCAGTTGCAAGGGTGAATAGGAGCCTGCGCGTACGAGCGCGGAGCGCGCGCTGAAGACCGTCTGGCCCCCGCCCGCGGCGAGGCCCTTGGCCGACACCGAGATGTCCGTCCGCAGTTCGCCTTCGCCGCACTGGTGGTTCTCGACCGTCGCACGCGCGTCGCCGGCGGCGGACGGGACATCCATGACGGGATAGACCATGCATACGGTACCGGGCCCGGCGCCGCGGGTCAGGAGGAGCAGCAGGCCTGCGAGCTGCATCGCAC
This sequence comes from Dokdonella fugitiva, assembly GCF_014138265.1. GTDB lineage: Bacteria > Pseudomonadota > Gammaproteobacteria > Xanthomonadales > Rhodanobacteraceae > Dokdonella_A > Dokdonella_A fugitiva_A. The sequence goes on from NZ_JACGXL010000005.1 coordinate 354,962, forward strand.
CGAATGCGGCGAGGATGCCGATGGCGACTTTCGCGAACGTGCGCATGGCGTTTCAGTCGGAGGCGGTCGGCCGATTGTCGGGCGCGCCCGCGGCGACCGCAAGGCGATGTCCCGCCCGCGTCGTCGTTCGTCCCGTTCGTCCCTTCGTGCTTGTCGAGGCACGGCGCCGCGCGTCCAATCTCCGCAGGGACTGGGAGGAAGGGCGACGATGAGGACGATCCTGCTGCTCGCCGGGCTCGCGACCGCGCTGCCCGCGCACGCCATATTCGAATGGAACGCGTACGGCGGCGACGGTCGTGGCCAGCGCCATGCGCCGCTCGCGCAGATCACGCCCGCGAATGTCGCCCGGCTCGAACTCGCGTGGTCGTTCCGTACCGGCGAGCTCGGCGACGGCTTCGCGCGGGCGCGCGCGGCGCTCACGTTCGAAGCGACGCCGCTGATGATCGACGGCACGCTCTACTTCGACACCGCGACCGGCAAGGCGTTCGCGCTGGATGCGGCGAGCGGCCGCGTACGCTGGCAGTTCGACGCGAAGGTGCCGCGCGGCCTCGACTATTCGGAGATGGCTTCGCGCGGCGTGAGCTTCTGGCGCGACGCGCATGCGGACACCGCTGCGCCATGCGCGCGGCGCATCCTGTTCGCGACGATCGACGCGCGCCTGATCGCGCTGGACGCCGCGGACGGCAAGCCGTGCACGGACTTCGGTCGTGGTGGCGAAGTCATGTTGTCCAAGGGCGTGCGCCTGTCGGAACGGCGCGTCGGCCAGTACGAAGTCACCTCGCCACCGGCGATCGCCGGCGATGTCGCCGTGGTCGGCTCGTCGATCGGCGACAACGGCGGTACCGATCTCGAACTCGGCGTCGTGCGCGCGTTCGACCTGCGCAGCGGCCGCGAGCTGTGGCACTGGGATCCGATCCCGCGCGCCGCGAAGGTGCCCGCCGATGCGGCCGATCCGGACTTCGGCGAAGTCGATTCGCAGCAGGCGCACTGGACTGGCGCGGCCAACGCGTGGGCGCCGCTCGCGGTCGACGCCGAGCGTGGCCTCGTGTTCGTCCCGACCGGATCGGCGAGCCCTGATTTCTTCGGCGGCGTGCGACCGGGCGACATGCAGTGGGCGAACTCGGTCGTCGCGTTGCGCGCGGCGACCGGCGAATTGGTCTGGGGGCGCCAGCTCGTGCATCACGACCTGTGGGACTACGACGTCGCCTCGCAACCGATGCTCGTCGATCTCGAACGCGACGGGCGCAATATCCCCGCGCTCGTGCAGCTGCACAAGACCGGGCAGGTGTTCGTGCTCGACCGCGAAACCGGCGAACCGCTGTTCCCGATCGAGGAGCGCTCGGTGCCGCAGGACGCGGTCGAGGGCGAAGTGCCGTCGGCGACGCAACCGTTCTCCGCGTTGCCGCCGCTCGTCTCGCACGCACCGGTGAAGCCCGAGGATGCATGGGGCCTCACGTTCTGGGACCGCAACGCCTGCCGCGATCGCATCGCCGCGTTGCACAGCGAAGGCATCTACACGCCGCCGAGCCTTGCCGGCACGATCGAGCGCCCCGGCTACGCGGGCGGTTCGAACTGGGGCGGCGGCGCGTGGGATCCGCAGCGGCGGTTGCTGGTCGCGAACGTGATGGAGCTGCCGTTCGTCGTCGCGCTGATCCCGCGCGACGAACTCGACGCGCAGTACGACTCGGGCACGTACGAAGGCTGGGAATTCGCCTCGCAGCGCGGTACGCCCTACGGCATGCGGCGCACGCTGCTGAAGTCGCCGCTCGGCGCGCCGTGCACGGCGCCGCCGTGGGGCAAGCTCGTCGCGGTCGACCTCGCCCGCGGCACGATCGCTTGGTCGAAGCCGCTCGGCACGTCGCGCGATCGTGCGCCGTGGCCGTTCTGGGACATCGAAGGCGCACCCGGCATGGGCGGCCCGCTCACGACGGCAGGCGGCCTCACCTTCATCGGTGCGACCACCGACAACTACCTGCGCGCGTTCGACACGTCGACCGGCGCGGAAGTCTGGACGATGCGCCTGCCCGCCGGAGCGCAGGCGACGCCGATGAGCTACGAAGCGGGCGGACGCCAGTACGTCGTCGTCGCGGCCGGCGGTCATGCGAAGCTCGGGACGACGCGGGGTGACTATCTGCTGGCGTTCGCGTTGCGTGAGGGCGAGTAACGCGCGTTTCGGATTTGCCTTTCCCGTTTGCGGGAGCGGTAGGGTGGGACGCAGCGCGCGAAAGCATCCGGGTCGCGCGATGGCGCTGCGATGCGAGTCCCACCGCAACGATCCCGACGAAGCGGTACCGCGGTGTCGGCGCACGATGGGACTCGCGTCGCAGCGCATCGCGAGTGCACGCGTTCTCGCGCGCTGCGTCCCACCCTACGCCGCGACGATGCGCTTCCGCGCGTCGGCGGCAACCCACTCACCGGATCCCGACCCCCACGCCGACACCGAAACTCCAATGGCCGCGGTCGTCGGGGAAGTCCCGCGGCCACAAGTGCACGTCGGCGCGCGCCACGCGCGGGTGAACGACCTCGCTACGGTCGATCGTGCGCAGCTCGCTGCCGGCGATGCGGCCGCGCAGGCTGAGCCAGCGGCCCGCGGGGTAGTCCATCGGTTCGACGAAGCCGGGCAGCACGAGCACGAAGCGTCCCTGCGACGGCGCGCGCGTGTCGGGACGCTGGCCGCGCGCGAGCGGATAGGCGACGAGCTGCACTTCGGTGGTGTCGGCGAGGTTCTCGACCGCGACGATCTTGCCGCCCCAGACGACTTCGCCGTCGTGATAGCGTTCGGGGGCCGCGGCGACCTCGGCGATGGTCGGCGAGGTCGCGGGCCCGTCCTTGAAGACGGGCGTCGCGCAACCTGCGAGTGCGGCGAGCAACAGGATCCACGAGAGCAGGCGGAAGGACGGGCAGGGCATGGGCGAGCACCACGAGCGGACGGTCGACGGCATCCTATTCTCCACCGATCGCGCACGCCTGGACATCGATTCGATCCACGCCTTCCTCGCGGGCGAGTCGTACTGGGTGCCCGGTATCCATCGCGAGCTGGTCGAGCGCTCGATCGAGCGTTCTCTCTGTTTCGGCGCCTACGAAGGCGAGCGCCAGCTCGGCTTCGCGCGCGTCGTGACCGACGGCGCCGGTTTCGCCTACCTGTGCGACGTGTTCGTCGTCGACGCGGCCCGCGGGCGTGGGCTCGGCAAGCAGCTCATGGAATTCGTGTTCGCCCACCCGGACCTGCAACGCGTGCGCCGCTTCATGCTCGCGACGCGCGACGCGCACGGCCTGTACGCGCAATACGGCTTCACGTCGCTCGCGAACCCCGACAAGTTCATGGAGCGCTACGACGCCGACGCGTTGTCGCGTTGAGGCATGTCGCTGCAACGCCTGCCGCGCGCGCGGCAGGCGCCGTGATCCGTTCAGCCGCCGTCGAAGCCGTCGCTGAACAGTTCGTCGCGCGTGTAGAAGTAGGACGCTCCTTGGTAGAGGTTGTCGCCGACCTTGCGCCCGTACGCGCCGACGAGGAACGTGCCGCCCGAGATGCCGGCCGAGAAACCGTAGTACGGGAACAGGTCGGCCGGATCGCCGGACGGATGCTCGTACGCCTGCAACAGGTTCCAGTCGCCCGCGGCATCGAGGCCGAACAGGTCGACGCGGCCCTGGCCCGAGCCGTAGCCGGGATAGGTGACGACCGCGCGATCGCCCGACAACGCGACGGACACCGCGTAGAAGATGTCGGTTGCACCGTCGGGAGCGAGGATCTTCTGCGTCTGCGTCCACGTGCCCGCGTCGAGCGTGAACGCGTAGAACTCGCCGAGGAAGCCGTTGCCGACCGGCACGCCGACCAGGGCGTGTACGTCGTCGTAGCTGACCGACAGGCCGAATGCGTCGTTGGTGACGCCATCCACCGCGACGATCTCCTGTGCCTGCGTCCAGCTGCCGCCGATGTCCTCGTAGAGGAACACGGCGCCCTGCGCCGCGTTGTCGCCCACCTTGGCGTTCGGCGAGCCGATCATCACGCTGCCGCCGTGCGCGGCGACCGCGTAGCCGAACTGGTCGTTGGCGACGCCGTCCGGGTTGATGATTTCACCCGACGGTTGCAACGACTCGCCGGTCACGCCGGAATACGCGTAGACGGCGCCCTGGCCGAAGTTGCCGTTGATCGTCGCGGCATAGGCGCCGACGAACGCGTGATCGCCGTCGAGCGTGACCGCCGCACCGAAGTAGCTCTGGTCGGTGCCGTCGGCGGCGACGAGTTTCTGCGTCTGCGTCCACGTGCCGCCCGCGTAGCGGAACACGTAGGTCGCGCCTTGTTGCGCGTGGCCGCCGACGCTCGCGAAGTGGGCACCGACGAGCGCGGTGTCGCCCTGGATCGCGACCGCATAACCGAAGAAGTCGCCGGCGACGCCGTCGTCCGCGGTGAGCACGCCGGTCTGCACCCAGCTGCCGCCTTCGTTGCGGAAGATGTAGGCGCGACCGGGGCCGGCCGGAATGCCGCCGGTCGTCGATCCGGGTTGCGGCGCGCTGATGATCGCGACGTCGCCGTCGATCGCGACGGCGGCGCCGAACGTGTCTTCCTGGATGCCGTCGGTGGCGAGGATTTCCTGTTCGAGCCACGGCACACTGCCATTCGGGGAGGGCGCGGCGACGCGCGAGACTGCCGTCGGCGGGGTCCGCACATGCTGCAGCGCCGCGAGACGGGCCGGGATCAACGCCGGCACGGCGCTCGCCGGCGTGGCCACGCTGCTCGCGACGGCAGGCGTGGCCGCACTCGCCGCGACGATGGCGACAACCGCGGCGGCGAGCGGCAGGAAGGGATGCAGGAGCTTCGACACGGATGTTTCCTCGCCAGCGTTGGGGGAGCACAAGGGATACGACATCGGCTATCGTCCGCCCTGTGCAGCGCCGTAGGCGTGGGTGTAATTTCCGTGTGATCCATGTGTGACGGCCCTGCCGCGTGACCATGCTCGCGAAAACCGCAATCCTGGGTCGCGCCGTCTACCGGTTCGGCCCGTTCCAGCTCGACGCCGCGGAGCGCCGCCTGCTGCGCGACGACGCCGAGGTCGCGCTCACGCGCAAGTCGTTCGACCTGTTGCTGCTGCTGGTCGAGCATGCGGGGCGGCTGCAGTCGCGCGAGGCGCTGTACGCGGCACTCTGGCCCGACACGATCGTCGAGGAGCACACGCTCACCTGGCACCTCAGCGCGTTGCGCCGTGCGCTCGGCGACACCGGCGACGCGCCCGCGTACATCGAGACCGTGCGCGGGCACGGCTACCGCTTCGTTGCTGCGGCGCAAAAGATCGACGCCGCCGACGAGGCGGGTGCCGCCGAGGCGACGCCGCTGGCAGCCGAAGCGCAGCCCGAGGTCGTCGCGGCGCCTGCGGAGCCGGCGACGGCCCCCGCGCCGACGGCGACACCCGCGTCGCGTCGTATCGCGGCCGCGCTCGCGCTGCTCGCGATCGCGATCGTGGCGTCGTTCGCATGGCACTTCGACGTACGCGTGCCCGAAACGCCGGCTGCCGCGAGTGCACCGCCGCATTCGATCGCGGTGTTGCCGTTCGCCAACCTCAGCGCCGATCCCGCCAACGCGTATTTCGCGAGCGGCATCCAGGAGACGATCCTCGCGCAGCTGTCCGGCATCGGCGACCTGCGCGTCGTCTCGCGCCGCTCGACGGCTGCGTACGAGAGCCGCCCGGCCGACCTCGCCGACGTCGCGCGCGAACTCGGCGTCGCCAGCGTGCTCGAGGGCAATGTGCAGAAGTCGGGCGCCGAAGTGCTCATCAACGTGCAGTTGATCGACCCCGCGAGCGGCACGCAGCTGTGGGCGCACAGCTACCGGCGCACGCTCGCCGACGTGTTCGCCGTGCAGAGCGACGTCGCCGAGCAGGTCGCGTCGGCGCTGCAGGCGAAGCTGCTGCCGGCGGACCAGAGCCGGTTCGCGCGCCTGCCGACGCAGGACGCGCAAGCGTACGACCTGTTCCTGCGCGCCGAGTATTCCGCGTTGCAGGTCGAGATGGGCACGGCCAACGACCGCCACGCGGCGACCGCGCTCGCGCGCTCGCTCTACGAACAGGCGATCGCGCGCGATCCCGCGTTCGCGCTCGCCTACGCTCGCCTTTCCTACCTCGAAAGCCATGCCTACTGGCTGCCGCTCGACCACACGCCCGCGCGCGCCGCCGCGGGCTTGCGCGCGGCGCAACGTGCGCTCGAGCTCGATCCCGACCTCGCCCAGTCGCACCTGGCGATGGGCTACGCGCACTACTACGGCCGGCGCGACTATCCCGCCGCACTCGCCGAGTTCCGCCGTGCCCTGCGCGACATGCCGAGCAACGCCGACGTCAACGCGTCGATCGCGAACATCCAGCGTCGCCGCGGCGAGTGGGACGACGCGCTCGCGGGCTATCGCCGTGCCGAGGTGCTCGACCCGCGCAACCCGCAATGGTCGATGCTCGTCGGCGACACGCTGACCAACATGGGGCGCTACGCCGAAGCGGACGTCGCCTACGCGCGTGCGCTGGTGATCGATCCGCACAGCGCGACGAGCGCGATCAGCCAGGCGTTCTCGCGCGAGATCGGCGGCGATTCGCACGGCGCGGCGCAGACGCTCGCGCGCCTGCCGGCCGATGCGAATCCGGACGGGTTCGCGACGACCGCGCGCTTCGTCGCGGCGTGGCTGCGCCGCGACGCGGCGGCTGCGCTCGCCGTGCTCGATGGCGCGCCGTCGACGATCGAGGCGCCGTGGACGCCGAGCTCGATTCCGACCGACCTGCTGCGCGCGCAGGCGTGGGAACTCGCCGGCGACACGGCTCGTGCGCGCGACGCCTACGAACACGCGCGTGCCGCGTTGCAGGCGCTGCTCGAGAAACAACCCGACGATCCTGCCGCGACCAGCCTGCTCGGCCTCGCCGAAGCCGGGCTCGGCCACGCCGACGCCGCGCTCGCGGCAGGCCGGCGCGCGGCCGAGCTGCTGCCGCTGGCGACGGACGCCGTCGACGGGCCGTGCTACCTGCTGTCGCTCGCCGAGATCGAGATCCGCGTCGGCGACCCGCGCAAGGCGGTCGAGCTGCTGCGGCACCTGCTCGACATGCCGGCCGGTCGCGAGATGTCGCCGTCGCTGTTCGCGCGCGATCCGCGCTTCGACACGGTGCGCGACGCGGTCGGCCGCGCGGCGAAGGCGCAGCCCTAGCCCTGCGATCGTGCGGCGGGCGCACGTCGCAGCAACAGCGACAGCACGGGCGGCGTCACGATCGAAGTCAGCAGCGACATCGCGACGATGACCGCGTAGGTCTGGTTCGAGAACACGCCCGCGGCGAGGCCGAGGCTCGCGATGACGACGCCGACCTCGCCGCGCGGCACCATGCCGACGCCGACGATGAGCGCGCCGCGACGGCCGAGCGAGAGCGCGCCGAGCCAGCCGCCGGCGAGCTTGGACACGATCGCGATGATCGTCACCACCGCGAGCATCCACAGCGCGCTCGGGTCGGCGAACACGGACAGGTCGATCTTCGCGCCCGTGACGACGAAGAAGAACGGCGTCAGCAGCGCGAGCAGCGGTTGCATCTGGTGCTCGAGTTCCTCGCGCTGCGGCACCTCCGAGGCGATCATGCCGGCGAGGAACGCGCCGATGATCGCGGCGAGGCCGAACTCGGTCGACAGGTACGCGAGGCCGAGGCAGATCGCCAGCGCGATCGTCAGCGGCGAGAGCGGATTGATCGGCCTTTCGAGCCAGTGCGCACGAGCGCGCATCACGCGCGTGCCGACCCAGCCGATCACGACGACGAAGCCGATCGCCTGCGCGAGCACGAACAGCAGCCCCTTGATGTTGACGCCTTCGCCGCCCTGCAGCGAGGTGACGACACCGAGCAGCAACATCGCGAGGATGTCGTCGATGACCGCCGCGCCGAGGATCACCCGGCTTTCGATGCGCGACAGCGCACCGAGCTCCTGCAGCACGCGCGCGGTGATGCCGGCGGAAGTCGCGACGAACGCGGCCGCGACGAACAGCGACTTGGTCCACTCGAAGCCATTGCCGTGCGCCCACAACGCGCCGAGCGCGAACGGCACGATCACGCCGAGCACGCCGACGAGGAACGCACTGCGGCCGACTTTCTTGAGTTCGTCCAGGCGCGTCTCGAGGCCGACCGCGAACAGCAGCAGCACGACGCCGATCTCGGCGAGGACGTCGAGCGGCGTGCCGGCGGCGATCTGTTCCGCGTTCACGAGGCCGAGGGCGGAGGGGCCGATCGCGCAACCGGCGACGATCTCGCCGACGACGCCCGGCAGCTTGAGGCGCTGCGCGATCTCCGCGCCGATCTGCGCGGCGACGAAGATCGCGAACAGGCTCAGCAGGATTTCGGCACCGTGATGCATGGGATTCATCCTCGAGGGCGACGTCCAGGAACGTGGCGCGATCGGTCGGGCGCGTCGCGTTGCGTTTTTTCGCCGCGCGCCCGATCCTACAGGAAGCGCAAGGCGGCACCCACGTCGCCGCGCCCGCGGGGGAGGTCGAGAGTGTCCGAACTGGAAGGTGGCGCGCGCGAGGCGATGTCGAAGGTGGACACCGCCTGGTTGCGCATGGAGCGGCCGACCAACCGCATGATGATCACCGGCGTGCTCATGTTCGCCGGCCCGCTCGATCCCGCGCGGATCAAGGCGCTGCTCGCCGAGCGCTTCCTCGCGTTCCGCCGCTTCCGCCAGAAGGCGGTGGTCGGCGTCAACGGCGCCTGGTGGGAAACCGACGGCGACTTCGACATCGACTGGCACGTGCGCGTCGCGGCGTTGCCGGGTGCCGCGGACAAGGCCGAACTCGAGGCGTTCGTGAGCGATCTCGCGTCCTCGCCGCTCGACATGTCCAAACCACTCTGGCAGTTCCACGTCATCGAGGGCTACCGCGGTGGCGGCGTGCTCATCGCGCGCATCCACCATTGCTACGCGGACGGCCTCGCGCTCGTGCAGGTGCTGCTGTCGCTCACCGACACCGCGCCGCAGGCGCAGGCGCAGGCGGAACTCGCGAAGACCTGGCTCAAGCGCGATCGCGGCAGCGTGCTCGAACGCCTGCTCGAGCCGATGCAGGGCGGACTGCACAAGGTGGTAGCGCTCGGCGAGAAGACCTGGGCCAGGCTCGCGCAGATGATGGCCGACCCGGCGGTCGCCGCCGAGTTCGCGCACGAAGGCAGCGAGATCACGCGCGAGCTCGCGATCGCGCTCACGCTCTCGGACGATCCCGTCACCTCGCTCAAGGGGCGGCTCGGCGTCGCCAAGCGCGTCGCCTGGGCCGAGCCGTTGCCTCTCGAGGAAGTGAAGACGCTAGGCAAGGCGCTCGGCTGCACGGTCAACGACGTGCTGCTCGCGTGCGCGGCAGGTGCGCTGCGCGGTTACCTGCGCGACCAGGGCGACGACGTCGACGGCCTGACGATCCGTGCGACCGTGCCGGTGAACCTGCGTCCGCTCGAGCACGCGAAGAAGCTCGGCAACCATTTCGGCCTCGTGTTCCTCGACCTGCCGATCGGCGAACCGAATCCGCTGCGTCGGCTCGAGCGCGTGGCCGCGTGCATGCGCGACCTCAAGGGGCGGCGCCAGGCGGTCGTCGCGTTCGGCCTGCTCGCCGCGCTCGGCATGGCGCCGGCGGCGCTGCAGGGACCGGCGCTCGAGCTGTTCAGCCGCAAGGCGACCGCGGTCGCGACCAACGTGCCTGGCCCGCAGCAGCCGCTGTTCATGGCCGGCGTCGAAGTGCGCGAACTCATGTTCTGGGTGCCGCAGACCGGCTCGATCGGCCTCGGCCTGTCGATCCTCAGCTACAACGGCCGCGTGCATTTCGGCGTGATCGGCGACGGCAAGCGCGTGAAGGACCCCGACGCGATCGTGCAACGCTTCGACGAGGAGTTCGAGAAGCTCATGCTGATCGCGCTGATGGAGGATTGGAGCGAGGACTTCGGCGCGCTCGACGCGGCGGCGACGCTCGTCAAGTACGGTGGATAGCGTCGGCGCCGGCCGCGGCACGCGGCGAGGCCGATCGGCCACGCCATGTAGCCGAGCAGGAGTGCGCAGCCAGCCGGTGGCGCAGCCGGTATCTGCGCTTGTTCCGCTTGCAGCCACGCGCTCGGCGCGACGTAGGCGATGAAGGCCGCGAGGCCGAGCAGCGGCGCGAACGCGACTGCGCGCCGCCATCGCCTCGCCATGCGCCACCGGCCTGGACATGCGATCCCGCCCGTGGGTCCGTTGGGTGCCATCCGCGACTCCGGTGCCGCGCTCAAAACGGCGGCTTTCCCGACATGTCGAAGCAGAGGCGTCGATTTCGACAGAACCGGCGCCTGCATCGCCGGGGTTCCGGTGGTTCCGATTGACGCGGCGCAACGCCGTGACACAATCGCCCGGACGGCGGCCGGGTCCGCCGTTTTCTTTACCAGGGGAATATCGATGTCGAAGCCGTACTGGGTGTGCGCACTGGCGCTCGCGATGACCGCGTGCTCGTCGGGTTCGGACAAGAATGCAGCGACTGCCGAAGACCTCGAGCACGCCGATCGCGTCGCGAAGGAAGCCGAGGCGCAGCTGCAGAAGAACGAAGCCGAACTCAAGAAGAGCATGCGCGAAATGCTCGCTGCGGTCGGCAAGTCGTGCGACCGCGTCAAGGAATTCGAGCAGGAGTCCGACACGCGCCTGAAGATCACCTGCAGCTACAACGGCGACGTCATCCACTACGTGGTCGACAAGTCGAGCAACACCATCGAGGAACGTTAGGCGCGCCGCGCTGCCGTGACGACGGCGACCTGCTGCGCGAACCCGCGTGGCCGGTGCCCGCGCAGCAGTGCCAGCGGACGGTCAGAATTGCGACCGGCGTCGGACACGCGCATGCGCCAGGCTGCCGTGCACGTGGAATGGCGCGCGTCGTTCGGGGATTTTTCATGGGGTTGATGGGAATCGTGGCGTCGGTCGTCGCGCTGGCTTCGATCGAGGCTGTTGCCGTCGAGACGCCGGGTGTGCCGATCGCATTCAAACCTGCCGCCGTCGTCGACGCGCAGGGGCGCATCGACGTGTGGGCGTTGCGGCGCGACGTCGCCGAGGTGGAGGCGCACCTCGCGAGCGACGACACCGACCATTGCTGGCCCGAGGGCGACGAAGGCGAGGAGCCGAGCGCGGCCGAGGCGGCGCGCGCGGAAGCGGCCTCGCGCGCGTGCGTCGCGGCGACCGCGCAGGCGTACGCCGACTATGCGCGTTATCGCGACGCGCTCAATGCGGCCTGGCTCGCGCCGCTGCGCACGGCGATCGAGCACGGCGACGCGGTTGCCGAAGTGATCCTGCGCCAGTGCAGCACGACGCCCGTACTCGATCGCCGCGGCATCGAATCGACCTGCGACGACGACGAGGCGCGCCAGGCGATCGCGCGCACGCGCCTCGGCAGGATCGGCTTCGTCCCGGCGATGGACCCGCAGCGCGACATCGTCAACTGGCAGCGACAACCGGACGGCAAGCGCGCGCTGCGCGAGAACCAGCAACGCGTGCTCGAGGCGTTGCGCCACGGCGCGATGGCCTTCGACTTCATCGACATCGACGCCGGCGGCAACGTCGCACGCGACGCGGACGAGTTCGACGCGTTCCGCCGCTGGGCGGTCATCGAAGCGGTGATGCAGGATGCGCCGCGCGCGTTCACGATCCTGCCGCATACGAACAGTGCAGGCTGGAAGACCGCGGCGTTCGCCGAGTTGCACCTCAATCGGACGTCGCTCACGCCGGGCTTCCTCGCCTGGGGACCCGAGCTCTACTACGGCGGGTCGCCGAGTCCGTGGAGCGGGATCGACTACTGGCGTTCGGGTCCGAAGATCGTCTTCTACGGCGACGCCCAGGTCGCCGCGGCGGGGCCGGACGTAGCCGCGTTCCGCCGCGAACGTGCCGACACGCTCGCGGCTGCCGAAGCCGGCGTCGACCGCTACCTGCAGCAGGATCCGCGCTGGGCGGTATTCCTGCTGCATCGCGTGGGGCACCACGAATGGGTGCCCGACGGCATGCGCAGCGACACCGGTCGCCTCGATGCGAGCTGGGACGGCGAGTGGGAACTCAAGCGCGAGGCGACGAACTGGCTCGGGCCGATGCACGAGGCGCGCGGCCATGCGCGCATCCGCCGTGACGCCGACGGCAACGCGCGAATCGACGTCCACGCCGAACAGGCGGCCGAGCCGGTGCGCGACGTCGAGGACTGTGCCCTGCGCTACAGCGGAGGCCTCACCTATTTCCCGCAGGTGACGGCCGCCGGGCAGAGTCCGCAGCTGACCACGCTCGGCTACTTCTACGACGGCGGCGGCACCAAGCCGGGCAGTTTCGGCGCAGACGGTGCCAACGCCGCGGCGGTCGCGCCATTCGATCCGCGCAAGCGCTATCGCCAGGTGCTCATGCAGTGCGCGAATGCGGAAGCGGCCGACAACGATCGCGTGCGCTTCCTGCTGCTCGCCGGCGACGTGCTCGTCGAGTTCGCGGTCGCGACGCCGTTCTCGGGCAAGGATCTGCACGTGCGCCACTACGAGCGCACGCGCTGATCCACGCGTGGCGATGCGCGTGCAGCGTCAGAGCACCGACGCGGTCAAGGCGACGTCAGCGTCCTTCCAGGCCGCCTTCAGGCGCTGCCCGGTCGCGGCTGCATCGCGCGTGCGGCGCTGTGCCTTCTGTGCGGCGGCGAGCCCGTGCAGCGCCCAGCCGTTGTCGGGATGCTGGCGCAGGTCCTCGCGGTAGACCGCCTCGGCCTCGGCCGCCTTGCCGGCCTTCAGCAATTCGGCGCCGAGCAGGTGGCGCACCGGCACGAACCAGTCGGCCGGTTCGTTGTAGGCGAGGCGATCTTCCTTCGCGGCCGCGTCGCGCAGCAGCGCGATCGCCTCGTCGCGCTGGCCGCGCGCGAGGGCGATGCGCGCGCCGGCGACCTGCGAGGCGACCGCGACGAGATCGCCGGCGCGGTTGAGCCCCGCCGGCGCGTCCTTGGGCAGGCTCGTCGCGATCGCGTCGAGCGCGGCCTTTTCACGCGCCGCATCGTCGGGCTTGCCGGTCGCCGCGTACGCACTCGCGCGCACGTAGTGCCACGCCGCGCGCATCGCAGGCAGGTCGGCAGCAGGTTCGGGTTCGGCGAGGAGGTCGGACCAGCGCGCGAAGCGCTCCATCGCGAACCACGGCTGCGCCGCGTACCAGTCCAGCCCCGCGCCCATGTGCAGCATCATGTCCGACAGGTGCGTGCGCATCGTGCGCGTGGCCTGCAGCGATTCGGCCGAGCGGCCCTGCATCGCAGCCGCGTAACCGAGGAACTGGTAGTTGTGCGCGAGGTACATGCCGTAGTACGTCCATTCCGCCGGCTTCGCGCGGTCCATGTAGGCGAGGTCGACGCGCACGCCTTCGCGGTTCGCCGCCGCCGATTCCGCGTAGCGGCCGACGCGCTGGAAGATGTGCGACGGCATGTGCACGATGTGGCCGGCGCCGGGTTCGAGTGCGGGCAGACGCTCGGCAGCGGCGAGCGCTTTCTCCGGATGCGGCGAGGCCTCGACCGCGTGGATGTAGTAGTGGTTCGCGCCAGGGTGCTGCGGGTTGCGCGCGAGCACGCGCTCGAGCGTCGCGACGATCTCGTCGGTGCCCGGCGCGGCGACGCCGTCGTTGCTCCAGAGCTTCCACGGATTCGCGGTCATCAGCGCTTCGGCGAAGAACACCTGCACGTCGTCGTCGTTCGGAAAGCGTCGCGCGACCTCGCGCATCGCGTTCGCGTAGGCGACGTTGTACGGCTGCATCGCCTCGGGCGAGAGTGCGTCGGGACCTGCGTAGCGCGTCGCGAGTGCCGCCGCGAGCGCCTGTTCGACCGGCGCTGCGTTCGCGGCGTGCTGCTGCGCGGCCTGCACCGACTGCCACAGCGCCTTCCAGCGATCCGGCATCGCGGGCATGTTGTAGTTCGGCCCGAGTGCTTCACCCGCGCCCCACCAGCACATCGCGCACTGCGGATCGAGTTCGATCGCACGCGCGAACGAACGCGCGGCCTCGTCGTGGTTGAACGCGTAGATGAGGCGCAGCCCCTGGTCGAACCAGGCCTGTGCTTCGGGCACGCGCGTCGTGACCGGATGCGCGTACGTGCCGAGGTCGTCGAACAGGCGCGCACCTTGCGCCCACTGCGCGAGCGTCGGACCCGGCGAGGCGGGCGACGCGGGAGCGGGCGGCTGCGCCGTCGTCGAAACGTGCGACGAGGCCTGCGACGCGGGGGCATCGGGCCGCGCGCAAGCGGCCGTGGCGAGCGTGAGGACGACGGTCGTTGCAGCGATGCGGTTCATGACCCCTCCAGCGTGGACGAGCTGGACACCCGTGCGGCGCCACGCGCCGTCTTCGCATTCTGCACAATGACCCGCACGATGTGCGATCCCTTGCGCGCGCGCCGTTGCGGCGCGCGCGCAGGCACCGATAATCGCGCCCGGGATCCGGCCAATAGGGCCGAACGGGAGAGCTTCGATGCGGATCAGGACATGCCTCGCGGGCGCGACCGGCTGGGCCGGCTCGGAGCTCGCGCGCGGGATCGCCGCCGCGTCCGACCTCGAACTGGTGGGCGGCGTGTCGCGCAGCGGTGCGGGACGGAGCCTCGGCGAGCGGATCGGTGATCCGCGCCTGGATGGCGTGCGCCTGCATGCGACCGCGGCCGAAGCGCTCGCCGCGGGTTGCGACGTGTTCGTCGAGTACACCGGGCCCGAGTCGGCGAAGGCGAACGTGCTCGCCGCGCTCGAACACGGTGCGCACGCCGTCGTCGGCACGTCGGGCCTCGCCGACGATGACTACGCGGAGATCGACGCGCTCGCGCGGGCGCGCAGCCTCGGCGTGCTCGCCTGCGGCAACTTCGCGCTGACCGCGGTGCTGCTGCAGAAATTCGCCGAGATCGCCGCGCGGCACCTGTCGCACTGGGAGATCATCGATTACGGCAGCGCGGGCAAGCGCGACGTGCCGAGTGGTACCGTGCGCGAGCTCGCCTTGCGCATGTCGCAGGTGAAGCCGCCGGAGCCGACCGTGGCGGCGGAACAGGCGATCGGCCCCGCCGCGACGCGCGGCGCGAGCCTCGCCGGCACGCAGGTGCATTCGTTGCGCCTGCCGGGCCAGGTGCTCGGCGTCGACGTCGTGTTCGGCATACCCGACCAGACGCTCGTGCTGCGCCACCAGGCCGGCAGCAGCGCGAAACCGTACGTCGACGGCGCGCTGCTCGCGATCCGCCGCGTGTCCACCCTCGTCGGCGTGCATCGCGGACTCGATCGCGTGCTCGATGCATGACGCGCCCGCCACGAGGCGCGAAAAATATGCGAACATCTTCGTAGATGGCGGCATGCTTCGATGCGATGCGCGTCGCATCGAGGCGCGACCGGATCAACGCATTTTCGCGGAGCTTCCATGGGCAAGCCGTTGCGGATGTTGCTGTCGCTTTCGCTGGTGTCGTGCGCGGGTTGCGCAGGCGTGCGCCTCGCGCCGCTCGGCGAGCACGCACAGGTGGTGCTCGTCGGTGCGAACGCACCCGCGGACGCGGCCGAAGTGAACTACCTGCGCGTCTACCGCGACGTCCGCTGCAACGGCGCGCGCACGCGCGGGCTTTCGACCGGGACGGAGGACCCGAGCGACAAGTCGCTCGAGGTCGAAGGATCCCAGCGCGTGTTCCTGTTCGGCACCTCGGAGCGCTGGGCCACGCGCGGCGCCGAGGGCGACCCCGGCGCGGTGGACCTGGTCGGCAACCGCTGCGAGTACCTCGTCAGTTTCATCACCGAACCGGCCCATACCTATCGCGTCTCCGAGGATGCGGGCGAAGCGGGCTGCCGCATCTCGGTGGTCGACGAGCAGACGTCGCGGCCGCCGCCCGATCTCACGGAGCACGACTCGACCCTGTGCAACGAGCTCGGGCGCAAACGACAGCCCACGTCGGTCACGCCGCGACAGGCGGCGTGCCGGAAAGACGTGCCGCCCACTGCGGCCGACTACGTTCCCTCGCTCGCGCGTTGCACCTGACGGCGGGCGCCGACGGGACACTGATGCGCCCGGGCGGGATCGCCCGCGGATTTGCGCTATCGTGCGCATACCGGCCGGCATGTGGCGGGCGCCACATCGCACGTCGCCGGTTTGCGAGTCGGAGGAGAGTAGCGATGAACGCCTTCCTCAGGTGGCTGGCATGCGCGGGCGCGGGGCTCGCGCTGGTACAGGGGGTCGCATCCGCGACCGAAGACAAGGGCGAGGGCCGCGCCGAGAAGATGCTCAAGGCTCGCGGTGTCGCACCGACGGCGGCGCAGATCGATGCGAACGCGACGCTCGAGGCGATCCTCGACCGCTCCGGCGCCGATGCGTGGTCGCACGACAAGGGCGCGCGCATCCAGGGTACGCTCGTGCAGGTCGAGGACGAAGCCGACGGCGACACCCACCTGGCGATCGCGCCCACGGGCGGCGAGACGAACACCGCACGCTGGATGATCGTCGAGGTGACCAAGGCGTCGCGCGCGCACGATCCGTCGCTCGCGTCGGCGAAGCTGAAGGCGCTGCGCGGCAAGCACGTCGCGGTCACGGGCTGGCTCTACTACGAGCCGGACGACGCCTCGGAGGACCCGCGCGGCACGCGCTGGGAGCTGCATCCGGCGACGCGGATCGAAGCGCTCTAGCGTGAGGTCGGCGCGGCGCGCGGTCGGCGCGCCCGGCGGGCGCGCCACGGGCATCATGCGCGCAATCGCGGCGGTTGCGGCCGCCGCGGTACCCCGCTAGCCTCGTTTCGATGCAGGTTTCGACGCTCCTCGAACGACCGTTGCTCGCGGTGCGCGACTATCGTTGCGAGGCCGGGCCGTCCGATCGCCCGTTCGTCGAGTGTTTCCGCGAGCATTCGATCTCGTACGTGCGGCGTGGAAGTTTCGGCTGCCGCGCGCGCGGCGAGCGGCACGAACTCGTGGCCGGTGCCTTCCTGATCGGCCACCCCGGCGACGAGTACCTCTGCACGCACGACCATCACGCGGGCGGCGACGAATGCCTGTCGTTCCACTTCGAGCCCGCGCTGATCGATCGCCTCGACGTTCGCGGCACGACCTGGCGAGCGGGAGCGATGCCGCCACTGCCCGAACTCGTCGTGCTCGGCGAACTCGCGCAGGCGGCCGCCGGCGGCGGCAGCGACGTCGGTCTCGACGAAATCGGCCTGCTGCTCGCACAGCGCCTGCTCGACCTGCACGCGGGCCGCGCGCGCCCGCGCGATGCGGCGAGCGCGAGCGATCGTCGCCGCGTGGTCGAGACCGCGCTGTGGATCGACGCGAACGCCGCCGAGCCGATCGACCTCGACGCCGCCGCGGCCGAAGCCGGCCTCAGTCCGTTCCACTTCCTGCGCACGTTCGGCCGCGTGCTCGGTGTCACGCCGCACCAGTACCTCGTGCGCGCGCGCCTGCGCCGCGCCGCGCGCCTGCTCGCCGATGACGCGCGGCCGGTCACCGACGTCGCCTACGAGGTCGGTTTCGGCGACGTGTCGAACTTCGTGCGCACGTTCGGGCGGGCCGCCGGCATGTCGCCGCGCGCGTTCAGGCGTACCGCGCGCGGCGACCGCAAGATTCTCCAAGAACCGTCCGCCGCAGACGCCTAGGCTGGTCTCTTCCAACGACGGGAGAGCAGCATGTACGATCATCTCGGCCTCAAGGTGAAGGACCTCGGCGCCAGCGCGCATTTCTATCGCGCAGTACTCGCGCCGCTCGGCCACGTCGCCGACGCCTCGGGCAGCGGCTTCGGGCCGCCCGACGCGCCGGGGCTGTGGCTTTACGAGCACGCGCAAGGTGCGACCGGCGGTACGCACGTCGCGTTCCGCGCGGCGAACCGCGCCGCGGTCGACCGCTTCCACGCGCAGGGCCTCGCCCACGGCGGGCGCGACAACGGCGCGCCGGGGCTGCGGGCGGACTACGCGCCCGACTACTACGCGGCGTTCCTGCTCGATCCGGACGGCAACAACGTCGAGGCGGTCTGCATGGAGGCGCGCTGAGCATGGCGACGATCGTGCGCGAGTTCCTGCTCGACGCGGCGCCGGAGGAGGTCTGGGACGCCGCGCGCGACGTCGGCGCGCTGCACACGCGGCTCGTCCCGGGCTTCGTCGTCGACACCGTGCTCGAGGACGGCGCGCGGCGGGTCACGTTCACCGGCGGCTTCGTCGCGCGCGAACGCATCGTCGACGTCGACGACGCGCGCCGGCGCATCGCCTGGAGCGTGGTGGGCTCCGCGCACCGCGAGCACCACAGCGCATCGCTGCAGCTGTTCGCCGACGGGGCGCGCACGCGCGCGGTATGGATCGCCGACGTACTGCCGAACGACGCCGCGCCGGCCGTCGACGCGATGATCGGGCAGGGCATCGCGGCGATGCAGCGCCGCTTCGCCGCCCCCTCGCTCGCGGCTCAGCGGTAGTCGTCGACCGCTTCGGCGACGAGGCGCTGCACGAGCGCCTCGATCGCCTTCGCGCCGCGGCCGCGCAGGCACAGCATCGCGTAGAACTCGAAGCTGGTCAGCGCGAACAGCACGTCGACGAGGTCGGCGTCGGCCTTCTCGCGGCGCGGGAACAGGCGGCGCACGAGTGCGCCGAGCGCGTGCCGGCGGCGTTCGGTGCGCTCGGCGAGGCTCGCGGCGAGGTCGTCGTCGAGGCGGATGACCGCGTGGAAGCGCGGCATCGCGCTGCGATGCGTGGCCCAGAAGCGGCAGAACACGCCGACGAAATCGCGCAGCGCCGCTTCGGGGTCGGCCTGGCCGATCACCTGCGGCAGGTCGAACAAGCCGCCCACGCGCGCCATGTCGTCGAACAGCGCTTCGAGCAGGCCGCGCTTGGACGCGAACCGGTTGTAGACGGTCAGGCGCGTCACGCCGGCGACGCGCGCGACGCCGTCGAGGGAGAACGCGGGCTGCTCCGGCCCGCCCGCGAGCACGTCGCGCGCGGCGGCGAGGATGCGCGCACGCGTTTCGTCCGCGGCGGCATCGCGCACGGCACTGGAATAGGCACGGGGTCGCTTGACAGTCATCGAATTGGATATACAGTGTGTATATTCGATTGGCGATCGGGAGTACGGACGTGTTCGATATCGCTTTCATTGTGCTGGCGCGGGCGATCCATGTCATCGCCGGCGTGACCTGGGCGGGGGCGATGTTCCTGCTCGCGGCGGCGATCCTGCCGGCTGCGCGCGATGCCGGCGGCGGCGCCTGGTTCGGCGCGCTCATGCGCCGCATCGGCCCGTTGTCGGGCATTTCGGCGCTGCTCACCGTGCTGTCGGGTGCCTATCTGTTCTTCGGGTTGCACGCGCACGACGTCACGCTTGGCGGCTGGGTGCTGCGCACGGGCGCGATGGCGGCCGTGCTCGCGATGGTGGTCGGCTTCGCGGTCGGTCGACCGGCCGGGCTCGAACTCGCGCGCCTGCAGCAGCCGGGCGAGGACACGCCCGAGCGTCGCCAGCGCATCGGCATGCTCGGGCGCCGCGTCGCGCTCAGCGTGCGCGCCACCGCCGGGCTGATGGCGTTGTCGGTGCTCGCGATGGGCGTGTTCCGCTACGTCGTCGCGCTCGGCTGAGGTTCAGCCGCGCAGCACCATGAGGCGGCGCTCGGTCATGTCCTCGATCGCGTAGCGGATGCCTTCGCGGCCGAGGCCGGAGCGCTTCACGCCGCCGTACGGCATGTTGTCGACGCGGAAGCTCGGCACGTCGTTGACGACCACGCCGCCGACCTCGAGCCGGTCCCACGCGCGCGTCGCGTGCGCGAGCGAATCGGTGAATACGCCGGCCTGCAGGCCGTAGTCGGAATCGTTCACGCGCGCGAGCGCGTCGTCGAAGTCGTCGAATGCGCAGAGCAGGGTGACCGGGCCGAATGCCTCGAGCCGATGGATCTTCGCGTCGCGCGGCACGTCCTCGAGCACGGTTGCTTCGAGCCGGTTGCGCTCGCGCCCGCCGCCGCAGAGACGTTTCGCGCCGGCGCGTTCGGCTTCGGCGATCCACGTCGCGAGGCGCTCGGCCGAGGCTTCGTCGATGAGCGGACCGAGGAACGTGTCGCGCTCGCGTGGATCGCCCGCCTTGAGCGCCTTCGTCGCGGCGACGAAGCGAAGGCGCAGTTCCGCGTAGACGGATCGATGCGCGTAGACGCGCTGAACCTTGATGCAGCTCTGGCCCGACTGGTAGTAGCTGCCGAAGACCAGGCGTTCGACCACGCGGTCGATGCGCGCGCCGCCCTGGTCCGCATCGACGATGCAGGCGGCGTTGCCGCCGAGCTCGAGCACGACCTTCTTGCGGCCCGCCTTGGCCTTGAGGTCCCAGCCGACCTGGCCGCCGGTGAACGAGAGCAGCTTGAGGCGTTCGTCGGAGACGAATGGCCCGGCGTCCTCGATGCGGCACGGCAACACCGAGAACGCGCCCTTGGGGAGGTCCGTCGCGGCGAGCACCTCGCCGATGATGAGCGCGCCGATCGGCGTCTTCTCCGATGGCTTGAGTACGAACGGGCAGCCCGCGGCGATCGCCGGCGCGACCTTGTGCGCAACGAGGTTGAGCGGGAAGTTGAACGGCGTGATGAACGAGCAGGCGCCGATCGGCACGCGCTGGACGAAGCCGCGATAGCCGTCGGCGCGCCTGGAGATTTCCAGATTCAGTACCTCGCCGTCGATGCGCACGGCTTCTTCGGCGGCGACGCGGAACGTGTCGACGAGGCGCGTGACTTCGCCTTCGGCATCCTTGATCGGCTTGCCCGCCTCGATGCACAGCGCGAGCGCGAGTTCGTCCTGGCGCTCGCGGAAGCGCGCGACGCACTGCTCGAGCACGGCCTGGCGCGCGTAGGGCGGGAACGCGCGCATCGCGGGTTCTGCCGACGCTGCCGCGGCGATCGCGTGTTCGATCATGCCTGCGTCGGCGAGGGCGACGCGCGTGGCGACCTCGCCCGAATACTTGTCGCGCACCTCGAGCGCCTCGTTCGGCTGCACGGCTTCGCTCGCGAGGTAGCAGGGATAGCGGTTGCGCAGCATGGGATTCTCCGGGTGCGACGGGCGCGAGCGCCTACTCTAAGCAAACGCGCTGAACGCCGGCAGCATCGCCGTGCACGCCTGCGCGCCGATGGCGCGCCCCGTGTTCCGGCGTGGACGATCCTCGCGGCCTGCTAGACTCGCGCCATGGCGAACGGGGCAGGGGACACGGCGGAGATCGAGGCGCTGCTCGACGGCGTGCGCAACGGGCGCGCGGACGCGACCGACCGCCTGTTCGCGCTGCTCTACGACGATTTCCGCTCGCAGGCGCACGTGCTGCTGCGCGTCGGTCCGCGCCAGACCCTGTGCACGACCGAGCTCGTCAACGAGACCTGGCTGCGCCTTTCCGGCCGCACGCTGTCGGTCGAGAGCCGCCGACACTTCTTCAACCTCGCGGCGCGCGCGATGCGCCAGCTGCTGATCGACCGCGCACGCGTGCGTGGCGCGGGCAAGCGTGGCGAAGGCGGCGAGGCGCTCACGCTCGGCGCGGCGTCCGACGTCGCCGCCGACGAGCCGTTCGACGTGCTCGCGCTCGACCGCGTGATGACTGAACTCGCAGCGACCGATCCGGCGCTGGCGGAACTCGCCCAGATGCACCTGTTCGGCGGTCTCGGTTTCGGCGAGATCGCCGAGCTGCGCGGCGTCAGCGAACGCACGGTGTTCCGCGACTGGCGCACCGCGCGCATGTTCCTGCTGCGCTTCATCACCGGCACGGACTGACGGCGCCACCGGGCGCTGTCAGTGGCGCGCCCGCGCTTTCGTAAGGATCGTCAGGACCCTTGCGGAGATCGCGTCGTGTCGTACCCCCGTTCCACCGGCCTGTCCGGCCTGCTGCTGTTCGTCCTGCTCGCCTTCTGCGCGCCCGTGCACGCGACGACCGTCTGCGTATCGAGCGCGGTCGCGCTGAAGAACGCGCTGACCGCGTTCGACCTGCAGCCGGACGGGTCGACCTATACGATCAAGGTGGTGCAGGGCACCTACCCGGTCGGCGCCACGCTCGCGCAGATGTACGGCGAGATCGGCGGAGGCGAGGTCAACCTCAAGCTGCTCGGCGGCTACGCGGACGGCTGCGGCAGCCGCACGCCCAATCCCGCCAACACCGTGCTCGACGGCCTCGACGCGGCGCATTCGGGCATCGGCTTCCTCATGCGCGGCGACAGCAGCGCGTTGATCGAAGGCATCACGTTCACGCGCTTCAAGGGCGCCGGCAACGTGCCGTACGCGGAGAGCGAAGTGCTGCTCATCGACGCCGAAGGCAGCGGTTCGGACGCGCAGGTGTTCGAGGTGCGCCAGTGCCGCTTCACGCACAACAGCGGGCAGAACATCGTGCGCATGTCCGGTGCGCAGCTACGCTTCGTCAACAACCTGATCTGGGACAGCACGCTCGCGCAGGAAGCGCAGGGGGTCGACAAGGGCGCATTCACGGTGACGCTCGACGCCGACCTCGACGCCGCGGTCACCGCGACCAACAACACGATCGTCGGCACCACCGGCGGCCCCGGCATGCGCATCGGCACGCTCATCACCGGCGACAGCGGCCGCCTCAGCGAAGTGACCGACAACATCCTCTGGAACAACCCGTCGCTCGACATCCAGTTCACCGGCGGCACCGACTACGTCTATCCGCTGACCGCGAGCTACAACCTGTACGCGACGGCGAACGCGAACTTCCCGCAGAGCCCGACCGACCTGCATTCGGATCCGCACTTCGTCGACCTCGCCAACGGCAACCTGCATCTGGCGAGCAATTCGCCGGCGATCAACAAGGGCGCGTTCCTGCAGCTTTCCGGCTTCCCGGCGCGCGACCTCGCCGGCGGCGCGCGCGTCGTCGGCAGCCGCATCGACCTCGGCGCCTACGAGTCGTCGATCGACGACTCGACGACGGCGATCGTGACGAGGACCTCGGACAACGGCAACAACGGTTCGCCGACGCCGGGCTCGCTGCGCGCGGCGATCAAGGCCGCCAACGCCGCGGCCGGCCCGTACACGATCCGCTTCAACGTCGCCGGCAGCTGCCCGCGCCTGCTGTCGCTCGCCGCGCCGATGCTCGACGTCACCGGCGACGTGACGATCGACGGCACCACCCAGGCCGGCTGGGCGCCGAACACGCACTACGGCGCGTTCGACGCGAACCTCTGCTTCTACGTCAACGGCGCCGGCAACGCGAACACGCCGTGGGCGCTGCACGTGCCGTCGAGCGCGCCCGCGAGCGCGCGCCTGGTCGTGCGCGGGCTCGGCTTCGCGGGCTTCAACGACGCGGCGATCAAGCTCGAAGGCGGCCATGCGCATTCGATCGCGGGCAACCAGTTCGGCGCTGTCGCGTTCACGCCCGCGAACGCTAGCGCGATCCGCGTGACCGGCAATTCCGGCGGCGCGTTCATCGGCGGCTACGACGACGAGGCTGCGGTCAACCTCGTCGCCGGCAGCAGCAGTTCGGGCATCTATCTCGACAACGCGGCCGGCGGTTCGGTGGTCGCCAACAACGTGATCGGCTTCCAGGCCGACGGCCTCGTCGGCGGCCCCAATGCGAACGGCGTGTACGCGTTCAACTCGAAGAACAACGTAGTCCAGTACAACTACATCGGCAACAACCTCTCGAGCGGCGTGATCCTGTCCGGCAGCGGCTCGAGCGGCAACCGCATCCAGTACAACACGATCGGCATGGCCTACGACGGTTCGCCCGCGGGCAACGGCAGCGCCGGCGTGCTGGTCAGCTTCGCGGCGAAGGACAACACGATCGGTGCGCCGCTCAACGCGACCTGGGGCGGCAACCTCGTCGTCGCGAGCGCGGGCGCGGGGGTGTGGATCTCGCCGTCGGGCGGCACCGGCAACAGCGTGCTCGACAACGCGTTCCAGGGCAGCAGCGGACTCGACATCGACCTCGCTTCGGTCGGCCCGAGCGCGAACCAGGCGACCAATCCCGCCGCGGGTCCGAACGCGTTGCAGAACTACCCGGTCCTCGCGAGCGCGACGCGCGACCTCGTCAAGGGCATCGAAGTCGTCGGCGGAACGCTGACGAGCGCGCCGAACACGACCTATCGCCTCGATCTCTACTATGCCACGGTGTGCAGTTCCGCCGCCGCGGGGCGCGGGCTCGCGCAGGTCCCGCTGATGCGCACCGCCGTGACGACCGGTGCGCTCGGCAGCGTGCCGTTCACCGCGAGCGTGCCGTTCTCGTGGGGCGGCCTGCCGCTCGGCGTGATCAGCGCGACCGTTACCGATCCCGCCGGCAACACGTCCGAACTCGGCAATTGCATCGGCGAGACCGACAACGATCCGATCTTCGCCGACGGCTTCGAGGACGCCCACGGCTGACGCCCGCTCGCGCCGTCGACGCGCGCGCGTCGTGCGGGCCGCGCGGCGATTCCGGCGGGCGAAGCACCGGAATCGCGTGATACTTGCGGCATGCCGCATTAGGATGCGCGTCGACGGGGAGTCTCGATGGACGCAGACAACGACCGCATCGAACGGTTGCGCCGCGCGCTCGTGCTCGCGCGCGCGGGACTCGAGCGCGCGCCCGCCGAGCGCGCCGCGTGGCTCGCGCACGAGACCGCGGGCGACGACGCCTTGCGCGATGAAGCCTGGGCCTTGCTGCAACTCGACGGCGCACCGCAGCACGCGTTCGAACGCATCGGCGAGGGCGCCGACGAGCCGGTCGATCCGCTGCTCGGCTCGACGGTCGGGCCGTTCCGCGTCGACCGCCGTATCGGCAGCGGCGGCATGGGCACGGTGTACCGCGCGACGCCGGTCGCCGGCGTGACGCGCCAGCCGGTAGCGCTCAAGGTGGTCAAGCGCGGCATGGATTCGGAGGACGTGCTCGCGCGCTTCATGCGCGAGCGGCAGATCCTCGCCGGGCTCGCGCATCCGAATATCGCGCGCCTCCTCGACGGCGGCCTCACCGGCGACGGCCGGCCGTGGTTCGCGCTCGAGCTCGTCGACGGTGACCCGCTCACCGCGTGGTGCGACGCGCGCAGGCTCGGCCTCGCGCGGCGCGTCGAGCTGTTCCTCGGCGCCTGCGAGGCGGTCGCGTACGCGCATCGCAACCTCGTCGTGCATCGCGACCTCAAGCCGCCGAACGTGCTCGTCACCGCCGGCGGCGAGGTCAAGCTGCTCGACTTCGGCATCGCCAAGCTGCTCGACGGCGCCACCGACGCGACGCGCGCGACGCGTCTCGCGATGACGCCCGAATACGCCGCGCCCGAGCAGTTCTCGGACGGCCCGATCACGACCCAGACCGACGTCTACCAGCTCGGCCTGCTGTTGCACGAACTGCTCGCGGGACTGCGCGCGCAGCGCAGCGGCGAAGGCGGCAACACCGCGCGCTTCGATGCCGACGACGACGGCCTGCTCGCAGAGCGCGCCGCTGCGCGCGGCACCACCGCCGCCGCGCTGCAGCGATCCCTGCGCGGCGACATCGCGCGCATCGTGCGGCGCGCGATGCACCACGACGTCGCGCGACGCTACGCGAGCGTGGCCGCGCTCGCCGACGACCTGCGCCGCTGGTTGCGCAACGAGCCGGTCAGCGCGACCGACGACACGCTCGCCTACCGCGCGCGCATGTTCCTGCGCCGGCATCGCGCCGCCGCGGGCGCGGCTGCGGCGGTCGTGCTCGCACTCGGCGTGGGCCTCGGCCTCGCCTTGCGCGAAGCCCGCGAGTTGCGCCGCGCCGAGCGTTCGACCGAGAACGCGCTCGGGCTGCTGGAGGACGTGTTCCTCGGCGCCGACCCCTGGCGCTCGAAGGGCGGCGACACGCGTGCGACCGACCTGCTCGCGCATGCGCGCAAACGCATCGCGGCGGACAGCGCGCACGATCCGGCGATCGCCGCGCGCCTGCTCGGCGAGATCGGCGCCGTCTACGTTTCACTCGGCGACCGCGCGTCGGCGGAAGGCACCTTGCGCGAGGCGGTCCGCGCCGGCGAACTCGCCGGCGCGGCGGCGGCGCTGCAGACCGATGCCGCGCGTGCGCGCCTCGCGCACTACCGCCTCGTCGTCGACGGCGATCGCGGCGCGCTCGCCGACCTCGACGCGGCGATCGCGGGCCTGCGCGCGTCCGGCGATGCCGGCCGCCTGCCGCTCGCGCAGGCGCTCGAATTCAAGGTCGACGATGCGTTCAACACGGGCGACTACGCGTCGATCCCGCCGCTGTCGAACGAAGCGGTGCAGCTGTACAAGGCAGCCTCGGGCGATGCATCGATCGAAACCTCGGGTGCGCTCGGCAACCAGGCGTCGCTGCTGCGCGCGATCGGTCGCCCCGCCGACGCGCTCGCGCCCGCGGCCGAAGGCTGGCGCATCGTCGGCAAGCTCGGCGACGCGGCGCCACCGGGCGCGTACCTCTACGCGGAACAGCAGTACGCGGGGGCGCTGGCCGCGAATGGCCGCGGTGCCGAAGCCGAGCCGCTGCTGCGCGACGCGCTCTCTCGTGCGCGCGCCGAGATGTCGACGGACCGCGATCTCGTCGACGGCATCGCGTGGGAGCTGGCCAGCACGCAGGCGACGATCGGCCGTTTCGACGATGCGGCGAGCGGCCTGCGCGAACTGCTCACGCGCATCGACATGAAGAGCGCGAACATCGCCGCCGTGCACAACATGCTCGGCAGCGCGGAGTTCGCGCGCGGCCGCGCGCAGGCGGCGCGCGAGGCATACGCGGATGCGACGAAGCTGCTCTGCGGCGAAGATCCGACCACGCCGCCGTGCGTGGTCGTGCGCCTCAATCTCGCCGAAGCGCTCGTCGCGGTCGGTGCCGCGGAGGCGGCGCCGGCGCTGCGCGCACTCGACGTCGACATCGGCAGCGCCGATGGCCGTCCGCGGCGCCGCTGGCAGCTGCTCGAGGCGCGTCGTCTCGCCGCGGCGGAGCAACTCGACGCCGCGCGCGCACAACTCGCGCCGTTGCTCGACGCGGCGCGCGCGGCGCCGACACCGGCGCTCGACGATGCGAACGTGCTCGCGGAAATCGCCGGCATCGAAGCACGCGCGGGCGAGCGCGATGCAGCGCTCGCCGACTACCGCGCGGCGGAACGCCGCCTCGCCGCGATCTGGGTCGGCGAACCGCCGCAGCTCGCGACGATCCGTGCGCGCATCGCGCAACTGGGTGGCACGACGGACGCCGCAGCGGCGGTGGTCAGCGGTCCTTGACCGCGACGGCGATTTCGCCGTCGGCGAGCCGCGCACGCAGCGCACGGCCGGGCGGAGCCTGCGTCACGGAGCGCACGACTTCGCCGCCATCGGCATCGAGCAGGATCGCGTAGCCGCGCTCGAGCGTCGCCAGCGGGCTGACCGCATGCAGGGTGCGCGCGAGTTCGCCGAGCCGCGCGCGGCGTCGCTCGACGCCGTGCCGCGTCGCCAGGCGCAGGCGGTCGATCAGCGCGCGCGCGAGCTCGTCGCGTCGCGCGAGCAGTGCGGCGGGATGCCGGGCGAACAGGCGCAGGCGCAGCTGGCGCGCACGCGCGTCGCGGCGTTCGAGCGCACCGTGGACGCGTTCGAGCAGGCGCCGGCGCAGCGCGTGCAGGCGCTCGTCCGCGCGCGCGAGGCGCGCCTGCGGGCGCTGCGCATTGAGGCGGGCGAGCAGGTGGTCGATGCGCTGCGTGCGCGATTCCAGCGCACGCCGCAGCAGCTGCAGGGCGCGCTGGTGCTGCCGCTCGAGCGCGCGCGACAGGTCGCGCACGTCCGGCACGAGCAGCTCCGCCGCCGCCGACGGCGTCGGTGCGCGCAGGTCCGCGGCGAAGTCGGCGATGGTGAAGTCGATCTCGTGGCCGATCGCGCTGACCACCGGGATCGCGCTCGCGCGGATCGCGCGGGCGACGCCCTCGTCATTGAATGCCCACAGGTCCTCGAGCGAACCGCCGCCGCGGGTGAGCAACAGCACGTCGTGCCGTCGCGCGCGCGACGCGGCGTGCAGCATCGCGACGATCGCCGCCGGCGCCTCGCGGCCCTGCACCGGTACCGGCAGCACCTCGACCATGGCGAGCGGGAAGCGGCGCGCGATCACGCTGAGCACGTCGCGCACCGCGGCACCGCTCGCCGAGGTGAGCACGCCGATGCGGCGCGGCAGCGGCGGCAGCGCGCGCTTGAGCGCGGCCTCGAACAAACCCTCGGCCGCGAGCTTCGCCTTGAGCTGCTCGAACGCGCGCTGCAGTGCGCCTTCGCCGGACTCCTCGAGCGAATCGACGATGAGCTGGAACTCGCCGCGCGCTTCGTACAGGCTCACCCGCACGCGCGCGAGCACGTGCATGCCGTCGGCCGGCTTGAAGCGCAGCCAGGTGCTGCGCGGCCTGAACATCGCGCAGCGCACCTGCGCGCCGCCGTCCTTGAGCGTGAAGTACAGGTGCCCGGAGGCCGGGCGCGAGAAGTTCGAGATTTCGCCCTCGAGCCAGATCAGCGGCAGCGCGTCCTCGAGCAGGTCGCGA
This sequence comes from Dokdonella fugitiva, assembly GCF_014138265.1. Taxonomy (GTDB): domain Bacteria; phylum Pseudomonadota; class Gammaproteobacteria; order Xanthomonadales; family Rhodanobacteraceae; genus Dokdonella_A; species Dokdonella_A fugitiva_A. Next base: position 383,321 of record NZ_JACGXL010000005.1, read on the forward strand.
ACGAGGCGCGTCAGCGCGGACGGCGTGTACACCTCGCGTGCGGCGCGGGAAGGGGCGAGCGGATCGGACATGGCGATGCTGCGCGTACGGCCGCACAGGGTACCGCAAAGCGCGAGCGTGGATGCGGCCCGTTCAGCCCGGCGGGCGCGGCACTTCCTCACCCGCCGGAGGCGCCTTGCGCCGCAGGTCGACGTAGCGCGCGACGAGCGCGACGCCGATCCAGACCGCGAGCAGCGCGAGCGGCCACGCGACGAGGCGCGGCCAGAGCAACGCGAGCACGGCGGCGGCGAGCAGCACGATGCCGGCGACGAGCAGCGGCGTGCATTCGGCCGGGCCGAGCACGCGCCGGTTGGTGATCGCGGCGCCGATCGAGTTGGCGAGGCGCAGCGCGCCGGCCGCGGCGCGACCGGAACTGCCGCCCTGAGCGCGCGCGGCGCGCGGCGCGCCTCCTTCCGCCACGCGCCGCCGCTTCGGCATCTTCAGCACGATTTCGGTCGCGCGCGCGAGATCCTGCTCGTACTGCTCTTCCATGCGGCGCGCGAACGCGTCGTCCTCGATCGCGACGTCGATCTCGCAGTTGCCGATCCAGCTCGCGAGGTTGAGGTTGCTCGAACCGACGCGCGCCCAGCGGCCGTCGGCGACCGCGGTCTTCGCGTGCAGCATCGAGCCGTTCCACTCGAACACGCGGATGCCCGCCTCGAGCAGCGGCCGATAGCCTGCGCGCGACAGCGAGCCGACCGCGGGTATGTCGTTGCTGCCGGGAACGAGCAGGCGCACGTCGACGCCGTCGCGCGCGGCGGCGATCAGCGCCTGCACGTACGGCGCGACGCCGACGAAATAAGCGTCGGTGAGCCAGAGGTTGCGGCGCGCCATGCCGGCGATGAGCTGGTCGAGCCGGTACAGGCCGGCGGTGTTCGGCACGGTCGCGACGACGCGCAGGTCGACGTGGCCGCAGGGCAGGGCGAGCGTCGCGGCGTCCACCGGCAGCGGCTCGCCGAGCTGGCTCCAGACGTCGGCGAACGCGTGCACGAACTCGACGACTGCCGGCCCGCGCACCGCGACCGCAGTGTCGCGCCACGGCTCGATGCCGCGCGCGGGGTCGCCGAGCCAGGTGCCGCTGACGCAGATGCCGCCGACGAAGCCGATCGCATGGTCGACCACGAGCAGCTTGCGGTGGTCGCGCGAAAGCCAGCCGAATGGGCTCGCGAGGCGCGGCCGGTTGTAGGCGCGCACCTCGCCGCCGGCGGCGAGCAGCGGTGCCCAGAAGCGCGCGCCCGACTGGCCGAGGCAGCCGAGCCAGTCGCGCACGACGCATACGCGCACGCCCGCGGCGGCGCGTTCGGCGAGCGCGTCGACGAACTCGCGGCCGAGGGCGTCGTCGCGGAAAATGTAATTCTCGAACAGGATCGTGCCGGTTGCGCCGCGGATCGCGGCGAGCCAGGCGTCGTAGGCGGCACGCGCGTCGATGAGCAACTCGACCTCGTTGCCGGCGAGCAGTGGTGCGCCGGCGGCGCGGCTGAACGACTGTTCGGCGAGCAGGCGCAGCGCCGAAGGGCGGGTCGTCGCCACGGGGGCATGGGCGATCGCGGTCATGCGGCCGAGTGTAGCCGCTGCCGTGGCCAGGCGGTTCGGGTGGCGCGCTCCTTGCACTTCCGGTTCAGGGCGCAGTACAAGGAGCTCGCGCATGAACGTCGCCTATCGCCGCCTCGTCGCTCCGCTGCCGTCGCCCGCCGGCGGCGCATTCGCGCACGACGCGCGTGCGCTGCACGCGTGGATCGACGCATTGCCGATGGCGAACTTCCAGATCGCCGCGCGGCGCATGCTCGACGGCCTGCAGGCGTTCAATCGCACGCGCAGCGACGGCGTGCGCCGGCTCGAGGCATTGGAGACGTTGCGCGGCGCGGTGATGCAGCTCGCTGCCGCGGCCGACAAGCAGATCGTCGGATCGAGCTTCCCGTTGCCCGCGCAGAAGCGCGAACTCGGCGCGCTCGCGCTCGGCTTCCAGGCTGAACTCGCACTCGGTTACCGCCTCGCGCTCGGCGAGCTGTGCACGCCCGCAGGCGCGGTGCCGTTCCTGCGCGGCAAGCAGGTCGTGCTCGCCGCGACGCGCGCGCTGCAGCACGGTGGCGAATGGCTCAACAAGGCGTGCCTGCTGTATCGCACGCCGCCCGCGGGTGCGTGGCAGGCGCTGCACGACGTGCATCGATTCCTCGCTTCGCTGCGCCTCGCCGACCGCGCGATCGAGGACGCGCACGGCAGCGTCGACGCGCGCACCGTCTACGTGCAGGCGCTGCTCGTCGCGCTCGCCAACCCGTACCGCTACACGCAGCGCGAGCAGGGTGAACTGGTCGCGCTCGCGCGCGTGCTCGCGCCGCTCGCACAGCTGCGCGAGCGCGGCGGAAGCGGCGACGTCGTCGTGCGCACCGACGTCGACCGCGGCCCCGGCTACCTGCCGGAGGAGAGCGCGGAAGCGGCGCCGGACGAGATATCGCTGCACCTCGCCTCGCTGCTCGGCGTCGTCGAGGAGCAGCTCGCGACGGTCGAAGGCGCACGCAGCGTGACGATCCGCGGCCGTGGCGGCCCGACCCACGCGATCGAAGCGGCGCTCGCGCGCCGTTTCCTCGCCGGGTGGAGCGCGCACGGCGAGCGCAACCACGCGCGCGTCGGCGGCGGGCACGTGCTCGACACCGTGATCGGCCTGCAGGACCTGCACGCGACGCTCGCCGGCGGCGAGGATTTCGAAACCTTCATGCAGCACGTGCGCGGCCAGGTGATCAGCCTCGCCGACCTCGACTACGGCGCGTCCTGGGCGAAGCGCTCGGGTGGCAGCACGCGCGCCATGCGATTCCCCGCGCGCGTGATCGACCAGGGCCTCGGCGGCTATCGCCTGCTGTGGGAGCGCGGCAGCGGCGGCGAGAGCGTGCGCGCGCGCGTCGCCGAGCTGGTCGGGCTGTCGTTGCCCGCCGGGCCGGACAGCGACCGCAGCGACTGGATGGTCGGCGTCATCCGCTGGATCCGCATCGACGACGAGGGGCGCGTCGACGCCGGCGTCGAACTGCTCGCGCGGCGCGCACTGCCGGTCGGCCTGCGCACGCTCGACGATGCCCGCCGGCCGCCGGTCCGCGGCGTGCTGCTCGCCCCGCTCAACGGGGGGACGCTGAATCCGGAGCCCGGAATCGACTACGATGCGCTGCTGGCATCGACCGAGATCGACCGCAGCGTGCGCGAGCTGGAACTGACCGCGCCGCCCGACCTGATCGGACCGCCGATGCCCGCACGCAGCGCGCGACTGGGTAACCTGCGCGTGCTCGAAGCGACCGGTATCTACCAGCATTTTGGGCTGACCCAGCACTGACCGCGGCGCGGCGGTGCGGGTGCCGCCCTGGAGTCAGACCGCCCCATGAGTTCCAGCGCCATCCCGGACGTCGCGCACGCGCGACGCGCGAGCGTGCCCGTCGCGGTGCGCTCGGTCGTCGTCGGCGGCCGTGCGCCGGTCGTCGTGCAGTCGATGACCAACACCGATACCGCCGACGTCGCCGCGACCACCAAGCAGGTCGCCGAACTCGCGCGCGCGGGTTCCGAGCTCGTGCGCATCACGGTCAACACGCCGGAAGCCGCGGCTGCGGTGCCGCGCATCCGCGAGCGGCTCGACATGACCGGCGTCGGCGTGCCGCTGATCGGCGACTTCCACTACAACGGCCACCAGTTGCTCGAACGCGAACCGGCGTGCGCCGAGGCGCTCGCCAAGTACCGCATCAATCCCGGCAACGTCGGCTTCGGCAAGAAGAAGGACACGCAGTTCGCCGCGATCATCGAGACCGCGCTGCGCTACGGCAAGCCCGTGCGCATCGGCGCGAACTGGGGTTCGCTCGACCAGTCGATGGTCGCCGCGCTGATGGACGAGAACCATGCGCGGGCCGAGCCGTGGGACGCCGCGCGTGTCGGCCGCGAAGCGCTGATCCGTTCGGCTCTCGATTCCGCCGCGCGCGCCGAAGAGCTCGGCCTGGCGCGCGAACGCATCATCCTCTCGTGCAAGGTGTCGGGCGTGCAGGAGCTGATCGCGGTGTATCGCGATCTCGCCGCGCGCTGCGACTACGCGCTGCACCTCGGCCTCACCGAGGCGGGCATGGGTTCGAAGGGCATCGTCGCCTCGAGCGCGGCACTCGCGGTACTGCTGCAGGAAGGCATCGGCGACACGATCCGCATCTCGCTGACGCCCGAGCCGGGCGAAGCGCGCACGCGAGAAGTGATCGTCGCGCAGGAACTGCTGCAGACGATGGGCCTGCGCGCGTTCACGCCGCTGGTCACCGCGTGTCCCGGCTGCGGGCGCACGACGAGTACGCTGTTCCAGGAGCTCGCCAAGACCGTGCAGGACCACGTGCGTGCGAAGATGCCCGAGTGGCGCCTGCGCTACGACGGCGTCGAGAATCTCACGCTCGCGGTCATGGGGTGCGTCGTCAATGGGCCGGGCGAGTCGAAGCACGCCGACATCGGCATCTCGCTGCCGGGCACCGGCGAGGCGCCTGCGGCACCGGTGTTCATCGACGGCAGCAAGGCGATGACCCTGCGCGGCGACAACATCGCGCAGGAATTCGTCGGCATCGTCGAGGACTACGTCGCGCGTCGCTACGCGTCGCGCATGCATGACTGAAGCCGGCGACACCGTACGCGCGGAAGCGCGCTTCGGCGTCGCCTTCCTGCGTCGGCACGGGCTGCTGCTCCTGCTCGTGTTCCTCGGTGTGCTGATCCCGCTCGCCGGGTTCGGCATGCTCGCGCACGAACTGCGCGAGGGCGAAGGGTTCTTCTTCGACGTACCGCTGCTCGAAGCCGCGCACGCGCTCGCGCGCGCGGGGCCCGACCGCTTCTTCGTCGTCGTCGCCGCGCTCGGCTACCAGTGGGGCGTGGTGCCGCTCGACGCCGCGCTGGTCGTCACGCTCGGCTGGCGCCGACGCATGCGCGAGGGCCTGTTCGCCGGCGTCGCGATCATCGGTTCGGCCCTGCTCAACCTCGGTGCGAAGCCGCTGTTCGCGCGCGACCGGCCGAGCCTGTGGGAGTCGATCGCACCCGAGGGCAACTACAGCTTCCCGAGCGGCCACGCGATGGGTTCGATGACGCTCGCCTGCGTGCTCGTGCTGCTGTGCTGGTGGACGCGGTTGCGCTGGCCGGTGTGCGGCGCGGCGATCGTGTTCGTCGCGCTCGTCGGAGCTTCGCGCGTATACCTCGGTGTGCACTATCCGTCGGACATCCTTGCGGGGTGGGCGGCGGCGATCGCGTGGACGTATGCGGTGTACGGAATGGTGTTTCGTGCGGGGACCAGGCCGTGGGGTGGGACGGGTGTGCGTCGCGATGGCGCGTGAGGATTTCCTCGCCGCGCGACGACGTCGCCCACCTAGTTCGAGAACGCATCCCCGCCGAGCGCCTCGCAGCGCTCTACCGCATCGACGCGACTGTGCTGCCAATGCGCGACCCAGCACTCGTCGTAGACCGAGCAGTAGCAGATGTCCATGCCCAGGCGGTGTTCGGCGGCCTTGAACAGCCGGGCGACGTCGCGCTCGTTGAGCTTGATCGGCGCGACCGTCGTCTCGCGGTTCGTGTTCGGCGGGATCACTTCGCCACCGATGCTCGAGGTCGCCATGCTCGGTGAAGTGCTCGGCGCGCCGAGTGCGACGAGCACCTGTTCCCAGTCGTGCATCGGCTTGCCGTCGAGGGTGACGCGCACGGTTTCGACCTTGGCCGGGCCGACGCCATTGTTGTTGACGGTCCAGATGAACGCGTCGCGGTCGACGTTGCTCGAATAGGTGTAGCCGATCGACAGGAACGGCCACACGCTCGCGCGCGCCTGGCTCTGCATGAGACGCGTCTGGTAGGCACCGAGCGCGAGCGCGAACACGCTGACCGCGAGCGCGAGCGCGCTGCCGAGGTCGCTGGTGGTCAGGCGGCGGGCCGCAGCCGGCGCGGCGCCGGTTTCACGCGGGGACCGGCTCATATCTGCGGCTCCGTCTTCGCGGCGATCGCTTCCGCGTGCCGCTGGCGCGCGACCTGCGCTTCGCGGCGTGCGATGTACAGGCTCGCGCCGATCACGATCGCGGCGCCGACGGCGGTCCACGCGTCGACGCGTTCGTCGAACAGCAGCCATGCGAGCGCCGAGACGATCACCAGCTGCAGGTAGCTCAGCGGCGCCAGCGTCGATGCGTCGGCGAGGCGCAGCGCATGCGTCCACAGGTACTGGCCGAGCGTGCCGAGCATGCCGATGACGACGAGCAGCGGCCACGACGCGGCCGGCGGCGACTGCCAGACCGCGAGTGCGAACGGCAGCGACAGCGGTACCCACAGCCAGGTCGTGAGCAGCACGATCGTGTCGGGAGGGTCGCTGCGCGAAAGGAACTTGATGCTGATCGTGACCGCTCCGGTCGATGCCGCCGCGAGCAACGCGACGAGGCTGCCGGCGCTGAAGCCGTCGGTGCCCGGGCGCACGATCACGAGCACGCCGACGAAGCCGGCCACGACCGCGCTCCAGCGACGCATGCGCACGATCTCGCCGAGGAACAATACGGCGCCGATCGTCACGAACAGCGGCGACGAGTACGACAGTGCGATCGCCTGCGCGAGCGGCAGGTGGGCGATCGCCCAGAAGCCGGCGAGCATGCCGAGCGTGCCGATCGCGCAGCGCACGACGTAGAACCAGAGGCGATCGGTGTGCAGTGCGTTCCAGCCGTGGCGCAGCAGCAGCGGCGCGGTCGCGAGCGCGCCGAAGAAGCTGCGGAAGAATGCGATCTCGAACGCGTGCAGGCTGTGCGAGGCGTAGCGGATGAGGATCGCCATGAGGCCGAAGCTGCTTGCGCTCGCGATCATCAGCAGCGCGGCGCGCGCGGGCAGGGGGCTGGCGGGGGAAGCCGCGCCGGCGGCGGGAAGGCTCACGATCGCGGTCGAACCGGAACGACGGGCGCGCAGTCTAGCAGGATCGCGCGCGCCTGCCGTTCGACGGCGCCGCGCCGATCAGTGCGTCGTGCCGCCGCTCGTGCCGAGATCCTCGCGCACGCCGATCGCGCATTCGATCGCGGCGCGCACGCCTTCGATCATCGTCGCGAGCGCCATGCTCGGCTGCCCCGGGCGATGCGCCGCCTGCTGCGGCAGCCATGGCACGTGCACGAAGCCTCCGCGCGCCTGCGGCAGGCGCGTCGCGAGCAGGTGCGCGATCGCGAAGAACGCCTGGTTGCAGACGAACGAGCCCGCGCTCAGCGACGGCCCGGCCGGGATGCCGCGTTCGCGCAGTTGCGCGACGATCGCTTTCGACGGCAGGCTCGTGAAGTAGGCCGGAGGTGCGTCGGCGACGACCGGCACGTCGATCGGTTGCAGGCCGTCGTTGTCGGCGATGCGCGCGTCGACGAGGTTCACCGCGACGCGCTCGAGCGAGATCTCGCTGCGCCCGCCGGCCTGGCCGAGTGCGAGCACGAGCACGGGGCGATGGCGTTCGACGAGATCGTCGAGCAGCGGCAGGGTCGCCGCGAACGACACCGGCAGGACATGGCCGACGACGCGGTGCCCGGCGATCGTCGCGCCGTCGAGTGCGCGCACGATGTCCTGCGACGGGTTGACGACCTCGCCGCCGAACGGCTCAAAACCGGTCAGCAGCACGCGGGGGACGCCGGGGCGTGGTTCGGGCATGTCGGGACGTGGTTCAGTCGACGTCGAACGACTGCAGCTCGACCGGCGTGCTCGGCAGCACGATGAGCGTGCCGCGCATGCCGTTGCTCGGCGTGCCGTGCGTCTCGCAGTAGTAGCCGATCGTCGCGGCGGTCGGGAACACGCGACTGAAGTGCCAGATGTTGTTGGCGGCGGCGCCGTCGCCACCCTGGCCGTCGCCGTCGCAACCGTTCGCGCAGCGGAAGGCGTTGTCGTTCGCCTTCACGTTGTGCGTGCCGCCGCTGTTGCGGAACGTGACGCGATCACCCGCGGCGATCGTGAGTTCGGCCGGGTTGAACGTCTGTCCGGGGCCGACCAGCACGACGTAGTCGGCCGCATGCACGGGCAGGGTGAACAGGGCGAGGAGGGGCAGCAGGCGCATCGACACAGGGTACGCGGCCGGCGGTGCGATGCAAACGGGGCAGCTCGGGGCGGATCGTCGCTGATGAAGTCCGGCCCGCCGATGTAGGAAATCTCCGACAGCTCGCGGCGCGTGCTTCGCACACGGCAGTGCGCCGTTTGCGGGACGACGCGATCGATCCCGGGGCGCACAGTGCGCCCCAGGAACAGCGATGGATCGCGGCAAGGATGCACTTGCTCCCGCCCGGGGGCAGCACGGCGCAGGACGCGCCGTCGACGGTCGGGCGACCGACCGCAGGAACCGGAATCGGCGGAGGCCGGATCCGGTTCGACCGCGCGGCGGCCCTGCCGCCGCGCGGCTGGAATGCGCGCAGCGGCTGAGCGCCGGGCGCGCGCGGAGATCGCGATGAAGAAACGCAAGCCGCTGCATCTGGACGCCCTGCAGGCCGGCGTCGTGCGCAAACTCGCGCAGCACGCCTGTGCCGACCTGTGCGAGCCCGCGATGCTCCGCCGCAGCGACGACATGCTCGCGAGGGCGCGCGTGATCCATGCGGCGTTGTCGACGCGCCGCCGCTTCAAGGCGCTGTACGAGCGCAGTCGCGAGTTGCAGACCGCGCTCGAGCGCTTCAAGGCGCGGCGCACGCAGATCCGCGGCGCATGAACGCGCGCACTGCCGAGGAAGGCATGTCGGGTGGCGTCGCGCTCGCGGTGCTCGTCATCTGCTGCGCGATGATGGCGACGCTGCTCGCGCTCGCATCGACATAGGAAAGGTCCGCGCGACCACGTTTGGGCCGGCCTGCGCGCGTCGCCGCTCGGCGACTTTACCGCGCGCATCGTGACTCGCGACGCCGAAACCCACCTCAGATCGTCGGACGGATCACGCCGCGCCGGATCAGGGCCTCGACGATCGCCCTCGCCGATTCCTCAGATCGTCGGACGGATGACGCCGCGCCGGACCAGGGCTTCGACGATCGCGCTCGCCGATTCCTCCGGCGACTGCTCCATCGTGCGCAGGTGCAGTTCGGGCGCGGCCGGCACTTCGTAAGGCGAGTCGATGCCCGTGAAATTCTTCAGTTCACCGCGGCGCGCCTTGCGATAGAGCCCCTTCGGATCGCGCTGCTCGACGACGTCGAGCGGCGTGTCGACGAAGACCTCGATGAACTCGCCGTTTTCGACCATGCCGCGCGCGAGCTGTCGCTCGGAGCGGAACGGCGAGATGAACGCGGTGATGACGATGAGCCCCGCGTCGACCATGAGCCTGGCGACCTCACCGATGCGGCGGATGTTCTCGACGCGATCGGCGTCGGTGAAGCCGAGGTCCTTGCTGAGGCCGTGGCGCACGTTGTCGCCGTCGAGCAGGTAGGTGCGCGCGCCGAGCGCGTGCAGCTGGCGCTCGACGATGTTCGCGATCGTCGACTTGCCGCTGCCGGACAGGCCCGTCAGCCAGAGCACGCACGGCGCGTGGCCGCTCTGGCGGATGCGCGCCTGCTTGTCGACTTCGACCGCCTGCCAGTGGATGTTCTGCGAGCGGCGCAGCGCGAAATGCAGCAGTCCGGCGCCGACGGTCTGGTTGGTGTAGCGGTCGATGACGATGAAGCTGCCCATGTCGCGATTGCTCGCGTACGGGTCGAACGCGACCGCGCGGTCGAGCGTGAGGTTCGCGACGCCGATGCCGTTGAGTTCGAGCGTCTTCGCGGCGAGATGGTCGAGGCTGTTGACGTCGACCGCGTACTTCGGCTGGCCGAACGAAGCGCCGAGCGTGGTCGCACCGAGCTTCACCAGGTAGGGCCGGCCGGGCAGCATCGGCGCGTCGGCCATCCACACCAGGGTCGCCTCGAACTGGTCGGCGAGGCCGGCGGGGTCGTCCGCCGCGCAGATCACGTCGCCGCGGCTGATGTCGATCTCGTCGGCGAGCGTGAGCGTGACCGACTGGCCCGTGCGCGCCTCGGCGAGGTCGCCGTCGAACGTGACGATGCGCGCGACCGCCGAGGTCCTGCCGGACGGCAGCACGCGCACCGCGTCCCCGGGTCGCACGCGGCCACCGAGGATGCGGCCGGAATAGCCGCGGAAATCCAGGTCCGGGCGATTCACCCATTGCACCGGCAGGCGCAGTGGTCCCGTCGGTTCGCCGTTGCCGACATCGACGGTTTCGAGGTGCTGCAGCAGGCTCGGGCCGCGGTACCACGGCGTGCGCGCGCTCGGCGCGCTCAGGTTGTCGCCGCGAAGTGCCGACAGCGGGATCGCGACGACGTCGTCGATGCCCAGCTGCGCGGCGAACGCGCGGTAGTCGCGCTCGATCGCCTCGAACGCGTCGCGCGACCAGTCGACGAGATCGAGCTTGTTGACCGCGAGCACGACCTTGCGGATGCCGACGAGCGAGACGAGGTAGCTGTGCCGGCGCGTCTGCGTGAGCAGGCCCTTGCGCGCATCGACGAGGATCACGGCCAGGTCGGCGGTCGACGCGCCGGTGATCATGTTGCGCGTGTACTGCTCGTGGCCGGGCGTGTCGGCGACGATGAACTTGCGTCGTTCGGTCGCGAAGAAGCGGTAGGCGACGTCGATCGTGATGCCCTGTTCGCGCTCGGCGCCGAGGCCGTCGAGCAGCAGCGCGAAGTCGAGTTCGTCGCCTTGGGTGCCGAACTTGCGCGAATCGCCCTCGAGCGCGGCGAGTTGGTCGTCGAACAGCGCCTTCGATTCGTGCAGCAGGCGGCCTATCAGCGTGCTCTTGCCGTCGTCGACGCTGCCGCAGGTGATGAAGCGGAGCAGGCTCTTCGACTGCTGCGCGGCGAGGTAGGTCTCGACGTCCTCGATGCGGGCTCCGGCGTTCATCAGAAATATCCCTCGGCCTTCTTCTTCTCCATCGAGGCGCCCGCGTCCTGGTCGATCAGGCGGCCCTGGCGCTCGCTCGTGCGCGCGACGAGCATCTCGCGGATGATCGCCGGCAGCGTGTCGGCGTCGGATTCGATCGCGCCGGTGAGCGGGTAGCAGCCGAGCGTGCGAAAGCGCACGCGGCGCAGCGCCGGCGTCTCGCCTTCGCGCAGGGGAAAGCGCTCGTCGTCGACCATCACGAGCGTGCCGTCGCGCATCACCACGGGGCGCTCCGCGGCGAGGTACAGCGGCACGATCGGGATGTCCTCGGCGAGGATGTACTGCCAGATGTCGAGTTCGGTCCAGTTCGACAGCGGGAACACGCGGATGCTCTCGCCCTTGTTCTTGCGCGCGTTGTAGAGCCGCCACAGCTCGGGGCGCTGGTTCTTCGGATCCCACTGGTGCTGCGCCGAGCGGAACGAGAACACGCGCTCCTTCGCGCGCGATTTCTCCTCGTCGCGACGCGCGCCGCCGAAGGCGAGATCGAAGCCATGCTGGTCGAGTGCCTGCTTGAGCCCTTGCGTCTTCCACACGTCGGTGTGCAGCGCCGAGCCGTGGGTGAACGGGTTGATGCCGAGGCGCACCGCTTCGGGATTGCGGTGGACGATGAGCTCCTGCCCCGATTCGCGCGCCATGCGGTCGCGCAACTCGTACATCGCGCGGAACTTCCAGGTCGTGTCGACGTGCAGCAGCGGGAACGGCGGCCGTGACGGGAAGAACGCCTTGCGCGCGAGGTGCAGCATGACCGAGCTGTCCTTGCCGATCGAGTAGAGCATGACCGGCCGCTCGGCTTCGGCGACCGCCTCGCGCAGGATGTCGATACTCTCGGCTTCGAGGCGTTGCAGGTGGGTCAGCGCGGTCATCGGGCGAAGACTGGAGAAAACGCGAGTTTACGGCCTCGCGGACACCGCCCGCCATGCCGCGTGGGCATGTCCTCAGAACGTTCCCGCGCCGGTGCCCGGCGTCGTCGCCGTAGGCGGCCGCGGCGGCCCCGGTCGGAGGCCCGGCCGCCCGCTCGCGTTCAGCGGTACTGCGCGCAGAACGCAGGCGCGTTCTTGTCGATCATCGCGCAACCGCGTTTGATTTCGTCGACAATGAGCCCGCACGCGTTGGCGACGTTGCACGGTGGATGCGTCGCGGGGGAAACCTGCTGGCACTGCGCGACGTATTCCTCGGCCTTCGCTGCGCCGACCTCGGCCCGGCAACTGCCCGCCGCGGCCGGCGCCGCATCTGCCGTCGCCTTGCGTGGCACGCAGCCTGCGTCGTCGGCGGCGCAGTCGAGCTCGCTGCGCAACTGCTGCGTGCGCTGCTGCGTGAGCCCGGCGACGCAGCTCGCGTGCGCCGTTCCGGTGGCGCCCGCATCGTCGTGTCCTTGCGCCTTGAACGCGCATTCCTTGTCGCGGAAGGCGACCCACGCGCGCTGCGCATCGCGCAGTCGCTCGAGGTTGCCGCCCTCGAGCTTCGCGGTGAGGCTGCGGTAGGTCGCATTGAGCTCGGCGTCGGCCGTCGCCGCGTCGTCGGCGGCGTACAGCGGCAGCGAGCAGAGCAGCAGTCCGGCGAACACGATCCGCGTCATGGCGTCTCCTGGTGCGGGCAAACGGGGAATCGAACCGCATGCACGATACAACGCGCGGCGCGCGCCGGCATCCGCGATCGCGGAAACGCGGCGCCGGCCTAGGGTGCGCGGCGCAGCGCGAGGACGGCGTTGAGGCCGCCGAATGCGAAGGAATTGCTGAGCGCGGCGCGCACCGGGCGCTCGCGCGCGCCGTTGGCGACGTAGTCGAGGTCGCACTCGGGATCGGGATCGAGGAAATTCATCGTCGGCGGCACGACGCCGTCGCGCAAGGCGCCGATCGTCGCTACGAGCTCGATCGCGCCGGCCGCGCCGAGCGCGTGCGCGTGCATCGACTTCGTCGACGACACCGCGAGCGCGTCGGCATGCGCGCCGAACACGCGGCGGATCGCCTTGCTCTCGGTCGGGTCGTTCGCCGGCGTGCCGGTGCCGTGCGCGTTGACGTAGCCGACCTCATCGATGCCGATGCCGCCGTCGGCGAGCGCACGCGCGATCGCCTTCGCCGCGCCGGCTTCCGACGGGAAGACGATGTCGCCGGCGTCGGCCGACATGCCCGCGCCGGCGAATTCGGCGAGGATCGTCGCACCGCGGCTTTGCGCGCGCTCCAGCGTCTCGAGCACGAACACCGCGGCGCCTTCGCCGAGCACCATGCCGCGGCGCTGCCTGGAGAACGGCCGGCAGGTGTCGTCGGCCATCACGCGCATCGCTTCCCAGGCACGGATCACGCCGAGCGTGATGCACGCTTCGCTGCCGCCTGCGACCGCGGCGTCGGCGACGCCGCTGCGCACCATGTGGAATGCCTGCGCGAGCGCGTGGTTCGCCGACGCGCACGCGCTCGAGGTCGCGAACGACGGGCCGGTCAGCTTGTGTTCGATGCAGATCTGGCTCGCCGGCGCGTTCGCCATCAGGCGCACGATCGTGAGCGGATGCGTGCGCGGATTGTTCTCCGCGTACAGGCGGCGCGAGGCCTCGTCGTGGGTCTGCTCGCCGCCGATGCCGGTGCCGATCACCACCGCGGTGTTCTCGCCGAGGCCGTCGGCGTCGAAGTCGATGCCCGACTGCGCGATCGCCTCGCGCGCGGCGACGAGCGCGAACTGCGACACGCGGTCGAGCAGGATCAGCTTCTTCTCTTCGAAGTGGGCGAGCGGATCGAAGCCCTGCACTTCGGCGGCGATGCCGAAACGCAGGCCGTCGCGCGGCATGCTCGTGATCGGGCCGATCGCGACGCGGCCCTCGCGCATCGCCGACCAGGTGGCGGTTGCACCGAGGCCGAGCGGCGTGACTGCGCCCATGCCCGTGATGACGACGCGCTGCATGCGGTTCCCTCGCCGGATTGCCGTCCGCCGCGCCGCTCAGGGCACGGGCTGCGTCGCCTGTTCGGCCAGCAGCTTCTCGACGGTCTCGATCAGGCCCTTGACCGATTCGGTGTCGAACTTCGGGTCGCGGTCGGGCATCGTGATCTTGAAGTGGTCCTCGATCTCGAAAATGATCTGCACCGCGTCGAGCGACTGGATTTCGAGATCCTTCAGCGTCGCGTCCGGCGTGATGCGGGCGCGATCGATGCCCGATTCCTTCGCGATGATGTCGAACACGGTGTCCTGCACGCTGCTCATTCCACGTCTCCTCGGATTCGTCGCGCATCGACGGCGGCGACGCGGGCAGGCGGCATGATCGCCGGGCGTGCCGCGATCTTCAAGCAGCGCGGCCGCGCGCTTCGACTTGAAGGCGTCGCGCGGGCATACTGCGCCGCCCGTCGCACGCCAGCAGGAACCGATGTCCGCCACCGTCGTCATGCTCTGGCTGGCCAACATAGTGCTCGATACTTTCGGGCAACTTTCGTTCAAGGCCGCCGCCGCCGGACCGGACCTCGGCGAGGGGCTCGCGCGCTGGAAGGCGATGGCGCGACGGCCGTGGATCTGGTCGGGCATCGCCTGCTACGTCGGCGAGTTCCTCGTCTGGCTCGCGTTCCTCTCGCTGGTGCCGCTGTCGGAGGGCGTGCTGCTCGGCTCGATCAACATCGTCGCGGTGATGATCGCCGGGCGCGTGCTGTTCGCCGAGAAGCTTTCACCGATGCGCACGCTCGGCATCCTGCTCATCGCCGCGGGCGTCGCGGTCGTCGGCGTCGGGGGCTGAACGCGATGCGTCGCTTCTATCTCGTCGGCTTCCTCGTGCTGGTCTGCTTCGACACCTTCGCGCAGATCTGCTTCAAGCTCACCGCGAACCACGCGCTGCCGCCGGAGGCGAACCTCGCCTGGACGTTGCGCGTGTTGTCGTCGCCGTGGGTGTACTGCGCGATCGCGTGCTACGTCGGCGCGTTCGTGACCTGGATGACCCTGCTCGAACACGCGCCGATCGGTCCCGCGTTCGCCGCCTCGCACCTCGAGGTGATCAGCGTGATGGCGCTGTCGGTCGTGCTGTTCGGCGAGCACATCGGCACGCCGCAGTGGATCGGCAGCGCGCTCATCATCGCCGGCATCGTCTGCCTCGCGATCAGCGAAACCGATGGCGACGCGCCCGCACCGCACTGAGGCGCCGCCCACGGCGGGGCTACCGCCGCGTTGGGGCGACCTGTGGCCGACCGCGCCGCGGCGCGGCCGCCTCGAACGGCAGGCCGCCGCCTTCGTCGGCGTCGACGATGTGCAGGCGGAGTGCTCGGGTACGGCGGCGCTCGTCGTCGCGCTCACCGCGATGCATCGCCTCTCCGGCCGGCGCGTCGTCGTCGTGCCTGCCTACACCTGCCCGCTGGTCGCGATCGCGGTCGCGCATTGCGGCCTCGAACTGCGCCTGTGCGACCTCGCGCCGGGTTCGATCGACTTCGATGCGCAAGCGCTCGCGCGCGCCTGCGACCGCGACGTGCTCGCGGTGCTGCCGACGCATCTCGCCGGCCGCGTCGCCGACGTCGCGACGGCGGTCGCGCTCGCGCGGGCGGTCGGCGCGTTCGTGATCGAGGACGCAGCGCAGGCCTTCGGAGCGCGCCGCGAACGGCGTTCGGTCGGCCTCGACGGCGACGCCGGCTTCTTCAGCCTCGCGGTCGGCAAGGGCCTGACGACCTATGAAGGCGGCCTGCTCGTGAGCGCGGATGCGAGCCTGCGGCGCGAGCTGTGGCGCACGAGCCGGGAGATCGTGCCGTGGCGCCTTGACTGGGAACTGCGCCGCTCGCTCGAGCTGCTCGGCTACCATGCGTGCTACCGCCCATCGCTGCTCCGCCTCGCCTACGGCGCGCCGCTGCGGCGGGCGCTGCGTCGTGGCGATCCGGTGGCTGCGGTCGGCGACGATTTCCCGATGCGCATCCCGCTGCACACGCTCGGCCGCTGGCGGCGCAACGTCGGTGCGCGTGCGTTCGCGCGCCTGGCTGCGTTCGTCGCCGATTGCACCTTGCGCGCGCGTCGGCGGCGCGAACGGCTCGCCGCGATCGCGGGCGTCGAGGTGCTTGGTGATCCCGGCGGCGCGGAGGGCACCTGGCCGTTCTTGTTGCTGCAACTGGCCGACGAGGCGACGCGCGACGCGATCCTCGCTCGCCTCTGGGGCGAGGGCAGCGGCGTGAGCCGCCTGTTCATCCATGCGTTGCCCGACTATCCCTACCTGCGCGGTGTGGTCGCCGCAGCCGACGTGCCCAATGCGCGCCGGTTCGCCGCGACGACGCTGACGATCTCCAACAGTCCCTGGCTCGACGACGCGGATTTCGAGTCCATATGTACCGTGATCGGCCAGGAGCTGCTGGCGGCGCGCGCGCCAACGCCCTGAGCGCAATGCGGGGCGTCATCCGGCTGTCGCATGCCGTGGGCATGCTGGTGGGGCAACCCGACCCCGCCCGGTGACCGAGCGGAATTTGCTGCGCCGCGTCAATGCGTTCGCGTTTTGATCGGTAGACTGCCCGGGCTGCAGCCACTGTGCAGCCCATCTCCCAGGGGAAATCGTGATGTCGTTCCAATTCGAGCGCTCGCGCAAGGCGCGGGCCGATCGTCCTTTCGTTTCAATTTCCGCGAAGGCGGCCGGCGCTCTGCTGCTGCTTTCGCTCGCGGCGCCGTCGTTCGCGCAGGTCTCGCTGACCACGCTCGACACGCCGTACACGCAGAATTTCGACGCGCTGCCGAACACGGGCACGACCAACGCCTGGACCAACAATGCCACGTTGGCGGGCTGGTACGCGCAGAAGACATCGGGCACCGTCGTCCTCATCGCCAGCGACGGGTCGTCGAACACGGGTGGCCTGTACAGCTTCGGTACCACGGCGGCGACCGAGCGCGCGCTGGGTTCGGTCGAGTCGAGCGGCACCGGCACGATGTACTACGGCCTGCGCCTGGCGAACAACACGGGCTCGACGATCACCTCGCTCGACGTTTCCTACAACGGCGAGCAATGGCGTGACGGCAACGCGACGGCGCAAACGGTCGCGTTCTCCTACGCGACCGCGGCGAGCTTCACCGGTTCGCTGGCGGAGTTCCAGGCCGCCGGCACGAACGTGGCCGCGTTGAACTTCACCAGCCCGGTCAACACGGCCGGTGCCGTCGCCGTCAACGGAAACACGACGGGCCGCGTCAACGGCATCGCGACGACCATCACCGGGCTCAGCATTCCCGCCGGCACGGAAGTCATGCTGCGCTGGACCGATACGCGCCCCGCATCCGGTTCGGACCACGGCCTCGCCATCGATGATGTCTCGGTGACGCCGCACGCTGCCGTCTCGCAGCCGAACCTCAGCATCAACGACGTGTCGGTCACCGAGGGCGACGCCGGCACGGCCACTGCGACGTTCACCGTGAGCCTGTCGCAGCCGGCCGGCGCGGGCGGCGTCACGTTCGACATCGCGACCGCCGACGGCACCGCGAGCGCGGGCAGCGACTACGTCGCGAGCTCGTTGACCTCGCAGACGATCCCGGCCGGCAGCACGACCTATGCCTTCAACGTCACCGTCAACGGCGACGTGCTGCCCGAGGCCAACGAGACCTACTTCGTCAACGTGACCAACGTCACCGGCGCGGTCGTGACCGACGGCCAGGGCCTGGGCACGATCGTCGACAACGACGCGCCGCACCTGTCCATCGCCGACGTCTCGCACGCCGAAGGCAACGCGGGCACGACGAGCTACGCGTTCACCGTGTCGCTGACGCAACCGGCGGGCCCGGGTGGCGTCACGTTCGACATCGCGACCGCCGACGGCAGCGCGACCGCGCCGTCCGACTATACCGCGCAGTCGCTCACCGGCCAGACGATCCCGGCCGGCAGCACGAGCTACACGTTCACCGTGCTCGTCAACGGCGACACGACGAGCGAGCCGGACGAGGCGTTCAACGTCAACGTCAGCAACGTCGCCAACGCGACCGTCGACGACGCGCAGGCGGTCGGTACGATCGTCAACGACGACGTCAACAAGATCCACGACGTGCAGGGCAACGGCGCCGCGACGCCGATCCCGGGCGCGACCGTCACCGTGGAAGGCGTCGTCACCGCCGAATTCCTCGGCTCGGCCAAGCTCAGCGGCTTCTTCCTGCAGGAAGAGGACGCCGATGCCGACGCCGACCCGAACACCTCGGAAGCGATCTTCGTGTTCTGCGGCTCGTGCACGGCGGGTTCGATCGCCGAGGGCCAGCGCGTGCGCGTGACCGGCGTGGTCAGCGAATTCTTCAACATGACCGAGCTGACGCCGCCGTCGGCCGCGTCGGTCGTCGTCACCGACGCCGGCAACCATCTCGCCGAAGTCACGCCGACGACGATCTCGCTGCCGGTCGTGGGCGACATCGACGCCTACTACGAGGCGCGCGAAGGCATGCTCGTCACCTTCGTCGACACGCTCACGGTGTCCGAGTTCTTCGAACTGCCGCGCTACGGCCAGATCGAGCTGCTGCAGGGCGGCCGTTCGCGCACGTTCACCGAAGACAATGCGCCGAGCGTCGCCGGCCTCACCGCGCACCTCGACAACCTCGCGCGCCGTCGCGTCATCCTCGACGACGACAACAACGTGCAGAATTCCGTGCTCGCGCAGCCGAACGGCCAGCAGGCGATGTACTGGCCGCACCAGAACGGCGGCTTCGGCGTCGGCACGCAGGGCGTCGACTACTTCCGCGGCGGCGACACGGTCTCTGGCCTCACTGGCGTGCTGCATTGGTCGTTCGCCGGCCTGACCGGCACCGACGCATGGCGCATCCGCCCGACGACGGCGCATCCGGTCGCGTTCACGCCGGTCAACACGCGCCCGGCGACGCCGCCGAACGTCGGCGGTTCGATCCGCGTGGTCGGCATGAACCTGCTCAACTACTTCACGACGATCGACACGACGTCGAGCTCGAGCTCGGGTCCGTGCGGTCCGGGCGGCACGCTCGACTGCCGCGGTGCGGACAGCGTCGCCGAGCTCAATCGCCAGCGCGAACGCGCGTCGATCGTGATCTGCACGCTCAACCCCGACATCGCATCGTTCATGGAGCTCGAGAACACCACGCCGAGCGACACGATCAACGACCTGCTCGGTGCGGTGAACACGCGCTGCGGCGGCGCGCATCCCTACGCGGCCGCGAGCACCGGCGGAACGCTCGGTACCGACGCGATCCGCGTGCAGATCGTCTATCGCACCGGCGTCGTCTCGCCGGTCGGTTCGCCGCTCGTCGACCTCGACTCGATCCACGACCGTCCGCCGACCGCGCAGACGTTCGACGTCATCGACGCGACCAATCCCGCGTTCGGCAAGCGCTTCACCGTCGTCGCGAACCACCTGAAGTCGAAGGGCAGCTGCCCCGGCAGCGGCGTCGATGCCGACCAGGGCGACGGCCAGGGCTGCTGGGCGTCCAAGCGCACGCAGCAGGCGACGCGCACGATGACGTGGCTCACCAACACCGTGATCCCGGCCGCGGGCGATCCGGACGTGCTGCTGCTCGGCGACTTCAACTCGTATGCGAGCGAGACGCCGGTCACCACGCTCGAAGCCGGTGGCTATGCCGACATGGAAACCGTGCTGCACGGCACGAATGCGTACTCGTACCAGTTCGACGGCGAACTCGGCCATCTCGACTACGCGTTCGCCAACGCGAGCCTGCAGTCGCAGGTCACCGGCGCCGACGCCTGGCACATCAATGCGGACGAAGTTCCGTCGTTCGACTACAACGACGAGATCCGCGACACCGGCGAAGCGGCGCAGGAAGAGAAGCCCGACGGTTCCACGCTGGTGCCGCCGCGCGTCGTGTGGGAGCCGGGCACGCCGTATCGCGCGTCCGACCATGATCCGGTCGTCGTCGGCCTGTTCGGCAGCACCGATCTCGCGATCACCGTGAGCGACTCGCCGGATCCGGTCACCGCGGGCAACAACCTCACCTACACCGTCACCGCGACCAACAACGGTCCGGCGACGGCGCCGTCGGCGAGCTGGAGCGACACGCTGCCGGCAGGCACGAGCTTCGTTTCGCTGCCGGCCGTCGCCGGCTGGAGCTGCACGACGCCGGCGGTCGGCGCGACCGGCACGATCAACTGCAGCAACGCGTCGTTCGCGGTCGGCAATGCGGTATTCACGCTGACCGTTTCGGTGTCGTCCGGCGTCGCCGGCGGTACCGTGCTCGGCAACACCGTGACGATCACCAGCAGCCTCGGTGACAGCGCGCCGGGCAACAACAGCGCGACCGCGACGACCACGGTCGCGGGTGCGCCGCAAGGCCACCTCACGATCTCGCCGACGAGTATTCCGTTCGGCAACCAGACGGTCGGCACGACGAGTGCGGCGCAGACGGTCACGCTCGGCAACGACGGCACTGCGTCGCTGAACGTGACGGCGCTGACGCCCGCGGCCGCGCCGTTCGCGCGCGCCGGCGGCACCTGCGCGAACTCGCCGCCGATCACGATCGCGGTCGGTTCGAGCTGCACGCTGACCTACACGTTCGCGCCGGCGGCCGCGGGCGCGGCCAACCAGACGCTGACGGTGACCGCGAACGCGCCGGGCAGCGGCACGATCGCGCTGAGCGGCACGGGCGTGCCTGTCACGCACACGGTGACGCCGAGCGTCGGCACGCCGTCGGGCTCGATCAGCCCGAGCACGCCGCAGACGGTCAACGATGGTGCGACGACGGCGTTCACGCTGACGGCCAATGCGGGTTTCCACATCGACGCGGTGGGCGGCACCTGCGGCGGCAACCTCGCCGGCGGCACCTACACGACGAATGCGGTCACGGCCGATTGCACGGTGATCGCCAACTTCGCCGCG
>NZ_JACGXL010000006.1 GCF_014138265.1 Dokdonella fugitiva
GATTGCACAGCGCGCTAGGCAACCGCTCACCCGAAGACTTCGCCGCGCAGGCGGTGTCTAATTAGACTGTCCGAGAAACCCGGGGTGGTCCAGAGCACCTTATTCGGGAGTCGACTCGGGATCGCGACGCGGCCGATGGGCGTTGCTGTCGCGCGAACCGGCGCGCCCAATAATGCGCCGAACCGCAGGCTTCCATCACGACGCGCAGCGGCGGGCGATTGTCGAGCACGCGTGCGAACTCGGTTCGGTTGACCCGCCGGCGCTCGACGATGCGTGCATCGGCATCGACGAAGGTAAGTTCGAACACGTCCTTGGCGAGGTCGATGGCGACGGTGGAAATGGCGACATTGTCCGGCGTAGCATGCATGGCGGACTCCGCTCGCGATCCCGTGTCCGGATCATCATGATCTGCCAGGCTCATCGAAGCCGTGTGGCGACACGAGCGTTGTCCGTTTGATCATCTAAGCCGACGCCGCTTCGCGGCGTGGCTTTGCTCGGGTGTCGGGCCGCCCATTTAAGGAAGATCGCGTATGGAAATCTCCGCGCACATCCGCAATCACGCGAATGGCCACGAGGTCCGTGTTGCCACGGCGGGCAACATTCAGCGCGTCGAGGTCGCCGCGAAGACCCATGGCCCGGGAAGCTCGGTGAACGGTGGTGAGCTCCTCATGGCCGCACTCGCCACCTGCTACTGCAACGATCTCTACCGCGAGGCTGCTCGCCTCGGAATTGAAATCAGCGGTTGCGAAGTTGTCGCCACCGCACACTTCAACGGCATCGGAGCCGGCGCCGAGTCGGTCAGCTATCGCGCCCGCGTGGATTCGACCGCAGCACCGGAGCAAATCGAACATTTGCTGGCGCAAACCGATCGCCTGGCTGAGGTCCACAACACGCTCAGGTCCGGCTGCGCTGTGGAACGGGTTGCTTGGTAACCGCCGTCGGCCTGACAATTCGTCCAAGCCGATGCCGCTTCGCGGCGCGGCTTACATCAGGCTTCAGCTGGACCCGACATTTCGTACGCACCCTGGGGAGAAATCGAGTGAACACACCGGCGTGGTTCAAGTTCGTCGCAGTCCTCGCATTGCTCTGGAATCTGCTCGGCTGCATTGCTTTCTTCTCTGACCTTAACCTTTCGCCAGAAGACCTCGCCAAGCTTCCCGAGGCGCAGCAAGCGCTTTACGCCGCCCGTCCTGGCTGGGCGGTCGCAGCTACCGCAATGGCGGTGTTCGGCGGAGCTCTGGGTTCCATGGGGCTCCTCCTGCGCAAGAAATGGGCGCTTCCTGTTTTTGTACTCTCCCTGCTCGGAATTATCGTCCAGGACATGGGTCTCTTCGTACTGGCAGACGGACTTAGTTTGGCGGGTCCTGTCGTTGTCGTCCTGCAATCGGTAGTGCTTGCCGTCGGCATCGGCCTCGTCTTGCTCAGCCGCAAGGGGATTGCACGCGGTTGGCTGTTGTAAGGCGGCCAGCGGACACCTCGTTCAAGCGGAAGCCGCTTCGCGGCTCGGCTTAATTCAGACGTTTAGCCGTCATGGCAGACACCACAGCTTTTGATGCAAAAACCCTGACCTACATTGCGTGTGTCGCATCCGTCTATGCATCGCTTACGTGGCTGCCGGTTATATGGCCCCTGGTTGTTACGCATCGGGAGCGAAAGCCTTTTCCTCGTCGCTGGCTGTTCGTTGCAACAGTCGCATCGCTATCCTATGGCGTTGTTTCCGCTTTCCTCGTTTTGTTAACCATCCCGCTCACCGCATACAGCTCCTACATCGCTCCTCAGCTCGCGATCGATGGGTTTCGCGGCACCGACTGGCTGGTTGAGGCAAATGGCTACGTCGTTGACTATTGGTGGCTAGCTCTCCCGATTGCGTTGGCACTGCTTGCGTTGGCGGTGACCCGCAAACTAAAACCCGCATGGGCGGTCATTTGCAGCGCAATGACGGCTAACAATTCATGTATGGTCTCCCCTTGCACGTGACCGAGTGAGTTCGCTTTGACAAGTGGTGCGGCTGCAGTCGTGTATTCGGTTTGGGGAGAGCAGCAGGTGCTC
Organism: Dokdonella fugitiva; assembly: GCF_014138265.1. Classification (GTDB taxonomy): domain Bacteria; phylum Pseudomonadota; class Gammaproteobacteria; order Xanthomonadales; family Rhodanobacteraceae; genus Dokdonella_A; species Dokdonella_A fugitiva_A. The sequence continues at coordinate 2,050 of NZ_JACGXL010000006.1, forward strand.
GTGTCATCTTGCTGCGCGGTCCGCACGCATTCGCCGGTCACTCGGTGATGCGGAAAGCGAGCATGCCGTGGCGGCGCCGGTACGGACAGACGCGCTGATGTTGCGGTATGTTGGGAGCCCTGCGGCAGCGGCCCTCCAGTTCAGGCATTGGTTCCCGAGTGGGCGAGATCGTCATTACCGAGAAAGAATCCCGCTACTCTCCGGAATCCGGGGCCGCGGACATTCGTCTGGATAACCAGATCGTGCTGCGATCGGCCGACGGCGCAAGGTCGATCATCGCAGTGGGCTCTTCCAGGCAATGGAACAGCAGTCGCCCGTTGCCGGCTGACGCGCAACGCGTCGATTTGCTGGAAGTGCTCGCTACCGATGCCCACCTTGCTGCGGAATTGTGGGGTTCCTTCCTCACCTGTCTCGTGTACACGGCGAGGCCTTCCCTGTGGAGGCGGCTGGCGTTCGCCTTCGCGCCGCGGCTCGCGACCATTCGCGTGCGCTTCGACATTCCGAACGCGGCTTCACGCGCAGCGTTGGTGAAGGTCATCGCCGAGGGGCGGTGCGGTCGCTGGCTGAAGCCATGCCGTGCGGACTGATGACCTGCGAGCCGAAAGCGCCTTGCGACCGGACTTGATCCGATGACCGACGCCGCATGAATCCTGCCGCCGACCACTCGCCCACGCTCGCGACGAAGAGCGACATCGCGAGCTTCCTCCTGCGTGAGTTTCCGCAGACGAAATGCACCGTCGTCGATGTCGGCCATCGCAGCGCGACCGTGCGCCACGCGATCGGCAGCGCGGAGTTGCGGCCCGGCGGAACGGTTTCGGGACCGGTGCTCGTGGCGGTCGCCGATGTGGCGCTGTACGTCGCGATCCTCGGCGAGATCGGCCTGGTCCCGCTCGCGGTCACCACGAGCCTCAGCATCAACTTCCTGCGCAAGCCGGCGGCGGACGCGGCGATTGTCGGCACCTGTCGCCTCATGAAGGTCGGGAAGTCGCTGATCGTCGGCGAGGTCGATCTGTACTCCGAAGGCCTCGAAGAACCGGTCGCCCATGCCGTCGGCACGTATTCGGTTCCGCCTCGCCCGGCATCCGACGCGGCGTAACCGTCACCGATCCGCAACGCTACGGAAGGCAGCCGCTGCGATGGAGCTCCGTGTTTCGGGACGATCGACGGGATTGGCGGCGGCGTCCGCGATCGACGAATTTTCCCTGCGCGACGGCACGATCCTCCATCGCGTTGGAACGGGCCTGGCGCGCGTGGCTGATCCTGCACTCCCGTTCGGGATACTCGCCCTGTATGTCGAGGCGCTCGATCACGGCACGCCGAACGCCGTCGCGATCCACTTGCGATCGCGGAAGAAGCTCCTGCGTGCGCACGACGGCGCGCTGCAGAAGCTGTACGAACTCACGATCGGCAACACCTACTACCCGCTCGACCGCGCGGCGCGCGACGAAGCCATCCATGCGGCGCTGTTGTCGATCGCCGACAGCCTCAACGCGGAATTCCGGTCGCCCGGGATGGTGGCGCTCACGCAGCAGATTCGGGATGGCGTCCAACTGCGCGAATCCCAGGCAAGGACCGGCCCGTGGAACTCCGCGATAACGACCATCGGACGGATGTAGCTAGGCTCGACCCGCGGCGTTACCATGCGGCAAGCCGTTCCTCTCGGCGATCTTGCCTGGCAGCATGCGCGCGACGCGATCCTCCTGGAAATGCCTGCCTCCCCCTGAGGCAACGGCGCCGCTCGGTTTCGACGCGGTCTTCACCGACGCGGAGGCGGAGCAGCTCATGCTCGGCCTCGTGCCGGAGCGGATGGAAGACAAGTGGTTCATCTATGGCGAGGACGGTTGGCTGCGGTTCCATCGCAGCTGGAGCGGCGCCTTGATCTATGCGCTGCGCCTCGACGGCTCGCCGGGTGGCGTGCGCGTCGCGGAATCGTGGGTCAATCGCGATCCGCAGCAGTACGCGGCCACCGACGTTGCCTACGATCGCGCGCTCGTGCGTTTCCTCATCGACGCGTTCCTGCTTCGCAAACCCGGCGTTCGTTTCCCGATGCCGCAGGACGCCGCGGGTGCCCCTGATGGGGTCGTCCAGCACGCGCGGGTCGGTCGCGCGTATCCGGAACGCGGCCCGGCCGATCGCTAGTTGGCTGGCCACGCGCTGCGTGGCCATGCCAGCCGATCGTGCCATGGACGTTGGCGACCTGGACGTCGTTCTGGTCGAGTTTGGACATGACGCGCGGCGACCCATGTTCGGTCAGTGATGCGGCGATGCCGCGTGCCGACGAGGCTTCAGGCAGGACGGGCTTCCGGTTGCGGTGGCTTCAGCGTATCGACACGCGGTGTCGCGCCGCCGATGAGACGATGCTTTCGCTGGGCCCAGTACAGCATGGCAGGGACGGTGACCGCGAGCATGACGATCGTGACGATGGAGCTTTCTGGACCGAACAAACCGCCTGTCAGCCAGACCGGGCCGCGATACTCGCCGACCATCGGTGCCATGCGACGCCAGTCTTCAATGCCTGACAAGGGTAATCCGGAGAGGATGATCGTGAAGTTCCACGCAGCGTGATTCGCTGCTGCGACCCAGAGGTTGCGCGAAAGCACGAACACGAGGGTCCACAGTGCGCCGGTCAGGGTTACCGACACGATCATCGTGACCAGTTCCTGCATGCTGGCGCGGCCCTCGATATTTTCGAGATGACCGAGCGCGAAAATCACGGATTGCACGCACAATGCCGGGACGGTGCCCCAGGCGCTTTCCAGGATGCGGAAAAGGATGCAACGGTAGGCGATTTCTTCCAGGGTTGCGGCAATCACGATCAGACCGGCGATGCCGAGCAGGCCGCGCTGCAGTCCATGGTAGGCAGTGATCTCATACGCACCGAGCGCAAGCACCACCAGCATCGAAATCGCCACCAGCAGGCCGCCGGATGCGCCACCGAGCATGATCGCGAGTGGCGCGGGGCGCAGTTCACTGGCATTGCGGGCTTCGACAATGCGGACGTAGGCCCAGTAGGCCAGCACGGCGAAGACGAAAATGCCGGTCCGCCGCAGCAGGCTCGTGACGGAGTCGTCGGGATGGAATATGGCCTGTAGTCCCGGCAGCAACAGCATGCGGACAAACAGCACGGCGCCGAACAGGGCGGCGAACGCCAAGATCAGTTTCTTGGCAACGGCTATCACGCGCCGGAAATGATGCAAGGTGAACTCCTGCGTCTGTCCCATGAATGACCGGGATATCGCGAGGCGAGATGGCCCGAGTCGCAACCCGTGTCACGCATTCTAGGTCAGTCGATAATGCACGCGCATGGGCATATCGGCATGACGCTCATGCATAATTGCATGAGAATAATCACACGGCCTCGGCAGCCGATTTCGCATGGAATGGAGCGATTTACGCATCTTCTTGGCCATTGCCCAGGAAGGAACGCTGGGGGCCGCCGCCCGGAAACTGGCGCAGACGCAGCCAACCATGGGGCGACGATTGCGCGTCCTGGAGGACGCGCTCGGACACACGCTTTTCCAGCGGACCAAGGACGGTTTCGTCCTGACCGACGAAGGTTCCACCCTGCTGGGTCATGCCGAACGCATGGAAGCGGAAGCGCTCGCCATCGAGCGTCGGCTTGCGGGGCAAACGCAGCAACTCGAAGGCCTGCTGCGAATCACCTCGTCGGATTGGTTCGGCGCACATGTCCTCACGCCGGTACTTGCGGAGTTTTCGGTCCTCCATCCCAAGGTCACGATCGAGTTGCTGACGGATGCGCGCTTCCTGAGCCTTTCCCGTCGCGAGGCCGATGTGGCGTTCCGCATCAGGCCGTTCGATGAGCCGGACGTCGTCTCGCGAAAGTTGTTGCACATGCGCTATCGCGCCTACCTGCGCCGGGGAATCGCCCATCCGATGGCGGGCGATGGCACCGGCAGTGCGTTGCTGGCGCTGGACTCCGCGTTCGCGGGCGTGCCCGACGACAGCTGGCTGCAAACGATGTTGCCGAAGGCGCGCACGGTTTTCCGCAGCAACAGCCGCGACGTGCAGGCCAGGATGTGCGCTCACGGTGTGGGTATCGCGGTACTGCCGATTCCATTGGCCGATGCCACCGCTGGCATCGAGCCGATCGACTTGGGCACCGAGCCGCCTGGTCGCGATACTTGGGTCGGCTATCACCGGGATCTGCGTCGACTGCCTCGCCTTCGGGCATTGCTCGAGCTCGTGATCGCGCGGCTTGCGAACGGATCATCGGGCCGGCAGTGAACCGCGCATGGCTGTTTTGGCTCGGCAGCAGTCATTCGCCGACCACGGGACCGATCATTGCGACCCGCGAGTTCGACACGGAGTACGCGTGCGTGCTCGTGCGCTTCCTCACCGACGCGTTCCTGCTCCGCAAGCCTGGCGTCCGCTTCCCGATGCCGCGGGGTGCCGCGGGTGCACTCGAGGGCATCGTCCAGCACGCGCTGGTCGGTCGCGCGTATCCGGAACGCGGCCCGGGCGATCGCTGGTGGGCGAGCCGCGCGCTGCATGGCGACGCGTGCGCTTCGATGCGTTCGATCGGCTACGATCGACGCACCACAGACTGGAGGTCGACATGCCGGGTCCCGCACGCGCAGGGCTTTTCGTGTACGCCAAGGATGCCGAGCGCCTCGCGACGTTCTACGCGTCGGTGGCCGACATGGTTCGCTTGCACGCGACCGATGAACTCATCGTGCTCGAATCCGCGGACATCCAGTTGCTCGTGCACCGGATTCCCGCCGCCATCGCCGCGGGCATCGAGATCACGTCGCCGCCGCAGCGACGCGAGGACACGGCGCTGAAGTTCTTCTTCACGGTGCCGAGCATCGAAACGGCGAAGGCGACGGCGACGCGCCTCGGCGGCGATGTGTCCGGCGAGCGATGGAACGGGCCGGGATTCGTCGTCTGCAATGCGTGCGATCCGGAGGGCAACATCTTCCAGGTCCGGGAAACGACCTGACGACGTCGGATCGATGCCTATGCGAACGCTGCTGTACCTGTCGAGTCTCTTCCTCGCGCTGCCCTCGATCGCACTCGCCGCGGCATTCCTCGTGCTCGGCACCGCGATCTCGGCGCACTCGCTGCTCGGCTTCCTCGGCGTGCTGCTCGAGACGGCGCTCTGGTTGCTGCCGTGGGGCCTGCTCGCGATCTTCGCTGCCTTCGTCGCGCTCGTGCTCGCGGGGTTTTCGATCCGCGTGCGCTGGTTCGCGAGTCTCCTCGTCGCCGCGCTCGCGATCGGCAGCAGCGCGACCGCGCTTGCGCTCATCACGTTGCACGGCAACGGGTCCCTCGGGCAGCTCGTATTCTTCATTCCGGCTGCGGTGTCCGCTGCGATTGCGCTCTGGCTTGCGGTTCGGGAAGGCCGTGCGTCGGTGACGGCCGCGGGCGCGTGACCGCGGGCCGACCTTGCGCGCTTAGCAAATAGAGTCCAGGTTCATTTTCAGAGCAACACGGATGGTCGTGGTTGCGCGCGTCAGCGCGTGGCGTGGTTGATTTGATCGATGGCTCCGTCATCGCCAGTCCGGGCGTTCCGGGCGTGATTGGAGTTCTGCCTTGACTATGGTGTCGTCGCAGCCATGCCGCGGGCTCTTTCGGAGTCGACGCGGCGTCGAAAGCACCGAAGTGAATGATCATTGACGATGCCGACCGCTTGCATCCAGGCGTAGGTAATGGTCGGTCCGACGAACGTGAAGCCGCGCCGCTTCAACGCCTTGGAGATTGTTTCGGACAGGGCCGTGCTTGCAACCCGGCTCTCGCCGTCACCAAGGATCGGCGCTCCACCCGTGAACGACCAGCAGAACGTCGAGAAGTCTTCGCCGCGATCGTGCATGTCGCAGTAGATTTGCGCGCCTCTGATGGTGGCTTCGATCTTGGCCCGCGCACGCACGATGCCGGGGTCCGCCATCAAGCGATCGACGTCCCGCTTGCCGAACGCGGCGATCTTGACCGGATCGAAACCCGCGAAGGCGGCTCGAAAGGCTTCGCGCTTGCGCAGGATGGTGATCCAGGCAAGCCCTGCCTGGAATCCCTCCAGCATCAGCATTTCCCACAGCATTCGAGCGTTTCGCTGCGGTACGCCCCATTCGGCATCGTGGTAGTCGCGCATCAGCGGGTCTCCCTGGGCCCAGCTGCAGCGCTCGCAGGATGAAGTGTCCGGCATCGTCGGCAATTCTCGTTTCATGGGCGCCCTCTCTCGCGTCGAGGTTCCGTCAGGGCTTGCTGGTCCGCCGGAGCGGGTCGGTCCCGGCGCCCGCGCTGCCGCGAACGCCGGAAGGCAGCGATCAGACCGTCCTGATGGTCCCGCCATCGATGACGAACTCGGCGCCGTGGATCGCCGCCGCACGATCAGAGGCGAGGTAGGCGATCAGGTCGGCTACCTCTTCGGGCTCGGCTCCTCGCCCGATCGCGATCCCGCCCAAGGCATCGAGCACGGACTGACGCGCGTCCTCGATCGTGCCGCCATTGGCCGCCCGAAGCCGCTCGAGAAAGTCTCCGGTCGCCTCCGTCATGATCCAGCCGGGTGAAACGGAGTTGACCCGCACACCCTTGGGACCGAGCTCCTTCGAAAGCGACTTGCTGTATGTCCTGAGCGCGGCCTTGGCGGCGGCGTAGCCCGTTGTGGACTCGGGCAGCGGCAGGACCGACTGGATCGACGTGACGTGCACCACGGTGCCGTCGCCTCGCTCGAGCATTTGCGGGATCAACAGGCGGTCGAGGCGCACCGTGGCGAGCAGATTGAGGTTCAGCTCGGCGAGCCAATGGTCGTCCGTCAGTGCGGCGAAGCCACCCGCCGGGGAAGACGAGCCACCGACGACATGGGCAAGGATGTCGATGCCACCGAGCTGCTCGAGCGCTGCGTTGGCAAGGGCTTCACCGCCCTCCGCGGTCGTCAGGTCCGCCCGGACATAGTCGACGCCCGCTATGGGATCACGGATCGTGCGGGCGGCGGTGACGACGCGTGCTCCTCCGGCGAGGAAACGCTCGACCGTGGCCCGGCCGAGCCCCTTGGTGCCGCCACTGACGAGCACGCGCTTGCCGGCGAACTCGGTCGGATCTGCCTTCAGGCCCATACCTTCGCCTCCAGGGTCTCGATGGCACCCTCCACGATCGTGAAACGGTAGGTGAAACGGATCGGGCTGCCAGGGAACTCACCATGAGCCGGACCTTCGAGCACCACGTCGCCATCGTCTTCCCGAACCGTATCGGGCTCGAAGATCGCCTTGACCGCGATCACCTCTTCCTCGAGCAGCCGGCGGATTTCACCCAGCCCCATGAAACGCTTGCCATTGTCTGTAAAGACGGCGTCGGGCCGAAAATGCTTCACCATGCCCTCGAGATCGAGACGGGCGTTTGCTTCGATGTAGCCGGCAATCGGCTTGGGCAACTCCAATGACATGGTCATCTCCTCGTTGGTTCACGAGGCCAATCTAGCGGCTAAACTTCTTCCCGATAATCGAGATAAACCGGGACGGGGTGTTACGGATGCCGCAACAATGACCCGCCATTCGCTGGCCGAGCTCGAGGCGGTTTTGGCCATTGTCAGATGCGGTTCGTTCCGGGCAGCAGCGCTCGATCTCGGGATGTCGACCACGGCGATCAGCAACGCGGTGGCCAAACTCGAACGAGAGCTCGCCGTGCGGTTGTTCAACCGCACCACACGCAGCGTTTCGCTCACCTACGCAGGGCGCGTCTTCGTCGCACAGATCGAGCCAGCGCTCGAGGGTATCCAGACCGCGATGGATACCGCTCGCTCTCAGCAGGAGATGCCGTCCGGCACCTTGCGCATCAACACCTTTGCGACGGCGGCGCGCGAGATCATGGCGCCGCTGGTCCTGAGATATCTACAGCGCTATCCGCGGGTTCATATCGACATCGTCACCGAGGGGCGACTTGTCGATGTCGTTGCGGCGGGTTTCGATCTGGGAGTGCGCAGCGCGGACCTCGTACCCAGCGACGCGATTGCGATACCGTTGAGCCAGACGCGACGGATAGCGGTTGCGGCGTCCCCCGCCTTCTTCGAAGGTAGAGCTGTCCCCCAGCGTCCGCAGGAACTGTCCGCCTATCCCTGTGTTCGCGGGCGGCTTCCGAACGGCGCATTGCTTCGATGGCGGTTCGAGAAAGGCGGCGAAGAACTGCAGCTCGACGTCGAAGGACCCCTCACCCTGGACGAACCCTCCCTGGCGCGGATCGCGGTGATGAACGGCGTAGGCGTCGGCTATTTCATGGAGGCCGATGTACGCGACGACATCGCGGCGGGACGGCTCGTGCGCATTCTCGAAGACTGGACTCCGCCGCTTTCGCCGCTGTGCCTCTATTATTCCAATCGACGCAATGCTTCCGCTGCCTTCCAAGCCTTCATCGCGCTAGCACGCGACGTCGCTGCCGGACGGCTCGCTTAGGCCGGACATCTTCCACTGCGACAAATCCATCGCCACCAAGTCGCAGCTGATCCATCGCGGAGCGGAAGGTCGACCGACGTGCGAACGGTGCTTTGCCTCGATCGGGAGCAGCGCAATCGCGCCTACGCTCATTACGCTGCACGGCGCCGGGGAGCCGGTTGCCCATGCCGTCGGAACGAATTCGGAGCCGCCTCCGCGCCGGGAATCCGACGCGTCGTAACCCCGATGCATACGCCACGGATCGTGCGCGAGGCCACGCCGGTGCGCTGCTACCATTCGTCGCAGTGCCCATCCCATGGGAGATCGCCGTGATCGTCGAAGCGCGGACCACCATCAGCGGCGCGAAGTCGGCGATCTGGGCGACGATCACCGACATCGCGAACGCTGCGAGCATCATTCGTGGAATCGAGCGCATCGAGATCGTCGGGACGCCGGATCAGGGCCTCGTCGGGCTGAAGTGGCGCGAGACGCGAATGCTGTTCGGCAAACCGGTGGCCGTCGAGAAGTGGATCACGCAAGCCGTCGAGAACGAGTTCTACGAGACGCGTGCGGAAAGCGACGGGTTCGTGTTCGTGACCACGATGCGCCTGTCGCAAGCGGACGATGGCGTCACCTTGACGAGTTCGCACGATTCGCGACCGCAGGGCTTCGTCGCGACGCTGCAGGCGATCCCGATGAAACTGTTGTTCAAGGGCGTGATCCGCAAGGCGATCCTCGAGGACCTGAGGGACATCAAGGCGACGGTCGAGCACGGCGCGGCCTGACCCTCGATCGGATTGCGCTAACATCAGGAAGGTCCGAGGCGGCGTGCGTCGGCGTCGTCCTCGCGTGACGAGCGCAGGAGGCTTCCATGTGCAGGAACATCAAGACGCTGTACAACTTCGATCCGCCGGCGACGGAGGACGAGATCCGCGCGTCCGCGCTGCAGTTCGTGCGCAAGCTGAGCGGGTTCAATACGCCGTCCAAGGCGAACGAAGCGGTGTTCAACGCTGCGGTCGAGCAGGTCAGCGCGGCGGCCACCACGCTCATCAACTCGCTGTTCACCCTGAGCACGCCGAGGAATCGCGAGATCGAGCGCGCCAAGCTCGTGATCGCCTCGGCGAAGCGGTTCGGACGCTCGGAGTGACGCTGGCGCGGGCCTAGCCCTCGAAGCGGTCCGTCGATTCGCGATCACGCTCGTAGTGCCGCGCGAGCGGGAACGGCGGCAGCCACGACTCGCGGCGGATCGTCCACAGTTCGTAGGTCGGCATGAACTGGTCGATGGCGTCCAGCGACCCGAGGCTCACTTCGATTTCGTCCGCGCTGCGTCCAAACACCGAGGAACCGCAGCGCACGCAGAAATGCCGGCCCGCGTATGAGCGCGTTTCGCCTTCGACGCTGACGGCGGCCTCGGTAAATATCGCGGACGCATGGAACAGCGCGCCGTGGTGCTTGCGGCAATCGAGGCAATGACACAGGCCGACGCGATACGGCCGACCCGTCGCGACGAGCCGGACGTCGCCGCACAAGCAACCACCCGTGAACCGGTCCATGGGCATCTCCTCTGAGTCGAGCGGAAGGATTGTGCCGCGCACGACGCCCGATCGACAGGCGTGGTCCTCGTCGTCGCGAGCGCACGGCGCAGCAGGCCGTGCACGCCTGCGATCGCCTCAGTCGACGATCCGCTTGCGCACCGCGTAGCGCACGAGCTCGGCGCTGTTGCGCACGCCGAGCTTGGCGAGCACGCGGCTGCGGCGGTTCTCGGCCGCCTTCGCGCTGATGCCGAGCTTGTTGGCGATCTCCTTGATCGTGAGGCCGTCGACGACGAGGTGCAGCACTTCGCGCTCGCGGTCGGACAGGGCACCGTACGGATCTTCGGGTTGCGGGTGCTTGAGCTGGCTGGCGAGGATCTTCGTCGCGTAAGGGCCGAAGTAGACGCCGCCGGCGGCGATCGTGCGGATCGCGTTGAGCAGTTCGTGCGTCGCGGTGTTCTTGACGAGGTAGCCCGACGCGCCCGCGCGCACCATCTGCACGGCGTACTCGTCCTCCTCGTGCATGGTCAGCACGAGCACCTTGGTGCGCGGCAATTCCTCGGTCAGCCGGCGCACGACGTCGATGCCGGACAGGCGCGGCATCGAGATGTCGATGACGGCGATGTCGGGCTGCAGTGCGAGCGCTTGTTCGACGGCGCTGATGCCGTCGCCGGCTTCGCCGACGACGACGCAGTCGCCGCTCTCGCGCAGCATCGCGACGAGGCATTCGCGCAACACGGTGTGATCATCGGCAATCAACAGGCGGATCATGGGCTCGCTCCCGGGGAGGCATCCGATAGCGGGAAGGACACCGACATGCCGAAACCGGCACCCGGCGTGGATTCGAACTGCAGGGAACCACCGAACAGGCGCGCACGATCGCGCATGCCGCCGAGGCCGCTGCTGCCGCCGTGGCGGCCGCGCGCGAGGGCGGCTTCGACGTCGCAGCCGCTGCCGTCGTCGCGCACGCGCAAGCTGGCGCGCTCGCCGCGACCGTCGAACGCGATCGCCACGTGGCGCGCCGACGCGTGCTTGGCGGTGTTGGCGAGCGCTTCCTGCACGAGGCGGAACACCAGCGTCGAGCGGTCGGCGTCGATGCCCGCGGGCGGCGCATGGTAGTCGAGATGCGTGTCGATGCCGTGCGTCTCGGAGAACGAGCGCGCGAGCCAGCGCAGCGCGGGCTCGAGGCCGAGGTCGTCGAGGATCTGCGGGCGCAGCAGGCGCGACAGCGCGCGCGTGTCCTGCAGGGTCGTGTCGCCGATCGCCTGCGCGTGGACGAGTTCGTCGCGTGCGTGGCGGCAGCGCGGGTCGTCCGGCAACGCCGCGAGCGCTTCCTTGATCAGGTGCAGCATCGCGGTGAGGTTGTGGCCGACGCCGTCGTGCAACTCGCGCGCGAAGCGGCTGCGTTCTTCCTCCTGCACGCGCCAGACCGAACGCGCGATCCGCTGGAAGGACGCCTGGCCCTGGCGCAGCCGTTCGGTCAGCGCCTGGTGGGCCTGCAGCAGCTCGGCGAGCTGCGCGCGCATCTCGGTCGGCGAGGGCGGGTCAACGGGCATCGCCGCCTTCCTCGCGCAAGCGCCGCTGCAGGCGCTGTTCCAGGTTCGCGCGCGCGGCCTCGGGCGCGTCACCGAGCAGCTCCGCGCGTGCGGCCGCGGCTGCAGTCGTCGCCGCGGTGGCCTCGGCCGCATCGGGCGCGAAGGCGCGCGCGCCGAGCGCGTGGATGAAGTAGGCGTCGGCCGCGCGACCGGTGTCCTTGAGCAGCGGCAGCGCTTCGCGGTAGCGGCGCGCGGCGCGGGTGCGGTCGCCGGCCTGCAACGCGGAGGCGATCTCGAGTTCGAGCCAGGCGAGCCGCGTCGGCACTTCGGCGAGTTGCGCGGCGTCGGCGCGCAACGCCGCGAGCGACGCGTCCGCACGCGTCGGCTTGCCGGGCGTCGCGAACGCGAGCCGCACGCGCTGCAGGCGTATCTCGACGGCGACCTTGCCGCTGTGCGCCTCGTTCGCCGCGGTCGCCGCATCGTCGAGTTTCGCCGCGGCCGCGACGAAGTCGCCGCGCGACTGCAGCTGCGCCGCGGCGACGAGCAGCCGCATCGCGCGCTGGTCGGCGTTGGCGTGCTCGGCCGGCACCTTCGCGAGCGCGGCGTCGGTGGCTGCATCGTCGCCGAGCACGCTCGACAGGCGCGCCTGCAGCAGGGTCGCTTCGATCTGCATGCGCTGGTCGGACCGGCGTGCGGCGAGCTGTTCCGCGCGCTGCGCGTGCGCGAGCCCGTCGGCCCAGCGGCCTTCGGCCAGCGCGAGTTCGCCGAGGTCGAGGTGCGCGGCAGACGCTTCCTCGCCGAGCTGGCGATCCTCGGCGTCGCGCAGGGTCTTCTGCAGGCGTTCGCGCGCCGCGGCGAAATGCCCGCGCGCGATGTCGAGCAGGCCGATGCTCTGCTCGACGCGCAGCAGGCCGTTGTTGTCGTCGAGCTGGCGATACAACGCTTCCGCTTGCTGCCAGTACACGAGCGCATTGTCGAACTGGCCGAGGCGGAACGAGCTGAAGCCGACGTTGTTGAGGCTCTCGGCGACCTGGTCGGGCAGGTCGAGCTGCTGGCGCAGCGCGAGGGCCTCGCGGTAGGCCGCGAGCGCGGCCGCGTCGTCGCCGCGTTCCTCGGCGATCACGCCGCGGTCGTTGGCGAGGTCGGCCAGGCTCGCGCGATCACCGAGTCGTTCGAGCATGCCCTTGACGCGATCGAGCGTGCGCTCGGCGGCCTCGCGCTCGCCGCGCTCCGCCTGCACGATCGCGAGGTTGCGCAAGGTCTTGCTCAGGCCGAGCGTGTCGCCGAGCCGCTCGCGCGTCGCCGCGGCGCGCGTGTACTGCTCGGCCGCGGCGTCGAGCTGGCCGAGCCGCTCGTAGCCGATGCCGAGCGCGTTGCGCACCTCGGCCTCGGCGGCCGCGTCGCGCGAGCGCGTGTCGAGCACGAGCGCGTGCACGAGGTATTCGTCGACGGCGGGCTGCGCTTCACCCTGCTGGATCGAGGTGCGGCCGAGCAGGAACCACGCGCGCGCGTCCTGGTCGTCCTCCTTGACGTAGCGGTGCAGCTGCGCGAGTGCGCCGACGCCGTCGCCATCGGCCACGCGCGTTTCCGCGTCGAGCAGCGCGAGCGGCGGATCGTGCGGGAACGCCTGCAGCGACGCGTCGAGCAGCGCTCGCGCCTTCGCCGCGTCGTCGAGCGCGCGCACGCGCAGCTCACGACCGAGCGCGCTGTCGTCGTGGTCGAAGTGCTGCAGTACGGCGGCGCGCGTGTTCTCCGCCGGCAGCTCCTGTTGCGCCTCCGACTGCGCGTCGAGCAGCGCGCGCGCGACGAGGGCACTCGCCGGATCCTGCGCGGCGAGCGGGGCGAGCGCGGTCGCCGCCGGCGCGGGCTCGTGGCGATCGAGGGCAGCCAGCGCACCGCCGTACGCGACGAGCGCGTCGGCCGACAGCGGCGGCGCCGCGCCGGCGTGCAGCTTCGATGCCGCGAGCCACTTCGTGGTCGCGTCGCGATACGCCGTGAACAGCGCCGCCGCGTTCGCGCCGTGCACGTCGACGACCGCTTCGCCCAGCGGCGAGGACGGATCGCCCGACCAGAGCTGCAGGCGCAGCGCTTGCCCGTCGCGCGCGAGCGTGCCGTGCACGAGGCGCGTCGCGTTCGCCGCGCCGGCGACGTCGGCGAGTCGGCGCAGCAGCACGTCGCGCGGCTGGTCCGGCGCGACGCGCGCGAGCGCGTCGAGCACGCGCCGGCGCGGGATCGACGCGGCGCCCGCATCGTTGCGCAGCCACGTCGCGAGGTGTTCGTCGAGTCCGCGCGCGGCCGCGGCGAGTTCGGCGTCGCCTGTGGGTGCGAACAGCGGCAGCACGGCGACGCGCGGCACGACGGGTGCGACCGTCGCGGGCGGTGCGAGCGTGGTCCACGGATGGCGCCAGAGCCAGGAGCCTGCAGCCGTGCACGCGAGCAGCGCGAGTGCGCCGGCGAGCAGCGCGCGCCGGTCGAGCGGCGGTCGCGGCACGCGCTTCGCTTCGAGAGCGCGCAGCGCGTCGCGCGCGGACGCGAAGCGATGGGCGGGATTGACCTTGAGCAGGCGCTCGCTGAACGCGTGCAGCCAGCCGGGCAGGTCGGGCCGCGCCTTGGCCAGCGACGGCGGCGGGCGCAGCAGGCGCTGCACGACCGCTTCCGCGGGCGTGCCGCCGGAGAACGGCAGCTCGCCGGCGAGCATCTCGTAGAAGATGAGGCCGACCGCGTAGAGGTCGCTGCGCGCGTCGATCGGCGCGCCGCGCGCCTGTTCCGGCGAGAGGTATTCCGGCGTGCCGACGATCATGCCGGTCTGCGTCATGCCGGTCGCGCCGAGGATGCGCGCGACGCCGAAGTCGGTGATGTAGGCGTGGTCGCCGTCGCCGAGCAGCACGTTGGCGGGCTTGAGGTCGCGGTGCACGACGCCGCGCTGGTGCGCCGCGCCGAGACCCTCGAGCAGGCCGCGCACGATCGCGACCGCCGCGTCCGGCGCGAGCTTGCGCACGCGGTCGAGGCGGTGCTCGAGCGATTCGCCGGCGATGAAGTCCATGCTGATGAACCAGCGGCCTTCGTGCTCGGCGATGTCGTGGATGCGCACCACGTGCGGGCTCGACACCTGGCGCGCGAGCAGCAGTTCCTGGCGGAAGTTGCCGAACGCCTCGGGCCGGCGCGCGAGGTCGGGACGCAGCAGCTTGAGGGCGACGTCGATGTCGAGCGAAAGGTCGTGCGCGCGGTAGACGACACCCATGCCGCCGATGCCGATCATCGCGTCGATGCGGAAGCGGCCGCCGAGCACGTCACCGACGCGCAGCTCGCTCGCGGCGAAAAAGCCGGTGAGCGTCGCGGTCGCGTCGCTGGGCGAGTCCTCGTTCAGGCCGGCATTCACGCGCCCACGATAGCGCGGAAGCCGCGCGGCGCACAGGGACGAACGCTATTTCTACGCAGGCATCCTGCGCAGCTCTTCCCACAGCGGCGCTTCGCCGTCCGGCAGCGCGTCGATGAGGCCGGAAATGCGGTCGCGCAGGCGCGCCGCTTCCAGCGCGGTCGCGGCGGCGCCGGCGACGTTCTCGACCAGTTCGAGGTCGAGTTCGGTGACCGGCGGCCCCGGCGTGCGGCTGTCGGCGTAGATCACGCCGGTGGCGCCGTCCTGCATGAGCAGGGGCGTGCAGATCACCGCGCGGATGCCGCCGAGGCGCACGCTCGGGCGCTGCGCGAGCCAAGGTGAATCGGAGGTGTCGCAGCAGACTACCGACTTGCGGGTCGCGAGCGTGCGTTCGACCGCCGAGGCGCTGCCGGCGAAGCGGTCGCCGGAGAAATCCGCCTTGCGCAGCGCACGGCTGGCGTGCACGCGCAGTGCCTGGCCCGCGTCGGCGTACAGCACGAAGCCGCGGTCGAGCCCGGACAGCTGCAGCACCATGTCGAGCATCTGCGGGATCAGCGTGCTCATGCCGACGTCCGGCTGCTGCAGCTGCGCCGACAGCGCGCGCGATACTTCGCGCCGGCTGAGGCCGACCGAACGATGCGCGGCGGCCGCGGCGTCGTCGATGCGCTCGAACGAACACTGCACGTCGCCGATCGAGAACCACGTCGACGCGTCGAGCTCGGCGCTGCGCACCATGTGGCCGTTCACGCGCAGCCCGTTCTTGCTGCCGGTGTCGGACAGCAGCCAGGCCTCGCCGCGCCATTCGAGTTCGGCGTGGAAGCGCGACACCGACGCATGTTCGATGCGCAGCTCGCACATGCTCGCGCGACCGACGCGATAGGTCGTGCCTTCCTCGATCACGCGCACCAGCGCGGCGCCGTCGGGCGGGTAGGCGGTCAGGCGTGCCGGCATGGAGCGGTCACGAACCGCCGGCGCAGCGCAGCAGGCTGAAGCGCAGGGTGCGTGCGAGGCTGGACAGTTCGCCCGCGTCGTTGACGACGTCGTGCTGGCCGCGCCAGAGGTTGGCGATGTCGATGCCCGCGTGCGCCTCGACGTCGGCGATGAAGTCGTCGAGCGGCGGGATCGCGTTGGTGCAGCCGAGCACCGGGTCGAGCACGGCGGTGCCGATCGCGGCGATCACGTTGGTCAGCAGTGCGGTCAGTTCGCCGCGCAGCAGGTTGCCGAGGATCGCTGCGGTCAGGCGCAAGGTGAGCGCGGTCGACTTCGGCAGGATCACGACGAGCACCGCCCCGACCTGGGTGTTCGCGTCGTAGCCGACGATGAACTGCGAGAACGCGCCGCCGCGCCCGCGCGCGCGCGCGCTGCCCTTGAGCACGTCCTCGGTGACGTCGGCGAACATGCCGCCGATCGGTGCCTTGAGCAGCCGGTACGGACTGTTCGGCGTATAGGCGAGGCGATGGGTGTGGATTTCGAGGTCGTAGGTGTTGTGGAACGACAGCACGCCGGTGCCGTCCTCGAACGGCTCGAAGCCGCTCGTGAACAGTTCCGGCGTGCCCGGCGGCTCGATCGTCACGAGCATCGGGAACGCCGGGTCGATGCTCAGGCCGGCGGGCAGCGGACCGGGCGGGTGGGCCGGATCGAACAGTTCCGCGCTGAGGTTGAGGCTCTGCGGACTCAGGTTCATCGGCGCGTCGAAGACGATCGTGACTTCGGCGTCGTACGAGGTGCCGAGCGAGTCCTGCAGCAGGATCGTCGCGTGCGCGGTGTTGCCGATGACTTCGACGTCGACCTGCGCGCTCGCCGCGCGCGCGCCGAGCAGCGACGCCAACAGCAGCGCGCATGCGGGGAGGCGGAGCGATCGCGTTTTCATCTGACCCCCTGGAACCCGTGCTCGAGCAGAGCGTTGAGGTTCATGCACCCGAGTCTAGCGCGTAACCCGCGTCGCGCTCACCGCCCGGCCGGCGCGAGGGATTGTCCCCGTCGGGACGAGGGGGATTCCCTTGCGCGACCGCGCGCAACGGGGTCCGCGCGCTTTATCGTGAAATCGCGGGGGCCGGTCGATCGGATGGCGGCCATCCGCGATCGCGAACAGGGGCGCGATGACGATGAGCGACATGCAGTGAGCAACAGCCAGGACGAGGACAGCCGGCGCAACGACCTGCGCCGTCGCATCGCGGAGGAACTGATCGCGAGCGAACTGCGCCGCCGCCAGCGCAAGCGTATCGACGCGGCGCTGCTCGATGCCGCGCACGAATCGAACGTGGACGCGGAATCCGCGGAAACGGCCGCCGCGGAAGGATCGCTGGACGAAGAGCCGCCGGGCGAAGATTGGACGCCCGAAGATGCGCCGGGCGAAGACCCGCCGGACGGGCCGGAACGCGGGTGAACGCAACCGCCGCGGACGCGGCGGTGGCTGGCCTCAGTGCGGCGGTCGCTGCTTCAGGCCGCTCTTCCAGGCGTACACCGCGGCCTGGGTGCGGTCGCTGACGTCGAGCTTGCCGAGCACGTTGCTCACGTGCGTCTTGACCGTCTTCTCGCCGATGCCGAGGCGCTCGGCGATCTGCTGGTTGTTGAGGCCTTCGGCGATCAACGCGAGCACCTCGCGTTCGCGCTGGCTCAGCGATTCGAGCATGTCGGCGCCCGGTTCGCTTTCCTGGCGCAGCAACTCCATCAGGCGCGCCGCGACGCGCTGGTGCAGCACGGCTTCGCCGCGCGCGGCCTTGCGCACCGCTTCGGCGAGCGCGTCCGCGTCGACGTCCTTGAGCAGGCACGAGAGCGCGCCCGCGCGCACCGCCTGGACGATCTGCTGGGCGTCCTCGAACGAGGTGAGCAGCACGACCTGGGTCTGCGGGTTCTGCTCGCGGATCAAGCGCGTCGTTTCGATGCCGCCACCGGGCATCACGAGATCGACGAGCGCGACTTCCGGCGATTTCTCGCGGCACAGGCGGATGGCGTCGCCGCCGTTCTCGGCCTCGCCGACGATCGACAGGTCCGGATAGGTCTCGAGGAAGGCGCGGATACCTTGCCGGACGAGCACGTGGTCGTCGGCGATGACGATGCGTATGGGTGTGTTCATTGGTCCGCAGTCTCCACCACCGCGAAGCTCACGGCAACCCTCAGGCCGCCGTCGGTGCGGGGGGCGAGGTCGAGGCGCCCGCCCGGCAGCAGCAGCGCGCGCTCGCGCAGGTTGCGCAGGCCCATGCCCGCGGCCGGCACCTGCGGCGCGCCGCGGCCGTTGTCGGCGATCACGAGCTCGACGCGGTCCTGGCGTCGCGCGAGGGTGACGTCGGCGCGACTCGCGCCACTGTGGCGCAATACGTTCGAGAGCGCCTCGTCGACGATGCGCAGCAGCGATTCCTCGATCGGGCCGGGTTGCGGCGGCACGTCGTCGAGCGCGGTGTGCGCCGCGATGCCGCTCAGGTGCGCCCACTCGACCACGCGCGTGCGCAGGCGCTCGGCGAACGGCAGTTCGGCGTCGGACGCGCGCAGCTCGTCGAGGATCTGCGCGAGCTCCTGCTGGATCTGCTGGGTCAGGCGCTGCGCCTGCTCGAGGCGCCCGGCGACCGGCGCATCGGCGACGACGCGGCGCGCGGTCGCGAGCTGCAGGTTGAGCGCGAAGGCCTTCTGCTTGACGGTGTCGTGCAGGTCGCGCGCGAGGCGCTGGCGCTCGGCCAGGGTCGCCAGTTGCGCGCGCGTGCGCAGCAGGCCCTTGAGGTCGAGCGCCATGCGATCGAGCAGGGTCGACAGCGCGCCGAGTTCGTCGCCCGAACGGTCGCCGATGCGGTCGGCGAATTCGCCGCGGCTCCACGCGCTCGCCGCGTAGGCGATGCGATTGAGGCGGCGCGTGACCCAGCCGGCGAGGAAGATCGACGAGGCGATGCCGAACACGACGAGGAAGCCGAACACGGTCGGCGACTCGAAACTCGATTCGGACAGCAGGTGCCGCCACGGCGAGGGCAGGTGCAATTCGACCGCGAGCCAGCCGACCGTGTGGCCGCCGGCGTCCTGCAGCGGCGCCAGTGCACGCCGCAGCCGATAGCCGGCGTCGCTGCCCGGCAGCGCGATCGCGGTCGCCGCGGCGGCGGCGCGATCGCGCTCGTCGGCCGACGGTGGCGTCACGTGCGCGCCGCGGTCGGCGGGAGCGGCGACGAGCGTGCGGCCGTCGGCATCGAGCACGGCCGCGCTCACCGGGCGATCGGACAGTTCGAGCAGCAGGTAGGACGCGTCGGGCGTGAGGCCGCCGCGCGGCTGTTGCAGTCGCAGGACCCAGCCGTCGAGCCAGGACTGCAGCGCGGTCGTGCCGTTGCCGCTCGCGTCGCGCAGGCCCGTCCATCGCTCGTCGAGTTCTCGTGCGCCGGCGGCGGCCGCGCGTTCGAGGCTGCCTTCGGCGAGGCCGTGCATCATGCGCTGGAACTCGTGCGACAGGATCACCGCTTCGACCAGCACGAGGGTCGGCAGTGCGAGCAGCGCGTAGAACAGTGCGAGCTTGACGACGAGTCCGCGCAGGCGCGGGCGCAGCAGGGTCATGGGCGGGTCGTCGCGGGCATCGTCGCGCAAGCATACCTGCGCGCTTCGCCGGCGTCCGCGACCGCCGATCCGCCTGTCGGCGGATGGTGTATAGGCCTTGGGGCCGTTATCGGCGGGTGCGCGGCGGCCCAGACTTCGCGGGTCTCTCGGGGAGGAGGTTGTCATGCGGAAGTCCGCAGGAATTCGTCGTGTCCGTCGTACGCTGGCCGTGCTCGCGTTCGGCGCTTCGGTGTGCGCGAGCGCGCAGTCGACGCAGCAGTTGGAGCCGGTCGAGGTCACGACCAGCAAGATCCCGATCGCGCTCAGCGATGTCGCGGCCGACGTCAGCGTCGTCAGCGGCGCGCAGTTGCGCGCGCTCGGCGCGAACGACCTGCGCACGGCGCTGTCGCTCGTCGCCGGCGTCGACATCGGGCCGGGCGGTGACGGCGGTCCGGCCTCGTCGGTGCCTGCGTTGTGGGGCCTGCGCGAGTTCGACGCCTTCCTGCTCGTCGTCGACGGCATCCCGTCCGGTGGCGCGTTCACGCCCGCGCTCGCGACGCTGAACCTCGCCAACGTCGAGCGCATCGAAGTCGTGAAGGGCGCCGCGCCGGTGAGCTACGGCGCGACGAGCTTCGTCGGCGTCATCCACGTGATCCACTACGCCGCGGGGCAAGGGCCGGCGCAGGTCGAGATCGGCGTCGGCAGCCGCGGCAGCGCGCATCTCGCGGCGGTGATCCCGCTGTCGGGCCTCGGCGACGGCTGGAGCCAGTCGCTGCTCGTCGATGCCGACAAGAACGAACTCGCGACCGATCGCGCCGGTTGGGATCGCGCGCACCTGCTGTATCGCGGCGCAGGCGAGGTCGGTGCCGGCCGTTTCTCCGTCGATGCCGACTTCACGCATTTGACCCAGGATCCGACCAGCCCGCATCCGCGCGAGCACGGCGTGTTGACCGAGCGCGTGCCACTCGACGCCAACACCAATCCGCGCGGTGCCGAGCAGGACGAGGACCGCGGCCAGCTCGCGTTCGGCTACGTGCTGCCGACCGCACTCGGCGACTGGAGCACGCGCCTCGCCTATGCGCGCAGCGACGCCGAGAACGTGCGCGGCTTCCTGCGCGAGGACTTCGCCGACGACGGCGTCACGCACAACGCGGACGGCTTCCACCAGCGCGTGCATCGCACCGAGGTGTATTTCGACAGCCACGTCGCGACCACGCTGAACGACCGGGCGACGCTCGTCTGGGGCCTCGACCACCTGTACGGCAAGGGCGACCAGCGCAGCGACAACTTCGAGTACGCGACCCTGCCGAGCGGCGCGAACGCGCCGGACTGGCGCACCTTGCACATCGACGAGGCGACGCGCCTCGACGATCGCCGGAACTTCACCGGCCTGTACGCCGACCTCGAATACGCCGTCACCGACGCCTGGCGCCTCGAGGCCGGCTTGCGGTTCAACCACACGCGCGAGTCGGCCAGCGGCATCGGCGTCGACCTCACCGGCGACGTGCCGGAGGTCGCCGAATCCGGCAGCGACCGGCGCAACGACGACCGCTGGGCCGGCGCGCTCGGCACGAGTTACCGGTTCTGGCAGGACGGCAACGATCACCTCACCGCGTACGCGAGCTACCGCGACACGTTCAAGCCCGCGGTGAAGGACTTCGGTCCCGAGCCGGAGTTCGACATCCTCGAACCCGAGGACGCGCAGAGCGGCGAGATCGGCCTCAAGGGGCGCAACGCCGGCGGCCGTTTCGAATGGGACGTGTCGCTGTTCCGGATGAATTTCCACAACCTCGTCGTGAGCCAGGACGTCGACGGCCTGCCCGGCCTCGCCAACGCCGGCAACGAGCGCTTCAAGGGCGCCGAGGCCGAAGCGCGCTGGCGCTTCGACGACGACCTCAGCGTGGTCGGCACGTGGGCCTGGCACGACGCGCGCTTCGCCGACTACGTGCAGGACTTCGACGGCACGCCGACGCAGCTCGACGGCAAGCGCCTCGAGATGTCGCCGGCGCACCTGGCGAGCGTCGGCCTCGTCTACGCGCCGGCGCAGGGCCTGCGCGCGCACGTCGTCGCCGACTACGTCGGCGAGCGCTGGCTCAACAAGCGCAACACCGCGCTCGCCGATTCGTACACGACGATCGACGCCGGTGTCGGCTACGCGTTCGACCGCTGGGAGCTGCGCCTCGACGGCTACAACCTGTCCGACCGGCGTGACGCGGTCGCCGAGAGCGAACTCGGCGACGCGCAGTACTACCGCCTGCCCGCACGTTCGTACTGGCTCAGCGCGCGCTACATGTTCGGCACCCACTGAACGAACGCGCAGGCCCGCGCACGCCGCGCGGGCCGGCGGCTTCCACGGGCGGACTCAGCGCGAGGCGACGCCGTCGTCGACGGCGACCTCGTGCTCGAAGCCGGTCACCGCGAACCACGTGTCCTCGGAGCCGGCGAGGATCATCACGACCGGCGCCGCGCAGGGATCGGGCGGGGCACCCGTCGCACGCGTGCGGTGAATGCGCGTCATGCCCGCCGCGCGCGGTGCGGCAGCGCGCGCCGAGGTCAGCGCGAGGCGGGGATCGTGAACGGCGCAGACACCGGGCAACCCGTGCGCATGCGCTTGCCGCAGCGGCGCAGCGCGAGGTCCTTGTCGAGGCAGACGCGCACTTCGACGAGTTCGCCCTGGCTGCAGTGCAGGCTCAGCATGTCGTCGGCGAGGCCAGGGTTGGCGCGCTTGAGCGTCGCGCGCAGGTCGTCTGCACGCATCGTCACGTCCTGCGCCGGCGCCTTCAGTTCGGCCGGCACCTGCACCGCCGCGTAGGCGCGGTCGGCGAGACGGAAGTAGGCGGAAGGCGCGAGGCCGCTGCAGCTGCCGTGCGCCTGCCATTCGTGGTTGATGAGGCGTCGGCTCGGCATGAACGCGAGCGTCGCGTCGACGGTCCGGCGGTCCGGCACGTCGTCGGTGCGGCAACGCTGCGGACCGCCGCCACCTTCGTACTGCGGCCACAGGCCGTGCAGCACGAAGCCGTAGCCCTTGTGGCCGCACTGCTCGTCCTCGTCCGGATGCGTCTGGCAGAAGGTCGGCGACCACGACAGCGCCATCACGTAGTAGTCGTAGTGGCCGGCGTCCGACGTCGCCTGTGTCTTCGGTGCCTTCGGCGCGTGCGAATGCCGCGCCGACGCGGCGGTGCAGAATCCGGCGAGCAGGGCGGCGACGAGCAGGGCGGCGTGGCGCTTGTTCATGGCGATCGTTCCGGGGCGCGGTGCGCGCACGCTAGCACACGACGTCGCCGCCTCCGCATGCGCGCGTACGCGTTATGATGGCCGTTCCACTTCCGCAGAATGCCGAATCCACGCATGTCCAGACGCATCGCCGCCCGCCGCTCGCCGATCCACGGCAACGGCGTCTTCGCCCTCGTCGACATCCCGAAGGGCGTCGAACTGATCGAATACCGGGGCAAGCGCCTCACCCACGCCCAGGCCGATCGCCTGTACGCCAACACGAGCGACAGCGGCCACACGTTCCTGTTCACGCTCAACGACAAGTACGTCATCGACGCGACCAGCGAGGGGAACATCGCGCGCTGGATCAACCACAGCTGCACGCCGAACTGCCGCGCGTTGCTCGAGGAGGACGAGGGCGGCGATCCGCGCCGGGACCGCGTGATGATCGAGACCCTGCGTCCGCTGCGCGCGGGCGAGGAACTCACCTACGACTACGGCATCGTGCTCGACGAGCGGCTGACGCCGCGCCTCAAGGCGATCTGGGCCTGCCGTTGCGGCGCGCCGCGCTGCTGCGGCACCTTGCTCAAGCCCAAGCGCAAGCCGGCCGGGGCGGCCAAGCAGGCGGGCAAGCGCGCCCGATCCTGAACGACCCCGCGCGCCTCCCGCGAGCGGTCGGATGACGCGACCGGCGGGCGCGCGGATCGATTGTGCGCACGACGATTTGACGTAGGATGCGCCGATAGAGGGGATCGGGGCGGGGGCACGGGGGCACGTGAGCAACAGCAGGACCATTGCGGTCGTCGGGGTGTCCGAGCAGGAGGTCGCGCATCTGCGCCTGCTGCTGCGCAAGTGCGCGGAAGAGATCGGCCAGACCTGGCGCTGGGGCGACGAAGACACCGCCGACCTCGTCGTCGTCGACATCGATTCCTTCGGCGGCCAGATGGCGCGCACGCGTGCGCAGGGCGCCGGCGTCCGCTGCGCCGTGTTCAGCGATCGCACCGTCGACGGTGCCGACCTCGTGCTGCGTCGCCCGCTCACGCGCGCGAACGTGATCGACGTGCTGAAGCAGGCCGCGACCCCGGTCGTCGCGCGCGCGGACATCGGCGCGCACACCGAGGACTTCTACACGCGCGACCTCGGCGAGAGGCCGCACGCCGACGTTCCGGCGAACGAGCCGGAAATGCGCGAGGCGCCGGTCACGGGCCTCGACGAAGCGCTGCAGCCGCAGCCGCTCGAGCTGCGCGAGATGGTCGGCCGCGACGCGCCGGCGCCGCGCGCGGCACCGGCGGAACCCGCGCGCAAGTACGCGACGCGCGAGAGCATGCTCGCCGACACCGCGCCGCGCGAGCTGCGCGAATACCTCGAGAGCCGCCTGCTGACGATGCCGGCGCGATTCGCCCTCGCTGGTGCGCCGCCGCTGGTGCTCGATCCGAAGAACAAGGTCGCGCACGCGCCGGCCGCGCTCGGTGCGCTCGAGCCGTACTGCCGCGCGAAGTGGCGCCTGTGCGACTGGCAGCCGCTGACCGGCGCCGAACTCGCCGAAGTCCGCGCCGAGCAGCAGTCGCATGCGTACTCGCGCCTGGTCTGGCTGCAGGTGCTGCTGCAGTCCGACGGCCACCTCGCCAAGCACCTCGATCCCGGCGGCACGTACAAGATCAAGCACTGGATCGAGATCGACAAGGATCTCGGCCGTTATTTCCGCATCGCGTCGGCGATGCTGCAGCCGGCGCGCCTGCACGAGATCGCGGCCACTGCGGCGGCGCCGATGGCCGAGGTGTTCAACCTCGTCAACGCGTACGACGCGATCGGCAACATCGAGTGGCAACCGCGCGCGCGGCGCCAGGAGCCCGCGACACCCGCACCGTCGCTGATGGGCCGCATCAAGAAGCCCTGGGGCCGTTCGTACCGCTAAGGGGCCAAGGCTGAAGGATTGAAGCACGGAGCTTGTGCGTGTGCTCCGTGCTCAGACTTTTCAGGTCCCGCTCAACCTCGCGCGCGATACGCGTGCACTTCGTCGACGAGCGCGGCGACGTGGGCGGGATCGATGTCGGGGGTGATGCCGTGGCCGAGGTTGAACACGTGGCCGGGTGCGCCCGCGTAGGCGTCGAGCACCTTGCGCGCCTGCGCGCGGATCGTGTCCGGCGACGCCGCGAGCACGGCCGGGTCGAGGTTGCCTTGCAGCGCGACGCGCGCGCCGACGCGCGCGCGCGCCTCGGCCAGGTCGATCGTCCAGTCGACGCCGAGCGCGTCGCAGCCGGTGTCGGCGAGTGCCTCGAGATGGCCGTTGGCGCCCTTCGAGAACAGGATCAGTGGCACGTCGCGCGTGGCCGGGTCGGCCTTCAGGCGCGCGGCGATCGCCGCGAGCGGTTGCAGCGAGAACTCGCGGAACATCGCTGGCGCGAGCAGCCCGCCCCAAGTGTCGAACACCATCAGCGCCTGCGCGCCCGCGGCCGCCTGCGCGGCGAGGTAGCGCGCGACCGCGTCGGCGAGCGTGCCGAGCAGGCGGTGCATCGTCGACGCGTCCTCGAGCGCGAGCGCTTTCGCGCGCGCGAAGCTCGACGAGCCTTCGCCTTCGATCATGTAGCAGGCGAGCGTCCAGGGGCTGCCGGAGAAACCGATCAGTGGCGCGCGATCGCGCAGTTCGCGGCGCACCAGGCGTACCGCATCCGTGACGTAACGGAGGTCGGTTTCCGGGTCGGGCACGCCGAGGCGCGCGATGTCCGCCGTGCTGCGCAGCGGGCGCGCGAACTTCGGGCCCTCGCCGTCGACGAAATGCAGGCCGAGGCCCATCGCGTCGGGGATCGTGAGGATGTCGGAGAACAGGATCGCGGCGTCGAGCGGAAAGCGCGCGAGCGGCTGCAGGGTCACTTCGCAGGCGAGTTCGGGCGTCTGCGCGAGCGCGAGGAAGCTGCCCGCGCGTGCGCGCGTGGCGCGATACTCGGGCAGGTAGCGGCCGGCCTGGCGCATGATCCAGATCGGCGTCGTGTCGACGGGTTCGCGGCGCAGCGCGCGCAGGAAGCGATGGTCGGGCGTAGTGGTCGTCATGGTCTGCACAACGGAAAGGGAATGCGGTTCGGCCGTCGCGGCGCCGGGCGCGCGGCGGACGTGGAAATGAGGACGGGCCGCGTTCAGCGCGCGTGCGGCCCTTCGAAGCCCTGGCTGAACATCACGTGGAAGCCGCGTCGCAGCTGCGCGTCGCGCGCGTTCTCGAACGCGCTCAGTGCGGCGTCGCGCTCGAGGTAGACCTCGCGCTTGCTGCTCGCGCGGCTGCCCTGCTGGCCCCATTCGCGAAACAGGGTCCAGCCGCCGAGCAGGTCCTGCTGCAGCACGAGCTGGTAGTAGCGCGGCGCGTCCGTGCCGGCGGGCTTGGTTTGCATGAAAAGGCGCATGGGCGTCGCGATCAGAGCATCGTCGATTGTAGCGTCTGCGTCGCAACCGGCGTTAGCGGTGGCGGCCGTGGTCATGTCCCGCCGATCGGTCGCGCACGGCCCGGCGATGCAAGTCGTTGATTCGCCGCAGGCCGCTTTTTCCGGCACCGGCTCGCTCCGCGAATGCGCGATGCGTCGGCTTGCGCGGACGCCGGATCGGGTAAGCTGGCCGCCGCACAGACACCCTGGGGAGGGGATCATGGCTATTTCGCGCTCGCTCGGCGCGGCCATTGCCGCGGCCGTCGGTAGCATCGGTTTCCTGCACGGCGCGCATGCCGCCGATGCGGATCCACAAGCAGGTTCCACCGCGCCGGCGGACGGCAAGGTGACCGAACTCGAAGGCGTGACCGTGCTCGGTTCGCGTCGCTACGACCGCTCCTCGGACACCGAGACGGCCGTGCCGGTCGACATGCTGCCGATGCAGAAGGCGGCCGAGCAGGGCGGCAACTTCGATCTCGCGCAGACCCTGCAGTACACCGCGCCGTCGTTCATCTCCGGCCACCAGACCGGCGCCGACAACGCCGACTCGGTCGACTCGGCCGCGCTGCGCGGCCTCGGTTCGGACCAGACCCTCGTGCTCGTCAATGGCAAGCGCCTGCATTCGACCGCGCTGGTCAACCTGTTCGGCGCGCGCAACCGCGGCAATACCGGCACCGACCTCAACACGATCCCGCTGCTCGCGATCGACCACGTCGAGATCCTGCGCGACGGCGCCGCGGCGCAGTACGGCTCGGACGCGATCGCCGGCGTCATGAACATCGCGCTCAAGCGGCGCAAGGGCTGCGAAGGCATCGTCGGTTACGGCGAGTATTCGCGCGGCGACGGCGAGAACTGGCTCGGTTCGGCCTACTGCGGCTTCCAGGTCGGCAACGACGGCGTCGTCGCGCTGACCGGCGAGTACCTCGACCGCGGCCGCTCGAACCGCTCCGGCCCGGACAACCCGCGCACGATCGGCGACACCGCGGTCAAGAACGGCACCGTCTACTTCAACGGCGACATCCCGTTCGGCGACGGCATGCATTTCTACTTCGACGGCGGCCTGCAGAACCGCGACGCATCGTCGGGCGCATTCGCGCGCGGCGGCCTCGGTTCGGACGACATCCCGTCGCGCAACTCCGCCGCGATGTACCCGGACGGCTTCGTGCCGTTCATCGATCCGTACGTGCAGGATCGCCACGGCACCGCCGGCGTGTGGTGGAACTGGAACGACTGGCGCGTCGACGCCTCGCAGACGTTCGGCTACAACAAGCTCATCGACACGATTCGCCACACGCTCAACGCGTCGATCGCCAACGACGACCTCGAGCACGGCGGCGCCGGCATCAGCCCGACCGAGTTCAACGCGGGCGGCTTCTCGTTCAGCCAGGCGACCACGAACCTCGATTTCACGCGCTTCTTCGACGGCTGGCTGCGCGGCGTCAACGTCGCGTTCGGCGGTGAATTCCGCCACGAGAACTACGAGATCTTCGCGGGCGAGCCGGGCTCGTACATCGACGCCGACGGTCCTGGTGGCGGCAACGCGGGCAGCCAGGGCTTCCCCGGCTTCCAGCCGGTCGACGCGACCGACAAGAGCCGCCACAGCTGGGCCGGCTACGTCGACGTCGAGACGAACTGGACCGATCGCTTCATGACCGACCAGGCGCTGCGCTACGAGGACTACAGCGACTTCGGCTCGACCACGACCGGCAAGATCGCGGGCGCGTTCCGCGTCACCGACCAGTTCCTCCTGCGCGCGTCGGCGAGCACGGGCTTTCGTGCGCCGTCGCTGCAGCAGCGCTGGTTCTCCTCGACCTTCACCGACTTCATCAGCGGCGTGCCCGTCGACGTCGTGCTCGCGCCGAACGGCGGCCCGATCGCGCAGGCGGCGGGCATCCCGAACCTCAAGGAAGAGACGTCGCAGAGCGTCACCGCCGGCTTCACCTGGAAGCCGACCGACGCGCTGTCCGTCACGCTCGACGGCTACCGCATCGACATCGACGACCGCATCGTGCTGACCGGCTACTTCGACACGTCCGATCCCGACATCGGCGCGATCCTCGAACAGCTCGGCGTCGGCTCGGCGCAGTTCTTCGTCAACTCGGTCGACACGCGCACGCAGGGCTTCGACCTCACGATCAGCCACGGCATGGACCTCGGCCAGGGCCGCCTCGAGAGCTTCTTCGCGTTCAACCACGGCACGACCAAGGTGCGCAAGGTGCACACGCCGCCGTCGCTGGTCGGTCGCGAGGATTCGCTGCTCGGCGAACGCGACCGCCTGTTCATCGAGGGCGGCGCGCCGCGCTCGAAGGCGACGCTCGGCTTCGACTACGCGATCGGCGACTGGGACGCGAACCTCAAGCTCATCTACTTCGGCCGCATGACGCTCGGCACGTTCTCCGGCCCGCCGGTGCCGAACCAGCAGTACGGCGCGGCGACGTCGGCCGACGTCAGCCTCACCTACAGCTTCGACGAGAACACCAAGCTCACCGTCGGCGGCACGAACATCCTCGACAAGTTCCCGACCGCGCAGAACCCCGACGAGACCGACAACGGCTTCAAGTACGAAGCGGTGCAGTTCGGCCTCAACGGCGCGGCGTGGTTCGTGCGCCTCGCGCACAAGTTCTGACGACGGCCGCCGCGGACGCGACGCCGCGGGAGTGCTTTCCGGCGCTCCCGCGAACCCTGCAGTCGCCTTCCGATGCGGTTCGACGTGGGAGCGGCTTCAGCCGCGGCGTCAAGCGAACGCCACGGGAAGCGCCTCGCGCCTGAAGCCGATGACCGTCGCGCGCACGCGCCCTGCTTTCGACGGCGCCGGCCGCGATGCCCTTCGCGCTCAGTGCAGCTCGGCGACGCAGCGCTTGAGCAGCAGGTTCGGCCCGTCCTCGCGCGGTGCGCAGACGACGCTGTCGAGGATGTGTCCACCCTGCGTCGCGGTGAGGTTGCAGCTCATGTTCGTCGCGCGCAGGCCGTAATTGTCGATGAGGCGGCGCGACTCGACGTCGGCGATGCGCCGCTGTTCCGGACGCATCGCGGCTTCGATCTTGTCGACGATCGCGTGGTAGCCGCGCTGGTTGACCTCGGCGGCGACCTTGAGCCAGGCGTAGCCGGTGAGGTCGTCGCGCGCCGTGCCCTGACCGAGCAGGTACATGCGGCCGAGCGCGGACTGGCTCTCCTTGTCGCCCGCGCACGCGGTGCGCTGGAATGCCGCGAACGCCTCGTCGTAGCGCTTGCCTTCGTAGGCATGCTTGCCCTTGAGCAGCAACGAGCGGTAGTCACCCGGCAGCACGCGGTCGAAGCCCTCGGCGATCGAGGCGGCGAGGGCGGCGCCGCTCGCGACGAGCGCGAGTGAAACGGCGAGGCGAACGAAGGTCTTCTTCATGGTCACGGGCTTCCTTGATGGATGTGGCCGCAACACTAGCGCACGCGGACGCGGCGCCCCATCGTCCGGAAGTCAGGGTTGCGGCTACCGTCAGGCCGGCGCGAGCACGCCGCGGATCGCGTCCGCCTCGACGTCCGGCACGATCTCCGCGGCACCGATGCCGCGCCAGAGGATGAGGCGCAGGCGGCCGCCGAGATTCTTCTTGTCGAGCTGCATGAGCGACAGCAGGCGACCGGGATCGGCCGGCGGCGCCGCGGTCGGCAGGCCGAATGCGGCGAGCAGGCGGGCGAGGCGTCGCGCATCCTCGCGCGGCGCGCGTCCGAGGTCGGCCGACAGTCGCGCGGCGAGCACCATGCCGATCGCGACGGCTTCGCCGTGCAGCAGCGTGCCGTAGCCGGTCGCGGTCTCGAGCGCATGGCCGAACGTGTGGCCGAAGTTGAGCAGCGCGCGCTCGCCCTGCTCGTGCTCGTCGCGCGCGACCACGCCGGCCTTGTGGCGGCAACTCGCCGCGATCGCTTCGGCGAGGATCGCCTCGTCGCGCGCGTCCAGCCCGTCGACGTGGCGTTCCAGCCAGTCGAAGAACGCGGCGTCGCCGATCGCGCCGTACTTCACCACTTCGGCGAGGCCGGCGCGGTATTCGCGCTCCGGCAGCGTCGCCAGGGTCGTGGTGTCGGCGATCACCGCGCGCGGCTGGTGGAACGCGCCGACGAGGTTCTTGCCCGCAGGCAGGTTCACTCCGGTCTTGCCGCCGACCGACGAGTCGACCATCGCGAGCAGGGTCGTCGGCATCTGCACGAAATCGATCCCGCGCATCCAGCACGCGGCGGCGAAGCCGGCGAGGTCGCCGATCACGCCGCCGCCGAGCGCGAGGATCGTCGCGTCGCGGTTCGCGCCGAGCGCGGCGAGCGCTTCGAACACGCGCGCCGACGTCGCCAGCGTCTTGTGCGCTTCGCCGTCGGGCAGCACGAGGTTCGCATGGCGGTATTCGCCGAGGCCGGCCTCGACCTGCGCGAGGTACAGCGGCGCGACCGTGTCGTTGCTGACCACGAGCACGTGCCGCCCGCGGATCGCGGTGCGCCAGCGGTTCGCGTCGGCGAGCAGGCCGGCGCCGACGTGGATCGGGTAGGTGCGCTCCCCGAGCGCGACGTCGAGCGAGATCATGCAGCCTCCGGGTTGCCGCGCCGCCAGCGTGCCTCGAGCAGGTCGAGCAGGTCGTGCGCCGCGTGCGCGCAGTTGCCGACGCCGGTCGACGCGAGGCGCAGATCGGCGACTTCGGCGTAGAGCGGGTTGCGCTCGTCGGCGAGTTTCTCCAGCCGTTCGCGCCGGTCGGGCGCCTGCAGCAGCGGCCGCTGGCGATCGCGCGCGAGGCGCGCGAGTTGCGCGTCGACGTTGGCGTCGAGCCAGATCACGAAGCCGTTCTCGCGCAGCACGCGCCGGTTCTCCGCGTCGAGCACCGCGCCGCCGCCGGTCGCGAGCACGATGCCGCGGCGCGCGGCGATCTCGGCGAGCATCGAACGCTCGCGCCGGCGGAAGCCCGGCTCGCCCTCGAGTTCGAAGATGAGGCTCACGGCGGCACCCGTATGCGCCTCGATCTCGTGGTCGAGATCGATGAACGGCATGCGGAACAGGTCGGCGATGAGGCGCCCGACGGTGGTCTTGCCGGCACCCATCGGACCGACCAGGAACAGGCTGGGTGCGGGATTCATGCGGGAATGCTAGCAGGGCCCGACGCCCCGGCGGAGGCACGCGCGGCGCGCGTCGCCGGCGACGACCTATACAATCCACCGACACGCGGCGCACTGCCGCCCACGACGACCGCCGCTGCCGCCGCCATGCTCCGCTTCATGCTGTTGTTCGCCGCCATCTTCATCGCGTTGTTCGTCGCCGAGCTGATGCAGCCGGTCGACCGGCACGTGATCGAGCCGTTCACGGCGGCGATCGCCAAGATCAGCGTGTGGCTGGTCGGCCTGTTCGATTCGCAGGTGATCGCGTTCGGCAAGGAACTGCACAGCACGCGCAACGGTTTCGCGATCTCGATCGAGCGCGGCTGCAACGGCGTCGAGGCGGTCATCATCCTCGTCTCGGCGATGCTCGCGTTCCCGGCGCCGTGGAAGCACCGGCTCGCCGGCATCGGCATCGGCTTCGTCGCGATCCAGCTGCTCAATCTCGTGCGCATCATCAGCCTGTTCTACCTCGGGCAATGGAGCCCGGTCCTCTTCAAGTGGTTCCACTTGTACCTTTGGCAGGCCCTGATCGTGCTGGACGCGCTGGTCGTGTTCCTGGTCTGGTTGCGCTACGTGCCGCGCGAGTACATCGAACCGTCCTGAGGCGAGCCGCGCGCCCGCATGTCGCGCCCGCGCGCGGCTTTGCTATAGTGGGGTCGCCTTCCCGCAAGGAGCCTGATCATGTCCGTCGCCAAGGTCATCGAACTCAGTGTTTCGTCGCCGAAAGGCATCGAGGATGCCGTCCAGCAGGGGCTGCGCAAGGTCTCGCAGACGGTCAAGAACATCCGCGGCGCCTGGGTCAACGAGATCAAGGTCGTCACCGGCGAGGATGGTGCGATCACGGAGTGGCGCGTCAACATGCGCGTCAATTTCGTCGTCGAGTGAGCCGATCCGCCGAGGGAGCGCCCGCCCACGCCCACCCGACACTGCCATCATGAACAAACTCGGACTGGTAGTGGGCCTGCTCGAGGATGATCAGGACATGGCGGCACTCGTCGGCCAATGGCTGGAGGAAGCCGGCTACGCGACGCGGCTGTTCCGCAGCGTCGGCGAGTATCGGCGGCGCCAGGGCAGCGAAGCGGTCGACCTGCTGCTGCTCGACTGGATGCTGCCCGACGGCAGCGGGATCGAGGTCATCGAAGGCATCCGTTCCTCGGCCAACAGCCGCCTGCCGGTCGTGTTCCTGACCGCGCGCGACAGCGAGGACGACATCGTGCGCGGCCTCGCCAGCGGCGGCGACGACTACGTCGTGAAGCCGCCCAAGCGGCGCGAGCTGATCGCGCGCGTGAGCGTCGTGCTGCGCCGCCACGGCGCCGACGCCGAAGCCGCGGAGACGATCGACCTCGCGCCGTATTCGCTCGACGCCAAGCGTCGGCGCATCAGCGTCGACGGACGCGAGGTCGACCTGACCCAGCGTGAATTCGACCTGGCGAGCTTCCTGTTCCGCCGCCACGGCCGCATCGTCAGTCGCGACGCGCTGCTCGAGAACGTCTGGAACCTCAGCTCGGCGGTGTCGACGCGCACGGTCGACACGCACGTGAGCCGCCTGCGCAAGAAGCTCGAACTCAGCGGCGAGCACGGCTGGCGCCTCGCCGCGATCTATCAGCACGGCTATCGGCTCGAGCAGATCTGAGCCGGCCGGCGCGCCGGCCGCGGCGCGCGACCACACACACCGGGAGATCGCGATGGCCACCGCAGCGAAACGGAGTCCCCGCCGGAAGGCCGATCCGCGCAAGCGGCCGGCGCCCGAGCGCAGGGCGGCGGCGACGCGTACGCACACGAGGAGCAAGACCATGGCAGATCCGAAGAAGCCCGCCGCGGACGGCGGCGCCGACCGCAACGTCGATCAGATCCGCGACATCCTGTTCGGCGGCCAGATGCGCGACTACGAGCGCCGCTTCCAGGATCTGAACCAGCGCTTCGAAGCCGAGCTCGTGCGCCTGCGCGACGCGCAGGACAAGCGCCTCGCGCAGATCGACAAGCGCCTCGACGACCAGCTCGAGAAACTGGGCAAGCTCGTGCGGCAGGAGATCGAGGACCGCAACGGCGCGATCGACGACCTCGAGTCGCGTCTGCAGCAGGCCGCGCGCACCGCGCGCGGCGAGGTCAACAAGGCCCTGGAGGCGCTCGCGCGCGAACTCGCGCGCAGCGACGAACGCCTGCGCGACACGATCTCGGAACTCGGCGCGAGCCTGCATGCGCGGGCGGGCGAAGCCGATTCCGCGCTCGCGCGCGCCGGTGCCGAACTGCGCGCGGAGAAGGTCGGCCGCGACGACCTCGCCGCGTTGCTGACCGAGTTCGCCTTGCGCCTGCGCGGCGACTTCGACCTGCCGTCGCCGAAATAGGAGGCGGACGGAGCACCGTCGTGACCAGCTCCGGATTCGGCGACGCCGCCGGCCGGCCGGCCGCGCCGGCACCCGTGGTCGTGTCCGAACCCACCGAGCCCGCGCTGCGCGAAGCAGTGCCCGCCGAAGGCGATTTCGAGCGCCTGCGTGAACTGCTGCTCGGCGGCGAGCGGCGCGAACTCGCCGCCGCGCGCGCGCGCATCGAGGAACTCGAACGCGCGCAGCGCGACCTGCCCGGGCGCCTGCCCGACGCGGCGGTCGAGGCACTGCGCAGCGAACACGGCAATCCGCGCGTCGCCGCGGCGCTGTCCGAACCGGTCGCGCAGGCGCTCGGCGCGGCCGTGCAGACGCATCGCCAGAGCCTCGTCGACGCCCTGTTCCCGATCCTCGGGCCGATGATCCGCAAGTCGATCGCCGAGGCGTTGCGCAGCCTCGTCGCCAACCTCAACGGTGCGATCGAGAGCAGCTTCACCGTGCGCGGGCTGAAGTGGCGTTTCGAGGCCTGGCGCGGCGGCGTGCCGTATGCCGAGGTCGTGCTGAAGCATCGCCTCGCGTACGGCATCGATCACGTGTTCCTGATCGAGCGCGCGAGCGGGCTCGTGCTGCATCACGCGTCCGCGCCCGGCCTGCCGCCGCTCGATGCCGACGCGATCGCCGGCATGCTCACCGCGCTCGGTGACTTCGTCGGCGATTCGGTCGGCGGCGACAGCAGCGGCGCGCTCGAATCCGCCCAGGTCGGCGAGGACCTCGTCTGGGTCGAGCACGGGCCGCGCGCGAACCTCGCCTGCTTCGTGCACGGCGTGCCGCCGGCGCAGCTGCGCACGCTCATGGAGCAGCGCCTCGAAGAGGTCCACGCGCGCCTGCTCGCGCTGCCGGCCGATGCGCCGCTGCGATCGATCGGCGACGACGCACTCGTGCGCGAACGGCTCGAACCGTCCGCGCTGCTGCGCGATACCGACGAGGCGACCGCGCCGGTCGCCGCACGCAAGGCGTCGCGCCTGCCGCTGCTCGTCATCGCGTTGCTCGCGATCGCGCTGCTCGGCGGATTCGCCTGGCAGCGCTGGCGCTGGGACGCGCGCGTCGACGCGTTGCGCGCGCGCCTCGCCGCGCATCCGGGCTTCATGCTCACCGGCATCGACGCGCGCGCGTGGCGTGCGCTCACCGTGCACGGCCTGCTCGACCCGGATGCGGAACCGCTCGACGCCGTGCTCGCGGACGCCGGCCTCGGCGCGGTCGTACCGGTGCTCGATGCCAACGGCTACGTCTGCGCCGACGATGCGGTGATCGCGCGTCGGGCGGCACGCCTGCTCGCGCCGCCGGCGTCGGCCGCGATCGCCGTGCACGGTCGCGTGCTGCGCCTGTCCGGCACGGCGGCGCAGCCGTGGATCGACGCCGCACTCGCGCGGGCGCCGTGGATCGCCGGCGTCGCCCGCGTCGAATCGACGCTCGCGCCGACCGGCGACGCCGTGGCCGACGCCCGCGCGGAAATCGCGCGCATCGTCGCCGAGCTGCAGGCGCGGCACGTGGCGTTCGTGCAGGACGACGAGCCGGTCGCGGGTGCCGATGCGGTCGTCGACGAACTCGCGGCATCGCTGCGCCGTATCGCCGCGCTCGCGCCGGTCGCGCGAGTCGACGTCGAGACCGTCGCGTACGGCAGCAATGACGACAGCGGCGGCAGCGAGGCGAATGCACGCGTGCGCGCGCAGCGCGCGCAATGGCTCGAACGCGCGCTCGTCGCGCGCGGCATCGCCGGCGCGCGCGTGGCCGACGCCGCCGAGCCCTCCGACGCGCCGAACCGCCGCGGTGCCGAGCTGCGCACGGTCGTGCGCGAAGCGCACCGATGACGCCGCTCACGCACAAGGTGTGCATGCTCGGCGACTTCGGCGTCGGCAAGACGAGCCTGGTCGCGCGCTACGTGCGCAGCACGTTCTCCGACAAGTACCTCACCACGGTAGGCGTCAAGGTCGACAGCAAGGAAGTCGCGCTGCCGGGACGCGATCCGCTCAAGCTCGTGCTGTGGGACATCGCCGGGCGCAGCGCGCTCGACGCGCCGAGCACGAGCTACCTGCGCGGCGCGAGCGCGCTGCTGCTGGTCGCCGACGGCACGCGCGAAACGAGCCTGAATTCGGCGCTCAACCTGCTGATGCAGTCGCGCAGCACGTTGCCGGACGCGGTCGCGGTGCTCGCCGTCAACAAGCTCGACCTGGTCGAACGCTGGGAGGTCGCCGCGACGACGCTGTCGGAACTGCGCCGCAGCCTGCCGGTGTTCGAGACGAGCGCGCTGTCGGGAGCGGGCGTCGAGGAGGCGTTCGCCGAGATCGCGCGGAGGTTGCCCGGATGATCGTCGACGCAGCCTGGCCCGTGGTCGTGCAGGCCTACCTGCGCGCGGTGCTCGTCGATCGCACGCACCTGTTGCTGCTCAGCTTCGCGCCCGGTTGGCACCTGCTCGACTTGCAGGGCGACCCCGCGTTCTACGGCCTCGCGCCGGAAGCGCCGGACGGATTGCGCTCGCTGCAGGACCTGTTCGTCGGACTGCCGCTCGATCGCGACCAGGACATCCCTTTCGTGGAGCTCGCCAACGGGCGCAGCGCGCACGTCCACCTCGTGGCCGATCGCGACGCCTTCCACGTGCTGCTGCTCGACGCCGAAGAGGCGCGCTCGCACGAGCGCGTGCAGCAGCAGCTCGTGCACGAGGCGATCATCGCCGGGCACGCCAAGTCCAAGGCGATCGGTCAGCTCAAGGACATCCGCGACGAACTCGGCCGCCAGCGCAGCAGCCTCGAGGAAGCGAACGCGCTGAAGAACGCGCTGATCGCCACGTTGAGCCACGAATTCCGCACGCCGCTCACGTCGATCTTCGGCTACCTGCACCTGATCGAACGGCGTGCGACGGCCGACGCGACGGCCGCTCAGGCGCTGCAGGCCGTGCGGCGCAGCGCGACCTACCTGTTCGCGCTCGCCGAGAACCTGCTCGAGTACGGCCGCGGCGAATCGAGCGGCGCGCTGCTCAATGCGGTCGAGGTCGACCTCGGCGCGCTGCTCGCCGATGTCGAGGGCATGTTCGCGCCCCTCGCGGAAGCGAAAGGCGTGCGCTTCCGCGCGACGCTCGCGCACGACGACGCGACGGCACCACGCTTCGACGAGGTGAAGCTGCGCCAGATCGTCGTCAACCTGCTGTCGAACGCGGTGCGGTACACGACGCGCGGCGAGATCGTGCTCGCGCTCGCCTGGCGCGACCGCCGCCTCGCCGTCGACGTGCGCGACAGCGGCATCGGCATCGCGCCGGAATTCATCGGCCAGGTGTTCAAGCCGTTCAATCGCGGCGCGCAGGCAGGCAGCAAGGGCGCCGGGCTCGGCCTCAGCATCGTGCGCCGGCTCGTCGACCAGATGCACGGCACGCTCGCGCTCGAGTCCGAGCCGGGCCAAGGCACGCATTTCAGCATCGAACTGCCGTCGGTCGCCGCGATCGCGGCCGGCCCGGAGCATGCATCCACGCTGCGTGGCCGCCGCGCGCTGGTCGTCGACGACGACGCGGACGTCGCGCAGTTGCTCGAGGTGTTGCTGGAAGACCTCGGATTCGAAGTGCGCGTGCTCGGCGATGCCGCGAGCGCGGTCGCGCGCGCGATGGACGAGTCTCCCGACCTGCTGCTGGTCGACGTCGAGCTGCCCGGCCTTTCCGGCAACGCGGCGGTGTACCAGTTGCGCGCGCAGGGCTATCGTGGTCCGATCGTTTCGCTGTCGGCCAACGCGACCACGGACGCGCGCGACGCGTCGCTGCGCGCCGGCGCCAACCACTACCTGACCAAGCCGCTCAACCTCGAACGCTTCGTCGCCGTGGTGCGGCGCGCGGTCGGCGAGGGCGCGAAGGAGGCGACATGAAGAGAGTCGATCGCAGCATGGTGACCACCGCGAACGAGCTGCACGGCCATCGCGTCGCGGTCAGCCTCGGCGTCGTGCGCGGCATCACCGTGCGTTCGCGCAGCGTCATCGGCAACATCGGCGCGGCATTGCAGACGCTCGTCGGCGGCAACATCAGCCTGTTCGCCGAACTGTGCGAACGCGCGCGCAGCGACGCGTTCGACCTCATGCTCGAGCACGCCGCCGAACTCGGTGCGAACGCGGTGATCGGCATGCGCTACGACGCGAACGAGATCGCGCAGGGCGTGACCGAGGTGCTCGCGTACGGCACGGCCGTGATGGTGGAGCCGGCGCGTTGACGATCCGCCGCGGTCGCGCATGGCCTCGCGTATGATCGCGGCATGACCGTGCTGCTGCGCGACGCGCTCCTCGCCGACCACGAAGCGATCGTCGCCCTCAACGCCGCCGAAGTCCGCCACACGAGCGCGATGGATCGACCGCGACTGGGTGAACTCGCCGCGCTCGCCGGCCGCCACCGCGTCGCCATCGTCGACGGCCGCGTCGCCGCGTTCCTGCTCGCGATGCTGGACCACGTCGCCTACGCCAACGACAACTACGCGTGGTTCGCGGCGCGCTACGAACGCTTCGTCTACGTCGATCGCGTCGTCGTCGGCGCGGACTGGCAGGGCCGGCGCCTCGGTTCGCTGCTGTACGAAGACCTGTTCGCGTGGGCGAGCGCGCAGGCGATCCCGTGCGTCGTCTGCGAGTTCAACCTCGTGCCGCCGAACGAGCCGTCGCGCGCGTTCCACGCGCGGCACGGCTTCGCCGAGGTCGGCCGCCAGTGGCTCGGCGCGAAGCAGGTGTCGATGCAGCTCGCCGTGCCCGGCTGAGGCTCACGCCGCCGGCATCGTCGTTTCGTCGACGAAGATCGCGGGCACGTCCCACGGATGGTGCGCACGGATGCCCGACTCGACCAGGCGTGCGAGGCGCGCGGCGTCGCGCGGGATGCAGAACTCGACGCGCACGCTCGGCGCGCGCACGAGTTCGCCGATGCCGCCGAGCGTCGGATTCGCCCCTTCGAGCGGGCGGAACTGTTCCGTCGCCGGTGCCGAGATCCACGCTGCGTGCGCGTAGGCGCCGATGCGCAGGTCGTCGACCGCGCAGACGCCGTCGATGACGCGCTGCACGTGCTCGGGTGGCACGTAGACGCTCACGCGGTAGACCGGCAGCAGCCGCATCGTTTTCAGCAGCCTGCTAGGGAAACAGCATGCGCCGCGTCCAGCGGCCGTCGGCGCCGCGTTCGTAGCACTGCCGCTCGTGCAGGCGGAAATCGGCGCCGTACCAGAGCTCGATGCGGTCGGGGACGACGCGGTAGCCGCCCCAGTGCGGCGGGCGCGGTACCGGGCCGCCCTCGAAGCGGCGTTCGACCTCTGCGATGCGCGCGTCGAACTCGTCGCGGTCGGCGAGCGTGCGCGATTGCGACGACGCCCACGCGCCGATCTGGCTGCCGCGCGGCCGCGACGCGAAATACGCGTCGGATTCGTCCGCGGCCAGGCGCTCGACGCGACCCTCGACGCGCACCTGCACGCCGTTGCGCAGCGTCTTCCAGTGGAAGCACAGCGCCGCGCGTGGATGCGCGTGCAACTGGTCGCCCTTGGCGCTTTCGTAGTTCGTGTGGAAGCGGAAGCCGCGCTCGTCGTGGCCCTTGAGCAGCACGATGCGCGCGGACACGCGGTCGCCGACCGAAGTCGCGAGCGTCATCGCGGTCGGCTCCGGATCGCCCGCGGCCTGCGCCTGTCGCAGCAGGTCGCCGAACGCGGCGAGCGCCTCCTGATAGAGTGGGTCGATCATGCCGTCTGCAGGTGCGTTCATGCGCGCGGATGCTAGCACGCACGGTTACGCCACGGACGTCGTCGAGCGCGTGCTCGACGCGCTGCTCGTGCGCGCGGCGCGCCGGCGGCGCCCGCTGCTGGCCGGGATTTCCGGCCTGCAGGGCAGCGGCAAGAGCACGCTCGCGCGCGACCTCGGTGCGTCGGCGCGGGCGCGTGGCGTACCTTGCGAAGTGCTCTCGCTCGACGACTTCTACCACGGCCGGCGCGAGCGCCGGCGCCTCGCGCGGACGCGCCATCCGCTGTTCGCGACGCGCGGCGTGCCCGGCACGCACGACGTCGCGCTGCTGCAGCACACGCTCGCCGCACTCGCCGCGGCGAGCCCGTACCGGCCCGCACGCGTGCCGCGCTTCGACAAGGGACGCGACACGCGCGTGGTGCCGTCGCGCTGGCGCACGGTGGTGCGACCGCCCGCCCTGGTCGTGCTCGAAGGCTGGTGCGTCGGCTTGGCGCCGCAGGATGCGGACGCGTTGCGCCGCCCGATCAATGCGCTCGAACGCGACGAGGATCGCGACGGTCGCTGGCGTGCCGTGGTGAACGCCGAGCTCGCGGGCGACTACGCCGGCCTCTGGCGCCGGCTCGACCGGCTCGTGCTGCTGCAGGCGCCGTCGTTCGCGGTGGTCGAGCGCTGGCGCGACGAACAGGAACGCAGCCTGCGAGCGCGCGCTGCGCCGCGCGCGCTCGACCGCGCCGCGTTGCGGCGCTTCCTCATGCACTACGAACGGCTCAGCCGGCACGCGCTGCGCGCCTTGCCGGCGCGCGCCGACATCCGTCTCGTGCTCGACCCGCACCGGCGCGTGCTCGCGATCGAGCGGGACTGACCCACGCGAACGAGCGGATCGCGTGCGGACGCGGCGCCGCCTACAATCGATGCATGGGCATTCTCGTCACCGGCAGCGCCGGTCATCTCGGCG
Source organism: Dokdonella fugitiva (assembly GCF_014138265.1). Classification (GTDB taxonomy): domain Bacteria; phylum Pseudomonadota; class Gammaproteobacteria; order Xanthomonadales; family Rhodanobacteraceae; genus Dokdonella_A; species Dokdonella_A fugitiva_A. The sequence continues at coordinate 42,109 of NZ_JACGXL010000006.1, forward strand.
AGGCGCTGGTGCGCAGCCTGCGCGCGCAGGGCTTCGCCACGGTCGGCATCGATCGCGTCGCGTCGCCGTACACCGATCGCGTCGGCTCGATCGTCGACGCGTCGTTCGTCGCGCAGGCGATGGCCGGCATGCACACCGTGCTGCATGCAGCGACGCTGCACAAGCCGCACGTCGCCACCCATTCGCGCCAGGCCTTCGTCGACACCAACGTCGGCGGCACGCTCAACCTGCTCGAAGCAGCGGCCGCGAACGGCGTCGGCGCTTTCGTGTTCACCAGCACGACGAGCACGTACGGCGACGCGCTGGAGCCGGCCGAAGGCGCGCCGGCGGCGTGGATCGACGAGGACGTCGTGCCACTCGCGAAGAACATCTATGGTGCGACCAAGCTCGCCGCGGAGGACCTGTGCCGCCTGTTCGCGCGCAACCACCGCCTACCGTGCGTCGTGCTGCGCACCGCGCGTTTCTTCCCGGAGCCCGACGACGACGCGCGCAAGCGCGATGCGTTCTCCGACGCGAACCTCAAGGCGAACGAGTTCCTGCATCGCCGCGCCGACGTGCAGGACCTCGTCGACGCGCACCTGCTGGCGATCGGACACGCGCCGGCGATCGGCTTCGGCCGCTACGTGCTCAGCGCGACGACCCCGTTCCGGCGCGAGGACCTCGTGGAGCTGCGCAGCGACGTCGCCGCCGTGCTGCGCCTGCGCGTCCCCGGCTGGGAGGACGCGTATGCCCGGCTCGGCTGGCGCATGCATCCGCGCATCGGTCGCGTGTATGCCAACGAGCGCGCACGCGCCGAACTCGGCTGGCGACCGCGCTACGATTTCGCGCACGTGCTCGCGCGCTCGCTCGCCGGCGAAGATCCGCGCAGCCCGCTCGCGCAGGCGATCGGCAGCAAGGGCTACCACGCCGGCACGTACGCGGACGGGCTTTACCCGGTCGAAGGTTGAGCGGGTGCGATCGACCCCGCGTGAGACAATCCGCGAATGACCACCACCATCGGCCCGCGCCGCATCGTCTGCCTCACCGAGGAACCGACCGAAGTGCTGTATGCGCTCGGCGAGCAGGAGCGCATCGTCGGCATTTCCGGCTTCACGGTGCGGCCGCCGCGCGCGCGCAAGGAGAAGCCGAAGGTATCCGCGTTCACGAGCGCTAAGATCGGCGAGATCCTCGCGCTCGAGCCGGATTTCGTCGTCGGCTTTTCCGACATCCAGGCCGACATCGCGCGCGAACTCGTCGCCGCCGGCGTCGAGGTGTGGATCAGCAACCACCGCAGCGTCGCCGGCATCCTCGACTACATCCGCCGCCTCGGTGCGCTCGTCGGCGCGCACGCGCGCGCCGAGGCGTACGCGCGCGAGGCCGAGGCGCACCTCGCGGCGATCGAGCGCGCGGCGGCCACGTTGCCGCGGCGGCCGCGCGTCTACTTCGAGGAGTGGGACGAACCGCCGATCACGGGCATCCGCTGGGTCGCCGAGCTGGTGCGCAGCGCCGGAGGCGACGACGTGTTTCCCGAGCGTGCGGTGATGCCGCTCGCGCGCGACCGCATCCTCGCCGATGCAGGCGAGGTCGTGCGGCGCGCGCCCGACATCGTGTTCGGCTCGTGGTGCGGCAAGAAGTTCCGGCCGGAGCGCGTCGCCGCGCGGCCGGGCTGGTCGGCGATCCCCGCGGTGCGCGACGGCGAACTTCACGAGGTCAAGTCGCCGATCATCCTGCAGCCCGGCCCGGCGGCGCTGTTCGACGGTGTCGACGCCCTGCACGCGGTGATCGCACGGTGGACGCTGGGGAAGGCGAAAGCCTGAAACACGAAGGACACGAAGGACACGAAGGAAAGCAGAGCGAAGAGATTTGAAGATTGAAACACGGAGCACACGGAGCACACGGAGGAAAAGCCTTCAATCGAAAGCTCTTCTTGCCTTGCTTTCTCCGTGTGCTCCGTGTGCTCCGTGTGCTCCGTGTGCTCCGTGTTTCAAGCTCTTTCCCTGATCTTGCTCTTCCTTCGTGTCCTTCGTGTCCTTCGTGTTTCAATCTTTTGGTTTGGTTTTGGCTCTGGGCTTATGCGGCTGCCTGCGCGAGGCGCTGGCCGAAGTCGACGAGCGGGGCGACGAGCAGGGCGAGGGCGAGCATGAAGGCGAGGATCGCGAGCGCGGGCGAGAAATCGAAGCCGCCCATTGCCGGGATGCGCTTGCGGATCGGCCGCAGGACCGGTTCGGTGAGCTGGAACAGCAGCGGCACCACCGGGTTCGTGCGTTCGACGCTGATGAAGCTGATCAGGGCGCGCACGAAGACGAGGCCGATGTACAGCACGAGCACGAGTTCGACGAGGTCGGCGAGCGCCATCACGGCGAGCCCGAGCAGACCGAGGCCCTGGCCGTACATCGCGTAGAGCAGTGCGAGCTTGATCGCGCTGAGCAGCCACGCGAGCAGCGTCGCCGCGAGGTCGAGGTTGCGCCAGTTCGGCACGAACCGGTGCAGCGGTATCAGCACCGGGTTGGTGAGCTTGTAGAGCGCCTGGCAGACCGGGTTGTAGAAGTTCGCGCGCACGAGCTGCAACAGCACGCGGAATACCGCGAGCGCGACGAGCGTCACGAAGACGAAGTTGACGATGATCTGGCCGGCGTTGGCGAAGTAGCCCATCGATCTGTCCTACGCCGTCGCAGCGACGGCCGCCATGCGACATGCGGTCACGAGTATCGCTCCGAAAGGTCCTTGCCGCGCGTCGTCGCCGCGGCGATCGCGTCCGCGACGAGCGCGCGCAGGTTGCCGCTCGCGAACGCCTCGAGCGCGGCGGCGGTGGTGCCGCCGGGCGAGGTCACGCGCTCGCGCAGCACGGTCGGCGGTTCGCCGTCCTCGACCAGCATGCGGCCCGCCCCGAAGCAGGTCTGCGTCGCGAGCGCGCGCGCGGTCGCGCGCGGCATGCCCTGCGCGACCGCGGCGTCCTCGAGCGCCTCGACGAGCAGGAAGAAATAGGCAGGCCCCGAGCCGGACAGCGCGGTCACCGTGTCCATGAGCTCTTCGCGCTCGATCCATACGGTCGTGCCCGCGGCACCGAGGATCGCCTGCGCCTGGGCGCGCTGCTCCGCGTTCGCATCGTCGTTGGCGATCATCCCGGTCGCGCCCGCGCCGATCAGTGCGGGCGTATTCGGCATCGAGCGCACGATCGGCACGCCCGTGCCGAGCCAGGCGGCGAGCTGGTCGATGCGGATGCCGGCAGCGATCGAGATGACCAGCGGCCGCGCCGCTGCGACGGTCGGCGCGATCTCCGCGCAGACGTCCTTGAGCACCTGAGGCTTCACCGCGAGCACGAGTACGCCGGCGCCTTCGACGGCCGCGCGCGCGTGATCGTGCACCGCGACGCCGAAGTCGCGCGCGAGGGCGGTGCGCAGCTCGGCATTCGGTTCGGCCACCGTGATCGCCGTCGCGGGCGTGCCGCCGCGCACGAGCGCGCCGATCAGGCTCCGCGCCATGTTGCCGCCGCCGACGAAGGTGATGCGTTGCTCGCTCATGCGATTCCTCCCGGTCGACGGGCGAGGTTAGCCGAGTGCGCGCCGGGGTGGAACCGGCGCGGCTGGATCGGCACCGCGCTCACGTCGCGCGCGCGCCGAACAGCAGGGTGCCGACGCGCACCATCGTCGCCCCGGCGGCGATCGCGAGCTCGAAGTCGTCGGACATGCCCATCGACAGCGTGTCGATCTCTGCGTGCTCCGCGCGCAGGGCGTCGAACAACGCGAGCATGCGAGCGAACGCGGCGCGGCGCCGCTCGCGCTCGGGCGCCGGCGCGGGGATCGCCATGAGGCCACGCAGGCGCAGGCGGGGCTCGGCGGCGACGGCGGCCGCGAGCGTGCCGATCTCCTCGGGACGGCAGCCGGACTTGCTCGCCTCGTCGTCGACGTTGACCTGCACGAGCACGTTCAACGGCGCGCGCGCGGGCGGCCGATGCCGCGCGAGCGGCGCGACGAGCTTGAGGCGGTCCAGGCTTTGCAGCCAGTCGAAATGCTCCGCGGCTTCGCGGCACTTGTTCGACTGCAGCGGCCCGATCAGGTGCCACTCCAACGGCAGGTCCGCGAGATCGGCCTGCTTCGCGACCGCTTCCTGCACGTAGTTTTCGCCGAACGCGCGCTGGCCACACGCGGCGAGTGCGCGGACGGCCGCGGCCGGCTGGGTCTTGGACACCGCGACCAGAGCGACTGCGGGTGCGCCGGCGGCTTGTCGCGCCGCGGCAACGCGGGTCGTGACGGAAGCATAGGCTGTTTCGCAGAAATTCATCGCAAGGTCGCGCACGGTCTGGTTTTCATCTGGCTATACTGCCGCAACCGGGCGCCCGGGAGGCGCCGACTGCCGTTCAGGGGAAACCGATGGATATTGCCGAGCTGCTGGCGTTTTCGGTCAAGAACAAGGCCTCCGACCTCCATCTCTCGGCCGGCCTGCCGCCGATGATCCGCGTCGACGGCGACGTGCGTCGCATCAACATCCCGGCGCTCGAGCACAAGCAGATCCACTCGCTGATCTACGACATCATGTCGGACAAGCAGCGCCGCGACTACGAGGAGTTCCTCGAAGTCGACTTCTCGTTCGAGATCCCGAGCCTCGCGCGCTTCCGCGTCAACGCGTTCAACCAGAACCGCGGCGCCGGCGCGGTGTTCCGTACGATTCCGTCCGAAGTGCTGACGCTCGAGGATCTCGGCTGCCCGCGCATCTTCAAGGAGCTCATCGAGCAGCCGCAGGGCCTGATCCTCGTCACCGGTCCGACCGGTTCGGGCAAGTCGACGACGCTCGCGGCGATGGTCGACCACGTCAACAAGAACGAATACGCGCACATCCTCTCCGTCGAGGATCCGATCGAGTTCGTGCACACCTCGCAGAAGTGCCTGATCAACCAGCGCGAAGTGCATCGCGACACGCACGGCTTCAACGAAGCGCTGCGCTCGGCGCTGCGTGAAGACCCCGACTACATCCTCGTCGGCGAGTTGCGCGACCTCGAGACCATCCGCCTCGCGCTGACCGCCGCCGAGACCGGTCATCTCGTGTTCGCGACGCTGCACACGAGCTCCGCCGCGAAGACGATCGACCGCGTCATCGACGTGTTCCCGGCCGGCGAGAAGCCGATGGTGCGTTCGATGCTGTCGGAATCGTTGCGCGCGGTGATCTCGCAGAGCCTGCTCAAGAAGGTCGGCGGCGGCCGCATCGCGGCGCACGAGATCATGGTCGGCATCCCGGCGATCCGCAACCTCATCCGCGAGGACAAGGTCGCGCAGATGTATTCGGCGATCCAGACCGGCAGCCAGTACGGCATGCAGACCCTCGACCAGTGCCTGCAGGACCTCGTCAAGCGCGGCATCGTCACGCGCCAGCAGGCGATGAGCTATGCGAAGAACAAGGACATCTTCAAGTAATCGCCGCGTTTCGCGGGGATGGAGAAAGGCGGCCATGGGCCGCCTTTCTTGCGTTTGCACGGCCGGCCTGGTCGCGTGCGTGCGGAGAAGGCGATCGAGCCGCTACCTGGCGGTCGCGGTGACGCGCCACACGCTGCCGCCCTGGTCCTCCGAAACGACGAGCGAGCCGTCGCGCGCCACTGCGACGCCGGTCGGGCGACCCCAGACGTGCGCGTCGTCGGCGACGAAGCCGGTCATGAAGTCGTCGTATTCGCCGGTCGGTGCGCCGTTCGCGAAGCGCAGCCGCACGACCTTGTAGCCCGTGCGCGGCACGCGGTTCCACGAGCCGTGCAGTGTCACGAGTGCGTCGCCGCGATATCCGGCCGGGAACATCGCGCCGTCGTAGAACGCGATGCCGAGCGGCGCGGAATGCGCCTGGATCAGCACGTCGGGCACGATCGCATCGGCCTTCAGGTCGCTGCGCCCGCCGCGCCAGCGCGGGTCCGCGTGCGCACCGATGTAGTACCACGGCCAGCCGTAGAAACCGCCTTCGCGCACGCGCGTCGCATATTCGAACGGGAGGTCGTTGCCGAGGCCATCGCGTTCGTTGACGACGCACCACGGCGCCTTCGTCGTCGGTTGCACGGCCATGCCGGCGCAGTTGCGCAAGCCGGTCGCGTACAGGCGCGCGTCGCTGCCGTCGGGTGCGATCGTCCATACCGCGGCGCGACGGTCCTCGTCGCCCCAGGCGGCGCCGCGCAGGCGCGTGCGTTCGAACGCGGCGATGTCTTCGGCGCTGCGTTCCGGCATGCCGGTTGCGACGTTCGAGGCCGAACCGACCGCGACGAGCAGGCGTCGCGCGTCGGGCGCGGCTAGGTCGCGCGTCGAATGGCCGCCGCCGGGAATGTCCTTGAGCACGACCGTGGGCGCCGCACTCGCGACCGTGTCGCCGTTCTCGTACGGGAAGCGCAGCACGCGTTCGGTCTGCGACACGTAGATCGCCTCCGGTTCGGCGCCGGGCGGGAAGAACGCGATGCCGTAGACGTCCGCGAGGCCCTTGGCGAACACGGCGGGCTGCGCGGGCAGCTTGCCGTCGGCACCAGGGCGGAACACGAGCACGCGCCCGCCGCCGGTCTCGGCGAGGAACACGTCGCCGCTCGGCGCGACGCGCAAGGTGCGCGGTTCGTCGAGCCCTTCGGCGACGAGCTCGGCCGTGAAGCCCGCCGGCACGGACGGCACGCGCTCGCCGCGCTGTACGCGTTGGGCCGGGCTCGCACCGACCGTCGAACGCTCGGCGACGACGTCGGGTAGGTCGGTCGCGCGCAGGTGGCGCCGCACGCCGGGCGCATCGTCATGCCAGCTGCCGAACGCCGTGGCGCCGTCGCGTACGGCGGCGGGATCGGCTGCGGCCGCGGTGGTACAGAAGACGCATCCGGCGATCAGGGCGGGGGCGATGCGTGCGCGCATGGCGGAGTATCTCGCTGGAGACGTCGTCATGACCGTAGCAGCCGCGCACCGCACGCGCCAGCGCGGTACCGATGGGCACACCGCGCTGGCGTGGAGCACGTCAGAACAGATGCGTGAAGATGTAGATGAGCACGAGCAGGCCGGCGGGCACGCCGAGCAACCATGCGATCACGTACTTGAACATGCAGTACCTCCATGGTTTCGGGTGCGCGCGGCAGGACGCCGCGCGCACCGGGGGTCACTTCACCTTGAGCCCCGAGTCGTCGATCGCCTTGACGCCTTTCACCTGGCGGGCGGTCGCGACGGCTTTGTCGACCGCGGCCTGCGTCGGCAGCACGCCGATGAGGATGACCTTGCCGTCGACGGTCTTCACCGTGATCTCGGTGCTCTTCACGCCGTCGGTGGTCGCGAGTTCCGTCTTCACCTTCGTCGTGATCCAGGTATCGGTGATCGGCTGGTCGGACTTCATCGATTCGTCCGTGGCATGGGCACTCGTCGCGAGCACGGGGACGAACGTGGCGCCGCACGCGGCGACGAGCGCAGCGAGGGTGGATGTGGCGATCTGCTTCTTCATGGAATTCTCCGGTGGATGTCGCGCCGCCACCATGGGCAGCGCGTCCGGCACCGAAGCTGAACGCGTGCGCTCGTGCTTCAGCGTCGCGTTAGGCAACGCCATGTGAACTGCCCGCGTGCCGCCAGGTGCACGTTCACATGCAGGGGATTCCATGCGCATCGGTCTCGTTCTCGCGGGCGTCATCCTCGTCGCGCTCGGCGCGGCGGGGTTCACCGGCAACCTCGACTTCACGCACGACAAGCAGGTCGTGAAGATCGGCGACCTGTCCGCGTCGGTGAAGGAGGAGAGGTCGGTGCCGCAGTGGCTCGGCGCGATCGGCGTCGTCGCCGGCCTCGGCTTGCTCGCCTTCGGCGCGACGCGAAAGTAACGACGGCTCGTTCGATCAGGCTCGCATCGCCGAGCGTGCCGCCGACACGCACGGATGCGTGTCGGCGGCGTGCCCGGACGCGCGACCGCCGCGATGGGCGGCGATCGCGGCTTGCATCGCGACTCAGGGAGGACCGTCGAATCCGTCGACGAAGATGAAGTCGGCCGGGTCGACGACGACGTTCATCGTGAATGCCTGTTCGGCGAGGCAGGTATTGGCGTCGGTCGCGCCGACACTGAAGTTGTACGTGCCGAGCGTCGTCGGGGTGCCGCTGAGTGTGCCGTCCGTCGCGAGCGTGAGTCCCGGCGGCAGCGTGCCGGTCGTCACGGCGTAGCTGATCGCGCCCGTGCCGCCGCTCGCCGAAATGTTCGTCGTGTACGGCACGAGTCCGTAGCCGTCGGGCAGCGTCGTGGTGGTGAACACGATCGCGGCGGGCTCGATCACTTCGTCGGACGGCGTGGAGACGAGGCCGTAGTTGTCCGTGACCTGGACCGAATAGGTGCCCGCCGAGAGGTTGCTCGCGGTCGCCTGGGTGTCGCCGTTCGACCACAGGTAGTCGAACGGCGGGAGGCCGCCGGTCGGCGTCACGGTGAGGCTGCCGTCATTGCCACCGTGGCAGCTCACGTCGGTATGCGCCGTGATGGCGGCGGTCATCGGCGTGTCCGTCGTGATGAACGTGTAGATGTCGAGGATCTCGGCCGGCGTGAGCGCATGGCTGTAGATGCGGTAGTCGGCCATCTTGCCATTGAGGCCGATATTGGTCGCGTAGCCACCGATCTTGTACGGGCCGATGCCGACGATGCTGACGGCCCCCTGGGCTACGGTATTGACGAGCACCGCATCCTTGTACGCGAGCACCTGGTTGTTCGGCTGGTCGTAGACGAACGTCACCATGTGCGAACCGCCGTCGGCCGCGCCATTGACGAGCACGTCGGTGAGGCCGCCGCCGCGCAGGATGTAGTTGCCCGCACCGGCGACACCGTTGGTGAAGCAACGGAACGAATTCGCGTTGGCGTCGCCGAAGATGTAGAAGAGCGTGGAACTCGCAGGCACGTCGGACGTGAAGAACGAGATCGTCCACGAGCCCGTGCCGAAGTTGGTCGCCCAGTTCGTGTTGAGGTAATCGGTGCTGCTGGAGACCGTGCCGTTCGCGGTCAGCGCGTAGGCGATCGGCGTGAACGGGACATTCTGCGAATACGTGCTCCCGAGGATCGTGCCGGTCTCCGTGCCCGCAGGCGGTGCGGACGCATGGTTGGTGACCGTCGTTCCGGTTTCGTCGAAGGTGTAGTGCAGCACCTCGGGCACCGGCAGCGGCGCGGCCGCGAGCGGTGCCATCGCGAACAGCAGCGCAGCGCAGGCGAATGCGCGGATACCGGAAGCTGCAGTCTGTTTCGGATCGTGCGCGCAGCCGGAATCGGCGGCGAGTGTGGTACGCACCGTGGCATATGTCATAGCGAGTCCCCCCTAGGATGGTCGCGGAGCCAGCATGCCCAAGCGGCTGCGCGTGCGCAACGAGTATTCTTCCGAGCACTCGGCCGCCGGGCGTGTTCAGGTTCGGCGCCGTCCGGCCATCGCGGACCGTCGGCCGCAGGCGTCGTTCAGCTGACGAGCGTGCGAGTCGGCAGCGGCGTGACGTTGCCGCGCGGCTGCAGTTCGCTGGCACGCCGCTCGAGCCATTGCAGCAGCGGAGCCCAGTCTTCGCGGTGAGCGCGCGCCTGGCTGCCGTTGTCGTCGAACACGCTGAGGCCGGTCTCGGCGAGCCCGACATAGGTCTGCGAGTCGCGCACGCGGATCATCGCGGCCTGGGTCAGGCGATCGAGCGTCGCATCGAGCTGGCGCGCGGAATTCGTGCGCTCGCGCAGGCGGTTGGCGATCAGCGCGACGCGCAGGCGTCCGCTGCGCACCTCGGCGAGCTTGCGCACGGTATCGAGGAACGCGAGTGTCGCGCGCAGGTCGATCGGCGACGGCACGACCGGTACGAGCACGACGTCCGCGTGGCGCGCGAAGCGCTCGAACTCGTGCGCGCGCAGACCGGCGGGCGTATCGATGAGCAGGACTTCGGTGGTCGCCGGGATGCGCAGCAGCCAGCCGGCGCTGAGGCCGTAGGTCGGGTCGTTGCTCGCGAGCGCGTGGATCGGCGGCAGGTGCGCCGCGCGCAAGCCGCACCAGGCGAGCGAGGAACCCTGCGGGTCGCAGTCGACGAGCGTCGTACGCTTGCCGCTGCGTGCATAGCAGCCGGCCAGGCTCGTGGTCAGCGTGGTCTTGCCACAGCCGCCCTTGCTGTTCGCGATCAGGATGCGAAACATGCCCCTTCCCCATACCGGGCCAATGGCCCTGGCTACCATCAACCTAGCGCATGATATGCGTGTGATTCGCGAAATTCATCGCGGATCGCGCGGAATTTACAGGAAAAATACTCCCCTGGACGCTTCGCCGTCCACGTTGCCGGCCGATGCCGCGGCTTGGGGGCCAAGCGACCTGTCAGGTCGTTGTAAGCGGATACCGATTACAAGCAGCGCCGGCCCGCCAGATCGCCTCAACCAATGGCACGTGCGGCCGCGTCTGTTATAACGTAACGTCGTTTGCGGCGCGCGCCTTCGCCTGCGCCGCTTCACCCGAGCGAGTCCATCCCATGCGTGCAACCGTCCTGGCCGTGTGCGCGGCCCTGGCTTCTCCCGCGTTGTCCGCAGCGCCGGCGCATCCTGCCGCGAGCGTGCAGCAGCAGCTCGAAGCGCTCGCGGCGCGTGTCGCGGCACTCGAGGCGAACGACCAGCGCCTGCGCAAACAGGCCGATGCCGCGAACGCGGCCGCCAAGGCGGCGCAGGACGAGCTCGCGGCACTGAAGGCTTCCGCGGCCGCTGCGCCGCTCGCGCAGGAGTCCGCGCCGCCGGTCGCGGCGAGCGCGCCCGCGTCCGGAAGCGGCGCGAACGCGTTCAATCCCGCGATCAGCGTGATCCTCAACGGCAGCTATTCGAGTCATTCTAGGAATCCCGACGACTACGTGCGCGCGGGCTTCCCCGTCGTCGACGGGGGCGGGCCGTCGCCGCGCGGCTTCTCGCTCGGCGAGAGCGAGATCTCGCTCGCGGCGAACATCGATGAGAAGTTCTACGGCCAGCTCACGCTTACCGCGGAAAACGAGCACGGCGAAGACCACGTCGGCGTGGAGGAAGCGTTCGTCGACACGACCGCGTTGCCGGAAGGTTTCAACCTGCGCCTCGGCCGCTTCTTCTCGAACATCGGCTATCTGAACAGCCACCACGCGCACACCGACAACTTCTTCGACCGGCCGCTGCCGTACCAGGCGTTCCTCGGCAGCCAGTACGGCGACGACGGCGCGCAGCTGCGCTGGCTCGCGCCGACCGACCTCTACCTCGAGGTCGGCGGCGAGATCTTCCGCGGCGAGAACTATCCGAGCGGCGGCGCCGAGCACAGCGGTGCGGGCGTGAAGACCGTGTTCGCGCACGCGGGTGGCGACGTCGGCACCGAGAATTCCTGGCTCGCCGGCGTGTCGATGCTGAAGTCGAGCGCCAGGGATGCCGAGGACGGCTTCAGCGGCGACAGCACGCTCTACATCGCCGACGCGACCTGGAAATGGGCGCCGCAGGGCAACTTCAAGGACGGCGGCGTAACCGTGCGCGGTGAGTACTTCTCCGATCATCGCGACGGCGTGTGGAACGCACCCGTCGACGACGACACGCCGCTCGCCTGGCGCGGTGCGCGGCGTGGTGCGTACATCGAAGGCGTGTACCGCTTCAACCGCACGTGGGACCTCGGCTACCGCGTCGACAAGCTGTGGGCCGATCGCCATGGTCCGTTCGCGAGCGAGTTCGACCCGTATCGCAACACGCTCGAACTGAGCTGGCACAACAGCGAGTTCAGCCTGCTGCGCCTGCAGTTCAGCCGCGATGAACCGAACGCCGACACGACCGACAACGCGCTGACCCTGCAGTACCAGGTCAGCCTCGGCGCGCACGGCGCGCACAAGTTCTAGACCGTACATGTAGGAGCGGCTCCGGCCGCCATGCCCTGGCCTCGATGGACCCAACGATGAACAGACTCACCTCGCTGTGCATGCTGGCGCTCTGCGCCGTCGCGTTCGCCTCGCCGGCGCGCGCGAACCTCAAGGTATTTTCGTGCGAGCCCGAATGGGGCGCCTTGCTCGCCGAACTCGGCGGCGACAAGCTCGACGTCGACGTCGCGACCTCCGCGCTGCAGGACGTGCACGTGATCGAGGCGAAGCCGAGCCTGATCGCCAAGGTGCGTCGTGCCGATCTCGTCGTCTGCACCGGCGCGGATCTCGAGGTCGGCTGGCTGCCGCAGCTCGTGCGCCAGTCCGGCAATCCGAAGATCGCCTCCGGCGACGGCTCGTTCATGGCGGCCGACCAGATCTCGACGCTCGAGAAGCCCTCGCAGCTCGACCGCGCGAACGGCGACGTGCATCCGGGCGGAAATCCGCATTTCCAGATGGACCCGCAGCGCGTGCTCGTCATCGCCAAGGCGCTGTCGGCGCGTCTCGCCAGGCTCGACGCCGGCAACGCGGCGACTTACCAGCAGCGACTCGCCGACTTCACCACGCGCTGGAGCGCGGCGATCCCACGCTGGGAAGCGAAGGCGGCGCCGCTCAAGGGACGCAACGTCGTCGTCCACCACAACAGCTGGATCTACCTCACCACCTGGCTCGGCATGCACGAGATCGGCTCGCTCGAACCGAAGCCGGGCGTGCCGCCGACCAGCGCGCACCTTGCGACGCTCGTCGACACGACCAAGAGCCAGAACACGCTCGCGATCATCCGCGCCGCCTACCAGGACCCGAAGCCGGCCGACTGGCTGTCCGAGCGCACCGGCGTGCCCGCGGTGACCCTGCCGTTCACGGTGGGTGGCGACGCGCAGTCGAAGGACCTGTTCTCGTTCTACGACTCGACCCTCGACAAGCTGCTCGGAGCGATCAAGTGACGCTGAACTGGTCCGGCCTCGATCTCGCCATCCTCGGGCCCGCGTGCGCGGCGGGGCTGATCGTGCTGTCGACGCACGTACCGCTCGGCAAGCAGGTGCTCTCGCGCGGCATCATCTTCATCGACCTCGCGATCGCGCAGATCGCCGGCCTCGGCGTGATCCTCGCGCAGTTCCTCGGCGTCGACGAAGCGAGCTGGGGCGTGCAGGTCGCCGCGGCCATCGCCGCGCTCGCGGGCGCGGGCCTGCTCGCGTGGACCGACCGGCGCTGGCCCGAATATCAGGAGCCGCTGATCGGCACCTTGTTCGCGCTCGCCGCGACCGGCGGGCTGCTGCTGCTCGCCAACAATCCTCAAGGCGGCGAGCATCTCAAGGACCTGCTTGTCGGGCAGATCCTCTGGGTGAGCTACGGCCAGCTCGTGCCGGCACTGTTGCTGTCGGTCGCGCTGCTCGCGTTCATGGGCTGGCGCCGCGGCGAATTGCACGGCCTGCTGTTCTACGGCCTGTTCGCGCTCGCCATCACGAGCTCGGTTCAGCTCGTCGGCGTCTACCTCGTGTTCGCGAGCCTGATCATCCCCGCGCTCGCGACGGCCGGCATGCAGGGCAGGGGCCGCCTCGTCGCCGCCTACGTGGTCGGCGCGCTCGGTTACGCGAGCGGCCTCGTGCTATCCGCCGTGCTCGACCTGCCGAGCGGCGCGCTCATCGTCTGGATGCTCGCCGCGTGCGGCCTGCTCGCGCAGCTCGTGCCGGCGGTGCGGCGTTCGCATCCGGCGCATCGCGGCGCCTGAAGTCGCTTGGCGCGGGCGCGCAGGCGCCACTGACGCCCCCTTCGGCGCCGCGCCCACCTCTCCCGCTCGCGGGAGAGGTCGCGCCGCAGGCGCGGGTGAGGGGAGCCCCGGAGCGGCACGTCGACGAAGAGCCCGCTGCTACATCGCATGCACCGCGGCCGGATGCGACTCCAAGTCCCATCCATGCGCGTCCGACCCGCATCGATCCCGTTTCAAGCCGCATGCATGCGCCTTCCTCCCCGCACCGCTGCGACTTCGAGCGGCATCATTGCGACTTCAACCGGCACCCTTGCGACTTCGAGCCGCACCGCTGAGGCTTCCAGCCGCAACGTTGCCGCTTGAAGTCTCGCGGCTGCGACTTCAAGCCCCGACGCTGCACCATCCGAAGGGCAGCGTTGCCGCTTCGACCCGCATCGTTCCGCCTCGAAGTCGCGTGCATGCCGCTCAAAGCCGCACCGATGCCGCTCGAACCCCCAACGCTGCGCCTCCGAGGCACAACCCGGACGCGCCGACCGCCGCGCACCCCGTCGCAACACCCATCGCAGGCCGCACGATCGTGAGCAAGCCTCGCGGCTGCTGAAATCAAACCGCTCGTGCAAGATCGTGCGTAACACGAACGGGCTTTTGCCCCCGATGAAACCGCTCCGGAACGCTTCATGAGCGCCACCATCCGCCTGCCCGACGAACTCGAGGCCCGCGTGGCCAAGGCGGGGAAACAGGGTGGGACCACCCCGCACGACTTCATCCTCGAAGCGATATCGGAAAAGGCCGATCTGGCGGCGCAGCGCGCCGAGTTTCACGCCGTGGCGGATCAACGCTACGCCGAATTCGTCGAGTCCGGGAAGAGCGTCCCCTGGGAGGATGCGCGCGCCTATCTCAAGAAGCGGCTGGCAGGAACGTCCAACTCAGTGCGCCGCGTACAGCTTCATGACGTCGCGACGCAACGAGGCCTGGCTGTCGCCGCGGCTGTAGAACATGTGGCCGCCCGGGTACTCGGCGACGCGCACGCGGTTCGGGTCGCCCATCACGGGCATCTGGTCGACGATGAGGACGGATGCCATGAACGGGCACGACAGGTCGCCCCAACCGTGCGCGATGAGCACCTGCAGCTTGGAGTCGATCGCGACCGACTGGCGCAGTTGCTGCACCGAGCCCTTGTCCATCTCGTCGCCGCGCTCCCACGCCTTGTTCACCTCGTAGCTCAGCGCGTTGTAGCGGCCGCTGTACTTCCAGCCGACCGTATGCGTGATGAAATCGACCATCGCGGTCGTGGTCGGCGCGATGATGCCGTCGAGGATCGGGTCGTTCGTGCGCTGCGCGGGAGCGAACGGGAACGGATCCCACGCGGTGACGTTGGAATCGTAGCGGCTGCCGAGCTTGCCCTCGTCGCGGAACACCTCGCGCAGGTAGGCCTGCGTTTCGAGCCGGCCGCCGGAACGGCGCACGAACTCGGCATCGAGCCCGGACAGGTCCGTCACGCGCTTGACGATGCGCTCGACCGCATGCGGATCGCTGCGGCCCTTGAGCAGGTCGGTCACGTAGTCGCCGCGCGTGTAGGCGACGACGTCGGCCATCGCCGTGTCGGTGAGCTTGCCGTGCCGCTCGAGGTTCGCCGCGGCGATGCTCGGCAGGGTGAGCATCCACGGCAGCGGCGACAGGTCGCCGTTGTCGTCCGCGCCCGGATCGAGGTACGGCGACACGAGCACGAGGCCGTTCATCGCCACGCCGAGGCGCGTCTGCAGGAAGTGCGTGATGCGCGGGCCGCGGAAGCCGCCGTAGCTCTCGCCGACGAGGTACTTGCGCGACAGCAGGCGATCGTTCTTGACCAGCCAGTCGTAGACGATGCGCGAGAGGTACTCGATGTCGGCGCCGGTCGAGTAGAACTTCTTCTTCGCCTCGTCCTCGGGCACGCGCGCGCGACTGAAGCCGGTGCCGACCGGGTCGATGAACACGAGATCGGTGAAGTCGAGCCAGCTGCCCGGATTGTCGCGCGGCGTCGCCGGATCGGACGGACTGTTGCCTTCGGCGCCGAACTGCACGCGCTTGGGGCCGAGCGCGCCGAGGTTGAGGTAGACCGACGACGCTCCCGGGCCGCCGTTCAACGCGAACGTCACGGGCCGATCCTTGCCCGGCACCGTGTAGGCGACGAACATGACGTCGGCGATCGTCTTGCCCTTCTCGTCGAGCACGGGCAGCGATCCGACCGTCGCGTCGTACGAGAGCGAGCGGCCGTCGATCGTGGTCTGCTGGTGCACCGTGCGGTCGGCCGGGAACGCGGGCAGCTTGGCGTAGTCGTCGCCCTTCGATTCCTTCCCGGCGTCCTTGCCACCGGCCTCGGCGGCGAATGCGAGCGGACTCGCGAACAGCAGGCAGGCAGCGAACAGCATGGCCAGCGATGGCGTCTTCATGGGCGTCCCCGGCGGTCGGCATGACCGCAAACCGCCAGCGTAGGGCGCGGGGTGCGCGACGCGATGTGCCGGAAGTCGTGCACGGCGAGCGCGGCGCCTGCCGCTGCGCTTCCCTAAAGCGCCGCGTCGAAGCCGTCGGCGTGGATGCGGTCGTCGAGTATCCGCACCGCAGCCGGCAGCGTGGCGAGCGCGAGCGGCATGTCGCCGGCGCCGATCGCGCCGTCCTCGTCGACGTCGAGGTAGAGCGAGAGCAACACGTCGTACGCGCCAGCCGGCGTCGCGGCAGGCACGTCGAACGCCCGGGCGATCGCCTGGTCGCCGGGCGGCAGGTTCAGCGGAGCATCGTTCGCGGGGTCATCGACGTAGCCGACGCCGCTGCGGTGCAGGCTCGCGCCGACGAGCACGTGCGCGTGCGTCGCGCCCGCGGCGTTGCCGGCGGTCGCAGACAGCTGCAACGTCGCACCGGGAGCGATCGCCGACGGCGTCGCCGCGACCGCGGACAGCGAGAGCGGCGACGTCATCACGGCGGTGCGCTGGCCCGTGCCCGCGCCGCCCGCGTTGCCGTTGTCGTTGTAGTAGTGATCGACGATCCACGGCCAGCGCCGCGCGCTCGCGTCGATCGCCCAGCGCTGCGTGCCCCACTGCGACATGCCGCGGCCATGGCCGAAGCAGCCGTGGCCGGCGCCGACTGCGTCGGCGAGGCAGGGCCAGCCGTTCGCCGGCGAACCCGCGAAACCGTTGCCGCAGGAGAGATCGCTGTTGCTGCACGAGAGGCCGTCGCCGGGATCGTCCCAGCTGTTGTTCTCGGCCGAATATTCGGCGGACGCCGCTTCGCTGCCGCTGCGAGTGAGCAGGATGCCCGGCGTGCGCGCGACGGCGGCGTCCGTGCTCGCCGAGGTGCCCGCGTCGTTGACCTGGCAGCATGCACTCGAGCAGATGTCGAAGTTCGCGCCGATCGGGTGCGCCGTGCGCCATGCGCCGTAGCTGCGATAGGCGATGCTGCCGGCGCGCAGGCTCTGCGCGTTCCAGCTCGCGATCCATTCGCTGTCGAGGCCGCGCCGGACGTAGGTTTCGAGCGGCAGCACGCAGGTGTGCGTGCAGCTTCCGGTGCAGCACGACTGCGTGCAGGCCCCGTCGGCGTAGCCGACGCGGATCGTCGCCGGCGGCGCCAGCAGGGGTGCGAGCGCGCCGCCCGTCGGCGGGACGTCCATGCGCACCGGCGCCGTCGACGCGTCAGCGGTCGTGCCGGCGGCGCCGCTCGGGCGATCACGCGCGCCGAGTTCGATCTCGCCTAACGCGGCCGTGTCTTCGCCGAACGCGAGCAGCACGCGCTGCACGCCGGCGATGCGCGCGAGGCCGTTGCGTTCGACGTCGGCGTAGCCGTCGGCGTGCGCATGCACCGACGTGCGGTCCGTCGCCGCGGCGTCCGCGTCGACGGGGTCGAGTTCGAGCTCGAAGTAGCCCGACGCATCGGTCGTCGCGAGCCGCCCTTCGACCTCGACGCGCGCGTCGGCGAGCGCGCGGCCGTCGATCGCGGCGCGTGCGTAACCTTGCAGCCAGCGCGCGTGCGGCATCGCTTCCGCGCGTCGCGCGAGCCGCGCATGGGCGGCCGGCTCGTCGAGCGGATCGAGCAGGATCGTCGTCGGCGCGTCGCCGTCGCCGAGCACGATGTCGATCGCGCGATGCGCGGCCGCTTCGACGCGCAGGTGCGCGGGCAGGGCGATCGCGTGGCGGCGCAGGAGGCCGTCGAGGACGATCGCGTCGTCGCCGCCGGTCGCGTCGATGCGCGATGCACGCGCGTCGAGCGGCGCGCCCGTGGACGCGTCGCGCACGGCGAGCTCGACCGCGTGCGCCGGCAGCGCGCAGGCGAGCGCGAGCAGCACGATCCGGCACGGGTTGATCGGCATCATCACGGGCTCCTCCCCACGGCTGGTCTATTGAGCCCTGATCGCCGCCGGCGGGCAATCCGCCGATGGCAAAGCGCGTGTAGGCTTTTCGCGCGCCGGTCATGCGCGCATCCCGCAGGTCCGGTAGCATCGCCGCAACGGCCGCGCCGGACTGCACCACGCGGTCATCCAGCAGACCAGGGGGTCGCCATGCATCGCACTCTGTCCGTCGCCGCATTCGTCGTCGGCGCATTCGCTTCCACCGTTTCCTTCGCCGCCGAAACCGCCGATGGGCGCAGCGCCGCGAGCCGGCCCGCCGCGGCGCCTGCGAGTGCCCCGGCGACGACGCCGCAGCGCGCCGCGCGGACCGACGTCGGCACGACGCCGCAGCCGAACGACACCGTCGTCGCCGACGACCAGATCGTGCAGGGCTCGCAGTGCGTCGGCCTCGATTGCGTCGACAATGAATCGTTCGGTTTCGACACGCTGCGCCTCAAGGAGAACAACACGCGCATCGTGTTCTTCGACACCTCGGTCGATCCGTTCCCGAACCACCACTGGCAGCTCACCGCGAACGACACCCAGACGGGCGGCCTCAACCGCTTCTCGATCGAGGACCTCACCGCGGCGACGATCCCGTTCACCGTGCGCTCCGCGCCGAACAATTCGCTCTACATCGGCGACACCGGCAACATCGGCATCGGCACGGGCGCGCCGGCATTCGACGTGCACATCCTGACGACCGACACGCCGGGCGTCCGCCTCGACCAGAGCAACGGCGGCGGCTTCACCGCGCAGACCTGGGACGTCGCCGGCAACGAGGCGAACTTCTTCGTGCGCGACGTGACCGGCGGCTCGCTGCTGCCGTTCCGCATCCGCCCGGGCGCGCCGACGTCGAGCATCGACATTTCGGCGAGCGGCAACGTCGGCATCGGCACCGCCTCGCCCGCGGCCAAGCTCGACGTCGCCGGCGACATGCTCGTGCACGGGACCATCGCGCAGCTGTCGAGCCGCAGCGCGAAGGAGCACTTCGTGCCGGTCGACGGCGCGGGCGTGCTCGCCCGGCTCGCGGCGCTGCCGATCAACACCTGGAATTACATCGGCGCCGGCGACGGCGATCGCCATCTCGGCCCCGTCGCGGAAGACTTCCACGCCGCGTTCGGGCTCGGCGCGAGCGACCATTTCGTCGCGCCGACCGACGTCGCGGGCGTCGCGCTCGCGTCGGTGAAGGCGCTGCAGGACGAAGTGCGCGAGCGCGACGAGCGCATCGACAAGCTGGAGGCGCGCCTGCGTGAACTCGAGGATCTCATCCGCCACGGCGCGCGCTGAGGAGGCCGCCATGTCGCGCCTTTCCTTGTTCGCGCGCGCGGCGCTCGCTGCGCTGCCCGCGTTCGTCGCACTGCCCGCACCTGCGAGCGTGCTCACTCTTTCGCGCCAGGACGATGCCACCGCGATCGTGCGCGACGCCGCCAGCGGCGACGTCACGAGCGGCGTACTCGCCGCGTCCTCGGATCGCCTGCTCGTGCCGCTCGGCGCGCTCGCGGCCGACGACGCGCACCACCTCCTGTACGTCGCGGTCGCGCCGGATCCCGCAGGCGCCATGCCGGGCGCGCCGGTCGCGATCGTGCCGGTCGCCTACGGCGTTTCGCCGGTACCGAGTGGAACGGTCGTCGCGCCGGACGGTATGACGGTCGCCGCGCTCGCGTTCGACGCGCCCGCCTCGCGCCTCGTGGGCCTGTTCGTCGATCCCGCAGGCATCGCACAGGCGCAGATATTCAGCGTCGCGACCCATGGCGGCACGGCGCTCGATCCGCCGGTCACCACGCCCGCCATGGGGGGCTGCTGCCGCCTCGCAGCCGGCATCGCCGCATGGCGCGCGACCAGCGAGGACCTGCTCATGGTCGGCCGCCGCGACGGCGACACCGAGGACCATCTGCTGCGCTTCGACTTCGCGAGCGGCCTCGCGCTGACCGACGCCTATCCGATCGCCGGCGACCACGTCGTCGCGCTCGCGGTCGACGCGGCCGACAGCAACGTCTACGCGGTGCTGCGCAGCGCGCTCGACTTCACCTACCTCGCGCGCGTGACCTGGTCGACGCCGGGCTCGCCGGTCACGCTGTCGGCGATCGGCAGCGCGCCGGCGACGTGCTGCTTCGTCGGTACCGGCCCGGGGGCGATCGACGGCGCCCTCGGCGCGCGCGCGATGCACGTGTTCGGCAAGGATGCGGCGACACCCGCGGCGATGCAGCTGTACGCGTTCGACCTCGCCAGCGGCAACCCGACGGTCGCGAATGCAGCGACCGACGGCTACGGCTTGTGGACCGATGGCGCGGCGGTCGTCGACGACGTGATCTTCGCCGACGGCTTCGACTGAAACCGCGTCACGCCGACGCCTCGTACAACGCGAACGAGGTGTCGGCGGTCGCCATGCGCGTTTCGCGCCGGCGCAGCCAGGCCGCATCGCCGAGCTGGCGATCGAAGTGGTCGTGGTTGAAGTAGGCGACGTAGAGCGTGCGCGGCGCGCGTTGCAGCGACGCCTGCAGTTGCCCGATCACGCGGTCGAGCACGGCGCCACGGAACGGGTTGTAGAAGTAGGCGAGGTTGACGTCGTCGGGCACGACGAACGCGCCGGCGTCGCCCCGTTCGACGCACACGTCCTGCGTGCGCCGGCCGCGCATCGCGGCGAGGTTCGCGCGCGCGTCCTCGGCGAGCCGCGACAGCTCGACGCCGATCACGCGGCGATACGGCCGCGCGGCCGCGGCGACGAGCACGCGGCCGCGGCCGCAGCCGTAGTCGAGCAGCACGCGCTCGCGCTCGTCGAGCGGGACGCACGCGAGCGCGGCGCGCACGTGGCGCCACGGCATCGTCGCGTAGTGCACCGATTCGCGCACATCGGTGCCGAGCTCGCCGGTCGACGCGTAGCCACCGGTGTCGACGCCGTACCAGCGGTCGCGCGCGAGGTCGTCGGCGCGGTCGAGCGCCTTGCGCGTGAACGCGGCGAGGGTGCCGAATGCGGCCATCGCGTCAGAGGTCGCCGTGGATCGCCTGCAGCGCGGCGAGCGCCGCGAGCCCGGCGGTCTCCGTGCGCAGGATGCGCGGGCCGAGCCGCAGGCCGCGGAAACCCGCCTGCGCGAGCGTGGCGAGATCGTGTTCGGAGAGCCCGCCCTCGGGTCCGACCACGAGTGTCGCACTGGTGCCCGGATCGAGCGCGCGCGCGTTCGCATCGCCGTGCGGATCGAGCGCGAGGCGCAAGCCGGCGTCCTCGCCGAGCGAGGCGGCCCAGTCGGCGAGCTTCATCGGCTCGGCGAGTACGGGCAGGCGGTTGCGCCCGCACTGCTCGCATGCGGACGCGAGCACGGCTTCCCAGTGCGCGACGCGGCGTTCGGCGCGTTCGGCGTCGAGTTTCACTTCGGTGCGATCGGTCACCAGCGGCACGATGCGCGCGACGCCGAGTTCGGTCGCCTTCTGCAGGATCCAGTCCATCTTCTCGCCTCGCGCGATGCCCTGGCCGAGCGTGATGCGCAACGGACTCTCGCGATCCGCACTCGCCGCGGGCTCGAGCACGTGCGCGGTGACCGCGCGCTTGGCCAGCGAAGCGATCTCGCCGGTGAACTCGCCGCCTTCGCCGTTGAACAGGCGCAGCGGATGACCGCGGTCGAGGCGCAGCACGCGCGCGATGTGCTCGCCGGCCTGCACCGGCAATTCGACGACACGACCCGGATGCAACGGCAGTGGAACGTAGATACGGGGAATGCGCATGGGATTTCCGGAACACGAAACGGGAGGGATGCGCAGCACATCCCTCCTGAATGCGCACAGTACCGCGCGCCGCGGATGATCGGTAGTGCGAGCGAAACGGTTTGACCCGTCTTCCCCGCGGAGTACATTGCGGCGGCGGAGGATGTACTCCGCGAAGCAGGCGAGGAGCGACGTGATGGGCGTGCTGGCTTGCTGCCTGTGGTGGTTCCTGTGCGGCCTGTTGATCGGCTGGCTCGCGAACTGGCTGCTGCAACGATTCGTGCGCCGCGCGCCGCCGCAGGCGGCGCACGCTGCGACCGCGCCCGCATCGGCGCCCGTGTCGCCCGCGATGCCGGCTGCGGTGCCCGCGGATGAGCCGCCGGTTTCGCACGCGCCGGTTTCGCATGCGCGCCTGATCGACGTCGGCGCCGCGCGCGCGGCCGGCTTCAACCTCAGGCACGCCGACGACCTCACGATCATCGAGGGCATCGGGCCGAAGCTCGACGAGCTGTTCCGCTCGCACGGCGTCGACGGCTTCACCGCGCTCGCTGCGCTCGACCTCGACCGCATGAACGCGATCCTCGAACAGGGTGGACCGTATTTCCGCTTTGCCAACCCGTCGACGTGGGCGCGCCAGGCCGCGCTCGCCGCGGACAATCGCTGGGGCGAGCTCAAGGCGTTGCAGGAAGAACTCATTGGCGGCGTCGATCCGACGGCGGGCCCGTGATGGGTCCCGCGATGAACGACCGCCGCGCCGAACGCAGTCACGCGCGCTGGACTTGGACCATCGCCGGCGTGCTGACGGTGCTGCTGCTCGTGCTCTGGGCGCTCGGCCGCGGTCCCGGCGGCGCCGCGGCGTGCTGCGCGATCCCGGCCATCCACGCGCCGTCGGCGGATGCGGATCGAAACTCCGGCGCTGCGCACGCGGCGAAACCCTGACGACCATGGTGTCGTGCTTGCGCGTGGATTGCGTGCGAATGCCCGTTCGTCCCGCGCGTCCGTGGACGATCGATCAAGTGCGAGCCGGCACGCTTCGCTAGGCTGGCGTCGCCGCAACGATCGAGGGTACGCATGTCGCTCGTGGACAAGGCCATCTGGGTCATCGAACGCAACTCGTCGCGCGAGCTCGGGCTCGAGGCGATCGCGCAGGCGTGCGGCGTGTCGCGCTCGCACCTCGCGAATGCGTTCGGCGCGACGGCCGGGCTGTCGGTCGTGAAGTACCTGCGCGGCCGCCGGCTCAGCGAAGCGGCGCGCTCGCTCGCGGGGGGCGCGCCGGACATCCTCACGGTCGCGCTTGATGCCGGCTATGCGTCGCACGAAGCGTTCACGCGCGCCTTCCGCGACCGCTTCGGCGTCACGCCCGAGCACGTGCGCGACGCGCGCAGCGTCGACGGGCTCGCGCTGGTCGGCCCGCTCGATCTCGTCGCGCGCACGCCACGCGCGCTCGATCCGCCGCGGCTGCTGCGCCAGGACGCGCTGCGCGTGGTCGGTCTCGCCGAGACGCACACGTTCGAGAGCGCGATCCGAATCCCGGCGCAGTGGCAGCGCTTCATGCCGTACTACGACGTGATCGCCGCGAAGGCCGATCCGATTCCGCTCGGCGTCACGCGTGCGCCCGACGACGAAGGTCGCTTCGAGTACGTCTGCGCGGTCGAGGTGAAGGCGATCGGCGACGTGCCGAAGGAACTCGTCGTTTTCGAGATCGCCGCGTGCCGCTACGCGGTGTTCGAGCACCGCGGCCACGTGTCGACGATCCACGACACCTACGCCGCGATCTGGAACGACGCGCTGCCTGCGAGCGGCCTGCGCGTCGCGGATGCGCCGATCCTCGAACGCCATCACGAGACCTTCGATCCACGCACGGGCGAAGGCGGCTTGAGCCTGTGGATTCCGCTCGCGGACTGGACCAACGGATCGAACCAAACGGAGCATGGCATGACGTCGACACCCGTTCGCCCCGCCCCGACCGACGCGAATCGCCGCACGATCGAAGGATACGAAGTCTGCGCGCGCGACTACGCGGCCGCGGTCGATCCGCAACCGTCCGGTGCCGGCGAAGCAGCCCTGCGGCACATCGCGAGCGCGCTGCCTCCCGGTGCGCGCGCACTCGAGATCGGCTCGGGGCCCGGCTGGGATGCGGATTTCCTCGAGGCGCTCGGCGTCGCGGTCGATCGCACCGATGCAGCTGCGGCGTTCCGCGCGTTCCAGGCCGAGCGCGGCCGCGTCGTCGCGTCGCTCGACGTCGTCGAGGACGCGTTGCCGGGGCCGTACGACGCCGTCGTCGCGCTGTGCGTGCTGCAGCACGTCGAGCGCGCGCGCTTCGACGGCGTGCTGCGCAAGATCGCGGGTGCCCTGCATCCGCGCGGCCTGTTCCTCGCGTCGATGCGCGAAGGCGAGGGCGAGGACTGGGAGCATGGCGAATCCGGCGACTACCGCCTCGTGCTCTGGCCCGCCGAGGCGCTGCCCGCGCGGCTCGTGGCCGCGGGTTTCGAAGTCGAGTGGGAGGCACGCCACCGCGGCAACGGCGACTGGCTGTACTTCGTCGCGCGCCGTCGATGAGCGCACGCGCCCGGATATGACGAAAGGTTCGCGCGCGAACCACGCGCTCGTCGTACGCTAGCGCTTCGCAACGGAGGCGTCATGACCCAACGTGGCTGGATCCTGTTCCTTGCCCTCAGCGTGATCTGGGGCGTGCCGTACCTGCTCATCCGCATCGCGGTCGCGGAGATCGATCCACTCGTCGTCGCGTTCGGCCGCACGACGATCGGCGCATTGCTGCTGCTGCCGGTCGCGCTGCGCGCGAGCGCGCTCGCGCCTGCGTTCCGCAACTGGAAGCCGCTGCTCGCGTTCACCCTCGTCGAGATCAACGGGCCGTGGCTGCTGCTCGGCCATGCGGAGACGCGCCTGACCAGTTCGACCGCAGGCCTGCTCATCGCGATCGTGCCGCTGATCGCCGCGGTGATCCTCACCCGTCTCGGCCACGACCGCTTCGGCACGCGCCGCCTGCTCGGGCTCGGCCTCGGCTTCGCCGGCGTCGCCGCGCTGGTCGGCCTCGACATCCATCTCGACGACCTGCCCGCGGTCGGCGCGGTCGTGCTCACCTCGATCGGTTACGCGATCGGCCCGATCATCATCGACCGCAAGCTCGGCGGCGTGCCGCCGCTCGGCGTCGTCACCGCGTCCCTGGTCCTCGCCAGCCTGCTGTACGCGCCGTTCGCGCCGTTCCTCTGGCCGCACGAAGTGAGCCTCGCCGCGGGCGGCTCGGTCGTCGCGCTCGCCGTGTTCTGTACCGCGACCGCGTTCCTGCTGTTCTTCGCCCTCATCGCCGAAGCCGGCCCCGGCCGCGCGACCGTGATCACCTACATCAACCCTGCGGTCGCGCTGCTGCTCGGCGTCATCGTCCTGCACGAGCCGCTCACTGCGGGCATGGCGATCGGTTTTCCGCTGGTGATCCTCGGGTCGATCCTCGGTACGTCGAAGTCGGCCAAGGGGGAGGACCGTGCGCCGCCGGGCGCCGAGGGCATTTCCGCCACCGAGTGACGGGATGGAGTCGGGCGACGCGGAGCGATGGCTTCGCCGCTATGCTGGCGAGCATGGATCTGCATCGCCAGCTTGCAACTTTCGTTTTCGCGCTCGTCGTTACGCTGGCTTGCGTGGGAATTTTCGCGCTGCTGTGGGCATTTCAACCGTCATATTTCCCACGTGGAGCGCTGGATGCGGAGGCAGGGCAATCCGAGTTCCGAAACGGCTGGTATTCCAGTCACCTCCACGTCATGGGCGAGCCCATTCTCAGAGTCGAGCCGGGCGTTCGAACCTATCGCTTCACCTGGCTGCGCACGGATCATCATCCGGTTTCGATCAGAATCGCCTGCGCGAACGGCAAGGCCCATCTCGTGGCGGTCGAACTCGATGGCGCGGGCGGGTACGGTCCCGGTTCGATCTTTCGACGTGAGGACATAGCACTTTCCGCGTCGCAGTTCGCCGATGTCGACCACTTCGTCACGCAGAGCGGTTTTTTCGACATGGATTCCAACGAACGCTTGCTTGGCCATGACGGCTCGCGGTGGATCGTGGAATCGGTGACCACCAAGTATCGTGTCGTCGACCGTTGGTCGCCTACTTCAGGCCCCGTACGCGAAATCGGCTTGCACTTCCTTTCATTGGCCGGCTGGACCTTCCCCGAGCGTGAAATGTATTGAGTTCTCGGGATCTGCGTTCAGCTCGCTCAGCGCAGCGCGACATCGATGCCCTCCGCTGCCACCTCGACCATCCGGTCGATCTCCTCCGGCGTGATGCAGTACGGCGGCATGAAGTAGACGACGTTGCCGAGCGGACGCAGCAGCATCCCGTTCGCGAGCCCGTGGCGGTAGACGCGCAGGCCGCGGCGTTCGGCGGCGGGGAAGGGTTCGCGCGTGCGCTTGTCCTTCGCGAGTTCGATCGCGGCGATCATGCCGGTGCGGCGCACGTCGGCGACGTGCGGATGATCGACGAGCGGCGCGAGGCGCGTGTCCAAATGCGCCGCGAGCGCGCGGTTGCGTTCGAGCACGGGTTCGTCGCGCAGCACCGCGAGGGTTGCGAGCGCGGCGCGACAGGCGATCGGGTTGCCGGTGTAGCTGTGCGAATGCAGGAACGCCTTGCCGGCCGAGTACTCGGCGTAGAACGCGTCGTACACGCGCGTCGTCGTCAGCACCGCGGACAGCGGCAAGGTGCCGCCGGTGAGACCCTTAGAGAGACACAAGAAATCCGGCACGATGCCGCCCTGTTCGCACGCGAACAAGGTGCCGGTGCGACCGAAGCCGACCGCGATTTCGTCGGCGATCAGGTGCAGGTCGAATTCGTCGCAGAGCGCGCGCAGGCCGGTCAGGTACGACGCGTCGTGCATGCGCATGCCGCCCGCGCACTGCACGAGCGGTTCGACGATGACCGCGCAGGATTCGTGCGCGTGGCATTCGAGGATCGCGCGCAGCTCGCCGAGGCGACGCTGCGCGCAAGCCGCCGCGCTTTCGCCGGGAGCGGCCTCGTACGCGTCGGGCGACGGCGCGAAGATCGGTTCGAGCAGCAACGGTGCGTAGGTGTGACGGTACAGCGCGACGTCGGTGACCGACAGCGCGCCGAGCGTCTCGCCGTGATAGCCGCCGGTGAGCGCGATGAAGCGCGTGCGCTCGCCGCGGCCGAGGTTGCGCCAGTAGTGGAACGAGAGCTTGAGCGCGACTTCGATCGCGCTGGAGCCGTTGTCGGCATAGAACACGCGGGTGAGGGTGGGTGGTACGTCGATCGCGGCTGAAGCCGCTCCTACGGAAGACGGCTCATGTGGGAGCGGCGGAAGCCGCGATGCTCCTGCTTTCCGGCCACCCCGCGGCGCGATGCGCACGAGCTCCTCGGCGAGCTGGATCGCCGGTTCGTGGGTGAAGCCGGCGAGCATCACGTGGTCGATGCGGTCGAGCTGATCCTTGAGCGCGGCGACCACGCGCGGATGGCGGTGGCCGAGCAGGCAGGTCCACCACGAGCTCACCGCATCGAGCCAGCGACGGCCGTCGTGGCCGTACAGCCAGGCGCCTTCGGCGCGAGCGATCGGCAGCATCGGCAGGGTTTCGTGGTCGTGCATCTGCGTGCACGGGTGCCAGACCACGGCCAGGTCGCGCGCGGCGAGTTCGGAGGCGTAGAGCGTCATGGCTGCTATGATCCGGGTGGACCCCGTTGCCTACAAGCTCGCCATGCGCCGCGCACCCCTGCCGTCCCCGTTCCGCCGCCCCAACGCCTCGCGCGGCTTCACCCTCATCGAGATCCTCGTCGTCGTCGTGATCCTCGGCATCCTCGCCGCGATCGTCGTGCCGCGCGTGATGGAGCGGCCGGGCGAAGCGCGCGTGACGCGCGCGCGGCAGGACATCCAGGGCATCGTGACCGCGCTCAGCATGTACAAGCTCGACAACTTCGCCTATCCGAGCACGGAGCAGGGGCTCGAGGCGCTCGTGACGAAGCCGTCGGGCCAGCCCGACGCGCCGAATTGGAAGGGTCCGTACCTCGAGCGCACCGCGAAGGACCCTTGGGGCCACCCGTACCAGTACGCGCAGCCGGGCCAGCACGGCAGCATCGACGTCTACAGCCTCGGCGCCGACGGCAAGCCCGGTGGCGACGGCGAGGCCGCCGACGTCGGCAACTGGGAACAGTAAGCGGCGCCGCGATGCGCGCGTCGGTGAACGGCGCCCGCAGGCGCACCCGCGGCAGGCTGGTGCGCATCCGCGCGATGGCGCCGGCTCGTGCCGCGCACGGCTTCACCTTGATCGAGGTGCTGGTCGTCGTCGTCATCATCGCTGTGCTCGCGGCCGCGCTCACGCTCGCGGTCGGCGGCGGCAGCGAACGCAAGCTCGCCGGTGAATCGGAGCGCTTCCAGGCGCTGCTCGGCCATGCCTGCGACGAGGCGCAACTCGGCGGTCGCGAGATCGGCGTCGTGCTCGGCGGCGACGGTTATGCATTCCTGCGCCTCGACGGCTCGCAGTGGCGGCCGTTCCCGCGCGACGACGAATTGCGCGCGCGGCCGTGGTCCGCGGGGCTGCGCTTCGAGCTGCGCCGCGACGGCCGCGCCATCGAGCCCGCGGTCGGCGAACGCGCGGTGCCGCAGCTCGTCTGCTTCTCGTCGGGCGAGCTCACGCCGTTCGCGTTGACGCTTTCGCTCGGCGACGCCGCGCCGCAGCGCATCGACGGCGACGAGGACGGCGCCGTGCGCGTGCACGCGGTCGAGGCGCACCGATGAAGCGCCGCGGCTTCACCCTCGTCGAGGTGCTCGTCGCGCTCGCGGTCGTCGCGATCGCGCTGCTCGCGCTCACGCGAGCGGCGAGCGTGCAGGTGCAATCGTTCGACGGCCTGCGCGAGCGCACGCTCGCGGGATGGGTCGCCGCCAACGTGGTGACCGAGACGCGCCTCGCGAGCGCGTTCCCCGCGACCGGCCGCAGCGACGGCCGCACGACGTTCGGCGGTCGCGAATGGCGCTGGCAGCGCGACGTGCAGGCGACCGCCGACGCGGAGATCCGCCGCATCGACGTACGCGTGTACGCAGGCGCATCGAACGAACCGTCGGCGAGCCTGAGCGGCTTCGCCGGCACGGCGCTCACGCCATGAGGTCGCGCGTGGCGGCGGAAGGTTTCAGCCTCGTCGAATTGCTCGTCGCGCTCGCGGTGTTCGCCGCGCTCGCCGCGGCCGCGTACGGCGGGCTCGCGGCGATCGCGCGCACGCGCGGCGCGCTCGCCGTGCAGCAGGACCGCTTCGCCGCGATCGGCCGCGCGGTGTCGTCGCTCGAGCGCGACCTGCGCCAGGCGGTCGCGCGCCCCGTGCTCGGCGGCGACGGCTTGACCCTGCGGCCGGCGCTCATCGGCGCCGGCGATGCGCTCGAGCTGTCGCGCCTCGGTTACGCCAATCCGCTCGCCGAGTCGCGCAGCAACGTCGAACGCGTCGCCTACACGGACGAGCGTGGCACGTTGCGGCGCGGACGCTACCTGGTGCTCGATCGTGCACCGAATTCATTGCCGCTGCAGCGCGACCTGCTCGCGCGCGCGGGCGAGCTGCGGTTCCGCTACTACGGCTGCGACGGCGCGTGGCGCGATGCGTGGCCGCCGCGCGACGTGCTCGCGTGCCAGGCCGATGCGGTGCCGAACGGCCAGTTGCCGCGCGCGGTCGAGTTCCGCTTCGCGCCGGACGGGTTCGGCGAGATCCGCCGCATCGTCGAACTGCCGTCGCCGCTGCCGGCGAAGGCCGCCGCGACACCGCCGGATGACGAAGGAACACCACCGGTCGGGCACGGCGGGCGCCCGCAGCCGCCGCGCGGCGGTGGTGCATGAACGCGCCGTCGCGCCAGCGCGGCGTCGCGCTGCTCGTCGCGCTGCTCGTTGTCGCGATCGCGGTGATCCTCGTCGCCGCGTTGCTCGACCGCGGCGAACTCGCGCTCGCGCGCACGCGCAACACGCTGCGCGAGGAACAGGCGGAAGCGTACGCGCTCGGCCTCGAAACGTATGCGGCGCAAGGGCTGCTCGCGAGCGGTACGAGCCAGGCCGACAGCAACGCGAGTCCGTGGGCGATGCCGTTGCCGCCGCAGGAGGTAGCGGGCGGCGTGATCCGCGCGACGATGCGCGACCTCGACGGTTGCTTCAACCTCAACAACCTCGCGCCGACGACGCTCGGCGGGAGCCCCCCGACCTGGGGTTCCGTGTTCGACGGCCTGCTCGCCGCGCTCGCGCTCGATCCGAAGCTCACCGTCGCGGTCGAAGGCTGGCTCGATCCCGCGACCGCGCCGGTGACGGAAGCCGCGAGCTATTTGGCCCAGCCGCTGCCGTATCGGCCGCGCGGCGGCCTGTTCGCGCACGCGTCGGAGCTGCGCCTCGTGCGCGGCGTCGACGCGGCGACTTATGCGAAGCTCGCGCCGCACGTGTGCGCGCTGCCGCCGGGCACCAAGGTCAACGTCAACACGGCGACGGCGCCGCTGCTGCAGGCGCTGCTGACGAACGCGACGCCCGCGGTCGCGCAGTCGCTCTGGCAGAACGGTTCGGCGCAGAACCAGGACACCCGGCAGTTCACCGACCAGCTCCCACCGCTCGGCGCGGCCCTGCGTTCGCCCCAGCTGATCGACGTGCACAGCCATTACTTCCTCGCCCGCGGCGACATCGTGCTCGACGGCGTGCCGTTCACGTTCTTCAGCGTGATCGAGCGCGGCCAGGGCGGCGTGCGCGTGCTCGCGCGCAGCCGTGGTGCCGACGACGCGCTCGTCGTCGCCGCGCCGATCCGCGCCGACGCGGACGCGGACGGCGACGGCGACGCCGGTGCGTCGCCGCACTGAGCACGCGCGCGGTTCTCGACTACAATCGCCGCGTTTCCTCGACGCTCGCCTCCATGTCCGACCGCCTGCTGCTGCGCCTCGCCACCGACGGCGGCCTGACCTGGCTACGCCAGTCCGGCGCGCGCGTATCGGCGTCGACCGCCGGTGCGCCGCCGCTCGACCTCGTCGCGCGCGCGGAAGAGATCGTCGTGCTCGTGCCGGCCGAGGACGTCCTGCTCACCGAAGCGACCTTGAGCGCGCGCAACCGCGCACAGCTCATGCAGGCGCTGCCGTTCGCGGTCGAG
Organism: Dokdonella fugitiva; assembly: GCF_014138265.1. Lineage (GTDB taxonomy): Bacteria > Pseudomonadota > Gammaproteobacteria > Xanthomonadales > Rhodanobacteraceae > Dokdonella_A > Dokdonella_A fugitiva_A. The sequence continues at coordinate 72,761 of NZ_JACGXL010000006.1, forward strand.
GAGCAGTTGCTGGCGCCGGTCGAGGACCTGCATTTCGCCGCCGCGCGCAAGGCCGACGGCCACCTCGGCGTCGGCGTCGTCGCCAAGGCGGTCCTGCGCGGCTGGCTCGAGCGTCTCGCCGCCGCCGGCATCCGTCCCGACGCGCTCGTGCCCGAATCGCTCGCGGTGCGCGCGGCCGGGCCGCAATCCTGCGTGATGATCGAGGACGCGCGCGCGATCACGCGGCTCGCGCCGTGGTCGGCGTTCGCCTGCAGCCTTGCCGAACTGCCGGGCTGGCTCGCGCTCGCCGGTCCGCGGCATGCGCTCGAAGTGTTCGATTTCCGCATCGCGCCGCCGCTCGCCCTGCCGCAGCACGCGCAGGCGTACCACGCGCGCCAGCGCGACCCGCTCGCGTTCCTCGCCGGCGGCCTCGCGCAGCTGCCGCTGAACCTGCTCGAGGGCGAGTTCGCGCCGGACCATCGCCACGCGCGGGGCAAGCGCTGGTGGCGCGTCGCCGCAGCGCTCGCTGCCGGGGTCGTCGTGCTCGCGCTGGCCGGGCTCGGCGCCGACGTCTGGCGGCTGTCGCGCGAATCCGCGCAGATCGAAGCGCAGTCGCGCGACGCCTTGCGCGAAGCCTTCCCCGACCTCGACGCGAACCAGCTCGCGCGACTGAGCCCGGAGCAGCTCATGCGCGGCCGGCTCGAACACGAACGCGGCAGCGTGCAGGCGAACGGCCTGCTGCGCCTGCTCGACCAGCTCGGCCCCGTGCTCGGCAACGGCAGCACGCGCACCCAGCTGCGCGGGCTCGACTACCGCAACGGCGTGCTCGAGATCGCCTTGCACGCACCCGATACCGGCACGCTCGACACCGTGCGCGAGCAGGTCGCGACGCTGCCCGGCCTCAAGGCGGAACTGACGGCGGCGAACGCGGGCCAGGACGGCGTCGACGGCCGCGTGCGCGTCGAAGGCGCCGCCGGTCGCGGAGGTGCGCCGTGATCGCCGCGTGGTGGAACGGCCTCGCCGCACAAGAGCGACGCGTGCTCGCGGTCGGCGGCGTCGTCGCCGCGCTGCTGCTCGGCTGGGCGCTGCTCTGGCATCCGCTCGCGCAGCGGCGCGCGGAACTCGAGCGCGACCTCGGCCAGCAGCGCAGCGAACTCGCATTCGTGCGCGCAGGCGCCGCGGAGATCGCGCATCGACGCGCGACCGGCGCTCAGGCGGGCGGCCAGCGCGCGGGCAAGTCGCTGCTCGCGCTGGCCGACGCGACCGCGCGCAGCGGCGGCCTCGGCGATGCGCTCAAGCGGGTCGAGCCGGCCGGCGCGAAGACGGTCAAGGTCGCCTTCGAGTCGGCGCGTTTCGACGCGCTGGTCGGCTGGATCGAGGCGCTCGCGGCCAGCTACGGCGTGGAAGCGGTCGAGCTGTCGGTCGACCGCACCGAGGGCGTCGGCTTCGTCAATGCGAGGGTGACGCTGCAGGACGCACCGTGAGCAATGACCCGATCCAGCATCGTTTGAACATCCTCTTGACGTCATGCTAAGAAGCGCGCCGGCACGCTGCGATTCGCGACGCCGCCGGCCCCTTCACGAAAACCGCGATCCCGACCTGCCATGCGCCTGCTCAAGATCCTGCTCGTTCTCGTCGTCCTCGCCGCGATCGTCGGCGTCGCCTGCCTGTGGCGACTGCCCGCCGACGTCGGTTACCGCTACGGCGCGAAGTACTTCGGCCCGCTGTCGCTGACCGGCGTCCGCGGCACGGTCTGGGACGGCCACGCCGACGGCGTGAGCCTGTTCGGCAACGACCTCGGCGAACTCGACTGGACCGCGCGCAAGCAGCCGCTGCTGCGCGGCGACCTCGTCACCGACATCCGCATCAAGGGCGGCGACATCGACATCGGCGGCCTGCTCACGCGGCGCAGCGACGGCGCGGTGGCGGCCGAGGGTCTGCGCTTCAGCGTTCCGGCCTCGCGCTTCGAGCCGCTGTTCGACGGCAAGCTGCGCCTGCTCGGCACGATCAGCGGCGTGCTCGACGGCGCGACCTGGTGGAACGCGAGCCTGTCCAACGCGTCGGGCAGCGCGCACTGGAGCGACGTCGGCGCCGTCGGTGACGTCGAGGCGCGCTTCACCGACCTGCTCGCCGAGTTCGCCTCGCAGCCGGACGGCAGCGTCAGCGGCACGGTGCACGACGACGGCCGCGGCAACGTCGCCGTCGAAGGCCGGTTCGTGCTGCGCCCGCCGATGCTCGACGGCGAGGCGACGCTGCGCGCGCGCAACGGCGACGCGCAGACCCTGGAAACGCTGCGCCACATCGGCGAGCCGCAGCCGGACGGCAGTTCGCGCGTGGTCGTGCAGGGCCGCATGCTGCGGTTGCCGTGAGCACGCCATCCGGCAGCGCGGCGCCGGACCCTGCGTTCCTCGCGGGTGCGCTCGCCGCCGCGCAACGCGCGGCCGACGCCGCCGAAGCGGTGATCGTGCCGCGCTGGCGCGCGCAGGACTTCTCGGTCGTGACGAAGGCCGACGCGACGCCGGTGACCGAAGCGGACCGCGAAGCCGAGGCGGCGATCAAGCGCGTGCTGCGCGCGGCGTTCCCGCAGCACGCGTTCTACGGCGAGGAGGAAGGCCGCGAAGGCGACGGCGATTTCCTCTGGCTGATCGACCCGATCGACGGCACCAAGGCGTTCGTGCGCGGCTACCCGATGTTCTCGACGCAGATCGCGCTCATGCACGCGGGCGAGCTCGTGCTCGGCGTGTCGGCCGCGCCCGAGTACGGCGAACGGGCCTGGGCCGTGCGAGATGGCGGCGCGTTCCTGCGCGACGCGCGCGGCGAGCGCCGCATCCGCATCGCGGCCGCGCGCGCGTTCGACGCGCAAGCCGCGATCTCGACCGGCAACCTCAAGTCGCTCGCGGCGTCGCCCGCGCGCTGGGCCGCGTACGCCGATCTCGTGCGCCGCGTCGGCCGCATCCGCGGCTACGGCGACTTCCTGCACTACCACCTGCTCGCGCGCGGTGCGATCGACCTCGTGATCGAGTCGGACCTCAACATCCTCGACATCGCGCCGCTCGTCGTGCTCGTGCGCGAGGCGGGTGGCACGTTCACCGACCTCGATGGCCAGCCGATCAGCCTCGACACGCGCAGCGCCCTCGCGGGCACGCCCGCGCTGCACGCGCAAGCGCTCGCCGCCTTCAACGGCTAGGCCGCAAGGAACGAGAGCCAAAGCCTGAAACACGAAGGACACGAGGACACGAAGGAAAAGCAAAAAGATTTCAGAGATTGAAACACGGAGCACACGGAGCACACGGAGGAACAGCTTTCAAACAGGAAAAGCGCTTCCTTGCTCTGCTTTCTCCGTGTGCTCCGTGTTTCAAGCTCTTTTCCTGATTCTGCTTTTCCTTCGTGTCCTTCGTGTCCTTCGTGTTTCAGGCTCTGGGGCTTTTGACCCGGCCGGCCTCGCCCGAAGCGTCCATTGCGACGGCGCGATACAATCGGGGCATGCGTACGCCTCCGAAGATCCTCGCCACGCGCCGCGTCGACGGCAGCCGCTTCCTGCGCGCGGAGCAGGTCGACCTCGAGTTTTCCAACGGCGAGCGGCGCACGTTCGAGCGCCTGCAGAGTTCGGGGCTCGGTGCGGTCATCATCGTGCCGATGCAGGACGACGACACCGTGCTGCTCGTGCGCGAATACGCGGTCGGCGTCGACCGTTACGAACTCGGCCTCGCCAAGGGGCGCCTCGATCGCGACGAGACCGCCGAGCAGGGCGCGAACCGCGAGCTCAAGGAGGAGATCGGCTACGGCGCGCGCGAGCTGCACATCCTCGGCACGCTGTCCGTCTCGCCGGCCTACATGACCGCGATGACGCACGTCGTGCTCGCGCGCGGCCTGCACGAGGAGCGCCTCCTCGGCGACGAGCCGGAACCGCTCGAAGTCGTGCCGTGGAAACTGTCGGAACTGCATCGCCTGCTCGGCGATCCGGAGGTCACCGACGGCCGCTCGATCGCCGCGCTGTTCATGGCGCGCGAATACCTCGCCGGTCGCTACCGGCCGCAGCCGTGAGGCGCGACCTCGAACATCTCGCGCGCGCGGCCGGCGACATCGCCGAGCGCGCCGCCGCCGCGATCCTCGCCGTGTACGAGTCCGACTTCGCGGTCGAGCACAAGGACGACCGTTCGCCGCTGACCGCGGCCGACCTCGCCGCGCATCGCGTCATCGTCGACGGCCTGCGCGCGCTCACCCCTGACCTGCCGGTGCTGTCGGAAGAATCCTCGGACATCGCGTGGAGCGAGCGCCGCGAATGGAGCCGCTACTGGCTCGTCGATCCGCTCGACGGCACGCGCGAGTTCGTCAAGCGCAACGGCGAGTTCACCGTGAACATCGCGCTCGTCGACGACCATCGTCCCGTGCTCGGCGTCGTGCAGGTGCCGGTCGGCGGCGATCTCGCCTGCGCGTGGGAAGGCGGTGGCGCCTGGCTGTCGGTACGCGGCGAGAAGGCGCGCCATCTCGGAACGCGTCGGCGCGCGTCACCGCTCGTCGTCGCGGGCAGCCGGTCGCACGGCTCGGAGCACGAAACGCAGCTGCTCGCGCGCCTCGGTCCATGCGCGAAGCTGCCGCTCGGTTCGTCGCTGAAGTTCATCCGCATCGCCGCGGCCGAAGCCGACCTGTACCTGCGCCTCGGCCCGACGTCCGAATGGGACACCGCGGCCGGGCAGTGCGTGCTCGAGCAGGCCGGTGGCGCCGTGCTCGACTTCGCCGGCGAACCGTTCCGTTACAACACGCGCGAGTCGTTGCTCAATCCGGATTTCTTCGCGGTCGGCGATCGCGCAGCGGACTGGTCGGCGCTGCTCGCGCGGCCGTAGGCCGGATCAGGCCGAGGGCGGATGACTTCTGGCATCCTGCCCTCCGATCCTGCGGATCCGGCTTCGCCGTTCACGCCGCTCCTGCGTCGCAGTCGGCGCTTCGCGCCTGGATCCGCCTTGCCTATCCACTCGCGGCCGAAGCCGCTCCTACCCTGACAGCGGGGCCGTGCATGCAATCGATCGACGATCTCCTCGCCATCATGGCGCGCCTGCGCAACCGCGACGGGGGCTGCCCGTGGGACATCGAGCAGACCTTCGAGACGATCGCGCCGTACACGATCGAGGAGGCGTACGAAGTCGCCGACGCGATCGACCGCAAGGACTACGCGCACCTGCGCGACGAACTCGGCGACCTGCTGCTGCAGGTCGTGTTCCACGCGCGCATGGCGGAGGAGGGCGGCCACTTCGCGTTCGCCGACGTGGTCGACTCGATCTGCGACAAGATGGTGCGGCGGCACCCGCACGTGTTCGGCGACGCGCGCTTCGACTCGGCGCAGGCGCAGACGGCGAACTGGGAAGCGCTCAAGGCGGACGAGCGTGCCGCCTCCGGCGACGAGGACACGAGCGCGCTCGCCGGCGTCTCGCGCGGCATGCCGGAGTGGCAGCGCGCGTTCAAGCTGCAGCAAAAGGCCGCGCGCGTCGGCTTCGACTGGCCGGACGTCGCTCCCGTGTTCGACAAGCTGCACGAGGAGATCGACGAGGTGCGCGCCGAGTTTGCCGCGGGCGCAGGCACGGAGCGCCTCGCCGACGAGATCGGCGACGTGTTGTTCGTCTGCGTGAACCTCGCGCGCCATGCCAAGGTGGACGTGTCGCAGGCGTTGCGCCACGCCAACGCGAAGTTCGAGCGCCGCTTCCGTCGCATGGAGGCATTCGCCGCGGACGATGGCACGCGCCTCGCCGCGCTCGATCTCGAGGCGCAGGACGCGTACTGGGTGCGCGCGAAGGGCGAGGAGCGCTGACCGCCGCCGGAGGCGGCGCGGCTCCTCCGCGCGTCGCGCCGTCCTGCGGTACCATCCGACGATGCGCTTCGACGCGCGGCTGTGTGCGGCGCCGGATCGCGCAACGTTCCCACTCCTCGCAGGGTAATCCCCATGAAGCGCGTCACTGGCATCGGTGGAATCTTCTTCAAGTCGAAGGACCCGAAGGCGCTCGGTGCCTGGTACAAGGCCCATCTCGGCATCGACGTGCAGGAATGGGGCGGCGCCGCTTTCCGCTGGAAAGGCCCCGACAATCCGGACGGCGCGGGAACGACGGCGTGGAGTCCGTTCGCGGCCGACACCGGCTACTTCGCGCCGAGCACGGCGTCCTTCATGATCAACTATCGCGTCGACGACCTGCATGCGTTGCTCGCCGCGTTGCGCGCGGAAGGCGTGCACGTCGAGGACAAGGTCGAAGAGTCCGAATACGGCAAGTTCGGCTGGATCGTCGATCCCGAAGGCAACAAGGTCGAACTGTGGCAGGCGCCCGCGGGCCAGTAGGTCGCGCGCGCGCCGATCAGGTCGCGCCACGCGCGGACAGCTGTGCGTCGAGCAGGCGCAGCTGGTCCGGCGTGCCGATGTTGAGCCACCAGCCGTCGTAGCGTTCGCCGGCGAGGCGGCCTTCGCGCATCGCGCGCTGGTACATCGGCAGCAGCTTGAAGCAGGCCGCGGTCTCGCCGGCGACGAGCGCAGGGCGATAGACGCCGATGTTGCCGAACGTGAGGCGTTCGCCCAGGCCGTCGTCGTTGAGCCGGCCGTGCGCGAGGCAGAAGTCGCCGCGCGGATGGAAGTCGGGATTGGGCACCATCACCAGGTGCGCGAGCCCGTCCGGTTCGCGCGGCAGGCGCGCGTAGTCGTAGTCGCTGGCGATGTCGGCGCTGACGCCGATGAACGGCTCGTCGCCGAGCAGCGCGAGCGCGCGCTTGATGCCGCCGCCGGTCTCGAGCGGCGTCGGTCCTTCATAGCTGAAGTGGATGCGCAGGCCCCAACGCGAACCGTCGCCGAGCGCGAGCGGGAATTGCGCGGCGAGGTGCGACGTGTTGACGACGACGTCCTGCACGCCCGCGGCGGCGAGTTTCTCGAGGTGCCGTTCGATCAGCGTCCGCCCACCCGCGCGCAGCAGCGGCTTCGGCGTCGTGTCGGTGAGCGGGCGCATGCGCTCGCCGCGGCCGGCCGCGAAGATCATCGCGCGACGGATCGTCATGCGGCGGACTCGCGAGCCTGCGTGATGTCGCGCTCGCCGAGCGCGCGCTCGAGCAGTGCGACGAATGCGGCGAGCTCCGGATAGCCCTGCGCGACCTGCGTCACGTAGCGCCAGACCAGCGGCAGGTCGCCGAGGTACTGTGCCTTGCCGTCGCGGTACCAGAGACGACAGAAGATGCCGAGCACCTTGACGTGGCGCTGCAGGCCGACGAGGTCGAACCAGCGCCGGAAGCGTACTGCGTCGACGTCGACGAGGTGCGCGTGGCGCAGTCGCAGGCGGTACGCCTCGACCCAGCCGTCAATGCGCTCGTGTGACCATTCGATGTAGCAGTCGCGCAGCAAGGAGGCGAGGTCGTAGGCGATCGGGCCGGCGACGGCGCCCTGGAAATCCACAATCCCTGGGCTCAAGAGCCCAGGCGCCACGACGCCCGCGTTCGGCAGCGCCGCATCGCCACGCAGCGCTTCGTCGCACACGATCAGGTTGCGACTGTGGTAGTCGCGATGCATGAACGTGCGTGGCTGCTCCAGCGCCGCGTGCGCGAGGAAGGTGAACGCGGCTTCGACGACGTCCCATTCCTCGCACGTGGGTACGTAACCGAGATGGCGCTGCAGGAACCATTCGGGCAGCAGCTCCATTTCGGCGACGAGGCGGCCGCGGTCGAATGCGGGCAGACCGTTCGTGTCGACCTGCGTCTGCATGCGCAGCAGCGCGTCGAGCGCGTCGCCGTAGAGGCGGTCCGCGCTGTGCGCGTCGAGTTCGGGCAGGTAGGTGCGCATGCCGAGGTCTTCCATGAGCACGAACCCCTGCTCGCGGTCGACCGCGAGCACGTCGGGCGCGTGCAGGCCGGCCGCGCGCAAGCGCGCGCCGACGTCGAGCCAGGTGTCGAGTTCGGCGCGGTCGTGCGGCGCGTCCATGAGGATGCGCGCGGGCGTGCCGGGCGATCGCACGCGCCAGTAGCTGCGCGTGCTCGCGTCGGCGGACGCGGGCTCGATCGCGGCGTCGGTGGCGAGCGCGGCGTCGGCGAAGCGTCGGCGTGCGTCGGCACGAAGGTCGCGGGTCACGGGGGATCCTGCACGGCAAGGGCGTGCAGTCTAGCAAGCGCGTGCTCCGCCTCGCTGCGTCAAGGCAGTTCGCTGCCGTCGCGGAACAGCTCGTCCGCGGCTTCGACAGGCGTGCACGTCGCGAGCGGCTGCGCGCGCACGAGCGCGTCGATGTCGACGAGCGCATCGTGCGACAGCTTGCCCATCGGTGGGATCGTGGTCGCCTGCTGCTCGATCATGATCACGCCATAGAAACCGCCGTCGAAATCGACCCACGGCGCGTAGCCGAACTTGCCGATGCTGGAGATCGATGGCGCCGCGGGCGGCGGCGGGAACGCCTCGATCCACGCACCGATGCTGTAGGCATGGCTGCCGTCGGCGCCGGGCGGCGAATAGGCGAGAGCGGCGCCGGCGGTCTGGTCGGCGTCGAGGGTCGCGATCGCCTGCGGCGACAGGATGCGCCAGCCGTTGCCGACGCCGCCGGCGAGCAGCATCGCGAGCACGCTCGCATAGTCGGGCAGGCTCGCCTGCGCGCCGCCGGAGATGCGGTAGTTCGTGGTCGGGCCGAGACCTTGCCAGTCGATGCCCGGTGCGGCGAGCGGCGCGCCGACGTGCGCCTGCCAGCCCGCTTGCCAGTCCTCGTCGCCGCGCACCTCGGCGACCTCGCCGCCGACCTGCATCGAGATGCCGCCGTAGGCGAAGTACGCGCCCGGTGGCGGGTAGGGCATGTCGACGTGCTGCGCGATCCACGCCACGTCCTCGGCGAGCGTGACGGGGAAGGCGAGCACGGGGCTATCGAGATCGTCGCCGTAGCCGGCCGTGTGCGAGAACATCTGGCGCATCGTCATCGTGCCCTTGAGCCCGGTGAACTCCGGCAGGTAGCCCGACACCGGCGCGTCGAGCGTGATCGCACCGCGATCGACGAGCTGCAGGATGCGCACGCCCGCGAGCAGTTTCGACGCCGACGCGACCGGCACGCGCACGGTGTCGTCGTAGGCGGAAGCGCCGCCGCCCGCGTGCAGGTACTGCTTGAGCAGCAGCCCGCGCGGGGTGCCGATCGCGATGCCCGCGTCGCTCACGCCGGCGCGCTGCACGAGCTGTTGCACGCGCGCGGTGACCGCGGCGAAATCGCATTCGCCCGCCCGCGCGGCGGGTGTCGTGGCGAGGGCGGCGAGCAGGAGCAGGTGCGGGCGCATGGGCGATCCTTCCGTTGGGCGCTGATGCCCGGAAACGTCGCGGCGTGGCCCGCGTTGACAGGCCACGGGTTTGACCGCGCGCGGCTTAAACAGTACTATTTCGGTACTGATTAACACCCCGGCCGCCGCCATGCTCCGCGTCAGCAAGCTCACCGACTACGCGACCGTCGTCATGACCTGCCTCGCCGGCGCAGGCGACGGCGTGCTCAGCGCCCAGGTGCTGGCCGAACGCGCGCGGCTCGAACTGCCGACGGTGAGCAAGCTGCTCAAGCAGCTCGCCCAGGCCGGGCTGGTCACGTCCACGCGCGGCATCAACGGCGGTTACCGCCTCGCGCGCGCGCCCGAGCGCATCACGATCGCCGACGTCGTCACCGCGATGGAGGGGCCGATCGGCATGACCGAATGCAGCGCGCACGCCGGCGTGTGCGACCACGAGTCGCATTGCGGCGTGCGCGTGAACTGGCAGCGCATCAACCATGCGATCGCCAATGCGCTCGAAAGCGTCACGCTAGCGGACATGCTCAAGCCGCCGCCGCGGCGCGCGGGGGCGATCCCGCTGCGCGTCGCGACCGCATGAGCGCGTCCGCGCCCGATCTTGGCGACCCGAAACCCGCAACAGGCAGCCCGATGGCGACCCAGACCCAGACCGAAATCGAGATCGAACGCGCCCGCGAGCCGAACGGCAACGCGACGGTCGAGGCGGCGCTGAATCGCCGCTACGAAGCCGGCTTCGTCACCGACATCGAGAGCGAGAGCCTGCCGCCCGGGCTCGACGAAGGCGTCGTGCGCGCGATCTCCGCGCGCAAGAACGAACCGGAATGGATGACCGAGTGGCGCCTCGCCGCGTTCCGCCACTGGCTCACGATGACGCCGCCGCACTGGGCGAAACTCGAGATCGAGCCGATCGACTTCCAGGCAATCAGCTATTTCTCGCAGCCGAAGAACCGGCCGAAGTCGCTCGACGAGGTCGACCCGAAGCTGCTCGAGACCTACGACAAGCTCGGCGTGCCGCTGCACGAGCGCGCGCGCCTCGCCGGCGTCGCGGTCGACGCCGTGTTCGACTCGGTGTCGGTCGGCACGACGTTCCGCAAGGAACTCGCCGCGGCGGGCGTGATCTTCTGCTCGATCTCCGAAGCGGTCCGCGAGCACCCCGAGCTCGTGCGCAAGTACCTCGGCAGCGTCGTGCCGACCGGCGACAACTATTTCGCCGCGCTCAACTCGGCGGTGTTCTCCGACGGCTCGTTCGTGTTCGTGCCCAAGGGCGTGCGTTGCCCGATGGAGCTGTCGACCTACTTCCGCATCAACGCGCGCGACACCGGCCAGTTCGAACGCACCCTGCTCATCGCCGAGGAAGGCGCGAGCGTGTCCTACCTCGAGGGCTGTACCGCGCCGATGCGCGACGAGAACCAGTTGCACGCGGCGGTGGTCGAACTCGTCGCGCTCGACGACGCGACGATCAAGTATTCGACCGTGCAGAACTGGTATCCCGGCGACGAGAACGGCGTCGGCGGCATCTACAACTTCGTGACCAAGCGCGGCGACTGCCGCGGCGCGCGCTCGAAGATCTCCTGGACGCAGGTCGAGACCGGCTCGGCGATCACCTGGAAGTACCCGAGCTGCGTGCTGCGCGGCGACGAATCGGTCGGCGAGTTCAATTCGGTCGCGCTCACGCACCATCGCCAGCAGGCCGACACCGGCACCAAGATGATCCACATCGGCCGCAACACGAAGTCGAAGATCGTCTCCAAGGGCATCAGTGCGGGGCGCGGCCAGAACACCTATCGAGGCCTGGTCAAGGTCGAGAAGGGCGCCGACGGCGCGCGCAACCACACGCAGTGCGACTCGCTGCTGATCGGCAAGAAGTGCGGCGCACACACGTTCCCGTACATCGAGGTGAAGAACCCGGGTGCGATCGTCGAGCACGAGGCGACGACGTCGAAGATTTCCGAGGACCAGCTGTTCTACTGCCGCAGCCGCGGCATCGGCGAGGAGGACGCGGTGTCGATGATCGTCGACGGTTTCTGCAAGCAGGTGTTCAAGGAACTGCCGATGGAGTTCGCGGTGGAGGCGAAGAAGCTGCTCGAGGTTTCGCTCGAAGGAGCGGTCGGATGAAGCGCGTGGTCGTTCTCCTGTGCGCGTTTGCGAGCGTCGCCGCGCAGGCCGCGGACGCCGGCGACGTGCGTTACGTGCCCGAGATCTTCGGGCGCCTCGTCGGCGCGCAGGCGTATCCGCCGACCAACGTCTGCCTGCGCCACAGCGGATCGGAATCCACCCAGTGCGCGTACACGGACATGGAGGGCCGCTTCCGCATTCCTTCGTTCGGTGCGGTGCATCCGGAGCCGGCGCGCGAGGGCGATCGGCGTCCGCCCGCGTACGCCGACTACTGGCTCGAAATCGGTACGCGCACGAAGACGGTCACGCGCTTGCGCGACATCGATCTCGTCGATCACGGCCGGGCCGTGCTGCACCTCGAATGCGATCTCGCGCGCGCGGCGCGCGCCGGTGCGTGCGAGGCGAAGAATCCCGGATGAGCGTCGACGTGCGCCATCACTGGGACGCCGTGTATCGCACGCGACCCGACGTGCGGACGAGCTGGCATCGCGCGCACCTCGACACGTCGCTGCGCCTGCTCGATGCAATCGACCTCGATGCCGACGCGCCGATCGTGGACATCGGCGGCGGCCGTTCGACCTTCGTCGACGACCTGCTCGCGCGGGGCCATCGCGACGTGAGCGTGCTCGACATCGCCGCCGAGGCGCTCGCCCAGGCGCATGCACGCCTCGGCGCGACGGGCGACCGCGTGCACTGGATCGCCGCCGACGTGACCGCGGTCGAACTGCCGGCCGCGCAGCATGCGCTGTGGCACGACCGCGCGGTGTTCCATTTCCTCGTCGACGCGGATGCGCGGGCGCGCTACGTGGCGACGCTCGCGCGCGCGGTGCGCCCGGGCGGCCACGCGATCGTCGCGACGTTCGCACCTGGCGGCCCCGTGCAGTGCAGTGGCCTGCCCGTGTGCCGCTACGACGCGGCGACGCTCGCGGCCGGGTTCGCGCCCGCGTTTTCGCTCGTCGCCGCCGAGCACGACCTGCATCGCACGCCGGACGGCCGCGAGCAGGCGTTCACCTACGTGCTGTTGCGCCGTGAAGGCGCCGAAGACCAGGGAATCCGATGCTGAAGATCGTCGACCTCCACGTCCGCGTCGCGGGCAAGGAAATCCTCAAGGGGCTCTCGCTCGAGATCGCCGCGGGCCAAGTGCACGCGATCATGGGGCCGAACGGCGCCGGCAAGTCGACGCTCGGCAACGTGCTCGCCGGGCGCGAGGGCTACGAGGTGACCACGGGAACGGTCGAATACCAGGGCCGCGACCTGCTCGCGCTCGAGCCCGAGGAGCGCGCGGCCGAGGGCGTGTTCCTCGCGTTCCAGTACCCGGTCGAGATCCCCGGCGTCAACAACACCTACTTCCTGCGAGCCGCGCTCAACGCGCAGCGCAAGCATCGCGGCGAGGCGGAACTCGATTCGATGCAGTTCTTGAAGAAGGTGCGCGAGAAGCTCGCGGTGCTGCACCTCAAGGACGAACTGCTGCATCGCGCCGTCAACGAAGGCTTCTCCGGCGGCGAGAAGAAGCGCAACGAAATCTTCCAGCTCGCGCTGCTGGAGCCGCGGCTCGCGATCCTCGACGAGACCGACTCCGGCCTCGACATCGACGCGCTGCGGATGGTCGCCGACGGCGTCAACGCGATGCGCGATCCGGCGCGCGCGTTCCTCGTCGTCACGCACTACCAGCGCCTGCTCGACTACATCGTGCCCGACGTCGTGCACGTGCTCGCCGACGGGCGCATCGTCGAGAGCGGCGACAAGTCGCTCGCGCTCAAGCTCGAGGAGCACGGCTACGCCTGGATCGCCGGGCGCCACGTGCCCGCGCACGACGGCGCGGGAGCCGGCGGATGAGCGCCCTGCTCGAATCGCTGCTCGGCGAGCGTGCGGCACCGGCCGCGCTCGCCGGCGTACGCGAAGCCGCGATCGCCGCGTTGCGCGAGCGCGGCCTGCCCGGGCCGCGCGACGAAGCATGGAAGTACACGAGCCTGCGCGCGCTCGAACAGCGCCGGTACGCCGACGGTGACTGCGGCGCGCGCATGCGCGCGATCGACGTCGGCTTCCTGCCCGGCCCGTCCGCGGCGCGCCTCGTCTTCGTGAACGGCATCCACCGCGAGGACCTGTCCGAGGTCGGCGCCGTCACGGGGCTCGACATCGAACGACTCGGCGAGCGGCCGGACGAACTCGCGGCGATCCTGCGCTCGGCGCCGCCCGTCGACGCGTTCGGCGAACTCAACGCCGCGCTCGCGCTCGACGGCGTGCGCGTACGCGTCGCCGCCGGCGCGCGCATCCAGGCGCCCGTGCAGATCGTCCACGTCGGTACGCCGGCGGACGGTGACGTCGCCTGGAGCCTGCGCGTGCAGGTCGAGCTCGGCGACGGCGCGCAGCTGCGGCTGATCGAGCACCACGTCGGCAGCGCGCCGAATGCGAACCTCGGCAGCATCGTCGCCGCCTACCGGCTCGGCGCGCGCGCGCGGCTCGATCTCATCCAGCTCCAGGACGGCGCCGAAGGCGCTGGCCTCTTCCGGCGCAGCGACGCCGTGCTCGGCTCGGATGCGATATTCGATTTGCACACCGTCGAGGTTGGCGCGCAGCTCGCGCGTCACGATCTCGTCGTCGCCCTCGAAGGCCGTGGTGCGCGCCTGCGTTCGCGCGGCGTGTTCGCGTTGCGCGGGCGCCAGCACGCGGACACGCGTCTCGCGGTCACGCATGCCGCGCGCGACACTGCCTGCGACATCGCTTGGCGCGGCGTAGCCGACCAGCGCTCGCGTGGCGTGTTCCACGGCGCGATCACCGTTGCCGCGGGCGCGGACGGCGCCGACGCGCAACTTTCCAACAAGAACCTGCTGCTGTCCGCGCAGGCCGAGATCGACACCCAGCCCGTGCTCGAGATCCACGCCGACGAGGTCAAGGCCGCGCACGGCGCGACGGTCGGCCAGCTCGACGAGCGCGCGCTGTTCTACCTGCGTTCGCGCGGCCTGCCGCTCGACCTCGCCCGGCGCATGCTCGTCGCCGCCTTCTGCGGCGCGGTGCTCGACGACCTCGAACCCGCGCTGCGCGCGCGCGTCGACGCGTTGCTCGCGGCGCGGCTGCCGCAGGCGGAGGCGACGCCATGACCGGCCAGAAGGGCCGTGCATTCGACGTTGCGCGCGTGCGCGAGGACTTCCCGCTGCTCGCGCGCACGGTGCATGGCAAGCCGCTCGTCTATTTCGACAGCGCGAACACCGCGCAGAAGCCGCGCGCGGTGATCGAGGCGGTCGACCGCTACTACCGCGAGTTCAACGCCAACGTCGCGCGCGCTGTGCACCAGCTCGGCGAGGAGGCGACCGCGGCGTACGAGTCCGCGCGCGACAAGCTCGCGCGTTTCCTCGGCGCGCCGTCGCGCGAGGAGATCGTGCTGACCAGCGGCACGACCCAGGCGATCAACCTCGTCGCGTACAGCTGGGCGCTGCCGCGCCTGCGCGCCGGCGACGAGATCCTCGTCACGACGATGGAGCACCACGCGAACATCGTGCCTTGGCAGCTCGTCTGCGAGCGCACCGGCGCGCGCCTCAAGGTTGCACCGATCAGCGAACGTGGCGAGCTGATCGTCGATCGCTTCGTCGACGCGCTCACGCCGTCGGTCAAGCTCGCCGCGGTCGCGCACGTATCGAACGTGCTCGGCACGATCAACCCGGTCGCCGAACTCGCGCGCGCTGCGCGCAAGCGCGGCATCCCGCTGCTCGTCGACGGCTCGCAGGCGGCTCCGCACGTCGCGGTCGACTTGCGCACGCTCGGCTGCGACTTCTACGCGATGACCGGGCACAAGCTGTTCGGCCCGACCGGCACGGGCGCCCTGTGGGCGCGGCGCGAGATCCTGCGCGAGATGCCGCCGTTTTTCGGCGGCGGCGAGATGATCCGCGAGGTGCGCTTCGACGGCACCACGTTCGCCGACCCGCCGCACCGCTTCGAGGCGGGCACGCCGAACATCGCCGGCTTCGTCGGCCTCGGCGCCGCGATCGACTACCTGGACGGCCTCGGCCACGCTGCGATCGGTGCGCACGAGCAGGCGTTGCTCGATCACCTCACCGAGGCGTTGCGGGCGATGCCCGGCGTGCGCCTGTTCGGCGAAGCCGCGCACAAGGTGCCGGTGGTGTCGTTCCTCGTCGACGGCGCGCACGCGCACGACCTCGCGACCCTGCTCGACCACGAAGGCATCGCGGTGCGCTCGGGCCATCATTGCGCGCATCCGCTGATGCAGTTCTTCGGCGTGCCGGCCACCTTGCGTGCGTCGCTCGCGTTCTACAACACGCACGAGGAGATCGAGCGCTTCGCCGCGGCGCTCGCGCGCGTGCGCACGCTGCTCGCCTGATCGATGAGCGACGGTGCCGCGCTGTATCCGCAGCTCGTGCTCGAGCACCGGCGCAATCCGCGCAACCGCGGCCACCTCGCCACCTGCACGCATGCCGCGGACGGCGCGAATCCCCTTTGCGGCGATCGCCTGCGCATCGAGTTGCGCTGCGAGGCGGGGCACATCGTCCAATTGCGCCATTCCGGCGAAGCCTGTGCGGTTGCCGTCGCGACCGCGTCGATGCTCGGCGAACTCGTCGACGGCCTCGATGCCGACGCGGTCGATGCGCTCGGCGAGCGCTTCGCCGCGTACATCGAGGGGCGCGGCGACGCGACCGGCCTCGGTCCGCTCGCGGCGATGGCCGGCTTGCAACAGCATCCTTCGCGGCGAAAATGTGCCCTGCTGCCGTGGGCTACGCTGCGCGCCGCACTCGCCGGCTCGGCCGGCGCGACCACCGAAACGGAGTCTTCGATGCAAGCGAGTACCGCCACCGCGCCCCCTGCGTTCCGCGCCGCCGTTGCCGCCGACGTCGATGCGATCGTCGACCTCGTGCAATCGGCATACCGCGGCGAAGGCAGCAAACAGGGCTGGACCACCGAAGCGGACATGCTCGACGGCCAGCGCACCGACCCGGCCGGCGTGGCCGCGCTGCTGACGACGCCGGGCAGCCTCGTCCTGCTCGCCGAGTCGGCCGGGCGACTGCTCGCCTGCGCGCACGTCGAGCGCCAGGGCGACGCCGCGTATTTCGGCATGTTCTCCGTCAGCCCGCAGCTGCAGGGCGGCGGCATCGGTCGCGCGATGCTCGGCGAAGCCGAGCGCATCGCCCGCGACGAATGGGGATGTCGCGAGATGCAGATGACCGTGATCTCGATCCGCGACGAACTCATCGCATGGTACGAGCGCCGCGGTTACCGGCGCACGGGCCAGTACAAACCGTTCCCGTACGGTGACGAGCGTTTCGGCGTTCCCAAGCGCGACGACCTGCGCTTCGAGCTGCTCGTGAAGGTGCTGCAGGCCCGATCGTGATCCAGCGCAACGGAGCGATGAAGCGATGAACTGGGTACGCGTATGCACGACCGCCGAGCTGCTGCCGGGCGAGTATCGCGTGGTGTGGGACGGTGACACGCCGATCGCGGTGTTCAATCTCGACGGCACGTACTACGCGATCGAGGACGTCTGCACGCATGACGGCGGCGAGCTCACCGGCGGTGTCGTCGAGGGCCACGAGGTCGAATGCCCGCGCCATGGAGCGCGCTTCGACATCACGACCGGCGCCGCACTGTGTCCACCCGCGTACGAGCCGACCGCGAAGTTCCCGGTCAAAGTCGAAGCCGGCGCCGTCTGGACTCGCGATGATCGGGGGTGAGCAGGGCTTTGGCTATCCGCCGCAGTGTCACTTCGCAACCGCAGCGAAGCGGAGCGTCGCGCGCAGGCCGCGGCCGTCGCGGCCGCGGCCGTACATGACGGCGGCGCCGTGGCTGTCGGCGATGCGCCGCACGATCGCGAGGCCGAGGCCGGAGCCCTCGCGGCGGCTCTCCGGCGGGCGGAAGAAACGTTCACCGAGGCGCGGCCACCATTCCTCGGCGACGCCTGGGCCCGAGTCCTCGACCGCGAGCACGACCGTGCGCAGCTCGCATTCGAGCGACACCGTGACGGTGCCGTGCTCGCCCGCGTAGGTGAGCGCGTTGTCGACGAGGTTGACGAGCGCCTCGCGCAGCATGACCGCGTCGCCGGCGACCTCGGCACCGTGCAGCGGGCCTTCGTAGCCGAGATCGATGCGTGCCGAGAGCGCGTCGGGCACGCGTTCGGCGACGTACTCGCGCGCGAGTCGCGCGAGGTCGACCGGGTTCCATTCGGTGCGATTCTCGCCGGTTTGCGCGCGCGCGAGCGCGAGCAGCTGGCCGGCCGCGCGGCCGGCGCCCGCGGACAGTCGCTCGACGTGTACGAGCGCATCGCGCACGCTCTCGGGGCGCGGGTCGCCGAGCGCGCGCTCGGCCTGCAGGCGCAGTCCCGCGAGCGGCGTGCGCAGCTGGTGCGCGGCGTCGGCGATGAAGCGTTCCTGCAGCTCGAGCAGCTCGCGCAGGCGCGCGAGCAGCGCATCGATCGTCTGCGTGAGGGGGCGGATCTCGATCGGCACTTCGCGCTGGTCGAGCGGCGAGAGGTCGCGTGCGCGCCGCTGCGCGAGCTGGTCGACGAGCGGATCGAGCAGGCGCAATCCGCGCGTGACGCCGAACCAGACCAGCACGAGCACGAGCGCGATCAGCAGCAGCACGATCGGCAGCGTGCCGACGAGGATCTCGCGCGCGAGCGCGTGGCGCTCGCCGAGCGTCTCCGCGACCGACACGACGATCGTGTCGGTGCTGTCCTCGCCGGACAGCGCGAGCGAGGCGATGCGCAGCGGCCGGCCGTCGGCGACGATCGAATCGAGCCGCGGCGGCGTGCCGACCGCGGGTACCGGCGCCGGCACGGGCAGCTCGAGGTTCGACACGAGCACGCCGTGGCGCAGGCTGCGTACCGCGTAGTAGGTCGGCTCGGCCGACTCGTATTCCATGAGGATGCGCACCTGCGGGCTCAGTTCCTCGTGCCCGGAGTCGCTGCGTATCAGCCGTTCGAGCGCGCGCGCGCCGTCGGCGAGCGAGCGGTCGTAACTGATGTTGGCGTAGTGCAGCGCGAGCACGTAGATGAGCACGCCGCTGCCGAGCCAGGCGAGTGCCATCGGCACGACGAGGATCGTGAGCAGGCGACGACGCAGGCTCGCGGGGCGGGGCGCGCGCGTCATCGCGGCATCTCCGCGTCGCCTCGCGAAGGCCTCGTCGCTACGCTCGCGCGAGCAGCCACTACGACGCTCCGTCGCCGGCTTCGAGCAGGTAACCGAGTCCGCGCACGGTGCGGATGCGCACGCCGCTGCCGTCGAGCTTGCGGCGCAGGCGGTACACGGCGATGTCGAGGCCATTGTCGGTCAGTGTCGTGTCCCAGCTGCAGAGTGCTTCGATGAGCTGTTCGCGGCTCATGACGCGATCGAGCCGCGAGGCGAGCGCCTCGAGCAGGCCGAACTCGCGCGGCGTGAGTTCGAGTGGGGTGTCGCCGACCTGCGCGCGCCGGCGCGGCAGGTCCAGGCGCATGCGGCCGAGCTGCAGTTCGGGCACGCCCTGGGTCGTGCGCCGGCGCAGTAGCGCGCGTGCGCGCGCTTCGAATTCGCGCAGCGCGAACGGCTTGACGAGGTAGTCGTCGGCGCCGAGGTCGAGCGCGCGCACGCGCTCCTCGAGTTCCTCTCGCGCGGTCGCGACCAGTACGGGCACCGCGTCGGCGCGGTTGCGCAGGCGGCGCAGCAGTTCGACGCCGTCGACGTCGGGCAGGCCGAGGTCGAGCACGACGAGGTCGTACGGATGATCGCGCAGCGCGGCGTCGGCCTGGCGTCCGTTGTCGAGGCGGTCGACTGCATGGCCGGCACGCGCGAGTGCGGCGCCGATCGCGTCGGCGATCGCGGCGTCGTCTTCGATGATCAGGATGCGCATCGCCGCATTCTAGTGAGCGCGGGGTGGCGGGGGGAACGGAAGCGAAAGACCGAAACACGAAGAGCACGAAGGAAGGGCAAAGCTTCGGAGATTGAAACGCGGATACACGGAGCACGCGGAGGAAGAGCTCTTCAACCGGATCAGTTCTCGTCTTGCTCTCCGTGTGCTCCGTGTTTCAGCTGTTCGTCGTACCTTTCCTCGTGCCCCGCTGTGGCACATCCGCAGCAGATGCATTGCGTAATAATATTGAGAACGATTCGCATTTGTGATTCAATTCGGGCCCTCCCCTCAGGTCGGGTTCGACGTGCGTCCTTCGCTGCTCAAACGCGTACTGTTCCGCCTGCATTGGCTCGCCGGCATCACCGCCGGGCTCGTGCTCGGCCTGGTCGGGTTCACCGGCGGCCTGCTCGGGCTCGAAGCGCCCGTGCTGTCGTGGCTCAACCCTGCGCTGCACGTGAGCGCCGAAGGCCGTGCGGCGCAGACGCCGGATCGCTGGATCGCCGCCGCGCGCGCGGCGATGCCCG
Source organism: Dokdonella fugitiva (assembly GCF_014138265.1). Lineage (GTDB taxonomy): Bacteria > Pseudomonadota > Gammaproteobacteria > Xanthomonadales > Rhodanobacteraceae > Dokdonella_A > Dokdonella_A fugitiva_A. The sequence continues at coordinate 92,464 of NZ_JACGXL010000006.1, forward strand.
AGCACGCGGTGCGCGGCGTCGCCTGGGAAGGGCCGGAGCATGCGGTCGGCGTACGCATGGCGCGCGCGGGCGCGCGGCCGACCGAGATCGCGATCGATCCGTATTCGGGCGCCGTGCTCGGCACCGAGCGCGGCACCGCGTTCTTCGCGACGGTCGAGCAAGTGCATCGCAACCTCGCGATCGGCCCGATCGGCAAGCAGGTCGTCGGCGCGAGCACGGCACTCGTGTTCGTCTTCATCGCGAGCGGGCTCTACTTGCGCTGGCCGCGCCGCGCGCGTTCTCCGTCGGCGTGGCTGCGCATGAACACGGCGGCGAAAGGCCGTGGTTTCTGGTGGCAGCTGCATGCGGTCGTCGGCACCTGGTTGCTGATCCCGTACCTCGTCGCGGCGGCGACCGGCCTGTGGTGGTCGTACGACGCCTATCGCAATGCGGTCAACGGTCTCGCCGGCGTGCCGACGCCGGCGCGTCGCGGTCCGGCCAACGACGCGCCCGCGGTTGCTTCCCTCGATGCCGCGTGGACGTCGTTCCTGCGCGAGGCACCGGACGCCGTGCGCGCGAGCATGGCGACGTCGACGGCAGCCGACGGCGCGCTCGAGATCCGCTACCAGACCGCGGCGAGTCCGCACGATCGCGCCTGGGACAGCCTCAAGCTCGACCCCGTCGACGGCCGCGTGCGCAGCCGCGAGCCGTACGCGGAACTGCCGCGCGGCCGCCGCTTCGTCGCCTCGCTGTTCCCGCTGCATTCGGGCAGCTGGTTCGGCGTGCCCGGCCGCGTCGTCGCCGTGACCGCCGCGCTGCTGATGCCGCTGTTCGCATTGAGCGGGCTGTGGATGTGGGTGCTGCGCCGGCGCAACGACGCGTTGCGCCGTGCAGCCGCGCCCGCGCCGCAGGAGCTCGATGCCCGCACCGCCTGACGCGCCCGCCCGACCATTCCGTTCGTTTCCATCATCGCAAATCCTCCAAGGATCGTGACCATGTCCCACCCCTCGTACATCACCGCGAGCCACGCGACGCCGAAGCGTCTGCTAGCCACTGCACTCGGCACGGCATTCGTTTCCGGCGTTCCCGCTCTCGCCGCTGGTGCGGGCAGTGCGGACGACGCGACCGCCGGCAATGCCGACGCCGACGCCGACAAGCGCGTCGCCGAGCAGCTCGACAGCGTCACCGTCGAAGGCAGCGTGCTGAACCAGGCGGCATCGCCGAAGTTCACCGCGCCGCTGCTCGACACGCCGCAGCAGATCACGATCGTGCCGCAGAAGGTGATCGCCGAGCAGAACCTGCTCAACCTGCGCGACATCCTGAGCACCTTGCCCGGCATCACGTTCGGCGCCGGCGAAGGCGGCGGCGGTTACGGCGACAGCATCAACCTGCGCGGCTTCACCGGCAGCAACGACATCACCGTCGACGGCGTGCGTGACAGTGCGCAGTACACGCGCTCCGATCCGTTCAACCTCGACCACGTCGAGCTCGTCAACGGCGCCAACTCGGTCTATTCGGGCTCGGGCTCGGTCGGCGGTTCGGTCAACCTCGTGAGCAAGACGCCGCTGCTCGGCGACCGCACGCTGGTCAACGCCGCGGTCGGCAGCGGCGACTATGCGCGCACGACGCTCGACACGAACCAGCAGGTCGGCGACACCACCGCGGTGCGCCTCAACGTGATGGCGCATCGCAACGACGTGCCGGGGCGCGACGTCGAGAACTACCGTCGCTGGGGCGTCGCGCCGTCGATCGGCTTCGGCCTCGGCACCGACACGAGCTTCACGCTGAGCTGGTTCCACCAGCACGACGACAACGTGCCGCAGTACGGCATCCCGACGTTCAAGGGCGACGTGCTGCCAGGCGTCGACCGCGAGGCGTACTACGGCTACCGCAACTACGATACGCAGCAGATCCGCGCCGACGCGCTCACCGGCGTGCTGCAACACCAGTTCGGCGAAGGCTTCTCGCTGCGCAACCTCACGCGTGCGCAGCGCGTCACGCAGTTCTCGCTGGTCGATCCGCCGCAGGGCACGTTCTGTCTGCCCGGCAACCTGCAGCCGAGCGGCGCGTCGTGCACGCTCAACGGCGGCACGCCGCTGGAGATCGTCGTGCCGCCGGGCATGTACATGCCGAGCGGTCCGCGCGGCAACATCCGCGACACGACCAACAAGATCCTCTACAACCAGACCGACCTCACCAGCGAGTTCAACACCGGGACGATCGCGCACGCGCTGGTGGGTGGCGTTTCGCTGTCGCACGAGGACTACGCGCTGACCGGCTACAGCCAGTACCGCAACGACGACGGCACCAATCCGTACGCGGCGCCGGGCCACTTCCCGTTCACGCCGATCGGCGATCCGGATTCGTACTACGCCGGGCCGGCGCATCGCACGCTCACCTCGAAGGTCGACGGCGACCTCGACAACGCCGCGGTGTACGTGTTCGACAACCTCAAGTTCAGCGACCGCTGGTCGCTCAACGCCGGCGTGCGCTGGGAGCGCAACGACGCGAGTTCGAACAGCGCGATCGTCAAGCAGTTCGTCGCGCCGACCGCGGCCAATCCGAACCCCGACAACGGCAACATCGGCACGATCACCGGCGCGAACCCGGCCGCGAAGAACGACGACAACCTGCTCTCGTACCGCGCGGGCCTCGTCTACAAGCCGGCGGACGACGCGAGCGTGTACGTCGCCTACAGCAATTCGAAGACGCCGTCGGCGGCGTCGGTCAACGGTACGTGCACGGCGACCAGCACGACCGGCACCGCGAATTGCAACGTCGATCCCGAGACGGCCGTGAACGTCGAGTTGGGGGCGAAGTGGGACCTCTACGGCGGCCGCCTGTCGCTGACCGGCTCCGTGTTCCGCAACGACCGCAAGAACTATCGCGTCGCCGATCCCGGCAATCCGGACAACCCGTCCGGCCAGCAGACGCTCGACGGTCGCGCGCGCGTCGACGGCGTCCTGCTCGGCGTCAGCGGCAACCTGACCGAACACTGGGCCGTGTACGCGAACTACTCGCACCTCGACAGCGAAGTCGTGAAGGGCGCCTCGACCTACGTGTCCTCGCAGGGCCAGGACTACACCAGGGGCGATCCGCTGCTGTCGACGCCGGAGGACTCGCTGAGCCTGTGGACGACCTACGACCTGTCCGAGCAGTGGCAGCTCGGCTACGGCGCGACCTACGTCGGCAGCTACAACGTGAGCCAGCATTCGGCCGCGAATCCGAACGGTCCGCTCAATTCGGTCGGCGGCTACTGGATGCATCGCGCGATGGTCGCGTACAAGGTCAACAAGCACCTGCGCCTGCAGCTCAACGTGACGAACCTGTTCGACGAGGAGTACCTCACGCGCGTGCGTACCGCCGGCGACGTCGCCTGGGGCACGCCGGGCGATGCGCGTTCGGCCGTGCTCAACGCGACCTGGGCGTTCTGAACGGCGATGCCGATGCGACTGCGACGGCGCCGCGCCGTCGCAGCATGGAGGTGCGACGATGCTGCTGCATGTGGCCAACGTGCTCGACGAAGGCGAACTCGCGCACTGCCGCGAGAAGCTCGGACGCGCCGCCTGGATCGACGGGCGCGTCACCGCGGGCTCGCAGTCGGCGCAGGCGAAGCGCAACCGCCAGCTCGGCGAGGACGACCCGCTCGCGCGCGAACTCGGTGCGTTCGTGTTGCGCGCGCTTGCGCGCAACACGACGTTCTTCGCCGGTGCGTTGCCGCGGCGCGTGTATCCGCCGCTGTTCAACCGCTACGAAGGCGGCGAGGCATTCGGCTCCCACGTCGACAACGCGATCCGCTACGACCGTTCCGGTGGCAGCGCCGAACCCGTGCGCACCGACCTGTCGGCGACGCTGTTCCTCAGCGCACCCGGGGAATACGACGGCGGCGAACTCGTCGTCGAGGACACGTTCGGTACGCACGGCGTGAAGCTGCCGGCCGGCGACCTCGTGCTCTATCCGGGCAGCAGCGTGCACGAAGTAAGGCCGGTCACGCGCGGCGCGCGCGTCGCCGCGTTCTTCTGGATCCAGAGCCTCGTCCGGTCCGAGACGCAGCGTCGCATGTTGTTCGAGCTCGACGTGTCGATCCAGCAGCTCACGCAGAAGCTGCCCGCGGCGCCCGAGCTCGTACGCCTGACCGGGCTCTACCACAACCTGTTGCGCGAGTGGTCGGATGTCTGAGGCGGCGATCGCCGACGACGGCGATGCCGCGCCGGCGATCGCCGAGGTGCGCGCGGCCGCGCAGGCAGGCGACGTCGACGCGCAGGCGTTGTACGCGCAGGCGCTCGCGGAAGGGCGCGGCGTCGCTCGCGACGCGGCCGAGGCATTGCACTGGTACGCGCTCGCCGCCAACAGCGGCCATGCGCAGGCGATGAACATGCTCGGCCGCTGCCACGAGCTCGGCGTCGGCACCGCGATGAATGCGGACCTCGCCGCGGCGTGGTATCGCAAGGCCGCGGCGAAGGGCAGCGACTGGGGCATGTACAACATCGCGCAGTTGCTCGGTGCGGGGCGCGGCGTCGCGCAGGATCGCTCACAGGCGCTCGCGTGGTATCGCCGTGCGGCCGAACGCGGCCACGCGAAGTCGATGAACATGCTCGGTCGCCACTACGACGAAGGCTGGGCGGTCGAACGCGATGCGGCGGTCGCGGCCGAGTGGTATCGCCGCGCCGCGCACGCGGGCGATTTCCGCGGCCAGGTCAGCCACGCGTCGCTGCTGATGCAGCAGGGCGACGCGGAAGCGGCGGTGCAGTGGTTGCGCCGCGCGGCGGAAACCGCGCCGCCGGCGTTTCTCGAACGCCTGCTCGACGACCTCGGCCACTCTGCACACGCGGTGCTGCGTGGCGAGGCGGAGCGGTTGCGCCGGCGATGTGAGGGGTAACCGCCGGTTGACTCGAATGCGGAAACAACTGAGAATCGTTCTCATCTGAATTATCCTGCAGCCGGCCCATGTCGCGTCGCTTCGCGTCTTCTCGCCTTGCCTTCGCGATCCTCGCGCTCGGCCTGTCCGCGGTTCCGGCCCATGCCGGCGACACCGACCTCACGGCTGCCACGCTCGGGCGCGAGATCTTCCTCGACCCGGCCCTGTCCGCGTCCGGCCAGATGTCGTGCGCGACCTGCCACGACCCTGCGCATGCGCACGCGCAGGCGAATGCGTTGCCGGTGCAGGCCGGTGGTGCGTTGCTCGACGTGGCGGGCTTTCGCAGCGTGCCGTCGCTGCGTTACCTCAACGGCGACGCGTTCTATTTCGACAAGGAAGGCACGCCGACCGCGGGCTTCAATCGCGACGGCCGTGCCGCGAGCCTGATCGAACAGGCGGCGCGTCCGTTCCTCGCGCCGCACGAGATGGCGAACGTGGATGCGACCGCGCTCGCGGCGAAGGTGGCCGCCGCGCCGTACGCCGATCGTTTCCGCGCGCTGTTCGGCGACGATGCCTTCGACGACGCCGAAGGCGTGTTCCTGCGCGTGCGCTTCGCGCTCGCCGCGTTCGAGCAGTCGGCGCCGGAGCTGCATCCGTTCGACTCGAAGTACGACGCGTTCCTCGCTGGCAAACTCATGCTTTCGCCGGCGGAGCTGCGTGGCCTCGCGCTGTTCAACCGCCCCGACAAGGGCAACTGCAACGGCTGCCATTCGAGCCAGCGCGGTGCCGACGGTTCGCCGCCGCTGTTCACCGACTACACCTACGACAACCTCGGCGTGCCGCGGAACATGGAAATTCCCGCGAATGCGCAGCCGGCCTATTTCGACCTCGGCCTGTGCGGCCCCGATCGCGTCGACCTCGCCGATCGGCGCGACCTGTGCGGCGCGTTCAAGGTGCCGACACTGCGCAACGTCGCCACGCGCCGCGTGTTCTTCCACAACGGCCTGTTCAAGAACCTGCGCGACGCGATCCGTTTCTACGTGCGTCGCGACACCAACCCCGACGAGTTCTATCCGCGCGCCGAGGACGGCACGCTGCTGAAGTTCGACGACCTGCCGCCGGACCTCGCGCGCAACGTCAATACTTCGGAAGTGCCCTACGACCGCCGTCCCGGCCAGGCGCCACGCCTCGACGATGCCGAGATCGACGACCTGGTCGCGTTCCTCGGCACGCTCACGGACGGTTACGACCCGGCGACCGACGCTGCCGACCCGGCGCGCAACGTACCGCCGTCCGCACCCTGATTCCTTCGTCACGGAGAAGACCATGAGGCACACCCCGATCGCGCTGGCGCTCGTCGCCGGCCTCGCTGCCGCCGCTCCCGCGCGCGCGGACGAGGAGAGCCTGCGCCAGGAGCTCGCGGCGCTGCGCGCCGAAGTCGGCGCGTTGAAGGCCGAGGTCGAGCAGTTGCGCGGCACGCGCGCGAACGATGCGGCCGCGAGCGTGGCGAGCGCTCCGGTGGCCACGTCGACCGCCATGCCGGCGCCTGCAGCGACGGTCGCCGCGACGCCCGCGACGACGCAGGACAGCACGCGCCTATGGGGCTACGGCGAGCTCAACTACTCGCGCCCGACCGGTAATGGCGCCGACGCGCAGGCCGACGTGCGCCGCGCGGTGATCGGCTTCAGCCATGCCTTCAGCGAGGACACCCATGTCTATGGCGAGCTCGAGTGGGAGCACGCGATCGTCTCGGCCGACGATTCGGGCGAGAGCGAAGTCGAACAGTTGTACGTCGAGCACCAGGTCAATCCGGCGATGGCGGTGCGCGCCGGCCTGACCCTGATCCCGCTCGGCTTCATCAATGAACGCCACGAACCCACGAACTACTACGGCGTCGAACGCAATTTCGTCGAGACCGCGATCATTCCCTCGACGTGGCGCGAAGGCGGGCTCTCGCTGCTCGGCAGCACCGACGCGGGCCTCTCCTGGAACGTCGGCATCACCACGGGTTTCGACCTCACCAAGTGGGATGCAGCCGCCGACGAGGGGCGCGCGTCGCCGCTCGCGTCGATCCACCAGGAGCTGCAGCTCGCGAAGGCGCACGATCCGTCGGTGTATGCCGCGCTCAACTGGCAGGGCATCCCCGGTTTCAGCGCCGGTGGCGGACTGTTCACGGGCAAGATCGGCCAGGGCGACGACACCTTCCTGGCCAAGGATGCGCGCCTCACGCTCGGCGAAGCGCACGTGCGCTGGCAGCCGGGGCCGTTCGACTTCGCTGCGCTGTACGCACGCGGCCGCATCAGCGACACCGAAGCGCTCAACCTCCGTTTCGTCGGCAATCCGACGCCGGTGCCGAAATCGCTCTGGGGCGGCTACGTGCAGGGTGCGTGGCGCGCGTGGCAGAGCGGCGATTCCTCGCTCGCGCCGTTCCTGCGCTACGAGATGTTCAACACGGCGGCGGCCTACGCGCCGATGCCGCTGGGGCTCGGCGTGCCTGCGGCCGACACCGAGCGCGTGTGGACGCTCGGCCTCAACTACTACCTGACGCCCCAGGTCGTGTTCAAGGCGGACTACCAGCACTTCAACATCGAAGACCTCGTGCTCGGCTACGGCAACCGCTTCGATCTCGGCGTCGGTTACCAGTTCTGATCGACGACGGCGTGGCGTCGGCCCTTGCGCGGCGCTGCGGTCGTAGGAGACAGTTCCGGCCATGACACGTCCCGTTCGTTCGCGCTGGATCCTGCCGCTCGGCCTCGTCGCCGCACCTGCGTTCCACGCGGCATTGGCGACGCAGTACCTCAGCGTCGCCGAGGCGCAGCGGGCGATGTTCGCCGACGCCGACGCATTCCACGCGCTGCCGCCGGTCGACACCGCGCTCGCCACCGAACTCGGCGGCGCCGGCTGGTCGCCGCAGGTGTTCGAAGCGGGCAAGGGCGGCGCGCGCCTCGGCTGGTTCATCGTCGACCGCGTGATCGGCAAGACCGAACTCATCACCTACGCGCTCGCGCTCGACGCGACCGGGGCGGTCAAGGCGATCGAGATCCTCGACTATCGCGAGACGCACGGCAGCGAAGTGCGCCTCGCCGCGTGGCGCAAGCAGTTCGTCGGCAAGACCGCGCACGACGCGGTCGAACTCGACCGCGACATCAAGGGCATCTCGGGCGCAACGCTCTCGACGCGCCACGTCACGGAAGGCGTGCATCGCCTGCTGCAACTCCACGAGCGCGCGCTGCGCGTGGCCGACTGATGGAGATCGCGCGCGCGCGCCCGTGGCTCGGCACCCTCGTCGAGATGCGCGTCGACGGTCTCGCCGAAGCGCGTGCGATCACGGCGATCGAGGCTGCGTTCGCCGAAGTCGCGGCCGTGCATCGGCTCATGAGTTTCCATGATGCGGCGAGCGACTTGTCGCGCCTGCATCGCGCGCGAGTCGGTGCGGTGGTGCGCGTCGACGCGCGCACGTGGGCCGTGCTCGATGCCGCCTGTGCGCTCGCCGAGGAATCGGACGGTCGGTTCGATCCGACCATCGCGCCGCGCCTGGTCGAGCGCGGGCTGCTGCCGATGCCCGCCGCGTCGCGCGGATCGGCGTCGGCGAGCTGGCGCGACATCGAGCTGCTGCCGCGCCGGCGCGTGCGCCTGCGCCAGCGCGCGTGGATCGACCTCGGCGGGATCGCCAAGGGCCACGCGGTCGATCGTGCACTCGCGTGCCTGCGTGCGGCCGGCGCAGCGACGGCGAGCGTCAATGCCGGTGGCGACCTCGCGCGCTACGGCATCGAGCCGGAGCGCATCGCGTTGCGCCACGGCGATGCCGGCGACGCGCCGGTGATCGAACTCGGCGACGCGGCCGTCGCGACGAGCGTCGTCGCGACGCGTGCGCGGGCGGCGCACGTGAATCCGCGCTCGGGCCGCGCGCTGCGCGCGCGACGCGCGGTCAGCGTGCTCGCCGCGGATTGCATGATCGCGGACGCCCTGACCAAGGTCGTGCTCGCCGATGCGCGCGTCGGCGAGCGCGTCCTGCGGCGGCATCGCGCGACTGCGTGCCTGCGCGACGGCGAGCGGCGCTGGCGCATCCTCGGTGCCGCGTGAGGCATCGCCGGCACCATCCCGGCCGGCGTGTCGCGCGCCTGACGCCGCGACGCGAATGGCTCGTGCACGGCATCTGCGGGCTGCTCTACGCGAGCGGCGTCGCGTGGATCGTGCTGCACTACTTCCTGCGCCAGCCGGGCGAGTTCGGCGAACAACCGCATCCGCTCGAGATCTGGTCGCTGCGCCTGCACGGCGCCGCCGCATTCGCGTCGCTGTGGCTGTTCGGCCTGTTGTGGCCGATCCACGTGCTCCCCGCGTGGCGCACTCGTCGCCGCGCGAGCGGCGTCGTCGTCGCGGGCGTGTTCATCGTGCTGATCGCGAGCGGATGGTGGCTCTACTACGGCAGCGGCGACGATGCCCGCGCGCCGGTCGCGCTCGCGCACTGGGCCGTCGGCGTCGCGCTGCTGCTCGCTTATTCGTGGCACGTGCTGCGTGGTCGCGACACGGACGACCACTGACGCGGCGATCAGGTCGCGGCAACAGCGACGAACTTCACGAGCACGAGTTCGCCGCCACCCTCGAGCACGATGCGGTTGCCGCCCTCGCGGAAATCGGCGACCAGCGACGCGCCTGTTTCGAGCACCAGCGTGTCCGCCGCGCTGCGCGCGGTCGCGGTGCCGGCGAACGCGTGCACGAACCATTCGGCGCCGCGTTCCGGAAAGATCACCATCGATCCGACCAGTGGCCGCGCGATCACGTCCGCACGCACCGCGTCGCGCCGCGCCATCACGTTGAAGTCGCGCGTCGGGCCGGCGACGAGGCGGCAATCGACCTTCGCCTCGCCGGCGAAATGCACGCGTTCGAAACGTTGCACGAGCCGGCGCGTCGTCGCGTCGTCGATGTCGAGCTCGATACCGTTGCCTTCGAGCAGGAGCAGGTCGCGTTCGATGCCGGGGAAGGACGAGAACGGGCCGTCGCTCTCGATCTCGGCGATGCTGATGCGCCAGCGGAAGTCGTCCTCGTCGCTGCGCGCGATCTCGGTGGTCCAGCCGCCGTCGTTCTTCCAGCGGGTGCGTCGATAGGCCGACGGCGGGATCCGGTGCAGGTTGCTCATGCGATTCGATCGGCGGAGTGAAGGGCGCACTGTATCGCGCACGGGCCGTTCATCGCGCCGTGAGATGGCCAGGTCACCGTCGTGCGGTCAGCGATCCGGATGGTAGCTGTAGACGAGCGTCGCGTGGCCGAGGAAGTCGATCGTCGTCGCCTGGCGGCCGCCGAGGCGGCGCGCGACGCGTTCGGACGCGCTGTTCTCGGCGCGGATCAGGCTGATCGCGCGCGGTGCATGCAGTTGCTCGAACGCGAAGTCGAGCGCGGCGCGCGCGGCTTCGGTCGCATGGCCCTTGCGGCGGTGTTCGGGTACGAGCATCCAGCCGAGTTCGAGGTCGGGCCAACCTTCCGGGTAGTGCAGGCCGACGCGGCCGACGAACTCGCCGCTGTGGCGCAACTCGACCGCCCACATGCCGCAGCCGCGCAGAGCCCAGTGGCCGAGCAGCATCGCCATCGAGCGCCATGCGTTCATGCGGTCGAGCGGCTGGCCGTCGCCGACGAAGCGCGTGCTGCTGGCGTCGGCGAGCATCGCCGCATAGGCCTCGAAATGGCGATCGCCGAGCGCGCACAGGCGCAGGCGTTCGGTCACGAGCGTGGGGATCTCGACCATCGCAGGATCAGGCGAGCAGCGCGGCGAGCGCGGCGGTCGACGCGCGCAGGCTTTCGCCCCAGTCGTAGCCGACGATGCGCTCGCCGGTGTGCGCGTCGCGGAATTCCTCTTCCTGGCCGGGCGCGAGCAGGTGGCGGTAATCGACGGTGATTTCGGTGCCGGCCGGCAGGTCCGCCGCGGCGAACACGAAACCGAGGTGCCACAGGCCGCTCGGCGCGAACGCGTGGTTGATGTAGCACTCGTCCGGCCACTCCGGCGTGACGGTGTAGCGGTCCTCGAACCAGCGCACGGTCGCCGGCAGCAGCTGCGCCGCGTCCGGGAGGGCGTTGATCTGGTCGAACGTGTACACGCGGGGAATCGCGTCGGGGGCGGTGATCAGGCGGCCACGCGCGACCGGCTCGTCGAGGAACAAGCCTTGTCCTGCGCCCGTGATCAGAGACGGGCCGATGTGGTAACGGGGGAGGATCATGCGTGCGACCGCCGTTCGGCGGGGCGCGAGTCTAGCAGAGTGCCGGCGTCGTGCCGCGTGCCGGCGTGGCCGATCGGCGGCGATCCGGCCAGGAGCGGCGTCGCGCCGCGACGGCCGCGTGCTGCTACGGGCCGCGGTACATCGGCGGCGGCGTTTCCGGCGTGCCTTCGACGATCACGATCGCGTCGCGGTTCGCCTCGATCGTCTTGCTGCCGATGCCCTTGACCTTGCCGAGGTCCTCGACGCGCGCGAACGGGCCGTTGGCCTTGCGGTAGGCGACGATCGCTTCGGCCTTGACGAGGCCGACCCCGCTCAGCGATTCGGCCAGCGTCTTCGCATCGGCATGGTTGATGTCGACCTGCGCGAACGCGGCTGCCGGCAGCAGCAGGCAGAGCAGGCAGAACACGAACCGGAACAGCAGCTTCATCGTTGCGGGTGGAACGGCGGCCGCGCGGATGGGCGGCGATGGCGGAAGTCTAGGAGCGGGGCCGCCACGGGGGGAGTGTTGCGGCTCACGCGGCCCTGTAGGCGGGTGGCGTCGGTTCGCGTAGGAAATTTCCTACACGATGCGCTCAGCCCGCCTCGAGCGGCAGCGCGAGGCCGCGCTTGAGCGTGCCGAGCACGACGCGCGTGCGGTAGCGCCGCACGTTCGCGTTCTCGGCGAGCAGGCGCTGCATCATCTGTTCGTACGCGTCGACGTCGCGCGCGGACACGACGAGCACGTAGTCCTCGTCGCCGGTCACGTACCACGCTTCCTGCACCGCGGCTTCGCGCTCGATCCAGTGCTTGAGGCCCGCCACGAGTTCCTTGCGGTCGCCTTCGACGACGAGGTCGACGATCATCGTGAGCGGTCGGCCGACGCTGCGCGGATCGAGCACCGCGACCTCGCCCGTGATGATGCCGTCCTCGCGCAGTCGCGCGAGGCGGCGCTGCACGGCCGATGCGGACAGGCCGACTTCGGCGCCGATCGTCTCGGCCGGCAGGCGCGCGTCGCGCTGGAGCAGGGCGAGGATCCTGCGATCGAGTTTGTCGAGGTTTGCGGACATCGTGCGTCGAAGCTCGGGAACGCGCGCGGAAGCCGCGCAATCGCGCCGGCATACGCGGCCGCGCCGCGCGGGCGGACTTTAGCATGGTCGTCCTCTCCGACGATCCGCGGCCGCGCCGCAAGACCCGATGCCATCACTGCTCGCCATCGACGCCATCGAGGCCGCCCGCGCCCGCATCGATCCGGCCTATCTCGACACACCGGTCGCGTCGAGTCCCGCACTCGACGCCGTGCTCGGCTGCCACGTCCTCGCGAAGGTCGAGACCGACAACCCGATCGGCTCGTTCAAGGGACGCGGCGCCGACACGTTCGTCGCCACCGCGCTTGACGCCGGCGAAGCGGTCGTGTGCGCGTCGGCGGGCAACTTCGGCCAGGGGCTCGCGCGCGCATGCGCGCGCCGCGGCCATGCCTGCACGGTGTTCGTCTCGCGCGCGGCGAATCCGCTCAAGGTCGACGCCTTGCGCCGGTTCGGTGCCGACGTGCGCGTCGCCGGCGACGATTTCGACGCCGCGAAGGACGCCGCGCGCGCGCATGCATGGGCGCTTGGGCTGCGCTTCGTCGAGGACGGCGCCGAACCGGCGATCGCCGAAGGCGCGGGCACGATCGCGCTCGAACTCGCGGCCAGCCACGCGTTCGACGCGATCACCGTGCCGCTCGGCAACGGTGCGCTGCTCGCCGGCGTCGGCAGCGCGCTGCGCCGGATCGCGCCCGCGGTCGAGATCGTCGCGGTCGTCGCGAGCGCCGCGCCGGCCATGCAGCACTCGCTGCGCGAGGGTCGCGTCGTCGAGACGGCGCAGGCGGCGACGATCGCCGACGGCATCGCCGTACGCGTGCCGATCGCGCGCTCGCTCGACCTGCTGCGCCGCTGCTGCGACGACGTCGTCGACGTCGACGAACGGCACCTGCTCGAGGCGATCGTGCTGCTGCATCGCCATCTCGCCCTCGTCGTCGAGCCCGCGGGCGCGGCCGGCGTCGCCGCCGTGCTCGCGCAGCCGCGGCGCTACGCGGGCCGTCGCGTCGCGACGATCGTCTGCGGCGCGAATCTCGCCGCGCCGCTGCACGCGCACCTGCTCGCCGACCGAAGCCTTCCGACTCCGTGACCATGGAAACCGCATCGATGAAACTGCTCTATCAGTCGCATTCGCCGTACGCGCGCAAGGTGCTCGTCGCCGCGCACGAGCTCGGCCTCGCCGGCAAGCTCGAGGTGATCCACCACGAGACGAGCCCGCTGCTGCGCAACGACCTCGTGTTCGCATGCAATCCGCTCGGCAAGGTGCCCGTGCTCGTGCTCGACGACGGCTTCGCGTTGTTCGACTCCGACGTGATCTGCGCCTGGCTCGACGGCCTGCACGGGCACGCGCGCCTGATCCCCGCGGACGCGCCGCGGCGCTGGCGCGCGCTGCGCCTGCAGGCGCTCGCGCAAGGCATCGCCGACGCCGGCATCGCGGTGCGCTGGGAGAGCGAACGGCGGCCGCCGGCGTTGCGTTGGGTCGACCTTCGCGACGGCCAGCTCGGCAAGATCGCCGCCGCGTGCGACCTGCTCGAGCGCGAACTCGACGACGACGCGGCCGGCATCGGTGCCCCCGACATCGGTGCGATCGCGCTCGCGACCGCACTCAGCTGGATCGACTTCCGCGGCGTGTACGCGTTCCGCGACGACCGCCCACGCCTCGCCGCCTGGTACACGCGCTTCGCCGCGCGACCGTCGATGCGCGCGACGGCGCTGTCGGGCGACACGCACGACCGCTGAGCCGGCTTCCTTTCACACGGGAGAATTTCGCGATGCGTTCGTTCTGCAACGACCTGCTGTTCATGCACGGCCATATCGCCGACATCGAGCTCGCGCGACGCCTCGCGAACGCGGCGGAATCGCCGGCGGAACCGTCGGCGGAACCGTCGGCGGAGCCTTCACCGCGCCCCGCGCGGCGTCCGCTGCTACGGCGCCTCGCCACGCTGCTCGGCTGGCTCGGCTGCGGCGCCGTCCGCGCGTGGCCGAATTGACGGCAGCGACGCCACGGCACGGCCGCGCGGCACGCGAACAATGCGCGCCGATCCGCTACGATTCACTGCTTGCGAACGCCCGGTGACGCCGGGCCGCGGTCCGGCCGCGCGCGCCCCGCTCATCGAACAGGTGGAACAGATGGACTCCAAAGCACTCAGCGGTTTCGTCGGCGGCCTCTGGGACGATCAGATCGTTCCGCAGCTCACCGAGTACATCCGCATCCCGAACAAGTCGCCGATGTTCGACGCGCAGTGGGCCGAGCACGGCTACATGGACCAGGCGGTCGCGCTGATGGAAGCGTGGGCGAAGGCGCAGCCGGTTCCCGGCATGCAGCTCGAGGTCGTGCGTCTGCCGGGCCGCACGCCGCTCATCTTCATCGAGATCCCGGGCCAGGGCGACGACACCGTGCTGCTCTACGGCCACCTCGACAAGCAGCCGGAGATGACCGGTTGGTCCGCCCACCTCGGGCCGTGGACGCCGGTGCTCGACGGCGACCGCCTGTATGGCCGCGGCGGCGCCGACGACGGCTACGCGATCTTCGGTTCGCTCGCCGCGATCATGGCGCTGCAGGCGCAGGGCATCCCGCACGCGCGCTGCGTGGTGATGATCGAGGCGTGCGAAGAATCGGGCAGCTACGACCTGCCGTACTACGTCGACCATCTCGCCGCGCGCATCGGCAAGCCGTCGCTGATCGTCTGCCTCGACTCCGGTTGCGGCAACTACGAGCAGCTCTGGCTGACGACGTCGCTGCGCGGCCTCACCGGCGGCAACCTCACGGTCAAGGTACTCGAGGAAGGCGTGCATTCGGGCGACGCGTCCGGCGTCGTCGCGTCGAGCTTCCGCATCCTGCGCCAGGTACTGTCGCGCCTCGAGGACGAGACGAGCGGGCGCATCAAGCCGCAGGAGCTGCACGTCGAGATCCCGGCGCAGCGCGTCACGCAGGCGCAACGCACGGCGCAGATCCTCGGCGACGCGGTGTACTCGAAGTTCCCGCTCGTCGACGGCATGCAGCCGATGAATGCGGATCTCGCCGAACTCGTGCTCAACCGCACCTGGCGCCCGGCGCTGTCGGTCACCGGCGTCGCCGGCCTGCCGCCGCTCGATTCGGCCGGCAACGTGCTGCGCCCGTACACCGCGGTCAAGCTGTCGCTGCGCGTGCCGCCGACGCTCGATGCGGCGAAGGGCGGCGAATTCCTCAAGCGCCTGCTCGAGAACGATCCGCCGTACGGCGCCAAGGTCACGTTCGACCTCGAAAAGGCCGGCAGCGGCTGGGAGGCGCCCGCGCTCGCGCCGTGGCTCGAATCCGCGGTCGAGGCGGCGTCGCAGCAGTTCTTCGGCGCGCCGGTCGCCTACAACGGCGAAGGCGGCTCGATCCCGTTCATGGGCATGCTCGGCGAGAAGTTCCCCGGCGCGCAGTTCATGATCACCGGCGTGCTCGGCCCGCACTCGAACGCGCACGGCCCGAACGAATTCCTGCACGTGCCGACCGGCAAGCGCATGTCGATGTGCGTCGCCAAGGTCGTCGCCGAACACTACGTCGCGAGCGGCAAGGGTCTCACCCGCGGCGTCGCAGCGAGCCACGCGCACACGGTCAAGGGCGAGGACGGCTGCTGCGACTGACGCCTCGGACGACGCCCGCGATACGGCATGGCGCTGCCGCATCGGCGCCATCGCCTGCCCGCGTCCGTGCCGATGCATGCGCGAGCCTGTCGCCAAAGGAGGCTGCCATGACCACGACCGTGCGCGTCGCGCGCACCTACGATGCCGCGGCGATCGCCGACCTCTGCGGTGAACTCGGGTACCCGTCGACGCGCCAGCAGGTGGTCTGTCGCCTCGCCGCGATCGAGGCGGCGGGGCAGGGCAGCGTGCTCGTCGCGGAAGACGCGAGCGGCACGCTGGTCGGCTGGCTGCACGTCGGCCAGGCCACGTCGCTGACCAGCGCCGTCGAAGGCGAGATCCTCGGGCTCGTCGTGCGCGAAGGCGTGCGCGGCGGCGGCATCGGCGTCGGCCTCGTCGAGGCGGCCGAGCGCTGGGCGCTCGCGCACGGCTGCGCGCGCATGCGCGTGCGCAGCCGCGTCGAGCGCGAACGCGCGCATCGCTTCTACGAACGCGCCGACTACGCGCTACGCAAGACCCAGGTCGTGTTCGACAAGACGCTCGCCTGAGGTCAGCGCGCGCGCGCCTGCGCCGCCATGTGGATCGCCAGGCCGCCGAGCACGCTGCCCATGAACCAGCGCTGCAGGGTGAGCCAGGTCGGGCGCTGCGCGAGGAAGCCGGCGATCGATCCCGCGAGCAGCACGACGCTGCCGTTGACGAGCATGCTGATCGTGATCTGGATCGCGCAGAGCAGCAGCGACTGCGCGAGCACGTGGCCCGCGTCCGGATCGATGAACTGCGGCAGCAGCGAGAGATAGAGCAGCGCGGCCTTCGGATTGAGCAGGTTCGTCATGAAGCCCATCGTGACGAGCTTGCGGCGCGAATCCTTCGGCAGTTCGCGTGGCGCGAACGGCGAGCGGCCGCCGGGCTTGAGCGCCTGCCAGGCGAGCCAGGCGAGGTAGAGCGCGCCGCCGAAGCGCAGCACGTCGTAGGCGATCGGCACGGTGAACAGCAGCGCGGTGAGGCCGAACGCGGCGAGCAGCGCGTAGACGACGAAACCGAGTGCGGTGCCGGCGAGCGAGGTGAGCCCGGCCGAAGGGCCTTGGCTGATCGAGCGCGACGTGAGGTAGATCATGTTCGGCCCCGGCGTCAGCGCCATGCCGAGGCAGAGCAGGCTGAAACCGAGCGTCGCGTGCGGCAGCGTCATGGGCGGCTCCGGGCAGGAGGCGCGCATTCTGCCGGGTTCCCGGGTGCCGCGACAGAGCCACTTCACGGGCGCCAATGGCTGGATTTGCGCGAGAATCGGCCCTCCCGTTCCCCGATGGAACGCCGCCGATGCCTAACGCGCCATGATCGCCATCACGCGTGACGTCAGCCCGAGCCTTGCCGCCTGCGAACTGTCGTTCGTCGATCGCACGCCGATCGACCTCGCGCGCGCGGTCGAGCAGCATCGCGTGTATCGCGCGGCGCTCGCCGAGCTCGGCTGCGAGGTGCACGACCTGCCCGCGCAAGCCGACCATCCCGACGCCGTGTTCGTCGAGGACGTC
The DNA here is from genome assembly GCF_014138265.1 of Dokdonella fugitiva. Lineage (GTDB taxonomy): Bacteria > Pseudomonadota > Gammaproteobacteria > Xanthomonadales > Rhodanobacteraceae > Dokdonella_A > Dokdonella_A fugitiva_A. The sequence continues at coordinate 109,700 of NZ_JACGXL010000006.1, forward strand.
GCGATCGTCGTCGACGAGGTCGCGGTGATGACGCGACCGGGCGCAGCGTCGCGGCGCGGCGAAGGCGCGACGGTCGTGCCGCTGCTCGCCCGCTGGCGCGCGCTGCACGCGATCGAAGCGCCAGGCACGCTCGACGGCGGCGACGTGCTGCGCATCGGCCGGCGCGTCTACGTCGGCGAATCCGCGCGCAGCAACGCGGACGGCATCGCGCAGCTGCGTGCGATCCTCGCGCCGCACGGCTACACGGTGCAGGGCGTGCCGATCCACGGGTGCCTGCACCTCAAGTCCGCGGTCACCGCGCTCGCCGACGACACCGTGCTGCTGCAACCCGCGTGGATCGGTCGCGACGCGTTCGCCGGCTATCGCATCGTCGAGGTCGACCCGGCCGAGGAGCACGCGGCGAACGTGCTGCGCATCGGCGATCGCGCGATCTCGCCCGCGTGCTTCCCGCGCACGCACGAACGCATCCGCACCGCGGGCGTCGACGTCCTCGCGGTCGACGTGTCGGAACTGCAGAAGGCCGAAGGCGCGGTCACCTGTTGCAGCCTCGTGTTCCGCGGCTGAGCGCGCGGCATCGGCGCTCCTTGCGCTCGTGGCTTCAGCTGCGATCGCGCAAACGGATCGACTCGAGCTCCGCGTACTGCGGTTCCATCCAGCGCGCCGCGATGTCGCGCAGCGCGGTCGTCGCGCCTTCGTTCTTCGTGGCGCGGTCGTCGGCGAAGGCTTCGTACGGGCGCTTTGCGTGCTGCGCGAGCGTCATCGCGTAGCGCCGTGCGTCGACGGCCGCGGGGTCGAGTCCGAACACGCGCGGGATGCGATCCGACAAGACGTCCGATGACGGATCGGCGAGCTCGGCGTAGTTGACGAGATGCCGTGGCTGCGCGTGCGGCACGACCGCGGCGCAGAGCGAGCCGAGCACGCGCCCCGCGTGCTCGATCGGCAGCAGCACGGCATCCGGCGCAGGCGGCGCAAGCCACGCGTCCGGCAGCATGCCCGGCACGGTGTGGCGGCCGGGCTCGCGCGCGTGCGAGACGAGTACTTCGAGCGGCGTGCGATACGCGAACAGCCACGCCACCCCGGGTAGCAGCGAGCGCAGCGCACCGAGTGCGAGCGCGTGCCATGCATCGAGCTTGACGACGACGCGCGTATCCTCGCGCGCGGGCTGGCGCAGTGCGGCCAGCGCGCCGCGGAACGCCAGCGTGGACGGATCCATGCCCGACAGCGCCGCCGTGAGCGCGACGTCGAGCAGGCCGGGTTCGCTCACCACGCGCGTGCCGGGCCAGGCCTTGAGCGCCTGCGCGACCAGGGTCGAACCGCAGCGCGACTCGTGCAGGATCAGTCCCGCGAGCGGCAGCGCATCGGCTTCGAGTTCGGCGACGAACGCAGGCGTGAGCGGCGTGCGCTGCGCGAACCAGCGGTTGAACGGGCGGTAGCGCAACGCGGCGACGACCTGTTCGTGGAACGGCAGCGTGTCCGCCACCTCGCCGCAACCCCAGACGAGTTCGGCGCCGCCCGCGCTCCATTCGAGCGCGAGCGGTTGCCAGCCCCGGCGTTCCTCGAGAGGCCACCCAAGCCGTTCGTTGCGCGGCAGCGGCGGTCGATCCGCGCGTCGCCCCGCGCTCGAGACGAGTCGGGCGTCGTCACCGAATTCGCGCGACATCGCCACATCGAACGCGTCGGCGTCGAGGCTCTCGCCGAGCCGGCGTGCGAGCGCGGGATCCGCGGCCGCCGCGTCACTGCAGCGCGCGAATGCCGCGGCGAGCGCTGCCTCGTCAGTCGAAGCCATCGGCGAAGATCGCGTCACCCAGGATGGTGCCGGTCGCTGGGCTGCCCGCCACCGTCGTGTGGAACTGCGCGTTGGACAGCACGGATACCGTACCGCCAGTGAGCGTGTCGTTGACGACGACGAGATCGAGGCGCCCGTCGCCATCGACGTCGATCGCCCTGCTGGAGTAGGGCCTCATGCCCGCGTCGATCCCGGACGCGTCGAACGCGACCGTCGTCGCGCCGGGGACCGTCGCGTTGCGCAGCAACGTCGCGCCGGAGTCTTCCTGGTCGGTCGCGACGATGTCGGCCTTGCCGTCGCCGTCGATGTCGACCGCCTGGTCTGCGTAGGCGTGCGCGCCGGCGGTGATCGGTGCTCCGACGAGGAAGGCGACTGTCGTCGCACCCGGCATGGTGATGTTGAGCAATGGCGACAAGGTGCCGTCGTCACGATTGGCGACGAGCAGATCGGGCTTGCCGTCACCGTTGACGTCCGCGACCGCGGCCGCGCGCGGTGCGCTGCCGACACTGAAATCCTGCGCCGGCCGGAAGGCGAGCACACCGCCGGCCGGCGTCGCGTTGAGCAGTACCGACACGCTGTCGAGCGCGAGGTTCACGGCGATCAGGTCGTCGAAGCCGTCGCCGTTGAGGTCGGCGGCAGTGACGAAATTCGGCTGGCCGACGGCGAAGCCCTGCCGTGGCCCGAAGCTCACGCTCGACGCTCCGGCGTTCGTGGCGTTGAGGAACACGTCCAGTTCGAGGAAGCCCCCATCGGCGGCGACGAGGTCGATCTTGCCGTCGCGGTCGAGATCGGCGGCGACGATCGAACTCGCTGCGTGGCCGGCGCCCGTCGATATCGCCTGTATCGTCGTGAACGCGCTCGTCATGGCTCCTGGCGTGGTGGTGTTGAGGCGCACGGACAACTGGTTGGTGATCGAGTTCGCGGTGACGATGTCCGGCCTGCCGTCGCCGTTGAGATCGGGGGCGATGACCTGCAAGGGTTCATCGTCGTCGGCGAACACCTGCTGCGGCGCGAACGCGGGCTCGGCACCGGGAGCCGTGGTCGTGTTGAGCAGGACCGAGATCGAGTCGTCCGACGCATTGTCGACAACGAGGTCGGGCTTGCCGTCGGCGTTGAAGTCGGCCGCTGCCGCGTACCGCGGTTGCATGCCGACGGCGAAGGTGCGTGCGGCTGCGAACGCGGGGGATGCGCGGTCGACCACGGCTTCGCCGAGCAACGTCAGCAGCGTGCCATTGACATCGTCGCTCACGAGGATGTCGACGATACCGTCGCCGTTGATGTCCGCCGCCGCGATGCCCGACGGCAGCGCGGCGAGCGGGATCTGCGACCGCACGGCGAAATCGACGTGCGTGGCGCCGGGTGTGGTCGTGTTGAGCAGCAGTGTCGACCCGGCGGACGCATTGTCCGCCACACCGACATCGAGTCGCCCGTCGCCGTTGAGATCGGCCACGACGAGGTCCACCGGGTGCACGGGGACCGCGAAGGTGTCGGCTGCAGCGAAGCTCGCGGTCATCGAACCCGCAGGCATCGTGTTGCGAAGGATCGAGACCGTGTCGGCACCGGAAGTCGCGACGACGAGGTCGCGCCGTCCGTCGCCGTCGATGTCGGCGCTGACGATCGTCCTCGGCCCGGCGCCTGTCGGAACCGCCTGCGACGGCGCGAACGAAACGCTCGTGTCACCCGGCGCCGTCGTGTTGAGCAGCACCCACAGTTGCGCATCGTTGAGGTCGCCGACGACGACGTCCGGCCGGCCGTCTCCGTTGAGGTCCGCGCACGTCACGTCCCACGAGGTGGCGCCGGCGGGAAAGTCCTGTCGCGGTGCGAACTTGACCAGCGATGATCCCGGGATCGTCGTGTTGAGCAACACGGTGATACCCGACGTGGGGCCGGCACTGTCGTGCGATGCGGCGACGTCGATGCGGCCGTCGCCGTTGAAATCCGCGACGGCGATCGAGCGGCCATTGAAATTTCCGACGACGAAGGTCTGCTGGGCCGCGAAGGTCGGCGTGGTGGCTCCCGGCGCCGTCGTGTTGAGCAGCACCGAGATCGTATTGTCGAACACGTTCGCGACGAGGGCGTCCGGCCTGCCGTCGTTGTCGACGTCGGCGACGACGAGCGTTCCGGGAGTGTCGCCGGTCGCGAACAGGCCCGGCGCCGCGTAGCTGGCGACGCCCGCACCAGGTGGCGTTTCGTCGAGGAACACCGACATCGTGTCGGCTTGCGCGGCGAGGACGAGCACGTCAGGCCTGCCGTCGCCGTTGACGTCCGCCGCCACCGGCGAACGAGCCGCGTCGCCGACGGCCGAAACCAACGGTGACGCGTAGCCAGGGACGACGCCGACGCCGACGACGCCATCGACGACGAGTTGGAACGTTCGACTCCCGCTCGCACCCGTCGCGGCGTTCAGCGTGACCGGAATCGTCGCCTGGCCGCTCCCGGCCTCGATCGTGACCATGCCCGACGCCGCGACGTAGTCCGTTCCCGCGACGGCGGTGCCGTCGAGCGTGTGGTAGCGCACCAGCGCGTCGTAGCCGAGATCGCCGCTGCGCGCGAGCTGGAACTGCATCTCGGTCGGCTGCGTGCCCGGCGCCGCACTCGCGTCCGCGACGGCGACGGTCGTCGGCGCCGCGCCCGCGAACGGTGCGAGGCCGCAGGCAAGGATCGAGGACAGGAGCTTCAGCCGCATCGAATACCTCGTCATGGATCGGCGCATGGACGTTTCGTCGCAAAATGTATTCGTGCCAGTGTATCAGCGGACGGCCATTGCACCCGCGCGCGGTGCGGGTGGAGCGAACGCGTCGACGAGGAAGTGGACCAGCACGCGCACGCGCAGCGGCATGTGACGGTTGGCCGGATACAGCAGCGAGAACGGGCGCGAGCGGCCGCCGTACGGCTGCAGCACTTCGACGAGGCGGCCGGCGGCGAGATCGTCCTCGACGATGAAGCGGTAGGTCTGCACGAGGCCGCCGCCGTGGCGCGCGAGCGTGACCATGCCGAGCAGGTCGCCCGAGCAGGCGATGCCGCCCGCGGTGGCGAGTTCGACGTCGACGCCGTCGTCGCGGAACAACCACGGAATCAGCTGTCCCGTGCTCGGCAGCACGAACTGCAGGCATTCGTGTCGTTCGAGGTCGCCGAGGCGCGTCGGCGTGCTGCGTCGCTGCAGGTAGGCGGGCGTGGCGACGACGACGAGTCCGGCGTCGACGAGCTTGCGCGCGACGAGTCCCGAATCGGGCGGCGGGCGGCCGCGGATCGCGAGGTCATGGCCGTCCGCGGTGAAATCGATGTTGCGGTTGTCGAGATGGACTTCGATGTCGACCTCGGGATGCCGCTCACGGAAGCGCGGCAGCAGCGGCAGCACGCGGTGGTGGCCGAACGGCGTCGGCAGGCTGATGCGCACGACGCCGCGCGCGACGCGCTGCCGTTCGCCGATCTCGCGTTCCGCGTCGCGCAGACGATCGAGCGCGGCGCGGCACTGCGCGTAGTACGCGCGGCCGTCGTCGGTGAGGCGCACCTGGCGCGTCGTGCGCGCGAACAGGCGCACGCCGAGGCGTGCCTCCAGGCGGCCGATCGCGCGGCTGACCGCCGCGGGCGTGAGGCCCGCGCGCGTGGCCGCGATGGTGAAGCTTTCCGCCTCGGCCGCGTGGCAGAACAGCTCGATGCCGCCGAGCATCGGCGCGTCGTAGGGACGGCTCATGGTTGATCCGGAGGAACGACTGAAATGCACGATGCCATATTCAAGCCCGCGCCACGGCCGCCTAGCATCGCACGCCTCGTCCACCACGGAGCAACCACGATGCTGAAACTCTACTTCTCCCCGGGCGCCTGCTCGCTCGCGCCGCACATCGCGCTGCGCGAGACCGGACTGCCGTTCTCGCTCGAGCGCGTCGACACCAACGCGCGCGCGACCGCGTCGGGCGACGACTTCCTGGCGATCAACCCGAAGGGGCAGGTGCCCGTCCTCGAACTCGCCGACGGCGAGCGCCTGACCGAAGGGCCGGTGATTGCCCTGTACATCGGCGATCGCGTGGCCGGCGGCCTGATTCCGGCCGCGGGGCTCGAGCGCTACCGCGTGATGGAATGGCAGAACTACATCACCTCGGAACTGCACAAGACCTTCACGCCGCTGTTCAACCCCGCGCTCGACGCGGCCGCGAAGGCGACGCTGTCGGCGATCCTGCGGCGCAAGTTCGAATGGGTCGACGGCGAACTCGCCGGCCGCGACTTCCTCACCGGGCGCAGCTTCACGGTCGCCGACGCGTACCTGTTCGTCGTCGCCGGCTGGGCGCGACACGTCGCGCTCGATCTGGCCGACCTCGTCCATCTGCAGGCGTTCCTCGCGCGCGTCGCGGCGCGCCCGGCGGTGCGTGCGGCGATGCAGGCCGAAGGCCTGCTCGCGGCCTGAGGAACCGACATGCCGATCATCCGCATCGAGATCACGCGCGAAGGCGCGACCGCCGCGCAGAAGGCGGCACTCATCCGCGGCGCGACCACGCTCGTCGCCGACGTGCTCGGCAAGGACCCGGCGCTCACCTTCGTCGTCATCGACGAAGTCGACACCGGCAACTGGGGCGTCGCCGGCGAACCGGTCGCCGTACTGCGCACGCGACGCTCCGCGGAGGCGGGCTGATGGACGCGCGAGGCGAAGTCGTACTCGCGCTCGACGACTACTTCGACGGCCTCCACCACAGCGACACGGCGCGCTTGCGCCGCGTGTTCCATCCGGCCGCGCTGTACGCGTGCGCGACCGACGGCAGCCTGCTGCTGCGCACGATGGACGAGTATTTCCCGGTCGTCGACGCGCGGCCGTCGCCGGCGAGCCGCGGCGAGCCGCGCCACGATCGCATCGTCTCGATCGAGTTCGCCGGCCCGGTCACCGCGTTCGCGCGCGTCGAATGCGCGATCGCGCCGAAGGCGTTCGTCGACTTCCTCACCCTCGTCCGGCTCGACGGACGCTGGCGCATCCTGTCGAAGGTGTTCCACTACGAGCGCATGGACGAACGCGCGTCGCGCTGAAGGGTCGCGGCTTCGGCGAGGCCGGAGCCGCGGGTTGCATCGTTTCCCATGGGCAACGGCGCGTCGCGGCCGTGGGCACTACTGCGGCGCGGCGCGCGGCCCTATGTTGGTTCTCCGGGAAGGCCGCCCGATCGGGCCGGCCAGCGGAGATCGTGATGAAGAAGGTTCTTGCCGTGCAGGCCGCACCGCGGCCGCATTGGGTTGGCGACGGGTTTCCCGCGCGCTCGATGTTCTCCTACGACAGCCATGGCCAGGCGCTCAGCCCGTTCCTGCTGCTCGACTACGCGGGGCCGATGACGTTCGACCCGGCGACGCGTCCGCGCGGCGTCGGCGCGCATCCGCACCGCGGCTTCGAGACGGTCACGATCGTCTACGAAGGCGAGGTCGCGCACCGCGACTCGACCGGCGCCGGCGGGCAGATCGGCCCCGGCGACGTGCAGTGGATGACCGCGGCGTCGGGCATCCTGCACGAGGAGTTCCACTCCGAGGCGTTCACGCGCAGCGGCGGCCTGCTCGAGATGGTGCAGCTGTGGGTGAACCTGCCGGCGAAGGACAAGATGTCCGCGCCGGGCTACCAGGGCCTGCTCGACGCCGACATCCCGCGCGTCGCGCTGCCCGGCGACGCGGGCAGCGTGCGCGTGATCGCTGGGGAATACGCGGGGCGTCGCGGTCCGGCGCGCACGTTCACGCCGATCGACGTCTGGGACGTGCGCCTCGCCGGCGGTCGCCGCGCGACGTTCGAGCTGCGCGACGGCCACACGACCGCACTCGTCGTGCTGCGCGGAGCCGTGCTCGTCAACGGCGAGCAGGTCGCGCGCGAAGCGCAGCTCGTCGTGTTCGACCGTGCCGGCACGACGGTCGAGGTCGAGGCGAACGGCGATGCGACGATCCTGCTGCTCGCGGGTGAACCGATCGACGAACCGATCGTCGGCTACGGCCCGTTCGTGATGAACACGGCGGCCGAGATCCAGCAGGCGATCGACGACTTCAACGGCGGGCGTTTCGGGCGCATCGGCCACGCCGCCTGAGCCGCGTCGCACTCACGGTTGCGTCGATGCCGGCGTCTGCGCGAGCGACGCCGGCGCCGCGTCCGCGTGTGCGACGACGAGCGCCTGGAACGCGGGCTGCGCGCGGATGCGGTCCCAGGCGGGATCGCGCTGCAGCAACGCGGGCGACACCGACCGTCCGGCCGGCGCGTCGAGCAGGCGGCGCAGCAGCGCGATCGCCGAGTCCGCGTCGCCGACGCGCGCATACGTTTCGGCGAGCGCGTTGAGGTACGGCGCACCGCTGAACATGTCCGCGGCGAACGGCATCTGCTCGGTCGCGCGGCGCGCCGATTCGATCGCTTCGCCGCGCTGCCCGAGGCCCGCGCGCGCGAGGCCGAGCGCGCTCGCGACGTAGAAGCCGCGCGGACGCTCGTGCAGCGCGCTTTCGGCTTCGACCGCCGCGCGTTCGTAGTCTGCACGCGCGGCCGCGGCGTCGCCGGCCAGCGCGTGCGCGTTGGCGCGCAGCAGGCTGACCGGCACCGAGCTCATGAACGGATCCTCGATCCAGTCATCCTTGCTCGCGGCGAGCACCGCGAGCGCGCGCACCGCGTCGCGGTCGAGCCAGGCGAGGCGATAGCGCGCGACGGTGAGCACGCCGGTCGAGTCCGGATCGTCCGGCGCGTTCGCGAGCGTCGCGCGCGCGGCGTCGATCTCGCCCGCGCACAGGTGCGTGAGCGCCTTGTACGCGACCACGCGATAGCCGGCGGGATCGACCGCGAGCGCACGGTTGTATTCCTGTTCCGCCTCGGCGTAGCGGCGCACCTGTGCGAGCGTGTTGCCCCGCTCGGTGAACCACAGCGGGTTGCGCGGATCGCGCAACTGCGCCTGCGCGAGCCCGGCGAGCGCGTCGTCGAACTTGCCCTGGCGTCGATGGATGAAAGCGATCGCGCCGCGCACCGCGGCGTCGCTCGGCAGCGCGCGCTCGGCCTGTTCGAACTCGGCCAGCGCGCCCGCGTAGTCCCAACGGCCCCAGTAGCGCACGTAGCCCATCGCCAAGTGCGCCTGCGGCAGGTCCGCCTGCAACGCCTCGCGTGCGAGGCGCTCGGCGTCGTCGACGCGATCGGCCGGGGCGAGGCCGAACCACGCGGCGTAGATCTCGAGGAACGCGAGACGCGCCTTGGCGAGCGCGAAGTCCGGATCGCGCGCGATCGCCTGGCGGTAGAGCTCCGCAGCGCGCTCGAACGTCTCCTTCGCGTTCGAGCGGCCCTGCTCGACCTGCGTGGCCGGATACTCGGCCTTGAGGAACAGGTCGTACGCTTGCGCGTCCGCGGTCGGCGCGCGCGCGAGGCGGCTCGCCTCGGCCGGCTGCAAGGTCGCCTGCAGCGCCTCGGCGACGCGCGTCGCGACGTCGGATTCGATCTCGAAGATGTTGGCGAACGGCCGCGTGTACGCCTGCGCCCACAAGTGCGCATCGGTGCGCGCGTCGATGAGCTGCACGTTGATGAGCACGCGGTCGCCGTCCTTCTGCACGCTGCCCTCGAGCACGGTCGCGACGCCGAACCGGCGGCCGATCGCGCGCAGGTCGCCGGGGCGGCTCGCGACGTCGCGCATCGAGGTGCGCGAGATCACGCGCAAGTCGGCGATGCCGGCGAGCCGGGTCAGGATCATGTCCTGCACGCCGCTCGCGAAATAGGCGTTCTCGGGATCGGAGCTGAGGCTCGCGAACGGCAGCACGGCGATCGAGCGCGCGGGGACCTCCGTGACGGGCGGCGCGGCGACGTGCGTGAAGTGCCAGCCGAGCGCGCCGATCGCGGCGACGGCGATGGCGAGTGCGGCGGCCCGCAGGGCGCGCCTGTGCGGTCGCGGCGCGGTCGGCGGCGTAGGCGAAACGCCCGGCGCCGGGCCGTCAGCGACGTCGGCGATGAAGCGGTAGCCGCGCCCGCGCACGGTCTCGATGTAGCGCGCCGTCTCTCCCTCGTCGCCGAGGATCTTGCGCAGCGCGCTCACGCGCGAGGTGAGGCTGTGCTCCTCGACGATCGTGTCCGGCCAGACCGTCTCGACGAGCTCGTCGCGGCTGCGCAGGTGGCCCGCGCCCTCGACCAGCGCGAGCAGCAGGTCGAACTGCTTCACGGTCAGGGCGACCGGCACTCCCTCGCGCGAAAGGCGGCGTTCGTCGACTTCGAGCTGGAACGGGCCGAAACGATGTATCCGGTTGTTTTGCTGACCCATTCTTCTCGAATCGACGCGTGGCGGGACGAAAACGGGAGGCAAAATGCACGATCGCGAGAGGCTGGCCGCGCGGTGCGCCCGTACTTTAGCGCAGATGCCCGCCCGGGCCGGACCTGAACGAGGACACCTGACGTGAACGCCCCGCACACCTGCCGACTCGCCGCCGCCGCCCTGCTCGCCGCCTTCGCGGCCATGCCCGCGCGCGCGGCGTCCGCCGCGCCACGCGTGTCCGCCGCACCGGACTGGACGACCGCGCTCGACTGGCTCGAACAGAAGATCCCGGCGCCCGAGCCGGTCGGCATCGAGGCGTTCGGCAGCGCGGTCGCGGTGCAGGGCGACACGGCGTTCGTATCCGCGCCGAAGCACCCGCAGGGACCATCGGGTGGGCAGGGCATCGTCTACGTCTACCACTACGCCGACGGCGCGTGGTCGCTCGTGCAGTCGCTCACCGCGGACGACGCCGCGCCGGGCGACGAGTTCGGCAACGCGATCGCGCTGCAGGGGTCGACCGCGATGATCGCGACGCACTTCGCGGCGATCGGCGGCCTTCCCCAGGCCGGCGCGGTCTACGTGTTCCACTACGACGGCACGCAATGGCTGCAGGCGCAGAAGCTCGTCGCGGACACGCCGGTGCTGGTCGCGAACTTCGGCGATTCGGTCGCGCTCGACGGCACGACCGCCGTGATCGGCGCGAGCAACGAACACGGCGCCGCGCAGGAGCCGTCGGTCGGCGCCGCGTACGTGTTCACCGCCGACGCGAACGGGACCTGGACGCAGGCGCAGCGCCTCGCCTCGGCCAATCCGCACCACTGGGACCTGTTCGGCATCGCGGTCGGCCTCGCCGGCGACACGATCATGGTCGGCGTGTCGCAGGAGACCTGGGTCGACCAGACCTCGGGTCCGGGCCCCGGCGCGGTGCACGTGTTCTCGCGCGACGCCGGCACGTGGGGCGAAACCGCCGTGCTGCTGGCGGACGACGGCGTCGACGGCGACTACTTCGGCGAGATGCTCGCGTTCGACGGCCAGACGCTCGTCGTCGGCGCGCCCGCGGTGAGCAACTACCAGGGCGCGGCGTACGTCTACACGCTGTCGCGCGGCGACTGGACGCAGCGCCAGAAGCTCGTCGCGACCGAGGCCGAGGACACCGCGTTCTTCGCGCGCTCGATCGCCCTCGCCGGCGACCGGCTCGTGTTCGGCGCGCCCGGCGCGAGCGCGGGCGAGACGCCGTTCGCCGGCGCCGCCTACTTGTTCGCGGCGAGCGGTGGCACGTGGTCGCAGAGCGCGCGCTTCACCGCGAGCGACGCGATGCTCGGCGACTACCTCGGCTTCGCGGTCGGCCTCGCCGACGATGCGCACGTCGTGGTCGGCGCGACGCACGACCTCGACGACGGCCAGAACCTGCCGGGCGCGATCTACGCCTACAGCTCGGATTCGATCTTCGTCGACGGCTTCGAAGGCAGCCGCTGACCGCGGGCGATCCGGCACCGCGTCGCGCGGTGCCGGAGGCGCGCGGGGTCAGCCCTTCGCGTACGAATCGCGCAAGGTGACCGTGCGGTTGAACACCGGCTTCGCATCGGTGTGGTCGCGCAGGTCGGCGACGAAGTAGCCGAGGCGCTCGAACTGCAGCCCGTGCTCGCGCTGCGCAGCCGCGGCCGCGGGCTCGATCCACGCTTGCACGACGCGCTTGGCCGAACGGTTGATGTGGTCGGCGTAGGTCTTGCCGTCGCTGGTGTCGTCGGGATCGGCCGTGGTGAACAGGCGCTCGTACAGGCGCACCTCGGCGGCGACCGCATGCTTCGCGCTGACCCAGTGGATCGTGCCCTTGACCTTGCGGTCGGCGCCGGGCATGCCCGTCCGCGTGTCGGTGTCGAGCGTGCAGTTCACCGCGGCGATGCTGCCGTCGGCATTCTTGACGACGTCGGTGCAGCGCACGATGCCGACGCCGCGCAGGCGCACTTCGCCGCCGGGGACGAGGCGGTGGAAGCCCTTCGGCGGTACCTCGAAGAAGTCGTCGCGTTCGATCCACAGTTCGCGCGAGAACGGCACGCGGCGCGTGCCGAAGTCGGCGTTCTTCGGGTGGTTGGCGAACTCGATCGCCTCGTCGTGCGCGGCGTCGAGGTTGGTGATCACGAGCTTGAGCGGATCGAGCACGGCCATGCGGCGCGGCGCGCTCGCGTCGAGCACTTCGCGCACGCAACCTTCGAGCACGCTGAACTCGATCACCGAGTTCTGCTTGGTCACGCCGGCGCGATCCCAGAACGCGCGGATCGCCGCGGGCGGGAAGCCGCGGCGGCGCACACCCGCGAGCGTCGGCATGCGCGGATCGTCCCAGCCGTCGACGAGGCCTTCGGCGACGAGCGCCATGAGCTTGCGCTTGCTCATCACCGTGTAGTCGAGGTTGCCGCGCGCGAACTCGATCTGCTGCGGCCGGCTCGCCGCGCCGCCGAGGCCGGCGCGGCGCATCGGCTCGACGATCTCCGCCATGTTCGGCAGGTCGAGCTGGTCGAGGCACCAGTCGTACAGCGGGCGGTGGTCCTCGAACTCGAGCGTGCACAGCGAATGCGTGATGCCTTCGACCGCGTCCGACACGCAGTGCGCGTAGTCGTACATCGGGTAGATCGGCCAGGCGTCGCCGGTGTTCTGGTGCGTGACCTTGCGGATACGGTACAGCGCGGGGTCGCGCAGGTTGATGTTGCCCGACGCCATGTCGATCTTCGCGCGCAAGGTGCGCGCGCCGTCGGCGAACTCGCCCGCGCGCATGCGGCGGAACAGGTCGAGGTTCTCCTCGACGCTGCGTTCGCGCCAGGGCGAATTGCGCCCGGGCTCGGTCAAGGTGCCGCGGTACTCGCGCACTTCGTCGGCGCTGAGATCGCAGACGAACGCCTTGCCGTGGCGGATGAGCTTCTCGGCACAGACGTAGAGGATCTCGAAATAGTCGGATGCGTGGTGCAGCGAGTCCCAGTCGAAGCCGAGCCAGCGCACGTCCGCCTGGATCGCATCGACGTACTCGATGTCCTCCTTGGCCGGATTGGTGTCGTCGAAGCGCAGGTTGCAGTTGCCGCCGAACTCGGCGGCGATGCCGAAGTTGAGGCAGATCGACTTCGCGTGGCCGAGGTGCAGGTAACCGTTCGGCTCGGGCGGGAAGCGCGTCTTCACGCGGCCGCCGTGCTTGCCGACCGCACGGTCGGCGACGACGATCTGGCGGATGAAGTTGCCCGCGGCAGGCGCGGCGGTCGTGGCGTCGGTCATGGTCAGCGCCGCGGCTGGCGGCGTCCGGTCGAAGTTAAACCACCAGTCTAGCAGGGTCGGGAAAGCGCGTTCCTGCCGCCGGCGAGGGCCCGTCGAGCGCGAATCAGACCTCGGCGAGGCTGACGCTGCGCACGCCGGGCAGGGTGCGCAGGCGCAGGCGGACCGGGCCGCGCACGTCGCGGATGTCGACCACGCTTTCGTGCTGGGTCGCCTCGATCAGGCCGCGGTCGACGAGAGCCGCCGCGACCGTGCGCACCGGGCGCATGAGGTCCTGCCAGCGCCAGCCGAGGCGGGTGCCGAGCAGGTGCGCCGCCTCGCTCGGGCAGATGCTGCGTCCCGGACCGCGCTCGTAGAGCAGCTCCATGAGGCATTCGCGGATGCGCTCGGCCAGCAGGTCGTCTTGGAACGGCAGGTTCATCCTGTAGCTCTGCACCGGCTGCACGCCCTCGGGCATCGGGGTCGCGGGCCGGCGGCAATGGCCGGCATAATAGCCACATGCCCGCGACGGCACGTGGCGCGGTGCACCAGCCGCCACGCAAGGTCACAATCGCGGTCATCCGGCATTCACGCCGCGCCGCCGGGCGGCGGTTCCACGGGACGGGCATGAAGATCGTCTATCGTGCGGAAAACATCATCGACGCGAACCTAGTCAAGGGCGCGCTCGAGATCGAGGGGATCACCGCGTTCGTCAGCGGCGAGTACCTCACCGGCGCCGCCGGCGAACTGCCCTGCTGGAACCTCGTCGCGGTCATGGTCGCCGACCATGACGTCGAACGCGCCGCGCCGATCGCCGGCCGCATCGACCTCGCCCTGCGCGAGCAGCGCGCGCAGAACGACGGCCTCGCCGGCGAGGCGCTGCCGGCCTGAGCCGCCTTCCTCGCATTCCGGAAATCCCATGTCCGCCAGACCCTTGCTGATCATCGGCAACAAGAACTATTCCTCGTGGTCGCTGCGGCCGTGGCTGCTGCTGCGCCACCACGGCGTCGCGTTCGACGAACACCGCCTGCTGCTCGACACGCCGGCGTTCGCGCGCGAGATCGGCGACTGGTCGCCGAATCGCAGCGTGCCCGCGCTGCGCCACGGTGATCTCGTCGTGTGGGACTCGATCGCGATCTGCGAGTACGTGAACGAGACCTTCCTCGACGGCGCGGGCTGGCCGCGCGACGCCGCGGCGCGCGCGGTCGCGCGGTCGGTCGCGGCGGAGATGCATTCGGGTTTCCGCGCGTTGCGCACGCGCATGCCGATGAACGCGCGTCGTCGCGTGCGCGGCTTCGCCTATGCCGATGACGTGCGCGCGGACATCGCGCGCGTGTTCGCGATCTGGCGTGACTGCCGCGCGCGCTTCGGTGCCACGTCGGGCCCGTTCCTGTTCGGCGCATTCTCGATCGCCGACGCGATGTACGCACCCGTCGTGCTGCGTTTCGCCAGCTACGGCGTCGCGATCGAGCCGGACTTGCAGCCGTGGGTCGACGCGTTGCTCGCGTTGCCGGCGATGCAGGAATGGCTGCGCGACGGCGCGGCCGAGAGCGAGGTCGTCGCCGCGACCGAGGCGGTCGCCTGATGCGCGACACGCACGAGATGCCGCGCCGCGCGCTGCTGCAGATGATCGTCGGCGCGATCGCGATCAGTTCGACGAGCCTGTTCGTCAAGGTCGCGCACGTCGGCCCGACCATGTCGGGCTTCTACCGCATGGGTTTCGGTGGCCTCATGCTGCTCGCCGGCCTCGTCGCGCTGCGCCAGTGGCGCCCGTTGCGCCTCGCCGAGCTCGGCTGGCTGCTCGTGCCCGGCGCCGCGTTCGCGATCGACCTCGTCATGTGGCACCGGAGCATCCTCTACGTCGGCCCTGGGCTGGCGACCCTGCTCGGCAATTTCCAAGTGTTCCTGATGGCGCTCGCGGGTTGGCTCATCTATCGCGAACGCCTCGGCTGGCATTTCCTCGCCGGCATCGCGCTCGCGTTCGTCGGCCTGTACCTGCTGGTCGGCCTCGACTGGTCCGCGGTCGGCGCGCAGTACCGGCTCGGCGTCGTGCTCGGCACCGTCACCGGCATCGCCTACGCGATCTACATGCTGTCGACGCGGCACGCGCAGCGCGCCGGCCACGTGAAGCTCGCGCCGGCGCAGCTGCTGTGCGTGAGTTCGCTGATCAGCGCGGGCGTGCTCGGCGTCGTCGCCGCGATCGAGGGCGAGTCGTTCGCGATCCCCGACGTGCAGAGCTGGTCCGCGCTGCTCAGCCTCGCGTTCTTCGGCCAGGTGTTCGGCTGGGTGCTGCTCACGCGCGCGATGCCGCAACTGCCGGCGTCGACGATCGGCTTGCTGCTCCTGCTGCAGCCGGCGCTGAGCTTCATCCTCGACGTGCTGCTGTTCGCGCGCCCGACCCGCACGCTCGACTGGGTCGGCGTCGCGCTGTCGCTGCTCGGCATCTTCATCGGCTCGTATCGTCCGTCCGCGCGCAAACCTGTGGTGCCGCCCACGGCTGCAGCGGAGCCGTAGGCCGTTGCGGAATCACGGCGCAACGCGCAATCACTCGTAGGGTGGGACGCAGGCGCGAAGCGCCGAGCCCCACCGACGCAAGCGCCGTCGCCGCCGAATTCCTACGTGCGGCCGGCAAGAATGGCCATTCCATGGAGGCCGGGCGAAGGCGCATGTTCGATGCGTGCCGAACTACTGTCGCGCTTGGATTCCAGGTGGGACCTTCTTCTTCACGGTGGCTATCGCCGATCGAACGCAGGATTTGCTGATCGCGCATATCGAAGCCTTGCGCGAAGCGTATGCGTGGACCTTGCGAAGGCATCCGTTTCGCACGCGGGCGATCGTGATCCTTCCGGACCATCTCCATGCGATCTGGACGCTGCCGGCCGATACGCCGGACTTCGCCCTGCGCTGGAAGCTGATCAAGGAGGGTTTCAGCCGGAGGTTGCCGCGTATCGAACGCATCGGTGCGAGCAGGAGGCGCCAAGGCGAGCGCGGAGTCTGGCAGCGACGCTACTGGGAACACGCGATCCGCGACGATTCCGATCTCGCAGTACACCTCGACTACGTGCATTTCAACCCGGTCAAACACGTGTACGTGGAACGGCCGGAGGATTGGCCATATTCCTCGTATCGCCGTTTCGTCGGCATGAGGTGATGCGATGGTGGGACTCGGCGCTGCGCGCCTGTGTCTCACCCTACGCGCTGCGCCGCTAGCATTCCTCGCATCAGATCCCGAGCGTGATCACGAGCTCGCCGCGCTCGACCACGACGGACTTGAGCAGCAGCCGCGCGGTCGCCTGCTTGACGTCGAACGCATGCAGCGTGTGCACGGGGCGGGTTTCGACGAACTCGCGGAACGCCTTCGTGACGAGGCGCTTGGCGACCTCGCGGTAGCGTTCGGGCACGCCGTCGACGTCGAGCCGCTGCACGACCGGGTCGTCGAGGTGGAACGTGCCGTCGGCCGGTTCGTAGCGGATGCCCGCGTCGACGTCGACCTTGCCGCCGAGCGTGCGTGGTTCGCGTTCGACGGTGACGTTGAGCGCGACGTCGAAGCCCATCGCGACGCGCGAGCTGCCGTCGGTGAGCTTCACGCGCGGATTCGTGAAGTCCGCGCGCAGGATCAGCAGCGATTCGCTGAACGGGAACCGCTCGCGCAGGCGCGCGTCGAGCGCGGCCTGGTCGAGCCGCACGACGTACTCGCGACCGTGGAAATACCACGCGGCGCCCGCGCCGACGGCGACGAGGGCGATGACGACGGCGACGAGCAGCTGGCGCATGGCGTTCCTCCGGGGGGTCGACCCGGATGCTGCCGCAATGCGTACGCGCATCGCCGTGCGGCGTACGACGGGTCGAGCGTGACGGGGATCACGCCCGACCGGTGGATCGGGCGGCGCGCGCCCCGCACATGGGAATCAGTGCGGCCACAACCACGCGAACGCGGCTGCGGTCACGAGCGCGTAGAGGATGCCGTCGAGCGCGTCCTTCGCGACCGCGCCCCACGGCTGGCCCCACCAGATGCCCTGGATGAACGCGCCGAAACCGTAGGCCATGAACGCGGCGGTGCCGATCACGCGGAACACGAGCGCGAACGCGCTGCCCGCGGCGAGCGTGTGCGCGCCGAGGTAGGCGCAGAACACGGAGATCACGAGGCAGAGCACGAACCACTGCAGCAGCGGCTTGCCCATGCCCGGCTCGGCACCCGCGCGCAGGATGAACTTGCCGGTCGGCCCCTCGCGGAACTTGGCGAGCATCTCGGGCTTGGCGAGGTCCTTCATGTCCTTGCAGAACGGCAGCATGTGGATGCCCGGCGTCGGGTTGCCCTTGCGGATGGCGGCGAGCACCTCGTCTTCGTTGTCGAAGCCGCGGTAGTCGGGCAGGTGCCACTTGAACACCATGTGCACGAGGCTGCTCACGACGAACACGCACACGGCGGCGGCGAGGATCGGGAGCCAGAGTTGGACGAGCGAAATCGTCATTGCGCAAATCCCCATGGTTGCGGTTGCAGGAGGCGTCGCGCACCCCCCGGCGCGCGACGTCGGTGCCCTCGGCGGGCGGGGCGCGGGTGGTGCCTCAGTCCTCGTCGGGCCGTGGCTTGTACGCTTCGGTGAGCTGCTTCTGCACCTGCGGCGGCACCGGCTCGTAGTGGCTGAACTCGATCGCGTAACGGCCCTGGCCGCCGGTCATCGCCTTGAGCTCGGTCTGGTAGTCGGTCACCTCGGCGAGCGGCACCTGCGCCTTGATGATGATCTCGCCGCCGCGCAGCGAGTCGGTGCCGTTGATGCGCGCGCGCTTGCCCGCGAGCCCACCCGTGACGTCGCCCATGTGCGCGTTCGGCACGTACACGTCGAGGTTGACGATCGGCTCGAGCACCTGCGGGCGCGCCTTCGCGATCGCGTCGAGGAACGCCTTCTTGCCGGCGGCGATGAACGCGACTTCCTTCGAGTCGACCGCGTGGTACTTGCCGTCGTAGACGACGACCTTGACGTCCTGCAGCTGGTAGCCGGCGATCGCGCCGTGCTCGAGCACCTGGCGCACGCCCTTCTCGATCGCGGGCAGGAACTGGCCGGGGATCGTGCCGCCCTTGATCTCGTCGGCGAACTCGAAGCCGCCGCCGCGCGGCAGCGGTTCGATGCGTAGGAACACCTCGCCGAACTGGCCCGCGCCGCCGGTCTGCTTCTTGTGGCGGTGGTGGCCTTCGGCCTTCGCGCCGACCGTCTCGCGGTAGGCGATGCGCGGCGGCCGCGTCGTCACCTCGACGCCGTAGCGCTCCTTCATGCGGTCGAGCATGAGCTTGAGGTGCAGGTCGGACAGGCCGCGGATGATCGTCTCGTTGAGTTCCTTGTTGTGCTCGATGCGGAAGCAGGGATCCTCCTCGCCGAGCCGCGCGAGCGCCGAACTCAGCTTCTGCTCCTGGCCCTTGTGCGCGGGCTGCACGGCGAGGCCGAACATCGGCTGCGGGAAGTCGAGCGGCTTGAGGTGGATCTGGTCCTCGTCGTGCGAATCGTGCAGCACCGCGTCGAAATGGATCTCCTCGATCTTCGCGACCGCGGCGATGTCGCCCGGGATCGCCTGCTCGATCTCGACGTGATCCTTGCCCCTGAGGCGGAACAGGTGGCCGACCTTGAACGGTTTCTTGCCGTCGTCGATGAACAGCTGCGTGTCCTTCTTCACCGTGCCCTGGTAGACGCGGAACACGCTGAGCTTGCCGACGAACGGGTCGTTGACGATCTTGAACACGTCGGCGATCACGTGCTTCTTCGGATCCGGCTCGGCCTCGATGCGCTGCGCATCGGCGCCGCGGCCCTTCTCGAACGGCGGCGGATTGCCTTCCTTCGGGTTCGGCAGCAGTTTCGTCGCCAGTTGCAGGAGTTCCTTCACGCCCGCGCCGCTGCGCGCGGAGGCGAAGCAGATCGGCACGAGGTGGCCCTCGCGCAGGCACTGCTCGAACGCATCGTGCAGCTCCTGTCCCGACAGGCCGGCCTCGCCGTCGTCGAGGTAGTGGCCCATCACCGTCTCGTTGATCTCGACCACCTGGTCGATGATGTGCTGGTGCGCGTCGGCGACCGAGGAGAAATCGACCGTCGTGGAGCCGGCCTCGCCCTGCGGCTGGAAGAAGCAGTCGACGACGGCGCTGCCCTTGTTCGCGGGCAGGTTGATCGGCAGGCATTCGCCGCCGAACTCGTCGCGCAGCATCTCGACCACGCTTTCGAGGTCGACACCTTCGTGATCGATCTTGTTGACCACGAGCACGCGGCACAGGCCGCGGTCCTTGGCGCGCTCCATCAGGCGGCGCGTCGAGTGCGCGACGCCGGTGGTCGCGTCGACGACGATCGCGCAGGTCTCCACCGCAGCGAGCGCGGACAGCGTGGGGCCGCGGAAGTCGGGGAACCCGGGCGTGTCGACGAGGTTCACGTGCACGTCGCCGACGTCGATCGAGGCAATCGACGCGCCCATCGAATGCTTGCGTTCCTTCTCCATCGGATCGTGGTCGGACACCGTCGTGCCCTTCTCGACGGAGCCTGCCGTCTGGATCGCGCCGCCGGCATGCAGCAGGGCTTCGAACAGCGTGGTTTTGCCGGCGCCCGCTTGGCCTGCGAGCGCGATGTTCCGGATGCCATCGGTGGTGTACGACATGGGCAGGCCTCCTGTTGGGGCGCGCGCGGACCCGTCGTGGATCCGCCCGCGCTCGCCGCTCCGGCAACGGGGCCGGACGCGGCTCCGCCGCGAACGACACCCGCCGGTCGCGGCGTGGGGGCCTCCTGCCCCCGAACAGCCGCACCGTGCCGGTGCGGCCCGAAGGCCGTCATGGTCGTCCGCGCGGCGCGCGGCCGAACGGGCTGGGCGCCACGGGACGGTCATGGCGGAATGCGTCGCGCGGCAGCACGACGCCGGCATAGACTTGACCTATCGAGGGACAGGGTCAAGTCGCAATGCGTGATGAGTCGGCCGGACCCGGTCGCGTCGTCTGCGTGCATGGCGCGGGTGGCGGCGGCTGGGAGTGGGGAATCTGGGCACGCGGCCTGTCGATCGCGGGTTTCGACGTGCTCGCGCCCGACCTCATGCCCGCCACGGGCGGCCTCGCCGCGACGCACCTCGACGACTACCGACGCCAGGTCGCCGCGTGGAGCCGCTCGGCGCGCGGCGCCTGCCTCGTCGGCGCGAGCCTCGGTGGCCTGCTCGCGCTCGCGGTCGCGCGCGTGGTGCGCGCTCGTGCGCTCGTGCTGGTCAACCCGATGCCGAGCGCGGGCCTGCCCACGCGCACCGAACGCTCGCCCGCGGTGATCCGCTGGCGCACCGCGGGTACGCTGCGCGCGACCCAGCAGGCGATGCCCGATGCGGACGACGCCGCGCGCCTGTACGCATTCCGGCGCTGGCGTGACGAATCGGGCGCCGTGCTCGACGAAGCGCGCGCAGGCCTCGTCGTCGACCCGCCCGACTGCCCCGTGCTCGTCGTCGCGAGCGAGCACGATCTCGACGTGCCGACCGAATCGAGCCGCGCACTCGCCGCGACGCTCGGCGCCGACTTCGAATGCGTCGCCGGTGCGAGCCATGTCGGGCCGCTGCTCGGCCGCAGTGCCGCGGGTACCGCCGCGCGCGTCGCTGAATGGCTGCGTGCGCATCGCCGCGTCGGCGCGGACGCGCGTGCCTAGCCGCCGGCCAACCGTCCGCGCGAGGCCCGTCGGCATGGCGGGCCACAGGATGGCAGCAGGTCGGATGCAGGGTGGCACGTCGCCGGGCACGCGGCGGCGCGCCGTTGCAAGGGCCGCAAGGCCGCTGCTGGACCGGTGTTTAACCGCGCTTTAGCGCGCCGTCATTATCCTGCCGCGACGCATCCGGGCATCGACTCTTGACCTCGCAGCATCCTTCATCGCCGACGTCGATGCTGCCACGCACGGATCGTCGGCCACCGACCCTGCACGAACCCGGGCGCCTGCGCTTTGCCAGCGACCGCCTGCCGTGGCAGCGCAGCCTGCGTTGGGAGATCCGGCCGAAGCGCGATCGGCGCCTGCTCCTGCTCGGCGGACTCGTCGCATTCGTCGTCACGCTGGTCGAGGTCGTCGGCTTCGGCCTCGGCATGCGGCCGTACCGGCAACCGCATCGCGCGCCGCAGGTCGTCACGGTGAACCTGATCGAACCGCTGCTGGACGTGCCGCCGCCGCCGCCCGAGCCGGAACCGCCGATCGTCGCGCGGCCGAGCCGCATCGCGATCTCGCCGCCGGAAGTGAAGGTGAAGGCGCCGCCGCCGCATGCGGAGGAAGCGAGCGAGGAGATGCGCGCGCGCCTCGGCGAAGGCGGCGCCGGTGCCGCACCGCAGCTGTTCAATCCGGACGGTTCGATCCGCCTCGGCAATGACGCCACGCCGGCCGTGCCGCAGGCGCCGAAGACCGAACGCGCAGCCGCGCAGCAGCGCTGGGAGAAGATCGCCGAACGTGGCAACCCGCTGCGCTGCAAGAAGACGCGCTTCTCGCAGGCATTCACGCCCGACCAGTCGCTCGGCGACAAGGTCGCCGGGAAGTACCTCAAGTGGGTCGGCCTTGCCGACCAGCAGTCGATCCAGCATCGCGCCGAGCAGCGCGCCGAATCGGGCGGTTGCGAACCCGCGGAGTAGGGCGGTGCGCGCGATCGGGTATCCTCGCCGGGATCACCGCCGACGGGAACGACCGCGCCGCATGCAGGACCACGACGACGTCGCATTGTGCGTGGATCTCGACGGCACGCTCGTCCACACCGACCTGCTGCACGAGTCCGTGCTCGCGCTGCTGCGCTGCAATCCCGCCTGTCTCTTCCTGCTGCCTGTCTGGCTGCTGCGCGGCAAGGCGCACCTCAAGCGCGAGCTCGCGCGGCGCGTGCGGCTGGACGTCACGCGGCTGCCGTACGACGCGCGCGTGCTCGCGCTGCTGCGCGACGCCGGCGCGCGGCCGCGCGTGCTGTGCAGCGCGTCGGACCAGCAGGTCGTCGACGCGGTCGCCGCGCACGTCGGCGGCTTCGACGCCGCGTTCGGCAGCGATGGCGAGACCAATCTCGCTGGCGAGCGCAAGGCCGCAGTGCTCGTCGCGCGCTACGACGAGCGCGGTTTCGACTACGTCGGCGACGCCGCCGCCGACCTCGCGGTGTGGCCGCACGCGCGCCACGCGATCGCCGCGAACGCGTCGCCCGGCGTGCTCGCGCGCCTGCGCCGCGCGCGCGCGGTGGACGCGGTGATCGAGCGTCGTGCGGGCGCGTGGCGCGCCGCGCTGCGCGCGCTGCGTCCGCACCAGTGGTCGAAGAACCTGCTCGTGTTCGTCGCCGCGGTCGCCGCGCACCGCATCTTCGAACCCGACGCGCTGTACGCGGCCTCGCTCGCGTTCGTCGCGTTCTGCCTGTGCGCGTCGGGCGCGTACGTGTTCAACGACCTGATCGACCTCGACGCCGATCGCCGCCATCCGCGCAAGCGCGCGCGGCCGTTCGCGGCGGGGCGCCTGCCGATCGCCGGAGGCCTCGTCGCGGCGCCGCTGCTCGTGCTCGCCGCGTTCGCGCTCGCGTCGCTGCTGCCGTCGCGCTTCATGCTCGTGCTCGGCCTGTATGCGGCGACCACGTTCGCCTATTCGCTGCTGCTCAAGCGCGTCGTGCTCGTCGACGTGATCGTGCTCGCCGCGCTCTACACGCTGCGCATCGTCGCCGGCGCGGTCGCGATTCCGGTGGAAGCGTCGGGCTGGTTCCTCGCGTTCGCGATGTGCCTGTTCCTCAGCCTCGCGCTGGTCAAGCGCTATGCCGAAGTGCAGCGCGTCGCGGCGAGCGCGCAGGAGAGCGTCGCCGGGCGCGGCTATCGCGCCGCGCACCTCTCCTGGATCGGCAGCTTCGGCGCCGTCGCGGCGGGCACGAGCCTGCTCGTGCTCGCGCTCTACGTCGACAGCACGAAGAGCGCCGCGCTGTACCGCCAGCCGCACTGGCTGTGGCTGTTGCTGCCGTTGCTCGGCTGCTGGCTGTGGCGCGTGTGGACGCTCGCGCGACGCGGGCGCATGCACGACGATCCGGTCGTGTTCGCGCTGACCGACGTGCCGAGCCTGGCCGTGCTCGCGGGATTCGTCGCGACCGTCGCGATGGCTGCGTGAACACGGCGCAGCGAATGCATCCTGTGGGAGCGGCGGAAGCCGCGATGCTCTTCCGGTGATCCAAATGGAAGCATCGCGGCTTCCGCCGCTCCCACAGAAGGCCCCACAAAAACCACGCGCGGCGCCGCGCTCAGAGCATGCGCATGAGTTCGGGCATCAGCGGCAGCTTGCGCACGCGCACGGTGGTCGCGGCGTAGACCGCGTTGGCGAGCGCGGGCGCGACGCTCGGCACGCCCATCTCGCCGGCGCCGACCGGATCCGCGTCGGAGGCGACGATCTCCACCTCGACGCCGCGCGGTGCCTGCGCCATGCGCAGCAGCGGATAGTCGGGGAAGTTGTGCTGCTGCACCTGGCCCTCCTTGACCGTGATCGCGAGGTGCAGCGCGGTCGACAGGCCGTCGATCGTGCCGCCCATCATCTGCGCTTCGACGCCGAGCGGGTTGACGGCGCGGCCGACGTCGACGACGCAGACGGCGCGGTGGATGCGCAGCTCGCGGCCCTCGATCGACACTTCGAACGCGTGCGCGGTGTAGCCGCCGAACGTGAAGTGGCAGGCGATGCCGATGCCGTGGCCGTCGTCGCGCCGCTCGCCCCAGCCGATCTTCGCCGCGCAGCGGCGCAGCACCTCGGCGAGGCGGCCGGTGTCGAACTGCGGGCCGCCATGGCCCGAGTAGGGGATCTTGCGCGGCTCGCCGAGCATCGCGAGGCGCAGCTTGACCGCGTCCTGCTTGCTCGCGATCGCGATCTCGTCGATGAAGCTCTGCACTGCGAACGCGTGGAACGTGTGCAGCGGCGCGCGCCACCAGCCGCGCGGCATGCCCGACTCGACCGCGAAGAAGGTCTTGTCGAGGTTGGCGACGAGCCCGGCGGGGAAGTCGTCGGCCTCGAGGCAGCCGGTGTTGATCGGCCGCTTGCGCCCGCCGCCCTCGCGGTACGGCCGCGGCGTCGCCGCGCAGCGGTGCGTCCAGCCGCTCACCTGCTTGCGCCGGTCGAGCGTGGCCGACAGCGCGTGCACGCCGAACGGCCGGTAGAAGTCGTGCTGCAGGTCGTCCTCGCGCGTCCACATGAGCTTGACCGGCTTGCCCGCGGCCTTCGCGACGAGCACGGCCTCGGCGACGAAGTCGTTCTCCAGGCGCCGGCCGAAGCCGCCGCCCGCACGCGTCATGCGCACCTCGATGTCCTTGCGCGCGAGGCCGGTCATGCGCGCGATCATCTCCGACGCGCCGCCGGGGCTCTGCAGCGAAGCGACCAGGCGCGCGCTGTCCTGCTTGATCTCGATCAGCGCACCGGGCGGCTCCATCGTCGCGTGCGCGAGGAACGGCACTTCGTAGCGTGCCTCGACGACGTTGCGCGCCTGCTTGCGCGCTTTCGCGTAGTCGCCGTCGTGGCGCACGCCGGTGCCGCCTTCGTTGCGGTCGAGCAGCTCGTTCGCGCGCGCGGCAAGCGCGCCGCTCGATTCGCCGCTCCACGGTCCCTGCTTCCACTGCACCTTGAGCAGTTCGCGCCCCCTCAGCGCGGCCCAGGTGTGCTCGGCGAGCACGGCGACGCCGCTCGCGAGCGGGCCGTCGAACGGCTCGCCCGGCTTGGGGCCGGCGATCGCGACGACGTCGACGACGCCGGCAACCTTGCGCGTCTCGGCGTCGTCGAACGATTCGAGCGCGCCGTCGAGGTACGGGCAGCGCAGGATCACCGCGACGAGCGCATCGGCGGCGTACTCGTCGATGCCGAAGCGGCTGCGCCCGGTGACGATCTCGCGCGCGTCGACGACGCGCGTCGGCTTGCCGATGATGCGGAACTGCTCCGGCCTCTTCAGCGCGACCGGCTGGTCCGGCGGCGCGATCGCCGCGGCGCTGCGCGCGAGCGCGCCGTAGCTGAGCTTGCGTCCGTCCGGCGCGAGCACTTCGCCGGCTTCGGTGCGCAGTTGTTCGGCCGGCAGGCCCCATTCCTTCGCGGCGGCCTGCACGAGCAGCCAACGCGCGGTCGCGCCGGCTTCGCGCAGGTCCTTCCAGCCGTCGGACACGCTCGTGCTGCCGCCGGCGCCCTGGTCGCCGTAGCGGTTCGACGGTCCCTGGTCGGTGTCGATGTAGCCGTACGGCAGCTGCACGACGCGCACCTGCGCCCAGTCGACGTCGAGCTCCTCGGCGACGAGCATCGGCAGCGAGGTGATCACGCCCTGGCCGATCTCGCAGCCGCGCGCGCCGATCACGATGCGGTTGTCGCGCTCGATGCGCACGAACGGGCCGAGGTCGGTGAGGTCGTCGCCGAGCAATTCCGGCGGCACGCCCGGCGTCGGCGCCGCGTTCGCGCGGCGGATGCCGACGACGAGCGCACCGGCCGCGGTCAGCGAGATCGCTAGGAAGCGGCGCCGGCCGGCGTCGACGCGCGCGGTCACTTGCGTTCTCCCTGCATGAGCTCGGCCGCGCGCAGGATCGCCTTGCGGATGCGCGGATAGGTGCCGCAACGGCACAGGTTGCCGATCGAGGCGATGTCGTCGTCGCTCGGCTTCGGCTTGCGCTTGAGCAGGTCGACCGCAGCCATGACCTGGCCGGCCTGGCAGTAGCCGCACTGCGCGACGTCCTCTTCGATCCACGCCTGCTGCACCGGGTGCAACGCGTCGCCCTCGAGGCCTTCGATGGTCGTGACCTGGTGCGTCGCCGCCACGCTCATCGGCAGCACGCACGCGCGCATCGCCTTGCCGTCGAGCAGCACCGTGCACGCGCCGCAGTTGCCGATGCCGCAGCCGAACTTGCTGCCCGTCAGGCGCAGCGTGTCGCGCAGGAACCAGAGCAACGGCATCGCCGGATCGCCGTCGTGGAAGTACGGCTTGCCGTTGATCGTGACCTGCAGCGGTTCGCGCGGACGCGCGGGATGCGGCTTGGCCGGATCGGCGGAGTCGGCGGTTTCGGTGGCGTGGGCGGGCTGGTCGGGCATCGTGCGTCTCCGTGCCGCGCGCGGACCGTGCCCGCACGCGTGTCATCGTCGCATTGTCGCACGGCCCCTCGCGCATGCGGAGCACCGGGCCGGCGCACGCAGGCGAACGCTTCGGCGCGTCGCGCGGAGCCGAGGCCGACGGTAGGGCGGGTCGAGCGCGAAGCGCGGGTCCCGCCGTCACGGGCGTGTCGCGCAGGCGGCGGCACGCGCCGTCGTACCGCCCTACCTCGGCAACAGGCGCCAGACGAAATAGACGGGCAAACCCGCGAGCGTGATCAGCGCGCCCCAGCCGGCATCGCCCGGGTGCTGCCAGATCGTCGTGCCGACCACGCCGGCGACGACGGCGAGGAACACGATCGGCAGCAGCGGGTACCACGGCGTGCGGAACGTCGCCGCGTCGATCGGCTGGTGCCGGCGGTACCAGAACAGCGTAGCGACGACCGCGGCCATGCCGAGCCAGTCGCCGACGGTCGAATAGTTGAGCAGCTGGTCGAACGTGCCGGTCAGCGCGAGCACGCAGGCGGCGAACGCGAGCAGCAGCAGCGCGACGTTCGGCGAGCGCCAGCGCGGATGCAGGACGCCGGCGGAGCGGAAGAACACGCCGTCCGCGCCCATGACCTGGAACACGCGCGCCGCGCCGATCATCGAGATGTTGACGAAGCCGAGCGTCGAGATCGCGATGCCCGCGGCGATCACGCGCGCGCCGGGCTCGCCGAAGGCGTGGCGCATGAGGTCGGCCGCGGGTGCCTTGCTCGCGGCGAGGCCGTCGTGGCCGAGCACGGCGAGGTAGGCGAGGTTCGCGAGCAGGTAACAGGCGGCGACGAGCAGCATGCCGAAGATCAGCGCGCGCGGGATCGTGCGTTGCGGCTCGCGTACTTCGCCGGCGATGTCGTTGACGTAGTACCAGCCGCCGTACGAGAACAGCACCGGCATCAGCGCGCCGGCGAACGCGAACGGGCTGATTGGCCCGGCCGGTGCGGTCGGCGGCGGTGCGCCGCGCACGGCGAGGCCGACGGAAATGAGGATCGCGATCGCGGCGAGCTTGAGCACGGTCAGGATGTTCTGCGTCAGCGAGCCGGCGCGGATGCCGAACCAGTTGATGCCGGCGAGGAACACGATCGTGCCGACCGCGTACGGGCGCGGGTCGGCGAGCGTGACGCCGCCCGCGGCGGCGGCGTACTCGACGAACACCGTCGCGACCGCGGCGATGCTGCCGGAATGGTTCACGACCAGCAGGTTCCAGCCGTACACGAACGCGACGACGAGGCCGAACGCATCGCGCAGGTTCACGTAGCCGCCGCCCGCATTCGGCCGCCGCGTGCCGAGTTCGGCGTAGCAGAGCGCGCCGATCAGCGCGATCACGCCGCCGACCGCCCACGCGAGCAACTGTTCGCCGGCCGAGCCAGTCTGGCGCGCGATCGATGCCGGCGTCAGGAAGATGCCGGAACCGATGATGCCGCCGACCACGACCATCGCCGCGTCCCAGGCGTTGAGGCGGCGCGCGTAGCCGACCGCGTGGGGTTGGGATTCGCCCGGTTCGCTCATGCGGCCCGCTCGTGCGTTGCGAAGCGCCGATCATGCCCGAGTTGCGCGCGCGCGTCTGCGGGCGCCGCGACGGCGACGCGAACGCGCAATCGCGCATGACTCACGGCACGTGATCGGCGCACGCGGGAGGCGTTCCATGGCGCGACCGATCCCGCGGAGAGCACCCATGCGCACGTCGCTGTACCGTTGCCTGGCCGCTGGCCTCGCGCTCGCCCCGTCGTTCGCCGTCGCGGCCGACACCGACGTGCGCGTGCGCGACGAGCTCGTGCACCTCACCCAGGCGCTGATGGATGCGATCCCGGCCGGCAAGGCCGACGTCTGGCAGCGCACGCTCGCCGACGACGCGCTCGTCATCGACGAGTTCGGCCGGCGCCAGGACAAGAAGGCGATCGTCGACAGCATCCATCCCTTCCCGCGGGGCATGTCGGGCAGCATCGAGATCCGCGAGCCGACGCTGCGCCTGCACGGCGACACGGCCGTGCTCGGGGGCCAGATGTACGAGCGCGAGGATGTATTCGGCCAGGCGCTCGTCGTGCGCTACATCTTCAGCAACACGTTCGTGCGCCGCGACGGCGCCTGGAAACTGCTCGCTGCGATCGACGTGACCCTGCCGACCGCGCCACCCGCGCTCGCCGTCGAAGGGCTCGTGCCGAGCGACTACGTCGGCCGCTACGGCTACGGTCCGGGACGTGCGTACGAGGTCGCGCTCGACGGCGGCCGGCTGTATTTCACGACGCGCGCAGGCGGCACGCGCACGCCGCTCGACGCGATCGCGAAGGACGTGTTCATGGACGGCGGCGACGAGCGCAACCTGCTCGTGTTCCGCCGCGACGCTGCCGGTGCCGTGAACGAGCTGATCGAGCGACGCAAGTTCAACGACCTGCGCATGAAGCGCGAGCCTGCGCCGACGCCGTAGGTGGTACGCGCACCGCGCCTGCCGCCGCTCGCGTCCGCGGTGTCGGACGGACGGTGGGGGGACTGGCCGCTGCGCGCCTCGACGCGCCCTACAGCGTCACCGTGCCGTCGATACAGCCGACGCAGCGACCGCCGATCCCGATCGTGCCGCTCGCGGCGTCGACGACGACCTCGACGATGCCGTCGCGACCGATCTCGCGCCCCTGGCTCGTGCGCCAGCGCGAGCCGATCGCGCCGAGCAGGCCCGCTTCGCGCAGGAACGCCGCGATCGCCGCGTTCGCGCTGCCGGTGACGGGATCTTCCGGGATGCCGTCGGCGGGGCAGAAGGCGCGCACCGCGAGGTCGGCGTCGCCGTATTCGCGTCCGAACACGCACAGGCCGACGACGTCGCGCTGCGCCTGCGTGAGTCCGGCGATGCGCGCGAGGTCGGGGCGCAGCGCGCGCACCGCGGCGCCGTCGGTGCATGCCACGACGAGCCAGCGCGCGCCGACGTCGACGAGGCGCGGCACGGGCTCGACGGGCAGGGGCGCGCCGAGGGCTTGCTCGCACCGCTCGCGCAGGTCGGCCGACGGTGGTTCGAATCGCGCGGCGGGCGCCTGCACGAAGATGCGCCGTGCGTCGCCGTGCTCGATGCGCACCGGCAACAGACCGGCCGCGCATTCGAGCACGAGGCTTTCACGAGCCGCGAGATCGGCGCGCGCGTCGAGCACCGCGTGCACGGTGCCGACGGTCGGATGGCCGGCGAACGGCAGTTCCTGGCGCGGCGTGAAGATGCGCAGGCGGAAGTCCGCGCCGGCGCGCGTCGGCGCGAGCACGAACGTCGTCTCCGACAGGTTCGTCCAGTGGGCGAAGCGTTGCATCGCGGTCGCGTCGAGGTCGTCCGCGTCGAACACGACCGCGACCGGGTTGCCGTAGCCGGCGCGCGAGGTGAACACGTCGACCTGTGCGTAGCGGCGACGGCGCGCGCGGTCGGCAACATGATATTCGTTCATATGCGGGCGATCGTATGGCGTGGACGGCGCGCGATTCTGCGGCATCCGGGCGTGAAACGATGCATTGCCGGCGCCGCGCCCGCGCGCTGCCCGCGAAATGCCACGCCATTGCGTTCTGCTGCGCTGCACGAAAGAATCCGCAGGCCGCCGTTCCGCATGAAGGACGTTCCTTGAGTTCCGCTTCCGCGCCCGCCGTGGCGTCGCCCGCCATCGCCCGCCCCTGGGTCGTCGCCAAGTTCGGCGGCACCAGCGTGTCCACGCGTCCGCGCTGGGAGACGATCGCGCGCATCGCCGCCGCGCACCACGCGCGCGGCCGCAACGTGCTCGTCGTCGTCTCCGCGCTGTCGGGCATCACCGACATGCTCAAGCGCATCGCCGAGGCGCGCGCCGACACCGCGAAATGCCGCGAGGCGCAGGTCGGCATCGTCGAGCGGCACGTCGCGCTGCTGCGCGAGCTCGAACTGCCGTCGCGCAACGCGCTCGACGGCTGGCTCGCGCGCCTCGACCAGCTCGTCGTCGACCCACGCCGCACGTCGGCCGCGCTCGACTGGCAGGCGCAGACGTACGCGCTCGGCGAACTCATGTCGAGCGCGCTCGGCGTCGCCTTCCTCGGTACGCAGGGACTCGAAGCGCGCTGGCTCGATGCGCGCGAACACCTGCTCGCGCAGCCGCTCGCGAACCAGGGTGCGTGGGCACGGCACCTGTCGGCGAACGTGCCGGCGGTGCCCGACCCCGCGTTCGCCGCGGCGCTCGCCGCGCGCGGCGAGGTGTTCATCACGCAGGGCTTCATCGCGCGCGACGGCGACGGTGGCACCGTGCTGCTCGGCCGCGGCGGCTCGGATACCTCGGCCGGCTACTTCGGCGCGATGCTCAAGGCCGAGTGCGTCGAGATCTGGACCGACGTGCCCGGCATGTTCAGCGCGAACCCGCGCGTCGTGCCGGACGCGCGCCTGCTCGCGCGCCTCGACTACGAGGAAGCGCAGGAAATCGCCACGACCGGCGCGAAGGTGCTGCACCCGCGCTCGCTCGGCCCGCTGCGCCGAGCAGGCGTGCCGCTCGTGATCAAGGACACCAACCGTCCGCAGCTCGCCGGCACGGAGATCCGCGCGGTCGCCGCCGACGCGGCGCCGTGCGTGAAGGCGATCAGCGCGCGCAAGGGGGTCACGCTCGTGTCGATGGAGACGATCGGCATGTGGCAGCAGGTCGGCTTCCTCGCCGACGTGTTCGCCGAGTTCAAGCGCCATGGCCTGTCGGTCGACCTGATCGGTTCGGCCGAGACGAACGTGACCGTGTCGCTCGATCCGACCGAGAACCTCGTCGACTCGGACGTGCTGTCCGCGCTCGCGACGGATCTTGCGAAGATCTGCCGGGTCAAGGTGATCGCGCCGTGCGCGGCGATCACCCTGGTCGGGCGCGGCATGCGCGCGCAGCTGCACCGCCTGTCCGGCGTGCTCGCCGAGTTCGGCGCGCTCGACGTGCACCTGATCAGCCAGTCGTCGAACAACCTCAACCTCACCTTCGTCGTCGACGAATCGCTCGCCGACGACCTCATCCCGCGCCTGCACGCGCTGCTGATCCGCGCCGATGCGCTGCGCGTCGAGGACGGTGCGGTGTTCGGCCCGAGCTGGCGCGAACTCGGCGAGCCCGCGGCGACGCCGCGCGAATCGTGGTGGCGGCGCGAACGCGATGCGCTGCTGAAGCTCGCCGGCGAGGCGTCGCCGCGTTACGTCTATTCGCTCGACGCGGTGCGCGGCCAGGCGCGCGCGTTGCGCGCGCTCGGCGCGGTCGATCGCTGGCACTACGCGCTCAAGGCGAATCCGCATCCGGCGATCCTGCGCGCGCTGCACGAGGAAGGCTTCGCGTTCGAGTGCGTCTCGCTCGCCGAAGTCGAAGCGGTGCGCACGGCGCTGCCGCAGCTCGCCGCGGAGCGCATCCTGTTCACGCCGAACTTCGCACCGCGCGACGAGTACGCGGCCGCGCTGGCGCTCGGCGTGCGAGTCACGCTCGACGCGTTGCATCCGCTGCAGCACTGGGGTGAACTGTTCGAAGGGCGCGAGCTGCACCTGCGCGTCGACCTCGGTAGCGGCCGCGGCCACCACGACAAGGTGCGCACCGGCGGCGACGCCTCGAAGTTCGGTGTCGCGCTCGACCAGGTCGACGCATTCCGCGCGCTCGCGCGCGAGCGCGGCGCGCGCATCACCGGACTGCATGCGCATCTCGGCTCGGGCATCCTCGACGCCGGCCACTGGCGCTCCGTGTACGGCCAGCTCGCGAGCCTCGCCGAAGGCTTCAGCCGGATCGAATCGCTCGACATCGGCGGCGGCCTCGGCGTGCCGTCGCGTCCCGACGAGCGCGCGCTCGACCTCGCCGCGCTCGGCGAGTCGCTCGCGGAGGTGAAGCGCGCGTATCCGCAGTTCGCCTTGTGGATGGAGCCGGGCCGCTACCTCGTCGCCGACGCCGGCGTGTTGCTCGCGCGCGTGACGCAGACCAAGCGCAAGGGCGGCGTGCACTACGTCGGCGTCGACACCGGCATGAACTCGCTGATCCGTCCCGCGTTGTACGACGCCTGGCACGAGATCGTGAACCTCAGCCGCCTCGACGAAGCGCCCGCGACGATGGTGCAGGTGGTCGGACCGATCTGCGAGAGCGGCGACGTGCTCGGCGCGAACCGCCGACTGCCCGATTGCCGCGAGGGCGACGTGCTGCTGGTCGCGCAGGCCGGCGCCTACGGCGCGGCGATGGCGTCGCACTACAACCTGCGCGAGCCCGCGCCGGAGGTGGCGCTGTGACGACAGCAACCGATCCGCGCAGCGCACGCGCGTTCCGCTTCGTCCGCCGCGGCCATGCCGACGGCGTCGTCGAACTAACCTACGCGTTCGACGACGGCGACGAGCTGGTCGAGCGCATCGTGTTCCCGGATGCGCCCGCGATCGATCCGGCGCGTGCGCAGGCGTTCGACGCGGCGCTCGACCTGCTGCACTTCGTCGCCGGCGTGAGCTACTACAAGGCCGGAGTGCCGGACGAGCTGCGCGTCGAGACGCGCCAGCCCGACGCGCCGACCGCGGCGTTCCTCGACGCGCTGTACCTGCACGGGCTCGGCGAGTTCGCGTATCACAACAAGCTCGACCTGCGTGGGCGCATTCGTTTCCCCCCGCAGGCACCTCCTACGGGCGCGGCTGTCGTGGGAGCGGCGGAAGCCGCGATCGGTGGGTCGAAAGGCATCGCGGCTTCCGCCGCTCCCACAGAGAGCACTTCGCCCCGGCGCACGCTCGTGCCGATCGGCGGCGGCAAGGACTCGCTCGTCAGCGTCGAGATGCTCAAGGCCGCGGGCGTCGACGCGACCGCGGTGTGGGTCGGCAACTCGCCGCTGATCGCCGCGTGCGCCGCGCGCACGGGGCTGCCGTTGCTGAACATCCGGCGCGAGCTGTCGCCGCTGCTGTTCGAGTACAACAAGCAGGGCGCGTACAACGGCCACATCCCGGTCACCGCGATCAATTCGGCGATCCTCGCCGTCGCCGCGGTGCTGTACGGCTACGACGAGATCGCGTTCTCGAACGAGCGCTCGGCCTCGAGCGCGACGCTCGAGTACGACGGCCAGCCGGTCAACCACCAGTGGAGCAAGGGCTGGGAATTCGAACGCGGTTTCCACGAACGCCTGCACGCGCTCGTGTCGCCGGCGCTCGACTACTACTCGCTGCTGCGTCCGCTGTCCGAGCTCGCAGTGGCCGAGCGTTTCGCGCGCACCGCGCGCTACGACGACGTGTTCTCGAGCTGCAACCGCAACTTCCGCATCCTCGGGCCGAAGCCGGCCGACCGCTGGTGCGGGCAATGCCCGAAATGCCATTTCGTGTTCCTCGCACTGAGCGCCTTCATGCCCAAGCCGCGCCTGCTCGCGATCTTCGGGCGCAACCTGCTCGACGACGAGGCGCTCGCGCCCGCGTTCGACGCGTTGATGGAATACCGCGACCACAAGCCGTTCGAATGCGTCGGCGAGGGCGGCGAATCGCGTGCGGCGATGCACGCGCTCGCGCAGCGCGCGGAATGGCGCGAGGACGCGCTCGTCGCGCGCTTCGCCGACGAGGTCCTGCCGCAGCTCGACGCGGCGTCGCTCGCGCTCGCGCCGCTGCTCGCGCCGGCGGGCGAAACCCGCATCCCGGCCGCGCTCCTGCCATTCGTGGAAGGCGCGCGGGCCGAGGACCGTCCGACCGATGCGCTTCGCTGAGCTCGCCGGCAAGCGCGTGGCGGTCTGGGGCTTCGGCCGCGAAGGCCACGCCGCGCTCGCCGCGTTGCAGTTGCGCCTGCCGGGACGGCCGGTCACGTTGTTCTGCAACGAGGTCGAGGCGCCGTACGGCCTCGCCGCGCACCCTGCGGTACGTGTCGTCACGCAGGCGCCGAACGCAGCCGCGCTGTCGAACCACGACGTCGTGATCAAGTCGCCCGGCATCGGTGCGTACCGTGCGGAGATCCTCGATGCGCAGCACAACGGTACGCATTTCACCTCGGGTACCGCCTTGTGGTTCGCCGAGAATCCCGCCGCGCGCGTGGTCGCGGTGACCGGCACGAAGGGCAAGAGCACGGTCAGCGCTCTCGTCGCGCACCTGCTGCGCGCGCTCGGGCGACGCGTCGCGCTCGCCGGAAACATCGGCTTGCCGCTGCTCGAACTGCTCGATCCATCGACGCAGCCCGATGCGTGGGTGGTCGAGCTGTCGAGCTTCCAGACGCGCGAAGCGGGGCCGCTCGCGGTCGCGCTGGTCAACAACGTCTACGAGGAGCACCTCGACTGGCACGGCACGCGCGAGCGCTATGTCGAGGACAAGCTCGCGCTCGCGGCGGTCGCGCGCACGCTCGTCGTCAATGCGCGCCTCGACGAACTCGTCGCGCGCACGGCAGCGCACGCCGACCGGCGCACGTTCGGTGACGCGGACGGCTGGCATGTCGACGACGGCGCGATCATGCGCGGCGGCGAGCGCCTGTTCGACCTCGCGGCATCGCCGCTGCCGGGCGCGCACAACGCGCTCAACGCCTGCGCCGCGCTCGCCGTGGTCGAGGCGATGGGCGAAGACGCGCGCGCGGCGGCGCCCGCGATCGCGACGTTCCAGCCATTGCCGCACCGCCTGCAGGCGCTCGGCACGCAAGGCGGCATCGACTACGTCGACGACAGCATCGCGACCACGCCGCAGGCGACGCTCGAGGCGCTCGCGAGCCTGCGCGGCCGCGCGGTGAGCGTGCTCGTCGGCGGCCACGATCGCGGCCTCGACTGGCACGCGTTCG
This sequence comes from Dokdonella fugitiva, assembly GCF_014138265.1. Classification (GTDB taxonomy): domain Bacteria; phylum Pseudomonadota; class Gammaproteobacteria; order Xanthomonadales; family Rhodanobacteraceae; genus Dokdonella_A; species Dokdonella_A fugitiva_A. The sequence continues at coordinate 144,681 of NZ_JACGXL010000006.1, forward strand.
CCGACGCGGTGCGTCGCGAACCGCCGCACGCGATCGTCACGATGGGCGCGAACGGCGCGCGCATCACCGCACTGCTGCGCGAGACCGCCGGCGCATACGCGCTGTCGTCGGCGACGACGCTCGCCGATGCGTTCGCGCTCGCGCGCGCGGCGACGCCGGCGGGCGGCGTCGTGCTGCTGTCGCCGGGCGCACCGAGCTTCGACCAGTTCAAGGACTACGCCGAGCGCGGCTGCGCGTTCGCGCGACTGGCCGGCTTCGATCCGGCCGCGATCGGCCGCATCGAAGGGCTCGGCATCGCGTAGAGCCGCTGGAGCTGCGCAGCGGCGAGTGCCGCAGGCCTGTCGGGCGGGGCCGCGACACGCGCAGGCACGTGCCGCCCTGCGAGACTACCGCGTCGCATCCTCGATCGTCGGTCGTTCGTGCGAAAATCGCGGCATGAACCGCTACCTCGTGCTCGTCATGCGCAACCCCGGCTTCGACACCGGCCTGGTCGGCGCCCACCGCGATTTCCTCGCTGCGCTGCGCGCGCAGCAGCGCATCGAACTCTCGGGCGGCTTCGGCGACGCGAGCGGCGGCGCCTACCTCCTTCGCGCCGAGTCGTTCGACGAGGCGCGCGCTATCGCCGAGCGCGACCCGCTGCATCGCGAGCGCGCGTCGAGCGTGACCGTGTACGAGTGGAACGCCGCATGAGCACGGGCCCGGGTCGCGTCTGGGACCTGCCGACGCGCGCGTTCCACTGGCTGCTCGTCGCGCTCGTCGCGGTGCAGTACGCGAGCGGCGAGTTCGGCTGGCCGTCGATGCGCTGGCACTACCTGTGCGGCTACGCGACGCTGGTGCTGGTGGTATTCCGCGTGCTGTGGGGCTTCGCCGGATCGCAGACGAGCCGTTTCGGCGATTTCGTGCGCGGCCCGCGCGCGATGCTGCGCCATCTCGCGGCGATGCGCGGCGGTGGCGCGCCGCGGCGCGCCGGCCACAATCCGCTCGGTGGCTGGTCGGTCGTCGCGATGCTCGCTTCGATCGCGGTGCAGGCGACGACGGGGCTGTTCGCGAGCGACGACGTCAGCGAGGACGGCCCGCTCGTCGCGCGCGTGTCCGCGGCGACGGTCGGCGTCATGACGCGCGTACACGCGTGGAACCGCTACGTGCTGCTCGCGCTCGTCGCGCTGCACGTCGCCGCGATCGCCGCCTACGCGCTGCGCGGCACGAATCTCGTCGCGCCGATGTGGTCGGGCCGCGCGCGCGACGTCGAGGCGCGGCCGCTGCGTTTCGTTCCCGCATGGCGCGCGCTCGTGCTGGTGGCGATCGCCGTGGGCGCGGTGTGGGCGCTCGTCGCCTGGGGCGAAGCGGGCTGATGCGCCTCCGCGCGTCCGTGCGCGGGGCGCGTCGCGTCGATCAGCCGTCGAAGCCGTCGGCGAACACCGTGTCGTTCGCGTAGAAGTACGTCGCGCCCTGGTACTGCGCGATGCTGCCGTCGGCGTCGGCACCGACGAGCAGGGTCGTGCCGTCGGTCGAGACGTCCCAACCGTACGAATCGCCGTCGCTGCCGCTGCCGCCGGCGAGCGTCTGCGCGAGCGACCAGGTCGCGCCGTTCGCGGTGAACAGGCCGACGTGGCCCGCCTTCGGTGGCGGCGGCGTGCCACCCGGCTCGTCGTTGTAGCTCCACATGCCGACGAGCGCGACGCCACCGTGCAGCGAGACCGACTGGCCGAACTGGTCGTAGGCGACGCCGGCGTCGCCTACGAGCTTCTGCGCCTGCACGAACGAACCGCCGCTGCCGTCGAACACGTAGGCGGCGCCCTGGTGCACGTTCGTCGCGACCGTCGCCGCGGGCGCGCCGACGAGCACGTTCGTGCCCGACAGTGCGACCGCGTAGCCGAACTGGTCGCCGTCGGCGCCGTCGGCCGCGACGAGCTTCTGCGTCTCGGTGAACGTGCCGCCGCCGTTCGCATAGACGTAGACCGAACCGGTCGGATACACGCCGCTCGACGAGTAGTCGGCGCCCGGTGCGCCGACGACCACGGTCGTGCCGTCGCTCGCGAGCGCGCCGCCGTAGAAGTGGTCGTCCATGTTCTGGCCGTCGCTCGCGCGCAACGTCTGCACGAGCGACCAGCTGCCGCCGCTTTCGGCGAACGCGTGCACCGCGCCGCGGCCGCCTTCGGTGCTCATGTTGTAGGACGGCTCGCCGACGAGCACGACGTCGCCCGCGAGCGCGACCGCGCGGCCGAACCAGGTCAGGGTCAGCGGCGCCGGCGAGGCGAAGTCCTGCACCTGCGTCCAGTTGCCGTCGCCGCCGCGCGCGAACAGGTAGGCGCCGCCGGCCGGGCCGTACATCGGGTTGAACATTTCCGGCGCGCCGACGAGCAGCTTGTCGCCGCCCGTCGACAGCGAGAGCGACCAGCCGAAGAAGTCGGACCAGTTCGGGGGTGCGCTCGCCGACGGCGTCGCGGTGATCTTCTGCGTCTCGACCCAGTTGGCGCCGTCGAGGTGGTAGACGTAGACCGCACCCGAACGGGCGAGCGGCGCCGGCGCGCTGACGAACGCGGTGTCGCCCGCGACGAGCACGCGGAAGCCGTACAGGTCGCCGGCGGCGCCGTCGGCCGCGATCACCTTCTGCTCGATCCACGCCGACGCGGAGGCGGGCAGCGCGACCGTGTCCGCACTCGTCGCGGGCGCCGGCAGCGCGCGCCGCGCGAGGCCGGGATAGTGCACGGCATCGCCGGCCTGCCAGAGGCGCGGCGGTTCGGCCGACGCCGGCACGGCGAGCGTGCCGGCGAACGCGAGCAGCAAGGCACCCGCGGGCGCCCGGTACGGTTGACTCATGACCATCGATGCTTCCCCTCTGTGGATTGCGTCGCGCGCGGCCACCGGCACGGTGCACGGCGCGGACGGACGGTCGTCGCCGTCGGCGTCGATGGTTCGCCGCGGCACGCGCAAGCGCACTACAAAAGGGTGATGAATCCGTTTACTTCACGTATCGATCGCATCGGACCGATGCGCCGGGCGCGAAGACGGCGCATCCGCCGGCGATGGGCGCCGGTCGGCGGCAGGTTCGCCAGCGTTTGCACGGCGAGATCGCTTGCCATGGGGGTGGTCGCTCGATCGACGGCGAACGGACGGGCCGGGCAGCTTCGGTGCCCGGCGAGCGGGGCGCGCCGCCATCGACACGGCAGGTGGACGGCGCACTCGTGGGGTCGTGATCGACCCTCGCCCGCACGCGCCGGCGCGCGTCGCGCAGCGCGTCCGCGTCATTCCTCGTTGCGGTACTTCTCGTGGCAGGCCTTGCACGCGTTCGCGGTCTGCTTGAACTGGTCCTTCATCTTCGCTTCGTCGCCCGACTTCGCGACCTCGGCGAGCAGCTTCGACTGCTTGACGAGTTCGTCCATCTTCGCCTTGAAGTCGTCCATGTTCTTCCAGATCTCGGGCTTGGCGTCGGTCGTCGCGCCGGTGTCCGAGCCCTCCGGGAAGCCTTCGAGCAGCTGCGGCGCGATCAGCGCCACGCGCTCGGCGCGGCGCGCGAACTCGGCCGCGTCCCACGGCGCCTTGCCGCGCACCATCTGCGCCATCGGCCCGAAATTCCAGCCGAGCATCGTGTAGCCGGCCTGGCGATACGCGATCGCGGTTTCCGGCTTGACCGCGGCGGCCGCGATCGCGGCGATGCCGGCGCCGGCGGCGAGGGTGGCAAGGATCAGGCTGAGGCGACGCATCGGCGGCTCCGTGGCGTGGGGACGGCGCAGTGTAGCAGCGACATTCAGCTTGCCGTCCTATGATGGGCACCCATCGCCGCTCGAGGACAAGGCCATGCTCCGCCCGCTGCTCGCCTTCGCGTTCGCTTGCCTGTTCGTCTCGCCGCTGCACGCGGCGATGGTGTCGCGCCCGGTCGACTACGCGGTCGGCGGCAAGAAGATGCAGAGCGTGCTCGTCTACGACGACGCGGTGCAGGCGCCGCGGCCGGGCATCGTGATGACGCCCGACTGGCTCGGCATCACGCCGGACAACCTCGACCTCGCCAAGCAGATCGCCGGCAAGGACTACGTGATCCTCGTCGCCGACGTCTACGGCGTCGACCTGCGCCCGAAGAACCCGGCGCAGGCCGGTGCCGCGACCGAAGCAATGTACAAGGACCGCAACGTGCTGCGCGCGCGCATCGACGCCGCGCTCGACCAGCTCAAGGCGCAGGCGGGCAAGGCGCCGCTCGACGGCCGGCACTGGGGCGCGATCGGCTTCTGCTTCGGCGGCGCGACCACGCTCGACCTCGCGCGCAGCGGCGCCGACGTGCAGGGCGTCGTCTCGTTCCACGGCAACCTCTCCACCGACGATGCATCGCTCGCGAAGAAGATCAAGGCGAAGGTGCTCGTGTTGCACGGCGCCGACGACAAGTTCGAATCGCCCGAGCAGATCGCCGGCTTCCAGCAGGAGATGCGCGACGCCAAGGTCGACTGGCAGTTCATCGCCTATGGTGGCGCGGTGCATTGCTTCGCGATCCCGGGCGCGCATGGCGAGGTCCCCGGTTGCCAGTACGACGAGCGCACGGCGAAGCGCGCGTTCCGCCAGATGCATGCATTCTTCGACGACGTGTTCGCGGGCTGATCCCCGGCACGCGAGGAGCAGGTCCATGGCTGCCAAGAAATCGTGGTTCACGCGCTTCGCCAACGGCGCTTCGCGCGCCACCGGCAAGCCGGCCACCTTCCTGCTCGCGGTCGTCATCGTCGTCGTCTGGGGCGTGACAGGACCGCTGTTCGGCTTCAGCGACACCTGGCAGCTCGTCATCAATACCGGCACGACGATCGTCACGTTCCTCATGGTGTTCCTGATCCAGAACACGCAGAACCGCGACGCCGAAGCGATGCACGTGAAGATGGACGAGCTCATCCGCGCGCTCGAAGGCGCCCACAACGCACTGCTCGACCTCGAGGAGCTCGAGGACAAGGACCTCGACGAGGTGCGCGAGCGCTACCGCAAGCTCGCCGCGAAGGCGCGCCGCGACATCGAGCAGGGCGGCCGCGACATCGGTTGCGACGACGTCGACGACGAGGCGAAATCGTAGGCCGGGCGACCGCAGGTCGTCCTGCACGCCTCCCGATCACGCCGGCCGCGCGATGGGCGTCCGGCCTACTTCGTGCGGTCGACCGCGTAGTCGGCGAGCACCGCGAGCGCGTCGCGCGCGTCCGAGCGAGGCAATGCGGCGAGCGCGTCGCGCGCGGAATCGGCGTACGCGTGCGCGCGCTGGCGCGAGGCGTCGAGCGCGTCGGTGGCGTGGATCGCGGCGAGCACGTCGTCGAGCGCGTCGAGGCCGCCGGCGCGGATCGCGCGCCGCAGCATGTCGGCCTGGCCGGGTGCACTGCGCTCGATCGCGACGATCAGCGGCAGGGTCGGCTTGCCTTCGGCGAGGTCGTCGCCGATGTTCTTGCCGAGCGTGCCCGCGTCCGAGGCGTAGTCGAGCACGTCGTCGGCGATCTGGAACGCGTAGCCGAGGTCGAGCCCGTAGCGCGCGAGCGCTTCCTCCTGCGCTGCCGGCACGCCGGCCAGCACGCCGCCGAGGCGCGTCGCGGCGGCGAACAGCACCGCGGTCTTGCGCTCGATCACGTCGAGGTAGGCCTGCTCGTGCGTGTCCGGGTTGCCGATATTGAGCAGCTGCAGCACTTCGCCTTCGGCGATGCGGTTGGTCGTGTCGGCGAGGATGCGCATCACGCGCATGCTGTCGAGCTCGACCATCATCTGGAACGAACGCGAATAGAGGAAATCGCCGACGAGCACGCTCGCCGCGTTGCCCCACACCGCGTTGGCGGTCTTGCGGCCGCGGCGCAGGTCCGACTCGTCGACGACGTCGTCGTGCAGCAGGGTCGAGGTGTGGATGAACTCGATCAGCGCGGCGAGCGGCAGGTGGTCGCGCCCCGCGTAGCCGGCCGCGTGCGCGGCGATGAGGTGCAGCATCGGCCGCAGGCGCTTGCCGCCGCCGCCGATGATGTATTCGGCGATCTGGTTGATCAGCACCACGTCGGACGCGAGGCGCGCGCGGATGACATCGTTGACCGCGGCCATGTCGGCGGCGGCGAAAGCCTGCACGTCGGTGAGGCGCGCGATGCGCGGCACGGCGGGGAGCGGGGCGGCAGAACTCAAGGCGGGGCCTGTGGCGGACCGGGGTGGCCTGCAAGTATAGCGGGCGGGCGGCGGCGAGCCGTCGGCACTCGCGGACAGCGAGCGGCGGCGCGGACTTACGCGATCCGGCGGTCCGCGGAAGCGGCTCCGGTCGCATGGGGTGCTATTCTCGGCGCTTTCCGGACGCTACACGAACAGAGGAATCGCTCCATGGCACGCGGCATCAACAAGGTCATCCTGGTCGGCAACCTCGGTGCGGATCCCGAGACGCGCTACACGGCCAATGGCGGCGCGATCACCTCGATCCGCATCGCGACCTCGGAAAGCTGGAAGGACAAGCAGACCGGCGAGCAGCAGGAGCGCACCGAGTGGCACCGCGTGAAGTTCTTCGGCCGCCTCGCCGAGATCGCGGGCGAATACCTCAAGAAGGGTCGCCAGGTCTACGTCGAAGGCTCGCTGCGCACCGACAAGTACACCGACAAGGACGGCGTCGAGCGCTACTCGACCGACATCATCGCGAACGAGATGCAGATGCTCGGTGGCCCGGGCGGCGGCGGTGGCGGCGGTGAAGGCGGCGGATACGGTGGTGGTGGCGGCGGTGGTGGTTACAGCGGCGGCGGCGGTGGAGGCGGCGGTGGCGGCGGCTACAGCCGCGACCGCGGCGAGCGTTCCGCTCCGTCGCGCGGCGCGCCGTCCGCAGCGGCACCGCGCCAATCCGCGCCGCCGGCCGACAGCGGTTTCGAGGACGACGACATTCCGTTCTGAGCACTGCGCGGAACGTCGACACGACGAGGGCGTCGAAGCGTGAGCTTCGGCGCCCTCGTTCGTTCAGGACCGGCAGCGGCACGGCGGATCGCGGCCGGCGATTCGCGCCGCGTCACAACGGGCTGCCGCCGAACTTCTGCGTGTACTGCACGTAGACGGTGCGGCCGACCGCGTCGAACCACGAGATGTCGTAGTACGGATACGCGGTGTAGGTCGGGTCGCGCGGCGGCATCTTGTTGAACAGGTTCGTCACCGCGAGCGAAAGCCGCGCGTGGTCGCCGAACGTGTATTGGGCGGACGCGTTGAAACGGTAGGTCGGCGCGATCGTCGGACCCGGATCGCCGTCCTCCCAGACCTGGTCGTACGACCAGCCGTTCGGCAGGCGGCCGAGGCGCTCGCCGTGCAAGGTCGCCGACCACGCGTCCTTCTCCCAGGTCACGCTCGCGCTGGTCTTCGTGCGCGGGATGTCGAAACCGCTGTTGAGCGCGAACTCGTCCTCGACGCGATCGCCGGCGTACTGCTGGAAGTCGTGGCGCCTGACCCAGGTGTGGTTGGCCGACAGCGTGAAGCGGCCGATCGTCGTGTCGAAGCGGTAATGCGCGGAGAGGTCGACGCCGCTGGTGGTTTCGCGCGCGACGTTGATCGGGTTGACGTAGATGCCGTAGAGCGAACCGTTGCTGCTGCGCGTGATGCGCGCGAGCGCGTCGACGCAGGTCGGCGAATCGATGTCGAGGGTACCGAGGCGGCACGACGCTTCGTCGCGCAGGATCGAATCGACGCTCATGTCCTGCACCTGGTTGCGCATGTCGATGTCGAACCAATCGAGCGAGAGGTCGACGCCGTCGAGCGGCGACCAGACGAAGCCCGCGGTCCAGGACTTGCTGGTTTCCGGATCGAGCTTGCGGTTGCCTTCGCGCGTGCGGATCAGCCCTTCGGAATACTCCTCGCAATCCTCGGCCTGGTCGCGCAGGCAGTTGTAGTAGTCGATGCCCGAGGTCTCGTCGTTGCCGACGCCGGCGTAGACGTAGTGCAGGTCGGGCGCGCGGAACGCGGTGCCGTACGAGCCGCGCACGAGCAGGCTGTCGATCGGGCGCCATTCGAGGCCGGTGCTCCAGGTCGCCTTGCCGACGGAACGCCCGGAAAAGCGGTACTGGTCGTAGCGCCCCGCGACGCTGAGGTCGAGCGAATCGAGCACCGGCATGCGCAATTCGCCGGCGGTCGCCCAGCGGTTGCGACTGCCGTGGCCGTCGGAGTCGCGCCAGCTGTAGTAGTAGTACTGGGTCGCGAGCGGATCGGGATTGAGGTCGTACGACTGCTGCCCGAGTTCGACCGTGCCGGAAAATCCGGCGTCGCCGCCGGGCAGCGCGAACAGGTCGATCGTGCTCGCCGTGAACGCAGCCGTGCTCGTTTCCGATTCCGGGTGGTAGACCGTGCGCGCGGCGATCGAATCGTATTCGGCACGCGTGAGCGGCGTGTACAGGCGCGACGGGTCGGCATCGAAGATCGGCAGGCCGTCCTCGTCCACGCCGAGCTGCTCGCCGAGGAACAGCGCATTCGCGCGCGCGGCGACGATCTGCGGCCAGCTGATCGTCGCCTCGTAGCGCGAATGGCTCAGCGACGCCTCGTAGTTCCACGATTCGCCGAACGTGCCCTTGAAGCCGGTGGTGATGCCGAACGTGCGCTGCGTCGTCTCGATCATGCCGCGGTTCAGGCCGCCCATTTCCTCGGGCGAGAACTGGCGCTGCCAGAACTCGACGCCGCCGGTCGCCTGGTTGGAGAAGTAGCCTTCCTCGTTGCCGTCGGGTGCCATGTAGCTCCAAGACGTGACGTCGCGGAAGATGTCGACCGTGTGGTGCCCGGCCTGGATGTCGGCGAACCATTCGCTGCCGTTGCCGAACGCGTACGACAGCGACGCGTAGCCGTTGATGCCGCGCCGCTTGCTGAGGATCGTGCCGTAGCCGATCGCCTTGTCGCTGCCGCAGTAGTAGCCAGGGCCGTAGTCGTCGAGTTCTGGATCGTACGGCCCCCAGCCGGGGCGCGACGCGTAGTAGGTGCTGTCGTGGTTCTGGCTCGCGAGCGCGTCGCAGGCCGCGCGGCCGGGATCGAGGTAGGTGTCGGTGTCGTCGGTGCGCAGGTACGCACGGCGCGGCGCGCGTGCGCTTTCGGTCGGCGCGTCGAGCGTGGAATCCTGGATGTCGCGGTCGTACGCCCACAGCGGGTTCTGCGAGGTGAGCTCGAGGCTGTACACGCCGCTGAAGTCGCCGTGCTCGAAGCCGCTGACGATGCTGGCGTCGAACGATGAGCCGCCGCCTTCGGTGGTCGTGCCTGCGCGCACGTCGAGGATCGTGCCGTCGATGTGCTTCTTGAGGATGAAGTTGACGACGCCGGAGATCGCGTCCGAGCCGTAGATCGCCGACGCGCTGCCGGTGAGCACTTCGATGCGGTCGATCATCCCGATCGGGATGCTGGAGATGTCGGTGAAGTTGCTGCGGCCCTTGAACGGCATCGGGAAGTCGGCGATGCGGCGGCCGTTGACGAGCACGAGCGTGTGGTTGGGCCCGAGTCCGCGCAGGTCGACCTGCTGCGCGCCGGGCGAGAAATCGGCGCCGCTCGCCGACTGCTGGCTCTGCGTCTCGCCGCCGTTCTGCGTCATCGCGCGCAGCACGTCGGGTACGGTGGTGAAACCGTTCGCCTTGATCTCCGCGGCCGTGATCACCGTGATCGGCGCCGGCCCTTCGATCTGCGCGCGCGGAATGCGCGACCCGGTGACCTGCAAGGTCTCGAATTTCGTCACCGGCTTGTCGTCCGGCGCCGGCGTGCTCGCGGGCGTGCTCTTCGCCGGTGCGGCCGTCGCCGGCGGGCGTTCCGTCGCGGCCTTGTCGCGCTCGATCAGCACCGCCCCCGACGATGCATCGCGCGTCGCGCTGAAGCCGCTGCCTCGCAGCAGGCTGTCGAGCGCCTGCTCGGTCGACGTCGCGCCGTGCACGCCCGGCGTGTGTACGCCCTTGAGCTGGTCGGCGCGATAGACGAGCTGCGTGCCCGACTGGCGCGCGAGCGTGTTGAGCGCGGTCGCGAGGTCGCCCGCGGGCAGGTCGATCGTCGTCGGCGACGAGGACACCTGGGCCTGCGCCGCGAGCGCGGTGGAGCAGGCGAAACAGAGCAGCAGCATACGCAACGGTCGACGCATCGACGACACTCCCCAGGGTGCTCGGGACGGCACCTTCCCGATCACCGGGACGAACGAACGACCCAATCCCCCCATCACCCTGCGACGACGTCCGGGCGCTGCGCGATCAGCGCGCGTGCAGCACGATCCGGTCGGGCAGCCGCTCGGCGCGCACGGGGAAGCCCATTTCGAGCAGCTTCACGAAGCTGTCGAGGTTGGCCCAGCGGAAGTTGCCGCCGACGCGCAGCTCGCCCACGCCGGCGTCGGCGAGCTCGAGCTTGCGCGTGTTGAAGCGGTTGAACTCGGCGGCGGCGCTCGCCAGCGAGGTGTCGTCGAACGTGAGGAATCCGCTGCGCCATTCGAGGTAGCGTTCCGCTTCGGCGACCGGCAGCGAGCGCACGAGCACGCCGCTGCGCCCGGCGGTCGCGACGCTGCCCGCGGGCAGCAGCGACACCGGCGTGGCGCGGCCGTCGGCACCGGGCGGCGCGTCGAGCCGCACCTTGCCTTCGGTGACGACGACACGCACGTCCTGTGCGTCGCGGCGCACCGAGAAGCGCGTGCCGACCGCGATCGCGCGGCGGCCGTCGGCCGACACGACGAACGGCCGGCCCGCATCGTGCGCGACGTCGAAATAGGCTTCGCCCTGCAGCAGTTCGATGTCGCGCTCGCCGCGCGTCATGCGCACGTGCAGGCGGCTGTCGCTGCTGAGGACCGCGCTGCTGCCGTCGGCGAGCGTCACCGTCCGCAGTTGGCCGAGCGTGCTCGCGTAGTCCGCTTCCGAGCGGCCGCCGAGCTGCCAGCCGAGCCAGAGCGCCGCGCCGGTCGCGACGAGCGCGACTCCCGCCGCGAGCGCATGACGCCAGCGGCGCGCGCGCATCGGCGTCGCCGCGCCTGCCGCGGCGACATCGTGCGCGTGCGTGGCGTGCGCGACCGGGCCGAGCACCCACGCGCCGCGTGGCGGCACTTCGTCGCCGGGGAGCCCGGCGGCGAGCGCCTGCAGGCGACCCGCTTCGCGCCACGCCGCCTGCAGGCGCAGGAACTCGACGCGATGGCGCGTCGACGCGCACAGCCAGTCCTCGAGTGCGCGCGCGTCGTACGGGCTCCAGTCGCCGCGGTCGCGGCGCGCGAGCCATTCGGCCGCGGCCTGCTCAATCCGCCTGCTGTCGTGCATCGCCGTCGTCCTCGTCGGTGGCCGTCCATGCCGGGGCTTCGCCGTCGCGCGGCGGCATGCCGCCGTACAAGTGGTCGGCGATCAGGCGCATCCCCTTGGCCAGGTGTTTTTCCACGGTCTTGCCGCTGATGCCCAGGCGTCGCGCGACGTCCTTCTGCGGAAGTTCCTCGACCCGCCGCAACCACACCACTTCGCGGCAGCGGTCGGGCAGGCGGTCGAGCGCTTCGGCGAGCCGCTTGAGCGCCTGGCGCGCACCCACCCAGCGCTCGGGCGACACGTCGTCGACCAGATAGACGTTCGAGGGCTCGAAATCACCCACCGGCTCGATCGACACGACGCGGCCGCGACGCGCGCGGTCGGTCATGAGGTGGCGCGCGGTCGTGAACAGGAACGCCTGCGGCGACGCCGGGCGGTTGCGCGCGGCCGCCTCGTACACGCGCGCGTAGACCTCCTGGCGCAGGTCGTGCAGTTCGTCGCGATGCGGCCAGCAGCGCTGCAGGTATTGCGCGAGCGCGCGCTCGTGCACGAGGATCTCGCGGACGAACCAGTCATCGAAGTCGGTCGGCATGCGGTCACTGTACCAAGGGACACAGGATGTCACCTCTCCCGCCTGCGGGAGAGGTCGCGCCGCAAGGCGCGGGTGAGGGAAGCTTTGCGAAGGCCTAACGCGGCCTTCCCTCATCCGCCTCCGGCACCTTCTCCCGCAAGCGGGAGAGGGGACAGCGATGGGGGAAGCCGGTCGGCGGTTCGTCTAACGAAGCGGCAGCGATCCGCTGCGCCTTCGACGAGGAGTGGCGGCATGATGCGCGTGACGGCCGGATACCGATGGATCGCGAGCGTGCTGCTCGCCAGCGCGTTCGCAGGCGTGGCGCACGCCGCCGCGCACTACGATCGCTACGTGCTCGGCGACACGGTGGCGAAGACGCCTGGTCGCGTGCAGCCCGGCCTGCTGCTGATGGGCGGCGGCGACCGCAACTTCGACGCGTTGCGCTGGTTCATGCAGCGTGCCGGCAACGGCCACGTCGTCGTGCTGCGCGCGTCGCAGGCGGGCGAGATCGGCGAGGAGTTCTACAAGGACGTCGGCGGCATCGCGTCGGTCGAGACGTTCGTGTTCAAGGATCGCGAAGCGTCGACGGATGCGGCGATCCTGCGCAGCCTCAAGCGCGCCGACGCCATCTTCATCGGCGGCGGCGACCAGTCGCGCTACGTGCGCTACTGGCGCGGCACGCCGGTCGGCGCGGCGCTCGACGCGCACGTGCGCGCGGGCAAGCCGCTCGGCGGAACCAGCGCCGGCCTCGCGATGCTCGGTGAATACCTCTACGGCGCGATGGACGGCGGCAGCCAGATCAGCCCGCGCGCGCTCGCCGACCCGCTCGGCGCCGAGAACACGATCGAGGCGGACTTCCTCCACCTCGAACGCCTCAAGGGCATTGTCACCGACACGCATTTCAGCGAGCGCAACCGGCTCGGCCGGCTCATCGCGTTCGTCGCCAAGGCGGAGTCGATCGCCGGACGGCCGCTGCTCGGCCTCGGCGTCGACGAGGATGCCGCGGTCGCGGTCGACGGTGACGGCGACGCGCGCGTGTACGCGACCGCGCCCGGTGCGGGCGCGACCGTCGTGAAAGGCGGCTTCGTCGCGCAGGCCGAGGACAAGCCGATGCAGCAGACGCGCGTCGACACGATCGGCGTCGGCACCGGTTCGCTGCTGCACCTGCCCGACGGGCGCGTCGACACGCCGATGTTCGAGCGCCATTACGCGGTGCGCGACGGCGTGCTCGTGTCGATGGCCTCGCCGCTGCTGGTCATCCACGGCGGCGCGGGCGTCGAGCGCAAGGAGATGACGCCGGCCGACGAGGACGCTGCGCGCACCGCGCTCGCGGCCGCGCTGCGCGCAGGTCACGCGCAGCTCGTCGCGGGCAAGCCCGCGGCCGACGCGGTCACGGCGGCGATCACCGTGCTCGAGGATGCGCCGCAGTTCAACGCGGGCCGCGGTGCGGTGTTCAACCACGACGGCCGCAACGAGCTCGACGCGGCGCTGATGGACGGCGCGAGCGGCAAGGCGGGCGCGGTCGCCGGCGTGCATCGCGTGAAGAACCCGATCCTGCTCGCGCGCACGGTGATGGAGAAGTCGCGCCACGTGATGATGGTCGGCGCCGGCGCCGAGGCGTTCGCGAAGGAGCAGGGCGTCACCCTCGTCGATCCGAAGTACTTCCGCACCGACAAGCGCTGGCAGCAGCTGCAGAAGGCGCTCAGGGACGAAGCCGCGGGCGTCGCGCTGCTCGACGTCGGCAGGAACTACTTCGGCACCGTCGGCGCGCTCGCGCTCGACGTGCAGGGCCGCCTCGCCGCGGGCACCTCGACCGGGGGCATGACGAACAAGCGCTACGGCCGCATCGGCGATTCGCCGATCATCGGCGCGGGCACGTGGGCCGACGACCGCTGCGCGGTGTCGGGCACGGGCTGGGGCGAGTTCTACATCCGCGACGCGGCCGCGCACGAGATCTGCGCGCGCGTGCGCCTGTCGGGCGAATCGATCGCGCGCGCCGCGCGCGGCGTCATCAACGGCGACATCCCGAAGGCTGGCGGCGACGGCGGCGCGATCGCGCTCGCGAGCGACGGTTCGTTCGCGCTGCCGTTCAACACCGAAGGCATGTACCGCGGCTGGATCGGCGCCGACGGCGAGCCGCACGTGGCGATCTACGCGCAGGACACGTTGCGCGGCGACCAGCACTGAGTGCGCGATGCCAGACGCCGCGCGCGCGACTCGCGCACGCGGCGCGGGTCACGGTCGTCGATGGCTCGAGTGCGCGCGCGGCGGTGTCGGCGCGTCGACGGGCGTGACGAGGCCGGGTCGGTAGATCGCCGCGAGCGCGCGCATCCGCTCACCCTGCTGCGGCGTGAAGTGGTTCGTGCACGCGTCGTCGCTGTAGTCCATGAAGTTCTCGACCGGATCGTCGCCGTCGTCCTGCGGGCAGCTGTCGCGGCCGGTCGCGCAGCCGAAGCCGGCGATCGCCTCCGCCGGCGTGTCCGCGACCTCGTCGCCGGGGGCGACGCAGCCGCCCTGGAACGTGTGCAGCAGACCGAAGTAGTGGCCGAGCTCGTGCACGAGCGTATGGCCGAGCGACAACGGGGCGGGGCTGCCGGGCACGCTCGCATGGTCGATGACGACGCCATGGCGCGGATCGTCCTCGGCGAATTCGTTGGGGAGCGTGCCGTAGCCGGCGATGTACGGCAGCGCGAGCCGGCACGAGTAGACGTTGACGAAGCGTTTCGGCTCGACCGCGAGTTCCGCCTTCATGCGCAGGCCCGATTCGGTCGTCGGAAAGCATCCGCCCGCGAAGTAGGGCGAATCGGGATAGCGGCGCACGGCGGCGACGACGAAGCGGAACCCGGCGGCGTCGAACGCATCGTTGACGACCGCGAGCTGGCGCGCGACGAGCTCGTCGTCGAGATCGCCTTCCCCGAGTGGGCCGCTGAGGACGTGGAAGACGATGCCCACGTCGATGCGCGCATTCGTCGTCGCGGCGGTCGCCACGCGCTCCCATCGCGCGCGCGCGAGCGCGGCTTCGAGTTCGGGCATGAAGATCGCGGGCGCGCCGGTGTCGTCGACGATGCGCACCTCGCCCGGCGTGGTGGGCGGCGGTGCCTGCGCGAGCGCCGCGAAGGGCAGTACCGCGACGAGGCACCCTGCCGCGAGGCGTGCCTTGCAGGCATTGCAGTGCATCCGCTTCATCCGCCGGCCCCTTCGCCGATGCCTTCGACCATGGCTACGACGAGCGACGACGACGATGCGTCGCTGCCTCCGACAGCGGCGGCAATGCGCGGTGGGCGACACGACCGGCGGGGCCGGTCGCGTCGCTTCATTCCACGACGCTCAGTGGGCGTCGGCGACGACGCGGCTGAACATCGGCTGCGCCGCGCCCTGGATTTCGACGCGTGCGATCGCCCAGTGGCTGAAGTGCTCGAAGTAGCCGGCGTCGATGCGTGCATGCCAGCGCAGCTGCACGACGTGGCCCGCGAGCGAAGTGCCGAAGTCGAGCATGTCGTCGTGCCAGCCCGACGACGTGCCGGCGAACGTCGCGCTGCCGGCGACGAGGTAGGCGTCCGCCTCGGTCCACTCGCCGCCGTCGACGCTGACTTCGAGCGTGCCGCTGCCGGGCCGCGCGCGCGTGTCCGCGGGCAGGCGGTCGAACGCGTAGTCGTGGCGCACGACGACGCGCAGCGGCGCGCTCGCCGACACCGTGAACGGCCGGGTCGCGAGATGCGCGTCGATCGCCGCGTGCACGTCGCCGATCACGTAGGCGGGCCGGTTCGCGTAGGCGTCGCGATGCCAGTGCGTGCCGCAGTAGACGTAGCAGTAGTCGGGCGCGTCCGACTCGCCGAGGCCCGAGGTCCAGTCCGCCGCGAACGTCGGTGCCGCCGCGAGCGTGTCGACGCTGCGGTCTAGCACGAGGTCGTAGTTGACGCGGAACGCGGCGTCGCGATGCGCCTGCGCTTCGCCGTGGCTGCGGTCGCCGGCGTCGATCGCGAGCGGCAGCTCGACCGCACCCGCGCGGCTCTGCACGCGCACGTCGAACTCCGCCGTGTGGCGTTCGCCCGGCGCGAGCGCGATGAAATTCTCGACCGCGCCGTGCGGGAACACGTAGTCGCCCGCGCGTGCACGCACCTTCACGCGCACCGCGCCGAGCGGCGAGAAGCCGGTGTTCTGCAGCGTCACGCGCAGCACGCCGGTTTCGCCGCGGTCGAGCACGCCGTCGCCGTCGCCGTCCGCTTCGACGAGCTGCGCGTCGACGATGCCGAGCGCGCGCTCGGCGTCGGCGAAGCTCTCGATCGCGCCGCGCAGGTCGACCGAGTAGCGGTCGGGCGCGACCGCGCCCGCGCCGAGGCCGCGCTCGGCGAAGCCGCTGCGGCAGCGGCGGTAGTCCGCTTCGCTGTCGGCGCGAATCACCGCGAGCAGCGCGTTGCGCGCCTCGAGGTAGTCGGCATCGGCCGGAATGAGCTTGAGCGAGGCGACGAGGTCGGCGAGGAAGCGGTTGCGCGTCGCCTCGAACCGGGACGGCGCGGCCGCCGCGAGCATGCCGCGCGAGCATTGCCAGAGCGCCTCGGTCCAGACTTCGCCCGCGGTGTGGATCTCCGCGTTGGTGAGCGATCGCAGCTTCCAGTCGTAGCCGCGTAGGCTGTCCGGCAGCGGGTGGTCCATGCCGATCGCGGCGAACGTGAGCGGATTGATCGCGAGGTCGGCACTGTGCGGGAAGCGACGGATGCCGTGGTAGTACGTGTCGTCTGGGTGGCCGGGCGATCCCGCAGCGGGAAACGGGTCGCGCGGGAAGTCGTAATCGCGGTTCATGTACGCGCCGATCGCGTAGTTGCCGTAGAACGGCGGGCGATCCGGCATCGCGTCGCGGTCTTCGGCGCGCACGCTCAGCAACAGGCCGACGAAGTCGGCGATACCCTCGTTGAGCGCGCCCTGCTGGCCCGCGTACGACATGCGCGTGAGGCGGCCGAACATCGTGTGCGACCACTCGTGCGCGAGCACGCCGAAGTCGAGCGCGCTGACGTCGCGGTTGCTCCGCGAATAGACGTTCGCGCCGAGGAACAGCGCGCCGTTGGTGTTGCCGTCGTCTTCCGAGACGAGCGTGAAGGTACCCGCGTACGCAGCCGAGACCAGCAGCGGATCGCCGCCGATGCCTCCGCGGCCGTAGTTGTCGACCTGCATGTTGCCGGCCTGCTCGTCGTAACCGAGGTCGTAGAACAGGTCGTGCAGCCAGTTGGTCGCGTAGAACGCCTGCACGATCTTCGCGTCGAGCTGCGGCGAGGTGGTCGGGATCGGCTGCGGCAGTCCGTCGCCGTCGCATTGCACGAAGTCGTTCAAGGTGTCGTTGGCGTCGTAGGCGTAGTCGAACGCGTGCGGGCCGCTCGCTGGCGCGCGGAAGTCGCCTTCCTCGGGCCGGAACTGCTCGTCCGACGCGTACGTGCAGTAGCCGTCGGCGTCGACGAGGTCGGCGTTGAAGAACGCGTCGACGTTGTTGCCGGACGTCTCGGTGGCGTCGTCGGCGAGCCAGGGATCGCCGGTGCTGATGCCCGCGTGGCTCGCCGTGACGACGTTCATCGGCGCGGGCACGTCGGGCAGGTAGCCGCTCGGCAGGCGCGTCGGGTAAGGGTTCGTGAAGCCGTAGGGGTCGACGTACGGCACGCCGTCGGCGTTCGCGAACACGCGGTACGAGAACGGTACGAGGTCGTGCACGAGGTCGGTGCTCGACAGGATGCGGTCGTCGTCGGCGGACACGATCAGCGCGCGCGCGTCGAGACGGCCGACGCCCGGGCGGTGGCCGACGATCTCGATGCGGTACGCAGGCAGCAGTGCGTCGCGCGCCGGATACCACACGGGCTTCACACTGGCGGCGCGGTTCGGCACGAACGTCGGCGAACGCTCGATCGCGTAGCGCGTCGCGCCCGCGCGGTCGCCGTCGAGTTCGCGCATCGGGCTCGCCGCAAGCAGGCCGTCGATCGCGCCCGCCGCGATGCGCAACGCGCGCAGCGGATCGCCGTGGAAGCCGCGCGCGTACGCCGTGGCCGCGTGCGGGCTGCGGCTGCCGCCGATCGCCTTCGGCTCGAGCGCGCGGTCGAGCAACACCGCGACGCGCGCACCGTAGACCTCGATGCCGTCGACCGCCTGCGGGAACTGCACGACGTACGGACCGTAACGTGTCGCATGCACGCGCGCGGCGACCGTCGGCGCGTCCGCCGCGGACGCCTTGGCGTCGCCGGCGAGCGCGCGTTGCGCGGCCGCGACGATCGCGTCGCGCGACGCGCCGCGTGGCTCGGCCGGCGTCGCCTTCGGCGCGGCCGTGTCGGCGTCGGCATCGAGCCAGCCGCGCTGCGACTCGAGATGGAGCGGTTCGAACCGCGCGTTGGCGGCATACGGTGCGGCGATGGCGCCCTGGGCGCACGCGAGCACGAGGGCGAGCGGCCAGGACCTGCGCCGGGCGAAACGGTCGGGACTTTGCATGACGGTTCCTCAGCAATCGACGGGACGGGGAACGCGGAGCGCGGCGATCATACGACGAAGTGCGTCGTACGTATCGAGGCGTCGATGTCGCCCCCTCCGAGCCCATACGCGGAACCGCCGCGGCGCCTATCACGTGCGGCCGGGAAAAAAATGGCCCCGCAGTGCTCCGGCGTCTCGCGACGTGCGGCTGCGGGGCAGTCGTGCGGCGGACCGGGGAACGATCGGCCGCAGGCGGGGGACGGCGCGTGCCGATGCACGCGCCATGCGCCCAGGGGAACTGGTCAGCTCACGTCCTCCTTCCGTACCGGCCACCCCTGGAGGTCATCCCAGACTTGGTCGGATCGCGAGCTGGAGCCGGACGATAGAGCTGCGTTCCCGCACGCGCGGTGAACGCGCACGCCTAGTGGGGCATGCGCGTTCAGGCACGGTTCTTGGTGGTCGTCGCAGCGGCATCTTCCAGCGGCGGGACCGGTCAGTCGCCCGCGGGCTTCACGTCGACTGCTCGCGATGCATGCGCATGCACGTTGCGCCAGCGGCCTTGGTCGCGGATGTAGGTATCGGAGAACTTCACGTGGCTGTCGAACGGCTGGCCGTGGTCGACGCCCTTCTGGTGCAGGGTCGCGACGACGATCGCGGTGTCGCCGTGCACGCGCACGGCCCAGCCGCTGCTTTCGTTGACCTCCCAGCGGTTCTCGGGCGACGCGACCTCGGCGAGGATGTCCGCTTTCGTACGCTCGGTGCCGCTCGAGACGACGAGCACGTAGTCGTCGGTGAAGATCTCGCGCAACGCCTCGAGGTCGCGCTCGACGAATGCGCGCTGCATGCGCTTGTCGGTGGCGATCAGCTGGGCGATGTCGGCGGCGGCGCCGGACGGGACGGCGGCGGTGAACAGGGCGGCCGTCGCGGCCAGGGCGGGCAGGGGCATGGTGGTCGTCTCGTTCGTCGGAAGGCAGGCCGCACGGCGGCCGTTCGACGACGATGCTAGCGTCGCCGGCGCGGCCGCACTCGCCGGATCCGGCCATCAATGACCTGTGGCCGGATCCGGGCCGCGCGACCCCGGATTCGCGTTCCCCGGCGCCTGCCGCTACGATACGAACGAGCCGGATCACCGGCTTTTTCCCTCCCGGATCGTGGATCGGATGAAAACCCTGCTCGTCACCGGCGGCGCCGGCTTCATCGGCGGCAACTTCGTGCTCGGCACGCTGGCCCAGGGCGGCTGGCGCGTCGTCAACCTCGACGCGCTCACCTACGCCGGCAATCGCGACACGTTGGCCGAGATCGAAGGGCGCGCGGACTACGTGTTCGTGCACGGCGACATCGGCGACGCCGGCATGGTCAAGCGCGTGTTCGCCGAACACGCACCCGACGCGATCGTCAATTTCGCCGCCGAATCGCACGTCGACCGCTCGATCGACGGCCCCGCCGCGTTCGTGCAGACGAACGTGGTCGGCACGCTCAACCTGCTCGAATGCGCGCTCGCCTACTGGCGCGCGTTGCCGCTCGAGCGCCAGGACGGGTTCCGCTTCCTGCACGTGTCGACCGACGAGGTGTACGGCTCGCTCGGTCCGATCGGCCGCTTCACCGAGGACTCGCCGTACCAGCCGAACTCGCCGTATTCGGCGTCGAAAGCCGCGTCCGACCACCTCGTGCGCGCGTTCCACCACACGTACGGCCTGCCCGCGCTGACGACGAACTGCTCGAACAACTACGGGCCGTTCCAGTTCCCCGAGAAACTCATCCCGCTGATGATCCAGAAGGCGCTCGCGGGCGAGCCGCTGCCGGTGTACGGCGACGGCCGCAACGTGCGCGACTGGCTCTACGTCGGCGACCACTGCGCGGCGATCCGCCGCGTGCTCGAGATCGGTCGCGTCGGCGAGGTCTACAACGTCGGCGGCGACGCCGAGCGCGAGAACATCCACGTCGTGAAGACGATCTGCGCATTGCTCGACGAGCGCCGTCCGCTCGCCGACGGGCGCAAGCGCGAATCGCTGATCAGCTACGTGAAGGACCGCCCCGGCCACGACCGCCGCTACGCGATCGACGCCTCGAAGATCAAGCGCGACCTCGGCTGGCGCCCAACCGAATCGTTCGAAACGGGCATCGCGCGCACGATCGACTGGTACCTCGACCATCAGCCGTGGGTGCAGCGCGTGCTCGACGGCAGTTACCGGATGGAACGCCTGGGTGTTTGAAGTTCAAGAGCGGAAAGATTGAAACACGAAGGACACGAAGGACACGAAGGAAAAGCAGAATCCGTGAAAAAGCCTGAAACACGGAGCACACGGAGCACACGGAGAAAGCAAGGCAAGGAAAAGCTTTTCCTGTTTGAAAGCTTTTCCTCCGTGTGCTCCGTGTGCTCCGTGTTTCAATCTTTGAATCGCTTGCTTTTCCTTCGTGTCCTTCGTGTCCTTCGTGTTTCAATCTTCTGCTTTTGCTTCCAGAGAATCGGAGTAACGTGATGACGACGAGGCGCGGGATCATCCTCGCGGGCGGTTCGGGGACGCGGCTCTACCCGGTGACCCAGGCAGTCAGCAAGCAGCTGTTGCCGGTGTACGACAAGCCGATGATCTATTACCCGCTGTCGACGCTCATGCTCGCCGGCATCCGCGACGTGCTGGTGATCAACACGCCGCACGAGCAGGCGCTGTTCCAGCGCCTGCTCGGCGACGGTTCGCAGTGGGGCATCTCGATCCGCTACGCGGTGCAGCCGTCGCCGGACGGGCTCGCGCAGGCGTTCCTAATCGGGCGCGAGTTCGTCGCGGGCGAGCCGAGCTGCCTCGTGCTCGGCGACAACATCTTCTACGGCCACGGCTTCACCGAGCAGCTCGCCCGCGCCGCTTCGCGCAGCGAGGGCGCGACGGTGTTCGGTTACTGGGTGCGCGATCCGGAGCGCTACGGCGTCGCCGAGTTCGACCCGAGCGGCCGCGTGATCGGCCTCGAGGAAAAGCCCGCGCAGCCGCGCTCGAACTGGGCCGTCACCGGGCTCTACTTCTACGACGGCACGGTGTGCGACCACGCGGCCGCGCTGAAGCCGTCGCCGCGCGGCGAACTCGAGATCACCGACCTCAACCGTCGTTACCTCGATGCGGGCCAGCTCATGCTCGAGAAACTCGGTCGCGGCTACGCCTGGCTCGACACCGGCACGCACGAGTCGCTCGTCGAGGCGTCCAACTACGTCGAGACGATCGAGAACCGCCAGGGCCTCAAGGTGTGCTGCCCGGAGGAGATCGCGTTCCAGCACGGCTGGATCGACGCCGAGCAGGTGCTGCGCCTCGCCGCGCCGCTCGCCAAGAACGGCTACGGGCAATACCTGCAGCGCATGGTCAAACAGGGCCGTATTCCTTGAAAATCATCAAGACCGAACTCCCGGGCTGCGTCGTGATCGAGCCGGCCGTGCACGGCGACGCGCGCGGCTTCTTCTACGAGAGCTTCAACCAGCAGCGTTTCGCCGACGCCGGCTACGCGCTCGAGTTCGTGCAGTCGAACGTGTCGCGCTCCGCGCGCGGCGTGTTGCGCGGCCTGCACTACCAGTGGCCGAATCCGCAGGGCAAGCTCGTCAGCGTGCTCGAAGGCGAGGTGTACGACGTCGCGGTCGACATCCGCGTCGGCTCGCCGACGTTCGGCCGCTGGGCCGCGGCGATCCTCTCGGCACAGAACAAGCGCCACTTCTGGGTGCCGGAAGGCTTCGCGCACGGCTTCGCGGTGCTCTCCGAGTACGCGACCTTCGTCTACCAGTGCACCGCGCTGTACGACCGCGCGAGCGACGCCGGCCTCCGCTGGAACGACGCCGCGCTCGCGATCGGCTGGCCGATCGCCGAGCCGTCGCTGTCGGACAAGGACACCAAGGCGCCGTTCCTCGCCGACGTGCCGCGCGACAAGCTGCCGACGTATCCATGACCCGCGTTGCGCCGATCGAAGCAATGTGGGAGCGGCGGAAGCCGCGATGCTCTTCGGGTTTCCAGGCGCCGCCAAGCATCGCGGTTCCGCCGCTCCCACGATCGCTTGCCGTCGAATGCAGTTGAAGGCATGAGCATGTTCGCAGATCGCATCCTGCTGCTCGGGGCCGATGGACAGGTCGGCTTCGAGACGCGACGCCGCCTCGGCTACCGGCGCCTCGTCATGGCCACGCGCAGCGGCACGCTCGCCGACGGCACGCCCTGTGTCGCGGCCGATCTCGCCGATGTCGGGTCGCTCGCGCGCGCGCTCGACGAGGCCGGTGCGAAGACGATCATCAACGCGGCCGCTTACACCGCGGTCGATCGCGCGGAGGACGAGCCCGACCTCGCCGACCGCGTCAACCATCGCGCGGTCGGCGAGATCGGTGCGTGGGCGGCGGCGCACGACGCCTACGTCGTGCACTATTCGACCGACTACGTGTTCGACGGCCGCGGCATCGTCGACGACAGCGGTTCGCCGCGCGCGTACCGCGAGGACGACGCGACCGCGCCGCTCGGCGCGTACGGGCGCAGCAAGCTCGCCGGCGAGCGGGCGCTCGCCGCGAGTGGCGCGTCGCACCTGGTCTTCCGCACCGCGTGGGTGTACGCCTCGCACGGGCACAACTTCCTGCGCACGATGCTGCGCCTCGCGGCCGAGCGCGAGGAGCTGCGCGTGGTCGCCGACCAGAGAGGTGCGCCGACGCCGGCGCGGTGGATCGCGGAGGTGACCGCAACGGTGCTCGGCGAACTTCAGGGGGCCGTGGCCCATGGTGGGACTCGCCGCTTCGCGGCTGCGTCCCACCCTACGCGGGCCGGATCCGTGTCGACCGCGGACGATGGCGTGTTCAACCTCGTCGCGAGCGGGCAGTGCAGCTGGTACGACTTCGCGAGCGCGATCGTCGAGCGCGCCGCCGCGCGCGGCCTGATCGCGCGCGCGCCGCGGGTGGTGCCGATCACCACCGCGCAGTTCCCGACCCGTGCGCGCCGGCCGGCCTGGTCCGTGCTCGACGGCGCCCGGCTCGAACGCGCATTCGGGCTACAATTACCCGATTGGCGCGCGGGTCTGGACCAGGTCCTCGACGAATTCGCGCCCGCCGGCCCGGCGTGACGCGTCGCGGCCGGGCTTGAAGCGCCGGCCGCCTGCCGGTGCAGGAGTTCCGAACACCATGCTCGTCCCCGTAATCCTGTCCGGTGGCGCCGGCACCCGCCTCTGGCCCGTCTCGCGCAGCGCCTACCCGAAACCGTTCATGCGCATGGGCGACGGCGAGTCGCTGCTGAAGAAGACGCTCGATCGCGCGCTGCGCTGCGCCGACGACGGCACCGTGCTCACCGTGACCGGCCGCGACTACTACTTCCTCACGCGCGACGAGTACGCGCAGCACGACGGCGCGAACCTCGACACCTTGCCGTTCCTGCTCGAACCCGCCGGCCGCAACACCGCGCCCGCGGTCGTGCTCGCCGCGCTGCACGCGCGCGACCGCGTCGGTGCCGACGCGACCCTGCTGATCCTGCCCGCCGACCACCTCATCCGCGACCTCGACGCGTTCGTCGCCGACGCACGCCGCGCCGCCGCGCTCGCCCAGGACGGCTGGCTCGTCACGTTCGGCATCCGCCCGACGCATCCGGAGACGGGGTTCGGTTACATCCGCATGGGGGCGGCGATCGAGAGGTCGATGGACGACGCTTCCCCTCATCCGCCCTCCGGGCACCTTCTCCCGCAGGCGGGAGAAGGGAAGGCGGCGTTGGGGCGCGTGGTGAACGCGTTCGTGGAGAAGCCGAACCTGCAGACCGCCGAGAGCTACGTCGCCTCGGGCGACTACGTGTGGAACTCGGGCATGTTCTGCTTCCGCGCCGACGCGCTGCTCGCGGTCGCCGCTGCGGTGTGCCCGGACGTGCTGGCGGCGGCCGAGGCCTGCCACGCGCACGCGATGAACCACGAAAGCCCGATCGAGTTCCACCGCGAGGCGTTCCTCGCCCAGCCGGACATCTCGATCGACTACGCGATCATGGAGCGCGCACCGAAGGTCGCCGTCGTGCCGGCGACGTTCGACTGGAGCGACATCGGCTCGTGGAAGGCGATGAGCGACCTCGAGGCCGAAGCCGACGACCAGGGCAACCGCGTGCGCGGCCAGGCGATCGTGGTCGAGAGCACGAACTGCTACATCCAGTCCGACGCGCGCATGGTCGCCGCGGTCGGCGTACAGGACCTCGTCATCGTCGACACCGGCGACGCCGTGCTCGTCTCGCACCGCGAACGTGCGCAGCAGGTCAAGCTCGTGGTCGAGCGCCTGCGCGCGACCAACCACGCCGCCGCGAGCGTGCACCAGACCGTGCACCGCCCGTGGGGCAGCTACACCGTGCTCGAGGACGCCGACGACTGCAAGGTCAAGCGCCTCACCGTGAAGCCCGGGCACGTGCTGTCGCTGCAGCTGCATCATCGCCGCAGCGAACACTGGACCGTGGTCGAAGGCACCGCGAAGGTGCGCGTCGGCGAGGAGGAGTTCCTGCTCCAGCGCAACCAGTCGACCTACATCCCGATGAACACGGTGCACCGCCTCGAGAACCCGACCGACCGCGACATCCACCTCATCGAGGTGCAGTGCGGCGACTATTTCGGCGAGGACGACATCGTGCGCCTCGAGGATCGCTACGGACGCGCGCCGGCGGCGGCGAAATAGCGCGAGCGTGTTGCAGTGCGACTCGCGGTGCCGCACGCCTGTGGTAGAACGGAATGATCCGGCCCCGCATGGGGGCGCGCACCGCGCGGGCGTGGCCGGATCCGGCAATCAAGGGAGAGGTTCGATGACGTCACGCCATCTGGGGATACTCGCCGCGCTCGCGGCCGTGATCGCGGGTCCTGCGCAAGCGACCGAGGCCGCCGCGCCGGCGGTGGTGCCGTACGCGGATTTCGCGCGCCACGAGCAGTTTCGCGAAGTGAAGATCTCGCCGAACGGCGACTACCTCGCCGCGGCCGCGGTCGTCGACGGCAAGGCGGTGCTGTCGCTGATCCGCCTGTCGGACATGAAGGGCGCGAACCTGCGCCCGCGCGACACGCGCGAACTCGCGTCGTTCTGGTGGGTGGCGCCCGATCGCGTCATGTACACGATCGGCGAGCGCGGCGGCGCACTCGAGACACCGGTGCAGACCGGCGAACTCTACGCGGTCAACGCCGACGGTACCGGCGACGGCGTGCTGTTCGGCTATCGCGCCGGCAATCAGGGCGCGACCCACATCGCGCACGCGACGAGCCGGCGCGCATACGCGACCCTGGTCGATCCGCTGCGCGACGACCCCAAGCACGCGCTGATCGCCGCCTATTCGTTCAACAGCACCAACGGCGTGTTCCCGACGGTCGAGAAGATCGACCTCTATACCGGCGTGACGATGCCCGTGACGACGTCGCCGCTGCGCGACGCCGATTTCATCACCGATCACCACGGCATCGTGCGCTTCGCGTTCGGCACCGACGTCGACCAGGCGAAGAAGGTCTGGTATCGCTCCGGCGACGAGGCCAAGTGGGAACTGCTGTTCGACGAGGGCAACGACCACCAGCGCCTGCGCCCGCTCGGCTTCAACCGCAAGGAAGACAAGGTCTACTTCGACTGCGGCGGCAGCAAGGGCGTCGGCGGCATCTGCACCTGGGACGTCGCCGCGCGCAAGCTGTCGACCTTGTGGAGCGGTACCGTCAGCGGCCCGCTCGAACTCGTGCCGTCGGCCGACGACAAGGACGCGATCGCGCTGCGCACGATGCCCGACCGCACCGCGACCACGCTCATCGACGCGAAGGCGCCGGAAGCGAAGCTGCTCGCCGGCCTGCTGCAGCAGTTCCCGGGCGAGGACGTGCGCATCACCAGCGCGACGCTCGACGGCAGCAGGATCGTGTTCTCGGTCAGCAGCGATCGCAACCCGGGCCAGTTCTTCCTCTACGACGAGAAGACGCACAAGGCGAGCTTCCTGCTCGCGAACCGGCCGTGGATCAAGCCGGAGCAGATGGGTGCAATGGAGCCGATCGCGCTGAAGGCGCGCGACGGCCTGCCGCTGCACGGCTACCTCACGCGCCCGCCGGGCAAGGAGCAGGCGAAGAACCTGCCGCTGGTGGTGTTCGTGCACGGCGGCCCCTACGGCGTGCGCGACAGCTGGGAATTCGACCCTTACGTGCAGGTACTGGCGACACGCGGCTACGCCGTGCTTCAGGTGAACTTCCGCGGCTCGGGCAACTACGGCAACGAGTTCCTCAAGGCCGGCTACCGCGAATGGGGCGGCAAGATGCAGGACGACGTCACCGACGCGACGCGCTGGGCGGTCGAGCAGGGCATCGCCGACCCGAAGCGCACGTGCATCTTCGGTGCGAGTTACGGCGGCTACGCCGCGCTCGAGGGCGCGGTGAAGGAGCCCGATCTCTATCGCTGCACGATCGGCTACGTCGGCGTGTACGACCTGCGCCTCATGTACACGCGCGGCGATATCCCGCAGTTTTCCGCCGGCGAGAACTACCTCAAGATGGTGCTCGGCGAAAACGGCGAACAGTTGTGGGACCGCTCGCCCGCCGCGCATGCGGACCGCATCAAGGCCAAGGTCATGCTCGTCGTCGGCGGCCAGGACTGGCGCGTGCCGCCGGTGCAGGGCGAAGCGATGCGCTCGGCGCTCAACAAGGCGGACATTCCCTACGAGTGGTTGTACCAGCGTACGGAAGGCCACGGCTTCTACGACGAGGACCACGCCGAGGACCTGTTCAAGAAGCTCGTCGCGTTCCTGGACAAGAACATCGGCTCGCAGGCGGCGGCGAGCGAAACGCCCGCGGCGAAGTAGGGGGAAACGGGGTCAGAGTGACTTTCGGAAGACGGGCTCACGGTAAGCGCGATCGCGTCGCCCGAAAGTCACTCTGACCCCGTTTTCCTCCTTTCTCCTCCGCGCAGCAGCAGCGACACGCCGACGCAGGCGAACAGCGCGACGACCCAGCGTAGCGACGACCCGCCTCGCAGTGGCAGCACGGCATCGATGCCGGACAGCGCGACCACGAGCAGGAGGCAGCTCGCGTAGACCAGCGCGAACGCGACGTACAGGCGACGGCGGAACCGCGCGAACGCACGCGCCTCCGCGCGCGCGCGCCGCTCAACCGCCTGCGCGGTCTCCCAGGCGAAGTTCGACGGCAGCGCCGCATCCGGCAGGGCGCGCAGCCGGCGCGCGAGCACGCGATAGTGCAAGCGGCGCGGATCACCTGTCGGTGGCGTGCCGCGCCGTTCGTCCTCGAGCGCCTGTTCCTGCAGCGCCCACTCGCGTTCGTCGATCGGCGTCGCGTCGTCCTGGTCGTGTTCGTGCGGTCGGCGGTTCATCGCGCGGCTCCCGTCGGTGCTTCGAGCAGTTCGCGCAGGCGCAGGCGCGAACGGTAGAGGTGGCTCTTGATCGTGCCCGCGGGCAACGCGGTGATCGCCGCGATGTCCGGGATCGACAGTTCCTCGATGTGGTACAGCGTGAGCAGGCTGCGCTGGATCGGCGCGAGCCGCGCGATCGCCGCGTGCAGCCGGCTCGCCGCGGCTTCGTCGTCGCACGCGGCTTCGAAATCGAACGCATCGATCTCGTCCTCGCGCGCGGGCGCGTCCGCGGCGTCGTCGTCCGGCGCGACCGGCACGGCGTCGCCGCCGATGCGCCGCTCGCGCTGCACGTGGCGCAGCGCGATCGAATGCGCGATGCGCGCGATCCAGAACTTGAGCGGGCTCTCGAAGCGGTACTGGCCGAGGTGGCGGAACACGCGCAGGAACGTCTCCTGGCAGACGTCGCGCGCGTCGTCGGCATGCCGCACGATCGGATGGACGCAATGCCAGCACAGGCCCTCGTACTCGCGCACCAGCCGCTCGAACGCCCCCGGCGCGCGCGCGAGCACGGCCTCGACGAGGGCCCGTTCGTGCTGCGGGTCCGGCTTCATGGCGGCGCGCCTTCCATGGAGCTACGGATACCCGGGCGGGTGGGTCGGTTGCAAATGGCATGGTCGCCTCTCCCGCGCGCGGGAGAGGCCGACGCGCGCAGCGCGACGGGTGAGGGGAAGGCGGAGCGCGACGCTCCGATGGCCCTCACCCCAACCCTCTCCCGCAAGCGGGAGAGGGGGAATCGCGCGCACGGCGGTTGCAACCGATCCGCTCCCCTGCGTCTCCTAGGCTCCTGAACGGGACGCAGCCGTCGCGCCCCCGGCCGGAGAGATCGCGTGGACATCCAGCACACCCTCGTTCCGCTCGCGCTGTTCCTCTGCGTGACCTACGCGTTCAAGGCCGTGCTCGACGCGGTCATGCGCGAACGCCTGCTCAAGGAGCGCGCGAGCGAGGAGACGATCGACCTCATCCTCGCCGGCGAGCGTGCGCAGCGCCGCCTCGCCGCGCTGCGCTCGGGCATCCTGCTCGTATCCATCGCGGCCGGCTTCGGCCTCGTGCAGTGGATCGGCTGGCAGGAGATCAATGCGGGCGTCGTCGCCGTGCTCGTCGGCGCGACCGGCATCGGCCACCTCGTCTTCTACGCGCTCGCGCGCCACCGGCCCTGAGTCGTCCCCATCGCGGTTCCCGAGGCGCACGCGCGGCGCACGGGCGACTGCGCCTGCCAATCACTCCTGAGGTCCCGATCATGTCGAACCGTTTCACGGTGTCCGTTCCCTGCCTGCTGCTCGCCTGCGCGCTGGCACAGGCGTCATCCGCCACGCCGATGCCGCAAACCGCGACGCGCGAAGCCGCGATCCTGCGCGACGCTGCACTGCCGGCCGGCGCGCGCGTCCATGCGGAGGCATCGGCGACGCCGGCGCTCGTCGCGGCGATCACGCGCGCCGACGCCGCGTTGTTCGCCGCGGTGTTCGACCGGTGCGACGCGACGACGGTGCGCGCGCTCGTCACGGAAGACTTCGAATTCCACCACGACCGCGGCGGCCTCGTCGCCGCTTCCGGCGAACGCTTCGCCGACGTGATCCGGCAGCAGTGCGAACGCCGTCGCCGCGGCGACGATCCGGCGTCGCGCCGCGAACTCGTGCCCGGCACGCTCGCGGTGTACCCGGTCGGCGATAGCGGCGCGATCGAGACCGGCGTGCACCGCTTCTACGAACGCGACGCGAAGGGCGGTGAGACGCTCGTCGGCGCCGCGCGCTTCCTGCACGTGTGGCGCAACGACCGCGGCACGTGGCGCGTCGCGCGCGTCGCGAGCTACGACCACTACGGTGTCGACGCGTCTACGAACGCGAGCGGCGACCGCGCGGTCGATGCGCGCGCGGCGCTCGACGCGGTCGTTCCGCCGTTGCTCGCCGACAAGCACGTGCCGAGCGCCTCGATCGCGGTCATCGAGCACGGTCGCGTCACCGTCGTCGCCGCGTACGGCGAACAGGCACCTGGCGTGCCGGCGACGACGAAGACGCTCTACAACATTGCGTCCTTGAGCAAGCCGCTGTCGGCCGAACTCGCACTGCGCCTCGTCGCGGCAGGGCGCATCACGCTCGACGAGCCGATGGCGAATGCGTGGGCCGATCCCGATATCGCCGACGACCCGCGTCGCCTGCAACTGACGCCGCGCCTCGCGCTGAGCCACCGCACCGGGCTGCCGAACTGGCGCCGCGAAACCGGCGGCAAGCTCGCCTTCCTGCGCGCGCCGGGCGTCGCGTTCGGCTATTCCGGCGAAGGCTACGAATACCTCGCGCGCTTCATCGAGAAGAAGCTCGACACGCCATTCGAGCGCCTCGCCGAGCGTACCGTGCTCGAGCCGCTCGGCCTGCACGACACCGCGTACACGCGCCGGCCGTGGTTCGACGGTCGCATCGCGCGGCCCGCCGACGCGAACGGAAAAGCGCTCGAGCCCGCGTTCGCCGAACACGCACTCGCCTCCGACCTCGTCTACTCGACGCCATCCGATTACGCGACGTTCATCGTCGCCGTCCTGCGTGGCGACGGCGTCACGCCGGAGCTCGCGACCGAGCGCGCGCGCGTGCAGGCGAGCCGCATGCACGACTTCTGCCCGCAACCTGCCGACGACTGCCCGAGCGACGCCGGCTTCGGCCTCGGCTGGGAGGTCTACCGCTACGGCGACGCGCGCGTGCTCATGCACACGGGCATGGACGAGGGCGTGTTCACGCTCGCCTACTTCAGCCCCGAGCGCGGCAGCGGCCTCGTGCTGTTCAGCAACGGCGCGAACGGTCCGCAACTCGTGATGCCGCTGCTCGACCGCCTCGGCCGCGATCGCGATTTCGTCGCGACCTTGCGCCGCCAGGCGCCCTGAACGCGCGGGGAAACGGAGTCGGAGCGACTTTCGGCGCGCGGGTTCATGGCAGCGCAACCACGCCGGGCGAAAGTCGCCCTGACCCCGTTTCCTAACCCCGCGCGGGCCCTGCAAGCGTTTCCACGTTGCCACGATGTCGCGGAATCGCCCCTTTGTGCGTTACCCGCATCAGGACCCCTGCTATGGATACGGGACATGCTCGCAGCAATCGAGTTCGACGAATGGCCGGAAGCTGCCCACACCCACGCCCACACGGCGCGATCGACGCACCCGCTCGGCGTGTTCGACCCGCGTGAATGCGGCGCGTGGATCGACACCCTGCGTGCGCTGCGCGCGTTGCCGAATCGCACGCGCGTGCCCGGTGCGCCTGCGGCCTCGACGCGGCGCGACGCCGATCCCGAGGAGGATGGCGACGCCTGAGTGCCCCTGGTCACGGCCGGCTTCCACGGACGGAAGCCGGCCGCGGTCGGACAGGCGGATCCCGCCGGTTGGACGCCGCCGAGGAAGCTGGGGTCGCTCTGCAGGCACGTGCGGCGCAGGCGGTCCAAATGTAAAGGGGACGGCACGGTCGACCTTTCCGGATGTAAAGCTGCCGCGTCGTACGAAGTTATTCGTTGAATGTCGCCACTGCGGGTGCTACGGTCTTGCCACACGACGGATGCTCGGGGGATCGATGAACACTCGTGTGATGGCGCTCGCCGTTCTCGCCGCCGCGATGGCGGTGTCGTCGCAGGCCGATGCCGCGACGCAACTCAATTTCGCCGGCAGCTACAGCATGCGGCCGCCGAGCCACGACTCGGAAGACAACACCGACCGGCCGGCCGACGAAACCTGGGGCACGCCCGAGGATGCGGCGCGTCCGGGCAAGAAGTTCTTCTATACGGCCGCGGACGCGTACCGCAACGGCGACTTCAAGTACGCGGTCGACATGTACGAAGTCGCGTCGTCGTGGGGCTACAAACCGGCGCAGTACAACCTCGCGGTGATGTACCTCAAGGGCGACGGCATCCCGGTCGATCGTCCGCGCGCGATGGCGTGGGCCGCGCTGGCCGCGGAACGCGGTGACGCCACCTACGTGCAGGCGCGCGAAGCGATCTATGCCGATCTCAGCAAGGACGAATGGGAGCAGGCGAACGCGCTCTGGCGCGAGCTCAAGAAGACCTTCGGCGACGAGGTCGCGCTCGCGCGCGCGAAAGCGCGCTGGGCGCAGGTTCGCGCATCGATGACCGGCTCGCGCGTCGGCGCGGTCGGTCCGCTCATGGTCGGCGCGGCGAACGCGGGTGGCAAGCTCACGACGATCATCAGCCCGCTGCACGACGGCCGCGGCGGCGGCAAGCCATCGCCGTCGAACGGACCGCATGGGTCGGGCAACAGCGAGAGCAAGCCCGGCAACTCGTCCATCAACGGTTTCGCGACCGCCGCGTTCGGCGTGCTCGGTGGCGGGGGCGAAGACGGCTCGATCGCCTACCGCCAGCTGTGGCAATCGGACGATCCGTACGACCCGAAATTCGAATGGCGCCCCGCGACCGGCACCGCGCACGTCGGCGAGATCCAACCGCTCGACGGCACGCGCGATGCAGCGCAGGACGGCAACGAGGCGTCGCGACAGGAGCGCTGACGCCCGACCCGCTCCCCCCGTCGGCGGCCACGGACGGCACCGGCGAAGCGCGG
The DNA here is from genome assembly GCF_014138265.1 of Dokdonella fugitiva. Classification (GTDB taxonomy): domain Bacteria; phylum Pseudomonadota; class Gammaproteobacteria; order Xanthomonadales; family Rhodanobacteraceae; genus Dokdonella_A; species Dokdonella_A fugitiva_A. The sequence continues at coordinate 176,732 of NZ_JACGXL010000006.1, forward strand.
CCATGCGGACGGCCGCGAAGCGATGCGCGCGATCGCCTCTCTCTCCGGTCGCCGCATCGCATCGGTCTGCACGCACGCAGGGAATGCGTGCGTGCACCGTTTCATTTGCGCTGCTCGTTCGCGTCGACGCCCACCGTCGCATGCGCGATGGCGGCTGAAGCCGACCTCGCAAGAAGCTCGGGCGCGTGCACACGCCGTGCCGTCGTGCGAGCGGCTTCGGTCGCGATGCTCTTCACGGGCTGGAGGAGAAGCATCGCGGCTTCCGCCGCTCCCACACGAACGCGCGCGTTGGGCCCGTGCCGGCTGCTTCGCGCAATTTCCGCACATCGGCATACGAAGACATTCGTTGATAGGTCGGCATGCCGGTGCTACCGTCGTCCCGCACGGCCGACAGAGGAGGGCGCTCGATGAAACCTCGTGCGATGACGTTCGGTTTGCTCGCCGCCGCCGTGGCGGTCCTGTCGCCGGTCCACGCGGCGACGCAACTCAACTTCGCCGGCAGCTACAGCATGCGGCCGCCGAGCTACGATTCGGAAGACAACACGAACCGGCCGGCCGACGAATCCTGGGGCACGCCCGAGGATGCGGCGCGCCCGGGCAAGAAGTTCTTCTACACCGGCGCCTACGCCTATCGCAACGGCGACTTCAAGTACGCGGTCGACATGTACGAAGTCGCGTCGTCGTGGGGCTACAAGCCGGCGCAGTACAACCTCGCGGTGATGTACCTAAAGGGCGACGGCATCCCGGTCGACCGCCCGCGCGCGATGGCCTGGGCCGCGCTCGCCGCCGAACGCGGCGACCCGCTCTACGTGCAGGCGCGCGAAGCGATCTATGCCGATCTCTCCAAGGACGAATGGGAGCAGGCGAACGCGCTCTGGCGCGAGCTCAAGAAGACCTTCGGCGACGAGGTCGCGCTCACGCGCGCGAAGGCGCGCTGGGCGCAGGTGCGCGCGGCGATGACCGGTTCGCGCGTCGGTGCCGTCGGTCCGCTGATGATCGGCGCGGCGAATTCGGGTGGACGGATGACGTCGCTCGTGACGCCGCTCAAGGACGGCAAGGGCGACCACGCCGGCCGTGGCGGGCACGGGCCGAAAGGTTCGGGTACCGACGAGAAAAAGCCGGGCAATTCGATCATCAACGGCTTCGCGACGGCCGCGTTCGGCGTGCTCGGCGGCGGCGGCGAGGACGGCTCCGTCGCCTATCGGCAACTGTGGCAGTCGGACGATCCGTACGACCCGAAATTCGAATGGCGCCCTGCCAGCGGCACGACGCGCGTCGGCGAGATCCAGCCGGTCGACGGCCGCCACGACGCATCGCCCGGCGACGAGGAACCACTACCACCCGGGCATTGATGCCGTCGCATCGTTGGCGGGACCGAACAGTCCTGTGGCAGCGGCGGAGGCCGCGATGCCCTGTCCGGAACCAGCATCGCGGCCTCCGCCGCTCCTGCGACCGCAGGAGCGGCGACGACCATCAACGCGATCGGCGTCAGTCCGCGCCCGTCGGATCGAGCGCGATCGTCGCGCTCATCCACGCAACCACGAGGACGGCGAGGCGCGCAGGGCCGGCAACGGATCGAAGCCGTCCTCGAAGATGTCATCGTCTAGATCGGTCTGGCCGTCGTCGGGATCGACATGGATCGAGTCGAGCCAGTAACCGGACCAGCCGTTGTTCTGGTCGGTGACGACGCGCCAGCGCAGCGTCACGTCCTGGCCGTTCGCCGCGTGCGGCAACGCGACGAGCACCGACGCGTACGGCGCATCGCCGCTCCATACGCCCGCGCCCGGAAGCGCATTGCCGACGCCCTGCGCGATCACGTGGTCGTAGCCGCCCTGCACGATCTGGCCGCCGGCCTCGGTGATCTCGTGGAAGTCCGCCTCGTCGCCGATGCGAATCTCCAGTCGCGCGCCGTCGTAGGCGGTCACGTTGTCCTGGGCCTCGAGGCCGACGCGGTGGCGGAACGACACCTGGCCGCCGTGCACCACATGGAATGGCGTCGTCGTCAACGTCGCGTCGTTGGCGAGGTGCGCATCCGGCGCGAACGCCGAGTACGTGCCGGTGTCGGCCTGGTCGTTGGCGAGCACCCAAACGGATTCGGAATGCGTCGAGACCGTCGTCCAGTTCGCCGGCAAGGTCATGACGGGACCGAGTTCGTCGAACGTCTCATCGGGCGGGAACGTGACCGGCACGCCCGTCGCCACGTGCTGGACCTCGTACGCGCCGAGGTCGACGGTGCCGAGGTTCGGACTGCCCGACCCCTGCGCGACGTCGACGCCGCGCGGATTGTTGTCGAGGTCGTACTGCGTGCCGCTCGGCGCCGCGTCGATCGCGGGCGACGCATCCATCAAATGCAGGTCGCCAGTGCCGACGTTGACGAACTGCGGATCGGCCGCCGATACGTTCGTGTACAGCGCGAAGTCGGCCGGGTTCCACAGCGCCGAATCCGGCGCGATCACGTTGCGCACGCTGTGGCCGGTGCCGCCGAGGGTCGGGTTGTTCGGCTCCCACACGATCGTGTTCCACAGCGAGAACTTCGACGACGGCGCCGCGTGGTCCTCCTTCAACACCTTCTTGCCCGACGCGATGGCGTTGCCGGCGATCGAGCACTGCACGAGGGCGAGCGTGTTGTGCCAGGTCTCCACCAGGGCTTGCGACATCTGGTTTGCGCCGATGGCGCAGTCCGACAGCTGCCAGTCGCCGTTCGCCCAGTCCTGCACGAGGTAGCCGCCGCTGTTCGAACGCATCTCGATGTGCCGCAGGTAGATCGCCGCACTGATGCCCTGGTCGAGCCAGATCATCGAACCGGCCTCCGAATCCGTGTTCAGGTTCATCGTGTTGCAGGGCTGGTTCGCGACGCAGCCGGCAAACAGCGGCAGGCCGCTCGGGTTGCATTCCGGGTCGGTCGAATCGGCATAGATGTGCGTCGCGCCACCGGTGCTGACGTAGATCGCGGAGCCGCCGCGGCCTTGCGTCTGGTTGCCGTCGATGCCGCCGCCGGCGAGGCAGACGGTCGGCGTTCCTCCCGACGTGGCGACGTAGACGCCGCCGCCGAAGTAGCCCGAATTGCCATCGATGCGCGCGCGCTGGCCCGCGACCGTGGTGTAGAGATTCAACGCCGCGTTGTTGGCGACCGCCACGCCGCCGCCTTCGAGCGCGTAGTTGTTGAAGATGACCGCCTGTCCGTTCCAGCCGGGCGAGCCGATGTTCGCCACGCTCTGGTCGCGCAGCTCGAGGCCGCCGCCGGCGCAGGTGTCGGCGTTGCACGTCACGCGGTTGTTGCTGATCGAGACCGGCGTGTCGACCATCGTCAGCCTCACGTTGCCCTCGAGCCGGATGCCGCCGCCGGACAGCGAGGCGGTGTTGAATTCGAGCCAGGTGTGGTGCTCGATAGACATCGCACTGTCGGTCGCCGTGCTGCGGAAGAACACGCCCGCGCCACGCTCGGCGCTGTTGTGGTTGATGTTCGTCGACTGGATCGCGAGGAACGCGTGCGCGCCGCTGCCGTTGTAGGAAATGCCGCCGCCGTTCGCGCCCGGGTGCGTCGCGTTGTGGATGTTGAAGTTGTGCACGGCGAGGCGCGCGTTGCCGCTGACCTCGATGCCGGGGTGCCCCGGATTCAGCGAGCCGTCGATCGTCGACAGGTCACCGAAGTTGGTGCCATCGAACGGGATCGGCTCCGCCGCGTTGCAGCTCGGGTAGCCGCCGAAGATCCAGATCGACTTGTTGCTGTAGGAAATCGGCGGACCGACGTAGCCGGCGCGCACGTGCATCTCGTAGGTGGGGCCGGTGTCGTGGATCGCGTCGATCGCCGCCTGTAGGCTCGCGTAAGTACAGCCCGAGCCGACGGTGACGATGGTCGCCGCGGAAGCGCCGCCGATGCCGGCGAAGAACAGGAACGCGCAGCACGACAACGCGCGGCGCAGCGGTTGGAGCCAATCCATAGTCGATTCCCTATACTGTGACGGCTCTGCAAGAACGGGTTTTCGGCACGGGTCACGCCATGCGACCCGCACCTTTTGTCGCGATGGGGGCACGACGTTCCGCGCGCCCGCGCCACACGCGCGGCCGGCGCCCGCACGACGCGTACGCGCCGACCCCGGCGTTCAGTGGAGCGGGTGCCAGAGATCGTGCATGAGCTGGTTGGATGCCCTCGCGCCCCAGATGGCCACCGCCGCATCGCCTTCGTCGTGCGCGACGATCGGCGGGTAGACCCACGACCAGCCGCTGCCATCGAAGATCTCCTGCGCGCTGCCGAGGCCGTTCAGGCGATCGAGATGCTGCGTGAAGATCTTGCCGTCGTACCATGCGATGTCGACGTTGCCGGTGTAGTAGCCCATGGCGACGGAAAAGCCCGGGGTCGCTTGCACGATTCCCCGGTTCACCCACTGGTCGATCTCGGCGAGGTAGTACGAGACCCGCAACGCGCTCGTTGCCGACGCGTCGACGGCGGACACGAGGACGGCATCACCGTTCGCGGCGACGCAAAAGTTGAAATGGCAAGCCTCGCTGCCGTCGCCCTGGTAGGCGTAGATGGCGTTCGTGACCTCGTCGGGGATGTTCTTCTGGACTGCACCGCTGCCCGCGACCGTGTAGACGACCACGGGCGTGGACCAGTGGTCGGTCGACGGGTCATAGTGGCTGGCGATGATCTGGTCGGGCGACGCGCCGCTCGAGCCCATGCCGAGCACCCGCCCGGCGCGATCGATGCCCATGTGCCACGAGTACCCGGGATACGGCTCGACCTCGGCCCATGTACGCGTCTTCGCCTGCAGCCGAAAGGTGGCTTGCGCGCTGCCGAAGATGTTGACGTAGAAGTTTTCACCGTCGTCGTCGGCGAGGATTTCCTTCGTATAGGTGCCGTCGTTAGGGAACGCGGCATCGGAGACCGGCATCGGATCGGTCCACTCGCCGGTCGTCGCGTCGAACAGTGCCGCGGCGAGTTGCCAGTGGTCCCAGGGCTGCGAGCCCGTCTTCCATACGACGAGCGCACTGCCCGAGGCAGAGACGCCGACCGCGACCGAATCGTTCAGCAGCTCCGGGTTGATCGGATAGGCGGAAACGTCCAGCGTTTCGATCGGACGCCAGCTGTCGGAAGCGCCGTCGAATCGCGTCACGTAGAGCGCGTCCGGTTCGTACGTGATCAACCGCTCGAGCGCGATGATCCCACCCTGGCCCCCGCGGTTCGCGGCCATCGCGAACGGTGTCAACTGCCAGTCGTCCGAGAGGATCTGTGGCGTGCCCCAGCCACCGCTCGCGAAGTCGAATTCGGCGACGCGCGCCGGACTCCCGAACGGTTGGCCGACCGTGAAGGCACGCCCGCCGCCGTACACCGTCTGCACCGGATTGGCGCCGCCGATGCCGAAGCTGAACTCGTTGGCCGTGCCCACCGGATTCGCGCACGTGTCGCCGAGCAGCGACGTTCGCGCGGTTGTATCGCCGGTGTAGAGCGGCGAGTAGGCGTAGTAGCAGAGAATCTCGCTGTCGAGCAGCGCCGGCTCGAAGAAATACGCCGTGCGGCCCTCGATGGTTTCCGTCACCGTCGAGTAGCGCGCGCCGCTGAACTGCACGGAGCCGACGCGATCGAGGTCGAAGCGCGACGCGTGGAAGCCGCCGGTGTAGCCGTCGCCGTTGAGGTCGTAGCGCGACCAGTCCTGGAGCACGCCGCCCTCGAGCAGCAATTGTTCCTGGATGGTCGACAGATCCGACTCGGTGAAGCGGCCGTCGCCGTCGACGTCGAGCAGGGCCAGGCGCATCGGCATCGTCTCGGCCGACGGCACCAGTGCGTTCGCATCGGCCGCGTCCAGCGACAGCACGCTGGCATAGGCATCGATGAGCAGGGTTCCACGCGGGCCGACGTCGGCATTGGCGCTGATCGCCTCCACCGTCTCGTCGACCGTGGCGTGGCGCAGCGGCTCGGACAGCAGCCACAGGTACGTCGCGAGCCCCGAGACCTGCGGCGTCGCATAACTCGTGCCGCGGTGCCCGGGCCCGACCAGCGTGGGAATCTGCTCGCCGACCGCCTCGACCATCGCGCTGCGGCGCGAGAACGTCGACACCTGGAGCTGGGACGGATCGTCCTGGTTGGTGGTGCTGCCGACGATCAGCGTGTTCGGCGCAGTGCCGACCGGCGAGGACAGGTTCTGTGCGGCGAACCGGCGCAGGCGGGCGAGATCGTCGGCGCTCGCGCGCATGGACGGATAGCCTGCCACGGTCGAGTCGAGGAAGCTCGCATCGCTGAGGAACGCAAGGTCGTCATCGGTGGAATTGTCGACGTTGCCGAACAGTTCCGGCGACGCGGCCAGTGCTATCGGACTCGCGAAATCGGCAAGGCCGAAGAACGGGTAGAGGCGCGCGGCCGTCGAGTCCCCATCGTTGCCGGCGGCGATGACGAACAGGCTGTGACGGTCCCATGCGCGGGTGTCCGACCGCCAGGCGAGTGCCTTCGACGCCAAATCGACGGCAATCGACGGATTGAAGTTGGCGGGGCTGCAGTCGGTCTCGCACGGCAGCCAGTCCCCCAGCGAGAAATTGTCGACCACGTTGGAGGTTTGATCGCCGGATCCGGCCCACAAGGCGATCTCGCCCCAGGTCATCGCATCGGCGTTCATGTCGATGACCTTGAGGCACTCGGGAAACGGATTGGCGCCGATCTGGCTCGCCACGTCGAAGCGCGCCGCCGCCGTGAGCGTCACGTCGTAGCCGTGCGTCGTGGCCGTGGGGGAACCTTCACCGTAGAACTGATACTCGGGTATCTGATCGTCGAACACGGCCTGCAGGTCGGCGGGCAGCACGTTGAAGTGATCGATCACGCGAAGCGGAACGCGCCGCGTCGCGCAGTCGCGCGTCGCGAGCTGGCGGAGATTCCAGGCCGCCGGAAACCGCGACGCGTGCAGATACGCCAGCGATGCAGGGTCGGCGACCGGCGGATCTGGAACGATCTCCGATGCCGGCACGTAAGGCATCGTCGCCAGCAGGATGCCGGGGCTCGCCTTGAACGTGTCGCGCAGCTTCTGCAGTGCGGGCTTGCCGCTCGCGCGCGGGATCACCAGGGTCAGCAACGGATGGTCGGGCGCCATCGCGACGATGCGCGCATCGTTCGCGATCAGGGTTTCGTTGACCTGGCCCACCGTGGCTTGCCGATCGATGTAGACATCCATGCGCGTGAGGATCAGCCCGTCCTCGACGTCGCCCGCGGGCGCCGGGCGTGGCGGCATGTCCTGGATCGCGTCGATCGCGAGGCCGTCGGCGGGACCGGCGAGCAGCACGCCGGGCGGATCGAAACCATCGGCGAATACGGCGTCGCCGGCGGCGCAGGTGGTCGTCGAGGCGACGGTCGCGGCGAGCAGGAGGAATGCGGTACGGATCAGGGCGTGCATGATGATCGATCGTTCTTCGGCGTCGGAGGAGACGGCGCGTCCTCCCGCATCGCGCGGAGGCGGACGGGGTGCGCCGGTCGGGACCTGTCAGAACGAACTCGCGCGGGCGATCACGCCATCCGCGCGGGACGACGCCAGATCGGTCGCCTGTGCGCCGGACGCTGCGCGCGCCGGACGGTGGCGGCGCGCGGATGCCGTTGGGCGCCGGGATCCGCACGCCGCGGGCGGGGAGAGGGAGGGACACCGCACGGTCGCGCCGACGTGCATGGACACCACCGCGGCGGCGCATCCCGGGCCGGACGCGACGACGTGGCGTGATCGTGAATCCAATCTCGTTCAAGCGTGCGGGCCACGTTCCGGCTCGCCGATGGGATGACCATGATCGCGTTGCTCCGCTCCACCGCCCTCCGTCGCGCCGCCTGCGCGTTCGCCCTGTGCAGCCCGTGCGCGCACGCGAACATCGCCACGGTGTTCGATTCATTCGAGTCCGGTCCGAGCGAGAACGGCTGGCTGTGGGAGAACTCGCAGGACGAGATGATTACCACCAGCGGTGGCGATCCCGGCGCGTGGGTCGACACGGGCCTGCTGTACCTGTCGCGGCATCCGGCGTTCCTCGCCGAGCCGACGCCCGGCACGCCGCTCGCGGTCGCGCTCGCGAGCGGACGCCTGCGCGCAGCCTCGATCGACATCGAACGCCTCGATGAGACCGGCGTGCAGGGCTGCCAGCAGACGCACCTGGCAGGGAGCTTCGTTTCGCTCGCCCTGTTCGACCTGCACAGCGATCCGAATCCGTACATCTGGGCGCACACCGACGGCAGCATCAGCGCGACGTTCCCGGACGGCTTCTTCCCGTGGATGACCGCCTCGTTCACGGTGCCGCCGGCGTCGACCGAGACGCCGCCGGGCTGGATCCTGCACGTGCCCGAGGGATTCGCCTACACCTGGGCCGACCTGCTCGCGAACATCGACGACATCCGCTTCTACGTCGGCGATCCCGAACCGCTGCAGCCGAGTTCGTGCTCGCACCTCGGCGCGGACAACGCGCTCGTGACCTACGACGACGAGACGATCTATTTCGACGGCTTCGACGCCCCGCAGTTTCCGGGACGCGCGGCCGACTGAGTCGCCACGCGCGGATGGATGACGCGCGCGCCGGTCGCGCGCGGATCAGCCGAGCCGCTGCAGCAGCGTGGTCACCGGCGTCGCCAGCACGCCCTCGCCCGCCTGCGATGCGCGGATCGCGGCGTCGACCGATGCGCGCTGCGCGTCGCTTGCGCCGCACGCGATCATCTGCGTGACGCGCAGTTCGTGCGGCGCGTCGACCAGGCGCGTGAACATCAGCATGACCATCAGGCGATCACGCACGTCGCCGGGCAACGCCATCGCGTCGATGCGCGACCGCCACGTCGCGACGTCGGCGTCCACCAGGCTTTCGAAGCACTCTCTCAGGTCCATCGATGCTCGTCGCTCGTCCGCCGCCTGCAATGAACGCGATGCGCGAGCCGGTTACGCCATGCGCCGCGATGGAGCGTCCCGACGACTGCGCCCGCCTCATGAACCCGACGACGGCGGACCGTTCGCGCGTGGCGCGAACGTCGCCGACATCGCAAGGTGGCGGCGCGGATGCAAGCAGGGAGGAATGCACCCGCGCCGCCGGGGCGAACCGGCAAGAGAGCGTCGGGGGAGTCGACGTCCGGAAGCGCCGAATCCGTAGAACGGGGTTCGATGCGCGGCGACGCCATCGGCCATGGAATTTTTCGCGCGGTTCCAAGGTTCCCCCGGCGGTGCGGGCGACGCGAATGCATCGCGGTACCGTTTTGCGCTACGGCGCCGGCGGCGGCGCTGGCGTCAGCGTGAGGTTGTCGATCATCACGCGCGGCGCCGACGGCTGGTCGCCGAACGTCGCGTACAGATGCAGGGTGTCGAAGGCCGCGGCCTCGATGAGCATCGACGTCGTCGCGATGTTGTCCCGCCCGCCGCCGTTCGCGATCGTCAGCGTCCGCGTCGCGACGATCTCGCCGCCGAGCAGCGCCTCGACGTGCAGCACGATGCCGCCCCATGGCCCGTTCTCGTAGTACGCCATGTCGAAGCGTGCCGCGGACATGCGCGTCGGCAGGTCCAGTATCGCGCGGCTCAGCGCGCCGATCGAGAAGTTGTCGCCGTTGATGTACCCGCCGCCGAACGTCAGCATGTTCGGCGAGCTGCCGATGCCCGGGAAGTCCGGGTAGAACAGTGTGGCGTTCTCGATGATGTACTGGTCGCCGACGAGTTCCGCGGTCGATGTCGAACCGTCGGGGAAGGTGACGTCGAGTCCGTTGCAGTCATGGAAGTGGATGCCGGCGTAGTCGAATGCGTTGCCCTCGAAGCCTTCGGTGAGGTCGTCGAAGTCGACGATCAGCGGGTGCACGACGTCGAAGTCGTCGGTGAAGATCGTGTCGTCCAGCACATCGACGAGGCGCACCGCGCCGAGGTCGACGAGCAGCGAGGACGGGTCGCGCTTGACCGGGCCGGCGACGACCGGTACGTCGCCCTGCAGCACGAGCGCGGTCGCGTTGCTGTAGGTGCCGGTCGGCGCGAGGTCGATCGACGCGATGCCGGCGCTGCCGAACTGCGGGTCGAGCACGCCGTGCGCATCGGTGCGGAACGCGACGAAGTCGGAGCGGCCGGGCACCGCCTCGGTCGCGCTCGCGACGAGCGCGCCCCCGGACTGGCGCACGAGGCCAGTCACGTAGCGCGCGGCCGCGTCGGGCGCGAAATCGATCGGCGCGAAGCCGCTGCCGGCGTTGCCGAACGTCGTGTCGGTGCTGCCGTCCACGGCGACGGCGCCGAGCACGACCTGCACCGAGCCCTGCGCGTCCTGGCGGTGGCCGCCGAACACGATCGCGCCGCCGCCGTCGACCAGCAGGCGGTCGATGCCGTTGAACGTCGACGCGTCGCCGTCGGCGTGGAAGACGCGCCAGCCGCTGCCGGCGAACGTGGTGTCGAGCTGGCCGTCGGCGGTGAAGCGCGCGAGCGAGAAGTCCGCGCCCATGCCCGCGCCGAACGCCTCGTACGAGCCGCCGACGACGAGCACGCCGCGCGGTCCGATCGCGAGGGTGCCGAGGTAGCCGGACTCGTCCTCGACGACCGCGGGCAGCGAGGCGATGCCGCCGTTGCCGAACGCGGCGTCGGGTGTGCCGTCGGCGTCGAAGCGCGCGAGGAAGCCCTCGTTCGGGGTGGTGCCGTGGATGCGTTCTCCGGCGACGACGATGCCGCCATCGGCATCGACGACCAGCGCATGGCAGTGCGCGCGGGGGATCGTCGCGAGGCCGGCGCCGTCCGCGAACGTCGCGTCGCGGTTGCCGCCTGCGTCGAGCCGGATCACGAAGCAGGTGAGCGGCCCGAACGCCGTCGCCGTGCCGGTCGCGAGGATCGTGCCGTCGGCGAGGCGCGCGATCGCCTCGATCTGCTGCGAGGCCGTCCCGGGCACGAGGTCGTCCATGACGCGGATGCCCGGCAGCGCCGGATCGGTGTTGAAGGTCTCGTCGGGCGAACCGTCCGCGTGCATGCGCGCGAGCATCGCGCGCACGTGCGGATCGGGGTTGCCGGCGACGCGCAGGTTGCGCGAACCACCGTACAGCAGCGAGCCGTCCGGAAGCGCGAGCGCGGCGCCGGCACGCAGTTCGTGGCCCTCGACGCCATCGAGCGACAGGAACGCGAAACCGTGGTCGCCGAAGCCCGGGTCGGGCACGCCACCCGGGGTGGCGCAGGCGATGCCGCTCGCGGCGGCGAGGAGGAGGGAGAGGGTGCGAAGGATCATGCGCGCGGGCTTCCGATAACGGCCGCCAATCCGGCCGTTGATCAGAACGAACTTCGTCGGCCAACCTTGTCACGCGCGCACGCATGCCGCGTGCGGGGAGTGCCCACGAGGACGGCGGCGGCCCCCTGGAACGCACCCTGGCGCGGCGATGACGCGATCGCGTGTCGAGTACCGTTCTTCGGGATATGTCCCCTGCCGGCGCCGCCCCGATGAACGACGATCCCGTGATGGATGCGATCATGCATGCATGGAGCCGCCGGCTGCGGCGGTTCCTCGAAGACCCGGCCCCGGTCGGCAACGACGACGGTGCACCCGCGCCGGATGCGTTCGACGACTGCCGCGACGGCACATCGCGGTCCTCGTCACCCGGGGCATGAGGGTGTGATCCATCACCTCGACCTGACCGTGAGCGACCTCGAGCGTTCGCTCGCGTTCTACGACGCGATGCTCGACGTGCTCGGCTACCGCCGCACGCACGACTACGCCGGCAGCGTGCCGGTGTGGGTGAGCGTCGATGCCGTCGCGAAGACCAGCATCGGCCTGCATCGCGCGAGCGTCGACGCCGCGCACGACCGCCGCGCGCCCGGCCTGCACCACGTCGCGTTCCAGGTGGCTTCGCGCGACGACGTCCATGCCGCGCATCGTCGCGCACTGTCGATCGGCGCCATCGTGCTCGATGAACCCGCCGAGTACGACTACGCGCCGGGCTACTACGCGGTGTTCTTCGCCGACCCGGACGGGATCAAGATCGAGGTCGTGTTCGAACCGGCTGCTTGAGGCGGTGTCCCGGTTGTCGGTCGCGACGTGGAAGCCGCGATACCGTCGCGCTCGGAGGTGCCAATGTCTTCGGTAGGGGCGCCTTCAATCGCGATGCCGGTTGGCGTGCGACGCGACCGCGCCGAGGCCGTGTCATGCCCACGAAACGGCGAACTGCGTCGCTTCCTGCGGCGGCGCCGGAGACGTGTTGCTCTTCGTCGATGAAGGTGAACGGCATCGCGGCTTCCGCCGCTCCTACACGCTGAACGCACAGGCGCGTCAGGGCGTCGACGCGATCGACGCATGCTGCGAATACACCGCATGCCAATGGCCGTCGCGGTAGACGAAGATGTCGGATGAATCGATGCGCGATGCCGCCGCGGGTTCGTCCGACACCCAGGTGAGGATCGCGGTGTCGCCGACGATCCGCACGTCCGCGTGGCTCGGGTGCTTGTCCTTCCATTCCTTGAACATCTTCGCGGTCGCCGGCGAATCGCCGCGCTTGCGCGCGCCCTCGACGAGCTGCGCCTTCGTCGTCGCCTTGCCGGCGGCGCTCACGGACGCATAGCCGTCCGCGAGCAACCAGGCGAGGTGCGCGTGGTCGCCATGGATCTCCGCCTGCGCCCAGGCCTCGTCGGCGGCTTTCACGGCATCGGCGGTCAGGGCTTCGATCGGCGGTTCGGCGTGGGCATTCGCGGCCGCGACGAGGAAAGCGGCGGCGACGAGAGGGATGGGTCGGTTCATGCGTGCTCCTGCAGCGAAGGTCGAAGGAGGAAGGTCGTATCGAGGTCGGACCGCAGCCGGTCGAAACGGCCGATGCCGATGCGGCGATCGAACCAGTGTGCAGGAAGCGCGTGCAGGCGATGGGCGTTCCGGCGCGCGCAAGACTCGGGTTGCCGCATGCGCGGCGCGTGTCGGCAGCGGCTCGATGGCGCCGACGCCGGAAGACGCGATGCTCCTGTGGGAGCGCCGGAAGGCGCGATGCTCTCCGCCGATCCGAAGCAGGAGCATCGCGGCTGCCGCCGCTCCCACAAATAAGACGGCCCTTCGTGGCGATTTGCGCCACGATCCACGCGATGCTCGTGTGGGAGCGCCGGAAGGCGCGATGCTCTTCGTCGACGGGAACGAGGAGCATCGCGGCTTGCGCCACGCCCACACTCGCGCCCATCCACTCGCGCTTGATCAAACTATCGGCACGCCCGACCGCCGTTCACCCGCCGTCGATGCCCAGGTGCCGGCGCGCGGCCGCCGAAGATGCGATGGCGACTACATCGCGGTCGCGCGCGGCGACATTCCGGTCACGGTCGATATCGGCACTGCCCGCCGTCGATCGAAATCGATCCGATGCCGACCACGCAAGCCATCAGTGTCGATGGAAATGCAGTCGACATCGACGGCACGGACGGTCGATGTCGATGGAATTGCAGTCGGCGTCGACCGTGCAGGCAACCGGCGTCGGCCGGAATCCGGTCGTCGTCGATATCAGGAATACCCGCGCGTGACCGATATCCGATCGACGCCGGGCAGGCGTGTCGTCGGCATCGGTTGCAATCCGGTCAGGCTCGACCGATGGATGCGTCGACGCCGGCCGGAATCCGGTCGCGATCGGGTGCCGGCGCCATCGCGACCGACCGCCGGCGGGTCATGCCCGCATTCCGGCGAACGAGGCCCCAACGCGATCGGGCCACGCTTGCACCGATGCCCGCCGCGAGCGCCCTCAAGGCACCTGGCAGTCGAACCCGTCCTCGAACAGGCAGCCGCTCGCGGGTCGCGGCTCGCCGTAGATGAAGTCGTCGAGCGCGACCACGTCCACGCCGGACACGCCGTCGTTGTTGGATGCACTGAGCGCATGCGTGCCCGAGCGGATCACCACGTGGTCGATCATCTCGCCGGCATTGAACGACACGCCGACGAAGGAGAGGCCGCCGTTCAACACGGGGGCGCTCGCCGCGACCAGCTGGCTGCCGTCGGTGGCGTAGTAGCTGATGACGCTCGCATTGGCGGAGTCGACGTCGGCGAACACCGCGCCGAAGCCTTTCACGACGGCCGGCGTGGTCGTGCCGGGCTGGTAGAACTTCACGAGCATCGCGTGACCCGCTCGCGGCGTGAACAGGCGCTCCGCGGAAAACGTGATGAACGTCGACGCGTACGCGGGATTGATGTTGCCGAAGCGCACCGGAACGCCCGATGCCGTCGATGCACTCACCGTGAAATCGTTGAACGCGCTGCCGCCGTCCTCGAGCAGCGTGTGGAACACCACCCCGCGCGGCGAGGTGGTGTTGAAGAAATCCGGCGTGAGGAAGTTGGGCGTGGCGGACGCATTGGGCACGCCGTCCCAGTTGATTTCGCGACGCCCGTCGGCAAACGAACCGCCGACGCCGTTGTTGTTGCCGCCGAGGTCCGCGCGGAACGTGTCGACCAGCGCCTGCAACGCCGCAGGGCTCGCGCCCGAGCCTTGCCGGACCACCGGCGCCGCGTGCGCGTCGACGACGGCGATGCCGATCGCGAGCGCGCCGAGCGCGCGCAGGCCGATCGCGTGGACCGCACTCCGAAGCGACGAAGCAACCCCCAGGTCTGCTTGCATGATGGACTCCCCAGCCCGAGCGCACGAGGCGTGCGCGACGCCGATCATCGCAGCTGCGTATTCCACTGGCGAGCCCGCCGCGCGACGCCGACGCTGTGGGAGCGGCGGACGCCGCGATGCTCTTCCGTCGCTGCAGCCATAAGCGACGCCGGACACGCGATGCGCTACCGTCCCGCCGTACGGAGGGGGCGCATGTCATCCGCGCCGATCTGTAAGAAATTTCCTACACCGCGATGTGCATTTCTTCCATCGCTGCGGCGTCGAGGCAGCGCGATAGTCGCGCGACAGGGTGGGCCGGTCGTCACGGGTCCTGTCGTTGGTCCAAGGCTGCAGAGCAGGGGGCTGCATATCGCCATGCCGACCGCGAGCCAGAAGCAGACCGCGCAAGCCATCATCAACATCTTCGAGACGGGCTCGGTGCGCGGCGACTACGGCAACGTCACCGTGGTGCCGGAAGACCCGGGCCACCTCACGTTCGGGCGCTCGCAGACCACGCTCGCGAGCGGCAACCTGTCCGATCTCATACAGGCCTACTGCGACAACCCTGGCGCGCGCATCGGCGCACGGATGGCGCCGCTGCTGCCGCGCCTGCTCGCGCGGGACCTCACGCTCGACGAGGACTTCAAGTTCCACAACGTGCTGCGCGCGAGCGCGGACGATCCGGTCATGCGCGACACGCAGGATGCCTTCTTCGACCGCGTCTACTGGGATGCCGCGATACGCCAGGCCAACGCGATCGACATCAGCGGGCCGCTCTGCGTGACGGTGGTCTACGACAGCGTCGTGCACGGTTCATGGCGACTGATCCGCGACCGAGTGAATCAGAATACCGGGCCGGTGTCGGCCGTCGGCGAAGAGACATGGTGCACGGCCTATGTCGACGCGCGTCGCGCGTGGCTTGCTTCGCAACCGAACAAGTTGCTGAGGAAGACGGTGTATCGCATGGATGCGCTGCGTCGCCTCATCGACCAGGGCCAGTGGGGCTTGCCGCTGCCGCTGGTCGTGCGCGAGCAGGAGATTTCCACCGCGACGCTCGCCGCGTTGCCACCGAACAGCTACGACGGGCCGCAACCGGGTACGCGGCTGCTCGCGGCGCAGGCGCCGCTGCCCCGCGGGTTGGACGTGCGGCTGATCCAGCTCGCGCTGTCCGACGACGACCGGGACATCAAGTGCGACGCCGTGTTCGGCAGCGCGAGCGCGAAGTGCGTGCGCGAATACCAGGCCGCCAACGGCCTGCCGGTCACGGGCGTGGTCGATGTGGCACTCGTGCATCGCCTGCTCGGCACCTGATGCGCGAATGCAGGCACGAAAAAAGCCGCATCGCTGCGGCCTCGGCTTCGTGGAACGGGAAGGATGGAGTGGACGGATCAGGCGGCCTTCGGTGGGGCCATCTTCGGACCGCGTTCGAACCGCGTGCCGAGATCCCTGCGCATCGCCTCCAGGCCTTCGCCCGCTCCCGTGAGCTTGAGCAGCCCATACACCTGCAGTGCGGTCGTCATCACGTCGCTGCCGAGCGCGATGTCCGTATCCGACGCCCGCTCGCTCAGGCGCGAGAGGCGCGTCATGCGCGGACGCAGCTTGTCGATCGCGGCGAGGTCGCCGATCGCATCGGCCGCCAGCACGTTCGGCGGAACCAGCTGCGGATTCTGCTCCAGCACGCGCAGCGCCTGCCGGCAGAACGCCTCCGACTTCTCGCCCATCTTGCGCAAGCCGCGCTTCTGCGTAGCCGGCAGCGCGATGAGCCCCGCCAGCTGCGTCTCCAGCTCCGTGAGCGCCGCATCCACGGCCGCGAGCTGGGCATCGGTGAGGTTCAGCGTAGCGATGTTCTGAGTCATGCACGTCTCTCCTGTCGTCATCTTCGGACCGACCGCCGGGCCCCTGTGGCGCGGCGGGCGTGTGCCGGGTGGCACGGGAGGATGGGAACAGGATGAGGTCTCAGGACTTAAGACTAGTGCAAAAATGACTGCAGACCTATAGGGGTAGAGCATGATCAGCAAGGAGGACCTAGACCCGTACAAGGAGCGGGAGCACGCGAAGGCAAAGCACTCTCTCCTCAAAGAATATGTCGAGCGCTACGCCATGATCCTTGGCCAGCGTGCGAAGAGGCTGTCTTTTGTGGACGCATTCGCTGGTCCTTGGCTCTCGGCCACCGACGAGTTAACGGACACGTCCTTTGGCCTTTCGGTCAGCACTTTGAGAGGCTGCGCAGAGACTTTGGGTGCGAGATTCCAACGTCGGCCTGAGATCCACGCTCTATGGATTGAGCAGGACCCCGCCGCGTATGAGCGGCTGAGAGCCTTCGCTGAGACGAAGAGCGACTCTCGCGTCAAGATCCAAACGCTGAACGCGTCGTTTCAAAGCTCCATTGACTACATAGTCGACTTCCTCGGAACGGAAGCCCATGGATTCGTTTTCATTGACCCCAAAGGGTATGCGGGGCTTATCGAGCCCGCTGTGCTGGCGCCGCTGCTTTCGATGCCTCGCGTAGAAGTCCTGATCAATCACATGTGGTCCCACATTAAATGGGCATTTGGATCCGGGAAGGCTGGGGATGTCGCAAACCTCCGAAAGCTCTATGGCTCGCGGACGGATCAGCTTCTCAGTCATTGGAGTGGGAAGCGACTCGAGGTCGAGGCGACTCGCGCCTATGAAGCTGCACTTCGAGAAGCCTGCGCAGAGACGGGAGATCGCCGCCTTCGCGTGATGAGCTATCCGATCTGTGATACGCGAGGGCAGCGTCTACCGAAGTACTTTCTAGTGCATGGCACTCATGATGCGCGTGGCCTGAATACATTTGCCGAGGCATGCGACAAGGCCAACGCAGCGCAGGATCAGATATTCATCATGGCTGAAGTGATGCGGCAGGAGGATCGGATTGGCGTGGATGATCTGTTTTCCAGCGGTACTATTTTGCCCTCGCTAACGCCGGACGCCCCTAATACGGAGGCATGGCTTACAAAGCTTCCAACGGTCGGCGACGAAGCGGTTATCGATGCTGAGGCTTGGGCGACAATGCTTGAGGCCAACGGCTGCTTGCCGAATTCGCTGCAGCTCGGATTGAAGCGACTGATTGACGATGGTGTTCTACAATGCGAGGCGGCAAAGCGACGTCGCAAGCGATTCGTGCACTATGACGAAGGCAAAGGCGAAGTCGTCCGGAGAATTGCATGAGCACTCAATCGAAGATTGAATGGACCGAGCAGACGTGGAATCCTGTCGTCGGATGCACGAAGGTGTCCGCTGGGTGTAAGCACTGCTACGCGGAAGTCATGGCCCGGCGGCTGCAAGCGATGCGCACGCCGGGCTATGAGCAGGGGTTCAAGAAGATCCGGCTGCGGCCAGAGAAGATCGATGAGCCATTGCGGCGGACGAAGCCAACCGTGTACTTCGTCAATTCGATGAGCGATCTGTTCCACCCTGACGTGCCGGATCAGTTCATCGATCAAATTTTTTCGACGATGGCCGCGGCCACAATGCATACGTTTCAGGTGCTCACCAAGCGACCGGAGCGCATGGCGTGCTATCTCGATAGCAAACGTGTGGCGAACAACATCTGGCTCGGTACCTCCGTTGAGAACAAGCGACACGGCGTGCCTCGAATTGCCGAACTACGCAAGGTGCAGGCACAGACACGCTTCCTGTCAATCGAGCCGCTGCTGGAAGACATAGGCATAGTCGATCTGCGCGGTATTGCTTGGGTCATCGTCGGAGGAGAGTCCGGGCCCAAGGCCAGGCCGATGAAGGCGGAATGGGCCCGCAAAGTGCAAGCGCAATGTCTCGCTGCCGGCGTACGGTTTTTCTTCAAGCAATGGGGCGCTCACGGTGAAGACGGCGTGCGTCGCACGAAGAAAAGTAATGGCCGCCTGCTCGACGGCCAGCAATGGGATGAGATGCCCGTTGTCGCCCTTGCGTGATGTCATTGGCGACCAATTGTGTACTAGCCCACGGGTGGTTCGGCCAAGCGCGACGATCCGCTTGATACTAGGCGAAGTCACTTGACTGCGTCGCGGTCCAGAAGGCTTGTGCCATGCATTCATTTACATATGTTAAAGTATAACATGTGACGTAGTTTCCACTTCGCAATCCCCGCGAGCGTATAACGGCACTCCCAACCAGCCAGCGCAGCTCGCGCGCGAGGTTGCGATGCGATTGCCCAAAGCCACGCTCCCGGCGGCCATCCTCATGGCCTGTTTCATCGGCGGCCTGTTCGGCGCGCCGCTCGCGCGGGTCACCTACGCGCGCCTCTTTCCTCCACCGGAGTTCGTCGCGGGGGACTATTCGCGGCTCTACGCGGAGGCGGGCACGCCCGTCGTGCTGTTCAGCACGTCGACGTGTCCCTACTGCAAGAAGACGCGTGCGCTGTTCGATGCGGCGGGCGTGCAGTACGCCGACTACGTGATCGATGAGTCGGAATCCGCGGAGCAGAAGTTCAAGAGCATCGGCGGCTCCGCCGTGCCGCTGGTCTTCATCGGCGATCGCGAGATTCGCGGGTTCCGCGAGGCCACGATCAGGCATTCGCTCGCGCTCGTGCGCAAACCGACCGGCTGAACGGCGCGATGCCTCGGCATCGCAGGTGGGCGCGTCTCCGGCCGCGTGCGCACTCCGATGGTCCCGGCCGGTGCGAAGGAGAACCTCATGAAACTCGACAACCTGACGTTCTGGTGTGCTGCCGTATTCGCGTTCGGGCTCGGCATCGGCATCGCCACGCCGGCGCTGGCCTCGTGCCTCGACGATTGCCGGCAGGATCGCATCGAATGCCGCCACGACTGCGGCTACAACCCGCCGGAGTACCAGGCGTACTGCTTCGCGCAATGCGATGCGAACTACGCGAGTTGCGCTTCCGGGTGCTGATCGGCGCGCCGGGCTTGGTCGCCTGGTCGAGTCCGGCCATGCGAGCGGGGCGTGCGCTCCGTTTTCCCTCACCCGCCGCGCTGCGCGCGTCGGCCTCTCCCGCGAGCGGGAGAGGCGACACGCTCTCCTCTCTCGGTGCGCGGGTGAGGCCATCGTTGTCCCCTCTCCCGCTTGCGGGAGAGGGGTTGGGGTGAGGGGACTCGGAGCGAAGGGTTGAATTGCGGTTCCGAGGTGGCCTTCTAGGCGACCGCGGGTGCCACGTCATCGCGACGACGCGGGCGCACGTGATCGCGCCAGCGCAGGAACGGCCGCTCGACCGCGTAGTGCAACGCCGCGCCGGTGAGCAGGATCGCAACGACATAGGCGGCGAAGACGACCGCGCTCGGCAGCGAAGGCACGCCTGCGAGCCATCCCTGCACCGCATGCATCGCAAGCTTGTGGCTGAGATACAGGCTGTAGGACACCGCGGCGATCCAGCCGGCCGCGGGGACGCGCGCGCGGCCGATCACGCTGTGCCGGTCTGCGCCCGCGAACACGAGCAGGGCGAAGCCGAGCGACAGCACGGGCCAGCCGATCGCGTTCCCCACGAGCCCGGTGCGGTCGCGGAACAGCCAGAGGGCGAACGCGACGACGGCGATGCCGGCGAGCAGGGCCGTGTTCGCGTGGCGTTGCGCGCGATCCCACAGCAGCGGCCGGTACACGCGCAACGTCGCGAGCACGACGCCGGCGAGCAGTCCGTCGAGGCGCATCCAGGTCGGGTAGTAGATGTCTTCGATGAACCAGTTGCGTGCGGGCGCGAGCTGCGCGTCGTGCAGCCACACCGCGGTGCGCAGCGCGATGCCGGCGACGACCACGGCGGCGCAGGTGCCGACGAACCACGCGCCCGAGCGCTTGCGCGCGAGCCACGCCGCGAGCAGCGGGAACACGAGGTAGAAGTGTTCCTCCACGCACAGCGACCACGCGTGCGAGAAGGCCTGGTTGTGCGTGTAGTCGATCGTGAGGTTCATCGTGAACGTCGCGAATTGCCACCACGGCTGCAGCCCGGGCGCTTCGCGCGCCGCGGGAATGCACGCGTAGACCGCGAGCACGACCGCGAATGCGGGCAGGATGCGCCACGCGCGCCGCGCGTAGAACGCGCCGAGGCGCAGGGGTTCGCCGCGCTGCAACGGTCGCAGCAACTGGCAGCCGATGAGGTAGCCGCTCAGCACGAAGAAGATGTCGACCCCGACCCAACCGTAGCGCGACAGCCACGCGAAGCCGTCGCCGAGGCCGCCGACGATGAAGGAATGGAACAGCATCACCCAGGCGATCGCGATCGCGCGCAGCAGGTCGAGGCCGGGGAGATGCGCGGAGGGCAGGGCGGCCGGTCGGGTCATGGCGTGCTCGCGTGGGGCGGGGTGCGAGCTTCGGGTGGTGCGATGGCGCGTGGCGGGCACGAATGGGGCGAATCGAGGGCAGCGGCGACGTGCATAAGCGTGGGCTTCGACGATGAGGTCGGCGGTGGGAACTCGCGTCGAAGCGTGTCGCTTCGCAGAAGTCTCGTGCGCTGCATCCCACCCAAGTGGATACGCTGTGGCGATCGAGGTCTTCGCGACGGTGTCGTGGGACGGGGCCTCAGAATCCGTCGGCGAAGATCAGGTCGCTCTCGAAGCGGGCGATCGCGCCGACGTAATTGCCGTTCCCGTCGGCCGCGCTTCCGGCCGCCACGATGCGGCCGCTGCTCAGCGCAACGGCGGTAAACGATGACGGCGGGTCGACGATGTGGTCGGCGTCGATCGTTTCCATACCGCTCACGCCGAATGTCGGGTCGAGTCGACCGGATCCATCGAGGCGGCCCAACAGGCCGAACCTTTCGAGTAGATGCGCGGAGCCCGCGACTACGATCCGGTCGTCTTGCTGGATCGTGACGGCGGCGCCTACGGTCGACCATTGCCGGGTGCCCTCGGTCCATCGCAGTCGCGTAACGCCGATATCGCCGAAACCAGTGTCGATCGAGCCGTCATCGAGGACACGCATCGCCATGGCGATGGTG
The DNA here is from genome assembly GCF_014138265.1 of Dokdonella fugitiva. Lineage (GTDB taxonomy): Bacteria > Pseudomonadota > Gammaproteobacteria > Xanthomonadales > Rhodanobacteraceae > Dokdonella_A > Dokdonella_A fugitiva_A. Next base: position 198,130 of record NZ_JACGXL010000006.1, read on the forward strand.
TCGGAAAAGTCTCTCACGCTGCCGCTGAGCGCGAGCGCGCCGTTCCGCTGCACGGCGATGCTCAAACCCTCCGAGTCCGGAGGCCCCAGCATCTCCCCGCCGGTTCCGAATGTCGTGTCGAGCCTGCCGTCGGGCTGGAAGCGCACGGCAGCCATGCGGCCATGATTCGCGCCGGTTATCGTGGACGTGCCGGCGATGACCGCGCGTCCTTCTTGATCAACGGCGATGGCCGTCGCGATATTGCGATCGAAGAAGACCGCAAGGCCGGCGATCGCCACGCCGGAGTAGCCAAACGTCGTATCCATCGAGCCATCCGGCAAGAGGCGCATGACCTGGAAATCGGCCGCCAAGGATGTGATGAAGGTTGCGCCGTACCCGGCGACGAGGATCTTGCCGTCACGCTGCAACGCCAGAGCGTTGGCATATCCGCTGTGCGAAGTATGGATGCCCGTACCTCCAGCGAAGGTCGGATCGAATGCGCCATTCGGCGTAAGTCTGGCCACGATGCGCACCGCGCTCCAGCTCGGTGGTGACATCGTCTCCATCGAACGACCCGAGACGATGACGCGTCCGTCCGGTTGCAATGCAATGCCCGTGCACAGCGCAGGCTCCGACGTTGCGATGATCAATCGCATACCGTCGGCGCCGAACTCGCGGTCGGGCGTGCCGTCCGCGAGTAGCTGGAACACCACAATCTTCGAGCCCGTCGATTCGCCGTCCCAGGTCCCGCAGGCGACGATTCGACCGTCGGGGCGCGCAGCGACGGCCTGAAGGGCCGTTCCGGCGAGCCCGACGCGCGCCACGCCGCCGGTGCCGAATGTCGGATCGAGCGCGCCGTCGACGGCGTGCGCGTCACCCGCGGCATAGGCCAAGGCAACGATGAAAACGAAGCGAAGCTTCGACGGCCGACGCGATGACATTCAAATCCCCCGGAGTGCGGGATCGCGCACGCTCAGCGCGATGCAATCCGGACGCAGTGTGTCATGCCGTGTGATTACGCGCGATGCGGTGCGCTTTGCTTGCCTCACCCGCCGCGTTGCGCGCGTCGGCCTCTCCCACGAGTGGGAGAGGCGACAAGCACGTGCTGCCTCGCGGCAGCGTGCCGACGCGACGATGCTTGTTCCCCTCTCCCGCTTGCGGGAGAGGGTTGGGGTGAGGGCATCCGGAGCGAAAACGCGACGTCGATCCATCGCGACTCTCAGCGCGCGCTGCCCACCACGAGGTTGTCGAACACGCCCCAGACGTAGTTGCCGTCGCCGTCGGCGACCGGGGCGCTGAACGTGAGGGCGTGGATCGGGCGGGTCGAGACGAAGCCGCGGAAGTCCTGCTGGCTCGTCGCGGTGAACGTTTCGACGGTGCCGTCAGCGAGCTCGATGCGGATCGCCGTCGGCGGCTGCAGGTTCATCTCGATGCTCGTGAGGTTCTGGAACATCTGCCCCCAGACGTTGCCGCCGATCGCGGTGACCGGTGCGCCGGTGAAGGTGATCGTGAGGGCCGAGGTGTCGCCGGCGGACACGGTCGACAGTTCGCCGGCGCCGTCGAACAGGTAGAAGTCGCCGATGTCGTAGCTCGGTGCGGCGGTGACGGCGTAGGGATAGGCGTTGCCGAACGGCAGCGGGCCGTGCACGTAGCCGGTGCGCAGCGCGGTGAACGCGTTCGTCTCGTAGCCGGGTGCGACCGCGGCGAGGAACGCGTCGCGGTCGTCGAACGTGCGCAGCGCGTTCGCGCACGTGCCGTCCGCATCGTCGTCGAAGCCGTTCGCGAAGATGTTGCTCGGCGACGCACACGACACGGCGGCCACGCTGAACTGCAGCGGGATCGCGCGCATCGGCTCGGCCGGATCGTTGCTCGCGATGCAGAGCGCGGCCGTGTGCGTGCCCGCGGTGACGATGCTCGCGTCGAACGTCAGCGCGACGTCGGCGTGCGCGCCGGCGGCGACGGCGCCGCTCGCGGGAGCGAACGTGAGCCACGGTTCGATGACCGGCGTGCCGCAGTCGGGCGGCGTGACGCCGTCGTTGAGCGTGGTCGTGATCGTGTAGTCCAGCGTGCCTGCGCCGGTGTTGCCGATCGCGAGCGTCTGCACGCTCTGCATGTCGCCCTGCGTCGCCAGTGCGAGCTTCGAGGCGACCGCGAGGATCGGCTGCGTCGGCGCGCCTTCGTCGCCGAGCGTGAGCACGAGGTCGGCTTCGCTCGGCGGATCGCCGTTACCGTCGCCGAGCGCGTGCACGGTCAGCGGCAGGTCACCGGTGTAGCCGGCCGGCACGTCGATGTCGACGATGACGATCTGTTCCTCGCCGGGGTCGGGCGATCCGGCGAAGCTGCCGCAGCCGTCGAGCGCGGGCCAGCCGAGCTGGTACCAGCCGCCGTCACTCGTGCCCATGCCGTTGACGAGCGGATGGATGTCCGAGCAGAACGTGAAGGTGTTGCGCTTGCGCACGGCCGAGAGCGTGACGCCTGCGGGCAGCTGGAAGGTGAGTGCGTCGGCGCCGCCGAACGCGTTCGACACGACGTGCAGGTCGAGCAGGAAGGCGTTGATGCGGCCGCGCGCGTAGGTCGTCGGCGTGCTCGTGCCGGTGACGGCGATGTCGGCGTGGGCGAGCGGCGCGAAGGCCGTGCCGAAGCACGCGGCGGCGAGGGCGGCGGCGCGCAGCGTACGCGCATGGAAACGCGGGAAGGACGAGGCGATCACGGCGTGGCGCTCCCGATCACGAGGTTGTCGAGCGTGGCCCAGCGGTCCTGCGATTGGCCGGGCACGGGCGGGTCGATCTCGGGGGCGTCGACGAACAGGCCGGCGATCGGCGCGGTCGCGACGAAGCCGCGGAAGTCGTCGGATCCGCTCGTGTCGACAGTTTCGGTCGCGCCGATCGTGCCGTCCTGCATGAGCACGGTGAGCACGACCTGGCCCGAGGTCGGTTGCAGCGAGAAGTCCGACGGCCACACGTTCGCGCCGATCGCGGTGAACGGCGGGTCGAAGATCGAGGTCGCGACGGAGATCGGGTCGTCGACGCGGTCGGTCGAGATATAACCATCACCGTTGTAGAGCGGATGGGTCGCGAACACGCCCGTGAAGATCACGTAGTGCCAGCTGTCGCTGCCGTCGGTGTACTGGATCGGCTGGGTCGTGCCCGGCGCGATCTCGCTGAAGTCGTGCTCGGCATAGCCGGGCGCGACCGCGGCGAGGAACGCCGCGCGATCGGTGTAGACGGTGACCGGGCTGCCGCCGCGGACGCTGTCGCTGCCGCTCGCGAAGACGCGGTCGAGCACGCCGGCGGGGAGGCTCGCGGCCGGCGCGATCGCGCCGGAGCGCGAGGTCGTCGATGCGCTCGCCGAAGTCGCCGCGAGGGCGAGCAGGGCGAGGGTGGATACCCGGGTTGCTGTCATGGATCGGTTCCTGAGCTGGGGAGCGAACGCCCGCGCGGGGCTGCGGCTGCGGCCGCGGGGAATCGCCACGCACTTCACGTCGGATCGCCGGTGGCGTCCATTCGGCTCGCCTTACGATCGCCTTCCGTCGGGCTTCCGCAAGCACGTCGTTGGGGGAAAAGGGGAGGGGAAAAGGGGACGGAGGTAATTAACGGCGCGGGAGCGAGGGGCCCCGCCAGGCTACGCCCCGTTAATTACCTCCGTCCCCTTTTCCTTCCCGCGGCGCCGGGGCGAGCGTGAGCTCGGCCGGGATCGCACGCTCGCCGGCGAGTTCGCGCGCCGCCGCGAGTGCACTGCGCCAGGCGGTAGGCTCGCCGAGCGCGTGGGCGAGGCGGAGCTGGAGCAGGGCGCAGTCGAAGTCGTCGGCGGCCCAGGCGCCGACCCGGCCGACCAGCGCGGCCGCGTCGCCGAGCCGGTCGCGGGCGATGAGCGCGCCCGCCCAGGATTCGATCACCATCGCCATCGTGCGCGGCGTGCCGTCGGCATCGGCGAGGTCGAGTGCCTGGCGCCAGGCGCGGTCGGCGTCGTCGGGCCGGCCGAGCGCGAGCGCACGTTCGGCTTCGGCGAGACGGCGGTAGGGTGCGCCCGCGCGCGAACCGGCATCGGTGCGCGTCGACGGCGCGATCGCCACGCCGGGTTCGGCTGCGGTCGGCGGCAGCACGCGCTGGCGCCAGAGGTTCGCCTTCGCCTGCAGCGTGTCGTCGGCGCCTTCGGCCATCAGCGCCGCGGGCAGCGGGGCGGCTTCGCGCGCGGCGTCGTCGTGGCGGCCTTCGGCGAGCGCGAGTTCGACGCGCAGCACGCGGATGCGCAGGTCGTCGCGCGACAACTGCAGGTAGCCCTGGTCGCCGCGTTCGATCTGCGCGAGCGCGTCGTGCACCGCGCGCAACTGGCCGCAGGCGAGCTGGATGCGCGCGCGCATGAGGGTGAGCACGCGCAGCAGCAGCGGGTCGCCGCCGCCGGCGGCGAGCGTCCACGTGCGATCGCTGGTCGCGAGCGCGGCGTGGTTCTGCAACTGGTCGAGCTGCACGTCCTGCAGGCCGATCAGCGCGCTCTTGAGCGGGCGCATCGCGGCGAACGCCTCGAACTGGCGCGCGGCCGCCTCGTAGCGCGGCATCGCCTGCGTGGCGGCGCCGCGCGCGGAATCGAGCAGTGCCCATTCGAGGTCGGCGCGCGCAACCGCGAGGCGGTCGCCGCTCTGCGCGAGCACGACGCGCGCGCGGCCGAGGTCGTCGGCGGCGGCCGCGTAGTCGTTGGCGATCGTGCTCGATGCGCCGCGACCGAGATACGCCTCGCCGAGCGCATGTTCGTAGTTGCCGGCGCCCTGCGCGGCGAGCGCGCCGTCGAAGTCCGCGCGTGCTTCCTGCGCGCGGCCGAGGCGGATGCGCCCGCTGCCGCGCGTGATGAACACGCGCATGCGCAGGTAGGCGTCGTCGCTCGTCGGCTTGCGCTCGAGCAACTGCGTGAGTTCCTGCTCGGCCGCTTCGTAGTGGCCGAGGCGTTGTTCGACCTGCGCGTGCAGCAGGCGCGCCTCGCCGTCGTCGCGTTGCGCGTCGGGGATCGATTCGAGCGTCGCCTTCGCGCTCGCCGGATCGTCGGCGAGCAGCGCGGCGCGCACCCGCTGCAGGCGTTCGGCCGAAGCCGCGTCGGCGGGCTCGACCGGCACGTCGCGACCGAGCGCGACGATGAGCTGGTCGCTCGCGCGGCGCAGCGCGCCGACGAGATCGTTGTCGGTCGCGCTCGCCTGCACGTCGCGCGTGCCGTCGAGCGCGCCGTGCAGCGCGACGTTCCACGCGGCGTGGTCGCGCGCGACGCGGCCGTCGACGATGAGGCCGATGCCCGCGTCGCGGCGCAGCCGCGCCGTCGCGCCGTCGGGGTCGGCCTTGCCTGCGGTGAGCACGCCGAGTGTCGCTTCGCTCGGCAGCACCGCGAGCTGCGCGCGGCGCAGGCGGTCGGCGACGAGGTCCATGCCGCCGAGGCGCACCCAGGCGACGTCGGCGCCGCTGCCGACCTCGAGCGGCCGCACGGCGACGTGCAGCGTCGCGTCGGTGCCTGCGGGAACTGGCGCGGTTTCGGCGCGGTGGCGCAGGAACAGCGCCGCTGCGATCGAAACGAGCGCGAGCACCATGAGCACGCCGGCGAGCGCGCTGCGCGATGCGCGGCGCGTGCGCGGCGCCGCGCGTCGCGCGTCGCGCGGATCACCGGATGATGCCGGGAGCGGTGATGCCGGCGAGACGTTTGCGAGCGCTGCGTTCGTCGCGTCGGCCCGGGCGTCGGCTGCGTGCGAACCCGGCATCGGCGACGATGCGGTCATCGCCGGCGCTGCGACGGCGCGCGTCGGATCGCGTTCCTGCAACGACGCCGGCATCGCCGCGCCCGCGTCGCCGATCGCCTCGACGGTCGTCGCGACGACCCAGCGATAACCGAAGCCGGCGATCGTGCGGATCGCTTCCTGGCGGTCGGCGCTGTCGCCGACGAGCCGGCGCGCGCGCAGGATGAGCTGGAACAGTTGCGTGTCGGAGACGTTGTCGCGCCGCCACACCGCGGCGATGAGTTCCGACTGCGGCACCGCGCGCTCGCGATGCTCGATGAGATGGGCGAGGCACGCGAACACGCGCGCGGGCATGTCGATCGGCTCGTCGCCGCGCCGCAGCTCCCGCTTTACCGTGTCGAGCCTGAATTCGCCGAAGCGGAAGACCGCGTTGACCATCGTCGCTTGCGTTTGCCGGTGCCCCGCGGGCATTGCCGGGGGCGCCCGCGCCGCGAGGGCGAGCGGTGATTATAGCGGTGCGACTCGTGTGCGGAGCGGTGGGACTCGCGTCGAAGCGAATCGCACGCTCGATCGCCTCGCGCGCTGCGTCCCACCCTACAGGGCCGCGCTCATGATCCATGCCCATCGGTACGCGCAACGCGCGTGCCGCCGCCCCAACACGTGATCGTAGGGTGGGACGCAGCCGCGCAGCGGCGAGTCCCACCGATGGCCTGCGGCGATGCGTGGCATGCGGTGGGACTCGCGGTGCCTGGCCTCGCATCCACATGCGTTCTCGTGCCGCTGCGTCCCACCCTACGCGTGTGGCTGGCTCCGCGGGGAGCGGGCGCTCACATCAGGCGCATCACCTTCGCCACGACGCGGTAGCTGCCGTCGGCCTGCTTGTCGTCGGCCTTGAGGCTCAGGCGCCATCGCCCACCGCGCTCGGACGTGTATTCCCACGCGAGTTGTTTGGCGTCGCGCAGGTCGAGGATGCGCAGCGCCTTGTCGTCGACCGCGAGCGTGCGGACGTGGGCGATGAACGCGACCGGATCCATCGGCGATTCGATGCGATAGGCGGTTTCCCAGTACTTCGTGTCGCCGAGCGAGCTGAGCTGGGTGACCTTGGTGCCGTCGTCGAACGCGAGCGGTTTCTCCGGCATGCGCATGAACTGGTCGGCCATGAGGCCGCGGATGAAGCCGCCGTCGGGCGACCATGCGTATTCGAGATGCATCGCGACCGAGCGCGCGGCCTCGGTGCCGCGAACGTTCGCGACGACGTGCAGCGCGGTGTCGATGCCCGAGGCGAGGCCGGCCGAGGTGACGAGCTTGCCCGCCTGCACCCAGCGCTGGTCGCGCACCACGGTCACCTTCGGATAGTTCTTCGCCATGTGGTCGAAGTGGTTGTGGAACGTCGTCGCCTTCTGGCCGTCGAGCAGGCCGGTGTTGGCGAGGATGTCCGAGCCGGTGCACACGCTCATGACCTGCGTGGCGGACGCGGCGTTCTTCAGCAGCCACGCGCGCGTCGCCTCGTCCTTCGCCGCGGCCTCGACGTCGCCACCGGGCACGAGGATGATGTCGGCCGCGGGCGCGTCGGCGAACGAATGGTCGACGTTGACGCGGAGGTTCATCGCGGTCTTCACCGCCTTGCCGTCGCGCGAAACGGTGTGCACGTCGAAACCGGCTTGCCCGAACACCTCGTACGGGCCGGCGAAGTCGATGATCTCGACGCCGTCGAACATGAGGATCGCGACGCGCGTCTTCGCCGGCGGCGCAGGTTCGGCATGGTTCGGAACGAGCGGGAGCAGCAGGATCGCGAGCAGCCAGCGCAGCGGTTTCATGGCGCATCTCCGTGTCAGGGTGATGCGCAGTGTCGGGCGTGCACGCACGGCGATGGGGACGAACAGCCGACGAATCCGGCCATCGCACGGTCGCCCGATCCGCGGTCAGCGGCCGAAGCGCTCGCGGTATTCGTTCGGCGACGCGCCGTAGCGCACGCGGAATGCGCGCCGGAACGCGTCGGCGCTGGCGAAGCCGACCGTCGCGGCGACGCGGTCGATCGCGAGCGTGCCCGAGGTGAGCAGCACGCACGCGCGTTCGAGGCGCAGGCGTTCGACGTAGCGCGCGGGCGTCGCGTCGAACGTGTCGGCGAACAGGCGGCTGAAATGGCGCGGGCTCATCGCCATGCGGTCGGCGAGACGCTCGACGCCGAGGTCCTCGTCGAGATGGTCGAGCAGCCAGTCGACGAGCGCGCGCAGGCGCCCGCTGCCGCGCGTCTGCGCATCGAGCGGCGCGGAGAACTGCGCCTGGTTGCCGGGGCGCTTCATGTACATCACGAGTTCGCGTGCGACCGCGAGCGCGACCGCGGCGCCGTGGTCTTCCTCGACCAGCGAGAGCGCGAGATCGAGTCCCGCGGTGAGCCCGCCCGAGGTGTGGAAGCGGCCGTCGCGCAGGAACAGGTGGTCCGCTTCGATGCGCACGCCCGGATAGCGCGCCTGCGCATCCGCCGCGTGCGCCCAGTGCGTGGTGACGCGGCGGCCGTCGACGAGGCCGGTCGCGGCGAGGATGTAGAGCCCGGTGCAGACGGAGACGACGCGGCGTGCGCTCGCCGCGCGTTCGCGGATCCAGTCGAGCAGCACGGGATCGGCGTTGACGACGCGGCTGCCCGCACCGCCCGGGATCACGAGCGTGTCGAGTTCGGGCGCGTGCGCGAGCGTCGTGTCGGGCACGATCGTGACGCGGCCTTCGGTGCGCACCGGCGTCGCGTCGCGACCGATCGTGCACAGCGCGTACACGGGCGCGCGGCCGCTCGCGCGCGCGTTCGCGGCCGCGAACACGTCCATCGGTCCGGTGACGTCGAGCGACTGCACGTCGTCGTAGACGAGCACACCGACGGTCGCCATGCGTCAGCCGTACGAGAGCGAGGCGATCCGGCCGGCGTCGTCGAGCCCGATCGAGAACGCGAGCCGGCTGCCTGGACCGAACGCGAGCACGTAGTCGTACCACTCGAGGCCACGCTCGGTGCGCGTGCCCTTGTAGAGGGTGCGCGTCGGTGCACCGTAGGGCGCGAACAGCGCCGCGAGCCGGTGCGCTAGACCGGCCTGCATCTTCGCCGCGAGCTTCGGCGCGAGCGTGGTCGCGTCGACGCGATCGTGCTGCACGTCGTCGAACAGCGCCTTGATGCGCGCCGTCACCGGCGCGGGTTCGTCCGCCACAGGCGTGTCCGCGGCCGCGGCGATCGCCGGGAAGAGATCATCGAAGATCGCGTTGGTGATCGTCTCGCCGGGTTCCGGGCTGGTCGTGTTGTTGGTGAGCGCGACGAGGCGCACGTGCTGGGCCGGGAAGAACTCGTTCGCCGAGGTGAAGCCGAACGAGCCGCCGGTGTGACCGATGCGCGGCTGGTCGCGCACGCGGTCGACGAACAGGCCGAGGCCGTAGTCGGCGCTGCCTTCGGCGAGCGGTGTCGCGGTCGTCATCAGGCGAACGCTCGCGCCGCCGACGATCTCGCCGCGGGCGAGCGCGCGGCTCCAGCGGATCATGTCGTCGACGGTCGAGACGAGATGGCCGGCGGCGCCGCCGACGCTGTCCTCGATCACGGGTGCGCGTTCGGACCGGCCGTGGTCGACGCGGTAGCCGACCGCCATGCCCGCGAGATGCGGTTCGTCCGCGACCGTCGCCGTGTGCGTCATGCCCGCGCGGCGCAGCAGGTGTTTGCGCACGTAGTCGCGATAGCGTTCGTGCGAGACGACTTCGATCACGCGCCCGAGCAGGACGTAGCCGGTGTTGCAGTAGGCCATGCGGCTGCCCGGCGCGAACACGAGCGGCTTGCCGGCGACGCGCGCGATGATCTCGTCGAACGTGTGCGGCTTCGACGCCCAGGCCTCGACATCGTCGCCTTCGAGGTATTCCGGCAGGCCGCTCGTGTGCGAGAGCAGCTGGCGGAAGGTGACTTCGCCCGCGTGCGGCGCATCGGGCAGGATTGTCGCGAGGCGCGCGTCGATGTCGAGCTTGTGCGCTTCCTGCAGCTGCAGGATCGCCGCGGCGGTGAACTGCTTGGTGATCGAGCCGATCTCGAACGGCGTGCCGGTGTCGACGGCGAGGCCGCGCTCGCGATCACGCAGGCCGTAGGCCTTGCGGTAGACGACGCGGTCGTCCTGCACGACGGCGACGACCGCGCCCGGCGTGTGCGTGCGCGCGAGGATCGCCTGCACGTCGGCGTCGATGCGCGCGGCGCGCGCGGGGTCGAGCGACGCCGCGTGCGCGGACGCCAGCGCGAGCGACGCGACGAGGGCGGACGCGCGGCGCATGGCGGCGGCGCTCGGGCTCATCGCACGCCGTGCATCCAGCGCTTGATCAGCGGTGTCAGCAGCAACACGAGCAGGCCGGCGCCGATGCCGATCTTCGCGGAGAACACGAACAGCGAGTCGTACTTCGCGAGTGCGTCGGCGACGTTGAGCGTCTCGCCCTCGGGGATCTCGATCGAGGACAGCTTGCCGAGCGCGGCGGCGAGCACTTCCGAATACGAGGTGCCGAGGAACCAGCCGCCCATCATGAGGCTGGTGACGCGCGGCACGCTGAGTTCGGTGACCGCGGACAGCCCGATCGGCGACAGCAGCATCTCGCCGATTTCCAGCACGAAGTAGGCGAACACGAACCACCAGATGTTCGTCAGTCCGTTCGCCTCCGGGTGGCGCGCGCTCCACACGAGCACGAGGAATGCGACGCCGCCGAGGATGAGGCCGTAGCCGGACTTCGCCGGCTTGCTCGGGTTCCAGCCGGCGCGCTCGAGGCGCGGCCACAGCCAGGCGAAGATCGGCGCGAGCACGAGGATGAAGAACGAGCCGAGCGAGGTGAGTTCGCTCGCGCTCCATTCCGCGCCGAGCGCGCGATGGTTCATCACGCGGTCGGAGAACAGCACCCACGAGCCGTAGGTCTGCTCGTAGATCGTGAAGAACACGAGGCAGAACGCGATGAACGCGAGCACGACGAACATCTGCTCGCGCTCGACCTTCGTGCAGCGCGTGAACATGAACCAGAGGATGCCGCCGAGCAGGCACAGGCCGATGAGGTGCATGCCGAGCAGCACCGGGCTCGGTTCGAACCAGCCCGGGATGATCGCGAGGAACAGCGAGTGCGCCTGGATCAGCCCCCAGATGACGACGAGGCCGGCGATCGAGGCGAGATAGATGAGGTGTTCGCGCGTGAGCGGGCCGAGCACGCGCGCGCGCAGGCGTTCGGGATCGGGCGGCTCGGCGTGGCCGAGCAGGTATTTCTGGCCGTAGAGGAAGTTCGCGAGTCCTGCGAGCATGCCGACGCCCGCAGCACCGAAACCCCAGCCCCAGCCGTAGGTCTCGCCGAGCCAGCCACAGAGGATGCCGGAGAACGTGCCGCCGAGGTTGATGCCCGCGTAGAACAGCGTGAAGCCCGATTCGCGGCGCGGGTCGTTGTCGCCGTAGAGCTTGCCGACGATCGTCGAGATGTTCGGCTTGAGGAAGCCGACGCCGAGGATGATCAGCGCGAGCGAGAAGTAGAACACCTGCAGCGCGTGCGCGTCGCGCACGACGACGCCGTTCACGCTCGACGCGGGATGGCCTTCGATCGCCATGCCGAGATGGCCGAGCACGAGCAGGATGCCGCCGAATACCACTGCCTTGCGCATGCCGAGCCAGCGGTCGGCGAGCAGGCCGCCGATCACCGGCGTCGCGTAGACGAGGCCGCCGTAGGCGCCGACGAGGTTGTAGCCGTTGTCGTCGGTGAACAGGTGGTACTTCACCAGGTAGAGCAGCAGCAGCGCCTTCATGCCGTAGAACGAAAAGCGCTCCCACATCTCGGTGAGGAAACAGATGTAGAGGCCTTTCGGATGGCCGAGGAACTCGGCCGGGCGTTCGTGCGGCAGGGCGACGGCGGACATGCGGATTCCCACGGAAGCGTCGCGCGAGTATAGCCAGCCGTTCCTGTCGCCAGGCTCGCATTGTTGCGCGGCGAGCCGGCCGCCACGCGACCGCGAGGCATTGCGGCAACGAGCTTGGGGGACTACGGTGGCCCCGCCGCCACCCGGCGGCTCGCCGCAGGAGGCTGCATGATCCGCTTCGGGACGTTCATGCTCGCGTGCGCCCTGTTGCCTGCCGCCGCACGCGGCGAGGCGCCGATTCCACAGGCTTACGGCACCTTGCAGGGACTGTTCAAGTCGATGCAAGGCCATCGCGTGCAGGTCACGGGTGGGCGCGACGCACTGGAGATGACGGTCGACACGGTCGGCGCGGACCTCTTCTGCGGGCGATCGACGCGCGGCAGTTTCTGCCTGCCCTACGCGTCGGTGCTGTTCGTCGAGCTGGTCAAGCCCGATTTCGATCGGGTGCACGTGCGCGCGGACGCATCGCCTGCGCGTTGATCATGGTGGGATCGAGCCGCCGGTGCGGCGGCGTGCGTGACGACGACCGCGCATGCGTCGTCGCCGTGAGCCGTCACGGTCCGTCGAAGCCCGCGAAGAACAGGTGCTCGCGCATGCGCTCGGCGTCGATGCAGGCGACGTGGCCGGGCTTGCCGCAGTCGCGCAACAGGGCGAGGTCCGCCTGCAGCACCGCGCGTTGCGCTTCGTGCGCGCCGTCGCGCGGGTCGAACGATTGCAGCTGCAGCGGATCGGCGACGAGGTCGTAGTGTTCGCTGCCGGCAGCGGTCGGATCGGTGAGCCAGTCGTCGCGCCAGTCGACGAACAGCTGCATGCCGGTGTCCTCGTCGTCGCCGCTCGCGGTGCGCACGCCGAGGAAGTCGAGCCAGCTCACCGGCGATGGCGCGGCGTCGCGGAAGTGCTCGACGAGGAAGCGGCGTCGCCATGCCGGCGGCTGGTCCTGCGCGAACAGGGGCGCGAGATCGCGGCCGTCGGGCACGGTCGGCAGCGCGGCGCGCGCGAGCGCGGCGATCGTCGGTGCGAGGTCGTTGTTGAGCACGAGCGCGGCGCGGTGCGCGCCCGTGGCCACGCCCGGGCCACGCAGCAGCAGCGGCACGCGGATCGATTCCTCGTAGGCGAGCACCTTGCCGACGACGCGGTGCTCGCCGTAGAGCCAGCCGTTGTCGGAGGTGAAGATGACGTAGGCGTCGTCCCAGCGAGCGGCCGCGACGAGGCGCGCGCGGATCGTCGCGAACAGGTCGTCGACCGCGCGCAACGCCTCGAGGCGGTGGCGGTACTGGCGGTTCAACGTCGACACCTGGGTCGTGTCGAGGTTCGCGTACTCCTGCGCGAACCACGCGGGCTTGTCGCCGACGTCGGCCTCGTCGAACGACGCCTTGCTCACGTCGAGGTTGACGTAGGGCGGCAGCGAACCCGCATGGCGTGGTGCGGGACGCACGTCCCAGGCGGTCGGGTCCGGTGACGGCAGGCACAGTTCGTAGTGTGGCGCGAGCGGGCTCGCGACGAGGAACAGCGGCGCCGGCGTCGCGGCGACCGCGTCGATGAACGCGCCGGCGCGCTGCGCGATGACGTCGGTCTGGTAATCGGCGTCGGCGTTGCCGTAGGTGACGAGCGTGCCGCGGTCGTTCACCGTGTAGTTGTACATGCAGTACGCACCGGCATAGCCGGGCGATCCGTTGAGCTCGCCGTAGTCGGGCAGGCCCTGCCAGTCGGTCCAGCCCGCCGGCACGTAGCGCATGCGGCAGTCGGCGCTCGTGCAATCGGGATGGTTGCGCGGCGTCGTGTAGCCGTAGCCGTTGAGGAACTTGCCGACGAGGCCGGTGCGGTAGCCGATCCCGCCCAGCGCGGTCGCGATCGAGCGATCGTCGTCGAACGCGCCGAACGAACCGTCGGCGCCGAACTGGCCGCGCCGCACGCCGTGGTTGTGCGGGTACTGCCCGGTCATGAACGTCGCGCGCGACGGGCAGCAGAGCGAATCGGTCACGAACGATTCGTCGAAGCGCAAGCCGCCGTCGACCATCGCGGCCTCGATCGACGGCAGCAGGCCGAGCGCGAGCGCAGTGTCGAAGGTCGGCTCGTCGAGGTCGTCGGCCATCAGCACGACGATGTCGGGTGGCGAGCCGGCGTCGCCTGCGTGCGCAGGCCGTGGAACCGCCGCGGCGAATGCTAGCGCGCAGGCGCGCAGGGCGTGGGTAGGCATGTGTTCGGGCGTCGCGGCGGCCGGCAGGGCGTGGCAACGAAAGGAGGAGCCCACCCTGTGGGCGACCGCGGCGATGGGTCGAGGATGCGGTCGCGCACAGGGTGCGCTCCTACAGTGCGGGCCTGACGTCCTACTTCTTGTCGCGCTGCGCCGGCACGAACACCTCGCGCACCGCCTTGGCGAGCTGGTCGGGCGGCAGCAGGCCCTGGTCGAGCAGGAAGTTGTTGTAAGCCATGCGGTCGAACTTCGCGCCGAGCGTGAGTTCGGTTTCCATGCGCAGCTGCATGATGCGGCTGTAGCCGTAGAAGTACGCGCCGGCCTGGCCCGGCATGTTGAACGTGTAGCGGTCCAGTTCCTGGCGCGCCATCGGTTCGGACAGCGAGACGTCCTGCATGAGCACCTGGTTCGCGCGCTCCCGGTCGATCAGGCCGAGGTTGAGCATCGGGTCGAGCATCGCGCGCGCGGCGCGCAGCAGGCGCAGCTGCAGGGCGATGAGCTGGCCTTCGAGCGGCTCGTACGGAACCATTTCCGCTTCGGCGTACAGCGCCCAGCCTTCGACGTTGACGCTGTTGAACGCGAACAGCGAACGCGCGAGCGAGACGCCGCGTTCGACCATCGCGGTGAACTGCAGCTCGTGGCCGGGGCGGCCTTCGTGCGCGGTGAGCGTCCAGCCGCCGGCTTCGTAGGTGAAGTCGTCGTACGCGGCGCCCTTGCCGTCCTTGCCCTCGGAAGCGGGGTTGCCGAGCGGCAGCACGAATTGGCCCTGCTGCCCGGTGTTGTCGATGAGCGGCGCGGGCAGGAAATGCGGTGCCGGCTGCGCGGCGGATTCCGCCGGCGAGGCGAGGCGCATGATCATCGGCCGGTTCGGCAGGTCGACGACGCGGTGCGCGGCGATCTGCTTCTCGAGCTCGGGCATCACGGTCTTGCGGTAGTAGCCCTCGATCGACGACTTGTCGAGCTGCTTCTTCTTGAGTTCGCGGATCACCTCGCGGTAGTCCTCCGCGTGCAGGCCCTTCGCCTTGGCGACGAGCGGCGCGAGCTGCTGCATCGCCGCGCGCGTTTCCATGAACTCGAGCTGCGCGCGCTGGATGAGTTCCTGCGGCGTGATGTCGATGCCGACCTGCTTGAGCTGGAACGCGTAGAGCTCCGGCGGCAGGCGCGTGTCGCTGCGCGCGGACGGCAGCACCGTGCCGCGCATCCAGTCGGCGTAGTCCTTCATCTGCTGGTCGAGCGCGGCGAGCGCGGCGTCGCCGCCTTCGATCTTGTACTTGCCGAACAGGTCGTGGATGCCCTTGGCGTAGGTCTCGGCGTTGCGCAGCGCCTGCTCGACCTCGAGCCTGGTCGGCTTGACCAGCGTCGCGTTCGATACCTGCTCCTCGTAGCGCTGCCGCGCGAGCGTGGTGATCGGCGTGGTGTTCGGCGCGAGGCCGACGTACGCCTTGAGGCGCGCGAGCGCATGCGCGCGGCGCTCCGGCGCGACCTGGTCCTGCAGCAGCGCCTGTTCGCCCTGGAACACGAGCTGGCCGACGTCGGCGAACGGCACCATGAGCTTCTCGTTGAGCTCGCTGCCTTCGATCTGCCGGTCGGCCGCTCCGATCAGGATGCCGATGTCCTGGCGGACGTTCGGGTTCTCCTCGGTCTTGAGCTCCTTCTCGAGCGTGCCCTTCGCGCCGCGCATCGCCGCGCGCAGGCGCTCGCCCTGCTTCGGGCCGAAGTCGGCGACGCGGTCGTCGTAGCCGGGCAGGCCGAAGAACGAGGCGAACTCGGGCGCGAACTCCGCCTGCACCTTGAGCAGCGGCTGCGCGACCTCGTTGCTGCGCTGCACCCAGGCCGGCGTCGAGCGCACGGGCGAGGTGGTCGCGCCGGCGGGCTTTTTCGTGTCGGCGGCGACGAGGTCGGGAACGGCGAGGGCGAGGCAGGCGAGCGCGCAGGCGCTGGAGAGGAGCAGGCGACGCATCGGGATTCTCCTTGGGGCGGTCGGGCGGCGCCGATTCGGTCGCCGTACGGGGCAGGGCTTCGCGCACGCAGGCGCGCATCCGGCTGACGCTAGCGCGGTCGGCCGCGCGCGGCAATGTGCACTTCGTCATTGCCGCAGTGCAGGTGGCCGGGGCGCGGCGCAAGCCGTACCATCGGCGGTCCGTTCGCCATGCCGGAGAAACCGATGAAGTCCGTCCTTGCCGCGGCGATCGCCTCGGCCGTCGCCCTGCCCGCCGTCGCGTCGGCCACGTCGCATCCGTTCGACGTGCACGACCTCGTGATGCTGGACCGCGTGAGCGATCCGGCGCTGTCGCCGGACGGCACGAGCATCGCGTTCGGCGTGCGCGAAACCGACTACGAGGCGAACAAGGGCAAGAACGGCATCTTCACCGTGCCGTACGCCGGCGGCACGCCGCAGCGCCTCACCGACAAGGCGCTCAACGCGACCAGCCCGCGCTGGTCGAGCGACGGCAAGGCGCTCTACTTCCTCGCACCGAAGGACGGCACGAGCCAGCTCTGGCGCATCGACGCGAAGGGCGGCACGCCGGCGCAGGCGACGTCGCTGTCGCTCGACGTGAACAACTTCCGTTTGTCGCCGGACGGCAAGCGTGTGCTGCTCTCGCTCGACGTCTTCAACGAGTGCGCGAACGACGCCGACGCCGTCGCCTGCACGCAGAAGAAACTCGACGCGCGCAAGGCCGACAAGGCGAGCGGCACCGTGTACGACTCGATCTTCGTGCGCCACTGGGACAGCTGGTCCGACGGTCGCCGCTCGCAGCTGTTCGTCGCCGACCTCGGCGCGGACGGCAAGCCCGGCACGCTCGAACTGCTGACCAAGGGCATCGACGGCGACGTGCCGTCCAAGCCGTTCGGCGACGACACCGAGTACATGTTCTCGCCCGATGGCAAGACCGTGTACTTCAACGCGCGCATCGCCGGCAAGGGCGAGCCGTGGTCGACCAATTTCGACATTTTCTCGGTGGCCGTCGAAGGTGCGCACGCGCCGAAGAACCTCACCGCCGACAACCCGGCGTGGGACGGCTACCCGCTGCCGTCGGCGGACGGCAAGACGCTGTACTGGCTCGCGATGAAGCGCGCCGGCTTCGAGGCCGACCGCTTCGGCATCTGGGCGCTCGACCTCGCGAGCGGCGCCAAGCGCGAGATCGATCCGCAGTGGGACCGATCGGCTTCGGGCCTCAAGGAATCGGCCGACGGCAAGACGCTCTACACCGCGACCGACGACTGGGGCGATCACGCGCTGTTCGCGGTCGACGTCGCGAGCGGCAAGGCGAGCAAGCTCGTCGCCGACGGCAGCATCGCCGGCTTCGACCTCGGCGCGAAGGGCTTCGTGCTCGCGCGCAACGACTTCAAGCGCCCGAACGATCTGTACACCGCCGGCACCAACGGCAAAGGCCTGCGCCAGATCACGCATTTCAACGCCGAACGCCTCAAGGACATCCGCTTCGGCGACACCGAGTTCTTCACGTTCAAGGGCTACGGCGGCGACACCGTGCAGGGCTACGTGACCAAGCCGGTGGACTACAGGAAGGGCGCGAAGTACCCGGTCGCGTTCATCGTGCACGGCGGTCCGCAGGGCGCGATGACGAACGACTTCCACTACCGCTGGAACCCGCAGACGTACGCGGGCCAGGGCTTCGCGGTGGTCACGATCAATTTCCACGGCTCGACCGGCTACGGCCAAGCGTTCACCGACAAGATCTCGGGCGACTGGGGCGGCGCGCCGCTCGATGACCTCAAGGCCGGCTGGGCCGCGGCGCAGCAGAAATACGCGTTCCTCGATGGCGGTCGCGCCTGCGCGCTCGGCGCTTCGTACGGCGGCTACATGATGTACTGGATGGCCGGCGTGTGGAACGAGCCGTGGAAGTGCATCATCGCGCACGACGGCGTGTTCGACAGCCGCATGATGAGCTACTCCACCGAGGAACTCTGGTTCGACGAGTGGGAACACGCGGGCAAGACGCAGTACGAGGATCCGGCCGGCTACGAGAAGTACAACCCGGTCAACCACGTCAAGGACTGGCGCGTGCCGATGCTCGTCGTGCACAGCGACCAGGATTTCCGCATCCCGCTCGAACAGGGCCTCGCCGCGTTCACCGCGCTGCAGCGGCGCGGCATCCCGAGCGAGTTCCTGCGTTTCCCGGACGAGAACCACTGGGTGCTCAAGCCGCACAACAGCGTGCTCTGGCACGATACCGTGAACGCGTGGCTCAAGCGCTGGACCACGGACACCGCGACGAAGTGATCGCAGCGGCGCGCCGTCGCCGGATCAGGCGCGCCGCGTACGCGGAGTGACGTCGTGCCCGCGCAAGCGGGCATCCATCGTGCCGGTGCATCGGATGGATCGCGCGGGATGACGTCGAACGAGGGACGCGGCCAGCACGGCGTGAGAAGATCCGCAGCCAGCGACGCTCGCCGCGTCCTCGCGCGGCCACAGGGGAATCCAGCATGACCACATCCAGCTCCGCCCGGGTCGCGCTCGCGCTCGCCATGGCGTGCGCTGCGCCGTTCGCGCACGCGACCAACTTCGCCGTCAGCGGCACGATCACCGTGAACGGCAACCCGGGCGCGCTGCCGGACGGCGGCACGTTCGGCAATTCCACCTACAACGCGACCACCGGCGCGCTGTCGTCGGGCAAGTTCACGTTCCCGCAGGCGACGACGTCGTTCCCGTCGCAGATCGGCACGGTCACGGTCACCTACCAGCTCAGCCAGACCAATACCACGACCGGCCAGGTCGCGAGCGACGGCGTCGCCGCGCTCACCCAGGCGCGCCTCAAGCTGCAGGTCGTCTCGGCCGCGATCGGCGTGATCCCGATCGGCATCGGCACCTGCGTGTTCCAGCCGATCAACGTCGACCTCGCGGGTACCGGTGCCGCCTCGGGCCTCGACCTTTCCGACGAAGGCTTCACGATCCCGCAGGTCGCGTCGACCGACTGCGGCGGTTACGGCGACCAGATCAACGCGGGCGTCGCCGGCAGCAACAACAGTCTCGCGATGCACGTCGCCGGCAACTTCACGCCGCCGCCGGAATCGGACATCATCTTCGCGAACGGCTTCGACGGCGGGTAAGCACACGCGCCGCGGATCGCGATGGCGCGACCGCCCGCGCGAAGCCGTAATGCTCCTTGTCCGGATAAGGAGACGATCATGCGCAGCCGCTTTCCACGGTGGGCCCTTGCGGCCCTTGTTTCCCTCGCGTCCGTCGCTTCCGCCGCGCCACCCGCCGGCGGCGGCCGCTTCACGCCGCCGCACGACGAACTCACGCCCGGGCAGCGCGCGCGCATCGATGCCGAACTCGCGCGCAACGTCGCCGCGCTCGAACGCGACGGCGTGCTCGCGCCGTCGTCGCCGCTGCCGCTGCAGGCGGGCCTGCAGTGGCCCTTGAAGATCACCGCGGGACACGCCGATCCCGCGTACCACGGCATCTCCAACTTCGTCGACCTCGACGGCACGTATCCGAACCATATCCTCGACTGGAACTGTGGCACGCGCACGTACGACCTCGACACCGGCTACAACCATGCCGGCATCGACATCTTCCTGTGGCCGTTCTCGTGGCTGCTGATGGACCAGCAGGCGATCGACATCGTCGCCGCCGCGCCGGGCACGATCATCGGCAAGGTCGACGGCAACGACGACCGCAGTTGCTTCGACCACTATTCCGCCGACTGGAACGCGGTCTACGTGCAACACGGAGACGGCACGGTCGCGTGGTACGGCCATATGAAGAAGTCGTCGCAGACGAGCAAGCCGATCGGCGCGACCGTCGCGGCCGGCGAATTCCTCGGCAAGGTCGGCAGCGCGGGCTTTTCGACCGGTCCGCACCTGCATTTCGAGAACCATTCGGGCGTGTCGAACTACACGATCCTCGAGCCGTTCCACGGCGCCTGCAACGCGCCCGCATCGCTGTGGGCGCAGCAGCGGCCGTACTACGATTCGGCGATCAACAAGCTCGCCACGCACACGGCGCCGCCCGATTTCCACGACCCCAATTGCCCGAACCCGATCGACGAGACGCCGAACCTGTCGGACCGCTTCCTCGCCGGTGCGACCGTCTATTTCGCCGCGTACTACCGCGACCAGCTCGGCCCGCAGGCGACCACGTTCACGATCGCGCGTCCGAACGGCACGGCCTTCGCGACCTGGACGTTCCGCATGTCCGACGCGACCGCCGATCCGTACTACTCCGCGTCCTACTGGTACTGGTGGTACACCTTGCCCGCGAACGCGCCGCCCGGCTTGTGGCAGTTCCGCGCGAGCTACCAGGGCGTCGCCTACGAGCACGCGTTCTTCGTCGGCGACGTGATCTTCGCCGACGGCTACGACTGAGCGGAACGCGAACCGCGTCACGGGACGCCCGTGACCGGCATCGCGAAACCGACGATCGTCGACGCGCGAAGACACTTTCGGCCCCGGATTTACGTTGAAATCTTCAGGGCCGATCGCTTCCGCGCGATCGGGCCCTGGCGCGAACGTCGGCGCGGCCCGGGAGGGGCCGGCGGCGCACGCGACGATCACGGCATCCGGTGCGCGCGGCGGCAGAGAGTCTCCCTACCGCAACTGGCGGCGCGCGCGCCGGCTCTGCTGCGGACGCCTGCACGCGATTGCGCACGCAGCGCAACATCCGCGCGCCGCGGCGCGGTACGCTCGTCGCACCGTCCGCGCCGGAGCTGCATCGATGCGATTCGCCGTGCTGCTGATCCTGTTCGCCTCCCTCGCCGCGCCGGTGCATGCCGAAGACGCAGCGACGCCGCCGTCGATCGACATCCAGCTACGCCTGCGCATCCCGATGCGCGACGGCGTGCGCCTGAACGCGAACCTGTACCGGCCGCACGCGCAGGAAGCGCCGCTGCCGGTGATCTTCTGCCTCAACCCCTACATCGCCGACCTGGTGCAGCCGATCGGCAGCTACTTCGCGCAGCACGGCTATGTGTTCGTCGCGGTCGATTCGCGCGGGCGCAACGGCTCGGAAGGCGAATTCCGCTCGTGGACGCACGAGGGCCGCGACGGCTACGACGTGGTCGAATGGCTCGCGAAGCAACCCTGGTCGAACGGCAAGGTCGGGGCGTGGGGCGGCTCCTACCTCGGCTTCACGCAGTGGTCGACCGTGAAGGAGCGGCCGCCGCACCTGCTCACGATCGTGCCGACCGCGTCGGTGCGACCCGGCCTCGACTTCCCGTCCGCCGGCGGCATCCACTACAGCTACGACACGCAGTGGATCACCTTCGTCAGTGGCGTCGCGCTCAACGAGAAGCTGTTCGGCGACGGCGCCTACTGGCGCGACAAGTTCGGCGAACGCTACCTCGACAACGCGCCGTTCCGTTCGCTCGATCGCATCGTCGGCAACCCCTCGCCGATCTTCCAGGAATACCTGCGCCACCCGTCGTTCGACGACTACTGGCGCGCGCTCGCGCCGAGCGCCGAACAGTACGCGAAGCTCGACCTGCCGATCCTCACGATCACCGGCCACTGGGACGACGACCAGATCGGCGCGATGAGCTACTACGGCGAGCACATGAAGTACGGCAGCGAGGCTGCGCGCGCCAAGCACTACCTCGTGATCGGCCCGTGGGACCACGTCGGCACGCGACGCCCGCAGAAGGAACTCGCCGGCCTCAAGTTCGCCGACGCGAGCGTGATCGACATCAAGCAGCTGCACGTCGACTGGTACGACTGGGTGCTCAAGGGAGGCGCGCGGCCGAAGTTTCTCGAACAGCGCGTCGCGTACTACGTGACCGGCGAGGAGAAATGGAAGTACGCCGCACGCCTCGAGGACGTGGCGAACGAACGACGCAGCTACTTCCTCGGTTCGGACGGCCATGCCGGAGACGTGTTCCATTCCGGCACGCTCGCAGCGAGCGCGCCGGCCGAGGCGGCGCCGGACGGCTACGTGTACGACCCGCTCGACCTGCGCCCGGGCAAGGTCGAACTCGCGCGCGGCGACGTCGACAACGGCCTCGTCGACCAGACCGACGCCTTCGATCTCTACGGCGCCGGCGTCGTCTACCACAGCGAGCCATTCGCCGACGCGGTCGAGCTCAGCGGCGCGCCGAAGGCGTCGCTGTGGCTCGCGCTCGATGCGCCGGATACCGACTTCCAGGTGTTCCTGCAGGAAGTGCGCGCCGACGGCACGGCGGTATTCCTGTCCGGCTCGATGCTGCGCGCGCGCTATCGCGAATCGCTGTCGCATCCGCGACCCGTCGTGCCGGGCGCGGTGCAGCGCTACGACTTCGACCGGATGACGTTCGTCTCGCGCCGGCTCGCCAAGGGCAGCCGCCTGCGCTTCGTGCTGCGCGCGGTCAACAGCATCCAGTTCGAGAAGAACTACAACAGCGGCGGCGACGTCGCCGACGAGACCGCCGCGAACGCGCGCACGGTGCACGTGCGCGTCTACCACGACGCGGCGCACCCGAGCGCGCTCGAAGTGCCGCTCGTGATCGCGCCCGCGCGCGGCTGAACTTGGCGCGCGCTCAGCGCGCCGCGTGCCGCCGTGCGAGTTCGGCGACGACGTCGGCGAACGCGAGGCCGGCGCCGCGCAGCAGCACGAGCAGGTGGAAGACGAGGTCGGCGGCCTCGCCGCGCAGGCCGTCGAGGTCGCCGGTCGCCGCGGCGAGCGCGACTTCGACGCCTTCCTCGCCGACCTTCTGCGCGCGTCGCGCAGGTGCGGCGGCGAGCAGTTTGGCGACGTAGCTCGAGCCCGGGTCCGCGCTCGCGCGCGCGGCGATCAGCGCTTCGAGCTCGTTCAGCCACGGGTGGGCGCGCGCGGCGCCGTCGAAGCAGCTCGGCGTGCCGCGGTGGCAGGTTGGCCCTGCCGGCACGGCCTGCGCGAGCAGCGCGTCGCCGTCGCAGTCGGCGGCGAGCGAGACGAGCGCGAGCACGTGTCCGGAGCGCTCGCCCTTGCGCCACAGGCGCTGCTTCGAACGCGACCAGAAGTGCACCTCGCCGGTCGCGAGCGTGCGCTCGAGGGCGTCGCGGTCGGTGTAGCCGAGCATGAGCACGCGGCCGTCGTGCGCGTGCTGCACGACGACCGGAAGCAGGCCGTCGCCCTTGCTCCAGTCGAGCGCATTTGCGTCGAACGCGACGGTCGTCATGGCCGCACCACGATGCCGCGCGCGGCGAGGTAGCGCTTGAGTTCGCCGATGCGGATCTCGCCGGCGTGGAACACGCTCGCGGCGAGCGCGGCGTCGACGGCGCAGTGTTCGAACACGTTGGCGAAGTGCTCGACCGCGCCGGCGCCGCCGGAGGCGACGAGCGGCAGGTCCGTCGCCGCGCGCGTCGCGTCGAGCAGCGCGTGCGCGTAGCCCGCGCGCACGCCGTCGTTGCGGATCGCGTTGAGCACGATCTCGCCCGCGCCGCGGTGGTCGACTTCGCGCACCCAGGCGAGCAGGTCGCGGCCGCTGTCGCTCGCCTGTTCGGGCTTGCCGCTGTCGGCGACGACGCGCCAGGCGCCATGGTCGTCGGCCTGCGCGTCGACGTCGATGCCGACGACGACGCACTGGCTGCCGAAACGCGCCGCGAGGTCGTCGACGAGCGCGGGCCGCGCGAGCGCGGGACTGTTGACCGATACCTTGTCCGCGCCGGCGGCGAGCACCGCTTCGGCGTCGGCGACCGAGCGGATGCCGCCGGCGACGCAGAACGGGATGTCGAGTTCGCGCGCGACGCGTTCGACCCAGGCGACGTCGACGCGGCGTCGTTCCGGGCTCGCGGTGATGTCGTAGAACACGAGCTCGTCCGCGCCGTCGGCGGCGTAGCGGCGCGCGAGCTCGACGATGTCGCCGACGACGCGATGGTCGCGGAAGCGCACGCCCTTGACGACTACGCCGTCGGCGACGTCGAGGCAGGGAATCAGGCGGCGCGCGAGCACAGGGCCTCCAGCGGCAGGCTGCCTTCGAGCAGCGCGGTGCCGGCGACGCACGCGGCGACGCCGGTACCGCGCAGCGCGGCGACATCGGCGAGGTCGCGCACGCCGCCGGAGGCGATCCACGCGAACGACGGCCAGCGCGCGGCGAGCAGGCGATACAGGGCGAGGTTCGGCCCCGCTGCCATGCCGTCGTGCGCGACGTCGGTGCTCAGCACGTGGCGCAGGCCGGCATCGGCGAAGCGTTGCAGCAACGCGGCGTAGTCACCGTCGTCGGTCGACTGCCACGCGTCGACCGCCGGGCGCCAGCGGCCGTCCTCGCCGAGGCGCAGGTCCATCGCGAGGCAGAGGCGCTCGGCGCCGAACCCGCGCAGCCAGTCGGCGAATGCATCGGGCGCGCGCACGGCGACGCTGCCGACGACGACGCGCTCGACACCGGCGTCGAGCAGGCGTTGCACGTCGTCGCGCGTACGCACGCCGCCACCGGCCTGCACGCGCAGCGCGCTGCCGGCGACGCGCGCGATCGACGCGAGCTGCAACGGCTGCGCCGCGCGTGCACCGTCGAGGTCGACGAGGTGCAGCCAATCGGCACCCGCGCGTGCGTAGCGCGTGGCGAGCTCGAGCGGATCGTGCGCGAACGTGCGCGCCTGCGCGAAGTCGCCCTGGCGCAGGCGCACGACGCGGCCGTCACGCAGGTCGATCGCGGGAATGATCTTCATAGCGCGAAGAAGTTGGCGAGCAGGCGGCGACCGGCCGCGGCGGATTTCTCGGGGTGGAACTGCGTGCCGTGGACGTGGCCGCGCGCGACCACCGCGGCGAACGGCGCGCCGTGCTCGGCGGCGGCGAGCGTCGCGCCGTCGTCGTCCGCGGCGTAGCCGTGCACGAAGTAGAACCAGTCGTCGCGACCGATGTCGCGCAGCAGCGGATGGTCGGCCATGCGTGGCGCGAGCGTGTTCCAGCCCATGTGCGGCCAGCGCGGCGCAGCGGGCAGGCGCCGCACGCGCCCGCGCAGCAGCCCGAGGCCGTCGACGTCGCCTTCGGCGGAGTGCTCGTAGAGCAGCTGCATGCCGAGGCAGACGCCGAGCAGGGGCCGGCGCAGTTCGCGCAACGCACGGTCGAGCCCGCGCGCGCGCAGGGCGCCCATCGCCTGCGCCGCGGCGCCGACACCGGGCAGGATCACGTGCGTCGCGTCGGCGATGCGCGCGGGGTCGTCCGACAGGTGTGCGTCGACGCCGATACGCCGGCACGCTTCACACAAGGAGCCGTAGTTGGCGCCGCCCGCGGCGACGATGAGCGCGCGCACGTTCATGCGGCCGCGCCCGCGAGCACGCCCTTGCTGCTCGGCACGGCGACGCCGCCGTCGCGCCGGACCGCCTGCCGCAGCGCGCGGCCGACCACCTTGAAGCACGCCTCGACCATGTGGTGCGCATCGTCGCCGCGCACGGCCAGGTGCAGGTTCGCGCCGAGCGCGTCGGCGAGGCTGCGGAAGAAATGCGGCACGAGCGCACACGGCAGAGTGCCGATGCGCTCGGCCGGGAACGCGCCTTCGAACGCGAAGTACGGGCGGCCGGACAGGTCGAGCGCGGCGTGCGCGAGCGCATCGTCCATCGGCACGACGAAGCCGAGCGCGCGCTGCAGCGGCAAGTCCTCCGGCGCGTGGCCGTAGCGGCCGATGCCGCGGCGCTCGCCGAGCGCTTCGCGCAGCGCCTGGCCGAGCGCGAGCGCGCAGTCCTCGACCGTGTGGTGCTCGTCGACGCCGAGGTCGCCGTCGCAGTGCAGGCGCAGCGCGAAACCGCCGTGCACGCCGAGCTGTTCGATCATGTGGTCGAGGAAGCCGATGCCGCTGTGCACGGCGGGCCGCGCGGTGTCGTCGAGGTCGACCTCGACCGCGATGCGCGTCTCGCGCGTCGCGCGCTCGATGCGCGCGACGCGCGGCGCGTCGAGCAGAGTCGCGGCGATCGCGGCCCAGCCGGCGTCGCCGCCGATGCGCAGCCCGCGCACGCCGATGTTGCGCGCGAACTCGAGGTCGCTGTCGCGGTCGCCGATCACCGCGCTGCGCGCGCGGTCGAGCACGCCGTGGCCGAGGTAGTGGCGCACGAGCCCGAGGCCGGGCTTGCGCGTCGGCGCGTGCTCGTGCGCGAAGCTGCGGTCGACCAGCACTTCACGGAACACGACGCCTTCGCCCGCGAGGATCTCCAGCAGCAGGCGCTGCGGCCCGAGGAACGTTTCCTCGGGGAAGCTCGCGGTGCCGAGGCCGTCCTGGTTGGTGACCATGACGAGCTCGTAGCCGGCGTCGACGAGCTGGCGCAGCGCGCCGATCGCACCCGGCAGCAGGCGGAACTTCTCGTAGCGGTCGATCTGCTCGTCCGCCGGCTCCTCGATGAGCGTGCCGTCGCGATCGACGAACAGGATCTTCGCGGGCGCGCTCATCGGCGTGCTCCGCCGAGCGCGGCGAGCAGCGCGTCGTTCTCGTCCGGGCGCCCGATCGTGATGCGCAGGCAGTTCGCGAGCCCGGGCTGCGTCGAGAAGTCGCGCACGAGGATGCCCGCGCCGAGCAGGCGCGCGAATGCGGCGCGCGCATCGGTGAAGCGCGCGAGCACGAAGTTGCCGGCCGACGGCCACACCGTGCGCACGCCGTCGATGCCCGCGAGTGCGGCGGCGACGCGTTCGCGCTCGGCGACGAGCGTGGCGATGCGTGCGTGCGTGCGCGCGAGCGCGGCGGGTTCGAGCGCGGCCGACGCGGCGTGCACGCTGCCGATCGGCAGCGGATACGGCGCGGCGATGCGCCCGACCAGATCGATGATCTCCGGCTGCGCGAGCAACGCGCCGACGCGTGCGCCGGCGAGTGCATGCGCCTTCGACAGCGTGCGCAGCACGGCGACGTTCGGCTGCCGCGCGAGCAGCGCGCTCGCGCTGGCGACGCCGGCGAACTCGACGTAGGCCTCGTCGACGAGCAGCAGCGCGCGGCCGTCGAGCGCGCGCGCGAGCCGTTCGAGCGCGTCGCCGTGGTAGAGCGTTCCGCTCGGGTTGTTCGGCGAGCAGACGATCACGAGCTTGGTGTCGTCGTCGGCGAGCGCGAGCAGGCGGTCCGCGTCGAGCGCGAAGCCGTCGTCGGCGGACAGGGCGAGCGTGCGGAACGCCGCGCCCTGCAACGCGGCGCCGACGCGGTACATGCCGAAGGTCGGTGCGAACGCGACGACGTTGTCGCGCCCGGCGCGGCAGAACGCGCGCAGCAGCAGGTCGATCGCCTCGTCGCTGCCGCGGCCGAGCCAGAGCGCGGCGGGATCGACGCCGTACAGCGCCGCGAGCCGCGCGCGCAACGCATCCGGTTGTGGTTGCGGGTAGCGGTTGAGGCCGGCATCGGCGAAGCCGTCGTCGGCGATGTCCCACGGCGACTCGTTCGCGTCGAGCCGCACGCGCGCGTCGAAGCCGGCGCGCCGCGCCGACGCGTACGGTGCGAACGCGACGAGTTCGGGTCGAGCCCGTTCGAGCATGCTCATGCATCGCCTCCCGCGGCGAGCGCGACGCTGCCGCGGTCGAGCGCGGCGAGGCGCAGGTCGACCGCGCGCGCGTGCGCCTCGAGCGCTTCGGCGCGCGCGAGCCGCGCGGCGTCGGGGCCGATCGCGCGCAGGCCTGCGCTCGACGCCTCCTGCACGTAGACGCGGCGCAGGAAGCTCTCGACGCCGACGCCGCTGAACGCACGCGCGAAACCGAGCGTCGGCAGCACGTGGTTCGGTCCCGCGCAGTAGTCGCCGAGCGTTTCCGGCGACCAGCCGCCGAGGAAGATGCTGCCGGCATTGGCGATCATCGGCAGCAGCGCGCGCGCGTCGCGCGTGTTCACGATGAGGTGTTCGGGCGCGTAGCGCTCCGCGATCTCGATCGCGCAGTCGAGGTCGGGCACGCGGATCAGGCGCGCGTGCGCGAGCGCGGCACGCGCGATCGACGCGCGCGGCAGGGTCGCGAGCTGCGTTTCGAGTGCGCGCACGACCGCATCGAGCAGGTGCTGGCTCGGACTCGCGAGCAGCACCTGCGAATCGGCGCCGTGTTCGGCCTGGGCGAGCAGGTCGGCGGCGACGAACGTGGGATCGGCCGAGTCGTCGGCGATCACGAGCACCTCGGACGGACCGGCCGGCATGTCGATCGCCGCGCCGTCCGGATCGGCCGCGACTTCGAGCTTGGCGGTCGTGACCCAGCCGTTGCCGGGACCGAACAGCTTCGCGCAGCGCGGTAC
Source organism: Dokdonella fugitiva (assembly GCF_014138265.1). Classification (GTDB taxonomy): domain Bacteria; phylum Pseudomonadota; class Gammaproteobacteria; order Xanthomonadales; family Rhodanobacteraceae; genus Dokdonella_A; species Dokdonella_A fugitiva_A. The sequence continues at coordinate 225,990 of NZ_JACGXL010000006.1, forward strand.
CGATTCGGTGCCGTAGGCGAGCGCGGCGATCGCCTGTGCGCCGCCGAGCTTGAACACGCGCCCGATGCCGCACAGGCGCGCAGCGACGAGGATCGCCGGATCGGCGGTTCCGTCCGCCCGCGGCGGCGTCGCGAGCAGGATCTCGCCGCAGCCGGCGACGCGCGCGGGCACGCCGAGCATCCACACCGTCGACGGCAGCGGCGCGCTGCCGGCCGGCGCGTACAGGCCGACGCGGCCGATCGGTCGCAGCAGCTGTTCGCAGCGCACGCCGGGTGCGGTGTCGAGCGCGAACGGCTGCGGTTTCTGCGGCGCGTGGAATGCCTCGACGCGCGCGATCGCGCGCCGCATCGCCGCGCGCACGCCGGTATCGACCGCGCGTTCGGCCGCGGCGAACTCGTCGGCGCCGACTTCGAACGTCGCCAGTTCGCAGCGGTCCAGGCGCATGCCGATCTCGCGCAGCGCCGCATCGCCGCGCGCGCGCACGGCGGCGATGATCGCGCGCACGTCGGCGAGCTGGCCGGCGTCGTGCAGGCGCGGCGGTCGTGCCAGGATATTAATGCGTTGGTATGTGTCGAGCGCCGACCAGTCGACGCATCGCGGCAGCGGGTTCATGCGAGCATCCGTTCCACGTTGAGCACCATCACGCCGCGTGCACCGAGGCGCTTGAGTTCCTCGAGGTGCTGCCAGTCGAGGCTCGCGCTGCACAGCGCCTGCATCGCGACGTCGTCGGGGCGACCGTCGAGGCCGAGCACGCTCGGCGCTTCGCGCGAGGGCAGCAGGCGTGTGATCGCCGGCAGCGCGGCACGCGGAGCCTGCAGCATGAGCAGGCGCGCGCCCGCGCCGGACAGCGCGCCGGCGATGCGCGCGCCGAGTCGCTCCACGAGTTGCGTCGCCGCCGCGCCGCGTGGGCGCGGGCTCGCGGCGAGCACGGCCTCGCTGCGCAGCACGGTGGTCAGTTCACGCAACTGGTTTGCGGCGAGCGTGGCGCCGCTCGAGACGAGGTCGCAGATCGCGTGCGCCTTGCCGAGGCGCGGTGCGATCTCGACCGAGCCTGCGAGCAGCACGACTTCGGCCTCGATGCGCTGCGCGCGCAGCCAGTCGGCGAGCAGGGCCGGATAGGACGTGGCGATGCGCAGGCCGGCGAGGTCGCCGATCGACTCGATCGTGCCACCGTCCGGTACCGCGATCGCCAGCCGGCAGCCGCCGAAGCCGAGGTCGAGCAGCGCGACCGGTGCGGCGGCTTCGCCGCCGGCGAGGCGCTGCTCGTCGAGCACGTTGCGGCCGACGATGCCGAGTTCGCAGCTGCCTTCGACGAGCAGGCCGGGGATGTCGTCGTCGCGCACGAGCAGCACGTCGACGGGCAGGTTCTCGCCGTACAGGAACAGCTTGTCGCGGCTCGCGCGGAACGCGAGCCCGGCACGGCGCAGCAGGTCGAGCGACGCCTCCGACAGGCGCCCGGATTTCTGCACGGCGATGCGCAGGCGGTCGCGACCGTCGTTCATCGCGCGCTCCTCGCCGTGCGGCGGGGCTTCGCCGCGCGCGCGGCCGCGATCGCGTAGCCGCCCGCGCCCTGGTCGAGGCAGCGCGCGACGCGGCCGATCGTGGTGATGCTGACCGCGGTCGCGTCGTGGATCTGCCAGTACGGCTCGCCCGCGAGCAGGTGCGGCACGACGCTCCAGCGGTCGCGCATCGCTTCGCGTTCGGCCGGCGTGCAGAGGTCGTCGAGGAACGCGCGCATCTCCTCGACGCTGCGCAGCGACAGCAGTGCCTCGCACAGCGAGCGCTCGGCGCGTTCCGAGTCGAGTTCGGGTTCGATCTGGCGTCGTTTCATCGCGTAAATGTATTAGCGCGTTAGTATATCGATCCGCATGCTAGCGGATGTGGTGCTGCGGCGCAACCGGCGCGGAGCGCAGCGGCACGGATGCGGGGACCTCGTGGTAGCGGCGACAGCCGCGATGCTCTCGGCTGGCTGGACGGAAAGCATCGCGCCTTCCGGCGCTCCACGACGAGCGACTCGCGGCATGCAGGGGGATTGCTGGAACCTCATCGGAGCACCGATGAAGGCGGACCGGCCGCGCCTTGGGGGAGAGAGGGGGCGCGGCCGGTCCTGTCGACGGAGCTGGGGAATCAGCGCGTTCCGTCGAAACCGTTGGCGAAGATGCGATCGGCGCCGTCGCTGGTCAGGCGCAGCAGTGCGAGTTCGTACAGCGGCGAGGTGCGTTCGGCCATGCCGGCGACGACCACGCGACCGAGCGCGTCGAGCGTGAGTGCGGACGGGTCGCTGAACACGCCGCCCGGCGCCATGTCGACGCTGGCGATGCCGGCGTCGCCGAAGCTCGCGTCGAGCAGGCCGTCGGGGGTGAAGCGGAACGCGAGGAAGCTCGACTCGGGGCCGACGTAGCTGATCGACGCGACGAGCTTGCCGTCGGACTGGCGCACGAAGCCGGTCGCGTAGCGCGTGAATGCGCCGGGTGCGATCGCTACCGGCTGGAAGCCGTCGCCGCCGGTGCCGAACGCGGTGTCCATCGCGCCGTCGACGCCGATGCCGCCGAGCACGGTTTCGATGCTCGTGTTGCCTTGGCCGTCGTCGACTTGATAGTGGCCGACGAACACGGCGCCGCCACCGGCGGTCGGCAGCAGGCGATCGATGCTGTCGATGATCTGGCCGCTGTCGTCGGGACGATGGAACACGCGCCAGCCGGTGCCCGCGAACGCGGTGTCGAACGCGCCGGTCGCGTCGAGGCGCGCGATCGCGAAATCCGAACCCATGCCCGCGCCGTAGACTTCGTAGCCGCCGCCGACGAGGATGCCGTCGCCTTCGGTGAGGCCGAGCGTGCTGAGGTAGCCGCCGCGGCTCTCGCCCGCGGCATCCCAGTCGATGACGACGCCGCCGTCGGTGCCGAACGTCAGGTCGGGCGCGCCGGTCGCGTCGAAGCGGGCGACGTAGCTGTGCGCGACTGCGCTGATCGCCTTCTCGCCGGCGATCACGAGGCGGCCCTGGCTGTCGACCGCGAGCGTGTGCACGTAGACGTCGGGGATGAGCTGGATGCCGTCGGTGCCGAACGTCGTGTCCATCGTGCCTTCCGCGTCGAGCTTGACGAGGAAGCCGCGCAGCGGACCGAACGCGGACGCGGTGCCGGCGACGATGATCGAGCCGTCGCCGAGGCGGACCATCGCTTCGATGATCTGCATGCCCGCGCCGGTCAGCGGCACGAGATCGGGCAGCACGAGCACGCCGGGGATGCCCGGGATGTTGCCGAAGCCGGCGTCGGGCGTGCCGTCCGCGTCGAAGCGCGCGAGCATCGCGCGCATGTGCGGATCGAACGGGCTCGACGGGATGAACTTGTTGCGCTCGCCGGCGACGAGGATCTTGCCGTCGGGCAAGGCCAGCGCCGCGTACGGGCGCAGCTCGCGCGCCTCGACGTCGTCGGGCGTGATGTAGGCGGCGCCGCCGAGGCCGAAGGTCGGGTCGGGCAGGCCGTCCGCGGCGCGCGCGGGGATCGTGAAGAGCGAGGCGAACAGCAGCAGGGCGCCCGTGTGGCTCAGGCGGGAAAACGACATCGGGATCTCCATCGTGGGGAAAGCGACGGGACGAGCATGCAAAGACGTGGCGCCGTGCGCATGCGCGGAACGTCATGCGTGCATTAGGCGCGCATCAACGGCTGCGCCAAGCGCTTGATTCAGCGCGGATTGGCGTTTGTTGGCTGGGGTCGCGGCGGTCGTTCACGTGCGGCGACGCAAGCGGACTTCGACGGCATGGCGGCGGCCGGCACGGGCGCGCTGGGCACCCGCCGGCGGGTCAATGCGAGCTGGCGACGGCCGGCGGTGTCGCCAGCGCGAGCGGGATGCGCCGGTCGCCGGCGAGCGCCTGCGCGCGTGCGAGTGCATTGCGCCAGAGCGCCTCGTCGCCCTTCGACTGCTGGATACGTACCTGCAGCAGCGCGCTGCCGAAGTCGTGCGCGGCGAAGCCGGCGACGCGTTCGGCCAGCGCCGCCGCGCGCGTGGGCTCGCCGCGCTCGATCAGCCAGCCTGCGTAGGCGGTCGCGACCTCGCGCAGGTCGAGCGGGATGCGCAGCGCGTCCGCCTCGCCGAGCGAACGCGCGTACCAGGTGCCCGCCGCCTCGCTGTCCGTGGTCGTGCGCGCCTGCGCGAAGTCGGCGTACAGGCGCGCGGCGGGGCTGCCCGCGCGCGTCGCGAACGCGCCGAGGTCGGTCGCGACCGCGGCCGCGGCACCGTCCTGGCCGTTGCCGAGCAGGGCCTCGATGCGCAGCATGTAGACGCGCGCGTGCTCGCGCTGGTCGTCGACCGCGGCGAACAGCGCGAGCGCCTGCGCTGCCTCGTCCGCCGCGCGCGCGGCGTCGCCGCGTTCGAGCGCGAGGCGACCCGCGAGCGCGTGCGCACGCGCCTGCGCGCCGCGATTCTCTTCGTGCACCGCGGCGGCGAGCACCGTGGCGAGGCGCGCATCGATGTCCTGCTCGTGGCCGTTGGCGAACAGCACGAACAGCGTCGTCAGTTCGGCGTCGCGCTGGCGCGCCGGATCGGACACCTGCGCGGCGACGTCGCGCACGCGCGGCTCGAGCGCGAGCGCGGCGTCGGGTTGCAGCAGGGCGATGCGCAGCTCGGCGACCGCGGTCAGCGCATTGAGTTCGGCCGCGTGCACGCCGAACGTCGCGAAGCGGTCGGCGGCGCGCTGGAACACCGGTTCGGCCTCGGCGTAGCGTTCGCGCCGCATGTCGAGCGCGGCGAGGTTGGAGTCGACCAGCGCGAGCGCGAGCAGGTTGCCGCTGCTCTCGAACGCGGTGCGCGCCTCGGCGAACGCCTGCAGCGCGAACTCGGTCTGGTCCATCGCGCCGGCGATGTTGGCGCGGCCGTTGAGCGCCTTGCCGAGTGCGTCCGGCGCGCCCTGGCCGCGCAGCAGGGCGATCGCCTCGTCGAAGCGGCTCGCCGCGAGCACGTTGTTGCCGCGCATCGCCGCGATCACGCCGAGGTTGCTCAGCGCGCGCGCGTGCAGCACGCGATCCTGCTCGGCCGAGACGTCGCGGGTGATCGCGTCGAACGCGGCCTCGGCGGCGTCGAAGTCGCCGGCCTGGTAGTCGATCTGCGCGAGGCGCAGGCGCAGCTCCGGCTGCGCGCGCTGGTCGGCCCGCGCACGCGCGAGCAGCGCGCGCGCGTCCTCGAGGCGGTCGCTGAGCGTGGCCGCCTCGGCCTGCTGCAGCAGCGCATCGAGCGCGGAGCGGTCGCCCGACGGCGTCGTGGCGGCGAGCGGCGCATAGCCGAGGCGGCGCGCGAGGTCGTCGGCGGCGATGCGCGCGGCGACGAGCGCGTCGTCCGATTCGCCGCTGCCGTCGGCGGCGGGCGCGCGCCCGAGCACCGTGCGCAGGCGCACGCGCCAGTATTTCTCGACGCGTTCGGCGCGCGCTTCGACGACGAGGCTCGCGCCGGCCGCGCGGGCGAGTTCCGCCGCGCTGCCGCCGCCGGCCCGGCGCGCCGCGCCGGTCAGCACCACGACGTTGTCGCTCGGGACGACCGGCAGGCCGGCGCCGCGCAGGCGCGCCGCGATGTGGTCCATCAAGCCGAGGCGGATCCAGTCGGAACCTTCCGCGGCCGCGACCTCGACCGGCAGCACGAGCGCGATCGCCGTCGCGGCGGCCGGGCCCGCGGTGCGCGGTGCGGGAGCATGCGTCGAGCGCCAGCCCCACCAGACCGCGCCGGCGAGGAGCGCGACCAGCAGTACGCCGGCCGCGATCCTGAGCAGGTTGCGGCTGCGCAGCGTGGGCGAGGGCGCAGGCGCCGCCGGATCGGCGGGAGGCACCACCGGTGCCACGGCGGCGACGGCGTCGACCGGCTCGGCATCGGGCGCCGCCGCCGCCGCGGCGACGGACGCCGGCTCCTCGTCGGCGGCGACCGTCGGCGCGACCCAGTGATAGCCGAAGCGCACGACCGTGCGCACATAGTGCTGTTCCTTGCCGGTGTCGTCGAACGTGCGGCGCATCGCGAGGATCGTCTGCGCGAGCAGGCCGTCGCTGATCTCCGCCTTGCCCCAGACGGCGGCGATCAGCTCGTCGCGGCCGACCGCGCGGTCGCGCTGCTCGACCAGGTAGACGATGCAGTCGAACGCGCGCGGCGGCACCGACAGCTGGGTATCGCCGCGCCACAGTTCGCGGCGCGCGGGAAGCAGGCGGAACTCGCCGAATCGATAGGTGCGGCTCATCCGCGCGATATGCGTGCTGGGGGGGCGGGATGTCAACCATGCCTGACGGCAGGCGCGCACCTGCGCCACTTCCGCGCAGCCACGGCCAAGCCTGCGCGCAGGCGATCGCCTAGGCGAAATCGGCCAGCAAGGCGTCACGCTGGCGTGGGTCGAGGTCGGCGCTCGCGCGGTAGTGCGGGTGGTCGACCGTGAAGCGCACGCTTGCGCCCGCGCGCCATGCGGCGATCGCCGCCGCGGCGGGTTCGAAGCGCAGGAAGTGGACCGCGGCGGTCTTCGAGTCGTTGCTGCGCTCGAGGTCTTCGTCGGCGATGGTCGCGGCCGGCGCGAAGCCGTCGACGACGAGGTGGATGTCGTGCTCGACGCCGCGCAAGCGCTCGAGCTCGCGCCGCCGCTGCTCGACGTCGTCGTATTCGATGAGCAGGGTCGCCTTGAGGTTGCCACCGTCGGGGATCAGCGGGTTGTACGCGGCGAGCTCGTCGGCGATGCCTTCGGCCTCGAAGATGCGCTCGATGCGCAGCATCTCCTGCACCTGGTACTGCACGGTCAGGCGATCCTCGAACACGAGGGTCAGGTGCGCGCCGAGGTGGATCGTGCGCGGCTTCTTGTGCGCGAGCACGCGCGCGCGGAACGCGGTGCGTTCGCGCGCGTAGTCCTCGAGTTTCCACAGGTCGGCGGGGGCGAGCTTGTTCATGGTTCAGGCCACGGGTCGTAGATCACGCGAAAAGATTGAAACACGGAGCACACGGAGCACACGGAGAAAGCAAGAGCATCGACTCGGGAAGAGCATTTCCTCCGCGTGCTCCGCGTTTCAGGCTTTGATGCTCCTTGTCGTCCTTGCAACTCGGATTCCACAGGTGTGGCGAAGCAGACTGTACGGACTTCCGCGCGTGGTGAGTCACCGAGGCCATGGGCTAGGCGCGCGCCCGCCATTCGGGAAAAGCTTTTCTCCGTGTGCTCCGTGTGCTCCGTGTGCTCCGTGTTTCAGGCTTTGATGCTCTTTGTCGTCCTTGCAACTCAGATTCCATAGGCGTAGCGAAACAGGCCGAGCGGGCTCTCGGCGCGCGGGGAATCGCCGAGGCCGTGAGCGAGGTGCGCGCCCGCCATCGGGCAGTCGCTCGCGAAATGGTCGGGAGCGGCCTGCGCGATGCGCGCCTCCACCGGTTTGGCGATCCTGCGCGAGTTCGCGTAGGTCGCGCGCTTCACGCCGTAGGTGCCGTCGTGGCCGGAGCAGCGTTCGATCACGCTGACTTCGGTGCCCGGTACGAGCGCGAGCACGTCGCGCGTCTTCGGGCCGATGTTCTGCACGCGCTGGTGGCAGGGCGCGTGCCAGGCGACCTTGCCGAGCGCGTTGCGGAAGTCGGTCTTCAGCAGGCCGGCCTGGTGGCGTTGCCAGAGGTACTCGAACGGGTCGAACACTTGGCGGCGCAGCAGCTGCACATCCTCGTCGTCGGGGAACATCAGCGGCAATTCCTGCTTGAACATGAGCACGCACGACGGGATCGCCGCGCTGACGTCCCAGCCGTCGCGCACCGCGGCCGCGAGCAGCGGCACGTTCCTGCGCATGTACTTCTCGACGCTGTCGAGGTCGCCGAGCTCGAGCTTGGGCATGCCGCAGCAGACCTCGCGCTCGACCAGCCTGACCGCGATGCCGTTGTGGGCGAGCAGCACGGCGAGATCCTCGACCGCCTGCGGCTGCGACACGTCGCAGTAGCAGGTCGCGAACAGCACGACCTTGCCGCGCGTGCGCCCGGCCGGCACCGGCGCCGCCGCCTGGGTGCCGTCGAAATGCTTCAGGCGGCGCCGCGCGGTGTCGGCATGGAACGTCGGCAGGCGCGCGTCGGGATGCACGCCGAGCGCCTTGTCGAGCAGCGAGCGCGTCGGCGCGGCGCGGTTGGCCGCGTTGACGACGTCGACGACGAGCGGGATCGAGGCGAGCCGGCCGACCGCGGTCGTGCTCGAGAGCAACTTCGAGCCGAGCGACGTGGCGCCGTCGCGATGGCGCACCGCTTTCGCGCGCAGCATGAGGTGCGGGAAGTCGACGTTCCAGGGATGCGGCGGAACGTACGGGCACTTGGTCTGGTAGCAGAGGTCGCACAGGTAGCACTGCTCGACGACCTTCGCGTAGTCGCCCTTGGCGACGCCGTCGACCTCCATCGTCGAGGATTCGTCGACGAGATCGAACAGTGTCGGGAACGCCTGGCACAGGCTCACGCAGCGGCGGCAGCCATGGCAGATGTCGAACACGCGCTCGAGTTCCGCATCGAGCGCGGCCTGGTCGTAGAACGCGGGATTCTTCCAGTCGAGCGGGTGGCGCGTCGGTGCGTCGAGGCTGCCCTCGCGCGGTGCGGCGGACGCGTTGCGATCGTCGGCCATGCGGGCTCCAGGAACACGCGGCGGTGGGCGGATCAAGGCGCGCAGCGCCGGATCCGCCGCTAGCGCGGCTTGATCCGGCCTCCGCAGCTGTTAGCGGTCCGCTGGACCTCAGCCGCCGACTTCGCCGAGCGCCTTGGTGAAGCGGTTCGCGTGCGAACGCTCGGCCTTGGCCAGCGTCTCGAACCAGTCGGCGATTTCCTCGAAGCCTTCCTCGCGCGCGGCTTTGGCCATGCCCGGGTACATGTCGGTGTACTCGTGCGTCTCGCCGGCGATCGCGGTCTTGAGGTTGTTCACCGTGCTGCCGAACGGCAGGCCGGTGGCAGGATCGCCGACCGCCTCGAGGTATTCGAGGTGGCCGTGCGCGTGTCCGGTTTCGCCTTCCGCGGTGGAGCGGAATACCGCGGCGACGTCGTTGTGGCCCTCGACGTCCGCCTTCTGGGCGAAATAGAGGTAACGGCGATTCGCCTGCGATTCACCGGCGAACGCGGCCTTGAGGTTCTCTTCGGTGCGGCTGCCTTTCAGGTTGCTCATGATGCACCTCGTGTTGGACGGACGAAAAAGGCCCTTCCCTGGCGCGCAGGTCGAAGGTAGCACCGTCGTCGCCTGCGGTTAAATCGACGGATGCGATGGCCACGATAGGCGCCGGCTATCACGATAGGCGCCGGCTATGACGTCAGCGATGCAGGTCGCCCGCTGCCTCCGGCTGGTAGTGGATCGCGTCGACGCGCAGGGTCATGCGGCGCCCGCCCGGCATCGGCCACTGCATCGTCTGGCCGATGCGCAGGCCGAGGATCGCGCTGCCGACCGGCGCGAGCACCGACACGCGACCGGCGTCGCCGTCGGCGTCGCGCGGGTAGACGAGCGTGAGGTCGTAGGCGTCGCCGTTGTCGAGGTCGACCGCGCGCACGCGCGAGTTCATCGTGACGACGTCGTTCGGCATCTGCGCGGGCGCGAGCACGTCCGCGCGCGCGAGTTCGTCGCGCAGCGCGATCGCGCCCGCCTGGTCGCGGTACGCGGGCGCGTCGAGCATGGCTTCGATGCGCTCGAGGTCGAGGCTGGAGACGACGATCGGGGGAGAAGCGGACATCGGTTCCAAGGCGAAACTCCATCGTGGATCGGCGCGCGACGTGGCGCCTGCATCCGGCCACCGTAGTGCAACGCGCAGGGTTTCTCAAACCCGGCGCGTCAGTTGCGCGCGGCCCCGCGCGGCTTGCGCGCCGGTGCGGATGCGCGCGCATCGAGCAGTTCGCGCGGCAGCGCGCGCACGACCGTGGCGAGGCGCTTGAGGAACACCGCGAGCGCCGAGCTCTTGCGCCAGACCATCGCGATGCGCCGGCTCGGTGGATCGCCGCGGAACGGCACGAGATGGATGTCCGCCGACGGCGCGATCGGCGGCTGCACGGCGAGGTTCGGCAGCAAGGTGATGCCTACGCCCGCGGCGACCATCTGGCGCAGCGTTTCCAGGCTCGTCGCGCGGAAGCCGCTGCGCTCGCTCGCGCCGGCGAGGTGGCACACCTCGAGCGCCTGGTCGCGCAGGCAGTGGCCGTCCTCGAGCAGCAGCAGGTTCTGGTCGGCGAGTTCGTCGAGCTTGAGGCTCGCGTGCGTCGCGAGCGGATGCGTCTGCGGCACCGCGAGCACGAAGTCCTCCTCGAACAGGAATTCCTGGTGCAGCTGCTCGTCGTGGATCGGTAGCGCGAGGATGCCGGCGTCGAGGCGGCCTTCGCGCAGCAGGCGCAGCACGACTTCGGTCTTCTCCTCGGTCAGCAGCAGTTCGAGGCGCGGGAAGCGCTCGCGGATGCGCGGCACCACGTGCGGCAGCAGGTAGGGCCCCAGCGTCGGGAAGATGCCGAGGCGCACCGTGCCCGATTCGGGATCGAGCGTGCGCCGCGCGATCGCGCGGATCTGCTCCACTTCGTTGAGCACCTCGCGCGCGCGCTGCGCGATCTCGCGGCCGACTTCGGTCAGCAGCACCTTGCGCGGCGTGCGTTCGACCAATGCGACGCCGAGTTCTTCCTCGAGCTTGCGGATCTGCGTCGACAGCGTCGGCTGGCTCACGAAGCTCGCTTCGGCGGCGCGGCCGAAGTGGCGGTGTTCGGCGAGGGAGACGAGGTAGCGGAGGTCGCGCAGGTTCATGGCGGCGGCTGTGAAGGCGACGCTGGCGATTGAACCACTCTATCGATAGCATATCAACAATCGATTTGAATGATCGATCGGCGGGCCCTATCCTTGGTTCCCGTCGGCGCTTCCCCGCGCCATCCGCTACCCACCCACCGTTTCGAAACCCGCTCCATGGAGGAGTTCAGCATGTTGACCGTTGGCGACAAGTTCCCGGAGTTCAACCTCAAGGCGACCGTCTCGATCGAGAGCGTCGAGAAGGCGTTCTTCCCGATCAGCAACACGACCTACAAGGGCAAGTGGCTGCTCGTGTTCTTCTACCCGAAGGACTTCACGTTCGTCTGCCCGACCGAGATCAAGGGCTTCGGCGACCTCAACGCGCAGTTCGCCGACCGCGACTGCCAAGTGCTCGCCGCGAGCACCGACAGCGAGTTCGTCCACCTCGCGTGGCGCAAGGACCACAAGGACCTGCGCGACCTGCCGTTCCCGATGCTCGCCGACACCGCCAAGCGCCTGTCGAGCGCGCTCGGCATCCTCGACGAGGAAGAGGGCGTGGCCAAGCGCGCGACGTTCCTGGTCGATCCGGAAGGCGTGATCCGCTTCGCCTACGTGACCGACGGCAGCGTCGGCCGCAACCCGCAGGAAGTGCTGCGCGTGCTCGACGCGCTGCAGACCGACGAACTGTGCCCGTGCAACTGGAAGCAGGGCGAAGAGACGTTGAAGGTCGCCTGACACCGCGCTTGTGCGATGCCCTCGGGCATCGCACGCGGTGGCCGGCGGGTGAGGCAGGAGCCGAACGGCTGCGCACCAAGGACGGTTGCTTGCCGCCACTGCGTGGGCGATGCCTCCGGCGTCGCCCATGCTTCGGGCGATGAGCTTGCCTCACGACGTTTCACCCGGCTTCGCGCTCTCCCTCCCTCTCCGCGCGAGGCCGGCTCCCGGGCGGCGGTGCTCCCGCCGCCCGGCCTCTTTCCCGGCGCTCCGTCGCCGCGACGGCGCGATGCACGCATCGCCCGTTGACCCCATGAATGCGCGGCACGCTCGCGCGAACGAAGAACAGGAGCCACCATGAGCCTCGAAGCGATCCGCGACCAGTTGCCCGACTACGCGAAGGACCTGCGCCTCAACCTCGACGCCGTGCTCGGCGAGTCCGGCTCGCCCGGCCTTTCCGCCAAGCAGATCGCGATCGTCGCGATCGCCAGCGCGATCTCCGCGCGCCATGAGCCGCTCACCCGGGCGGTGGTCGCGAAGTTCGCCGGCACGCTCAGCGACGCCGAAGCGAACGGCGCGCGCGCGGCCGCCGCGATCATGGCGATGAACAACATCTACTACCGCTTCACCCACCTCGTCGGCAACGAGGAGTACGCGACGATGCGCGCGGGCCTGCGCATGAACGTCATGGCGAACCCGGGTTGCGACAAGATCGATTTCGAGCTCGCCTCGCTCGCGGTGTCGGCCGTCAACGGCTGCGGCATGTGCATGGAATCGCACGAGAAGACCCTGCAGAAGCACGGCGTTGCCGCGCAGGCGATCCAGAGCGCGGTGCGCATCGCCGCCGTGCTGCACGCGGTCGGCGTGACCGCCGAGCAGTCGGGAGCGGCCGCGCCGGCGCTCGCCGCGGCGGCCTGATCGCCGGTGCGATCGGCTGCCGGTTCAGGCGCGCTGGCGCCGGTCGTCCTCGTGCAACGATGCTGCACGCGTGCCCATCGCCGCACGCGTCGGCGGCGCGCGGCGCAACGGTGCGCAGCGCGCAAGCGCGCGGGCCATCCGCTCGACCGCCTGCTCCAGTTCCGCCTCGTCGTGCCAGCTGAAGGCGAGGCGCATCGCCTGGAGTTCGCGTCCGCGCAGGTCGTACGGCATCGCCGCGGCGAACTGCACGCCTTCGCGCGCGCCCTCGCGTACCCAAGCGCCGAGATCGATCGCGGCATCGACGCGCACCCACAGCGCGAGGCCGCCTTCGGCGACGCGGAAGTCGAGCGCGCCACCGAGGCGCCGCCGCAACGCGCCCGCGAGCACGTCGCGGCGCGCGGCGAACACGCGGCGCAGGCGCCGCACGTGGCGCAACAGCTCACCGTCCTCGAACAGCTCCGCGATCGCGCCTTCGAGCGCGGCGTCGCAGCGCGGGTCGCTCGCCGCGCGCAACTGGGCGAGGCGCTCGAACACCGGCGCCGGCGCGACGACGAAGCCGGTGCCGATGCCCGGTGCGAGCAGGTTCGCGAGCGAGCCGACGTAGACGACATTGCCGCCGCCCGCGCCCGCAGCGAGCGGCAGCACCGGCTTGCCGGCGTAGTGGAACTCGTGGTCGTAGTCGTCCTCGACGATCGCGACGCGATGGCGCAGCGCGAGTTCGGCGAGGCGCGCGCGCCGCGCCGCGGACATCACCGCGGTGGTCGGGAACTGGTGGTGCGGGGTGAGGAACACCGCGCGCACGCGCGTTCGCTCGAGCAGTGCCGCGAGCGCGTCGACGCGCAGGCCTTCGTCGTCCAGCGGCAGCGGCGCGAGTTCGGCGCCGGCGAGCCGCAGCGCGTTCCACGCCGGCGGATAGCCGAGCTCCTCGACCGCGACGACGTCGCCGGGTGAAACCAGCGCGCGCGCGACGAGGTCGATGCCTTGCTCGATGCTGCGCGTGACCATCGTGTTCGCCGGCATCGCCGGCAGGCCGCGCGAACGCGCGAGCATGTCGGCGAGTGCGCCGCGCAGGCGCGCATGACCGCACGGGCCGCCGGCGCCGAGCGCGCCGCGCCCGCGCGATTCGATCGCGCGGCGGAATGCACGCGCGAGCGCACGCGCGGGAAACAGGCGCGGATCCGGCGCGCCGCTGCCGAGCTGGAGCGCGCCGGGCGCGGGCACCGCCGGCGCGACGAAGCGCGTCGGCGCGAGCGGCGCGAGCGCGAAGGTCGGCGCCGCCGGCAACACGGGCGCGCATGGCCGCACGCGCGCGAGCGGCGTCGCCGCGGTCACGAACGTGCCACCGCCGACGCGCGTGCGCACGCTGCCCTGTGCAGCGAGTTCGTCGTATGCGGCGACGATCGTGTTGCGGTTCAGGCCGAGCAGGGCGGCGAGTTCGCGCGAGCCGGGCAGGGCGTCGTCGGCGCGCAGGCGACCGCGGCGGATGTCGTCGGCGATCGCGTCGGCGAGCTGCAGGAACAGCGGCTGGCTGCTGTGCGGGTCGAGCGAAACGGCGAGTTCCCAGCGTCTCATGCCGTTCAGACGCGGCCGGACCGGCGATCGTCGCAGATCCGCCGCCGCGGGCGGTCCGGTCGCGGGCGGCGTAGCCTTGTACTCGCGCGCGCGGCTCGCCGATGATCGGGTGGCGCGACCACGCCGCGTGATCGCATCCGCCCGCTGCCCGGAGACGCCCATGTCGAAGCCGATCGGCATCGTCGCCTGTTCCGCCGAAGGCGCCGCGCTCTGCTACCGCACGATCTGCATCGAAGGCGCGCAGGGGCTCGGCCAGGCGCATGCGCATCCCGAGGTGTCGCTGCACACGCACTCGCTCGCCGACTACGTCGCCCGCATCGAGCGCGACGACTGGCCCGCGGTCGCCGACCTCATGCTGTCCTCGGCGCACCGGCTCGCGCGCGCAGGCGCCGCGTTCCTCGTCTGTCCCGACAACACGACCCACCAGGCGATGCCGTGGGTCGAGCCGGCGTCGCCGCTGCCGTGGCTGCACATCGCCGACGTCGTCGCCGCCGAGGCGCAGCGGCGCGGCTTGCGCCGGCTCGGCCTGACCGGCACGCGCTGGCTCGTCGACAGCGAGGTGTACCCGCGGTCGCTTGCCGCGCACGACCTCGACTGGCGCCGGCCACCGGTCGAGCAGCGCGTGGAAGTCGGCCGGATCATCATGGACGAACTCGTCGCGGGCGTGCGCGAACCCGCGTCGGTCGCCTACCTGCTGCGCGTGATCGAAGGCCTGCGCGACGCCGGCTGCGACGCGGTCGTGCTCGGGTGCACCGAACTCCCGCTCGTCGTCGACGATGGCAACGCCTGCCTGCCGACGCTCGACTCGACCCGCCTGCTCGCGCGCGCCGCGCTGCGCCGTTCGATCGCCGGGGCATGACGTTCCGCCCATTGCCGATGGCCGCGCCGGCATGGTCAAGTGGCGGCTTCGTGCCGGGGGCAGGGGGTCCGCGGCGAACCCTTGCGGAGACGTCCCGATGCGCATGCGCGCCCTGATCCTGTCAAGCCTGCTCGCCAGCGGCGCCGCCGTCGCGAAGGAGGAGGGCGTGCCGACCGGCAAGCTGCCGGCCGACGTGGCGCCGCTGCACTACGCACTGCACCTCACCGTCGATCCACGCCGCGACCGTTTCGACGGCGAGGCGCGCATCCGCGTCAGGCTCGCGAAGGCGAGCGACCACGTCTGGCTGCACGCGCAGCAGATGAACATCCGCGCCGCGCGCGTGACCGACGCCGCGGGCGCGACCAGCGACGCGCAGGCGGTCGCGCATGCCGACGGCGGCGTGCTCGAAGTGCGCTTCGCGCATCGCCTCGCCGCGCAGGAGGTCGAACTCGCGTTCGACTACGACGCGCCGTTCAACGGCCAGCTCGAAGGCGTCTACAAGGTCAAGGTCGGCGACGACGCCTACGCGGTCACGCAGATGGAGCCGGTCAGTGCGCGCCTCGCGTTCCCCGGTTTCGACGAGCCGCGCTTCAAGGTGCCGTTCGACCTCGCGCTGACCGTGCCGGTGCAGGACGTCGCGGTGGCGAACACGCGTCCGCTGCGCGAGGAGAAGTCCGCCGACGCGAAGTGGAAGACGATCGCCTACGCGACCACGCCGCCGCTGCCGACCTACCTCGTCGCGTTCGCGGTCGGCCCGTGGGACGTCGCCGAGGCCGCGCCGATTCCGCCGAACGCGGTGCGCAAGAGCGCGCTGCCGCTGCGCGCGATCGGTCCGCGCGGCAGCAAGGACAAGCTCGCCTGGGCGCTCGAGGTCGCGCCCGCGATCGTCAAGTTCTACGAGGACTACACCGCGCAGCCGTATCCGTTCGACAAGCTCGACCTGCTCGGCGCGCCCGACTTCTCCGCCGGTGCGATGGAGAACGCGGGACTCATCATCTACCGCGACGCCTACCTGCTCACCGACGCGCACTCGGCCGCCGACCACTACCGCAGCGTGTTCAACATCGAGGCGCACGAGATCGCGCACCAGTGGTACGGCGACCTCGTGACCGTGCCCTGGTGGGACGACATCTGGCTCAACGAGGCCTACGCGACCTGGGGCCAGGCGAAGGCGACGTCGGCGTTGCGACCCGAATACCACGCCGACCTCGAATCGCTCGAGGCGCGCCTGTACGCGATGGCGAACGACAGCCTGCTCAGCACGCGCAAGATCCGCCAGCCGATCCTCGGCCGCGGCGACATCGAGACCGCGTTCGACAGCATCACCTACCAGAAGGGCGCCGCCGTGCTCGCGATGTTCGAGCGCTGGGTCGGCGAGGACACGTTCCGCAAGGGCATGCGCGAATACCTCGCGAGCCACGCGTTCGGCAGTGGCAGCTCGGACGACCTCATCGCGTCGCTGACCCAGGCGAGCGGCAAGGGCGATGCGTTCGCGAAAGGCATGCGCAGCTTCCTCGACCAGCCCGGCGTGCCGCTCGTGCGCAGCGAACTCGCCTGCAACGCCGGCAAGGCGACGCTGAAGCTCGCGCAGTCGCGCTACCTGCCGTACGGCGTGCTGTCGAAGGACGCGCCGCGCTGGGGCGTGCCGGTGTGCGCGCGCTTCGGTCGCGGTGGCGGTTCCGACGCGCAGTGCTTCCTGCTCGAACGGCCCGAGCAGCAATTCGACGTCGCCGGCAGCTGCCCTGACTGGTACCTGCCGAACGCCGATGCGCGCGGCTACTACCGCTTCGACCTCGCCGCCGACGACCTCGGTCGACTCGGTGCGGCCGCCGCGAAACTCTCCGCGCCCGAACAGCTCGTCTATGCCGACGCGGTCGACAGCGGCTTCCGCCGCGGCAGCGTGTCCGCGGGCGCGCTGCTCGACGCGATGCCGCCGCTCGCCGGTGCGGACATGCCGCAGGTCGCGACCGCGCTGCTCGGTCGCTACGAATGGATCCGCGAACACCTCGCCGACGCCGCGACGAGGCCCGCGCTCGATGCCTGGGTCACGCGCCTGTACGCGCCGCGCCTGGTCCGGCTCGGCTGGCGCCGCAAGGACGGCGAGCCCGGCACCGACACCGCGATGCGCACGCGCATCGCCGAGTTCCTCGCGATGGTCGTGCGCGATCCGGCGACGCGCGCCGAACTCGCCAAGCAGGGCCGCGCAGCGCTCGCGCTCGACGGCGGTGGCAAACCCGATCTCACGCGTGCCGACGCCGACCTGCTCGTGACCGCGCTCAAGGTGACCGTGCAGGACGGCGGCGAACCGGCGTTCGACGCGGCGCAGGGGGCGTTCGAAGCGGACCGCGACACGACCGAACGCTACGCGCTGCTCGGCGCGCTCGGCGCGACGCGCGATCCCGCGCTCGGCGCGCGCGCGCGCGACTATGGCCTCTCCGCCGCGGTGCAGATCGGCGAGATGGGCCGCCTGTACGAGGCGCAGGCGGACGAACCGGAGAATCGCGCGGCGCTGTGGCAGTGGCTCACGCAGCATTTCGCTGCCTACCGCAAGCGCCTGCCGCCGTTCGCGCAGGCGTGGTTGCCGAAGACGTTCTCGCCGGGACGTTGCAGCGTCGCCGACGCGGACGAGATGTCGGCATTCCTCGCGCCGCGCGCGAAAGACCTCATCGGCGGCGATCGCGGCCTCGGCCAGGCGCTCGAAGGCATCCGCCAGTGCGGCGCGTTGCGCGAGCACGTCGATCGCAAGGCGCTCGCCGAATGGGTCGCCGCGCACGCGGTGAAGTAGCCCCGCCGACTGGTTCCATCGAAGCGCGCGCGACTGGCGCGCGCTTCGCGTCCGGCGCGGCGTAGCGTGACGATGCGGCCCACCCGAGTCGCCGCACTCGCCGAATGCAACCCACGATGGATCCGACGTCTGCTCCCGCGCTGCCGTTCCCGGCCTCCCGTTCGTCCACGCGCGAGGCGTGGATCGCCGCCTTGTCGCTCTGCCTCGTCTTTGTCGCGGCGCCCGTGCGCGCAGGCCCCGGCGAGGACTTCGCGCGGGAAGCCGGCGCCACGCAGGTCGGTCGGCTCGCACCCGCGGCGCGCATGACGACGATCGACGGCACGACGATCGACCTCGCCGCGCTGCGCGGCCACAAGGCCGTCTACCTCAAGTTCTGGGCGACCTGGTGCTCGCCGTGCCGCGCGCAGATGCCGCACTTCGAACACGCGCAGCAGGGCGCCGGCGATGATCTCGCCGTCGTCGCGATCAACCTCGGGTTCGACGACACGCCCGAACAGGTGCGCGCGTTCCGCGACGAATTCGGCCTGACCATGCCGGTCGTGCGCGACGAGGACGGCCGCCTCGCCGGGCTGTTCGGCGTGCGCGTGACGCCGCAGCACGTCGTCATCGATCGCGACGGCGTGATCCGCTACGTCGGCCACCTCGCTGACGCGCGCCTCGACGCGGCGCTCGCCGACGCACGCCGCGTGCGCGCGGGCGCGTCGCAGGAGGTGAAGGCGGCACCCGCCGCGAGCGCGACCGACGCGATCGTGCTGCGCGTCGGCGACCCGGCGCCGTCGCAGCGCGTCCGCTCGCTCGGCGGCGACGAGGTCGCACTCGCCGATCCGCAGCGGAGCCGGCGCAGCGTGGTCGCGTTCTTCTCGCCGTGGTGCGAAGGCTATTTCGAGAAGACGCGCCCCGGGTCCTCGGCACGCTGCCGCGCGCTGCGCGAGCAACTGCTCGAACTCGGCGGCGACGCGCGACTGCGCTGGGTCGGCGTGGCCTCCGGGCTGTGGGCGTCCGAACAGGACCTGCGCGAATGGCGCGACCGCGAACACGTCGCGGTGCCGCTCGTGCTCGATCGCGACGGCGCGCTGTTCCGCCGCTTCGGCGTGCAGCGCGTGCCGCTCGCCGTCGTGCTCGGCGCGGACGGCCGCGTCGAACGACGCATCGACTTCGAGCATGCCGACCTGCACGACGCGTTGCGCGTCGAGGGCGCGCGGTAGCCATGGCGGATTTCCCCGCGAAGTCGACGTGGCGCCCGGACGCCGGCGATCCGCGCCATCGCGTGCGCGTGGGTGCGCACTACAATGCGGACATGTCGATGGCGGGCAGAACGCGCCTGCTGCGACCGATCACCCCGAAGGCCGCCGCTCGCGGCGATGGAGGTTCCATGTCGAAGATCGTTTCGCCGGCGAGCGTCGCCGCCGGCCTGACCGAGTTCTGGTCGCCGCGCGTCGTCGCTTCGCTCGACGACTCCTACGTCAAGGTCGCCAAGGTGCACGGCACGTTCGGCTGGCACGCGCACGACGACGAGGACGAGTTGTTCTACATCCTCGGCGGCCACCTGCGCATCGAGATGGCCGACGGTGCGGTCGAACTCGACGCGGGCGACGCCTACGTCGTGCCGAAGGGCGTGCGCCACAACCCGGTCGCCGAGAACGAGTGCCTGGTCATGCTGATCGAGCGCAAGACGACCTTGCATACCGGCTCGGAAGTCACCGAACGCACGCGCAGCCTCGCGGACCAGCTGCGACCGGCCTGACGACCGGAGCCGCGTGCGGCACAAACGCGCTCAGCGGCGACGTTCACTCGCGAAGCGCTCGCGATACGCGCGCGGGCTGGCACCGACGCGCCGGCGGAAATGGTGGCGCAGCGTGGTCGCGGTGCCGAAGCCGGTCAGGTCGGCGATGCGCTCGACCGAGTGGCGCGAGTCCTCGAGCAGTTCGCGCGCGCGTTCGACGCGCGTGCGCACGAGCCAGTCGGTCGGCGTGAGGCCGGTCGCCGCCTTGAAATGGCGCATGAAGCTGCGTTCGCTCATCGACGCCATGCGCGCGAGCCGCGCGATCGACAGCGGTTCGGCGAGGCGCCGGCGCATCGTATCGAGCAGCGGCGACAGCGCATGCCGATCGACGGCCTCCACCGGGCGTTCGACGTACTGCGCCTGGCCGCCGTCGCGGTGCGGCGGGATCACGAGCCGGCGCGCGACGTGGTTGGCGACGCGTGCACCCCAGTCGCGCCGCACGAGGTGCAGGCACAGATCGAGCCCGGCGGCGCTGCCGGCCGACGTCAGCAGCGCGCCCTCGTCGATGTACAGGACGTCGGGATCGACCTCGATCCGCGGGTAGCGACGGCGCAGCGCGTCGGCATAGCGCCAGTGCGTGGTCGCGCGGCGGCCGTCGAGCAGCCCGGTCGCGCCGAGCACGAACGCGCCCGAGCAGATTGACAGCAGGCGCGCGCCGCGCGCGTGAGCGTCGCGCAGCGCGTCGACGATGCGCGCGGGGACCGGTACCTCGACGCCCTTCCAGCCCGGGATCACGATCGTGCCGGCGCGGCGCAGGCGCTCGAGTCCGTGCATCGCCGAGAGGCGCAGGCCGTACTGGCCGCGCAGCGGTCGGCGCTCGGCCGCGCACGTCTCGAAGCGATACCAGCCTGCGCCGAGCTCGGGGCGGGCGAGGCCGAACACTTCCGCCGCGCAGGAGAACTCGAACGCGCACAGCCCGTCGTAGGCGAGGGCGACGACGAGCGGATTGGACGGTGCCTTCGATCGCCTTGGCATGATTTGATCGATGAGTGGCGGTGCCGCCAATTGTGCGCGGGCCGCCCGCGCCGAACAATGCCCGCCACGTCCACCGTGGAGATCGCCATGTCCAACGCCGTCACCGAAGTCGCCGCCGCGCCGGCGGAACTCGCGCTGCGCCACTTCGAGGCGCAATTCGCCTACGAAACCGATTGCTGGGACACGCACGAGGCGTTGCAGTCGCCCGCGCCCGGTTTCGTGCTCGTCGACGCGCGCAGCCCGGCGATGTACGCGCGCGGCCACGTGCCCGGCGCGATCAGCCTGCCCCACCGCAAGATCATCGCCTCGCGCATGGCGGCATATCCGCCGTCGACCTTGTTCGTGACCTACTGCGCCGGCCCGCATTGCAATGGCGCGGCACGCGCGGCGGTGCGCCTCGCGCGGCTCGGTTTCGCGGTGAAGCTCATGGCCGGCGGGATCACCGGCTGGCTCGACGAGGGCTTCGCACTCGAGGCGGACGGCGCGCCGGAATGACGCCCGTGCTCGTGCGCTGCGCGCGCGGTGTCGACGCGGCGGTGCTCGCGGTGCTGTGCGCCGAACATGCCGCCTACGAGCGCGCGGCGTTCGAAGGCACGCGCGAGGCTCTGCGCGCGGCGCTCGACGCGTCGTCGCCGCGCCTGTTCGCATGGCTCGCCGAGTGCGACGGCGTAGCGGTCGGCTATGCGAGCGCCTCGTTCGAGTACTCGACCTGGCAGGCGCGCGAGTTCCTGCACATGGATTGCCTGTACCTGCGCGAGCACGCGCGCGGCGCGGGCGTCGGCAGGGCGTTGTTCGAGGCAACCGTCGCGCATGCGCGCGCGTTTGGCTGCGCCGAGCTGCAATGGCAGACGCCGGCCTGGAACGATGGTGCCGCGCGCTTCTACCGGCGCATCGGCGCGGCGCCGGCGTCCAAGCTGCGCTACCGCTTCGCGCTGGCCTGATCGCCCAGCGCGCGGCTCGCGGTGGCGACGAAGTCGGGATCGGCTTCCCCCAGTCGATCGCTGCGCGCGAGGATGCGTCCGTCCGCGTCGAGCAGCACGAGCGCGCTCGAATGGCTGAACTCGCGGTTCTCGAGCTGCTTGTACTGGATGCCGAGCATCGCCGCGAGGCGGCGCACGTGCGTCGCGTCGGTGCGCGCGAGGCGCCAGCGCGACGTGTCGAGGTGGCGTTTGTCGGCGATCCGCTTGAGCGCGTCCGGCGTGTCGTTGTCGGGATCGAGGCTGACCAGCAGTACGTCGAGGCGTTCGCGCCCGGCGGGTGCGAGTTCGCGTTCGGTCTTCAGCAACGTGTCGATGATGAGCGGGCAGACGTACTTGCACGAGGTGTAGAACATGCTGACGATGCGCGCGCGACCGCGGCCGTCGGCGAACGCGAACGCGCGACCGTCCTGGTCGACCAGCGGTACCGCGAGGTGGTAGGTCGAATCGCGCGGCAGTTCTCCGGCGCCGGCACGCGCACATGCGAAACCGAGGCCGAACAGCATGGCGCACAGCGCGACGAATCGCAGGATCGAGCGCAGCCGCGGCATCGGCGCGCCTTCACATCGCGCGACGTTGCTGCCGCAGCACAGGCAGGGCAGGGCGTCCCGTTCGGCGTGGTCGTGCATCGGTTTCATGGCGTCACCGGGGTGTCGGAAGCGCGCGCGCAGCGGAAGCCGAGGTTCGCGGTCGTGTCGACCGCCTGCAGCGACGACAGCAGCGCGATGCGCATGAGCAGGGCGTAATTGTCGCGATCGCGCAGGCTGAGTGCGGCCGAGCCGCAGAACTTCAGCCGGTCGGGATCGCTCTGGTCGCGGCTGTCGGAGGTGACCATCATCGAGGCCTGGTCGTCGACCCATTCCCAGACGAGGCCGTGCAGGTCGCGCACGCCGTACAGGTTCGGAGCAGCGCCGATCACCGCGAGCGGCGCGCTCGACGGCTTCGCGTACCAGTCGAGCAGTTGCCGGCGCCAGGCTGGATCGCCGCGCGCGTCGGCGACGGTGGTGCTCGCGGCGGCGGCGCGTTCCCATTCGATCCAGCTCGGCAGGCGCGCGTGCTCCGATTCGCAGTAGGCCTGCGCGGCGAACCAGCTCACCTGCGTGACCGGCTGCGCCGGCGACGCCTGTTCGCCGAGCGCATCCGCGGCCCGCCAATGCGCGAGGTAGCGAGCATCGGCGAACACCGATGGCACGCGGTCGCGCCGCCACTCGGGATGCGCCGCGACGAACGCGAGGAACTCCGCGTTCGTGACCGGCTCGACGCGCAGCGCGTACGCGGCGACCTGCACCGGCTTCGCGCTCGCCTCGGTTTCGATCACGCTGGTGAAGCCGGTCGCGGGGATCGTCGCGTAGGCCGGCGCCGCCGCGTGCGCGATGCACGGCAGGGCCGCGCACGCCGCGATCGCGGCGACACGCAGTGCCGGCGTGCATCGATGCGGCGTGCGTGCGTCCATCGGCGTGCGTCCGTCAGTGCGCCGGCGCCGCGGCGGCGGGCGGAGCCGCGCGCACCTTCGCCGCGTCGTCCTTGTGCACCTGGCCACCCGGGTTACCCCAGCTGTTCAGCACGTAGGTCGCGATGTTGGCGACTTCGTCGTCGGTGAGCTGGGTCATCGGCGGCATCACCGAGTTGTATTCGGTGCCGTTGACGGTGACCTTGCCGTTGAGGCCGTGCAGCATGATGTCGACGATGCGCGTCGGCTCGGCGGCGAGCAGGCTCGACTTCGCGAGTGGCGGGAACACGTTCGGCAGCCCCTGGCCGTTGGCCTGGTGGCAGACCGAGCAGGTGCCGGTGAACAGCACCTGGCCCGCCTTGATCTGGTCGTCCTTGGTCAACGCGCCGCTCGCCGCCGCTTTCGCCGCGACGGCGACCGGTTTGAGGTTCGGTTCCGAGCGGTCGCCGAGGTAGACCGAGTCGACTTCCTTGCCCGAATAGATCGCCTTGTTCTCCGGGCCGTCGACCTTGAGGATCGCGAGCGCGCCCTTGTTGAACGCGCGGAAGATCGAATGGTCGACGAGCACGTAGCTGCCGGGCACCTCGGTGTGGAACTCGACGATCGCGGCGCCGCCGGCGGGAATCAGCGTGGTCTGCACGTTCTCCTGCGGATGCGTGCCGCCTTCGGGCTGCACGCGGTCGAAGATCTCGCCGATCACGTGGAAGCTCGAGACGAGGTTCGGGCCGCCGTTGCCGACGAACAGGCGCACGGTCTCGTTGGTCTTCGCGGCGAGTGCCTTGTCGCCGGTGAGCGCGCCCTCGTGGCCGTTGAACAGCACGTAGGTCGGCGATTCGTCGATCGCCTTCTCCATGTCGAATGGCTGGTGGCCCTTCTCGCGGTACTTGCCGCCCGTGTAGAAGTCGCCCTGCATCACGTAGTACTCGTGGTCGACCTTCGGCAGGCCCTCGGGCGGCTCGACGAGGATGAGGCCGTACATGCCGTTCGCGACGTGCATGCCGACCGGCGCCGTCGCGCAGTGGTAGACGTAGATGCCCTGGTTGAGCGCCTTGAACGTGAACTGCGATTCGTGCCCGGGCGCGGTGAAGCTCGACGCGGCACCGCCGCCGGGGCCGGTCACGCCGTGCAGGTCGATGTTGTGCGGCATCTTGCTGTCGGGCGAGTTCTTCAGGTGGAACTCGACCGTGTCGCCCTGGCGCACGCGGATGAAACTGCCCGGCACGGTGCCACCGAACGTCCAGAAGGTGTAGGTGACGCCCTCGGAGATGGGCATCTCCTTCTCGACCACTTCGAGTTCGACGATCACTCTCGCCGGTTGCGTGCGGTTCGTCGGTGGGGGCACTTCCGGCGGACTCGTGAGCACCGCATGGACCGGCTCGCCCTGCGGCGGACCGAAGTCACCCCGGGCGGAGCCGCCGGTGGTGGCCGCGGCTGGAGCGTTCGCGGCGACGGCTTCATTCGTTCCGGTCGAGCGACCGGTGCAACCGGCCAGCGCGGCGGCGCTGACGGCGACGGCGAGCAGCAAGCGTTTCATCGGTGACCCCTCGTTGCGGCGACGTGTTTTCCTGTCGTCAGCGTCTCCGATACGGGCACGATCCGCCTTGACCCGGATCAAGCGCGGCGATGTACGAGAGGAGGCCGAACGCCGCAGCGCAGTCACGCTGCCGCGCGTCAGCGCGACAGCGCGTACGCGAGCAGCAGCGCCGCATCGATCACGAGCACGCCGCCGATCAGCGGCCGCGCGAACGCGGTGCCGCCCGTGGCGAGCGCGGCGACGCACTTGACGAACGAGTTGGCGACGAACGCGAGCGTGATGCCGAGCGCGGCCTGCGGCAGCGGCAACGTCGCCGTCGCCGCGAGCTGGCCGAGCGACACAGACGCCGCGTGCACGTCGGCGAGCCCCGCGGCTGCCGCGCCGAGCAATGCACCGCGATCGCCGATCCATGCGTGCAGCGCCGCCGACAGCAGCAGCGCGGCGGCGACGATCGCAGCGAACAGCAGGGCGTGGCGCAGGTCGAATGGCCGCGACGCGGTCGACGCGGGCGCGTCGTGGTCGGTCGAGCGCGCGCGTGCGACCCACGCGCCGGCGAGCACGGCGGCGGCGAGGCCCGCACACACCAGCGCCGGCGCCAGCGCGACCAGTAGCGGCGGCGATGTCGCCGCGAGGATCACGCCGATCTGCACGACGGTCGGGATGTTGGACAGCAGCGCGGCCGCGATCGCCGCGCCACGTGCATGCGGCGCCGCCGTCGCGCGCTGGCCCATGCCGCCGATCGTCGCCGTGCTCGACACGAATCCGCCGAGGAAGCCCGCGAGCAGCAGGCCGCGGCGCGCGCCCAGCGTGCGCAGTGCGACGTAGCCGGCCGCGTTGATCGCCATCACGAGCACGACCAGCAGCCACAGCTTGCGCGGATTGAGCACGCCGAACGGGTCGATCGCGCGGTCGGGCAGCAGCGGCAGCACGATCAGCGCCGAGGCGGCGAGCAGCAGCAGGTCGTCGAGTTCAGCGTCGCCCAGCGACTGGCGCGTGAAGCGGTGCAGCCACGGCTTGCTCGCTAGCACGATCGCGGTGAGCACGTACAGGCCCGCGGCGAGTTGCGCCTGCGTCGTCGCGAGCGCGCCGAGCAGGTAGACGAGCAGCAGCGCCATTTCGCTGGTCAGGCCGGGATCGCGCGTGCGCGAATGCAGGTAGGCGAGGCCGGCATACAGTACGACCGCCGCGCCGCCAAGCGCGAGCGCGACCGCACCGAGCAGCGCGCCGACCGCGCCGGCGAGCGCGGCGAGCACGCAGGTGCGCGCGCCGATCGCGTCGCGCTCCGGGCCGGTGCCCTTGCCGCGCTCGCGCTCGATGCCGACCAGCAGGCCGCCGCCGAGCGCGGCGAGGAAGCCGTACAGCAGCGCAGGTTCGGGCATCGTCGCGGCTCAGTGGACCAGTCGGCCGAGTATGCCCCACGGATCGTGCGCGCGAGCGATCGTCACGATGAAGGCGAACACGAACAGCGCGGCGAAGTAGCAGATGACCTGCACGCGCCGCGTGCGGCCGCGCTTGAGCGCGAGGGTGCCGAGCGCGATGTAGACGACGAGCAGCAGCACCTTCGCGGTGAGCCAGGCGTGCACGAACGGATACTGGTGCAGGATCGTCACGAGCATGAGCGCGGCGGTCAGCAGGGTCGTGTCGATCGCGTACGAAAGCCAGCGCAGCGCGGCGTGCTGCGCCCAGTGCGAGCGCGCGAGCATGAGCACGCCGCGCAGCATGAACAGGCCGCCGGAGAGGATCACGGCGGTGACGTGGACGAACTTGATCTGCGGGTAGAACTCGATCACGTTATTCAGGGCTGAGAGCTGGAAGCTGAGAGCTGGGGGCTACGGCACAGCGCGAGGCCTCGACCGTAACATGACGTCATTCCCGCGCAAGCAGGACAAGCGCGAAGCGCGCAGAACGCCCGAAGGGCGGCTCCGAAGGAGCGAGCGCAGCGAGTAGTCCATTGCTCTTCGAGCGCGCAAACCGAAGCGACGAGGCGTGCGCGCCGACGTCACCCCGGCTTGCCGTCGACGCGCGGCGTGAGGAAGATCCACGCCGATCGCAGTACCCACGGCAGGAACGCGAGCAGCCAGCCGAACGCGGCGACCACGAGCCAGCGCGGCAGGTCGGCCGAAAATTCCGCGTGCAGCCGCACGATCGCGACGCCCTGCATCAGGCAGAACGTCAGCCACGGTATGCGCCCCATTTCGAGCGGTCGGCCCGAATGGCCCTGCGTCACGCGCGTGACCATTGCGACGAGCATCGAACCGAAGTAGCCGACGGTCAGCGCGTGCGCCGGTGCGCGCGCGAACAGGAAGCCGTGGTCGGTGAACGCGAGCAGGCTCTGCGCGGCGTACAACGCGAACGCGACCCATAGCCACGCGCCGGCGAAGTGCAGCACGGCGAGCAGACCCGGCCGCAGGCATTTCCACGGCTGCCAGCCGAGCCAGTGCACGAGGAAGAACAGCGCGAGCGGCGCGTCGGCGAGCCAGAGGACATTCTGGTGATGGCCGAGGTCGAGCGCGAGGTGCACGAGCAGCAGCGCCCACATCGACGGCAGGCTCCACGCCGGCTTGAACGCGCGGTAGCGCGGGCCGACGACGTTGCCGCTGAAGAACGGGATCATGCGGTGGCAGACCGTGAAGTAGACCGGCAGCAGGAATCCGAACGTGCCGAGGCGGATCGCGACGTAGGCGAACTGCCAAGGCGCGCCGAGCGCGAACGCGCCGAACGCGGCGAGGCCGCAGGCGCCGAGCACGAGCGCGACGTAGCACGACAGCGCGTGCCGATCCTTCGCGCCGTTGCGCACGAGCACGCCGCCGAGCGCAGCGAGGCCGGCGAGCCAGCCGGCGAGCATGACGCCGATGCCGCCGACGAGCAGCGCCTTCGAACCGAGCAGGCCCGCGTGCGCGACGAGATAGCCGCCGAACAAGCCGGCGAAGACCGGCACGTAGCGACGTCGCGCGAGCGCAGGCTGCGCCATCCAGCGCGGGAACACCGTGAGCAGGAAGCCGAAGATGAACGGTGCGAGCATGCCGTACTGCGCGAACACCGCGTGCGCCCAGCCGGGCGGAACCGGCGCCGCCGGAAACGCGTGCCCGAAATAAGCCGCCGCGAGCCAGCACGCCCACCACAGCATCGACACGATCACTGCGCTCGCGCCGGCGAAGAACAGCAGCCGATGCGGCGCAGCCGCGAGCTGCAAGGGCAGCGTCGCGAAGGCGGCGCCCCACGCGGTCGCGCCGTCGCGATGCATGTCCATCACGCGCGCTCCGGCAGCATCGCTGGCGTGCTCGCACGTGGCGCAATCCACAGGCGCAGCGCGAACCCGCCGAACAGCAGTGCGCCGACCGCGAAAATCGTGTCGCCCGGCATGCGCATCCAGATCAGCAGGTGCACGATCGGCTGGTCCATGAAGTGCTCCGAGCGCGCGAACCAGTAGCCGTGTTCGAGCGCGGCCGACAGCTGCAGCACGCCGAGCGGCAGCAGGGTTAGCAGCGCCATCAGCGCGAGGCCGATGTTGAGCGACCAGAATGCGCCGCGCAGGCGTCCGTCGTTCCACGGCACTGCGGGTCGCAGGCCGCGCAGGCAGAACAGCATGAGGCCGAGGCCGAGCATGCCGTACACGCCGAACAGCGCGGTGTGCCCGTGCAGCGGCGTGAGGTTGAGGCCCTGCATGTAGTACAGCGCGAGTGGCGTGTTGATGAGGAAGCCGAACAGGCCGGCACCGACGAGGTTCCAGAACGACACCGCGAGGAAGAACATGATCGGCCAGCGGTAGCGCGCCATCCACGGCGTCGCGCGGCCGTGCGACCAGGTTTCGTACGCCTCCATGCCGATCAGCGCGAGCGGCACGACTTCGAGCGCGGAGAACGACGCGCCGAGCGCGATCACCGCGGTGGTGGTGCCGGCGAAGTAGAGATGGTGGAACGTGCCGAGCACGCCGCCGGCCATGAACACGATCGTCGCGAACAGCACGTTGACCGTCGCCGTGCGCGCGCGCACGAGGCCGAGCCTGACGAACAGGAACGACATCACCGCGACCGCGAACACTTCGAAGAAGCCCTCGACCCACAGGTGCACGACCCACCAGCGCCAGTATTCGACCACCGAGATGTGCGTGTGCTCGCCCCACATGAGGCCGGCGGCGTAGAACGCGGCGATCGCGACCGTCGACAGGAACAGCAGGCCGACGATCGAGGCGAGATCGTCCTTGCGCCGCAGCGCGGGCCAGAGCGCGCGACCCATGAGCACCAGCCAGAGCACGAGGCCGACGAACAGGAACAGTTGCCAGAAGCGGCCGAGGTCGACGTATTCCCAGCCCTGGTGGCCGAACCAGAAGTTGTTCGCGAGGCCGAGCTTCTGCATCACCGCGAACCACTGGCCGGCGAACGCGCCGACGACGATCACGAGCAGGCAGCACCAGAGCGCATTGACACCGAGGCGCTGGAACTTCGGTTCGTGGCCGGACACGGCCGGCGCGATGTACAGGCCGGTGCCGAGCCACGCGGTGGCGATCCACAACACCGCGAGTTCGGTGTGCCAAGAACGCGACAGCGAGTACGGCAGCACGTCGGAGATCGCCATGCCGTAGAAGTCCTTTTCGACCTGGTAGTGCGCAGTGACGGCGCCGAGCAGGATCTGCGCCAGGAACAGCGCGATCACGACCCAGAAGTACTTCGCGGTCGCGCGCATCGACGGCGTGATCTTCAGGCCGGCGAGCGGATCGCTCGCTGGCGGCGCGAGGTGTGGCTCGTTGCGATGCCACACCGCGTAGTGCCAGGCGAGCAGGCCGATGCCAGCGATCATGAAGAGCACGCTGAACACGGTCCAGAGGAACGCGCTCGAGGTCGGCGTGTTGCCGACCAGCGGGTCGTACGGCCAGTTGCTCGTGTAGCTCATCGCTGCGCCGGGGCGCGTGGTCACGGTCGCCCAGGCGGTCCAGAAGAAGAACGCGGTGAGTTCGCGGCGGTGCTCCACGGTGTCGACCGTGCCGTCGCGCATCGCGTAGGTCGCGCGCAGCTTCGCTGTGGCGGGATCGTTGCCGAACAAACTCTCGTAGTGGGCCGCGACGTTCGATATCGCGATCGCGCGATCGTCCGACACGGCGAGCGTGCCGCTGCCGGCATCGAACGCGTTGGTCCGCAGCTCCTTGCGCAGGCGCGCCTTGAGCACTTCCTGGCGGCCCTCGTCGAGCGATGCCCAGGCCACGCCGTCGTCGCGTCGTGCCCACATGCCGAGCAGTTCGTCGGCTTCGCGATGCAACCAGTCGGCGCTCCAGTCGGGCGCGATCAGCGCGCCGTGGCCCCAGATCGAACCGAGTTGCTGGCCGCCGATGCTCTGCCACACCTGGCGGCCGGCCTCGATGTCCGCGCGCGTGTACAGCACCTGCCCGCCGGGCGTGGCGACGCGCTCGGGCAGGGGCGGCGCCTGATGATGGATTTCCCGGCCCATCCACAGCAACACGGCGAACGTGGCGCCGAGCAGGCAACCGAGGGCGATCCAGAGACGGGATGTCGTCGACATCGCAGCACTCCTTGAAGAGGATGCCGCGATCGTGCCGCGCTCCCGCCCCGGCGGCACTGACGTGGATCAATCGACGTGCGCCTCGGCGGCCGGGAAGCCCGTGCGAGTGCGCGGAGTGGCAGTTCAGCGATCGAGGATCGGTCGCGCGAGCGCGTACAGCTCGGCCGGCTTCGCGATGGTGAGGTCGCGGCCGTCGACGCGGATGAGTCCCTGGTCCTGGAACCGACGCAGCACCCGACTGACCGTCTCGGCGGCGAGGCGCAGGTAGTTCGCGATGTCGCCGCGCGACATCGCCAGATGCAGCGCGCCTGGCGCGAAGCCGCGTTCGGCGTAGCGCCGGCCGAGCAGGACGAGGAACGCGGCGAGGCGCTCGTCGGACGAGTAGTCGCCCGCGAGCAGGGCCTTGCCGCCGATGTCCTTGCTCATGCGGCGGAACAGTTCGCGCTGGATGCCGGGCAGGCGCGCCGCGAGCGTCGACAGCGCGGGGAACGAGAAGCGGCAGACTTCGGTCGGCTCGAGTGCGATCGCGTCGCACGGATAGCACTCGGGATGGATCG
This sequence comes from Dokdonella fugitiva, assembly GCF_014138265.1. Taxonomy (GTDB): domain Bacteria; phylum Pseudomonadota; class Gammaproteobacteria; order Xanthomonadales; family Rhodanobacteraceae; genus Dokdonella_A; species Dokdonella_A fugitiva_A. Next base: position 256,324 of record NZ_JACGXL010000006.1, read on the forward strand.
CGTCGAGGCCGACGAGTTCGCCCGGCAAGTGGAAGCCGAGCACGAGTTCGCGTCCTTCGAGGTCGACGACGCGCGTCTTCACGGTGCCGCTGCGCACCGCGTAGATCGCGCCGAACCGTTCGCCGTTGCGGAACACTGCTTCGCCGGCGCGATACGGGCCGACATGCTCGACCAGGCAGTGCAGCTCGTTCAGCGCGAGCTTGTCCACGCCGCGGTCGCAGCACACCGCGCCGAACGCGCAGGTCGAACAGAAGCGCAGTGCGTCGCCGTCGTCGGCGATCGGGGCGCGCGTCGCGCGACCGGTCGCAGCCCGATCATGGCCCACGCGCACCTCCGCCGGTCCGCCGGTCTCAGACCGCGCGAGAGTAGCGGACATCGGAACTCTCCGCATACGCGTCGAAGCAGCGCGCGATGTTGCGCAGGAGGAAGCGGCCACGCGCGGTCACGCGGATGCGCGCGGGCGTGCTCTCGACCAGTCCGTCCTGCTCGAGCGCGCGCAGCTGTCGCAGCGAGTCGCGGAAATACAGTGCGAAGTCGAGCGAGTAGCGCTCCTCGAATGCCGCGACGTCGACGTCGCCGCCGCACATGAGCTGCTGGATGACGTCCGCGCGCACGAGGTCGTCGGCGTCGAGGCGCAGGCCGCGCGCGACCGGCAACCGCCCGCCGTCGAGCGCCGCGTAGTAGCCGACGAGGTCCTTCGCGTTCTGGCTGAAGGTGTCGCCGACGTGGCCGATCGCGCTCATGCCGAAGCCGACGAGGTCGCAGGCGGCATGGGTCGAATAGCCCTGGAAGTTGCGATGCAGCGTGCCGTTGGCGAGCGCGCGCGCGAGGTCGTCGTCGGGCAGCGCGAAATGGTCGACGCCGATGTGCACGTAGCCGGCTGCGGTCAGCATCTCGACCGTCTGTTGCAGCAACGTCAGGCGGGTTCCCGCATCCGGCAGTTCGTACTTGTCGATTTGCCGCTGCGCCTTGAAGCGCTCCGGCAGGTGCGCGTAGCCGTACGCGGCGATGCGGTCCGGCGACAGCGCGATCACCTGCTCGAGGGTCGTCGCGAACGACTCCGGCGTCTGCCGCGGCAGGCCGTAGATGAGGTCGAGGTTGATCGAGCGCACGCCGCCGCGGCGCGCGCCGATCATCACCGCGGCGGTCTCGTCGACGCCCTGCACGCGATTGACCGCCTGCTGCACGGCCGGATCGAAATCCTGCACGCCGATCGACACGCGGTTGATGCCGGCCGCGGCGACCTGTCGTGCGTAGTCCTCGCTGCAGTAGCGCGGGTCGAGCTCGATGCCGAACTCGCGGCTGCCGTCGCGGCTGAAGCCGAAATGGCGCTCGAGCGAGTCGATCAGCTCGACGAGTTGCTCGACGTCGAGGAAGTTCGGCGTGCCGCCGCCGAAGTGCAGCTGGGCGAGCACGCGGTCGCGATCGAAGCGTGCGGCGACGAGCTCGATCTCGCGATGCAGGCGGGTCAGGTAGCTGGCCGCCTTGCCACGGTCGTGCGTGACGATGCGCGCGCAGCCGCAGTAGAAGCACGGGGACAGGCAGAACGGCACGTGCACGTAGGCGGACAGGTCGCGCGGGATCGGGTCGCCGTTGGACGCCTTGATCGCGCGCAGCAGGTCGGCTTCGCCGAAACTCTCGCGAAAATGCGGCGCGGTCGGATACGAGGTATAGCGCGGCGCGCCGACGTCGTAGCGCGCGATGAGGTTGCGGTCGAAGGCGGTCGCGTTCATGGTGTCATGATCCGCGAACCGCGCGGGGCTGCCTTGACCCCGGTCAAGTGGATGCGCCGCCGCATGCGGCGGCGCGTGGACGATTGCTTCAGCCGAGGTAGATCGACGGCGTCGCGGCGAAGCCGGCCTTGACGTGGCGTGCGGTGTCGTCGGCGAGCACTTCGGGTGCGCCGGCCTCGATCCCGGCGAGCACCGCGCGGGCGATGTCCTCGGGCTTCGCCTTAGGCGCATCGACGCTCTTCACCATGTCGGTGTCGATGTAGCCCGCGTGCACGGCGACGACGAGCGTGCCTTGCGCGCGCAGTTCGTGGCGCAGGCCATTGGTGAGCGCCCAGGCGGCGGCCTTCGACACCGAATACGCGCCCGATTGCGGCAGGCTGACCCAGCTCAGCGCCGACAGCATGTTGACGAGCGCGCCGCCGCCGTTGCGGGCGAGCACGGGCGCGAACGCGCGGCTGACGGCGAGCATGCCGTGCAGGTTGGTCTCGAGCACGCGCCGCAGCGCGGCGTCGCCGCCGTCGGCGAGCAGCGGCGTGCCGCCGATGACGCCCGCGTTGTTGACGACGAGGTCGACGTCGCCGCATTCGCGCGCGGCGGCGGCGACCTGGCCGTCGTCGTCGACGTCGAGGCGCACCGGCACGACGCCGGCGAGCGCGACGGTCGATGGATCGCGCGCGGCCGCGTAGACCTTGCGCGCGCCGGCGTCGAGGAGCGCCTTCGCGTAGGCGAGGCCGAGGCCGCGGTTGGCGCCGGTGACGAACGCGGTACTGCCTTGGATCTTCATCTGCATGTCCTTGGTTGGGGTACGGATGCGGCGGACGCCGGTCCGCCGCGAAGTTCAGCGCGATGCCTGGCGGTTCGCCGGCGCATCGAGCACGACCGTGACCGTGCTCGACAGGCCGGCGCGCAGGCGCGCGAGCGCGGGCTGGTCCGCATCGAAGCGGATGCGCACCGGCACGCGTTGCACGATCTTGGTGAAGTTGCCGGTGCCGGGTTCGAACGGCAGCAGCGAGAACTGCGAGCCGGAGCCCGGCGCGAAGCTGTCGACGCGCGCGCCCAGCGTCTCACCGGGCAGCGCGTCGACGACGACGCGCGCGCGCTGGCCGACCGTCATGCGCGCGGTCTGCGTCTCCTTGAAGTTCGCGACGACGTACAGCGCGTCGAGCGGCACGACCGTCATGAGGCGCGTGCCCGGTTGCACGTAGTCGCCGGGCTCGACCTGGCGGTCGCCGACGACGCCGTCGACCGGTGCGCGCACGAGTGCATTGCGCTGGTCCTGCAGCGCGAGGTCGAGCGCCGCTTGCGCGGTCGCGCGCGCGGCTTCGGTCTGGGCGAGGTTCGCGCGCAGCGTCTCGCCACGCGCATCGGTCACCGCGGCCTGGTCGCGGCTGACCGCGAGCGCGGCGCGGCTGTGGTCCGCGTTCGCCTGCGCGGTGACCTCGGCCGCACGGTACTGGTCGACGTCGCGGCGCGCGACCGCACCGCTGCGCACGAGGTCGTCGTAGCGGCGGCGATCGGCTTCGGCGAGCGCGCGTTGCGCGTCGGACGAGCGGATCGAGGTCTGCGCCGCACGCACGTTCGACGCGGCGAGGCGCTGCTCGGCGTCGAGGGTCGTCAGCGCGGCGCGCGCGGCCGCGATCGCCGCGTCGGCGTTCTGCACGCTCGCGCGTGCCGAGGCGACGCGTGCGTCGAATTCCTCGGCGTCGATGCGCACGAGCGGGTCGCCCTTGCGAACGCGCTGGTCGTGCTGCACGAGCACCTCGGCGACGAGGCCACGCACTTTCGGCGCGACGACCGAACTGTCGGCCTGCAGGTAGGCATTGTCGGTCGATTCGCTGCGACGCGGCGCATACAGCCAGAGCACGCCGGCAACAGCGACCACGAGCGCGATCACCGCGGCGAACAGCGGACCGCGCACGCGGCGCGGCGACGGGGCGGGTGTGTTCATTTTTCCATCACCAGCAGGGTGGAGGTTGCGGTCGCGTGGAGCACGCCGGCCGCGTCGACGAGGCGCGCTTCGGCGTACGCGACGCGCCGGCCGAACGCGATCACGCGCCCTTCGGCACGCATGCGGCCGGTCGCCGCGGTGGCCGCCTTGTGGAACGCGACCTTGAGTTCGAGCGTCGTGTACGCTTGTGTCGGCGAAAGCTTCGAATGCACCGCGCAGCCGCAGGCCGAATCGAGCAGCGTCGCGAACCAGCCGCCGTGCGCGACGCCCATCGGGTTGTGGGCGTGCGGCCCGGGCGAGCCGGCGAACACCGCGTGGCCGTCGTCGACCTCGACGAGATCGAAGTCGAGTGCGTCGCCGATGCCGGGGCGCTTGCCCGCGGCGATGAACGCGCGCAGTTGCGCGAGACCGTCGAGGCCCGCGCCGATCTCGCGGGTCATGCTCATGCGCGCGCCTCCAGGCCGAAGCGGCGAACGAGGTGCCGCTTCGACGCCGCGAGGATCGCGTCGGACCGTTTGGCGTCGGGCTCGACGCGCGCGAGCGCGAGCGCACCGACGAGTTCGGCGACGAGCGAACGCGCCTCGCCCTCTGCTTCCGCACGGCCGAGTTCGCCGAGCATCGCGGTGAGGCGCGCGACGAGGCGCTGCACGCCGTCGGCGTAGATCGCGCGCGTTTCTTCGGTCAGGCGCGGCAGGTCGGACGACAGCGCGGGGATCGGGCAGCCGCTGTCGCGCGAGTCGCGATGCTTCTTCGACAGGTAGAAGTCGACGTACGCGCGCAAGCCCGTGCGCGCGTCGCGGCCTTCGGTCTCGCGCACGAAGCGCGCGCGAGCCTGTTCGAACATGTGTCCGACCGCGGCGGTGACGAGGTCATCCTTCGAGTCGAAATGCGCGTAGAAGCCGCCGTGGGTGAGGCCGGCCTCGGCCATGATCCCGGCGACGCCGACGCGCTCGGGGCCGGACGCGCGGATCGCGCCTGCAGCCGCATCGAGCACGCGCTCGCGCGTCTTCTGCTTGTGTTCGCTGTCGTAGCGCATCGGCATGCCTTGATGAATGATATGATGATCATAATATAATCACGCCGCCGCCGTTTCAAGGCCCTCCGCCATGTCCGCCTCGATCCCGCTTCCGCTTCCGCGTGCCGTCGCCGCACCGCCTTCGCCCGCGGACCTGCCGCTCGCGCAGCGCTTCCTCATCTTCGGCGTGATGGCGTTCGGCCAGTTCATGGCGCTCATCGACATCCAGATCGTCGCCGCCTCCCTCAACGACGTGCAGGCGGGCCTGTCCGCGGGGCCCGACGAGATCAGCTGGGTGCAGACCGGCTACCTCATGGCCGAACTCGTGATGATCCCGTTCTCGGCGTTCCTCGCCCAGGCGCTGTCGACGCGCTGGCTGTTCGCGCTGTCGGCGGGCCTGTTCACGCTCGCGAGCGCGCTGTGCGGCGCGGCGTGGGACATCGAGTCGATGACCGCGTTCAGGGTGATCCAGGGCTTCGTCGGCGGCGCGATGATCCCGACCGTGTTCGCGACCGGCTTCGCCCTGTTCGACGGCAAGGAGCGTGCGCTGATACCGGCGATCCTCGGCATGGTGTCGGTGCTCGCGCCGACGCTCGGGCCCACCGTCGGCGGCGTGCTCACCGAGGCGTTCGGCTGGCGCTCGATCTTCTACGTGAACATCGTGCCCGGCATCGCGGTCACCGCGCTGACGCTGCTGCTCGTGCGCGTCGACAAGGCCGACGTCGCGATGCTCAAGCGCATCGACTACGTGCATCTCGTCGCGATGGCGGCGTTCCTCGGCGGGCTCGAATACGTGCTCGAGGAAGGGCCGCGTTACCAGTGGCTCGACGATCCCGTGGTCGCGACCGCGGCATGGCTGTCGCTCGTCGGCTTCGGCCTGTTCCTCGAGCGCTCGCTGCGCTCGCCGGCACCGGTCGTGCGACTGTCGCCGTTCCGCGAGCCGACGTTCGTGTTCGCCTGCCTGTTCAACCTCGTGATCGGCTTCGGCCTGTACTCGGCGACCTACCTGGTGCCGCTTTTCCTCGGCCGCGTGCGCGGCTACGACAGCCTGCAGATCGGCACCACCGTGTTCGTCACCGGCATCGCGCAGATCGCCAGCACGCTGGTCGCCGCGCGCCTGTCGCAGCGCGTCGATCCACGGGCGATGATCGCGGTCGGCCTGCCGCTGTTCGCGGCGAGCCTGTGGCTCGCGTCCTACCTCACGCCCGAATGGGGCTTCGCCGCGTTGCTGCTGCCGCAGGCGCTGCGCGGCCTCGCGATCATGCTCTGCATCGTGCCGAGCGTGACGCTCGCGCTCGGCGGCTTCGCCGGCACGGAACTGCGTGCCGCCTCGGGATTGTTCAACCTCATGCGCAACCTCGGCGGCGCCATCGGCATCGCGATCGTCAACACCTGGCTGCAGGACGAAGCGCGCATCCACGTCGCGCGCTTCGGCGAAAGCCTCGGCGAAGCGGCGCGCACCGCGCCGGACGTGGTCGCCGCGCTCGCCGGCCGCTTCGCCGCGGCGACCAGCGACGCCGCGCACGCGCTGCTCGTCGCCCAGGGCGAGATCGCCCGCGTGGTCGCGCGTGCGTCGCTCACGCTCGCCTTCAACGACGTGTTCCGCCTGATGGCGTGGATGTTCCTCGTCGCACTCGTGCTCGTGCCGCTGTGCCGGCCGCCGCGCGTCGTGGCGGCGGCGCCTCCGGCGGACGCGCACTGAGCCGCGCGCGGCATCCTGCTCAGGCGGCGAGGCGATGGGCGTCGGCGATCGAGCGATGTGCGGCGGCAACCGCGCGCTGCTTGTTCTCCGGCGAAAGGTTCACGCCTTCCGCGCGCACGACTTCGATGTCGGTGACGCCGAGGAAGCCGAACACCTTGCGCAGGTAGTCTTCCTGGAAGTCCATCGCTTCGGCCGGGCCTTCGCTGTAGATGCCGCCGCGCGCGGAGACGATGATCACGCGCTTGCCGCCGGCGAGGCCTTCGGGGCCGTTCGCGCCGTAGCGGAACGTCTTGCCGGCGACGGCGACGCGGTCGATCCACGCCTTCAGCGTGCTCGGGATCGAGAAGTTGTACATCGGCGCACCGATGACCACGACGTCGGCGGCGAGGAATTCGTCGAGCATCGCGTTGCCGGCGCGCGCGGCGGGGTCGCTCGCATCGGCTACCGGTGCCCAGTGCGGCAGCGGCTGCGCGGCGAGGTCGTGGTAGACGACGTCCGTGCCGGGGTTGTTGCGCGTCCACGACTCGACCAGGGCGCGGCCGAGGTCGCGCGTGACCGAGTGGGTGCCGAGGGCGCTGGAATCGACATGGAGCAGTTTCATGACGGGTCTCCTGGGACCGCGGGAAGCGGTGCTTCCGACGCCGGAAACGATATGGCGTGGACAATCACCCGATAAGTCCGTCAAAATGCGATGGTTCGTTCGCACAGGGAAACGATCATGACGACGGCCGACGGCGCGCTGCACGACCTCAACGATTTGCGCTTCTTCGCGGCCGTGGTCGAACACAAGGGCTTTTCGGCGGCCGGGCGCGCGCTCAACACGCCCAAGTCGCGCCTCAGCAAGCGCATCGCCCAGCTCGAGGAGCGCCTCGGCGTGCGCCTGCTGCAGCGGACCACGCGCCGCTTCGCGGTGACCGAGATCGGCGAGCGTTTCTACGCGCACTGCCGCGCGGCGCTCGAGGAAGCGCGCGCTGCGCAGGATGTCGTCGACGAGCTGCGCGCCGAGCCGCGCGGCGTGGTGCGTTTCAGCTGCCCGGTCTCGCTCGTGCAGACGATCATCGCGCACGTCCTTCCCGACTTCCTCGCGGCGCATCCGAAGGTGCAGGTGCGCGTGCTGTCGAGCAACCGCCGCGTCGACGTGATCGGCGAGGGTTTCGACCTCGCGATCCGCGTGCGCGACAAGCTCGATACCGACGCGTCGCTGGTGCTGCGCACGTTCGGCCATTCGCGCGCGCTGCTCGTCGCCTCGCCGCAGTTTCTCGATGCGCACGGTCGTCCCGCCCAGCCGGTCGACCTCGAACGCCTGCCGCTGCTGTCGATGCTCGAGCACGATGGCGCGCAGATCCTCGAACTGCACGGCTCCGAGGGCGCGAAGGCGAGCGTGGAGATGCAGGCGCGGGTGATCTGCGGCGATTTCGCGTTGCTGTTCGAGGCGGCGCGACGCGGGCAGGGCGTGGCGACCTTGCCCGAATTCGTCTGCGCGCCGGCGGTCGTCAAGGGCGAACTCGAGGTCGTGCTGCCCGATTGGGCGATGCCGCAGGGCGTCATGCACTTCGTCTACCCGAGCCGGCGTGGCCAGCTGCCCGGCGTGCGCGCGCTGGTCGAGTTCCTCGCCGACCGCCTGCCGTCGGCAGTCGAGCACAAGCACCAGCAGTGCTGCGAGCAGAAGACAAAGGCGAAGAAGAAGGATTGAAACACGGAGCACACGGAGCACACGGAGAAGGCAAGTACCAGAGAGCTTCGCCTCGGCGTGCCCCCGTGTTTCAGTCCTTGGATGCCGCCTCGATGCGATTCGCTGCGGCCTTGCGTTGCCGCGTATCCCAGCCGATGGCGCCGACCAGCACGACGCAACATGCGGCTTCGAGCAGCGCGGGCAGTCGCGCTGCGGGTACCGCCCACGCCGCGACGATGCCGTGGCAGAAGTAGAACAACGCGACGATGCCGATCCAGAGCAGCGCGCGGCGCGGACGCGCGAGTGCGAACAGCGGCAGCAGCAGCGGCGGCAGGGTCAGTGCGAGCGCGTACAGCGGCTTGCCGTTCGCCGGCGGCGCGAGCCAGAAATACCAGAGCGGTTGCAGCAGCACGAGCGCTGCCCAGGCGGCATGGCCGACTCGCTGCGGCGTCATGCGCCGCGCTCCAGTTTCGCCGCGACGTCGGCGACGCGGCGGCCGAGCACGCGCGCAAGCGCGCGTTCGTCCTCGTCGATCGGGTTCGCGCCCGACGTGCCGGCGACGTGGCTCGCGCCGTACGGCGAACCGCCGCCGCGCGTGCGGTTGAGCGCGGCCTCGGTATACGGGATGCCGACGACGAGCATGCCGTGGTGAAGCAGCGGCAGCATCATCGACAGCAGGGTCGTCTCCTGGCCGCCGTGCATCGTGCTGGTCGAGGTGAACACGCCCGCGGGCTTGCCGACGAGCGTGCCCGACGCCCACTCGGCCGAGGTCGTATCGAGGAAGTGCTTGAGCGGCGCGGCCATGTTGCCGAAGCGCGTCGGGCTGCCGAGCACGAGCCCCGCGCAGTCGTGCAGGTCCGCGCGCGTCACGTACGGTGCACCTTCGTCGGGCTCGGGGGGCGCTGCCGTCTCGGTGACCGGTGCGACCGGCGGCACGCTGCGCACGCGCGCTCGCATGCCGCCGATTTCCTCGACGCCGCGTGCGACAAGCCGCGCGAGCTGCGCGACCTTGCCGCCACGGCTGTAGTAGAGGACGAGAATCTCGCTCATCGGCAGGCCCGGGGAAATGGGCGTCGATGATAAGCGACGCCGCGCATGCATGCGTGCGCGTGCCGTCCCGCATCGGGCGGAGCGGCGTCTGTGGGAGCGGCGGAAGCCGCGATGCTCCTGCTCCGGACCACGGAGAGCTTCGCGGCTTCCGCTGCTCCCACAGGACGAGCGTCGCGATGCCGGTCGCCGCGCCGTCGAGCCGCACATTGGCCAGTCAGCCGCGCTGCGCTAGGCTCGGGGCATGCTGCTCGATCGCCTGCTCCGGCTCGTCCATCCGCGCTACGACCGCGACCGCATCGTCGCGTTCCTCGACTTCACCTGGCGGCGCTTCCTCGAGGACCGCTGCCTGCAGACCGCGGGCGCGCTGGCGTACACGACGGTGTTCGCGCTGGTACCGCTCACCGCCGCCGTGCTCGGCGTGCTCGCCGCGTTCCCCGGCTTCGCCGGCTGGCGCGATCAGGTCACGCAGTGGGTGTTCGAGAACTTCGTGCCCGCGGCAGGCAGCACGGTGCAGGGCTACCTCACCCAGTTCGCCGACAACGCGAGCCGGGCGACCGCGGTCGGCGTGCTCGTGCTGCTGTTCAGCGCGGTCTCGCTGATGATGAGCATCGAGGACGCGTTCAACCGCATCTGGCGCGTGCAGGTGCCGCGCGGCGCGGGTGCACGCTTCATCGTCTACTGGACCGCGCTCACGCTCGGCCCGCTGCTACTCGTCGCCGCGCTCGCGATCAGTTCGTACGCGTTCGCATTGCCGTTCATCGACGCCGCCGAGGCGCAGTTCTCGATCAAGGCGCGCGTGCTCGCGGTGCTGCCGTTCCTGCTCGTCTGGAGCGCGCTCGTCGCCGCCTACGCGGTGATCCCGAACCGCGGCGTGCGCTTGCGCCATGCGCTGTTCGGCGCGTTGCTCGCGACCACGCTGTTCGAACTCGCCAAGCGCGGCTTCGCGCTGTACGCGACGCGCTACGCGAGCTACCAGCAGGTGTACGGCGCGCTCGCGATGGTGCCGATCTTCATCTTCTGGATCTACCTGTCGTGGGCGATCGTGCTGTTCGGCGCGTCGATCACCGCTTCGCTCAACGCGTTCGACTACCGCCCCGCGTCGCAGCGACTGCCGCGCGGGCACGAGCTGACCGGCCTGCTGCGCGTGCTCGGCCATTTCGTCGCCGCGCAGCGCGAAGGGCGCGGGCTGCACAGCGCGCAGCTGTGCGCGCTCGAGCCGTTCCTCACCGACGACCTGCTGCAGCGCTACCTCGGCGACCTGCATCGGGTCGGCGTGATCCGTCGCGGCGAGCTCGGCGAATGGATGGTCGTGCGCGACCTCGGCCAGGTGCGCCTGCTCGAGCTCGTCGAGGAAGGCGGCTACCGCTTGCCGCTCGACGCCGCCGGCATCGACGGCCTCGCCGCGCCCGCGGCCGCGCTGATCGTCCAGCTCGGCGAACGTACGCGCCGCGCGCTCGCCCTGCCATTGGCCGCGTTGTTCGCGCCGGATGTACCATCGGCGACCCCCGTCACTTCCCCGAATCCGTCGGAGCACGCATGACATTTTCCCTTCGCGCCCTCGCTTTCGCCTTCGCGGCCGTCGTCGCGACGGCGCACGCCGACGAGCAGCACGCGACCAAGGCGAAACCCGGGCTCTCGATCAAGACGCTCGACGGCAAGACGTTCGAGCTGTCCGCGCAGTACGGCCGCTGGGTCATCGTCAACTTCTGGGCGACCTGGTGCTCGCCGTGCATCAAGGAGATGCCCGACATCTCCGCGTACGTGAGCGCGCACGCGAAGAACGTCAGCGCGATCGGCATCGCCTGGGAAGACACCGAGCGCGACGAGATCGACGCGTTCGTGAAGAAGCACCCGGTGTCGTATCCGCTCGCCCAGGGCGACGTCTACAACCCGCTGCCCGACTTCGAGGTGCCGCGCAACCTGCCGGTCACCTACGTGATCGCGCCGGATGGCAGCGTCGCGCGCAAATTCACCGGCCCGATCACCGCCAACGACCTCGACAAGGTCGTCGCCGCGAGCATGGCCAAGTAGCTGCGATGAGCGGCGCGCGCTTCCACGTGTCCGGGCTCGTGCAGGGCGTGTTCTTCCGCGCCTCGACGCAGGCGCGCGCGCGCGAACTCGGCCTGGTCGGCTGGGCGAAGAACCTCGTCGATGGCCGCGTCGAGGTGGTCGCCGGCGGCGACGCCGCGGCGATCGACGAGCTCGAACGCTGGCTGCTGCGTGGCCCGCCGGGCGCGCGCGTCGACGCGGTCGAACGCGAGCCGTTCGACGCGCCGCCGCGCGACGGCTTCGCGCGGATCTGACGCGCGTGCGCAAACCCCGGCCCGGGGCGTCGCACGCGCGGCCGGCCGCACGCACCGCGTCCGCATCGCGCCACGGCCTCGCGCGCGTGATCTCCAAGCTCGGCATCGCCTCGCGCACGCAGGCGGCACGCTGGATCGCCGACGGCCGCGTCAGCGTCGATGGCCGCGTCGTGCGCGACGCGGAGCGACCGACCGATGCCGCACGCGAGCGCATCGCGATCGACGGCAGCGCGGTCGCGGCACGCGAGCGCATCTACGTCGTGCTCAACAAGCCGCGCGGCGTCGTCACGAGCGCCGCCGACGAACGCGGTCGCGATACCGTCTACGCGTCGTTCGGCGCCTCGGGGCTGCCCTGGCTCGCGCCGGTCGGCCGGCTCGATCGCGCGAGCGAAGGCCTGCTGCTGTTCAGCAACGACAGTGCCTGGGCCGCGGCGATCACCGCGCCCGATTCGCACCTCGACAAGACCTACCACGTGCAGATCGATCGCCTGCCCGACGCCGCGCTGCTCGCGGCGATGCGCGCGGGCGTCGTCGACGGCGGCGAGCGCCTCGCGGTGAAGGCGGTGCGCGAGCTGCGCCGCGGCGAACGGCACGCGTGGCTCGAGATCGTGCTCGACGAAGGTCGCAACCGGCAGATCCGCCGCATGCTCGCCGCGCTCGAGGTCGACGTGTTGCGCCTCGTGCGCGTCGCGATCGGCACGCTCGTGCTCGGCACGCTCGGCAAGGGCGGCTGGCGCCGGCTCGAGCCCGCGGAAGTCGCCGCGCTCGCACCGCCGTCGGCCGCCAGGCCCTAAAATGCGCGGATGAACTATCGCTTCGGGCGTTGGCGGATCGCGCCGCAGGCCCGCGAACTCTGGCATGACGAGCAACTGCAGCCGGTCGCGCGGCGCGTGTTCGAGTGCCTCGCGTACCTCATCGAGCACCGCGAGCGCGCGGTCGGTCGCGACGAACTCGTCGCCGCGCTGTGGGGACGCGTCGACGTCGCCGACGTGCTCGTGAGCCAGCTCATCGCGCGTGCGCGACGCGCGATCGGCGACGATGCGCAGGCACAGCGCGCGATCCGCACCGTGCCCGGCTTCGGCTATCGATGGGTCATGCCGATCGACGATGCCGCCGTGGCGGGCGGCGATGGTGCGCCCGCGGCCGTTCCGGCGGAGCCGGCCGCTTTCATGCTCGCGGACGACGTTTCCGTGGCGACCGGGTCGACCGTCGCGGCATCGTTGCGCCCACGGCATCGCGCCGTCGCCGTGCTCGCATTCACCGTGCTCGCCGTCGTCGTCGGTGCCGGCTGGTGGTTTTCCGTGCGTCGCGAGGCATCGCCCGTACCGCCGCCCCCCACGGGTGCTGCGGTCGTGCTCGTGCTGCCGTTCGACGTCGCGGCCACGCGCGAGCAAGGCTGGTTGCGCCTCGGCGCGATGGACCTCGTCGCCGAGCGCTTGCGCGCGGCGCAGTTGCCGGTGCCGCCGAGCGAGAGCGTCGTCGCCGCGCTGCACGCGCATGAGGACGACGACGAGGCGCGTCGCGAGCAGAACGCCGTCGCCGCGTTCAAGCCGAGGCTGGTCGTGCACGGCCGCGTGCAGCCGTCGAGCGAGGGCTGGCGCGTCGAACTCGACGCGCTCGACGATCGCGGCACGAGCCATCGCGTCAGCGCGACGCGCGCGCAACCGACCGAGGCCGCGCGCCAGGCGAGCGGCCTGCTGCTCGCCGCACTCGGTCATCGCGGCAGCGCGGACGAGGAGGGGAGGGGCGACCCGCTCGACGACCGCCTGCAGCGCGTGCAGGCGGCGATCCTCAGCAACGAATACGACCTCGCGCGCGAACTGCTCGAGCAGTCGTCGCCGGCCGAGCAGAACGATCCGCGCCTGCGCTTTCGCTCGGCCCAGGTCGAGTTCCACCTCGGGCGCATCGAGCAGGCCGACACGATCCTGCGCGAACTGCTCGCCGATCCCGCGACGCTGCCGTTCGAGCTGCGCACGAACGTGCTCGTCTCGCGCGGCATGCTCGCGATGCGGCGCGGCGACTGCGCCGCGGCCGAACCGTGGTACGACGCCGCGGTGCGACTCGCCGAACCCGACGGCAAGCCGCTCGCGCAAGGCAATGCGCTGGCCGGCCGCGGCCTCGCGCGCGCGTGCCTGCGCCGCTTCGACGACGCGTCGAACGACCTCGGCCTCGCGCGCGCGCGCATGGCGGCGGCGGGCGATGCGCTCGGCCTCGCGCGCGTCGACAACTACCTCGGCCTGCTCGATGCGGACCGGCGGCGCCTCGCCGACGCGCTGGTCGACTTCCGCGCCGCGGCGACGACGTTCGAGCGCTTCGGCGCCGTCGACGCGCAGCGCGCGGTGCTCAACGGCCAGCTCGAGGTGCAGGCGGACCTGCTGCAACACGCCGATGCGCTCGCCAGCAGCGAGCGCCTGTGGGCGCTGCGCGCGCAGGTCGGCGATCCGGGCCAGCGCCTCGCGCTCGCCGCCAATCGCGCGCGCGCGCTCATCGACGTCGGCCGCCTGCAGGCCGCGGCGCAGGTGCTCGCCGCGACCGCCGACGACCTCGCCGCCGCGACGCAGGCCGGCTACGGCCACTACGTGCACGCGCAGGGCGCGCGTCTGGCCGAGCTCTCGGGCGACCGCGCACGCGCGGTCGCCGAAGCGCGACTCGCGCTCGCGGCCTGGCCGAAGCAGCCGGACGAACCCTTGCGCGAGCGTACCGCCTGGCTGCTCGTGCGCGCGGGTGCGAACGACCTCGCCGACGGCACGGTCGACGATGCGTCGCCGTACGCGGCACTCGTACTCGCGACGCAGGCGCGCGCGCGCAACGATGCCGCCACGGCAGCGCGGCAATACGAGCGCGCCCTCGCGGCCGCCGAGCAGGGCGGCGTGCCGGCGACGGTCGCCGATGCCGCGATCGCCTACGCGGGCTGGCTGCTCGAACGCGGCGACACGCGGCGCGCGGCCGAGATCGGCGGCCGCGTCGCGCGCTGGGCCGACCGTGACTTCGCCTGCGCCGAACTGCAGGTCGCGCTGTACCAGGCCCTCGGTCGCGAAGACCTGCGCGTGGCTGCACTGCGCCAGGCGGACGCGCTTGCCGGCGAGCGGCAGGTGCGCGCGAGCCTGCGCGACGCGGCCTTGCCGCCGGCGCGGTCGTGATCCGCGCAACCCCGCCAAGAGGTTGACGGTATTGGTTTTCTACGGCGGCACTAGCGCCCTGCTAGGGGTTTGCTAGCGACTGCGAATGGCGCGTGACGATCGCTCGTGCAGGCTCGTGGCTTCCGTCATGCGTCCGTCATCGCGGTGTCGCTGCGCTGACGCCCGCCACCCCTGCCGAGGTGTTCCGATGCCTGCCCGTTCCGCCAACTGGTTGTTGCTGTTCGCCGCGTCCGGTGCCGCCGCCCTCGGCGGCGCACGCTCCGCTGCCGCCGAAGCCGTCGCGCTGCACCGCACGGGCGTGCAGGCGCCGCGCGCGTGTTCGGCCGACGGCCTGTGCATCGACGTCGGCGTCGCGCTCGCCGATCCGGGTCAGCCCGACGCCTGCAGCACGCAGACGAGCATCGTCGCCGACGTCGGCGACCAGCTCGCCTGGTGCTACACGCTGACCAACGGCTCCGACCACACGCTGTCCTGGCACACGCTGTCCGATTCGCTGCACGGCGACCTGTTCGCCCAGCTGCACCAGGACATCGCGCCGGGCGAGAGCTGGCGCTACATCAAGCTCGAGGTCGCCGGTGCGGTCGTCGACGGCGACGTCGCGGCGAGCTGGACCGCGAGCGGCACGCGTCCCGACTACGCGTTCGACGACGGCGTCGCGTTCGACTACATCGACGCCACCGACGGCACGCTGCTCGATCTCGCGGGCGGTTTCTCGCACGCGCGTTCGGCACGGGTGCAGGCACCGTTCCCGGTCGGCCTGTTCGGCACGCGCAGCGACGTGCTCTGCGTCGGCGCGAACGGTGCGATCCAGCCGGGCAGCGCGCCGTGCGCGATCCCGATGACCTACGCGTTCCCGTCGACCTACGTCACGTCGGCAATCGCGCCCGCGTGGAGCGGCTATGCCGACGGTGTCGGCAGCGTCTACACGAAGGTGCTCGGCAGCACGCCGGGCCAGCGCCGCTTCGTCGTCGAATGGACGGATCTCGCGCTCGACTGGCCGTCGATGCCGGGCTTCACGTTCGAAGTCGTCATCGACGAAGCGAGCGGCGGTTACCTGTTCCAGTACCTGTCGACCGGTTCGGGGCAAGGGGATTTCGGCGACGCCGGCGGGCAGGCGATCGCCGGCCTGCAGGCGGACGGCACGACCGCGCAGACCTATTCGAGCTTCGCGCCCGCACTGACGCCGGGCAAGGCCGTGCAGTGGACGCTGCAGGCGCCCGCCGATGCGCTCTCGACGACGACGAGCGTGCACGCCGACGTCGGCGCGCCGCACCTCGTGCTGCCGGTCGCTCAGCTCGACGCGTTCGCGGCGAGCGGCATCGTCGTCAGCCAGCCGATCGTGGTCGGCAACGACGGCAACCGCACGCTGCAATGGAGCGCGGGTGAATACCCGGCGTCGTCGGTCGCCGCGCGTCCGCTGCGCGCGACCCCGCGCACGGCCTTCGATGCATCGGCGTTGCAGCGCCATCCGGCGAAGAGCGCGGGTTCCAGTGCGCGCTCGCCTGCCGGCGTGCTCGGCACGCCGGGGCTGCCCGCCTACGCCGTGCAGCTCGACACGAGCACCGGTGCGCAGGACTACATCGGCCTCGACCTGTTCGCGCCGGATGCCGCGAACGCGCACGTGATCCTGCCGGACATCGATCTCGCGGGTATGAACATCGCCGGCGGCGACTTCGTCGACAACGACTTCAGTCGCGAGTGGATGGTCGACTACTACTACAACGAGCTCTACACGCTCGACACGACCGACGGCACGAAGACGCTGGTCGGCTGGCCGGTTCCACAGATGGCGCAGCCGAACGAGCAGTGGTGGGGCGTCGCGTGGGATCCCGCGAGCGGCGCGCTGTACGCGGTGACGAACGCGACCAACGGCTGGTCGGGCCTGTACACGATCGATCGACAGAGCGCCGTCGCGACCTTCGTCGGCCGCATCGATGTCGGCACGTCGACGACGATCGCCGACATCGCGATAGACCAGTCCGGCGCGATGGTCGGCCTCGACACGCTCAACGACACGCTCGTCGCGATCGACAAGGCGACGGGCCAGGCCAGCGTCGTCGGCCCGCTCGGCGTCGACGCGAAGTTCGCGCAAGGGATCAAGTTCGATCGCGCGACCGGCGTGCTGTACTGGACTTCGTACGACGCGACGGGCGCGGCCGCGGTGGCGACGATCGATCCGATCACCGGCACGCCGACGCCGGTCGCGCCTTCCGGCGACCATCGCCAGCTGTTCGCGCTGGCGATCGCCAAGGCCGGCGGCGACTGCACGCAGCCGCTCGACGCGCCGTGGCTCACGCTGTCGACGGCGGCCGGGACGCTCGCGCAGGGCGCGCCGTTCGGCGTCTACGACGTCACGTTCGACGCGACCGCGCTCGCGCCGGGCGACTACGCCGCGTCGATCTGCGTATTCAGCAACGACCCGACGCGCCGCACGCGACCGGCGATCGTGCCGGTGCATTTCAACGTCGCACCTGCGGCCGGCGACGCGCTGTTCGGCGACGGCTTCGACGGTTGAACGATTTTCCGCTGCGCGGCGCCGCCCCTCTCGGCGTCGCGTAGGTGCCAGGTCTGGCTGCGCCGACTCCCTCCGCCAGCCGCCGAAGCACTGCGCCCGCCTCGCGCGGGCGCGCGCCTTCAGATGATCACGTCGCGGAACAGGCGTGCGAAGTTCGCGCCGAGCACCTTCTCGATGCGCGCATCGGAATGACCGCGCTGCGACAGCAGCACCGCGATGCGCTCCAAGCGCGTGGGCGTGTTGAGGTCGGGCGCGAACGTGTACGAATCGGCGCGCTCGCCGGGGGCCGCGATGCCGCGCCGCGCGCGCTCCGCGATCTCGTCGGCGAACTGCTTCCTGTACGCCGCGGTGATCTCGACGCCCGAGGTCGTGCCGTCGGTGCCGATGCCGACGTGGTCCTCGCCGCAGACGTCGAGCGCGTGCTCGAGGTGGCGGATCACGTCGTCGGCCTGCACCTGGCCTTGCCGGCGCAGGTACGGCATCACGTAGATGCCGAGAACGCCGCCGCGTTCGGCGAGCAGGCGCAGTTCCTCGTCGCGCTTGTTGCGCGGCGCTTCGGTGACCGCGGCGCAGCCCGAGTGGGTGATCGCGACCGGGTGCTTCGAGGCGAGGATGCCTTCGCGCGTCGTGCGCTGCCCGCAGTGGCTGAGGTCGACCAGCGCGTTGCGCTCGTTCATGCGCGCGACGAGTTCGAGGCCGAACTTGCTGAGCCCCGCGTTGCCGGGTTCGAGGCAGCCGTCGCCGACGAGGTTGCGGCGGTTGTAGGTGAGCTGGACGATGCGCACGCCGAGGTCGTGGAACACGTCGAAGCGTTCGAGGTTCTCGCCGTACATCGTCGTGTCCTGGAAGCCGAACACGATGCCGAGGCGGCCGCTGCGCTTGGCGTCGTCGAGCTGCGCGCCGCGCACGACCTTGAGCAGCACGTCGGGGTGCGCTGCGAGCTGCGCGTCCCAGAACGCGATGTTGCGCAGGGTCTTCTCGAAATCGTCGTCGTAGCTGCCGACCGAGCCGACCGTGAAGTTGATCGCGGTGACGCCACCCGCGCGGATGTCGGCGAGCTCGCGCGCATCGAGCGCGTCGTCGCCGTCGCCGGAACGGCCGGGCGACGCGCACGCGTCGACGACGATGGCGTCGCGGTAGCGCGGCCAGTTCGTCGCCGCGGGCGCGGCGAACGCGCGCGGTGACGCGGCCCAGGCGGCACCCGCGGCGCAGGTCGCGAGGAAGGTGCGGCGGGCATGGTGGATGGACATGGATTCGGGCACCTTGCGAGGAGGGAGTTCGTGGCCGCGCGCGCCGCGCCGCGCCGCAGCGGCACCTTCAGAATTCTTCATTCGCACTTCAGGCACTTCAGCGGCCGGCATGCGGGACTGTGCTGGCCATCCCGGCCCTGGAGAAGTATATGCACATCCGCTTGTTCGCCCGCCTGCTGCCTGGCCTCGCCGCGGCCGGCGCCATCGGCGTCGCCCATGCCGCATACCACCCGCCCGAACGCGCCGACGACGGCTGGGCCGTCGCCGACGCGACGGCGCTCGGCTGGAATACCGGCGTGCTGGCCGGCGTCGAGGCGAAGGTCGCCGACGCCACCTACAAGGGCGTCACGAGCATCGTCGTCGCCGACCATGGCCGCCTCGTCTACGAGGCGTACTTCAACGGCGGCCGCCGCGACACGCTCAACGACATGCGCTCGGCGACCAAGACGCTGACCGCACTGCTCGCCGGCGCGGCGATCGAGCGTGGCCTCATCCCGGACGTGCACGCGAAGGTGTATCCGTACTTCGTCGACCGGCGGCCGTTCCTGCATCCGGACGCGCGCAAGGACGCGTTCACGCTCGAGGACCTGCTGACGATGAGCTCGCTGTGGGAATGCGACGACGACAACGCGTTCTCGAGCGGCAACGAGGAACGCATGTACGTGGGCGAGGACTGGCTGCGTTTCGCGCTCGACCTGCCGATCAAGGGTTTCGCGCCGTGGATGAAGAAGCCCGCGGACAGCCCGTACGGCCGCGCGTTCTCCTACTGCACGGCCGGCTCGTACGTCGCCGGTGCGCTGGTCGAGCGCGCGGCCGGCCGCCACCTCGACGCGTTCTCGGCCGACGTGCTCGAGCGCCCGCTCGGCATCGCGCGCGCGCAGTGGAACTTCGCGCCGGAAGGCATCGCGATGGGCGGCGGCGGCACGCGCTTGCGCAGTCGCGACGCGGCCAAGGTCGGCCAGCTGCTCGCCGCGCAGGGCGAGTGGCAGGGCCGGCAGGTGATCGCGAAGGCGTGGATCGCGGCGATGCTGACGCCGCACGCTCAGGCGCGTGACGATGCGGAGTACGGCTACCTTGCCTGGCGGTTCCATTTCGCGCTCGGTGACGGCCGCGATCAGCCGGTCTGGGCGATGTCAGGCAATGGTGGCAACTACGTATTCGCGATACCCGAACGGCAACTCGTCGCGGTCGTCACGAGCAGCGCCTACAACCAGCGCTACGCGCATCCGCAGTCGCAGGAGATCTTCCGCGAGTTCGTGCTGAAGGCGGCGCCGGCGCCGCGCTGACGCGGGTCATGGCGTGTCGTCGCCGAGGCTCGCCGGCAGGCCGTCGGCGAGCACGGCCTCGCGTTCGCGCGCGACGGCGCGGCCGATCGCGTCGAGCGTCGCGGCGAAGCGCGGCTCCGTCGCGAGCGGACGGAACAGCGCCGACGTCTGCAGGTACGCGTGGTCGCGGTAGCCGGCGTCGACCGCGCGCTGCAGCGCATCGAGCGCGGCCGCGCGCGCGCCGCGCGCGAGTTCGAGCACCGCCACGTCGAGCCAGCCGTCGGGCCAGTCGCCACCCTGCGCGAGCGATTCCTGCAGTTCGCCGATGCGCGCGGTGATCCACGCGTCGTCCGCGGGTACGGCGGCGTGCAAGGCGGCGAGCATCGCCGCGCGGCCTGCATGCGGCCGCAGTGCGGCGGCGCGCGCGAACGCCTCGCCGGCCGCGGCGCGGTCGCCGCGCAGCAGGGCGAGCTCGCCTTCGAGCAGGGCGAGATCGGGATGGCGCGGCCGCTGCCGCGCCTGCTCCAGTGCCGTCGCGGCTTCGGCGAGGCGGCCTTGCAGGAACAGGCAACGCGGATAGTCGATGTTGCCGAACACGTTGTCCGGGTAGAGGCGGAACACGCGCTCGTAACGCCGTTCGGCCTCGGCCGTGAAGCCGAGCAGTTCGAGCACGCGCGCGATCTGCAGGTCGAGGAAGCGCGGCCGGGTCGCACCCTGTTGCGAGCGCAGGTCGGCGCGCAGGGCGTCGGCGAGCCGGCCCTTGACCGCGTAGAGGTTCGCCGCCGACGCGAGGCTGTCGGCGCGCGCCTGCGGATCGAGCGCGACCGCGCGCTCGTACGCCGCGATCGCGGCGTCGATCTCGCCGCGGCAGTCATGGGCGTAACCGGCCGCGGCATGGGCGAGGCTGTTGTCCGGCTGCCCGGCGACCACGCCTTCGGCGAGCGCGAGTGCGCGCTCGCTCCAGTTCGCGTCGCGGTTGTACAGGCACACGCGCGCGCCGTAGGCGAAGGCGAGGCCGAGGCGCGCGTCGACGTCGCCGGGTACGTCGGCGAGCACCTGCTCGTACAGCGCGATCGCGCGTTCGTTGTTGTCGTCCTGGCCGATGCCGGCGTAGTAGCGCGCGCGTTGCAGGCGTTCGTCCTGCGCGTGCGCCGGCGCGGCGGGCGCGCGGGCGGCATGCCGTGTCGCGTACGCCGCGGCGAGCGCGAGCACCGCGCTCGCCGCGAGGGCGACGACCGCGCGCGTGCGCAGCCGCGTGCGCGGTGGCGCCGCATCGACGATCGGTTGCGGCGGCGCGCAGAGCTGGTAGCCGCGTCCGCGCACGGAGCGGACATAGCGCGGATTGCGCCCGTCGTCGCCGAGCGCCTGGCGCAGCAGCTTCACGCGCTGCGTGACGGTTTCCTCGTTGACCACCGCGGGCGCCCACACCGCGCCGATGAGTTCGTCGAACGAGACGACGCGCGTGCCGCATTCGAGCAGGAACGCGAGCAGGTCGAAGCTGAGCCCGCCGACGTCGAGCGGGGTGCCGGCGCGGACGACGCGTCGCGTGGCGAGGTCGATCTCGAGGTCGACCAGGCGATGGCGGCCGGCGCCGTGAGCAGCGCGCGCCGGCGGCGCTTCGTTCATCCCTTCAGCACGCCTAGGCGGCGCCCGACGCGCACGAACGCGTCGACCGCGCGGTCGATCTGCTCGTGCGTGTGCGCCGCGCTCATCTGCGTGCGGATGCGCGCCTGGCCTTGCGGCACGACCGGATAGAAGAAGCCGATCACGTAGATGCCTTCGTCGAGCAGTTCCTTCGCGAACGCCTGCGCGAGCTTGGCGTCGTGCAGCATGACCGGCGCGATCGGATGCGTGCCTGGCCGGATGTCGAAGCCGGCTTCGGTCATGCGCCGGCGGAAATATTCAGCGTTGTCGTTGACCTTGTCGCGCAGCGCCGTGCTCGACGAGAGCATCTCGAACACCTTGATCGACGCGGCGACGAGCGGCGGCGGCAGGGTGTTGGAGAACAGGTACGGCCGCGAGCGCTGGCGCAGCAGGTCGATGATCTCCTTGCGGCCGGTGGTGAAGCCGCCGGAACCACCACCGAGGGCCTTGCCGAGCGTGGAGGTGAACACGTCGACGTCGCCCATCACGCCGTGCAGCTCGGCCGAGCCGCGGCCGGTCGGGCCGACGAAGCCGGTCGCGTGCGAGTCGTCGACCATCAGCAGCGCGTTGTACTTCTTCTTCAGCGCGACGATCTCGTCGAGCTTGGCGATGTAGCCGTCCATCGAGAACACGCCGTCGGTCGCGATCAGGCGCGTGCGCTTGCCCTGCGTCTCGGCGAGGTGCTTCTCGAGCTCGGCCATGTCGCCGTTCGCGTAGCGACGCCGCTCGGCCTTGCACAGGCGGATGCCGTCGATGATCGAGGCGTGGTTGAGCGCGTCGGAGATCACCGCGTCCTCCTCCGAGAGGATCGTCTCGAACAGGCCGCCGTTGGCGTCGAAGCAGCTCGTGTAGAGGATCGTGTCGTCGGTGCCGAAGAACGTCGAGATCGTCGCCTCGAGCTGCTTGTGCAGGTCCTGCGTGCCGCAGATGAAGCGCACCGAAGCGAGGCCGAAGCCGTGCGTGTCGAGCGCATGCTTCGCCGCGGCGATGATGTCCGGATGATCGGCGAGGCCGAGGTAGTTGTTGGCGCAGAAGTTCAGCACTTCGCGGCCGTCGTCGGTGCGGATCGCGGCCGATTGCGGCGTGGTGATGACGCGTTCGGTCTTGTACAGGCCCTGGTCGCGGATCGATTCGAGTTCGGCGGCGAGGCGGCCGCGGGCGGCGGAGTCCATGGAGACGGCGGTTCCGGAGCGGAAGGGGCGTCTATGGTATCGCAGCACCGCCGCGCGACGGCGCGGTCCGAAGCGGTTGCCGCGCGTGCGGCACGGGTCTACGCTGCGCCAGCGGCAGCGGGGTCGCCGCGGATCGTTTCATCCACCTGGGAGGGGATCAAGTGGTCATCAAGCGCATCGGTGTACTCAAGGCGGGCGTGATCCAGGCCTGCGTCATGGCGTTGTTCGGCCTCATCATCGGCCTGTGCTTCCTGATGTTCGGCACGATGCTCGCCGGACTCACGGGCGGCGGCTCGAACGGCAGCGCGGCGGTCGGCGCGATGGGCATGCTCGGCGGCATCGGCATGGTGATCTTCCTGCCGATCATGTACGGGGTCATGGGCTTCCTCGCCGGCGTGATCGGCGCCGCGATCTACAATCTCGTCGCGGGCATGGTCGGCGGACTCGAGATCGAGGTCGAGTAGACGGCCGTGCGGGATGGCGGTGCAACGCCGCCATCCCATCCCGGCGTGACCGGCGACGGTCGCGTGTGCGCTACTCGACGTCGATGGGCGCCGGTTCGCCGCTGCGTGCATATGGCGGCGCGCCTGCGCGTCGTGCGCCGAGGAAGATGCTCCAGCCACGTTCGGTGAGGGCGCGGCGCGCGGCGAGGCTCGCGTCGCCGCCGATCAGCGCGGTCTTGTTCTTCGCACGGAATTCCGGCCGGTCGAGGAAGCGTTCGACTTCGGCGGTCGCGCTGAGCCGGTCGACCGGCAGCGGCAGCACGAGCTCGCCGTCGGCGGCCGCGTAGGCGAGGCCCGCGCCGACGCGTTCGAGCGCGCCCTGCTTCGCGCGCGCGCCGAGGTGCGCGTCGACGAGGCGCAACGCGTTGACGAGGAACCGCGCCTCGAGTTCCGAACTCGCGGTCATGCCGAGCTCGAGCACGGCGTCGCAGCCTTGCGCGGGTTGCAACGCGTCGAGCGCGTCGGCGAACGCGGTCTGCAGCGTCGGCGAGAACGCGCCGCGACGCAGGAACTGGCGGATCAGCAGTTCGTCGCGACAGTGGCCTTGCAGGCGTTCGCGATTGCGCGCGCGCAGGTCGTCGGGCGCGAGTTTCCAGACGACGTCGTTGATGCGACCGCCTTGCGCGAGCACGCCCGCACCGACGCCGCCGATCGTGCCGAGCGCGCTGCCCGCGCCGAAGTCGCCCGCGCTGCCGACCCAGGCGAGCGCGGACAGGCGCTCCTGCGCGTACGGATTGCTCGTGTACGGATCGATGCCGAGGCGCTGTGCGAGTTCGCGCTTGACCTGGCTGTACTTGACCTGGCGCTTGAACTCGCGCCCGGCTTCGCGCGCGATCGAGGAATACCAGTGCTTGCTCTTCTTCGGCGCGCCGCCATCGTCGTCGCGGCCGTCGCTCATCGGCCCTTCGTCGGCCGGATACGGGTTGCCTTCGTTGCCGAACGTGCGCGCGGCGCGGTCGGACGCGGTCTGCGCCTGCGTGCCGATCTTGGCGAGGCGCTGGCCGAAATAGCGCGCGACGCCGGCGGGAATGCCGAGCACGGTGTCGACCGGATGCAGCACGACCTGGGCAAGCGCCTTCGCGGTCGCGCCGATGCGGTTGCCGGCCGCGCGCAGGAACGCGTCGGAACGCGTGACGTTGTCGAGCGCTTCGAGCGCGGGCAGCTCCGCCTCGCGCTCGGCGAGGATCTCGACGCTGTCGGCCTGCAGCGGGCCGTACGGCGTGTCGAGCGTGAAGCGCGCCATGTAACCGCGTAGCTCGACGTGCGGATCGACGCTGAAGCCGGGACCCGACAGCAGTGCGGGCTGCACGAGGCCGGCCGCGTCGACGACCGGCTCCTCCTCGGCTTCGCTCGTCGCTGCGCCAATGATCGGCGCGAGGCCGAACACCGCGCCGAGCGCGCACGCACGAAACCGCATCGCGTTCATGCGCGGGTCGCCCGGGATTCGTCGCTGATGCGCGGATGCACGGCTCGCGCGGTCCGCTGACGCGGTCAGCCGCCGCTGAAGGCGCCGTAGCTGCGCAGGCGCTGGTAGCGCTTGTCGAGCAGGGCGGGGATCTGCAGCGTTCCCAGTTCGTCGAGCTGGTTCAGCAGCACCGCCTTGAGGCGCACCGCCATGCCGCGCGGGTTGCGGTGCGCGCCGCCGAACGGCTCGCGCACCACCTTGTCGACGAGGCCGAGTTCGAGCAGGCGCGGCGCAGTCATGCCGAGCGCTTCCGCGGCATCCTTCGCACGCTCGGCGGTCTTCCACAGGATCGATGCGCAGCCTTCCGGCGTGATCACCGAATAGGTGCTGTATTCGAGCATGTTGGTGCGATCGCCGACACCGATCGCGAGCGCGCCGCCGGAGCCGCCCTCGCCGACCACGGTGCAGACGATCGGCACCTCGAGCCGCGCCATCTCGAGCAGGTTGCGCGCGATCGCTTCGCTCTGGCCGCGTTCCTCCGCGCCGACGCCCGGATATGCGCCCGGCGTGTCGATGAAGGTGAGGATCGGCAGGCGGAAGCGTTCGGCCATCTGCATGAGGCGCAGCGCCTTGCGGTAGCCTTCCGGGCGCGGCATGCCGAAGTTGCGGCGGATCTTCGACTTGGTGTCGCGGCCCTTCTGGTGGCCGATGATCATCACGCTGCGCCCGGCGATGCGACCGAGGCCGCCGACGATCGCCGCGTCGTCCGCATAGGCGCGGTCGCCGGCGAGTTCGTGGAACTCCTCGCAGATCACGCCGACGTAGTCGAGCGTGTACGGGCGCGCCGGGTGGCGCGACAGCTGCGCGACCTGCCACGGCGTGAGGTTGCGGAAGATCTCGGCGGTCTTCGTCTTCAGCTTGTCCTGCAGCGTCGCGATTTCGTCCTCGATGTTGAACGACTGGCCACGGCTGGCATGGCGCAGTTCCTGGATCTTCGCGTCCAGTTCTGCGATCGGCTGTTCGAAATCGAGGAAGTTCGGATTCATTCGCTGCAGTTCGCGCCACGGTGGAGGCGCAAAGGGCGAAGTATAGCCGCTCGGGCGGGTCCGGTCAGGAGCCGGTGCCGGTGGGCGTCGCCACGGTCGCGGCTGCACGGGGTTCGTAGCGGCAGGTCGGCAGCACGCGCTCGATCTCCGGATAGCTCGGCGTGCTGCAGTTCCACTGGACCACGGCGCCCGTCGCCGTCGGCGTGAAGCGGATCTCGCCGGCCGGCAGGCCGTAGCCGGCGTGGAGGACTGCAACGTAGCGGCCGCCCGCTTCGACGCGCACGCGGTCGAGCAGGTGACCCTTGTAGGCGCTCGGGTCGATGCCGCAGCGTGCCGGATCGTCGGGCCAGCGGCCTTCGGTCTGGTAGCACTCGACCAGCGCGACGCGCACGCCCGCGGTCGCGCCGATGTCGCCGGCGAGGATCGCGCGCGCCTGCTGCTGCGCGGCGAATGCTTCGCTGCGCGCGTTGTTCTCCTCGATCGCCTTGCGGCTCTGCTGGGCGATCTCGGCCGCCTGCCGGCGCCCCTGTTCGAGCGCCTGGGCGGTCGACTCGGACACGATCGCGTTCGCCTCGCGCTTGGCCTGCTCGACCAGCGCCGGACGCTGCACCTGCTCGCGCCAGGAATGCCAGGCGTCGTAGGCGACGAGCGCGGCGACGATCGCGACGAAGGTGATCGCGAATTGCATCAGCAGCGATTTCATGCGCGCATCTCCGGGCGGCTCGCCGTCGCCTCCGCGCTCACGGCGCGGGTCGGTCGGTGTGTTGCGGCAGCGTATCGTGGATCTCGAACCAGTCCGCCTTCGAGGCGACGAAGATGTGTGCGCCGGGGCCGTGCGCGTGCGGCGTGTCGAGCGTGCCCATGCGCACGCGCACCTGCGTGATGCCATCGCGGCGACTGACGAGCGGCGAGCCGCAGCGCGTGCAGAATTCGCGCACGAGCGTGGCGCTCGAACGGTGCCGGCCGATCGCTTCGTCACCGGCGACGATCGCGAAGTCCTCGCCTTCGACGACGACATTGGCCGCGAACGCCGAGCCGCTCGCCTTGCGGCAGAGCGAGCAGTGGCAGAAGAACGCCGCGCCGAGATCGCCGCGGATCTCGTAGCGCACGGTACCGCACAGGCAACTGCCGCTATGCATGGAGTGCTCCGGGTCGGATGGAAGCGATGACGAGGATGCGCGACGGCGCACGGTATCAGTGGTCCTTCGGCGCCGACGTGCCTTCCTCGGCCTGTTGCTTCGACATGGCTTGCGCGACGACGTCGAGGCCGGGACAGGTCGCCGCGTTCGCGGCGACTTCGTCGACACCGGGGAAGATCGCTTGCGCCTCGGCGAACGGTGCCTTGCCCGCCTCGGGCTTTTCATCGACGACGACCGCCTGCGCCCAGCGCCGGTACAGCGCCGCGGCGAGCCAGTAGCGCGCCGCTTCCTGGTTCTCCACGCGCAAGCCCTCGCGCGCGCGCGCGACCGCGCCTTCATCGTCGTCGCGCTGGCACAGCAGGAACTGCGCGTAAGCCGTGTACCCGCGCGCGGAACCGGGCTCGAGCGCGACCAGGCGACGGAACATCGCGTCCGCGTGGGCGAGGTCGCCGCCGCTGACGTAGAACTCGATCAGCCCTTCCGTCGCGGCGAGGCGAGCCTTCACGGGTGCTGCGGTGTTGTCGGCGACCTTGCGGTAATGCTCGCTCGCCTCGATGAACTTGCCTTCGTCGAGCAGCAGGTCGGCCCAGTTGTTGTGCAACCAGGGATCGTCGCTGCCGAGGCTTTCGGCCTTCTTCAGCGCCGCGACCGCGTCGTCGGGACGCTTCATCAGGCGATACAGCTGTCCACGCAACACGTACGCGGCGGCGTAGCCGGGATCGCTCTCGACCGCCTTGGCGAGCGCGTCGTCGGCGCTCTCGAGCGATCCCGGCGCGAAATCGGCGCCGTTCGCGTGGCCGCTCATCATCCGGTAGCGCGCCAGCTCGCGCCACGCGGGCGCATGGCGCGGATTCGCCTTGACCACCTCGTCGAGTTCGGTGCGCGCGGCCTCGAGCGGTCCGGCGTCGTCGCCGCGATAGGCGTCGAGCAGGCCGACGGCGTGGCGGAGCTTCGCCGCGTCGGCGTCGGAGAGCACGGCCTTGCCGACCGGCCCGGCGACGGCGACCGAGCAGGCGAGCAGCAAGGCGAGAGTGACGGCGGCGCGATTCATCGGGACTCCGGTAGCTGGACGGCGACGGGGGGCGCCATTCTAGCGGCGCGCGGCGGCCGCTTCAGTGCGCATCGCGCTTGCGTTCGGCGAGCGGGCGCACGTAGGTAAGCAGGCTGGCGAGCGTCTTGCCCGGCTCTTCCCACGGCATCATGTGCGCGGAGCGTTCGAACCACACGCCTTGCTTGGACGGTGCCTCGAGGCGGTCGAGCCAGGCCGCGGTCGGCGCCGACGGCGTCGTGTAGTCGTGGCGGCCCATGAACATCACGATCGGGATCGGGAAACGCCGCACGCCGGTGAAATCCACGGCGAGGAACTCCGGCAGGATGCGGCCGAGCGTGAACATGTTGCCGCGGTCGATCGCGCAGACGTCGCGCGCGTCGTAGTCCGGCGACAGCAGCGACCCGTCGAAGTAGTACTTCGAGTCGTCGCGGAACGCGCTGAGTCCGCCGTAGTACTGCGCCCACTTGCGCGCGATGACGATGCGCTCGCGCGTGATCGGGCGGTCGCCCGGGTACGGCGCGATCGACTCGAGTTCCTTCACCGCGGCGGCGTCGCCGTGCGCCTTCGCTTGTTCGAGGCCGTAGTCGAAGCTGAGGCGTTCGTTGTCGCGCGTGTTGACCACCTGGCCGATGCCGACGTAGGCGTGGAACAGGTCCGGCCGCGCGAGCGCCGCCTTCGTCGCGACGACCGTGCCCCAGCTGTGCGCCATCAGGATCAGCTTGTCCTGGTGGTAGCGCTTGCGCACGTACTCGGCCACTTCGATCGCGTCGTCGACGTAGCGCTGGATGTGGATCGTGTCGGCGATCGCCTCCGGCGCGACCGTCGTGTAGGTCTTGCCGGCGCCGCGCTGGTCCCAGTTGACGATCGTGAAGTATTCCTCGAGCGGCCGCTCGAACTGCCACAGCGTCGGCGTCACCGGCGAAGCAGGGCCGCCGTGCACGAACAGGATCATCGGGTTGTGCCGGTCCTGGCCGCGCACGTCGAGCCACTGGTCGATGCCGCCGATCTTCGTCGCGTACGCTTCCTGCACGCCGCCCGGCGCGACGATGCGGTCGAGGTCGCGGATCACCTCGCGCGCCTTCGCGTACGGGGCGAGGTCGGGACAGTCCTGCGCGCGCGCGGGCACGCACAGGACGAACGGCAACAACAGGGCGAACAGGGCTTTCACGGGACGGCAACCTCGGCTGGACGGATCGCGCCGGCACGTGGCCGTGCGCAGGCGCGCGATGGTAGCAACGCGCACGCGTCGCGCGCGACGCGCGCGGACGCGTTCAAGGCATGTGCGGGTCGTTCCGCGCCGTGCGCAGCAGGTCGTCGAGCACCGGCATGAAGTCCTGGCCGTTCCACGCCTGGATGATCGTGATGCGCCGGCGCAGTTCCCGCTGGTAGTACGGATCGAGATAGACCGACGGCGAAGGGAATGCGTAGGCTGGATCGTCGCCGAGGTAGAGCAGGCCGTCGGTGACGGCGCCGATCGCGGGCCAGTCGGGCGCCGCCTGCACGTCCCACGCGGGATGTCCGTCGCGCTGCACGAGTTCGGCCTTCCAGCCCGGCGCGACGAGTCCGAAGTCCGCGCGCGCGAGCGCATCGTCGCCCGCGTGCACGTCCGCGAACACCGGCGCGGCGCCGAGCCCGAGCCGCGCGGCCGCGGCCGCCGACGGCACCGGCGCGACGCTGGCGAGCAGGCCGGGATGGCGCCGCCCGATCAGCTGCGCGACGGTCGCGTCCGCGTCGTCGCCTGCACTTGCGGGCTGTGCGCGCACCGCGTGCAGCTGCCCCGCGACGAGCCAGCCCGTGTGCCGTTTCGCGAGCACCTCGCGCTCGATCGTCGCCGCGAACCAGCCGTCGCGGTCGGCGGATGCGGACAACGCCAGCGCCGAATCGATCCGCGACCAGTCGAGCGGCGGGTCGCCGAGCACGACGCGTACGGGGTGCGCGCAGCGGTGGTTCAGGTTCACGTCGCGCGCGGCGGCGTAGAACGCCGCGTAGACCGGCGAATTCCACGCGAACGGCACCGCCGTCTCGCGCCACGCCGCCTGCAGTCGCGCCTCGTCGATGTCCTCGCCAGCGACGTACGCGTCGACGACGGCCTGCAGCCGCGCATTGCCGAACTCGACCACGATGTCGTCGACGCGGCAGATGAAGCGCGGATCGCGCATGAGTTCGGCGAAGAACCCGTGCTGCTCCGCGCTGCGATGCACCTCGCCGAACAGCAGCAGCGGATGGCGATCGAACTGGCGCGCGAGCGCCTCGATCGCAGGCACGGGCGGCTGTGCGGCGCCGGCGTGCGCGCCGGCGAGCGCGATCGCGGCGAGTGTCGCTCGCACGCCCGGGGTCGAACGGAACAAAGCCATGGGCGCACCTGCGACAAGCACGACGCGACGCAGGCTCGCACGCGCCTCGCCCTTCGGCAAGGCAGGCGGCCGCATCGGGTGCGTGGATCGCCGCTCGTTACCGTCGTCTTGAAAGGTGGACGGGTGAGGTCCATGCTGGCGCTGCCTGGTCCGCGCCGCGTTCGACGCCCGGGCTGGAAGCATCCGATCTGTTGTACACGGCATGCGACTGGGGAGCCGGCAATGGGGTGGAAGCGACGACTGCTCGTAGGCGCCCTTGCGCTGGCTGCGACGGGCCACGGCGCCGCGCAGTCCGGCGGCAGCCTCGAGATCCGCAAGAGCACGATCGACGGCGGCGGCGGCGATGCCGCGGCGGGTTCGCTGCACGTCGTCGGCACGTTCGGGCAGCACGACGCCGAGTTTTCGAGCAACGGGACGCTGTCGCTGCGCGGCGGATTCTGGGGTGCGCCGCGCACCGTCGGCGACGCCATCTTCGCCAACGGTTTCGAATAGGAGCTCGCACGATGCGCCATGTCGAAAGGATGCTGCTCGCATTCGCGTTGATGGGCGCACCGGCGCTGCACGCGAGCACCGCGATCACCTACCAGGGCGAATTGCGCAACGCCGGCACGCCGGTCACCGCGAACTACGACTTCCGCTTCGTGCTCTACGACGCCGACGTTGGCGGCAGCCAGCTCGGCAGCATCGTCACGCAGAACGCGGTGCCGGTCTCCGCGGGCGTGTTCACCGTCGTCGTCGATTTCGGCGCGGCGTTCAGCGGCGGCGGGGAACAGTACGTCGAGATCTCGGCGAAGCCCGCCGGCGGCCCGAGTTACACCGTGCTTTCGCCGCGCCAGCACGTCACGCGTGCACCGATCGCCAATGCGCTGCAGCTGCCGTACGCGGACACCGCGATCAGCAACGGCACCCTGCTCGATGTCGCCAACGGCGGTGACGGCCAGGCGGCGGCGTTCTCCTCGGGCTCGTCGTTCGTGTCGCTGTACGCCGCCAACGTCGGCAGCGGCGGTGCCTTGCGTGCCGACACGAGTTCGTCCGGCACGGGCTCGGCGATCACCGGCTACAACTACGGCAACGACCGCTATGCCGCGGAGCTCGAGATCATCAAGGTCACCAATCCGCGCGCGGCGATCTACGCGCGCACCGCCGGCACGGGCCAGGCGATCGATGCCGAGGTCAATTCGAGCACGACCGCCGACGCGCTGTTCGCGCGCACGACGAGCCCGACGGCCGGCAGCTACGCCGGCGTCTTCAGCGGGCCGGTACAGGTCAGCTGCTCCGCGGCGACCTGCAACACGACGAACGCATTGCAGGTCGTCGGCAACTTCGCTGCGACGATGAAGAACTTCATCATCGACCATCCGCTCGACCCGGCCAACAAATATCTCTATCACACGAGCGTCGAGTCGCCGGACATGAAGAATGTCTACGACGGAGTCGCGCGGCTCGACGCGAGCGGCGAAGCCACGGTCGAATTGCCGGAATGGTTCGAGGCGCTCAATCGCGACTACCGCTACCAGCTGACCTCGATCGGCGCACCTGCGCCGAACCTCTACGTGAGCGCGAAGGTGCGCGACAACCGCTTCCGCATCGGCGGCGGCGTACCCGGCGGCGAAGTGTCGTG
Organism: Dokdonella fugitiva; assembly: GCF_014138265.1. Taxonomy (GTDB): domain Bacteria; phylum Pseudomonadota; class Gammaproteobacteria; order Xanthomonadales; family Rhodanobacteraceae; genus Dokdonella_A; species Dokdonella_A fugitiva_A. Next base: position 287,852 of record NZ_JACGXL010000006.1, read on the forward strand.
GCAGGTCACCGGCATCCGCCAGGACGCATACGCGCGGCGCTATCCCGCGCCGGTCGAGCAGATGAAGGCGCCGGGGGATCGCGGTCACTACCTCGTGCCGGAAGCGTTCGGCCTGCCGGCATCGCTGTCGATCCGGCAGGACGAAGCGCCGGTCGTCCCCGCGGTCGAACACTAGACTCGAGCGGCGCGTGCCGCGAGGCGCTGTCGCGCCGATTCTGCGCCGTCAGTGCAGCGCCCACACGACGTTCACGCCGAACGAGCGTTCCTGCGCGAACGTCGACAGTTCGTCGGCGGTCGCGTAGTAGTCCTCGTCGAACGCGTTGCGCAGGTAGAACTGCAGGGCGAGTCCGTCGCGCGGGCGCCAGCGCAGGTCGGCGTCGACGACGTCGACCGCGTCGCGCGCGACTTCCTCGAAGCCGGGACGGTCCATCTTCCAGCGATGGCCGTAGCGTGCGCCGAGGCTCCAGTCGCCGCGCGCGTAACGCGCCTCCAGTTCGGCGGTGACCGGCGGGATGCCGTACAGCGGTCGGCCCGTCTCGTCGTGGCCGCGCACGACCGCGGCCGAAGCGCGCAGCTCGAGCCCGGGCGCCGGCGCGATCCAGCCGAGCGCGAGCTCGGCGCCGTGCAGGGTGCCTTCGCCGACGTTGCCGTAGCCGTTCACGTCCGGCGCGAGGTCGGTGAGCTGGATCAACCCGTCGACGACGTTGCGCCACGCATGGGCCTCGACGCTCCAGGCGTCGTCGTGCCAGGCGTAGCCGAGATCGAGTCCGCGCGATCGTTCCGAAACGAGGTCGGGATTGCCGACGATCGCGCCCTGCGCGGTGACGCCGCTGTAGTAGCGCTCCTCGAGCGTCGGGAAGCGGTAGCCGCTCGACGCGTTGAACGTGATGCGGTGGCCGCCGCCGACCGTCCAGGCCGCACCCGCAGTGAAGGCATGGTCGGCATCGTCGACGCTCGCGCCGCGTTGCTCCTGTTCGATCGACGTGCGGCGCGCACCGAATTCGAGCGCGAGCGCGTCCGACACGCGCCAGTCGCTCGACGCGAACAGCGACCAGGCGTCTTCCTTCGCGTTGCGCAGGCTGTAGCGCCGCTCGAGCAGCGAGCCCGACGCGTCGTACGCGGTGACGGCGCGGCGACCCAAGTATTCGATGCCGACGTCGTGGCTGAATGCACCGGCCTCGAACGTCTGTTGCACGGTCGTGCCGGCGTCGACGCTGCGGACGCCGGCGAACGTGTCGGGCGAGCCGGGGCGGCGGTTCCAGGTGCCGAGGTACTGGTCGTGCGCGTAGGCGCTCGCCTCGAAGCCGTCGTCGTGGCGCACGCGCACGCGGCCGAGCGTGTGGCTGTCTTCGGGATAGGTCGAATCGCGCGTCGGATAGCGGCTGTTCGACTTGCCGATGTCTTCCGTGCGCGACGGCAACAGCAGCGCGTCGACGTCGAACGCGCCGAAGCGCCCGCGGACCTGCAGGCTCGCGCTCTCACGCCGGTAACTCGTGTTCAACGGCACGTCGCCGGGCGATCGGCTGTCGCCCGACTGGTGGCGCGCGACGCCGAGCGAGAACGCGTCGGCGCCGAGCCCGGCGACGAGGTTCGCCTCGTCGCCGGCGCTGGCGTAGCCCGCTTCGACGAACGAGGCATCGAACCAGCGCGGTTCGATCGAGATCGCGCCACCGAGTGCGCCGGGTCCGTAGTGGACGACCGCGGGTCCACGCGTGACGCGGATGTCGCCGAGCAGGGCCGGTTCGACGAAGGCGATCGGCACGCCGGCGCGGCGCTGCGCGCTCAGCGGCATGCCGCCGAGCAGGATCAGGATGCCGTTCGCGCCGCTGCCGCGGATCGAGAACGTTTCGAACAGGCCGTTCTGCCCGGTCGCGCCGACGCCGGGTACGCGCGTGACGAGGTCCTGCACGTCGGACGGAGCCGCGATCGCCTCGTCCCAGCGCACGACGTCGGTGGCGAGCGCGTCGGGTACGTCGGCGGCCGTGCCTTTCGCGGTGACGCGGACGGTGTCGCCGTGCCATGCGTCCGTCGCGTCGCGTCGGCGCTTGCGACGCGCATCGTCGCGGTCTTCGGCGTCGTCGCCCTCGGCGAGCGCATCGCGGGCGTCTTCCGCGAGCGCGGGCACGGTCGTGCAAGCGGCAATGCCCAAGGCGGCAGCGAAGGCGCTGCGTGGCAGGTTCTGCAACATGTCGATCCCCCAGAGATCGGCTTCGTCGGGTGACGAGGCGCCGGTCGAGTCTAGGAAGGCAGGCTGGGCTGCGAATCGGCGCAAAGGCCCATTCGATATGCGTCGTTGGGCGTAGCGGGCCGGTCGTGACGCGTCAGCCGAACACGATCTCCGCAGCGATCACGCCGTCGAGCGCCTGCAGCGCGTCGGCCAGTGCGGGGTTCGCGCGCACGCGCCATTCGTTGCCGAGTTCGATCTCGGCCTGGCCCGCCGCATTGCGGTAGCTCACGCGCACGAGCGTGTGGCCGCCGCGATGGCCGGCGAGCGCGCCGTGCAGGCGCGCGACGAACGCGCCGTCGACGCCGTTGAGGCGCAGGCGCAGCACGCGCGCGCGACGCTCGCACGCCGCCTCGAGCGTGGCGACGTTCTGCACGCGCAACTGGTAGCCGCCGGAAAAGTCGTCGATGCTCAGGCCGCCTTCGAACACGAGGATCGCGTCGCGCGTGAGCAGCGGGCCGAACTCGATCCACGTTTCGCGGTAGAGCACCGCCTCGAACTTGCCCGAGCCGTCCTCGACCGTGACGAACGCGCGGTTGTCGCCCTGCTTGCGCAGCGACACGACCGAGCCGGCGAGGGTGAACGCCTGCATGTCGGCGAAGCGGCTGCGGCCTTCGCGCGCGGGCGGTTTGTGGTGCTTGTCGATCTCGCCGATCGCGCAGGTCGTGACCGCACCGAGCAGCTCGCGCCAGGCGTCGGTCGGATGACCCGAGAGGTAGTGGCCGAGCGTGTCGCGTTCGCCGGCGAGGCGCTGCGCGACCGGCCATTCGTCGACTTCGACGAGCGCGATCCGCGTCGGGCCTTGCGCCGTCGTCGCCGCGCCGAAGATGTCGAACTGGCCTGCTTCGGCATTGCGCGCCTGCTGCTCGGCCGCGCGCATCGCCTCGGGCAGTTGCGCGGCGAGGCTGGCGCGGTTCTTCGCCAGCGCGTCGAGCGAGCCCGACAGGATCAGCGCTTCGTAGACGCGCTTGTTGAGCCGGGCCGGATCGACGCGCGCGCAGAGGTCGGCGATGTCCGCGTACGCGCCGCGGCGGCGTGCGTCGACGACGTTCTCGACCGCGCCGCGACCGACGCCCTTGACCGCACCGAGGCCGTAGCGGATCGTCTTCGCGTCGGTCGCCTCGAACATGTAGTTCGACGCGTTGATCGCCGGCGGCAGCACTTCGAGCCCGAGCGCGCGCGCCTCGCCGAGGAAATTGACGACCTTGTCGGTGTTGTCCATGTCCGACGACAGCACCGCGGCCATGAACTCGGCCGGGTAGTGCGCCTTCAGCCACGCGGTCTGGTACGACACGAGCGCGTACGCGGCCGCGTGCGACTTGTTGAAGCCGTAGCCGGCGAACTTCTCCATCAGGTCGAACACGGCGTCCGCCTTCGATTCGGCGACGCCGTTCGCGGCCGCGCCTTCGCGGAAGATCGCGCGGTGCTTGGCCATCTCCTCGGCCTTCTTCTTGCCCATCGCGCGGCGCAACAGGTCAGCGCCGCCGAAGGTATAGCCTCCGACGATCTGCGCCATCTGCATGACCTGTTCCTGGTAGACCATGATGCCGTAGGTCTCTTTCAGGACCGGCTCGACGCGCGGATCGGGATACTCGATCGGCTCGCGGCCGAGCTTGCGCGCGCAGTAGCTCGGGATCAGGTCCATCGGGCCCGGGCGGTACAGCGCGCCGAGCGCGATGATGTCCTCGAAGCGGTCGGGTTTGGCGTCCTTCAGCGCGCCCTGCATGCCGCGTGATTCGAACTGGAAGATCGCGACCGTCTGCGCCTTCCTCAGCAGTGCGAACACGGCCGGGTCGTCGAGCGGGATCGTCGCGATGTCGAGCGGCGCCTCGCCCGCGCTCGCGCGCCGTGCGTTGATCGCCTTCATCGCCCAATCGATGATCGTGAGCGTGCGCAGGCCGAGGAAGTCGAACTTGACGAGGCCGACGGCTTCGACGTCGTCCTTGTCGTACTGCGTGACGACGCCGTCGCCGCCTTCGGAATAGAGTGGCGCGTATTCGTGCAGCGGACCCGGCGCGATGACGACGCCGCCGGCGTGCTTGCCCGCGTTGCGCGTGAGGTCCTCGAGCTTGAGCGCGAGGTCGACCAGTTCGCGCGCGTCCTCGTCGGTCTCGTACAGGCCGCGGAATTCCGACACGACGCGGTCGGGTTCCTTGCGCGACTTCTCCGAGCGGCCGAGCGCGTCCTCGAGCGTGAGGTCGAGCGGCATCTTCGGGATCAGCTTGGCGATGCGGTCGACCTGGCCGTACGGCATGCCGAGCACGCGGCCGGTGTCGCGCAGTACGGCCTTCGCCGCCATCGTGCCGTAGGTGATGATCTGGCTGACGCGGTCGCGGCCGTACTTGCGGCCGACGTAGTCGATCACCTCGTCGCGCCGGTCCATGCAGAAGTCGACGTCGAAGTCCGGCATCGACACGCGTTCGGGATTGAGGAACCGCTCGAACAAGAGGCCGTAGCGCAGCGGGTCGAGGTCGGTGATGCCGAGCGCGTAGGCGACCAGCGAGCCGGCGCCGGAGCCGCGCCCCGGGCCGACCGGGATGTCGTTCGACTTCGCCCAGTTGATGAAGTCGGCGACGATGAGGAAGTAGCCCGGAAAGCCCATCTGCACGATCACGTCGAGCTCGCGATCGAGCCGCTGCACGTAGTCGTCGCGAGTGAAGCCGGGCGCTTGCGGCTGCGCGGCGAGGCGGCGCTCGAGGCCTTCGTGCGACTGCGAACGGATGTAGCTGTCGAGCGTGTGCTCGGCCGGTACCGGGAACGCGGGCAGGAAGTAGGTGCCGAACGTGAGTTCGAGGTTGCAGCGCCGGGCGAGCTCGACGGTGTTCTCGAGCAGCTCCGGTAGGTCGGCGAATGCGTGCGCCATTTCGCGCGGCGACTTCAGGTACTGCTCGGGCGTGTACTCGCGCGGCCGTTTCGGGTCGGCCAGCACGCGGCCGGCATGGATGCACACGCGCGCCTCGTGCGCCTCGAAGTCGTCGCGCACGAGGAAGCGCACGTCGTTGCTCGCGACCATCGGCAGGTCGAAGCGCAAGGCGAGGTCGAGCGCGCCGGCGAGGAACGCGTCCTCGTGCGCGCGCTGCACGCGCGTCGCCTCGAGGTAGCAGCGGTCGGGGAAGTGCGTGCGCCACCAGTGCGCGCGCGCGCGCGCCGCTTCGTCGCGACCGGCGAGCAGCAGGCGGCCGACGTCGCTATCCTGGCCGGCGAGCAGGATCAATCCGCGATTTGCCTCCGCGAGCCAGCCCGCTTCGACGAGCGCATGGTCGCCGTGGCGGTTTTCCGCGTAGGCGCGCGAGACGAGGCGCGACAGGTTGAGGTAGCCGTCGCGGTCCTGGCACAGCACGGTCACGCGCTGCGGCCGGCCACGGTCCTCGGGGTCGGCGAGCCAGAGGTCGCTGCCGGCGATCGGCTTGATGCCGGCAGCCTCGGCCGCCTTGTAGAACTTCACCAGCGCGAACAGGTTGCTCTGGTCGGTGAGGGCGACCGCGGGCATGTCCGCCTGCGCGCACGCCGCGACGAGATCGCCGACGCGGATCGTCGAATCGGTCAGCGAATACTCGCTGTGGACGTGCAGGTGGACGAAACCGGGGGGCATGGGCGGAGCGGACGCGGGGATCGGGTCAGCCTAGTCGCTGCCCCGGTCCGCGGCAAGGTTGACAACGCCCCAGGTTCGGCGCCGCGGGCGTGGCGGCGAGCCTACTCCTCGAACGCGCCGAGGCGCCCGAACACGCGCGCGTAGAACGACGACAGCACGTCCTTGTCGGCGCAGTCCTGGAAACGGCCATCGCAGCGCTCGCGCAGGCGCGCGTTCGCGTCGAAGTACGCGCCGCGCGGCAGTCCCGCGGCATCGAGCATGAGGCCGCCGAGATAGGCGATGTCGAGCGGTTGCCCCGGCTGCACCGGCGCAACGCCGTCGACGTTGCTGTCGATGCGGTAGTAGGTGAGCGTGCCGGCGCGGTCGGCGAGTTCGGGCGGCAGTGCGCTCGCGAGCGAACTCTCGATGCCGTCGAACGACGGGTGGTGATCGCCGAAATGGGCGAGCACGACCGGTCGCCCCGCGGCGAACAGGTAGTCGCGCAGCCTCGCGAGCGCCTGCTCGGACTGCTGCAGGCGGTACAGGTAGGTGCCGATGTTGCGGTTCGCGCGCGCGTCGAGGCGCGGCGCGGGGGCCTCGTTCCACGGCGGCGGCAACGCGTCGAGCGGTTTGTCGTGCGGGCCGTGCTGGCGCATCGTGAGCACCATGAGGAACAGCGGCCGATCGTCCTCGGCGCGCAGGCGCCGGTGGATCTCCTCGATCTTGTCGACGAGCTGGAGGTCGGTCGTTTCCCACTCGATGCCGAGTTCGTGCGCGTCGTGGAATTCGTCGAAGCCGTATTCCGCGTAGGCCTCGGCCGCGCGCACGAAGCGGCGTGGCATCGGATATACCGCGACGGTGCGGTAGCCGAGCGCCTTGAGCCGGCGCGGCAGGCTTTCGCGCAGGCGCGGCGCGAGGTTGTACGGTGCGTACAGCCCGGCCGGGCCGAACAACGTGTGCGGCAGGCCGGCGAGGAACGCGAATTCGCTGGTCCAGGTGCCGCCGCCGTAGGTGTGCACGCGCAGCAGTCCGTGCGCGCGCGTGTAGGCGTCCGCACCGAACAGGTCGAAGCGGCAGCGCGGGCTCGTGCAGTCGGCCCATGAACGCGGGTCGAGCGTACTTTCCTCGAGCACGGCGACGAGGTCCGGTCGCTGTTTCACCGGCGCCTGCGCGTCGCCGCCGCCCCAGTCGTAGGCGGTGGCGTCGCCGTCCTGCGGCGGCAGCGTCACGCGCATGCGACCGATCGAGCGCAGGAACGTCGTGACCGGGTTGCGCCGGCCCTGCTCGAGGAAGTCCCACGCCGGTACCGCGTACACCCGGGCGAACGGACCCTGCGGCCAGGACAGCGCGAGCAGTCCGGACAGCGCGGCGAACGCGGACAGGCTGCGTGCACGCCGGCGCCGGCCGTGCCACAGGCCGGGCGATTCCAGCCGCCACAACGCGAGCGCGCCGAGCGGCACGAGCACGAGCGCCGCGATGCACTTGCGCAGCATCGCGGGGTAGTGCTCGATGACCTCGCTGAACAGCGTGCGGCCGAGGTAGCGCACGTCCGGCGCGAACAGCGGCTCGTGCAGGTAGGCGAGCTTGAGCGTGCTGACCAGCCAGATCGTGCCGGCGGTCGCGGCGGCGACGAGGAAGCCGAACGCGACGCGGCCGCTCGCCACCGCGACGAAGGCGGCGAAGGCGAGCATGAGCGAGATGCAGTAGAGGCGCGCGGCGAGGTCCGCCTCGCTGCCGCAGATGCGAAAGACGATCAGCGCGAACGCACCGAAGCCGAGCACGCGGGCGATTGCGCGTCGTGCCGTCTTGTCGAACACCATGGAAATCCTTTTCGCGGCCGCCATCGTGTAACGGACGGTTCACGCAATTGTAGCGTCGCACGCGTAGACACCGCGGCTGCGAAAAGGTTTCGGAAGGGGCGGCCGCTCCGCTTTCGGGCGGAGCGCAGTGGTTCGCCTCAGTCGAAGCCGTTCGCGAGGATCGTGTCCGCGGCCTGCGTGTCGTTCATGAGCTCGAACGCGCCGCAGGCGCCGGGAGCATCGAACGGCGAAGCGGTGACGATGACCCAGTACGATCCTTCGGGCAGGGCGTCCAGCGCCACGGGCGCGCCGGCTTCGCCGGACGCGATGCAGGCACTGGTGGCGCAGTCGCCCGCATTGACGACGCAGACCGACGGACTGAACAGGTTGGCCGCGACGCCGAACGTGACTGAACTGGGGTGGTCGAGCGTGAAGTCGAGCACCGCGCCGGGACCGGAAACGCCGCCGCCGGCGAACGGCTGCCCGCTGCAGCTGGTCGTTTCGACGATGCTGTCCGGCGCCATCGTCAGCGGCGAGCCGCACGTCTGAGCACTGGCTTCGCCCGCGGCGACGCCGACTCCGCAGGCGGCGCCGAGGACGCAGCGGACCATCGAGCAGCGGACCATCGAACGGATGGACTTCATTCTCTTAACCCTTCCAGCCGCGGCCACGCGGCATGCGGAGCATTCTCCCGTCGGTGCACAAGGATACTCCTTTCGCTCGCGGGTGGTCGCGACGGCGGGGCTGTTCAGCTTCGCGTGCGCCGCGGCAGGCTCAGAACAGCTCCGGTTCGAGCAGGCGGCGTACTGGCTCGAAGCCGCGCCGATGGATCGCGCACGGGCCGAGGCGCTCGAGCGCGACGAGGTGCTCGGGGGTCGAGTAACCCTTGTGGCGCGCGAAGCCGTAGCCCGGATGGGCGTCGTCGAGTTCGCGCATGATGCGGTCGCGCTCGGTCTTGGCGAGGATCGACGCGGCGCCGATCGCGGGTTCGGTCGCGTCGCCGTCGACGATCGCGCGCGCGCGGCACGGCAGGTTCTTCGGCAGGCGGTTGCCGTCGATGAGGGCGAGCACGGGCGCGGTCTGCAGGGCGCGCAGCGCGCGCTCCATGCCGATCAGGGTGGCGCCGAGGATGTTCAAGCGCTCGATCTCGTCGATGTCCACCGCGACGACCGACCAGGCGAGCGCATGGGCGCGGATCAGCGGCGCGAGTTCGTCGCGTTGCGCTTCGCTGAGCACCTTCGAGTCGGCGAGCCCGTCGATCGGCCGGCGCGGATCGAGGATCACCGCGGCGACCACGACCGGGCCGGCGAGCGGCCCGCGCCCCGCCTCGTCGACGCCGGCGATGCGCCGGACTCGCAGCGCGCTCATTCGTGCAGCTCGCCGAGCGTGGCGAAGATGTAGTCGTGGTACGACGCGACCACCTTCGTGTCCTTGCAGTCGAGGTAGCGCCCCTTGCAGCGTTCGCGCAGCAAGGTGTTGGCCTGGTAGTACTCGTCCTTCGGCACGCCCGCGACGTCGAGCACGAGCGAACCGAGGAACGAGATGTCGAGCACCGGGTAATCGTAGCGCTGTCGCACCGGGAAGTTCGACTTGATCATGTAGTAGGTGACCCAGTGCGCGATCGGACCCGCCTCCTTCGGCACGTTCTTCGGGATCTCGTTGATCGCACCGTCGAACGAAGGCTGGTGGTCGCCGAAGTGCGCGAGCACTGCCGGGTGGTCGCCGTCGAGCAGGAACTTCTCGAGGTCGGCGAGCATCGCGTCGGACTGCTCGAGGCGTTCGAGGTAGTTGCCGAGGTTCATGTTGAGCCAGTCGTCGAGCGCCTTCGGCTTGAACTTGCCCGGGAACAGCGGCTTGTCGTACGGCGCGGGCAGCTCGGCGAGCGGCGTCATGTGCGGGCCGTGCTGGTGCAGGGTCAGCATGAACACGAACAGCGGCGTGTCCGGGTGCACGCGCTTCTCGTCGGCGTACACGCGCTCGAACACCTTGAGCAGGTCGGCGTCGTGGCTGGTCCAGCCGAGGCCGTACTGCGTGCCGTCGTAGAACGCGTCGAAGCCGTAGTAGTCGTAGGCGTTGCGCGCGTTGAGGAAGTCGCCGCTCATCGGGTAGAGGGCGATCGCGCGGTAGCCGGCGCGCTTGAACACGTGCGGCAGGGTGTAGGCCACGCGCGGCGCGAGGTTGTACGGCGCGTACAGGCCGGCGTTGCCGAACAGCGTGTGGGCGAGCCCGGTGAGCGCGGAGAATTCGCTGGTCCACGTGCCGCCGCCGAACGTGTGCACGGTCATCGGGCCGTGCGCGCGCGTGAGCTTGTCGGGATCGAACATGCGGCGGTGGCACTGCGGGATCGTGCACAGCTTGAGGATGCGCGGATCGAACGTGCTCTCCTCGAGCATGAGCACGACGTCGGGCAGCTTCGGCGGCGCCTGCATCGGCCGCGTCAGCTTCCAGTTGATGCTGCGGTCGACGTCGGGCGGGCTGACCGGCTCGTTGATGACCGTGTCGTTGAACGAGGTGAAGAAATCGGTGATGAAGCTCTTGTCGTTGATCGCGATCCACATCGGCTTGTCGAACACGCCGTTGAACGGACCGTGCGGGTCGACGCAGACGACGAGCAGCCCGCACGCGGCGAGCGATCCGGCCACGCGCGCGGCGGCGCGCTGCGCGCGCGGGCGCGCGACGAACAGCGCGGGGCGCTCGCCCGCGAACGCCAGCACGAGCAGCAGCGGGATCAGCACGATCGCTGCGAGGCTGACGCCGAGCAGCAGCGGATAGTGGGTGATGACCTCGATCGTGCCGCTGTTGACGAAGTACTGCAGGTCCGGCGCGAGCACGGGCGTCTGCAGGTAGAGGAACTTCAGGCGGCCGGCGACCTCGACCGCACCGAACAGCAGCGACACCAGCAGCAGCGCGAACGCGACGCGCGCGCTCGCGAAGGCGGCGGCGAGCAGTCCGAGCAGGACCAGCGCGGACGCGAACACCTTCTCGTCGAGCGTGTTCTCGGCGAGCGGGCCGAACACGACGAGCGCGGCGAACGCGGCGAGCGCGAACGCGCGCAGCCATCGCGTGCGGCGGGGCGGGGGATCGGTCGTCATGCGGCAGCGAAAGGCATGCGCGGCATCCTGCGCATGCACGCCAGCGGCGTCAATCCGCAGCGCAACGCGTCAGCCCGCAACGCATTCGGCGATCGCCACCGCGGCGCTGCGGCTCGCGTCGCGGCGCAGCGCGAGGTGCAGGCGGCGGTATTCGTCGAGCAGGGTCGGATCGTCCGTGCGCCGTGCGAGGTGCGGCCGCAACGCGCCGGCCAGCGCCGGCGGCGTGCAGGCGTCCTGCATGAACTCCGGCGCGATGTCGCGCCCGGCGAGCACGTTCGGCAGCGCGTAGCGGTCGACCTTGAGCAGGCCGAGGCCCCTGACGATGCGATAGGTGAGCGGCGCGATGCGATAGGCGACGACCATCGGCCGCTTGGCGAGCATCGCTTCGAGCGTCGCCGTGCCCGAGGCGAGCAGGATCGCGTCCGCCGCGACCATGGCGTCGTGCGCGCGGCCGTCGATCGTCCGCACGAGCGCCGCCGCGTCGGCAGGTGCGTGCGCGAGCAGGGCGGCGAACGCGGCGCGACACGCCGGGTTCGCCATCGGCGCGACGACCTGCAGGCCCGGCACGTCGCGCGCGAGCAGGCGCGCCGTCTCGATGAAGTCGCGGCCGAGGCGCGCGATCTCGCCGAGACGGCTGCCCGGCAGCAGCGCGAGCACGGGCGCATCGGGCGCCAGCCCGAGCGCCGCGCGCGCGGCGCCGCGGTCGGGCTCGAGCGGCATCGCGTCGGCGAGCGGGTGGCCGACGAAGCGCGCGTCGACGCCGTGGCGCGCGTAGATCGACGGTTCCATCGGGAACAGGCAGAGCACGCGGTCGGCGCTGCGGCCGATCTTCTGCGCGCGCTGCTCGCGCCAGGCCCAGACCGACGGGCTCACGTAGTGCACGGTGCGCACGCCGGCGCGCTTGAGCTTGCGCTCGAGGCCGAGGTTGAAGTCGGGTGCATCGATGCCGACGAACGCGTCCGGCCGCCAGGCGAGCGTGCGCCGCAGCACGTCGCGGCGGATCGCCAGCAGGCCGGGCAGGTGGCGCAGCACTTCGATCAGGCCCATCACCGACAGCCGTTCGAGCGGATGCCACGATTCGAGCCCCGCCGCGATCATGCGCGCGCCGCCGATGCCGGCGAATTGCGCGTCGGGGAAGCGTTCGCGCAGCGCCTCGATGAGCCCGGTGCCGAGCAGGTCGCCGGAGGCCTCGCCGGCGACGAGCACGAAGCGCCGCGGCGCACCGCTCACCGCGCGAGCGCCCGCTCGCTGCCGTCGATGAAGGCGAGCATTTGCGCGACGTCGGCGCTGTCCCGAGCCTGCTCGGCGAGCTTCCCGCGCGCCTCGGCCAGCGATGCGCCGCCGACATAGATCGTGCGGTAGGCGCGCTTGATCGCGGCGATGCGCTCGGCGTCGAAGCCGCGGCGCTTGAGGCCTTCGCTGTTGATGCCGCGCGGTCGGCCTTGAGTGTCGGCGTCGGCGGCGACCATGAGGAACGGCGGTACGTCGCCGCTGAGCAGCACGCCCATGCCGATGAACGCGTGCGCGCCGATGCGGCAGAACTGGTGCACGCCGACGAAGCCGCTGGCGATGACGTGGTCGCCGACCTCGACATGGCCTGCGATCGTCGCGTTGTTGGAGAACACGCAGTGGTTGCCGACGCGGCAGTCGTGCGCGACGTGGCTGTAGGCGAGGAACCAGTTGTCGTCGCCGACGCGCGTGACGCCGCCGCCGCCCGCGGTGCCGCGGTGCATCGTGACGAACTCGCGGATGTGGTTGCGGTCGCCGATGACGAGCTCGGACTCCTCGCCGCCGAACTTCTTGTCCTGCGGCGCGGCGCCGATCGAGGCGAACTGGAAGATGCGGTTGTCGCGGCCGATGCGCGTGCGGCCTTCGATCACCACGTGCGGGCCGACCGAGGTGCCGTCGCCGATCTCCACGCCCGCGCCGACGATGCTGTAGGCGCCGATCGCGACGCCGTCGCCGATGCTCGCGGCGGGATCGACGATCGCGGTCGGATGGATCATCCGGCGGCGACCTCGGCGCAGAGCATCTCGGCTTCGGCGACGACCACGTCGTCGACGAGGGCGCGACCCCAGAACTGGCTCATGTTGCGCATGCGCCGCTTGTGCTCGACTTCGAGGCGCAACTGGTCGCCCGGCACGACGGTGCGGTTGAAGCGCGCCTTGTCGACCTTGACCAGGTAGAAGATCGACGGCACGTCCACGTTGTGCTGCGCCGACAGCTTGACCAGCATGCCCGCGGCCTGCGCCATCGCCTCGATGATGAGCACGCCCGGCATGACCGGGTGGCCGGGGAAGTGGCCCTGGAAGAACGGCTCGTTGAACGTGAGGTTCTTCAGCGCCGTGACGCGCGTGCCGTGTTCGAACGCGAGCACGCGGTCGAGCAGCAGGAACGGATAGCGGTGCGGCAGCATCGCGGCGATCTGTTCGACGCCGAGCGGCAGCGTGATCGGGGCGGGGGGCATGTTCATGACTCGGGTTCCTTGTGCGCGGCACCGACGCGTCGCGCGATTTCGTCCAGGTGCTTGAAGCGCGCCGCGTTGCGGCGCCATTGCCGGTTCGGCTGGATCGGCGTGCCGGACGAGTATTCGCCGGGCTCGCGGATCGAATGGGTGACCAGGCTCATCGCGGTCACGGTGACGCGGTCGGCCAGGCTCAGGTGGCCGAGTATGCCAGCACCGCCACCGATCAGGCAGTAACGGCCGATCGTCGCGCTGCCGGCGACGGCCGCGCAGCCGGCGAGCGCGCTGTGCGCGCCGATGCGCACGTTGTGGGCGATCTGGATCTGGTTGTCGAGGCGCACGTCTTCCTCGAGCACGGTGTCGCCGAGCGCGCCGCGGTCGATGGTCGTGTTGGCGCCGATCTCGCAGTCGTCGCCGACGACGACGCCACCGAGCTGGGGCACCTTGATCCAGTGGTCGTGTTCGAACGCGATGCCGAAGCCGTCGGCGCCGAGCACGGCGCCCGGATGGACCAGCACGCGCTTGCCCAGGCGCACGTCCTGCACGAGCGTCACGCGCGCGACGAGGCGCGAATGCGCACCGACGCGGCAGTCGCGCCCGACCACGCAATGCGGCCCGAGCACGGCACCCGCCTCGACGACGGCACCGTCCTCGACGACGCAGCACGGGCCGATCGACGCGCCGACCTCGACGCGTGCGGTCGATGCGACGATCGCGCTCGGGTGCACGCCGGGATCCGCCGCCGGTCCGCGCTCGAACAGCGCCGCGATCTTCGCGAACGCGACGTACGGGTCGGGCGCGACCAGGCATGCCCGCGGGCAGGCGTCCGCGTCGGCCGCGCGCAACACGACCGCGGCCGCGCCGGCGCCGGCGAGCTGGGCGCGATAACGCGGGTTGGCGAGGAAGGCGATCCGCGTCGGGCCGGCCTGGGCGAGCGTGTCGACGCCGTCGACGTCGAGCGCGGGATCGCCGCGCAACTCGAGGCCGAAGCGCTCGGCGATCGCGCCGAGCGTGTGCAACGCGCGCGTCACGGCGTCGCGCTCTTGCCGCCGTCGCGGCGCAGGCGCTCGAGGATGCGGTCGGTGATGTCGACGCGCGGGCTGGCGTAGACGACCGGGCTCGGCACGATGAGGTCGTAGCCCTGATCGCGCGCGAACTCGACCACGGCTTCGTTGATCTCGCGCCAGCTCTGGTCGAGTTCCTGGTCGCTGCGCGTCTTCAGCTCGGCACGCAGCGCTTCGCGATTGCGCTTGATCGAGCGGTCGAGCGCGTCGATCTCGCGCTGCAACGCGTCCGCCTCGTCCTTGGCCAGCGTCGCCTGCTTCCGGTGCAGTTCGGCGAGGCGCTGTTCGTCCGCCTTGAGCGCGGTGTCGCGCGTGGCGAATTCACGCTCGAGCTTGCGCCGGCCGGCGACGACCTGGGGTGCGTTGTCGAGCAGTCGCTTCATGTCGACGTAACCGATGCGGGTCGGGACGGGCGCTTGCGCCGAGGCGGCGCCCGCGAACGCGAGCACCGGCACGAGCAGCAGCGCGAGCATCCGTCTCGCTGGTTGTGCTGGCTGCCTCACGCGCGTCTCCTCGCTGTCGACGCCGTCCGTGCGATCTCAGAACGTGTTGCCGAAGGTGAACTGGATCGTCTCGGTGTCGTCGCCGGGCTTCTTGCGGATCGGGCGGGCGATGTTGATGACGATCGGACCGACCGGCGCGCGCCAGGTGAACGACAGGCCGGCCGAAGCGCGCAACTGGTCCGCGCTCCAGCTCTTGTAGACGCGGCATTCCGGCAATGCGCACAGCTTGTTCTGGAACACGTTGCCGACGTCGACGAACGCGGACAGTCGCGTCGCGTCGCTGTTCTCCTTCACGAACGGCGTCGGGAAGATGATTTCGGCCGAGGCGACGAACTTGAGCGCGCCACCGAGCGGCAGGCGGCAGTTCTTGTCGGTCGGCGGGCAGGTCGTCGGGCTCAGCACGGCGAACGGGCCGAGCGTGTTGTCGCGGAAACCACGCACGTCGGTGACGCCGCCGGCGTAGAAATTCTCGAAGAACGGCAAGCCCGAGATGTCGGCGCGGTAGCGCGGATGGTCCGGCGACAGCACGCTCTGCGGGTCCTTGTACGTGTCGCCGTAGCCCACGCCGAAATGGCCGAAGAAGGTCAGGCTGTCGGTCATGCGCAGGTACTGCGCGAAGCGGTAGTTGAACTTGTAGTACTGCACGGTCGAGCCGGGCAGGGTCAGTTCCAGCGACACCGACTGCAGCGAACCGCGGGTCGGGTTCCAGAAGCGGTTGCGAGTGTCGTGCGCCCACGACCACTGCATGTTCCAGGTGTGGAACGTGCGGTGGCCGAGGTTGTCGATGTAGTCGATGATCGCCTGCGGCGTGTAGAACGTCAGCGTGTCGACGCCGGTCTTGCTCAGGCCCATCTGCGCGTTGATCGTGTCGGATTCGCTGATCGGAATGCCGAGGTAGATGTCGAACGCGTCGGTGCTGGTCAGGTAGCTCGCGAGGTTGTTCTCGCTCGCGTCCAGCTTGGTGTGCTGGATGTCGTAGCCGATGCCGATGCCCTCGTCGGTGAGGTACGGCTCGAAGTAGGACAGCTGGTAGCGCTCGATGAAGCTGCTCTTCTGCGCGTTGACCGAGACGCGGTCGCCGGTGCCGAAGAAGTTGTTCTGGGTGACGCCGACGCTGGCGATCAGGCCCTGCACCTGCGAGTAGCCGAGGCCGAAGGTGAACTGGCCGGAGTTCTGCTCCTCGACCGTCACGGTGACGTCGACCTGGTCGTCGGTGCCGGGCACCTTCGGCGTGTCGATCTCGACCTTGCTGAAGAAGCCGAGGCGTTGCAGGCGGATCTTCGAGCGGTCGATCGCCGCCTGCGAGTACCACGAGCCTTCGAGCTGGCGCATCTCGCGGCGCAGCACCTCGTCCTCGGTGTGCTGGTTGCCCTTGAACACCACCTGGCGCACGTAGACGCGCTTGCCCGGGTTGACGAAGAAGTTGAGGCCGACCTCGCGCTTGTCCTTGTCGATGTTCGGGATCGGCTGCACGTCGGCGAACGCGTAGCCGATGTTCGACAGCGCCGACGTGATCGCGTCGACCGAGCGTTCGACCTTCGCGCGCGAGAACACTTCGCCGGTCTTGATCTGCAGCATCCTGCGCAGGTCTTCCTCCTTGAGGATCAGCGCGCCGGTCAGCTTGATGTCGTTGACCGTGTACACCTCGCCTTCCTTGATGTTGGCGGTGACGTACATCTTGCGCTTGTCGGGACTGATGCTGACCTGGGTCGACTCGACGCTGAAGTCGGCGTAGCCGCGGTCCATGTAGTAGGACTGCAGCTTCTCGAGGTCGCCCGACAGCTTCTCGCGCGAATACTGGTCGTCCTTGGTGTACCAGGACGTCCAGTTGGACGTGTTCGACTCGAAATCGTCCTCGATCTGCTTGTCGGTGAAGACGGTGTTGCCGACCACGTTGAGGTGCTTGATCTTGGCTGCCTTGCCTTCGGCGACGTTGATCGCGACTTCGACGCGGTTGCGGTCGAGGTTGACCTTGGAGGTCTTGACCGAGACGTTGTACTTGCCGCGGTTGTAGTACTGGCGGGTCAGCTCGTCCTGCACCTCGGCGAGCTTGAGCGGGTCGAACGCCTCGCCTTCGGCGAGGCCGATGCCCTTCAGGCCCTTGAGCAGGTCGGCTTCCTGGATGTCCTTGTTGCCGCGGATCACGATCTTGGTGATCTGCGGGCGCTCCTTCACGGTGACGACGAGGATGTCGCCCTGGCGCGACAGCTGCACGTCGTTGAAGAAGCCGGTCTTGTACAGCGCGCGGATCGCCTGGTTCGCGCGCTCGGGCGTCAGCGCGTCGCCCTTCTCGACCGGCAGGTAGGTGAACACCGTACCCGGGGCGATGCGCGACAGGCCGTCGATGCGGATGTCGGAGATCGTGAAGGTGTCGGCTGCCGACGCATTCGCGGCGAAAAAGGCAAGCAGGAGCAGGGCGGCTGTACGCTTCATCGTCACTTCCGTCAGGGCGTCGTCGAGCCCGCGACGGGCGCAGTCGCGGGCCTTGGTTTCGTTATGGGGCAGGCCCGCGGGTCAGGACACGTTCCGCAGGATATCGTTGTACAGCGCCAGACCCATCAGGCCGACGAGCAGGACCAGCCCGACATACTGGCCGGCGATCTGCACGCGGTCACTGAGCGGGCTGCCCTTTATTGATTCGATAAGGTAATACAGCAGGCCGCCGCCGTCCAAGATCGGGATCGGCAGGAGGTTCAGGATGGCCAGGCTGAGCGAGATGATCGCAAGGAAATTCAGGAACCAGCCGAGGCCGCCCCTGGCTGAGCTGTCGGCCGCCTGGGCGATCGAAATGACCCCGCCCAGGTTCTTGACCGACGCCTGACCGGTCACCATGCGGCCGAGCAGGCCGAGGGTGTCGCGGGTCTGGTGCCAGGTTTCCGAGAACGACTTGCCGAGTGCCGCCAGCGGGCCGTAGCGCAGGGTCGCATCGTAATGCGGTTCGACCGGCTGCACGCCGATACCGATCAGCCAGCGCGGTTTGGCGTCGGCGGCTGTCGGGTCGGGATCGCCCTGCTTCGGCGTGACCGCGAACGACCGGGCGTGGCCGTCGCGCTCGACCGAGACGTCGAGCTGGTGGTCGGACGCCGCATGCTTCTGGATCGCATCCGGCACGTCACGCCAGTCCTTGATCGGCTCGCCGGCGATCGAAACGATGCGGTCGCCGGCAGCAAGGCCGGCCTTGGCGGCCGCGCCGTCGGCGGGTACTTCGCCGATCACCGGCGGGATCGGCTGCGTCGGCGGCGCGAGGCCGATCTCGGTGGACAACTGGCGCTCATCCGCGCCGGCGGGCAGCTTCGACAACGCGAGCGTGCGCCGGCGTGCCGCGCCGGATGCGTCGACGACGTCGACCGCGACGTCGCGGCGGTCGATGCCGGCCTTGAGCAGTTCGATCGATGCGTCCGTCCAGGTGTCGATCGTGCGCTCGCCGATCGCGGTCATGCGGTCGCCGACCTGGAAGCCCGAAGCGGCCGCGACGTGGTCGACCGTGCCGATCAGCGGCTGGAAGTCCGGCTTGCCGATCACGAACATGAGCCAGAACGCGGCGATCGTGAAGACGAGATTGAACACCGGCCCTGCCGCCGTGATCGCCATGCGCGCGCCGACCGATTTGCGGTCGAACGCGCCGGCGAGGCCGGTCGGGCCGACGGCGCCCTCGACCTCGCGCGTATCGAGCATCTTCACGTAGCCGCCGAGCGGGATCGCCGCGATCACGAACTGGGTGCCGTGGCGGTCGAAGCGCGACCACAGCGCCGGGCCGAAGCCGACCGAGAACTTCAGCACCTTCACGCCAAGGCGGCGCGCGACGATGAAGTGGCCGTATTCGTGGAAGGTGATCAGCAGGCCGAGGGTGACGATCAGCCACCACACCGGACCGAGGACATGACTCATGGGGATACGTTCTGCGGGTTAGGCGGACAGGGCCGCGATCATACGTTGGGCATGCCGACGCGCAGTTAAATCGGCGTCAAGGATCGCCGCCAGGTCACCCGGCGTCCCGCCGGGGGCGTCGGCGAGACAGCGTTCGATCGTTTCGGCGATTGCGAGGAACGGCAGGCGGCCGTCGAGGAACGCGGCGACCGCCTCCTCGTTCGCCGCGTTCAGCACGATCGTCGCCGCGCCGCCGGCCGCGAGCGCGCGGTAGGCGAGCGCGAGGCAGCGGAACGTGGCGAGGTCGGGCGCCTCGAAATCGAGCCGGGCGATCTTCACGAGGTCGAGCGCGCCGACCCCGGCGTCGATGCGCTCCGGCCATGCGAGCGCGTAGGCGATCGCGGTGCGCATGTCGGGATTGCCGAGCTGGGCGAGCACGGAGCCGTCGGCATATTCGACCAGCGAGTGGACGATGCTCTGCGGATGGACGACGACGTCGATGCGCTCGGCCGGCGCGCGGAACAGGTGGTGCGCCTCGATCACCTCGAGGCCCTTGTTCATGAGCGTGGCCGAATCGACCGAGATCTTGCGTCCCATGCGCCAGTTCGGATGCGCGCAGGCCTGCTCCGGCGTGATCGCCGCGAGCTCGGCCGCGCTGCGCCCGCGGAACGGACCGCCCGACGCGGTCAGCAGGATGCGCTTCACGCCGACCGCGTCGAGGTCGGCGTCTTCGCGCGGCAGGCACTGGAACACCGCGTTGTGCTCGGAGTCGAGCGGCAGCAGGCTGCCGCCGCCGTCGCGCAACGCGGTCGCCAGCAGGCCGCCGGCCATCACGACCGCTTCCTTGTTCGCGAGCAGCAGGCGCTTGCCCGCGCGCGCCGCGGCGAGCGTCGATTCGAGCCCGGCGGCGCCGACGATCGCCGCGACCACGGTGTCGCAATGCGCGCCGGCCGCGGCCTCGACGAGCGCCTGCGCGCCCGCTTCGACGCGGCTGGCGACGCCGCGCTCGCGCAGGCGCTCGCGCAGGTCGCGCTCGCAGGCGGGATCGGCGATCACCGCGAGGGCGGGGTGGAAGCGCGCGCAGAGATCGGCCAGCGCGTCGACGCTGCGATGCGCTGCGAGCACGCCGACGCGGTACTTGTCCGGATGGCGCGCGACGACGTCGAGCGCGCTCGCACCGATCGAGCCGGTCGCGCCGAGCACCGCGAGCGTTTTCATGGGGCGAGCAGGAGGTCGAGCACGGCCTTGCCGGCGACGAACACCGGTACCGCCGAGAACACGCTGTCGACGCGGTCGAGCAGGCCGCCGTGGCCGGGGAACAGGGTGCCCGAATCCTTCACGTTGGCCTGGCGCTTGAGCAGGCTCTCGATGAGGTCGCCGAGGATCGAGGCGAGCACGGTCAGCAGCGCGAGCGCGAGCAGGGCGAGCAGCATCGCATCGCGTTCGCCGAGCATCCAGCCGCCCGCCAGCGCGACGAGGCCGGCGAGGACGAGCGCGCCGTAGGCGCCCGCGCGCGTCTTGTTCGGGCTGATCCGCGGCGCGAGCTTGGTCGTGCCCCAGCGCTTGCCGGCGAAATAGGCGCCGGTGTCCGCGGACCAGACCAGGATGATGACGAGCAGCGCCCAGTAGCGCCCGTGGTCGGCGCTGCCGTGGAGCTGGACGAACCCGAGCCATGCCGGCAGCACGGCGAGTTCCGCCGCGAGCAGCTTCAACAGCGCGTTCTCGCGCGTCGGCGCGGCCGCGTAGGAGAAATGGCGCAACCAGAGCAGCGACAGCAGCCACCAGGCGACGCCTGCACCGATCGCGTACCACGCGAACGGTGTCGCGCGCAGGAGCCAAAGCAGGCCGAGCAACGCGGTGTTCGCGGCGATGACCGCGGCGCGCACGGCGATCGAGGTCACGCCGGCGAGGCGTGTCCATTCCCACAGCGCCTGCAGCGAGATCGCCGCGATCACGAGCGCGAAGCCCGCGGTCGGCAGCAACAGGATCATCGCGATCGCGAGCGGTGCGAGGACGAGGGCGGTCAGCGTGCGTTGCTTGAGCATGCGCGTCCTCAGCTCACCGCGCGCATCTGCGCGGAGGTGAGGCCGTAGCGGCGCTCGCGCCGCGCGAACTCGGCGAGTGCCGCGTCGAGCACGTCCGCGTCGACGTCGGGCCACAGCGCTTCGGTGAAATACAGTTCGGCGTAGGCGATCTGCCAGAGCAGGAAGTTGCTCACGCGCACTTCGCCGCCGGTGCGGATGAACAGATCGACCGGCGGCTGGCCGTCGAGGCAGACGTGCCGCCCGAACAGCGTCTCGTCGATCGCGGCCGGCTCGAGTTCGCCGCGCGCGGCGGACTGCGCGAGCGTGCGCGCCGCCTGCACGATGTCCCAGCGGCCGCCGTAGTTGACCGCGACGTTGAGGCTGAGCGCGGTGTTCGCCGCGGTGCGCCGCATCGCGTCCTGCATGCGCGCGGCGAGCTCGGGCGCGAACGCGCCGAGGTCGCCGACGAACGTTATGTGCACGCCGTTGCGGTGCAGCTCGTCCACTTCGCGATCGAGCGCGTCGAGGAACAGCTGCATGAGCGCGCCGACTTCCTCGTCGGGACGCTTCCAGTTCTCGCTCGAGAACGCGAACAGCGTGAGCGCCTCGACGCCCTTGCGGCGGCAGTACTCGATCGCGGCGCGCACCGCCTTCTGGCCCTCGCGGTGGCCGAAGCTGCGGGGCCGGTGGCGGCGCTCGGCCCAGCGGCCGTTGCCGTCCATGACGATCGCGATGTGGCGCGGCAGGCGCGGTCGGGAATCGGAATCCATGCGTCACATTGTAGGCGCGGCGCGTGCCGCGGGCTGCTGCAGTGCGTGACCGCGCGTCGCGTGCGGCACCGATGCGGCGTTTCGCGGCACCGTGCCCCACCACTCCCCGGGGAGCGATCGTCGCGCGCAGCGCGACGACGTCGACTTACATGGCCATCAATTCCTCTTCCTTCGCCTTGACCACGCCGTCGACGTCCTTGACGTACTTGTCCGTGTACTTCTGGATCTCTTCCTCGGCGCGGCGCTCGTCGTCCTCGCTGATCTTCTTGTCCTTGAGCAGTTCCTTCGCCTGGTGCAGCGCGTCGCGGCGCACGTTGCGCACGGCGACCTTCGCGTTCTCGCCCTCGTGCGCGACGTGCTTGGACAGTTCCTTGCGGCGTTCCTCGGTGAGCGGCGGCAGGTTGATGCGGATGACCTGGCCGACCGTGGTCGGGGTGAGGCCGAGGTCGGAGGCGAGGATCGCCTTCTCGACCGCGCCGACCATGTTCTTCTCGAACGGCGTGATGGTGATCGAGCGCGCGTCAGCGATCGCGACGTTGGCGACCTGGGTGATCGGCGTGTCCGTACCGTAGTAGGAAACCTTCAGCGGCTCGATGAGCGCGGTGCTGGCACGCCCGGTACGCAGGCGCTGCAGCTCGTGCTTGAGCGCGTCCACGCTCTTCTGCATGCGCGTCTGCGCGTCCTTCTTGATGTTGTCGAGCATGGCGCGGCCACCGTTTCCGTTGCGAGTGGCCGGCGAGTATAGCAGCGGGCGGCGCGCGGCCGCGGCGCGCGCACAGGAACCGCGCGCGGCAGTGCACCATCGGCACGTCACGCGGGATGCGCGTGGTTCGAGCTGCGTCGTCGCGCGCGGCCCCGTCCCGCGCCGCGGGACGGGGCCGGCGATGCTCAGCGGGCGGCAATCGCGTCGGCGCCGCGGAAGTTCGCCGCGACCTCGCGCACCAGCGAGGCGTAGCGCAGGTTCACGCGATCGTAGGTGGTCGATGTCTCCGGGTACGACGTGCGCGCGCCGAACAGCATGCCGATCTCGCGAGGGCTGAAATGCAGGCGGATCTGCGCATGCAGGGCGGAACACAGCGCGGACGACGAGGGCGGCGTGCAGTCGACCTGTTGCGACTGCACGGTGACCGCTTCGAGCTGGCGCTGGGAATTGCCGGCGAGGGCGCTATCGCACGCGCCCGCGGCGATCGTCGCGACGACGATGGCATGCAGGGTCTTCATGGCTTGCTCCTCAAAGCTTGCCGCAGGCAGGCCGGTCCGTGGCTGGCCCGTGGAACAGGGATGTCCGGGTCCGTTCGGGCGGCGAAGGCGACGTGCGCCTTCATCTTCAAGATGCGGCGGGAGGGCCGGGAGGTTGCGTGCCGGACGTTGGTTTTGCGCCGCGGCGACGCAAACGGGCGCCGAGCCGAATCGGCGTCGCGCGCCGCGGTCGCGGGTCAGCGCCCGCCGACCAGCGTGCCGATCGGCTCGCCGCGCATGATGCGCATGAGGTCGCCTTCGCGCGACATGTCGTAGATGCGCAGCGGGATGCGGTGGTCGCGGCAGAGCGCGATCGCACTGGTGTCCATCACCTGCAGGTTGCGCTGGATCACTTCCTCGTAGGAAAGGCGTTCGTAGCGCGTCGCGGTCGGGTCCTTGGCCGGGTCGGCGCTGTACACGCCGTCGACCTTGGTCGCCTTCAGCAGCAGGTCGGCGCCGATCTCGATCGCGCGCAGCGCGGCGGCGGAGTCGGTGGTGAAGAACGGGTTGCCGGTGCCGGCCGCGAAGATCGCGATGCGGCCCTTCTCGAGGTGGCGGATCGCGCGTCGGCGGATGAAGTCCTCGCAGACTTCGTTGATCTTGATCGCCGACATCGTGCGCGCGTAGCCGCCCGCCTTCTCGATCGCGTCCTGCATCGCGAGTGCGTTCATCACGGTCGCGAGCATGCCCATGTGGTCGCCGGTGACGCGGTCCATGCCGCTCGCGGCGAGGCCGGCGCCGCGGAAGATGTTGCCGCCGCCGATGACCACGCCGACCTGCACGCCGGCGCGCTGCACCTCGATGATCTCGCGCGCGAGCCGCTGCAGCACCTTCGGGTCGATGCCGTAGTCGGCTTCGCCCATCAGTGCTTCGCCGGACAGCTTGAGGAGGATGCGCTTGTACTTGATATCGGCGGGCATGGGTGATTCCGGCAGGCAAAACAGCCGCATTGTAACGACACCGCTGTCGTGCATCACGCTTTTTCGGGCGGTCGCTTCGTCGCAGCCGCGGCGTCGCGCCGCGCACCGATGCGCGGCCGCGCGCTAGAGTGCGTGCGTTCGTCGCCCCACGAGGCATCCGCGTGACCCTGAAACTGCTCGTGCTGCTGCTCGATCTCGCCGGCACGTTCGTGTTCGCGCTGAGCGGCGCGACCGCCGCGGTGCGCCGGCGCCTCGACCTGTTCGGCGTGCTCGTGCTGGCGTTCGTCGCGGCGAACTCGGGCGGCATCCTGCGCGACGTGCTCATCGGCGCGGTGCCGCCGGCGTCGATCCGCGACTGGCGCTACCTCGGCGTGTCGGTGCTCGCCGGCCTCGTCACGTTCCGCTGGGCGCCGTCGATCGAGCGCCTGAAGAATCCCGTGCGCCTGTTCGACGCAGCCGGCCTCGCGATGTTCGCCGTGGTCGGCGCGAACAAGGCGCTCGAGCACGGCCTCGAACCGCCGATGGCCGCGTTGCTCGGCATGCTGTCGGGCATTGGCGGCGGCATCGTCCGCGACGTCCTCCTGCGCGAAGTGCCGCTGGTGCTGCGCGCGGAGCTGTACGCGGTCGCGGCGCTCGCCGGCGCGCTGGTCGTCGTGACCGGCGAATGGCTCGCCTGGCCGACCACGGCGACGATGTGCGGCGGAGCCCTGCTGTGCTTCGGCCTGCGCATGGCGGCGATCCGCCGCGGCTGGCGGCTGCCGGTCGCGCCGGCCGGCGACGCGCCGCGCGACGACCGCCCGGATGCGCGTCCGCGCGACCCGGAGGCTTGACGATCGCGGAGGGAGAACCCAGAATACGCGGCTCGCCCGAATAGCTCAGCTGGTTAGAGCACTTGACTGTTAATCAGGGGGTCGTTGGTTCGAGTCCAACTTCGGGCGCCAGTCACGCGAAGGCCTGCAGCGATGCAGGCCTTTCTTTTTTCCGGGTGCCGCTCCTCCGTGTCGTGTCGGCGCCGTCCGGTACGCCTTCGCGCACGTCACTGCGCCGCGGCCATGCAGGTCGCCGTCGCCTCCGGCGTCGCTTGGCCGTGGCGCACGCGCCCGCTCGGGCCGACCACGATCGTCGATGCGTCCGTCGCGCCGGCGGCGCGGTCGCAGACGGTCAGCGTGACGTTCGTGCCGGACGCGCTGCCGTCCGGCCGGTAGTCGATGCGCAGGCGGCCGACCGTCGCGAGGATGCCGACACCGGCGTCGCGCGCCTGGTTGGTCGCGATCACCGGTTCGTCGGCGCCTCGATGGCCGTCGTGGTCGATATCGGCGAACAGCAGCCAGCCCGAGTGCCAGCGGGTGGTCGCGGCGCAGTCGTCGAAATCGCTGCTCGGGCACGCGACCACGTGCAGGCCGCGGCTGACCGCGGCGAGGCGCGCGTGGTTCAGCGAGTACTCGAGGTCGCTGCGCGCGACCTGGGCGCGCGTGCGGCCGATCAGCTTGCCGAACGCAGGCAGCGCGATCGTCGCGAGCACGGCGACGATCGCGAGCGTGACGACGAGTTCGACGAGGGTGAAACCGCGCTGGCGGCGGTGGGCGTGCTGCATCGCGAGCCTCCATGGCGAAAGGGCCCGGCGATGCTAGGAACGCGCGCTTGCTTCGACGATCGCCGCCCTCATGTAGCGACCGTAGGAAATCCGCGTGCCGCCCGGCGCGATTGTCGCGATGCCTGCGCCCCCTATACTTTCGTGCCTGCGTGGAGGTCGCGATGATCGAACGTTTCCAGCTCGTGTCCCCGTTCAAGCCGTCGGGCGACCAGCCGAACGCGATCGCGCGCCTCACCGAGGGCTTCGAGGCCGGCCTCGCGCAACAGACGCTGCTCGGCGTGACGGGCTCGGGCAAGACGTTCACGATCGCCAACCTGGTCGAGCGCATCCAGAAGCCGACGCTGGTGATGGCGCCGAACAAGACGCTCGCGGCGCAGCTGTACGGCGAGTTCAAGGAGTTCTTCCCGCACAACGCGGTCGAGTACTTCGTGAGCTACTACGACTACTACCAGCCGGAAGCGTACGTCCCCTCGAGCGACACCTACATCGAGAAGGACGCGTCGATCAACGAGCACATCGAGCAGATGCGCCTCGCCGCGACCAAGGCGCTGCTATCGCGCCCGGACGCGCTCATCGTCGCGACGGTGTCGGCGATCTACGGCCTCGGCGATCCCGAGGACTACCTGCAGATGCGCCTGATCCTCGCGCGCGGCGAGCACGTCGACCAGCGCAAGCTGATCCGCCACCTGACCGAGCTGCAGTACACGCGCGGCGACATGGAGCTGCGCCGCGGCAGCTACCGCGTGCGCGGCGAGGTCATCGACGTGTTCCCGGCCGAATCGGAGACCGAGGCGCTGCGCATCGAGCTGTTCGACGGCGAGATCGAGAACCTGTCGCTGTTCGACCCGCTCACGGGCGCGCTGCTGCGCAAGGTGCCGCGCTACGTCGTCTACCCGAAGACGCACTACGCGACGACGCGCGAGAGCGTGCTCAACGCGATCGAGACGATCAAGGCGGAACTGAAGGACCGCCTCGCCTACCTGTACTCGGCGAACAAGCTGGTCGAGGCGCAGCGGCTCGAGCAGCGCACGCGCTTCGACGTCGAGATGATGGCCGAGGTCGGCTACTGCAACGGCATCGAGAACTACTCGCGCCACCTCACGCGGCGCCAGCCGGGCGAACCGCCGCCGACGCTGTTCGACTACCTGCCGCCGGACGCGCTGCTCGTCGTGGACGAATCGCACGTGACGGTCCCGCAGATCGGCGCGATGTACAAGGGCGACCGCTCGCGCAAGGAGACGCTGGTCGAGTTCGGCTTCCGCCTGCCGTCCGCGCTCGACAACCGGCCGCTCAAGTTCGCCGAGTGGGAGGAGCGCCAACCGCGCACGGTGTTCGTCTCGGCGACGCCGGGCCCGTACGAGATCGACAAGTCGCAGGGCAACGTGGTCGAGCTCGTCGTGCGACCGACCGGATTGGTCGATCCGCGCGTGGAGATCCGCCCGGCGCGCACGCAGGTCGACGACCTGCTCTCGGAGATCCACGAACGCATCGTGCTCGGCGACCGCGTGCTCGTGACGACGCTGACCAAGCGCATGGCCGAAAATCTCACCGAGTACCTCGGCGACCACGGCATCCGCGTGCGCTACCTGCATTCGGACATCGAGACGGTCGAGCGCGTCGAGATCATCCGCGACCTGCGCCTGGGCAAGTTCGACGTGCTGGTCGGCATCAACCTGTTGCGAGAAGGCCTCGACATGCCCGAGGTGTCGCTGGTCGCGATCCTCGACGCCGACAAGGAAGGCTTCTTGCGTTCGACCGGATCGCTGATCCAGACCATCGGCCGCGCCGCGCGCAACCTGCGCGGCACGGCGATCCTCTACGCCGACAACGTGACCCGCTCGATGCGGGCCGCGATCGACGAGACCGACCGCCGCCGCGCGCGGCAGGTCGAATACAACGAGCTGCACGGCATCACGCCGAAGTCGGTCGTGCGCAAGGTCACCGACGTCATGGAAGGCGCGCGTGCCGAGGGCGAGGCCGAGCAGGGCCGCGGTCGCGGCCGTGGCGGCCAGCGCAAGGTCGCCGATGCCGCGCCGGACTACCGCCTGCTGACGCCGGAACAGATCGCCGCGAAGATCCGCCAGCTCGAAGCGCAGATGTACAAGCACGCGCAGGACCTCGAGTTCGAGGACGCGGCGCGCCTGCGCGACGAGATTCATCGCATCCGCGAGCAAGGCCTGATCGGCTGAGTGCCGCGCGCGGCGTGAACTCCGTCACATGGCTGTCGCGCGCCTGACCTAGGCTGCGCCGGTTCCGGGCCACCGCGCGCAGCGCGCGCCCGCCGAAGATCCCTTGCCGCGATGACTGCCGCCTTGCAGGCGTTCCCGACTGCTCCGATCGCCTCCGACGTCGCGTCGCGCGACGCGACCAACGATGCCGATGCGCGCGATCGCGCGCCGTTGTCCGGCCTCGCCGGCCTGCTGCTTCCGACCGAGCCGGTGCGCCCGGAGACGAGCGTGCTCGACGTCGCGCAGCAGTTCCTCGATTCGCGCCACGCGGGCCTCTTGAGCCTGCCGGTCGTCGCGGTCGGTGGCCGGCCGGTCGGCATGATCAGCCGCTACGAACTCATGCGCGTGTTCCTGCAGCCGTACGGCCGCGAGCTGTACGGGCGGCGGCCGATCACCGCGCTGATGGACCGTGCGCCGCTCGTGCTGCCGCTGTCGACCTCGATCGACGAGGCCGCGCGCACGATCGCCGCGCACGTGAGGAGCCCGATCACCGACGACTTCGTCCTCGTCGACGACGCCGGCTACGCCGGCACCGGCCTCGTGCTCGACGTGCTGCACGCGGTCGAGCACCGCCTCGCCGAGCGCTCGCGCGAACTCGAGCGCGCCTACGCGCGTCTGAAGGCGTCGCAGTCGCAGCTCGTGCAGTCGGAGAAGATGGCCTCGCTCGGCCAGATGGTCGCGGGCCTCGTGCACGAGATCAACACGCCGCTCGGCTACGTGCGCAACAACGTCGAGATGACGCGTGCCGCGCTCGGCGACGCCGCGCGGCTGGTGTCGGCGCAGCAGGCGGTCATCGACGCGCTCACCGGCGAGGCGGAGCCCGACGACGACCTCGACACGCGCTTCGCCGAGGTCGGCCACCTGCGCACGCGCGTCGACGCCGCTGCGCTCGACGACTTGTGCGGGCTGCTCGACGACACCGTGCACGGCGTCGGCCAGATCGGCGAGCTCGTGCTCAACCTCAAGGACTTCAGCCGCCTCGACCAGGCCGGCCTGCAGAAGGCCGACATCAACCGCCTCGTCGAGAGCGCGCTGCGCATCGTCGCCCACGTGCTGCGCAAGCGCGACATCGAGGTCGTGCTCAAGCTCGGCGAGATCCCGCCGCTCGATTGCGCCCCTGCGCAGATCAACCAGGTGCTGCTCAACCTGCTCAGCAACGCGGCGCAGGCGATCGAGCACGAGCGCGGGCGCATCGTCGTCGCGACGCAGGCGCTCGACCGGCGCGTGCTCGTCGTGGTCGAGGACAATGGCAAGGGCATCGAGGCCGAGCACCTGTCGCGCGTGTTCGACCCGTTCTTCACGACCAAGCCGGTCGGGCAGGGCACGGGCATGGGGCTCGCGATCTCGCACCAGATCGTCGAGCAGCACGGCGGCGCGATCCGCGTGAGTTCGAAACCGGGCACGGGCACGCGCTTCCTCGTCGTGCTGCCCGTGTCCGGTGCGGCCGGGGCGGCGCCGTGAGCGCGCCGCTGCCGAGCGTGCTGTTCGTCGACGACGAGGAGCGCATCCTGCGTTCGCTGCGCATGCTGTTCCGCGGCCGCTGCGAGATCCTCACGACGACGTCCGGCCGCGAGGCGGTCGAGTGGGTGCGCCGGCGGCCCGTGCACGTCGTCGTCAGCGACCAGCGCATGCCCGGCATGACCGGCGTCGAGGTGCTGCGCGAAGTCGCGGCGCATTCGCCGGCGACGATGCGCATCCTGCTGACCGGCTACGCCGACATGGACGCGGTCACCGCGTCGGTCAACGACGGCGAGATCTATCGCTTCATCGAGAAACCGTGGGTGGCGCAGTACCTCGTCGACACGGTCGAGCAGGCCGCACGCGTCGCGCGGCACGATTTCGCGCTCGCTGCGGCGCGACCGGCCGCGTCCGCGGCATCGCCCGTGGACACCGCGGTCGCCGCGCGCGTCGCCGTGCTCGACGACGAAGGCGCGCTCGCCGCGCAGGTGCGCGAGCTGCTGCCGGCGGCGGTTCGCGTCGAACACGCGCCCGACCTCGAAGGCACGCTGGAACTGCTCGCCGACCACGACGTCGCGGTCGTCATCGCGCGCCTCTCGAGCGCGGACGGCGACGTCGCCGACGCGCTCAAGCAGCTCAAGCGGCTGCGCCCGGCGACGCTCGCGATCGTCGTGTCGTCGCTGCGCGACAGCCGCCTGCTGATCGGCCTCATCAACGAAGGGCAGGTGTTCCGGTTCCTGCTGCAGCCGGCACCGCGCGAGCTGCTGCGACGCGGCCTCGCGGCGGCGCTGGAACGGCACGCGCACCTGCGCACGCAGTCGGACCTGCTGCAGCGGCACGCGGTCGACGCGCCGCGCCACGAGCCCGTCGCGACGACGACCGGCCGCCTGTTGCAGGCATGGCGGCGCCTGCGCGAGGCGGCGATGTTGCGCATCGCGTGAAGCGGAAAAACCGGTTGTCCTGCCGCGGGGGCTGTGCTAACTTGCGCGCCCCTCGCAGGTCACGGCTTGCGATTCGGGCGGTTAGCTCAGCGGTAGAGCACTACCTTGACATGGTAGGGGTCACAGGTTCGATCCCTGTACCGCCCACCAGATACTTGTGCCATCGTCCGGATGGCAGAAGCTGGAAGAAGGACCGGCCATCCATGGCCGGACTTTTCAACTGAAGCACGAGCCGGCTTTCGGGCCGGGATATCCGGGAGCCGTAGTTCGAAAGAACACGATCACCATGACGCGAATCTTCGACATCCTCGACTGAAATCCGCGCAAGGTCCCCTGGAATGAACGAAGGGCGCCCTTGGCGCCCTTTTTTCATGGCCGGAACCGCGACGGCGGTCCCGCAATTCGGAAGAACACCCATGATCAGCATCACGCTCCCGGACGGCAGCCAGAAGCAGTTCGAGAACCCGCCCAGCGTGCAGGACGTCGCCGCGTCGATCGGCGCCGGCCTCGCCAAGGCCGCGCTCGCCGGCAAGATCGACGGCCAGCTCGTCGATTCGAGCCGCGTCGTCGATCACGACGCGCGTCTCGAGATCGTCACCGAGAAGAGCCCGGAAGCGCTCGAGATCATCCGCCACTCGACCGCCCACCTGCTCGCGCAAGCGGTGCAGCGCCTGTTCCCGAAGGCGCAGGTCACGATCGGTCCGGTCATCGACAACGGCTTCTACTACGATTTCGCGTTCGAACGGCAGTTCACGCCCGACGACCTCGCCGCGATCGAAGCGGAGATGAAGAAGATCGCCGCGGAAGCGTTGCCCGTGTCGCGCTCGCTGATGCCGCGCGACGAGGCGGTGGCGTTCTTCCGCGCCAAGGGCGAGGAGTACAAGGCGCAGATCATCGAGGGCATTCCGGCGAACGAGCCGCTGTCGCTCTACGCGCAGGGCGAGTTCACCGACCTGTGCCGCGGCCCGCACGTGCCGAACACCAGCCGGCTCAAGAGCTTCAAGCTCATGAAGGTCGCCGGCGCGTACTGGCGCGGCGACTCCAACAACGAGATGCTCTCGCGCATCTACGGCACCGCCTGGCTCAACGACAAGGACCTCGCCGCCTACCTGCACCAGCTCGAGGAGGCGGAGAAGCGCGACCATCGCAAGATCGCCAAGCAGCTCGACCTGTTCCACCTGCAGGAAGAGGCGCCCGGCCTCGTGTTCTGGCACCCGAAGGGCTGGCAGATCTGGCAGGTCGTCGAACAGCGCATGCGCAAGGTCTACCGCGAGAGCGGCTACCAGGAAGTGCGCTGCCCGCAGATCCTCGACGTTTCCCTGTGGAAGCGCTCCGGCCACTGGGACAACTACAAGGACAACATGTTCTTCACCGAGTCCGAGAAGCGGACCTACGCGGTGAAGCCGATGAACTGTCCGGGCCACGTGCAGGTGTTCAACTCGACCCTGCACAGCTATCGCGACCTGCCGATCCGCTACGGCGAATTCGGCGCCTGCCACCGCAACGAGCCGTCCGGCGCGCTGCACGGCATCCTGCGCGTGCGCGGCTTCACCCAGGACGACGGCCACATCTTCTGCACCGAGGACCAGATCGAGGCCGAGGTGACCGCGTTCCATCGCCAGGCGATGCGGGTCTACGAGGAGTTCGATTTCAGCGACGTCCAGCTGAAGATCGCGCTGCGCCCGGAGCCGCGCCTCGGCGACGACGCGACCTGGGACAAGGCCGAGAACGCGCTCCGCTCGGCGCTGCGCGCGGCCGGGGTCGAGTGGCAGGAGCTGCCTGGCGAGGGGGCCTTCTACGGCCCGAAGATCGAGTACCACCTCAAGGACGCGATCGGTCGCACCTGGCAGCTCGGCACGATGCAGGTCGATTTCATGATGCCCGGTCGCCTCGGCGCCGAGTACGTCGACGAGCACAGCCAGCGACGCCACCCGGTCATGCTGCACCGCGCGATCGTCGGCTCGATGGAGCGTTTCATCGGCATTCTCATCGAAAATCATGCCGGCGCGTTCCCGCCGTGGCTCGCGCCGGTCCAGGCGGTCGTCATGAACATCACCGATGCCCAGGGCCCCTACGTCAGCGAAGTGGCGCAAGCCCTTGTGGCGAAAGGTTTCCGGGTCGAGGCCGATTTGCGAAACGAGAAGATCGGCTATAAAATCCGCGAACACACGTTGGACAAGGTGCCCTACCTCCTCGTCGCGGGCGACCGGGAAAGGGAGGCGGGGGCCGTCGCCGTGCGGACGCGCACGGGCGAGGATCTCGGTTCCATGCCGCTTTCCGCCTTCGTCGAACGTCTTGAGGCCGAGTGCGCCCGACCCTGAACGGGAGCGCCCGGGAACGATTTCCCTTGGAGGATTGACGTATCGCCACCGAAAGCAAGCCGAACCGCAGGAACCACGAAATCCGTGTTCCGCGAGTCCGCGTGATTGGTCCCGAAGGGGAGCAGGTCGGCATCCTGTCCCGCGACGAAGCGCTCGCCATGGCGCAGGACGCGGGCCTTGATCTGGTCGAGATCCAGCCGAACGGCGATCCGCCGGTGTGCCGCATCATGGATTTCGGCAAGTTCAAGTTCGAGGCGCAGAAGAAGGCGCACGCGGCCAAGAAGAAGCAGAAGCAGGTCGAGATCAAGGAACTGAAGTTCCGCCCCGTCACCGACGTCGGCGACTACCAGATCAAGATGCGCAACCTGCGGCGCTTCCTCGAGGAAGGTGACAAGGTCAAGATCACGATCCGCTTCCGCGGCCGCGAGATGACCCACCAGGAACTCGGCGAGGCGATGGTCAAGAAGATCGCCGCCGAGATCGCCGAGGACGCGGTGATCGAGCAGTACCCGAGGATGGAAGGGCGCCTCATGGTCATGATGGTCGCGCCGAAGAAGAAGATCTGATTTTCAGCGCGGCACGGACGGCCGCGATGTTCCAGGCCCGGGATGGGCGCAGCAGTGCAGGAGACGATCCGGGGATCCGGATCAGACAAACCGGAACGAGCAGGACGGAAAGCGTGGCGATGCCACCGCTCGCGCCAGTAACGAAAATCACCGAAGGAGCTGGGTCATGCCCAAGATGAAGACCAATCGGGCCGCTGCGAAGCGGTTCCGCAAGACCGCGTCCGGCAAGTTCAAGTGCGGCCACGCGTTCAAGAGCCACATCCTCACGAAGAAGGCCACCAAGCGCAAGCGCGGCCTTCGTGCGACCAACCACGTGCGCAAGGAAGACGCCGGTCGCGTCTCCCGCATGCTGCCGTACGCATAAGGAGGATCGACCATGGCACGAGTCAAGCGTGGCGTAATCGCCCATCGCCGTCACAAGAAGATCCTCGGCAAGGCCAAGGGTTACTACAACGCGCGCCGCAAGGTTTTCCGCGTCGCCAAGCAGGCCGTCACCAAGGCGCACCAGTACGCCTACATCGGCCGCAAGCAGAAGAAGCGCAATTTCCGTGCGCTGTGGATCGTCCGCATCAACGCGGGCGGGCGCCAGTTCGGCCTGTCCTACAGCCGCCTGATGAACGGCCTCAAGAAGGCCGGCATCACGATCGATCGCAAGGTGCTCGCGGACATCGCCGCGCACGACATCAAGGCGTTCGGTGCGTTGGCGGAGAAGGCCAAGGCCAGCCTGGCGGCGTAGTTTTTGCGATCGTCCGTGATCGCGGCAGCGAAGAGCGGTCCCTGACCGCTTCCTTCATGAGCAGTCCGCGCGGATCGGAACGAGCGTCGAAGCACACGCGGGGAGGAGGCCTGGGCCTCCTCCCCGTTTGCGTTTTTGGGGGCGATCCCGGATCGCCCTCGAAGTCATCCCGATCGGCGTATTCGTTGTCCGGTGCGATCCATCCAGGATCGTGGCGACCAGAATGGTCGTCGAGGCGCGGAAGCTGCGGCTTCGGATGATCCATGCGCAGCCATCTTGGCTGCATCGTTCACATTGTCGGTCCACTGCGGAATTTCGATGGACGTATTGCAGGACATCCAGCGATCGCTCGACCAGATCGCGACCGCCGACACGCTCGAGGCGCTCGACGCGCAGCGCGTCGCGCTGCTCGGCAAGAACGGCGCGGTCACCGCCGCGCTGAAGGCGCTCGGTTCGCTGCCGCCGGACGAGAAGAAGACGCGCGGCGCCGAGGTGAATCGCGCCAAGGAGCGCATCACCGACGCGATCGCCGCGCGCAAGGCGAGCCTCGAACAGGCCGAGCTCGGGCGCCGGCTCGCTTCCGAGCGCGTCGACGTGACCCTGCCGGGCCGGCGCGGCACGCGCGGCGGCCTGCACCCGATCACGCGCACGCTCGACCGCATCGTCGAGATCTTCGCGCGGCTCGGCTACGAACTCGCCGACGGCCCCGAGATCGAGACCGACTGGTACAACTTCGAGGCGCTCAACTTCCCGCCGGATCATCCGGCGCGGACGATGCACGACACGTTCTGGTTCCCCGACGGTCGCCTGTTGCGCACGCACACCTCGCCGGTGCAGATCCGCGCGGCGATGGGGCGCACGCCGCCGATCCGCGTGATCTCGGTCGGCAAGGTCTACCGCAGCGATTCGGACCAGACCCACTCGCCGATGTTCCACCAGGTCGAAGGCCTGCTC
This sequence comes from Dokdonella fugitiva, assembly GCF_014138265.1. Lineage (GTDB taxonomy): Bacteria > Pseudomonadota > Gammaproteobacteria > Xanthomonadales > Rhodanobacteraceae > Dokdonella_A > Dokdonella_A fugitiva_A. The sequence goes on from NZ_JACGXL010000006.1 coordinate 322,187, forward strand.
GTCGGCGAGGACGTCAGCTTCGCCGACCTCAAGGGCACGCTCGCCGAATTCGTGCGCGCGTTCTTCGAACGCGATTTCGAAATGCGCTTCCGGCCGAGCTACTTCCCGTTCGTCGAACCGGGCGCGGAAGTGGACATCCGCTGGGACCGCGAGGACGGCACGCAGTCGTGGCTCGAGGTGCTCGGCTGCGGCATGGTTCATCCGAACGTGTTGCGCAACTGCGGCATCGATCCGGAGCGCTACACCGGCTTCGCCTTCGGCATGGGCGGCGAGCGCTTCGCGATGCTGCGCTACGGCGTCAACGACCTGCGCCAGTTCTTCGAGAACGACCTCAGGTTCCTCAGGCAATTTGCCTGAGAAGGAAGGGCTGAGGGCCGAGGGCCGCGGAGCGGTGCTCGACATGCCGTGTCGTATTCCAACCCTCGGCCCTCAGCCCTCAGCCCCGTTACGAACGAAGTGAGCAACGCATGAAATTCAGCGAAAACTGGCTGCGCGAACTCGTCGACATCCCGGTCGACCGCGACGCCCTCATGCACCGCCTGACGATGGCGGGGCTCGAGGTCGAGGGCGTCGAAGCACTCGGCGCCGCGCTCGCGGGCGTCGTCGTCGGCGAGATCGTCGCCTGCGCGCCGCACCCGAACGCGGACAAGCTGCGCGTGTGCGAGGTCGCCGCGGGCGCCGCCGTGCCGCTCGTGATCGTCTGCGGTGCGCCGAACGCGCGCACCGGGCTCAAGGCGCCGCTCGCGACGATCGGCACGACGATGCCGAACGGGATCGAGATCAAGCGCGCCGCGCTGCGCGGGGTCGAGTCGAACGGCATGCTCTGCTCGGCGAAGGAGCTCGGCATCGACGCCGACGCCTCGGGCCTGATGGAATTGCCGGCGGACGCACCGGTCGGCACGTCGCTCGCGCAATACCTCGGCCTGCCCGACGCGAGCGTCGAGATCAAGCTCACGCCGAACCGCCCCGACTGCCTCAGCGTGCTCGGTCTCGCGCGCGACGCGTCCGCGCTGTTCGGCACCGCGCTGCACGATCCGCCCGGCGCGCCCGTAGCGGCTGCCGCAGGCGCGACGCGCGCGGCGACGCTCGATGCCGGAGCCGACTGCCCGCGCTATTGCGGGCGCATCATCGAAGGTATCGATGCGAGCGCGAAGACGCCGTTGTGGATGGCCGAACGGCTGCGTCGCAGCGGCGTGCGGCCGGTCAGCGCGCTCGTCGACGTGACCCAGTACGTGATGCTCGAGCTCGGCCAGCCGATGCACGCCTACGACGACGCGATGCTCGACGGTCCGATCTCGGTGCGCCGCGCGCGTGCGCGCGAGGTCGTGAAACTGCTCGACGGCAGCGAACATATCCTCGATGACGGATTCCTCGTCATCGCCGACCGCAAGGGCCTGCACGGCCTCGCCGGCATCATGGGCGGCCACGATTCGCGCGTGACCGACGCGACGAAGACGGTATTCCTCGAAGCCGCGCACTTCGCGCCGGGCGCGATCATGGGCCGCGCGCGCAAGCTCGGCCTGCACACCGACGCCTCGCACCGTTTCGAGCGCGGTGTCGACCCCGAGATGCCGCGCCGCGCGATCGAACGCGCGACCGCGCTGATCCTCGCGATCGCCGGCGGCACGCCGGGGCCGCTCACCGAGAGCGTGCTCGCCGCGGACCTGCCGCTGCGCGCGCCGGTCGCGCTGCGCCGCACACGCCTCGCGCGCCTGCTCGGCATCGATGTCGCCGACGCCGAGGTCGAGCGCATCCTGCGCGCGCTCGGCATGCAGGTCGAGGCGAGCGCGGACGGCTGGCGCGCGACGCCGCCGAGCCATCGCTTCGACATCCAGATCGAGGAAGACCTCATCGAGGAAGTCGTGCGCGTGCACGGTTACGAACGCGTGCCGACGCGCGCGCCGCGCGGCGAACTGCTCGGACCGGTGCTGCCGGAGGCGCGCCTGGAGATTTCGCGGCTGCGCGCACAGCTCGTCGCGCGCGACTACGCCGAGGCGGTGTGCTACGCGTTCCTGTCCACGGATCTGCTGCTGAAATGGCAGCTCTTCGACAACACCGTCATGCTCAGCAATCCGTTGTCGGCCGACCTTGCCGTAATGCGGCCTTCGCTGCTGCCCGGACTCGTCGCCGCGCTCGCGGCGAATCGCCGTCGCCAGCAAGCGCGCGTGCGCCTGTTCGAAGTCGGCCGGGTGTTCTCGGGCGGTACGCCGGTCGATCCGTCGCCGGTCGAGTCCGAGCGGATCGCGGGCGTCGCTTGCGGCCGCGCGGTCGCCGAGAATTGGGCGAGCGAGGCGCGGGCGCTCGACTTCTTCGACGTCCGGGGCGACGCGGAATCGCTGTTCGCGCTGACCAACGCGGCGGACGCATTCAGTTTCACGCCCGGCGGTCCGGCCTGGCTGCACCCGGGGCAGGCGGCCGAAGTGCGCCGCGACGGCGTCGCGGTCGGCTGGATCGGGGCGTTGCACCCGGACCTGCTCGCGAAACTCGACCTCGACGACGACGTATTCGTGTTCGAGTTCGACGTGGCGGCGGTTTCGCGGCGCGACCTGCCGCGCGCGGAGGCCGTTTCGCGCTACCCGTCGGTGCGCCGCGACCTGTCCTTCGAGCTGCCCGAGGCGGTGCCGTATGGGGCCGTCGAGGCTGCGATTCGTGACGCGGTTGGCGAAACGCTGGCGCGGGTGGTCCTGTTCGATCGTTACGCGGGTCCAAACCTCGGCAGCGGTGTCAAAAGTCTCGCTATTGGCTTGATTTTGCAGGACCGTTACCGCACCCTTACGGATCAGGACGCTGACCGCTGCACGGCTCTCGCGGTTTCCGCACTGGAATCAGTTTGCAAAGCAAAGTTGCGAGGGTAGGATGGCGTTGACGAAGGCGGAGATGGCCGAGCGTCTGTTTCTGGACGTCGGTCTCAACAAACGCGAAGCCAAGGAATTCGTCGACGCGTTCTTCGAAGTCGTACGCGATGCGCTTGAAAAAGGGGAGCAGGTGAAGCTGTCCGGTTTCGGCAACTTCGATCTGCGTTTCAAGAATCAGCGTCCAGGGCGTAACCCAAAGACCGGCGTGGAAATTCCGATTTCCGCGCGGCGGGTGGTGACGTTCCGTCCGGGACAGAAACTGAAGGTCCGGGTCGAAGCCTATGCTGGATCAGGGCAGCAATAGCGAACTTCCGGTCATCCCGGCAAAACGCTATTTCACCATCGGGGAGGTCAGCGAGCTCTGTGCGGTCAAGCCGCACGTGCTGCGCTATTGGGAACAGGAGTTTCCCAACCTCAAGCCCGTCAAACGGCGTGGAAATCGCCGTTACTACCAGCGACACGACGTGCTGATGATCCGGCAGATCCGGTCGTTGCTGTACGACCAGGGTTTCACGATCACTGGTGCGCGCCAGCGCCTGGAAGGGTCGCAGGCGCGGGTCGAGTCGAGTATTTCCAACCAGATCGTGCGCCAGGTGCGCATGGAACTGGAAGAAGTGCTGCAGATCCTGCGTCGCTGAGCACGGGAAGCATCTGCTAGAATCTCCGGCTCCCAAGCGGGGCCGCCGTGATGCGGCTGGCTTTCCGCAAGAGTCATCGTCGGGGCGTAGCGCAGCCTGGTAGCGCACCAGTCTGGGGGACTGGTGGTCGTCGGTTCGAATCCGGCCGCCCCGACCATTAATCTTGTTCGCGTCCGTGCGAACTGCACCCACAGGGTGACGCAAGCGACCCCGCCCGCGTGTTCGTGGAGTCCAGGGCGGCCATCCATGGCCGCACCTTTCACGAACAGCCCGCGCCAGGGGGCCGCTCTCGCGGAAAATCCGAGGACGACATGCCCGCGACGCGTCGCACGCTGTATCCCGAGATCGAGCCGTACGACAACGGTTTCCTGCAGGTGTCGCCGCTGCATCGGCTCTATTACGAGCAGTGCGGCAATCGTGCGGGCAAGCCGGTCGTGTTCCTGCACGGTGGTCCCGGCGCGGGTTGCAACGCGAAGTCGCGGCGCTTCTTCGACCCGGCGCGCTACAGGATCGTGCTGTTCGACCAGCGCGGCTGCGGGCGCTCGACGCCGCATGCGGAACTCGTGGACAACACGACCTGGCATCTCGTCGCCGACATCGAGCGCCTGCGCGAGCACCTCGGCATCGAGCGCTGGCAGGTGTTCGGCGGCTCCTGGGGTTCGACACTCGCACTCGCGTACGCGCAGACGCACGCGCGACGCGTGACGGAACTCGTGCTGCGCGGCATCTTCATGCTGCGTCGGTGGGAGCTCGAGTGGTTCTATCAGAAGGGCTGCGACGCGCTCTTCCCGGACGTCTGGGAGCACTACCTCGCGCCGATCCCGCCGGCCGAGCGCGGCGACCTCATGAGCGCGTACCACCGCCGCCTGACCAGCGCCGATCCGGCGGTGCGACTCGAAGCCGCGCGCGCATGGTCGGTGTGGGAGGGGGCGACGAGCTTCCTGTTCCAGGATGCGGCGCACATCGCGTCGAGCGGCGAGGACGAGTTCGCGCTCGCGTTCGCCCGCATCGAGAACCACTACTTCGTCAACGGCGGTTTCTTCGACGCCGACGACCAGCTGCTGCGCGACGCGCATCGCCTGCGCCAGATCCCAGCCGTGATCGTGCAGGGGCGCTACGACGTCGTCTGTCCCGCGCGCAGCGCCTGGGACCTGCACCGAGCGTGGCCGGAGGCGGGCCTGCGCATCGTCTCGGACGCCGGGCATTCGGCGCTCGAGCCCGGCATCGTGCACGAACTCGTCGAAGCCACCGACCGCTTCCGCTGAGCAGGCCGCTGCGACGATTGTTCCGGAGAAGGCATGGCCGACGTGCGAACGACGAGCATCCTGACCTGCCCGAACTGCGCTGAAACGTCGCGCGAGACGATGCCATTGGACGCCTGCATCTATTTCCACGAATGCGGCGCCTGTGGTGCCCTGCTGCGACCGAAGGCCGGCGACTGCTGCGTGTTCTGCTCGTATGGCGATACGCCGTGCCCGCCCGTGCAACAGGAGCGCGGCTGCTGCCGGTGATCCCGCGGTGCGGACGGCGAGGCCGGCATTGGGCGCGACCACCGGAGCTTCGTCCAAAAGAAACGGGCCCGCATCGGCGGGCCCGTTCGGCAAACGATCGATCGGGCACTCAGTGCGCCGCGGCCGCGTCGCCCTTGAGGCACGTGCTCATGTAGCTCTTGCGCGCGTCGCCCTTGAGCGACTTCGCCTTCGCGTCGGCGCTGCAGGTCTTCATCTTCTCCTGCTGCGTCGCCTTCGCGGTCGACGCGGCGGGAGCCGCGGCCGGAGCGGCCGCCGGAGCCGCGGCGGCAGTCGCGCCGTCGCCCTTGAGGCAGGTGCTCATGTAGCTCTTGCGCGCGTCGCCCTTGAGCGACTTGGCCTTCGCGTCGGCGCTGCAGGTCTTCATCTTTTCCTGCTGGGTCGCCTTCGCGCTCGGCGCGGCTGCGACCGATTCGCCCTTGAGGCAGGCGCTCATGAACGTCTTGCGTTCGTCACCCGTCTTGCCGGTCGCGTCCTTGTTGCACTGGGCCATGCGTTCCTGCTGCGGGGTCAGCGTCTTGCCGGACTTCGACGCATCCTGCGCAAACGCCGCGCCGGAACCGATTGCCAGCGCAAGCGCCAGGACCAGCGATGACGTCGTCTTCAGCTGCATGATGGAACTCCTCTCTCCGTAGTGGGGCCGCCGCCGTCTGGCAACGGTGCGGCGCAGTCTACGCCCGGCGCCGAACGCCGGAAGAGGCAATCCAAAAAACTTCACGAACGCGTTGCCCGCGATTCAGGCGTGGAAGCTCGCGGGCACGGCGTAGGAAATCGGCGCGATCTCGATCGGTCGCGCCGGCAGGGGCCCGCTCAGGCGGCGGCGCGCGCGGTGTCCGGCTTGCGCGGTCCTTCGAGCAGGGCGCGACGGACGCCCTCGACGAGCAGATCCGCTTCCGCGGCGGTGATGTCGAAGCGCGGGGTGAAGCGCAGCGAATTCGCACCGCCGTGGATCACGCCGTAGCCGCGCTCGCGCATCCACTCCTCGGTGCTGCCCGCGCCGTAGCACTTGAACTCCGGTGCCAGCTCGCACGAGAACAGCAGGCCCGTGCCCTGCACCTTGGTGATGTAGCCCGGCAGCTCGGCCTTGAGCTTGGCGAGCTTGGCGACGAACTCCTTGCCGCGCACGCGGATGTTCTCGCGCAGCTCCGGCGTGAGCGCCTTCAGCACCGCGCAGGCGACGTCGAGCGCGCGCGGGTTCGCGGTCATCGTGTTGCCGTAGATGCCCTTCTTGTAGAGCTCGGCGGCGCGCTCGTTGGTGGCGAGCACCGACAGCGGGTACTGGCCAGCGTTGAGCGCCTTCGAATAGGTCTCGAGATCCGGCGCCTCGACCTGCTCGAAGCCGGGGTAGTCGACGATCGAGAGCACGCCGTGCGCGCGCAGGCCGGCCTGGATCGAGTCGATCAGCAACAGGCTGCCGTGCGCCTTGGTCAGCTCGCGCGCGGCGTTGTAGAACTCCGGCGTGAGGCCGCGGCCGGGGTCGCCTTCGCCCATCACGGGCTCGATGAACACGGCCTCGATGAACCAGCCGTTCCTGTCGGCGTCGGCGAACAGCTGCTTGAGGTGCTCGACGCTGTACGGCTCGACCGCGAGCAGGCTGTTCTCGTTGCGGAAGCTCGCGAGGTTCTGCTCGTAGGCCTTGCGCGACGAATCGGAGTACACCGCGGGTCGTTCGGTACGGCCGTGGAACGCACCCTTGACCGCGACGCGCTTGATCGTGCGGCCGGCATGGCGCGCACCCGGGTCGGTCATCAGTTTCGCGTTGACGTCGACGATGCGACCCGCGAGCGACACCGACTCGGAGCCCGAGTTGAGGCACATGAACTTCACGTACGGGCAGGCGCCGCGCGTCTGGCCGATTTCCTTGCGCAGCGCCTTGCCGAACTTCAGTTGCGACAGGTTCGGCGTCATCACGTTCGCCATCACCTGCGGGCGCGCGAGCACGCTGAGGATGTTCTTCGGCGCGTGGCCGAAGCCGAGCATGCCGTAGCCGCCCGCGTCGTAGATGACCGCGCCCTTGAGCGTGACCAGCCAGGCGCCGTGTGCGGCGAGGGCGACGTACGGATTGATGCCGTCCTCGGGGTAGAAGTTGACGAAATCGGCCTGCGCCTGGCGGATCTGCTCGTTCTCGTCGAGGTGCAGGAAGTCGGGCATGCACGAACGCAGCGCGAGGTGCGCGGCATACGCCTCGTCGATCGCCTGGACCAGTTCCGGGTCGGCATCCAGGAAGCGCTCGATGACCGCGTCCGGCAGGCCGGTGGTACGCACCGCCCCGTCGAATTCGCGCATTTCCTTGAGCTTGGCCAGCATCGGATTCATTGCACCCTCCCGGAAAACGACACGTGCCCGCCCCTCGCGGGAAACGGGCACGACGCCTTTAATCTTTGATTGGAATGGAAAAAACGCCAAGCAACCACTGTATCACAGGGGGCCGGGCCGCGGTACCCCGTGGGCCCACCGGACACACCGCGTGACAAGCGTCATCCGCAGCGCCTGACGCCTGATTCTGTGGGGTTTTTCGCGCCCGGCCTAAAGTGGCTCCGGACATCGGGCAAGGGAGTGGTTCCATGCAGCAGGCGCGATCCGGTACGGCGGTGGCATGGCGCGGCGCGAGCAAGCGCTACGGCGGCATCGTCGCGCTCGACGGCATCGATCTCGAGGTGCGCGGCGGCGAGCTGCTAGCGCTGCTCGGCCCGAACGGCGCTGGCAAGAGCACGGCGATCGCGCTCGCGCTCGGGTTGCTGCGCGCCGATGCTGGCGAGGTAATGCTGTTCGGCCGCGCACCCGCCGAGCTCGAGGCGCGCCGCGGCTGCGGCGTCATGCTGCAGTCGGCGGGGCTGCCGGATTCGCTGAAGGTGCGCGAGCTGCTCGAGCTCACGCGCAGCTACTACGCTGCGCCGCGCGGGCTCGACGACTGCGTCGGCATGGCCGGCCTCGACGGGCTCATGGATCGCCGCTACGGACGATTGTCGGGTGGCCAGCAGCGCCGCGTGCAGTTCGCGCTCGCGATCTGCGGCGCACCGCGCCTGCTGTTCCTCGACGAACCGACGACCGGCCTCGACCTGGACGCGCGCACGATGCTGTGGGCGACGATCCGCCGCATGGTCGGCGAGGGCTGCGCGGTCGTGCTGACCACGCATTACCTCGAAGAGGCCGAAGCGCTCGCCGATCGCGTCGCCGTGCTCGCCGGCGGGCGCATCGTCGCCTGCGGCAGCGTGCAGCAGATCCGCGCGCGCGTCTCGCAGCGGCGCATCCGCTGCGTCAGCGCGCTCGACGCGGCGCGCGTCGGTGCCTGGCCCGAAGTACGCAGCGTCTGCCGCGACGGCGAGCGCATCGAGATCGTGACCGACTACGCCGAAACGGTCGTGCGCCAGCTGCTGTTCGAGGACAGCGGGCTCAGCCAGCTCGAAGTGCAGCGCGCCGGCCTCGCCGACGCATTCGTCGAAATCACCCGCGAGGCCGCCTGATGAACGCCGCCACCTTGCCCGCGCCGCGTGTGTCGCTGCTGCGCTGCTACGCGCTCGAGGCGCGCAACGAGTTCCTGCGTCTGCTGCGCGCGCCGTCGTTCGCGCTGCCGACGCTGCTGTTCCCGCCGATGTTCTACCTGCTGTTCGCGGTGCTGTTCAACAATCGCGGCGGCAGCTTCCAGGCGAACGTGTACCTGCTCGCGACCTACGGCGTGTTCGGCGTCATGAGCCCAGGCCTGTTCGGCTTCGGTGTCACCGTCGCGCTCGACCGCGAACGCGGCTGGCTCGCGCTCAAGCGCGCGTTACCGATGCCGCCGGGGGCCTACCTCGCGTCCAAGCTGGTGATGGCGGCGTTGTTCGCGACGATCATCTTCGTCATCCTCGCGCTGCTCGCGACCACGCTGGGCGGCGTGCGCCTGCCTGCCGGGGCATGGCTCTCGCTGTACGCGGCCGACCTGTTCGGCGTGCTGCCGTTCTGCGCGCTCGGCCTGTGGCTCGGCAGCCTCGTCAGCGGGCAGGCCGCGCCGGCGATCGCGAACCTCATCTACCTGCCGATGTCGTTCCTGTCCGGCCTGTGGATGCCGCTCAGCGTGATGCCCGCGTTCATCGCGAAGATCGCGCCGCTGTGGCCGGCCTGGCACCTCGGTCGCCTCGCGCTCGCCGCGGTCGGCCAGGCGCCGGGCGAGGCGATCGCGCCGCACGTCGCCGCGCTCGCCGCGTTCACGCTGGTGTTCGTCGCGCTGGCGCGCCGGCGCCTCGCGCGCGGCTGAGGAGGATCCGATGCGCACGATCTATACCCGGCTGTTCGTGACGACGGTGCTCTACGCACTGCTGGTCGTCGCCGACGTGCTCGGCGCGCATGTCTGAGGCGGAGCGTATGATTTCCTACGACCGGCGATGGGCGGGGAAGACGATGGCGCAGGGCGGGACATGGTTCGAGCGGATTCGCGTGCGCATGCCGCCGGACCTGGCCGACCAGGGCTGGGCACCGCTGTGGAGCCTGCTCTACCTCGGCTTCCTGTTCATCAACTACAACGGCCGGCCGGCCTCGACCTGGCTGCCGCCGACCGCGCTCAGCGTGTGCGTGTTCCTGCCGCTGTACTACCGCGCGCTGCAGGTGTGCGGACGGCGGCGGCTGTACTACGGCGCCGCGATCGCGCTGATCGGCTACGCGCTCATCGCGATCAACACGGGCGCCAACACCTATCTCATCTATGCCGGCGCGTGCGCGGGCGCCGCGGGCATCGGCCTGCGCCGGCTGTTCGAGATCATCGCCGGCGCGCTCGTCGTCTATTCGCTGGAACTGTGGCTGCTCGGCTGGCCCGGCCAGTACATCGCGCTGTCGGTGACGATCACCGCGATGGTCGGCCTCGCGATCAGCGCGGCGAATCACTTCCATCACGAGAAGCGCCTGCGCCAGGCCGAGCTCAAGCTCAGCCACGACGAAGTGCGCCGCCTCGCCGCGCTTGCCGAGCGCGAGCGCATCGGCCGCGATCTGCACGACCTGCTCGGCCACACGCTTTCGCTGATCACGCTGAAGTCAGAACTCGCGGTGAAGCTGTTCGAACGCGACCCGCATGCGGCGCGGCGCGAGATCGCCGACGTCGAGCGCGTCGCGCGCGACGCGCTCGGGCAGGTGCGGCGCGCGGTGACCGGCATCCGCACCGCGGGCCTGTCCGCCGAACTCGCTTCCGCGCGATTGCTGCTCGAGTCGAGCGACGTGCGCCTCGAATACGAACTCGTCGATGCGCTGCTGCCGCCGGAAATCGAGACGGTGCTCGCACTGACCGTGCGCGAGGCGGTCACGAACATCCAGCGCCATGCGCAGGCGACGCGCGCGCGCGTCGAGGTCGGCGTCGAGGGCGGCGAGGCGCGCCTCGCGATCAGCGACGACGGCATCGGCGCGACGATCCTGCCGGGCAACGGGCTCAGCGGCATGCGCGAACGCCTCGCGCTGCTCGACGGTCGCCTCGAGATCCAGTCGGTGCGCGGCCGCGGCACGCGCCTCGCGGCGATCGTGCCGTTGCCGCCGGCGCCGCGTGGCGCGGCCACGACCGCGATGGCGACCTGAGGCGGAGGCGCGCGTCGTGGCCGGAACGCGCGGCGGTCCGGCGCCGGCATCCTGCTAGAGTGCACCGCCGCGGGCGCCGTGTCCGCAGCGCCCATCGGGAACCCGTTCGACCGTGATCCGCGTCCTCCTCGCCGAAGACCAGGCACTCGTGCGCGGCGCGCTGTCCGCGCTGCTCCGGCTCGAGTCCGACATCGACGTCGTCGGCAGCGCCGCGGACGGCGAGGAAGCGTGGCGCGCGCTGCAGCAGCACAAGCCCGACGTGCTCGTCACCGACATCGAGATGCCCGGTCTCACCGGCCTCGAACTCGCGCAGCGCGTGCAACGGCACGAGCTGCCTTGCAAGGTGGTCATCGTCACGACTTTCGCGCGCCCGGGCTTCCTGCGCCGTGCGCTCGAGGCCGGCGTCGGCGGCTACCTGCTCAAGGACGCACCCGCCGAACAGCTTGCCGAAGCGCTGCGCAAGGTGCATCGCGGTGGCCGCGCGATCGATCCCCAGCTCGCGGTGGAGGCGTGGTCGGACGCCGACCCGCTCAACGACCGCGAGCGCCAGGTGCTGCGCCTCGCCGGCGAGGGACTGTCCGCGGGCGACATCGCCGACCGGCTCAACCTGTCGCAGGGCACCGTGCGCAACTACCTGTCCGAGGCGATCGGCAAGCTCGGCGTCGGCAATCGCATCGAGGCGTATCGCTTGGCGCGCCAGAAGGGTTGGCTTTGATCGGGCGCGCCGCGGCGCGCGCGTGCGACAATACGCGGCTTCACCGACGTATCGCCGCTGGCCCTTGAAGAAGAGCGACTTCCATTTCGACCTGCCGCCCGAGCTGATCGCGCAGGCGCCGCTGCCCGAACGTTCGGCGAGCCGCCTGCTCGTCGCCGACGCGCGCACACACGCGCTCGCCGACCGCTCCTTCACCGACCTCGTCGAGCTGTTGCAGCCGGGCGACCTGCTCGTGTTCAACGACACGCGCGTGCTGCCCGCGCGCCTGTTCGGGCGCAAGCCGAGCGGTGGCCTCGTCGAGATCCTCGTGGAGCGCGTGACCGGCACGCACGAGGCGCGCGCGCAGCTCGGCGTGAGCAAGAAGCCGAAGGCGGGCGGGCGCATCGTGCTCGCCGACGGCAGCGAGATCAGCGTGCTCGGACGCGACGGCGAGTTCTTCCTCCTCCGTTTCGACACCGTCGAGCCGATCGAGAAGGTGTTGTCGCGGCTCGGCCGCATGCCGCTGCCGCCGTACATCGAGCGCGACGCCGGCAGCGCCGACGACGAGCGCTACCAGACCGTGTTCGCGCGCCACAGCGGCGCGGTCGCCGCGCCGACCGCGGGACTGCATTTCGACGCCGACCTGCTGCGCCGCCTCGAGGCGCGCGGCGTCGAGTCCGGTTACGTGACCCTGCACGTCGGCGCGGGCACCTTCCAGCCGGTGCGCAGCGAGCGGCTCGAGGACCACGTGATGCACCGCGAGTGGCTCAACGTCGGTGCCGAACTCGTCGAGAAGATCCGCCGCGCGCGCGAACGCGGCGGCCGCGTCGTCGCGGTCGGCACGACCGTCGTGCGTGCGCTCGAATCGTCGATCCGGGACGGCGAGGTCGCGCCGTTCGCGGGCGAGACGCAGATCTTCATCGTGCCCGGATACCGCATCACGAGCATCGATGCGCTCGTGACGAACTTCCACCTGCCCGAATCGACGTTGCTCATGCTCGTGTCGGCGTTCGCCGGGCGCGAGTTCATGCTCGACGCGTACCGCCACGCGGTCGCCGGGCGCTACCGCTTCTTCTCCTACGGTGACGCGATGCTGATCCTGCCGCCGGGCGCGCCCACGTGAGCGCGATGCGCTTCGAACTCCTCGGCAGCGACGGCGCGGCGCGGCGCGGTCGCCTCGCGTTCCCGCGCGGCACGATCGAGACGCCCGCATTCATGCCGGTCGGCACCTACGGTTCGGTCAAGGCGATGACGCCGCAGAACCTCGTCGACATCGGCGCCGAGATCATCCTCGGCAACACGTTCCACCTGTTCCTGCGCCCGGGCCTCGACGTCGTCGGCGAGTTCGGCGGACTGCACCGCTTCATCGGCTGGGACAGGCCGATCCTCACCGATTCGGGCGGCTTCCAGGTATTCAGCCTCGCGCACAAGCGCAAGATCACCGAGCAGGGCGTCACGTTCGCCTCGCCGGTCGACGGTGCGAAGGTATTCCTCTCGCCGGAGGAGTCGATGCGCATCCAGCACGCGCTCGATTCCGACATCGCGATGATCTTCGACGAGTGCACGCCGTACCCGGCGACCGAGAAGCAGGCGCGCGATTCGATGGAACTCAGCCTGCGCTGGGCCGAGCGCTCGCGCCGCGCGTTCGACGATCGCGGCAATCCGAATTCGCTGTTCGGCATCGTTCAGGGCGGTGTCTATCCCGACCTGCGGCGGCGCTCGGCCGAGGCGTTGATCGGCATCGGCTTCGACGGCTATGCGATCGGCGGCCTCGCGGTCGGCGAGCCGGAACACGAACGCAACGCGACGCTCGAGCGCGTCGAGCCGCTGCTGCCGCGCGACCGGCCGCGTTACCTCATGGGCGTGGGCCGGCCCGAGGACATCGTCGAGGCGGTGCGGCGCGGCGTCGACATGTTCGATTGCGTGATGCCGACGCGCAACGCGCGCAACGCGCACCTGTTCACGCGCCACGGCACGTTGCGCATCCGCAACGCGAAGTACGAGCGCGACGCGCGTCCGCTCGACGAGGCGTGCGCGTGCTACACCTGCCGCTCCGGGTTCAGCCGCGCCTACCTGCGCCATCTCGACCGCTGCGGCGAGATGCTCGGCCCGCAACTCGCGACGATCCACAACCTGCACTACTACCAGGAACTCATGGCCGGCCTGCGCGCGGCGATCGCCGCCGGGCGGCTCGACGATTTCGTCGCGGCGTTCTACGCGGCGAGGGCGTAGGGCGGTACGCGCACGGCGCGTGCCGCCGCAGGGGGCCGCCGCGCGATCACCCGCAAAGCGGCGGATTCATCGCGACGTGGTGTGGGTCCGCCCAGCATGGTTCGCCTGCTTCGCGCACACCGACCGCCGCCCGGGCCGTGGATCCCGTTGATTTTGCAGCGCAATGCGCGAATCGCCCGGTGCCGTGGCATAATCGGCGGCCTTTTGGCGCAAAGTCTCCCCGCGGAGGCGTCGCGCCGGATTCCGAACCCAGCTTGTTTCCGGAGCATCCATGGATTTCTTCATCGCCAGCGCACACGCCCAGGCGGCGACGGGCGGGGCGGCCGCCGCGCCGAACCCGATCATGTCGTTCCTGCCCCTGATCATCCTGTTCGGCGTCTTCTACTTCATGCTGATCCGGCCGCAGATGAAGCGCGCCAAGGAGCAGCGCGCGATGATCTCGGCGCTGAGCAAGGGCGACGAGGTGCTGACCAACGGCGGCCTGCTCGGTCGCATCGACGAACTCGGCGAACAGGTGATCACGCTCGAAGTCGCACCGGGCGTCACCGTCAAGCTGCGCCGCGACGCGGTGTCCGCGGTGCTGCCGAAAGGCACGCTGAAATCGAGCTAATTCCCGCGGTCGTCCCGACCGCAGGAATCAAAACAAGCGGCCATCGACGGTCGCACTGTCAATGAAGAGCCTATGAACGATTTCCCCCGCTGGAAGTACGCGATCGTTGTCGTGGTGCTGGTGCTCGGCGTGCTGTACGGCGTGCCGAACCTGTACGTGCAGCAGCCGGCCGTGCAGGTCAACCCGAACCGCGGCGCGGCCATCGACCTCGCCCTCAAGGAGAAGGTGCAGGGCACGCTCGAGAAGGCCAAGATCCCGTTCGAGCGCATCGACCTCAACAAGGACCAGCTCATGGTCCGCCTGCCGGTCGGTGCGAACGACGACCAGGGCAAGGCGCTCGAGGCGATCAAGACGGACCTGGGCGACCAGTACGTCGTCGCGCCGAACCTCGCCTCGACCGTGCCGTCCTGGATGCGCGCGATCGGCGCGCGCGAGATGCCGAAGGGCCTCGACCTGCAGGGTGGCGTGCACTTCCTCATGGAAGTCGACGACAAGGACGTGATCGAGAAGCAGCTGCAGCGCTACTCCGACGACATCCGCTCCGCGCTGCGCGACAAGAACATCCGTTACCAGTCGGTCGGCCGAGGCCCGCAGGGCGTGGTCGTGCAACTGCGCAGTGTCGAGGACCGCGATGCCGCGCTGTCGACGATCCAGTCGAAGGTGCCCGACGTCGTCGTCTCCAACGGCAACCAGGTCGGCGATTCGTACACGCTCAACGCCGGCGTGAAGCCGGACAAGATCCGCGAGATCGCGCTCAACACGATCCGCCAGAACCAGGCCACGCTGAGCAACCGAATCAACGCGCTGGGCGTGGCCGAGCCGCTGATCCAGCAGCAGGGCGAAACGCGCATCGCGGTGGAGCTGCCGGGCGTGCAGGACACCGCCGAGGCGAAGAAGGTGCTCGGCGCGCAGGCGACGCTCGAATACCACGCGGTCGATACCGAGGGCGACGCCTACGAGGCGATGCGCAGCGGCGTCGTGCCGCCGGACGACAAGATCTACTACATGCGCCAGCGCGCCGCCGACGGCAGCAAGGTGCCCGTCCTGCTCAAGAAGAAGATCATCGTCAGCGGCGACGAGATGGTCGACGCGTCGAGCCAGCCCGATCCGCAGTCGGGTACGCCCGCGGTGTCCGTCGTGCTCAATGCGAACGGCGGCCGCAAGATGCTCGACTTCACCACGCAGAACGTCGGCAAGCCGATGGCGGTGCTGTACGTCGAGCGCACGCCGGAAACGAAGGTCGTCGACGGCAAGGAAGTGCGCAGCACGAAGGTGACCGAAGAGGTCATCAACAGCGCGCGCATCAACGGCGTGTTCTCGACCCGCTTCCAGACCACCGGCCTCGGCAGCAACAAGGAAGCGTCCGACCTCGCGCTGCTGCTGCGCTCGGGTTCGCTCGCCGCGCCGACCGACATCGTCGAAGAACGCGTGATCGGCCCCAGCCTCGGCAAGGAGAACATCGAGAAGGGCATCAAGGCCGTGCTGCTCGGCCTCGCCGCGGTGCTCGTGTTCATGGCGTTCTACTACTGGCTGTTCGGCCTCATCGCCGACCTCGCGCTGTTCTTCAACCTCGTGCTGCTGCTCGCGATCATGAGCGCGATCGGCGTGACGCTGACGATGCCCGGCATCGCCGGCATCGTGCTCACGCTCGGCATGGCGATCGACGCGAACGTGCTGATCTGCGAGCGCGTGCGCGAGGAGCTGCGCAACGGCTCGACGCCGCTCGCCTCGATCCGCGCCGGCTACGACAAGGCATGGGCGACGATCCTCGACGCCAACGTGACCCATCTGCTCGCGGCACTCGCGCTGATGACGCTCGGTTCGGGCGCGATCCGCGGCTTCGGCGTCACGCTGTTCATCGGCATCCTCACCTCGATGTTCACGTCGGTCACCGTCACGCACGCGGTCACCAACCTCATCCACGGTGGCAAGAAGAAGCTCAAGGGGCTGTCGATCGGCAGCGGCTACACCCGCGGCACGACGGCCTGACGGACGACATCCATGGAACTGTTCAATCCCAACAGCAAGATCGACTTCCTCGGCGGACGCAAGGTCAGCATCGTCATCTCGGCGCTGCTGATGCTCGCTTCGCTCGGCCTGCTCGCGACGCGCGGCCTCAACTACGCGCTCGATTTCACCGGCGGCGTGCTGGTCGAAGCGAAGTTCGAGGAGCCGGTGCAGACCGACCAGGTGCGCGCAGCGCTCGAAAAGGGCGGCTTCCCCAACGCGCAGGTGCAGAGCGTGGGCGGCACGCGCGAGGTATCGATCCGCCTGCAGCCGACCGCGGAGCAGAAGGACGCGGAGAAGGTCGGCCGCGACGTCATCGACGCGATCAAGAAGCAGCGCGCCGACGTTTCGCTCAAGCGCCATCCCGACCTCGTCGGTTCGTCGGTCGGTGCCGAGCTGCGCAACGACGGCATCGTCGCCGCGGTGTTCGTGATGATCGGCATCATGATCTACATCGGCATCCGCTTCGAGAAGCGCTTCGCGATCGCGGCGATCGCCAGTGAAGTCCACGACACGATCCTCACCCTCGGCTTCTTCTCGCTGACCCAGCTCGAGTTCGACCTGACCGTGCTCGCCGCGCTGCTCGCGGTGATCGGCTACTCGATCAACGACAAGGTCGTCGTGTTCGACCGCGTGCGCGAGCTGTTCCGCCTGACCCGCAAGGCGGAGCCGTACGAGATCCTCAACAAGGCGATCAACCAGACGTTGTCGCGTACGATCATGACCTCGCTGACGACGTCGCTGTCGATGTTCGCGCTGTATTTCGTCGGCGGCCCGGCCGTGCACGGCTTCGGCCTGACCATGCTCGTCGGCATCGTGATCGGCACGCTGTCGTCGATCTTCTTCGCCAACCCGATCCTCTACTGGCTCGGCGTGTCGAAGACCGACCTCATGCCGGTCACGCGCGAGAACCCGGAACTCGAACGTCGTCCGTAACGGCGCGTTCTCGCCGAGCCTTCGAGGCCGGAAACGCCAGGACGCGAAGGACGCGAAGAAGATCTCGGAGCAGAATGAAAAGGAGCGCATGACATGCGCTCCTTTTTCATTTCTTCTTCGTGCCCTTCGCGCTCACGCTTCCGCTTCGGATTTCCTTATCCACAGCCGCGCGTCGGCGAGGTGTTCGCGCGCCGGCTTGCGCTTGAGCTTCGGCAATTTGAGCGGTTTGTCCGGCACACAGCGTTCGGGCAATCGCGCGAGCAAGTGGCCGATCAGGTCGAGGCGGCCGCGGCGCTGGTCGTTGAAGTCGGCGACGAACCACGGTGCCCATTTCGTGTTCGTCGCCGCGAGCATCGCGTCGCGCGCCTTGCCGTAGGCGGCGTACTGCGCACGCGCCTCGAGGTCGATCGGCGAGATCTTGAAGCGCTTGAGCGGATCGGTCGCGCGTTCGGCGAACCGCTGCTCCTGGTATTCCTGGTCGACCGCGAGCCAGTACTTGAGCAGGATCAGCCCGTCGTCGGTGACGAGCTTCTCGAACGCGGGGCAATCCTCGAGGAAGCGGCGGTATTGGGCCTGGGTGCAAAAGCCCATCACGTGCTCGACGCCGGCGCGGTTGTACCAGCTGCGGTCGAACAGCACGAGCTCGCCCGCGGCGGGCAGGTGCTCGACGTAGCGCTGGAAATACCACTGCGAGGATTCGCGCTCGCTCGGCTTGGGCAGCGCGACGATGCGCGTGTAGCGCGAGTTGAGCGGTTCGCTGATCGCCTTGATCACGCCGCCCTTGCCGGCGGCGTCGCGCCCCTCGAACACGAGCGCGACGCGCTTGCCGCCCGCGATGATCCAGCGCTGCAGGTTGACCAGATCCTCGTACAGGTCCTCGAGCGCGCGTTCGTATTGCTTCCGCTTCAGTTCCTTCATGGCATTGCTCCGCTGCGGGCGCCGCTCGGCGCGGATGTCGCGAAACGGGAGACGGTTCCTGCGCTCAGCGCTCGCGCAGGCGCGGCAGCAGGCCGGCGAGGTTGCACGGGCGCGTGGTCGCGTCGAGCTGTGCGCGGATGAGCTTCTCCCACGCCGTGCGGCATGCCGACGTCGAACCGGGCAGGCAGAACACGAACGTGTCGTTGGAAAGCCCCGCGAACGCGCGCGATTGCATCGTCGACGTGCCGATCTCGTCGTAGCTGAGCATGCGGAACATCTCGCCGAAGCCCGGCATCTCCTTGTCGAGCAACGGCCGGATCGCCTCCGGCGTCGAATCGCGGCCGGTGAAGCCGGTGCCGCCGGTGACGAGCACGCCGTGCACGTCGGCGTCGGCGATCCACTGCGCGACGACCGCGCGGATCAGGTAGCGGTCGTCGTGCACGATGCGCTTTTCGCGCAGGCGATGGCCGGCCTGGCCGAGCGACAGCGCGAGGTAGTCGCCGGACGAATCGTTGTCGGGCGTGCGCGTGTCCGACACGGTCAACACGCAGAGGTCGAGCGCTACGAAATCGGCTTGTGCAGTCATGCGGCCAGCGTAGCGCGTCGCGCGTTCAGTGCAAAGCCGCGGGGGCGAGCCCGGCGCGACGACGCGCGACCATGCGCGCGAGCAGCGTGGCGAAGTCGCGTGCATAGGCACGCATGTCGAACAGGCCGCTGGCACCGCGCGCCGCGGCGACGGCGTCGCGCAGCGCGCGGCGTGCATCGGCGTCCCGGCCGAGTCGCACCGCGGTCGCGACGAACGCGGCATCGTCGGGCGCGTTCAGCTGCGGCATCCCGAGGTGGTGGTTGAGGCTCGCCGCCACGCGCGAGGCGAACGTCGGTCCGGCGACGGTGAGCACCGGGCAGCCGGCCCAGATCGCGTCGGACGCGGTCGTGTGCGCGCCGTACGGGGCGGTGTCGAGGAACAGGTCGGCGTGGCGGTAGCGCGCGAGGTAGGCGGCGTGGTCGAGCTTGGGCGCGAACACGAGGCGTTGCGCGTCGACGCCGCGCCGCGCCGCCTCGGCCCGCAGGCGGTCGTCGGCGCCGTCGACGGCCGACAGCAGCCAGAGCACGGCATCGGGCACCGCGCGCAGCACCGCGAGCATGCGTTCGAACGTCGCCGGATCGAGTTTCCAGCTGTTGTTGAGGCAGGCGTAGACGGCACCCCCGGGCGGCAAGCCGCACTGTTCGCGCGACGGCGGCGTGCCGACCACGCGCGTCGTGTCGGACGGCTGGAAGCAACGCGGCAGCCATGCGACGTGCTCGGAAAACTGCGCGTGCAGCGATTCGGGCAGCACGATGCGATCGGCGACCACGTAGTCGATCCATGGCGCGCCGAGGGTGCCCGGGTAGGCGAGCCAGTTGACCTGCAATGGCGCCGGACGCAGCGCGAGCGCTTCCGGCATCGCGCCGGCGCAGTAGCCGTCGAGGTCGAGCAGCACGTCGAGGCGTTCGGTGCGGATCGCGTCGGCGAGTCCGTTCGCGCTCGCTTCGTGGACGTCGTGCCAGGCATGCGCGGCCGCCTGCAGGCGCCGTTGCAGCGTGCTGCCGTCCGCGGGCGCGGTCGAGAACAGGTGGATCCCGACCGCTTCCTCGCGCAACGCTTCGATGAACGCGACGACGAGCAGCGCGGTCGGATGATGGGCGAAACCGTTGGCGACGAAACCGACGCGCAACGGCGCGCCCGGATCGCCGGCGGCGTGCTGCCACGCGTGGCGCGCGCGCAGCGCGGCGACGCGCCCGTCGATCGCCGTCGCGTGCGTGCGAGCGCAGCGCAACTGCTCGGCCGGCGACGCCGGTTCGGCGAGGAAGCCGAACGGCGCGAGGCCTGGCGCGCCCGCTGCGGCGCGTGCACGCAGGCGCGTCGAGAGCGCGTCGAGTCCGCGCCAGTCGCACAACTGGCGGCGCAGGAACGCGAGCTGGCCGAGCGCGGCGTCGAGGTCGGGATCGAGTGCGAGCGCGCGTGCGTGCGCGTCGGCCGCGCGCGCGAACTGCTTCTGTTCCTCGAGCATGAGGCCGCGCTGGTAGGGGAAGCGCGCGTCGCGCGGCGCCGAACGTTCGCCGGCGGCGTATGCGGCTTCGGCCTCGCCGTGGCGTCGTTCGGCGGCGAGCGCATGGCCGAGCACGAACAGTGCTTCGGGATGTCCCGGCGCGAGCGCGAGCGCCTCGCGTGCGGCGCCTTCGCCGGCTGCGTGGTCACCGAGCGCCAGTTCCGCCGGGGCGAGATTGCACCAGGCGCCGACGTGGCCCGGTTGCGCCTGCGTCGCGGCCGCGTACGCATCGCGCGCGCCGACGATGTCGCCGATCGCGCGGCGTGCATTGCCGAGGCCGTTGAGCACGGCCGGGTGCGCGGGCGCGAGCAGCAATGCAGCCTCGAGCGCCGCGAGCGCCGTCGCCGCGTCGCCGCCGGCGAGCCGCACGCTGGCGAGGTTGCACAGCACGTCGACCGAATGCGGCGCGAGCACGCGCGCGGATTCGAGCGTGGCGATGGCCTCGGCGCCGCGGCCGAGCTGGAACAGCGCGATGCCGTGCAGGCGCGCTGCTTCCGCATCGCGCGGTTCGTGCGCGCGCAACGCCGCCGCTTCGGCGGCGGCGAGATCGGGGCGGCCGCCGGCGATGAGTTCGGCGATACGGTCGAGGCGGGCGGCGAGATCGGACATGACCCGTCAATCCTCGCATGCCGGCGCGACCGCCAGCCATCGCGCGCGGCGATCCGTCGCATGCGCCGGCGTGGCACCATGCGCGCGAATCCCGCGCTCGTCGCCGGGCGCAAGGAGGTCGACCGGCATGAGATCGGGATGGTTGCTCGCCCTCGTCGGCGCGTGCTGCGCGATCGCCGCTGCGCCCGCGCGCGCAGCGGCTCACGCGGACGCGCACCTGTCGGCGGGCAGTGCGGATCTCGCACTGAATCCGGACGCGCTCGCGGCGATCGGCGTGCGCATCGAAGCGGTCGAGCGTGCACGTCGGCACGTGCCGGGAAAGGCGGGTGTCGCGCACGAGACGGCGAGCTTCGACGCCGCCGCCGACGGCCGCCTCGAGCTGCGCGTGAGCGACGGCATCGTCGCGGGCTTCGGCGCGGGTGCACTCCGCTATGCGGGCGGCATCGTGCTCGCCGGCGGCCGCGCGCGCGCCGACCTGCGCGGCTTCACGATCGGCGCGCGTGCGCAGGGCGGGACGGACGTCGCGCTCGCCGATGCGGCCGGCGTCGTGTGGCTCGTCGCCGACCACGCGCACTACGACGTGACGACGCATGTGCCGGCGGAGCTGTCGGTGCGGCAGATGGACCTGCGCATCGCGCCGGCGTTCGCCACCGCGCTCGGCCGGCCGCAGCTCGCCGGTCGCGTGATCGGCACGCTCGCGTTCCGCGCCGTGCTCGACGCGGCGGACACGAAGGCGATCGCGGGTGGCCGCTGCGACGCACCCTGGCCTGCGCCGGGGCGGCTCACGAACATCCGCCTCAGCTACTCCAACCTAAGCGGCTTCTGGGACTCGATCTACGTGCCGCGCTGCGGCCTGCCGCCGCTGCCCGACGGCGGCGCATGCACCGCCGACAGCACGCGCGGCAAGGTCGTGCTGGGTGCGGACGCGAGCCTGCGCAACGTCGGCGAAACCGCGGTCGCCTGGTACGCGCATTTCAGCGGCGAGCATCCGCCTTACGGCAACGACCAGCATCCGTTCCTCGTGTGGAATCTCTACCGCGTCGATCGCGACGGGCGCATCCGCCAGATCGGCGTGTCCGCCGCCAAGCACGCGTTCTTCTCGATCAACGAGCGCTGCCGCTGCGAAGGCGGCAACGTGTTCTGGCCCGGCTGCGAGGACATCTATTCGGCCAGCAGCAACGACAACGGCAGCGGCAACGGCGAGCAGAACCTCGCGCCGCGTTCGGAGATCGTGCCGTTCACCGGCAAGTGGGCGCGCTGCGGCTCGGTGTGGGATCGCGACTGCGACGGACGCATGGACGCCGGCAGCGGCGCGCAGGATCTCTACCGCTATCGCATGCTCGTCGACGAGAGCGACCTGCTGCCGCCGCTCGCGTCGGGTGCGCGCTATTTCTTCGAATACTGGTACGTCGTGCGCGACGATGCCGACGTCTACGACACGATGGGCTATCGCGAGATCCGCCCGCGCAAGACCGGACCCGCGTGGCAGGTCGAACTCGTCGCGGCCGATGCCCCCGACCACGACTTCTTCCTCGGGCCCGCGTTGAACCGCTGGGTCGATCCCGCGCACGAGAACGCGACGCGCACGAACCGCGAGCTGCGCACCCCGCACGGCCGAGCGCGCGTCGCCGCGGTCGCGACCGACATCGGCGAAGGGCGCTGGCGTTACGAGTACGCGGTCATGAACGTCGACTACGCATTCGTGCGTTTCGACCCGCAGCACGCGCGCGAACCGGACCTGAAGCTGCTCGACAGTCATGGCTTCTCCGCGTTCAGCGTGCCGTTGCCCGACGGCGCGACGATCGAGTCGACGCGCTTCGACGACACCGACGCGGACGGCAGCGACGACTGGGCCGTGCGTGTCGCCGATCGCGCCGTCACCTGGATGGCGCCGCCCGCGCGCAACACGCTCGACTGGGGCACGCTGTACCACTTCGAATTCGTGACGCGCAGCGCGCCGGCGACCGCGACGGTCGCGATCGAGGCTGCCGGCGACGCGACGCACTATCGTGCCGACGCGGTCGTCCCCGCGCGTTGAACGCCGTCGAGTGCCCGTGCTCGAGGCGCGTTCGCGTGAGCGGCGGCACAGTCGCGTACGCACGCTGTGCTAGCCTTCGAGGCTGGGTGCCGCCATGGGGATATGGCATGGATACTGTGCGTACGCTGGGATTGGGCCTGCTGCTCGCTGTCGCCGCGCCGGCGGCGTTCGCCGCGTCGCCGCCGCGGCCGTCGGCGAGCGCGCCCGAAGGCGCGTGGCTGGCCTGGGGCGGCCAGGCCTCGTTCGGGTTCAATCCGGACGCGCTCGCCTCGCTCGACCTGCGCATCACCGCGGCGACGGCGACGAGCGCGCGCTCGGTCGGCGTACCCGGCAAGCGCTACGACACCACGACGTTTCCCGCGCTCGACGCGGGCGCGCTCGAAGTGATCCATCGCGGGCCGGGCATCGTCGCGATTGGCGGTGGCGAGCTGCGTTTCGCCGGGGGCTTCGTGCTCGCCCATCCCGGCGGCGCGATCGACCTGCGCGGATTCGCGTTGCGCGCCGATCCCGCCGCGCGGCTCGGCATCGCGGTCGTCGACGCCGAAGGTCGCCCGTGGTTCACCGCCGACCATGCGCACTACGGCTTCGACGAGCAGGGGCCGGGCACGTTCTCGATGTACAACATGAACCTGCGCCTCGCGCCCGCGTTCGCCGCCGCGCTCGGCCGCCCGGAACTCGCCGGTTATCCGGTCGGCAGCCTCGAATTCCGCGCGCAGGCGCAGATCGGTCGCGACGAATCGCAGCCGCCGCCGGACGGTGGCGTCTGCAGCGCGCCGTTCTCGGGCCAGGGCCTGGTCACCGACATCGCGTTGATCTACGACGACGCCGCGAGCGGCTGGACCGGCCACGACGATTCCGTCTACGTGCGTCGCTGCGGATTGCCGCCGGTTCCGAACGGCGGCGCATGCACGAGCAGCAGCACCAACGGCAAGGTCGTGATCGACCAGGATTCGAGCCTGCGCAACATCGGCGACACCGGCGTCGCGTGGTACCAGAAGTTCACGAGCCCGTCGCCGCCGTACGGCAACGACCAGCACCCGTATCTCATCTGGAACCTCTATCGCGTCGACGCTGACGGCCGCGTCAAGCAGATCGGCGTGTCCGCGGTGAAACACGCGTTCCTGACGATCAACTGGGCGCACGTGAACGGCGAGTGCGGTTGCGCCGAGGGCCACGTGATCTACCCGACTTGCGAGGACACGTACTCGCTCAGCAACAACGACAACAGCAGCAGCGGAGGGTCGCAGCAGCAGAACCTCGCGCCGCGCAGCGAGGTGATCCCGTCGAGCGCGATCTGGGGCCGCTGCGGCTCGGTATGGGACGCGAACTGCGACGGCGTCATGGACGGCGGCAGCGGCGCGCAGAACCTCTACGACTACCGCATGCTCGTCGACGAGAGCGACATGCTCGCGCCGCTCGCGACCGGCGCTCACTACTTCTTCGAGTACTGGTACATCGTTCGCGACGACGCGAACATCTACAACACGATGGGCTATCGCGAGATCCTGCCGACGAAGAACGGATCGACCTGGCAGGTGAGCCTCGTCGGTGCGGGTGCGGCCGACCACGACTTCTTCCTCGGGCCGCTGCTGAACCACTGGGTCGATCCGCTCGCGCCGGCTGCGAACGCGATGAACCAGGAACTGTCGACGCCGCTCGGGCGCGCGCGCGTCGCGGTGAAGGCGACCGACCTCGGCGGTGGCCAGTGGCGCTACGAGTACGCGGTCATGAACTTCGACTACGCGCACGTGCGCGTCGATCCGGCGCACGCGAGCGAGCCGAACCTGAAGGTGCTGGAGAACCACGGCTTCGCCCGCTTCAGCGTGCCGCTGCCCGCGAGCGCATCGGCGGGCGCGTTGCGTTTCGACGATGCCGACAACGACGCCGGCAACGACTGGGTCGCGTCGAGCGCCGGCGGCGCGGTCAGCTGGAGCGCGCCCGCGACCGGCAACACGCTCGACTGGGGGCGCCTCTACCATTTCGAGTTCGTGTCGGATGCGCCGCCGTCGTCGGCGACGCTCGGCCTCGTCGGTGCCGCGACCTCGAGCGAACCGGACATCGCCTATACGCTGGACCTGCTCGGCCCGAGCGTGGTCGACGACACGATTTTCCGCAACGGCTTCGATTGAGCGTACCTGTCATGACCGGAACGGCCTCCCAGTTCGCGTGGCGCGCGTGCATCGTGCTTTCGTTCGTCCTCGCGTGCGTCGCCGCGCCAGCCGCACGGGCCGCCGGCGCGCACGACTGGCTCGACGTTTCCAAGCGGCTCGCGCACCTCGGCGGTGGCGTCGATTTCACGCCGCACGGCACGCAGCCCGGCCTGTTCAACGACCTCATCTATTCCGACAACTGCGCCGCCTGCCATCGCGGCAACAGCGGCACGCAGACCACCTACCGCCCGTATTCGACCTGGGCCGGTTCGATGATGGCGAACGCGACGCGCGATCCGCTGTTCTGGGCTGCGCTCGACATCGCCAACCACGACGCACCCGGCTCGGGCGACTACTGCCTGCGTTGCCACACCTCGCGCGGCTGGTACGGCGGGCGCGTCGTCAAGGCCGGCTTCGGCAACCCCGACAACGACGTGACGCTCGGCAGCGCCGGCTGCCTGCTCGCCGGCCAGTACGACTCCGCCGACGATCTCGATTCCGACTTCGGGGGTGCAAGCTGCCATTTCTGCCACCGGCTCATGCCGCAGGGACCGCTCGGCGAACCGGGCTACACCGACAACGCGAACGCGTGGGTCGACGACGGCGATTGCGCCAACACGGGCGAATTCGAACCGTGCCGACGCGGCCCGTACACCTATGCGAATGGTGACGAACAGCCTCCGCATGCATGGGTGCAGTCGGCGTACCACGCGCAGAGCGAGATTTGCGGGCTCTGCCACAACGTGAGCTCGCCGGACACGTCGAGCGGGCCGCTGAAGACGCTCAAGCTCGCCAACGGCACCGACACCGGCCTGCCGTTCCCGATCGAGCGCACGTTCGCCGAGTGGCAGCAGAGCCAGTACGCGCAGGCACCGCAGCAGACCTGCCAGAACTGCCACATGCCGATGAGCGAGGACCCGAACGCGAGCGCGTGCGTGTTCACCGGCTTCCCGAACCGCAGCGGCAACCTGCCCGTGCACGCCTTCGCGGGCGGCAACGCCTGGGTGCCCGGCATCATCAAGGGGCAGTACGGCGACGGCATCGTCGCCAACGGCGGCATCGATCGCGCCGCGTCGTTCGATCAGACCACCGCGTGGGCGAGGCAGATGCTCGGCGCTGCCGCGGTGCTGACCACGACGATCCAGAACTACACGCCGCCGAGCGGTTCGACCGCCGGATCGATGGCGGTGCAGGTGAAGGTGACCAACCTCAGCGGCCACAAGCTGCCGAGTGGCTACGCCGAGGGGCGCCGCATGTGGCTGAACCTGCAGGTGCGCGACGCCGCGAACGCGCTCGTGTTCGAAAGCGCCGCCTACGACGGCGCGAGCGCGACGCTCGCGCAGGATCCGCAGGCACGCGTCTACGAAGTGCTGCAAGGCATCTACAACCACAACGGCACGAACACCTGCGACGTCGAGGACGGCGGCGGCAACGCGATGTTCCATTTCGTCCTGAACGACTGCATCGCGAAGGACAACCGTATCCCGCCGCTCGGCTTCCAGCCGGCGACGAGCGGCGATCCGAACGGCTACAGCCTGCGTCCGGTCGGTGCGACCTATCCGGAGACGTCGCCGGGGTCGGGCATCCTCGTCAACTACGACACCGCGCCGTACGCGATCACGGTGCCGGTGGGAACCAGCGGTCCGCTGACCGTGACCGCGCGCCTGTACTTCCAGACGTCGAGCCGCGACTACATGGAATTCCTGCGCGACCAGGCCGCCGCGAACGGGACCGCGGCGGAGAACACGCTCTGCGCGAGCGGGCCGGGGCGCCCGTTCGCGGTCGGGCCACAGGACAAGACGCGCGGCCAGTACGCGTACGATCTCTGGAGCGGAGCGGTGGCCGGCGATCGCGTGTTCGCCGACGGCTTCGACGGCGAGCCGGTCGCGCGCTACGGCAAGTCCCCGCCCGAGCTCATGCAGTCGGCGAGCGCGACCACCCCCTGAAACCGTCCGCATCGACGCGGCCGCCCTTGGTTGCTGCGCTGCGGCACGCAGCGCGCCGGCGCAGTGCTAGATTCGAGCTTTGTGCCGCGGAAGCTGTGTCCGGTGATCCGGTCGGAGCGGCGCGGCGGCAGGACGCTGCCGACACGGTACGGGGCTTGGTCCGTCCGCATCCGCGGACGACCGATCGACTGCTTTGGGGGCTCGATGAAGCGTCTTCTTCTCTCCGTCTGCATCACGATGGCATGCGTCGCTGCGGCGCACGCCGGTATCGCCGACCGCACCGCGCGTGCGGGTGCATCCGCCGAACAGGCATGGTCCGCCTGGGGTGGCTCGATGGGCGTGCGCTGGAACTACGACCTGATGGCCAATCTCGGCATCCGCGTCGAAACGCGTGCAGGCCAGCTGCGCCAGACCGACGACCGCGGCCACGAGTGGTTCTCGCTGCGCCAGGCCGGCGGCCTGGAGTTCCTCGTCCGCAACGATTCGTTGCAGCGCTTCCGCGATGGTTCGCTGCGCATGAGCGGCGGCTACGTGCTCGCGCTCGCCGACGGCACGCGCATCGACCTGCGCGACGCGACGCTGCGCGTGAACCCGAAGAATCCGAACGTGCTCGACCTCGTCTCGAGCGACGGCAAGGTCTGGTTCTTCACCGACCGCATCATGTTCGAGCTCGCCGACGGCAATCGCACGCTCGCGGTGCGCGCGGCGGACCTGCGCATTTCGAGCGAACTCGCGCAGCGCCTCCACGCGCCCGAGTCCGACGGCTGGGAACTCGGCGATTTCGCGATGAACACCGAGGTCAACATCGTCGGCAGCAATCCCGCGCCCGAGCGCTCGTGCTCGGCGTACCCGTGGCCGAACGTCGACGTGCCCGGGGTCGCCGGCGCGAAGTACCAGGCCGACTTGTTCATGCAGAACTTCTCGATCTCGCCGGTCGGTTGCCAGACCTGCACCGGCGCGACCGGCACGGGCATCGCCGCGTTCGCTCCTTCGTCGACGCTGCGCAACAACGTCAACGACGGCACTGCGCAGGCGACCGTACCGGGCGATCCGCTCGGCACGAGCTCGGCGCTCTACACCGCGGACGTTGCCTGGTACACGAAGTTCTCCGGCAACAATGCGCCGTACAACAACGACCAGCATCCGTACCTGATCTGGAACCTCTATCGCGTCGACGCCAACGGCGGCATTTCGCAGATCGGCCGCTCCGGCGTGAAGCACGCGTTCCTCACGATCAATTCCGGCTGCATCAGCCAGTGCGGCGGCAGCCACCAGCTCGGCCTCGGCTGCGGCGACACCTACGGCACCGGCAACAACGACAGCCCGGGTGACATGGGGCCACGCAGCGAGATCATCCCGGCCACCGGCCAATGGGGACGCTGCGGCTCGATCTTCGACACCAACTGCGACGGCACGTCCAACAGCAGCGGCAACACGAGCTGGACGCAGCGCATGAAGGTGCCCGAGAAGAAGCTCGCGCACGTGGCCAACGACGGCGTCACCTTCCTGTTCGAGTCGTGGTACGTCGCGCGCGACGACATCAACATCTACAACTCGATGGCGTCGATGTCGGTGAACCCGCAGTTCTCCGGTTCGCAATGGTCGCTGACCGGTGCCTCGAACTACCGCCTCGGCGGCGCGATCGACCGCTGGGTCGACCCGAGCAATCCGGGAGCGAACGCGCGCACGTCCGAACTCAAGACCGCCGAAGGCCACGCGAAGCTCGCCGCGAAAGTCACCGATCTCGGCGGCGGTCGCTGGCGCTACGACTACGCGATCATGAACTTCGACTTCGCGCGTGCCGAAACGCAGGGCGCCGAACCGAACCTGCGCGTGGTCAGCAACAAGGGTTTCGACGCGTTCAGCGTGCCGATCCAGGCCAGCGCGCGCCTGCAGGGCACGAGCTCGAATCTCGGCGACGCGGGCGCGGGAGCGCAGTGGCGCGCGTCGATCGCGAACGGGCGGATCACGTGGAGCAACGATCCCAACCAGCCGGTGTTCGGCGGTCCGTCGACGCCGCCGGTGCCGAGCCTGCCGACGCTCGACTGGGGCACGCTGTTCTCGTTCTCGTTCATCGCGACGACGGCGCCGGTCGAGGGCAGCGCGACGCTGCATGTCGCGCAAGCCGGCTCGCCGGCGTCGATCGACCTCGTCACGCTCGTGCCCGGAAGCTGAAGCGTCCGCGTCCCGCCGCGGCGCTCGCGGCGGGATGCCCACGGGGGGCCGGCAGCGATGTGACGATCGTCTCGTCTTGGTCCGCCGGCCCGTGTACATTCGGCGTTTCGGCTTCGCGCCGCGGCACGCCTGGACCGGCGGCGGCGCGCGTCCGTCGTTGCCTGGGGATATTCGATGAAGCATCTCGCCTGCGCCGCCCTGTTCGCCCTCGGCGTCCCGGCGATCGGCGTCGCGCAACCGGCGCCGGTGACCGACGTCGCGCCGCCCGAGGCCGCCCGCTGGTCGATCTGGGGCGGTACCGCTGGCGTCCGCTGGAACTACGGCCTCGCCGAACGCATCGGCCTGCGCATCGGCGCGCCGCAGCAGCGCATCGCCGACGCGCCGAACCGCCACTTTCAGCGCTTCGAGATGCGCCGCGAAGGCGCCCTCGTCTTCCATCTCGAGAGCGGGCACTTCCGCGGCTTCGACGGCGGCTCGCTGCAGGCCCGCGGCGGCTATTCGATCGACGTGCCGGGCGGACGCATCGATCTGTCCGGTTTCCGGCTGGTACCGCGCACCGGCGATCCCTACGTGCTCGATCTCGTTTCGGCCGACGGCAAGGCGTGGTTCTACATCGACCGCCTCATGTACGACCGCCGCACGCCCGACCACGCGTTGTGGATCCGCACGATGGACGTGCGCGTCAGTCCCGAACTCGCGCGACGCCTCGGCCAGCCGATGGTTGCGCGCTGGGCGATCGCGGACATGGAGCTCGACAGCGAGGTGCTGCGTCGCGGGGGCGGTGCGGCGCCCGCGGGCTCGTGCGACGACCAGGTTGGCACGAACTGCAATTTCGCCGGCACGCCCGCACCCGGCGGCGGCACCTACCAGGCCGACCTGTTCATGCTCGGCTTCGATCCGCAGTTCAGCCGCTGCGACGGCTGCACCGGTCCGAGCGGCCACGGCACCGTCGTGTTCACGCCCTCGTCGTCGCTGAAGAACAACGTCAACGACGGTTCGCTGCAGGTGACGATCCCCAACCAGGGCGCGCTCGGCACGAGCAGCGTGCCGTGGGCGGCGGATATCCCGTGGTACACGAAGTTCTCGGGCAGCTTCCCGCCGTACGGCAACGACCAGCACCCATTCCTGATCTGGAACATGTACCGCCTCAACGCGGACGGCAGCATCGAGCAGATTGGCCGTTCCGGCGTCAAGCACGCGTTCCTCACCGTGAACAGCGGCAGCACCTGTCCGTACTCGTTCGGTCACGTGCTCGGCCGCAGTTGCGAGGACACCTACGGCACGGGCAACAACGACAGCCCGAGCGACCTCGGCCCGCGCTCGGAGATCATCCCGGCGACGAACCAGTGGGGTCGCTGCGGCTCGATCTACGACGCCAACTGCGACGGCAGCGAGGACTTCCCGAACGTCGGCGACTACGACTACCGCCTCACCGTCGGCGAAGCGCAGTTCAACCAGGCGTCGAGCTCGTACCTGTTCGAGTCGTGGTACCTCGCGCGCCAGGACGTGAACATCTACAACTCGATGGGCACGGTGTCGACGACGCAGAACTGGAGCGGCAGCTTCTGGGGCATCAACGCGTCCGGCTACAAGCTCGGTCCGGCGATCGACCGCTGGGTCGACCCGCTCGCGCCGGCGGCGAATGCGATGAACACCGAACTCGCGGTCGGCGAGGGGCACGCCAAGCTCGCGGTCAAGGTCACCGACAACGGTGACGGCACCTGGCGCTACGACTACGCGGTGATGAACCTCGATTTCGCGCGCGCGGTGACGCAAGGCGCCGAACCGAACCTGCGCGTGGTGTCGAACAAGGGCTTCGACCGCTTCAGCGTGCCGTTGCCCGCGGGCGTCGTCGTCAGCGCGACGCGCTTTTCCGATGGCGACCTCGTCGCGGCGAACGACTGGAGCGTGGACACGAGCGGCGGCCGCGTGACGTGGACCGCGCCGACCGCGACGCTCGACTGGGGCTCGATGTACGCATTCTCGTTGACTGCGAGCTCCGCGCCGGTCGCGGCTGCCGGCAACCTGCGCGTCGCGCAGGCGGGCAGCCCTGCCGCGTTCGACCTCGCCACCTTCGCGCCGGCGCCGGTCGCCAGCGACGTCATCTTCGCGAACGGCTTCGATGCGCCCTGACGCGTCGCGCCTGCGTATCGTCGCATCCGGCCTCGCGGCGTTGTTCGCCGCGACGGCCGCGTTCGCGCTCGACTACACGCCGCACGGCACGCAACCCGGGCTCGACGTCACGCTCGGCGCGGTAAGCGTCTGCATCGACTGCCATCGCAGCCTCGATCCGGCCAACGCCGGCTTCATGCCGCATTCGACCTGGGGCGGATCGATGATGGCCAATGCGATGCGCGACCCGCTGTTCTGGGCGGCGCTCGACGTCGCGAACCACGACGCCGCGTCGGAAGGCAACGCCGGCGTCGGCGATTACTGCCTGCGCTGCCACACGCCGCGCGGATGGCTCGGCGGCCGCGTGGTCAAGAACGGTTCCGGCGGCACGACCGGCACGGGCGGCGAGAGCGGCTGCAAGCTGCTCGGCAACTACGCGTCGAAGGATCGCGACAACAGCGACTATTCGGGCGTCGATTGCCACTACTGCCATCGCCTGATGCCCGGCGGCCCGCAAGGCGAGGCGTTCATCACCGGCAACGCGAACGCGTGGGTCGACGATGCTCTCACCTGCGAGAGCACACCGGGTTTCTTCGGCCCGTGTCGACGCGGACCGTACCAGTACGCCGCGGGCAGCATGCTCGAAGCGCCGCACGGCTGGGCGTATTCCTCGCATCACACCGGTTCGGCGATCTGCGCGACCTGCCACGACGTGACGACGCCGGACACCGACCAGGGGCCGCTCAAGACGCTCGTGCGCGCCGACGGCACCGACAGCGGCCGGCCGTTCCCGATCGAGCGTACCTCGACCGAATGGAGCCGCAGCCTGTTCGCCGACGCGATCCTGCGCGACGGCTTCGGCGACGCGCCCTCGGGCACGCCCGCCGTGGCGACCGCGCAGCCGTGCCAGGCGTGCCACATGCGCACGTCGCAGGATCCGCTCGCGAAGGCGTGCGAGGCGAATCCGTCCGGTTCGCGCACCGGCAACCTGCCGGTGCACGAGTTCGCCGGCGCCAACGCGTGGGTGCCCGGCATCATCAAGGCCGAGTACGGCGGCAACCTGCTGCAGCAACCCGAGGACTACGACCGCACGATCGCCTCCGCGCGCGACATGCTCGCGTCGAGCGCGACGGTGTCGACGACGATCACCGCGTACACGCCGGCGACGCCGACGACCGCGGGCTCGATCTCGATCGAGGTCGCGGTGACCAACCTGAGCGGGCACAAGTTGCCGACCGGTTATCCCGAGGGACGCCGCATGTGGCTCAACCTGCAGGTGCGCAGCGCCGCCAACGCGCTCGTCGCCGAGAGCGGTGCGTACGACGACGCGACCGCGACGCTGACCGAAGACGTGCAGGCGCGCGTCTACGAGTCGCTGCAGGGAATCTGGGATGCACCCTCGCAGACGTGCGTGGTCGAATCCGCAGGCGCGAAGCAGTTCCATTTCGTGCTCAACAACTGCATCGCGAAGGACAACCGCATTCCGCCGCTCGGTTTCCGCGTGACCGCGCCCGACGATCCCGAGGGACTCGAAGCGGGCCCGGTCGCGGCGAACTACGCGGAGACGTCGCCGGGTTCGGGCGTGCTCGTGAACACGGATCGGGTGGCGTACACCTTCACGGTACCGGCCGGCACGACCGGCCCGCTCAGCGCGAAGGCGACGCTCTACCACCAGGTGGCGAGCAGCGACTACATCGCGTTCCTGCGCGACCAGTCGATCGACAACGCGTTCGGGGCGGAGAACGACCTCTGCGCCGGCGGCCCCGGGCGTCCGTTCACGGTCGGCCCGCAGGCGCTCTCGCGCGGCGAGTACATGTACGAGCTGTGGACCAGCCCGCTGCACGGCAAGTCGCCGCCCGAACCGGTCGCGACCGGCGTCGCCGTCGCCAAGACGGGATCGCGGCGCCGATGACGGCGCGGAGCCACCACCCTGTGAAACGGAAAAGACCCACGTGAAATCGATACGCTGCAACGGCCTCCTCATCGTCGCGCTCTCGCTGCTCGGATTCGCCGGCTGCGCCAGCGTGCCCGCTCCGCGGCCCGCGGCTTCCGCGCCCGAGCTCGTCGCGAGCGACGTGCCGGCCGAGGGGCGCATGAAGGGCATCGTGGCCAACCGCAGCTACGAGGACTTCTTCGTGCACGAGGGCGTGGAGACGCGCCGCCGGATCGAGCTCGCCTGGGACTACGACCGCGCGACCGCGATCCGCCGCACCTACGACCTCGACGGCACGCTGCTGCAGACCGAAGACGTCACCGGTGCCGAGATGCGCCTCACGCCGGTCGAGGACGAGCGCGTGAAGGCGCTCGTGCGCGGCTATCCGGGCCTGCGCGACATCGCCGCGCGCACCGGTGTCGTGATCTGGGCCGGTGGTTTCGTCATGCGCAAACCCGGGGACCGCTATTGCGATCGCGGTACCCGGTGCATCTACGCCATCCTCGCCGAGGATGGTGGATTCACGCCGATCCAGCGGGCCATCGTCGACCTTCAGCGCGATCGCGTGGTGTATCCGGATTTCGACGCGGGGTCGCGTCGACAGAACGAAAGTCCTTCCTTGGGGAGCCACTAAATGCATATCCGTCGATCTCTGTCGTTGTTGGCGCTGTTGTTGTTGGGCGGCTGGACCATGCCCGCGTTCGCCGATTCGCCGACCTGCTCGGGCAGCGAACACCTGCTGAGCTGGCCGAGCGGCAATCCGATCTGGGAAATGTGCTGGCTGCCGCCGAGCCTCAGCGTGGGCGCGGACGGCTCGAGCCTCGAAGTGCGCAAGGTGTACTTCAAGGGACACCTCGTCATGCGCCGCGCGCACGTGCCGATGCTGTTCGCCGAATACAACAGCTCCACCTGCTATCGCGACTGGAAGGACGCCGACGCGGCCTTCCTCGCCGACCACGCGGTGCAGAACCAGCTCGGCATTTCCGTCGACCCGCCGCACGCGACGACGTCGTGCGACCGCTCCGCCGCACCGGTCACCGCGTACGGCGACTGCCCGTTCCAGATCGCGGGTTATCCGAACGCGACCGCGGGCTGCGCCTCGGGCGTGAGCCTCGAGGACGGCGGTGACCACGTGACGCTGACCACGCAGCATTCGGCCGCGTGGTACCAGTACACGTCGCGCTGGACGTTCTGGTCCGACGGCCGCATGGAGCCGGAGTTCGGCTTCGGCAACAACGACGGCACCGGCAACGAGACCACGCACTGGCACCACAACTACTGGCGCATGGAGTTCGCGATCGACGATCCGGCGAACGCGGTCAACACGATCAGCATCAACGACGTCGACCAGACGGCCGAGTTCAGCGACCTGCGCAACGCGACCGGCGGTCCCGGCGGCACGCCCAAGACCTGGGAAGTGCGCAACACGACGACCGGCAACGGCTTCCGCCTCGTCCCGAGCGCCGAGGACTACCTCGTGCCGACCAACGAATCGGGCCGCAACTTCCACACCATCGACGTGATGGGCACCAAGCAGCACGACGGCGAGTACGGCGACCGCTCCGACAACCCGCTCGGCGCGTGCGCGATGAACCAGTCCGCGCTCGTCAACGGCGAAAGCCTCGTGAATACCTCGGTCGCGCTGTACTACCGCGTGTCGGTGCGCGACACCTCGCACGACGAATGGCCGCCGGGTTGCTCCGGTGGCACGTGCCTGCCGCAGGACTCGATGGTGTGCAAGAAGCGCGGCCCGACCCTCGTGCCGTTCGGTCCGTGGGCGACGTCCAATCCGGGCCAGCCGGCGGCGACCGTCGCGCCGGGCGACGTCGAGGTCACGGTCGTGCACGGCGGCAGCGCGAACGACATGTTCGGCCTGACCAACTCCGGCGACGTCGGCAGCACGCTCACCTACACGATCGACACGGCGCCGATCACCTGCGCGAGCCCGGGACCGGTCGCGTGGCTCGGCCGTTCGCCCGACCAGGGTTCGGTCGCCGCGGGCGCGACCGCGACGATCACGGCGAGCGTCGACGCGAGCAACCTCACGGCGGGCAGCTACACCGCGATGATCTGCGTGCACAGCAATGATCCCGCGCACGCGCTGATCGAAGTGCCGGTCAACGTGACCGTCAACATCGATCCGAACGACGTGATCTTCGCGAGCGGCTTCGAGTCGCCGTAAGCATCCGGCGGGCGCCGCGGTCGCGGCGCCCGCTCCCGCGGCACGGGCATCGCAACGGTGCCCGCACCGGTGCCGCGTGAGTCATCCGACGCGTGCGATGCTCGGCCGTACGCCGGCGCATCGGCGCTCGTGGACCCACCCGCCGGCCATCGCCGCCCCTCTTTCGCGACCGCATGCGCGCACGCCGTTTTTCGGCGTAGAGTGCGCAACTTGCGCGCGCCGGACGACCGTCGCGCCTCACCACGGGGGAGCGAACGATGAAGCGTTTCTTGCTCGCGCTGGGCGCCGTCATGGGCGCGGCGACGACGGTGCTTGGCCTCGCGTCGGACGCCGTCCGCACCCAGGCAGCGTCCGGCTGGTCGGTCTGGGGCGGTGAAGTCGGCATGCACTGGAACCGCGAGCTGATGCACGACATCGGCCTGCGCATCGAAACGCCGCAGCAGCGTCTCGCGGACGCCGCCGACCATCACTTCGAGCGCTTCGAGGTACGCCGCAGCGGCGCCCTCGAATTCCGCATGGACGGCCACGTGTTCCGCGGCTTCGCCGGCGGTACGTTGCAGGCGCGCGGCGGCTACGTGCTCGACTTCGACGGCGGCCGCATCGATCTCACCGATTTCCGCCTCGTGCCTCGCAAGGACGATCCGTTCCTGCTCGATCTCGTCTCCGCGGACGGCAAGGCGTGGTTCTACATCGACCGCCTCATGTACGAGCAGACCGGCAGCGACGGCATCCTCAGCGTGCGCACGATGGACCTGCGCATCGGCGACGAACTCGCCGCGCGGCTCGGCCAGCCCGAGATCGCGGGGTGGACCGTCGCCGACATGGAACTCACGAGCGAAGTGCTGAGCCACGGCCCGTTGCCGCCGCCGCTCGCCTGCAACGTCAACACCGGTGCCGGCTGCACGTTCTCCGGTGCCGCGGCCGCGGGCGGCGGTACCTACCAGGCCGACCTCTTCATGAAGTCGTTCTCGCTGCAGTACTCGCGCTGCAGCGGCTGCGCCGGTCCTACAGCGGGCACCGGCACGATCGTGTTCACGCCGTCGTCGACGCTGAAGAACAACGTCAACGCAGGTTCGATCCAGACCACGGTGAGCGGGCAGGGCGCACTCGGCAGCAGCACGGCGCCGTGGGCCGCGGACATCCCGTGGTTCACGATGTTCTCGGGCAACTTCCCGCCGTACGGCAATGACCAGCACCCGTACCTGATCTGGAACATGTACCGCGTCAACGCGGACGGCAGCATCGAGCAGATCGGTCGCTCGGGCGTCAAGCATGCGTTCCTCACCACCAACGTCGGCTGCGCCGACGGCCGCTCGTCGGGTCACGTGATCGGCACCGCGTGCGAGGACACGTACGCGGTAAGCAACAACGACGACAGCACGCGCCTGGGTCCGCGCTCGGAGATCATCCCGGCGACGAACCAGTGGGGACGCTGCGGTTCGATCTACGACGCCGATTGCAACGGCACCAACGATCATCCCGCGGTCGGCAGCTACGACCATCGCCTCAAGGTCGGTGAATCGCAGATCAGCCTGGTCGCGAATCCCGGCGCGACGTTCCTGTTCGAGTCGTGGTACCTCGCGCGCGAGGACATCAACATCTACAACTCGATGGGCACGGTCGTCTCGACCCAGAACTGGAACTCCACCAACAACACGTGGAGCATCAGCGCGTCGACCTACAAGCTCGATTCCGCGATCGACCGCTGGGTCAGCCCGACCGCGCCGCCGGCGAACGCGAAGAACAGCGAACTCGCGGTCGGCGAAGGCCACGCGCGCCTCGCGGTCAAGGCGACCGATAACGGCGACGGCACCTGGCGCTACGACTACGCGGTCATGAATTTCGATTTCGCGCGCGCGTCGACGCAAGGTGCCGAGCCGAACCTGCGCGTGCTGTCGAACAAGGGCTTCGACCGCTTCAGCGTGCCGCTGGCCGCAGGTGCCGTCGTCAGCGCGACGCGCTTCAGCGACGGCGATCTCGTCGCCGCGAACGACTGGACGGTCGACACCTCGGGCGGGCAGGTGACGTGGACCGCGCCCGTCGCAGGACCGACGCTCGACTGGGGCACGCTGTACGCGTTCTCGGTCACCGTGAACGCGCCGCCCGCGGCGCTGGACGGCACCCTGCGCGTCGCGCAGGCCGGCAGCCCTGCGAGCTACGACCTCGCGACACTCGCGCCGGGCACGGCCGCGCCTGCACCGGCGGCGACGGTCGCACCGACGAACCTCTCGTTCACCCTCGTGCAAGGCACGAACGACACGCAGTCGTTCACGATCGGCAATGCGGGCGCGGTCGGCAGCACCTTGCACTATACCGTCGACACGGCGCCGACCTCGTGCGCGAGCCCGGCCGCGGTCGCCTGGCTCGGCGCCTCGCCGGCGTCGGGATCGATCGCGCAGGGCGCGCCCACTCAGTCGATCGGCGCGACCGCGAATGCGGCGAGCCTCGCGCCGGGCAACTACACCGCGAAAGTGTGCGTGCACAGCGACGACCCGGCCCACGCGGTGATCGAAGTCGCGGTCGCGTTGTCGGTCAGCGCACCGCCGCCGACCGCTGCGGTCGCGCCGACCAGCGTATCGCTCGACCTCGTGCAGGGCACGAGCGGCAGCACGACGTTCACGCTCGGCAACAGCGGCGCCGTCGGCAGCACCTTGCACTACACCATCGATACCGCGCCGACGTCGTGCGCGAGTCCGGCCGCGGTCGCCTGGCTCGGCGCCTCGCCGGCGTCGGGTTCGATCGCGCAGGGCACTGCGGCGCAATCGGTCAGCGTGAACGCGAACGCGACGAGCCTCAGTCCCGGCACCTACGCGGCGAAGCTCTGCGTACATAGCGACGACGCGGTCGACGCTGTGATCGAAGTGTCCGTCGCGTTGTCGGTCAGCGCGCCCGTGCCGACCGCGTCGGTCGCGCCGACGACGCTCTCCGAGACGCTGGTGCAGGGCACGACCGGCTCGCAGGCCTTCACGATCGGCAACACGGGGCAGGGCGGCAGCGTGCTCCACTACACCGTCGACACCGCGCCCGCGACGTGCGCGACGCCGGCGGGCGTCGCGTGGCTGTCGCTCGCGCCGACCTCGGGCAGCGTCGCGCAGGGTGCGTCGGCCGCGAACATCGCCGTCACGTTCGACGCGGCGTCGCTCGCGCCCGGCAGCTACACCGCTTCCGTGTGCGTGCACAGCGACGATCCGGCGCATGCGACGATCGCGATCGGCGTCTCGCTCGACGTCACGGCGCCGGTGCCGACGGCCGTGGTCGCCCCGGCGAGCCTCGACTTCCACGTGCTGCAGGGCGCGACGGCGAGTTCGACCTTCAACGTGTCCAATACCGGCGACGGCGGCAGCGTGCTGCACTACACGATCGACGAGGCGCCGGCATCGTGCGCGAGTGCGGCGGCCGTGCCGTGGCTGTCGGCGACGCCGGCGTCCGGCTCGGTCGACGAGGCGGGCGTGCCGGCGGTCGTGACCGTGCACGTCGACGGCGCCGGCCTCGGTGCGGGCACCTACACGGCGAAGGTCTGCGTACGCAGCGACGACCCGGCGCACCCGACGATCGACGTCGACGTGACGCTCGCGGTCAGCGACGTGATCTTCGCGAACGGCTTCGATTCGTCACCGTGATCACGCGGCGGGCGAACGCGCGCCGCGCGTTCGCCCGCAGGTCGCACTTCAGTGCGACGGAGCGAGTTCGAGCACGTGCTGCGCCGGACCCGGCAGGAACGGCGTCGGCGTGCCGTGCACCCAATCCGCATGACCGGCGCCGTAGTACGGCGACAACGGATGGCCGCTCTGGCCACCCGGCATCATGAAATAGCCGTGCGCCTCGTCGCCGGGCGCGACGCCGAAACGCTCCGACGCGCCGAAGTCGGGCGCCTGCACGCGCGGCATGTGGGTGTCGCCCGGCAGCGCTTCGTAGGGCATGTCGAGCCAGCGCGCGACGAACGCCGGCAGTCCACGCGACAACGGATGCGCGATATGCGCGGTGTTGCGTTCGCCCCAGGTGCGCGCGGCGATCCCGCCGGGTTGCGCATCGAGCTTGAGGCCGGCGCGATCGATCGTCGCGACCAGCAGCGCGTCCCAATCGGCGGTACCCGGCGGCAACAGGTGTTCCGGGCGCTGGCCGAGCAGCTTCCACACGGCCTGCTCCGATTGCGGCAGCTTGGGCAGCGCGAAGTCGGGGAACGGCTTGCGCACCGCCGCGGCGAAGGCGTCGAGCACCGTGTCGACGACTTCGCCGCGCCACGCGCGCACGAGCCGGTAGGCGACCGCATCGGTCGACGCGTGGTCGTTCCAGCCCGCGAGGATCTGCTTCATCGCGTCGTGCAGTGCCGACGGCGGCGCGCGGTTGAGTTCGAGCGCGAGCAGGTCCTTCCAGCGCTCGAGGAACAGCGCGCGGTCGTCGAGCTGGATCTTCAGCAGGTCGTCGACCGCGAGGCGCTCGTGCGCGCGCAAGGTGTCGCGAATCTGCGCGGCGCGCGCGCCGAGGTCGTAGCCGCCGTCGCCGATGATCTTCAGCGCTTCGCCTTCGACCGGACGCTGGTTCGCGCTCCAGAGGCGGTTCCACGGCGGATTGGCGACCAGCGGATGCAGGCTCTCCGGTTCCCAACCGTCC
The DNA here is from genome assembly GCF_014138265.1 of Dokdonella fugitiva. Classification (GTDB taxonomy): domain Bacteria; phylum Pseudomonadota; class Gammaproteobacteria; order Xanthomonadales; family Rhodanobacteraceae; genus Dokdonella_A; species Dokdonella_A fugitiva_A. The sequence goes on from NZ_JACGXL010000006.1 coordinate 361,987, forward strand.
CAGCCGGTGCCGGCCTGCGACCAGTCCGCGGGTAGCTGCGGATCGAAGCCGCCGACGCGCTTCGGGATGCGCCCCGCGATCGTCCAGGCGATGCTGCCGGCCTTGTCGCCGGCGATGAAGTTCTGCGGCGGGATGCCGCTCGCCTGCGCGACGGCGACGGCTTCGTCGACGGTGCGCGAGGCTTCGATGCGGATCAGGTTGACGTCGATGCCACCCGGCTGCTGCGCGACCCAGGCGAGCGCGAGCGGGGTGCCGTCGGCGTCCTTGGCGAGGATCGGGCCCCAGCGCGTCTCCTCGACTTCGATCGTCTCGTCGTCGCCGCCGTGCACGTGGATGCGCTCGGCGTGCTTCTCGGTCGTGGCCCAGCCGTCCGGCACGCGATAGCGCATCGGATCGTTCGGGTCGCGCTCGACGCGCACCCAGTCGGTCGTGTCGGCGTAGCTGTTGGTGAAGCCCCAGGCGACGAGGCCATTGCTGCCGGCGACGACGGCCGGCGTGCCGGGCAGACCCGCACCGGTGACGTCGATCATGCCGCCCGCGCCGCGCGCGTCGGGATAGACGACGCGCGTGCGGAACCAGAGGTTGGGTACGCGCAGGTCGAGGTGCATGTCGTTGGCGACGAGCGCCGAACCGCCGGCGAGCGCGCCGCCGACCGCGAACGCGTTGCTGCCCGGAACACGCGGGTCGGTGACGCCGTGGCTGCCGCGCAGCAGCGCCGGATCGAGCGTGCGCAGGTCGAGTTCGCTCGCCGGCGGCACCTCGGGCCACGACAGCGGCGCGCCGGCGATCGGCGCGTCCCAGCCGCCGCCGCTCGCGGTGAGGAACGCGTAGGCGGACGCGGGCAGCGCCGCGTGCATGCGCGAGAACGCGAGCTCGCGTTTGTCTTCGGCGTCGTTGAGGGTGAATGCCATAGCGGCGACCACCAGCAGCGTGTCCTCGCTGCGCCACGGCGCCGGCGCGTTGAACGTCGCGAGGTAGGCGAACGGGCGCACGGCGAGGTCGGCGAGCCCGGCGTTGACGCCGTCGCGGTACGCGTCGAGCGCGTCGCGCTGCTCCGGCGGCAGCGTCGCGAACGCGCGCGCCATGCGCGCGCGCATGCGGTGCGCACGTACGGTGCGATCGATCGGCAAGGCCGCCTTGCCGAACAGTTCGGCAAGCTCGCCCGCCGCGCGGCGGCGCAGCAGGTCCATTTCGAAGTAGCGCTCCTGCGCGTGCACGTAGCCGAGCGCCCAGTTCGCGTCGCGTCGGCTTTGCGCGCGCACGGTCACCGTGCCGAGCGCATCGCGTTCGACCCGTACCGGCTGCTTCAGCGCGGCGTCGCGGACCTCGCCTTCGTAGCGGGGCAGGCTGCCGCGAAGGGCGAACCAGCCCGCGAGGGGCAGCGCGACGATCAGCAGGACGAGAATGAGGACGGCTCTCTTGAGCAGGCGTCGGCGGCGAGGCGGCATCGCAGGTGTCCATGCGGAGGAGCGCGCATCGTAATCGATCCTGCTGAACGAACCGCGGGGCTGATGCTGTCACGCAAGTGCAAGCGAATTGCAAACGACGTTGAAACCGTGACGTGCACTGCTAGTATCGAACGATTGCCTGAAGTCGGGCAATGCGAGCGGCGGGGCGATGTGGGAGCCCGTCGCGTGATCGGCACGGCGCATGCGTCGTGTCGATCCGAAATTCATCCGGAAGGACGACGCCCCTGTGCGTCCGACCCGGAAGCTGGCAGCGACGGCGGATGGACCTCTGCCGGGCAGAGGACCGTCGTCTACAACCTAGGGAGTTGATTGTGAACAAAGTTTCAGCCAGAGAAGTCAGCAATACCCGCGGCGGCGTGCTCGCCGCATCGCTGCTCGGTACCTGCGTCGCCCTTGCCTGCGGCACCGCTTTCGCAGCGGACGCCAGCCATTTCTCGAAGAGCACCGCCATGCCGCGCACGCAGCAGGCCGCCGCGCGTGGTGCCTTCTCGCATCATCGCGGTGCGGGCCCGGACGGCACGCCCGCCTGCGGTTCGATCACGATCACCCAGTCGAGCACGCAGACGATCACCGCTCTCAACTCGATTTCGTGCAATGGCAACGGGTTGCACGCCGACAATTCGTATTTCCGCGCGTTCGACCTCGCGTCGCTCGGCGCGCCGAACGGCCTCGACGTCTGCGAAGTGCAGGTCGGCGTCGAACAGGCGACGTCGACGGGCGCCGCCGGGCAGCCCGCGACGATCAACCTCTATACGACCAGCGCGCCGTTCCCGAGCGGCTATCCCGGTTCGCTGACGCAGATCGGCACGTCGAGCGTCACGATCCCCGATTCGGCGACCGGGTCGGTGTACGCGATCCCGGTGACGGGCTCGGCGCCCGCGGGTTCGGAACTCGTGGTCGAGGTGTTCACGCCGAGCGGCCAGGCCGATGGCAACTCGTTCTTCATCGGTTCCAATACCGATCCGCAGTCCGGCCCGAGCTACCTCCTGGCGGGTGATTGCGGCGTCACGGCGCCGACCGACACCGCGGCCATCGGCTTCCCGAACATGCACATCGTGCTGAACGCGGTCGGCAATCCGGCCGGACCGAGCGATGTGATCTTCGCCGACGGCTTCGACGTCGTCGGGCCGTCGACCGCGCCGACGCTGGCGAAGGCGTTCGCTCCCGCGACCGTGACCGTCAACGCGAACAGCGTGCTCACCCTCACGCTCGACAATAGCAGCAACGCCGGTCCGGCGACGCTGGCGGCGGACCTCGTCGACACGTTCCCGAGCGGGCTCGTCGTCGCGACGCCGTCGGATGCGGCGACCACGTGCACGGGCACCGCGACGGCGACCGCGGGCGGCGGTACGCTCACGCTCGGTACCGGTGCGCAGATCCCCGCTGCCGGGACCTGCACGGTCACGGTGTCGGTGACCTCCGCTACCGCGGGCAGCTACACCAATACGATCGCGGCAGGCGGCCTGCAGACCGACCTCGGCAACAGTGCGGCCGATGCTTCCAGCGTCCTCGTCGTCGACGGCGGGACCCACCATGCGGCGACGTACACGGATCGCGCGACGTTCATCACGCACGTGGCCCCCGGGTTCTACGAGAACGACTTCGCCGATCTGAGCGACAGCTCGGCCGCGGAGCCGGCGCGCAGCTACAGCTCGGGCGGGTTCGGCTATACGGTGGACACCGTGCCGACGCCCGACGACCTGTGGTTCTTCACGGGCGTGATGACCACCAACGGGTCGGGCGACCAGCTCGTCGTCACGTTCACGAGCGGCGCGGTAACGGCCGTCGGCGGCAACTTCTTCGCGTCCGACATCAGCGGCGCGCCGATCGCCGGCAATGCCGTGGACCTGCTGCTGAGCGACGGCACGACGGAGACCTTCTCGACGGCGGCCGCGACCGATTTCCGTGGTTTCACGACGGTCGCACCGATCACGAGCATCTCGATCGACGCACCGAACGCGGCCGATCCGGCGGACAACAGCTGGTCGACGATGGACAACCTGATCGTCGGCGTAGGCGACTGATCGCGACGTACGTCCTTCCGTGACGACCGAGGGCCTCCAACCGGAGGCCCTCTTTTTTTCGGTCGCCGCGCGCGATCGACGGGGCAGTTTTCGCGTGTGCGAGGGGGTGCCCGCTTGAGCTGAATGAGGGGAGTTGTTGTTCCGCACCCGACAGGCATATAGTCGGCGAACCTCGACCGCCGCGTTGCGATCTGGTGGGACCGGGGGCAATCCATGGATCGGTGCGTTGGAGGTGCCGGCAGTACCACTCCGGCACCGGGTCGGGCTTTGTTGTGCGTTGACTGGGGTCTCGCGCATGAACCGATGTCCATGCAAGGCTGCAACTCTCCGCAGTCGAACTTCAACTCATCTCCATAGCACTTGCCGAATCCGCGGCAGGTGCGTTTTTGTGTGCTCGTAATCCAAGCTCGTTCGTCGATCTACGGGGGTAAACCGCATGAAACGCTTGTTGAAACTTTCCTTGGCCTTGGTGGCTGCGGGCGGGACGCTGGCAGCGTCTGCCGCGGGACCAGCCACCAGCGCAATCGCGACCACATCGGCCGAGAAAGCGTCGCCGCCGAATGCGGTGTCGTCGCCCCTCGTTCCGGATGCCATCGCGCCGTACTGCGTCAATACCTACACCAACAACGTTGAACCGATCACGCTGGTGCAAATCAGCGACATCAACAACCCGTCTCCTGCGGCTACCGGTGGTACGGCGCACGAGGACTTCACCGCGATCATCGGCACGCTGCGCCCGGGCGCGACGTATGCCGTGACGATGAAGTCCAACACCGACGGTGCATTCCTGCACGGCCACGCCCTGTACGTGGACTGGAACCAGGACACGCTGCTGGATGGTGCGGGTGAAGGACTCTTCGTCGGCACGATCACCGGCTCGACCGGCACGGATGCGGCATCCGTGTCCGCGCTGGTCACCGTTCCTGCCGGCGCGACAGCCGGCAACACGCGCCTGCGCGCGATGACGGTCTACAACGCGACCACGCTGGCCGGCATCCCGCCGTGCCGCACGGGCGCAGGCTACGGCCAATCCGAGGACTACACGGTCAACATCGATCCGGGCGCGCCGATGCCGCCTGCGTTGCCGAACCTGTCCAAGTCGTTCACGCCGAGCAACCGTGACTTCTCGACGCCGACCACGACACTGACGCTTAACCTCGGTCAGTTCAATGCCGGCGCCGCATCGCTCAACCTTACTGCGGACCTCGTCGATACCCTGCCCGCCGGCATGACGGTCGCCGCGACGCCCAACGCGTCGACGACCTGTCCGTCCGGCGTGGTCACGGCGGCGCCGGGTGGCGCTACCGTGACGCTCGGAACGGGCGCGCAGATCCCGCCCGCGGGCTGCACGGTCACGGCCGACGTCCAGGTGGCCGCGGTCGGCATCTACGCCAATTCGATCGCTGCCGGTGCGCTGCAGACGAATGCCGGCGCGGGTCCGGGTGCGAGCGCGAATTTCACGGCGACCAGCGCGACCACGGCGACCTACAGCACAGGGTTCGAGCCGCCGACGTTCGTGGTCGGCAACATGGGAACGCAGGGCGGCTGGGGACGTTCGGGCGGCGTCGCGGCCGATACGACGATCTCGACGGCCCACCCGGGTGCAGACGCGCAGCATCTGCGCTTGACCTGGGCCACGGCCGGCACGGGCACGGTGGCGGCCATTTCGCCGACCCAAGGCCAGGGCACGACGACGTATTCGATCGCGTCCGGGAAGCTGTCGATCCAGCCGAATGCGACGGGCACGCCGTTCGACTTCGCACCGCAGGACACGGGTGCGGGCTCGGTCATCACGCGCGTCCGCTTTAACAATGACGCGGCCAAGAGCATCCAGGTACTCGATCCGAACGGCGGTGGCCCCGGTGTCGCGGGCTACGTCAACACCGGTGCGGACTGGACGGCGCTGGCGGGTACGACGTACTTCGACCTCAAGGTCATCACGAAGCGCGCGGATTCCACCTACCGGGTCTGCATCAACGGTACGTCCATCTTCAACGGCACCGGGTTCGCGGCGAATCTGCGCAACATCGCGATCATCGGCACCAAGGGCACGGGCACGAACGGCAATATCCTCGATGTCGACAACGTCGCCATCGACAACAGCAACATCGGCACCTGCAACGGCCTGCCGCCGTCGCATACGGTGACGCCGAGTGTCGGCACACCGTCCGGTTCGATCAGCCCGAATACGCCGCAGACCGTCATCGAGGGCGCGACGACCGCGTTCACGTTGAGCGCGAACGCCGGTTTCCATATCGACACGGTCACGGGCACGTGCGGCGGCTCGCTCGTCGGCAACACGTACACGACGAACGCCGTCACCGCGGACTGCACGGTGATCGCGAACTTCGCGGCCGACGTCGTCACGCACACGGTCACGCCGAGCGTTGGCACGCCGTCGGGCTCGATCAGCCCGAGCACGCCGCAGACGGTCAACGATGGTGCGACGACGGCGTTCACGCTGACGGCCAATGCGGGTTTCCA
>NZ_JACGXL010000007.1 GCF_014138265.1 Dokdonella fugitiva
TAGACGCGGCCCATGCCGCCTTCGCCGAGCACCGAGCGGATGAGGTAGGGACCGAGCTGCATGCCCGGTTCGAGCGCCGTGGCTTCGCCGCCCGGTGCAGGGCGGCCGAGGAATTCGGTGGCGTCGTTCGCGCCGGGTTCGTCGCCGTGCATGTCCGCCCCTGTCCGGAACCGCCGTGCGCGCAGTGTAGTCAGTGCCGGACGGAATGCCACCGCCGTCCGCCACGCTGGCGGCGAGTCGCGTAAACTCGCGTCCGGCGACGGCGCCCGCAGCGGACTCGCATGACTTCCCGCCACAACGATTCCAGCACCACCCAGCGACGCACGATCCGCCCGGCACGCGGTTTCGAGGCGCGCAGCGGTTCCGCCGCCTGCCTGGTCGTCCTGCAGGGGCAGCGCCTCGGCCAGCGCATCGACATCGGCGAGCAGGTCGTCACGCTCGGTCGCGCGCCCGAATGCGATTTCCAGATCATGGAGCGCAGCGTGTCGCGCCAGCACGCGCGGATCTGGAAGGAGCCGAACGGCTACCGCATCAAGGACCTCGACTCGACCAACAAGACGCTGCTCAACGACCAGCCGATCATCGAGGCCGAGCTCAAGGACGGCGACCACGTTTCGATCGGCGGCTGCGTGCTCAAGTTCATGGAGCGTTCGTCGGTCGAGGCGCGCTACCACGACGAGATCTACCAGCTCGCGACGATGGATCCGCTGACCGGCCTGTACAACCGCCGGCACTTCCTCGAGCTGCTCGAGCGCGAACTCGCGCGCACCGCGAGCCATCGCCGCATGTTGTCGCTGCTGATCATCGACCTCGACCACTTCAAGTCGATCAACGACCGCTACGGCCATCCCGCGGGCGACATCGTGCTCAAGCAGGTCGCCGCGACGCTGCAGGTGCTCGCGCGCGGCGAGATCCTCGTCGCGCGCATCGGTGGCGAGGAGTTCGCGGCGATGCTGCCCGAACAGGGCGTCGTCGACGCGAGCGCGTTCGCGCAGCACCTGTGCGAGTCGATCGCCGCACTCGACCTCGGCGAACAGGCCGGCGTGCGCAACGTGACCGTGAGCATCGGCGTCGCCGGCTGGAACGCCGAGGCGGCGACCGTCGCGGAACTGCTGCGCGCGGCCGACGCCGAGCTCTACCGCGCCAAGCAGGCCGGCCGCAACCGCGTCTGCGTCGCGGAACAGAGCGGCGCGTAGGGCGGGCTACAGCCCGCGCAACGCCATGATCGACGGAGCGGTGGGCCAGGGCCGACCTACGCCCACTCGGTCAGTCCCTCGATGTCGTACAGGCGCTTCCAGCTCGGGCGCGTCTTCACGCGTTGCGCCAGCGCGGCGACGTGCGGCCAGCTCGTCGCGGGCTTGGGCATGTTGCGCGACCAGCGCATGAGCATGGTCGCGTAGAAGTCGACGATGCCGACCGCGTCGCCGAGAATGTGCGGCCCGTTCGCGACGAGGTGCGCCTCGAGGCGGTCCCAGGTCGCTTCGATGCGGCGGCGCGCGAACTCCTTCGATTCCTTCTCGTGCTCGGCCGGCGCGAAGTCCTGTGGGTAGAACCACTGCCGGTACGCCGGCTGCAGCGTGTTGGCGAAGTGCACCATCCACTGCAGCCAGGTCGCGCGCTTCGCGTCGCCGGGCGGCGGCGCCAGCGCGGCTTCGGGATGGCGCTCGGCGAGCAGCATCAGCAGCGCCGCGCATTCGTACACCGGCGCACCGTCGACGATCAGCGTCGGCACCGTGCCGTTTGGGTTCAGGCGCAGGTACTCGGCGCTCTTCTGCGCGTTCGCATCGAGGTCGAGCTTGCGCAGTTCGTGCGGCGCGCCGATCTCGAGCAGCGCCTGGTGCACCGCCATGCTGGCGGTGCCGGGGGAGTAGTAGAGGATGTACATGCGAGGCTCCGGTCGACGCGAGGGCCGGCGGATTCTACCCGTGTGCGCGGCGCCTGCCGTCGTGCATGACGGCGGCCCTCGAAATCGGCGAAACTTGCACTCCTGCCTCACGATCCGGAGCAAGCATGGCCGTCCAGGAAGCGAAGGTGCCGGACATCGGCAACTACACCAACGTCCCCGTCATCGAAGTGCTGGTGAAGGTCGGCGACACGGTGACGCGCGACCAGGGCCTGGTCACGCTCGAGTCGGACAAGGCGACGATGGAAGTGCCTGCGCCGTTCGACGGCGTCGTGCGCGAGATCAAGGTCAAGGTCGGCGACGAGATCTCCGAAGGCACGGTCGTCGCGCTCGTCGAAGCGGCTGACGCGGGCGCGGCCAAGCCTGCCGCAGACGCGCCCAAGCCTGCGGAAGCGCCGAAGCCGGCCGCAGCCGCCGCGCCTGCACCGGCAGCGAAGAGCGAGCCGGTCGCGGCAGCACCCGCTGCGGCGGCGCCCGCGAGGAGCGACGCGGGCATGCCGCGCACGCCGCCGGTCGCGTTCGACGCGAGCGCGGTGATGCCGGACCAGGTGCCGTACGCGAGCCCGGCCGTGCGCGCGTTCGCGCGTGAACTCGGCGTCGACCTCGCGCACGTGAAGGGCACGGAGCGCAAGGGTCGCATCGCTAAGGAGGACGTGCAGAACTACGTCAAGGCCGCGCTCGCGGGTGGCGCGCCGCGCACGGCGGCCAGCACCGGCACCGGCGGTGGCGGCCTCAACCTGCTGCCGTGGCCGCAGGTCGACTTCGCCAAGTTCGGCGAGATCGAGACGAAGGCGCTGTCGAAGATCAAGAAGATCTCCGGCGCCAACCTCGCGCGCAACTGGGTGATGATCCCGCACGTCACGCAGCACGACGACGCCGACGTGACCGAGCTCGAGGCGCTGCGCGTCGCGCTCAACAAGGAGAACGAGAAGGCGGGCATCAAGCTGACCATGCTCGCGTTCCTGATCAAGGCGGTCGTCGCCGCGCTGAAGAAGTACCCGGATTTCAACGCTTCGCTCGACGCGAGCGGCGAGAACCTCGTGTTGAAGAAGTACTTCCACATCGGTTTCGCCGCCGACACGCCGAATGGCCTCGTCGTGCCCGTACTGCGCGATGCGGACAGGAAGGGCGTGATCGAGATCGCGCAGGAGACCGGCGAGCTCGCCAGGAAGGCGCGCGACGGCAAGCTCGGCCCGGCGGACATGTCCGGCGGCTGCTTCTCGATCTCCTCGCTCGGCGGCATCGGCGGCACCGCGTTCACGCCGATCGTCAACGCGCCCGAGGTGGCGATCCTTGGCGTATCGAAGTCGTCGATCAAGCCGCATTGGGACGGCGCCGCGTTCGTGCCGCGCCTGATTCTGCCGCTGTCGCTCAGCTACGACCATCGCGTCATCGACGGCGCGTCGGCCGCGCGCTTCACGACCTATCTCGGCCAGGTGCTCGCCGACATGCGACGCGTCTTGCTGTAACCATCCACGAAGGAGAAGGACACCATGTTGCGCACGTTCGCGATCCTGTTCACCGGGCTCTGTATTGCGGCGACCGCCTTCGCGGAGGCGCCGGGCAAGGTCGACGCCAAGACCGATCTCGCGATGCAGCTGATGGCCGTGACGAACCTCGATCGCACGATGCAGCAGATGGCCGATCAGGTGCAGGCGATGATGGAGAAGCAGTTCGAGTCGTACGGCAGTTGCCCTGCATCGAGCGCCGTCGTGCACGAGATGTCCGCGAAGATCGGCGAAAAGGTCACGGGCGTGCTGAAGTCGGACGCGATGAAGGTCGATATCGCGTCGGTGTACGCGGAGGTATTCAGCGAGGACGAGTTGCGCGAGACGATCGCCTTCTACAAATCGCCGCTGGGCCGCAAGCTGCTCGAGCGCATGCCCGACCTGATGCAGAAGTCGATGCAGATTTCGCAGGACCGCATGAGGGAGGTCATGCCCGAGATGCAGAAGCTCGGTGAGCAGTACGGCGAGCGGATCCGCGAAGCCGCGGCGACATGCGACGCCGAGGACACGACCGGCAAGGCGAGCAGCGACAAGAACTGAATCGATCCGGCGGCGCGTGCCGCCGGCGAACCACCGCGCGGCCTCGTTGGGCGCGACGCATGGGAATCCGCATGGCAAACACGATCGAAGTCAAAGTCCCCGACATCGGCAATTTCAGCGGCGTACCGGTCATCGAGATCCTGGTAAAGCCGGGCGACACGGTCGCCAAGGACCAGGGCCTCGTCACGCTCGAGTCGGACAAGGCGACGATGGAAGTGCCGTCGAGCGTCGCGGGCGTGGTCAAGGAAGTGCGCGTCAAGCTCAACGACGAAGTCGCCGAAGGCACGATCGTCGCGGTGATCGAGGCCGCCGACGCCGGTGCCGCGAAGACGGCGACGCCTGCGCCGGCGGCACCTGCCACGGCGGCAGCTGCGCCCGCACCCGCGAGTGCGCCAGCCCTTGCGTCGTCCGCGCCGGCGCCGAAGGCGTCTTCGGCGAGCGGCCGCAAGGCCGACGTCGAATGCCAGGTCGTCGTGCTCGGCTCGGGTCCGGGCGGCTATACGGCCGCGTTCCGTGCCGCCGACCTCGGCCAGGACACCGTGCTGGTCGAGCGCTACGCCGCACTCGGCGGCGTCTGCCTCAACGTCGGCTGCATCCCGTCGAAGGCGCTGCTGCACGCGGCGCGCGTGATCGACGAGGCCGCGCATGCGGCGGACTACGGCGTCGCGTTCGGCGAGCCGAAGATCGACCTGGAGAAGCTGCGCGCGTACAAGGACAAGGTCGTCGCGCAGATGGTCAAGGGCCTCGACGGCATGTCGAAGCAGCGCAAGGTGCGCGTCGTCGAAGGCACGGGCACGTTCGTGTCGCCGAACGAGATCGAGGTCGCGACGAAGGACGGCAGCAAGCTCGTGCGCTTCGAGAAGGCGATCATCGCCGCCGGTTCGCAGGCGCTGAAGCTGCCGGGCTTCCCGTGGGACGACCCGCGCGTGATGGATTCGACCGACGCGCTGCTGCTCGCCGACATCCCGAAGAAGCTGCTCGTCGTCGGCGGCGGCATCATCGGCCTCGAGATGGCCTGCGTCTACGACGCGCTCGGCAGCGAAGTCACCGTGGTCGAACTCATGGACCAGCTCATGCCGGGCGCCGATCCCGACCTCGTGCGACCGCTGCAGCAGCGCCTGTCGAAGCGCTATGCAGGCATCCACCTCAAGGTGAAGGTCGCGAAGATCGAAGCCGAGAAGAAGGGGCTCAAGGCGACGTTCGAAGGCGAGAAGGCGCCGGAACCGCAACTGTACGACCGCGTGCTCGTCGCGATCGGCCGCACGCCGAACGGCGCGAAGATCGGCGCCGACAAGGCCGGCGTCGTCGTCACCGATCGCGGCTTCATCCCGGTCGACCGCCGGATGCGCACGAACGTGCCGCACATCTTCGCGATCGGCGACCTCGTCGGCCAGCCGATGCTCGCGCACAAGGCGACCCACGAAGGCAAGGTCGCGGCCGAAGTCGCCGCGGGCGAGAAGAGCGAGTTCGTCGCGCGCGTGATCCCGTCGGTCGCCTACACCGATCCCGAGATCGCCTGGGTCGGCCTCACCGAAACCGAGGCGAAGAAGCAGGGCATCAAGGTCGGCGTCGGCAAGTTCCCGCACGCGGCTTCGGGGCGCGCGGTCGGCATCGGTCGCACCGAAGGCTTCACCAAGCTGCTGTTCGACGAGGCGACGCATCGCGTCGTCGGCGGCGGTATCGTCGCGCCGAACGCGGGCGACCTCATCGCCGAAATCGCGCTCGCGATCGAGATGGGCTGCGAAGCCGCCGACATCGGCCTCACCGTGCACCCGCACCCGACCCTGTCGGAGTCGGTCGGCATGGCGGCCGAGGTCTACGAAGGCACGATCACGGACCTGTACCTGCCGAAGAAGAAGTGACGTCCGTGCGGCGTGTCGCGCATGGCATGCTGATCATGCTGTTCGCGAGTGCTTCGGCGCGCGCGGAATGTTCGCACGCGTCGTATGAGGCGCTGCGCCCGCCCAAGTATCCGGCCGCAGCCGCAGCCGCCCATATGGAAGGCCGCGTGCTGGTGAGCATCATCGTTCACGCCGACGGCCGCGCGACGGATGCGTCCGTGCGCGAGAGCAGCGGCCACGACGAACTCGATTTCGCGGCGATGGACGCCGTTTCGTCCTGGCGCTACACGCCGCGCACCTGCGACGGCAAGACCATGGCCGAGGAGGTGTGGGTGCCGATCGAGTTCGACCTCGGCCGATCGCCGACGGTGGACGCGCCTCGCGACGCCGGCGGATCACCATCCACTACACGCGGCGCCCGCGGATACTCGCTCGAGCGGGACGAAACGCCGTTGCCGGGGGTGACGGCTCGGGCGACGCTTCAGTCGCTCCGACAGGACGCGGGGGTCGAGAGGGCGTTCACGCGAATGTTCGACTTGGAAACCACGAAGACCGTGTACCTATTGCGTCGCACGCGCGAAATGTACGAGGTGTTCGAATCGACCGAAGGAAACTGGAGTGTCGCGAACGGCGGGTCCCTGTTCGTCCTGCGCCTGCGCGATAGCGAGACGCATACGCTGTTGTATCGCGTGGCGTGCGAAGGTTCGAGCGTGTGGTGCGAATACGTAGAGCGGCGAGAGGTGGATTTCCTCGCCCGGAATCCACCACCACCGATGCCGCCGGCTCCCGATGAGGATGCGCACTGAGCGTGGGCTCGATCGGCGCTGCAGCCCGCGGAGTCGAGCACGCACGCGACCGTCCCTGCGAACTGCCGGCCACGCGGCGCGTGCCCGACCTACGAAGTCCTGCGCGGTTCGCTGTGCCGAGCCTGTCGAGCGTCAGCTCCGCGCCGGCGCGTACTTCGCGAGCTCGGCGTTGATCTTCGCTTCGTCGAAGCCGTTGATCTTCGCGCTGCCGATCAGGATCAGCGGCGTGCCGACGCCGCCGGCGGCCTTCCATTCCGCCGCGGCCGAGGCCGACTTCTCGATGTCGCGTTCGTCCCATTGCACGCCGTGCGCGGTGAACCAGCTGCGCGCCTTCGCGCAGTAGCCGCAGGTCGCAGTCGCGTACATCGTCACCTTCGGTGCGTGGATATCGCTGAGCGCTTCCTGCGCACCGACGCCGAACGTTCCGGCGCCGGCGACGAGCGCCAGCGCGAGCAGGGTTCTCCGCAACATCGCATTCCCTCCTGAGGGCGGCGCCGGCCGGCGCCGCTGCGCTTCTCAGAGGATGGACGCGGGCGATAGTTCCCGCGCACGCGTCAGCCGGTCTTGTCCTTGTCCTTGCCTTGATCCTTGTCGCGCGGGGCGGGCGCGGGACGCGGCGTCGGACGCGCCTCGGGGCGTGCCGGCGCCGGTGCCGGCCGCGTCTGCACCGGCGGACGTTGCGCGGCGGGCGGGCGCGTCTGCGCGGGCGGCCGCGCCACGGGCGGGCGTGGTTGCGCCGGCGGGCGCGTCACGGGCGGACGCGGCTGCACCGGCGGGCGCGGCTGCACGGGTGGGCGTGTCACCGGCGGCCGCGGCTTCGGCGGCGTGACCGGCGGCTTCGGGCGTTGCGGCGGCCGATGGCCGATCGGCGGTCGCGGCCGCTGCGGCGGGCGGTACACCGGCCGCCAATGGCTCCAGCGGTCGCGATAGCGGTACCACGAGCGCGTGCGGTAGTAGCTGTCCCAGTAGCTGGCGAACGTGAACGTGATGATCGGGATGCCGATGCGCGCACCGTATTCGGGCAGGTAGACGCGGCGGCCTTCGTAGTCGAAATCGAGATAGTCGCCGGCGACCCAGCCGCGATCGCCGTAGGCGATCACGTCGCACCAGAGGAAGTCGTCGATGCAGCCCTGCACCGCGAGCGGCGTACCGGGTGCGAGCGTGCGGATGCGTGGATAGCCGCTGTCGGGACCGGTGCGCAAGGTCATGCGCGTGGTCGTGTACGCATCGGCGGCGAGCGCCGGGACGGCGGCGATGCCGAGCAGCGCGAGGACGAAACCGAGCAGGCGTTTCATGCGCGAAACCCTCCAGGACGTCGAATACGGCCCGCCCACGATGCGCCGCCGCGCCGCCGCCGGCAAGCGGCGGCGCGCCAAATCAGCGTGCCGCGGCGTCGAACCCGTTGGCGAAGATCGCGTCGCCGCCGATCGTGCACGCGCCGGGCACCTGCGCGTGGGTGAGCGCGATGTCGTCGACGAACCAGCCCTCGCCGGTCTGCGCGGTGTCGGTGCGATAGAGCCAGCGCAGCTTCACGCTCTGGCCCGCGTAGACCGACAGGTCCACCTGGCGCTGCGTGAACGTGAACTGCGCGGTGCCGGTGAACGCGCCCGAACCCTGCGTGATGCCGCACAGCGAGCCGCCGTTGGTGATCGTGCCCGGATAGCCGCCCGCGGGGGTGAGGCGCGTCCAGGTGGTGCCGGCGTCGGTCGAGATGTCGACCACGCCGCCGTCCCAGCCCTGCTCGATGTCCCACGCGGTCCAGAACGAGAGCTGCGGCGACGTGCCCGCGCTGAGGTCGAGTGGCGGCGTGACGAGCGTGACGCAGAGGTTGTTCGCCGCGGTCGACCAGAAGCTCTGCACGCCGTCGTGCTTGCGCGCGGTCGACATGTGCCAGCCGGCGTGGTCGATCTGGCCGGGCGCGAGGCCCGTCGGCGAACCGACGCCTTCGGCGTCGAACACGGGATCGCCGGGCTCGGCGCCCGATGCGAACGTACCGTCGTGGTTGGGTCCGGTCGGCGTCGCCGACAGGCGGACGAGGTTGCCGTCCTCGCTGCCGTTCGCTGCGTCGCTCGCGCGCACGACGTAGTACTGCGGCGCGCCGCCGGCGACGACGTCGTCGGCGAAGGCGAGCGCATCGACATCCGCGGCGATGCGATGCGCGAGGTCGGGCACGAAGTCGGACTGGTCGGAGCGGTACACCGAGTACGACGCGGGTCCGCCACAGGCCGGCTGCGCGCCGGTCCAGGCGAGATCGACGCGGCACTGCGAGGTGCCCGCGTTGGTCGCTGCGGCGATGCCGGCGAACAGCGGCGGCGCGGTGCAGCTGCCGCTCGTCTGCGCCTCGACGCAGGTCGAGGCCGGTGCGGCGCAGCCGCCGGTCGCGTCGAGCGCGACGACGCGATAGCCGTAGGTGACCGCACCCGACGCACTCGTGTCGGAATAGCTGCCCGCGGCGAGGTGGTCGGCGATCGTCTCGAAATGGCCGCCGCAGCCGCCCTGCGCGCGCTCGACGCGATAGCTCGCGTCCGGCGCGGAGCCGCTCCAGGCGAGGTCGATGCGATGGTCGCCGTTCGGCGTAGCGCCGAGCGTCGGCACCGGCGGAGCGGTGCACAGGTGCGGATCGAGCACGAAGAAGCCTTCGTCGATGCCGGTCGCGATGACGTGGCCGCTGGCGGGGAAGCGGTAGTTGTTCCAGCTGCCGTTGAACGCGGCGCTGTTGCTCGCCGGGTACGTGTCGAAGTACGCGACTTCGCTGAGCCCGGCGGCGGACAGGTTGTCCATGCGCAGGATGCGCACGCCCGCCTCGTAGTTCGACTGGTAGACGTACTGGCCGTGCACGTACTGGTTGTGGTCGATGACGTCGAGCGCGCTGTCGTGGTGGCCGACCAGCACGGGCGCTTCGAGGTCGGACACGTCCCAGACGTAGGTGCGCGCGGCGTGGCCGAAGTTCGACTCGTCCAGTTCGTCGTCGACGAGCAGGTAGCGGTGGTCCTCGGTCAGCCAGCCCTGGTGCGGATAGGCGGCGCCGTCGTAGGTCACCGACGACAACGTCACCGGCGCGCTCTTGTTGCTCACGTCGACGATCGCGATCTTGTGCGTCGGTCCGTTCGAGTCGACGCAGATCTCCTTGCCGACGTGCGCGGTGTCGGGCCCCGCGTAGACCCAGCACTGCGATTCGTGCGTGTAGCCCGCGTCGTTGATGCAGCCGGCGAACGTCGGCGAATCGGGCACGTGGATGTCGATCATCTGCAGGCCGCCGGTGTGCGAATCGCCGGGGCAGGTGAGATTGCTGCCGGGCACGTAGGCGAAGCCGGTCGCTTCGTTGATCGAGATCGTGTGGCTGCTGCCGAAAGCGCCGTACCAGGCCGTTTCGGCGAACGTCTGCGCGGTCGTCACGCCACGCAGGGCGGCCAGGTCGAACACCTGCATGCCGTGGCCGGGGTTGTTGTCGCTGACCACGAACGCGTGGTCCTGGTAGACGCGCACGTCGCGCCAGATCGAACTGCCGGTACCCGCGTGCGTCGGCAGCTTGCCGAGGTAGGTCGGATGCGTCGGGTCGGTGAGGCGGTAGAAGGCGACGCCGTTGTCGGCGCCGATCAGCGCGTATTCGCTGCCGTCGGTGTCGGTCCAGCCCCACAGGCTGTTGGTGTTGCTCGCGGCGAACTCGGCCAGGGGGACGAACGCGAGCAGGTCGATGTTCGAGCACGGATAGGTGCCGGCCATGCCGTTCACGCACGGCGTCGCATGCATCGGCGCGAGCGGGCGCGGCGCCGACGGGCGTGCCGCACGGATCGCGGCCATCTCGCGTTGCGCGGCATCGGGCGCGGCGGCGGCCGTGGCGAGGGCGAACGGCAGCAACAGGAAGGCGCAGGATGCGCGCGGCGTGGACATCGGCTTACTCCCCAGCAAGGTCGGTCCGTGCCGGTCGTCGCGACCGGCGCAAGCGCGGGAGTCTAGCAGGCGCGGCCGCGGTCGACGTTCAGCGCGGTCGGCGCTTGTCGCCGCGCTCGGGCGCGACCGTGCTGTCGACCACGTCGTAGTGGCGCACGAGCGGTTCCATCTCGAGCAGGTAGTTCTCGTCCTCGGGGTAGTACACCGAGCGCTCGGGGTTCTCGCCGGCGAACGCGCGCACCGCGTCCATCGAATCCCACAGCGAGATCAGCACGATCTCGCTGTGCTCGCCCTGCAGGCGCCGCAGCACGGTGACGCCGCGGTTGCCCGGCGTCGCGGCGACGTCCTTGAGCAGGGTCTCGTCGAGATGGGCGATGTAGGCGTCCGCCCGTTCGGCCAGCGTGATGCCCCGCCAGATGCGCGCGATCATGTGCCGTCTCCGATGACGTCGCCGCCATCTTCGCACGGTCCGGGCGCTTTTCGTGACCGAGCCCGGACGACGACGCTAGCGACGTCGGGCGCAACTGCGGCCATAATGCGGTGGCCCGCCCCGCGGGCGCGGTGGAGGATCGGGATGGAATGGCTCGGCTGGGTGGTAGCGGTGCTCGTGGCCGGTGTCGCGGCATGGCTGTTGCGTGCATTGCGCACCGAACGCGGACGCAGCCACGAGCTCCTGTACGAGAAGATCGACCTCGAGAACGAGCTCGACGCCGCGCGCAGCAGCGCGCCGTCCGACAGCGCCGCGCACGCCGCCGCCCACGACGCGCTCGTCGCGGTCGCCAATCGCCTCGACGCGCCGCTCGGTTCCGCGCGCGCGCACCTCGAGGACGTCGACGCGCAGATCGCCGACTACCGCGAGCGCGTGCGCCAGTTCGACGCGGCCGTGCAGTACTGCCTGCAGCCGGTCGAGATGATCTTCGGCGCCGACAAGGCGACGCTCGACCAGCTCGTGAGCCACGTCGAGGGCGCGCGCCGCAAGCTGTTCGAAGCGCGCGCAACGCTGCAGAAGAGTCCGCTGCACCTCGCCAAGGGGCCGCTCGACGGCGGCCTTGGCGAGATCGACGTGCTCGCCGACTACGCGCGCGCGTTGCGCATCCCGCCCGCCGACGTCGCGCCGGCCCCGGCGCCGGCGCCTGCCGCCGACGAACCCACGCTCGCGTCGTCCTGAGGCGATGGCGGTCGCGCTGGTCCTCGGCGCGAGCGGCGCGATCGGCCGTTTCCTGCTGCCGCGGCTGGTGGTCGCGGGTGACGACGTGCTCGCGCTGAGCCGCGCCGTCCGCACGTCCGATGCGCCGCGATTGCACTGGCTGCGCGGCGACCTCGAGCAGGCGTTGCCGCCGTTGCCTGCGCTCGACGTGCTCTATAGCTGCGGTCCGCTCGACGCGTTCGCGCGTTGGTACGCGCGCGCGCCGATGCAGGCGGCGCGCATCGTCGCGATCGGTTCGATGAGCATCGAAAGCAAGCAGGCATCGGCCGATCCGCACGAACGCGCGCTCGCCGCGCGCCTGCACGACGCCGAACGATCGCTCGCCGCGACCGCGCGCGAGCGCGGCGCTGCATGGACCGTGCTGCGGCCGACCCTCGTCTACGGCGCCGGCGTCGACCACAGCCTGACGCCGCTCGTGCGCCGTGCGCGACACTGGCGCGTGTTCCCACGCGTCGCCGGCGCGCGCGGGCTGCGCCAGCCCGTGCATGCGGACGACCTTGCCGCGGCCTGCGTCGCGGTCGCCGCGCAGCCGCACTGCGCCGGCCGCGCCTACGCGCTCGGCGGTGGCGAGCGGCTCGCATTCGCCGCGATGCTCGAGCGCGTGCGCGCCTCGCTGCCGTTCCGCACCGTGCCGTTGCCCGTGCCGTTGCCGCTCGTGCGCGGCGTGCTCGCGCTCGCGCGCGCGGCCGGGAGCACGCGCCTGTCGCCCGCGCTCGTCGATCGACTCGGGCACGATCTCGTCGCCGACGATAGTGCGGCGCGCGTCGATTTCGGCTACGCGCCGCGGCCGTTCCGGCCCGATTCGGCGTGCTGGGACACGACCGTGCCGTTCAGCGGGGATTGAGACCATGTCGGTTATCGCTGCATCCCGGGGGTTTCCGATGAAGCAGTCCATGCGGTTCCTGTTCGCCCTGCTCGTCGTCGCGTGCGCGACCGCCGCACGCGCGAGCGACCTCGAAGACACCTGCGCGGCGAGCAGCAGCTACGACCTCGTCGTCGGCGCCGACGCGCTCGTGTTCGAACGCGGTGCCCCGGTGCCGCGACGGATCGAATGGCGCGACGGCCGCCTGCGCGTCGATGGCGCGGGCGTGACCCTCAACACCGAGGATGCCGATCGCCTCGCCCTGTTCGCGCGCGAGCTGCGCGCGCTGGTGCCGAAGGTGAAGGCGATCGCGCTGCGCGGGCTCGACCTCGCCACCGGCGTCGTGCGCGACGAGACGCGCCGGCTCGCCACGTCCGCCGCGACGCGCGCCGAGCTCGACCGGCGCATCGGCGAGCACGCGGCCGAACTGCGCCGGCGCATCGCGTTGAGCAACAGCACGCGCGACTGGCAAGCGGACGCGTTCGAGCGCGACGTCGCGGCATGGTCGGCCGACCTCGCGCCGCTGCTCGCCGCCGACGTCGGCCGCGGCGCGGTCACCGCCGCGCTCGACGGCGACCTCGACGCCGCGGTCGCGCTGCAGGTGCGCGCGAGCGAACTCGGCAACGGCCTGCAGCCGAAGATCGAGCGCCGCCTGCGCGAGCTGCGGCCGCAGATCCAGACGCTGTGCCCGGCGATCCGCCGCCTGCACGAGCTGCAGGACGGCGTGCGCGACGGCAACGGCCGCGCGCTCGACCTGCTCGAGATCGGCGCGGTGCGGCGCTGACCGCCCGCGCGGGCTTCGTCGCTACGCAACGGTATGCACGCGCGCGGCGCACGGCGCCGCGCATGCGCTTGTTGCAACGCAGCGGGTCGGATGCGCGCGTTTTTCGCCGCAGTGCAGCGTTGCCAACGCTCGTTTGAACGACCTAAGATGCGGAGCGCTTCACGCACCACTCGAGCAATCCAGGACGCCAGCCAGAAGGGGCATGCCCATGCAGGTTCGATCGATCACGACCGCGGCCGTCGCCGCGGCGTTGTTTGGCAGTTTGGCGGCGCACGACGCGCGGGCCTACGACTACACCGCGCCGGTGGTGTTCCACGGTACGGCGAGCTTCGACCCGGCCAACAGCGTCATTCCGTTCCCGAACAACCTGCTGCTGCTCGGCACGACCGACCTCACGCTCAACATCCCCGTCGCCGACCCGAACGACTACAGCGATCCGAAGGTCGCGATGAACGCGCTCGACGGCTTCGGCACGTCCACGCCGTGGTCGACCACGTTCAGTGCGCCGATCGACGCGGCCTCGCTCGCCGGCAACGTGCGCATGTTCGAGGTCACGTTGAGTGGCCCTGGCGGCGCCGTCACCGGCGTCGTGCGCGAACTCGCCTCGCCGGGTGAATTCGTCGCCGCGCTGTCGCCGTCCGACGTGACCCACAAGACGCTCGCGATCGTGCCGACCAAACCGCTCAAGCAGCGCACGTCGTACATGGCCGTGCTGACGAACGGCATCACGGCCGGCGGCAACGAGATCCGCGGCACGCTGACCTACCTGCTCTCGACCAGCCCGCACGCGCTCTGCGCGGGCGGCCACTCGACCAACCCGGCGCTGTCGGACGCGCAGGCGTGCCAGCTCGAGCCGCTGCGCCAGCTCAACAGCTCGCAGGCCGCCGCCGCGGTGTCGGCCGGCGTGCCCGCCGGGCAGATCGCGCTGTCGTGGGTCGCCACGACGCAGAGCATCACGCCGACGATGCAGGCGCTGACCGCGATCACGCAGGCGTCGCCTCCCGCGCCGACGCACGTCGCGCCGACCGGCAAGACGCTCGCCGACCTCGGCCTCGGCCTGCCGCCGGTCGCCGACATCTACATCGGCACGATCAGCCTGCCGTACTACCTGTCGGCGCCGAGCGCGTCGAACCCCACGGCGGCGCTGACCGGCTTCTGGCACGCGGCCGCAGGCGCATACATCGACCAGTGCGCGGGTTTCGGCCTCGATCCGACCTCGACCAACCTCACCGCGTGCAACCCGATCCCGGTCGCGACGACGACCGAGACCGTGCCGCTGCTGATGACCTATCCGAACGCGCATTCCGGCCGCACGATGCCCGCCGGCGGCTGGCCGCTCGTGATCTTCCAGCACGGCATCACGCGCAACCGCACCGACATGTTCGCGGTCGCCGGCACGCTCGCCGCGCAAGGTTTCGCGGTCGTCGCGATCGACCTGCCGCTGCACGGCCTGACCAGCACGACCAACCCGTTCTACGTCGGCAACACGCCGTTCGGCGCGATCGCGCACGAGCGCACGTTCGACCTCGACCTGTCCAACAACACGACCGGCGCGCCGGGTCCTGACGGTGTCATCGATCCGTCGGGCAGCTACACGATCAATCTCTCGAGCCTGCTCACCTCGCGCGACAACCTGCGCCAGGGCGAAGCCGACCTGCTGCAGCTCTCGCACGCGGCGTCGACGTTCCCGAACGTCGATGCGAGCCATGTCAGCTTCGTCGGCCAGTCGCTCGGCAGCATCGTCGGCACCGTGTTCCTCGCCAACGATCCGACCGTCGACGTCGGCCTGCTCAGCGTGCCGGGCGGCGGCATCGCGCGCATGCTCGATGCGTCGCCCGCGTTCGGTCCGCGCATCCACGCCGGCCTCGCCGCGGCGGGCCTGCAGCAGGGCACGCCCGACTACGACGCGTACTTCGTCGCGACGCAGACCATCATCGACTCCGGCGATCCGATCAACTTCGCCGGCAACGATACCTTGCTGGCCGGCAAGCGCCTGCTCGTGCACGAAGTCGTCGGCGGCGGCGACGTGCTGCCCGACCAGGTGATCCCGAACAGCGTGCCGGGCGCGCCGCTGTCGGGCACCGAGCCGCTGATCGCCGCGCTCGGCCTCGCGCCGATCGTCGGCACCACGCAGGATGCCGACGGCATCCGCGGCGCGACGCGCTTCCTGCAGGGCGAACACGGTTCGTTGCTCGATCCGACCGACTTCCCGGCCGCGACGGTCGAGATGCAGGGCGAGATGGCGAGTCTGCTCGTCACCGGCGGCGCTGCCGTGCAGGTGGCCAACCCGTCGGTCATCGCGACCTCGCCGTAAGGCGTCGCGCGATCGGGCGATCACGCAAGGGCGCGCTGCGAGGCGCGCCCTTGTGCTTCGTGGAGGCAGCATGCGCAGCGTCAACGACTGGTTCGGCAGCTACAGCGCGGACCACCAGAACCCGACCAACCGGCTCATCCACTGGATCTGCGTACCGGCGATCCTGTGGGCGGTCGTCGCGCTGCTGTGGCTGCTGCCGGTGCCGGCGTCGATCGGTCGCGCCGGCCTCTGGTGCGCGCTGATCATGGTCGGCGCGCTCACGTTCTACTGGCGCCTGTCGCGCCCGCTCGGCGCGGCGATGTTCGTCGTGTTCGTGCTGCTCGCACTGCTGACCGAGTGGCTGTACCGCGCCTTCGGCGGCCAGCAACTGCTGTGGCTCGCGATCGGCGTGTTCGTCGTCGCGTGGGTCGGCCAGTTCATCGGCCACCTCATCGAAGGCCGCCGGCCGTCGTTCTTCACCGACCTCGCCTACCTGCTGATCGGCCCCGCGTGGCTGACCGGCAAGGTCATGCGGCGCGTCGGCATCGCCTACTGAGCGCCTCCCGCGGGAGCGGCTTCAGCCGCGACGCCTCGCTCTCGCGCCGACGAAAGCGCAGCGCGCCTTCCTGCGCTCCCGCGGCGGCGTAGGGGGCGGGCCCCGGCCCACCGTCTTTTCTCTCGCGAACACTGCCGTGATGTCATGCGGTGGGCCAGGGCCCACCCTGCGGTGCGTGGCTCGCCGTTCGCTCAGTCGAGCGTGATGCCCGCCAGCCGCTGCAGCGCTTCCGCGTACTTCGCCGCGGTGCCCGCGATGACCTCGGCCGGTACGCGCGGTCCCGGCGCGGTCTTGTTCCAGTCGAGCGTCTCGAGGTAGTCGCGCACGAACTGCTTGTCGTAGCTCGGCGGGCTGATGCCGACGCGGTACTGGTCGGCCGGCCAGAAGCGCGACGAGTCGGGCGTGAGCATCTCGTCCATCACGTACAGCGTGCCGTCGGCGTCGGTGCCGAACTCGAACTTGGTGTCGGCGATGATGATGCCGCGCTCGGCCGCGTAGCCGGCCGCGTAGCGGTAGATCGCCAGCGTCGCGTCGCGCACGCGTTCGGCCATCTCGCGGCCGACGAGGTCGACCACGTGCGCGAAGCTCACGTTCTCGTCGTGGTCGCCGACCGCGGCCTTCGTCGACGGCGTGAAGATCGGCTCCGGCAGGCGCTCGGCCTGGCGCAGGCCCGGCGGCAGCGCGATGCCGCACAGCGAACCGTTCGCCTGGTAGTCCTTCCAGCCCGAACCGATCAGGTAGCCGCGCGCGATCGCCTCGACCGGCACCGGCTTCAGGCGTTTGGTGATCACGCTGCGCTTCGCGTAGAGCGCGACGTCGGTACCCGCGGGCAGCACGCTCGCGACGTCCTTGCCGGTCAGGTGGTTCGGCACGAGGTGAGCGGTCTTGCCGAACCAGAAGTTCGAGATCTGGCAGAGCATCTCGCCCTTGCCCGGGATCGGGTCGGGCAGTACGACGTCGAACGCGGACAGGCGATCGCTCGCGACGATCAGCAGTTCCGTCGGCGACAGCGCGTAGACGTCGCGCACCTTGCCGCGATGGACGAGGTCGAGGCCGGGCAGGTTCGATTGCGAGAGGACGGTCGGCACGCGCGCGTTCCACGGGTCGAAAGACGCCATTGTAGCGGCGCGCAGCGGCGGTCGGCCGGCCGCGCCGTGATCCGGCGGCCGCGCCGGGCAGCGCGCCGGCGCCGGTGGCGGCCAACGGTGCGCGCCGGCCCCGGCGACGCGTGCTGGTAGAATCGCGCCGTCCTTCCGCGCCGCCTTCCGACGTGCCGACACCCGTTCCGTTCCTTCCGAGCGCGCCCGCCGCGCAGCGAGCCGCGCGATGAGCTTCATCGGCAAACTGCTCGGCGCGCTGATCGGCTGGGGCCTGTTCCACAACCCGATCGGCATCGTCATCGGCCTGCTGCTCGGCCACTTCTACGACAGCGCGGTCGCACGCGCGCGCCCCGGCGCGATCGGCCGCGGCTTCGTCGAACCGCTGTTCGCGTTCGCGGGTGCGCTCGCCAAGTCCGACGGGCGCGTCTCGCAGGCGGAGATCGACGCGGCCGAGGCGTTGATCACCCGGCTCGGGCTCGATGGCGAGCACCGGCGCGCCGCGATCGAACGCTTCACTGCGGGCAAGCAGGCCGAGTTCAACGTGAATTTCGCGATCGGCGAACTCAGCGCCTGGTGCGCTAACCGGCGCGACTCCGCGTTCATCGTGCTCGACCTGCTGCTCGACCTCGTCTACGCCGAAGGGCCGCTCGCCGGTGCCAAGCTCGAGCTCGTGCGCCGCCTGTGCGCCGCGCTCGGCGTGCGTGAGCACGAACTCGCCGCACTCTCGGCGATGAAGGGCTACGGCGGCTGGCAGGGCGCGCGCGGCACCGGCGGCGCCGGCGATGCCGGACGTGCGCCGCCGCGGCCGTCACAGGTCGATCCGTACGCGGTGCTCGGCATCACGCGCGCGGTGAGCGACCGCGACGTCAAGCAGGCGTATCGCCGCCTCATGAGCAAGCACCACCCGGACAAGCTCGGCGACGTGCCGGACGAAGTGAAGCGTCGTTCCGAGCAGCGCGCGCGAGAGATCAACGCGGCCTACGAGCACATCAAGGGCGAACGCGGCATCACCTGAGCGCGCGTCGCCGCCTCCATCACGAACCAGGAAGCTCCGTCATGGCCAAGCAATCCCCGATCATCGCCCCGTCGATCCTGTCGGCGAACTTCGCGCGCCTCGGCGAGGAAGTCGACGCGGTGGTCGCCGCCGGCGCCGGCTGGATCCATTTCGACGTGATGGACAACCACTACGTGCCGAACCTCACGATCGGTCCGCTCGTCTGCGAGGCGCTGCGCAAGCACGGCGTGACCGCGCCGATCGACGTGCACCTCATGGTCAAGCCGGTCGACCGCATCGTGCCGGACTTCGCCAAGGCGGGCGCGAGCGTGATCAGCTTCCATCCCGAGGCGAGCGAACACGTCGACCGCACGATCCAGCTGATCAAGGACAGCGGTTGCCAGGCCGGCCTCGTGTTCAACCCGGCGACGCCGCTGTCCTACCTCGACTACGTGCTCGACAAGCTCGACCTCGTGCTGATCATGTCGGTCAATCCCGGCTTCGGCGGGCAGAGTTTCATCACCTCGGCGCTCGACAAGCTGCGCCGCGTGCGCGAGATGATCGACGCGAGCGGTCGGCCGATCCGCCTCGAGGTTGACGGCGGCGTGAAGCCGTCGAACATCGGCGAGATCGCCCGTGCGGGCGCGGACACCTTCGTCGCCGGCTCGGCCGTGTTCAACGAGCCCGACTACGCCGCGGTGATCGCGGCGATGCAACGCGCGATCGCCGCTGCCTGAGGAAAAAGAACCGCGCCGGGCCCGGGGGAGGGAAGGGGACGAAGCACCCGGCGCGGGGGGACAACCCGAGTTTTTTCCAGGGGAAACCGTGGTGGACGACCCTTGCGGGACGTCCGTGTTCGAGCGGCACGCATCCGTGACGCCGCCGCATCCTTGCGCTTTCCGCGGCATCGACGGCGGGTGCCGCCGATGCCGCAGGAGACCCTTCCGTGGGTCACGCGATGACCGTCGGCCGCGGCCGATGAATCAGATCGCTACCCAGGACGGCTCGGCGTCGCGTTCCGTCGCAGCGCTCGTGCAGGGCCGTTCGGCCAGGGCGGTCGGGGCGACCATCGCCTCGCCGCCGAGCCAGAGGAACTCGGCGATCGCGGCGGGGATCGGGTCGGCATGCGGTGCATCGCGGTGGCGGTCCATCGGTGTCTCCTTCGGCAAGGTGTCGGCGCGGTGCCTTCCAGGGCGATCCCGACCGGCATCGATCGGGCAGCGATCCATCCGTGGATCGCGACAGGCGGAGTGCAGGCGGAGCGGCTAGATGTGCACGGCGGCGAGCAGGCCGAGCAGCAGCGAGCCGAGCGCGAAGACGACGCGCAGGCGTTCGCGGGCATGCAGTTCGGCGTTCGGGTCGGGGCGGCGCGGGTCCATCGTCGGTCTCCGGTGCGGGTGTGCAGCTTCATTGCACCGCGCGCGCGAGGACGCACGCCGCCCGGATCGTGCCGCGATCGCGACGAGTTCTGGCAATCCGCGGGCAGCCGCGGCGCGGACGTTGCGTGTTCGCGGCGACGCTGCGTAAGCTCGCCGCGTCGAACCGGCACCGCGCCGGCGAGGTCGCTTCCAGGAGAGGAATCCATGCCGCGCAGCATCGCCATCGTCGAGGACGAACCGCTGATCCGCGCCAACTACGTCGAAGCGCTCACCCGGCTCGGCTACGAAGTGCGCGGCTACGCGTCGCGCGGCGACGCGCAGGCCGCGTTCACGCAGCGCCTGCCCGAGCTCGTGATCATCGACGTCGGCCTCGGCGACGAACCCGAGGGCGGCTTCGAACTGTGCCGCCACCTGCGCGCGCAGTCGGCGACCTTGCCGATCCTCTTCCTCACCGCGCGCGACTCCGACTTCGACGTGATCTCCGGCCTGCGCCTCGGCGCCGACGACTACCTCGCCAAGGACATCTCGCTGCACCAGCTCGCCGCGCGCATCAACGCGCTGCTGCGACGCATGGACGCGCTGCGCAAGCCGGTCGCGGCCGACAGCATCATCGAGCAGGGTCCGCTCAAGCTCGAGACCGAACGCATGCGCGTGACCTGGAACGGCGTCGAAGTCCCGCTGACCGTGACCGAGTTCTGGATGGTGCACACGCTCGTGCGCTTCCCCGGCCACGTGAAGAGCCGCGACCAGCTCATGCGCGACGCGCAGGTCGTCGTCGACGACGCGACGATCACCTCGCACATCAAGCGCATCCGCAAGAAGTTCATCGCGATCGATGCCGCCTTCGACGCGATCGACACGGTGCACGGCGCCGGTTACCGCTGGAAGCCGTGACCCGCCGCGGGCGCGCATGAACGATCTCGCCCGCGACCTCGCGTCGACGGCCCGCCTGCCGCTGCCGACGCGTGCCGGTGCGCTCTCGTTCTGGCTGCGCTCGCGCGCGTTCATCCTGCTGCGCGCGCTGCGCGACCTCGGTGACCGCTCGCACCGGGGCTGGCCGCGTGGCCACGCGCTCGCCGAGGCCGTCGTGCTCGCCGAATCGCGCACGCCGCTGTGGCGCGACGGCCGCGGCGACGAGTTCGCGCTCGTCGCCGGCAAGGTGCACAACCTGCGCGTGGCGCTGCGCGCGTTCGACGGTGTCGTCGTGCCGGCCGGCGCGACCCTGAGCTTCTGGCGCCAGCTCGGTCGCCCGAGCGCGCTGCGCGGTTTCGTGCGCGGGCGCGAGCTGCGCGGCGGCTGCATCGTCCCGGTGGTCGCCGGCGGCCTGTGCCAGCTGTCGAACGCGCTCGCCGACGTCGCCGCGCGCGCCGGCATCGCCTTCGTCGAGCGCCATGCGCACAGTGCGCGCGTCGGCGACGACGGCGCGATCGACGCGACCGTGTTCTGGAACTACGTCGACCTGCGCCTGCGCGCGGCGCACGCGTGGCGACTCGAAGTGCAACTCGGAGCCGACGAGCTCGTCGTGCGCGTACGCGCGGACATGCCGGTGCGTGCAGCGCCGGACGACGACGGTGGCGCATCGTTGCGGTCGCGCGCCGTACGCCCGCTGCGCGGCTGCCTCACCTGTGCGGAGGCGGCGTGTTTCCGCCACGAGCCGTCGCTGCGCGCCGCGCATGCGCGCGAAGCGTGGCTGCTCGACGCGTGGACGCCCGAGTTCGCTGCACATCTGGCGACGCGCACCGGCGCGGACGACGTCGATCGGCACGCGCCACCGACCGGCGCGCAATGGCGACAGCCGTGGCGATCGCAGCCGCGGACCTGGGCCGGCGCGCGCACGCTGCGCGCGGCGAGCCTGCGCCGACTCGCGTGGCTGCGCTGGAACGCGCACGCGCAAGGGCGACGGCAGGCCGCGATCGTCGACGGCGAACGCTGGATCGCCGCCGCCTTCGCGCGCCGGCTGCGACCGGAACACGACCGCCTCGTGCTCGCGCAGGGTGCGCTGCCGCACCTGCATCGGCTCGGCGTGCTCGGCGGGCGCCGCTACCGGGTGCTCGCGAACGCGTTGCCGATGGCGGAGATCGAACGTCGGCTCGACGCGGCTCGGCGCGACGCGGGCGAAGCCGCCGCGGCGACGCTCGCCGATTTCCGCGTCGACGCGGCGTTGCGCGAGGCGGAACGGCTCGCACTGCACGGCGCCGAGGCGATCGTGACCGCGCACGCGGAAGTCGCGCGCTACTGGCGCGCTCGCGGCGTGACCGTGCAACAGCTGTCGTGGAGCATGCCGGCGGTCGCGCCGCGCGGCGCCGTCGCGCGGCCCGGCGCGCCGCTCGTCGTCTTCGCGGCGAGTGCGCTCGCGCGCAAGGGCGCCTACGAACTCGCCGCCGCGCTGCGCGGCCTGCGCGTCCGCCTGCGCGTGCTCGGTTCGCGCTCGGCCGACGCGACGCTGTGGCAGGGCATCGAGGTCGAGCACGCGGGCTACGCGAGCGACTGGCTCGAGCAGGCCTGCGTCGTCGTGCTGCCCGCCCACGTCGAACACGCACCGCGTGCGTTGTTGCGCGCGCTCGCGGCCGGCGTGCCGGTGGTCGCGACGCCGGCCTGCGGCATCGATGCGACGCCGCACCTCGAGCTCGTGCCGGCCGGCGACGTCGAGGCACTGCGCCGGGCGATCATGGATCGCACCGTGGAGGCGCACTGACGATGTCGCTGCGCTTCAAGCTGCTGCTCGTCGCTCTGTCGACGCTCGCGCTGCCGTGGGCGGGCTGGCAGTTCGTGCGCCAGGTCGAACTGCTGCTGCGCCAGGGCCAGGAACAGGCGCTGCTCGCGTCCGCGGGCATGCTCGCCAAGACGGTCGAGGCGCGCGGCATCGCCTGGCCGCCGTCGGGGCCGGTGCTCTACCTGCAGCGCGCGTCCGAGCGAATCGTCGTCGACGGCTACGCCGACGACTGGAGCGGGTTGCGCCCGTACGCGCAGGCGCTCGGCCCGAGCCAGGACGCGCAGAAGCTGCGCGTGACGCTCGCACGCGACAAGGACACACTCTACCTGCTCGCCGAAGTGCGCGACGCGACGCGCGCGCGCTTCGACCCCGCCGATGCGCGCAGCGCGCTCGGCGACCACGTCGAACTGCTGCTCGTCGACGGCGGCGAGTCGCGCCGTTACCGGCTGACCAGTGCGGCGCCGGGGGCGTTCGACGCGCCGGCGGAAGGCGACGGCGAGCGGCTGCCCCCTCACCTGTCCGGCATGCTGCAGGAGGACGGCTCCGGCTATCGCATCGAGCTGCGCCTGCCGCGCGGCGTGATGCCCGAGCGCATAGGCCTCGCCGTGCGCGACTCGGCGCAGGCCGACGCGACACCGCCCGAGCCGCGCCGCCTGATCGCCTACGACGACGGCGCCGCGCGTTCGCTGCAGCCGCTCGTGCCCGCGCACACGCGCACGCGCCTCGTCGCCGCCGACGGCTGGCTCGTCGCCGACGCCGGCCGGCTCGACACCGCCGGCGTCGCCGCGCGCGACGCGCCGGGCGGCTTCGCCAACTTCGTCTACCGCGTGCTCATCGCGCCCGGCTTCGGCGGCTCCGCCGCGCTCGACGGCGAGCGGCCGCGCCTCGATGCGAGCGAGGTCTGGCAGGCGTTGTCCGGCGTGCCGGCGACGAGCTGGCGCGCGGTCGATCGCGGCGGCGCGGTCGTGCTCACCGCGTCGATCCCGCTGCAGTCGGCCGACGGCCAGCACGGCGCGCTCGTGCTCGAGCAGGCGAACCGCGCGCTGCCGCTGCTCGCCAACCGCGCACTGGTCGGGCTCGCCGGCTCGACCCTCGTCGCGCTGGCGATCGCGCTGGCCATCCTGCTCGCGTTCGGCGCTTCGCTGTCGCTGCGCATCCGTCGCCTGCGCAACGCGGCCGAGCGCGCGGTGCGGACGTCCGGACGTCTGGACGGGCCGATGCCGCTCGCCGACGCGTCGGATGAACTCGGCGACCTCGCGCGCAGCTTCGCCAAGCTCGTCGACGAAGTCGCCGCCTACACCGACTACCTGCGCACGCTCGCCTCGAAGCTTTCGCACGAACTCAACACGCCGCTCGCGATCGTCAAGTCCTCGCTCGACAACCTCGAGCACCACGACGTGCCCGCCGCCGCGCGGCCGTACCTCGCGCGCGCGCGCGACGGCGCCGAGCGGCTCGGCTCGATCGTCCGCGCGATGAGCGAGGCGAGCCGCGTCGAGCGCGCGATCGCTTCGGCCGAGGCGGAGGACTTCGACCTGCGCGCGCTCGTCGCCGGCTGCGCCGACGGCTATCGCGCGCTCTGCGACGGTCGCGAGCTGCGCCTCGAACTGCCGCCGGCGCCGGTGCCGTTCCACGGCGCGCCCGACCTCGTCGCGCAGGCGCTCGACAAGCTGTTCGACAACGCGTGCTCGTTCACGCCGCCGGGCGGCTGGATCGCGCTGTCGCTGCAGGTCGACGCGACCGGCGCGGTGGTGCGCCTCGCCAACCAGGGACCGTCGCTGCCCGCGGCGATGCAGGAACGCCTGTTCGACTCACTCGTGTCGATGCGCGAGGGCAGCACGCGCAGCGGCGGCACACCCCATCTCGGCCTCGGCCTGTACGTCGTGCGCCTCGTCGCCGAACTGCACCAGGGCCGCGCCGGCGCGGCCAACCTCGCCGACGGCGGTGGCGTCGTGTTCTCGATCGCGATGTCGGGCATGGTGCGTCGCCGCCTCGCCGATGGCGCCGTGTAGCGCCGCAGTCCTCAGCCTTCTGTGGGGGCGGCGGAAGCCGCGATGCTTTCGCAGGGCGGAACGAAGGGCATCGCGGCTTCCGCCGCTCCCACAATGCTCTGCCCGCTTCGAAGCCTCCCCCTTCAAGGGGGAGGTTTGGAGGGGGATGGTGTTTGCCATCGCGGGGTAATCGAGCGACACCGTCCCCACCCAACCCTTCCGTTGAAGGGGAGGGCCGAACACCTCGCGGCGCGCCAATGGAAGACAGTTGCTCCCACAGGGGCGGCGCGCGCGTTTGCCGCATCGCGGCGTGTCGTTTCGCGCGTTCGATGTCGTAATCACGGGTCATCCGCGGGACGGTCCCGCGCCCCTGGGGTCACCGCATGAAGCTTCCCGCCTCCGTCCTTGCCATGCTCTGCGCGGGTGCCGCCGCGAACGCGGCCGAACCCGTGACGAGCGGCGACGAGATCGACTACATGCCGTCGGTGATCCATTCGAGCGACGACGGTGCGCGCATCATCGTGTTCGAGCGCCTCGATCCGTCGACGTTCAACGGCGACCTCTGGATCACGCGCTCGACCGACGGCGGCGCGAGCTGGAGCACGCCGGCCGCGATCATCTCGAGCGCGGCGAACGAGCGCCATCCGTCGCTCGTGCAGCTCGGCCCGGCGAGCTATGCGCTGTTCTACCTCAAGGGCAGCGGCGGCCTCACCTCGCTGCGCATCTACCGCGCGACGAGCACCGACGGCGTCGCGTTCACCGAGCAAGGTGTCCTCGACCTCGGCTGGGCTGCGGGCGGCCAGTTCAACCCGCACGTGATCCGCCATCCGGGCGGCACGCTGACGATGAGCTACCAGTACAACAGCGGCGGTTCGTCGGGCTCGTACGTCGCGCAATCGTCCGACGGCGGCTCGACCTGGGACCTCCTGAAGACGCCGATCGCCTTGGGCAGCCAGCTGCCGCGCATCGCCTTCCGCGCGAGCGACGGGCTCTACCTCGCGAGCTACCAGGTCGGTGGCAGTGCGCTCTCGATGTACGTGAAGACGACCACGAGCGTGCACGACTGGAGTGCCGCGCCGCAGGATTTCGCGGTGGCGGGCAACAACCACGACTCGCTGCCGGTCGTCATGCCCGACGAGGCGTTCGCGCTGTTCTGGATCCGCGCGAACGGCAGCCAGTTCGATCTCGCCGTGCGCCGTTCCATCGACGGCGTGAACTGGGGCGATGCGATCGCGCTTTCCGACACGCCGGACGAGGACGACGTCGAACCGCACCCGCTCGTCGGCACGTCGCCGGACACGGTCGAACTCTACTGGGGGCGCGACGTGCCCGCGGGCAGCCTCACCTACGACATCGTGCGCGAGCCGCGCGCGGTCGTGGTCGACCTCATCTTCGCCGACGGCGTCGAAGCATCGTGAGTCGGTACCGTTCGATCGCACCGACGCGCGTGCGCGAATTCAAGGGGCGTAGTCGATGGCGTGGTCTTCCCACGCGGTGATGCGCCACTCGCCAGCGGACTTCGCCAGGGTCACGTCGATGCGGCGAGCGGCCATCGGTCGCTGCATCGACGCATGGTAGAGGTAGCGAAGCACGGTCGCCGTGGCCCTCACGCGTTGACCGGAGACGGTGGCGTCGCAGATGACCCAGGCGCCTTCGGGATACGAGGCTTCGAACGTCGTTCCGTTGAACATCGGCGATGCGCTCAACGCGCTGCAGGCTCCCATTCCGCTCAGCGAGGGGATGGCCCGGCCGTCGTCGCGCTCCAGTCGCGAACGGATGACGTCGTCGGGGAACGGTGGTCGCTTCGCTTTCACCTCGATGCGCAGGAGCGCCGGACCGTCCTTCGTTGCGCTCGCGTAGTCGATGTCGACGTCGACGCCGTCCTCGGTCCCCGGCATGCTCCTGGTGCCGACGCGCGCGTGCTTCCATTCGTGATCGAGGTACTTCCCGGGCGCATAGCCACCGAGGCAGGACAGGGCCGCACCGAAATTGCCGCCGGGAAACTCCGCCGACGAGTTCTGCAGCAGGTAGTCGCAGAACTTCGCGGCCGGCACGCTCCCGCCGTCCTCGCAGCGCCGCGAGGCGAGCACCGGTTGGCTCGCCGCTTCCGCACCGTCGGCGCAGCGCGGGCCCCAGTCGACGCACAGTTCGACGCGGGCCTCGTTCCCCGGCTCGATCGCATTGGCGAAGCGCGTCATTTCCGAGCACAGCGGCTCGCGCGCCGGTCGGATGCCCGTGCATCCGGATGCGAGGATCACCGACGACAACAACAGCAAGCGCGCAATCATGCGGCAATCCCCATCGTGGACGGTGGCCCCGCTGCCGTACCGGTGCGCATGCATCGGGGCCGGCGTCGCGCGGCCGCGCGCACCCTGTTATCTTCGAGGGCCGCCTTCTTCGCAGCATACATCGTGATCACGCAGGAAGAATTCGCCGCACTCGCCGAGCAGGGATACAACCGCATCCCGGTCGTGCGCGAGGTGCTTTCCGATCTCGACACGCCGCTGTCGGTCTACCTCAAGCTCGCCGACGGGCCGTATTCGTACCTGTTCGAATCGGTCGAGGGTGGCGAGAACTGGGGCCGGCATTCGATCATCGGCCTGCCGTGCCGGCGCGTGCACGTGCTGCGCGGGCGCACGCTGACGATCGAGGAGCTCGGCGAGGTGGTCGAGTCGCGCGAGCTCGACGATCCGCTCGGCGAGATCGAACGCATCCGCGCCGCGTACCAGGTCGCGAGCGTGCCGGGCCTGCCCGCGTTCAGCGGCGGCCTGGTCGGGCACTTCGGATTCGAGACGATCGGCTGGATCGAGCCGCGCCTCGCGCGCGCGGACAAGCACGACGAACTCGGCACGCCCGACGCGCTGCTCATGCTCAGCGAGGAAGTCGCGGTGTTCGACAACCTCAAGGGCCGCCTCTACCTCATCGTGCACGCCGATCCGGCGCAGCCGCAGGCGTACGCGCGCGCACGCCGGCGCCTCGACGAACTCGCGTTCCGCCTGCGCCATTCCGGTTCCGGCTATCCCGACGTGCTCGATCCGAAGGGGCTCGGCGAGGCGGACTTCGAATCGAGCTTCACGCGCGAGCAGTACGAGGCGATGGTCGAGCGCGCGAAGGAGTACATCCGTGCCGGCGACATCTTCCAGGTAGTGCCGTCGCAGCGCCTGTCGGTGCCGTTCCGCGCGCGCCCGGTCGACGTCTACCGCGCGTTGCGCGCGCTCAATCCGTCGCCGTACATGTACTTCGTCGACCTCGGCCGCACGCAGATCGTCGGCTCGTCGCCGGAGATCCTCGTGCGCCTCAAGCAGGGACGCGTGGTGGTGCGGCCGATCGCCGGCACGCGCCCGCGCGGGAAGACGCCCGAGGAAGACCTCGCGCTCGAGCAGGAGCTGCTCGCCGACACCAAGGAACGCGCCGAGCACCTCATGCTGATCGACCTCGGCCGCAACGACGTCGGTCGCGTCAGCCGGACCGGCAGCGTCAGGCTCACCGAGAGCTTCGTGATCGAGCGCTACTCGCACGTGATGCACATCGTCAGCCAGGTCGAAGGCGAGCTGCGCGACGGCCTGTCCTACATGGACGTGCTCAAGGCGACGTTCCCGGCCGGCACGGTGAGCGGCGCGCCGAAGATCCGCGCGATCGAGATCATCCAGGAACTCGAACCGCACAAGCGCAACATCTACGCCGGCGCGATCGGCTACATCGGCTGGAACGGCGATGCCGACACCGCGATCGCGATCCGCACCGCGGTGATCCAGGATGGACGCCTTTACGTCCAGGCCGGCGGCGGCGTCGTGTACGACTCCGATCCCGCGAAGGAGTGGGAGGAGACGATGAACAAGGGGCGCGCGCTGTTCCGCGCGGTCGCCCAGGCCGCCGGCGGCTTGTGAGCGCGCGCGGCGTCGAGGGCGGCGGAGGGCCGCCCTCGCGCTCGGCTGGCCTTCGATCTTCGTCGCCGCGCACATCCACGTCCCGCGGCGCCTTGTAGGTACGCCGGCAGCGGCGCACAATCGCCGCCACCTTCGCTATCGCGCGTCGCGAGACGCCGCAGGAGGTTGTGATGCACCCGAAGGAACGGCGCCTGCACGCGCAGCGACCGCCCGCGCTGCTCAAGCGCGAACTCAACGACGCGCAGTGCTTCGCCCTGACCGGGCTGGAACGATTCGGCTGGGAGCTGAAGTTCATCCGCCATCCGCTGTTCCAGGATCCGGTCGCCGTCGTCTTCGACGCCGAGCGCGGGGTCTACGCGGTGATCGAGCGCGACGGCTCGCTCAACGAGCGGGCGACGGTGGCGTTGCGGCATTGATCCGGTCCCGTCGACCGGCTTGATCGCGGCGTCGCCCGTGCGTCACGCTTCGCGCTTGCGCAGCCGCGACCGTCCATCGAAACGCTACGAAGCCCTCGCCGACGAGATCGAGGCGTCGATCCGTGCGGGCACGTTGCGCGCGGGCGACCGCTTGCCGTCGGTGCGCCAGGCCGCGGCGAGCCGCGGCGTGCACGCGTCGACGGTGTTCCAGGCCTACTACCGGCTCGAGGCGCGCGGGTTGATCCGCGCGCAGGCGCGTTCGGGCTACTATGTCGCCGCGGTGCCGCCGCCGGAGCTCGAGCACGTGTCGGCGCCGGAGGGCGAATCGATCGCGGTCGACGTCGGCGAGCGCGTGTTCGCGATCCTCAGGGCGACGATGCGGCGCGACGTCGTGCCGCTCGGCTCGGCGTTCCCGAGCCCGCTGCTGTTCCCGCTCACGCGCCTCGCGCGGACGATGGCCGCGACGGTGCAGCGGCTCGATCCGCGCGCGAGCGTCGACCACCTGCACCAGGGCAACGCGGCATTGCGCCGGCAGATCGCCTTGCGCTACCTCGTCGACGGTCTCGCCGTCGACGCAGAGGATCTCGTCGTCACCAATGGCGCGATGGAAGCGCTGCACCTCGCCCTCGCCGCGGTGACGAAGCCGGGCGACGCGGTCGTGGTCGAGTCGCCGACGTTCTACGCCGCCCTGCAGGCGCTCGAGCAGCGCGGCCTGCGCGCCATCGAGGTCGCCACGCATCCGCGCGAAGGCATCGAGCTCGGCGCACTTGCCGACGTGCTCGAACGGCAACGGCCGGCCGCGTGCTGGCTCATGACGAATTTCCAGAACCCGCTCGGCAGCCTCATGCCCGAAGCGAAGAAGCGCGAGCTCGTCGAGCTGCTCGCGCGCCACGACACGCCGCTGATCGAAGACGACGTCTACGGCGAACTGTACTTCGGCGCGCGCCGGCCGCCGCCGGCGAAGGCCTACGACCGCGCCGGCCTCGTGCTGCACTGCTCGTCGTTCTCCAAATGCCTCGCGCCGGGCTACCGCATCGGCTGGATCGCGCCGGGGCGCCATCTCGCGACGGTCGCGCGGCTCAAGCTGTCGACCACGCTGACCGCATCGACGCCGGCCGAAGCGACGATCGCGGCCTATCTCGAGCACGGCGGCTACGACCGCCACCTGCGCAAGCTGCGCCGCGCGCTCGCGCAGCAGCGCGACGCGATGCTCGCGGCGATCGCGCGGCATTTTCCCGCGGCGACGCGCGCGACGCGGCCCGAGGGCGGCTACTTCCTCTGGCTCGAGCTGCCGCCCGGCGCCGAGGCGCTGGACCTGCACCGGCGCGCGCTCGCGCAGTCGATCAGCGTCGCGCCCGGGCCGATCTTCTCCTCGCGCGCGCGCTTCGAGCGCCACCTGCGCCTCAACTGCGGCCATCCGCACGACGAACGCATCGAGGCCGCGCTGGCGACGCTCGGCCGGCTGGCGACGCTACCCTGACTGCGACAATTCGCGCAGGCTGATCCGGTCGTTTCGGCGCCAGCTGATCGGTATGCGACGCCCGCGCGCGGGTATCGTTCGCAGCAGTCCCATCGCACCGGAGCCGCCCATGGCTGGCAAGATCCTCATCGTCGCCGCGCTCGCCGCGATCCTCTACCAGCTCGGCGCAGGCCTGTATTTCATGATGGTCGACCACGGATCGACCGGCCGCACGGTGCGTGCACTGACCTGGCGCATCGGCCTGTCCGTCGGACTCATCCTCGTCGTCATGCTCGGCGTCGCCACCGGCTGGATCCAGCCGCACGGCGTCGCGCGGTAAGCGAGGATCGCGCGATGCCTCGCTGCCGGCCCGCAATCCTGTTCGCGCTCCTGTTCGCGCTGTCGCCGGCGTTCGCCGACGACGGCATCGCCGAGCGCCTCGCCGCGTGCGCGGCGTGCCACGGCGCGCTCGGCGAAGGCATGCAGGGCGCCGAGTACGTGCCGCACCTCGCCGGCAAGCCGGCCGGCTACCTGTTCGAGCAGCTGGCGGGTTTCCGCGACGGCCGGCGCGTGAATGCGTCGATGACCTGGCTCGTGCAGTTCGCCGACGACGCGTGGCTGCGCGAGATCGCCACGTACTACGCCGCGTTGCCGCCGCGCACGCACGCGGCCGACGCGGGCGCGGCACAGCTGACGCCGGAGCGGCGCGAACGCGCCGAGCGACTCGTGCGCGAAGGCGATCGCGAACACGGCGTGCCCGCGTGCAGCGCCTGCCACGGCCCCGATCTCGCCGGGCTCGAACCCGGCATCCCGGCGACGCTGGGTTTGCCTGCCGACTACGTCGTCGCGCAGTTCGGCCATTGGCGCAACGGCTCGCGCCGCGCGCGCGAACCCGATTGCATGCGCGAGGTCGCCCTCGCGCTGTCGCCGCAGGACATCCGCGCAGTGGCGACATGGCTGTCGCAGCAGTCGAATGCGGACGGCATCCGGCCCGCACCGGCCGGCGCATTCGTGCCGCCCGCGCGCTGCGGCGCGCTGGACGCGGAGGCCGCGCCGTGAGCCTGCGGCGCATCCTGTTCGCGCTTGCCTGCCTGCTGCTGCCGTGCGTGCTCGCCGCGCTCGCGCTCGCGGCCATGCTGTTCGCGCGCCAGGGCGGGATCGAGCCGTTCCGCATCCCGCACGGCGACCGCGCCGTCGCGACCGACGCGACGACGATCGCGCGCGGCGAGTACCTCGCGCGCATCGGCAACTGCCGTGCCTGCCACACCGCGCGCGGCGGCGCGCCGTTCGCGGGCGGGCGCACGTTCTCGACCGGCATCGGCACCGTCTACAGCACGAACATCACGCCCGATCCCGCACGCGGTATCGGCGACTGGTCGGCCGACGAGTTCGCGCACGTGATGCGCCACGGCGTGTCGCGCCGCGGTGCGCTCTACCCGGTGTTCCCGTATGCGCATTTCGCCAACGTCGCCGACGCCGATCTCGACGCGATCCTCGCGTACCTGCGCACGCAACCGGCGAGCGCGTCGACGCCGCCGCCGAACCGGCTCGAACCGCCCGCGGATTCGCGCCGTGCGCTCGTCGGCTGGCGCATGCTGCACTACCGGCCCGAGGCGACGCGCATCGACCCGAACGACCGTGGCCGCTATCTCGTCGATGGCCTCGGCCACTGCGCGATGTGCCACAGCGCGCGCGGCGAGCGCGGCTCGTTGCCGCCCGAAGGCCATTTCGCGGGCGGCCGCATTCCCGGTATCGGCTGGTACGCGCCACCGCTCGACCGCGTGCAGCTCGAGCGCTACTCGGAACAGCAACTGGCCGACTACCTGCGCACCGGCACGTCCGCGCACGGCAGCGCGTACGGGCCGATGGCGGAAGTCGTCTACGCGAGCCTGCGCGCGCTCACGCCCGGCGACGCGCTCGCGATCGCGCGGCACCTCAAGCAGGTCGAGCCCGCGCCGCTGCGCGCGACGGTCGGCAGCGAGGCGAACGACGACGCAGGCAGTCCTGGTGCGCAGGTCTATGCGCACGCGTGCGCCGATTGCCACGGCAAGGACGGCGAGGGCAAGCCGGGTGCTTATCCGCCGCTGCAGGGCTCGGTCGCCGCGACCGCACCCGACGCGACGAATGCGGTGCGCCTCGTGCTCTACGGCGGCATGCCGGTCACGACCGCGGGCGCGCCGCGTCCGCATTCGATGCCACCGTTCGTGCAGCGGCTCGACGCGAGCGAGATCGCCGCGGTCGTGAACCACCTGCGACGGCGCTGGGGTGCGCGCGATTCGCGCCTGACCGCGCAGGACGTCGAATCGATGCAAGGCATCGTGGTCGACTGAGCGCGCGCGATGAACGCCTTCTTCGAGACCGGCCTGTCCTTCATCCTGTTCCTGCCGACGTTCGCGATCGTCGGTGCGATCTACTGCGCGTGGCCACGCGCGCCGCGCGGCGCGATGCGCTGGCTCGCCGACCTCGCCGTACTCGCGCTCGCGGCTGCGGCGAGCATCGTCGCGATGCGCTGGGGCTTCGACGCCAGCACCGGCCGCGGCGGCCACCTGTGGCCGCAGATCGTCGCCACCTTGCTCGCCTACGGCGTGTTCCTCGCCGTGCTTGCGCTCGCCTGGCCGCTGCGTGCGCGCTGGCTGCGGCGCCGCCGGCGAATCGGCGTGCCTTAGGGCGCAAGCGACGGGTCCGGCGCTGCGCGCGTTGATTTGCCTGCCGTCCCGATCGTGCGCGGACCCCTGTGGGAGCGGCGGAAGCCGCGATGCTTC
This sequence comes from Dokdonella fugitiva, assembly GCF_014138265.1. Taxonomy (GTDB): domain Bacteria; phylum Pseudomonadota; class Gammaproteobacteria; order Xanthomonadales; family Rhodanobacteraceae; genus Dokdonella_A; species Dokdonella_A fugitiva_A. The sequence continues at coordinate 32,890 of NZ_JACGXL010000007.1, forward strand.
TCCCGCCCGTTCGCGCGACGAAGAGCATCGCGGCTTCCGCCGCTCCCACAGATCGCGCACCTCGCGCAGCGCGTGCGGGTTTTTCGGGCACGCCCGATGTGCTAAACATCGATCGCGCCGCGGTTCCGCGCGTCGCGGCGGCGATGCGCGCCGCCATCACGCACGCAGGAATCGCGCATGCCGCACAGCACTCCGCTCATCGCGACCCTCGTTTCCGCGTTCGTGCTCGCCTACGTCGCGGGCATGCTCGCGCAGCGGCTGCGCCTGCCGCCGATCGTCGGCTACCTGCTCGCGGGTGTCGCGATCGGTCCGTTCACGCCCGGCATCGTCGCCGACCAGGCGCTCGCGCCCGAGCTGTCGGAGATCGGCGTGATCCTGCTCATGTTCGGTGTCGGGCTGCATTTCTCGCTCGGCGACCTGCTCGCGGTGCGCGCGATCGCCTTGCCCGGCGCGGCCGTGCAGATCGCGATCGCGACCGCGCTCGGCATGCTGCTCGCATGGGCGATCGGCTGGTCGGCGGGCAGCGGCCTCGTTCTCGGCCTCGCGCTGTCGACCGCGAGCACGGTCGTGCTGCTGCGCGCGCTCGAAGAACGCGGCCTACTCGAAACGCAGCGCGGGCGCATCGCGATCGGCTGGCTCATCGTCGAGGACCTCGCGATGGTGCTCACCCTCGTGCTGCTGCCCGCGCTCGCGGGCCTGCTCGGCGGCACCGCGCAGGAGGGCGTGAACCTGTACGCCGCGCTCGGCCTCACGCTCGCCAAGGTCGCCGCGTTCGTCGCGGTGATGCTGGTGGTCGGCCGGCGCGCGATCCCGTGGCTGCTCGAGCGCACCGCGGGCACCGGTTCGCGCGAACTGTTCACGCTCGCCGTGCTCGGCATCGCCCTCGGCGTCGCCTACGCCTCGGCGATGCTGTTCGGCGTCTCGTTCGCGCTCGGCGCGTTCTTCGCCGGCATGGTGCTCAACGAGTCGAAGCTGAGCCACCAGGCCGCGCAGGAGTCGCTGCCGTTCCGCGACGCCTTCGCGGTGCTGTTCTTCGTCTCGGTCGGCATGCTGTTCGACCCGTCGATCCTCGTGCGCGCGCCGCTGCCCGTGCTCGGCGTGCTCGCGATCATCCTCGTCGGCAAGTCGATCGGTGCGTTCGCGATCGTGCGCGCGTTCGGCCGTCCGGCCGAGGTCGGCCTGACCATCGCGACGAGCCTCGCGCAGATCGGCGAGTTCGCCTTCATCCTCGCCGGGCTCGGCATCGAACTCGGCCTGCTGCCGAAGGACGGCCGCGACCTCGTGCTCGCCGGCGCGATCCTGTCGATCTGCGCGAACCCGCTGCTGTTCGTCGCGCTCGACCGCTGGCTCGCGCGACGCGATGCCGCCGCCGCGGCCGCGGCGCCGCGCGAACCCGACCTGCCGCCCGGGCCGCCGCTGCCCGAGCGCGACCACGTGATCCTCGTCGGCTTCGGCCGCGTCGGCTCGCTGGTCGGCCAGCGCCTGCACGACGAAGGCACGCCGCTCGCGCTGATCGAACCCGACGCCGACGCGGTCGAGCGCGCCCGCGCGCTCGGCATTCCCGCGCTGGCCGGCAATGCGGCCGCGGCCGAGCGACTCGCCGCCGTGCACGTCGCCGGCGCACGCGCGATCGTCGTCGCGATCCCGCAGGCGCTCGAGGCCGGCCAGATCATCCGCCACGCGCGCGAGGCGAATCCGGCGATCGCGGTGCTCGCGCGCGCGCATTCGGACGACGAAGTCGCCTACCTGCTCGGCTGCGGCGCCGACGCCGCGGTCATGGGCGAACGCGAGATCGCGCGCAGCATGTGCGAGTCGATCGACGGTCTCGCGCGCTGGTTCCAGCCGCGCGCCGCCGCCCCGGCCGCTCCCGACGCGGCCTGAGTGCGTAGCCGTCCATACCCGGGCGTGCTGCCGTTCGGCCTTATACTCGCCCTCCGGCCACCCGCCCGAGCGTGACGACCATTGGCGATGAAGGATTTCAGAATTGAGTTCCTGACGCGCGATGGGTACGTGTTCTTGGCTGCCGAAATCGCCTATCGAGAGCAAAGGATATGTCAGCTCTTTCGACGCGTGGAGGACGATGGCATCGAGATCGAAATCCTCGACGAGCGCTTCGAGCTGAAAGAGTCCGTTCTGCTGAGGTTTCCGTTGGAAGATTTTCTTTCGGTACTGGACCGTACCAAAGCGGAGCTGCTCGCTCTACGACTGGACAGACTGACGTAGTCAATGCTCGGACGCACTGACGTCGGTCGATTGAGAATGAACAAGGTGCGAGCTTTATGCTGTTGATGATCGACAACTACGACTCGTTCACGTTCAACCTCGTGCAGTATTTCGGCGAGCTCGGCGAGGACGTGCGCGTGATCCGCAACGACGAGATGACCCTGCCTGCGCTGCGCGCGCTGCGGCCATCGGCGATCGTGATCTCGCCCGGCCCGGGCACGCCCGACGACGCCGGCGTGTCGCTCGAGGTGCTGCAGCGGCTCGGCGGCGAGGTGCCCGTGTTCGGCGTCTGCCTCGGCCACCAGTCGATCGGCCAGGCGTTCGGCGGGCGGGTGATCCGCGCGAAGGAAATCATGCACGGCAAGACCTCGCCGATCCATCACGCGGGGCAGGGCGTGTTCCGCGGCTTGCCCGATCCGTTCGAGGCGACGCGCTACCACTCGCTCGTGGTCGAGCAGTCGTCGCTGCCGGATTGCCTCGAAGTCACCGCGTGGACCGAGCATGCCGACGGTTCGCTCGACGAGATCATGGGCCTGCGCCATCGCAGCCTGCCGATCGAAGGCGTGCAGTTCCATCCCGAATCGATCCTCACCGAACACGGCCACGCGATGCTGCGCAACTTCCTCGCGCAGGCGTTGCCGAAAGCGGCCTGACGCCGTCGCACCGGGGAGGGAGCGATGCACGCACGCCATGTCCTGTCCATTGCCGTCGCGAGCCTGCTGCTCGCGGCGTGCGCGACGAAACCTTCGCGCGAAGCGGCCTTCGAACTCGACGGCGACGCATCGGTGTTCCTGCCCGGGGTCGTCTCGTCGGAGTATTCGGAGATCCGCGCGGCCGTGAGCCCCGACGGCGCCAGCGTGCTCTGGGGCAGCACGAACCGGCCCGGCGGCGCGGGTGGCTGGGACATCTGGATGAGCCAGCGTCGCGACGGCGCGTGGAGCGCGCCGGTCGCGGTGGCGTTCGACACGCCCGCGAACGAATTCGATCCCGCGTTCGCGGCCGACGGCCGCAGCGTCTACTTCTTCTCCAATCGCGCCGGCGGCTACGGCGGCGACGATCTCTGGCAGGCCGCGTTCGATCCCGCGACGGCGACGTTCGGCACGCCGGTGAACCTCGGCGCGGGCGTCAACTCCGCCGGCGACGAATGGGCGCCGACGCCGTCCGCCGACGGCCGCACGCTGCTGTTCGCGACGAACGGCCGCGGCGGCGCGGGTCGCCACGACCTGTTCACGAGTACCTGGCGCGACGGCGCGTGGCAGGCGGCAGTGCCGCTCGCCGGCGAAGTCAACGGACCCGGCGACGACTTCGACGCGGCCTGGCTCGACGACGGCCGCGTGCTCGTGTTCGCGCGTTCCGACGACGTGGAGAACGCAGCGATCGCGCTCTGGTCCGCCGTGCGCGACGGTGATCGCTACGTGCGTGCGCAGCGGCTCGACGCGCGCGTCGACGTCGACGGCGGCTGGATCCTCGGCCCGTCGGTCGATCCCGCGCACCCAGGCATCCTGCTGTTCTCCGGCGAACGCGCGGGAGGGCAGGGGCGTGCGGACATCCATTCCATCCACTACCGCGTGCGCTGAGCGCGAGCAACGAAACCCGACCATGCCGATCACCCCGCAGGAAGCGCTGCAACGCGCCATCGAGCACCGCGAGATCTTCCACGACGAGATGGTCGAGCTCATGCGCCAGATCATGCGCGGCGAGGTCTCGCCGACGCTGGTCGCGGCGATCGTCGCCGGCCTGCGCGTGAAGAAGGAGACGATCGGCGAGATCACCGGCGCCGCGCGCGTGATGCGCGAGCTCGCCGCGAAGGTCGACGTCGGCGCGCCCGCGCACTTCGTCGACATCGTCGGCACCGGCGGCGACGGCGCGCACACGTTCAACATCTCGACCGCGTCGATGTTCGTCGCCGCGGCCGCGGGCGCGAAGGTCGCCAAGCACGGCAATCGCAGCGTGTCGTCGAAGTCGGGCAGCGCCGACGTGCTCGAGGCGCTCGGCGCGTCGATCGAGCTCGATCCCGCGCAGGTCGCGCGCTGCTTCGCGCAGACCGGCATCGGCTTCATGTACGCGCCGAACCACCATCCGGCGATGAAGGTCGTCGCGCCGGTGCGCAAGGAGCTCGGCGTGCGCACGCTGTTCAACATCCTCGGGCCGCTGACCAACCCCGCGGGTGCGCCGAACATCCTCATGGGCGTGTTCCACCCCGACCTCGTCGGCATCCAGGTGCGCGCGTTGCAGCAGCTCGGCGCGCGCCATGCGCTCGTCGTCTGGGGCCGCGACGGCATGGACGAGATCTCGCTCGGCGCGGCGACGATGGTCGGCGAACTGCGCGACGGCGCCGTGCGCGAGTACGTGATCGAGCCGGAGGACTTCGGCCTCGTGATGGCGTCGAGCCGCAACCTGCGCGTCGCGCACGCGCTCGAATCGAAGGCGCTGCTGCTCGAGGCGCTCGACGACACGCCCGGCGTCGCGCGCGACATCGTCCTGCTCAACGCGGGTGCGGCGCTGTACGCGGCCGACCTCGCCGGTTCGATCCAGGACGGCATCGAGCGCGCGCGCGCGGTCGTCGCGAGCGGCGCCGCTCGCGCGAAGCTCGATGCGTTCGTCGCGGCGACGCGCACGCTGGTCGCGGAGGGTCGCGCATGAGCGACATCCTGCAGCGCATCCTCGCGCGCAAGGCCGAGGAGATCGCCGAGCGCAGCGCGCGCGTGCCGCTCGCCGAACTCGCCGCGCAGGCCGCCGACCTGCCGCCCACGCGCGGCTTCGCCGCGGCGATCGAGGCGAAGCTCGAGGCGGGCCTGTCCGCGGTGATCGCCGAAGTGAAGAAGGCGAGCCCGTCGCGCGGCGTGATCCGCGCCGACTTCGATCCGGCGGCGATCGCGGCGAGCTACGCCGCGGGCGGTGCCGCCTGCCTGTCGGTGCTCACCGACACCGACTTCTTCCAGGGCAGCGAGGCGTACCTGCAGCAGGCGCGCGCGGCGTGCGCGCTGCCGGTGCTGCGCAAGGACTTCACCGTCGATCCGTACCAGGTCTACGAGGCGCGCGCGATCGGCGCCGACGCGATCCTGCTCATCGTCGCCGCGCTCGACGACGCGGTGCTGCTCGAGCTCGCGCTGCTCGCCGCCGAACTCGACCTCGACGTGCTGGTCGAAGTGCACGACGAGGACGAACTCGAGCGCGCGCTCGACGTGCCGGCGCCACTGGTCGGCATCAACAACCGCAACCTGCGCACGTTCGAGACCTCGCTCGACACGACCCTGCGCCTGCGCGGGCGCGTCGGCGACGGGCGCGTGCTCGTCACCGAGAGCGGCATCCACGCCCCCGCCGACGTCGCGCGCATGCGCGAGGCGGGCATCGACGCGTTCCTCGTCGGCGAAGCATTCATGCGCGCACCCGATCCGGGAGCGGAGCTCGCGCGCCTGTTCTTCGCACGCTGATGGGTTCGCCGATGGCCTGCATCGCGTCGCCCGCCGACGCGCCGGGCGGCGCGCGCCGCGTCGTGCTGTTCGACTTCGACGGCGTGCTCGTGCGCGGCGACTCGTTCACGCGCTTCATGCGAGCGCGCTACGCGAGCGCGTGGCCACGCGCGATTCCGTTGCTGCTCGCGGCGCCGCTGCTCGGCCTCGCCGCGACGACCCGGCGCGGCCGCCGCGCGCTCGAGCGCGGCCTCGTGCACTGGGGCCTGCGCGGGCTCGACGAGCGCGCCTACCACGCGCGCGCGCACGCGTTCGGGCGCAGCCTCGCCGACGACGCGCGCAACCTGCAGCGCGCGGCGTTCACCGCGCTGAGGCGGCATCGGCATGCGGGCGACCGCGTCGTCGTCGTCACCGGCTGCGAGCACGTACTCGCGCGCGCGATCCTCGACCACCTCGGCCTGCACGACGTCGAACTCGTCGCGTCGCGCTTCGCGCACGGCGGGGGCGGGCCGCGCATCGCCTGCCGCAACGTCGGGCGCGAGAAGCTGCGCCAGCTCGCCGCACTCGGCATCGAGCCGACCTGGGACGTCGCCTACAGCGATTCGCTGGTCGACCTGCCGATGCTCGGCGGCGCGGCCGAGGCGGTGCTCGTGAACGTCGAGACGGCGGGTTTCGAGCGCGCGCGCGCCGTGCTCGGCGAGCGTGTGCGGCGCGTCGATTGGTGGTGACGGCGCCGGCGCGTGTCGCGGACGGTGGGACTCCTGGTCGCACGCTCCGCGTCCGTGCACGTTTCCGCGAGGCAGCGTCCCGCCCTGTGCGCCGCGTCCGTTCAGGTCAAGGCCGGGGCGTGAGGTCGAGCGCGTAGAAGCGGGTACCGCTGATATGCGCGTCGCCGTAGGGCGGCGTTTCGACGAAGCCGAGGCGGCGGTAGAGCGCCTGCGCGGCGTTCATGCTCGCGAGCGTGTCGAGCCGCAGCTCGGCATAGCCCGCCGTGCGCGCGGCGTCGACGATCGCGCCGACCAGGCGCGCGCCGAGGCCGAGCCCGCGGCGCGCGTCGCGCACGTACAGCCGCTTCATTTCGCCGCTGCGCGCGTCGTGGCGGCGCAGCGCCGCGCATCCGGCGACCGCGTCGTCGACGAATGCGATGAACAGCGCGCCCTGCGGCGGCAGGTACGGCGCCGGCAGGCCGGCCGAGAAGCCCTGGTACTCGAGGTCGACGCCGATCGTCGCCGCGTATTCGCGGAACAGCGTGCGCGCGGTCGCGACGAGCGCGTCGTCGACCTGCCGCAGCACGATCGAAGGGGTCGCCATGACACGTTCCGTACGCCGGCGCGGCGGTTCGCCGCAGGGGAATCCTAGTGCGCCGCGGCCGCGCGCGGTAGTCTTGCGCGCTCGCTCCGAACGCAGTAACGTAAGCACTTACGTAATTGCCGACGGACCATCGATGTTCCTGCATGGGCAAGGCGAGCTCGCGCTCGGCAGCCGGCTCAAGGCGGTCAGCGAAAGCCTGTACGCGGCGGCCAACGTCGCGTATCGCGAAACGGGGCACGACCTCGACGCGCACTGGTTCCCCGTGCTGCGCTACCTGCAGGTGCGCGGGCCCGCCTCGGTCACCGAAATCGCCGCGGCGATCGGGCAGACACACCCGGCGGTGAGCCAGCTCGCGGCGAAGCTGCGCGCGCAAGGTTGGATCACGCGCCGCGCCGATCGCAGCGACGCGCGGCGCGGCGTGCTCGAACTGTCCGCCGATGCCGAGCGCAAGCTCGACCGTCTCGGTCCCGTCTGGTGCGCCATCCGTCGCGCGGCCGCCGCGGCGGCCGCGCGGGGCGGCGGTACGCTGCTCGACGCGCTCGGTGCATTCGAGGCGGACATCGCGAGCGGGCGCCTCGCCGCCGACATCCGCTCGCACCATGCGCGCCTGAAGAAGGCGAAGATCGACATCGCGCCGTACCGGAGCGACTGGGCGCCGCACTTCGAGCGCCTCAACGTCGAGTGGCTGCAGCGCTGGTTCACGCTCGAGGACGTCGACCGCGCCGTGCTCGGCGATCCGCAGACGCACGTGATCGAGCCGGGCGGCGCGATCCTGTTCGCGACGCTCGACGGCGAAGTGATCGGCACGTGCGCGCTGCTGAAGGAGGCGCCCGGCGTGTACGAGTTGTCGAAGATGGCGGTCGAAAGCGGCTTTCGCGGCTTCGGCGCGGGCCGCAGGCTGCTCGACGGCGTGATCGCCGAGTTCGAACGCCGGCGCGGCCGCACGTTGTTCCTCGAATCGAGCAAGCGCCTCGGTCCCGCGCTGCAGCTGTACGAGAGCGGTGGCTTCGTCCATCATCCCGCGCCGCGGCCGGGCAGCCACTACCAGCGCGCGGATGTCTACATGGTGTACGAGCCGGGGAAAACCGCCGGCCGGCGTGCGAAGGCGGCGCCGCGCAAGCACTTGCGCGTGGTGGGGCGCTGAGCCTACATATCTTCGCTACGCGTACGGCACCTGCAACGGCCGGTGCTCGAGTTGCCCTGCACGCTCCGCGTCAGAAGACGATGCGTTCGATCGCGCCGAGGTACTGCCAGGTGTCGCCGGCGCGAACGAAACGCGCGACCTCGCCGTAACCGTTCGGCCAGCCGCAGTGTACGGTCAACTGCGCGACCGCTTCGTCGGGGGAGCGCAACAGGAAGTCGCTCACATCGATGATGCAGGCCGGAGTCGCCGCCGACGTGCGCTCGCACCGATGCGTCGATTCCGTCTCGATGCATTCGCAGTCCTTCGGTCCGCCGATCGCGTGGTGAGCGGCGCCAGGGAGCCGAGCCCGCACTTCGTCACCCGGCACAGCGCCTTCGACGCCGACGCAGAGGTATGCATGCGGGAGGAGGGCGTCGGCGTCGAGCGCTGCATGCACGGCATTGCGGGCCGCTGCGACGTCGGCCGGCGTCGGCGGGTTGCGACGATCGTTGCAGCGATGGCCAGCGCGATGCCGAGCATGGGAAATCCCCGACCGACCCGTCGTGCCGGAGTCTAGCCTCCCTCGGAATGCCGCGCATGCACGGCACCCGCGCGGCGCCCGGCGTCGCAAGCCTCGCTCGTCGCGCCTCGGTCGTACACGCACAGCAGCGCGAAAAATCGATGGCGCGATACCGCACGCGCGGTATCGCGCCGAACCGGCGGCTCGCGCTTCAGGCGGGATCCACGACGACACCAGGCAGGAGATGGCCGTCGCGCCACGCGGCCGCGGCGTCGCGCAGTTCGAGCGCCGAGCGCAGTCCGAGCTTGTGCTTGAGTGCCTCGCGATGCGAATCCACGGTCTTGACCTGCAAGCCGAGTGATCGCGCGATCGCGCTCGGGCCCTCGCCCCAGCCGAGGCGTTCGAAGACTTCCGTCTCGCGATCGCTCAGTGGCAGGCGCGGCCTCCGGTGCGAACGGGCCACGGGACAGGCCTGGCAACGTTCCGCGCCGGCCCGTTCCTCCGTGCAGCGCGCTACGTGGGTGAGTCCGTCCGAAATTTCCGGCCAGGCGACGCGCTCGTTGAAGTAGCCGCACGTGCACTCGCGACCGAACGAGGGTCGCGTGCCGGAATGCGCGCGGTCGCCGACGATCACGACGCGCGGCACGCGATAGCGCGGGCGATGGAGCGCGCGCAGGGGTTCGACCAGCCGAAGGTCGAGAACGAGCATGTCGGGCTGCATTTCTTCGAGTGCGCCGAGTGCGTCCCGCGCCGTTTCCGACACGCCCACCAGCTCGACTCCGCGAAGGCCTTCGACCAGATGGAGGAAGCCGGTCAGCCAGATCGGGTTCGTCGAGGCGACGACCATCTTTGGCGTTCCTGGAACTCGATCCTGATGCAAATGATTGTGACGCATGCACGGCGCCCCCGGGGCTCATCTACGATAAAAATAACAGATAAATCAGTATCTTATAGATTATTCGACTATGAATAATTCCATTGTGCACGGGTGATTCTCCTAGGTGATTCACCGATTCCCTAGCTCCGCAGCCCGCCTGAAACTACAGCGATAATCACAATCCTTGCGCAGCCCCGTTGAGCATGCGGATGCGCATGGAGGCCGAGTGTAATCGTTTGCAGAGCACGCCGCCGGAGTTCGACGAAGGATGAGCATTTCGCCATCGCGGGAGGATGTCCCCCGGGAAGCCTTGCGTGCCTGGCAGCCCGAAGCCGAGCGCTACCTCGCTGCGCTCCTCGATCGCTCGGACGCCTTGCGCTTCGCCTGCATCGGCACGGCCGACGGACGCGTGCTGGCCAATGCGGCGCGTGCGAATGCGCATTCGACCGGCGACCGCATCGCGGCGATGACGAGTTCCCTCGTCGCACTGAGCGAGTCGTTCTCGAAGGACGCGCTGCGCAGCCATTGCACGCATTCGGTCGTGTCGACCGGCCACGGGGCGATCGTCGTCGTGCGCGTTCCCGAGCCTGCGCGCGGTTACGTGCTGTCCGTCGCCTCGGACGGCTCCGAGCTCATGGCGCTCACGCTTCGCTCGGCGCTCGATGGCGCGGATCGACTGGCACAGATCATCGGCGGTTTCGCGCCGCGCTGACGCCGCGCGGGCCACGCGTGTTTCCGCGGGCGGCGGTACCGCCCACTCAACAGGGGTAGCAGCACCATGGCAAAGATCAGTCTCGAACCACTCCGTTCGCTCGACGGCTACGTCGCCGCCGCGCTCGTCGACGCCGACAGCGGCATGCTCCTCGCCGGCGACGGCACGGGCGTCAACCTCGAACTCGCCGCGGCCGGCAATGCCGAGGTCGTGAAGGCCAAGCGCAAGGTGGCCAACAACCTCAAGCTCAACGACACGATCGAAGACATCCTGATCAGCCTCACCAAGCAGTACCACGTCATCCGCCCGCTCGAGTCGAACCAGAAGCTGTTCCTGTACGTCGTGCTCGATCGCGCGAAGTCGAACCTGGGCATGGCGCGCCACGAACTGCGCACGTTCGAGAAGTCGCTCGACTTCTCCTGACGCCGGGCTCCGCACACCCGCCGAAGAGATCGCTTATGCCGCTCGAACTTCGCTACGCGGGACTCGACACCGCCATGGAGCAGCGCCTGCGTCTGGCCACGCAGGCGCTCGCGGCACACCGGTTGCAGGCCCGCGCGGCCGCATGGGACGGCACGCGTTGCGATATCGTCGCAGCCGATCCGCACGATGCCTACGGGCGCCGCGTGATCGACATCGCGCGGCGCCGCGGTACGCCGGTACTGGAGATCGTCGAAGCCCTCGCGACGGTCGCTCGCCTGACGCGCGCCCTGCACGACCTGCTGTCGCGCGCAGCGCCTCCGTCGACGCAGAGCACGGCGACGGCGGCGCCGACCACCTCGGCATCGTCGACCCCGGCATCGTCACCGCTGCTGAAGATGGCGACGGATCCGACGCTGCGGGGCGCCGACGTCGAACTGCGGCGGGACGGCGCCGTGGTCTGGCTGCTCGCCTCCACGAGTCGCGTCGTGTCGGCGAGCGTGAGCGACCGCCTGCGCGCCTGCGAGCAGCTGGCGTCGAATGCGTGGTCGATCGCCGCGATCGGCGATCGGCAGCGTTCGCGGCCGCCGGGCGAGATCAGCGCCAGCCTCGACGCTTTCCTGTTGATGGGTGCATGGTCGGCGCGTGCGCATCTGCCGTCGTATCCCGACGACGATGTCGGCTTGCGCGACTGGCCCGATCTCGGCGCGGCCGGCACGATCGCCGAGGCCCTGGTCGTCGTGCAATCCCTCCAGCGCTTCCGCGGCACGCCGGAGCGGATCGCCCATCGCCATGGCCTCGCGCGCGCCGACGTCGACGCCTGCCTGTGGGCATTCCAGGCGGCTGGCCTGCTCGATCGAAGCGCGACGCCCTCCGCGGTGCCGCCACCCACGCGCCCGGGCGGCCTGTTCTCGCGTCTCGCGGCGCATTTCGGCTTGCGCGTCGCATGAGCCATCCGATGCCCGATACGGCTTCCGAATCCCTCGTCGCCAAGCTCGTGTTCGCGGGCCCGGTGGGCGCCGGAAAGACTACCGCGATCCGCAGCGTCACCGACAGCGAGCCGATCAGCACCGAGATGACGCTGAGCGAGCCGGCGATGGGCGAGAAGACCACGACGACGGTCGCCCTGGACTTTTCGGCGGCGACGCTCGACGACGGCACGCCGCTGCTCGTCTACGGCTTGCCGGGGCAGGAGCGCTTCGCGCACATGCGGCCGATCGTGCTCGAAGGCGCCTTCGGCGTCGTGGTGGTGCTCGACGGCAGCGCGATCGACATCGCCGATCAATGCGAACACTGGCTGCGCGAGATCCGTGCGCATCGCGCCGGCATGCCGATGGTCATCGGCATCACGCATACGGACGCGGTGGCGGAGTTCTCGCTCGGTCCGGTGCGCGCCGCCATCCGGCGTTGCGGTGCGCCGGTGCCGACGTTCACGTTCGACGCGCGTGATCGCGAGCAGGTGGCTCACCTGGTGCGCGCCTTGCTCGTCACGATGGAGTGACCCGCGTGGCGCACGAAGTCGTCGAACGATTGCGCGAGCGCGGCCTTCCGCTCCAGGCGAAACTCATCGAGATGCTCGACGAGCATCCGAGCCATCGCACGGAGCGGCGCGGCTGCGGCTATACGCAGGCGACGCGCTTCCTCTCGACCTTCGTCAATCGCCCCGCGAGTGCGCAGGATGCGAGCGACCTCGACGTCTTCGCCGACTGGCCGCTGCGCGAGACCGGCTACCTCGCGGCGATCATGCTCGCATCGGGCTGGCGCCCCGGTTGGCGGCGCGCGGACGCCGCGCCGGCGGACGTGCATGCGGGCGTGCGCCAGTACGGCGACGTGCTCGACGCGCTGCGTTCGCTCGGGCCGCGTCTGCGCGCCGCGGCGGGTGGGCTCGAGCGCACGGAGAGCCGCTTGTTCGCGGCGATGCTGCGCCAGGTGATCGAACGGGACGCGACCAGCATCGATGCCGTCGCGCCGATGCCCTGCAAGCCGGAGATCGGCAGCTGCTCGCAGGCGGAGGAATTCTTCCTCGAACTCGCACACGGGCGCGTGCGCCGCGGCGGCAGTGTCAACGTCGTGGTGGGCCGCGCCGGTATCCCGGTCATGATCGAGAAGATGAACCTCGGTGAATCGCATTCGGCGATCGTGCTCGAATCGATCGCGCTCGCAGGCGTGGACCTTCCGCCGGGGTCGTTGTGCGCGCTCGCGCACGTTGCCGGAGCAAGCGGAGCGCCCACCGCGAACGGAATGCGCCTCCCGCTCGACGCGATCGCGTCCGCGCGCTTCCTGCGCCTGACCACGCTCGCGGTAGCGCCGGTCGACCGCCAACGCGCCTTTTCGGCGCAGTTCGAGGCCCAACTCCGCTCGCGCATGCTGTCACCCGCGAGTACCACGCTCGACGACCTGCGCGCGTTCGCCCACGGCGAAGCGGCTCGCGCCGCATGAAGCTGGACGTCTTCTACGACGACGCCTACGCGCCGTCGGACGTGCCGAGCCTCGCGCGGCTCGGTGTCGCCGCGCGTGCGCTGCAGGACGCCGGCATCGCCGACCTGCACACGCCGCCCCCGTTCGATCCGCGGCTGCTGCGCGGCCTGCATACCGACGCCTACCTGGACGCTTTCGAGGCGGGACTGGAGCCGCTCGCATCCAGCCAGGGCATCCGCTGGAACGCACGCCTGCGCGATGCGACGTACGCAATGCTCGCGGGCCAGCTCGCCGCGGCGCGTCACGCGTGGTCGCACGGCCTGGCGATGAACCTCGCGCGGGGTTTCCATCACGCCGTACCGGAACGCGGCTCCGGCTTCTGCGCGCTGAATGGGCTTGCCTTGCTGGCGCACGTCTGGCCGACCATGAAGGTCTTCGTGATCGACTGCGACGAACACGGCGGCAACGGAACCGAGGAGTTCGCGGCCCGGTTGCCGAACCTCTACAACGCTTCGATGTTCGGTACCCGCTTCGGCTGTCTCGGCCACGAGCGTTCATGGCCGTACGAAGTCCGCCTGGCCCGTGACGGTCGCCGCGCGCACCTGCGGGCGCTCGCCGCGATCGAACAGCGGCTCGCGCGCGTCGCGCCGGATCTGGTGGTCTACCAGGCGGGCGCCGACAGCCACGAAAGCGATCCGAAGAACCGCAGCGGCTTCAGTGCGAGGGCCCTGGCCGAACGCGATCTGGCGGTGTTCCGCATGGCACGACGGGCCGGCGTGCCGCTGGTGTTCGTGGTCGCAGGCGGATATCAGCGCGCTGCCGACATCGCTCGCATCAACCTGACGACGGCGCGCTGCGCATTGCGCGTGTTCACGCCCCGCCGTCTCCGCTAGAACGCGGCGCAGACCGCGCCGCGCTCACGCAGCACCGCTTGCTGGTGGAACCGCTCGCGATAGGCAGCGACGACCGTGCGCAGCGCCACCTCGCTCGCGGCGTCGCGTGCGTGCACGATCACGACGAGCCGACTGGCCTCGCTGACCGGCGCACCGCCGTCGCCGAGCCAGTGGCCGCGCGCGTCGAGCGTCGTGTAGCCGCGCGGGAACGCGGGCGCGAGTACTTCGGCGTCGAAGCGTTGCCAGGCCGTTTCGTCGACCTCGCCGCCGCCGGGGATCGCGCGACCGAAGTAGAGCGTGTCGCGCAGCAGCGCCTGCTCGTCGCTGCGGCAGCCGAGCGGATGGTCGCGCGCCCACTCGACCTGGCAGCCCGCGAGCGCGGCGAGCGTGCCGGCGAGGCTGAGCCGTGCGAGTGCGCGCCGGCTCATCTGAGGTTGGCCTGGAACAGCTTGTGGATGCGCTTGTATTCGTCGAGCCACGAGTCGGCATGGGTGAAGCCGTGGCGGTCGAGCGGGTAGCCGGCGAGTTCGAAGTCGTCCTTGTGCAGCTCGATCAGGCGCTGGTAGAGGCGCACCGAATCCTCGAACAGCACGTTGTCGTCGATCATGCCGTGCGCGATCAGCAGCGGGCCGCGCAGGCCGTCGGCGAACTCGATCGGCGACGAGCGCTCGTAGGCGATCGGATCGAGCTGCGGCGTGTTGAGGATGTTCGAGGTGTACTCGTGGTTGTACTGCGTCCAGTCGGTGACCGGGCGCAGCGCGGCGCCGGCGCGGAACACCTCGGGCGCGCGGAACATCGCCATCAGGGTCATGAAGCCGCCGTACGAGCCGCCGTAGACGCCGACGCGCTGCGGGTCGACCGCCGCGTTCTGCTCGAGCCAGTGCACGCCGTCGACGAGGTCCTCGAGTTCGGGGTGACCCATCTGCCGGTAGATCGCCGTGCGCCAGTCGCGGCCGTAGCCTTCGCTCGCGCGGTAGTCCATGTCGAGCACGACGTAGCCTTCCTCGACGAGCAGGTTGTGGAACATCTGCTCGCGGAAGTAGTACGGGAACTGCTCGTGCACGTTCTGCGTGTAGCCGGCACCGTGCACGAACAGCACCGCGGGATGCTTCTTCGACGCGTCGAAGTCCTTCGCTTGGTAGAACTTCGCGTAGATCGGCTGCTTCACGTGCGTCGACGGCACCTCGACGATGCGCGGCTCGATCCACGTGCGTGCCTTGTAGGCGAGCGTGCGCGTGTCGGTGAGTTCGCGCACGGCGCCGCCGTCGATCGTGACGACGGCGAGCTGCGCGGGCACGTACGCGCCCGAATGCAGGGCGGCGACGCGGCTGCCGTCGGGCGACAGCGCGAACTGCTGCAGGCCACGCAGGTTCGTCACGCGCTCGAGCTTGCCGCCGGCGATCGCGACGCGGTAGACGTCGTAGCGGTACGGCGCTTCCGCGTTCGAACGCAGGTAGAACCAGCGCCCGTCCGGCGACGGCACCGGCGCCGACACTTCGAAGCGGCCGCTGGTCAGCGCGCTCGCCTTGCCGCCCGGCTGCTTCGCGTAGAGCTGCGCGTACCCGCTTTCCTCCGACACGTACCAGAGCGTGCGGTCGTCGCGTTCCCAGCCGAACTCGTTGAAGTTCCAGTTGATCCAGGCGGGATCGGTGAGGCGATGCTGGCCCACGAGCCTGGCGCGATCGAAGTCGACCGTGGCGATCCAGCGATCCTTGTTGTCGATCGCGCGGATCTGGATCGCCAGCGACGCGCCGTCCGCGCTCCACGCGATGCCGCCGCCACCACCGTCCTCGGCGTCGGCGACGATGCGCACCGCGCGCGTCTTCGGTTCGTCCTTGCCCTCGTCCTTCTTCGCCTTCGCCTTGGCGTCGTGCGAATCGGCGTCCTTCGTCGCGTCGAGTGCGCGCGTGCGCTGCGCGTTCTCCTCGCGCACCGCTTTCAGCGGGTCGTCATGGATGCCGGGCAGGTCCTCGCTCGCTAGCGCATGCTGCGCATGCCGTTCGAGGTCGAGCAGCACGAGCGACTGCGGCGCGGGATCGTTGCGGCCGACGCGCGTGCGTTCGTCCTCCTGCTCCTCGTAGCCGGACTCGGTCACGAAGCGCTGCAGCTTGCCCTGCTTGCCGCGCTCGTAGGCCTTCGGCGACGTGACCACGAGCAGCCAGCGGCCGTTCGGCGACAGCGACGTGCCTTCGATGCGGACCTCGTCGCCGAGGTAGAACGGCAGCGGCGCGCGGGTCGGATCGCCCTTGGCGAACTCTTCGCCGTGCTGCTTGCGCGCGTCGCGATCGGCCTTGTCCTTGCGCAGGGTCGAGAACCAGCGCAACTGGTCCTGGCCGAGGTCGTCCGGCTTCTTCGCTTCCGGATCCTTCTCCGCCTTGACGATCGCGGCCGGTCCGCCGATCGCACCGGCGATGTCGTAGCGGAACCACGCGCTGCCGACGCGGTACTGCAGGCTGCGACCGTCGGCGGAGAACTGCGGCGCCGCCTCCTCGTCCGGCGTGCGCGTGACCTGCACGAGGCGGCCGCTGGAGAGTTCGCGCAGGAACACGTCGCCGTTGCGCACGAACGCGGCGCGCGTGCGCGCGCGGTCGAACACCGCTTCGCCGCCGTCGGCGCCGGCCATCGCGGCCGGGTCGACGACCGCATCGCGCCCGTCGCCGAGGTCGATGCGATGGCGGTCGCGCACGGGCGAACCACTGCGCTTGAGGTCGTAGTAGACGCTGCGTCCGTCGACGCTCCAGTACGGGTTCTCGACCGGCGCACCGATCCAGTCCGGATCGGCCATCGCTTGCTCGAGCGTGATCGACGGGGCCGCCTCGGCGGGCGCGGCGGCGAAGCCGAGCAGGGCGACGAGGCAGGCGACGGCAAGACGATCCATACGAGGCTCCGCGGGCACGTAAAGCCCACAGGATAGCGGCTCGCGCCCGTCGCGTACCGGCCCGGAAGTAAGCGTCGTGCAAAGGGGGCGATCGTGGGCCCTTGGCAGTGTCCGGAAGCAAAAAAGCCTTCGACACGAAGGACACGAAGGAAAAGCCTAGAGCGAAAAAAGCCTGAAACACGGAGCACACGGAGCGCACGGAGAAAGCAAAGGCAGGAAAGCTTTTCATCTGAAAGCTGTTCCTCCGTGTGCTCCGTGTGCTCCGTGCTTCAATCTCTTCTTCCACTTCTCCTTCGTGTCCTTCGTGTCGAAGGCTTTGGCTTGGCTCCAGCTCCAGCTCCAGCTCTAGCTCTAGCTCTGGCTTCGGCTCCGAGCCCGCCTCAGCCGTCGAAGCCGTCCGCGAAGATCGAGTCGCCGCCGGCGCGGATCACGCGGATCGCGTCGATGCGCGCACTGCCGGCGCTGCCGTTGCTGAACGCCAGGTCGAGCATGCCGTCGCCGACGTCGACGTCGAAACGGCGCACCGTCGCGACGTCGGCGCCGACGCTCGCGATGATGTCGAAGTCGTGCAGCACGGTCGTGCCCTCGATCGCGACGTCGAAGATGCGCTGTCCCGCCGCGCTGTTGTACGTGTCGGCGAACTGCAGCTCGACCGTGTACGGACCGTCGAACACGGGGATGTGGTAGGCGAAGTTGCCGTAGCGCCAGTCGTTGTAGAGCGCGTCGTCGTCGCTGCCCGCGACCGCGTGCGTCGACACCTGGGTGCTGCCGCCGACGAACAGGCCGTCGGCCGCGTACGGCGTGCCGTCCGCGGCGACGTAGGCGCCACCGCCCGCATTGATCGCCGCGACGATGCTGCCTGGCTGCGGCGGCGGCCCGGTACGCGTCACGCGCAGGCTGTCGTTGAACGTCGTGTGGCCGCCCCAGGCCGCGTGTCCGCTCGGCGTCGTCGCGGTCACGCGCAGGAGGTTCGCGCCTTCGACGAGCGAAATGCCGTCCGCGCTCCACGCCGTCGTGCCCGTCGCCGCGCCCGATGCACCACCCGCGCGATCCCAGTCCACCGATTCGATCGGCTCGCCGTCGTTGTCGGCGCTGCCACCGAGGTCGATCATCGGGTCTTGCGTCGACCATGCGCCCGCGGCGGTCGGCGCGGTGATGCGCAACACCGGCGGCAGCGGCGAACCCGAGCCGCCGCGCACCTGAGAGACGAGCCACGGGAACAGCAGCGGGTGCGCGTAGGCGACGCTCCAGATGCCGTGGCCGCCGCTGTCGTAGCGCGTATAGACCGTGTTCGCGCCGGCGTTGCGCAGCGCGGCGACGAGGTTGTCGGACCCGTCGACGCCGACCGTCGGGTCGTTCGCCGCGTGGAAGAACCACAGCGGCAGGCTCGCCACCGCGGCCGCCGCGTTGGTGTCGCCGTTGCCCGACATCGGCACCGCGGCGGCGAAGCGGTCCGGTTGCGCGGTCACCGCGCTCCACGTGCCCATGCCGCCCATCGACAGACCCGTCACGTATACGCGGTCGGGATCGATGTGATACGCGGCCGCGACCTGGTCGACGAGGCCGATCGCACTGGCCAGCGTCGCGCCGCTCCACCAGCCGTCGGTCGGGCATTGCGGCGCGATCATGAAGACCGGCTGCAGCGCGAGCTGCGCGTCGCCGAGCAGTTGCAGCGCGCCGTTCGCGTTGTTGCCGAGCTGCGCCTCGTTGTCGTTGCCGCGTTCGCCCGCGCCGTGCAGGAACAGGACCAGCGGATACGCCTGCGCGTCGTCGTAGCCGGGCGGCACGAAGTAGCGGAACGGCAAGTTGCTGCCATCGGTCGCGTGGCCGTAGAGGAAGTCGGCGGGCGAGGTCGCCGCGGCGCTGCCGGCCGCGAGCAGCGAGAACACGGTTGCGAAGAAGCCGGTTCGGGCGGACATGGCGAGCGTCGGCCTTGCGCGGGAGGGGGCGCAGGCACGCTAGCACAGGCGTCCCGTGCAATCCGGCACTGCGTCGCAGCCGCGCCGCTTGGCAAACCCGCGCCGCACGGGCAGCCTACGCGCCTCACCGTGCCGGAGCCTGCCGTGACCCTGTTGCCTTGCGTCGAAACCGAAACCGCCGCGAATCCGACCCACGCGGTGATCTGGCTGCACGGCCTCGGCGCCGACGGCAACGACTTCGCGCCGATCGTGCCCGAACTCGTCGACCGCGCCTGGCCGCCGCTGCGTTTCGTGTTCCCGCACGCGCCGGTGCGCCCGGTCACGATCAACGGCGGCATGCGCATGCGCGCGTGGTACGACATCAAGGGCGCGCGCATCGAGGACAAGCAGGACGAGCCCGGCATCCGCGAATCGATCGGCCAGCTCGATGCGCTGATCGCACGCGAAGGCGAGCGCGGCATCGCGCCCGCGCGCGTGCTGCTCGCGGGCTTCTCGCAGGGTGGCGCGATCGTGCTCGCCGGCGGCGTGCGCCATGCGCAGCGCCTCGCCGGCATCGTCGCGTTGTCGACCTACCTGCCACTGCTCGAACGCACCGCGGCGGAACGCAGCGAGGCGAACGCGGGCGTGCCGGTCTTCATGGCGCACGGCAGCCACGACCCGGTCGTGCCGGAGCCGCTCGGCGCGGCGGGCCGCGATGCGCTCGCCTGGCTCGGCTACGCGGTCGACTGGCACAGCTACCCGATGGCGCACCAGGTCTGTGCGCAGGAGATCGCCGACCTGCGCGCGTGGATCGGCGCGCGCCTCGCCTGATCGACCCCGGCGGATCTTGGTAATGTAGGAGCGGCCTCCGCCGCAATGGCGTTCGTCGCCCTGCGGAGGCCACGAACGCGCAGGCGAGGGGGATGCGGTGCGACAGGGCAGCACCACCACGACGACCACGGCCACGCCGAACTGGCTGCCGCAGTTCTGCAGCGGTCCGACGCTGTTCGCAGTGATGGTCGTCGCCGAACTCGTCGCGCTCGTGATCGTGCTCGTACCGGACGTGGCCGAACGCGGCTGGCTGCCGCGCCTGGGTGTGCTCAGCGTCTACGTGCAGTGGCTCGCGCTGCTCAACGCGGTCGTGCTCTGTTCGATGCGCGTGTTCCTGCAGCGGCTGCCCGAGCGCGCCGGCTTCGTCACCGCGTGGGCGATCGGCGTCGCGGTCACGGCGCTCGGCAGCGCCGTCGTGCTGCGCCTCGACCAGGCGCTCGGCCTGCGCCTGACCGCGCCGGTCGGCGAGGGCGCGCGCTTCGTGTTCGTCAACGCGGCGATCTGCGCGCTGATCGCCGCCGCGCTGCTGCGCTACCTGTTCGTGCTCGAGCGCTGGCGCGAGCGCGTGCGCGCGGCGGCGAAGGCACAGGTCGACGCGCTGCAGGCGCGCATCCGGCCGCATTTCCTCTTCAACAGCATGAACACGATCGCGAGCCTGATCCGTTCGCGGCCGGCCGACGCCGAACGCACGGTCGAGGACCTGTCCGAACTGTTCCGCGCCGCGCTCGGCGCCGACGACGGCCACGGCACGCTCGGCGACGAGCTCGATCTGGTCGGGCGCTACCTCGACATCGAGCGACTGCGCCTTGGCGATCGCCTGCGGGTCGAGATCGACGTCGACGCCGCGCCGCGCGCGTTCCGCCTGCCGCGCCTGCTGTTGCAGCCGCTCGTCGAGAACGCGATCTACCACGGCATCCAGCCGCGCGCGGAAGGCGGCACGCTGCACCTGCGTGGACGGCCGCTCGGCGCCGGCATCGAGATCGTACTGACCAATCCGTTGCCGCCGCACGCGCCCGTGCGCGGCAACGGCGTCGCGCTCGCCAACATCCGTGCGCGCATCGAGTACCATTTCGGCGCGCGCGGCGAGCTCCGCGTGGAACCGGGACCCGACGTGTACACCGTGAGCGTGCGCCTGCCCGAGGCAGCTGTCCGATGAGAGCGCTGGTCGTCGACGACGAGCCGCTGGCGCGCGAGCGCATGCGCGCGCTGCTCGCCGAGATCGGCGACGTCGAGGTCGTCGGCGAGGCCGGCAACGGTCGCGACGCGCTCGACGCGGTCGCGCGGCTCGCGCCGGACGTGCTGCTGCTCGACATCCGCATGCCGGTCATGGACGGCATCGAGGCGGCGCGCCACCTCGGCGCGCTCGAAGCGCCGCCTGCGCTGATCTTCTGCACCGCCTACGGTGACCACGCACTCGCCGCGTTCGACGCGAACGCGGTCGACTACCTGCTCAAGCCCGTGCGCGCCGATCGCCTGCAGGCGGCGCTCGCGAAGGCGCGACGCTGGAGCGGCGAGGAAGCGAACAGGGTCGAACACGCGCTCGGCGCCGACCGCACGCGTACGCACCTGTGCGCGCGCGTGCGCGGCAGCCTCGTGCTCGTGCCGGTCGCCGAGGTCGCCTACCTGCTCGCCGAAGACAAGTACGTCGTCGTGCACCACGCACGCGGCGAGGTGCTCATCGAGGAACCACTGAAGGCGCTCGAGGAGGAGTTCGAGGAGCGCTTCGTGCGCATCCACCGCAACTGCCTCGTCGCGCGCGCGAAACTGACCGGCCTCACGCGCACGCCGGACGGGCGCCTGTTCGCCAACGTCGAAGGCGTGACCGCGTCGCTCGAGGTGAGTCGCCGCAACCTGCCCGCGCTGCGCAAGCTGATCCGTACCCTATGAAGAAGACCCTGCGCATCGCCACCCGCCAGAGCGCGCTCGCCCTGTGGCAGGCCGAACACGTCGCCGCGCGCCTGCGCGCGCTGCATGCGGACCTCGCGGTCGAGCTCGTGCCGATGACCACGCGCGGCGACGAGATCATCGACCGGCCGCTTGCCGCGATCGGCGGCAAGGGCCTGTTCCTCAAGGAGCTGGAAGTCGCGATGCTCGAGCGGCGCGCCGACATCGCGGTGCACTCGTTCAAGGACGTGCCGATGGAACTCGAGCCCGGCTTCGCGATCGGCGCCGTGCTCGAGCGCGCCGATGCGGCCGACGCCTACATCAGCAACCGCTGGCCGCGCCTCGCGCAGCTGCCGCGCGGCGCGCGCGTCGGCAGCTCGTCGCTTCGCCGGCAGTCGCAGCTGCGCGCGCTGCGGCCCGACCTCGAGCTCGCCGACCTGCGCGGCAACGTCAACACGCGCCTCGCCAAGCTCGACGCGGGCGACTACGACGCGATCATCCTCGCCTGCGCGGGCGTCGAGCGGCTCGGCCTCGGTACGCGCATCGCCGAGCGGCTCGCCGCACCGGCCTGGCTGCCCGCGGTCGCGCAAGGTGCGATCGCGATCGAGTGCCGCGCCGGCGACGCCGACGTGCTCGATCTCGTGCGCGGCCTCGACGACGCCGACACGCATCGTTGCGTCGCCGCCGAGCGCGCGATGAACCTCGACCTGCACGGCAGCTGCAACGTGCCGATCGCCGGCTACTGCGTCGAAACGGAAACCGGCCTCGCGCTGTGGGGGCTCGTCGGCGACGCCGCCAGCGGCCGCGTCATCCGCGCCGAAGCGCGAGGTCCGCGCGATGCACCGGAAGCGCTCGGCCGCGAGGTCGCCGCATTGCTGCGCGAGCGCGGCGCGGACGAGATCCTCGGGGCGGCGTGAACGGCGGCAAGCGGAAAGCGGAAAGATTGAAACACAAAGGACACGAAGGACACGAAGGACACGAAGGAAAAGCAGAATCAAGGTAAAAGCTTGAAACACGGCGCACACGGAGCACACGGAGGAAAAGCTTTCATAATGAAAAGCTCTTCTCGTCTTTGACTTTCTCCGTGTGCTCCGTGTGCGCCGTGTTTCAAGCTCTTCCTCTCCTTTCGCTTTTCCTTCGTGTCCTTCGTGTTTCAGGCTTTGGCTTTTCGAGGCCCGGCGCCGCGTGCGGCGGCGCCGGTGAGAGACGATCAACCGCCGCCGAAGTTGTAGACGAGGTTGGTCGTGATCAGCTGGTCGGTCTTCTTGATGCCGGGCGCGACGTCGGAGTTGTGGCGCACCTGGTAGCCGGCCTTGAGCGCGAACGACTTGTTGATCGCGACCTGCAGGCCCGCGTCGTTCTGCAGGAACGTGTTGTCGCTGCCGGCTTCGACGAGCAGCGTGTCGATGAACGACGTCGTCTCGGTGAACGCGTGCTTGTAGGCGACGAGGCCGCGGCCGACGACTTCACCTTCGGAGTCGAACGAGTGGCGCACCGGCGCCGGCGGATCGCCCGCCGTTTCCGGGCCGAGCACGTCGACCGGCTTGTAGCGCTTGTAGCCGGGGCCGATCTCGACCGACAGCTCGTCGCTGGCGTTCTTGAGCACGGTGTAGCCGTAGCCGAGCGACACGACCGCCTGGTATTCGAACGGCGAGAAATCGTCGTTCTCGTAACGCAGCGCGCCGACGAGGTAGCTGCGCTCGTCGAACTTGTAGCCGACCGACGCGCCCGCTTCGTAGCGGTTCGCGGTCGTCTCGTAGTTCTTCACGTTCTGGATCTGGCCGTCGGCGCCGACCGTCGCGACGGTGATTTCACCCTTGCTGCGCAGCGCGGTCAGGTAGAAGTTGTCCTTCCACTGGTCGTCTTCCTTCTTGAACGTGAGCTTCGCGTTGAGGTTCTCCGACTTCGCGTTGCCGCGCGCGGCGGCGAAGCCGAGCTCGCCCGCACCCGACCAGCCGTCGTCGGCGAATGCGCAGGCCGGCAGCGCCGCGAGCACGGCGGCGGTCAGCAGGATCTTCTTCATACGTGTTCCTCTCTCCTCGGGGACATGAAAAAGGCCGCATCAGCGGCCCCGGGGAGCGGATGGTAGGCAGATGCATTGAATCGGGCGTGAACGTTGGTGACCCTGCGGTCAACTTTGGTGTCGACGCGGCCGCTCAGCGCTGGTAATAGGCGGTCACCGCGTGCTTCGCCTCGGCGAAGAAGAGCCAGCGCTCGACGAACAGGCCGGCGAGGCCGCTCGCGAGCGCGCACGCGGCGCACGCGATGCGCAGCGACGGCAGCATGAGCGCGAGCAGAGCGAGGGCGACGGGCGCCGCGAAACCGAGGCCGAGGGTGATCCCGCGCAACCTTCGCGCGTGCTTGCGCGCGAGCACGAAGCCCATTTCGTGCAACAGGTAGTTCTCTTCGGTGTGCGGTTGCTCGAACGAGCGCACGTCGCCGAATCGCGCGAGCCCGGTCGCATGGTTTGCGTCGATGGGCGGCTGACGATCGATCGCATGCCAGTAGCGCACCTTGAGCAGCGCCGACGCGACGGCGACGCCGGCGACCGCGGTCTCGAGGGAGCGTCCACCGGGAGACGCGTCGACCATCGGCCAGAGGCAGAGCAGGCCACCGTACAGGCCGAACAACGCGTAGCCCGGGACCACCAGGGGCTGGCTCCATGCGCGGATCGTCGCGAGGCTCGCGTAGATGTGCGCGGTGCAATACACCGTCGCGAATGCTCCCGCGATGAGCGCAGGTGCGGCGACGCGTGCGGCGGCCGCGGGCGCCGCCCCGGACGCGGCGCCGGTCAGCAGCATCGCCGGCACGAAGGTCGCGATTGCAGCGACGCCTTCGCGCGACAGCCACGAGCTGCGCCATTGCGACAGCGCGCGCCACGCGCGCGCAGGCTTGCCGAGATGGCCGAGCGAGCTCAGCAGGCCGACGCCGACGAGCACCAAGCCGAGCAGCAGGGCGGTGACGACGAAGGACGGCCAGGGCGGCCCGTCCCCTCCCATGCGCGAGAGCGTGAGTACGATGCCGAGCAGGAACCACAGCCCGTAGCCGGTGCCGGACAAGACCGTGAACGCGATGATCGAGAAGGTCGGTCGCATCGTCGTCGTCTCAGCGCGACAGCACGCGGTCGAGCCAGCGCAGCACGCCGGGCAGTTGCGCGGTGTCGAGCGACTCCGTCGGCGCGGCCTTCGTCTTCGCGTCTGCGCAGCCGTCGCGACGCGGTCGCGGCGGCAGGTAGCGGTTGACCGGCTTGTAGTCGTACTCGGGCATGAGCGCATAACCCTCGCGCTCGGCGACGAGCTTCGACACCGGCGAGTTCGCGTCGCCGAGGTCTCCGAAATGGCGGGCGCGCGTCGGGCAGGCCATCACGCAGGCGGGCTGGCGGTCGGCTTCGTCGAGCGTCTCGTTGTAGATGCGGTCGACGCAGAGCGTGCACTTCTGCATCGTGCCGCGCTCCATGTTGAACTCGCGCGCACCGTACGGGCATGCCCACGCGCACAGCTGGCAGCCGATGCACTTGTCGGCGTCGACGAGCACGATGCCGTCCTCGGCGCGCTTGTAGCTTGCGCCGGTCGGGCACACGGTCACGCATGCGGGCGTTTCGCAATGCAGGCAGGACCGCGGGAAATGCACGGTGAGCTCGCGCGTGCCTCGCCCGGTCGCTTGTTCGACCGCGTAGCTGTGCACGCGGTTGAACCAGACACCGTTCGGCTGTGCACCGTACGGGTCCGCGTCCGGCAGCGGGCCGAATTCGCCGCCGTCGTTCCATTCCTTGCACGCGACCGCGCACGCGTGGCAGCCGACGCAGGTGTCGAGGTCGATGACGAGGCCGAGCTTCTTCGCGGTCGGCGGCGGCAGGGTGGTCATGGTTGCAGCGGCCAGAATATCGGAATGAGGAACATCGACAACGCGCAGAACATCGCGATCAGCGGGATGCCGACCTTCATGAAGTCGGTGAAGCGGTAACCGCCCGCATAGTAGACCATCGTGTTGGTCGGATAGCCGACCGGCGTCGCGAACGAGGTCGCCGCAGCGAACGCGACCGCGACGATGAACGGTCGCGCGTCGGCGTGCACCGCGTGCGCGACCGACACCGCGATGCCGACCATGAGCACGACCGACGGGTTGTGGCCCATGAGCTCGGTCAGCAGTGCGGTCAGCAGGTACACCATGAGCAGCGCGCCGAGCGGGCCGTGCGAGCCGATCAGCTGCATGCCGCCGTCGACGAGCGCCTTCGACAGGCCGCTGCTCTCTATCGCGGTGCCGAGCGGCAGGATCGCCGCGAGCAGCACGATGATCTTCCAGTCGATGCCGGCATAGAGGTCGCGCGTGCCGTAGCAGCCGGCGATCGCCATCGCCACCGCGCCGGCGATCGCGGCGACCGGGATCGGCAGCGCGTGCAGTCCCGACAGCGCGACCACCGCAGCCATGATCGCGATCGCGGCGATCGCACGGCGCGGCGTGCGGCGCACGTCGTCGCGCTCGCTGAGCACCACGAAGCGCTCGTCGTTGCGCACCGCGGCGACCGATTTCTCGTCGACGAGCAGGAGCAGCACGTCGCCGCCGGCGAGGCGCACGTCCCTGAGCGCGTCGCGCAGCACTTCGCCGCGGCGGCGGATCGCCAACGCGATCGCGTCGTACTCGCGCGAGACGTCGACGTCGCCGAGCGAGTGGTACTCGATCGCGCTGTCCGGCTTGACCATCGCCTCGACCAGCACGCGCGTGCGGCCGTGCTCGGGTCCGTAGCGGTCCTCCGGGTCGATGTCGAGCTGGGCGCGCGTGCGCAGATCCTCGATCTTCTCCCAGTCGCCGCGCACAAGCAGCACGTCCCCCGCGGCGAGGCGCTGCTCGCGCGGCGACCACAGGTGCTGCTCGCCGCGCAGCAGCTCGAGCGGGTAGACGCCATAGCCCTCGCCGAGCTTCGCCGCGGCGATCGTCTGACCTACCAGTGGCGAGCCCTCGCGCACGCGCAGCTCGGTCACGTACTTGCCGAGTTCGGTGTCGGCCGTGCCCTCGGCCGGGATGTGCCGTGGCAGCAGCCAACGGCCGACCAGCATGAGGTAGGCGATGCCGACCAGCGCGAGCAGCGCGCCCATGCGCGTGAACTCGAACACGCCGAAGGCCGGCAGCCCGTGCTTCTGCGCGAGGCTGTCGGCGAGCAGGTTCGACGAGGTGCCGATCAACGTGCACACGCCGCCCATCTGCGCCGCGTACGCCATCGGCAGCAGCACGCGACCGGGCGGCGTCTTCGTGCGCGCGCACACGCGCAGCGCGAGCGGCAGGAACGTCGCGACGAGCGCGATGTTCTTCACGAACGCACCCATCGGCGCGATCGCGAGCATGAGAGCGAGCGTGAGCAGCCACGGCCGGCGTACGCGCGCGAGCAGGCGGCCGAGCGGCTCGAGCGCGCCCGAGCGCTCGATGCCGAGGCTGAGCGCGAACATCGCCGCGACGGTCATGGTCGCCTCGTTGCTGAAGCCCGCGAGCGCCTCTTCGGTCGAGACGAGGCCGAGCACGACGAGCAGCACGAGCACGATCAGCGCGACGAGGTCGATGCGCACCTTCTCGCTCGCGAACAGCGCGATCGCGCCGAGCACGATCGCGAGCGTGGTCCACGCGGCGCCGCTCATCCGGCGTTCCCGGCGAGCTCGATGCGGTGGCCGGCGCGCCGCGGTTCGGCATCGCGCTCGATGCGCACGCGCAGGTCGAACCACGCGGCCTGGCCGGTCACGGGGTCGGCGTTCGCGTAGCGCGCGCGGCCGTCGCGGTCGCGCAGCGATTCGTCGATGAGATGGTTGAGCAGGAAGCCGTCGACGTTCTCGGGCGCGTCGGCGGCGAGCTTCCACGCGCCCTTGCGCTTGCCGATCGCGTTCCAGGTCCAGACCGTGCCCGGCGCGGTGCCCGCGTGCGTGCGCGCCTGCACGCGGATGCGCCCGCGCGGCGCGACGAGCCAGATCCAGTCGCCGTCGGCGACGCCGTTGTCGGCGGCGGTGTGCGGGTTGAGATAGAGGTAGTTGCGCGTCGCGATCTGCCGCAGCCAGCGGTTCTGCGAACCCCAGGCGTGGTACATGAACATCGGCCGCTGGGTGATCGCGGCGAGCGGGTAGTCCTTCACCCCCTCTCCCGCTTGCGCGAGAGGGCCGGGGCGAGGGGAGTCTTGCGACGACGCTTCCCCCGATCCGCCTTCGGCCGCTTCCCCCGCGAGCGGATAGTGGAACGGCAACGGATCGAAGTAGCGCTCCACCCGCGCGCGATCGCGCTCGGGCGGCTGCATCGCGCCGTGCCCGCGCGCGGCGAGGCGGAAACGCTGCAAGGTCTCGGCGTAGAACTGCAGCACGATCGGCTGGGTCGAACCGACGAACGCGAGCGACTTCGCCCACTCGAGGTAGTCGCGGTTCGCCATCTTGTAGTAGCGCCCGGCCGCGGGTACCGCGCGGTGCCAATGGCAGCCGTGCTCGACGTAACGCGCGAGCTGGTCCGGGTTCGGCGTGCCGACGCCGTCGTGCGCGCCATCGGCGCCGCGCCAGCCGGCGAGCAGGCCGACGCCGGGTGCGCGTTCGTGCTCGACCATGTACTGCGCGTAGCCGCGCGGATACTTCGCGGCGCCGCGTTCGTCGACGAGGCCGGGGAGGCGCAGGCGCGCGCCGAGATCGAGCAGCACGTCCTGGAACGGACGCACGTCGCGGTCGAGCGACACGACCGGCTGGCGGATCGCATCGCTCGCGCCGTCGGCGTCCGAGATCGGCCGGTCGAGCAGGCTGATGCAGTCGTGCCGTTCGAGGTAGGTCGTGTCCGGCAGCACGAGGTCGGCGAACGCGACCGTTTCCGAGTCGTACGCGTCGGCGTAGATCAAGTGAGGGATGCGATATTCGCCGCTCGCGGGATCGCGCTCGCACAGCATCGCGCGCGTCGCGCTCGTGTTCATCGCCGAGTTCCAGCCCATGTTCGCCATGAACAGGAACAGCGTATCGATGCGGTACGGGTCGCCCGCGCACGCGTTCGCGATCACGTTCTGCAGCATGCCGTGCGCGGCGAACGGGTGTTGCCACGAGAACGCCTTGTCGATGCGGCGCGGCTCGCCGTGCGCGTCGACGACGAGATCCTCGGGCGCGTGCACGTAGCCGAGCGGACCGGCGTCGAGCGCACCGGTTTCCTTGCGCGCCTTGCCGGGGCGGTTCGGTGGCGGCGCGGATTTCGGATAGGGCGGCTGGTAGCGGAAGCTGCCCGGCGTGTCGATCGCGCCGAGGATCATCTGCAGCAGGTGCAGGGTGCGGCAGGTGTGGAAGCCGTTCGCGTGCGCGCTGATGCCGCGCATCGCGTGCATCGCGACGGGGCGGCCGATCATCTCGGCGTGTTCGCGGCCCCAGGCGTCGGTCCAGCGTTGCGGCAGGCGGATCGCCTGCTCGAACGCGACCTCGGCGAGTTCGCGCGCGAGGCGGCGGATCGTCCCCGCGTCGACTCCGCAGGCGTTCGCGACCGCATTGGGCGCGTAGTCGGCGGCCATGTAGCGCTCGGCGAACAACTGGAACGCGGGCACGGCCGCGCGGCCGTCGGCGAGCCGCGCTTCGCCGACGACGAGCGGGGCGATGCCGATCGCGTCCGCACGCACGATGCGCGCCTGCGCATCGTCGCCGCGTGCGGCGCACAGCGCGTGGCCGTCGGCATCGCGCGCGACCATGCCGTCGTCGGCCGCGCCCGGCGCGCGGATCACGAGGTGGTGCGCGTTGGTGTAGCGCACGAGGTAGTCGAGGTCGATGCGGTCGGCGTGCAGCAGCTCGTGGATCAGCGCGCCCGCGAGCAGGCCGTCGGTGCCCGGATTGATCGGCACCCATTCGTCGGCGATCGCCCCGTAGCCGGTGCGCACCGGGTTGATCGCGACGATCTTCGCGCCGCGCGCCTTGAGCTTGCCGAGGCCGAGCTTGATCGGATTCGAATCGTGGTCTTCGGCGACGCCCCACAACATGAGGTAGCGCGTGAGATCCCAGTCGGGCTCGCCGAATTCCCAGAAGCTGCCGCCGAGCGTGTACATGCCCGCCGCGGCCATGTTGACCGAGCAGAAACCGCCGTGCGCGGCGTAGTTGATCGTGCCGAACTGCTGCGCCCACCAGCCGGTTAGCGCCTGCGACTGGTCGCGTCCGGTGAAGAACGCGAGTTCTTCCGGGTTGCGCGCGCGGATGTCGCCGAGCCATTGCGCCGCGAGCGCGAGCGCTTCGTCCCACTCGATCTCGCGGAACTCGCGCGCGCCGCGTTCGCCGACGCGCAGCAGCGGCTTCGACAGCCGTGCCGGCGAGTAGTGCTGCATGATGCCGGCCGAGCCCTTCGCGCAGATAACGCCGCGGTTGACCGGGTGCCGCGGGTTGCCGTCGATGTAGCGGACGCGGCCGTCATCGAGGTGCACGCGGATGCCGCAACGGCACGCGCACATGTAGCACGTCGTCGTCTTGACGGCGTCGCCGGTCGGCTTGTTGAGATCGAGGCGGGCGTGCGGCATGGCGAGATGGTAGCGGATGCATCATCGGGCCGTGCACGACATGCCGCGCGAGGCGGGCGCCGCCGCGCAGCGCGTGCCGCTCGCGTGCGCCGGCCGAGCCTTCCGTCGCCGGCGGCGCGGCGCGATGATGGCACCGCGCACCGCGCGAGGGGAGGGGAACATGGACCAGCCAGCGGGCGGCGGCCACGCCGCGGTCGGCGAGCGGCTGTACTCGGCGTTCGTCGTGCTCGTCACCAACGCGATCCCGATCTACGGCGTGATCCGCCTGCACTGGTCGGTCGCCAACGTGCTCGTGCTGTTCTGGATCGAGAACCTGCTCGTCGCCGTGTTCACCTGCCTGCGCATCGCGGTGCACCGCGCGCTCACGCGCAAGCGCGGCCATTGGCGATCGGGCCAGCTCGGCGCCGCGTCGAGCGACGCGGTCGGGCGCGGCGCGACCCTGCTCGGCGACTACGCGACGATCGCGTTCGTGTTCACCTTCGCGCACGGCGTGTTCGTGCTCGCGATCACCTTCATCCTCGGCCACAACCTGCCGAACGAGCCGAACTGGCACTTCTCGTTCGACGCGTTGCGACAGGGCGCGCTGCTGCTCGCCGGCGTGCTCGGGGCGGCCTTCCTCGCCGACCTGCCGGGCATGCGCGGGCGGCCGTTCGCGTGGATCCGCCTCGTCGTGCAGCAGCGCATGGGACGCGTGCTCGTGCTCCATCTCGCGATCATCTTCGGCATGATGGCGATGGGTGCGACGAACTCGGCGCTCGGCCTCCTGTTCGTGCTGATCGGCCTCAAGACACTGTGGGAGCTCGCGACGACGCGCGCGCCCGCGCCGATGCCGGACCAGCCGCCCGCATGGGCGCTGCGCCTCGGCGAGCGCTTCGGCAAGGACAAGGGCGGTGCCGAAGGTTTCGCGCGCGAGTGGAAGCGCGATGCGGAGGCGTCGCGCCGCCGCGCCGCCGAAGACGAGCAGACGATGCCCGTGTAGCGCGAGGAGAGCCGCATGGCGGCGCGTCCCGCCGCTCGCTCGCGATCGTGCCCGCGCGCGCCGCGCAATCGGCGGCACGCACGTCCGCGCGTACCGCCCGCGCACGCGGCCTTACGGTGCGTCGATGCGGATCGACGGGTCGTCGAAGCCCGAGTAGCGCACGCGCGTGGTCGCCGTGTGACCCATGAAGGAGCCAGTCGACTCGATCTGGATCGGCAGCCCGCTCTTCTGCGAGATCCACGTCTTCGCATCCGATTTGAGCGGCTTCGTGACGGTGTACGCGTAGACCTTCGCCGCCTCGCCGTCGACCGTCTCGTCGCCGATCGCCTGCACGGTCATGCCGCTCTCGACCTCGGCGAGGAAATCCTTGTTGCGGTACTGCGCGACCTTCTCGCCGATGCCGGGCACCGGCATCGGCGTGAGCTTGCCGTTCATGTCGAGGTACATCGTGTCGCCGACGACGAGGCTCTGCGGGCCTTTGGCAGGCTTGATGCGGTAGCGGTCCGGTGCGACGAACTCCATCGTCGACACGACGCCGCCGTTCTTCACGTCGGTCACGCTCGCGCGGAAACTCTTCGCCTGCAGGAACTTCGCGAACGCGGCGTGCAGCTCGTCCTTCGGCGCGGCACCGGCCGCGCTGCTGGCGAGGCCGAGCGCGAGGGCGGCCAGCATCTTCGGGATCTTCGACATCGAACGCTCCTTGGCATGGATGAAGAAAAAAGTGGCGAACCGGATACCTCGTACCGCCGCCCGCGCACGCCGCGGCGACGTGTGCGATCCTTCCGGGATCGCCGCGGCCCCGAGGTCGCGCATCCCGTTCCGGACGCCCGCCATGGACCGCTACGAACGCATCCTGACCCTGCATCGTATCCTCAAATCGGCGCGCTATCCCGTGTCGTTCGCGCGCCTCAAGGACGAGCTCTCGTGCTCGCGCGCGACGCTCTACCGCGACATCGCGTTCCTGCGC
Source organism: Dokdonella fugitiva (assembly GCF_014138265.1). Classification (GTDB taxonomy): domain Bacteria; phylum Pseudomonadota; class Gammaproteobacteria; order Xanthomonadales; family Rhodanobacteraceae; genus Dokdonella_A; species Dokdonella_A fugitiva_A. The sequence goes on from NZ_JACGXL010000007.1 coordinate 64,725, forward strand.
GACGCGCTCGGTGCGCCGATCGAGTACGGCGAGGACGAGTCGACCTTCCGCTACGCGGCCGACGAGGCGGAGCGCTTCGAGCTGCCCGGCTTGTGGCTGACCAGCGAGGAGCTCGCTGCGCTGCTCGCGCTGAACGAGCTGCTCGGCCGCGCCGATCCCGGCGTGCTCGCCGGCGCGCTGGCGCCGTTCCGCGCGCGCATCGAACGCCTGCTGTCCGACCATGCGAGCGGTCGCAGCCTGCCGGTCGAACGCATCCGCGTGCTTGCGAGCGGCTCGCGCCGGCTCGACCAGGCGACGTTCCGCGGCGTGGCCGGCGCGCTGCTCAACCGCACGCGCCTTAGGTTCCGCTACCGCGCGCGCTCGACCGACGCGACCACCGAGCGCGTCGTCTCGCCGCAGCGCCTCGCGCACTACCGCGACAACTGGTACCTCGACGCCTGGGACCACAGTCGCGACGCGCTGCGCAGCTTCGCACTCGACCGCATCCGCGATCCGCAGCCTCTCGAAGAAGCCGCGCTCGATCGCGAGGCGGGCGAGCTCGACGCGCACCTCGCTTCGAGCTACGGCATCTTCTCGGGTGCGCCGAAGGCGTGGGCGACGATCCGCTTCTCCCCGCACGCGGCGCGCTGGGTTGCCGACGAGCACTGGCATTCGCAGCAGCAGGGCGAACGCCTGCCGGACGGCCGCTACGAATTGCGCGTGCCATACTCGAACTCGCGCGAGCTGCTCATGGACGTGCTCAAGTACGGTCCCGACGCCGAAGTCGTCGCGCCGGTGAGCCTGCGCGAGGAAATGAAGATCCTGCTGCAGCTCGCGCTCGGCGCGTATGGGGGTGCGCCGACATGACCGGAGAGCCGACCGCGCTGCCCGCGCCCCCGTCCGATGCGCCGCCCGGCATCGACATCTCGCTCGTGCTCGGCTCCGGCGGCGCACGCGGCTACGCGCACATCGGCGTGATCGAGGAGCTCGAGGCGCAAGGGTTCGCGATCCGCTCGATCGCCGGCAGCTCGATGGGCGCGCTCGTCGGCGGCATGCACGCGGCGGGCAGGCTCGGCCGGTACCGCGAATGGGTGCGCCCGCTGCAGCGCCTGGACGTGCTGCGCCTGATCGACTGGACCTTCCGCGGCGGCGGCTTCATCAAGGGCGAGCGCGTCAGCGGCATCCTGCGCGAGATGGTCGGCGACCTCCTGATCGAGGACCTCGCGATCCCCTACACCGCGGTCGCGGTCGACCTCGACGCGCAGCGCGAAGTGTGGTTCTCGCGCGGGCCGCTGTTCGACGCGATCCGCGCCTCGATCGCGATCCCGACCGTGTTCCGTCCGCACCACTACCAGGGCCGCCTGCTCGTCGATGGTGGCCTGCTCAATCCATTGCCGATCTCGCCGACCCTGCGCGACCTCACCGACGCGACGATCGCGGTCGACGTCAACGCGCCGGCCGAGCCGCTCGATGCCGCGCACGCCGACGAGGATCGCGGCAGCGGCGGCCAGGCGACGCCCGAGCACCTGCCGGACGGCGCCAAGCCGGCGCCGGCCGATTTCGCCGGCAGCGGCCGACGGCGCCGGTTCGCCGCGTTCGTCGACGCATTCGTCGAGCAGCGCGAGCGCCGTGCCGCGCCGCACGAGCCGGGTGCGCTGGAGCTGTTCGCGCGCTCGCTCGACGTCGTGCAGGAGACGATCACGCGCCTCAAGCTCGCCGCGCAACCGCCCGACCTGCTCGTGACGATCCCGCGCAACGCCTGCGCGTTCTACGAGTTCCATCGCGCCGAGGAGCTCATCGAGATCGGCCGCCGCCGCACGCGCGAGGCGCTCGCGCGCTGGATGCCGACGCGTGCGCCGCGCTGACGGTCGATCCGCAGGCGCCGGTCCGTGCTCCACGCCGTAGCCGCCGGCGATGATTTTTCCGCCCGGATGTTCGCCCGGTCGTCGTTTTCCGTTTCTGGTATCGGAGCGCCGCTTTTCGCGGCGCCGGAGCGAAGCCATGAAGCGACCCGTTTCCCGCCTGCTGTGCGTTGCCCTGCTGCTCGCATCGACCGCCGCGGGAGCGGCCGGCGCCAGCTATTTCCGGTTCGACAAGCTGCGCATGGACATCAAGCACGCCTACGCGGTCATGCACGAGGAGCGCAGCGGCCCTGCCCAGGTCTACCTGTTCCTCACCAGCGATCCGATCGACGTGCAGAAGGTCGCCGACGCGTTCGACCCCGGCAGCGAGGTCAACGAGCAGACGCACGGCAAGCCGGGCGGCTACGTGCGCATCTGCGTCACGCCGGAAGGCAAGGAATGCGGGCTGTACTTTTCGCACGACCAGCCGAGCGAGTCGTTCAACATGTCCGGCTCGGGCGAATTCACGTTGCCCAAGCGCACGCCGACGCACCTCGAAGGACGCTGGGTGATGACCGAGCCGGACGACTTCTTCGGCAAGACCTACGACTTCGACATGCCGTTCGCCGCCGACGTGACCGCGGCGACCGCCGGTACGAAACTCGGCGTCGACGGCGGCGAACCCGGCCGCGCCTATTCGGCCTACCTCGCCGCCCTCGCCAAGGGCGACCTGCCCGCGTTGCGCAGGATCCTCGGCGAGTCGGCGCGATGGCGCCTGCCGGAGGACGACGAGAACGAGTCCAAGCAAGGCCTCAAGGACCTGCGCGACGGCAAGCCGGTGTCGGTGAAGATCCTCTCCGCGGTGCAGCGCGGCGACCACGCGGTGCTGCGCGTCGAAGGCGTCGACCGCGACGAGATCAAGCGCGCCGGGCGCGTGCTCATGGCGAAGGGCGAGAACGGCTGGAGCGTCGAGACGGACGATCTCGGCAGCGTGGACTGAGCGTCACGCGGTACGCGACGGCTCCGGTGCGACGCCGGAGCCGCGTCGCGGTGCGCTGTATATTCGCCACGACAGGACTGGGGGAGGGTAGTCCATGATGAAGCGCCGCACGGCGCTGTTGCTGGCCTGCTTGCTCCACGTGCAAGGCGCTCGAGCCTTCTTTGATCGCCCCTGGATCACTCCGGCGTCGCCTCTGGCTTCCGAACCGGTGTCCGTAGGCGTCCATGGAGGGGGTTGCGACGCCATCGCGGAGCGAGCCGGGTTTCGGCAGGTAACCCAGGTCGGGAACGCGATTCGCATCCTGGAGTATGGGCACCACTGGGACTTCCAGGAATTCTGCATCTACGATCCCGCGACGGTGACCCATCGAATAGGTACGTTCCCACCCGGGGAATACACACTCACCGTCGAGTTGATCCACAACGATGGCGTGCCGGCACCGGTCGTCGCGACGCTAGGAGTCCTGGCTTTCACGGTTTCCGGGCAGACCGTGCTTGCATCTGCGGTTCCAGCGACGACCGCTCGTGGAAGTAGTGTGCTGCTCATATTGTCGTGACGATGGGCTTTTCTTTCTGAGAACTCGGAGAGCGGCGTAGGAGATTTCGGCACAACGCCGAAGGCTTGTCACGATTTCATCCTACAGTTGTGGCATAATGAAAAATTAATTCGCGCAGGTTCTCACTGCGTCGGATCCGAAGCGATCACGCCGATTCTGCGGGGTTCGGGGCGCCAAGCTCCGGCGCGTAGCCATGCGCGCGATCAGGGGACAAGAACGTGCTGATGGAGTGTTGCTGCATGCGCAGGATCGATCGGGAGCGGGTAGTTTTCATGAATGGTGCCGGGAAGGGCATCGTTGCATCGCTGTTGTTGCTGGTGGCGGCCTTCGTGCCTCCTGCCGCGCGCGCGGACATCGTGGCCGCGCCCGACACGTCGATCTGCCCGAGCACGGGCACGCCTCCCGTCATTCCCGGCACGACGCCGGGAGCTCCGGGCACGTGGGCCAATCCGGACCGCGCCGGCGAAGGCTGGAACTTCTACTACTTCGACAACGCCACGAAAGTCATCGCGACGCTGTATACCTACGATGGGAGCGGAACGCCCGTATGGCTGACCACGCCGGTCGTGGCGATCACCCGCAATGCGAACAACGAGCAGACGTTCTCTGCCGAATTGCAGAAGAAGACGTATTCGTACCCGGCGCAGGCGCAGTCGTCGCAGGACGTGGGCTCGGTCGCCGTCACGTTCGTCCGTGATTCGACGACCCAGGCGGCCATCCGGTGGAAGTGGGATGTCGTCGGGACGCAGAACATCAACGAATGCCTCTACGACTTCTTCCGTGACGCTCCGCCGGCGTCCCAGCCTCCGGAGTCCTCGACGGATGTGGGCGAAAGCTACACCGGCCTGTGGGGGGTCGCCGTGTCCCGGCAGGCCTGGGGCATGAGCTACACGTTCGGCATCGATTCGCAACCGGTCTATGCCGAAGTAGCGGACGTGCATTTCTTCGATGGCCTCGGCCAGCCTGTGTGGCTCAGCGGTCAGAACCAGTCCGCTGTAGCACCGCAGACGAGTGCCACGAACATCCCGTTGTTCTACGTCAGGGCCAAGCGGTCCGTCTATCCGATCGGCGGGACGTGCAACGGCAACGACTACTGCCTGAGCATGCTGGCATTGTCACCGACGCAAGGGCCGGCGCAAGGCGCGATGACGCGCACTTTCGACGGGCCGGCCAGCGGCAGTGTCGCATTCGCGGTCAATATCGCGGCAGCATCCACGGGAACCGGGCGAGCATTGGTATTCCCCCCCCCCGGCAGTGGAATCATGTTCCCCCAGGCGCTCGCGAAGGTGGACCAGGCCAACGAGGTATTCGTTTCGACGCCGCTCTGCCAAGCGCCCGTAGGCGAGAACATGTGCGGATTCGAGGTCAGTTGGAACGGGATCGAGGGCTCGAACAGGTTGTGGCGATACGACATCAACGCCGCGCAATACAGCAGCTCGTCGATTGGAAGCGGCGCCGTTGGCACGATCTCCGAAGCGCTGCCGGTCGGTTCCTTCGTCAACTACGAACTGCGCTCGAGTGCGGGCGCCGTTCTTGGTCGCTCCTCGTCGGTGCGTGTAGTCGCGGCGCCACAGGAGCCGGGTGCGGCCGTACCAAGCGATCCGCAGCTGGCGGCGACGCCTGCGCGCGACATCGAGTCGGATCGCGTCGGATCGACCGCCGGCCAGATTTCCGTCGACCAGTCCGGCAATGCGCAATATCGCATTCCGCTGCTGACGCCGCGCGGAGCGGGTGGCCTCACGCCGGATCTCGCGCTCGTCTACAACAGCGGTTCCGGTGACGGCCTGCTCGGATACGGATGGCAGGTCCAGGGGTTCTCGGCGATCACCCTTTGCCGGCGCGCACCGGAACACGGCGACGGCCCCGACTCGACCGGCGAACTCACCACCAATCCCGCTTCATCGGCGTATTGCCTGGACGGACAGCGCATGATGCTCGTGTCGAGCGGCAACGGTGCGCTCGGTGCGGTCTACCGCCTGGAAAACGACAACGCGACGAAGATCGTCGTCGAGCGTGCGGACACGACCGACGGCCAAGGCAGCTCGACCTACATCGTTCCCACGATCTTCACCGTCTATTCCAAGGACGGAACGATCCGCCGGTACGGGCTCGGTGCGCGCCTGCGCCAGCCGACGGGCACGGGTGGCGTGACCCTGGTGTGGTACCAGTACGAGTTGCGCGACGCGAACAACAACGTCGTGAACTACAACTATTCCACGCCGTCTCCGGCGGTCGTCGGCAATGCCGCCCTGGTTCCGCAGTCGATCGTCTATGCCGGCGGCGAGATCACGTTTTCGACGACGCCACGACCGACCGCGCAGCAGGTCGCCGCCTATCAGGGAGGCATCGCCGTCACGAGCCAGGCCGTGTGGCTGACGGGGATCACGGTCAAGGCCAGCGGCGTGACGCTGCGCACTTACAAACCCGCCTATGACGAAACGCGGGAACTGGTCAACCCGTCGCTGCGGGCGATGACGTCGCTGCAGGAATGCGGTGGATCCGGAACAAACGAGGTCTGCTATCCGGCGACGCGCTTCGACTGGGCGCCGATCGACGCCTGGCTCGCGACGACACCATCCACGCAGACGCGCGCTGGCGCGGATTCCTTCTTCCACGCCGTGGCGGACGCGGTCAAGTTCGGTGATTTCGACGGCGACGGCCGAACCGACACGCTGTTCCTGCATTGCGACGACAGTTCTTGCGACTATCGCGACTTCTTCGTCGGGTACTCGGCCCCTTCGACGGCGAGTGGCATCGGCCTGAACTTCTCGAGCGTGTGCGGTGGCACGCCACCGTATGATCCGAACGGCACCTGTCCGCAGTTCAGCAAGTTCCTCAGCACGTCGAAGGGCTGGCAGACGATCGACTACAACGCCGACGGGCGCAGTGACCTGCTGATGCTCGAGCCAGTATCCGGTCGCGGCGACGTTCCTCCGTATCGGGGCGTGGTCTGGCAGAGCGGCGCCGGCAACGTGATCGGCGCCGCGGCGGCGAATCCGTTCACGCAGAAGATTCTTAACATCGCCCGCAATCCGCAGACCGGAGTGACGGGTCCGATGCAGTTCAATGGCAAGGTCGAGCTGCTGAATGCCGATTTCGACGGCGATGGCATGCCGGATCTGCTGACGGTCGGCAGCGGCGGCGGGGCGGCGAATGCCGGCGCGCAGGTCTGGTTGCTCAAGGCGACCGGTACGCCGGGCCAGCCGTATGTGTACCAGGGGCCGTACCAGTTCGTGCCGCGCATCGGCGGCAGCGATGCGCTGTGCGGCTTCGTTTCCTATGCGACGCAGTCCTTGCGCACCGCCGATTTCAACGGGGACGGCAAGGCCGACCTGGTGATGCGTACCGGCCGGATATGCACCGCGGGGACCAGAGGTGACGGCACGGACGATACCCAGCTCGTCGATTCGGCGACGTTCGACGCCGCCGTCGAGGACCAGCCGAAGTATCTGGAAGTGTTCAAGGCCGGCAAGGTCGAGGGCTCGTACTTCGTGTTCAATCCGCTGGCCAGCCTCTCGTGGACGATCTGCGAGGGGCAGTGCACGCAGACCACCGGTCCGCTGAAATACGTCATGGAGGATGCGAGCTTCCAGGTCGCCGACATCAACGGCGACGGGCTCGCCGACGTGCTGTTCCCCGGAGCCCCGGTGAGCAACAACGCCACCGTCTGGTTGTACGAGATCAACCAGAACGGCACCCGTGGCCCCTCCACGTGCGCCGTCCTCGCGTCGCCCGGCCCCGGTTGCGCGCAGACCGGCGGTGCCCAGCAAACGCAGCTGGGCGACTACGACGGCGACGGCAAGGCCGATTTCTGGACGGTCGAAGCGATGTCCGGCTCCAACAAGTCGGTCGTTCACCTGTGGTCCGGCAACGCATTCTCGTCGACGCAAACGGTCACGGCCATGCAGGTCGGCGATCTGTCGACGAGCTGGTTGGGCTATCTCGTCGACATGGACGGCGACGGAACGCCGGACTCGCTGCAGATCAATCCGATCGATTCGCATGGTGCATGGCAGGTGACGCGCACGTCCGCGCACCACAAGGTGCGCAATGTCATCAGTTCGATCACGTCGGGTCTCGGTGCGCTGACGGCAATGGACTACGCGCCGATGACCTATCGCTCGGTCTACTCGCGCGAAACCAGCGCGCCGTCCCTGACGACGGCGGCCGGTTGGCACACTCCGGTGCAGGACGTGACGACGCCGCGCTTCGTCGTCCAATACCTGGACAGCAGCGTCCCGGTGGAAGGGCAGGTCAACGCACTGAGCACGATCCGCTACCGCTACTCGGGCTACAAGATGCAGGGGGGTGGGCGTGGATCGCTCGGCTTCCGCGAGATCATGTCGATCGACGCGCAGACCGGCCTGCAGACGATCACCACGTACAACCAGGTCTTCCCGTTGCTCGGCACGCCGACGCAAACGCGGGTCTACACCGCCGGTGAAACCGTCGACACGCTGTGCGCGTCTCCCGGAAGTCCGGACGACGCGGCCTGCATGTTCCGCCTGCCCCTCGGCAACGTGACCGGCAGCCAGTTGATGATCAACGAAGTCCAGGACAACTGGGCGTGGCACGTGTACGGCGCTGCTTCCGACAACACGCCGCTGGGCGGAGCCGCGCCGGTGTTCGTCTACAAGCAGCGATCGCTGACGCGCAAGTACGATCTGGACGGCGGCCTGCTGTCTTCGAACCGCGTGTACTCGACGTATGAGCCGAGCCGTGCGGAATTGCTCGCGGTCGACACCCTCGACTACTCGTCGGCGAACCAGTCGTCGACGAACGTCATGCGCGAAGTGACGACGACCAATACGTACGAACAGGACGTGGATGTGGCGCCGTCCGCCGCGAACGCCTACGTCGCCACCTGGCACGTCGGACGGCTGACGAGCACGACCACGACGTCCTCCGCCTCCGGCCTGGAAGGCGTCGTGGCAGCGACCTATCCGACGCGCAAGTCCTCGTTCGAATACGACCCGACGACGGGACAGCTCCTCAAGGAGCGCGTGGAGGCCGGCGGCCCCGCCGACCAGGCCCTGTCGACGCACCACCTGTACGACACCTACGGCAACGAAACGAAGACGGTGACGTGCGCCGACAGCGTCGCGGGATGCAGCAGCGCGCTCACGGCGGCATCGATGACGTTCCAGCCGACCGACCCGAACTGGGTGCAACGGTACAAGCGAACGAACTATCCCTCCGGCATTTACGCGAATGCGGTGTTCGAACCGTTCAGCAGTGGATCCGCCGCAACGGAATACCAGACGCTGAAGATCGACGGCCGCGATGCATTCGGCAACGTCACTGACAGCACGGACGCCAACGGGCTGCGCACGGTCAGTGCCTATGGGCCGATGGGGCGCTCGTACTTCACGGCCACCAACAGTGGCGGTGCTTCGACGACGACGTATCGCTGGTGCATCGGGTATGGTACGGTCGCGGTGACGTGCCCGGCTGGCGCCGCATACCGCGTCGACTTCAACGCGTCCGTCGGTGCGACGACCGCGCGCGCGCCGCAATCGTGGACGTACTTCGACGTGCTCGCGCGACCGATGCTCCGGGTGACCCAAGGTTTCGCGGCGACCGAGTACATCGCCGTGAAGACGACCTACGACAACCTCGGTCGCGTCTATCGCGTCACCGAACCGTATTTCACCTACGCGCCGGCGTCGGCGCAGATCGGCAATGCGGTCAGCGGGACCTTCTACGCCACCGCATCACTGTACGACGTGCTGGGCCGTCCCAAGACAGTCACGCATCCGAACGGCAAATCGACGACGTACAGCTACGCGCACGACGGCGCCGGTCTGCCGACGACGAAAGTCACGCTGCCGATCAACAACGCGAGCTCCGGCGTCGCTGAAACCCGGACGCAGACCGCCAACCACGTGGGCCAGGTCGTCACGGTCACCGACGCGCTCGGCTCGACGCTGTCCAACACCTACGACGCGAACGGCAATCTCGCGCAGACGACGCGTACGGGATGGGACGGCAAGTCCGCCACCACGACGATCGGCTACGACGCCGTCGGGCGAAGGAAGAGCCTGGCCGATCCCGACAGCGGCAGCTGGAACTACGCCTACAACGCGCTCGGCGAACTGGTGAAGAGATGGAGCTCGACGAGCTGCGAGAAGACGCAGTACGACGGACGCGGCCGAGCGTATGCACGCTCCAGCTACGCGAACGGGACGTGCACGTCGACGGCGGAGACGACCGCGACGTGGTCGTACGACACGGCGACCAGCGGTCGCGGCGTCGTCTCGGTCGCGAGCGGTACCGATGGCGGGATCCCCTATGCGCGGCAGCACTACTACGACGGGTTCGGCCGCCTGCGGGAACTGGACACGACGATCAGCAGCGGCACGACGGCGTCGTACTTCGAGAAGAGTACCTACGACGAATTCGGCCGCCCGTTCCAGACGCTGTTCTGGGGAAGCGGCATTCCGGAGACCGGTGAGCTGTACCAGTACAACGCGCAGGGTTATCGCGAATACGTCCGCGATGCCGAGTACCAGTTGACCGGCCAGGCCTATCAGCAAGTGCTGGCGATGGATGCGCGCGGCAACATCAAGTCCGAGCAGCGCGCCGGCAACACTGCGCTCACGACCACGCGCACCTACCGTCCCGACACCGGCTGGCTCAGCGACATCGCCACGTCCGGCGGGGTCGTGCAGCAGCTCCACTACGACTACGACGCGCTCGGCAACATGGTCGGCCGCAACGACACCAGCGGGGGACTGCCCGGCGGCGCCGCGCATACGTTCGAGACGTTCGCGTACGACGCGTTGCAGCGCCAGACGACCGCGAAGTTCATGCAGCCCAACGGGGCGGTTGCGACGCTTTCGTCGAGCGAATACGACAGCTTCGGCAACATCAAGACGACCAACGGCAATGCGAGCACGTACGCCTACGGCGGACGTGGTGCCAGCTGCACTGCCTCGGGCGAAGTCGCCGCAGGCCCGGACGCCGTCGTCACGCTCGGAACCAACACCTATTGCTACGATGCGCGCGGCAATCAGACGCGCACGTTCGATACCGCGAACAGCGTACGCCTCGTCAAGCGCAAGCAGACCTACACCTCGTACGACGCGTTGCGCACGAGCGATCTCGCCAACATCTACACATCGCACACCACGAGCTGGGCGTACGGACCGGAACGCCAGCGACTCGTGCGTTCGGACTACACCAATCCGAACGGCACGGGCACGCCCACGGTCACGCACTTCGTCGGCAGCGCGGAGATCACCACCGCCCCGGGCAGCACGCAACGCGTAGTCAAGCGCTATGTCCCCGGCATGGTGCTGTCGCAGGTGGTCGCGAACAACTCGACGGTCAACCAGCAGCACGAGTTCCTGTTCACCGACAACCTCGGGTCGACGCATCGGATCACCGACGACAACGGCAACGTGCTCGGACCGAACGGCACGCAGGCGTTCACGCCCTTCGGCAGCCGCGCCGATCCCAACTACGGCACGACGATGGATCAGGCCCCCTGGTTCGGATTCGACGCGTCGCTGACCCACCACGGCTTCACAGGCCACGAGATGATGGACGAGACCGATCTCATCCACATGAACGGCCGTGTCTACGATCCGCGCCTCGCGCGTTTCATCCAGGCCGACCCGTTCGTCCAGGACGCCGGCAACCTGCAGAGCTACAACCGCTACAGCTACGTCCTCAACAACCCGCTCACGACGACCGACCCGACCGGTTACTGGGGCCACCGCCAGCAGGGCTACGTGCGCACGGTGGCGGCGATCGCGGTCACGCTGTACACGGGCTACTACTACGGTTACGGCGCGGGCGCCGCCGCGGCGCCGGCCGAGGCCGCGACCGGAACGATCATGTCCGGCTTCATCTCCGGATTCATCACGTCCGGAAACCTGCAGGGTTCCGTGCTCGGTGCCTTCGATGCGGCCCTGAACTTCGGCATCGGCTCGACGTTCTCCGAAGGAAGCTGGGGCAACATCGGCGCGCATGCGCTCGAAGGCGGCGTGCTCGAGCACCTGCGCGGCGGCCGCTTCGGCCACGGCTTCGTGACCGCCGGCCTGACCGCGACGATCACGCCGATCGAAACCGGCCATCCCTACGCGGACGGAATCGAGATGGCGATGATCGGCGGCACGATCTCCGCGGTCACCGGCGGGAAGTTTGCAAACGGCGCGCTGACGGCGGCGTTCGAATATGCCTACAACCACGAGCTGCACAAGCAGGAGGACAATGGCTTGTGCGATTCTGAATGCCTGGATGAGCTCGAAGCGAAGCAAAACAAGAGAGTCGAGCAGTTCAAGCAGGATGCTCAAACTGTCGCGAAGGTCGGTAGGACCATTGGCGATGGGATGGATATTGCTGTAACTACCGTAGCGGTTCCCGAGAGTGCCCTCGCGCGCCTATTCAGTGCGACGAAACGTCTACTGGGTATAACGGAGGCAGGGGGCAAGGCATCGAAGTACCTCGATACTACTTTGCGTGGAAGTCGATACGCCAATCGGACCACCGATGTCTCGATCGTGGATTTTGAGAAGAATCTCGTCGAGAGCGGTTGGGCCCGTTCCGTGTCACAAGATGGCAAGGTCATACTTCTTGAGAAGGATGGGGCGAGATATACACTTCGCGAGAACGCAAAATCCACGGGCGGCCCCACCGCGGAGTACTTCGCGCCCGGAGCTGATAAGCCGTTGAAGATCAGGCTGGGGCAGGACGAGAAGCCATGAATGAGACGCCCGACCATATTCTTGCGGATGGTGAATTCGTCAAGCTCAAGGCGTTGTTGAGTTCGGTGGTCGATCCGAATTGCGAGCTCCCCGATTCTCCATTTCACAGCCGTCTCGAACATCGCAAGTTCGAGGAATTTGATTGGGCTATGAGCGCAGACGCATGGGCATCTTTGTGTTCGCTTGCTGCTCGATCAGGTGATTCTTGGATTCTCGTGGCAGTTCTGGACCCAGATCCCGTTACCTACTACAAAGCAGAGTTCGGCTACTACAATTGGAGCATGGTGCCCACGTCTGTAACGGGCGAGCAATACCGGCGGGTCCTCGACACGCATCCGCGGGAGAGGCCGGCCGATTCCATGTTCGTGAATTCCTCAGTCGTCGTGTGGACTTCGCCTGCCGCGAAATGGGCAATATGGGGGGAACGCCGAACTGGACTTTGCGTATTGGCTGCAGAAGAGCCGGACTATGGCGTGGACTGGAAGGGTCTGGAATGGGCGATGGAAATCGCCAATCTTGAGCAAGGCGCTGCATTCGCCGAACGGTTCGCGAAGCAATTCGCCGACGCATGAAGCGCGCTTCGACAAAAAAGGGCCGGCATTGTGCCGGCCCTTTTTTTGCGAATTGGCCGCTGACCGCCGTCAGCCGCGCTTCATCGCGCCGAAGAACTCGTCGTTGGTCTTCGTGTTCTTCATCTTGTCGAGCATGAACTCCATCGCGGCGAGCTCGTCCATCGGATGCAGCAGCTTGCGCAGGATCCAGATCTTCTGCAGCTGGTCCGGGTCGATCAGCAGTTCCTCGCGGCGCGTGCCGGAGCGGTTGATGTCGATCGACGGGTAGACGCGCTTCTCGGAGATGCGGCGGTTCAGGTGCACTTCCATGTTGCCGGTGCCCTTGAACTCTTCGTAGATCACCTCGTCCATCTTCGAGCCGGTGTCGATCAGCGCGGTCGCGATGATCGTCAGCGAGCCGCCTTCCTCGACGTTGCGCGCGGCGCCGAAGAAGCGCTTCGGGCGCTGCAGCGCGTTGGCGTCGACGCCGCCGGTGAGGACCTTGCCCGACGACGGCACGACCGTGTTGTAGGCGCGCGCGAGGCGGGTGATCGAGTCGAGCAGGATGACCACGTCCTTCTTGTGCTCGACCAGGCGCTTGGCGCGCTCGATCACCATCTCGGCGACCTGCACGTGGCGCACGGCCGGTTCGTCGAACGTCGATGCGACGATCTCGGCGCGCACGCCGCGCTGCATCTCGGTGACTTCCTCCGGACGCTCGTCGATGAGCAGGATGATCAGGTGCGCTTCCGGATGGTTGTGCACGATCGCCTGCGCGACGTTCTGCAGCATCATCGTCTTGCCGGCCTTCGGCTGCGAGACGATCAGGCCGCGCTGGCCCTTGCCGATCGGCGCGACGAGGTCGAGGATGCGGCCGGTGATGTCCTCCGACGAGCCGTTGCCGCGCTCGAGGTGGAACGCCTTGCGCGGGAACAGCGGCGTGAGGTTCTCGAACAGGACCTTGTTCTTCGACGCTTCCGGCGGCTCGCCGTTGATGTGGTCGACCTTCAGCAGCGCGAAGTAGCGCTCGCCTTCCTTCGGCGGGCGGATGCGGCCGGTGATGTAGTCGCCGGTGCGCAGGTTGAAGCGGCGGATCTGGCTCGGGCTGACGTAGATGTCGTCGGGGCCGGCGAGGTAGCTCGCGTCGAAGCCGCGCAGGAAGCCGAAGCCGTCCTGCAGGATCTCCAGCACGCCTTCGCCGTAGATGCCGCCGCCGGCGCGCGCATGCGCCTTGAGCACGAGGAAGATGATGTCCTGCTTGCGTGCGCGCGCGACACCTTCCTGGATGCCGAGGGTCTCGGCGAGCAGGAGCAGCTCGGCCGCGTTCTTGCGCTTGAGTTCATTGAGGTCGATCAGCGGGCCGTTGCCGCCGCCGTTCTTCGACTCGTCGAATTCCTCGTCGTCGTACATGCCGCTGCGGTTGGCCTGCGGATTGTTGCCGCCGCCACCGCCGCCGCCGTGGCGGTTGCGCCGGTCACGCCGGCCGCGGCGACCGCCTTGGCCGCCCTGGTTCTGGCCGCCGGGGTTCTGTCCGCCACCGGCGTTCGGGTTGCCATCGCCGCCGTCGCCGCCGGCCTGGTCGTTGTTCGGGTTGCGCGCCTCGGCGTTCGCCGGCGCTGCGTCCTGCTGCGGTTGCTGCTGCTGTTGGCCGCGCGGGCCACGTTGCCGGGGCTCGGGACGGCCTTCGGCGGCGGCGCCTGGGCCGCTATCGTTCGTTTCGTTTTCGGACACGGGCAATCCTCGCTGGGCGCCGTAGTGAATCTGGGAGGGATGGGAGATCGAAGGAGAAGCGGGCGGAGCAGCGTGGGCTCCGGGCGCTGGGTTTACGTTAGCACCGCCGTTTGCGGGCGTCCAGCGGTGAAGCGGGTGATCATCGGCGATCCGGGATTTCGGGATTCGCGAAAACGCGTGCGCGCAAGTGCGCTGCGTTCACGAATCCCGAACCCCGCCGGTTCAGGCGATCGCCTTGTCGATGATCTGCGCGAGCTGGGTCTTGCTCACCGCGCCGATCTGCGTGGCCTGCACCTTGCCGTCGCGGAAGATCATCAGGGTCGGGATGCCGCGCACGTTGTAGTTGCGCGGGGTCTTCTGGTTGTGGTCGATGTTGATCTTGGCGACCTTGAGCTTGCCCTGGTAACTCTGGGCGAGGTCGTCGAGGATCGGCGCGATCATCTTGCACGGGCCGCACCATTCGGCCCAGAAATCGACGAGCACGGGCTCGCTGGACTTGAGGACCTGGTCCTCGAACTGGTCATCGCTCACGTGCGCAATGTGTTCGCTCACGGGACTACTCCAAAAAACAAGGGATTGGACGCGACCGCGCGCTTGGGGCGGCGTTCCGCTACACTTATGCGGTTGCGTCGGTGCAGACGGGACTTGCGAAGGGGGTGCGGAAGCACGACCCATTTGAGCCCAAACGGTCGACTGGCGCAAGTTGGGGACGCCGTCGCGCCTTTGCAAGAGCGGGCCAGCGCCGCCATCCGGCCGCCCGTGCGCCGCGTCCAGCCGGCGCTCCAGCAGGATCCATCGCGCCCCAGGGTGCGGGAATCGCAGGGGGCGCCTCATCGCCATCCTAGTGGTTCACTCATGTCCCAGCACCCAATAACCGACATCACCTTCGAAAGCTTCGACCTCCACCCGACCTTGTTGTCGGGCCTGCACGCCGCCGGCTTCACGCGCTGCACGCCGATCCAGGCGCTGACCCTGCCGCTCGCGCTCGCCGGGCGCGACGTGGCCGGCCAGGCGCAGACCGGCACCGGCAAGACCGGCGCGTTCCTCGTCGCCGTGCTGAACCGCCTGCTGACCAAGCCCGCGGTCGCCGATCGCAAGATGACCGATCCGCGCGCGATCATCATCGCGCCGACGCGCGAACTGGCGATCCAGATCGACAAGGACTTCCGCAACATCGGCCGCGACACCGGCCTGCGTTCGGCGCTCATCTACGGTGGCATCGACTACGACAAGCAGCGCGAGATGCTCAAGGCCGGCTGCGACATCATCATCGCCACGCCTGGCCGCCTGATCGACTACCTCAAGCAGCACGTGTTCACGTTCAACGCGATCGAGGCGGTCGTGCTCGACGAGGCCGATCGCATGTTCGACCTCGGCTTCATCAAGGACATCCGCTTCCTGTTCCGCCGCATGCCGCCGCGCGAGCAGCGCCAGAGCATGCTGTTCTCGGCGACCTTGAGCCACCGCGTGCTCGAACTCGCCTACGACCACATGAACGAGCCGGAGAAGCTCACGGTCGAGGCCGACAACGTCACCGCCGACCGCGTGCGCCAGCTCGTCTACTTCCCGGCCAAGGAAGAGAAGCAGCCGCTGCTGATCAACCTGCTGTCGCGCATCGACGCGCATCGCAGCATCGTGTTCATCAACACGAAGATTGCCGCGGAGAAGATCACGCGCGCGCTCGAGAAGCACGGCTTCACCGTCGCGACGCTGTCCGGCGACGTGCCGCAGGCGAAGCGCGAGCGCCTGCTCGGCCGCTTCCAGAAGGGCGAGATCGAGATCCTCGTCGCCACCGACGTCGCCGCGCGCGGCCTGCACATCCCCGACGTCTCGCACGTGTTCAACTACGACCTGCCGCAGGACGCCGAGGACTACGTGCACCGCGTCGGCCGTACCGCGCGCCTCGGCAAGGAGGGCGACGCGATCAGCTTCGCCTGCGACCTGTACGCGATGAGCCTGCCGGACATCGAGAGCTACATCGAGCAGAAGATCCCGACTGCGCCGATCACGCCCGACCTGCTCGTCGTGCCGCCGCCGCGTCCGCGCGCGGCGAACGCGAGCGCCGCGCTCAGCGCCGAGGAAGAAGCGGCGGACGATGCGCGCAACACCGCGGGTCCGCCGCCGAAGAGCGGCAAGCCCGCGCGCGCCCCGCGCTCGCGCGACGAGCGCGGCGGTCCGCGCGAACATCGCGGCGAGCGCGAGCGCAGCGGGGATCGCGAGCGCAGCCGTCGCGACCGCGGCGCCGCCAAGCCGGCCGCCGCGCCCGGTGCCGCCGCCGCGACGACGGTGGCGTCGAATCCGCCGCCGGCGACGCCGGCCGGTGCCGCTGCACTGGACGGCGATGCACTGCGCAAGCGCCGCCGTCGCGGTGGTCGTGGCCGCAACAAGCACCGCGAAGGCGCCGAGAATGCAACGACGGCCGCGCCGCAGAGCGGCCAGCGCGGCGCACCGCGCGGCGAGCGCGGTGGCCAGCCCGCGCAGCGCAGCGGTTCGCAGCCGCAGCGCATCGTCGAGCGCAAGCCCCATCCGCATGCGGCGGCCGCCGCTGCCGCCGCCGGCACGCCGAGCGCCGCGCATCCGCCGAAGCAGGGCTTCTTCCGCCGCATCATGCGCATGTTCACCGCGCGCTGAGTCGTCCGCGCGCGTCGATTCGTCGACGCGCGCCTCGCGCATGCCGGCGCCACGGCGGCCGGATGCGGTGCGGCGATTCGAGCGTCGCGGTCGCGCACACGTGCGTTCCCAGGCGTGAGTCCAAGAATCGCCGGCGCCCTCGCGCCGGCGAGCGCGGTTCAGCGCGCGTCGATGTCGCGGCGCAGTGGCTGCATGAGCCGGAGATAGCCTTCGCCACCCTTGCCGGCGGCGACGAACAGGCCGGTGGCGCGGTCGAGGTCGGCGCGCGCCTCGCCGACGCGCCCTTGCGCGTACCGCACGCGTGCGCGCGCGCGGCAGGCACCGCCGAGCAGGATCCGGTTGCCGGCGTAGTCGGTCTCGGCGACGTCGAGCGCCGCCTGCGCCATCGCGTCCGCGTCGGTGAAGCGTGCGGTGTTCACGTAGATTTCCGCGAGCGACGTGCGCACGGTGACCGCGAGCGGGCTGCGTTCGCCGCTCTGCGCGCGCGTGATGCGCCAGGCTTCCTCGACCAGCGGCACGGCTTCGCCGGCGCGGTCGAGCCGGTTGAGCGCCACGCCGAGGTTGTTCAGCGACGCGGCGAGTTTCGTGGTTTCGCCGTAGAGCGCACGCGTCGTCGTGGTGACGCGGCGGTAGTCCTCGAGGCTGCGTTCGTTGCGGCCCATCATCAGGGCCGCGTTGCCGCGGCTGTTGAGCGCGGCCATGCCACCGTCGGAGTCCGCCTGGCCGAGGTGCTCGAAGATGCCGAAGCTGTCGTTCGCGGCAGCCTCCGCTTCCTCGTAGCGACCGACCTGGATCAGCGCGTTCGCCAGCGTGTTGTGGAGATTGCCGGTCTCGAAGTCGTCCGCGCCGATCATCGCGCGCCGTTCGACGATCGCCGAGCGCAAGGTCGCGATCGCCTCGTCGACGCGGCCTTCCGCGCGCTCGACCTTCGCCTGCGTCGAACGGCTTTCGTTGAGGAGCGCGCCGCTGCCCGCGTGCGCGCTCCAGTACGCCTGCGCCTGGTCGAGCAGTTCGCGCGCGCGCGCGGCGTGGCCGCGCGCGAGTTCGACCTGGGCGAGGTTGTAGCGCGCGCTCGCCCGTACCTTCGGGTTCGCGTCGATGCCGGGCCAGGCGAGCAGGCGCTCGAGCAGCGGCGTGGCGCCTTCGACGTCGCCGAGCTGAAGGTAGAGGTCGCTGAGCATCAGCGCGGTGTTCTGCCCCGTTTCGGGCTGCTCCCGGAAGACGTCGAACAGCCGTTCGGCGCCGGCGCGGAACACGCCGCGCACGTCGACGCGCGTCACGTCCTTCTGCGCGGCCGCGTCGCGGAACATGAGCATCAGGTACTGGCGCATGCCGTCCGAGCGCTTCGCTTCGGCGACGGCTTCGTCGCGCTGGATGCGCGCTTCGCGCGCCTGCCAGATCGCCGCCGCCATGCCGGCGACGATCGCGAGCGCGGCGAGCAGGGCGAATGCGACCGCGACGCGGTTGCGCGCGACGAACTTGCGCAGGCGGTAGCCGATCGCGTCGCCGGACACGCGCACCGGGGCGCCGGCGAGCCAGCGCGCGAGGTCGTCGGCGAGCGCGTCGGCGGTCGCGTAGCGGCGAGCGGGTTCCTTCGCGAGCGCCTTGTCGACGATGCGCGCGAGGTCGCCGCGCACCTCGTTGCGATAGGCGGCAGCGTTGCTGGTGCGCGCGGCGAGGCGTTCGGCGGGCGTCGCCGAACCGGCTCGGTGGATCGCCGTCGCGAGCGGCGTCGGCGGCGTCGTGCGCACCGCGTGCGCGGCGGCGAGCAGGTCGCCGCGCTCGACCGCGATCGGCAGCGTGCCGGAGACGAGTTCGTAGAGCAGCGCACCGAGCGCGTAGACGTCTGTGGCGACGCCCGCGGGCTCGCCGCCGAACTGCTCCGGCGCGGCGTATTCGGGGGTGAGCGCGTAGCGCTGGCCGAGCGTCGTCGCCGGCGCCACGTCGTCCTCGTCGCCGCCGACCAGGCGAGCGATGCCGAAGTCGAGCAGGCGGATGCGCGCGTCGTCGTCGACGAGCACGTTCGCGGGCTTGAGGTCGCGATGCACGACGAGTTGCGCATGCGCGTACTGCACCGCGGCGCAGACGTCGAGGAACAGGCGCACGCGCGAACGCACGCCGAGGCGACGCGCGTCGCACCAGCGCGTGATCGGCGCGCCGCGGACGAATTCGAGCGCGAACCAGGGCCGGCCGTCGGACGCGACGCCGCCGTCGATGAAGCGCGCGAGGTTCGGATGCGACAGGCGCGCGAGGATGCGTCGCTCGCGCAGGAAGCGCGCGCGGATGTCGTCGAAATCGAAGCCGCGGCGGATCAGCTTGAGCGCGACCTCGTGCGCGAAGTCGCCGCCCTCGCGCACGCCACGGTAGACCACTCCCATGCCGCCGCGCCCGATGCGCTCGACCAGGCGGAATGCGCCGAGCATCGTGCCGAGCAGGCTGTCGCCTGCACCCGCGTCGCCGGCCGCGCCCGCGTCCTCGTCGTCGGCGTCGAAGGCGCTGCGCAGCAACGACTCGACGCGCGCGCGCAGGGCCGCATCGCCGCCGCAGCGCTGGTCGAGGAAGCGTTCGCGCTCGATGCCGGCGTCGGCGTCGAGTGCGTCGCGGAAGATGCGCACGACGTCGCGTTCGGCGTCGTCGTCGCCACTCATGCGGCGCCCGGGCCGTGCGCGCGTGCGCGCATCACGTCGCCGGCTCCAGGCGTTCGCGCAGCCATTCGCGCGCGGCGATCCAGTCGCGCCGTGCGGTACGCTCGGCGATGCCGAGCGCGGCGGCGACTTCGGCGACGTCGAGGCCGACGAAGTAGCGCAGTTCGACCACCTTCGCCATGCGTTCGTGCGCGCGCTCGAGCGCGTCGAGCGCCGCGTCGAGCGCGTCGAGGTCGGTGCCTTCCGGGATCGGCAGCTCGAGTGCCGCGGCGAAATCGTCGCGTAGCCAGCGCCCGCCGCGTTTGTCGGTCGCCGCCATGCGCGCGCGATCGACCAGTACCTGGCGCATCATGCGCGCGCTCGCGTTGAGCAGGTGCGAAGTGTCCTCGAACGCCATCGGCGCACGGCCGAGCAGGCGCAGAAGTACGTCGTGCACGAGCGCCGTCGTCTGCAGCGTCGCGTGCCCCGGCGTCGCGCGCAGCACGCCGGCGGCGATGCGGCGCAGGTCCGCGTAGACGAACGGCAGCAGGCGGTCGAGCGCGCGCGCGTCACCCGCACGCCACTGCTGCAGGTAACGCGTGACGCTGTCGTCGGGCGCCGCCATGATGGCGGAACGGTAGCGCGCGTCGCGGGCGGCTGTCACGCGCGCGCCGCGCCGCGCGCGCCGCCGCGCGCACCATCGTCCGCCGATGCATTCGAACGGTCGCTGGTCGCGCCGCCTCATTCCGCGCCGTAGCGGAAGATCGTGTCGTCGGCGATACGCTGCGGCAGGTAGCGCGAGGTCGCGAACATGCGGCTGCTCGAACCGTCGCGCGCCCAGCCGGCCGCTACGAACCCGTCGCCGTCGGCGACGATGTCGGTGTAGTTCGCGTCGCCGGTCGCGATGCCGTGCACCTGGAAATCGCCGATCGCGCCGCTGTGCGCGTCGAGCACGGTGAGCTCGGGCTGGTCGACGAGGTTCGGCTTCCAGTGCCCGGCGACGCCGATGTCGTTGCCGCGACGCGCGAGCGCGAGCGGCGTGTCGTCGCCGAGGTCGACCGTGCAGGTCGAGCCGCAACCACCCCACAGCAGCTTGCCGGTGCCACCGAACTCCGCCACCGGCGCGCTGCTCGCGTCGACGCGCAACAGGCCCGTGCCGCGACTGTACTGGCGCGAGACGTCGGCGAGCAGGTAGATATCCTGCACGTAGCTGGGCGGGAAGCCGCCGACCGCATGGAAATCCGTGTCGATCGCGACCGCTTCGTCGTCGTGGTCGCTGCCGGCGTCGTCGAACGGATAGCAGCGCACGCCGCTGCCGTTGAACGCGCTGCGCAACTGGCCGCTGCCGGTGAACGCGGCGATGCACGGATCGTGGTCGCCCGCGGTGTCGTACTTCTTGGTGAACGCGACGTAGAACGGCGGGTCGACCAGCACGACCAGGCCCGCTTCGTGGGCGATGTCGATGCCGCTGATCGGGCACTTGCCGCCGAGCGCGGCGGCCGAACAGGCGCTCGTCGACGTGGGCAGTTCGAACGTCGACGCACCGCCGTTGCCGAAACCGGTGTCGAGGTTCGGCACGCCGTTCGCGTCGATCGCGTAGCGCGCGGTCCAGAAGCGCGTCCACAGGCCGCCGGCCGAGTTGCCGGCGACGAGCGTGAGGCGGCCGTTGCTTGACACGTCCATCGCGAGCGGCACGTTGTAGACGTCGTCGTCGAGGCGGATGAACCACCAGCCGCGGAAATCGCCTGCTTCGGAGAATACGATGATCGCGGCCTGGTACTTGTCGAGGCCGTTGCTCGCGCGATAGGTCTGCGTGGCGAGCACGTAGAGGTTGCCGCCGTAGCGCTTGATGTCGGCCACGCCGGTGAGTTTCGGATCCGGCGTGGCGGTGTTCGGGAACACGATGTACTGGTTGCCGTAACGCGCGTACGCGGCCGGGATCGACGGCCAGGTCTGTCGCCGGCCGGACGGGCTGTAGCGCACGAGTCCGAGCTGGTCGTCGCCGTTGATGACGACCGTACCGGCGACGACGACGTCGCCGTCGGCGAGGCGCACGAGCCTGCGGCCGTCGTAGTAACCCGGACTGCCCGCGAAGCGATCGATCGACACGCCGTCGTCGGCGAAGAACCGATCGTAGGCCCAATCGTCGACCGCGAGCACGTACGGTTCGTAGGCGGGCGCATCGGCGCCCTTGCCGACCTCGACGGCGGCAGCCGGCAAGGCGGCGAGACCCGCAGACAGCGCGAACAGCACCCGCGCGAGCGGGCCGGGTGATCGGAACATGGCGCAATCCTCCATTCGTGAGCGATCGGCGCGCCTGCATCGAAGCGGAGGGCGGCGCCTGCCCGGGATACGTGGAATGCGCGCAGGAACGGCCATCGCGTTGGAACCGCGGCGTCGGACCGCCCTGGCGAGGGGCGCGTTTGCTACGCTTGCACGCCGAAACGACCGGACCCGTCGATGTCGCCGTTCCGCCTCGCCAACGACCGCAGTCGCACCGCCGAACGCGCGGCGATGCTCTGCTGCGCGCTGCTCGCGGCGCTCGCGGCGTGGTTGCTGCTGCGCTTCGTCGGGGCGCTGCTGCCGGGCGATGCGGCGCCACCCACGGATGCGGTCCCCGCGGGCACCGCCGCGATCACGCCCGCGCGCACGTCGGTCGCGCGCTGGCACCTGTTCGGCAATACGCCGCAGGCGGCGAGCGGCCCGAGCACGACCTCGCTGATCCTGCGCGGCACGCTCGCCGACGCCGATCCGAAGGCGGGCATCGCGGTGATCGCCGACGCCGGCAAGGGCGAACGCAGCTGGCGCGTCGGCGAGGAAGTCAGCCCCGGCGTGCGCCTCGCGCGCGTCTACGCCGATCGCGTCGTCGTCACGCGCGACGGCAGTGAAGAGACGCTGACGCTGCCACGCGACAGCGACCTGCGGCCGGCCGCCTCGCCGCGCGGCGCGACCGCGCCGGGTGCGAATGCCCGCGCGGGCGCGTCGGCGACGAATGCGTCGCCGGGCACGACCCCCGCGGCGCAGGCCGTGCGCGCGCCGAACGGCCTGCAGGCGCAGGTCGAGCGCCTGCGCCAGAACCCGGCCGAACTCATGAAGCGCGTGCAGGTCGTGCCCGTGCTCGCCGACGGACGCCTCACCGGCGTGCGCGTATCCACCGGGACCGACGTCGTGCTGCTGAACCAGCTCGGCTTCCAGCAGGGCGACGTCGTCACCGCGGTCAACGGCACGCCGGTCGATTCGATCGAGCGCGGCCAGCAGATCATGTCGAGCCTCGGCAGCGCGAGCTCGGTGCGCGTGACCGTCCTGCGCGCGGGCAAACCGACCGAAATCACGGTCGGCCTGCGATGATGCCCCGCGTGAACCCACTCGCGCCTCCAACAAGGAACCCCACGTGATGCGTCGATTCCTCGTGCCGGCGATCGCCGGCGTCCTCGCCGCGCTGTCCGCTTCCGCGCAGACCGTGCAGGGCGCGGCCGCGGAGGCGCCGGGCCACACCACCACCGCCGACGGCCGCCACACGCTCAACCTCAAGGACGCCGACATCCAGGCGCTCATCGCCACGGTCAGCGAGATCACCGGCAAGAACTTCATCGTCGGGCCGAACGTCGAAGGCAAGGTCACGGTGGTGTCGGCGCGGCCGATGAAGCCGGACGAGATCTACGACGTGTTCCTGTCGGTGCTGCGCGTGCACGGCTTCGCCGCGGTGCCCGCGGGCAGCATGATCAAGATCGTGCCGGAAACGATCGCGCAGCAGGACGGCTCGACCGGCGTGAACGGCCTCGGCACGCGCGCGGCCGACGAGCTCGTCACCGAGATCGTGCCGGTCAAGCACGTCTCGGCCGCCGAACTCGTGCCGATCCTGCGCCCGCTGATGCCGCAGGGCGGCCAGCTGGTCGCGCATTCGAGTTCCAATTCGCTGGTCGTGTCCGACCGTGCCGGCAACGTGCAGCGCCTCGCCGACATCATCCGGCGCATCGACACGGTGTCCGACGCCGAAGTCGAGATGATCCCGCTGCGCCACGCCAACGCGGCCGAACTCGCGCGCACGCTGACCATGCTCGGCGACGACAAGAACGCCGCGGCGAACGGCGAGGCGGCGCGGGTGTTCGCCGACACGCGCACCAATTCGATCCTGCTCGCCGGGGCGAAGAACGGTCGCCTCAAGATGCGCGCGCTCATCGCGCACCTCGACACGCCGGTCGACAACGGCGGCGACACGCAGGTGATCTACCTGCACTACGCCGCCGCGAAGGACCTCGTGCCGATCCTGCAGGGCGTCGCGGCCACGCTGACCGGCATGGCGCCGCCGACCGCGGCGAAGACCGGCGAAGGCGCCTCCTCGGCGGGCGCGTCGCCGGCGACGATCCAGGCGCACGCGGAGACGAACGCGCTGATCATCAGCGCGCCGCCGGCGATCTTCCGCTCGCTCGCCCAGGTCATCCGCCAACTCGACATCCGCCGCAACCAGGTGCTGATCGAGGCGGTCATCGCCGAGGTCGCCGACCAGACCGCGAGCGAACTCGGCGTGCAGTGGCAGATGCCGCTCGGCAAGGACGGCCAGCACGTGATCGGCGGCACCAACTTCACCGGCACCTCGCCCGGCAACAACATCATCGCCGCCGCGCAGAACCCGCTCGGCGTCGGCAACGGCCTCAACCTCGGCTACATCGACGGCAGCGTCACGATCGGCCGCAACACGATCTTCCAGCTCGGCGCGCTCGTCACCGCGCTGCGCGGCGACGGCAAGTCGAACATCCTGTCGACGCCGTCGGTGCTCACGCTCGACAACCAGGAAGCGGAGATCAAGGTCGCGCAGGAAGTGCCGTTCCTGACCGGCCAGTACTCGACCAACGCGGTGCAGGCGACCACCACCGGTACGACCAACGCGGGCATCACCAATCCGTTCCAGACGATCGAGCGCAAGGACGTCGGCCTCGTGCTCAAGGTGAAGCCGCAGATCAACGAAGGCGAAGCGGTGCGCCTGGACATCCACCAGGAAGTGTCCTCGATCGCGCCGACCGTGAGCGGCGCGGTCGATCTCGTCACCAACAAGCGCGAGCTCACCACCAGCGTGCTGGTCAAGGACGATTCGCTGCTCGTGCTCGGCGGCCTCATCGACAACGAGGCGAAGGACAACGTGCAGAAGGTGCCCGCGCTCGGCGACATCCCGCTGCTCGGCAACCTGTTCCGCTACCGCACCAACGACCGCACGAAGAAGGACCTCATGGTGTTCCTGCACCCGAAGATCCTGCGCGACGCGGTGACCGAGGCGGCGGTGTCGAGCGAGAAGTACAACTACATGCGCACCGAACAGCTGCAGATGCGCCAGCAGGACTGGCCGATCACGCCGCGCTCGGAACGCCCGATGCTGCCCGAGGTGCACGACTTCCTCGCCAGCCCGAGCCTCGACGGCCGCCCCGGCCTCGCCGATCCGCAGCCGCCCGCGGAGCGCAAGCCGTGAGCGAAGCGGCGCGCCCGGCGCGGCCTTCGTTCGGCTACGCGCGCCGGCACGGCGTCGCGCTGACCGGCTGGAAGGACGGCGCCGCGGAGGTCGCGTGCCGCGTCGGCGTGCGCAACGACGCGCTGGCGGAACTGCGCCGCCACCTGCGTGCGCCGCTGCACTTCACCACGTTCGCCGAGAAGGACTTCGAGCGCCTGCTGCGCCAGCTGTACGAACAGGGCGACGATGCGCGCGCGATGGTGTCCGACCTCGACGAGCGCATGGACCTCAAGGCACTCGCCGACGAACTGCCCGAGCCGGAGGACCTGCTCGAGAGCGACGACGACGCGCCGATCATCCGCCTCATCAACGCGCTGCTGACCGAAGCGGTCAAGGAAGGCGCGTCGGACATCCACATCGAGCCGTACGAAAACCGCCTCGTCGTGCGCTTCCGCATCGACGGCGTGCTGCGCGAGGTGCTGAGCCCGCAGAAGGCTATCGCATCGGCCGTCGTCAGCCGCATCAAGGTCATGGCCAAGCTCGACATCGCCGAACGGCGCCTGCCGCAGGACGGCCGCATCGGCCTGCGCATCGCCGGCCGGCCCGTCGATGTCCGCGTATCGACCATTCCCGCCGGCCGCGGCGAGCGCGTCGTGCTGCGCCTGCTCGACAAGCAGGCCGGCAAGCTCGACCTCGTCCAGCTCGGCATGGACGACGCCGTGCGCGCGAAGCTCGAGGATCTCATCGCGCGCCCGCACGGCATCCTGCTCGTGACCGGCCCGACCGGCTCGGGCAAGACGACCACGCTGTACGGCGCGCTGCTCAAGCTCAACGACGCGTCGCGCAACATCATGACGGTCGAGGACCCGATCGAGTACTACATCGACGGCGTCGGTCAGACCCAGGTCAACACGCGCGTCGACATGACGTTCGCGCGCGGCCTGCGCGCGATCCTGCGCCAGGACCCCGACGTCGTCATGGTCGGCGAGATCCGCGACCTCGAAACCGCCGAGGTCGCGGTGCAGGCGTCGCTGACCGGCCACCTCGTGCTGTCGACCCTGCACACGAACTCGGCGATCGGCGCGGTCACGCGTCTGCGCGACATGGGTGTCGAACCGTTCCTGCTGTCGTCGTCGCTGATCGGCGTGCTCGCGCAGCGCCTCGTGCGCGTGCTCGATCCGGCGACGCGCGAGGCGTACGCGGCGACGCCGGCCGAACTCGCCGCGTTCGGCAAGCCGGCCGACCTGCAGGCGACCCTGTACCGCCCGCGCGCCGACCTCGCCGCGCAGGGTCGCGCGAGCGGCTACAAGGGCCGCACCGGCATCTACGAACTCGTCGCGCTCGACGACGCGCTGCGCCGCCTCGTGCACGAAGGCGCGTCCGAAGCCGACCTCGAGCGCCACGCGCGCACGCGTTCGGCGTCGATCCTCGAGGACGGCTGGCGCAAGTGCGTCGCCGGCATCACCTCGACCGAGGAAGTGCTGCGCGTGACGCGCGAGGAATGACGCGCGGCGCAGGTCGCGCCGCAGCTCGCGAAGCGCATCGCGGCCACCACGCTACGACGGCGTCGTCGCACAGCGTGCCGCGCATGCGGCGGGGCGATCGACACGTGGCTCGCGCTCACTTCAAGCGAAGACCGACCGCGCCGGCGGGATGGATCACGGCGCGCGGCGCCGGATCCACCGTCGCCGTCGGATCACGGCTGCTGCGGTTGCTCCGCCCAGCGGTGGCAGGAGGACTCGGGCAGCGGCATCGGGCCATCGCACTTCGTCAGGCGATGGTTGAACGTGGCGCCGTAGTTCGACAGTCGCCCGGGCAGCGCATCGGCGTTGACGATGTTGTACGCCATGAAGCCCGATACCGCGGAACCGAACATGCGGCGCGCATCACCGACCATCATCCACGGCCCCGTGAATCCCGGAAACGCCGTGCGCAGGCGCAGCAGTCCCGCATCGGGGCCGACCAGCAGGCGCGTGGCGAACTGCGAATCGAGCAGGCTCGCATCGTCGGCGCCGTGCGCGATCGTCAACACGTTCACGGCGTCGTTCGGCAGCGAGACGCTGGTGCGCAGGCTCTGCGGGGCCGGCTGGACGCCCGCACCTTCGCGATCGAACAGGTCGACATCGAAGGAACCGTTCGTGACGGTGGCGCCGACGCTGCCTGCGACGAGATTCGCGTACGCCGGGTCGAGGTAGAAGCGCCGCGTGGGGTAGCTGACGATCCAGTCGGTGGTCGCGCCGAGGCCCGGGTCGACGAGGTAGTCGTTGGCGACCGTGTCGGACAGGAACAGCACGGTCACGGCGTCGATGCCCGTCGGCAGCGTCGCGGTCTGCGGAGCGCCGCCGTTCGAGCTGCCACTGCTTTCGGAGAAGTAGTAGGCGGTCTTGCTCGCCTGCGCGAGCGAAGGCAGCAGTGGCCCGCTCGCGGGCATCAGCGCCACGTCGGTGAAGTCGGCGATCGCGTCGGCGTTGTAGGCGTAGTACTCGCCGCCGGCGACGTCGATGACGGCGGCCGACCCCGACAGATCGTTGTACGCCACGCCGATGTCGCTCGCGAGCGAGCCGGGCAGGTTCGCGCAGCCCGGCGGCGCCGCACCTGGCGTCGCCGGCGTGATCGCGATGGCGGTCGGCGAACCGTCGGTGATGCTGCCGCCGGCGATGACCTCGATCGCGCCCTCGCGCGTGCGGCCGATGCCTTGCGGCGCATTGGCCGGCAGCGTGCCGGTGCCGTCGTAGCCGGAGGTCGTGAAGCGCACGCCCTCGGCCGGGATCGCCGGCACCGTGCAGCTGCGGTCGGCGGTGCGCAGCATGGGCGCAGTATCCGGCGAGGTCTGGTAGATCGCGGCGGTCCAGGTGTCGTACGGCGCGAGGTAGACGTCGAGATCGAGCACGGGGCGGCCGTGCAGCGCGTCGAGGAAGCGCACCTTCGCGACCGTGCCGACCTTCGACGTGCTCGCCAGCGTGAAGTACGTGTCGTGGCCGCCGTTGACGGTGTAGTAGGGGAACCAGAGCGCTTGTCCGTGGCCACCGGCGTCGAGGCGCATCGCGTGGGCGGACGTCGCCAGCAGCAGGGTGGCGGCTGCGGTCACGAGCTTCTTCTTGTTCTTCTTGATCATCACGTCACTCCGGAACATGTGGAATCGGCAGCGTAGCGCAGAACGCGGTTGCGCGACTGCGCGAAAGGCGTGACGGTGGCGTTACGCGGTCGCTGCGGAGCTCCGGTCGCCTAACCGGCCGCCGTCGGTTTACTCTCTGCGGAGCGGCGCAGGCCGCGATGCTTTTCCGCATCCCCCGAAGAGAGCATCGCGGCTTGCGCCGCTCCTACATACCTGCATCATTTCGCTCGTCGTCACACGGAACCGCAGCCCGATGCCCGCATTCGCGTACCAGGCGCTCGACGCCGCCGGCAAGACCCAGCGCGGCGTGCTGCAGGGCGATACCGCGCGCGCGGTGCGCGGGCTGCTGCGCGAGCGCGGGCTCAACCCGCTCAGCGTCGACGAGGTGCGCGAGGGCGCGCCCGGCGACGGCGCGATGCGCTTGCGGCGAGGGCTGTCGGGGACGCAGCTCGCGCTGCTCACGCGCCAGCTCGCGACCCTGATCGGCGCCGGCTTGCCGATCGACGAGGCGCTCGGTGCGTTGTCCGAGCAGGCCGAGAACGAACGCCAGCGCGCGCTCACGATGTCGTTGCGCGCGCGCGTGATGGAGGGCGCGAGCCTCGCCCAGGCGATGGCCGAGTTCCCGGACGCGTTCCCCGACATCTTCCGCGCGAGCGTCGCCGCGGGCGAGCAGTCGGGTCGGCTCGACGGCGTGCTCGGGAAGCTCGCCGACTACGCCGAGGCGCGCGACGCGCTCGGCCAGAAGATCCTCGCCGCGCTCGCCTACCCTCTGCTGCTCACGCTCGTCGCGCTCGCGGTCGTCGCCGGCTTGCTCACCTGGGTCGTGCCGCAGATCGTCGGCGTGTTCCAGAACCTGCACCAGGCGCTGCCGCTCGCGACGCGCGTGCTGATCGCGCTGTCGGCGTTCCTGCGCGCGTGGGGCTGGCTCGTGCTGCTCGTGCTGCTCGCCCTCGTCGTCGCCGGTCGCGTCGCGCTGCGCGGCGAGTCCGCGCGCGCGCGCTGGCACGCGTGGCAGTTGCGCCTGCCGCTGGTCGGCCGGCTCGTGCGCGCGGCCAACACCGCGCGCGCGACGCGCACGCTCGCGCTGCTCGCCGGCAGTGCGGTGCCGCTGCTCGATGCGCTCGGCATCGCCGCGCAGGTCGTGTCGAACCTGCCGATGCGCGAGGCGTTGAAGCGCGCGGCGATCAAGGTGCGCGAAGGCGGCGCGTTTTCGCGCGCGCTCGGCGAGAGCGGCCAGTTCCCGCCGGTCGCGTTGCGCCTGATCGCGAGCGGCGAACGCTCGGGCGAGCTGCCGCGCATGCTCGAGGAAGCCGCCGCGCAGCAGCAGCGCGAACTCGACCGCTGGCTGACCGCGCTGACCGCGGTGCTCGGTCCCGCGGTGATCCTCGTGGTCGGCGCGATCGTGCTGTTCATCGTGCTCGCGATCCTGCTGCCGATCTTCAACCTCAACCAGATGGTGAAGTGACGGCGTGCCGCATGCCGGCGCGGGTCGCCGGGCGGAGGAAGCGGGAGGTCGTGCGCCGGTCGGCAGCGGGCGGGGCGTAGTGGGTCGCGGATCGGGCGTTGCGCTCGACGTGCCGAGCCTAGTTCCCGGGATGCCGGCAAATCTGCGCCACCCCTCGAGCGTTTTGCCTGGCGTGCCGAGCGGAATGCTCCGACGATCGAGCGCCGTGCTCGACATGCCGAGCCCGTTTCCCGGACCGCCGAGCGATGGGTTTCACCGGCCGAGCGTTTTTCCTCGGGTGTCGAGCGGGTTGCTCCACCGATCGGGCGTTGCGCTCGACGCATCGAGCGTCGTGCCCGGGCGATCGAGCCCATCGCTCGGAGCGCCGGGCGTTGCGCTCCACGCGTCGAGTGGAGAAGGCCGAGGGCCGGGCGGAGCGCCCGGACGATCGGGCATCGAACCCCGAGGGACGAGCGTCGCGCGCCACGGAACGGGCGGCGTGCTGCAAGTCCCGGGCGTCGAACGACGCGGGCGGCATGTCGCGCGCGAAGCGCAGGGTGCCGACCACCGCGAGCCGGGCATGCGCGCGTCGAGCGAACGCACGGCGGCGAAACCGCGATCGTCACGGGCCATCGCGATGCCGGCGGCTTGTATGCTTGCGCGCATCGCCGGACTTCCACGATCCTCACGTCCTTCCACCGTCCACCCCGCGCCGCATGATCCGCTTCGACAACGTCAGCAAGCGCTACCTCACCGGGCTCGACGCGCTCGCCGAGGTCAGCTTCGAGATCGAGGCCGGCGAGATGGCGTTCGTCACCGGCCATTCCGGCGCGGGCAAGAGCACGTTGCTCAAACTGGTGAGCCTGGCCGAACGGCCGACGCGCGGCTACGTCACGGTCAACCAGCGCGAACTCGCGCGCGTGCGCCGGCGCGGCATCCCGCAGCACCGGCGCGGCATCGGCATGGTGTTCCAGGACCATCGCCTGCTGACCGACCGCAGCGTGTTCGACAACGTCGCGCTGCCGCTGCTGATCGCCGGCACGTCGCGCACGGAGACGGCCAAGCGCGTGCGCGCGGCGCTCGACAAGGTCGGCCTGCTCGCGCGCGAGAAAGCGTCGCCGCTCGCGCTGTCGACCGGCGAGCAGCAGCGCGTCGGCATCGCGCGCGCGATCGTCGCCAAGCCGCCGCTGATCATCGCCGACGAGCCGACCGGCAACCTCGATCCGCAGCTGTCGCTGGAGATCATGAACCTGTTCGCCGAGTTCGGTGCGGTCGGCACGACCGTACTCATCGCGAGCCACGACTTGCTGCTGCTCAAGCGCATGCACAAGCGCGTGCTCGTGCTCGACCACGGTCGTCTCGTCGACGACTACCGCCCGGTGCGCGCCGCATGAGCGCGCAGGCCGAGCGGCGAACGGCGCCGCCCGCGAAGAAGGGCGCCGAGCCGCGCGGGCCGCGTGCTCCGGTCGGCGAGCGCCTCGCCGCCTGGCGCGACCAGCATTTCTTCAGCTTCTTCTCGAGCCTCGGCCGGCTCGCCGCGCGACCGTGGGCGACCCTGTTGACCGTGCTCGTGCTCGGTTTCGCGATCGCGCTGCCGCTGCTGTTCTGGGTCGTGTTCGACAACGCGCGCGAACTGTCCGGGGGCCTGCGCGAGGCGCGCGAGATCACCCTGTTCCTCAAGCCCGCGCTCGACGCGCGGCACGCCGACGCGTTCGCCGCCGAGCTGCGCCGGCGCGACGACGTGGCCGCGGTGCTGCTGCGCACGCCCGAGCAGGGACTGGCGGAGTTCCGCGACCTGTCCGGCTTCGGCGAGGCGCTCGACGCGCTGCAGTCCAACCCGTTGCCGAGCGTGCTCGTCGTCACGCCGCGCGACTCCGGCGCGAGCGAAGATCCGCCGCTCGTTGCGGCGATGCAGGCGGACACGCGCGTCGATCTGGTGCAGTATGACGCGGCGTGGCGGCGCAAGCTCGGCGGCATCCTGCATTTCGGCGAGCGTGTCGTCGCGGTGGTCGCGGTGCTGCTCGCGCTGGCGACCCTGCTCGTGATCGGCAATACGGTGCGCATGGATATCCAGGCGAGGTCGGCGGAAATCTCGGTGATGCAGATGATCGGTGCGAGCAACGGCTTCGTGCGCCGGCCGTTCCTCTACGCGGGTCTGTGGTACGGCCTGCTCGGTGCGGTGTTCGCGCTGCTCGTCGTGGTCGTGGTCGAGGTCGCGCTGGCCGAACCGGTCGCGCGCCTCGTCGAGAGCTACGCGAACCGCTTCGCGCTGCACGGGCTCGACCCCGGTGTCGCCGCCGCGGTGGCCGCAGCGAGCGCATTGCTCGGCTGGTGCGGTGCGTGGATCGCGACCGCGCGCCACCTCGCCGCGGGGCGTCCGGCATGAGCGGCGACGTTTCGCTGACCCGGCACATCTCCAGCGACGAGCCGCGCGTGCTCGTCGTCGACGGTTCGCGCGTCGTGCGCCAGCTGATCGAACGCGTGCTCAAGACGGAGCTGCCGAACGCGGTCGTGGTCGGCTGCGGCAGCGGCGCCGACGCGCAGCGCCATCTCGCCGACGGCGTGATCGACCTCGTCACCACCGCGCTGCGCCTGCCCGACATGGACGGGCTCGAACTCGCGCGCCTCGTGCGCGAGAGCGGCAACCAGGCCTACATCCCGGTCATCGTCGTCTCCGGTGACGTGCAGGAGCGCCTCGTCGCGCGAACGCTGTCCAGCCACGTCACCGACTACTTCGACAAGGCGCTCGGCTTCGACGCGCTCGCCGCGTTCATCCGCGGCTACGTCAAGCCGGCCGAGCAGATCGAAGGCAACGTGCTCTACGTCGAGGACAGCCGCGTGGTCGCGCTCGCGACGCGGCGCATGATGGAGAAGTGCGGCTTCAAGGTCGCCCACGTCGTCAGCGTCGAGGACGCGCTCGCCCTGCTCGAAACCTCGCGCGCGCAGGGCAAGGGTCCCGGCACCGACCTCGTCCTCACCGACGTCAACCTCAAGGGCGAGCTCAGCGGCGGCGACCTGCTCGAGCGCATCCGCGGCCAGTTCGGCTATCCCAAGGGCGAGCTGCCCGTGCTCGTGATGACCGGCGACGACAACCCCGCGAACCAGGCCGGCCTGCTGCGCGCGGGCGCGAACGACCTCGTGCACAAGCCGATCGAGGAGCGGCTGCTCGTCAACAAGCTGCAGTTCCAGTTGCGCGTCGCGCGCCGCGTGCGCGAACAGGCGGGCGCGTCGGCGTGAGCGAGGACCGCGTCCGGCTGGAGCCGTCGTGGAAGGCGCGCGTCGGCGCTGCGCTCGAGCAGCCCGCGATGCTCGCGCTGTCGGAGTTCCTGCGCGCGGAGAAGCGCGCGGGCAAGGTCATCTATCCCCCCGGCCCGCTGATCTTCGCGGCACTCGACACGACGCCGTTCGATCAAGTCCGCGTCGTCATCCTCGGGCAGGACCCGTACCACGGCCCGGGTCAGGCGCACGGCCTGTGCTTCTCGGTGCCGCCCGGCGTACCGCCGCCGCCGTCGCTCGACAACATCTTCAAGGAGATCCAGCGCGACCTCGGCATCGCCCGGCCCGACCATGGCTGCCTCGTGCCGTGGGCGAAGCAGGGCGTGCTGCTGCTCAACGCGGTGCTCACGGTCGAGCGCGGCCTCGCCGGCTCGCACCAGAACAAGGGCTGGGAAGGCTTCACTGATCTGTGTATCGACGCGCTCAACCGCGAGCGTGACGGCCTCGTGTTCCTGCTCTGGGGCAGCTATGCGCAGAAGAAGGGCGGCCTGATCGATCGCCAGCGCCACCTCGTGCTCAAGGCGCCGCACCCGTCGCCGCTGTCGGCGCATCGCGGCTTCATCGGCTGTGGCCATTTCTCGCGCGCGAACGTGTACCTGCGCCAGCGCGGACACGCCCCGATCGACTGGCGCCTGCCGGAGCGCACGGCGCTCGAAACCGGGGCGATGCCCTCCGCGTGAGCGGCCCGCGGGCATGACCTTCGCCACTGGCCTAGCAAAATCAGCGAGTTAGCATTTCGGTGCGGGACACACTGTTTCGCTGCCGCTAACGCTATTTAGAAAACTTCCTAGTACAATACCGCCAAGTTCAGTAATGGGCCGGCGGGATCGCCAGTCCGGAACTCTGGCCGTTCTTAGCACTCCAAGGAACCGAGTGCTAAAGTGGGTAGCAGTGAGGAGTCCAGACGAATGAGCAATACCTTGGTCGCCAGCCAATTCCCGGTGCCGAGTGCGGTCGGAAGCCTCGACGCGTATGTGAATGCGGTCCACCAGATCCCGATGCTGAGTCAGGACGAGGAGCAGGACCTCGCGCGCCGTTTCAATGAAAACAACGATCTCGACGCCGCCAAGCGGATGGTGCTGTCGCACCTGCGCTTCGTCGTGCATGTCGCCCGCGGCTATTCGGGCTACGGCCTGCAGGTCGGCGACCTCATCCAGGAAGGCAACATCGGCCTCATGAAGGCGGTGAAGCGCTTCGACCCCGACCACGGCGTGCGCCTGGTCTCGTTCGCGGTGCACTGGATCCGCGCCGAGATGCACGAATTCATCCTGCGCAACTGGCGCATCGTCAAGGTGGCGACGACGAAGGCGCAGCGCAAGCTGTTCTTCAACCTGCGCAAGTCGAAGAAGCGCCTCGGCTGGATGAACGCCGAAGAGGTCAACACGGTCGCGAAGGAACTCGGCGTGCCGGCGGCGACCGTCATGGAGATGGAAGCGCGCCTCAACGGCCGCGACGTCGCATTCGACGCGCCGGTCGATGCCGACGAGGAAGAAAAGCCCGCACCGGCGGCGTTCCTGATCGACCATGCGGCCGATCCGTACGGCCTGGTCGAGAGCGAGTCGGAAGAAGAGTCGAGCCTGGACACCTTGCAGCGCGGCCTGCTGCGCCTGGATGCGCGTTCGCGCGACATCATCCAGCGCCGCTGGCTCAAGGACGGCGAGAAGGCGACGCTGCAGGAACTCGCCGACCAGTACGGCGTGTCGGCCGAGCGCATCCGCCAGATCGAGGCGAACGCGATGAAGAAGATGCGCGCCCTGTTCGAGGCGTGAGCATCGAACACGATGCGTGATCGAAGAAGGGCGGCCCACGGGCCGCCTTTTTTTTTTGCGTCTTGCGGCGACGGTGCGCGTGCCGATAATCCCCCGATCGGCCAGGAACGCGACGGATCGGCAAGCATGTACCGCATCACCCTCGCCTGCGACGGCATTCCGCTGGATCTCGGTGCAGCCGCGGCGGCCGACATCGCCGAGGAATTCACGCACCGGCCGTGGCACCGCGACGTCACCTGCGAATGGGACGGCACGCGGCTGATCCTGCGCGGCGACAACGACCACGACGCGACCGGCGCGGCATTCGCCGAGGAGTTCTCCGACGCGATTTCAGCCTGTGTCGCCGGTGGCTCCGACGGTGCGATCAGCCTGCTTTCGGTCGAAACCCTCGCGGATTGACGCGGTCGCGTCGCCTTCGCCACGCGATCGTCACGCCTGTCGCCGCGCTGTCACGCCTCGAAGCCGTTCGCAAAGATCGCGTCGCCGACCTCCCACGCGCCGATGTCGACGGCCGCGCCGACGACGCGCTGCGCGCCGTCGAGGTCGACGGGAATGTCCGTCGTGAACGCCGAGTTGCCGGCGTCTCGCGCAGGCGAATCGCTGCGCAGATGAAAATCGCCGGCGCCGACGAACGACGGATCGGCCTGCACGGTGCCGGTGCCCGGCGTGAAGTCGTCGGTGCCGTTGCCGAACACGAGGTCGTGCTCGTTGGCGAAATCCGCGCCCGCAGCGGCGCCGATGATGACGCCGCGTGACGCGTTGTCCGCGACGAGCGTGTTGGCGAGCGTGCCGGTCAGGCTCGCGCCTGCCCCCTTGCTCGCGATGAAACCGGTGTCGTTGCCGACGAGCGTGTTGCCGAACACGTCGGCGTGCAGGGTGCCCGCGCTCGCGAGCAGCGAGACCCCGCCGGGCTGCGGGCCCGTGAAGTCGATCGCTCCGGTCACGAGATTGTTGAGCACGCGCGCATCGAGCGTGCCGCCCGCGCCATCCTGCACGAGCACGATGCCGCCGTTGTAGCCCGCCGCGGCAATGCGATTGTTCCGCAGCAGCAGGTCGGCGACGCCCGCGACGTTGCGCGCGCGGATCGCGCCGTACGTGCTCGATGGCCCGCCGTCGCCGACCGTGTTGCGTTCTATCGTCGCGATCGTCGGCCCGGGCAGGTCCTCGATGCCGATCGCGCCGATGTCGTCACCGCCGAGGAAGCCGAGGCGGATGTCGTTGTCGACGATGGCGACGTTCACCGGCCCGGTCGGCGTGGCGCCGAACGTGGTGACGCGGATCGCGGTGAAGTTGGCGTCGAGGCCGCCGGCTTCGACGACGTTGTTGCGGATCGTCACGCCGAACGCGCCGCTGCCGCCCTGATAGGCCGTGATCGTGCCGTCGCGGACGGTCAGGCCTTCGATCACGATCGCAACTTGCGTGTTCGCGCCGAACGCGTCGATGACGTCGGTGGACTGGCCCGCCTGCAGCACCGGCGAGAAGCCCGCCGCGGCGCGCAAGGTCAAGCTCTTGCCGAAGATCTCGAGCGATTCGTTGATCGGCCCGTCGCTCGCGACCTCGACGACGTCGCCGGCGTCGGCGCCCGCAATGCACGCCTGCAGCGTGGTCGCGCACGGCGCCGTGCCGGGCCAGGTCCGCGTCGCGGCGTCGGCCGGCGCGATCGACGCGAGGGCGAGGGGAAACAGCATCGACGGCAGGGTCCGCCGTGCGACGTGGCGGAGGGTGCAGGGGGACATGGCGCGCCTCTCGTGACAGCGAGGCCCCGGGGAACGCCGTCCGGCGGAAGACACGGACATTCGCGCGCCTCGTCAGCCCGCGCGACGCGCGTTACCCTCGGCGGATGACCGCGACCGGTTTCGAATTCGGCGAGTACCGCTTCCTGCCGTCCGCGCGCGAGCTGTGGCGCGGCGCGCGCCGCGTGACCTTGCCGCGCCGCACGTTCGAATGCATCGAACACCTGCTCGCGCATCGCGATCGGGCGGTCGGCCGCGACGAGCTCGTCGCGGCGGTGTTCGGCCGTTCCAACGTCTCCGACGCGCAGCTCGGCCAGATCGTGCTGCGCGCGCGCCGCGCGGTCGGCGACGACGGCAACGTGCAGCACACGATCCGCACGATCGCCGGCTACGGCTATCGCTGGGTCGCCGACACGGGCGAGATCGAAGCCGACGCGCGCGACGCGGGCACCGACGCTGCCGCGCCGTCCGCGCGCGGTGCATCGAAGCCGCGGTCGCGACGCATCGTCGTCGCCATCGCGCTCGTCCTCGCCGTGCTCGCGCTCGTCGCCGCGCTGCTGCTCGCGCGGCGTGTCGCGCCGCCGGTGGCGACGCACGGCATCGCGGGCAGCGAAACGCTCGCCGTGCTGCCGCTGCAGGTCGACGGCCTGCGCGAGGACGCGTGGGTGCGCCTCGGTGCGATGGACCTCGTCGCCGAGCGCCTGCGCCAGGCCGGCCTCGCGGTGCCGCCGAGCGAGAACGTGCTCGGCCTGCTCGCCGCGCCGGCGACGGACCCTGCCGAAGCCGGCGTGCGCGGCGCGACCGGCGCGCGCTACCTCGTGCGCGGCCGCGCGCACCACGACGCCGGTGGCTGGCGCGTCGATCTCGCGGCGGAGCCCGAGCACGGCATCGCGATCCCGGTCACGTTCGCCGCGCACGACGCGATCGACGCCGCACGCGGCGCGGGCGACCTGTTGCTCGCCGCACTCGGCCGGCGCGCGCCGCCGAATGCGCGCGAATCCGATGCGGCGCTCGACGAAACGCTGCAGCGCGCGCGCGCAGCGATGCTCGCCAACGAGCTCGACACCGCGCGCGAGATCCTCGGTGCGTCGCCGCAGCTCGCGGCGCAGCCGGCGCAGCTCGCCTGGCGGCTCGCCCAGGTCGACCTGCGCGCGGGCCGCCTCGACCGCGCCGAGGCCGCGCTCGACGACGTGCTCGCGCAGCCGGCGACGCACGCCGACACGCGCCTGCGCGCCGACGTGCTGATCGCGCGCGGCGCGACGCGCGTGCGCCGCGGCGCGTTCGACGACGGCGGCCGCGACTTCGACGCCGCGCTCGCGCTGCTCGGCACGCACGGCTCGCTCGCGCGTGGCCAGGCGCTGCTCGGTCGCGCGAACAGCCGCGTCGCCGCGCATCGCTACGACGAAGCGCTCGCCGACTTCGGCGCCGCGCGCGTAGACCTCGAAGGCGGCGGCGACACGCTCGGCGTCACGCGCGTCGATGCGAACCTCGGCATGCTCGAGCTGTACCGCGGTCGTCCCGCGACCGCGCTCGACTACCTGCCCGGCGCGGCCGACCGCTTCCAGTCGTACGGCGCGCTGCACGAACTGCTGCTGACCCTGACCGGCATCGTCGAGGCGCAGCTCGCGATGCTGCAGCGGGACGAAGCCTGGGCGACGGTCGAGCGCGCATCGGCATTGCGCGAGCGCATCACCGATCCCGACCAGCGCGTCGACCTGCTGCTCAATCGCGCGCAGGTGCAAGCCGGCGCGGGCCGTTATCGCGAAGGCGGCGCCGCCCTGCAGCAGGCGGCGGCGATCGCGATGTCGGGCAACCGCGTGCTGCAGGCACGCCTGCGCGCGCTCGAAGCCGATCTCGCCGCG
Source organism: Dokdonella fugitiva (assembly GCF_014138265.1). Classification (GTDB taxonomy): domain Bacteria; phylum Pseudomonadota; class Gammaproteobacteria; order Xanthomonadales; family Rhodanobacteraceae; genus Dokdonella_A; species Dokdonella_A fugitiva_A. The sequence goes on from NZ_JACGXL010000007.1 coordinate 102,988, forward strand.
CGCGAGCAGCGCTGGGACGACGCGGCGCGAGCGGCCGCGGGGGCGCTCGCGGAGTGGCCGGCATCGGGTGCCGACGGCGATCGCAGCGCGGTCGTGCGCGTGCAGCAACGCGCCTTGCTCGCGCTCGGCCGCGACGACGCGGCGCGCGTACTGCTCGATCGCTCACGCGAAGCATCCGTCACCGCGGCGACCGAGCCCGGCGTGGTCGACGACGCCCTCGCGATGGCCGAGTGGTGCATCCACCTGCACGACGGCGGTTGCGCGGGCGCCTGGCTGCAGCACGCGGCGGCCAGCGCGGACCGGCGCGGCGTGCCCGCCGAGATCGTCGCGGTCGCGGCGGTGCAGGGGCCGTTCCTGCTCGACGCCGGCGCGCGCGACGCCGCGGTCGCGGGGATCGGCCGCGTCGCGCCGTGGGCCGCGCGCGACTTCGACAGCGCGCTGCTGCAGTTGCGGCTGTTCCGCAAACTCGGCCCGCGCGAGGCGTGGTTCAACGCATTGCGCCAGGCGCAGGCGCTCGCCGGCGAACGCGAGATCCCGGCCGCGCTGCTCGCTCCTCCGGAGCCTGCGGCCACGCCCTGAATGCATTCGTCATGCACCACGGACGCGCTCGTCATGCGCTTGGAACGCGCTTGGAGTGACGCTGCGTCGGCATGAACCGAAGCTGGCGGCACACACCGACTGCCGGAGCCGTCCATGATCGCGTCACCGTCGCCCGCTCGCCCGTCCCTGCGTCCGCTGTGCGCGGCGTTGCTGCTCTGCGGCGCATCGGGCGCCCTCGCCGACACGGTGACGCTGATCGAGCTGCCCGCGCCCGAGGGCTACGCGGTCGCCGGCGTCAGCAACATCACCGCGGACGGCACGGTGATCGGCGTCGTCTACCCGGACGGCTTCGTCGTGCGCTGGCAGCCGGGCGCCACGCCGGAGGTACTCGGCGGCGGCCTGACATTCACGCTCGACAACATCACGCCGCTGATCTCCAAGGACGGCAGCGCGATCGCGACGACCGGCTACTTCGACGACGGCGGCGAAGCGCCGGTCGCAGCGCCGGAACTCTGGACCGGCGGCACCGATTGGGCGCGCATCGGCGGCGCGAGTGCGACGCTCGGCAACGCATCCGTGTTCGGCGTCTCCTACGACGGCAGCGTGCTGACCGGTTCGGCCGAGCCCGCGGTGCCGCCGCCCGAAGGTCCGTGGCCGCAGCTGCCGTGGTCGTGGACCGCGGCCGGCGGCCAGGTGCCGCTCGCGCTGCCCGTGGACGGCTTCAGTGCGCAGGCGTGGGCCGCGTCGAACGACGGCCGCGTCGTCGCCGGTTTCGGCGAACCCGCGCCGGACGACTTCACGCGCTACGGCCTTCGCTGGGACGACGGCGTGCCGAGCTGGATCACCGACGGCAACGGCCAGCGCGTCGGCCAGGCGATCGGCTGCAACAGCGATTGCTCGGTCATCGTCGGCGCCGGCGTCGAGAACGGCCTCGGCGATCCGCGCGCGTGGCGCTGGCGCGCAGGCATCGGCCTCGACTACCTCGACCTGCCCGAGGGCGCGCAGGCGGGCGCGGTGACGTACGCGTTCGAATCGAGCGAGGACGGCGACGTCGTCGTCGGCAGCTACGTCGTGTTCGACCCGAACCTCGGTCCGACCAACCACGGCTTCTACTGGACCGCCGCGGACGGTCCGCAGGACATCACCGCGTTCCTCGCCGGCTGGGGCATCGAGTTCGGCGCGTCCGACTGGGTCGACCTGCTCGTCAACGGCGTGACGCCGGATGGCCACACCTTGCTGCTGAATGGTCTCGATGCGAACTACCTGCGCCGGCGCGCGGTCGTGCAGATCGCGCAGGACGACTGGATCTTCGCCGACGGCTTCGAGGGATTCGGCCCGCTGCGCGCGCGCTGACGCGCGCAGTCTTCAATAGAGGTCGACCGGGTCGACGTCGATCGACCAGCGCACGCGGCGCTCGTCCGGCAGTGCGCGCACCGCGTCGAGCCAGCCGGGCAGGAACGCCTGCAGCGTGGAGCGTTCGTCGGCCTCGACGAGGATCTGCGCGCGCCACGCGCCGGCACGCCGCGGCATTGGCGCGGCGAGCGGACCGTGCAGCGTCACGCCGGGCGCCGCGGTCGCGGCCGACGCGGCCGCTCGGAGGAACCGGTCGAGCTCGTCCTGTTGCGGCGCCTCGGCGCGCAGCAGCGCGAACTGCGTGAACGGCGGCAGGCCGGCGCTGCGGCGTTCCTCGAGCAGGCGCGCGGCGAGCGCGCGATAGCCGCCGTTGAGCAGCACCCCGAGCAGCGGATGCGCGGGATCGTGCGTCTGCAGGATCACCGTGCCGGGCCTGTCGGCGCGACCGGCGCGACCGGCGACCTGCACGACGAGCTGGCCGAGCCGCTCGCCGGCGCGGAAGTCGACGCTGTACAGGCCTTCGTCGACGCCGACCACCACGACGAGCGTGAGGTGCGGCAGGTCATGGCCCTTGGCGAGCATCTGCGTGCCGACGAGGATGCGCGCGCCGGCTTCGGGCAGGCTGTCGAGCAGCGCGTCGCGCAGGCGCCGCCCGCGCGTGGTGTCGCGATCGACGCGCACGACCGGCACGCCGGGGAATTGCGCGCCGAGCGCGTCCTCGAGCCGCTCGGTACCTTCGCCGAGCGCGTGCAGGGCGAGCCCCGCGCACGACGGGCACGCGTTCGGCACGCCTTCCTCGTGGCCGCAGTGATGGCAGCGCAGGCGATGCTCGCGCTTGTGCAGGGTGAGCGCGCGCTCGCAGTCGGGACAGCGCGCGCTCCAGCCGCAGTCGTGACAGAGCAGCACGGGCGCGTAGCCGCGTCGGTTGCGGAACACGAGCACCTGCTCGCCGCGGCCGATGCACGCCGCGATCGCCTCGATCGCGGGCGCGGCGAGGCCGTGCTGCAGGCGCTGGCGACGCAGGTCGACCACGCGCAGCGCGGGCGGTTGCGCGCGGCCGGCGCGATGGTCGAGGCGGAGCGGGCGGTAGCGCTGCGCGTCGACGTTGGCGAGGCTCTCGAGCGACGGCGTCGCCGAGCCGAGCACGATCGGGATGCCGAGCGCTTTCGCGCGCACCACCGCGAGGTCGCGCGCGTGATAGCGGAAGCCCTCCTGCTGCTTGTACGAGGCATCGTGTTCCTCGTCGACGACGATCACGCCGGGCCGCGCGAGCGGCACGAGCACGGCCGAGCGCGTGCCGAGCACGAGCGGCGCTTCGCCGCGCGCCGCGGCGAGCCAGGCGCGCGCGCGCTCGACGTCGCCGAGGCCCGAGTGCAAGGCGGCGACATCGATCCCGAGGCGCGCGCGGAAGCGCCGCAGCGCCTGCGGCGTCAAGGCGATCTCCGGCACGAGCACGAGCGCCTGGCGGCCGCGTGCGAGGCAGTCGCGGATGATCTCGAGGTAGACCTCGGTCTTGCCGCTGCCGGTGACGCCGTCGAGCAGGAACGGCGCGAAGCCGCCCGCGGCGGCGATCACTGCGGTCGCGGCGTCCTGCTGCGCGTCGTTCAGCGGCGGGCCGGCGACGGCGGCCGCCGCTCGCGCAGGCGCGGCGAGCCGGCACGCGGCGATCCAGCCGCGCGCGAGCGCGTTGCGTCGCGCGGCGGCGCCGGCCAGCGCATCGAGCTGCGCCGTCGCGAGCGGGCCGTCGGCGAGCGCTTCCAGCAGCGCCGCGATGCGCGTGCCGCGGCGCGGCGCGCCGTCCGCGAGCGCCGTGGCGCCGGCGGGGGTGAGTTCGACCGCGGCGATGCCCGCGGCGGGCAGCGCACGGGCGTTGCGCAGGCTCGTCGGCAACGCCGCGAACAGCACTTCGCCGAGCGGATGCTGGTAATAGCGCGCGGCCCAGCGCAGGCTCGCGAGCAGCTCGCCGCCGAGCAGCGGTGCCTCGTCGAGCACCGCGCCCGCGACCTTGAGGCGCGCCTCGTCGAGGGTGGACCCGTCGACGCGCTCGGCGACGATCCCGACCAGCTCGCGCCGCCCGAACGGCACGCGCACGCGGCAGCCGACGGCCGCCTCGGCGGCGCCTTCGCGGTAGTCGAACAACGTGTGCAACGGGACGGGCAGGGCGACGCGCAGGATCGAAGTCATGGCCGGCGGATGGCGGAAAACCCGCGCAGGATGCAGTGTAGTCCGGGCGACGGCAGCACGCCGGACCGCTTGCGGTCGGTTTCTCACGTAACCATCAGAAAAACCCCCTAAGTCACCATGGCTATGGGGAAAACATGCTTATCCACAACATGTGTGGATAACTCTGTGGATCACTGCGTCGCGAGCCCTGCGCGAGGCGCGAAACCAAGCCGTGCGATACAGGTTGGTGAAAGTTTAATCAATCTGTAATGCGCGTTTACATTCAATGGCTTACGTGCGGTTGCCAGCGTATTCGCGGGATTCGCGCGTGCGCACGCAGCATGTTCGGCCCGGCCGCGAGTGGCTGTGTACAACCGCTTGACACGGGCGGAGCCTGTCGTTCCGTGAGTACGGCTGCGGATGGGGCGTCAACGGACTCATCGCGGCTGCGTTGGACCCCACGAAAGCCCCCGGAAAGGCCACCGCCCGATGCTTCCCGCTTCCTGCCTGATGGCGATTCCCGACGAGCGCATGACCGACGACGCCCGGCGTCTCGACGATTCGCGCGCGATCGAGCGTTTCCTGCGCACGGTCGAGCGGCGGGCGCTGCGCATGGCCGAACTCGCGACGCGCCAGCGCGAGGACGCGATCGACCTCGTCCAGGACGCGATGTTCGGCTTCGTGCGCAGCTACGGTGCGCGCGACGCCGGGGAATGGTCGCCGCTGTTCTGGCGCGTACTCGACAGCCGCATCCACGACTGGCACCGGCGCCAGCGCGTGCGCGGACGCTGGTTCGCCTGGCTCGACCGCCGCGACGAGGACGGCGACGACCCGCTCGCGGCCGTGCCGGACGCGCGCGAACCCGGCCCGCTCGCCCGGCTCGCCGACGGCGAGGCCGCGCTCGCGCTCGACGCGGCGCTGCGCGCGCTGCCGTTGCGCCAGCGCCAGGCGTTCCTGCTGCGCATGTGGGAAGGGCTCGACGTCGCCGCCACGGCGACCGCGATGCGCTGCAGCGAAGGCAGCGTCAAGACGCATCTGTCGCGCGCGCTCGCGAACCTGCGCAACCGCCTGGAGGCGCACCGATGACCACGCCGCCGCGTGAACCCTGGCTCGACCGCTCGCTCGCGCTGCTCGAGCAGTCGGCCGAATCGCTCGATGCGGCGACCCTGTCGCGCCTCAACCGCGCGCGCCAGGCCGCCCTCATCCAGCCACGCCAGCGCCACTGGCGCATCGGCCTCGTGCTCGCCGGGGCGACCGCGGTCGCGCTCGCGATCGGCGTCGGCCATCGCGGTTTCGCACCGACGCAGCCGCAACCGGCGGACCATGCGGCCGCGGCCGACGGCCGCACGCTGGATGCGCTCGCCGCCGACGACGACAGTCTCGAACTCACCGAGGACCTCGACTTCTATGCCTGGCTCGATGCCCAGCAACACGACGTCGACGGCTGACCCGCGCCGCGCCCTGCGCCTGCTGCTCGCCGCCGCGCTCGCCTGCGGCGTCGCGCACGCCGAGCCGCCGGCGGCGCCTGCCGAACCCGCGCGCATCGAATGGTCGCGGCTCGCGCCGGCGGAGCAGGGCGTGCTCGCGCCGATGCAGGCGCAGTGGGGCACGCTCGCGCCGCGGCAGCAGCAACGCCTGCGCGATGTCGCCGCGCGCTGGCAGGCGGCGCCGCCGCTGCGGCGTGCGCTGATCGAGCGGCGCATCGCGCGCTGGGCCGCGCTGTCGCCGGCGCAGCGCGGCGATCTCGCCGCGCGCTACGAGGCGTTCAGCCGCTTGCCGCCGGAGCAGCAGCAGGACCTGCGCGAGGCGTTCCGGCGTTTCCGTGCCTTGCCGCCGGAGCAGCGTGCCGCGCTGCGCGAACGCTACGACGCGATGTCGCCGGAAGAACGCAGCGCGTTCGTCGCGGGCGTGCAGGCCGAACGTCGATCCGGCGGCTGGCAGCGACTGCTCGCCGACGTGCCGCCGGCGGAACGGCTGCCGCTGCGCGCGATGTGGCAGTCGCTCACGCTCGACCAGCGCCATGCACTGCGCCGCTACGCGCGCGGGCTGTCGGTCGATGCGCGCGCGGACCTGCGCAAGCGCTTGCTCGCGATGACGCCGGCGCAGCGAGACGCGTACATCGCGAAGTTGTCCGTGCCGCCGTAGGCCGGGCCTTGGCCCACCACTCGCGTAAGCGAATGACGTTCGCGAGATGACATCCGGTAGGCCAGGGCCTGCCCTACGCGATCGTGAGGCTCGCGATCGCCGCGCCGGCGAGGCCGAAGCCGAGCAGGAACAGGTAGCAGAAGCCGACCACGCAGAACTTGAAGGTCGTCATGAACCAGCCCTGGCGGTAGACGCGCTTGGCCATCAGGAACAGGTAGATCGGCAGCCACGTCCACACCGCCGCGCGCAGCAGGTTCAGCACGGGCAGGGCCCAGTGCGCACTCGTGTCGGCCCAGCCGATCAGCAGGTGCAGCAGCACCACGAGCAACAGCGACATGAAGATGAACGCGTGGCTGTGCAGCGCGACCATCAGGTGCTCCATGTACAGCCTTCGCTTGAAGATGTAGGCGATCTTCAGCAGCAGCGCGAACAGCGGCATCAGCACGAACAGCGTCTGCGGCAGCACCGAGAACAGACGCGCGATCGCCTCGCCGGGGTGCTTGCGCGCGGCGTTGATGTTGTCCTTGGCGTGGTGCGCCATCGAATTGAGCTTCGTGTTGACGAACGCGGGCAGCCAGCCGATCGCGATCGGATGCGCGACCGGATCCCACGGCGTGCCGTCGATCGACAGCGTGCCGCCGTCCTCGTCGTCGGCGTCGGGATCGGGCGGCGCCGCGTGGCCGGCGGCGACCGCATCGTCGCGGCGCTTGAGCCAAGCGATGCGTTCCTCGGCCTTGTGGCGCACCTCCGACTCCGCCTTGTCGACCTTGGCGACGGCCTTGGCGCGATTGCCGGTGGCCGCGCGCGCGGTCGCGAGCCCCTGCAGCGCGGCCTGCAGGCGCGTGTCGACCTCGGCCGCGGTCTGCGCGCGTTCGATGCCGCCGTTGTTGCCTTCGCCGACGAGGTTGAAGTTCGCGTCGTCGAGGTCGAGGCTGAACTGGATCGCGAAGAACGAGATCACGCAGAGGAAGAAGAACAGGCGGAACGGCGTCACGTAGCGCGTGCGCCGGCCGGCGAAGTATTCGTTGGTGAGGAAGCCGGGTCGCAGGTACAGCGGCAGGATGCTGCGGAAGATGCGCGAATCGACGTTGAAGATCGTGTCGGCGACGTCCGCCATCACGCTCGCGAGATGGCGGATCATGCCCTTCTCGGGTTGCCCGCATGCGTAGCAGAACGGCCCGTACATCGGCGCGCCGCAGTTGCCGCAGTGCTTGGGCGGCGCGGCCGGCGCCGAGGGTGCGCTCACCGCGGCTTGCGCGGCGGCCGTTTCCGTCGCTTCTTCATGATTCATGCGTCGGGCGGCTCCGTCGATCGAAGTGGCGGCGCCGCGTCGCGCGGCGGGCGGAGGCACGCGTGCTCGGCTAAGATGCCGTGCACAGGTTCCCCGATGCCGACCATTTTACATCGCCACCGGCCGCGTCTCGCACGCGAGCTGAAAGAGATGCTGCGCCTCGCGGTGCCGCTCGTGCTCGGCCAGCTGTCGGCGATCGGCATGAACCTCATCGATGCGCTGCTCGCCGGGCATCTCGACGCGCACACGCTCGGCGCGGTCGCGGTCGGCGCGAGCGTGTGGTCGCTGGCGATCGTCGCCGCGATCGGCGTGATGATGGCGCTGCCGCCGTCGGTCGCGCAGCTCGCCGGCGCCGGCCGCCGCGAGGCGATCGGGCCGCTGTTCCGCCAGGCGGTCTGGCTCGCGCTCGTGCTCGGCCTCGTGCTCGGCGTCGCCGTGCACGTGGGCGGCGCCCTGCTCGTCGCGCGCATCGGCATCGACGCTGCGCTCGTGCCCGACGTGATCCGCTTCCTGCACGCGGTCGCGTGGGGCGCGCCCGCGCTCGCGCTGTTCTTCACCCTGCGCGGCCTCGGCGAGGGCATCGGCCTGACCCGGCCGACGATGTACTTCAGCATCCTCGGCCTCGTCCTGCTCGGACCGATCGGCTACGTCTTCATGTACGGCCGCCTCGGCCTGCCGTCGCTCGGCGCGCAGGGCAGCGGCATGGCGACCGCGCTCGTGCTCTGGCTCGAGATGATCGCGTTCGCGCTCTACGTCGCGCGCAGCCGCCACTACCGCGACCTGGACCTGCTCGCGCGCTGGGAGCGGCCGAATCCGCGCGCGCTCGCCGAGTTGCTGCGCATCGGCGTGCCGATGGGCGTGACGCTGTTCATGGAGGCGAGCCTGTTCGTCGCGGTCGCGCTCGTGATCGGCACGCTCGGCACCGATGTCGTCGCCGGGCACCAGGTCGCGCTCAACGTCGCGTCGGTGTCGTTCATGGTGCCGCTCGGCCTTGCGATGGCGACGACCGTGCGCGTCGGCCACGCGGTCGGTCGCGGCGACGCGCAGGGCGTGCGCGACGCCGGCCTCGTCGGCATCGGCCTCACCCTGCTCGCGCAGGCCGTGTCGGCCGGCGCGATGCTGCTGCTGCCGCGGCCGATCGCGATGCTCTACACCGAAGACGCGGCGGTCGTCGCGCTCGCCGCGCAGCTGCTCGTGCTGGCCGGCCTGTTCCAGTTCTCCGACGGCATCCAGGTCGCCGCGAACGGCGCGCTGCGCGGCCTCAAGGACACGCGCATCCCGATGCTCATCACGACGTTCGCGTACTGGGGTGTCGGTATGCCGGTCGGCTGGTGGCTCGCGTTCCCGCACGGGCTCGGCGCGCGCGGCATGTGGATGGGCCTGATCGCCGGGCTCAGCATGGCTGCGGTGTTGCTGTCGTGGCGCTTCTGGAAGCTCGCGCGCCGTCCGTTGCCCGGCGGCGCACCCGGCGTCGGCGCGCCGCCGCCGGCATTCCATTGATCGCGGCGGCCGCACTCCGCCGATGCGCCTGAATGACGCCGCGATCGTAGCGGCCATGACGGAAGCGCCATGCCCGCTGCGGGCGGATGCGGTAGGCTGATGCCATGCCTGCCGCCCTGCGCGGCACCGAGGATTCCCGATGTCCAGCCAGCAACCCGGCGTGATCCGCCGTTTCTTCCGCGGACTCTGGGACGCGCTGAATTTCACGCGCCGTCTCGTCTTCAACCTGATCTTCCTGGTCGTATTGCTCGCGTTCTTCGGCGCGTTCTTCGCATCGCGTCCGCTGCTCGCGCCGCGCACCGCGCTCGTGCTCGATCCGAGCGGCGCGATCGTCGAGCAGTATTCGACCGATCCGACCCAGCGCGCGCTGTCGAACGTCGCCGGCAACGAGTCGCCCGAAGTGCAGTTGCGCGACCTGCTGCGCGCGATCGACGCAGCGGCGAAGGATTCGCGCATCGAGCGCATCGTGCTCATCCCGGACGAGATCACCGGCCTCGGCCTCGCCACCGCGCGCGAACTCGGCGCTGCGCTCGACCGCTTCAAGGCGAGCGGCAAGGAAGTCATCGCGGTGTCCGGCGGCATGGGGCAGAACGAGTACCTGCTCGCCGCGCACGCGAACCGCATCCTGCTCGATCCCGAGGGCGCGGTGTTGCTCGAGGGTTTCGCCAACTACCGCAGCTACTACAAGGACGCGCTCGACAAGCTCGGCGTCGAAGTGCACCTGATCAAGGTCGGTACATTCAAGTCGGCCGCGGAACCGTACGTGCTGAGCCAGGCGTCCGACGCCTCGAAGGAGGCCGACGCGTACTGGATGGGTGGCATCTGGCAGGAGTACCTCGGTGAAGTCGCGGCGCTGCGCAAGATCGACGCCGCCGCGATCGCCGACGACATCGCGCACTACGACCAGCGCGTCGCCGCGCACGAGGGCGACCTCGCCAGGCTCGCGCTCGAGCAGAAGCTCGTCGACCAGCTCGCGACGCGCGCGGAAGCACGCGAGCAGCTGCGTTCGCTCGGCGCCGCCGAAGGCGACGAAGGGTTCCGCCAGGTCGGCTTTCGCCAGTACCTCGCCACGCTCGCGCCGGCCAACCTGCCGCACGTCGGCAGCGACGTCGCGGTCATCGTCGCGCAGGGCGAGATCGTGCCGGGCGACCGCCCGCCGGGCATGGTCGGCGGCAAGTCGACCGCGCAGCTCGTGCGCGCCGCGCGCGAGGACGACGGGGTCAAGGCGATCGTGCTGCGCGTGAACTCGCCCGGCGGCGACGCCTATTCGTCGGAACTGATCCGGCGCGAACTCGCGCAGGCGCGCGAGGCGGGCAAGCCCGTCGTCGTGTCGATGGGCGACGTCGCCGCGAGCGGCGGCTACTGGATCTCGATGGCGAGCGACGAGATCTGGGCCGAGCCGAACACGATCACCGGGTCGATCGGCATCTTCGGCCTCATCATGACCGTCCCCGACACGCTCGCCAAGCTCGGCATCCACACCGACGGCGTCGGCACGACGCCGCTCGCCGGCACGCTCGACATCCGCCGGCCGCTGTCGCCGCAGCTCGAGGCGATCATCACGAGCGTGATCAAGCGCGGCTACGGCGAATTCATCGGCAAGGTCGCGCAGTCGCGCGGCAGGACGCCGGCCGAGATCGACGCGATCGCGCAGGGCCGCGTGTGGAGCGGCGCGCAGGCGAAGGAGCGCGGACTCGTGGACAAGCTCGGCGGGCTCGACGACGCGATCGCCGCGGCGGCGTCGCGCGCGAAGCTCGGCGACCACTACCAGGTGCGTTACGTCGAGCGCGAGATGACCACCTGGGAACGTTTCGCGCTGAGCTTCAGCGACAGCGAGGCGATGGTGCGCCTCGCGCGCTGGACCGGCGTGCGCGTCCCCGCGGGCATGTTCGCCGGCAACGAGCTCAACCAGCTCGCGGGCGTGCTCGAATCGCTGCGCGGCAAGCGCTATGGCGCGTTCGCGCATTGCTTCTGCGAGCTGCACTGAGCGAACAGCGTGCGCGCGGCGCGACACGCTCCTGCAGACGCCCTGCCGGCTGCTCCCCACGGGCTCCCGTGGCGTGATCTCGGGCGCTAGCGCAGCGACGCGTTGATCTTCGCGAGCGTCGCCGCGCCCGGGCACAGCGCCTTCGCGTCGAGCGTGTTGAACGGCGCGGCGACGGTGTTGAGATGCCCGTGCAGGTCGTGCGCGGCGCTGTCGACGTAGAGCAGGCCGGTCACGACTTCGCCCTTCGCCTGGTGCGCGTTGACGTAGTTCATCGCGGCGACGCGGTCGGTCGGGTCGTGGCTGGCGTCGAGCTTGCGCAGGCGCAGCACGCTGCCGTCGTGCTGCTCGACCTCGACGACGTCGCCCGGCGCGACGTCGGCGGTGATCTCCGCTCGCGGCTCGATGAAGTCGAGGCGGTTGACCGCGTCGTTGTGCTCGCGCACGTACTCGTAGCTCTTGGTGCTGCCGGCGTGGTTGTTGAACGCGACGCACGGGCTGATCACGTCGATGAACGCGGCGCCGCGGTGCGCGATCGCGGCCTTGATGATCGGCACGAGCTGCTGCTTGTCGCCGGAGAAGCCGCGCGCGACGAAGCTCGCGCCGAGCTGCATCGCGAGGCCGACGAGGTCGATCGGCGCGTCGCTGTTGGCGACGCCCTTCTTCGACACCGAGCCCTGGTCGGCGGTCGCCGAGAACTGGCCCTTGGTGAGCCCGTACACGCCGTTGTTCTCGACGATGTAGACCATGTTCACGCCGCGACGGATCGCGTGCACGAACTGGCCCATGCCGATCGAGGCGGAGTCGCCGTCGCCGGACACGCCGAGGTAGATGAGGTCGCGGTTGGCGAGGTTCGCGCCGGTCAGCACCGAAGGCATGCGCCCGTGCACGGTGTTGAAGCCGTGCGACTGGCCGAGGAAGTAGTCCGGTGTCTTCGAGCTGCAACCGATGCCGCTGAGCTTGGCGACGCGGTGCGGCTCGATCGCGAGTTCCCAGCACGCGTGGATGATCGCGGCGGAGATCGAATCGTGGCCGCAGCCCGCGCAGAGCGTCGAGATCTTGCCCTCGTAGTCGCGCCGGGTGAAGCCGATCGCGTTGCAGCCGAGGGTCGGGTGGTGCAGCTTGGGCTTGGCGATCCAGGTCACGGCGTCTTCCTCGGCGGCGACGCGTGCGCGGCGTCGCGGTGCAGGCGATAGATCACGTTGTTCAGCGCGAACAGCAGTTCGTCGTCGCCGGTCGCGTGGAAATCGATCTCGCAGCCGGTGTCGAGCGTGGCGATCGGGCGCCTGGCGAAACCGATCCGCGTCGCGAGCGCGTCGGCGCCGAGTGCAGGGTCGCCGTATTCGGCGAGACCGCCCTGGAACAGCCCTTCGGCGGGCACGTTCTCGAGCGCGTAGTGCGGGCCGTCGCAGCCGAGCGGAGCGGGACCGCGGATGCGCTTGGCCTCGAACGTCACGTGCTGGCCGACGAGGCGTTTCACTTCGGCCGGGTCGACCGCACCGGTGGTGCCGACCCACGGCGCGGCGTCGCCGCGCGCGATCGTCCAGCGGCCGGCGAAACGATCCTGCGCAGCGGCAGCCGCGGCGAACAGACCGATCGCGAAGAGCCACCACGAAGCGGGCGATCGATGCTCAGTCACAGTCGTCCTCCGGCGCCGCGTAGCCGTCGACGAAGCGCTGGCCGTAGCCGATCTCGAACGAGCGCGTGTCGCGCTTGTAGTCGAGGCCGTCGACGTCGTGGTTCTCCGCGCGGAACGCGTACGCCTTGCCCGGCTTGCCGTCGACCGGCTTCTCGAAATAGACCTCGATGCGCGCCGGGTGCTTCGGATCCTCGTTCGGCACGATCGTCGCGCCACCGCACCAGTCCGAGCCGCTGTCGATCGGGTTGTCCGGATTGGCGAGCAGGCAGGCGCCGCCACGCCAGGTGACGCGCGCGGTGTCGCCGACCGCGTCGTCGAGCCAGGCTTCGATGCTGCGTTCGTCGCCGCACTCGCCGCGCACGTAGTCGACGTCGGCGACGCGTGCCGAACGCGCGGCGGCCGCGAGCGCCGCGTCGCTCACGCCGCGCTTCGACGCGGCCTGCGACGACGGCGGTGTCGCGGACAGCGCGAGCGCGATGCCGCATGCGACGACGGCATGGATCGCCCTGGCGGCGCGCATGTCAGCGCTTCCCGCTCACTTCGATCGCGTAGCCGAGCAGGCCGATCGCGAACACGAGGCCGGACAGCGTCCACGCGGAGAACATCAGCGGCGCCGAGCGAACGAGGTCGGGCTGCACGATCAGCACGAAGCGGAACGCGAGCCCGACGGCTTCGGCACCGAGCGCGACGACGAGCCAGGCCGAGCGGTCGCGCCGCCAGAGCAGGGCCAGTGCGCCGAGCACCATCGCCGCGATCACCACCGAGAACAGCGACTGCAGCGCGGGCGAAAGGGCGTTCATCAGGCCACCTTGTCCGCTTCACGCGGCTGCTGGGCGCCGACCTGCTGCTCGATCGTGCGCGTGATGAAGCGCGCGGTGATCGGCGTGCCGTCGTAGTGCAGCACCGGCACGAGCCGAGCCGGGTCGATGCCGAACTCGTTGACGAGCATCGAGCGCAGCTGCGCGTCGCGGTTCTGCTCGACCACGAACACGCGCTCGTGCGCGGCGACGAACTCGGCGACCGCGTCGGCGAACGGGAACGCGCGCACGCGCAGGGTGTCGAGATGCACGCCGTTGCGCTCGAGTGCGACGATCGCCTCGTCCATCGCGGGTGCCGTCGAGCCGAAATGGATCGCGCCGAGCGTGGTCGGCTGCGTCGCCTTGCGCAGCAGCGGTTGCGGCACGAGCGCCTTCGCGGTCTCGAACTTCTTCAGCAGCCGCTCCATGTTGTAGACGTAGTCGGGCCCGCGCTCGGAATAGCGAGCGTACGGATCGCGCGAGGTGCCGCGCGTGAAGTACGCCCCCTTGTCCGGGTGCGTGCCCGGGTAGGTGCGGTAGGGTATGCCGTCGCCGTCGACGTCCTTGTAGCGGCCGAAGTCCTTGCCGGCCTCGAGTTCGGCCGCGCTCATGACCTTGCCGCGGTCGTACGCGCGCGCGTCGTCCCAGTCGAACGGCGCGCACAGGCGCTGGTTCATGCCGATGTCGAGGTCGGTCATCACGAACACGGGCGTCTGCAGGCGGTCGGCGAGGTCGAGCGCGTCGGCCGAGAACGCGAAGCACTCGTTCGGGTCGCACGGGAACAGCAGCACGTGCTTGGTGTCGCCGTGCGAGGCGTAGGCGCAGGCGAGCAGGTCGGCCTGCTGCGTGCGCGTCGGCATGCCGGTCGACGGGCCGCCGCGTTGCACGTCGACGATCGTGACCGGGATCTCGGCGAAATAGGCGAGGCCGATGAACTCGGTCATCAGCGAGACGCCGGGGCCGGAGGTCGCGGTGAACGCGCGCGCGCCGTTCCAGCCCGCGCCGACGACCATGCCGATCGACGCGATCTCGTCCTCCGCCTGCACGATCGCGAAACGGTTGGCGCCGGTCTCGGCGTCGACGCGGTACTTCATGCAGTACTTCTGGAACGCCTCGGCGAGCGACGACGACGGCGTGATCGGATACCACGCGCAGACGGTCGCGCCGCCGTAGACGCAGCCGAGCGCGGCCGCGCTGTTGCCGTCGACGAAGATGCGCTCGCCGACGCCGTCGGCGTGCTTCACGCGCAGCCCGAATTGCGCCGTGTCGAAGCTCGCGCAAGGCCGGTCGTCCGCCGAGGGGTTCCCGATGTAGTCGCGGCCGAGATGCAACGCGTGCTTGTTCGCGTCGAGCAGCTTCTCCTTGCCCTTGTACTGCTCGCCGAGCAAGCGCTCGATGATCGCGACGTCGATGTCGAGCAGCACCGACAGCGCGCCGACGTACATGATGTTCTTGAACAGCTGGCGCTGGCGCGGGTCGGTCCAGGCGCGGTTGCAGATCTCGGTGAGCGGCACGCCGATCACGTGGATGTCGTCGCGGAACTTCGACTTCGGCAACGCGCGGGTCGAATCGTGCACGAGGTAGCCACCCGGCTCGATCTCCTTGACGTCGGCATCCCAGGTCTGCGGGTTCATCGCGACCATGAGGTCGACGCCGCCGCGGCGGCCGAGCCAGCCGTTGCCGCTCACGCGCACTTCGTACCAGGTCGGCAGGCCCTGGATGTTCGACGGGAAGATGTTGCGCGGGCTGACCGGCACGCCCATGCGCAGGATCGCCTTCGCGAACAACTCGTTGGCGGATGCAGAGCCGGAGCCGTTGACGTTGGCGAACTTGACGACGAAGTCGTTGCAGGCCGCGATCGGCTTCATGCGGCCTTCTCCTTCGGCGCGCCGGATCGGCAGCCCTCACCCGCGTGCGTGACGCCGAGCAGGAACTTCTGCATGTCCCACGCACCGGTCGGGCAGCGCTCGGCGCACAGGCCGCAGTGCAGGCAGACGTCCTCGTCCTTGACCATCACGCGGCCGGTCTTCAGCGGTCCCGACACGTAGAGGTCCTGCGTCGTATTCGTCGCCTGCGCGGACAGGCGCGTGCGCAGCTCGTCCTCGGTGCCGTCCGGCGTGAACGTGATGCAATCCATCGGGCAGATGTCGACGCAGGCGTCGCATTCGATGCAGACGCGATCGGTGAACACGGTCTGCACGTCGCAGTTGAGGCAACGCTGGGTCTCCTTCCACGCGGTCTCGACGTCGAAGCCGAGTTCGACCTCGAGCGTGATGCTCCTGAGCGTCTTGCCCGCGTCGGCCCACGGCACCTTGTAGCGCTCGTCCGGCGAGACGTCGTTGTCGTAGCTCCACTCGTGAATGCCCATCTTCTGCGAGATCATCTCGACCGCCGGCGCAGGCCGATCGCGCACGTCCTCGCCCGACAGCAGCTTGTCGATCGACACGGCGGCCTCGTGGCCGTGCGCGACCGCCCAGATGATGTTCTTCGGGCCGAACGCGGCGTCGCCGCCGAAGAACACGTGCGGCAGGCTCGACTGCATCGTCGCCGTGTCGACCACCGGCATGTCCCAGCGTTCGTCGAACGCGATGCCGATGTCGCGCTCGATCCACGGGAACGCGTTCTCCTGGCCGACCGCGATCAGCACTTCGTCGCATTCGAACAATTCGTCCGGCTCGCCGGTCGGCACGAGCGTGCGGCGGCCCTTCGCGTCGCGCTCCGCGCGCACCTTCTCGAACGTCATGCCGGTCAGGCGGTCGCCCTCGTGCACGAATGCCTTCGGCACGCGGTAGTCGAGGATCGGGATGCCTTCGTGCATCGCGTCCTCCTTCTCCCACGGGCTCGCCTTCATCTCGTCGAAGCCCGAGCGCACGATCACCTTGACGTCGTCGCCGCCGAGGCGGCGCGCGGAACGGCAGCAGTCCATCGCGGTGTTGCCGCCGCCGAGCACGATCACGCGCCGGCCGACCTTCTCGACATGGCCGAAATAGACCGACGCGAGCCAGTCGATGCCGACGTGGATGTGCGCAGCCGCCTCGCGCCGGCCGGGCAGGTCGAGGTCGCGCCCGCGCGGGGCGCCGCAACCGACGAATACCGCGTCGTGGTGCTCCGCGAGCAGCGCCTTCAGCGACTCGATGCGGCGGCCGCCGACGAACTCGACGCCGAGGCCGAGCACGTAGCCGGTTTCCTCGTCGATGACTTCCTCGGGCAGGCGGAAGCGCGGCACCTGCGTGCGCATGAAGCCGCCCGCCTTCGCGTCGGCTTCGTACACGGTCACGTGATACCCGAGCGGCGCGAGGTCGCGCGCGACGGTGAGCGAGGCCGGCCCCGCGCCGATGCAGGCGATGCGCTTTCCGTTGCGCTGCGCGGGCGCTTTCGGCAGGCGCGGGCGGATGTCGTCCTTGAAGTCCGCGGCGACGCGCTTTAGGCGGCAGATCGCCACGGGTTCGGGCTTGCCGCCCGCACTCTCCTCGACGCGGCCGCGCCGGCACGCGGGTTCGCACGGACGGTCGCAGGTGCGCCCGAGGATTCCCGGGAACACGTTCGACTTCCAGTTGACGAGGTAGGCGTCGGAGTAGCGTCCGGCCGCGATCAGGCGGATGTATTCGGGAACCGGCGTGTGGGCCGGGCAGGCCCACTGGCAATCGACGACCTTGTGGAAATAGGCGGGATCACGCGTATCGGTCGGCTGCACTACGGTCCCCTCTGGAAACGCACAGTGATGGCTGTCGTCGAGACTAGACCTTGTGCCTGCGCGGTGCAAAGCGCAGCGCACCAAACGCGCGCCGAACGGGCGCGGTCGCGCTCGCCGCGCGCGGCTCAGCCGCCACCGTTCTCCTGCGCCTCGATGTCCTTGTCGTGCTTCTCCTTCTCCTTCTGCAGCTGCTGCTCGACGCCCTTGGCCTTGTCGATCGCCTTGAGCTGGTCGTCGAACACGGTCTTCTGGCGCGCCTCCGGCGCGGCCGGTTCGGCCTTCTTCGGTGCTTCCGCTTCGGGCTTGCCACCGCAGGCGGACAGGGCGAGCAGCAGGCTCGCGAGCAGGATGGTGCGGTTCATGGCGGACTCCCGGTGGCGGTATCCGCTAGAGTCTGCGCCGCGGCCGGCGCCGGCCACAAGCAGGAGATTTCGCGCATGACGAACCCGTCACGCTGGCGGCTCGACGGCCGCACCGCACTCGTGACCGGCGCGAGCCAGGGCATCGGCTACGCCTGCGCGCGCGAACTCGCCGCGCTCGGCGCCGACGTGCTGCTCGTCGCGCGCGACGAGGTGCGCCTCGAGCAGGCGCGCGCGGAACTCGCCGAGGAGTTCCCCGGGCGCGAGTTCCTCGCCTGCGACGCCGACCTCGCCGTGCAGGAACAGCGCCTCGAGGTGTTCGACTGGATCGCCGACCTCGACGTCGACCTGTCGCTGCTCGTCAACAACGTCGGCGGCAACGAGGCGAAGCCCGCGCTCGACTACGCGCTCGACGAAGTGCGCGCGCTGGTCGAACTCAACGTGCTCAGCGCGTTCGAGCTGTGCCGCCTCGCGCATCCACACCTCGCCGAACACGGCAATGCGGCGATCGTCAACGTCGGTTCGGTGTCCGGCCTCGTGCACGTGCGCACCGGCGCGCCGTACGGCCTGACCAAGGCCGCGCTGCACCAGCTCACGCGCAACCTCGCCTGCGAATGGGCCGAGGACGGCATCCGCGTCAACGCGGTCGCACCGTGGTACATCCGCACCCGCCGCACCGAGGACAAGCTCGCCGATCCGGACTACCTCGACGACGTGCTGCTGCGCACGCCGATGGGCCGCATCGGCGAGCCCGACGAAGTCGCCGGCGCGGTCGCGTTCCTGTGCCTGCCGGCGTCGAGCTACGTGACCGGCGAATGCATCGCGGTCGACGGCGGGTTCCTGCGCTACGGCTTCTGAGCCGACGCGGCGCGAAACGACGGCGTAGGCCGGGCGCGTGGCGCGACCGGCGCCGCTCATCGGGACTCAGCGACTGTTCGAGCCGCGTGCGTCGGGGGTGCGCGCCCGGGCAGGCGAAGCCACGCGCCCGCTCATGAGGTCCGCGAGCGCTTGCCATGCGCGCATGAATCGACGTGACGATCGCGTGGGGGGCTTTCGTTCGAAGCCGGCCCAGCCGGAAAATCGCTCGCCTGTCGGTATCGCGAGATGGATCGCGCGAGTCTCCTCGTCCACCAGGATCCTGCCGTCGTCGTCGACGTACTTGGGCAGCGAGTGCGTCAGTGCTGCCGCTCGTGCGATCGCGGACTCGATCTCGGCAGCGGACATCGTTCGTAGCGTCGTCTGGCGATTCGCACCCGAGTAAGCGTCCGACCACTCCTCGACCACGCGACCGTCGCGTTCCAGGCGCAACTCCCACGAGCGCGCGCCGCCGCCGCCGAAACCGCCTTCGCTGAGCCGCATCAGTGGCTCATCGCCGGCCGCGAACGCGAGTTCGTGAACAGCGAACGCGGCGAACATCCAGTAGCGAAGTCTCATTTCAGCGGCCTCCTGCCTCGGCCGGTTCAATCGTGAAGTCCGCGACAGTCTCCGTGCCGGAGATCGGAATGCGCCTTTCGGCGCGCGCATATGCAGGTGCCATGACCGATGTCGCGACTTCCGCGAGCTTCTCCTTGCAGACGTCTCCGAACAAAAAGCGGCGCGTGTACATGTCGAATCGGAATTCGAGCCGATACCGACCGGCCGAGTCCGCCGTCGTGACGACCGGAGCGCTCGCATGCCCGTGATCGAGCCACGCGACGGCGACGATGGCTTCGGGTACGGGCTTGTTGCCGGGATCGCGCACATTCCCTTCGATCACGTAGATCGGTGTCTTGCACTTCGCGTGCGCCGCTGCCTGGAACAGCACGCAAGCCACCAAGCCGAATACGCGTTTCACGGTGTTCCTCCGCATCGACAGCCGGCCGCGAGCCCGCCTCGCCGCCTTGCGCCGCATGCTCGCACGCAATCCCCTGCCGTGCCCGCCCGGGCTCGATCGACGCACCGCGATCAGGGTCGGTGTCGCGACGGTTGCGGTTCCCGGCACGGGCGGCGGCGGGTTCGTCGCGCGGGTGCTTGAACAAGGCGGGCGACCGTCGTAATGTAGTTAACGAATTCATTAACTATGGAACGACGTGGAGCGTGTATTCGAAGCGTTGGCGTCCACCGCGCGCCGGAAGATCCTCGCGTACTTGAACCAGGGCGAGCTCACCGCCGGGGAGATCGGCGCGCGGTTCGAGTTCAGCAAGCCGGCGTTGTCGGGCCACCTGCGCATCCTCGAGGGCGCTGGGCTGATCGAGCGCGACAAGCGCGGCCAGTTCGTCTATTTCCGGCTGGTTCCGGACAAGCTCGTGAACACGCTGTTCGCGTGGGCGGCCGAGGTGTGCCCCACGGCCGGCCCGCTCAAGCGCGAGAGCCGCGCGCGCGCGCAACGCAAGGCCAAGGCCCGCTGAGGGACGGATACCGGAGATGCTTGCGACGACCGAGGCCCTCTCGACTTTTCCCATCGCGCGCATCCGCTCGCGTCCCGGCGTGCCGCCGATCGAGGTCGCGCTCATCGCGCAGCTCGGGCACGGCAGCGGCGATCCGTTGATCGAAGCCGCGCGCATGCGGCAACGCGGGCACGAGGCGTTCATCGACGCGCTCGACGAGCCGTCGGCGCGGATCGGCGGCATCGACGTCGAAAGCGGGGACACCACGTCGTTGTACACGTTCACCGTGGGCGCCGCCGGCCATCCGTTCCACCGGCACGCCGGCCACCGCGTGTTCACCGCGATCTCCGGCAGCGCAGGCGCGCAACTGCGCTTCTCGACCGCATCGGCCGAGCAGATCGCGCGCGATCCGGGCGAGTTCATCTCGGCCTTGCACCACGTCAACATCCCGCCGGATTGCCTGTTCACGGCGCGATTCGGCGGCGGCACGTGGCACCAGTTCGTGCCACTGCAGGCCGGCAGCCGCATCCCGCGCTGTTCGCACTGTCGTGCCACACGAACGAACTCGGCGGCGACCTCGCGCCGGAGCTGCGTCGCGCCATCATGGCCAACGAGGCGAGCATCCCGGCACTGACCGAAGTGCTTCCGGCGCCCGTGCGGGCCCTGCTCGACGATGCTTCGTTCGATCCGGCGCGCGTCGCGACGATTGCGTTGTCGCTGGACGCGGCGCCGACGTCGCGGCTGGCGCGCGCATGCGCGTCCACGCGGCGGGCGCTCGGCCGCGCGCGCGCGTTCGCCGCGCGATGGCGGCGAACGCGAGGATTCCTCGCCGCCAGCCGCGGCGCGTGCGCGGTGCGTGCGCTCGCGGCGATGCCGGCGCAATCGCTGTTGCACGAGCAGCTCGACGGCCGCGACGCCCACGACGACGCCTTCGAATTGCGCATCGCCGCGAGCGCGCTCGGCGCGGTGTCGGCCCGCGCGACGCTCGCGTCAATCCTCGCCGGCTTCGTCGAGAACCATCCGTCGGGCGTGCGGCGCCTGATGTCGTTGCGCAACGTGCTCGTCGCGCCGTTCGGCCTGCGGACGTCGTCGCTCGGCTGCCCGGTGTCGTCGCTGCTGTCGCGGGCCCCGGGCCCCGTGTTCGCCGGGCGCTTCCCCGTGTTCGCGCAGCGGCTCGACGCGGCCGATACGTGGGCCGAAGTCGTGCTCGGCGCCGATGACAGGCACGTCGCGTTCCGCACCTGCGTCGCGGTCGACCTGCGCGACGGCGAAGCACGTTGCCTGATCGGCACGCGCGTGAACACGCGCAACGTGTTCGGCGACCTGTACATGGCGATGGTCGATCCGGTTCACCGGCGCTACATCACGCCGGCGCTCCTGCGGCACGCGATCGAACACGTCGCGCGGCGTGCGCACGGCACCGGTGAATGACAGCCGAAAACGGCGAGTCGACTCCGCCGACCTGCGCTAGCATGCGCGCATGCAAGCCGCCGCCGTGCCTACCACCCATCTCGATCCACGCGTCTGCGACCAGGCGCGACTGACGCGCGACGCGCGCTTCGACGGCCTGTTCTACATCGCAGTGACGTCGACCGGGATCTACTGCCGCCCGGTCTGCCCGGCGCCGTCGCCGCGCGCGAAGAACATCCGCTACTACGACAGCGCGGCGGCCGCGTCCGCGGCAGGGTTCCGGCCGTGCCTGCGTTGCCGGCCGGAGGCAGCGCCCGGTTCGCCGTTGCACCGCGCGAAGAGCGAACTCGTCGCCGGTGCATTGCGCCTGATCGAACAAGGCGCGCTGGACGAGGGTTCGCTGCCCGCGCTCGCCGCGCGCGTCGGCGTCGGCGAGCGCCACCTGCGTCGCGTGTTCGCCGAGGAACTCGGGGCGAGCCCGCTCGACGTCGCGGCGACGCGGCGCCTGCTGTTCGCCAAGCAACTGCTCACCGAAACCGCGATGCCGATCGCGCGCATCGCGGACGCGTCCGGCTATGCGAGCCTGCGTCGATTCAATGCTGCGTTCGTCGCGACGTACGGCAAGCCGCCGCGCGATTTCCGTCGCGGCCGCGCGGCCGCCGACGCCGGCGCGGACGAACTCGTGCTGCGCCTGCCGTATCGCGCGCCGTACGATTTCGAGCACCTGCTCGCCTTCTACGGCCGGCGCACGATCCCTGGCGTGGAGGCGGTCGACGCGCGCAGCTACCGGCGCAGCGTCGTCGTCGACGGCGTGCCGGGCTGGTTCGACGTCGCCGCGATCCCGGGCGACGACGCGCTCGCGCTGCGCGTGCATCATCCGTCGAGCAGCGCGGTCGGTGCGATCGTCGCGCGCGTCAAGCGCATGTTCGACGTCGACGCGGACCCGCGCGCGCTCGAGTTCGCGTTGCGCGGCAGCACGCTGCTCAAACCGCTGATCCGGCGCTGGCCGGGACAGCGACTGCCGGGCGCATGGGACGGTTTCGAGCTCGCGGTGCGCGCGGTGCTCGGCCAGCAAGTCAGCGTCGCCGCCGCGCGCACGTTCGCGGCGCGCGTCGCGGCGACGTACGGCACGCCGTACGCGGACGGCGAAGCGCACGGCGTCGGCGCGCTGTTCCCGACGCCGGAGCGGCTCGTCGACGCGCCGCTCGAGCAGCAGGGCGTCATCCGTGCACGCGCCTCGACGATCCGCGGCATCGCGCGCGCGGTGCTCGACGGCCACGTCGCGTTCCGCGCCGAACAACCGCTCGCCGCGTTCGAGCGCGACCTCGTCGCGTTGCCCGGCATCGGCGCGTGGACCGCGCACTACATCGCGATGCGCGCGCTCGCCCAGCCGGACGCGTTCCCCGCGGCCGACCTCATCCTGCGCCGCGCGGCCGGCGAGGGTCGCACGCTGTCGACGCGGGAGCTCGAACGGCTCAGCGAGGAATGGCGGCCGTGGCGCGCGTATGCGGTGATGCTGCTGTGGCGGAACAGCTAGGCGCGTACGAACGCATCGCGGCCGGAGCCGCTCCGCATCGATCCCGCGGGAGTCACTTCAGCGGCGATCAGGTCCTCAGGATTCCCGGCAATGACCATCCACTACGACTATCTCGACACGCCGATCGGCCGCCTCCTGCTCGCCGCCGACGACGCCGGGCTGCGCTACGTCGAATTCGAGCGCACCGACCAGGGTGAACGCATTTCGCCGTCGTGGCGGCGCGGGCGCCGCCACCTCGATGCGGCCGTCGGGCAGCTCGAGGCGTACTTCGCCGGCGAGCTGCACGCGTTCGACCTGCCGCTCGCGGCCGAGGGCACCGATTTCCGCAAGTCCGTCTGGGATGCGCTCGTGCGCATCCCGTACGGCGAGACGATCAGCTACGGCGAGCTCGCGCGACGCATCGGCGACCCGTCCGCGAGCCGCGCGGTCGGCGCCGCGAACGGCGCGAATCCCCTGCCGATCATCGTGCCGTGCCACCGCGTGATCGGCGCGAACGGCAAGCTCACCGGTTTCGGCGGCGGCCTTCCCGTGAAGCAGTGGCTGCTCGAACACGAACGCCGCCACGCGCCGCGCGCACCGTTCGCGCTGTCGTAGCCGGTCAGGACTCGAAGCCAAGCTGAAAGCCTGAAACACGAAGGACACGAAGGACACGAAGGAAAGCCAACCGAAGAGTTGCAAAGCTTGAAACACGGAGCACACGGAGCACACGGAAAAAGCAAGCGATGAGGTGAAACGCTTTTCCTCCGTGTGCTCCGTGTGCTCCGTGTTTCAGGCTTTTCTTCCTGCTCTCTCTGATCTGCTCTTCTTCGTGTCCTTCGTGTTTCAGGCTTTGGCTTGGCCTTTGGCTCTGGCTTTGCTTCGGCTTCCGTTTCGGAGCGACACGCGTCAGCAGCCGCGCAGGCGTTCGCGCAGTTGCGCCTGGTCCTGCTTCAGTTGCGCCTGGGTGTCGCTGAATGCGCGGCGCAGCTTGCCGGTGACGGTGTCGAGTTCGCCGCGCAGGTACGCGCAGGCTTCCGCGGGTTCGGCGTGATGGCATGCGTCGACGACCCAGACGTAACTCGCGCCGAGCGGGTCCGCGTGGGTCGGAACCGTCGGCGGATGCTGCAGTTCGGGCGCGGAGACGCCGATGCCGCCCGGGCCGTACGCCTGCGCGAGGCTCTTGCCGGAGTCCGCGAGCATCGCGTACGGCACGAGGCTGCGCCGGCCGATGCCGTCGTCGCTCACGTAGCGGCTGCCGTCATGCGCGATGCACAGGTAGAACGACGGCGGTGGTATCGCGGGCAGTGGGGGAGCCGGCGCGGCATCGGTCGCGGCCGGCAGGGCGTCGTCGTCGACGGTCGGGGGCGGCGCAGGCGCGGCAGGCGGCGCATCGACGAGGTGCACGACCGACTGTTCCTTCGCGTCCGCGCACGGCTTGTCCTGGTAGCTCACGCCGTCCGGGCCGGTGCAACGATAGACGTCGGTCGCCCCCGCGGCGAACGGGAAGCAGGCGAGCAGGAGCACCGCGCGGATCATGCGTGCATGGTAAACCCCTCCCGGGCGGGGCGCCGCGACCAGGACGATCGACGCATGCCGGCTCGGCCGGAATCGGACTAGGATGCGCGTTCCGTCCTACCGGAATCCGGGATGACTGCCGTCGATTTCATCGATCTGGCCAGCGACACGAAGACGCGACCGACTGCGGCGATGCGCGCGGCGATGGCCGCGGCGGACGTCGGCGACGAACGCGCGCACGAGGATCCGAGCGTGAACCGCCTGCTCGCGCGCTGCGCCGCGCTGCTCGGCAAGGAAGCCGCGGTGTTCCTGCCGTCCGGCACGATGGCGAACGAGATCGCGCTCGCCGTGCACTGCCGTCCCGGCGATGCGGTGCTCTGCGACGCGACCTCGCACCTCATCGGTTTCGAGGGCGGCGGCCCCGCGGCGCTCGCGGGCGTGATGATCGAACCGATCGGCGGCCGGCGCGGCATCTTCGACGCGCAGGCGCTGCGCGCAGCGATCCGTGCCGACGCGCCGTACGCGCCGCGCCAGCGGCTCGTCGTCGTCGAACAGACCTCGAACCTCGGCGGCGGCGCCGTGTGGCCGCGGGCGACGCTCGACGACGTCGCCGCGGTCGCGCACGCGGCGGGGCTCGCCACCCACATGGACGGCGCGCGCCTGCTCAACGCCTGCGTCGCGAGCGGCGTCGCCGCAGCCGACCACGCGCGCGGCTACGACTCGGTCTGGATCGATTTCAGCAAGGGTCTCGGTGCGCCGGGCGGTGCCGTTCTCGCCGGCAGCCGCGCGTTCTGCGACGAGGCATTCCGCATCAAGCTGCGCTGGGGCGGTGCGATGCGCCAGAGTGGGATCATCGCCGCGGCGTGCGAATACGCGCTCGATCACCACGTCGAGCGGCTCGCCGAGGATCACGCGCACGCGCGTCGCTTCGCCGAGTCGGTCGCCGGCGTACCGGGCATTGCGATCGCGCCGGGCGACGTCGAGACGAACCTCGTCTATTTCGACGTCGATGCCGTCGCGGGCGGCGCCGCCGCGTTCGTCGCGGCCCTGCAGGCGCGCGGCGTGCGCATGGTCGCGATGGGCCCGGCGCGCGTGCGCGCCGTGACGCATCTGGACGTCGACGCCGGCGCAATCGAGCGGGCGGGGGCGCTCGTTCGAGCGTTTTGCGAAGAAAAGCGACAAAACACGTTATAACAAAGGGGTTTTGACTGGCCCGCGACTTGCTTCCCTGAGGGAGAGACAGCGAAGAAGGGCGTGTTTTGGACGATCGGTCACGAGGATGGTGGTGGCTCGGCCGGGCAGCGGCACTCGTGCTGCTGTGCGCCGGGCTGCACGCGGCTGCGAGCGAGGCGCCGATGCTCGTCGCGCGCCTCGAGCCCGCGTTGCCGCGCGACGCGGCCGCGCGCATCGTCGCCGGCGCCGAGGACGGCCACTTCGTCGCCGAGTCGTATGCCGCGCTGACGCCGTCGCGTCATGGCGGTGTCTGGTACCGCGTGCGCCTCGCGAGCGACTGGACCGATTCGCGCCCGCCGGTGCTGAAGATCGCCGACCCGCAAGGCCTCGCGGTCACCGCCTACCTGCCGCCCGCGTATGCCGGCGTCGAGCGCAGCGTCTACCGCGCCGACGGTGGCGCCGAGTTCACGCGCCACGCGATCTCGATCGTGCTGCCGGACGACCTGCGTGCCGACCAACCGCTCTATCTGTGGATCGAGCCCGCGAGCAGCGTGCCGCGCCGGCTCGCGATCACCGATATGGCCCAGGCGCGCGCGCGCGACATCGTCGATGCGCGACTGGACATCCTGTTTCCGGCGATCCAGCTCGCGACCCTGCTGGTCATGCTGAGCTTCTTCATCGTGCTGCGCGAGCGCATGTACGCGTACTTCGTCGGCCAGATGCTGTTCATCGTGCTGTTCGAGTTCTACGAGTTCGGCATCGGCTTCGAGTACCTGCCGTTCGCCTGGCTCGCACCGCTCGGCATCCGCGCGACCTGGCTCATGTCGCTGCTCGCGGCGATCCTGTCGATCGACTTCACGCGCCAGTTCCTCGACCTGCCGCACGGCGCGCCGCGGCTCGACCGCGTGCTGGCGCACGCGAGCTGGCCGCTCGTCGCGCTCGCACTGCTGGTGATCGCACCGTGGATCGATTCGATCGGCTGGATCGAGGACGTGCTCGCGTTCGCGTTCCTGCTGCTCGCGCCGCTGCTGCTCGTCGCCGGCCTCGTCGCCTGGCAGCAGGGCGGCCGTCGCGGTGGCTACTACCTGTGCGCGTGGGTGCCCGGCCTGCTGTTCGTGATCGTGCGCGCACTGCAGCTCGCACTGCACTGGCCGCAGCCGGTCTGGCTCGAGTTCGCGCTGCCGGCCGCGTTCGCGTTCGCCGGCATCGTGCTTGCGTTCGGCCTCGCCGACCACATCGTGTCGATCCGCCACGAACGCGACCTGGCGCACCGCCTCGCCGAGCACGACATGCTCACCGGCGTACTCAACCGCCGCGCGATCCTCGCGCGACTGCGCGCCGCATTCCTCGCCGCGCGCGAGAAGGACCGCCCGCTCGCGGTGCTGTTCCTCGACCTCGACCACTTCAAACGCGTCAACGATAGCTACGGCCATCGCGCGGGCGACCAGTGCCTGCGCGCGGTGATCGCGCCGATCGCGACCGAACTGCGCCAGGGTGACGCGCTCGGCCGCTACGGCGGCGAGGAATTCCTCGTCGTGCTGCCGGGGGCGACCGTCGCCAATGCCGAGGGCGTCGCCGAGCGCATCCGCCACCGCGTCGAGGAGATGCCGATGCTGATCTCCGGCATGCGCGTCGGCCTCACGCTCAGCATCGGCGTCGCCACGCTCGATCCCGACGTGATGACGCCGGATGACCTCATCGAGCGCGCCGACGCGGCGCTGTACCTGTCCAAGAGCGGCGGCCGCAACCTCGTCAGCACGCATCGCGGCCCGCTGGCACCGGCGGGCGAAGCCATGCGCGAGGCATGGCCGCACGAGTGACGCGGGTCAGCGCGCGCGCTCGACGCCGACCGGCAGCGCGGCGATGCGCCGGTATTCCTCGCCGTCGAACACGGCCGGGTCGGCGAGGCGCGCTTCGATCATCGGCGTCGCGTCGTTACCCCAGTACAACGCGTCGCCGAGCGCGAGCGTCGGTACGCCGAACACGCCGACTGCGAGTGCGGCGTCGGTGTTCGCGCGCAGGCGCGCCTTCACCGCGTCCGACGCGATCGCGCTCGCGGTGTCGGCGATGCCGAGCGCGCGCGCGACGTCGGCGAGTTCGCCCGCGCTCGTGCCGGCGCATCCGTCACGCCAGACGTGCTCGAAGATCGCCGTCACCGCCGGCCAGCCGCCACCCGCGGCGAGGCACAGGCGCAGCGCGGCGAGCGAGTTGAACGGATGCGCCGGCGGGAAGCGCAAGGGGATGCGCGACCGATCCGCCTGCCATTGCACGAAGCGGTAGGTGAACTCGCGCTTGCCCGCGATCTCGGCGGGGCCGAGCTGGCCGTGGCGCGCGAGCACCGCGCCGAACACGATCGGCACGGGATCGATCGCGATCCGCTCGCCCAGCGCGCGCATCGCCGGCAGCTGCAGGTAGGCGAACGGCGAGATGAAGTCGAAGTACCAGGTGGCGGTCGCGCGCATCGTCAGTGCAGGGTCTTGTAGACGGCGGGATCGAACGCGTCGACCGCGATGACTTCGTCGCGCGCGTCGCGTGCTTCGTTGAGCAGGTCGTACTCGGCGCCGCTGATCACGCCCGCGGCGACGCCGAGGTCGTCGAGCAGGTAACCCGGGGCGCGGTCGAGCCGGCCCGCGCGCACGGCGTCGCGCAGTTTCGTCTCGATCGGGATCGCGCGCACCGCCTTGTCGAGCGCGGCTTCGAGCGAACCGAGGCCGGGTTCGCCCGGCGGCGGCACGAACACGTCGGCGGTGAGCGTCGTGCGCGCCTCGCGGTTCTCGAGGATGTCGCGCGCGACTTCGCTGCCGAGCTTGTCGGACGGCGGGCGGAAACGCGCGCCGAGCGGGAAGATCGCGAGCTTGAGCAGCACCGCGGCCCAGCGCACGGGCAGGTTGTCGAGCACGCCGAGCAGCGCGTCCTGGATGCGGTACAGGCACAGCTCCGCCGACCAGCACGCGAGCGCGTAGTTCGGCCGCGTCTTCGGCTCGTCGTGGTAGCGCTTGAGCGCGGCGCTCCCGAGGTAGAGATAGGCGAGCGCGTCGGCGAGCCGGCCCGACAGCTTCTCGCGGCGCTTGAGCGAGCCGCCGAGCGTACCCATCGCGGTGTCGGAGATGATCGTGAAGGCGGCCGAGAAGCGCGACAGGTGCTGGTAGTAGCGGTGCGTGTCCTCGGTGCGCGGCGCGCCGGCGAGGCGCGAGCCGCTCCAGGCGAGCAGCTTCGCGCGCGTGGCGCGCGTGACGAACAGGTTGACGTGGCCGAAGATCGCGCGGTCGAACGCGGCGAGGTCGTTCTTCGCGACCGCGTCGATCTCCTTCTGCACGAACGGATGGCAGCGGATCGCGCCCTGGCCGTAGACGATCATCGAGCGCGTCAGGATGTTCGCGCCCTCGACCGTGATGCCGATCGGCACCGCGTCCCACGCGCGCGCGAGCGCGTTGCGCGGGCCGCGCTGGATCGCGCTGCCGGCGCGGATGTCCATCGCGTCCGCGACGACCTGGCGCATGCTGTCGGTGAGGTAGGCCTTGCAGATGTTGCCGATCACCGCGGGCTTCTCGCCGGCGTCGAGCGCGCCGCAGGTGAGCGTGCGCGCGGCGGTCATGAGATAGGTGAGCCCGGCGATGCGCGCGAGCGGTTCCTCGATGCCTTCGAAGCGGCCGATCGGCGTGTCGAACTGCTCGCGCACGGTCGCGTACGCGCCGCAGATGCGCGTGGCGAGCTGCGCCGCGCCGATCGACAGCGCCGGCAGCGAGATCGATCGGCCCGCGGCGAGCGATTCCATGAGCATGCGCCAGCCGTGGCCGATCTGCTCGCGTCCGCCGATGACCGCGTCGTCGAGCGGCACGAACACGTCCTTGCCGACGATCGGGCCGTTCATGAACGGCACGCCCATCGGATCGTGGCGCTGGCCGATCTCGATGCCCGGCGTCGCGCGCGGGATCAGGGCGCAGGTGATGCCGCGGTCTTCCTGGTCGCCGATGAGCCTGCTCGGGTCCTTGAGGCGGAACGCGAGGCCGATCAGCGTCGCGACCGGCGCGAGCGTGATGTAGCGCTTCTTCCACTCGAGGCGCAGGCCGAGCACTTCGACGCCGTCGATGACGCGCTTCTCGACGATGCCTTCGGATTGCGTCGCGGCGGCATCCGAACCCGCTTCCGGGCCGGTCAGCGCGAAGCACGGGATCTCCTCGCCGCGCGCGAGGCGCGCGAGGTACTTCTGCTTCTGCGCATCGGTGCCGTAGTGCAGCAGCAATTCGCCCGGGCCGAGCGAGTTCGGCACCATCACGGTGACGGCCGCGGTGACCGAACGGCTCGCGATGCGCGTGACCACGCGCGAGTGGCCGATCGCGGAGAAGCCGAGGCCGCCGTGTTCCTTCGGGATGATCATGCCGAGGAAGCGCTGTTCCTTGATGTAGCGCCAGATCTCCGGCGGCAGGTCGCGCTGCTGGTAGACCTCCCAGTCGCTGAGGCGGCGGCACAGTTCTTCGACCGGCCCGTCCATGAACGCCTGCTCTTCGGCACTCAGCGGTGCGGGCGAGAAGTCGAGCAGCTTCTGCCAGTCGGGCCTGCCGCCGAACAGGTCGCCGTCCCACCAGACCGTGCCCGCTTCGAGCGCGATGCGCTCGGTGTCGCCGAGACGCGGCAGCACCTTCGCGAACACCGGCATGACGAAGCGCGAGACGAGCTGGCGCCGCAGCGGCGGCAGGCCGAACACGATGGCGAGCGCGAGCGCGAGGATCGTGCAGGCCGCCAACAGCGTCGGGTGCGCGCCGCCGGTGAGGCGCCAGCCGACGAGGGCGACGCCGGTCGCGGCGATCCAGGCGAGGAAGCCGAGGCCGCGGAACGCGAGCGTGGCGAACAGCACGAGCGCGAGGAGCAGGACGATCCAGATCATGTCGCCACCTCCGGTCGGAGCGGCGATTATGCCTGTTGCGCTCCCCCACCGCGGGTGAACGCCTGCGTAGAATGCGCGATCGATCGGGGGAATCGAATGCGCATCGTCTCCATCCTGCTGCTCGGCCTCGCGCTGTACTTCGCCGCGGGTCTGCGCTGGCCGGCACGCTACGAAGGGCCGCGCTACGTGCCGCCGGCCGCGGCGGACAGCCCGGCGATGCGCGTGCTGCGCGCACGGCCACTGCCCGGCGACGAGGCCGCGCGCGCGGACGTCCTCGTCGAGCTGGTCGCACTGCAACAGACTGCGGACGCGACCGCCTACGCGCGCTGGATGCAGGCGCGCGCCTGGCGCGCGTTCCTCGGCCGCGACGAGCCCGCGTTCGCCGACACCGGCGCGGCGATCGACGCCGGCCGCGACGGCGAGGCGGAGCTCGCGGCGCTGCGCGCGGACGTGCTCGCGCGCGTCGTCGCGGTGCGCGTCGACACCGCGCTCGCGCCCGCGCTGCTCGAGGTGTTCGCCGCGGGCGAGGACATGTCGCGTGGACGCGTGCTGAATGCGGTCGCGCCCGGCCTGTGGAGCATCGACATCGATCGCTACCACGACTTTCGCGTCGCGGTGAAGGTGCGCAATCTCGCCGACGCGCCGATCGACGGCACCCCGCTCGCGCCGCTGCGGCTCGTGATGTCGTGGGACGGCGAGCGCGACAAGAGCGTGCGCTGCGAGCCGCACGGCGACGCGCGCCTCGAACCGGGCAGGGAAGTCACGTTCTGGTGCGTGAGCATGGCCGACCTCGGCTGGAAGACCGCGTCGGAGCCGGTCGACTGGATACGCAGCGGCGCCGGCAACGACGACCATCGCCTGCTGCTCGTCGCGGACGCTTCGTCGCTGGCGATTCCCTCGCTCGACCTCGCCGTGCGCCGCGGCGGCAACGAGTACCGCACGAGCGAGATCGACCATCGGGCCGAACTCGCGCGTCATCGCGCGGGCGAGCGCGGTTGCTTCGAACGCGGCACCTGCGCGCGCGAGATGTTCGACGAGACAGGGCAGTGGCGCGCGACGCTCGCCTGGGCGCTCGCCGCGCTCGGCGTGTGCGTGACGGCGGCGACGCTCGGTCGTTCCGTCGTGATCGCGGTACTGCTCGCGTTGTTCACCACGTTAAACGCCGGCGCACGCGCGCTCGTCGCGGGCGGCGGCGACGTGCAGCCGTTCCCGCTGCTGCGCTCGGTGCCGTGGATCGCCGCCTGCCTCGCGCTCGCCGCGCTTGCGTGGTCGCTGCGAGCGCCGTTGTCCGACTGGCGCGCGATGCGTTCGCGTCCACGCCCGGACGTCATCTACGAACGCTGGGCGTTCGCCGCGGGCACGCTCGGCTCGATCGGAGTGGTCGTCTACGGGGCGTTCCTGCTGTGGATGCTGTGGACCGTGTTCCGCCGCTAGGCATCGGAGCGGCGGCGCCGCGCGCCGGTGGCGGACGTTGCGACGTGCGGCGCGAAGCTGCGAAGATCGGCCGATGAAGAACAAGACCGACATCGTCAACAACTGGTTGCCGCGCTACACGGGCTCGGCGCTGGACCGTTTCGGCGAGCACGTCCTGCTGACCAACTTCGGCCACTACGTCGAGCTGTTCGCGCAGTGGCACGGCGTCGACGTGCAGGGGCGCGACCGGCCGATGCCGAACGCGACCGCCGACGGCATCACGATGATCAACTTCGGCATGGGCAGCCCGAACGCGGCGACCGTGATGGATCTGCTGTCGGCGATCACGCCGCAGGCGGCGCTGTTCCTCGGCAAGTGCGGCGGCCTCAAGAAGAAGAACCAGCTCGGCGACCTCGTGCTGCCGATCGCAGCGATCCGCGGCGAGGGCACCTCGAACGACTACCTGCTGCCGGAAGTGCCGGCACTGCCCGCGTTCCAGCTGCAGCGCGCGGTGTCGACGATGATCCGCGACCTCGGCCACGACTACTGGACCGGCACCGTCTACACGACCAACCGGCGCGTGTGGGAGCACGACGTCGCGTTCAAGGACTACCTGCGCAAGACGCGCTGCATGGCGATCGACATGGAGACCGCGACGGTGTTCGCGGCCGGCTTCGCCAACCACATCCCGACCGGCGCGCTGCTGCTCGTGTCCGACCAGCCGATGATCCCGGAAGGCGTGAAGACCGAAGCGAGCGACAAGCTCATCACCGCGAATTTCGTCGAGGCGCACATCAAGGTCGGCATCGAGGCGCTCAAGCTCGTGCGACGCAACGGTCGCAGCGTGAAGCACCTGCGCTTCGAGGACGACCACGACGCCTGACGCGGGCGACCGCACGGCCACGAGGGGGAGCGATGTCGCGCCACACACGCAAACCGCTGCAGCGCCACCACGAGACGCATCGAAGCGAGCGCAGCGGCTGGCTGCGCGCGGCCGTGCTCGGCGCGAACGACGGCCTGCTGTCGACCGCCGGACTCGTCGTCGGCGTCGCAAGCGCCGATGCCACGCGCAGCGCGGTGCTGCTCGCCGGCTTCGCCGGCCTCGTCGCCGGAGCGTTCTCGATGGCCGCCGGGGAATACGTCTCGGTGAGTTCGCAGGCCGATGCGGAAGCCGCGGATCGCGAGATCGAGAAGCGCGAACTCAACGAGGATCCGCACGGCGAGCGCGAGGAACTCGTGAACATCTACCGGCGGCGCGGCCTCGATGCCGAACTCGCCACGAAGGTCGCCGACCAGCTCACCGCGCACGACGCGCTCGGCGCGCACCTGCGCGACGAGCTCGGCCTCACCGAAACCCTGCGCGCGCGGCCGCTGCAGGCCGCACTCACGTCGGCGATCACGTTCTCCGTCGGCGCCGGCCTGCCGCTGTTCGCGGTCACGCTCGCGCCGGCGACGCACATCGCGCCGGTCGTCGCGGCCGCGACGCTCGTTTCGCTCGGCGTGCTCGGTGCGGTCGCCGCGCGCACCGGCGGTGCGCCGGTCGCCAGCGGTGCGTTGCGCGTGTTGTTCTGGGGCGCGCTCGCGATGGCCGCGACCGCGGCCGTCGGCAAGCTGTTCGGCGTCGCGGTGTGATTCGCGGCTTGCGGACCCAGGCGGAAGCGAAAGCCTGAAACACGAAGGTCACGAAGGAAAAACGGAATCAGGAAAGAGCCTGAAACACGGAGTACGCGGGGCAGGGAGGCGGCGATCCTCAGTACGACAGCAGCGCGTGCAGGGGGGAGGCATTGCCCCAGCGCGCGCGGCCGGGCAGGGCGGCGAGTTCGATCAGCACGCTCGCGCCGACGACGGTCGCGCCGAGGCGCTCGACCAGCGTGCGTGCGGCGCACAGCGTGCCGCCGGTGGCGAGGACGTCGTCGGCGACGAGGACGCGTTCGCCCTTGCGCAGCGCATCGTTGCGCGCTTCGAGGCGGTCACGTGCGTATTCGAGCTCGTAGTCGACCGCGACCACCGGAGGTGGCAGCTTGCCGGGCTTGCGCAGCGGCACGAAGCCGGCGCCGAGCGTGGTCGCGAGCGCGGCGCCGAAGATGAAGCCGCGCGACTCGATCGCGCAGACCGCCTGCACGCGAGCCTCGCGCCACGGCTCGGCGAGCAGCGCGATGCACCGCGCGAACTCGGCAGCGTCGGCGAGCAGTGGCGTGATGTCGCGGAACACGATGCCCGGCGTCGGGAAATCCGGTACCGCACGGATCAGGCTGGCGAGATTGTGCATGAGGTCGTCGACTCGTGGGGCGGGTCGAGCCGCGAAGCGGCGATTCCGCCGAACCGGACGGCGGCACGCGCGACGCGCGTACCAGCCTGCGGCGCCGCGTTGCTTCAGTAGCGCGGGATCGACGGATCGATCTCGACCGACCACGCGTCGATGCCGCCTTCGACGTTCCACAGGTTGGTGAAGCCGTGCTCGCGGAAGTGCTCGGCCGCGTTGCGGCTCGAGTTGCCGTGGTGGCAGATGAAGGCGAGCGCGGCGTCCTTCGGCAGTGCGGTCAGGCGCGCGTGCGTCTCCGGCGTGAACGGTTCGGCACCCGCGAACGGTGCGAAGGCGCGATCCTGCTCCGGCCGCACGTCGACGACGGTGATGTCGCCGGCGTGCATGCGCTGCTTCAGCTGGTGCACGTCGAGCGAGCGGATCGCCTGCGGGGCCTGCGGCAGGAAGATCGCGAGGCCTTCGCCGTGCGGCGTGCGCGTCCAGTCGATGCTCGCGCCGCGCGCGCGCTGCGCGCTGGCGGCGTCGAAGCGAACTTCGAGGCCGTTGGCGACGGCGACGATGTCGTGCTCGCCCGGCTCGCGCAGCTGGAACTGCGGCTGGAAGCGGCCGTCGACGACGAGGAACAGCTTGGCGTCGCCGGCGTCGGCGAGCGCGGCGCGCACCTTCTCGACCGCGGCGTCGGAAATGGTCAGCAGCGGCGGCGTGCGGTCGGGCGCGGACACGCCGAGCACGCGATGCAGTTCGCCCGAGTCGAACATCGACTGCACGATGTCGGCGCCGCCGACGAGCTCGCCGCCGATGTACAACTGCGGGATCGTCGGCCACTGGCCGAACTCCTTGATGCCCGCGCGGATCTCCTCGTCGGCGAGCACGTCGACGCTGTGGTAGTCGTCGAGCAGCGCGTTGAGGCGGTCGGCCGCGGCGGCCGAAAAGCCGCACTGCGGCGCGAGGCGCGTGCCCTTCATGAACAGCACGACGTGATGGTCGGCGAGCAGCGACTCGATGCGCGCGCGCGTGGCGGGGGAGAGCGACATGGCGGTATCCGTGGGGCGGGGCGGCAATGATACGCCGGGCGCAGGGGCCGGCGGGTTTGGGCAGCCCCTGATTTATAGGCGATAATCGCCGTCGCAAGGCGCCGCGCGGGAAGCGCGGCGGGCCAGGGTAGGGGCGGGGTCGCGAGGCCCATCGAACGCAGCACAGGCTCGGAATCCGTCCGCCGCGAGGCGGTCGCCGGCATCGCGCCGGGGGTTCCGCATGGATCGGCGCAAGCTCGGGAGGAGTGTCATGGTTCGTCGCAAGTCGCTCGCGGTCGCGGTCGGGGCTGCATTGTCCACGGTCGCGTTGTCTTCCATCTCCGTCGTCGACGTCGCACGCGCGCAACCTGCGCCGCCGGCCGAAGGCGTCGTGCCGATCACCTATGTCGGTGCCAACGCGCGCGTTTCGCTCGGCGTCGACGACGACGGCGACGTGCTCGGCGAGATCCTCGGCCTCCTCGGCAAGACCGACGACCACGCCTGGCTCGCCCAGCTCTGGCTCGGCCAGGGTGGCGCCGGCGGTGCGCAGGTCGATTACCACTGGCTGCGCGGCGATGCCGAGGCGGAGCGCGCGCAGGCGGGCAGCGCGAGCGTGCTCAAGGCGTTCGGCGCGTTCGACCAGAACGCCTGGAAGGACCGCAAGGCGACGCTCGGCTTGGGTTGGGAGAAGAATGATTTCTCGATCGATGCCTACGTCAGCCATGCGACCTCGGGCACGCGCTACGCGGGTTCGACGCTCGTCACCGACGTGACCCAGCTCGTCGGCACCGACGAGCACGGCGACTACACGCAGACGCAGACGATCGACACGCTGACCGAGGCGTTCGAGCATCCGTACGACGACGGCGTCGGCCTGCGCGTCGGCCGCTACTTCGACGATCCGCTGCTGCGCGTGCGCGGCGGCCTCGACTACGAGCGCGGCAAGTACGACTCGGACCAGTGGACGCTGTCGCTCGGTCTCGACAAGTACTTCGCCAACACCGGCTTCAGCGTGTCGCTGCTCGGCGAGAGCCTGCACAAGGGCGGCGATTTCGAGCGTGACAAGAACGACACGCGCGGCTGGCTGCTGCTGCGCTACGACATCGGCCAGAACTACCGTGCACGCGAGCCGTACCGCATGGTGCAGGTCGAGCGTCCCGCACCGGCTGCGGCGGCGCCCGCGCCGCAGGTGATCCGCAACGAGGTCAAGCTCGACGGCGACGCGTTCTTCGACTTCGACCACGCCGACCTGCGCGCCGACGCGCGCGCCGCGCTCGACGAGCTCCTCACCAAGCTCAAGTCGGCGAACCGCGTGAGCCGCGTCGCGGTCGTCGGCCACACCGACTCGGTCGGCACGGTCGCCTACAACCAGAAGCTGTCCGAGCGACGCGCGGCGAGTGCGAAGCGCTATCTCGTCGCGCGCGGCATCGACGCGGCCGAGATCGATGCGCGCGGCGAGGGCGAGTCGAACCCGTCGCATCCGAACGACACGCCGGCGAACCGGCAGAAGAATCGCCGTGTCGACATCGAGTTCCTCACGATCGAGGAAACGACGCAGCCGGTGCAACCGACGCCGTCGCCGCAGGTCGAATGGGTGAAGGAGCCGGTCGCGGCACCGCCGGCATGGATCGAGCGCGCGTTGCGCAATCCGGCCGAGCACAAGCGCACCGTCGACGTGTACCGCTTCGAGAAGACGACGAAGACGACCACGCTCGGCCCGCGCCAGTACACGAACCATCCGCCGGTCGCGCAGGACGACGCGGCCACGATCGAACAGGATGCGCCGGCGACGCCGATCGCGGTGCTCGCCAACGACAGCGATCCCGACGGCGACGCGCTGGTGGTGACGACGGTCGGTGCCGCCTCGCACGGCGTCGCGGTCGCGACCGCGGCCGGCGTCGACTACACGCCGGCCGCGGGCTACCTCGGCGACGACAGTTTCAGCTACACGATCAGCGACGGCCGCGGCGGCAACGCGACCGCGACCGTGCACGTGAGCATCACCACGCCGAACCATCCGCCCACCGCGGGCCCGCTGCAGGTGCGCGTGCTGAAGGGTGCGTCGATCGACATCCCGGTGCTGCAGGCCGCGTCCGATCCCGACGGCGATCCGCTCACCGTGATCGCGGTGAACCACACCGGGCCGCTGCCGAACAACACGGTCACGATCAATCCGGACTTCACCGTGCACTACACGTCGATCCACGGCTGGTTCGGCCAGGACTATTTCGAGTACACCGTGTCCGACGGCAAGGGCGGCACCGCGACCGGCACGATCGCCGTGTACGTGTACGAACGGCCGCCCTATTGATCGGTTCCCGTGCGAATGACCGGGGCTTCCCGCCCGGCATCCGCTCGCCGCGTCCGATACAGGCCCGGACGCGGCTCCGCGTGGGCGGCTTGCGCCGCCCACGCGGGCGACCCATTCATGGATCGCGCAAGGCGATGTTTTCGCGGGGGGTCAAGCCGCGACAGGCAACGGCAGCGGGGCCGCGGCGGCGTCGCTGCGCGCGAGGCTGAGGCAGCGCTCGGTCCAGTGCAGCAGCTCGAACGAACCGTCGTGGTGCTCGACCAGTCCGGTGCAGTGTTCGACCCAGTCGCCGTCGTTGATGTAGAGCGCGCCGGCGTGCTCGTGCATGTTCGCGTAGTGGATGTGGCCGCAGATGTGGCCGTCGAAACCGTCCGCACCGGCCTGCGCGGCGACGCGCCGCTCGAAGTCGCCGATGAAGCGCCGCGCGGTGCCGATGCGCGTCTTGAGCAGGATCGACAGCGGGCGGTAGCGCAGGCCGAACAGGCGCAACAGCGCGTTCGCGCGCCGATTCAGGGCGCAGACGAAGCCCTGCAGCACGTCGCCGAGCCGCAGCAGCCAGCGCGGCGCATCGCCGTGGCCGTCGTACTCGTCGCCATGGCTGACCCGGTAGCGACGTCCGTCCGGACCGACGTGCACGGCGTCGAGCGCGACCTCGACGCCGGCGACGCGCGTGCCCGCGAAGCGGCGCAGCGCCGCGTCGTGGTTGCCGGGAATGTAGACGACGCGCGTGCCTTGCGCGGCGAGCGCGAGGATCTCGGCGATCACCTCGGCGTGGCTCGCGTGCCAGTACGGCCGCTTCGCCATGTTCTCGAAATCGACGATGTCGCCGACGAGGTAGAGCCGCTCGCAGCGCAGCGAGCGCAGGAAGTCGAGCAGGTAGGGCGCCTTGCAGCCGGCGTAGCCGAGGTGGACGTCGGAGATGAACACGCTGCGGAACGAGAGTCGCGACATCGCGCATCCTCGCGGGGAACCCGGCGCAGTGTCGGCGCCGCACGTCTCGCGCGCGTTGCGCCGCGGTTGCACCGCGGTGACAGCGACGGCGCGGCGCGCCGCGCGCGCCAACACACACGTGTCACATCGCCGGCGTAGCGTCCGTGCGGAGTCCCCGCCGCCGCGAACGCCCGATGTCGATCCCGAACCTGCGCGACAAGCTCGACCAGAAGATCTTCGACGCGATCTATTCGCGCAGCCTCGTCTACAACACCTGCTGGGAGGATCCCGCGGTCGATCGCCGCGCGCTCGCGCTCGGCCCGGACGACAGCGTGCTGGTGATCACCAGCGCCGGCTGCAACGCGCTCGACTACGCGCTGCAGGGGCCGCGCAGCATCCACGCGGTCGACGCGAACCCGCGCCAGAACGCGTTGCTCGAGCTGAAGATCGCCGGCATCCGCACGCTCGGTTTCGACGACTACTTCGCGATCTTCGGCGAGGGCTGGCACGCACGCTTCGCCGAGATCTACGGCGACGCGCTGCGCGGCGAACTGTCGGAATTCGCGCGCGCGTGGTGGGACCGCCACGCCGACTGGTTCACGAGCCGCCGCGGCAGCTTCTACTTCCACGGCCTGTCCGGCTGCGTCGCGCGCGGCGTGCGCGCCTACTTCGCGACGCGCCCGCGCCTGCGCCGCGCGATGGACGACCTGTTCCTCGCGCGCGACGTCGACGAGCAGCGCGTGATCTACGACGGCCGCGTCGCGCCGCAGCTGTGGAACACGCCGGTCAACTGGGTCATCTCGCGCCAGTTCGTCATGAGCCTGCTCGGCGTGCCGTACCCGCAGCGGCGCCTGGTCGAGGCGCAGCACGAGCACGGCGTGTCGGGCTTCATCCGCAGCGCGGTGCAGTACGTGTTCCGCCAGCTGCCGCTCGCCGACAACTATTTCTGGCACGTCTACATGACCGGCCGCTACCGCCGCGATTGCTGCCCCGAATACCTCAAGCAGGACAACTTCGAGCGCCTCAAGGCCGGACTCGTCGATCGCATCGTGCCGCACACGACCACGGTGACGGAGTTCCTGCGCGCGCACGACGCGCCGATCACGCGCTTCGTGCTGCTCGACCACATGGACTGGATGAGTTCCTATCATCCGGCCGCGCTGATCGAGGAGTGGGAGGCGATCCGCGAGCGCGCGGCGCCCGGCGCACGCATCCTGTTGCGCAGCGCGCAGGCGCGCCCGGCCTATCTCGACGAGATACGCATCGGTCCCGCGCGCGAGCGCCTGCGCGACGCGTTCCGTTTCATGGACGCCGAGGCGGACGCGCTGCAGCCGCATGACCGCGTGCACACCTACGCCGGGTTCGTGATCGCCGATGTCCCGGCTTGAAGCGCTGCGCGGCGACGTCGCCGTGCTCGCGCGGCTCGTGCGCGGCATGCCGCGCGCGGGTTCGCACGCGCAGGCGCTCGGCGCGTTCTACGGCGCGCAGTCGACGCACTACGACCGCTTCCGCGAACGCCTCCTGCAAGGGCGCGCGGAGCTCGTCGCGGACATCGGGCTGCACGACGGGGCGCACGTCGTCGAACTCGGCGGCGGCACCGGCCGCAACCTCGAGTTCTTCGGCGCGCGCGCCTCGCGCATCGCGCGCTACGACGTCGTCGACCTCTGCGCGCCACTGCTCGAATGCGCGCGCGAGCGTCGGCGCGCGTTCCCGCAGCTGCACGCGATCGAGGCGGACGCGACGACGTGGCGGCCACGCCGCGCGGTCGACGCGGTGATCCTTTCGTACGCGCTGACGATGATTCCCGACTGGCGCGCCGCGATCGCCAATGCGATCACGATGCTCGCGCCCGGCGGCGTGCTCGCGGTGGTCGACTTCCACGTCTCGCCTGCGCGCAGCGCGCCCGGCGCCGCGCAGCACGGCGCGTTCACGCGCCGCTTCTGGCCGTTCTGGTTCCGCCACGACGGCGTGCGCCTCGACGCGGCGCACCTGCCCGCCTTGCGCGACGCGTTGCCGTCTCACGCGGTGGTCGAAGCGCGCGCGGCGGTGCCGTACCTGCCGTGCGCGCGCGTGCCGTATTACCGCTTCCTCGGCCGCAAGACCTGAGTCCGGCGCGCTAGACGTCGAGATCCGTGCCGCCGGTGCCGCGGCCGAAGAAGTACGTGAGCGCGGCGGCAGCGACGAGGAACAGGCCGAACCCGCGCAGCGGGCCTTGCAGTTCCGACGTGCCGACCAGCTCGCCGGCGACGAGGAAGACCAACCCGCCGCCGCCGAGCCACAGCGAGCGGGCGAGGCGGAACAGCGCCGGGCGTTCGTCGGAGACGGTCGGTCGCGGTGTCGGCGAGCGGCGCGCGAGCACGATGATCGCCGCTGCACAGCCGACGGCGGCGATGCCGGCGAGCGTGCGGACGAGCGCATGCGTCGCGGTCTGGGAGAGGAACAGGCCGACGCCGAGCAGCATGCCAAGCAGGGTGCGCACGGATCCGGGCGTGGTCATGGGTGCAGGCATGTTGTTGCGACGCGTGCGCTCAGGCGCCGACGTCGAGGCGCTGCATGTCCTCGTCGGACAGGCGCAAGTGCACGGCACCTGCGAGTTCGGCGACCTGCGCGGGCGTCGTCGCACTCGCGATCGGCGCGCTGACGCCGGGACGCCCGATCAGCCAGGCGAGCGCGACCTGCGCCGGCGTCGCCTCGTGGCGGCGCGCGACGTCGTCGAGCGCGGCGAGCACGCGCAGGCCATGGCCGTTGAGGTACTTGCCGACCGCGCCGCCGCGCGCGGTGCTCTTGCCGAGGTCGGCCTCGCTGCGGTACTTGCCGGTGAGGAACCCGCTCGCGAGCGCGTAGTAGCAGACGACGCCGACGCCGGTCTCGCGCACGAGCGACGCGAAGTCCGTTTCGTAAGGCTTGCGCGCGACGAGGTTGTATTCGGGTTGCAGCACTTCGTAGCGCGGCAGGCCGAGCCGTTCGCTCGTTTCGAGCGCTTCGGCGAAACGCGCGGCCGTGTAGTTCGATGCGCCGATCGCGCGCACCTTGCCGCGCTCGATCAGTCGCGCGAACGCGCCGAGCGTGTCGGCGAGCGGTACGTTGGCGTCGTCCTCGTGCGCGAAGTAGAGGTCGATCACGTCGACGCCGAGGCGTTGCAGCGATTCGTCGGCGGCGGCCTCGATGTTCGCGGGCGAGAGGCCGCGGTGGCGCGACCATTTCGCGACCTTGGTCGCGACGACGACGCGGTCGCGCTTGCCGCTGCGCGCGAGCCAGCGGCCGATCATCGTTTCCGATTCGCCGCCCTGGTTGCCGGGCACCCAGGCCGGGTACGCGTCGGCGGTGTCGAGCAGATCGAGCCCCGCGTCGACGAACGCGTCGAGCACGGCGAACGCGCCCGCTTCGTCGACGCTCCAGCCGAACACGTTGGTGCCGAGCGCGAGTGGGGCGATGGACAGGTCGGAACGGCCGAGGCGGCGTCGATTCATCGCGGACTCCAGCGAGAGGATCCGGCGGATCTGCGCGCGCGGCGCGCGAGGGCAGGCGGAACGCGCGGGACGGGCCGCGCGCCGGATCGGTCAGGAAAGGACGTCGGGACGCTTGGCGCCCGCGTAGCGGCGCGTCCAGTAGCCTTCGTCGAGGCGGCTGATGCTGACGCTCTTGCCGGTCGACGGCGAATGGATGAAGCGACCCTCGCCGAGGTAGATGCCGACGTGCGAGACGCGCTTGCCGCGGATCTTGAAGAACACGAGGTCGCCGACCTTGAGGTCGGCGCGTGCGACGTTGATGCCGGCGCGGTACTGGCTCGCCGAGTCGACCGGCAGGTCGACGCCGGCGCTGTGGTGGAACACGTAACGCACGAAACCGCTGCAGTCGAAGCCGGTCTTCGGGTCGCGACCGCCGCGGCGGTAGCGGATGTTCTGCAGGGTCATCGAGAACTCGGCGAGCAGCTTGCGCAGGCCGCCGATGGGAGCGGCGACGTCCGGCGCCGCTGCGGCGTCCGGCGCGATGGCCGCGTTGTCGACGAGGAACGCGCCCGATGCCGGCCAGGCGGTCGAGGCGATCGCGGAAGCGGATTCGAGCTGCCAGGGGCGAAGGTCGACGGCCGACGGGGCGGCGGTCGCATCAGTGCCTTGCGTCGCCGCCAAGGCGAGCAAAAACAAGGCTGTCATTCGCTGGAATGGCATCGGTGCGCTCCGGATACAGACAGGGAGGCGACACCGCATACGCAGTCCGGCCCACCCCCGTGGAGGGGTGAAAGTAGCAAAGCCCTTTTCCGGAGTTGTTTGGCTGACGTTAAGCCAAGGACGATTTCGACGGATTTTTGTGACGCAGTTCCGCCGTGGCCTGCGAACCGCGGCGCGGAATCAGCCGCCAGGACCCTCCGGAACGGCCTTTTCGAGCAGCGCACGCGCGACCGGCACGATCTCGTCGGTCCACAGCGCGTACTGCGCCGCCGAGGGGTGCAGGCCGTCGGCGACGAGCATCGCCTCGCCGTCGCCGGCCTCGCGCGAAGCCGCGGTCACGTCGACGAACGCGATGCCCGCGGCGCTCGCGATCGCGCGCGCCGCCGCATTGAACGCATCGATCGCGCTGCCGACCTGCGCGGCGTCGCGGCCTTGCCCATGAGCGAAGCGCGTGACGCCCCAGTCGGGGATCGACACGACGAACACGCGCGCCGGCGAACCCGCGAGCGCGCGCGCGCGCGCGAGCAGCGTCGCGAACTCGTCGCGATACTCGTCGAGCGCACGGCCACGGTACTGGTTGTTGACGCCGATGAGCAGGCTGACCAGCGCATACGGCGGGGTGAGCGTCGCCGCATCCATCGCCGCCGCGAGCTCGTCGGTGGTCCAGCCGGTGGTGGCGACGATCTCGGGATCGGCGAGCGCGACGCCGAGCGCGCGCAGGCGCCGCGCGAGCTGCGCCGGCCAGCGCTCGTCCGCGGCGACGCCTTCGCCGATCGTGTAGGAATCGCCGAGGGCGAGGAAGGTCGCGGGGTTCATCGGGTATCCGGGAAGGATGGAGGTTGGAACATGCAACGCACGCACCGGCGGTACGCGCGTCGCGCGTACCGCCCTACGCCACGCGCCGCGCGGCGTTGCGCGCGGTGCGCGCGAGCTCGCGCTCGATGCGCGCGAGCGCGTCGGCAAGCACGGCGGGTTCGGGCAGCAGGGTGAGGCGGAAGTGGTTGCGCGCGGCGATGTTGAAGCTCGATCCGGGCACGAGGATGATCTGTTCGTGCTCGAGCAGGTCGAGCGCGAACGTGGCGTCTTCGAAGCCGGGCAGGCGCTCGGGGTCGACGCCCGGGAACGCGTACAGCGCGCCGTGCGGCGCGACCATGCGCAGGAATTCGCTGCGTTCGACCGCGTCCACCACCGCCGCGCGCGCCGCGTGCAGGCGGCCGCCCGGGCGCGTGAGCGCGCCGATCTCGTTCGGTCCCTCGAGCGCGGGCTTGATCGCCCACTGCGCGGTCACGTTGCTGCACAGGCGCAAGCTTGCGAGCAGGTCGAGTGCGCGCACGAGGTCGTGCACGCGTCGCTCGGTGCCGGTCACCGAGAGCCAGCCGACGCGGTAGCCGCAGGCGAGGTGCACCTTCGACAGGCCGCCGTAACTGATGCACGGCGTCTCGCCCGCGAGCGGCGCGAGCGGCGTGAACGCGGCGCCGTCGTAGAGCACGCTGTCGTAGATCTCGTCGCAGAGCAGGACGAGGCCGTGGCGTCGCGCGACGTCGACGAGCGCGACGAGCAACTCGCGCGGATATACCGCGCCGGTCGGGTTGTTCGGGTTGATGATCACGAGCGCGCGCGTGCGCGGAGTGACCATCGCTTCGATCTCGGCCGGATCGGGCAGGTGCGCGCGTTCGGGCGGGCACGGGTAGTGCAGCGGCACGCCTCCGTTGAGGCGCGTCGCAGCGGTCCACAGCGGGTAGTCCGGCGCGGGCACCAGCACTTCGTCGCCGGCGTCGAGCAGTGCGCGCAGGCTGAGATCGATGAGTTCGCTCACGCCATTGCCGATGAACACGTGTTCGGCACGCGCTTGCGCACCGTTGCGGCGGTGCTGCGCGGCGACCGCCTCGCGCGCCTCGAGCAGGCCTTGCTGGTGGCAGTACGCCTCGCTCTTCGGCAGGGCGGTCGCGATCGCGTCGCGCAGGTGCTGCGGCACGCGGAAGCCGAACAGGCCGGGATTGCCGATGTTGAGGCGCAGGATCGCCTTGCCCTCGGCCTCCAGTTCGTGCGCGCGCCGGCTGAGCGGCCCGCGGATGTCGTAGCGCACGTCCTCGAGGCGACGGCTGGTCGCGACCGTTGGATGCTGCATGTCCCCTTCCCGGCATTGAACGTCGGCCGATCCTAGCAGCGCGATTGCTGCACCGCACGCGAGGCGCGCGCAAATGGGCATTTGAGCGCGATTCCAGCCGCATCCG
Source organism: Dokdonella fugitiva (assembly GCF_014138265.1). Taxonomy (GTDB): domain Bacteria; phylum Pseudomonadota; class Gammaproteobacteria; order Xanthomonadales; family Rhodanobacteraceae; genus Dokdonella_A; species Dokdonella_A fugitiva_A. The sequence goes on from NZ_JACGXL010000007.1 coordinate 147,651, forward strand.
GCCTGCGCTGCACCGCAACCGGCCGCATACGCCGGTGAATGGCCGCGCGACGGCGGCGCGGATCGGCCCGCGCGGCGACGACGATCCGCGCCGAGCGCACGAGGCGCGCGGGCTCCGGGCGGCACCTTGCTAGAATCCGGCCGATGCCGTCGATCACCGATCCCCACCAGCGCCTCGCCCGCATCGGCTGGCGTGCGCAGGCGCTGCCGGAGGGAACCGACCCCGCCGCGATCGCGCGCGTCGTCGCGCAGCATCGCGCCGGTTACCAGTTGCACGATGGCAACGACATGTTCAACGCGCAGCCCGCGGCGCGTTTCCTCAAGCGCGACCTCGATCCCACGGAGCGGCCTGCGGTCGGCGACTTCGTGCTCGTCGCCGCGGGTTCGCCGCCGACGATCGAGCGCGTGCTGCCGCGGCGCACCGAGCTCAAGCGCGGTGCCGCCGGCGAGAGCCACCAGCGCCAGCTCATCGCGGCCAACGTCGACGCGGTGTTCGTGCTGAGCGGGCTCGACCACGACTTCAATCCCGCGCGCATCGAGCGCTACCTGCTGCTGATCCAGGGCAGCGGCGCGACGCCCGTGCTCGTGCTCACCAAGGCCGACCGCACCGACGCGGTCGACGCCGTCGTCGACGACCTGCGCCGTCGCGTCCCCGGTGTGGACGTGCACGCGGTCAACGCGAAGTCGGCCGACAGCGTCGCGCCGCTGCTCGCCTACCTCGGGCCGGGTCACACCGCCGTGCTCGTCGGTTCCTCCGGCGCCGGCAAGTCGACCCTGACCAACACGCTGCTCGGCGAATCGCGCCAGGCGACCGGCGCCGTGCGCGAGCACGACAGCCGCGGCCGCCACACGACGACGCATCGCGCGCTGATCCTGCTGCCGAGCGGCGGCTGCCTCATCGACACGCCGGGCATGCGCGAACTCAAGCTCACCGGCGAGGAACAGATCGACCAGGGCCAGTTCGCCGACATCGACGAACTCGCGCAGTCGTGCCGCTTCGGCGATTGCGCGCACGCGAACGAACCCGGCTGCGCGGTGCGCGCCGCACTCGCCGACGGCCGGCTCGATCCGGATCGCTGGCGCAACTACCTGAAGCTCCGCGACGAGCTCGCCGCGACCGCCGACACGCTCGAGGCGCAGATGCGTCGCAAGGGCGAAGCGAAGGTGCTGACCAAGGCGCTCGGCAAACGGCTCAACGAGAAGTACGGGCGGCATTGAGCCGCCGTGGCTCGTGTCGGAGCGCACCCCGTGCGCGACTCGCTTCGTTGCAGCTCGCCGCTCAACCGGTCGCGCACGGGGTGGGCTCCCGCGAAGGACGCCTATGGCACGGTCGTGCCATGCGCACGTACCATGAACGCCGCCGGCAACACGACGTACTGCGGATCGTCGTTGCGCGCGCCGAACGGCGCGGCAGCGAGGTCGTCGATCGTCGCGGCGATGTCGGGCGCGTAGAAGAACCAGGAGTCGTGCCCCGACGCGCCGGTGTCGGCGCGCGCGGGGCGGTCGGCGCCGCCGTCGAGCTTCGCGCTCGCGCCGACGAAGAAGCCGCCGTGCACGAACGTCGGCGGGACGTCGACCTCGAAGAACGTGTCGTTGAACACGTTCGGCGTGCCGCTCGTGCTCGCGACGACGTGCGCGTTGCGCGGGTCGCCATCGGCATCGTCGTCCTCGAGCAGCCAGAACGTGACCGGTCCGTTCGCGAGCGACGGGAACGTCGGGCCGAACGCGACCGAGATGCGCGTGACGACTTCGCCGCCGGGCGCCGCGAGGAAATAGTTGCCCCACAGCATGTCCGGATCGAACGTCGACGGCGGCCCCTGGTTGGTGTCGCCGTCGCCGTCGTCGTAGGCGTGCTCGACGGCTGCCGGTTCGATCGCGCCGTCGAAGCCATCCTCGAACACGGTGTCGCTGATCGCCTGTTGCGTCTCGAACGCGCCGATGTCGGCCGCCGCGCCGGATACGCGCGCGAAGCCCGTGCCGCGCTGGTCGAACGCGAGCGCGTCGTCGTTGCTGCCGGCGTCGCGGGCGGGACTCGTCGCCGACAACGCGTGCGTGCGCGTCGGGCCGCCGTTCCAGGCGAGCGGGAACAGCTGCGGGTCGTCGGCGATCGTGTCCGCGGGCAAACTGATCGCCGCATCCGCTGCGGCGACGAGCGCATGCGATCCGCTCACGGCCAGCGTGCCGTCGGCACCGAGGTCGGCCGCGAACGCGGGCGACGGGCCGGTCGTGTTCGCGGCGACGATCGAACTGCGCAGGTCGAGCGTGCCTTCGGCGTCGTAGATGCCGGCGAGGCGGAACATCACGCCACCGCCGCCGGCAGCGGCGGTGTTGAACGCGACCGTGCTGTTGGCGAGCACGAGCGGGCGCGCGCTCGCGATGCCGCCGCCGCGCGCAGCGGTATTGGCGGAGAACGTGCTGTCGTGGACGACGAGCTTCGTGTCCTGCGGCGGCGGCGGATCGCCGTAGACGCTGAACACCGACTTGTAGACGCCGCCGCCGTCGCCGTCGGCGGTGTTGCCGTCGATCGTCGATCCGGCGATCGTCGCGACGCCGCGCACGTACGCGCCGCCGCCGTTCGCGTCCTCGTCGCCCTGCGTCGCCTCGATCGTGTTGCCGGAGATCGTGCTGTCGACCAGCGACAGTTCCCCGCGCGAATACAGCCCGCCGCCGACCGTCGCGTAGCCGTCGTAGGAAGCGTACGGCGCCACGACCGCGTTGCCGGAGATCGTGCTGCGCACGAGCGTCGCGCCGTCGCTCGCGTAGGCGCCGCCGCCGGCGCCGGTGCCGTGCGCGCCGGTCGCGGTCAGCGTCGAGTCGGTGATGCGGCTGTCGGTCATGACCAGGGTCGTCACGTCGACCGCGCCGCCGAACACGAGCTGGTAGGTGCCGCTCGCATGGCAGTTCGTCACGGTGACTCGATTCAGCGCGAGCGTGCCGCCGAACCCTTCGATGCACGCGGCGAGGCTGCCGGCGTAGCTGCCGTTGGCGATCGTGAGGTCGTTCGCGGTGAACGTGCCCTTGTCGCTGGAGAAGCCGCCGATCACGAGCGCCTGCGACTGGCCGCCGGCATCGATCGTGAGCGCGTCGCGGCCGGGGCCCTGCAGTGTCACGTCGTAGAGGTGGTGGTCGCCGAGCACGCTCGTGTCGAGCGCACCCTGGGTCAGGGTGATCGTGCTGCAGGTGAGCGCGGAAAGATCGACGACGTCGCCTTCGGCGGCGCCCGCGAGCACGCTGCGCAGGCTGCCCGCTCTGCCGTCGTCGAGGCAGCTCGTCACCGGCAAGGTCGCGCCGCGCGGCGCCGTGGCGGCGCGTGGCGCATGCGTGCGCGGCGGCTGCCGACGCGCCTCGAGGCGCAACGCGTAGCGCGGCGACGCATGCGCGCCGGGTGCGGCCGGCACGGCGGCCTCGGCGGCGAATGCGCAGGCGAGCGCGGCGGCGAGTGGGACGGGATGGAATACGCGAAGGCGTCGGGGCATGTCGATCTCCGGATGTCGTGTCGCAAAGCATCCCCCGCCCCGTCGTCCATCCTAGCAGGCGGTCTGCTAAGGTTGGCCTGAACGACCGCACGGGTGGACATGGCTGCGAGCGCTGCGGATCTCCATGCGACGCTGGATGCGCGCCTCGTCGAGGCGACGCGCGGCATCCGCCTGCTCGACTCGGTGAGCTGGCCGGCGTCGATCGAGCTCGGTTTCATCGCGGCGTGGAAGGCCGGGCGCGCGAAACTCCCCGACGTGACCTATCCGCGCCTCGACTTCGGCGACACGCGCGCGAAGCTCGACGCGATTTCCGGCGCGGCCGATCCCGCGCATCCGATCGGCGACTACATCCGGCGCACGGCCGAGTCGTGGCGCGTCGCGACCGACCTGCTCGAGGCGATGGGCACGCCCGCGATCACCGCGCATTCGGCCAAGCTGTACGGCCTGCCCGGCGACCGCGTGCCCGGCGCGACGCTCACCAACGTCGACGCCGCGCGCCACTTCATCGCGATCGCCGACGAGTACAACAGCGGTGCGCCGCTCGACGAGATCGAGACGCAGATCCCGGCCGAACTGCTGCGCATCGAGCTCAAGCAGCGCCTCGACGGCTTCTTCGGCGTCGACGCGATCCGCGTCGAAGTCGATCCGGATCTCATCGCCAAGGCGGCCGCGGGCGCGACGCGCATCCGCCTGCGTTCGGCGACGACGTTCTCCAACTACGACCGCGACCAGTTGCTCGCGCACGAGGCGTTCGTGCACTCGTTGACCGCGCTGAACGGACGCGCGCAACCGAACCTGAAGTCGCTCGCGCGCTCGTCGCCGCGCATCACGGCGACGCAGGAAGGCCTCGCCGTGTTCGCCGAACTGATGTCGGGCTCGATCGACATCGCGCGCATGAAGCGCATCAGCCTGCGCATCGTCGGCATCGACATGGCGATCCGCGGCGCCGACTTCATCGAGGTGTTCCGCTTCTTCATGGACGCGGGGCAGAGCGACACCGACAGCTTCACCTCGGCGCAGCGCGTGTTCCGCGGCGCGCCGGTCGGCGGCGGTGCCGCGTTCACCAAGGACGCGGTCTACCTGCGCGGCCTGCTGTCGGTGCACACGTTCTTCCGCTGGGCGCTGAAGAACCAGCGCATGGCGCTGTGCCGCAACCTGTTCGCCGGCAAGTGCGCGCTGCACGACGTGATCGCGCTGGAGCCTTATTTCGACAACGGCTACATCGCGCAGCCGCGCTACCTGCCGCCGTGGGTGCAGCATGCGCACGGGCTCGCCGGCATGCTCGCGTTCTCGCTGTTCGCCAACCGCATCCGGCTCGACCGCGTCGAGGCCGAAGACCTCGTGCTCGGCCTCTGAGCGCATCCGTCCATCGTTCGCACACGTCCACTCCGAGGATCCCGTCGTGAAAAAGTCCCTGCTCGCCGCCGCGCTCGCCACCACCTTCGCCGCCGCGCCCGCGCATGCCGCCGATGCGCGCGCGCAGGTGGAACCGCTGCTGCCGCAGATCACCGCGTGGCGACGCGACCTGCACCAGCACCCCGAGCTCAGCAACCGCGAGGTACGCACGTCGAAGCTCGTCGCGGCGGAACTGAAGAAGCTCGGGCTCGACGTGCGCACCGGCATCGCCAGGACCGGCGTCGTCGGCATCCTCAAGGGCGGCAAGCCGGGGCCGAAGCTGGCGATCCGCGCCGACATGGACGCGCTGCCGGTCACCGAGGACGTCGACGTGCCGTTCGCGTCGAAGGCGAAGGGCGAGTACATGGGCAAGACCGTCGGCGTCATGCACGCGTGCGGGCACGACGCGCACACCGCGATGACGCTCGGCCTCGCCGCCGCGCTCGCGAAGCAGCGCAAGGACCTCCCGGGTGAAGTCATGTTCGTATTCCAGCCGGCCGAGGAGGGTGCCCCCGCGGGCGAGGAAGGCGGCGCGCCGCTGATGGTCAAGGACGGCGTGTTCAAGGACTTCAAGCCCGACGCGATATTCGGCATGCACGTGGTCAGCGCCTATCCGGTCGGCGACGTCGCCGTGCGCGCAGGCGGCGCGATGGCGAGCTCGGACACGTTCCGCATCACGGTGCACGGGCGCCAGGCGCACGGTGCGACGCCGTGGAAGGGCGTCGACGCGGTCGTCACCGCGGCCGAGATCGTCACCCAGGCGCAGACGATCGTGAGCCGCCGCCTCGACATCAACAAGGATCCCGCCGTCGTCACGTTCGGCGTATTCAACGGTGGCCAGCGCTTCAACATCGTCTCCGACACCGCGCATCTCGAAGGCACCGTGCGCGCGTTCGACGAGGACATGCGCAAGCAGGCGCTCGATGCGTTGAAGGGCATCGCCGAGCACGTCGCCGCGGCGAACGGCGCGACCGTCGACGCCGAAGTGCCGGCGCCGGGCAGCAACCCGGTCAACTACAACGATCCGGCGCTGACCGCGCGCGTGCGCGCGAGCCTCGAGACCGCGGTCGGGCGCGAGCACGTGCTCGAGGCGCAGCGCTGGACCGCGTCGGAGGACTTCCCGCAGCTCGGCCAGGGCGCGCAGGCGCCGAGCGTCTACTTCTTCGTCGGCGCGACGCCGGTGGGGCAGGATCCCGCGAGCGCGCCGACCAACCACTCGCCGAAGTTCTTCCTCGACGAGGGCGCGCTCGCGGTCGGCACGAGCGCGATGCTGCAGGCCGCGCTCGATTTCCTCGGCCACGGCGCGCCGCATTCGTAAGCGCGGGCAGCGAGGTCGCCCGATCGCCGCGTCGGCGCCGCTGCGGCGGCGGTCGGGCGTGTGCGCGATGCTATAGTCCGGCGACCGCATCCAGCCATCGCCGCGGCCGTGCCGCGTGCCTACCGACCCCATGTCGACCATCGAAGAACTCAAGAAGGCCGCCCTCGACTACCACCGCAAGGCGCCGGCCGGAAAGATCAGGGTCACCCCGACCAAGCCCGTCGTCACCCAGCGCGAACTCTCGCTTGCCTATTCGCCCGGCGTCGCCGCCGCGTGCGAGGAGATCGTGCGCGACCCCGCCGAAGTCGCGAGCCTGACCGCGCGCGGCAACCTCGTCGCGGTGATCACCAACGGCACCGCGGTGCTCGGCCTCGGCAACATCGGCCCGCTCGCGGCGAAGCCCGTGATGGAAGGCAAGGGCGTGCTGTTCCAGAAGTTCGCCGGCGTCGACGTGTTCGATCTCGAGATCGCCGAGAACGATCCGGACAAGCTCGTCGAGATCATCGCCAGCCTCGAGCCGAGCTTCGGCGGCATCAACCTCGAGGACATCAAGGCGCCCGAGTGCTTCGAGGTCGAGAAGAAGCTGCGCGAGCGGATGAAGATCCCGGTGTTCCACGACGACCAGCACGGCACCGCGATCATCGTCGGCGCCGCCCTCGTCAACGCGCTGCACGTCACCGACAAGGACATCGGCAAGATCAAGCTCGTCTCGACCGGCGCCGGCGCGGCCGGCATCGCCTGCCTCGACATGCTGGTCAGCCTCGGCGTGAAGATGGAGAACGTCTGGGTCGCCGATCGCCTCGGCGTGGTCTGGAAGGGCCGCAAGGAGGAGATGGACCCGAACAAGTGCCGCTACGCGCGCGACACCGACGCGCGCACGCTCGACGACATCATCGACGGCGCCGACGTGTTCCTCGGCCTGTCCGCGCCCGGCGTGCTCAAGCCCGCGATGGTCGCGCGCATGGCCGAGCGGCCGATCATCCTCGCGCTCGCCAACCCGACGCCGGAGATCCTGCCCGAGGAAGCGCGTGCGGTGCGCGCCGACGCGATCATCGCGACCGGACGCTCGGACTATCCGAACCAGGTCAACAACGCGCTGTGCTTCCCGTACATCTTCCGCGGTGCGCTCGACGTCGGTGCGACGACGATCAACGAGGCGATGAAGATCGCCTGCGTGCACGCGATCGCCGCGCTCGCGCGGCGCGAGGCGAGCGACGTCGCCGCGCGGGCGTACGGCGGCCGCACGATGTGCTTCGGCCCCGACTACATCATCCCGCAGCCGTTCGATCCGCGCCTGATCGTCGAACTCGCGCCCGCGGTCGCGCGCGCGGCGATGGAATCGGGCGTGGCGACGCGGCCAATCAACGACCTGCGCGCGTACACCGAGAAGCTCAACGAGTTCGTGTTCCGCACGACACTGCTCATGAAGCCGGTGTTCGCGCGCGCGAAGGCTGACCCGAAGCGCATCGCGTTCGCCGAGGGCGAGGAGGAGACCGTGCTGCGCGCGGTGCAGGCGATCGTCGACGAAGGCATCGCGCGGCCGATCCTGATCGGCCGTCCGTCGGTGATCGAGTCGCGCATCGAACGCCTCAGCCTGCGCATTCGTCCCGACGTCGACTTCGAGCTGTGCAACATCGAGAGCGACCCGCGCTTCAAGGACTACTGGACGCTCTACCACGAGATCATGCAGCGCAACGGCGTCACGCCGGAGAGCGCCAAGCAGATCGTGCGTTCGCGCGCGACCGTGATCGGCGCCCTCATGCTCCGTCGCAACGAGGCGGACGGCTTCATCTGCGGCATCGTCGGCCGCTTCCACAAGAAGCTCGGTTACCTGCGCGGCATCATTCCGCTCGACCCCGGCGTCACCTCGATGTCGGCGATGAGCGCGGTGTTCAACGAGCGCGGCGTGTTCTTCTTCCTCGACACGCACGTCGCGATCGACCCCGACGCGGAGCGCATCGCCGAGGCGGCGGCGCAGGCGACCCTGCGCCTGAAATACTTCGGCATCGTGCCGAAGGTCGCGATCCTGTCGCACTCGAACTTCGGCAGCCACGAGGACGCGAGCGCACTGAAGATGCGCCGCGTGGTCGAACTGCTGCGCGAGCGCCTGCCGAAGGTGGAGATCGAGGGCGAGATGCACGCCGACACCGCGCTCAACGCGGAAGTGCGCGAGCGGCTGTTCCCGCAGTCGCGCCTGTCCGGCAGCGCCAACGTGTTCGTCTGCCCCAACCTCGACGCGGCCAACATCGCGTTCAACATGACGCGCGTGATGACCGACGGCGTCGTGATCGGCCCGATCCTCATGGGGCCGTCGAAGCCGGTGCACGTGCTGACGCCCGCGGCGACGGTGCGGCGCGTGTTCAACATGACCGCGCTCGCGGTGGTCGAGGCGCAGATCCGCGCGCAGGTCGCGATCGGCCGCTGACCCGTGGCCCCGCACGCCGCATTCCCGCGTGGATACGCGTGGGTGCGGCGAAAGGGCGACGGATCATGGCGGGCAGAAGACGCGGCAGCGACCGATGGGCGGCACGGCTCGGTGCGTGCGCGGCGCTCGCGGGCGCATCGTCGTCGGCCGACGCGCTCGTCCGCTGCGTGGACACGCCCGCGCAGTTGCAGTCCGCGCTCACGGCAGCAGCGGCGAGCAGCGCCGACGACGCGATCCACGTGGTCGCCGGCGTCTACGCGGCGACCTCGGCGGACGGCTTCTTCGCCGAGCTCGACGCGCCCGGGGACCTCGACATCAGCGGCGGCTGGTATCCCGGTTGCGTCGCGCGCGTGCGCGGCGCGCGCAGCACGATCGACGGGCAGGGGCTGCGGCCGGGCATGGTCATCCTCGGCAGTTTCACGTCCGTCGGCCACCTGTCGATCAGCCACTTCGATTTCGTCGACGGCCTCAGCAACGATGCCTACGCCGGCGGCCTGACCGCGAATCCGTACCTGTCGACGAACCTCGACGTCACGATCGAAGCGAATCGCTTCGTCGGCAATGAGGCGGTCGACAACGTCGACGGCGGTGGCGGTGGACTGCGCGCGGTCGCCGACGGCACGCTCGCGATCCGCAACAACGTGTTCGTCGGCAACCACGCGCGCAACTGGGGCGGCGCCGCGCTGCTGCATTGCGAAGGACTGCTCGCGCGCATCGTCGGCAACACGGTGACCGGCAACGAGGCGTCGACCGGCGCCGCGACGAGCGCGTCGGGCCTGCGCGTGGGTGGCGACTGCCTCACCGAGGTCGCCGACAACATCCTGTGGGGCAACGCCGGGCTCGATCTCGCGCTGTTCGTCGAAGGCGCGCGGCTCTACCACAACGACCTCGCCGACCTCGGCGGCGACGAGCAGCCGGCGGCGCGCGTCGGCGACGTGCTCGTGAATCCGCAGTTCGTGTCGAGCACGAACCTGCGCCTGCGTCGCACCTCGCCGCTGATCGACGCCGGTTACGACACGCCGATCGACGGCTTGTCCGCGTTCGACGCCGACGACGGCCCGCGTGTGGCCGGACCGCACGTCGACATCGGCGCGTACGAACTCGACCGTCTGTTCGACGACGGCTTCGATCCGCCGTTCGGCCCCGCGTCCTGAGCCGCCGCGCGCCGCGCGAAGACCCGAGCGCGCGACGCACGACCTCAGCGGCAGCGCCCGCGCGATCCCTGCGCGCAGACGTGGCCGTCGATCCATGTCGCGCCGTCGAACGTCGCGCCCTCGAGGTCGGCATTGTCGAGCGCGGCGCCGCGCAGGTTAGCGCCGTCGAGGCGCGCGCCGTTCAGGCTCGCGTTGACGAAGTCGGCGCCGGCGAGGTCGGCGCGACTGAAATCCGCGTCGCTGAGGTCGGAGTTCGTGAAGGCGACGCCGCCGAGGCTCGCGCCGGCGAAGCGGCGGCCCTTGAGATCGGCGTTGACGTAGCTCTCGCCGCCGGCGCGCGTGGCGCTGCCCGCCGTCGTGCTGCCGTTGCGCGTGACCACGGTTTCGCCGTGCGCGACCTGCGTGTCGTCGCCGAACGACTGCTCGGACACCGCGCCCGCGCCTTCGGCCTGGTTGATCACGGTGCCTTCGACGCGGGTCGACGAATGACGGTCGCCGCTCGTGCGGGTGCTTGTCCTCGTGTGCGTCGTCGTGCGTTCGGGCGCGGCGCCGCTTTCGACGCGCGCGCTGCCGTCGGTCCCGGCCTCGATCGAAGCGTCGCCGGCTTCGATGCGCGCGCCGTCGCCGTCGACTTCGATCGATTGCGCCGAGGCGACCGCGGGCGGGGCGAGTGCGAGGGCGAGGGCGAGGATGAGCGGGATGCGGCGCATGGAAACCTCCTGGTCGTGCGGGTGGTGCGGATCAGCGATGGCCGTCGGAGCTGCGCGCGCGCATCTCGCGCGCGTGCGACAGCGGGTCGTCGTTGTTCGCGGGGGGCGCCGAAGCGGCCGGCGCGGGTGTCGTCACGCTCGCACCGATCAGCGCCGGCGCACCGAGGTAGGCGCGCTGGCCGATCACCGGCGCCGCCTGCGAGGGGGGCAGCGACTGCGGTTTGAGTTCGACCAGGCCGTCGAGTGGATCGTCGTAGGTCGCGCCGGGCACGAGGCTCGCGCCCTGCGGCAGGTTCATGTGCGACAGCTCGAGCATCCAGGCGGAGTTCACGGGCTCGGCCGGTGTCGAGCGCGACAGGATCAGCGACAGCATGTTCTGCGCGGGCAGGCTGCCTTGCTGCGCGGCGAGGCGGTACAGGCGCACGGCTTCGCCGTAGTCGACCGCGACGCCGGTGCCGCGGTGGTGGCGGCCGGCGAGCTCGTAGCTCGCCTCGGCGTCGCCGTTCGCGGAGTCTTCACGCAGCCGTTCGATCGAGCGCTCCGCGGTCGCCTCGGGCACGCTCGCGTCGATGCGCGCAAGGTTGCGCGCGGCGGCCTTGCCACCGCGTGCGGCCGATTGCTGGTACCACAGGCGCGCAGTCGCGCGCTGGCCCGCGGACTCGTAGGAGACGCCGAGCGCATTCGTCGCGGCGCTGTCGCCGGCGGCGGCGGCGCGCTCGAGCAGGTCGCGCGCGACCTGTTTGCCGCGCGCACCGCCGAGGTCGTCCTCGAGCAGGCTCTGCAGGTACAGCGCACGCGCATAGCCGACCTGCTCGCCGATGCCGAACCACTTGCGCGCCTGCGCCGGATCGCGCGCGACGCCGTAGCCCTTCGCGAGCAGGTAGCCCGCGGCGAGCATCGCGCGCACGTCGCCGCCGTCGGCGGCCTGGTGGAAGCGCGCGTACGCCTCGTTGTAGCTCGCGCCGCCCTTGTCGCCGCCGTAGTAGACGAGGCCGAGCCGCAGCATCGACGGCACGTCGCCGGCGTCGGCGCGTCGCGCGAGTTCATTGCGCTCGCGCAGTTCGCGCTTGCCCGCCTTCGCGGGGACCACCGCCGGCGCGGCCGCCGCAGGCGGCGGCGCGGCGGGCGGTGTTTTCAGGACCACTTCGGCGCCGACGCCACCCGCGCCGGCGAGCAGGGCGAGGAGCAGCGTCGATCGCGCGAGCGTGCTGTGCATGTTCGAACCCTCCGGCGGCGAACGACGCACGCGCGCCGCCCCGCGTCGCTCACCTCGACGCATGCGCGTCGACGTCCCACTCGGCCGAGCCGATGCCCGCGTGCGTGCCGCGCGCGAGTTCGAGCAGCGTCTGCCGCAACGTCGCCGTGCCGGGGACCGCATGGATCGGCTCGAGCGCAGCGGCGCCGAGCGCGCGCTGCAGCTCGTTCGAGCGGTCGTCCGCGGTGGCGAGGCAGGTCGCCGCCTCGTGTCCCGGCTGCGTCATCTCGAGCGTGTAGCTCCTCGGGTTGGCGATGTCGGGAATCAGCAGCGAGCGGCGCGCCTGCAGCAGCGGCGCCGGCTGGAACGTGCTCGGGTACACCTGCGTGAGCGTGCCCTTGGCGTCCTCGTAGAAGCAGTACAGGTGCGCGGTGCGATCGACGCTGACGTTGAGCAGCAGCGATTCGCCGAGCGCGAAGTGCGGGTCCTTGCGATCGAGCGTGATGTCGACCGCGATCGGTCGCGCCGCTTCGGCGTCGAGCGCGACCTGGCCGCCGCGCGGCGCACCGGCGCGCGCGCCGTCGCCCCAGCCGATGCGCGTGAAATGGTCGCTGCCGTCGGTCGCCACGTAGTTCGTCATGAGACGTTCGTAGCTTTCGAAGTTGAAGTTGCCCGACACGGTGGCCTGGTGGTCGGCCTGGTAGCGCGCGAGCGCGCCGCGCAGCGCCGAGTCGGCGCGGCCGTCGCCGCCGCCGTCGTAGTAGCCGAGCGCGTGCAGCGCGGTCGCGAACAGGCGCACGCGCTGCTCGTCGGACATGTCGCCGTACCACTCGCGCAGCTGGCGCTGGAATTCCGGGTGCGACTGGTCGAGCGCGAGGCAGTCCCAGTACGGCACGCGCGCCCACTTGCCGATCACCTCGATCATGCCGAGCTCGACCAGCGTGCGCACCGCGGGCCCGACGCCCTGCGAGATCGTGCCGCCGATCGTCAGCTGCGTGCCTGCGTTCTTGATGCGGCCGCCGAGGTCGATGCCTTCGCCCTTGTTGCCCGCGGCGATCTCGTTGGCGGAGTCGAGCCCGGGGAACAGCGTGCGCGTGGTGAAGTCGCCGAGGTGCAGCTCGAGGCCGACCGCGGTCGTGATGACGTCGTTGGAATAGCCGATTTCCCAGTTCTTCGCCGACGCGCCGATGCCGCCGTTGCGGATCAGCACGTTCTGGTCGACGTAGGAGATCGCGCCCGACACGTACACCGCGGGCTTGGGGATCGCGAGCTGCCCGGCCGGCAGCATCAGGCTCGTCAGCGTCTGCACGGTGTCCTGCTTGAGCGGGTCGATCTCGAAATCGACGATGCGGAACGCATTGCTCGTGCGCGACATCTCCGACAGCGCGGTGAAGATCATGTCCTTCGCGGCGACCGGCGCCTTGCTCGACGGATCGGGAATCTGCTTGCTCGTGATGAGCGTGGTCGGCACGCGCTCGGCGCGCAGCATCGAGTCCATGCAGGCGAGGCCATCGCTGAAACCGGTGATCGCGCGCACGGGTTCGGCGATCGGTCGGCTCTCGATCGTCGTGCGTTCGATGTACGGACGGTCGCGGCGAAGGTCGGTGCCGCTGCAGCCGGCGAGCACGGCGACGGCGGAGGCGGCGAGGCAGAGGCGTACGCGGGTCGTTCGGATCATGCGTGGACTCGGGACACGGGGACGGAGCGGCGGTCGGCAGCGAGCCGACACCGGGCGGAGGCGGCGGTCGCGCCGCGCGCTACTTGCAGACGCTGATGACGTCGCCCGACACGACGACGATGTTGTCGCCGTTGTTGCCCGGGCCGTACTGGTTCGGTCGCGGTCCGTACTGGCCGACCGGCGTCGTCGCCTGCGGCGGCACGCCGACGTTGGTCGTGCACACGCGCGTGCCGACCGCGGACGGCTGGATCGTCGTGTCGGTGGTGCGACCCGTCGCGCCGTAGCCGAGCCAGCGCTTCGATTCGACGTTGAGCACCTTGGCGCGGTCGAGCGGACTGATGTCGCGCCGCGGTGCGAGGTCGGCGGCGAGCGCGGACGATGCGAGCAACCCGAGCGTCACGGCTGCGAGGATCCGTTCCGTTCTGGACATGGTGGCGACTCCTTGAAGGCGGCGGAGGAGTTCAGGGCTCCTCCGCCGCGTGACGCGGCATGCGCAGGGGATCGCAGCCGCGTGAACCGGCGAAATCAGTTGCCGTCGTTCGACGACAGGTTCTGCTCGGCCTTCGCGGCCGGGCCGATCGCGGCGTTGAGCACCGCGCCCTGCACCTGCGTCGACTGCTTGTTGTCGCCGCCGATGTTGACCTTGCCCTTGTTCGAGGACAGGTTCTGCTTGGCCTGCGCGCCGGGGCCGATCGCAGCGTTGAGCACGGCACCTTGCACCTTCGTGCTCTGGTCGTTCTTGCCCTTGATCTTCACTTCCGCGAAGGCGGAACCGCTGACGAGGAAAGCGCCGATGGCGAGCGCGGCGAGTGCTTTCTTGACCATTTCCGATTGCTCCTGTGTCGTGTGGAAATCCACGTGGATCGCATGCCGGCCAGGGGTGCCGGACATGCAGCCGGTTGCGCATGCCGCTGCGGGCGTGCGGTGTTACTCCTTGCTGTTCGAGACCGAACCGATGTTGACTTCGGCCTTCGAGCCGTTGCCGGCGGCACTGTTGACGATCGAGCCGCCGACGACGACGGTCTGGCGGTTGCTGCCGCCGACGCGCGCGTTGTTGACGGCGCCGACATTCACCTTCGCGGTCGCGCCACCCTTGGCGGTGTTGGTCACCGATCCCTTGACGACGACGACCTGATCGTTGCTGCCGCCGGTGCCCGCGCCTTGTCCCGCGAACGCGGACGAGCTGATCGCCAATGCCGCGAGCGCGGCGATCATGACGGTGCGTGACTTCATCTTCGATCCACTCCCGTTGCACGTCGGCGAGGCTGCGCCGCATCGATGACCTCGTGATGTCACGATCACGCGGGCCGTGCGTCGCTTCATGCGACGAAGGCGGAACCCTAACCGATGGAATGCGCCGATGTGGTTAAGAAAGCGTGGAGGAAATCACAAATAGCAATTTTCCTACACGCATTCGGCCGCGATCAGCGCGTGCGTGAAAATTTTTCCTGAACGTCATGCGCGTAGTGCATATGTCGTGCATGCATGAAACGCATGTGACATGCGACTCGCGACGTAGCGTCGATGCTCGCGTGAACGCGCACGCGACGTGGCGCTTCGCGACGCAGCGTCGATGCACGCGCGCATGTCACGCGACGTCGTGTGCAGAGCGGAAGCGGCTGGAGTTTCATGCGCGCGGACGATGCGCGCGTCGGCCGGCGATCGGGCCATGGTCGGAGTCGCGTCAGTCGCGCGGCGTGTCGCCGGCGAAGATCGACGCGCCGATCGCGGCGGCGAAGCGTTCGATCGCCGCGGCCGCCGCGATCGAGTTGCCGTTCGCGTCGAGGCCGGGCGCCCACGCGCACACGCACAGGCGACCCGGCACGATCGCGACGATGCCGCCGCCGACGCCGGTCTTGATCGGCAGGCCGATGCGGCAGGCGAGGTCGCCGGCGGCGTCGTACGCGCCGCAGGTGAGCATGAGTGCGCCGATGCGGCGCGCGGCGAGCGCGTCGACCACGCGCGCGCCGCGCGGCTGCGCGCCGTCCGCGGCGAGGAACAGGCTCGCACGCGCGAGTTCGCTGCACGACATCGCGATCGCGCATTGCGCGCAGTAGGCGTCGAGCAGCGCGGCGACGTCGCCGTGCAGGTTGCCGAAGCTGCGCATGAAGTGGGCGATCGCCGCGTTGCGGTCGCTGTGCTCGCGTTCGGAACGCGCGACGTCGCCGTCGATCGCGACGCTCGCTTCGCCGAGCAGGCGATGCACGAGCTCGAGCACGGCGCGTTCCGGCTGCAGGTAGCGCCGGCACAGCACGTCGACGACGACGAGCGCGCCCGCGTTGACGAACGGGTTGCGCGGCACGCCGCGCTCGCGCTCGAGCTGCACGAGCGAATTGAACGGGGTGCCCGACGGTTCGCGGCCGACGCGCTGCCACAGCGCGTCGCCTTCGCGCTGCAGCGCGAGTGCGAGCGCGTACATCTTCGACAGGCTCTGGATGGAGAAGCGGCGCTCGCTGTCGCCGGCGCCGTACAGGCGACCGTCGACGGTCGCGACCGCGATGCCGAACTGCTCGCGCGGCACGAGCGACAGCGCGGGGATATAGTCGGCGACGCGTCCTTCGGCGAGCAGCGGCTGCACGTCGCGGGCGATCTCGCGGAGCAGGGCGTCGATGTCGGTGTGCATGGCGCGGCGCGTGGAGGTCCGGCCGCGAAGCCTACGCGATCGGCGCGCGTGCGCGAAGCACGCGCATGCGTCAGGGCGTCAGGTACGAGGTGCGCAACGCGTCGAGCAGCGGATCGCGTTCGCCGGCCGGACTCGAGGCGAGGTGTCCCTGGCCGATCGTCCAGATGATGACGCCGCCGATGCCGTGCGCCTTCGCGTACGCGCCCTTCTCGGCGGCCGATTGCGCGTCGTCGTAGCTGAGGAAGTTGCAGCCTTGCGGGCCGGCTCCCGCGACCGAGGACAGGTACGGCACGCGCGCGGTCGCGTCCCACTGACGCGTCGTCGCGACCGGGTACGCGGTCGCGATCGTCGCGTAGCTCATCGTGCCGTCGCTCGCCGAGATGCTGCCGCCGTCCTGGTGCGGTGCGGTCACGCCCTGCCAGCAATAGCCGTAGAACGCGAGGCCGATGCCGAGCTTCGACGCCGGCACGCCGCTCGGCAGGAAGCCGAGGCGGATGCTCACGTCGACCGCCGACGGCGTGCTCGGCGTCGGCGGATCGGTGTTGTAGAGCGCCGAGTTGTGCCAGCTCTTCCAGCCGTCCCAGCCCTGCGACGCCGCGCCCGCCATGTCGTAGGTCATGACGTCGATGCGATCGAACAGCGGCGCGACGTCGGCCCAGAACGGGTCCGGCTCCATGTAGTTCGGGTTGAACCAGCCGACGGGGACGGTGAGGATCGCGCCAGGCAGCAGGGCCCGGACTTCCTGTGCGAGCGCCTTGAAGCTCGGTTTGTCGGCGTCCTCCAGTGGCTCCCAGTCGAGGTCGAACCCATCGACACTCCACGATTCCTTCAGTTCCTGCAGGTTGATCGCAAGCAGGTGGCGGCTTTGCGCCGTTGCCGCGGCGCCGCGCCAGCCGTCGATCTCGCCGGCACCGCCGATCATGATGATCGCCTTGCGACCGGCCGCGTGCGCTGCGGCGATCGCCGCCTGCGCCCACTGTGGCCCCTGCACGTCGTCTATGTCGAAATCGTAGGTGAGGTTGCCGTCGGGCAGCGGTCGCATGCGCCCGACCATCAGGTGCGTCACCGCATCGAAGCGGATGTCCTGTGGCGCCAGCAGCGCACGCTCGTAGCCGACGTAGTAGCCGAGCACCCAGCGCGCGGGTTCGAATCCGTCGGCGAAGATCGCGTCGGCGGCGCCTGCCGCGTGCGGGACGCCGAGCAGGCCGACGAGGGCGGCGACGGTCACGGTGGCGTGGCGCATGGCGATTCCCCCTTCGCGGATCACCCACTCTAGTACGAGACGGAGTCGCGATCCGCGCCAGCGGTCGCGCGATCGGCGCCGCCGGGCGGCCCCGCACGGCGGCGCGGCATGCAAGCGGCGCGCCGGACGACTAAACTGGACAGCCCGCGGCGTCGACCGGCGCCGCCCGCGGTCACAGCGCAGCGCGCCCGCACGCTGCATCGAGAGTACGCATGAACCAGCTCAACGACATCCTCGACCAGGACCTCGACCCGCGCGAGACGCGCGAATGGACCGAGGCGCTGCACGGCGTGATCAAGGCCGACGGCACCGACCGTGCGCACTACCTGCTCGAGCGCATGGTCGAGGAAACGCGCCGCGCCGGCGGCCACCTGCCGTTCGCGCCGACGACCGAATACATCAACACGATCCCGCCCGAGCGCGAAGCGCACATGTCCGGCGACCCGAACATGGAGTGGCGCATCCGCTGCCTGATCCGCTGGAACGCGATGGCGATGGTCGTGCGCGCGAACCGCAAGCCGGGCGAACTCGGCGGCCACATCGCGAGCTTCGCCTCCAGCGCGACGCTGTACGACGTCGGCTTCAACCACTTCTGGCGCGCGCCGAGCGCGGAGCATCCGGGCGACCTCGTGTTCCACCAGGGTCATTCGAGCCCGGGCATCTACGCGCGCTCGTTCCTCGAGGGGCGCATCGGCGAGGAGCAACTCGACCTGTTCCGCATGGAGGTCGAAGGGCGTGGCCGCGGCCTGTCCTCGTATCCGCATCCGTGGCTGATGCCCGAGTACTGGCAGGTGCCGACCGTCTCGATGGGTCTCGGCCCGCTGCAGGCGATCTACCAGGCGCACTTCATGAAGTACCTCGAGCACCGCGGCCTGATCGCGCCGAGCGACCGCAAGGTGTGGTGCTTCATCGGCGACGGCGAATCGGACGAGCCGGAGACGCTCGGCGCGATCTCGCTCGCCGGGCGCGAGCGCCTCGACAACCTCATCTTCGTCGTCAACTGCAACCTGCAGCGCCTCGACGGCCCGGTGCGCGGCAACGGCAAGATCATCCAGGAACTCGAAGGCGTGTTCCGTGGCGCCGGCTGGAACGTCATCAAGACGATCTGGGGCAGCTACTGGGACCCGCTGCTCGCGCGCGACACCTCGGGCAGGCTGCGCCAGCTCATGATGGAAACCGTCGACGGCGAATACCAGAACTGCAAGGCATTCGGCGGCAAGTACACGCGCGAGCACTTCTTCGGCAAGTACCCGGAGACCGCCGCGCTCGTCGCCAACCTCTCCGACGACGACATCTGGCGCCTCAACCGCGGTGGCCACGATCCGCACAAGGTCTACGCGGCGTACAGCGAGGCGACCGGCACGAAGGACATGCCGAGCGTGATCCTCGCCAAGACCGTCAAGGGTTACGGCATGGGTGCGGCCGGCGAGTCGCAGAACCCGACTCACCAGCAGAAGAAGCTCGACGACGACGCGGTGCGCCACTTCCGCGACCGCTTCCAGATCCCGATCCCCGACGACAAGCTCAAGGACGTGCCGTACTACCACCCGGGCAAGGACTCGCCCGAGGTGCAGTACATGCTCGAGCGGCGCAAGGCGCTCGGCGGCTTCCTGCCGCAGCGGCGCACGAAGAGTTCGTCGATCGCGGTGCCGGAACTCGGCGCTTTCGAGCAGATCACCAAGGGCACGGGCGAGCGCGAGATCTCGACCACGATGGCGTTCGTGCGCGGCATGAACCTCATGCTGCGCGACAAGGCGCTCGCGCCGCACGTCGTTCCGATCGTCGCTGACGAGGCGCGCACGTTCGGCATGGAAGGCATGTTCCGCCAGATCGGCATCTACGCGCCGTTCGGCCAGAAGTACAAGCCGGTCGATTCCGACCAGCTCATGTACTACCGCGAGGACCAGAAGGGCCAGGTGCTGCAGGAAGGCATCAGCGAACCCGGCGCGATGAGCGCGTGGATGGCCGCCGGAACGAGCTATTCGATCAGCAACGTGCCGATGTTGCCGTTCTACATCTACTACTCGATGTTCGGCTTCCAGCGCATCGGCGACCTCGCCTGGGCCGCCGGCGACATGCGCACGCGCGGCTTCCTCGTCGGCGGCACCGCCGGCCGCACCACGCTCAACGGCGAAGGGCTGCAGCACGAGGACGGCCATTCGCACCTGCTCGCGGGCGCGATCCCGAACGTGCGCGCGTACGACCCGACCTTCTCCTACGAGGTCGCGGTGGTGCTGCAGGACGGTGCGCGCCGCATGCTGCAGGAGCAGGAGGACGTCTACTACTACGTCACCGTGATGAACGAGAACTACGTGCATCCGGACATGCCGGCCGGCGTCGAGGCCGACATCGTCAAGGGCATGTACCTGTTCAAGGACGGCGGCAAGCCGAAGAAGAACGAGCCGCGCGTGCAGCTGCTCGGCTCCGGCACGATCCTGCGCGAGGTCATCGCCGCGGCCGAACTGCTCGAGAAGGACTTCGGCGTCGCCAGCGACATCTGGTCGTGCCCGAGCTTCTCCGAGCTGCGCAAGGACGGCTTCGACGCCGAGCGCTGGAACCGCCTGCACCCGATGGACAAGAAGCCGCGCAAGGCGCACGTGACCGCGTGCCTCGAGTCGCGCGCGGGTCCGGCGGTTGCCGCGACCGATTACGTGCGCGAGTACGCCGACCAGGTCCGCGCGTTCATGCCGCAAGGCAAGCGCTACGTCGTGCTCGGCACCGACGGCTTCGGCCGCAGCGACACGCGCGCGAACCTGCGCGCGTTCTTCGAGGTCGACCGCTGGTGGATCGCGCACGCGGCGATCGCCGCACTCGCCGCGGACGGCCAGATGAACCCCGAGGATGTCGCGCGTGCGATCAAGCAGTACAAGCTCGATCCGGACAAGCCCAACCCGCTGACGGTCTAGCACGCGCCGGGGCCGCCGACGCGGTCCGGGCGCAGCGGCGGAAGCCGCGATGCGCTCCGTCGCATCGCCTTCCGGCGTTCCCGCGGGACCATCGTCGGAGTGGACCGTGAAGCGCAGCCGAACCGGAGTCGCGCATGCATTGACTCGCCGCCGCGCGCGCTTCGATCATGCGCCGATGCACGGCCTTTCCCGCTTCCTCCTCGCGCTCGCATTCGTCCTCGCCCCGCTCGTCGGCGCCGCCCAGGCGCCGGAAACCGGCAAGCTGCTCGACGAGTCGCGCCAGCGCATCGCCGACGCGCGCAAGCAACTCGACGGTGGCGACGTCGACGACGCGACCTTGTCGCAGCTGCGCGACCAGATGGGCGCGGTCGACACGCACGCGAACACGCTGCTCGGCGAACTCGCGCCGAAGTTCGACGCGATCGCCGCGCGCGTCGACCAGCTCGGGCCCGCGCCGGCGAAGGGCGGCGAGGCGCGCGACATCGCCGCGCAGCGCGCCGACCTCGAGAAGGAACGCGGCGCGCTCGACGCCGACATCAAGCGCGCCAAGCTGCTCATCGTCGACAGCGGCCAGGTCGTCGCGCAGATCGCCGAAGCGCGCCGCGCGAACTTCCAGGCGCGCCTGTCGCAGCGCACGCCGTCGCCGCTGACACCGACGTTCTGGCGCGGCCTCACCGCGAACATCGATCGCGACCTCGCCGGCGCGCGCGCGTTGCTCGGCGGCATGTTCGCCGGAACCGCGGCCGCGTTCGCGCCCGCGAACCGCGTGCCGACGCTGTTCGGCATCGCCGCCGGCGTGCTGCTGATCCTGCTCGGGCGCTGGTGGGTGGAGCGCGCGCTCATGCGCTGGACCGCCGACCGCATGCCGCACGGGCGGCTGCGCCGCTCCGCACTCGCGTTCGCGATGGTCGTCGCGACGACCGTGCTGACCGGCCTCGGCGCGCAGGTGATCGTGATCGCGATCGACTGGCACAGCGTGCTCGGCGACGACGCGCGTGCGTTCGCGCGATCGATCGTCAGCGCCGTCGTGTTCGGCAGCTACGTGACCGGCCTCGGCCGCGCGTTGCTCGCCGCGGCGCGGCCGTCGTGGCGCCTGCCGCCGATCTCCGACGACGTCGCCGCGCGCCTGCGCCACTGGCCGTTGCTGCTCGGCGGCGCGGTCGCGCTGAGCGTCCTGCTCAAGCACTTCAACGAGATCGCTGGCACCAGCCTGTCGGCGACGATCGCCGGCAGCCTCGTCGTCGCGCTCGTCTACGCCGCGCTGCTCGCCTGGGGCCTGCTGCGCGCGGCGCGCACGCCGGCCGACGCCACGGAACACGACGAGCGCGCGCCGCGCCCGGCGTGGGTCGGCGTCGCGATCGCGCTGCTCTGGCTCGGCGTCGTGCTCGCGTTCGTCGCGGCGCTGTCGGGCTACGTCGCGCTCGCACACCAGGTCGCGCGGCAGATGATCGGCCTCGGCATCGTCGCGGCGACGTTCTACCTCGTCGTGCACGTGGTCGAAGACCTGTTCGCCGCCGGACTGTCGTCGCAGGCGAACTGGGTGCGCCGCACGCTCGGCCTCGACCAGCGCGTGCTCGACCAGGTCGCGGTGCTGAGTTCGGGCCTGTTCCGCGTGTTCGCGCTCGCGATCGCCCTGTTCGCCGCGCTCGCGCCGTTCGGCACCGAGCCGGGCGACCTCGTCTCGCAACTGGGCCGCACCGCGGCCGGGCTCAAGATCGGCCAGATCGAAGTCACGCCGGTCGCGGTGTTCGGCGCGCTGCTCGTGCTCGTGCTCGGCATCGCGGCGATCCGCGCGCTGCAGCGCTGGCTGCTCGACAGCTATTTGCCGACGACGCGGCTCGACCCGGGCATGCGCACGTCGGTGACGACGCTGCTCGGCACCGCAGGCGTCGTCGTCGTCGTCGCGTTCGCGCTGTCCGCGCTAGGCCTCGGCCTCGATCGCATCGCCTGGGTCGCGAGCGCGCTCTCGGTCGGCATCGGCTTCGGCCTGCAGGCGATCGTGCAGAACTTCGTGTCCGGCCTGATCCTGCTGGTCGAACGGCCGGTCAAGGTCGGCGACTGGGTCGTGCTCGGCGACGCCGAGGGCGACATCCGCCGCATCAACGTGCGCGCGACCGAGATCCAGATGGGCGACCGCTCGACCGTGATCGTGCCCAATTCCGAACTCATCACGAAGAGCGTGCGCAACGTGACGCTCGCCAACGCCGAAGGGCGCGTGCGCTTCCGCGTGCCGCTGCCGCTCGACAGCGATCCGGCTCGCGTGGTCGAGATCATCAAGGCCGCGTTCGCCGCACATCCGGGCGTGCTGCGCCAGCCGCCGCCGAACGTGCTGCTCGACAGCATCGAGAACGGCAACCTCATGTTCATCGTGGTCGGCTTCATCGCCAACCCGCGCCAGTCGGGTCAGGTGCGCAGCGACCTGCTGCTCGACATCCTGGCGCGGCTGCGCGCCGAGGACATCGCGTTGTCGACGCCGTACCAGGTCAACCTCGGCCGCGTCGGCGAAGCCGGCGCGCAGGGGCCGCTGTCCGGCGCCGAATGACGCGCGGCGCGCTTACGGACCCCTGAGACGACGCCGCCGGCACGAGGCCGGCGGCGGGTACAACGGTGCAGCGGACGGCTTACTGCGCGGCGTCCTTGAGCTTCTTCAGCGCGCGCACCTTGACCTTCACGCTGGCCGGCTTGGCGGCGAACCAGCGCTCTTCCTTCGTGAAGGGGTCGATGCCCTTGCGCTTCGGCTTGGCGGCCACGGCGACCGCGCTGATCTTCAGCAGGCCCGGCAGCGTGAACACGCCGGCGCCCTTCTTGTGCAGCGAGTTGGCGACCGTCTGCTCGAGCGCGGCGAGGACGGCGCGGACACCCTTGCTCTCGACGCCGCTCTGCTCGGCCAGGTGCGACACCAGGCCCGACTTGCTCAGCGGTTCGGTGATCGGCTTCGACGCGCTCTTCTTGCCGGCAGCCGGCTTCTTGGATGTAGCCATGGTTTTCGTTTCTCCGTGGGGGTAGCGCGGCGCTCTGCACGCGCCGCTGGGCCTAGCGTATCCGTTTTTAGGGCGGTGCGCGCAAGGAGGCCTTGAAACAGGCCGTTTGTGCGCCGCGACGTGCATCCGGCGCGTGAAAATGGCGGGTTTCCCGGGCGCCTCATTCGGCCTTCTGCGCGGGCGTGAAGAACGGGATCGGCGTGCCCGCGTAGATCGCCTCGGGCAGCTTGCCGTCCCAGCGCTCCGCCTTCACGCGCTCGACCTCGATGCGGCGCAGCTCGAGCACTTCCTTGCTCTTGGCGAGCGCGTCGTTCTGCACGCGCAACGCGTCGGCCTGCGCATTCGCCGCCTTGATCGTCGCGTACGCTTCGCCGTCGGCCTTCGCCTTCAGCGCGTTCGCTTCCGCTTCGGCGACGGCGACCTTCTGCTTCTGCTCCGCCTCGACCGTCTTCACCTTGTTTTCCGCGGCGAGGCGCAGCTGCTCCTGCGTGACCTTCTCGTTGATCGCGGCCATGTACTCGGGCGAGAACGCGAAGTTGCGCATGTCGATGTTGATGACCTGCGCACCGTACACCTCGAGCTTCTGCTTGAGCGCGGCGTTGATGTCGGCCGACACCTGCGAGCGCTTGGCGATGAGGTCGGGCGCGTTGTACTTCGCGGTCACCGCCTTGAACACTTCCTGCGTCGCGGTCTGCACGTACGAGGACAGGTCGCCGTCGTGGCTGTACTTCTCGTACACCTCGGCGACGCGGTCGGTGATGATGCTGTAGCGCACGGTCAGGCTCACCTTGACCGGCTGCTGGTCGCTCGTGCTGCCGTCGGCATTGTCGATCTGCGCCTGTTCGGCGCGGATGCTGAACAGCGCGAGCCGCTGCCACGGCATCACGACCGCGAGGCCTTCGTTCTCGATGCCGCGGATCGCGCCGAACTGGGTCAGCACGCCGCGCGAGCCGGTCGGCACCTGGCGGAATGGCCAGAATGCGGACAGCCCCATGCCGACGACCACGACGATCGCGACGTCGCGCAACACCTTCTCGATCTGCCAACGCCCTTGGGCGTCCTGGTAGCGCGCCATGGTTCTCCTCCCCCGATGGATGCGTCGGCGACGTGCCGCGCGCGCGGAGTCTGCGACACGCGATCGAACACCGGCAAGCGCGCCGGGCGAACGAGGGCGGACGCGAGGGAAAACGGAAGGTGGTGGCTATGGGTGGACTCGAACCACCGACCCCAGCATTATGAGTGCTGTGCTCTAACCGGCTGAGCTACATAGCCAACGGCGGCGCGTGCACGGCACGCGCGGAAGGGCGTGCGATTCTAGTGCCTCGTGGCGGCCTGTCAAGCGTCGGAACGCCCGTTCGCCTTGCCGCCTGCGCGAGGCGTGTGGAAGAATCGGTCGCATGTACGTTATCGGCCATCATCCATGATCGACCCCGATGGCTACCGACCGAACGTCGGCATCATCCTGCTGAACGCGCACGGGCATGTGTTCTGGGCGCGCCGCATCGGCCGCGACGGCTGGCAGTTCCCGCAGGGCGGGATGCGCAGCGACGAGACGCCGATCGAGGCGATGTACCGCGAACTCGCCGAGGAAACCGGCCTGCTGCCGCAGCACGTCGAGGTGCTCGGTTCGACCCCGGGCTGGCTGCGCTACCGCCTGCCGCCGCGCCTCGTGCGCCGGCACGACCGGCCCGTCTGTATCGGCCAGAAGCAGGTCTGGTTCCTGCTGCGCCTCGTCGGCGAGGAGTCCGCCGTGCGCCTCGACGCGACCGACAAGCCGGAGTTCGACCACTGGCGCTGGGTCGAGTTCTGGTACCCCGCCGCGCATGTGGTCACGTTCAAGCGGCGCGTCTACGAGCAGGCGCTGCGCCAGCTTGTCGTGCTCGCCGAGGACAGCTGCCGGGTCACCTTGCGCGAGCAGCGCTGGCTGGCCGAGCTCATCGCCACCTGAACGAGCCGGGGGCCAGGTCGCCCCGGCTGGTTGACAATCATTCTCATTTACATTCAAATGACGACGTCCCGACCCCGGATGTCCGCATGTACGTCTGCATCTGCAACGCCGTCACCGACCGCGCGATCCGCGAAGCCGCCGAGAGCGGCGTGCGTTCGTTCGCCGAAGTGCGCCGTCGCACCGGCTGTTCGGATTGCTGCGGCAACTGCGAAGATCTCGCGAGCCAGATCTTCCACGACGCGGTCGCGCGCACGAGTACGCTCGACCTGCCGCTGATCGCCGCTGCAGCCTGAGTCGCGCGCCCTGCGCCCGCCTCGACCGCGCGCGAATGCGTGCGATTTTCGTTTCATCGCTTGCCGGACGCGCGCGCTATAGTCGCGCCGTTTCGCCGCGCGCCCGCGCGGCATCGCCCGTGACGGAGATCGTGCAATGAAAGGGAACGCGAAGATCATCGGCCACCTCAACAAGGCGCTGTTCAACGAGCTGACCGCGATCAACCAGTATTTCCTGCACGCGCGCATGTACCGCAACTGGGGCTACAAGGAACTCGCCGAGCACGAGTACAAGGAATCGATCGACGAGATGAAGCACGCCGATCGCCTGATCGAGCGCATCCTGTTCCTCGAAGGCCTGCCGAACCTGCAGGCGCTCGGCAAGCTGCTGATCGGCGAATCGCCGAAGGAAGTGCTCTCGTGCGACCTGCAGCTCGAGATGCAGGCGGTGCCCGACCTCAAGGCCGCGATCGTCGACTGCGAAGTCCTCGGCGACTACGTGAGCCGTGAACTGTTCGAGGACATCCTCGAATCCGAGGAAGAGCACATCGACTGGCTCGAGACGCAGCTCGGCCTGATCGCCAAGCTCGGCGAGAATCCGTACCTGCAGACGAAGATCGGCAGCTGACGCGAGCCGCGGCGCGCTACATGCGCGCGCCTTCGAAGTCGAACGCGAGGTCGCTGTCCGCGGCCTGCACGAAGTTGCCCTGGATGAGGTCGACGCCCGCGCGCACGAGCGCGCCGATGCCGTGCACGTCCTCGACGCGCGGTGCGATCACCCGCGTGCCCTGCGCGTGCAGGTGTTCGAGCAGCGCGGCGAACGCGTCGCGGTCCTCCTCGGCGTCGAGCGCGGGCGGTTTCGCGAGCTTGACGAAATCGGCGGCGAGCACCGGCAGCGGATGCACGTCGGCGAGCTCCGCGTCGAATCCCGCGAGCGACAGGCGCGCGCCGAGCGCGCGCAGCGAGTCCGCGCAGCGTTGCGTCTCGGCGGGCGCTTCGATCGCGTCGGCGACGCGCAGCTCGACGACGATCGAACCGGCGCCGACGCCTTGCCGCGCGAGCATCGCCGCGAGCGCAGGGACCGCCTGCGGATCGCGCAGGCTCGCGAGCGACTGGCTCACGAATAGTTGCGTCGACCCGGCGCCACGCGCAGCGATGCGTTCGACGCAGTGCGCGAGCACCCAGCGGTCGACCGCACCGATCAGGCCGGCGCCTTGCGCCGCAGGCACGATCTCCGAGGCCGGGTGCAACCGGCCGTCCGCGCCGCGCAGGCGCAGCAGCGCCTGGAACAGCGCGCCGTCCTCGCCGCGCAGCGAGACGATCGGCTGGAACAGCAATTCGAAACCGGCGCCGTCGAGCGCGCGGCGCACCTGCGTGGCGAGGTCGCCGCCGCGTCCCGCGTCGAGGTCGCGTACGACGAACACGCCGTGTCGCGCCTGCGCGTGCATGCCGCCGACGAGGTCGCGCGCGGCCTCGTACATCGCGCGCGCGTTGCGCGCGCCGCGCAGGAACGGGCAGACGCCGATGTCGAACCCGCCCGTGCGCGCGAGGTTCTCGCGCAGGCGCGCGGCTTCGGCTTCGAGCGCGTCGGCGGAGAGCTCGCGGTCGAACACGAGGTAGCGCTCGGCGCCGTCGCTGGCGACGCGATCGCCCGCGCGCACGTGCGTGCAGATCGCGCGCAGCGCCTCGGCGGTGCGCGTCGCAGCCGTGGCCGGATCACTCGTGTCCGAAGCGAGCAGCACGAGCAGGCCGCCGCCGCGGATCGACGCATCGTCGCGGGCGAGGCATTCGGACACTTCGCGCAGCAGCTGGTCGCGCGAGCAGGCGGTGCCGCCGCGCGGCGCGAACGTCACCGGTGCCGCGTGCGTAGCGGGTGCCGCAGGCGTCGAGGTGGCTGCGTGCGCCGGCGTCGCGGCGAACCGCGTCCAGTATCCGGGTGGTGGCGCGACCAGCAGCGGGAAGCCGTTCTCGCGCGTCGCGCCGGCGACGACCGGCGAGTCGTGCGCTTCATCGCGCGGCAGCGAGGGCGCGTCGAGCCGCCCGATCAGGCCGTCGAGGCGGCTGCGGCTCGCGCGGTCGGGCGCGCGTGGCGGATCGAGCAGGCCCGCGCAGGTCGCGTGCACGTCGTCGAGCACGTCGCCGAGCGGCGCGAAGCCAAGCTCGCGGCAGGCGTCGGCGACGCGCGCGGCGTCGTCGGCGAGCAGGCGCAGCACGTTGAGGTCCCATGTCGTGCGCAGCTGTTCGCCGCGCCGGCGCAGCCGCTCGATGCGCTGCGACAGCTGTTGCGCCCACAGGCGGCGCGGAAACTGCAATGCAGGGTCGTTCGCCGTCATGGCCGTCCCCGTTCGGTGCAGGGCGATCATACCAGCGCCACGCGTGCGGCTCAGCCGGGCTTGACCACCACGAGCAGCACGATCGCGATCAGCACCAGTGCCGGGATTTCGTTGAAGAGGCGCAGCCAGCGGCTCGAGCGCCGGTTCTCGTCGCGCGCGAACGTGCCGACCATGCGCACGAGCACCGCGTGGTAACCGATCAGCAGCGCGACCAGCGCGAGCTTAGCGTGCAGCCAGCCCTGCTGCAGGTAGGCCGGGCTCGCCTGCGCGAACGCAGCGAGCGTGAGCGCGCCGAACACGAGCGCGAGCGCGCCGCCGACGTGGGTGATGCCGAGCAGGCGCCGCTCCATCACTTTCAGGCGCTCGCGCACGACCGCTTCGGCCGCCTCGGCGTGGTAGACGAACAGGCGCGGCAGGTAGAACAGGCCGGCGAACCAGGTCACGACGAAGATGATGTGGAACGCCTTCAGCCAGAGCATGCGCGCGATCCCGTGCCAAAGGCCTGATTGTACGGTGCGCGGTACGGCGCGGCATGCGCGTTGGCGGGCGCGGACGGCCTCCGGCGAGGCCCGCGACGGGCTTCCTTGACCCGGGCCGCGGGCACGTCTATAAGCGTGCACCTCGCGCACGTGCGCGGCCGAACCCGCGTCATGTCCCCGATCCCGTCCCTCGTCATCCGCCGGCACGACCCGGCCCGGCAGCGGCGCACGCGCCTGCTGGTCGCCGCGGTGTGGCTCGGTTCGCTGCTGATCGTGGCGGCGCTGGTGGCGACGCTGGTCGCGCGCGCGCCGGGCACGAACCATTCCGCCGAGCTCGCCGAGGCGCAGAAGGAGAACGAGGCGCTGAAGTCGCGCGTGGCGATGCTCGTGCGTTCGGAGCAGGTCGCCAAGGCCGCCCTCGGCGACGTGCAGCAGACCTTGCGCGACCGCGAGGAAGAGATCGACGGCCTGCGCGCGGATCTCGCCTTCTACGGCCGCCTCGTCGGCGGCGGCAAGCGTGAAGGCCTCGCCGTGCACGCGCTGCATGTGGCCCCGGTCGCCGGTTCGCAGGCGTGGAACTTCACCGCGACGCTGACGCAGAACTTCAAGCGCGGCGAGGACATCAAGGGGCGGCTCACGCTCACGCTCGAGGGCGTCGCCGCCGGCAAGCTGCGCACGCTCGACTGGAGCGCGCTGAGCCAGGGGCAGGATTCGTCCGGAATCGAGTACCGTTTCAAGTATTTTCAACAGGTCGGCGGTACCATCATGCTCCCCGCTGGATTCGCCGCCAATCGCGTCGTCGTTCGTGCCGACGGTGACGGTGGCCGCGTCGAGCAGGAGTTTTCCTGGAAGGACGCCATCAAGGGCGAGGAGAGCGACAATGTTCCGCAGTGACAAGCGCAACGACCGTGCGATGGCGGCGATCAGCACGCTGATCGCGGCGGGCACGACGATCCGCGGCGACGTCCATTTCAGCGGCGGCCTGCACCTGGAAGGCGTGGTCGAAGGCTCGATCTCGGCCGAGGGCGAAGACGCCGTGCTCACGCTCAGCGACAAGGGCCGCGTCAACGGCGAGGTGCGCGTGTCGAACGCGGTCGTCAACGGCAGCGTCAATGGCGACATCTTCGCCGCCGAACGGCTCGAGCTCGCCGGCAACGCGCGCATCACCGGCAACGTGCACTACAAGGTGCTCGAGATGGCGGCCGGCGCGCAGATCAACGGCAAGATGCTGTACCAGGCCGAGCCGCAGCGGCGCCTGCCCTCGCCGGGGCTCGCCGACGACGTCGACGATCCGGGCGCCGAGCCGGCGCACGCTTGAAATCGCCCGTCCGCGCTCCGATCTGCGAGAAGGAAGCGCTGCCGCAGCCGTCATGAACGAAACCATCACCCCGAGCTACCTCGACGCCGGTCCCGCACCACTGCTGTTCACAGCGGCCGCGGCGGGCAAGGTGCGTGAACTCATCGCCGAGGAAGGCAATCCCGGGCTCAAGCTGCGCGTCTACATCAGCGGCGGCGGCTGTTCGGGCTTCCAGTACGGCTTCACGTTCGACGAAGCGCGCGCCGAGGACGACCTCGCGGTCGACAAGGACGGCGTGACCCTGCTCGTCGACCCGCTCAGCCTGCAGTACCTCGCCGGTGCCGAGATCGACTATTCCGAATCGCTGACCGGTGCGCAGTTCGTGATCCGCAATCCGAACGCGAAGACGACCTGCGGATGCGGCTCGTCGTTCACGGTCTGAGCCGCGTGCGCGCCGCCGGCGGACGCGCGGCATGAGCGAACGCACCAACATCTTCGCCGGCCTCGGGCTCGACCGTAATGCGGAACGCCGCGACGATGCGGCGTGGGCCGCGGCGCAGCAGCTCGATCCGTACGCGCGCTACCTCGTGCTCGGCGCGGATGCGCCGGGTGGACGGCCTGCGCTGTTCGCGCCGCCGCAGGGCGCGCTGCGCCTGCTCGATGCGGGCGAGCGCCACGACGCCCTCGCGGCGACGTCGACGACCTACCTCGGCCACGACGAGCGCGGGCCGCTGTTCGGCATCGCGGTCGACGCCGGCGCCGATGCGCGCGTCGCCGACGCGTTCGGCGGCGCATGGATCGACCTGCGCAGCGCAGGTACGCGCCTGCCTGCGTTCCAGAGCGGCCTGTTCGCCTACGCGCGCGCACTCGCACACTGGCAGGCGCGCACGCGCTGGTGCAGCGCCTGCGGCTCCCCGCTCGAACTCGTCGCGCTCGGCCATCGCGGCAAGTGCACCAACGGCGCGTGCGGGATCGAGCATTTCCCGCGCGTCGATCCGGCGATGATCGTGATCGTGGGCTGGCAGGATCGCTGCCTGCTCGGGCGCCAGCCGGCGTGGCCGGAGCATCGCTGGTCGACGCTCGCCGGATTCATCGAACCGGGTGAATCGCTCGAGGACGCGGTGCGGCGCGAGGTGTACGAGGAGGCGGGCGTGCGCGTCGGCGCATGCGAATACCACTCCTCGCAGCCATGGCCGTTCCCGTCCTCGCTCATGCTCGGCTTCACCGCGCAAGCCGTCGATCCGACGATCCGCGTCGGCGACGAACTCAGCGACGCGCGCTGGTTCAGCGCCGGCGAGATCGTCGACGGCCTCGCCGCGCGCACGCTCGTGTTGCCGCCGCGGCTGTCCGTGTCGCACGAGCTGATCGCCCACTGGCTGCGCGAGCGCGGCGTCGAACTCGCCGACGTGCTCGGCGACGAGCCGTGGCTGCGCCCGCGCGCGTAGGCGTCCCGATACCGGCGCACGGCCGCGCGCAGTTGCGGGCGCGCCTCCGCTAGAATGCGTCAACGCTCCGCCGCGCACCCGATCGACCATGGCCCAGATACTGCTCGCCGTCCTGCTCGTCCTCGCGGGCGGCTACGCCCTGCCGGACCTCGCGCGCTGGCGCGACTTCTCCTGGCTGCAGGTCTGGCTCGCGCAATGGACGCGCGCGAGCGGCGACGCGGCGCGCCCGCGTTTCGCCGCGGCGCTGCTGCCGCTGCTGCTGTTCGTGCTGTGCGAACTGATCCAGCTCGTCCTCGGCCACGTGCTGTTCGGCCTGCCCGGGTTCGCGTTCGCGGTCGTCGTGCTGTTCTACTGCTGGGGTCCGCGCGACCTCGATGCCGACATCGAAGCGGTGCTGAAGGCGCCCGACAGCGATCGCCGCGTCGCCGCGGTGCAGGCGCTGCGTGCCGACGACGCGACCGCGCCGCTCGCGTTCGAGTCCGCGCCGCTCGTCGAAGCGACGTTCACCGCAGCGCTGTCGCGCTGGTTCGGCGTGCTGTTCTGGTTCGTCGTGCTCGGCCCGGCCGGCGCGCTCGGCTACCGCGTCGTGCAACTGCTCGCGCGCCATCCCGGGTTCGCCGACGGCGTCGACGCGACGCAGTCCGAACTGCTCGAGCGCACCGCGCGCATCCTCGACTGGGCGCCGGCGCACCTGGTCGCGCTCACGCTCGCACTCGTGTCGGACTTCGATGCGGTGATCAAGACCTGGCGCGACTACCACGCCGCGCACGGCAAGGGCTACTTCACCCTCGATCTCGGTTTCCTCGGTGCGCTCGCCAAGGCCGGCATCGACGCCGACGTCGAAGCCGGCGACGGCTATGCGAGCGACGTCAGCAACCCGCTGGTCGAACTCGCCGACGCGCAGCGCGTGCTGCGCCGCATCCTGGTGGGTTGGCTCGCGCTCATCGCGCTGGCGGCGTTGATCGTGCTGACGCATTGACGGGCGCTTCGCGCTCGTTTTGCGGTCTCCTCGTGTTTTTCCTCTCCCGCTTGCGGGAGAGAAGAGGTGAGAGCGCGTGTGCTGTTGTCCCTTTGAACAACAGGCAAAGCTTCCTTCGCGAAGACCGACTCGCATCCCTGCGTGTTCGTCCCGCATCCCTGCGGGCCGGTTCCTTTTCTTGACTCCGGGCATCCTGCCCTCCGCCCTTCGGGCCAGCTTCGCTGTTCGCGCCGCTCCTGCGGCGCAGTGCTTGTCCAAAGAAAAGGAACCAAAAGAAAGGGCCCCCGACAGCATCGCCCTCCGGGCATCCTGCCCTGCGGGTGTGTGAGCGGCGGCCGCGTTCGTTGCCGGTACATGGACGTACCGTCAACGAACCCCGCAGCCTGCTCGCGCAGTCAGCAGGCAGGAAGCCCGCTGACCGGGCCGCTCGCGGTGTCCTTCTCTTGGGTTACCTTCTCTCACGCACGGATGCGGGTCGGTTATCGCGAAACGAGACACGGCGCAAGCGCGCCAATCACCCGCCCAGCACGCGCACGAGCACGTCGCGCGCCGCCTGCGGCCTGCCCAGCGAGCGCGCCCGCTCGGCGAGCGTGGCGAGGTGCGCCGGGTCGGCAAGGAGTTCGCGCACACGGTAGTCGAGTGCGATCGCGTCGACCGCCTTCAGCGCGGCACCCTGTTCGAGCAGGTAGTCGCAGTTGCGTTCCTCCTGGCCCGGGATCGGTGCGTGCACGATCATCGGCCGGCCGAGCGCGAGGCATTCGGACGTGGTGAGTCCGCCCGGCTTGGTGATGACGAGGTCGCAGGCACGCATGAGGCGGTCGACCTTGTCGGTGAAGCCCTGCGCGACCAGGCGCTGCGGATGCCGCGCAGCGAGCGCTTGCAGTTGCTCCAGCGCCTTCGCGTTGCGGCCCGCGAGTGCGACGAGCTGGAAGTCGGCGTCGAGCGCGAGCAGGCGCGCGGCGACCTCGTCGAGTCCACCGAGGCCGGCGCCACCGCCCATGAGCAGGATCGCGCGCCGCGCCGGATCGATGCCGAACTCCGCCGCGCACGCCGCGCGGTCGTGCGCCTGCGCGAACGCGGGCATGATCGGGATGCCGGTGACGTGGATGCGCGCGGCGTCGAGGCCGCGCGCGCGCATGCGGAACGCGACCTCGTCGCTCGCCGCGAACCAGCCCGCCATGTCCGGCACGACCCACATGCCGTGCAGGTCGAAGTCGGTGACGACGACGTGCACGGGGCAGGCGAGGCGGCCGCGGCTGCGCTCGCGCATGAGCAGCTCGGCGGGCAGGAAGTGCGTGCACACGACCGCGTCGGGTCCGAAGCGTGCGATCTCGCGGCGCAGGTCGAGCGTGTTGAGCCGCTCGATCGCACGCCGCAGGCGCGCGGCCGGCGCGCTCGGCGGCGTGCGGTCCATGATCCGGTAGAGCATCGCCCAGGTCGACGGCGAGTGCTCGACGAGCTTGAGGTAGAGGTCGGTGTAGAGCGTGCGGAACGCGCGCGGCACGTGTTGCATGACGTCCAGATGCAGTACCTCGACGTCGAAATCCGCGGCGGCCGCGCGCAGTGCCTCGGCGGCGCGCACGTGTCCGGCGCCGGCGGAGACGCTGAGCAGGAGCAGGCGGCGCCGCGTCACGCGTCGGCGCCGCGCAGTTCGCGCACGCGCTGCTCGAGCACCGGAGCGCTCGCCTCGGCCGCGGGCAGCGGCGTGCCGGCGACGAGGCCGATGCGCGCGCGGAAGCGGCGCGGCAGGCGCGCGCGACCGAGCGCGCTGTCGCGCCGGCTGAACACCGAGCCCCACAGGCCGCGCAGCGCCAGCGGCACGACCGGCACCGCGCGGCGCGCGAGGATCTGCTCGACGCCCGGGCGGAACGTGTCGATCGTGCCGTCGCGCGTGAGGCCGCCTTCGGGGAAGATGCAGACGAGCTCGCCGTCGGCGAGCGCGCGATCGACCTCGTCGAACGCTCGCTCGAGCAGTTGCGGATTCTCCTTGCGGCCGGCGATCGGGATCGCCTTCGCGGTGCGGAAGATGAACTTGAGCACCGGGATCTCGAAGATCTTGTAGTACATCACGAAGCGTACCGGCCGGCGCACGCTGCCGCCGATGATGAGCGCGTCCATGAAGCTCACGTGGTTGCAGACGAGCAGGGCTGCGCCTTCGTCGGGAATGCGCTCGGTGCCTTCGACCTTGATGCGGTAGAGCGTGTTGACGAGGATCCAGGAGAGGAACCGCATCAGGAACTCGGGTACGAGCGTGTAGATGTAGATCGCGACGAGCGCGTTCAGCACCGCGGTAGCGAGCAGGATCTGTGGAATCGACAAGCCGGCCGCGGACAGGCCCAGGCCGAACGCGGCCGCGCCGACGATGAACAGCGCGTTGACGATGTTGTTGCCGGCGATCACGCGCGACAGCTCGCTGCGTTCGGCGCGGCTCTGCACGAGCGCGAACAGCGGCACGATGTAGAAGCCCGCGAACAGGCCGACGAGCACGAAGTCGAGCGCGATGCGCCAACCGCCCGGCGCGGCGAGGAACGCGAACGCGGACAGGTCGTGCAGCGCGGTCGCCGCGGGACGCGCGAAGTAGAGGTCGAGGCCGAACACGGTCAGGCCGATCGAGCCGAACGGCACGAGGCCGATCTCGACCTTGTGTCCGGACAGGCGCTCGCACAGCAGCGAACCGATGCCGACGCCGATCGAGAACAGTGCGAGCACGAAGATCTGCACCGACTCGGTACCACCGAGGAAGATCTTCGTGTAGTTCGGCAGCTGCATCGTGAACACGCCGCCGAAGAACCAGAACCAGGAAATGCCGAGCACCGAATTGAACACGGTGCGGTTCTTCGTCACGAAACCGAGCACGCGCCAAGTCTCGGTGAACGGATTCCAGTTGAAACGCAGGTCGGGCGCGGTCGCCGGCGCTGGCGGGATCGCGCGGCTCGTGAGCCAGCCGACCAGCGCGATCGCGATCACGAGCAGCGAAGCGGGCAGTGGGCCGCTGCTCATCGCGACGCCGCCGGCGATCATGCCGACGAGCACCGCGAGCGAGGTGCCCATCTCGACGAGCCCGTTGCCGCCGACGAGCTCGTCCGCGCGCAGCGTCTGCGGCAGGATCGCGTACTTGATCGGGCCGAACACGGTCGAATGCAGGCCCATGAGGAACAGCACGGACAGCAGCAGCGGGATGCTCTTGAACCAGAAGCCCGCCGCGGCGAGCGTCATCGCGGCGATCTCGAACAGCTTGACCCAGCGGATGATCCGCGCCTTCTCGTACTTCTCGGCGAGCTGGCCCGCGCTCGCCGAGAACAGGAAGAACGGCAGGATGAACAGCGCCGGCGCGATGTTCGAGTAGAAGCCGACCGCGTGCTCGTCGAGCCCCATGTGGTAGCCGACCAGCACGACGAGCGCGTTGCGGAACGCATTGTCGTTGAACGCGCCGAGCGCCTGGGTCGCGAAGAACGGCGCGAAACGGCGTGTGCCGAGCAATCGGAACTGGCTGGATCCGCTCATGGCTCGCCTGCCTTTGGATTCGCGCGAATGTAGCAGGATCGCATTGCCGATCGCCGCCGGCGACGCGTGTCGCGGCGGTCCGCGGCGCGTCCGGCGGGTGCCCCTGGCCACCCGCGCGGGCGGGAACTTCGCGGCATGGGCGGGGTCGCGGCGAGGTCGGCGGCGAGGCGCTAAACTGCGCGGCTCGTCCCTCGAAGCCGCCAAGCCGATGTCCCTGCGCTCCCTCGCCCCGCTCGCTCTCGCCGTCGCCGTCGCGTTCGGCTCGACCCACCTGCACGCCGAGGCCCTGGTCAAGCCGGTGCCGACACCGGACCTGACGAAGCTGTCGCCGGCCCAGGCCGACGAACTGCGCAAGACGCGCGAGACGTTCGAGAAGAGCAAGATCGCGCTGGTCGGCGATCCGCTCGCCGAGGCCTATGCGATCCTCGGCGCGGCGTACGCGCGCAACGGCTTCGCCGACGCCGCGACGATCGCGCTGGAGGACGCCACCCTGCTCGCGCCGAAGGACGGTCGCTGGGTCTACGCGCAGGGCGTGCTCGCGCGGTCGCAGAAGCAGCCCGCGGTCGCGCAGAACTACTTCGACATCGCGCTGCAGCTGAACCAGGACTACCTGCCGATCCGCACGACCGTCGCGCGCGGCAAGATGGACAACGGCGACCTCGACGGCGCGCGCAAGCTGCTCGCCGACTACGTCGCCAAGCACACCGACCAGGCGATGCCGTACGCGATGCTCGGCGAAATCGCGCTCAAACAGAAGCGCTACGCCGAGGCCGCCGAGCAGACGCAGCGCGCGCTCGCGATCGACCCGAAGGCGACCGCGCTCTACGCGACGCTGGCAGAGGCGCAGGCCGCGGCGGGCAATGCGCAGGCGGCCGCGGACGCGCGCGCGAAGGCCGGCAACGTGCCGCCGGCTCTCGTCGATCCGCTCGGCGACGGCCTGCTCGGCCGCGCGGGTGCGTCCACTGGCGCGGCGACGTCCGCTGCGGCGCCGGCGAAGGGCATCAACGACATTCCTTCGCTGCTCGCGCTGCATCAGTACGACGCCGCGCGCAAGCTGCTCGACGCCGCGGTCGCGGCGAATCCGAAGGACGCGGCGCTGCTCGCGCTGTACGCGCGCGCGGAGGCGGCGGCCGGCAATCTCGCCGCAGCGAACACGCGCGCGGACGCGGCGATCGCCGCCGACCGCAACAGTGCACTCGCCCAGCTCAGCAAGGGCGTCGCGCTCGAGATGGGCAACGACGACGCGGGCGCGCAGCGTTCCTACCAGGAAGCCGTGCGGCTCGATCCGAAGCTCGGCGAGGCGCGTGCGCTGCTCGGTGCGCTGCTGCTGCGCACGGGCCGTGCGGCCGACGCCGCGACGCAGTACCGCGCGCTCGTGCAGCTCGACCTGCGCGACGGCGAGCACTGGATGCAGCTGGTCGGCGCCGACGTCGTCGCCGGCCAGTGCGGCTCGGCGCTACGTGACGCCAGCGACCTGCTCGCCGCGGATGTCAACAACAAGTTCGTGCTGCAGCTGTTCGTGCGCATCGCGAGCACGTGCGCGCAGGCGAGCGCGAACGAGCGCCGCGGCGCGCTCGAGTACGGCAAGAAGCTCTACGCCGAGAACCCGAGCGCGCCGAACGGCGAAGCCTACGCGCTCGCGCTCGCGGCGAACGGCAAGTGGGACGACGCGGTGAAGATCCAGCAGGCGGCGATGTTCGTGCTCGTGCGCAACGGCCTCAAGGCCGCGCTCACGCCGTACCGCGAGGTGCTGCAGCAGTTGCAGGCGCACAAGCTGCCGGACCGACCGTGGCCGGCGAGCGCGGCCGTCTACCACCCGGCGCGCCTCGCGCCGGATGCGAAGCCGGCGAAGCGCTGATCGCGGCGCGCTCGCGCGCGGCGCTCAGCGCCGCAGCGCGCGGTGGCCGATGTCGCGGCGGCAGAACGCGCCGTCGAAGCGGACCGTGCGCACGCGCGCGTAGGCGCGCTCGCGCGCGACGCCGAGGTCGTCGCCGACCGCGCACACCGCGAGCACGCGGCCGCCCGCGGTGACGACGCTGCCGTTGGCGTCGAGCGCAGTGCCGGCATGGAATACCTTCACGTCGGTGCCGTCGGGCGCGTCGAGTCCGTCGATCGCGTCGCCGCTGCGCACCTTGCCCGGATAGCCGGCCGCCGCCATCACGACGCCGAGCGCAGGACGCGGGTCCCAGCTCGCCTGCGCGCGATCGAGGCGGCCGTCGAGTGCGTCCTCGACGAGGTCGACGAGGTCGGATTTCAGGCGCAGCATGATCGGCTGCGTTTCCGGGTCGCCGAGGCGCGCGTTGAATTCGATCACCCTCGGCGCGCCGTCGCGGTCGATCATCAGGCCCGCGTAGAGGAAGCCGATGAACGGCGCGCCTTCCGCGGCCATGCTCGCGATCGTCGGATGGATGATCTCGTCGAGCACGCGGCGTTCGACCGCGGGCGTGACCACCGGCGCCGGCGAGTACGCGCCCATGCCGCCCGTGTTCGGGCCGAGGTCGCCCTCGTCGCGGCGCTTGTGGTCCTGGCTCGTGGCAAGCGGCAGCACGTTGCGGCCGTCGCTCATGACGATGTAGCTCGCTTCCTCGCCTTCGAGGAACTCCTCGATCACGACGCGCGCGGACGCGTCGCCGAACGTGCGCGCGCCGAGCATGTCGTGCAGCGTCTGCTCGGCATCGGCGAGGGTGAGTGCGACGACGACGCCCTTGCCGGCCGCGAGCCCGTCCGCCTTGATCACGATCGGCGCACCGTGCTTGCGCACGTAGGTAAGTGCAGGACCGAGATCGGTGAACACTGCGTAGCGCGCGGTCGGGATGTTGTGGCGGGCGAGGAAATCCTTGGCGAACGCCTTCGAGCTCTCGAGCTGCGCGGCGATCCGGCTCGCGCCGAAGCAGCGCAGGCCGGCCGCGTGGAAGCGGTCGCTCACCCCCGCCGCGAGCGCGGCCTCGGGGCCGACCACGGCGAGCGCGATCCCTTCCTCGCGCGCGAGCGCGAGCAGGCCGTCGACGTCGGTCGCGGCGACGTCGGCATTGCGCATGCGCGCCTCGCGCGCGGTGCCGGCGTTGCCCGGCGCGACGATCACTTCGGACACGCGCGGCGACTGCAGCAGCTTCCACGCGAGCGCGTGCTCGCGGCCGCCGGAACCGATGACGAGGATCTTCATGGTGCTATTCCTGCCGAAGGTGCGAATGGGGTGGAAGAGCGAGGCCGGGACCCGCTGTCCGCGCAGCGAACGTCGGGATTGATGCCGCGCAGCGTCGTCGATGCCATGACGAGAATCTTCACGCTGCGATCCTGCCGATAAGCCCCTGAGTCAGGGGGCGATTCGCGCCGTAGGCGCGAATGGGGTGTGGAAGAACCAGGCCGGGGCCCGACGTTTGCGCAGCGAACGTTGGGATTGATGCCGCTGTGCGGCATCAATCCATCAATGCCGGAAATGCCGGACGCCCGTGAACACCATCGCCATGCCGTGCTGGTCGGCGGCGGCGATGACCTCCGCGTCGCGCATCGATCCGCCCGGCTGGATCACCGCGCGGATACCAGCCTCGGCGGCGGCGTCGATGCCGTCGCGGAACGGGAAGAACGCGTCCGATGCCATCACGCTGCCGGGTACCTCGAGCTTCGCTTCGGCGGCCTTCATCGCCGCGATCTTCGCGCTCACGACGCGACTCATCTGGCCGGCACCGATGCCGATCGTGCGGCCTTCGCGTGCGTAGACGATTGCGTTCGACTTGACGAACATCGCGACGTGCCAGGCGAACAGCAGGTCGTGCAGCTGGGCCGCGTCGGGCACGCGGCGCGAGACGACCTTGAGGTCGGACAGCAGCAGCGTGTCGCGGTCGGCGTCCTGCACGAGCAGCCCACCGGCGATGCGCTTGTAGTCGTATGCGTGCGGTGCGGCGTCGCCCCATTCGCCGACCGCGAGCACGCGCACGTTCGGCTTGTTGGCGATCGCGGCGATCGCGTCGGCGTCGAACTCCGGCGCGACGACGACTTCGACGAACTGCCGCTCGATGATCTTCTTCGCCGTCGCGCCGTCGAGGCGGTGGTTGAACGCGATGATGCCGCCGAACGCGGACACCGGGTCGCACGCGTAGGCGCGTTCGTACGCCTCGCCGAGATTCGCGCCGAGCGCGACGCCGCACGGGTTGGCATGCTTGACGATCACGCACGCGGGCGTCTTCTGGAACGCCTTCACGCATTCGAGCGCGGCGTCGGCGTCGGCGAGGTTGTTGTAGGACAGCTCCTTGCCGGCGAGCACGCGCGCGCCGGCGACGGTGCCCGGCGGCAGGTTGCGCTCGACGTACAGCGCGGCGCCCTGGTGCGGGTTCTCGCCGTAGCGGAGCGTCTGCCGGCGCTCGAATGCGAGGCGCAGCCCGGGCGGGAACGCCTCGGGTTTCTCGGCGTCGGTGCGCATGCCGAGCCAGTTCGCGATGATGCCGTCGTAGCGTGCGGTGTGCGCGTACGCCGCTGCGGCGAGGCGGCGGCGCAGCGCGAGGCGCGTGCCGCCGTGGGCGAGCGACTCGAGCACCTCGGCGTAATCGGCCGGGTCGACCACGACGGCGACGTGCTCGTGGTTCTTCGCGGCCGCGCGCAGCATCGCCGGCCCGCCGATGTCGATGTTCTCGATCGCCTCGGCCATCGAGCAGTCGGGCTCGGCCGTGATCCGCTCGAACGGATACAGGTTCACGACGAGCAGGTCGATCGGCGCGATGCCGTGTTCGGCCATCACCGCGTCGTCGGTGCCGCGGCGGCCGAGCAGGCCGCCGTGCACGGCCGGGTGCAGCGTCTTCACGCGCCCGTCCATGATCTCGGGGAAGCCGGTCACGCTGCTGACGTCCGATACCGGCAGGCCCGCGTCGCGTAACGCTTTGGCAGTGCCGCCGGTGGAGACGAGCGCGATGCCGAGCGAATCGAGGCCGCGGGCGAGGTCGATCAGGCCGGACTTGTCCGACACGCTGAGCAGCGCGCGGCGAACCGGTACCAGGGTGGCGTCGAACATGAGCGGACTTCGTCCGGGGGGAAGCGCGCGATTATAGCGGTGCGGCCGCGAGCGCGCGCTGCGGCCGCGCAGCGGGCCGCAGGGATCGGGTCAGTCGGCGAGGCCGTACTGCTGCAGCTTCTTGCGCAGGGTGGCGCGGTTGATGCCGAGCGCAGCCGCGGCACGGCTCTGGTTGCCGCCGTACCAGGCCATCACTTCGCGCAGCAACGGCGATTCGACCTCGCGCATGACGAGCGCGTGCAGGCCTTCGCCCGGTTCCGACTCGACGTCGGCGAGATAACGGCGTACGGCGCGGACGACACAGTCGCGCAGTGCGGGTTGCAACGAAGCTTCGTGCGCGCTGTCCGCGCGCAAGGGGATGGCGGCATTCACAACGTGGCCCTTCTCGGCGAGCGTCCTTCCATGCGTGGGCCGACGGCGCGTGCGCACGTCGGGAGGGGATAGTAGCGCCACGATCGTGCGTTGATAAGTCCCTCGACGGCACTGTTCACGATCGATGACGGTGCCGATGCCGGCTATGCCTTCGCCGATCGGCACTTGCACGATCTATCTCGGCGCGAGCTGAGCAGCGCGCGGGGCCGGCGTTCCGGCACGCGACGGACCGAGCCTCCTTCACGCGAGAGCGTTCACTCGAACTTGAATTCGAACGCGACCGCGTCCTTGCCGGGATCGGCGACCTCGAACACGAGCGCCGTGCTCGCGCCAGGCGCGAGCCCGTTGGCCATCGTGCGTGCGTCGCCGAGGTATTCACGTGGCTGGAAGCGGCGCATCGCGATGCGCTTCTCGTCGAGGTCCGACAGGGTGATCTCGACGGTCGGGAACGACTGCACGAAGGCCGCGTCGTTGCGCAGGGTCGCCGAGATGATGAGTGCGCCGGGTACCGACGGGTGGGGCCGGATGTCGCGCGACAGAAGTTCCAGCGTCGCCGCGTCGTGGCGCAGCGGCAGGCGGCAACCGAGCTTTGCGCAGGCCGGATCGAGCCACGCCCGCACGCGCGCGTCGTCGATCCAGCGCGCCTGCTCGGCCCAGGCGATCTCGCCGGCGAGGGTGAGCAGCAGCAGCGCGCAGCCGGCGAGCCACGGACCGCTGCGGCGCTGGCGCGCGCGCC
Source organism: Dokdonella fugitiva (assembly GCF_014138265.1). Classification (GTDB taxonomy): domain Bacteria; phylum Pseudomonadota; class Gammaproteobacteria; order Xanthomonadales; family Rhodanobacteraceae; genus Dokdonella_A; species Dokdonella_A fugitiva_A. The sequence continues at coordinate 189,121 of NZ_JACGXL010000007.1, forward strand.
GGCGGCGCTTCGCGAACGCGGGCAGCGACGAACGTTCGGCCGCGCGCGCGCGGTCGGCGGCTTCGGCGAACAGCGATGCTTGCGCCGGACTCGGGCGGAACACCGGTGATTCGAGCTGCGGCGGCGCCGCCCGGGTCGCGTGCAGCTCGAGCCGCTCGATCGGTTCGGGCGGCAGTTGCGGGTTCAGCGTGCGCAGCGCATCGAACACCGCGGCACAGTGCCCGCAACGCACGCTGCCGTGCGCTGCGGCGAGCTCGGCGCCGTCGACCTTGTAGATCGTCAGGCATTCGGGACACTGCGTGTACATCGGCGGAGGGCGCGTGCGGGGGCGGTCGGATTCTAGCAGCCGGAGCCGTCGCCGACCGGCTCAGTCCTCGCCCGTCTCGGCCGCGAGCGCCGGCTGCGAGGCCCAGGTCAGCATGTGTGGATCGAAGTCGCGCAGGCTCGGCTTGACGATCGCGAAATACGGCGAGACGTCGAAGTCACGCGGCACGTACAGGCTCGAATCGCGGATGTGCAGGATCTCGCGCACCTGCTCGCGCCCCGCCTCGCCCTTGCTGCGCGCGACTTCGATGTCGGGCAGCACCGGATAGCGGATCGAGCCGAACGCGGCGGCGATCAGCGACGAGCAGATCGCGCTGGTCGGTTCGCTGCCGCCGAACGCGAGCAGGCGGCGGCGGAAACGCTCGGGCACGGGCGGCGGTCGCACGAGGTAGCGCGCGAGGTCGAAGATGTTGCGCAGGTCGTACTGCTGGCCGAGGCGGCCGATCGCGTACGAGAGCACCGCGTCGATCTCGGTTTCGTCGAGGCCGATCGGCCGGCAGATGCGCGTGTGCATCTGCGCGTAGCGCTCGACCGGTACCGCACGCACACCGTCGTTGACGTCCGCCTCGACCAGCAGTGGCGTGTCGTCGCCGCGCGACGCGGACAGCGCGTCGCCGATGTAGAGCGCCGCGTGCGACCAGGTCGACTGGGTCAGCGTGCGGATCGCCGCGGAGAAGCGGCTCGTGCCTTCGACGAGCAGCACGTCGCCCTTGCGCAAGGTCGCCGCGAGCAGCCCCGGGCGGCTCGTCGCGACGTGCAGGCCGGGGCGCGGGCGCGCGAGATAGCCGGCGAGGCGATGACCGAGCCACTGCAGCACGCTCACGATGTCCTCCGCACCGGTCGTGATCCGACCAGTCTAGCGCGTGGTGGCGATACGACCAACGGGAAGGGCGGAAGGACTGAACACGAAGGATGCGAAGAGAAGCGCGAAGAGGATCGTTCCCTGCTTGGGCTTCGAGATTCATCCTTTCGCCTTCGTAAGCTCGTTGAAAGCCTGCGCGCGCAACAGGAGGAATCGGAATCCTTCGCTTCGCTCTCCTTCGTGTCCTTCGCGTCCTTCGTGCTTCAGTCTTTCGCTTCGATCAGCCGCCGCGACGGCGACCGGAGATGCGGACCCAGTCTTCGCGCGTCGCGACGACGAGATCGTCGAACCATTCGGCGTAGCGCGCGAGCAGTTCGTCCGCCTGGCCGACGAGGATGCCCGACAGCGCGAACGGCGCGCCGGGCTTCGCGCACGTCGCGAAGCGCGGCGCGAGCTCGGCGAGCGGGCCGGCGAGGATGTTCGCGACGAACACATCGGCGGGTGCGTGCGCGAACTGGTCGGGCAGGAAGAGCGCGAGGCGGTCGGCAACACCGTTGCGCTCGGCGTTGTCGGCACTCGCGAGGATCGCCTGCGGGTCGTTGTCGACGCCGTCGACGCGCGCGGCGCCGAGCTTGAGCGCGGCGATCGCGAGCACGCCCGAGCCGCAGCCGTAGTCGATCACGTGCGTGCCGGCGAGCGCGAGCCCGTCGAGCCACTCGAGGCAGAGCGCGGTGGTCGGATGCGTGCCGGTGCCGAACGCGAGGCCGGGATCGAGTCGCACGACCACCGCGTCGGCGTCGTCGCCGGGCGGGTCGATGTTCGACGGGTAGATCCACAGGCGCCGGCCGAAGCGCATCGGTTTGAACTGGTCCATCCACGCGCGCGTCCAGTCCTGGTCGGCGACCTCGCGGAAGCGCACCTGCGCGGGTTCGATCTCGGGCAGCAGTTCGGCGAGCACGTGCAGCAGGCCGGCGCGATCCGCGTCGGCGTCGAACAGCGCGGACAGCGCGATCTCGCCCCACAGCGGCGTCTCGCCGACGCCGGGCTCGAGGATCGCTCGCTCGTTCGGCGTGTCGGCGTCGGCGTCGAGCAGGGTCACCGCGAGTGCGCCGGCTTCCTCGAGCGCGAGTTCGACGCGCTCCTGTTCGGACGGGCGGATCGTGATCGAGAGTTCGAGGAAGGACATGGATGTCTCTGCAGGTCGCCGCACGCGGCATGCACTTCGCGGTGCCCTCGCACGCGGCCGGTCGATGTCGTCCGCGTCCGCTGCGGATCGCGCCGCGGCGTGCGTCGCGGGACGCGTCAGCCGATCCCGATCGCCTTTTCCTTCGCCTCGGCCATGCGCTTCTCGAGGTAATGGATGTTCTGGCCGCCGGCCTGGAAGCCGCCGTCGGCCATGATGCGCTGCTGCAGCGGCACGTTGGTCTTGATGCCTTCGACGACCATCTCCGACAGCGCGATGCGCATGCGCGCGATCGCGGTCGCGCGGTCGCGGCCGTGCACGATGAGCTTGCCGATCATCGAATCGTAGTTCGGCGGGATGCGGTAGCCGTCGTAGACGTGCGTGTCGACGCGCACGCCGGGACCACCCGGGCATTCGAAGCGTTTGACCAGGCCCGGGCTCGGCATGAACGTGTCGGGGTCCTCGGCATTGATGCGGCATTCGATCGCGTGGCCGTCGAGGACGATGTCCTCCTGGCGGATCGTGAGCTTCTCGCCGGCGGCGATGAGCAGCTGTTCGCGCACGAGGTCGACGCCGGTGATGAGTTCGGTCACCGGATGCTCGACCTGGATGCGCGTGTTCATCTCGATGAAGTAGAAGCGGCCGTTCTCGTAGAGGAACTCGAACGTGCCGGCGCCGCGGTAGCCGATGCGCTTGCACGCCTCGACGCAGGTCTTGCCGATCTCCGCTCGCTGCTCGGGCGTGATGCCCGGCGCCGGCGCTTCCTCGACGACCTTCTGGTGGCGGCGCTGCATCGAGCAGTCGCGCTCGCCGAGGTGGATCGCGTTGCCCTGGCCGTCGGCGAGCACCTGGATCTCGACATGGCGCGGGTTCTCGAGGAACTTCTCCATGTAGACCTCGCCGTTGCCGAACGCGGCCTTGGCTTCCGACTTGGTCATCTGGATCGCGTTGGACAGGTGCGCCTCGGTGTGCACGACGCGCATGCCGCGGCCACCGCCGCCTCCGGCGGCCTTGATGATCACGGGATAGCCGATCTCGCGCGCGATCTTCGTGTTCGCCGCGATGTCGTCGCCCAACGGGCCGCCCGAGCCCGGCACGCACGGCACGCCGGCCGCCTTCATCGCGCGGATCGCCTCGACCTTGTCGCCCATGAGGCGGATCACGTCCGCGGTCGGGCCGATGAAGATGAAGCCGGACTTCTCCACGCGCTCGGCGAAGTCCGCATTCTCGGACAGGAAGCCGTAGCCGGGATGGATCGCCTGCGCGTCGGTGACTTCGGCCGCGGCGATGATGCGCGGGACGTTGAGATAGCTCTCCGCCGCGGGCGGCGGGCCGATGCAGATCGACTCGTCGGCCATGCCGACGTGCTTGAGGTTGCGGTCCGCGGTGGAATGCACCGCGACCGTCTTGATGCCGAGCGTGTGGCACGCGCGCAATACGCGCAGTGCGATCTCGCCGCGGTTGGCAATGACGACTTTGTCGAGCATGGGGTGGGCCGCCTCAGCCGATCACGAACATCGGCTCGTCGAACTCGACCGGCTGTCCGTTCTGCACGAGGATCGCGAGCACGGTGCCGGCGACGTCGGCCTCGATCTGGTTGAACATCTTCATCGCTTCGATGATGCCGAGCGTTTCGCCGGCCTTGACCGCCTGGCCGATCTTCACGAATGCCGGCGAGTCGGGATTGGCGGACGCGTAGAACGTGCCGACCATCGGCGCCTTGACGACGTGGCCGTCGGGCAGCGCCTTGCCGCCCGCCGCGGGCGCTTCGACAGCCGCCGGCGCGCTCGTCGTGATCGGCGCCTCGACGCGCACGGGCGCGGCCGCGGGCGCGGCGGCGACCGGCAGCGTGCCGACCATGCCCTTGGGCAGGCGCGACAGGCGCACGATTTCCTCGCCTTCCTTGATTTCGAGTTCGGCGAGGTTGGATTCCTCGAGCAGGTCGATGAGCTTCTTGATCTTGCGCAGGTCCATGGGGACTCCTGGGCCGTGTAGTCCGAAAGGGGGCTTTGTCAGGTCGCGAGGCGGCGCATGGCGGCGTCGAGCGCGAGCCGATAGCTCAGCGCGCCGAAGCCGGCGATCACGCCGACCGCGAGGTCGGAGAAGTACGAGTGGTGGCGGAACGCCTCGCGCGCGTGCACGTTCGACAAGTGCACCTCGATGAACGGCAGCGCGACCGCCGCGAGCGCGTCGCGCAGCGCGATGCTCGTATGGGTGAACGCGGCCGGGTTGATCAGGATGAACGCCGTGCCGTCGCCGCGCGCCGCATGCACGCGCTCGATCAGCGCGTGTTCGGCGTTCGACTGGAACGTCGCCAGTTCATGGCCGGATGCTTGCGCGATCGTCGCCAGTTCGGCGTCGATGCCGGCCAGCGTCGTGCGCCCGTACGTCTCCGGCTCGCGCGTGCCGAGCAGGTCGAGGTTGGGCCCATGCAGGACGAGGATCGTGGCCACGGCCGTGCCGATCGAAAAGGGCGGGTAGTCTGGCCGAGTCGGTCCGATCTGTCCAGTTCGGCGACGTTCGCCGGAATTTGTGCGAGGTTCGTCAGAGATGAGGTCGCAGCCAGGCGTCCAGCGACGCTTCGGTGAAGTTGCCGTAGCGTTGCGCGACGATGCGCCCGTCGCGGCCGACGAGCACCGAGTACGGCAGCACGTCGCGATCGTTGCCGAATGCGTTTGAGATGTCGCCGCCGCGCGCGCGGGCTGCATCGGGGTCGTCGACGAGCACGGGATATGCGACCGGGTGCTCGCGCAGGAATGCGCGCGTCGCGTCGGCGCCGTCGGCGGCGATGCCGACGACCTGCAGTCCGCGCGAGGCGAGGCGCTGCTGGGTGCGGTCGAGCAGCGGCATCTCCTCGACGCAGGGCGCGCACCAGCTCGCCCAGAAGTTGAGCAGGACGAGCCGGCCGTCCCAGCGCGCCAGGGACTGCGGCCGGCCGTCCGGGTCAGGCAGTTCGACCGCCGGTCGTGGCCGGCCGACCACTTCGGTCGGCGCGCGCGTCGAGGTCGGCGTCGCCGGACGCAGCCAGAGGCCGGCGCCGAGGCCGGCGAGCGCGCCCGCGACCGCGAGCGCGACGACGAGCAGGTGGGTGCGGTCGAACACGCGGGGCTCAGTGCGGCGCGAGCGCCTGCTCGACGACCGCCTGGGTCAGCACGGTCGGCAGCGCGCGGCCGGGACCGGCTTCGCCGGCACGGAACACCACGTACAGCGGCACGCCGACCGCCTTGTAGTCCTGCAGGAACGCAGTGATCGCGGGATCGACGTTGGTCCAGTCCGCGGTCATGAGCACCGCGTTGCTGCGCTTGAGCAGGTCGCGGAACGCATCGGTGTCGAGCACCGCCTTCTCGTTGACCTTGCAGGTCACGCACCAGTCCGCGCCGACGTCGACGAACACGCTGCGGCCTTCGGCGCGCAGGCTCGCGAGGCGCTCGGCCGAATACGGGATCGTGTCGCTCGTGGCCGCGCGCGCGGCTGGTGCCTCGATGCGTGCGATCTGCGCGATCGGCAGCAGCGCCGCGAGCACCACGACGACCGCGATCACCCGCTGCATAGGATGGCCCTGGTAGCGGTGGCGTTCCCACCACCACAGGCCGAGCGCGAGCACGGTCGCGCCGATCAGGACCCAGCCGATCGCGTCGATGCCGCGCTGGTTGCCGAGTACCCAGGCCAGCCACACCGCGGTGAGGTACATCGGGAACGCGAGGAACTGCTTGAGCGTTTCCATCCATGCGCCGGGACGCGGCAGGCGCGCGGCGAGCGCGGGCACGAAGCCTACGAGCAGGAACGGCAACGCGAGGCCGAGGCCGAGCGCGAGGAACACGAGCAGCGCGACGAACGAGGACGCCGCGAATGCGTAGGCGAGCGCCGAGCCCATGAACGGTGCCGTGCACGGACTCGCGACGACGACCGCGAGCACGCCGGTGAAGAAGTCGCCGGCCGCGCCGCCGCGGTTGCTGAGGCCTTGGCCGACGCCGGCGAGACCGGCGCCGATGTTGTAGACCCCCGACAACGACAGGCCGATCGCGAACAGGATGTAGACGAGCACCGCTACGAACACCGGCTGCTGCAGCTGGAAGCCCCAGCCGAGCGCCTGACCCGCCGCGCGCAGGCCGACCACGGCGAGGCCGATCGCCGCGAACGCGACGAGCACGCCCGCGGTGTACACGAGCGCGTGCTTGCGTGCCTTCTCCGAGCTCTCGCCGCTCTGCGCGAGACCGAGCACCTTGAGCGAGAGCACCGGCAGCACGCACGGCATGAGGTTGAGCACGAGGCCGCCGAGCAGCGCGAGCAGCAGCGCGCCGAGGATGCCGCCGAGGCCCGGCGCCGGCGGCGTGCTGCGCAGCGCGTTGTCGTCCTGCTTCGGCGTCGCCGTCGCCGTGGGTGTGGCTTCGGCCGCGACGCTTTTCGGTGGCGCGACGAACGACGCCTTCGCGGCCGCGAGCTGGTCCGCCGTGGCCGCGGGCAGGTCGACCGACACGTCCTTCTGCATGACCGGATAGCAGATGCCGTTCTCGAGGCAGCCCTGGTACTCCGCGTGCAGCTTCACGGTCTGCGCTTCGCCGCGCTCGCGCAGCAGGCCGATCGGCAGTTCGACCTGGTCGAAGTAGACCTTGACCGTGCCGAAGTGCTCGTCGGTGTGGTCGACGCCCGCGGGCCACTGCGGCGCACCGAGCGTGACGCCACCGCCGTCGGCGAGCGTGACCGTGCTCTTGTCGCGGTACAGGTAGTAGTTCTTCGGCATCGTCCAGCGCGCGAGGATCGCGGTCGGGCTCTGCGCGATCGCCTCGAACACGAACGCCTGCTCGGCCGGCAGCGGCGCGGTGTCGACCGCGCCCGCATTGCCACCACCGAGCTGCAGGCCGCCGCCGTTGCCGCCGGCGAGCGGATTCGCGGGCGCACTCGTGGCGGGGCCTGCCGTCGCTGCGTCCGCGCCGAGGTTCAGCGTGACCGTGGTCGGATGCGGCGGATAGCAGATCTTCGGATCGGTCTCGTGGCAGCCCTGCACGGTCAGCGACAGCGTGATGCTCTTCGCCGCCGCGTCGGCGAGCGTGTACGGCAGGGTCGCGTCGATCGCGTGATGGTAGACCTCGACTTCGCCGAGGAACTCGTCCTGCTTCTTCTCGCCCGCGGGCAGCTCGAGCGTGCCGAGCGCGAGGCCTGCCTGCGACGTCTTCGCCTTGATGCGCGAGCGGTACAGGTAGTAGTCGGGCGCGATGTCCCAGTGCAGCGCGAGCTTGCCGGCGCCGGCGGTCTTCGCGTCGAGCCTGAAGGCCTGCTCGACCGGCAGCAGGCCGTCCTCCTGCGCGTACGCGGCGCCGGCCGCGAGGGCGAGCAGGAACGTGGCGGTCAAGCCGGTGAGCAGGCTGCGCATCGGAAAGGCACTCCGTCGGATCGGTATCAGGGGACCGCGCTTGGACCGCGGATCTTGCAGGACGTTCATCGCGGATGGGTGGCTGCGCCCGGCGATCCAAGGCCGGCGCAGGCCTGCTCGAGCCAGGCGAGGTAGCCGGGCGCACCGTCGACCGCCTCGAACACGAGCAACTCGGGCACCTCGTACGGATGCAGCGCGGCGATGCGCGCCTTCAACGCTTCGATCCGCGCGGGCACCGTCTTGGCGAGCAGCAGCAGCTCCGCGTCGACCTGCACGTCATCGTTCCAGCGGTACGTCGACGTCATGCCCGGCAGCACCTGCACGCAGGCGGCGAGGCGCTCGTCGACGAGTGCGCGCGCGATGCGCGCGGCGGTATCGGCGTCGGGACAGCTGCAATGGACTACGACGGCGGCCATGGCGATCGGCGGCGGAGCGGGCCGCCGATCATCGCACGTGGGCCGGACGCGCGCAGCGCCCATGCGCTGCTGTGGGAGCGGCGGAAGCCGTGATGCTTTTCTCGGTCCTCGCCCCGAGAGCATCGCGGCTTCCGCCGCTCCCACACGAGCTCGCCTCGTCATGGGAGCGACTTCAGTCGCGATGCTTCGAACGGGATCGACTCATCGCAATGCGCGCGCCCGCTCGCGCACACCATCCCCACCCAACCCTCCCCTCGAAGGGGAGGGCTGAATGCGCGCAAGCGGCTTACGGCGCTGCTTCGAACCCGCTCGCGAAGATCACGTCGCTCGGCACGACCGGCTCGCACACCGCGGGCTCGCTCGATTCGAACAGCGCGCGCGTCGCCCATTCCGGATGGTCGACGAACGGGTTGCGGTTGCCCTGGAAGCTCTGGATCACGTCGTTGCGCGCGACTTCCTCGGCGTCGGGCGGATCCTGCAGGTGCCATTCGAGCAGGGTGGCGAGGATGCCCATGTACGCCTTCGCCGCGGTGTTGCTCGTGATCACGATGAGGCTGCGGTTGTCGGTGAGCTCGAGATCGGGGATCACGCCGTCGTGCGCGGCCTCGGCGGCGATGCCTTCGTAGCGGATCGCCATGTAGAACATCGCGCGCGCCATCTCGCCCTTGCGGTGGTTCCAGACTTCGAACGAACCTGCGTTGCCGTCGGGCGAGCGCACCCAGTTCGAATTGCCGGGGTAGGTGCCGCTGCCGCCGCCGACGCCGTTGTTCGCTTCGGTCGTGAGTTCGGTGCAACCGCTCGTGCAGTCGTCGTACGGCTTGTTGCCGCGGCTCGCGTTCTGGTCGGTGTCCGACAACCACAGCATGTGCGTGTCGGTGTACGCGGCGAGGCTGCTGTTGGCGAAGCCGAGCGAGTTCGGCCAGGTGTGCTCGCGGTTGTACGTGATGCCGCTGCCGATGCCGGCGCGGTCGCTGCCGATCGTGTACGAGCGGTTGCGATAGACGTCGATCATCTTCGCGGCGTCGTTCGGGTCCTGTTGCGCGACCTCGAGGATCGTCCACGTGTTGGTGCCCGAGCCGCTGTACGGATAGACCGTGTGGCCCTTGATCGTCTGGTGCAGCGAGCAGCGCAGCTGTTCCGGGGTGCTCGGGTTCACGTGCGCGTAGTAGCCGTCGAGCGTGCCGGTGGCGACCTGGAACGCGACGACGACGTCGGCCGTCATCGCGACCGAATCGAGGTCGTGCACGCCGCTCGCTCGGATCGTGAACGTGCAGCTCCCGCCCGCGGGCAGCACGCTCGCCGGCGTGAGCGTGCGCTGCGCGCCGCTGCCCGCTTCGTCGAGCGCGATCGGCGAAGCGTCGCAGCTCAGCGCGAACGCGTTCGAGGTCGTCACCGGTTCGCTGAACGTCACGCGCACGTCGCTCGCGATCGCGACGTTGGTCGCGCCGTTCGCGGGTTCGGTCGAGACGACCGTCGGCGGCGCGGTCGTGGGGTCGAGCGTCGTGAACGTGACCGTGTAGTCGGCCGCGAGCGGATCGGGCGTGCCGTCGACGTCGCTGACGCGTGTGGCGAGGATCGTCCAGGTGCAGCTCTCGTTCGCGGCGAATGCGCTCGACGGTGTCAGCGTGTACGTGGCCGGGCCGCCGCTGACCGTCGCCGTGTGCGTGCCGGAGACGGAACAGCTGATCGAGTACCACGGATCGGTCGTCGTCACCGCTTCGCTGAACGCGACGCCGAGCACGGCGCCCGTCGCGACGCCGCTCGCACCCGCGGCCGGCGTCGTCGACGTGACCGCCGGCGGCAGATCGACCGGCGGATCGCCCGCGATCGCGAACTGCACGTCGTCGATCGCGAGGCCGTCTTCGGCGCCCGCGATGTCGGCGTCGATCCAGCGCACCCACAGGTGCGTGCCGGGCGCGAGCGACAGCCCGGCGATCGTGCCGGAGATCGCGATGCGGTTCGCGGCGAGGTTGCCGTCGAGCGCACCGACCGCTGCGGACGTGTTCGGCGAGGCGAAGTCGAGTGCGTCGACGTCGACCCAGGTCGCTGCCGCGTCGTTGATCGACGTCGCATCGAGGCTGTACTGGAAATCGAGGCGGTCGCTGCGGCCGGTCGCGCCGAGGCGCCACTGTTCGCCCGCGTAGTTCACGTCGACATGGTTGACGACGAGGCTGCTGTCGTTGCCGAGTTCGGCGCCGATCAGCGGCTGCAGCGAGCCCGAGCGCAGCACGCCGAGCGCGCGCTCGGCGGTGCCGCTCGCGCCGTAGCTGTAGGTGTTGCCGGCCGCCGTGCTGCCGGTGTCGGCGGCATACGTGCCGTTCGCGTTCGTGCCGGCCTCGACGAAGTGCCAGCCGGCGGGCAGGGCCGAGCCGGTGCCGGTCGCGGCGAGCGTGTCGAAATGCTCGAGCGCGGGCGAGCCGACGACGAGCGAAACGTATTGCGCGTGCGCGGCCGGGGCCGACGCGAGGAAAAGAAGGAGTGCGGCGCCGAAGGCGCCCTTGGTGTACTGCATGCGGATTCCCCAGGACGGGCCCGCGCACCGTGCGCAGGCCTGCGCTCCGGACTATAGGCGGTCGGCGTGACGGTTGTCGCCACGCACTTGAATCGCCCGGCGGGGGCGCCATCTGGGATGCAGCCGTCGCGCCCCTTTCCTGGGGCCGACTTCGTCGCTAAAATTGGCACTCAGCACGAGCAAGTGCTAACAATTTTTCGTTAGTCCTTCAACATCAACCTGTTACGGAGACATCCATGAAGCTTCGCCCGTTGCACGATCGCGTGATCATCAAGCGTCTGGAAGCCGAGACGAAATCGGCCGGTGGCATCGTGATCCCCGACGCCGCGGCCGAGAAGCCGGTCAAGGGCGAGGTCCTCGCCGCCGGTACCGGCAAGATCCAGGAAGACGGCAAGGTCCGCCCGATGGCGGTCAAGGTCGGCGACATCGTGCTGTTCGGCAAGTACTCGGGCACCGAGGTCAAGGTCGACGGCCAGGAACTGCTGGTCATGCGCGAAGAAGACCTCATCGCCGTCGTCGAGAAGTAAGCAGGCGCCGCGCGCCGCGCTTCCCGAATTCCCCTCCCAGACATTCTTTCAAGGACATCGCTCCAATGGCAGCCAAAGAAATCCGTTTCTCCGAAGACGCGCGCGCGCGCATCCTGCGCGGCGTCAACACCCTCGCCAACGCCGTCAAGGCGACGCTCGGCCCGAAGGGCCGCAACGTCGTGCTCGAGAAGAGCTTCGGCGCGCCGACGATCACCAAGGACGGCGTGTCCGTCGCGAAGGAGATCGAACTGGCCGACAAGTTCGAGAACATGGGCGCGCAGATGGTCAAGGAAGTCGCTTCCAAGACCTCCGACGTCGCCGGTGACGGCACCACCACCGCGACCGTGCTCGCGCAGGCGCTGATCCGCGAAGGCCTCAAGGCGGTCGCGGCCGGCATGAACCCGATGGACCTCAAGCGCGGCATCGACAAAGCCGTCGTCGGCGCGGTCGAGGAACTCAAGAAGCTCAGCAAGCCGTCGGCGGACAGCAAGTCGATCGCCCAGGTCGGCACGATCTCGGCCAACGGCGACGACGCGATCGGCACGCTGATCGCGCAGGCGATGGACAAGGTCGGCAAGGAAGGCGTGATCACGGTCGAGGAAGGCTCGGGCCTGGACAACCAGCTCGACGTCGTGGAAGGCATGCAGTTCGACCGCGGCTACCTGTCGCCGTACTTCATCAACAACCAGCAGAGCCAGCAGGTCGAGCTGGAAGACCCGTACATCCTCCTGCACGACAAGAAGGTCTCGAACGTGCGCGAGCTGCTGCCGGTGCTCGAGGGCGTCGCGAAGGCCGGCAAGCCGCTGCTGATCGTCGCCGAGGAAGTCGAGGGCGAAGCGCTCGCGACGCTCGTCGTCAACACGATCCGCGGCATCGTCAAGGTCGCGGCCGTGAAGGCGCCGGGCTTCGGTGACCGCCGCAAGGCGATGCTCGAGGACATGGCGATCCTGACCGGCGGCCAGGTGATCTCGGAAGAGGTCGGCCTGCAGCTCGAGAAGGCGACGCTGAAGGATCTCGGCAAGGCCAAGAAGGTGATCATCTCGAAGGAGAACACGACGATCATCGACGGCGCCGGCGAAGCGGGCAACATCCAGTCGCGCATCAAGCAGATCAAGGCGCAGATCGAGGAGACCTCCTCCGACTACGACCGCGAGAAGCTGCAGGAGCGCGTCGCCAAGCTCGCTGGTGGCGTGGCCGTGATCAAGGTCGGCGCCGCGACGGAAGTCGAGATGAAGGAAAAGAAGGCGCGCGTCGAAGACGCCCTGCACGCGACGCGTGCGGCGGTCGAGGAAGGCGTGGTCCCGGGCGGCGGCGTCGCGCTGATCCGCGCGCTGGCCGGCCTGGCCAAGCTCAAGGGCGACAACGAGGACCAGAACCACGGCATCCAGATCGCCAAGCGCTCGATGGAAGCGCCGCTGCGCGAGATCGTCACGAACGCCGGTGAAGAGGCGTCCGTGATCCTCAACAAGGTCGCCGACGGCAAGGGCAACTTCGGCTACAACGCCGCGACGGGCGAATACGGCGACATGGTCGAGCTCGGCATCCTCGACCCGACCAAGGTCACGCGCACCGCGCTGCAGAACGCCGCGTCGATCGCCGGCCTCGTCATCACGACGGAAGCCATGGTCGCCGAAGCGCCGAAGAAGGAAGAAGCCCACAGCCACGGCCCGGCCGGCGGCGGCATGGGTGGCATGGGCGGCATGGATTTCTGATCCAGGCAACGCCGTTCGTCCCGAGCTCAGGCGCGCAGCGTCGAAGTCGAAGGACAAGCAGCAACGAAAAGCCCCGCGGCGATGCGGGGCTTTTTTTTCCGCGCGCAGCATCTCCATCACGCACGACGCCGACGCGAGCCGCGTGATATCCGGCCGCCCATTTCCCCGCTTGCAATGACGCAGACGGCCGCATCGCGCGGTCGCTTCGTCGTCGAACAGGGGAGCCGCATGACCGACCATCCTTCACCCGCAAGGGCCGCGCATGCGCGTGGTTCACGGCGCGCCTCACCTGCGCGCTCGTGCGCACACGCACTTCGCCATGTCGCCGCGATGCTGTTCGCTGTGCTCGCAAGCCTGTCGATCGCGCATGCCGATCCCGACCCGTTCGTGTTCGAGAGCCACGCGCCCGGCGACGTCGGCGGCGGCCTCGCCGTCGGCGTCAATCCGGTCGGCATCACGTTCCGCCTGCTGCAGCGGACAGAGCTCAGCGAGATCGGCATCTACGCGCGGGGCAACGGCACGCAGAGCGTGTACGGCGCGCTGTACCGCATTGCCACGCCCGACACCGTGCCCGACGTCGCCGGCGACAGCCGCCTCGTCGGCACGACGTTGCTGCAGCCGTCGACGACGACGGCCGATGTCGCCGGACCGCTCGCCGTCACGCTCGAACCGGGCTGGTATGCGATCACGACCGGCACCGGCCGCTACGGCGCGACCGCGTCGACCTGGGCCATCACCCTGCCGAACGTCTGCGCGACGTGGCCGTGCCCGACCCAGGCCGGCCAGACCGTCGGCCCGTACACGGTGAACGCGACGACCAACGCGCGCTCGCTGCAGGGCACGACCGTGCGCATCTTCGCGCGCGGCCAGGCGCTGCCGCCGTCGCCGTCGTCGCCGACCGACTTCCTGGTCGAGAGCGCGCGCGTTTCGGCGTGGAAGTCGACCCAGACGAGCGGCATGGTCTCGCCGGGTCGTGCCGTCGCGGTGCGCTTCGCCGTCGATCGCCCTGCGCGCGTGCGTCGTGTGAGCGCATGGATGTTCTCCGGCAGCGGTAGCGTCTACGCCGCGATCGTGCGCATCGCCGGACCGACCGCGAACACACCGTTCCCGGCCACGACCGCGTTCACCGCCGCGCTCGCCGGCTCGGCCGTGTTCGACGTCGGCAGTGGCGCTGACGAATACGGCGTGGACCTGCCCGATATCGCGCTCGCGCCGGGTTCGTACGCGCTCGTGATCGGCTCGGGCCTGTTCGGCGCGGGGGGTTCGGCACTCATGCTCAGCGTCGTCGACCAGGTCGTCATCGACGATGCGCTGCTATGGAACAGCGCATGGGGCCCGTTCTGGGCCCCGGCGACACCGACCGACCACTACGCCGTGCGACTCGCAGGCGTCGTGCCCGAACTCGCCGCGGACCCGGTCGCGTTCGGCGACGTGCCGCTCGGCGTCGAGGCGACGCGCGCCGTCACCCTGCGCAACCTGCGCGCGGGCGACCTGCATCTTTCCGGCATCGCACTCGGCGCCGGCGCCGCCGACGGCTTCGCGCTCGACGCGGATGCCGCCACGTGCGCGAACGTGACCCTGCCCGCGCAGGGCGAGTGCACGTTCTCGTTGCACTTCACGCCCGTCGCGCTCGGCGCGCAGGCGGCGCGCATCGACGTCGCGAGCGACGGCGTGCCGGCGACGTTCGCGGTCGCGGCGAGCGGCAACGGCATCGCGGCGTGGACGGTCACGCCGAGCGCGGGCGCGCACGGTTCGATCGCACCCGCGACGCCGCAGGTCGTCGGCGACGGCGGCAGCCTCGCCTTCACGCTCGCGGCGGAACCCGGCTACCACGTCGACGTGGTCGGCGGCAGCTGCGGCGGCATGCTCGCGGGCACCGTCTACACCGTCGCCGCAGTACACGCCGATTGCACGATCGAAGCGAGCTTCGCGCTCGATCCGGCGACTGCGTTCACGCTGCTCGGCGGTTCGCCGCAGTCGACCGCGGTCGACACCGCGTTCGCGGCGTCGCTCGACGTGCGCGTGACCAACGCGGCTGGTATCGGCGTCCCCGGCACCGTGGTCGCGTTCGCCGTGCCGACGAGTGGCGCGAGCGCGCTCGTCGCGGCGAGCGCGCAGACCGACGCCGACGGCATCGCGCGCGTCGACGCGCGCGCGAATACGATCGCGGGCCGCTACGACGTGAGCGCGAGCGTGGCCGGGCTCGCGGGATCGGTCGCGTTCGAGCTGGAGAACCTCGCCGGCCCGGCCACGCACGTCGCAGCCGTCGACGGTGCGCAGCAATCCACGGTCGTCGAGACCGCTTTCGCCGCACCGCTCGCGGTGCGCGTGAGCGATGCGCACGACAATCCGGTCGGCGGCGCGATGGTCGCGTTCACCGCGCCCGCGAGCGGTGCGAGCGCGAACGTCTCCGCAGCGGCGGTCGCGACCGACGCCGACGGCCGTGCCGCCGTCGCGGCGACCGCCAACGCGATCGTCGGCGGCTACGCGGTCGTCGCGACCGTCGTGGGCACGGCCGAATCCGCTTCGTTCGCGTTGCAGAACCTCGCGCCCGACGTCGCGCTCGCGCTGGCGATCGACGACGGCCGCGACTATGTCCGCTACGGCGACACGCTCGTCTACGACGTCGTCGTGAGCAACCACGGCAGTGCGATCGCGCGCGACGTCGACGTCGCGGCGGACCTGCCGGCGGGCATCGACGCGAACGCGGCGAGCTGGAGCTGCATCGACGCGGCGTCCGGCGCGTGCGGCGCCGGCGGCAGCGGTGCGCTGCTCGACCACGCGACCGTCGCGGCGAACGGCAGCGTGCATTACCTGCTCGCCGCCCCCGTACGTGCCGACGCGCCCGGCGCGACGATCGAAGTCGGCGCGAGCACCACGGGCGTCTATGCGGGCGACATCGCGAACGCGACCGACACCGGCTGGCTGGTCGTGTTCCGCGACGGCTTCGAGGCGAAGTCCGGCGACTGAAGCGCTCCGGCCGCCGCCGCATCCGCCGCACGACGGCGGCTTGCGGCGGCGGACCTTACGCCTGCGGGAGCGACCCGCTACAGTGGCCGGTGGACCGCCGGCGCACGGCGGCCCCCGCGGGTCCGGGCGATGGCCCGGACGTTCGCAGCAGTCGGATCATGTCGGCCAGGCACTACCGTTTCGGAGGTTTCGAGCTCGACGCATCATCGCGTACGTTGCGCGACGCGCACGGGCCGGTCGCGCTGCCGCTGAAGTCGTTCGATTGCCTCGTCTACCTGATCGAGCAGCGCGAGCGCGCAGTCGGCCGCGACGAGCTCATCAGCGCGGTGTGGGGTCGCGCCGACGTCAGCGACGCGCTGCTCGGCCAGACGCTCGCGCGGGCGCGTCGCGCGATCGGCGATACCGGCGACGAACAGCGCTTCATCCGCACGGTCGCGCGCTTCGGCTACCACTGGGTCGCGCCGGTCGTCGTCGTCGAACAGGTGGCGCCGCCGGCGCCGGAGCCCGCGATCGCCGACACCGCGCGCGCGCTGCCCGCGCTCCCCGGTGAGATGCGCACGCCGTCCACCGCGCGCCGCCGCCGTGTCGTGCCGGTCGGGGTCGCCGTCGCATTCGCGCTGGCGACGGCGGCGCTCCTCGTTTGGTGGCGCATGCCGCCTGCGATGCCCGAAGTCGCTTCGGCCGGTGCAGCGCTCGTGTTGCCCGTCGACGTGCCCGACGACGGCGGCGACGCGCGCTGGATCCGTTTCGGGGCGATGGACTACCTCGCCTCGCGACTGCGCGAACGCAGCGGCCGGCCGGTGTTGCCGTCGGAGCAGGTGATCGCGTACCTCGCGCGCGACGGCGAGGCGGCCGTCGATCCGGCCAGACGCCGCGCGCTCGCGCTCGCGGCGGGCGCTTCACTCGTGCTCGCCGCGCGCATGCACAGGGAAGCGCACGGATGGACGGTCGAGCTCGACGTCGAGGACAGCGAGCGCAACGTGCGCCATGCGGCGACCGCGCCGACGCCGCTGCAGGCGATCGATCGCGCGCTCGCCGACTGGCTCGGCGATCCGGCGATCGCCGAAACACCCGCGCGGCCGACCGCGCTCGAGCTGCAGCAGCGCATCGATGCGGCGTTCCTCGAAGGCGATCTGCGCGAAGCCGCGGCGATCGCAGAAGCCGCGCCGGCCGACCTGCAGCGCCTGCCCGAGATCGCCGTGCGCGTGGCGGAGGTCGACGAACGCTCCGGTCGCATGGAGCAGGCGCAGCGCGATTTCGAGCGCCTCGCGTCGGCACCCGACGTGTCGCCGCTCGTGCACGCGCGGTCGCTGTACGGCCTGTGCGCGGTCGCCTTTCGCCGCAACGAGCCCGAACGCGCGCAGGCGCACTGTCGCGCCGCGCTCGCCGCGCTCGACGGCCGCCACGAGCCGCTGCTGCTCGGTCGCGCCTACATGATGCGCGGCGTGATCGAAGACCAGCTCGGCAGATACGAGGACGCGCTCTCCAGCTTCGCGCGCGCGCGCATCGAATGGCAGGCGGCCGGCAACCTGCCGGGCGAGGCGAGCCTCGACGTCAACGAGGGTCTGGCGCATGCGCACCACGGCCGTTTCGCCGAAGCAGTCGCGTCGTTCCAACGCGGCGCGGCCGTGTTCGAACGTTTCGGCGTCATCGACCACCTCGCCTCGACGCTCGCCGCGAAGTCGGACGCGCAGCGCATGATGCTCGACAGCGACGACGCACTCGCGAGCAGCACCAAGGCGTGGCGGCTGGCGCCGCGCATGGACGATCCACGCGCGGTGCTCGCGATCGCCTACACGCACGCGCAAGCGCTGCTCGCGAACGCGCGGCTCGACGAACTCGGTCGCCTGGTCGAGCGCTACGACGACGGTACGCCGGTCGCGCCGCCCGAGTTCGCGCTGATGCGCCTCGCGCGGGACCTTGCGCGCGGCGTGGTGGCGCCGCTGTCGGTCGGCGATGTCGACCGGCTCGTCGACCGCGTGCTCGCGCCGCCCGACCCGAGCAGCGACGCGCGCCTGTCGCGCACGGTCGACCTGCTCGTCGCGGCCGCGCTCGCACAGGGGCGGCGCGACGTCGCCGCGCACGCGCTGCAGCGGCTGCACGACGCGGGCGAGACGCCGCTCGATGCCGACCGCCCGTTCGTCGCCGCGTTCGCGTCCGCGCGCCTCGCCGCGGCCGACGGTGACGCCGCGGCGGCTGACGCCGGTTACGCGCGCGCGTTCGACCTCGCGCTCGCGGCGAGCCGGGCGGACGAGTGGGTGCCCGCCGGCGCCGCGCGCGTCGCCGCACTCGTGCGCGGGGGACGGCTCGACGCCGCGCGCGGCGTCGGCGGCCGTCTGGCCGCGTACGCCGATCGCGACCTCGACGCGGCCGAGGCGCTGCTCGCGCTCTACGACGCCGGCGGCGAGACGGCCGCCGCCGCGCGACTGCGCGAGCGCATCGAAGTGCTGCGCGGACAGCGTCTTGCGGCCGAGCATGCGCCGTGACGCGCGTGTCACGGCGATGTCACGCCCGTGTCAACGTGCCCTGACGCCCGTTTGACGCGCGCGACGGCACGCAGGCCTAGGGTCGGGCGACATGGTCGGGCGGGGCCCGGCCGCTCCGACTTTCCACGAGGGCGTCCATCTTGAACACGATCCCGCTGAACGCGATCCCGATCCTCCTCCGCCGCGTCCTCATGGCCGGCCTACTCGCACCGGCGTTCGCGGCTGCGGCGGCGCCGACGACCCTGCATGTGCGCCCCGCCGCGACGCTCGGCAGCGAGATCGCGCTCGACATCGGCCTCGCGCTCGACGACGGCAACCCGGCCACCTGCGGCAGCGCGACCGATCTCGCCGTGCACGCGGGCGACGCGGTCAACTTCTGCTACACGCTGACCAACCATTCCACCCGGACGCTCGCCTACCACACGCTCGTCGACAGCGTCGACGGCACGATCTTCACGCTCATGCACGAGGCGGTCGCGCCCGGCGGCACGCTGCAGTTCAACCGCATCGTCACCGCGACGCTCGGCGTCGAGGACTACACCGCCGACTGGACCGCCCAGGACCAGGAGCCCGGCTACGCGGCCGCGCCGGTCGCGTTCGGCTTCACCGACATCGTCGGCAGCGGCACGCCGCTCGACCTCGCCGACGACGGCGCGACCGGCGTGACGTTGCCGTTCGCGTTCCCGTTCTTCGACGGCGCGAGCGACCTGCTCACGATCGGCAACAACGGCACGCTCGTGCTCGGCACGCTGACCGGCTTCAGCTACGCGTTCAACGATCCGCTGCCGTACGCGCCCGACGTGTTCATGGGCGGGCCGATCATCGCGCCGTTCTGGGACGATTTCGCCGACAGCGCCGGCAACGTCTGGTGGCAGGTCGACGGCACGCCGCCGAACCGCCGTGCGATCGTGCAGTGGATTCGCCCGCACTTCCTGCAGTCGGGCGGCGCGCCCGCGGTGTTCCAGGCGTGGCTCGGCGAGGACGGCTCGCTCGAATTCCACTATGCCAACACCGTGTTCGGCGACGCCGCGAATCCGGACTGGGACAACGGCGGCAGTGCGACCGTCGGCCTGCAGAACGCGGACGCATCGATCGGCAACCAGTACTCCTACGACACACCGTCGTTGTCGCCCGCGAGCGCGCTCGCCTGGACGCGCACGTCGCCGACTGCGTATGCAACGAGCGCGGGCGCGCATCTCGACGTCGCACCCGCGCTCGCGCCGGCGACGATCGCGGTCACGCCCGATCCGCTCGCGGCGTCGGCCGAGCCCGGCGGCGCCGCGGTTGCGTTGCCGCTCGTGATCGCCAACGACGGCGACCAGGCGCTCGATTGGTCCGCGCTCGAAGCGCCAGCGGCGCGGCCGGCCGGCGCGCCGGCGCCGCAGGCGTCGTCGTCGCTCGCCGTGCGCAAGCTCGCCGCGAACGCCGCGACGCGGGATCGCTGGCGCGCGCGCCAGCCGCAGGTCGTCTCGCTGCGCGGCGCGGTGACCGAAGGCTGCGACGAATCGACGCCGGGCATCATCGTCCACGACGACGGCGCGCCCGAGGACGGCTATCGCGACGGCAGCGGCCTGTTCACGATCGCCGGCTACGTCGACCGCTTCACGCCGAGCGCTTATCCGGCAACGTTCACGAGCGCGTGCGTCGCCTTCCTCGCCTCGGCGGCGGGCACGAGCCAGGCATTCCAGCTCGTCGTCTACGACGACACCGGCTGGGACGGCGGCCCGGGCAACCTGCTCGCATCGGTCGACGCGATTGCGACCGATATCCCGACCACGGCGACGGCCGCGTTCGTGCGGGTCGACCTGTCCGCGCTCGGCATCAGTGTCGCGAGCGGCAACGTCTACATCGGCGTGCAGTTCGATCCGACCCAACCCGGCACCGCGTTCGTCGCGTCCGACGTCAGCGGCGCACCGGGCGCGGCCTCGGGGTACCTCATGCGCGGCAACCCGGGCGCACTCGGTTCGTGGGATCCGATCGTCGACCAGTTCAACGACTACCACGCGCTGCTCGTGCGCGCGGTCGAGCAGCCGGACGCGTGCGCGACGCCGTCCGACGTGCCGTGGCTGAGCCTCGACACCACGGCCGGAAGCGTCGACGCGCATGCGCAGGCCACGATCACGGCGACGCTCGACCCGTCGCAGCTCGCCGCCGGCCACTACGCCGCGACGCTGTGCATCGGCAGCAACGATCCGGCCCATCCGCGCCTCGTCGTGCCGGTCAGCTTCGACGTCGGCGACCGCCTGTTCGACGACGGCTTCGACGGCTAGCGCAAAGCGATCCACGACGACCGCCGCGTGCGCCCAGTCGGTGCGCACGCGGCGCGAGTGCATCGTCGTGCGGGCGCACGCCGACGCGGGCCGCGGCTGGCACTAAGGTTTTGGGGCTCGAATCACGTTTGGTTATGGAACGACCAACGTGAGGGATCTCCATGTTCCATCGATGCAGGCATCGCGCGGCCGCGCTGGCTCTCGTCGCGGGGGGGCTGTGCGTGTGCGACCAGGTGGACGCACAGCCCGCGCTCGCGCGCGTGACCGGGTCGGGTGCGGTGCAGCCGGATGCACTGCTGCGCGATGCGGCGTTGGCCAGCGGCGGCGACGCCGTCGTGTTCGTTTCCACGGCGAGCAATCTGTTGCCCGGCGGCAACGATGTCGAGAACATCTATCGCTACGAACTGGACAGCCGCGCGCTGACGCGCGTGAGTTCGGCGCCCGGGACGAACGCGCCCGCCGACAAGATCTGCTACGCGCCGGCCGTTTCCGGCGACGGCAAGGTGGTCGCGTTCGAGAGCTTCGCGACCAACCTCGTCGCGGGCAGCACCCAGCTCAACGTGTTTCGCCGCGATCTCGACACCGGCGCGATCACGCGCATCAGCGACGACGGGACGGGCAACGAAGGCAACAGTCAGGCGCGCAGTCCGGCGCTGTCGGGCGATGGTCGATACACGGTGTTCGTATCGGCAGCGAGCAACCTCGTGTTCGGCGACAGCAACGGCATGGTCGACGTCTTCGTGCATGATGCCGTCACCCACACGGTGTCGATCCTCAGCCTCAACCGCTTCGGCCAGTTCGCCGACGGCAGCGTCGAACCGCTGACGCCGCAGGCGATTTCCTCGGATGGGCAGCGCGTGGTGTTCTCCAGCCGCGCCAACGCGATGACGCCGGTCAACGGCAACGGTCTGCCGCAGGTGTACCTGCTCGACCGCGCGACGAACACGTACACGTTGCTCAGCCATGCGCCCGATGGCGCGCTCGGCGACGGCCTTTCCGATCAGGCGACGATTTCCGCGAACGGACGCTTCGTCGCGTTCAGGTCGACCTCGGGCAACCTCCTGCCCGGCAGCGTCAATCGCGTCTACCGCTACGACCGGCAGGACGGTGTGCTGGTCAACATCCCGTTGCCGGCGGCGGCGGATTTCGATCCGCCCCTCGCGCTGTCGCCGATCCAGTGCCGCTATCCGCGCGTGACCGATGCGGGCGACGTGCTCGCGACCTGCGACTTCACGTCCCCCGCGCCGCCGCAAGTATTCCTGTGGACCGCCGCGAGCACGCGTTGGCGCCTCGTGAGCCATGCGCTGGCCGGGTCGTCCGTGTTCGGCGACCTGCGCTCCGGATCGGCGAGTGGCATCAGCGCCGACGGCCAACGCCTCGCCTTCGATTCGCAAGCGACCGATCTCGTCGCGGGCGACACCAACGCGACCAGCGACGTGATGTTCGATGCCGAGCCACGGCCGGACCTGATCTTCCGCAGCGGCTTCGAATGAACGGTCGCCTTTCCCCTGATTGCATGGAGCTTTCGCGCATGTCCCGCATCCGACGTCTATCGCGTTTCCTCATCCTCGCATCCGCCGTTGCGGCGGCCGGCCTCGCGCAAGCGGCCAGCTTCAGGGTCACGACGCCGGCCGACAGCGGTCCCGGTTCGCTGCGGCAGGCGATCACCGACGCCAATGCGAATCGGGGATTGGACGGCATCAGCTTCGCCATCGATCCGGCGGCGAGCGGCCCGGGACCGTGGACGATCCCGCTGCGTTCGCCGCTGCCGCCGATCAAGGACCGGATCGCGATGTCCGGGTTCTCGCAGCCGGGCAGCCAACCCGGCTTCCCCGCGCGACCGATGATCGAGATCGACATCGCGGGCATGTCGTGCAACGCGAACGACGATTTCGGTTCCGCGCTGACGTTCGTGCGCGGCGCCGAGCGCAGCCTGGTCTCCGGCCTCGCCGTCGTCGGCAACAGCGCCGGCTGCAACGGCGCGGCGATGCTGGTCCTGGCCGATGGCGTCAAGCTCGTCGCCAATCGTTTCGGCGTGCGCGCCAATGGCGACGTGGTGGGCCTCGGCGGCGTTTCCGTCGGCGTCGGCGTCCTGATGAGCCGCGACACGGTGGTCGGCGATCCCGACCCCGACAACGGCAACATCTTCGCCGGCATCGACTCCATCGCGATCGCCATCGACGGCGGCAACCACGCCGTGCAGCACAACTGGTTCGGCAGCAACGGCATGGGCGAAACCGCGCCCGGTTCGATCATCGGCCGCGCCGGCGTGCTCACCGGAAGCATCGCGCTCAATGTGCCGCGGGCCTATCGGACGACGTACTCCGTGCAGGTCCAGCGCGACAGCTTCGGCTTGCGCGACTCGCGCATCGTCGACAACCGGTTCGTCGCGGTCGACTACGACGGCATCTACTTGCACGGCGGCGCACCCGGACCCGATACCCGTGGCAACACGCTGGCGCGCAACCTCTTCGGCACGAACGTCTGGGGACTTCCCGCGCTGGGCGCCGGTACCGCGATCCGGCTCGAGGACGGCACTCGCGATACCGTCGTCGCCGACAACACCATCCGCAATGGCAATGCGGGCGTCGTGCTCGCGCCGCGTTCCAGCAACCCGTCGTCGACGCCGGCCGGCACCGGCAACCGCCTCAGCCGCAACGTCTTCTTCGACCTCAATTCGACGGCGATCGCGCTGACCACGCAAAGCCCGCTCGCCAATGATCCGCTCGACGCGGACGAAGGGCCGAACCGCCTGCAGAATCGTCCCGAGCTCGCCGCCGCCAATACCGCCGGACTGCTCGAAGGCGGCTTGCACAGCATGCCGGGGCGCACCTACACGATCGAGGTGTTCCTGTCCGCCGCCTGCAGCAGCAGCGGCGGTGACGTCGCGGACATGTTCCTGCAGTCCTTCGACGTGACCACCGACGGCCAGGGCAACGCGAGCTTCGCGCAGGTCGTGAACCAGCCGCCGTTCGGCAGGCTCGAGGACGGCGACGTGTTCACCGCCACTGCGACCGACACCGACGGCAACACCTCGGAGCTGTCCGCGTGCGTGCGCGTGGCGGACCTGCTTCCCGTCACCCTGACGCTGCCGGCGTATCCGACCCGCGTACCCGCGATGGACCTTACGCTCGACGCCGCCGTCGACGTCTCCGGCAACGGCCCGGTGCCGCCGACCGGCACGGTCGTCTTCAGCGTCGTCGATCCGAACCGGCACAGCCGTGAACTCGGCCGCGTGCCGGTCGTCAATGGCCGCGCGAGCTTGCCGACGCCGCAGCAGGGCCTGCTGCCGCAGGACGGTCGCTACACGATCGAGGCGCGCTACGAGGGCGACGCACGCTACGCGGCGAACGCGGTTTCCTCGGGCTACGTGTTCGTGTTCCGGCCGCCGACCGCGCTGCTCCAGTTCGACCAGTCCGCGCCGGTGCGCCACGATCTCATCAGCGACGCGCGTGAGTGGCTCGACCTTGGCAGCAACCAGTGGATGCCGCTCGGCATGGGCGTGTTCGACGCCTACATCGATGCCGACCGGTTCGACGGCCTCGCCACCGACCAGGCGCTGGTGCGCAAGGGTGGCGACTACTACACCGTCGATGCCGGCGGCCGCATGGCGCGGCGCCTTTCGGGCGTGCTCGGGAACCGCGAGATCCTCGACCTCATCCAGGTCGACGGCGACGTCGAGGCCGATGCCCTGGTGCGTGATCCGGGCACGCGCGCGTACGCGATCGTGCAGTGCCTGTTCCAGCGCGACCGCTGCGAAGCGATCACGCCGCTCGACGTGAATCCTGAGCTCGAATGGCGTGGCAGCGGGGATTTCGATGGTGACGGTCGCACCGACCTCGTATTCCAGCAGCCGGGCAGCACGAGCGCGACCATCCTGCTGATGGACGATGGCAAGCCGCGCGGCAGCGTCAACCTGCGCATGCCCGACCTGCCGCACGGGCAGATCGCGACCGCCGACGTCGATGGCGACGGTTTCGACGACCTGCTCTGGACCGATCCGGCCGGGAACAGGATCGACGTCGAGCTCTTCCAGTACGGGCGTCCGTCCGGCCACCTCCAGGGCAGCCTGCGCGCGACCGGCTGGTCGTTGGCCGGAGCCGTCCATACCGCCAAATCGGGCATGACCGACTACGGCAGGGCGGAACTCCTGCTCGGCAACGCCACAGGCGACGCGATGGTCTGGACCGGCCTGGGCATCGGCTCGGGCAACCTGGCCGGCAGCCTGCAACTGTTGTACGGCAACGTGGATCTCGCTCTCGAGCGGACGCGTTGACGCGGTCCGCACGACCGAGCCGTCGCGGGCCCGTTCCGGCCCGCGACGGCTGCCACGGCGTTCGCGTGCGGGCGCAGGCAGCCTGCTCGCCGATCCGGAGCGACCGGCTGCCGCTGCCGACCGACCGCCTGCGCGCGGTCAGCGACCCGGACGATCACGCGATCGCGCTCCATGCTCGAGCATGAGGCGCGCATGTCCTGCGCGCCCGCTTTCGGCGCGAATCGGCGTTGGGACATGGCAGGACTCCCCCGCGAGGTCGTGCCATGCGCCCTGTCATCCGATTCCTGCTCCTCGCCGCGCTCGCCTGCGCCACGCACGCCGAGGCCGCGATCTTCTGCGTCGCCAACTCGACCGCGCTGCAGAACGCGCTGACGACCGCCGCCGGCAACGGCGACGCGATCAACACGATCCAGCTGCGCAGCGGCACCTACCTCGCCAGCGGCAGCGGATTCACCTATTCGCGCTCCAGCGGCACCGGTTCGCTCGACATCGAAGGCGGCTGGGACGCGGGTTGCGCGACGCAGACGCCCGACGCCTCGCTGACCGTCCTCGACGGCCATTCGACCGGACCGATCCTCGCGGCGACCAACTACCTCGCCCAAGGCGGCGACATCACGGTGCGCTACGCGAGCTTCCTGCACGGGATGGCGACGTCCAACGTCGGCGCCGCCGCGCTCACGGTGACGACGCAAGGCGCGACGCGCATCGAGAACTGCCGCTTCCGCCTCAACCATGCCGACGCGGCCGATACCGACTACGGCATCGTCCACGTCGCCGTCGTCGCCGGCCCCGCGTACTTCGTCGACAACGTCGTCGCCAACAATTCCGCGCTCGGCTCCGAGTTCGTCGTCGCGTTCGACTTCGCGGTCGGCGCATCGACGATCGAGGTCTACCTCAACGACAACACCATCGCCGACAACGCGTTCGACACGACGGATCCGACCGCCGGCGCGGTGTTCCTGAGCCCGCTCGCCAGCGGTTCGCTCGCCAACAACATCCTGTGGGGCAACGGCGGGCAGGAATTCCTGCAGAACATCACGATCCACCCGGTCATGCTGTCCAACGACGTCGACGTGCTCAACGTCGAGCCGGGAGCCGGCAGCAGCGGCAACCGCAACGACATCCCGCAGTTCATCAGCCTCAACAACCACCACCTGCAGCCGACCTCGCCGCTCTACAACGCCGGCCAGGCCGGTGCGCCGGGCGGCGACGGCGCGGTCGACCTCGACGGCAACCCGCGCATCCAGTTCGGCGCGATCGACATCGGCGCCTACGAACTCCAGGCGGAACCCGACCCGATCTTCGCGAACGGCTTCGACGGCGCCTGAACGGCCCGCCAGCCCCGGCGATTTGCCGCGGCCGCCGCTGCGTGGCAACGTAGCGGCGACCCTGGGGGGCGCATGGCGGACATCACCGAACTGATCGGCAAGGCGCGCGACGGCGACCGGCAGGCGTCCGAGCGCGTGTTCGCGCTGCTCTACGACGAACTGCGTCGCCTCGCTGCCGGCCAGCTGCGGGGCGAGGCGGCGATGCGCACGACTTCGCTCGTGCACGAGGCGTACCTCAAGCTCGCCCAGCACGGCGCGCTCGAAGTCAACGATCGCGGCCACTATTTCGCGGTCGCGGCACGCGTGATGCGGCAGATCGTGATCGACCACGTGCGTGCGCGCGCGGCGTTGCGGCGCGGCGGCAACCAGCAGGTCGCCTCGCTCGACACGACCGCGCTGCAGGCGGCGGCCGAGGATCGCGGCGAGGAGGTGCTCGCGCTCGACGACGCGCTGAACCGGCTCGCCGGGCTCGACGCGCCGCTCGCGGCACTGGTCGAGATGCGTTTCTACGCCGGCCTCGAGCTCGCCGAGATCGCGAGCGTGCAGGGCCGTTCCGAACGTTCGCTCAAGCGCGACTGGCGGCGCGCGCGCGCGTTCCTGCAACGGGAGATCGCGGGGGCCTGACACGGTCATTCGCCACGCGCGCAGGCGCGTGGCACGGTAGCGCTACTGGGGGAGCTCGTGATGGTCGATACCGCGCGCTGGGGCGAGATTTCCGCGCTGTTCGACGAACTGGTCGAACTGCCGCCGGACGCGCGCGCGCGACGGCTCGCGGCGCTGGACACCGACGACGCCGCGCTCGCGGCGGAAGTGCGCGCGCTGCTCGACGCGGACGGGCGCGACGGCGTGCTCGACGCGGGTGCGCCGCGCGTGCTGCCCGACCTGCTCGTCGACACCGCGCCGGCCGACCGTCGCGCCGGCGCCTACCGCCTGCTGCATCCGATCGGCGAAGGCGGCATGGGCGTGGTCTGGCTCGGCGAGCGGAGCGACGGCGCGTTCGAACAGCGCGTCGCCGTCAAGGTGCTCAAGCGCGGCATGGACACGCACGCGATCCTGCGCCGCTTCCTGCAGGAGCGGCGCATCCTCGCGCGCCTGCACCATCCGCACGTCGTGCGCCTGCTCGATGGCGGCATGAGCGGCGACGGTCGCCCGTTCTACGTGATGGATCACGTCGACGGCGAAGCGCTGACCACGTACGCGGCGACACATCGGCTCGACGTCGTCGCGCGCGTCGCGCTGCTCGCGAAAGTCGCCGAAGCAGTCGCCTACGCGCACGCGCAACTGGTCGTGCACCGCGACCTCAAGCCGTCGAACGTGCTCGTCGATGCCGCCGGCGAACCGCGCGTGCTCGACTTCGGCATCGCCAAGCTGCTCGAGGAGAGCGGCGAACAGACGCGCACGGGCACGGGCCTGCGCGTGCTGTCGCCCGCGTACGCGGCACCGGAACAAATCCTCGGCGAGGCGATCGGCACGGCGACCGACGTGTACGCGCTCGGCCTCATGCTGTGCGAACTGCTGGTCGGCCGGCTGCCGCGCCAGCGCAGCAGCGTGCCGGCGCAGCTCGCGCAGGAGGCGACGCACGAGACGAGCGAGCGCGCGAGCGCGCTCGCCGCGCGCCTGGCCGCGGCCGACGTCGATGCGCTGTACGGATCGGGCATCGACGCCAAGCGGCTCGCGCAGGCGCTCGCGGGCGACCTCGACATCATCGTCGCGACGGCGCTGCAACGCGATCCCGCGCGACGCTACCCGACCGCGGCGGCGTTCGCCGACGACCTGCGCCGCTGGCTCGCGCGGCGGCCGATCACCGCGCGCGCGGACTCGGCGTCGTATCGCATCGCACGCTTCGTGCGGCGGCACCGCCTCGGCGTCGCCGCGGCCGCGCTCGTCGTCGTCTCGCTCGTCGCCGGCCTCGGCATCGCGATCTGGCAGGCGCGCGTCGCGCGCGAGCAGGCGACCCTCGCGCACGCGCAGGCCGAGCGCGCCGAGCGCGTCAAGGAGCTGCTCGTCTCGATCTTCCAGCAGAACGATCCGTCGCTGTCGAAAGGCGAGGAACTCAGTGCGGCGGAAATCCTCCGGCGCGGTCGCGCCGCGCTCGAAACGACGGTGACGTCGGACGATGCGACGCGCGGCGAGCTGCTCATGACGATCGCCGAGATCCAGGGCAACCTCGGCGTCTGGGGCGAGGCGATCGCCACCGGCGAACGCGCGCACGCGATCCTCGCCGCGAGCGTGGGGCCGAACGACCCGCGCCTCGTCTACGCCTATTTCGTGCGCGGCTCGATCTACAGCGACGCCGATCGCAACCAGGAAGCGGAGCGCGACTTCCGCAGCGCGCTCGCGATCCTCGAAGCGACGCCCGACGCGCCGCCGGAGCGGGTCGAGACGTTGCGCGAGAAGCTTGCCTACGTCCTCAACGTGACCCAGTCGCCCGAAGCCGCGATCGCGCTCGAGCGCACGGTCGTCGAGGCCTCGCGGCGCCGGCTCGGCGACGACGCCCCCGCGGTCGCCGACCATCGCCTCGCGCTCGCCCTGATGCTCGAGGAAGGCGGCCGCTACGACGAGGGGCTGCGCGAGTACGCGGCCGCGTTGCCGATCCTCTCTCGCGCGCGCGGCGCCTACGATCCGCGCGTGTGCGAGGTGCAGCGCAACTACGCGGGCCTGCTCGACCGCGTCGGCCGTGCGGGTGACGCCGAACCCCTCCTGACCGACGCGCTCGCCTGTTACGAAAAGCTCTACGGCGTCGATTCGCGGCCGTACTCGCGCGTGGTCTTCTCGCGCGGCATCCTGCTGCTCGGCCAGCACCGCCTCGGCGAGGCCGAACAGGACTTCCGCGCGGCGCTGCGCGCATCCGACAGCGACTACATGCACGCGCACGGGCATCGCTACCTCGGCCGCGTGCTGGAGGAACAGAAGCGCTATGCGGAAGCGCTGGCCGAACTTGCCGAGGCCGAGCGCCTGTACCGCGCGGCCGACCAGCCACACGACATCCAGCGCTGGCGCG
This sequence comes from Dokdonella fugitiva, assembly GCF_014138265.1. Taxonomy (GTDB): domain Bacteria; phylum Pseudomonadota; class Gammaproteobacteria; order Xanthomonadales; family Rhodanobacteraceae; genus Dokdonella_A; species Dokdonella_A fugitiva_A. The sequence continues at coordinate 218,299 of NZ_JACGXL010000007.1, forward strand.
CGCGCGCCGACGCGGGTTACGTGATGTTCCTGCAGGGCGATGCGCGCCGCGCGCGCGAGGCCGTCGACGCGGCGCTCGCGGGGATCGCCGCGGAGAAGGGTGACGCGGCGGCGCCCGAGTACATCCGGCCGCTGCGCGCGCAGGGCGCGATCGCGCGCGCCGGCGGCGACCTCGCGACCGCGATCAAGGCGCACCGGCGTTGGCACGAACTCGCGCTCGCGCTGTACGCCGCCGATTCGCGCGATGCGTGGCAATCGGACTACGAACTCGCGCTCGACCTCGTCGCGTCCGGCGAAGCGGGCGCGCTCGCCGAAGCAGCATCGCTGCTCGAGCGCGCATTGCCCGCCGCTCGCAAGAGCGCGGCACCTGAACTCGCGGAGATCGAGCGCACCCGTCGCGATCTCGCACGACGCCTGCGACCCACGACCGGAGACGACGATGCCTCATGATGCCGCACGCTGGGCGCGCGTCGCCGCCTGGTTCGACGAGTTGGTCGATCTCGTGCCGGCGATGCGCGCGGCGCGCCTCGCCGCGATCGCCGCGGAGGATCCACCGGCGGCGGAGGAACTGCGGGCACTGCTCGCGGCCGACGCGCTCGAACACGGCGTACTCGACGCCGGTCTCGCGCAGGCGGTGCGCGACCTGCCGGCCGGCGCACAGGCGGCTGCGCCCGACAGCGGGCGCATCGGGCCGTACCATGTGCTGCAGCCGCTCGGCGAGGGCGGCATGGGTGTCGTCTTCCTCGCCGAACGCAGCGATGGCAGCTACGAACAGCGCGTCGCGATCAAGCTGATCAAGCGCGGCATGGACAGCGCCGCGGTCGTGCAGCGCTTCCTGCGCGAGCGACGCATCCTCGCGCGGCTCGCGCACGCGGACATCGTGCGACTGCTCGACGGCGGTGTCGCCGACGACGGTCGCCCGTACTACGTGATGGAGCACGTCGAGGGCCGCGCGCTGACGGAATTCGCGAACGCGCGGCGACTGCCGCTGCGCGAGCGCGTCGCGCTGGTCGCGCGCATCGCCGACGCGGTCGCCTACGCGCACACGCAGCTGGTCGTGCACCGCGACCTCAAGCCGTCGAACGTGCTCGTCGACGCCGGCGGAACGCCGCACGTGCTCGACTTCGGCATCGCCAAGCTGCTCGAGGAGAGTGGCGAGCAGACGCGCACGGGCACGGGCCTGCGCGTGCTGTCGCCCGCGTACGCGGCACCGGAACAAATCCTCGGCGAGGCGATCGGCACGGCGACCGACGTGTACGCGCTCGGGCTCATGCTGTGCGAACTGCTGGTCGGCCGGCTGCCGCGCCAGCGCAGCAGCGTGCCGGCGCAGCTCGCGCAGGAGGCGACGCACGAGACGAGCGAGCGCGCGAGCGCGCTCGCCGCGCGCCTGGCCGCGGCCGAAGTCGATGCGCTGTACGGATCGGGCATCGACGCCAAGCGGCTCGCGCAGGCGCTCGCGGGCGACCTCGACATCATCGTCGCGACGGCGCTGCAACGCGATCCCGCGCGACGCTACCCGACCGCGGCCGCGTTCGCCGACGACCTGCGCCGCTGGCTCGCGCGGCGGCCGATCACCGCGCGCGCGGACTCGGCGTCGTATCGCATCGCGCGCTTCGTGCGGCGGCATCGCGCGGGTGTCGTCGCTTCGGTCGTCGTCGCCGCCGCGCTGCTCGCAGGCCTCGGCATCGCGTTGTGGCAGGCGCAGGTCGCGCGCGGCGAGGCGCGTCGTGCGGATGCGGAACGCACGCACGCCGAACGCCAGCTCGCGCGCGCCGAACGCGTCAAGGACTTCATGCTGACCCTGTTTCGCGAACAGGACCCGGTCAGTCGCGCGAAGGCACAGGCACGCACCGCCTCGCAACTGATCGGCGACGGCATCGTGCAGATCGACGCGACGCTCGGCGAAGAGCCCGACCTGCAGGCGGAGCTGCTGCGCGACCTCGGTGAGATCCAGATCAACCTCGACGACGGCAAGGCCGGCGTCGCGACGCTCGCGCGGGCGTGGGAAATGCAGCGGCGCCTCGGCGGCCCGGACGGTCTCGCCGCGACCGAAGCGCAGGTCGCGTACGCCGACGGCCTGTACGCCTCCGGCGACGTCAAGGCGGCGGCGCCACTCGCCGACGCGGCGATCGCGCGCCTGCGCGACCTCGGTGCGGCACGCGGCGCGCGCATGGCGCAGGCGGAATCGATCGCGTCGAAGATCCAGCTGATCCAGGGCAACATCGACGAGGCCGAGCGCCTCGCGCGCGACGCGATCGACGTCACGCGCGCGCTGCACGGGCCGCGCAGCATGGAGCTCGTGGGCAATCTCGCGCTGCTCGGCAAGGTGCTGCACGAAGGCGCGCGCTTCCCGGACGCACTCGCGGTGCTGCGCGACGCGATCGGCATCGTCGAGGCGGCGGGCGGAGCCGACAACGCGCGCGCCGCGGTCCTGCACATGTCGGTCGGCGACACCCTGCGCGTGCAGCGCAAGTACGACGAGGCGTTGCCCGAGTACGAGGCGGCATTGCGCATCGAGCGCGCGCAGCTGCCGCACGACCACGTGATCCTCGGCGGCACGTTGATCCGCCTCGGCGACCTGCAGCGGCGCATGGGTCGCCTCGACGCCGCCGACGCCTCGCTGGCGGAAGCGATCGGCATCCTCTCGAAATCGCCGGGCGGGCAGTACGCGCAGGCGCTGCAGTTCCACGGCAACCTCGCGCGCGCGCAGGGCCGGCTCGAAGTCGCCGCGCAGCGCTACCGCGCCTCGTTCGAGGCGTTCCGCACGATCACCGGCGACAGCGTGTACACGTGGCTGACCGCGCTCGAAGTCGTGAGCGTGCTCGGTGAACTCGGCCGCTTCGACGAAGCCGACGCACTCGCCGCGCAGGCGGTCGCGGCGATGGCGAAGCTGTCGAAGGACGATTCGTACGAGGCGGCCTACGTCAACAGCGTGATCGGCGGCTTGCGCCAGGCGCAGCATCGGCTGCCCGACGCGATCGTGGCGCAACGCCGCGCGGTCGTGCTGATCGAGAAGGCGTACGGGCCGGACCACGCGGAAGTGGCGCAAGCGCGCGCCGAACTCGCGGCGAGCCTCGTCGCGACGGACGACCCGGCGCTGCGCCGCGAGGCCGGCGAACTCGTCGAGCAGGCGCGCGTCACGCTCGAACGCAGCGGCGGCGAGACGGCCGAGCCGATGCTCGGCCTCGTCTACCTCGTGCGCAGCCGCGTGCGCCGCGACGACGGTGACCTCGGCGGCGCGCGCACGGACGTCGCGCAGGCGATCGGTCGCCTGCAGGCGCCGGAACATGCGCGGCGCCTGCGCGAGGCGCGCGTGCTCGCGCAGCAACTCGGCGCGGGCTGAGCGGACCGCGCGCCGCGAGCGGCGGTGGCCCGCGGCCGTGCGTACTTCCGTGGAGCAAGGGGTCCACGGAGATCGCCATGTCCGCCCTGCATCGCCCGCTCGCCTTCGGCCTGCTGTTCGCCTCGCTGCCCGTTGCGGCGGCGACCTACACCGTCACGCGCGGCGACGACCCCGAGCCGGATGGTTGCGTCGCGGGCGATTGCTCGCTGCGCGAAGCGCTCGAGGCCGCGGTCGCGACGCCCGCCGGCGACACGATCGTGCTCGGCGCCGGGCAGTACACGGTCACGCGCGCGGCGCTCGACGTCGTCGGCGACGTCTCGATCGGCGGAACGGGCGTGGACGCGACGCGCGTCGTCGGCACCGGCGACTTCGACCTCGTGCACGTCACGCCACTCGCCGCGCTCGTGCTCGACGGCGTCACGCTGACGTCGCAGCGCGCGGCGGTCGAGGTCGACAGCGGCAGCGCGACCTTGCGCCGCGTGCGCGTTCCCGCGGGCGGCGGCGAAGTGTCCGCCGGTTCGGCGAGCGGCGCCGCGCAACTGCGCGTCGAGCACTCCGAACTCCGTGATCTGGCGGGTTGCAGCTGTGGCGCCGGTTCGCTGCGCGCATCCGACAGCACGCTCGCCGGCGTGCTCATGTTCGACGGCAGCGGCGATCTCGCACTCGACCGCGTCGACGTCGTCGGCCCGGCGCAGTACGGCATCGCCTTCACCACGTCGGGTTCGGCGACGATCCGCGACAGCACGATCCGCGCCCAGGGCGCGCCGCTCGTGCTCGACGGCGCCGGCGGCGACGTGCGCGTCTACCGCACGCGCTTCCTCGGCAACACGGGCCCGATGCTCGGGTACCGCGACGGCACCGTGTGGATGGACGAGGTCGAATTCAGCGACAACGCGGTCGATGCCGACCACGCCGATCTTCCGGCGGTGCTGCTCGCGACCGACGACGGCGCCTGGCGCATCATGCGCGCGCTGTTCAGCGGCAATCGCGGCGGCGGCGGCTCCGGCCCCAACCTCATCGGCTCGACCGTGCGCGTGCTCGCCGGTGCGAACGTCGTCATGGGCGACGTCACGTTCAGCGACAACACGTTCCGCGCCGGCGTCAGCAACGGCGTCGGCCACGCGATCGGCGTCGACGTCGCCGACGCGACCACGACGATCTTCTGGCTGTTCCACGCGACCATGCGCACCGGGCCGTCGGTGCCCGCCGGTGCGGTCGCCTCGCTGCTCGCCGTGCGCGGCGCCGCGGCGAACGTACGCGTGTACGACAGCCTGCTGCAGGGCAGTTGCGCGTTCGCGAGCGGCGGCGCGGTGTTCCAGGCGGTCGGCAACGTCGAATCGCCCGCGCACACGTGCCAGCTGCCGGCGGCCGACAACGACGTCGACGTGTCCGGGAACCAGCTGCTGCTCGGTCCGCTCGTCGACAACGGCGGCTTCACGCGCACCTTCGCGCCGTCGCGTGCGAGCCCGCTCGCCGACCGTGCCGACCCGGTCTGGTGCGGCGTCGCCAACGCGATCTTCGGCGCGGCCGACCAGCGTCGCTACCTGCGTCCTGCCGACGGCGTCGGTTGCGACGTCGGCGCCGTCGAGGCGGATGCACTGCCCGATGCGATCTTCGCCGATGGTGTGGATGCCTGACGCGGCGGGTCAGTAGCAGACGCTCGTTTCGAAACCGTCGGCGAACACCGCCGTCGTGGCGACGTCCAGGCCGCGCCCCTGCAGCGGCAGATGGGCCGATGCCGACGGGATATCCGTCGCGTGGTAGTCCGCACGCACCGACGTCGTGCCGAGGCTGACGGAAGACGGATGGAATGCGACCGCGAGTGCGCATTCGCTGCCCGGCGCAAGCGTGCTGCCGGGCGTGCACGCGTCGGCGACGATCGGAAAGGTCGTGGTGGCGCCGCTGATCGCATCGAGCGTCAGCGGCAGCGTGCCGGTGCTGCGCACGCGGAAGCGGATCGGCGCCGACGTCGAGCCGATCGGGATCGATGCGAACGTGCAACGTTCGGGTTCGAAGACGAGGCGCGAAAACGACGTGGCCGGCACCGACGAGCCGCGCAGAGTCGCGTACGGTCGGGCCGGATTGGGCGAATGATTCACCACGTCCTCGAACGGAACGACCAGTCGCGCCGCGTAGGCGGTCGGTGGGCCGGCAACGGTCGGTGCGAACGTGACGTCGACGGTGCACTGAGCGCCCGGCGCGATCGTCTGCGTCGCGCAGGTGCCCGCGACGATGTGGAACACGCCGTCGCCCGACAACGTCGGCGTGCCGATCACGACCGCCGACGGCATCCAGTTGGTGAACGTGAAACGTCGCGGCGACGAGGTGGCGCCGGCGGCGAGGTCGCCGAAGTCCGACGGATTCGGATCGAGCATCGCCGGCAGCGGATCCGCAGCGCGCACGACCTGGACGACGTGCAGCGAAACGCAGTCCTGCGCCGACGAGTACTCGAACGAGGACGCGTAGCGGCGCGGTGGGCCGAGCATGGCGGTCAGCGGCATGCGACGGATGTCCCACAAGGTGTCGGGTCTCGCGCCGCGCTGATGGCCCATGTGAGGTACGGTGCTGCCTGGCCAGAGTGCGAGGCCGTCGTAGAGCGTGCCGTAGCGCAACGTCGACGCGCTGCCGCTCGTCTGGCCCGGCAGCGTCGTCCAGAGCAGCGACGAGTCGCCGAGCGAGCCTTGCCCGTCGGAGGCGTGCAGGATCGCTTCGACCGCGCCACCCGCGTAGTCGAACTCGGTCGCGAACGCCATCTGGTCGCGATTGCTCTGCAAGCCGTCATAGTGAACGACGCGCAGGTCGTCCGAGGCATTGCCGTCGTCGAAATAGACGATCAGCGAGATGCCGTTCGCGCTGTGCCCGGGCTTCGCCGACAGGCCCGAGAACGCGTATGTGCCGTCACCGCGCAGCCGCACGCGGTCCGTGACGTCGGCGCGCCAAGTCGAGGCGCTTGGCGGCAAGGTGGCGGCGTCGTTCGGCCAGCAGTCGTTGCTGCCTCCGGCTGCGACACGGCTGCCGCTCACGTCCACGCCGTCGAAACGGATGTCCGGCTGGTCGTAGTCGCCGTCGCCGCCGGTGAGGCCGGCTTCGGGATAGTCGATGTCGATGCCGTTCCAGTAGAGCAGTGCGAGCGTGACTTCGCCGTCGACGCCGTCCAGCTCTAGCGTTCCCGCGCCGCCGCCCTGTGCGCCGGGCGCTCCAATGCCGCCCGCGGCGGCTATCGCGAGATCGGTGCGTGCGAACACATACCGCGCGTGCAGTGGCGTGTTCGCGGCGTGCGCGACGCATGTGCCGGCGAACGCGAGCGCGACGAACGCGCGCGCGATCGTCGATTGGGGGTGGCGGTCGGGCATGGCGTGATCCTCCTGCCATGGTCCACGCAGTGCTGCGGAATCGAGGGCCAGCGACGCGAGCGTATCGCCAGGGTGCATACTCGCGCCGTCCGGCAACCTGGGGAGGCGGCATGGCACGTACGGCCTTGGTGGACCTGCTGCGGCGCGGAGCCGCGATCGCCGCGCACTGCGCGCGCACCGGCGAGCCGCTCGACGAAGCGATCGCCCGCGAGCGCGAATCACGCATCGACCACGCGCGCCGGCGCTTCCTGCGTAATTCGTTCGCCGCCTCGGCGGCACTCGCCGTCGCCGCCTGCGCGCCGTCGGCGCTGCGCCCGCGCGGCGACGACGCCGACGAGGTGATCGTCGTCGGCGCCGGCATCGCCGGCCTCACCTGCGCGTGGCGCCTGCGCCAGGCCGGCGTGCGCGTCGCGCTGTACGAGGCGCAGGAGCGCGTCGGCGGGCGCATGCTGAGCTTGCGCGGCCATTTCGCCGACGGCCAGGTGTGCGAGCTCGGCGGCGAACTCGTCGACAGCGGGCACGCGCGCCTGCGCGCGCTCGCAGCCGAACTCGGCCTCGTGCTCGACGACCTCGGCGAGGATCCGACCGCGGCGTACGGCGACGTCTGGTTCCACGGCGGTCGCCGCTATTCCGAAGCGGAGATCCTGCGCGCGTTCGCGCCGCTCGCGCACGCGATCGAGCGCGACGCGTCGTCGTTGCCGGACGAGCAGATCACCTATGCCGCGCCCGGTGGCGCCGAGGCGCTCGATCGCCAGACGCTCACGCAGTGGCTCGACCGCAATGGCTCCGACGGTTGGCTGCGCGCGCTCATCGAAGTCGCCTACACGACCGAGATGGGGCTCGAGTGCGAGGAGCAGTCCGCGCTCAACTTCCTCACCTTCATCGATCCCGGCACGGACGCATTCCGCATCTTCGGCGCGAGCGACGAGCGCTACCACGTGCGCGGCGGCAACGACCTCGTGCCGCACGCGCTGGCGACGCGGCTCGGCGATGCGATCACGAGCGGCGCCGTGCTCGAAGCGGTGCGGCGCGACGCCGGCGGGCGCTACGTGCTGTCGTTCCGGCGCGGCGCCGGCACGTTCGAGCGGAGCGCGCGTCGCGTCGTGCTCGCGCTGCCGTTCACGACCCTGCGCGACGTGCGGCTCGACGTCGAGCTGCCGCCGGCCAAGCGCCGCGCGATCGCCGACCTGCGCTACGGCACCAACGCCAAGCTCATGATCGGCTTCGGCGAACGCGTCTGGCGCACGCGCCACGCGAGCGGCGGCGCGAGCTACAGCGACCTGCCGCTGCAGACGACCTGGGAAACGAGCCGCATGCAGGCCGGCAGTGCGGGCATCCTCACCAATTTCGTCGGCGGTCGCCACGGCGTCGAGATCGGCGGCGGCACGCCGAAGCAGCAGGCCGACGCGGCCGCGGCGCAGCTCGAGGCGATCTGGCCCGGCATCGCCGGTGCGCGCGTCGGCGCGCGCGAGGCGCGCTTCCACTGGCCGACGCACGCGTGGACGAAGGGCAGCTACGCGTGCCTTACGCCCGGGCAGTGGACGACCTTGCGTGGTGCGATCGGCGAACGCGTCGACGGCCTGCATTTCGCCGGCGAGCACTGCGCGTTCGACAACCAGGGCTTCATGGAAGGCGGCGTCGAGACGGGCGAATGGGTCGCGCAGGCGCTCACCGCGCGCGCGACCGCGTGATTGCGCCTCACTCCGCGGTGGTCGGATCGATGATCGTGACCACCTCGGACACGCGGTTGGCCGGGAAGCCGCCCTGGCGCGCGTGTTCGCGCACGAGCGCTTCGGACGGCGCGATGTACACGCAGTAGATCCTGTCGCCGGTGACGTAGCTCTGCAGCCACTGGATGCTCGGCCCGAGCGAGCCGAGCACGCTGCAGGACTTCTGCGAGATGGCCTGGAGTTCTTGCGCCGACAAGCGGCCGGCGCCGGGGATGTCACGTTCGATCACGTACTTGGGCATGGCGGTTCTCCTAGGGGTGATGCCGGCGCGGGTGCATCGGCGTGCCTTGCTTGGCGCCGTCCGGTCGCCTCCGACATCGACGGCTCGCGCATCGGCGCACTCAATCGTCGAAACCGTCGACGAAGATCGGATCGACGATCGCATCGGCCTCGTAGCAACCGAAGTCGTACGGCGTCGAGGCCGAGTTGTGCTGGTACGGGCGGAGCGCGCCGTCGAGGTCGAGCGTCGGCGGCACGTCGTTCGGGTCGCCGCTCGCTCCCCAGCGGTCGACCGCCGAGGAGGTGTCGCGGATGTGGTAGTCGCCGTTGCCGCCGTTCACGAACGGGTCGGACAGGAACTGCACGTTGGTGCCGGTGATGCCGACGTTCATCGCGCCGATGTCGCGCACGGTGACGCCGACGCCGCCGCCGGCGTCGTAGCCGGTGACCGCGGCCGTCGACGGCTGCACGAGCAAGCTGTGCAGGATCGACAGCGATGCGGGCGGGATCGCCACGACGAACAACTCGCCGCCGCCGACCAGGTTGTTCGCGATCGTGCTGTTGGTGACGAGCAGGTCGCCCGAGACGTCGTACATGAGGCTGCCGCCGCCGTCGATCGTGTTGTCGGCGACGAGGCTGCTGTCGATGTCGAGGTAGGCGTTGCCGCCGACGAGCGCACCGCCGCGGTTGCCGCGCATGCGCCCGCGATAGAAGATGAAACTCGAGTGGCCGGAATCGCCCGCCGAGCTCATCTGCACGACCGACCCGCCGATCGCGTGGTTGTCGTCGATGGTGTTGCATTCGATGCCGTGGCTGCACGCGGGAATCGAATCGCCCGGCATCGACTGCGCCATCTGCACGAGCGTGCCGACCGACGCCGACGCGCCGCTCGAGAACGCGTAGAACGCCGCGCCCTCGTACGATTCGTTGTTCGTCATCTGCACGTTCTCGAGGCCGGCGAACGAGAAGATCTGCTGGCCGCTCGCGATCGACGACAGGTAGAACGCACCGCCCTGGTTCTGCGCGGCGTTGTGGTCGACGACGAGCGGTGCGTTCGCGAGGTCGTTCCACAGCAGGATCTCGTACGAACCCGCGCGCGTCGTCGAGAAGTACACGCCGCCGCCGTTGCGTTGCGCGTAGTTGCTGCCGATCGTCGGTATCGACGCGACGCTGTGGTCGTTGAACAGGATGTTCGAGTCGATCGCGTAGATGCCGCCGCCGTCGCTCGTGCCGGCGCCGCCCTGCGCGGTGTTGCCGAGGATGTTGCTGCCGCCGGTGATCGAGACGTCGACGCGATTGAGGTAGAGGCCGCCGCCGTTGACGGTCGCGCTGTTGCTGTTGATGCTGCTGCCGATGAGGTTGAGCTTCGGGCGGAAGATGTCGTTGCCGCTGACGAACAGGCCGCCGCCGTAGTCGGCGTGGTTGGAATAGACGATCACGTCGGCGAGCGTGAGCGGTCCGGCGACGACCGACTGGATGCCGCCGGCGGCGTTCTGCAGGATCAGGTGGCGCAGCGTGAGCGGCCCGTTGCCGCTGTGGACGAACAATGGTCCCGCCGGCGCCGCGCCCGAACCGTCGATCGTCGTGCGCCCGCTCGACAACCCTGCGCTGCAGTTGGCGAACCCGCCCTCGATCGTGAGGCCGTCCGGATCGTGGTCGACGATCGATACCTGCGAGGCCCAGGGGCCGCCGGACACCGCGATGAGGTCGAAGCCGGGTGATTGCGCCGCGGCCTGGACCGCCAAGCCGAGGTCGTGGAACTGGCAGGCGGTGTCGGATGGCGGCCCGACGGTCAGCATCGCGAGCGCCGCGCGGCTGCCGAAGGCCGCCGTCGCGACGATCGCCGCCAGCGCGATTCGCGGCACGCCGAAGCGCATCCTCGCGTCGAGCGCAACGTTCATGTCGTTCTCCCGCGTCGCCGTCGCCGGCCCTGACCAAGCAACAACGCCGTTCGGCACGAATCGAAGACGTCGTGGACACCGCCAGCACCCGGATGCCGAGCAACCACCGGCATCCCGGCACGCGCGCGGCGAGCCGTCAGGGGCGTGCGCGGGTCGCGTCCGGCGCGGGCAGGCGCGCGACGAGGTCGCGCGCGTACGCAGCGGTCGACGCCTGCAGCATCGGCAGGGCTGCGGCGCGCACCGCGTTCGCCTCGGCCATCCGCGACTGCATCGCGAGCGAAGCCGCGAGCGTCGCCTGGACCTCGAGCACGCGCAGGTCGTCGGCCGGATACGGCGGGCTGCGAACCGCAAGTGCTTCGCGCGCCAGCGCCTCGGCATCCCCCGACTGGTCGAGCGCGAGGTCGGCGCGCGCCAGCGCGAACAGCGAAGGCCCGAGCTGCGGGTGGCCCGGCGGAAACGCGCGTCGCGCGTAGGCGAGCGCATCGCGCGCGGTCGCCTGCGCGCGCGCGGCGTCGCCGGCGTCGAGCTGTGTTTCGGCGAGCGCAGCGAGTACCGCCGGGCGTTGCGGATTGTTCGGATGGACGCTCGCCGTGAACAGCGCCGCCGCCTGCCGCAACTCCACCGATGCCTCGCTGAGCCGGTGCTGCAGGCGCAGGATCGAGCCGAGCTCGGCCCGGTAGAAGCCGATGCTCGGCGACGCGCCGGTTTCGCTCTCGCCCATGATCGACAAGGCTTCGCGGAAGCTCGCTTCCGCGTCGGCGTAGCGGCCCATGAGCGCGAGCGTACGGCCGAGCTGGCCGAGCGTGCCGATGCGCCAGGGACTGCGTGGTCCCTGCGAGCGCTCGCCGATGTCGAGCGCCTTGCGGGCCGCGCCTTCGGCTTCGGCGAGCCGGCCGAGCTCGCGGTAGTCGCGACAGATCGAGTTGTAGGTCGACACCAGGTCGCGCTCGTGCAACGCGCCCGTTCTCGCCGCGCGCTCGAGCAGGGCGAGCCGTTGCGGCAGCGCCTCGGCATAGCGGCCTTCGAGTTCGAGCACCGCGAGGAGATTGTTGCTGACGGTCAGCGTGTCGTGATGGTCGGGGCCGACCGTTTCCGTGCGGATCGCGAGGGCGCGGCGCAAAGCGGCCTCGGAGCCGGCGAGATCGCCCTTGTCGTCGAGCATGTTGCTGAACTCGTTGAGCGCGTGCGCGACGCGATTGCTGTTCTCGCCGAAAACGGAGCGGTAGCTCTCGATCGCTCCGCGGAACGCAGCCTCCGACTCGTCGTAGCGGCCGAGGTCGCCGAGGCGCTGCGCGAGCTGCAGCCATTCGTCGGCGACGTACTCGTTGTGTTCGCCGAGGGCACGCCGGTCCTCGTCCAGGTGCCTGGCCAGCAGCGCGTCGACTTCGGCCTGCTCGCCCTTGCCGATCAGGCTCTGGGTGATCAGTTGATGCGCGTTGGCGATCGACTCCGGGCTCGCCAGGCGCTCGCGCGCGATGATCGCCAACGCGTCGCGCGCGTGGGCGATCGCGGCGTCGTAGGCATCCGTTTCGCTCTCGACCCACGCCATGCCGAGCAGCACGCGCACGCGCACGTCGGCGGGAAAGCCGTCCGCCTCGCTGGCCGATCCGGCGCGCGCGAGCAAGCGGCCGGCGCGTTCGAAGTCGCCGAGTTCGATGTAGAGCTGGCCGAGCAGGGCGAGTACGTCGGCCTGCAGGATCGGCCGTTCGTGCAGGCCGGCGTCGACCTGCCGCTCGCCCTTCTCGAGCAGTTCGTGCGCGCTGATCGGCTTGCCGCCGCTCTCGTCGGGGCTCGCGTTCTCGAACACGCCTACCATGAACTGCCGCGCGGCTTCGGCGCGCTGTGCCTGCGCCTGCGCGACGCCGGTCTGGATGTGCGCGATGCGCGCCTGCCACAGCGCGATCGCGAGTGCGGCGACCAGCGCGAGCGTGAAGGCGAACGCAGTCGCCACGCCACCCCGATGGCGGCCGACGAACTTGCGCGCGCGATACCACGCGGACGGTGGATGGGCGAGCACCGGTCGCGAAGCGAGGTATCGCTCGATGTCGTCGGCGAACGCAGCGGCGGAGGCGTAGCGGCGCTCGGGTTCCTCCGCGGTCGCCTTCAGCAGCATGTTGTCGACGTCGCCGCGCAGTTGCCGGCGGGTCTGCGCGGGGCTGGCCGGCAGCGCGCCAGCAGGCGCGCTCGCGTCGATGCGTGAAGAAGGCGTGTGCTGCTCGCCCTGCGCGCGACGCCGGCCCGTCGTCAGCTCGCCGAGCAGGATGCCGAGCGCGTACACGTCGGTCGCGGTCGTGATCGTGCCGCCGGTGAACTGCTCCGGCGCGGCGTAGCCGGGCGTCATCGCGCGATGTTCGGTGTGGGTGGCGTCGACGTCCGCATCGAGCAGCTTGGCGATGCCGAAGTCGAGCAGCTTGACGGTGCCGTCGGGCGTGACCAATACGTTCGACGGCTTGAGGTCCCGATGCACGATCAGCGCGCGATGCGCCGCCTCCACCGCGCGGCAGGCGGCGACGAACAGGCGCAGGCGCTGGCGCAGGTCGAGCGCGTGCTCGCGCGCATGATCGGTGATCGGCTTGCCGTCGACGAGTTCGAGCGCGATGTAGGGAGTCCCCGCATCGCCGATACCGCCTTCGATCAGCTGCGCGATCCCGGGATGGCGCAACTGCGCCAGCGCGCTGCGTTCGTCGCGGAAGCGGCGGCGTTCGGCCGGCGTGTACAGCCCGCGGCGCAGCAGCTTGAGCGCGACTTGCTGGCGCACGCCGTCCTGCTCGCGTTCGGCCCGGTACACGATCGAGGAGCCGCCCTCGCCGAGCCGGTCGACCAGCGTGAACGGGCCGATGCGCGTGCCGGCCGGCGGCGGCGCCGGTTCGTCGCCCGTCTCGGCGATGCGGCCGAGCAGGTCGTCGAACGGCCGGTCGAGCAGGTGCGCGTCGGCGGTGGCGTCGAGCGCGAGCATGCGCTCCACCGCCGTGCGCAGCGCCGGATCGATGCAGTGCCGGGCGAGCCAGGCGGCGCGTTCGTGCGCTTCCAGCTCGACCATCTGTTCGAACAATGCACGCACGCTCGGCGTCTCGTCCATCGGGCTCGCTCGCTGGGGCATCCGTGGTGTGCATGATGGCGAAACCCCGGCCTCGCGACATCACGCCTGCGCACGACGGGGCGACGCGCGCCAGCTGACAACGCCCATGCGCGCGCGATTGCGACACGCAGGTGCCGCGCCGATCAGCGACCGGCGGCGGCGACCAACCCCAGGTCGAGCGCGTCGTCGAGCAGCGGCTCGAGTTCGCCGTGCAATTGCAGGCGCGCGAGCGCGTCGAGGCCGGCGGCGTCGTCGGGATCGTCGGGATCGAAATCCTGCGAGCGCGCGAGCGTCGCGAGCACGTCGAACCAGGCGCCGTCGTGGATGTCCGCGGCCTGCAGCAGCAGGCCGGGCAGCATCCACGCACGCGCGTCGAGCCGGCGAGCGTGCGCGTCGGCGCTGTCGTAGAGCAGCCACGGCACCGGCTGCTGCTTCGCCTCGCGGCCGTCGTCGAAGCCGAGTTCGGCGTAGGTAGGACCGAGGTCGGGCAGGTGGTCGCCGTAGAACAGCAGCAACGTGCGCCGCTTGCGCTGCGCGAGCGCATCGGCGAGGCGCGCGAGTTCGTGGTCGGCGTCGTCGAGCAGGTAGAGATAGTGCGCGAGCCACGGCCGCGCGCCGGCGTCGAGCGGTTCGGGCAGTGGCAGCGCGGCGAGACGCTGCGGGTCGAGTCCGGGGCGCCAGTCGAACGGGCCGTGGTTCTCCATGCTGATCGCGAACACGAACTGCGGCGGGCCGTCGTCTGCGAGTTCGTCGAGCACGCGATCGGTGAGCGCAGCGTCGGACGTGAACAGGCCGACGACGCGATCGGCAGGGAACGACGCCGCGTCGACGAAGCGGTCGAAGCCGAGCGCCGGATACGCCTGCGCGCGGTTCCAGAACGCGGCCGCGTTCGGGTGGACGGCGACGCTGCGGTAGCCGTGTGCGTCGAGCACGCGGGCGAGGCCGGGATAGGTATCGCGGTCGAGTTCGAGCCATGGATACTGCACGCCGCCGAGGCTCGCGAGCGGCGCGCCGGTGAGCACTTCGAACTCGGTGCGGATCGTGCCGCCGCCGAACGTCGGCACGCCGAGGTCGCCCGCGGTCGCGCGCCGGGCGAGCGCGTTGTAGCCGCGCAGGAAGCGCCCGCTCAGCACGTTGCGCAGGCGTGCAGGATCGAACAGCGATTCGCTCTGCACGACGACGATGTCGGGCAGCGCTTCGGTCGACGTCGCGTGCGCGAGGCCCGCACGCAGCTCCGGCGCGTGTGCCGCGAGCAAGGCGGTCGCGGCCGCGCGATCCGCCGGCGGCACGTCGCCGCCGCCGATTTCCCAGTGGTAGACGAGCAGCCCGCCGATGAGGCCGGTGCTCGCCGCGCTGCGATCGAGTGCCCACGGCTGGAACCCGTGCGCAGCGTCGCCGTAGACGGAACGCCATGGTGCCGCGCCTGCCATCAGGCTCGCGCCGATCGCGATCGCGGCGCCGCCGGTCGCCGCCCGGCGCCAGCCCGCGAGCACGCTGAGGCGCCGCTCGCGGCACAGCGCGAGCGTCGTCGCGACGGCCACCGCGCCGAGCAGGGCGTGCCACGCATCGACGTGCAGGTACTGCACGAACAGGCGCGCCGCGGGACCCGGCTCGGCGAGGAAGCGCAGGTCGGCCGGCAGCAGCGGCAGCTGCAGGGCGCCGAGCTTCGCCGCATTCGCGCCGTACAGCGCGACCAGCGCGAGCAGGGTGAGCCAGGTCGACAGCAGCAACCGGCGTGACAGCGCGAGCAGCAGCGCGAACGCGGCCAGCGCCGGCAGCGCGTTGAGCAGCAGCAGGCGCACCGTCGGCAGCGGCGCGGCCGCGCGGGCGAGGTCGATGCCGGGATCGAGGTGCGCGACGAGCAGCACGAGCAGCAGCGCGCAGCCGCCGAGCGCGATGCCTTCGCGCTCGACCGCGGGGCGCCAGCGCGCGATGGATGGAAAAGGCGTGGACATAGGGGCGGAACAATGCCATGCGCGCGCCGGCGTGGGATTAATTCGCGGTTAGATGTTGCAAAGGTCGCGTCAGCGCCGCCGCGCGCACCGCTGGCCGCGCGCGCGAGGCTGCTGCCACAATGGGCGCATGCTCGAGCCGACCCGCTGGCCGCGTCCGACCGCGGCTTTCCTCAACGAACGCCTGTCACGGCTCGAGGCGGCGTGCCGCGAGGCGAACGTGCCGTTCCACGACGACGCCGGCGTCGACGACCACCTGTCGAGCGTGCTGCTCGCGAGCGACTTCGCCTACCAGAGCCTGCTGCGCGATCCGCAACTGCTCGGCCCGGACTTCCTGCAGCTGATGAGCGACCCGCGCCATGCGGACGCGCGCGCGGGCATGTTCAACGACGTGCACGACGCGAACGAAATGCGCCGCGTGCTGCGGCGCTTCCGCCTGCGCGAAGCGTTGCGCCTGATCTGGCGCGACGTCACCGGTGCCGACGCGGTCGAGACGACGCTCGCCGGCGCTTCGGTGCTCGCCGAGAGCTGCCTCGAGGCGGCGCTGCGCGGTGCCGAGCGCGTGGTCGCCGAACGCCACGGCGTCATCCGCGACGCACGCGGACAGGCGCAGCGCATGGTCGTGCTCGGCCTCGGCAAGCTCGGCGGCGGCGAGCTCAATTTCTCGTCCGACATCGACCTCGTGTTCGCGTTCGCCGAGCACGGCGATAGCGACGGCGCGCGCGCACTCGACGCGACCGCGTACTACACGCGCATCGGCCAGACCCTGGTCGGCCTGCTCGCCGACCACAGCGTCGACGGCTACGTGTACCGCGTCGACCTGCGCCTGCGCCCGTTCGGCAGCGCCGGCCGGCTCGCGCTGTCGTTCACCGCGATGGAGCAGTATTTCCAGCGCGAGGGTCGCGACTGGGAGCGCTACGCATGGATCAAGGCGCGCCCGGTCGCGGGCGACCGCGTCGGCGGCGCGCGCCTGCTCGAGACGCTGCGGCCGTTCGTGTTCCGTCGCTACCTCGACTACACCGCGTTCGCGGGCCTGCGCGAGATGAAGTCGCTCATCGACGCCGAAGTCGCGCGCAAGGATCTCGCCGATCATCTAAAGCTCGGCCCGGGCGGCATCCGCGAGATCGAGTTCATCGTGCAGCTCGTGCAACTGATCCGCGGCGGGCGCGAGCCGACCCTGCGCGCGCGCGGCCTGCTGCCCGCGCTCGCCGCGTGCGAGCAGCTCGGCTTCATCCCGTCCGCGCGCGCGCAGCGGCTGCGCGAGGCGTACCGCTTCCTGCGCCGGCTCGAGAACCGCGTGCAGATGTTCGCCGACCAGCAGACGCACGAGATTCCCGCCGACGGCGAGCTGCGCGAACGCCTCGCGCTCGCACTCGGTCGCACCGGCTGGAGCGCGCTCGAGGCGGAGCTGCGCGTGCATCGCACGGCGGTCGCCGAGGAGTTCGCCGCGCTGATGGCAGTCGACGCACGCAACGATGCGCAGCAGGCGCAGGCGCGCTGGCCCGAGTTCTGGCGCGCGCTGCTCGCCGACGGCGTCGACGCGGCGGCGGTCGCCGCAGCCGGCTTCGATCCGCCGACCGAGGCGACCGCCGAGCTCGAAGCGCTGCTCGGCGGCGCCGCGCTGCGCACGATGTCCGCGCGCGCACGCGAACGCCTCGACGCGGTGATGCCCGCGGTGTTCGCCGCCGCGTTCGTGCAGGAACAGCCGGCGCGCTGCCTCGCGCGCCTGTTGCGCCTCGTGCAGGCGACCCTGCGCCGCTCGGTCTACCTCGCGCTGCTCGAGGAGCAGCCGGCCGCGTTGCGCCGCCTCAGCGCGGTGTTCGCGGCGAGCGCGTTCCTCGCCGAGCGCGTGATCGCGCACCCGCTGCTGCTGGACGACCTGTTCGACGACCGCGTCGACGGCGACGCGCCCGATGCGACCGCGATCCGCGACGAACTCGCGCGCCGCCTCGGCATGATCGCCGAGGCCGATCCCGAAGCGGAGATCGAGGCGATCCAGGAGCAGCGGCAGTCGGCGCTGTTCCGCATCGGTCTCGCGTTCCTCGGCGGCCGCCTCGACGCGCGCAGCACGGCCGCCGCGCTCGCCGACGTCGCCGAGGCGATCGTCGGCGCGGTGCTGCACGTCGCCGAACGCGACATGGTCGCCGCGCACGGCCGCATCGACGGTGCCGGCGCCGGGGGTGACGGCAGCGGCCTCATCGTCGTCGCCTACGGCAGCTTCGGCGGCCGCGAACTCGGTTTCGGTTCCGACCTCGACCTCGTCTTCCTCTACGACGGCGCGCGTGCGCCGCGCGAGTCCGACGGTGCCAAGCCGCTCGACGGCGCGCGCTACTACGCGCGCTTCGCGCAGCGCGTGGTGCACCTGCTCGGCACGCTGACGCGCGCCGGGAGGCTCTACGAAGTCGACGTGCGCCTGCGCCCCGACGGCAGCAAGGGCATGCTCGTGCAGAGCCTCGACGGCTACGCGGCTTATCAGCGCGAGCGCGCGTGGACCTGGGAACTGCAGGCGCTCGTGCGCGCCCGCGCGGTCGCCGGCGACGCCGCGCTCGCGCGGCGCTACGCGGACGTGCGCGCGGAACTGCTCGCGCAGCCACGCGACGCGGCCGCGCTGCACGCGGACGTCGTCTCGATGCGCGCGCGCTGGCGCGCCGAGCGCGATCGCTCGAGCGCGGCGGAGTTCGACCTCAAGCAGGGTCACGGCGGCCTCGTCGACCTCGAATTCCTTCTGCAGGGACTCGTGCTGCAGCACGCGGCGCGGCATCCGGCGCTGCTCGCGAACGGCGGCAATGCCGCGCTCATCGATGCCCTGCGCGCCGCGCGGCGGCTCGACGACGCCAGCGCGGATGCGCTCGCGCGCGCGCATGCGGGCCTGCTCGCGCGCGCGATCCGCTGCACGCTCGATGCCCGGCCGCGCGTGGTCGCACGCGACGACGCGATCGAGCGCGACGCGGCCTCAGTCGCTGCGGCGTGCGCCGGCGCGGGCTTCGATTTCACCTGAGCGATGCGATTCGCTTTGCCGCTGGCGAAGCCACGCGGCTGGGCCGCTCCCACGCACGAGCCGGCGCGTGCCGGCCGGCTGCGCTCGTCGTCGTCGGGTAGGGAAGTGCAAGAATGCGGGGCCGCGAGGCGACGGCAAGGAGTGCACGATGAGCGAACGACCCGAATGCGACCTCGTGATGAAGGGTGGCATCGCGAGCGGCATCGTCTATCCGCGCGCGATCGCGCGGCTCGCCGCGCACTATCGCCTGCGCAGCGTCGGCGGCGCGTCCGCTGGCGCGATTGCGGCCGCGGCCGCCGCCGCTGCGGAGTACGGGCGTGATCGCGGTGGTTTCGAACGGCTCGAGGTGCTGCCCGACCTGCTCGCGCAGACCGACGACGGCACCGAGCACGGCGCGACGCGCCTGTTCCGCCTGTTCCGTCCGCAGCCGAGCACGGCGCGCCTGTATCGGCTGCTCGTCGCCGGGCTCATGCCCGAGCAGCCGCGCTGGTCGCTCGCGTGCGTGCGTTGGTTCGTCGCCGCGGTACGCAACTTCCCACTCGCTGCGCTCGCTTCGCTCGTCGTCGCCGCGCTCGTGCTCGCGCCGCTGGTGTCGCGGATCGACTATGGCGCCGGCGGTGCACTACCGTGGTTCGCGAGCGCGGCCGCGATCGTGCTCGGCCTGCTCGCCTTCGCGATCGGGCTCGCCGCGTGCATCGTCGGACACGCGTTGCGCGCGATCCCCGCGAACGGCTACGGCCTGTGTTCGGGCCTCGGCGATGCCGACACGCTGACGCCGTGGCTGCATGCGACGCTGCAATCGCTCGCCGGGCTCGAAGGCGGCCGGCCGCTGCGTTTCGGCGATCTGTGGCGCGGCCATGATGCCGCGCCCGACTACGTCGCCGAATCGGCGCGCCTGCACGCGGAGGAGCGCGCGATCGACCTGCGCCTCATGACGACCGCGCTCAGCCACGGGCGGCCGTACAGTTTCCCGCTCGACAGCGAAGCGTTCTGCTTCGACGCCGACGAGATGCGCGCGCTGTTCCCGGCGAGCGTCGTCGACGCGCTGGTCGCCGATTCGCCCGAGCGCATCGAGCACGGCGAGTTGCGCGGCCGCTACCGCCTGCCCGCGATGGAGGACCTGCCGGTGATCGTGCCCGTGCGCATGAGCCTCGCGTTCCCGCTGCTGCTGTCGGCGGTGCCGCTGTGGCGCACGCGCATGGGCCCGGACCCCGGACGGCGCGGCGCGTGGATCGGCACGGCCGAGCGCGTCTGGTTTTCCGATGGCGGCATCTGTAGCAATTTCCCGATCCACTACTTCGACGCGCTCGTGCCGTCGCGGCCGACGTTCGGCATCAACCTCGTCGACGCCGAGTACCTGCCGGCGCAGGCGCAGGATCCGGCCGACTTCGTCTGGATGCCCGATCACAACGGCAGCGGCGCGACGACGCGCACGGTGCCGGTCGAGCGCGGCGGCGTGCTCGGCTTCCTCGGCGCGATCATCACGACGATGCAGGCGTGGACCGACAGCATGCAGCTCGCGATCCCCGGCTATCGCGACCGCGTCGTCGCCGTGCGCTTGCGCGCGAGCGAAGGTGGCCTCAACCTGCGCATGGCGCCGGCGTTGATCCACCGCATCGCGACGCGCGGCGCGAGCGCGGGCGAGCTGCTGCTCGCGCACTACGCGCGACGCGATCCGCCGCCGGGCAGCGTGACGGGCTGGCGCAACCATCGCTGGGTGCGCTACCGCGTCGCGATGCGCGTGCTCGGCGAGGCGCTCGCGGCGCTGCGCGAGGCGGAATCCCTGACCGCGGACGGTGACGCCGCGCTGCAGCCGATGCACGCCGATCCGCCGAGCTACGACTTCGCCTCCGAGCGGCAGCGCGAGGCGGCGCTGCGCGCGTATCGCGAGTTGCTCGCGCTCGCAGAGCGCTACGCGGCGATGCGCGACGAACTCGGCTATCCGCCGTTCGACCACGGCCCGCACGACGGGCCGCGGCCGCGCCCTGAATTGCGCATTCGCCCGCCGCTGTAGGGTGGCCCGGCCCACCGCGCGCAACGTGAAGGACCGGAGCGAAGGTGGGCCAAGGCCCACCCTATGCCCCGCGGGCGACCTGCCAGCGCGCGCGCACGAGCTCGGCGATCGCAGCGGTTTCGGCGAGCGGCGGCGGCTGCGGCCGCGCATCGGTGTCGCCGAGGCGGCGCAGGTGGCCGCTCGCGACGAGTGCGTCGTGGAACGCGGCGAGCTTGCCGCGGATCGGCCGCGCCGCCCAGGTGTAGACGGGCTTGCCGGTCGCGCAGGCTTCCGAGAGCATGTTGACCGAGTCCGGCGTGACGACGATGCGATCGGCGTAGGCGAGGAAACCCGCGTACGGATTGGCGCCGTCGTCGGCGCCGCTCCAGAAGCGCCCCGGCATCGCCGCGAACAGCGTGCGCAGGCGCGTCGCGACCGCCGCCGGCGTGCGCCTCGACACACTGACGAGGAAGCTGCCGCGGTCGGCGTCGTGCAATGCGACGAGCCGTTCGGCGAGGCCTTCGAAGTAGCCTGCATCGAGCGCCTGCGCGCGGTTCGAGCCACCGACGAGCACGGCCGTGCGCGGCGACGGCAGTGCGGCGAGATCGACGTTGCGCGCGCGGCCATCGGCGAGCCAGCGTGGATCGACCGGATTGAGCGCGCCGATGCTGTCGATCACGTTGTCGCCGCGGACGCGGTCGTGTTGTGGCGCGATCACGAGGTCGAACGCGGCGGTCGCGATGCGCGGGTCGAGGATCTGCACGGTGTATGTGCGGCCGCCGCTCCAGGCGCGCAGCAGACGCGTGACGAGGGCGGCGCGGCGGCCACAGCCGATCGCGAGGTCGGGCCAGGGCGCGCGCAGCGGCGCACCCTCGGCGCGGCGCACCGCGTGCGCCGCGCCGAGGGCGAGGCGCGGTGCGAACGCATTCCACGGTTCGCGCAATGTGATCTCGACCGGCTCCGCCGCGAGGCCGAGCGCGCGCGCGAGCGCGAGCGCCTGGCGCGCGTTGCCGGCGGCGCCGTCGCTGATCGCCCAACAGGAGGTCGCCGCGTTCATGCCGTCAGCCTAGCGGACGACGCGGGACCGCGCGAACGCGCGTCATCGTTCGCCGGTGGAAACGCTGTTTCGGCGCAGCGAGCCTTGTCGGTCGCCGGGGCATGCCACATCCTTGCGACGTCAAAGTGGTACTTCCATGCCGGATGGAAGCGCGGCGCGTTCATCGCCGATTCCGTCGCATCCGGTTTCCATCGTTTCCCTTTCGCAAAGGAGCTCGTCCATGTTCCGCCGCATCGCCCTTGCCAGCGCCCTCGCGCTCGCCGCTGCACCGGCCTTCGCCGCCACCTACACGCTCGACCCGGGCCACACGCAGGTCGTCTTCAGCTGGAACCACTTCGGCTACTCGAACCCGACCGCGCAGTTCGGTACGGTCGAAGGCACGCTCGATTTCGACGCGGCCAACCCGACCAAGGGAAGCGTCAGCGTGAAGATCCCGCTCGCGAGCGTGAACAGCAACGTCGCCAAGCTCAACGAGCACCTGCAGTCGCCGGACTTCTTCGACGCGGCGAAGTATCCGGAAGCGACGTTCAAGAGCACGAAGGTCGAGAAGGGCGCCGCCGAAGGCCAGCTCAAGGTCACCGGCGACCTCACCCTGCACGGCGTGACCAAGCCGGTCGTGCTCGACGTGACGGTCAACAAGGTCGGCGAACATCCGATGCGCAAGGCGCAGGCGGCGGGCTTCGACGCGACCGCGACGATCAAGCGCTCCGAGTTCGGCATCGCGAAGTACGTGCCCGCGGTGAGCGACGACATCAAGCTGCGCATCACGAGCGAGGCGATCGAGGCGAAGGCCTACGCCGAGAGCCTCAAGCCGAAGAGCTGATCGCGACCGCCGCACACCGATCGATCGGTGGGAGCGGCGGAAGCCGCGATGCTTTTGGCTTTTTTCTCCGGAAGAGCATCGCGGCTTCCGCCGCTCCCACAGCCGATCCTTCGAGGAACCGGCGGATCAGCCCTTCTTGACGCCCTGGCCCTTCAGCGCTTCGAGGCCGGCGAGGTTGATGCCGGCGACCGCGGCCTTGAGCTGGTCCATGCTGTCCGCGTCGCCGCTCAGCTTCACCGCGAAGCGGTCGCCGAGCACGATGCCGTATTCGCCGTGCTTGTCCTGGCTGTTCCATTCCTCGTGCACGAGGCGGCCGTCGACCTTGTAGGTCTTCTCGTAGCCGTGCTCGGTCTCGCGCTCCTGCTGCAGCGCGGCCCAGCCGGCCATCGCCATCAGGCCCTTGGCCGAACCCATGTCGGTGACCTCGAGGCGCAGCGAGCGCCCCGAAGCATTGTCCGAATAGGTCGCGTGCGCTTCCGACACCTGCATGCCCATCGCACCGTTCTTCTCGGCCGAGAAGTCGGTGCGCGCGAGGCCGGCGAGCGTCGCCGGCACGAATGGCTTGAGCAGGTCGGGCGACAGCGCCTCGACCTGGTCGCCGCCACCCATCGCGGCGCCCATCACCGCGCCCATCGCCTTCGCCTGCGCGTCGGCGTCGCCGGACTTCTGCGCGGCCTCGAGCTGCTTGCTCGCCGCTTCCATCTTCTGGCCCGCGGCGGCGAGCTTGCCGAGTGCGCTGTCGGCGTCAATCGTGACGTTGCCGCCGCTGTCGCCGAGGCGCACGTTGCCCGCACCCGCGCTCATCAGCGCACCGGTGCCGATGATGCCGCCGACGACGAGGGCGCAGATCCAGCTCAGCACGATCGCGATGATCACGCTGACCGCGGTGTAGCCGCCGGCCTTCTCCGCCGGTGCCTTCATCGTGTGCGGCAGGCCGAGGTAGAGCAGGTAGATGCCATAGATGCCGCCCGCGAGCGCGATCAGCCAGCCGATGCCGGGGATGATCTGCGCCGCACCCGCGACCCAGCTCGCCGTCCATGCGTAGGCGACGGTCTTGAGCGCCTGCACCGGGTTCTTCTCGCCGCCGAAATTCGGTGCGAGCGCGTCGATGATGAGCGCCATCACGTACGCCATCGCGAGGCCGAGCGCATAGCCGACGATCGCGCCGGTCAGCCCCGCGCCGATGCCGGCGCGATAGGTCACGCCGAGGAACGTCGTGCCGATGATGCTGCCCTTGATGAAGCCGGCGACCGCGGGAATCGCCGCGAGGATCACGATCCAGTTCTTGTACAGGTCCGCCACCGTCGCGGGCTCGGCCGCGATGACCGGCCACTCGGTCTTCGGCGTGAGCAGGATCGCCTTCACGCGCGCAATCATCTTGTTGATGTCCACGTAGTCCCTCCCGTTTGCTGGTCGATGGGGGTATCGAACGAAGCCGCGGCATTCTAGGCTACCCGGCCGGTGGACGTGCCTGCGTGCGGTTCACGGCCCCGCCGTGAAGCACTTCACATACTGGTTGGCATGTCTTGTGCTGGTAAACTGCAAAGCTCTGTCCATGGAGTAGAGCATGTCGCGCCCCAATCCCGCGGCGGAAAGGACGATTCCCGCCAATGCCGAGAACCGCTACCGGGTCACCCGGGACGATCTGCCGTTGAGCTGCCCGATGCCCGGCATGTCGCTGTGGAACTCGCATCCAAAGGTCTACCTGCCGATCGCCGAGCAGGGCGGCCATGCGAAGTGCCCGTATTGCGGCGCCGAATACGCCCTCGAAGCCTGAGCCAGTACGCATCCGCATGGCCGAGCGCCGCCTGACCGTCGTCCAGTTGCTGCCTGCTTTCGAGGCTGGCGGTGCCGAGCGTTCGGCGCTGGAGGTCGCGCGCGCGCTGGTGGAAGCCGGCCACCGCTCGATCATCGTCTCGGCCGGCGGCCGCATGGTCGAGCGCGCCGAGCGCGAGGGCAGCGAGCACGTGACCCTGCCGATCGGCGCGAAGTCGCTGCGTGCACTGGCGCAGGTGCCGAAGCTGCGCGCGCTGCTGCGCCAGGTCGGCGCCGACATCGTGCACGCACGCTCGCGCATGCCCGCCTGGGTCGGCTGGCTCGCGGTGCGCGGGCTCAAGCCGAGGCCGCATTTCGTCACAACTGCGCACGGATTGAACAGTCCGGGCATCTACAGCTCGGTGATGGCCCGCGGCGAACGTGTCATCTGCGTGTCGAACACGGTGCGCGACTATCTCCTGCGCAACTACCCGCGCACCGACCCGAACAAGCTCGTGGTCATCCCGCGCGGCATCGATCCGAGCGACTATCCGTTCGGCTATCTCGCCGACAACTCGTGGCGCGAGTGGTTCTTCGCCGAATTCCCGCAGCTCGCCGGCGCACCGCTGCTGACCTTGCCGGGCCGTGGCACGCGCCTCAAGGGGCATGCCGACGCGATCGAGCTCGTCTCCGACCTCAAGGCGCGCGGCATCCCGACCCGCCTGCTGCTGCTCGGCGCACGCCAGGAAGGACGCGAGGCTTACGTCGCCGAGCTCGAGCGCCTCGCCGTCGAGCGTGGCATCGCCGACCAGCTCGCGATCAGCGCGCAACGCGACGACACGCGCGACGTATTCGCCGCGTCGGCGCTCGTGCTGCAGCTGTCGAACAAGCCCGAATCGTTCGGTCGCACCGTGGTCGAGGCGCTCGCGCTGTGCCGGCCCGTGCTCGGCTACGACCACGGCGGCGTCGGCGAATTGCTCGCCGACCTCTATCCGGCCGGACGCGTGCCCCCGCAGGATCGCGAGCGTCTGACCGAACGCGCCGCCGAACTGCTGCGCGCGGCCCCGCCGATCACGCCGCTGCAGCGCTACCGCCTCGCCGACATGCAGGCGGCCACGCTCGCGCTGTACCGCGAAATCGTCGGCGCGGGCTGAGTCCGCGCCGCGCCTGCGGCTAAGATGCACGGGTTCCGCAGCCGGACCCCCTCTGCCGTGACCCCGAACCCCGTCGACCGCGTGCCCGCCTGGGCCGCCCTGCTCGTGCTCGCCGTGCTCGTGCTGCTGCCGCTCGGCCGCAGCGCCGAGGCACCGCTCGCGCTCGGTGCGATCGGCGGGCTCGTGCTGCTCGTGCGCGGGCGCGTGCGCTTCGGCGACGCGGCCGTGAAGCTCGTGCTCATGCTGTTCGGCACGTACTGGCTCGCGGCGCTGCTGTCCGGGTTCGCCGCGGTCGCGCCGGGCAAGACCTGGTCGACGGTCGCGACCACCGTGCGCTTCCTGCCGTTCGCGCTGTTCGCGGCCTGGGCACTGCGCGACGCCGCGCGCTGGCCCGCCTTCGTCGCCGCGATCGCGGCGGTCGTCGTGCTGTGGGCGCTCGATGCGTGGGTGCAGATGGCGACCGGTTACAGCCTCGGCGGCGCGGCCGAGCGCGAGCGCGTGTCGGGGATCTTCGGCGCGGGCAACCTCAAGCTCGGGCCCGTGCTCGCGACACTCGCGCCGTTCGTGCTGCTCGCCGCGCGCCAGCGCTGGGCGGGTCGCGGCCTCGTGCTCGCGTACGCGTTCCTCGCGCCGCCGATCCTGCTCGCGGGTTCGCGCGCGGCGTGGCTGTCGTACGCGCTCGTCGGCGTGCTGCTCGCCTGGCACGAGACGCGCCGCCCGCGCCGCTTCCTCGCCGTGTGCGCGGTGTTCGCGTTCGGCCTCGGGGTGGTCGGTGCGCTCGCGCTGCACGATTCGGCCCGCTTCGGCGCGCGCATCGAACGCAGCCTGCGCGCGCTGCAGGGCACCGAGGCCGCGGTCGACGAGGCGTCGGCGGGACGCCTCAGCATCTGGCGCACCGCGCTCGCGATGAGCGCCGCGCATCCGCTCACCGGCGTCGGCGCGCGCGGTTTCCGCTATGCCTATCCCGACTACGCGGCCGCGGGCGACCGTTTCGTCGACACCGCGAGCGACACCGGTGCCTCGCACGCGCACCAGATCGTGCTCGAGGTGCTCAGCGAAACCGGCATCGCTGGCCTCGTGCTGTGGCTCGCCGGCGCGTACGCCGCGCTGCGCGCGTGGCGCCGCGCGGACCGGGCCGCACGCGAACGCGCGTTCGCGCCGGGCCTCGCGCTCGTCTCGATGTGCTTCCCGCTCAACACCCACCTCGCGTTCTACTCGGCGTGGTGGGGGCTGCTGTTCTGGTGGCTGCTCGCGCTGTACTGCGCGGCGCTCGGCGCGCGCGAGGCCGGTTCGCATTGACGGCGGCTCGCGCTTCGCGCGTACCGCCGGCCCCGCGCGAGTCGCGCGTTACTCCTTGAGCACCATGTCGATGCACATGACCGCGGCCATGATCAGCTGGCGCACCTTGTCGTCGGGAGCGACGGCGCGGTCGATCGACAGCATGTAGTTGTCGGCGGTCGTGAACAGCTCCTTGCCGAGGCCGGACCATTTCTTCGTCACGCTCGCGAGCTCGCGCTCGCCGGCCTTGAACTTGAACTCCCAGCTCGTCCACTTGCCGACCAGCGTGCAGAGCAGCTTGTCGTTCGCGTCGAACACGTCGAACGCGCCGCCGATCGAGAACAGCTTCTGCTTGAACAGGCCGACCACGCGGTCGTTTTCGTCGAGCACCTCGACCTTGGACAGGAACAGCGAGATGCCGCGCTTCACGCCCAGCACCTTGCGGCCTTCCGGCGTCGTGATGCGCACGTCGAACGGCGTCATCCGCTTGTAGTCGGTGAAGCGCAGGAGCTTGGTGAAGAAGCCGAGGTTCGGCTCGCGGCATTCGAGCACCTTGCGGCCGCTCGTGGGGTCGAAGATATCGAAGTTGTTGGCGGCCTTGAACAGGCCGACGTGTTCCTTGACGAGGTAGAGGTTCTCGCGCAGAGCTGCGTGCATGGGGCGTTCCGTCGTGGGAGGAGTGGGCGCGCCGCGGGATGCCGCGCACGCGCGCGACACCGGTGCGCCGCGCATCGTCGAACGGAAGATCCCCAGGGCGATCGCGAGCGCCGGTCGAGGCGCGCGCTGCCGCGGCGCATGCTACGCGGAACGCAGGCCCGCCACCACCGCGACTAGGGCTTGCGCTCGCGCAGCAGGCTCAACGCGAACGCGCCGACGAGCGCGGCGCCGAGCGCGAGCACGCCCCAGAGCAGCCATTGCCGCCATGGCGTCGGCGCCGGCGGCGGCTGCAGTGCGGCCTCGCCGCCGCTCGCGCGGCCCGCGCCGATGGCCGCCGGCGGCGGCTGCCAGTCCTTGCCGCGGCTCGCGCGCAGGCTCGCGAGCGCGGCGTCGAGTGGATAGTCGGGACGGCGCGCGGTCGCGCTGCCGACCGCGAGGCGGTACGGCGCGGCGCCTTCGGCGAGGAACACGAAGCGGTCGGGCCGGAACGCGAAGGCGAGGCGCGGCGCGGTGGCGAGCGGGGTCCGCGCGTCGAGACGGAAGCTGTCGAGGCGGCGTCCCGCGACGAGGTCGACGTCGCCGTTGCGCAGCGTCTGTTCGCCCGAGCGCACGCGGAACGCGGTGAAGTGCGCGAGCTCGCTCCACGCGGCGCCGTCGCGCGCGGACAGCGTGAGCGCGGCGAGTGCATTGTCGCTCGCGAGCTCGACGCGTGCCTGCTCGACCGGCAGCGCCGCCGGCAGCGCGTAGGCGTAACGCGCGGTCGTGCCGCGTTCGTCGGCGGGCAGTTCGATCGCGCGTGCGTCGATCCAGCGGCGCAACGGCGTCGCGGCGGCGCGCTCCACCACGCGCACCGATGCACTGAGGCCGGCGAGTGCGGTGCCGTCGTCGACGCGGCGCAGGCGCAGGTACTTCGCGCGCACGTCGGGCAGCGCGATGTCGTTGCGGTCGAGGCGTGCGTCGCCCTCGCGCAATGACAGCACGCTGCCTTCGCCGACGCGTTGCCAGTGTTCGAGGTCGTCGCTCGCGGAAATCTCGAACCGCGCGACGACGCCGCTCGCGGGGCTCTCCCAGGCGAGGATGATCCGCTCGATCGCGCCGTCGAGTCCGCTCGCGTCGACGAGCCAGGCACGCTCGCCCGCTTTCGTCGCCGCATCGTCACCCGCGTCGAGGCGGCGCAGGCGGCCCTGCGCGTCGCGTTCGATGAGCAGGCGCAGGTCGCCGCCGCCACTGCTGGCGCCGTCGGTGGGCAACGCGAGCAACGGCAGCGTCTCGGTACGCTCGCGCGCCTGCGCCGTCGTTTCGGCGGCGACGCGCGCGCACGGCACCGGTTCGCCTTCGGCGTTGAACACCGCGATGTCGCGCAGCGCGGGATCGTGCAGCCAGGCATAGACCGCGGGCTCGAGGTCGACGCGCCAGGCGCTGCTCTCGACGCCCGCGGGCGTCTCGATCGTGAACGCGTAGGCGTAGTCGTGCAGGTCCGCCGCGGGCGCGGACGCGCTCGCGAGCGCGGCCAGCGTGGCGAGGGCACGGATCACGGCGCCACCCCTTCGCCGGCCTCGCGCGGCGGCGCCGGCGCGAAGTAGCCGATCACGGTGCAGAGCAGGCCGTAGGCGATGAACGAGGCGATACCGAACAGGTTGCCGAGGTGCGTGCGGTCGACCAGCAGCAGCTTGGCGAGCACGACGCCCATGAGCACCGCACCGGCGAACCAGAGCGCGCGCTGGCCGCGACGCGAGCCGATCACCCAGCCGAGCACGCCGAGCACGCTCCAGACGACGGTGAGCGAGGTCTGCGCGAGGTTGGACGACCACAGGTGTTCGTCCCACGGGATGCCGCCGAGCTGGTGCGTCGCGCGCAGTGTCGCCGCGGTCACGAACAGGAAGCCGCCGCCGGCGAGCAGCAGCGCGCGACGCGCGGCGATGTCGCGTGGCGCATCGCGGTCGGCGAGCCAGCGCGCGGCGAGCGCGAACGCACCGAGCTGGACCAGTTCGACCGGATCGAGCACGGGCAGGTACGGCAGCGGCGCGGCATCGCCCGCGTGCCAGAGCAGGCCGAGGAACAGGCAGGTGGCGACGACCGCCTGCAGCAGCAACAGCGTGCCGCGCCATTGCGCGAAGCGCGTGGCGAGCGGAGCCGCGATCCATGCCGGGCGCAGCAGCGCGAGCGCCCACGCCGCGAGCACGGGCGACGCGGTGAACGCGACCTGCCAGCCGGCGCCGAGTTGCAGGTCGTTCGCGAACTGGCTCAGCGCGACGGTGGCCGCGCAGGTCCAGGTCCACAGCCAGCCGATCTGCGCCAGCGCCGGGGTGAAGTCGTTGCGCTCGCGCAATTGCGTCAGCGCGAACACGCCGGCGAGCGCGTACGCGGCGAATGCGGCGAGGCCCCAATCGGCGAACGGGCGCAGGTCGGCATCGTCGAAGGCGAGTGCGATCACGACGCCGGCGGCGAGCGCGAGCGCGGCGGTGAGCGCGGTGGCGAACGCACGCGTGCGACGCGCGGCGAACGCGGCCGGCGCGGCGGTGAGCGCCACCAGCGCGAGCAGTGCCGCCGGGCGCTGCGGTGCCGCGACGAAGCGATCGATCTCGCGCACGCCGGCACCGAGCCACCAGGCGAGGCCCCAGAGGTAGAGCAGCACGCGGAGCTCGCTGCGCGCGTCGTCGCGGCGGTGGTAGAGCCAGGCGCTTGCGAACGCGGCGAGCGCGATCAGCAACGCGCCGATGCAGCTGCCGTTGGCGATCGCGACCGTCTCGTTCGTCGCTGCGCCATCGGAGAGCGCCCACGCGAACGCGAGCGCGGCGAGCGCCTGCAGCGCGAGGCCGGCGATGCGCGGCAGGCGACGTTGCTCGCGCAGGCCGAGCCAGACCAGCGCGGCGCCTTCGAGCGCGAACGTGCAGGCGGTGCTGCGTGCGCTCAGCGCGAGCGGCACCGCGAGCGTCGCGAAGCCGACCGCGAGCACCGCGAACGATTCGCCGAGCACGCGCCGGCGCTGGATCAGCGCGGCGGCGAGCACGACGTAGACGAGTGCGAGCGCCAGTGCCGACCAGGCGAGCGGCATGCGCTCGCCGTCGAGCAGCGCCGCCTGCAGCGCGAACGCGACGAGCGGGTTGCCGAACACGAGCGTGCCGTCGACGACGTCGCGCCGCGCCGGCGCCTGCCGCAGCGCATTGAGGATCGGGATCGCGAGGTAGATCGCGAAGTAGGTGAGCAGGAACGGTTCGGTGCTGGCGAACAGCACGTGGTCGTAACGCAGCACGCCCCACGCGGTGCCGATCGCGTACGTGAAGAAGAAGCCGAGCAGGTTCAGCACGCGCCACGCGCGCATCCACGCGATCGCGAAGATCGCGAGGTTGAGCAGCGCGTAGTACGAGAACAGCACGACGTGGTCGCCACTGCCGGTCGAGATGAGGATCGGCGCGGCGAAGCCGGCGAGGATGCCGAGTACGGCGAGTGCGAGTGCGTCCTGCAGCACGGCGAGCACACCGGCGCCGGCGACGAGCACGAGCATGAGCGCGAACGCGGCGCCGGCGGGGAGCAGGTGGTACAGGCGGAACGCGGCGAACACGGTCAGCAGCAGCACGCCGATCGCGCCGCCCTGCAAGGCGCGCGCGAAACCGCTGCGGCGCTCGCGCTCGCGCCAGCCGAACGCGAGCGCGGCGATCGCGGCGAGCGCGACGCCGGCGAGGCGCAGCTCGATCGGCAGGCGCAGCCAGCCTTCGTCGGACGCGTACTTGAGCAACGCGGCGACGCCCGCGAACAGCACGAGCATGCCGACCTTGACCGGCACGTTGCCCTCGCTGAACCAGCGCTTGAGCCAGGCGGCGAAGCGCTGCAGCGGATCGGGTTGCGTATTGCGCGGCGGGGGTATCGTGATGCGGGGCGGAGGCGGTGCCGTTGCCGGCGTGTTCGTGGCGGCCGGCGTCGCCACGAGGGGCGGCGGGGCCGGCGTCGGATCGACGAGCGCGGGTGCGGGTGTCGTCGGCGTCGCGGCTTCCGTGCTCGCGGTCGCTGCGGGCGGCTGCGCCGCGGCCGCGGTCGCTCGGGCGGCAGCGGCAGCGGTGTCCGCGCCGCGCGGCGGCGTCTCCGCGCGCGCGGCCTGCGCGCGTTGCAGCGCGTCGAGCTGCTTGCCGAGCGCATCGACGCGCGCCGACAGGGAGCGCAGCTGCGCGAACGCGATGCCGATCGCGAGTCCGCCGAAGAAGCCGAAACCGATGTTGCCGCCGAAGGTGCCGCCGACGAACAGGCCGGCGATGCAGGCGGCCACGACGATCAGGAAACCCATGCCTTCCTCCCCAGTCAGGCCGATGCGACGCCGATCCGCGTCATCCCATTCCGCGCGTGACGGACCGCGCGCGTGCGCATGTTGGCATGAAAGCGGTCCGCCGCCGCGGTGCGCTGCGCAACGGGTCGCGCGCGGACGCGGCGGCTAGGGGTCGTACAGGGCCGGCTCGCCCGGCGGCCGCGTCTTGAAGCGCTTGTGCAGCCACAGATACTGCTCCGGCGCCTCGCGCACCATGCGTTCGATGCAGGCGTTGACGCGCGCGGTGTCGGCGACGACGTCGTCGCCCGGGAAGGCGTCGAGCGGCGCCTCGAGGCGGATCGCGTAGCCGCCGTCGGGCGTGCGCCGGTGGAAGAACGGCATCACCTTCGCGCCGGACAGGCGCGCGAGGTGGTGCGTCGCGGTGATCGTCGCGGCCTGCACGCCGAAGAACGGCGCGAACACGGCATCCTTGCCGCGCATGTCCTGGTCGGGGGCGTACCAGACCGTGCCGCCGCCTCTGAGGTAGCGCACGGTCTGGCGCAGTTCGTTCTTCTCGAACATCGCGTCGGCGTAGCGCAGGCGCGCGCGCTTGATCGCCCATTCGAACGCGGCATCGGCGTGTTCGCGGTACATGCCGGCGATCGCGATGCGCTGCGAGACGAGGCGCGCGCACAATTCCAGGTGCGAGAAGTGCGCGCCGACGAGCAGCACGCCGTGGCCGTCCGCGCGTGCGCGCTCGAGGTGGTGCAGGCCCTCGAACACGACCGGGATGCGCTCGATCGCGCGGCGCGCGCCCATCCAGGCGAGCGCGAACTCGACCAGCAGCGTGCCCGAGTCGCGCAGGTTCTCGTGCAGCAGGCGCGCGCGCTCGTCCGGCGCGAGCGCGGGGAAGCACAGCTCGATGTTGCGCGCGGCGATGCGCCGGCGCTCGCCGAACACGCGCGCGGTGATCGCGCCGAGGACACGGCCGATGCGCAGCAGCAGGCCGTGCGGCAGCAGCGCGACGAGGCGGATCAGGCCGAGGCCGATCCAGGCGGGCCAATGGTGCGGGGCGAGCAGGGCGGTGCGGAACGGCGGGGCGGCTTGCGGCATGCGCGGATTATGCCGTCAGCGCGGCGGCCGCGACCGCCTGCGCGCGGCGGCCGACGGGCGCGCGGCTATACTGCCGCACCCTCCTTCGCCGTGCGCCCGTGTTCCAACGCTTCATCTACACACTCACGCTGTACCTGCTGACGCCGTTCGTCGTGTACCGGCTGGCGGCGCGCGGCATCAAGTATCACGGCTACTTCGCGCGCTGGCGTGAACGCTTCGGCTTCTTCGCCGATCCCGGCGTGCGCGACAGCATCTGGATCCACGCGGTCTCGCTCGGCGAGGTCAACGCGGCGATCCCGCTGATCGAGGCGCTCATGCGCCGCTACAGCGATTCGCAGTTCGTCATCACGACGGTGACGCCGACCGGTTCGGACCGCGTGCTGCGCCTGTTTGGCGACCGCGTGTTCCACGTCTACCTGCCGTACGACCTCACCACCGCGGTCAAGCGCTTCCTCGATCGCGTGCGGCCGCGCCTCGCCGTGATCATGGAGACCGAGATCTGGCCGAACCTCTTCATGACCTGCGCCGAGCGCGGCATCTCGATCGTGATCGCGAACGCGCGCCTGTCGGAGAAGTCGCTGCGCGGCTACTGGCCGATCCAGCCGCTCGCGCGGCGCGCGATCCGCTGCGCGAGCTTCGTCGCGGCGCAGTCGGCGTCCGACTACGAGCGCCTGAGCCGGCTCGGCGCGGACGCGTCGCGCCTCGCGATCGTCGGCAACCTCAAGTTCGACCTCGCGGTGCCGACCGGCGTGCGCGAACGCGGCGCGGCGTTCCGCGTCGCCGCGGGCGGCGCCCGGCCGGTGTGGATCGCGGCGAGCACGCACGAAGGCGAGGAGATGATCGTGCTGAAGGCGCACGCGGACGTGCTGCGCCGGTTTCCGGACGCGCTGCTGCTGCTCGCGCCGCGCCACCCGGAACGCTTCAAGCCCGTCGCGACCGCGTGCCGCGCGTTCGGCTTCCGCACCGCGACGCGCAGCGAGGACGGCGGCGCCGATCCGGCCTGCCAGTGCTTCGTCGTCGATTCGATGGGCGAACTGATCGAGTTCTACGCGGCGGCCGACGTCGCGTTCGTCGGCGGCAGCCTCGTGCCGGTCGGCGGCCACAACCTGCTCGAGCCCGCCGCGCTCGCGCGGCCGGTCGTGGTCGGCCCGCAGACGTTCAACTTCGCCGAAGTCACCGAGGACCTGATCGCGGCCGGCGCGGTGCGCCGCATCGCCGACGGCGAGGAACTCGGTCCCGCGGTCGTGCGCCTGCTCGCACGCGACGTCGAGCGGCGCAGCATGGGCGAGGCCGCGCACGCGGTGATGGAGCGCGAGCGCGGTGCGGTCGACCGCACGATGGCGATCGTCGAGGACATGTTCGCGAAGGCCGCGCGCGGGCGCGGGCAGCAGCGCTAGCCAGCGGCGGCGCGTCGCCGCGAGCGCGCGTGGGAGGAGACGTTCCGCCGCCCGGAAACGCGAACGCCGCGCGGCGTGGGCCGGCGCGGCGTTCGACGGGTACGTGTGTCGCCCGGCTTACTCGAGCAGCGCGTTGATTGCCTCGAGGTCCTTCACTTCGATGACGCCGGCGGCCTGCTTGAGCAGCAGTCCGTTGATCACGAAGTTGTGGCGCGCGGTCGAATACGCACTCTGTGCCTGCAGCAGCGTCTGCTGGCTGATCAGCACGTCGACGATCGTGCGCGTGCCGACTTCGTAGCCGGCCTGGGTCGCCTCGACCGAGCTCTGCGCGGACACGACGGCGGCCTTGGTCGCCTCGACTTCGCTCGCGCCGGCGATGACCGAACGGTAGTCGTTGCGCGTCGCGGCTTCGACCTGGCGACGGTTGAACTCGTACTGGTCCTGCGCGAAGTCGCGGTTGTAGATCGCCTGGCGCACGCGCGACTGGGTCAGGCCGCCGCTGAAGATCGGCACGTTGAGCTGCAGCTGCACCGTGTTGCCCCAGCGCGGGTCGCCGGAGAAGTCGTGCGCATTGCCGAGGCCGCCGTAGTGCGAATCCGACCAACTCGGCGAACGCCCGTAGCTGAGGCTGCCGGTGATCGTCGGCAGGTGGCCGGCGCGCGCGGTGTTGATGTTCGCATCCGCGGCGTCGACCTGGAGCGCCGACGACTTCAGCGACGGATTGTTCTTCAGCGCGACGTCGACCCATGCGGCCGGGTCGTCCGGCGTGGGATGGTCGAGCGGCAGCGCTTCGCGCAGGCGCTTGAAGTCGCCCGGCTCCTTGTTGGTGAGCTGGCGCACGGCTTCGCGCGCGGTGTCGACCGCGTTCTGGTTGCTGATCACGCTCGCGACCGCCTGGTCGTGCTGCGCCTTGGCGTCGTTGACGTCGGTGATCGCGGCGAGGCCGACCTCGAAGCGCTGCTGCGCCTGCTCGAGCTGGCGCGCGAGCGCCTTCTCGTTGGCGTCGGAGAACTTCAGCGTGTCGATCGCGCTGAGCACGTCGAAGTACGCGCGCGCGACGTTGATGAGCAGTTGCTGCTGCGCGGCGTCGTAGGTCGCGGCGCCCGCGTCGGCGGTGAAGTGGCTCGCCTTCAGCGCGGTCCACTTGCTGATGTCGAGGATGCTCTGCGTCAGCGTCGCGGTGGTCGAGCGCGTGTAGCTCGTCTTGCTGAAACCGTTGACCTCGACGAGATCGTTCGGATCGTTCGGGTTGGCCGGGTTGGGCACCTGCGTGATGCCGTTCTCGCCTGCGCGCGAGCGCGTGAAGTCGAGGTTCACGCCGATCTGCGGCAGCAGCTGCGAGCGCGCCTGGTCGACGTTCTCGTCGGTCGCGAGCTTGGTCGCCTCGGCACCGGCGAGCGTCGGGTCGGACGCGCGGGCTTCCTGGTAGACCTGCAGCAGGTCGTCGGCGTGCGCGGCGCCCGCGGCGAAACTCAGCGCCAGGGCCAGCGGCAGGGAACGAAAGCGGATCATCGGTTCATCCTCGGGGAGTGTTGTTCTTCCGGGCCGATCACAGCGTGAAGCGTCGCGGCGGTTCGGCGTTGCGCAGGTACGGCACGTCGGTCTCGAACAGGCTCTCGCTGCTCCAGCGCGAATCGGCCGCGCGCGTGTACAGGGTCACCTGCTGCGCCGGCGATTCGCCGACGATCGCGAGCAGGCGGCCGCCGGGCTTGACCCAGCCGCGCACGCGCTCGGGCAGCGACCAGACCGCGCCGCCGACGACGACGGCGTCGAATTGTTCATGGCTGTCGAAATCGCGCAGTGCGTCGGCGGTCTCGATCTTGGCGTTGCGCACCTGCGCCGCCGCGAGCTTAGCGCGCGCGCCTTCGGCGAAGTCCGCGTGCAGCTCGACGCTGGTCACGCTGCCGGCGAGGCGCGCGATGCAGGCGGTGAGAAAACCCGTGCCGGTGCCGATCTCGAGCACCTTGTCGCCCGGCTGCAGCGCGAGCGCCTGCAGCAAGCGGCCTTCGACCACGGGCTTGAGCATGACTTCGTCGTGGCCGAGCGGCAGCGCGAGGTCGGCGAAGGCGAGGTTGCGGTGGCGCGCCGGCACGAAGTCTTCGCGACGCACGTCGCGCAGCACGTCGAGGACGCGCGCGTCGAGCACGTCCCAGGTTCGCACCTGGTTCTCGACCATGTTCTGCCGGGCCTGCTCTGTGGTGGTCAACATCGCTTCCTGCCGTCGCAACGAAAAAGGGTCAAGAGCATAGGCACTCGCCGCTGCCGCGGCAAATCCATCGTTGGCGATCGCCCGCCGGGGCCCGAAGTGCCGGAAGTCACCGGCACCGCGGCGCGTCAGGCGGCGACAGCCCCCGCGGGTGTCGCGATCACCAGCTCGCCGAGCGCCCCCTGCGCCGCCGCGACGCCCGCCGCGAGCGCCGCATCGATGCGCGCGAGCCGCAGGTCCGCGACCTCGCGTGCGTCCATCGCGGCGGCCGTGCACAGCAGCGCGAGCCAGCGCGTGAGGCGGACGCGGTCGTCCGCGGACAGCGCGGACAGCACGCGCCGCGCACCGCTGCGCAGCTGGGCGAAACGGAACGTCGTGTGCCGCACGTCGCGCTCGAGCAGCGGCGCGAACGCACGCTGGGCGATGCGCAAGGCGAGGCTGGTGTCATCTGCCGCAACGGACGCGCCGACGGCCATCGATCCCGCAGAGTTCATCGCTGTACTCCGATCGCTCGGCCACGGCTCGTCGCGGCCATCTGATGCACTGACGAAGGAAAAGGTTGCATGGCGTCGCACCTCAGCAAGACGTGTGCCATGGATCGTTTGCAGAAGACGGCCCCGCCCCGTCATGTGGGCGAACCGCCCGGCCACAAGAGCTCCCGACCGCACCGTCCGGTCGCGGGGGAGGGAGAGAGTCCCGGACGGTGCGGCGAGAGACTGTCAAAACGAACGAAAACAATCAGGTCCGACCCGTCATGGCCTACGCCTGACAGGCGTCAGGCGGCATAATCCGACGGGGGCGGAGCGGCGACGCCGTGCGGGTTCCAGCATGGAAACCGCACGCGATCGCCACCATTCATAAACTTACGGGTATAGTATCGGAATCTGTACTCGGTAGTCCAGCTAGTATTCGTCGACATGAACGCAGCCATCGCCAAGACGTGCGGCCCGGGCCGACCCAAAGACCTCGAAAAGCGTGCCGCCATCCTCGACGCCGCCAAGCGGCTGTTTCCGCTGACCGGCTTCGAAGGCACGAGCATGGACGCGATCGCGGCCGAGGCCGGCGTGTCCAAGCTCACCGTCTACAGCCACTTCACCGACAAGGAGACACTGTTCTTCGCCGCGATCCGTGCGCGGTGCGAGGAGCAGATGCCGGCGACGCTGTTCGAGATCGACGTCGACGGGCCGGTGCGCCGCCAGCTCGAGGCGATCGCGCGCGCGTTCTTCGCGCTCGTCACCGCACCGGAATCGATCTCGCTGCATCGCCTGCTCAACTCGGGCACGGGTATGTCGGAAAAGCTCGTGCAGATGTTCTGGGAAGCAGGCCCGCAGCGCGTGCAATCGGGTTTCCAGCAGTTCCTGCGCCACGAGGTGGAGGCGGGCCAGCTGGTGATCGGCGACATCCCGCGGGCATCGTCGCAGTTCTTCGCATTGCTCAAGGGCGAACTGCACGCGCGCCTGATGTGCGGTTGCTCGGGCCCGTTCACCGAGCAGGACATCGAGACGCACATCCGCGCGACGGTCGAATTCTTCCTGCGCGCCTACGCCGTCAATCCGGATCGCCTCGTCGCACTCTGAGTCCCGCGCGTGCCGCGTGCGGGGCACTCATGCGTCAGTCGACGAAGTCCTGTGCGTGCATGAGCCAGTCGCGCAGCACGCTGGCGTCGTCGGGCGCGACATCGATGAAGCGGAAGCCGACCCAGTTCTGGCCGCGCATCGTACCCGGCGCGCTCCACTGTTCGTGCACGCCCACTTCGATCGGGTGCAGCCGCCCGTGCGAATCGGGCAGGTGGAACGAGAACTGGTAGAGCGCGTCGTCGGCGATCGGCCGCTGCGCCAGCAGCAGCATGCCTTCCAGCGACAGGTTCCCGAGGTGGCCGACCACCTCGCCGGTCATCGCGTCGGTCACGTGCAGGGCGACGTCGGGTCGCTTGCGCGGCAGCCTGCGCTTCTCGTTCATCGGCCTGCTCCCGCGGTCGCATGCGCCGGTTCGCCGGGCGTGCGCAGCAGGCCGACGATCGCCTTCCACGCGCGGTCGATCAGCGAGCCGTGTTCGGACGCGACCGGTCGGATCTGCCCCCGCGCCATGTCGCGCGCGACCTGCTCGAGCGTGTGGTCGTCGATGCGCGCGCCGCGCTGGTTGACGAACAGGCAGCGACCCGTCACCGGCGAGAACCAGGCGAGCTTGCGTCGCACCGTGTCGCCCTGCTGGTTGCGCACGAACTCGAACCATGTGCCGAACGGCGTGCGCTTGAGTTGCTGCAGCATCTCGGCTTCGGCGGACGACAGCGGCGGCGGCGGCGCGCGCGTCGGCGCGGCCGGCGTCGATTCGCCGCCGAGGCGCGGCTTGTCCTTGAGCGCATCGTCGATGCGCTGCAGCTGCACCGTCGCCTCGGGCGTGGGTGCGCGCGTGAACAGGTTGTCGACGAGGCCGCGCACGTCGTCGCCGTGCAGTCCGACCTGGTGCAGGCCGCCTTCGAGGTCCTGGCGCACCGCCTCGTCGTCGGGCGTATCGGCGAGCGGCTCGAGACCGCGCCGCGCGATGTTCTCGGCGACTTCGACGCGGCGCTTGAACTCGCTGCCTTCCGGCCCGTCGCGCAGCGCGCTGAGCGCGAGCGCATCGGTCCACGCGCGTTCCAGCAGCGAGCGCACGCGCGGCGCGGGAATCGTCGCCTGCAGGATGCGGATCACCGCGGCGCGCGCGGCTTCGCGCGCGACCTCGAGGCGGTCGCGCCCGCGCGCCGCGTCGATGTTGCGCCGTTCGACCACTTCGGCACGCCGCGCGAGCAGCTGCATGTGCTTGCTGAGGTCGCTCAGCAGGTGGTCGAACACGCCGACGTCGCCGTCGAAGTTCGCGCTGACGTGGTCGACGACCATCTGCATCTTGCGCGCGAGGTCGGGGTCGGCGTCGGAATCGTCGAACCAGTGCGCGCCGGTTTCGGCGATCGTGTTGAGCAGTTCGCGCGCGGGATGGTCGCGCCGCGTGAAGAAACTCTTGTCACCCAGCGCGACGCGCAGCACCGGCACGTGCAGGCGGGTCAGCAGCGAGCGCGCGCCGCTGCCTTCGCGCACGTTGCGCACGACGTAGTCGAACAGCATGCCGATGAGGTCGACCGTGTCGAGGTCCTCGTCGCCGAGGCCGAGCGGACGTCCTTCAGGGCTCGCGCGGCGCAGCTTCACCAGCAGCGTGTTCTTGAAGTGCTCGCTGTCGTAGCGCGCCTGCTGCGCGGCGCTCGTCGGCGCGCGCTGCAGGGCACCGAGCACGCTCTGCAGGTCGTCGCGGCTGGCCGGGGCGTACGAGGCGGAACCGGGGCCGGCGGTGCCCTCCGCGCGCCGCTTGGCGCCGAGCAGGTCGCGCAGCGTGCCGAACAGCTCGCCGTCGGGCGGCTCCTGCGTGGCGGCCGCGGCGGCCGCGGGTTCGCCCGCCGGCGCATCGGCGGGCTCCGCCGCCTGCGGCGGCTCGTCCGACGCGTGCGCGATATCGGGCCGGCGGAACGACGGATGCTGCAGGTTCGGCAGCACGCGCTGGCCGCCGAGCCAGGTGTTCACGCGGTCGTAGAACGGCGCGAGCGTCGCCATCACCGCACGGTCGAACTGGCGGAACGCGAACAGGCGATGCTCGAGGTCGAGTTCGACGTCGCGCAGCGCGTAGCGGAACGCTTCGGCGACGCGCGTCGGGCCGAGCGGCACGGCCTCGGTCGCGGGCACTGCGCTGCCGGCGACGACCGCGAAGCGATGCGTGTAGGCGTGCAAGGCCTGGCTGTTGCGGATGTCCGCCTTGCCGGCGATTTCCTGCAGGCCGAGATCCTCCTCGAGGACCGCCGAGTCGACGAGTTCGAGCGAGCCGGCCGCGTCGGACGCGGGCTCGTGCGCGGCCGGGCCGACGTCGCGCACCCGCGCGAGATCGGCTTCGAGGTGATCCTGGAAGCGCTGCTGCACGCTCGCGCCGGCCTGCTTGAACGCACGCATCGCCTCGAAGCGGCGCTGCTGTTCGGCGCTGTTGCCGGAGCGCTCCGCCATGCGGAACAGGCTGCCGTCGATCTCGGTCAGCGCGCGCGCGAGCGCGGGCTGGAACCAGCCGGCGGCATGCTGCTGCAGGCCTTCGAGCAGGTTGCGCACGCGCGGCGGCAGGTCGGAACGACGGCCGAGGACGGGCAGCCGCCCCTGTGTGCCGCTGCCGTTGCCGCCTGGCGTTCGCCCGCCGCTCGTCATCCGCCGAACGTCCCCATTCGCCTGCGCCGCGCCTGCGCGCGGTCGAGCCGGCGCCGAGCACCGGCTCCCCCATCGCCAGCGCTGCTGCGCCGGCGTCGCGGGCATTCTTGCACGCCGCGCGTGCGGGCGAACAGGGGCGTTCGTTCAGCGGGTGCGCGGCTGCCAGGTCACTTCGAGCCAGCCGGAACGGCCGGCCGTGTTGTAGCCGTGCACGAGCTCGTAGTCGCGGTCGGTCACGTTCTCGGCGCGCGCGCTCAGGGTCCAGGCGTCGTCGAGCGCGTAGCGCGCGCGCAGGTTGAGCAGCGCGTAGGCGGGCAGCTGGACGCTGCCGATGTCCTCGCGGCGGCTCGCGTACTGCACCTCGGCTCCCGCGCTGAAGCGCGCGCCGAACGCACGCTCGACGATCGCCGACGCCTTGTTGCGCGCGCGGCGCAGCAGGCGCGCCCCGGTGTCGCCGTTGCGCGCGTCTTCCCAGGTGTACGTCGCGCGCGCGGACCACGCGCCGAAGGTCGCGTCCCAGCCGAGTTCGGCGCCGTCGATCTTCGCGTGCGCGATGTTGATCGCCTGGTTCTGGAAGCCGGTGAAGCTGATGAGGTCGTTGACGCGGCTCGAATACAGGTTCGCCTTAAGGCGCTGGTTCGTCGCGGGCGTGAACTCGATGCCGAGTTCGCTGCTGCGCGAGCGCTCGGGGTCGAGCTCGGGGTTGCCCGCGTAATAGCCGCCGTAGCCGGGGTCGTACAGCTCGTTCATGGTCGGGCTGCGGAAGCCCTGGCCGAAGCTCGCGTACGCGCGCAGCGCGTCGCTCGCGCGCCAGCCGAACGCGAGCGAGCCGGTCGTCGAGCCGCCGAAATCGCTGTTGTGGTCGTGGCGCGCCGAGAGCTCCGCGTCGAACGCGCCGAACGCACCGCGCCAGCCGCCGAACAGCGCGCTGTTGTTGCGGCTCTCGTCGTAGCGCGCGGTGCCGGCGAAGGTGTCGCGCGTCTCGCCTTCGTCGTGCGCGAAGTCGACGCCCGCGACGAGGCGCTGCGCTTCGTCGAGGCGGAACTCGTTCTGCCACAGCAGACTCGTGCGGCGCGTGCGGTACAGCGTGCCGTAGGCGGGCGTGTCGAGGTCCTCGCGCGCGTGGCCGAGCGCGAGGGTGTGGTTCCAACCCGGCGCGAGTTCGCCGGCGAGGTTCACGCCTTCGGTCTGTTCGATGATGTCCGTGTAGCCCTGGTCGAACTGCGACTGGCCCTGGCTGCGGTACAGCGACGCCGACAGCAGCTGGCCACCGAACTCGTGCGCACCGCGCAGGACGAGGTTGGCGTTGCGGTAGGCGTCGTCGTCGGGGTCGTAGCTGCAGTACGGGTCGTCCGGGCCGTTGCAGATGCCCGGGTTGGTCGCCGAGAAACCGCCGACGTGGCGCGCGCCGACCTGGATGCTGTAGCCGTTCGCGCCGTCCCAATGACCGATGCCGGCGCTGCCGTCGGCGTCGCTGTAGCTGCCGTACGACAGCGCGACGCGCGGGCCTTCGAGCTTGCGCGTGAAGATCTGGATGACGCCGCCGAGCGCGTCCGAACCCCAGTAGCTCGCGCGCGGGCCGCGCACGATCTCGATGCGTTCGATCGCGTCGAGCGGCAGTTGTTCGAACGCGAACGCGCCGGTCGTCGCCGCGGCGGCGCGCACGCCGTCGATCAGCACGAGCACCTGGTTCGAATTCGTGCCGCGCAGGAACAGCGAGGTCTGCTGGCCCGAGCCACCGGTGCGGTACAGGTCGACGCCGGCCTCGAGGCGCAGCAGGTCGTAGACGTCGCGCGCGACGCTCGCGTCGATGTCCTGGCGGGTGACGACGCTGACGTCGGCGAGGGTCTGGTCGACGGTCTCGGCGACGCGCGACGCGGTCACCTGCACGGTCGGCTGCAACTCGCCGGCATCGTCGGCATGCGCGCTCGCGCACAGCGCGGCTGACACCGCGATCGAAAGAACGGAAACACGCAACATGGTCAATCTCCTTCGCACACCCGCGTGACCAGGGCTGCGAGAGGAGGACGCACGGACGTCCAGACGTCCATGCCCGTCCGTTGCCCGCCGCAACGCTGGAGCCATGCGCCTCCGCTCCACGCGGAGGCGCGAACCCCTGGCCGGTCTCCGGGCTCGCGGGTGACGCGCCGGGAATTCCCGGTGCATCGGCCCGATCGCCTTCCCGTCGCGACGCGACAGTGGCATGAGATCGGGCGTGACTCGCTTACCGTTGCGGGGGCAGCGCCGGCATTCCACCGGCTTCCCGTTTCACCCTGCGCGCGTAGCGGGCAGGGCACCTGAGGCGGCGCGCAGTGTAGTCGTGCGTCGGGGCGGGTTCAATCGCGGTCGGTCGCGGCGCCGACGTGGAGCAGTTCGCCGTCGTCGCCGACCTCGATCGCGACCTCGATCGGCCGGCAGCAGACCGCGCAGTCCTCGACGTAGCGCTGCGCGCCGGCCGAGGTGTCGGCCTGCGTCTCGAATGCTTCGCCGCAGTAGGGGCAGTGGATGACGATGGTTTCGAGCATGGCGGATTCCCGGTGTCGGTGGTCGATCGTGCATCGCGGCGTGTCGGCACGCCGCGCGTGCCGCCCTACGCCGTCGGTTCGGGCAGGAACGCGCCGATCACGTCGTTGAGGTAGCGGCGACCGAGCGCGGTCGCGGCGAGGCGCGTGGGGTCCTCGACCATCCAGCCGCGCTGGCGCGCCTGCGCGAGCTGCGTCG
The DNA here is from genome assembly GCF_014138265.1 of Dokdonella fugitiva. GTDB lineage: Bacteria > Pseudomonadota > Gammaproteobacteria > Xanthomonadales > Rhodanobacteraceae > Dokdonella_A > Dokdonella_A fugitiva_A. The sequence continues at coordinate 261,475 of NZ_JACGXL010000007.1, forward strand.
CGATCGCGGCGGGCGCGAGCCCCGTGCGTTCGCCGAACAGCGCCGCGTCGACGCCCTCCTCGAGGCGCAGCGCGTTCATCATGAACTCGAACGGCAGGTCGATCGCAGCGACGTCGGCCTGCGTGCCGAACGCTTCGCGCCGTGCGGCGCGATCGAGGTAGCTGCGCGGCAGCTTCACCTTGGCCGTGCGCACGATGCGTGCGTGCGCGGCGTCGCTGAGCTTGCCGTGCGCGCCGGCGCCGATGCCGAGGTAGTCGCCGAAGCGCCAATAGTTGAGGTTGTGAGCCGCGCGCCGTCCCGCGAGCGCGTAGGCGGAGACTTCGTATTGCGCGTAGCCCGCGTCGGCGAGCTCGACCTGACACGCCTCCTGCATGTCCCACGCGCCGTCCTCGTCCGGCAGCGGCGGCGGCTTCGCCGCGAACAGCGTGTTCGGTTCGAGCGTGAGCTGGTAATGCGAGACGTGCGTCGGCTGCAGCGCGAGCGCGCGCTCGACGTCGTCGAGCGCACCGCCGAGCGTCTGCTCGGGCAACGCGTACATGAGGTCCAGGTTGATGTTCGCGTAGCCGGCGTCCTGCGCCTGCTTGACCGCGCGCTCGGCATCGCCGGCCGAGTGGATGCGGCCGAGGCGGCGCAGCTTGTCGTCGTCGAAGCTCTGCACGCCGAGGCTGAGGCGGTTGACACCGGCGGCGAGATAGCCGTCGAAACGGCCGTGCTCGACCGTGCCGGGATTGGTCTCCAGCGTGACTTCGGCGTCGCGCGGCAACTCGAGGCGTGCGGCGACGCCGTCGAGCACGCGCGCGATCGCCTCGGGCGAGAACAGGCTCGGCGTGCCGCCGCCGAAGAACACGCTGTGCAGCGGCCGGTGCGCAAGCGTGGCGCCGAAGTGGGCGAGGTCGCGGTCGAGGTCGGCGAGCAGCGCGCGCACGTACTCGTCGACCGGCAGCGCGCCGGCCTGCGCGTGCGAATTGAAGTCGCAATACGGGCATTTGCGCACGCACCACGGGATGTGCACGTACAGCGACAGCGGCGGCGCGATCAGCGGCATGCCTGCATTGTAGGCCTCGGTGGCTTCGTCAGCGGGCCAGCAGCTCGCGCAGGCGAGCGAGTGCGAGGCCGCGATGGCTGACGCGGTTCTTCGTCGCCGGATCGATCTCGGCGGCGCCGGCGCCGAGCGCCGGGTCGAGGAACACGGGATCGTAGCCGAAGCCGCCGCTGCCGCGCGGTGCGTGCAGGATGCGGCCGTGCCAGCGGCCTTCGGCGACCAGCGGCGCGGGGTCGTCGGCGGAGCGCAGCAGCACGATCGTGCAGTGGAAATGCGCCGTGCGCTCGTCATCCGGCACGTCGCGCAGCGCGTCGAGCAATTTGGCGATGTTCGTCGTGGCGTCGCCGTGCGCGCCCGCGTAACGCGCCGAATAGAGGCCGGGCGCGCCGCCGAGCGCGTCGACGCACAGGCCCGAATCGTCGCCGAGCGCGGGCAGGCCGGACGCGCGGGCGGCCTGGCGCGCCTTCAGCAGCGCATTCTCGACGAACGTCGTCGCGATCTCGTCGGCGTCGGCGATGCCGAGTTCGGACTGCGCGACGAGCTCGAGGTCGAGGCCGGCGAGGATCTCGCGCATCTCGACCAGCTTGCCGCGGTTGCCGCTGGCGAGCACGAGGCGGGAGGATGCGTTCACGCGCGTGGCCCGATCAGGTCCCAACGATTGCCGTAGAGGTCGGTGAACACGACGACCGTGCCGTACGCCTCGTGGCGCGGAGCGCCGTCGAAGCGCGCGCCGGCGGCGGCGAGGCGCGCATGGTCGCGCGCGAAGTCGTCGGTGTGCAGGAACCAGCCGACGCGGCCGCCGTGCTGGTCGCCGACCGCGCCGAGCTGGCGTTCGTTCGCCGCTTTCGCGAGCAGCAGCGCGAATGCGGCATCGGCCGCCGGCGCGATGCGCACCCAGCGCTTGCCGCCGCCGAGGTCGCTGTCCTCGAGCAGGACGAAGCCGAGCGCGTCGGCGTACCACGCGATCGCCTCGTCGTAGTCGCGCACGAGCAGCGCGACCTGCGCGACGGCCCGGTTCATGCGCCGCGCGCCAACGCTTCGCGCTGCAGCGCGCACAGTTCCGCGACGCCCTTGGACGCGAGCGCGAGCAGCGCGTCGAGTTCCTCGCGGCGGAACGCGTGGCCTTCCGCGGTGCCCTGCAGCTCGATGAAGCCGCCGCCGTCGTTCATGACGACGTTCATGTCGGTGTCGCAGGCCGAGTCCTCGGCGTAGTCGAGATCGAGCACGGGCGTGCCGTCGACGATGCCGACCGAGACCGCGGCGACCGCGCCGAACAGCGGGTCGCGCTTGAGCAGGTGGCGCGCCTTGAGCCAGCCGATCGCGTCGACGAGCGCGACGTAGGCGCCGGTGATCGCCGCGGTACGCGTGCCGCCGTCGGCCTGCAGCACGTCGCAGTCGAGCGTGATCGTGCGCTCGCCGAGTGCCTGGCGGTCGATGCAGGCGCGCAGGCTGCGGCCGATCAGGCGCTGGATCTCCATGGTGCGCCCGCCCTGGCCGCCTCGCGCCGCCTCGCGCTGGGTGCGCTGGCCGGTCGCGCGCGGCAGCATGCCGTATTCCGCGGTGACCCAGCCCTCGCCCTTGCCGCGCAGGAACGGTGGCGCCTTGTCCTCGATGCTCGCCGTGCACAGCACGCGCGTATCGCCGAAAGCGACCAGGACCGAGCCTTCGGCATGGCGCGTGTAGTGCCGCTCGATGACGACCGGGCGCAGCTGGTCGGGGGCGCGGCCGGACGGGCGCGTGGAACTCGGGGCGGAAGCCGTCATGCGGGGGCGCTTTGGCAATTGGGCCGTGGAGTTTACCATTGCGCCCCTTTCGTACCCTGCGGATCCCGCCGATGCTGCGTAGCATGACCGCCTTTGCCAGCGCCGAAGCCGACACCGGCCACGGTTCGCTGGCGATCGAGCTGCGCTCGGTCAACCACCGCTATCTCGAACTCGGCCTGCGCCTGCCGGAAGAGCTGCGCACGCTCGAGCCGGCCGTGCGCGAGCGCGTCGCGGCGAAGCTCGCGCGCGGCAAGGTCGACCTCGGCCTGCGCTGGAAGCCGGCTGCGGCGAGCGCGTCGGAGATCGCGGTCGACGAGGCGCTCGTCGCGCGGCTCGCCGACACCGCGCAGATGCTCGCGGCGAAGTTCCCGCAGCTGCACGTCGATTTCGCCTCGCTGCTCGGCTGGCCCGGCGTGCTGCTCGACCAGGGCGCCGACCAGGAATCGCTGCGCCAGGCCGCGTTGCGCCTGCTCGACGGCGCGCTGGACGAGATGGTCGCCGCGCGCGCGCGCGAAGGCGAGCGGCTCGGCGGCTTCCTGCGCGAGCGCCTCGACGCGATCGAGCGCATCGTCGCCGACGTGCGCGCGCACATGCCCGACGTGCGCAGCGCGTTGCGCGCGCGCTTCGACACGCGCCTGGCCGAACTCAAGACCCCGCTCGAGCCCGGTCGCATCGAACAGGAAGTCGTGCTGCAGGTGCAGCGCATCGACGTCGACGAGGAACTCGATCGCCTCACCGCGCACGTCGCCGAGGCGCGCCGCGTGTTCGGCCTCAAGGAAGCGGTCGGGCGCCGGCTCGACTTCCTCATGCAGGAATTCAACCGCGAAGCGAACACGCTCGGTTCGAAGGCCGCCGATCCGCGCACGACCAACGCCGCGGTCGAGCTCAAGGTGCTGATCGAGCAGATGCGCGAGCAGGTGCAGAACCTCGAATGAGCGGCAGCCTCTACATCGTCGCGGCGCCGTCGGGTGCGGGGAAGTCGAGCCTCGTCAATGCGCTGCTCGAGCGCGAGCCCGGCATCGCGCTGTCGATCTCCCACACGACGCGGCCGCCGCGGCCGAACGATCACGACGGCGAGCACTACCACTTCGTCAACCGCGGCGTGTTCGAGCGGATGATCGCCGATGGCCTGTTCCTCGAGCACGCCGAAGTGTTCGGCAACCTGTACGGCACCGCGCGCGCCGCGGTCGAGCCGCTGCTGGCGCAGGGCCGCGACGTGCTGCTCGAGATCGACTGGCAGGGCGCGCGCCAGGTGCGCGCGGCGATGCCGGGGTGCGTCAGCGTGTTCATCCTGCCGCCGTCGCGCGCGGAACTCGAACGGCGCCTGCGCAACCGCGCGTCGGACGACGCGCCGACGATCGCCCGCCGGCTGGCGGAGTCGCGCGAGGAGGTCGCCCACGCCGGCGATTTCGATTACCTCGTGGTCAACGACCAGTTCGCCGACGCGCTCGCCGACCTGCGCGCGATCGTCTCGTGCCAGCGCCTGCGCCGTGAAGCGCAGGCCGTGCGCCACGCGGCGCTGATCGCCGACCTGCTGAAGGCCGATTGAACGTCGCGCAGCGCCGCTGGCTGCGCGGCCACGGCTTCGGCTAAGGTAGCGCGCCGCGCGGCTCTGCCGCGTTTCCGCCGACCACGGGCCCGCCCCACGTGAACACCCCTCCCGCCAGCGCCGCCGGTGCCGCCCTCGTCGAGGTGCGCGGCCTGCGCACCGTGCTGAACGGCAAGACGATCTTCGACGACCTCGAGCTCGACATTCCGCGCGGCAAGATCACCGCGATCATGGGCCCGAGTGGTACCGGCAAGACGACCCTGCTGCGCCACGTCACCGGCCAGCTCGCGCCCGACGCGGGCACGATCCGCGTCGACGGTCGCGACGTGCCGCGGCTGACGCGCTCGGAACTGTTCGACCTGCGCGAGAAGATCGGCTTCCTGTTCCAGAACTCGGCCTTGCTGACCGATTTCAGCGTGTTCGAGAACGTCGCGTTCCCACTGCGCCAGCACCTGCGGCTGCCGGAGGAACTCGTGCGCAACATCGTGCTGACCAAGCTGCAGGCGGTCGGCCTGCGCGGTGCGGCCGGCCTCATGCCGAGCGAACTCTCGGGCGGCATGGCGCGCCGCGTCGCCCTCGCGCGGGCGATCGTGCGCGATCCGATGCTGATCCTCTACGACGAGCCGTTCGTCGGCCTCGATCCGATCGCGCTGAACCAGGTGCTCAAGCTCATCCGCACGCTCAACGACACGCTCGGCATCACCAGCATCCTCGTCGCGCACGAATTCGCCGCGGTCGCGCGCGCGGCCGACCTCGTCTACCTCATCGCCGGCGGCAAGGTCGTCGCGCGAGGCACGCCGGACGAGCTCACGCGCGCCGATTCGCCGTGGACGCGGCAGTTCTTCGGGGGCGAGGCGGACGGCCCGGTGCCGTTCCAGTACCCCGCGCGCGACTACGCGCTCGACCTCGGCTTTCCCGCCACCGCAGGCGGTGCCGCATGAGCGCCGAGCGCCGGCCGTCGATGCTCGGCGACGCGCTCGCGCAGGTCGGCGCGTGCGGGCTGTTCCTGCTGCAGGTGCTCGCGGCGGTGCCCAAGAGCCTGCGCCACTTCCGCGAGACGGTGCGCCAGGTCTGGTTCGTCGGCGCGATGAGCCTGGTCATCATCATGACCTGCGGCCTGTTCGTCGGCATGGTGCTCGGACTGCAGCTCTACTACGTGCTGTCGATCTTCGGCGGCACCGCCGCTCTCGGCACGGTCGTGTCGCTGTCGCTCTACCGTGAACTCGGCCCAGTCGTCACCGCGCTGCTGTTCGCCGGCCGCGCCGGCACCTCGATCACCGCCGAGATCGGCCTCATGCGCGCGACCGACCAGCTCGCCGCGATGGAGATGATGGCGGTCGACCCGCTCGCCTACGTCGCCGCGCCGCGCTTCATCGCCGGCATCGTCGCGATGCCGCTGCTCGCGTGCGTGTTCAACGCACTCGGCATCTTCGGCGCGCACCTCGTCGGCGTGAGCTGGCTCGGCCTCGACAACGGCACGTTCTGGTCGAACATGACCTCCAGCGTCGACGTCTGGAAGGACGTCGTCAACGGCGTCTGGAAGAGCGTCGCGTTCGGCGCGGTGGTGTCGCTGATTGCGGTGTTCCAGGGCTACACGACGCCGCCGACCAGCGAAGGCGTCGCCTACGCGACGACGCGCACGGTCGTGTTCTCCTCGATCGTCGTGCTCGCGCTCGATTTCGTGATGACCGCGTTCCTGATGTGATCGCGGATGTGAAGCGTAAAGATTGAAACACGAAGGACACGAAGGACACGAAGTAGGAACACATGGTCGATTGGCCCGGTTCGTCGTTCGGCGACGTGCGGTCGAATCGGTCGGCCGAATGCGGGATCGGAAGGATCGCTTCCTTCGTGCTCTACGCGTTCTTCGTGTCGAAGGCTTTTTGCTCGAGTTCCGGACAGCAACCATGACCCAGCAACGACGTTCGTACCAGATCGGCACCGGCCTGTTCATCCTGCTCGGCTTCGCCGCGCTCGCCTACCTCGCGACGCAGACGACGTCGGTCGCGAACTTCAGCCAGGGCGACAGCTACGCGCTGAAGGCACGCTTCACCAACATCGGTCAGCTCAAGCTACGCGCGCCGGTGAAGCTCGCCGGCGTGCGCATCGGTTCGGTCGAATCGATCACGCTCGATCCGGCCAAGCTCGACGCGATCGTGCGCATCTCGATCGACAAGCGCTACGGCGAGATCCCCGACGATTCCGCGGCCGCGATATTCACCAGCGGTTTATTGGGCGACCAGTACGTTGGCATCCAGCCGGGCGGCTCGCCCGACATGATGAAGGACGGCGGCGAGTTCGTGCTGACCCAGTCGTCGATGCAGCTGGAAGACCTGATCGGCAAGTTCCTCGTCAACGGTTCGCCGCAGAAGCCGGCGAACGACGCGTCGAAGCCGGCTACGACCGAACCACCCAAGCCGTGATCCGCGCGACCGATCCGCCCCGCCCAAGCCCTCAGGAGTGATACCCATGTTGCTACGCATGTTCGGCCTCGCCTTCGCCTGCCTGCTCGGTGTCGCCACCACCGTTCCTGCTCGCGCCGACGCGCCGACGCCGGACGCGGTCGTGCAGGGCATCGCCGACGACCTCGGCAAGGCGATCGAGGGCCACCAGGCCGAACTCAAGAACGACCACGAGAAGCTGATCAAGGTCATCGACGGCATCCTGCTGCCGCGCTTCGACATCGACTACGCGTCGATCCTCGTGCTCGGCCAGTACGCGCGCACGTCGACGCCGGAGCAGCGCACGCGCTTCGCCAAGGCGTTCTACAACTCGATCGCGCACCGCTACGCGGAAGGCCTGCTCAACTACACGCGTGGCCGGGTGCGCGTGCTGCCGAGCAAGGGGGAGCTCAGCGAGAAGCGCTCGATCGTGCGCACCGAAGTCGTGCTCGACGACGGCAAGACGCTCGCGGTCGACTACGCGTTCCGCAAGACCAAGGAAGGCGACTGGAAGGCCTACGACGTCATCATCGAAGGCATTTCCTACATTACCAACTACCGCAACCAGGTCGGCGCCGAGATCCAGAAGTCGAGCCTCGACGCGTTGATCGCGCGCCTCGAGACGCAGGGCGACAAGGTGCTCGAATCGATGGAAAAGGACCAGAAGGGCGGCTGATGGGCACGGGCGAACCGCGCATCGAGCGCATCGACGCGAGCCGCGCGCGGCTGGCCGGGCGGCTAGGCTTCCACGAGGCCGCCGGCGCGGCGGGGCGCTGGCGCGAGTTCGCCGCCGGCGGCAGCGACGTCGAACTCGACATCGCCGGCCTGCAGCAGGTCGACAGCGCGACGCTCGCGGTCCTGCTCGACTGGGCCGCGCAGCTGCGTCGCGTCGGTGCGCGCCTGCGCCTGACCGGCGCGCCGGCCGGGCTCGTCGCGCTCGCGCACCTCAGCGATACCGAAGCCCTGCTCGGCCTGTAGCCCGCGCCTCGGCGCGGGCCTTGCGATTGCGGGAGCGGCGGAAGGCCGCGATGCTCTTCGGCGCGCCAGTGCGTACGACGCCGGCCGCGCTTCGCGCGTCCGGCCTACGATGACGCGAACGCGCGTCGCCTCACGGCGAGTTGCCGCCGCCGTTCTTCTTCTCGTACTGCTGCTGCTCTTCGAGCAACTGGTCGACGTCGACGTCGCCGGTGCCTTGCATCTGCTCGATCACCTCGGCCGGCGGCTGGCCGTCGTAGATGTCGTACAGGCGGCGCTGGCGGTACGCGTCGCGGTAGAACACGTACGGGTCGTACACGCCTTCGAGCAGGCCCTCGGCTTCGATGCCGCGCGCGCGCAGCGTGACGAGGTACATCAGGCTCGGGAACTGCTCGGCGTGGAACTTGAGGTCGCGGTGGTCGGCGTACCAGCCGAGCGGGTCGAGGTAGTGGTCGGCGGGCAGGCGCCAGACGTCGCGCGCCGAGGTCGAGCCGATCAGCGGCAGCACGAGGTACGGTCCCTCGGGCAGGCCCCACTTGGCGAGCGTCACGCCGAAGTCGGTTTCCTGCGGCGGCAGCTGCATCTCGCTGGCCGGGTCGAACAGGCCGACGAAGCCTAGCGTCGTGTTGATCGCGAAGCGGCCGGTGTTGCGCAGCGCGGCCTTCGGTTCGACCTGCAGCAGGTCGTTGACGATCGTGATCGGCATGCGGATGTTCGCGAAGAAGTTCGCGATCACGCGCCGCATGTTCGCGCTCGTGACCTTGCGGTACGCCATCGCGGTCGGACGGATGACCGCCTTGTCCGCGGCGTCGTTGAACGCGTACATCTTGCGGTTGAAGCCCTCGAGCGGATCGTCGGTGCGCGGCTTGGCGACCGTGCAGCCGGCGAGGAGAGCGACGCACAAGGCCATCAGGCCCGCACGCAGGTGGGCAGCGGTCGGAGTCGGGGACATCACGGGTCTCTTGGGCGCGGACGCAGGGCTCCGCAGCACGTGGGTATTCCTTTCCACGTTGCAAGGCTACGCGAATTCGATGCGGGCATGCACCCATGCCCCGGCGCCGCGGTTTTTACCCCGTTCAGCGGGAGATTGCACCGCAGCAATTCGTGGCGCTAGAATGACCGATCGTAAAGCCATGAATTGGCTTCAAATTTCAGCGGAGAGCAAGAATGGCACGGATCACCGTGGAAGATTGCCTCGAGGTGGTCGACAACCGCTTCGAGCTGGTTCTGATGGCGACGCGGCGCGCGCGCCAGCTCGCGAAGGGCGCGACGGCGGCCGTCGACGGCCACAACGACAAGCCGACCGTGCTCGCGTTGCGCGAGATCGCCGACCGCAAGGTCGACCACAGCATGATCGACGAGATCGACAAGCAGGAACGCGAGCGCAAGGAGCGCGAGGCGCTCGAGTGGGCCGCGGCCGAAGTCGACGACGACCTCAGCAAGGGCGGCGACGACCTCTGATGGATCCTGCCCGCCGAAGCAGCCGATCCCACGGGGCAGCCTGACGGGCTGCGCCGGCGCCATGGTCACGACCACGTCCATGCGCGCGAAGGCGCTGGAGGCGAATCGTCCTCCGGCCGACATGCGGGCGCTCGAACAGCAACTCGCCGCGTACCTGCCGCCCGAGCAGGTCGAGCGCGTGCGCCGCGCCTACGAGATCGGCGCGCTCGCGCACGCGGGCCAGACGCGCCGCAGCGGCGAGCCGTACATCACGCATCCGGTCGCGGTCGCCGGCATCCTCGCCGAGCTCGGCATGGATGCGGAAACGATCGTCGCGGCGATCCTGCACGACACGCTCGAAGACACTTCGCTCACCTCGGAACAGATCACCGCCGAGTTCGGCCAACCCGTGATGGCGCTCGTCGACGGCGTCACCAAGCTCGACAAGGTGCGCTTCCGCAGCCGCCAGGAAGCCGCCGCGGAAAGCTTCCGCAAGATGCTGCTGGCGATGGCGCGCGACCTGCGCGTGATCCTGATCAAGCTCGCCGACCGCCTGCACAACATGCGCACGCTCGGCGCGATGGAGCCCGAGTCGCGCCGGCGCATCGCGCGCGAGACGCTGGAGATCTACGCGCCGATCGCCCAGCGCCTCGGCATGAACCGCTTCAAGTCCGAGCTGCAGGACCTCGGCTTCCGCATGCTCTACCCGGATCGCCATCGCGTCATCGCCGAGCGCATCCGCGCCGTGCTCGGCAACCGGCGCGAGGCGATGGCGCGCATCGAGGAAGCGGTGCACACGCGCCTCGGCGCCGAGCAGATCGCGCACCGCGTGGTGAGCCGGATCAAGTCCCCCTACAGCATCTATTCGAAGATGCGCGCGGAACACAAGTCGTTCACCCAGGTGATGGACGTGTACGGCTTCCGCGTCGTCGTCGACAGCGTCGCGCACAGCTACCAGGCGCTCGGCGCCGTGCACGCGCTGTACAAACCGCTCGACGGCCGCTTCCGCGACTTCATCGCGATCCCGAAGGCGAACGGCTACCAGTCGCTGCACACGGTGCTGTTCGGGCCGTTCGGCGCGCCGATCGAAGTGCAGATCCGCACCGAGGAAATGGACGCGGTCGCCGAGCGCGGGGTCGCCGCGCACTGGGCCTACAAGACCGAAGCGACGCCCGCGAACAGCGCGCAGTCGCGCGCGCGCGAATGGCTGTCCAACCTCGTCGACCGCCAGACCGAGATGCCGTCGCCGCTCGAGTTCATCGAGAACGTGAAGGTCGACCTGTTCCCGGACGAGGTCTACCTGTTCACGCCGAAGGGGCAGATCCTCGCCCTGCCGCGCAACGCGACCGCGCTCGACTTCGCCTACTTCGTGCACACCGACGTCGGCGACCACGCGGTCGCCGCGCGCGTCGACAAGCGCCTCGTGCCGCTGCGCACGCCGCTCGCGAGCGGCCAGACCGTCGAGATCGTGACCGCACCGTCGGCGACGCCGAGCCCGCAGTGGCTCGAATGGGTCGTGTCCGGGCGCGCGCGCACGGCGATCCGTCACCACCTCAAGCGCCTGCAGCACGAGGACGCGGTCGAGTTCGGCCATCGCATGCTCGACCGCGCGTTCAGCGCGCTCGACGCCTCGCTCGAGGCGATCCCGCACGCGGCGCTCGAACGCTACCTCGGCGAACAGAAGTACAAGCGGCTCGAGGAACTGCTCGCCGACATCGCGCTCGGCAATCGTGCCGCCGAGCCGATCGCGCAGGCGCTGCTCGCCGCGCAAGGCGAACACCCGCACGTCGCGCGCAGCGGCAGCAGCGAGAAGATCCTCATCAACGGCAGCGAGCGCGGCGTGCTGAGCTTCGGCAACTGCTGCCATCCGCTGCCGGGCGACGAGATCATGGGTTACCTCTCGGCGGGCAAGGGCATCGTCGTGCACCGGCTCGAGTGCCCGAACGTGCCCGAGCTGCGCAAGTCGCCCGAGCGCTGCATCGAGATCGCTTGGGACGTCGCGGTGCAGGGCGACTACAAGGTCGAGCTGCGCATCGAGGTCGCCAACCGGCCCGGCGTGCTCGCCCAGGTCGCGGCGGCGATCGCCGAGGCGGGTTCGAACATCGAGAACGTCGAGTACAAGGAACGCGACCTCACCACCGCGACGATGCTGTTCACGATCGAGGTGAAGAACCGCAAGCACCTCGCCGACGTCATGCGCCGCGTGCGCCGCCTGCAGGTCGTGACCGCGGTGAAGCGCCACCCGGTCTGAGCGCGCGCGTGTCGCGCGCGCCCTTGCGCAACGCGCGGCAGTCGCGCAAGCTTTTCCGGTTTGTCGCAGCCGGAGTCCCCATGTCGCGCAGCATCATCCACACCGACCAGGCGCCGAAGGCGATCGGCCCGTACTCGCAGGCCGTGCGCGCCGGCAACACCGTCTACCTGTCCGGGCAGATCCCGCTCGATCCGGCCACGGGCGAACTCGTCGGCGGCGACATCAGCCGGCAGGCGCGGCGCGTGTTCGAGAACCTCTCCGCGGTGTGCGCGGCGGCCGGCGGCTCGCTCGCCGACGTCGTGCGCGTCGGCATCTACCTCACCGACCTCGGCGATTTCGCCGCGGTCAATTCGGTCATGGCCGAGTACTGCCAGCAGCCGTATCCGGCGCGTTCGACCATCCAGGTGTCTGCGCTGCCGCGCGGCGCGCACGTCGAGGTCGACGCGATCATGGTGCTCGCCGGCTAGTCGTCGACGTGCGCATCAGTGGATGCGCAGGAACAGCAGGCTGATGTACGCGAGCAGCAGCACGAACGAACCGGTCGCGACCGCGGCTTGCACGCTCGTGCGCGACGACAGATAGCCAGGCAGCGCGAGCGCGAACCAGGCCAGGCGCAGGCCGGTGTCGAGGTCGGGCTGCGGCGCCGCGTGCGCGAGCATCCATTGCTGCAGGAACGTCGCCGGTGGCACCAGCGCGACGATCACGTAGAACGGCTTGCGCTTGGCGATGAACGAACGCGCGAGCGCGTCGCCGTCGAGGTGCAGGTCGGCCGGCAGGACCAGGTAAGCGAGCAGATACAGCAGCACCGGCTGCACCATGAAGGTCACGTAGGAGAAGAACGTCCATTCCTCCACGCCGCGCCAGGCGAACGCGATCCACCAGACCTGGAAGTTGCCGAGCAGCAGGGTCGCCGTGATCACGAAGATCCACCACGCCGGCGCGAGCGCGCGGCCGTCGCGGATCAGCCGCGCGATGCCCGACAGCAGTTGCGTCACGCCAAGGCCGATCAGGATCGACAGCAGCACCGAGATGTATTCGAACTCGTTCACCCGGATCTCCACCGCAGGGAAGCGCGCCGATCCTACATGCGCCCGCTCGCTCGCGGGACGTGCCTTGCTAACCTAGGCGCATGCCGTCGCGCGTCGCCCGTTCCACCGTCGCCCTCGCCGACAGCGGCCTAGCGCCGCTGACGACGTTGTCCGGCGTCGGCCCGGCGCTCGCCGAGGCGCTCGGCCGGCTCGGCCTCGCGCGCGTGCAGGACCTCTGGTTCCACCTGCCGCTGCGCTACGAGGACCGCACGCGCATCACGCCGATCCGCGAGCTGCGCATCGGCGAGAGCGCGCAGGTCGAGGGCGTCGTCGACGCGGTCGAACGCGGCTTCCGCTACCGCCCGCAGCTGCGCGTCGCGCTCGTCGACGCTTCGCAGGCGACGCTCACCTTGCGTTTCTTCCATTTCAATCGCGCGCAGGCCGAGCAGTTCGCGCCCGGCGCGCGCATCCTCTGCTACGGCGAGGTGCGCCACGGCGCGCACGGGCCGGAGATCGTCCATCCGGAATACCGGCGCCTCACTGCCGACGCGACCGCCGTCGCGGAGCAGGCACTGACGCCGGTCTATCCGAGCACGGAGGGCCTCGGCCAGAAGCGCCTCGCCGGCGTCGTCGCGCGCGCGCTCGAACGCCTGCCCGGCGACGACGTGCTCGAACTGATTCCCGCCGCGTTGCGCGAGCGCCTCGGCCTCGCCTCGCTGCGCGACTCGCTGCTGCTGCTGCATCGGCCGCCGCCAGACGCCGACATCGCCGCGTTGCTCGCGGGCCGGCATCCGGCACAGCAACGCCTCGCATTCGAGGAACTGCTCAGCCACCACCTCGGCCTCAAGCGCCTGCGCGCGCAAGTACGCAGGCACGGTGCGCCGCCGCTCGCCGGTGACGGCCGCCTGCGCGGCGCGCTGCGCGCGAACCTGCCGTACGCGCTCACGCGCGCGCAGCAGCGCGTCGGTGCGGAGATCGAGCGCGACCTCGCGCGCGCGACGCCGATGCTGCGCCTCGTGCAGGGCGACGTCGGCTCGGGCAAGACCGTGGTCGCCGCGCTCGCCGCGCTCGCGGCCGCCGAAGCGGGCGCGCAGGCCGCGCTCGTCGCGCCGACCGAACTGCTCGCCGAGCAGCACTGCAACACGTTCCGCGCGTGGCTGCAGCCGCTCGGCATCGAACCGGTCTGGCTCGCCGGCAAGGTGCTCGGTCGCGCGCGGAGCGCTGCGCTCGCCGCGGTCGCGGACGGCGCGCCGCTGGTGGTGGGCACGCACGCGCTGCTGCAGGAAGGCGTCGCGTTCCGCAACCTCGGGCTCGCGATCATCGACGAGCAGCACCGCTTCGGCGTGCACCAGCGCCTCGCGCTGCGCGACAAGGGGCGCGACGGCGATCGCGTGCCGCACCAGCTCGTGCTAACCGCGACGCCGATCCCGCGTACGCTCGCGATGACCGCGTACGCGGACCTCGACGTGTCGGTCATCGACGAATTGCCGCCGGGACGCACGCCGGTGCAGACGGTCGCGCTGTCGTCGTCGCGCCGCGGCGAAGTGATCGAGCGGATCCGCGCCGCCTGCGCGGAAGGGCGCCAGGCCTACTGGGTCTGCACGCTGATCGAGGAGTCCGAGCAACTCGAGGCGCAGGCGGCCGAGGTGGCGTTCGCCGAGCTCACCGCGGCCTTGCCCGGCCTGCGCATCGGCCTCGTGCATGGGCGCCTCAAGGCGAAGGAGAAGCAGGCGACGATGGACGCGTTCAAGCGCGGCGATACGCGCCTGCTCGTCGCGACGACGGTGATCGAGGTCGGCGTCGACGTGCCGAATGCGAGCCTCATGGTGATCGAGAACGCCGAGCGCCTCGGCCTCGCCCAGCTGCACCAGCTGCGCGGCCGCGTCGGCCGTGGCAGCACGGCGTCGAGCTGCGTGCTGCTGTACCAGACGCCGCTGTCGTCGAATGCGCGCGCGCGCCTGGAAGTCATGCGCGAGACCGCCGACGGTTTCCGCATCGCCGAGAAGGACCTCGAACTGCGCGGCCCCGGCGAACTGCTCGGCACGCGCCAGACCGGCCAGCTCATGTTCCGCGTCGCCGACCTCGCGCGCGATGCGCACCTGCTGCCGGCCGTGCAGCATGTCGGCGAGGTGATGCTGCGCGACCACGCGGAGGCGGCCGAGCGTCTGCTCGCGCGCTGGATCGGCAGCGCCGCGCGCTATGCAGGGGCCTAGCGCGCGCGTCGCATGCGCACGGATAATGCAGCGGTGACGACACTGCTGATCGATACCGACCCGGGCGTCGACGACGCACTGGCGATCCTCATGGCGCACGCGCACGCGCGCGTCGTCGGGCTGTGCATCGCCGCGGGCAACGTCGGCCTCGCGCACACGGTCGGCAATGCGCTCAAGCTGGTCGAGACGATCGACGTGGATACGCCGGTGTTCGCCGGCTGCCCGACGCCGCTCGTCCTGCCCGCACCCGGCGCAGGCTTCGTGCACGGCGAGGACGGCTTCGGCGATACCGCCTACCTGCCGGCCGCGCGTCGCGCGAACGGCGAGCACGCGGCCGCGGCGATCGTGCGGCTCGCGCGCGAACGGCCGGGCGAACTCACGCTCGTCGCGCTCGCGCCGCTGACCAACCTCGCGCTCGCGCTGCGCCTCGATCCCGACCTGCCGTCGCGGTTCGCGCGCCTCGTCGTCATGGGCGGCGCGGTGACCGGGCACGGCAACATCCATCTCGCACCGGTCGAATTCAACATCGGTTTCGACCCCGAGGCGGCTCACGTCGTGTTCTCGGAGTGGCCGCAGTTCGATCTCGTCGACTGGGAAGCGTGCCTGCGCCATGCGATGACGTTCGAGGCCTTCGAGCGCATGCTCGCGGCCGGCGACGAGCGCGCGGGTTTCTACGCGGCGATCTCGCGCAAGGCGCGCGCGTTCAACCGGTCGCGCGGTCGCGGCATGATCGCGGCCGACGCGCTCGCGATGGCGGTCGCGCTCGACCCGGCGATCGTCACGCGCGCGGAGCACCACCACGTCGCGATCGAACTCGCCGCCGGCCTCAGCCGCGGCGCGACCGTGGTCGACTGGCACGACCGCCTCGGCGGCCGGGCCAACGCGAACATCGTGCTCGGGGTCGACCAGGCGCGGTTCGAGGCGCTGGTCGCCGCCGCGCTCGGCATCCCGGCCGCCCGCTGAGGCGACGGCTTGCGCCGGTGTCCGGGAACCGGCTAAACTACCGCTCTTTTATCGCGGCCGAACCGCGGAGCCAGCCCATGAAAGCCGACATCCATCCGAACTACAAGCCGGTCGTGTTCCAGGACATCTCGAGCGATTTCTCGTTCCTCACGAAGTCGACGATGACGAGCAAGGAAACGATCAAGTGGGAGGACGGCCAGGAATATCCGCTGGTCAAGGTGGAAATCTCCAGCCACTCGCACCCGTTCTTCACGGGCAAGCAGAAGATCGTCGACACCGCGGGTCGCGTCGACAAGTTCCGTCGCCGCTACGCCAAGTAGTACCGCGCGCGACGCGGCCGCCGGCACACCCGGCACGCCGTCCCCAGCGACTTCCCGAACGCCGGCCTCGTGCCGGCGTTCGCGTTCGTGCGCCTTCGCCTCGTCCGTCGCCGCGGCACGACCATCGTCCACGCCGGCCGGGAGCGCACGGATGCGCCTTCGGCGGTGCTCCATGCAATAATTATGCGTTGATCGCGGTCCATCATCGTGATCGCCGAACGCATCCAACGTGCAAGGCGTGGCGCCGCATCCGGCCGGCCGCGCCGGCAGCGCCAGAAGGAGCTCCCCGTGTCAGACAGCAAAACCGTCCAGCTCACCGATCCCGCGACGAACAAGGTCACCAGCCTGCCGGTCGTGACCGGCACCATCGGCGACCCCGCGTTCGACATCGGCAAGCTCAACAAGGAAACCGGCTACTTCACCTTCGACCCCGGTTTCATGTCGACCGCGGCGACGCGCAGCGCGGTCACCTTCATCGACGGCGACGCCGGCGTGCTGCTCTACCGCGGCTATCCGATCGACCAGCTCGCCAAGCAGTCGAGTTTTCTCGAAGTCGCCTACCTGCTGATCAACGGCGAGCTGCCGGACGGCAAGCAGTTCGCCTCGTTCGAGCACGAGATCACGCATCACACGATGATGCACGAGGCGCTGAAGAACTTCCTGCACGGTTTCCATTACGACGCGCATCCGATGGCGATGCTGTGCGCCTCGATCGCGTCGCTGTCGGCGTTCTACCACGACACCCTCGACCTCAACGATCCCGAGCAACGCCGCCTCGCCGCGATCCGCCTGATCGCCAAGATGCCGACGATCGCCGCGGCCGCATACCGCTATTCGATCGGCTGGCCGATCCGCTATCCGCGCAACAACCTCGACTACGTCACGCGCTTCCTGCACATGATGTTCGAGGTGCCGAGCGAGCCGCTCGACCTCAATCCGGTGGCTGCGAAGGCGCTCGACCTGCTGTTCATCCTGCACGCCGACCATGAGCAGAACGCGTCGACGTCGACCGTGCGCCTGGTCGGCTCGACCGGCGCGAACCCGTACGCGTGCGTCGCCGCGGGCATCGCCGCGTTGTGGGGGCCCGCGCACGGTGGCGCGAACGAGGCGGTGCTGAAGATGCTCGCCGAGATCGGCGACGCCAAGAACGTCGGCAAAGCGGTCGAAAAGGCGAAGGACAAGAATTCCGGCTTCCGCCTCATGGGTTTCGGCCATCGCGTCTACAAGAACTTCGACCCGCGCGCGACGATCATCCGCGAGATGTGCCACAAGGTGCTCAAGGACCTCAACGTCAGCGATCCGCTGCTCGACGTCGCGATGGAGCTCGAGCAGGCCGCGCTCAAGGATTCCTATTTCGTCGAGCGCAAGCTGTATCCGAACGTCGATTTCTACTCGGGCATCATCTACAAGGCGCTGAAGATCCCGACCGAGATGTTCACGGTGATGTTCGCGATCGCGCGCACCGCCGGCTGGGTCGCGCACTGGCTCGAGCAGCACAACGACCCGGAGACGAAGATCGGCCGTCCGCGCCAGATCTACACGGGGTCGGCGCAGCGCGACTACGTCGCGATCGGGAAGCGCTGAGGGCGATCGCCTGCGGATCCCTCGCGAGCAGGCCGGGTTTCAACGAGGTTCGTCCGCGCAGCGGACGAACGCCTCGCCACGTTACCGCGTGGATCTCGCGGGTTTAGTCCGCATCGCGGGCGATCTCGCTCTTACTGCTCCTCTAGCAACGCCTCCACCATCGCCAGCGTCGCGCGCCGCATCGGTTTCTCGCTGACGCGATCGAGTGGCGCCTGGCGCAGCACGTCGTACGGCAGCACGGTGAGGTCGATCGGTGCTTCGCCCGCATTGAAGCGCAGCACCGGGTAGTCGCGCGCGGTGTCGCGATCGAGGCGCACGCGCCGCGATTGCTCGTCGTAGGCGATGTGCCGTTCCTGCAGCAGGCCGATGACCGCGTTCGGCTGGTCGGTGTACAGGTGCAGGCAGACTGCCGAATGCTCGTCGGCAGTGCCGTCGAGCACGGCGCCGACGAGCCGCGGCTCGAAGCGAGCGAAGAAGCGCATCGCCTCGCGCGCGGTTTCGCGGCGCTCGCGCAAGGTGCGTGGCTGGTCCTCCGCCCTGAAAAGGCGCTGGTGTTCGCGCAGTGCGTCCTCGATCTCGGCGTTCTTCGGCAGGCAGGTTTCGTCGAAGATGCCGAGGCGCGCCGCGGCCTTTTCCTTGGCCTGGCGATAGTCGCGCAAGCCGTTCTCGCTGATCAGCCGCGCCGCCTCGAGCGCGATGCGCCGGCGTGCTTCCTGCGTGCGCATGGCGCCGCGGCCCGCCATCAGAAGACGTCGTAGGCTTCGTGCTGCTCGCTGGTTTCGTCGGTCGGCGGCGGCTGCGAGGCCAGGCGCGTCGCGTCCTCGGTCTTCATGACCTCGAGGATCGCTCCGGGATCGCCCGCCGCGGCTAGCAGGCCGGTCGCGGCGTCGATGCGCACGCGCGCGATGCCGGGCGGCATGTCGAACGGCTGTTCGGGCATGTCCTTGAGCGCGACGCGCATGAAGTCGATCCAGATCGGCAGCGCCGCCTTGGCGCCGAACTCGCCGCGACCGAGCGAACCGAAATCGTCGAAGCCGACCCAGCAGCTCGCGACGAGCCGGGCGTTGAAGCCGGAGAACCATGCGTCGCGATGGTCGTTGGTCGTGCCGGTCTTTCCGGCAAGATCGTTGCGCTTGAGCGACATCGCGGCCGAGCCGGTGCCACGCCGGATCACGTCGCGCATCATCGAGGTCACGAGGTAGGCGTTGCGCGCATCGATCGCGCGCGGCGCGCTGTGCGTGCCGTCGGCGGCGCCTTCGGCCGGCGGCGTGGCTGCGTGCGCGTCGCCGAGCGGGTTCAGTGCGCTCGTCGTCGCCGCGCCGTCGGCGACCGGCCTCGCCGGCGTGTTCGCGAGCGCGTGCTCGGGGCACGTGGTGCACACGACGACCGGGTCGGCGTGGTAGACGACTTTGCCATCGCGATCGACGATCTCGCTGATGTAGTACGGATCGACGAGGTAACCACCGTTCGCGAACACGGCATAGCCGCGCGCCATCGCGATCGGCGCGACCGCGGCGGTGCCGAGCGCCATCGACAAGTTCTCGGGGATCTGCTCCGGCGCGAGGCCGAAGCGCGTGATGTATTCGCGCGCGTAGCGCACGCCGATCGCGTCGAGCAGGCGCACCGACACGAGGTTGACCGACTTGACCAGTGCCTCGCGCAGGCGGATCGGGCCCTGGAAGGTGTCGTCGTCGTTCTTCGGCATCCACACGCCGTCCGGCTTGGACGGATCGGGGAACTGCACTGGCGCGTCGTTGAGCACCGACGCGGGCGTGAAGCCGTGTTCGAACGCGGCCGAGTAGAGGAACGGCTTGAAGCCGGAACCGGGCTGGCGCGCGCTCTGCGTCGCGCGGTTGAACTTGCTGCGCTGGAAGCTGAAGCCGCCGACGAGGCTGCGGATGGCGCCGTCCTGCGGGTCGAGCGCGACCAGCGCGGCCTCGGCGCCGGGCAACTGCGACAGGCGCCACGCGCCCTCGGCATTGCGCGCCACGCGCACGATGTCGCCGCGCTTGAGCACGTCGGCGACAGTCTTCGGTGCATTGCCGCGGCGATCCTCGTCGATGCGCGGGCGCGCCCACGCGACTGCGGGAAGCTCGAGCGCGATGCTCTGGCCGTCGGCGAGGTAGAGCGTCGCGGACTCGCGGTCGACCGCGGTCACGAGCGCCGGCGTGAGGCCGCTGATCGAATGGTAGTCGTCGAGTGCTTCGTTCCACGCGTCGTTGCCGGCGTCCGCGGCGAGATCCTTGTGACCTTCCGCGCCGCGCCAGCCATGGCGCTCGTCGTAGGTCATCAGGCCGTTGCGCAACGCGCTGTTGGCGCCTTCCTGCACGGTCGCGTCCAGGGTCGTCCTGACGCGATAGCCGTCGGTCAGCGCATTGTTGCCGAGGCGCTCGATCGCTTCCAGGCGCACGAGCTCGGCGAAGTAGGGCGCGTCGACCTCCACCGGCGCCTCGTGCGGCTGCGCGGTGTCGGCCTCGTTCATCGCCGCGTCGTACGCGGCCTGGTCGATGAAACGGTTCTCGAGCATGCGACCGAGCACGTACGCGCGCCTTTCGCGCGCGCGCTGCGGGCGGCTGAGCGGATTGCCGGTCGACGGGAACTTCGGGATCGAGGCGAGCATCGCGCACTCGGCGAGACTGAGCTGGTCGAGCGTCTTGCCGTAGTAGAACTCGGCTGCGGCGGCAATGCCGTAGGAGCGGTGACCGAAGAAGCTCTTGTTGAGGTAGAGCTCGAGGATCTCGTCCTTGCTCAGCGCATTCTCGATGCGGAAGGCGAGGAATATCTCCGACAGCTTGCGCGTGTAGCTGACTTCCGGGCTCAGGAAGAACATGCGCGCGACCTGCTGCGTGATCGTGCTGCCTCCGGCGACGTGCTTGCTGCCGGTCGTGACCGTGAGCCAGACCGCGCGCGCGATGCCACCGAGGTCGATGCCGCGATGGCTGTAGAAGTCGGCGTCCTCGGCGGCGAGGAAGGCCTGCTTGAGGCGCATCGGCACGTCTTCGATGTGCACCGGCGTGCGCTTGGTCTCGCCGAACGTCGCGATCAGCTTGCCGTCGGCGCTGTCGATGCGCAGCGGCACCTGCAGGCGCACGTCCTTGAGCGTGTCGACCGAGGGGAGGCGTGGCGCGATGAGCCAGTAGGCGGTGCCGAGCGCGAGTCCGCCGAGGAGGACTCCGGCCAGCGCCAGATACAGCGCATAGCGCAGCAGGCGGAGAAAGATCGTCATGCGGCGGGACTTGTGATGCCAGTCAAAGTATGTGCGGTAAGTGTCAGAGTATAGAGCGTATGCTGTAGTGCCGGACAGGCGTCGGAACCGGCACAGCTGGGGAAATCTCGGATAAGCCACTGTCTCGCCTCAAGTTTGCCACAGGGCTGGACAGCTGTTGAAAAACCGTTAATCATCGTATTTAATGTAACGGCGCATCTTTCGCTCGTAAGAGCGCGTGGGAAGGGGAAAAAGTGTGGGCCTGTTCACACCCAAAGCGCCGCCACTGATCGGCGTAGACATCAGCTCCACCGCCGTGAAGCTCCTTCAGCTGGGGCAGTCGGGCGGCCGTTACCGCGTGGAGCACTACGCGGTCGAGCCGTTGCCGCCGAACGCGGTCGTCGAAAAGAACATCGTCGAGGTCGAGGCTGTGGGCGAAGCCATTCGCCGCGCCTTCAACCGCTCGGGCGCGCGCACCAAGTTCGCGGCCGCGGCGGTCGCCGGGTCCGCGGTGATCACGAAGGTGATCCCGATGCCGGGCGACCTCTCCGACGAAGACATGGAAGCGCAGATCCAGGTCGAGGCGAACCAGTACATTCCTTATCCGATCGAGGAAGTCAGTCTCGACTTCGAGGTGCTCGGTCCGATCAAGGACAACCCGGACATGGTCAACGTCCTCCTCGCGGCCTCGCGCACCGAGAACGTCGACCTGCGCGTCGCCGCGCTCGACCTCGGCGGCCTCGGCGCGAAGGTCATGGACGTCGAAGCGTTCGCGATGGAGAACGCGTTCAAGCTCATCGCCGACCAGCTGTCGGTGCCGAAGGACGCGGTCGTCGCGGTCGTCGACGTCGGCGCGACGATGACGACGCTGATCGTGCTGAAGAACCAGCGCACGATCTATTCGCGCGAACAGGTCTTCGGCGGCAAGCAGCTCACCGACGAAGTCATGCGCCGCTACGGCCTCAGCTACGAGGAGGCCGGCCTCGCCAAGCGCCAGGGCGGCCTGCCGGAGTCGTACGAGTCCGAAGTGCTCGAGCCGTTCAAGGAAGCGATGGTCCAGCAGATCAGCCGTCTGCTGCAGTTCTTCTTCGCCGGCAGCGAATACAGTCGCGTCGACCAGGTCGTGCTCGCCGGCGGCTGTGCTTCGATTCCGGGAATCGCCGACATGGTCGAGGAACACCTCGGCGTGCCGTGCATCGTCGCCAATCCGCTCGCCGACATGTCGCTCTCCGGTCGCGTCCAGGCGCAAACCCTCGCCCAGGATGCTCCCGCGCTGATGATTGCCTGCGGGCTCGCGCTCAGGAGCTTCGACTGATGGCCAACATCAACCTCCTGCCCTGGCGAGCCGAGCGGCGCAAGCAGCGCGAGCGCGAGTTCTACATGATGCTCGCCACCGCGGCGGCGGGCGCGATCGTCGCGTTCCTCGCCGCGATGACCTGGATGGGCGTCCTGATCGAAGATCAGGAGTCCCGCAACAGCTACCTGCAGCAGGAAATCAAGGGCCTCGACAAGAAGATCGAGGAGATCCATGAGCTGGACAAGCGCCGCTCGCAGCTCCTCACGCGCAAGGAAATCATCGAGCAGCTGCAGTCGAACCGTTCGCAGATGGTCCATCTGTTCGACGAGATGGTGAAGACGATCCCGGATGGTGCGCGCCTCGGCACGATGAAGCAGGTCGGTGACCTGCTCACGCTCGAAGGCACTGCGGAATCGAATTCGCGCGTTGCGACCTACATGCGCAACATCGACGTGTCGCCGTGGATGGGGCGCTCGGACCTGCGCAAGATCGAAAACAAGGCAGGCACCAAGGAAGCCGACAAGAAGCTGCCGTACGCTTTCTCGATGGAAGTGAAGCTGCGCAAGCCGGATGACGGCAAGGAAGAGTCCGGCAAGGACGGCTCCGCGGCAGCGGCAAAGGGCGCGACGCCTTCCGGCGGTGCGGCGACCAAGGGTGCGCCTCAGCCAGCCGCTCCGGCGGACATCAAGGCGCCGCCGCCGACCCCGCCGACCCAGGTCACGGAGGGCAAGAAATGAGCTTCTTCGACGATCTGCGAAATCTGGACCGCAACAACATCGGTGGCTGGTCGAAGTCGGTCAAATTCTTCTTCTGCGCGATCATCGTCGCGCTGATCCTGTTCCTCGGCTGGTACTTCAAGATCAGCGTGCAACAGGAAGATCTCAAGACGGCGCAGGACAAGGAGCTCGCGCTGAAGAAGGAGTTCTCCGACAAGCAGGGCAAGGTCGTCAATCTCGAGGCCTACCGCAAGCAGCTCGCCGACATGGAGGAGATGCTGCAGACGATGCTGCGGCAACTGCCGAGCCGCACCGAGATGCCCGACCTGCTCAACAACATCACGCAGGCGGCGTTGAGCGCCGGCATCGAGACGCAGCTGTTCCAGCCGGGCTCGGAGGTCATGAAGGACTTCTACGCGGAGAAGCCGATCCAGCTGAAGATGCTCGGGACCTACCATCAGTTCGGTACCTTCATCAGCAACGTCGCGTCGTTGCCGCGCGTGGTGATCCTCACGATGCACGACGTGTCGCTCAAGCCGGCCGACCAGAAGGCGAGCCCAGGTGGCACGTTGCTGCTCGAGGGCATCGTCAAGACGTATCGATACCTCGACGACGACGAGCAGGCGGCCGTGGCGAAGGCGAAGAACCCGACGAAGCCGGCTGCGGGCGCGCCGCCGCCGAAGAAGAAGGCGGGGGGGGAGTGAGATGAAAATGCGCATCACAGTTCCCCTCCGTGCCGGCGCCGTCCTCCTGTTGGCGGCGTTGGCCGGCTGCACGCCGAGCGAGAGCCCGCAGCAATGGGTCGCGCGCGAGAAGGCGAAGAAGGGCGCGCCGCTCGCTCCCTTGCCCGTCATCAAGACGTTCGAGGTCTTCCTCTACAAGGACCAGGACCTGCGTGATCCGTTCGGGTTGAGTGCGGAGGAGCAGGAACAGGCGAACAGCTCGGGGCCGCATCCGGATCAGAACCGGCCGCGCGAACCGCTGGAGTCGTTCCCGCTCGACGGCCTCAAGATGTCGGGCACGCTGGGTTCGGCAAAATCAATCGAAGGGCTCGTGCGCGATCCGGACGGCGTGGTCCATCGCGTGCGCGTCGGCAATTACCTCGGCCAGAACTACGGGCGCGTCCTCGCGATCAGCGAAGACCGCATCGATCTCGTCGAGCTCGTGACCAACGGCGCCGGCGGCTGGATGGAGCGGCAGGCAACGATTTCCCTGGGCGACACCAAAAAGCAATGACCGATTCATTGGGGACAAATCTCATGACCACGACATTCGCTGCAACCTCGGAGCGCAGGTTCGCCTTCCGCACGGTGCGGTCTCGCCTGCTCGGAATGATGGCCTTGTTCGCCTTCGTGTTCGGCACCGCCGTGCATGCCGAGAGCGTGCTCGAGGACATCTCGTACACGGCTCTGCCCGGTGGCAAGGTCGAGGTCACGCTGAAGTTCGCGAGTGCCGCCGTGGCCCCGCAAGTGTTCTCCACCGAGAATCCGCCGAGCATCGCCCTGGATTTCGCCGACACGCGCAATGCCTTCAGCAAACGGCGGCTCGAGGTCGGAGCCGGCGCTACTTCGGCCGTCTCGGCGATCGAAGCGGCGGGGCGCACGCGCGTCGTGATCGACCTGTTCCGCAAGGCGGGCTACGACACGCGGGTGAACGGCAACAATGTCGTCCTGTCGATCAACAACGGCGTCATGGGCTCCTCGAGCATCGCGGCGTCCGCGGCCAAATCCGACCCGACCAAGGCGGTAGCCGCCGCCGCGGACGTGGAGGTTTCCAACATCGATTTCCGCCGCGGCAAGAACGGGGAAGGTCGCGTGGTCGTCACCTTCAGCGGCCCCGGCGCGTCGGCCAACCTGCGTCGCGAAGGCGGCAACATCGTGCTCGACCTGCTCAACGTCAAGCTGCCGCCGAGTCAGGCGCAGCATCTGGACGTGCTCGATTTCGCGACGCCGGTGCAGTCGATCGACACGCGAGCCAAGGGCAACGGCGCGCGCATGGAAATCATCGCCAAGCAGCCGTACGAGCAGCTCGCCTACCAGAGCGGCAACGAATACGTCGTCGAAGTCGCACCGAAGAAGGATGACGCCAAGCTCAAGGGCAAGAATGCGGAGCCCGAGTACAACGGCAGCCGCGTCACGTTCAATTTCCAGGACATTCCGACGCGCTCGGTGCTGCAGCTGATCGCCGACGTTTCCGATCTCAATATCGTCGTCTCCGACAGCGTGCAGGGAAATGTCACGCTGCGCCTGATCAACGTGCCGTGGGACCAGGCGCTCGACATCGTGCTGCAGGCAAAGGGGCTCGACAAGCGCCGTCGCGGCAACGTCATCTGGGTCGCGCCGCAGAAGGAAATCGCCGAGCGTGAAGAGGCGATCGCCGATGCGCGACTGAAGATGGAAGACAAGGAGCAGCTGATCACGGACTACATTCCGGTCAGCTACGGCAAGGCCAAGGACATCGCGGCGCTGCTGACCAAGGAAACGCAGACGAACCAGGCCAGTGGCGGCGGTCAGACCGGCGCATCGGCGCAGCGCGGTTTCCTCTCGGCGCGCGGTAGCGTCACGTTCGACGACCGCACGAATACCCTGCTCGTCAGCGATATTCCGTCGAAGATCCAGGAAGTCCGCCAGCTCATCGCCGTGCTCGATCGGCCGGTGCAGCAGGTGCTGATCGAATCGCGCATCGTCATCGCGACCGACAGCTTCGCGCGTGAACTCGGCGTCAAGTTCGGCGTCAGCGGTGGCTACGAGACGAGCAACGGCAACGTCGTGAGCACCTCCGGAACCGCCATCGCGACGGACCGCATGTCCAACGTCGTGCTCAACAACCGCTTCAACGGACCGAATCGCGGCTTGCCGAACGTCGCGCCTGGCACCATCCCCGGCGGCATCGCGGTGCCCACGCTCGACAACCGCCTCAACGTGAACATGCCAGCGACGAATCCCGCCGGCAGCTTCGGCCTCGCGATCCTCGGCGCCGACTACCTCCTCGACCTCGAACTGTCGGCCGCGCAGACGGAAGGCCGCAGCGAGGTGGTGTCGAGCCCGCGCGTGATCACCGCCAACCAGCAGGAAGCCGACATCAAGCAGGGCCAGGAGGTCGGCTACGTCACCTTCCAGAACTCCGGCGGCGGCGGTGCCGGTACGGGTACCGCAACGGTCGCCTTCAAGGAAGTCGTGCTCGAACTGAAGGTTACCCCCACGATCACGGCAGACGACCGCGTCGTGCTCAACCTCAACGTGAAGAAGGACAACGTCGCTGGTTTCGTCGACAGCCCGGGCGGCGGCCAGGTGCCGACGCTCGACAAGCGCGAGATCAGCACCGAGGTGCTGGTCGACAATGGACAGACGGTCGTGCTCGGCGGTGTCTACGAGGTCAGCAAGTCGGAGACGCTGCGCAAGGTGCCGATGCTCGGCGACATCCCGGTGCTCGGCAACCTGTTCAAGAACAAGGGGCGCAAGGACGACAAGGCGGAACTCCTGATCTTCGTCACGCCGCGCATCCTCAGCGACAATCTAAAATGAAGCAGTGGGTGTAACGATTCCCGCGGATGCTTTCCGCGCGTTGCACCGTGCCATCGAACTCGCAGGACTGGAGACACGACATGAAATTTTTCGGCAAGACCCTGGGGCTGATGCTCGCCAGCCTCACGTTGGCCAGCTGCGGCGGCGGTGGCGGCGATGGCGGCGCGACCTCGCCGCCGCAGAGTGGCACCATCACGCTGCACGCGACGACGACGACGCTGCCGCTGAACGCCAACAACACTTCCTGGTATCCGTCCTCGCCGTTCTCGAGCGAGGTGGACATCACCTGGCGCAACGCCGACGGTTCGCCGGTCTCCGGCCATGACATCAACTGCAGCATCAGCCCGGTCGAAGTCGCCAGCATCCATATACCTGACGACGCCAGCACGCAGCCGGACGAGTCCGCGGTCAACTGGACCAACATCCAGGTGCATTCGGATACCGGTCATGCGATCTGCTGGGTGTTCTCCAGCGGCCGCGCAGGCGCGGCCACGTTGACCGTGACCGGCATCGATCCGAACACGAACCGCACCGTGACGAATTCGATCACCATCACGGTCACGAGCGGTGTCGGCACGCTGCCGGCGAGCGTCGCGCTCGAGGCGACGCCCGCCGGCGTCTACCTGCCCAGCTCCGGCGGCAACAACACCTCGCAGATCCACGCGATGGTGCTCGATGCCGGCGCCCAGGCGGTCCCTGATCCGGCCAATGGCAACAGCGGCGTAGACAACCTGCAGGTCGAGATCGTCGGCGATGCCGGTGATGCGCGCCTCAGCACGAATTCCGTGGCCGGGCCCGTCTCGGGCACGTCGGTCGCGACGCACACCGTGCACGGTGTCGCGACGATCGCGTTCCAGGCCAACGACGGCACGCCGCAGGGCCCCGTGCAGATCAAGGCAACCGCGGATCGTGCCGACAACAACGTCAGCAACGGCATCCAGGACCCGGTCACGTTCACGAAATCGATCGTCGTCTCGGATGGCAAGCTGTACAGCATCGAGCTGACCTCGCCGCTGTTCGCGCCGAGCCTCCCGGGCATCGTCATCAACACCGTGTCGGGCGACGTCAGCTCCGACGTCGGCTCGATTCCGGCGGATCCGGACGCGACCCTGAGCCTCACCGTGTCGGCGCTCGGCACCGATCGCCAGGGCAATCCGGTCATCCCGGGTACCGCGATCCGTTTCGGCGCGGTCGACTCGCCGGTCGGCGAGCCGGGCACGGCGAACGACAACCAGTTCCTCATTTCCGGCCTCGACGGCAACCCGCAGGAGGGCGGCGGCACGTTCACCGCGCCGACCGGCCATTTCAACTCGGCGGGTGGTGGCGCGGGCCCGGGTGACGCGCTGATCGTGTTCGGCAAAGCGGTGCAGGGCAACGAGGACCTCGAAAGCGCGGTCACGGTGCAGCACATCAACAGCGCGACCAGCGCAACCGTGCTGCCGGTATTCAACAAGAACAACACCACGGGAACGACCGTCGATTCCGGTCCGGTACTGCCGTACCTGTTCGGTCGTGCCCTGCACGGCAACATCACGGCCAGCGCGACGACCAATGACATCGGTGTCGCCCACGCGACGCTGAACTACACGGTCAACACGGTCGGCGATGCGGTCGCGGTGTGGGCGCAGGGCGACGGCGTCGATCGCGTCACCGGCGCGCCGCGTCGCGTCACCGATGCGGGCACGATGGCCTACCCGGGCGTCGCGCCGGCCTCGATCGTCGCGTTCCCGAACCCGCTGCTCGGCGACACCACGACGTCCGTGACGGTCTGCGTCGCCGATGCCCTCGGTATCCCGCTCCGCGGCGTGCAGGTCGGCTTCCAGTTCACGCTGCCTGCCGGTACGGGTTCGATCGATGGCACGACCGGCGCCGGTTTCCTGGACGACCTCACGGGCACCGACGGCTGCACGGTCGGCACCGTGGTGACTTCCGGCCTGCCGGTGACCTCCGGCGGCGGCAACAGCGGCCAGGTCGTGTTCTCGGGCGCGGGTGCGACCAGCGACCCGGTCGATTTCATCGTGCAGATTTCCGCGCTGCAGGCGAGTCCGAATTCGGTCCTGATCAACTGCGCGGGCAGCCGAGATGTGCCGATCACCGTGAAGGCAGTCGGTCCGGACGGCAGTGGCCTGCCGGGCGTGGACATCACCGCGACGTGCACGGCTTCCGGTGGTGACGGCGCCACGTTGACGGCGAATCCGCCGACGAGCACGACCAACAACGGCGGCACGGCAGGATTCATCGTCACGGCCGATGGTTTCATCGGTGCGGGCACCCCGCCGGCCGTTGGCACGGGCCAGTGCGTGTTCGCCGCGGCCGGCGACGCCTCGCGCAGCGTCACCGTGACGTTCCGTGGATCGCAGAGCGTGCCGAGCCCGGTGCCGAGCTGCGGTCCGTAACATCCGCTCGAAGGGCATGAAGAAGGGCCGCAGCAATGCGGCCCTTTTTTTGTGTACGATCGGGCATCGCTTCGACGAATCCGCGGCGCAGCGTCCGAGGGGAGGACCGCGCATTGCAGCCTTACAGCGAGCTGTTCAAGGCCGGCGAACTCGTGTTCGCGGAGGGCGACGCGCCCACCTGCGCCTACCTCATCGAAGCCGGCCGCATCGAGATCAGCACGACGCAGCTCGGCGAGCCGCGCGTGCTCGCCGAACTCGGGCCGGGCATGCTGCTCGGCGAAATGGCCGTGCTCGACGACTCCACGCGCACCGCGAGTGCGCGCGCACTGACCGACTGCCGCCTGATCCCGATCGACAAGGCGCAGTTCGCCGAACGCCTCGCCAACGCCGACCCGGTCGTGCGCGCGTTGCTGATGAGCCAGTTGACGCGCTACCGCTCGGCCCTCGCGCGCCTCACCGGCGAGGTGGACGGCAGCGATCCGGTGCTCGCGGCCCAGCCGGACGACGCGGACGCGGTCGACAAGATCCGTCTCGAAAGCGAGCTGCGTGCGGCACTCGAGCGCAAGGAACTCGAGGTGCGGCTGCAGCCGATCGAGGAGATCGTCAGCGGTCGCATCGCCGGCTACGAGGCACTCGTGCGCTGGCAACATCCCGAGCGTGGCGCGGTGTCGCCCGCGGAGTTCATCCGCCTCGCCGAGGAAACCTCGCTGATCGTGCCGATCGGCGACTACGTGCTCGCGCGCGTCTGCGACATGCTGGTCGAGTTCCGCACGCGCGGCCGCAAGCCGCTGCCGTTCATCGCCGCGAACCTGTCCGGCCGACAGATCGACGATCCGGGCCTGGTCGGCCGCATCCTCGACCTGTTGCGAGCGCGCGACCTGCCGCCCGACCGGCTCAAGCTCGAAGTCACCGAGAGCCTGGTCATGGACCACGCGCGCATCGGCGATCTCATCGCGCACTGCCACTCGGTCGGCATGCCCGTCGCGCTCGACGACTTCGGCACCGGATATTCGAACCTCGGCCCGCTGCTGACCCTGAACTTCGACCAGATCAAGCTCGACGCGAGCTTCATCAAGGCGCTCGACCGGCCGCGCGGGGTGGCGATGGTCGGGGTGATCGTCGGCATGGCGCGTGCGCTCGACTGCGACCTCGTCGCCGAGGGCGTGGAGACGCGCGAGCAGCGCGAAATCCTGCACCGGCTCGGCTGCCGCTACGCGCAGGGCTGGCTGGTCGGCAAGCCCCAGTCGCTCGGCGACGTCCTGGAACACTAGCGCCCGCCGGGCAATGCTCCGCGCATGCCCGCGCAGGGATCCGTTAGTGATTCCTTGATGCTCCGCGAAAACTATTCGCGCGGGCCGCTGTCCGACCCTTCATCGTCCCGTGCGATCATCGGGAACCCGGATCCTTCTGCCCATGGACATGCCTGAACCCATCACGGCCGCCACCGCCTTCGCCACCCTGCGGCGCGAGCTCGCCGGCTGCATCATCGGCCAGGAAGCGCTGATCGACCGCCTGCTGATCGTCCTGCTCGCCGACGGGCACTTGCTCGTCGAAGGTGCGCCGGGCCTGGCCAAGACCACCGCGATCAAGGAGCTTGCCGCGCGCATCGAGGCCGACTTCCATCGCGTCCAGTTCACCCCCGACCTGCTGCCGGCCGACCTCACCGGCACGGAGATCTACCGGCCGCAGACGACCAGTTTCGAGTTCCAGCGCGGTCCCATTTTCCACAACCTCATCCTTGCCGACGAAGTCAACCGCGCCCCGGCGAAGGTGCAGTCCGCCCTGCTCGAGGCGATGGGCGAGCGCCAGGTCACCGTCGGCCGCGACACCTACGCGCTGCCGGCGCTGTTCCTCGTCATGGCGACGCAGAACCCGATCGAGCAGGAAGGCACCTACCCGTTGCCCGAAGCGCAGCTCGACCGCTTCCTCCTGCACGTGCGCGTCGACTACCCGAAGGCCGCCGCCGAAGCGGCGATCCTGCAGCTCGCGCGCGACCGCGCGCGAGAAGCGCTCGTCGTCACCGCGCCGCCGCTGCGCAGGCTGACCCAGCAGCAGGTGTTCGCCGCGCGTCGCGAAGTGCTCGGCCTGCATCTCGCGCCGCAGCTCGAGAACTACCTGGTCCAGCTCGTTCTCGCCACGCGCGAGCCGGGCGCCTACGGCGCCGAGCTCGCCCGCTACGTCGCCTACGGCGCGAGCCCGCGCGGCACCATCGCGCTCGATCGCTGCGCGCGTGCGCATGCGTGGCTCTCCGGTCGCGACTACGTGACGCCGGAAGACGTGCACGCGATCGCTGCCGACGTGCTGCGCCATCGCGTGCTGCTCAGTTACGAGGCGGAAGCGGAGGGCGTCAGCGCCGACCGCGTCGTGTCGATGCTGCTCGAACGCGTACCGCTGCCCTGATTCCGCCGAGCGTCGCGACGACCTCGCGGCGCCAACGCACGCCATGCAGCCCGCATCCGCCAACCGCTCCGTCCGCGTCGCCCTCGACGAACTGATCGCACTCGCCGCGCTCGCGCACGGCGGCAGTCTCGTGCGCAGCCGGCGCAGTCCGGCGTTGCGCAGCGGCACCAGCAGTTCGCGCTGGCGCGGTCGCGGCGTCGACTTCCGCGAGTCGCGCATCTACCAGCCCGGCGACGAGATTCGCCACATGGACTGGCGCGTGACCGCACGCAGCGGCAAGCCGCACACGAAGCTGTTCGAAGAGGAACGCGAACAGGGCCTGCTGCTCGCGATCGACCTCAACCCGGGCATGCGCTTCGGCACGCGCGTGCGCTTCAAGAGCGTGCAGGCCGCGCGCGCAGCCGCGCTGCTCGCGTGGATGGCGTCCGCGGCCGGCGACCGCATCGGTGCGCTCGGTTTCGGCGGTGGCGTCGACGGCGAGGTGAAGCCTGCGGGCGGACGACGCGGCGTGCTGCACGTGCTGCGCGCGTTGCGCGACTGGGACGCCGTGGCCGACGTCGAACGCCAGGCGCCGTTGTCGACCGCGCTCGCGCGCGTGCGCCGGCTGCTGCGCCCGGGCATGCGCCTGGTCCTGCTCACCGACGGCTTCAGCACCGACGCCGACGCGGCGCAGCTGTTGCCGCAACTCGCCGGCCGGCACGAGATCACGATCGTGCTGCTGCGCGACGCACTCGAACTCGCGCCGCCGCCGCCGGGTCGCTACGCGATCCACCTCGGCAGCGCACGGCGCGTGCTCGACTTCGGCGATGCGCGCGTGCGCGGCAGCTGGACCGAGCGCTTCTCGGCATCGCGCGCGCGCCTGCTCGAACAGGCGCGCCGCCTCGGCCTGCGCGTGCTCGAACTCGACGGCCACGCCGACCTGCGCCGCGCGCTCGCGCCGCTGCTCGCGCGCAGCCGCCACTCGCCGGTGGTCGCGTGAATCCGGCTGCCGGTCCCGAACTGCGCGACATCCACCTGCCCGCGACGCCGGACTGGTGGCCGCCGGCGCCCGGATGGTGGTTGCTCGCACTCGCGCTGCTCGTCGCACTCGCGTTCGGCGTGCGCGCGTGCTGGCGCTTCGAGCGTCGGCGACGCTGGCGCGCACGCGTGCGCGCGGAACTCGAGCGCATCGCCGACGCGCACGCACGCAGCGCCGATGCGCAACAGCTGTCGATCGCGCTGTCGAACCTGCTCCGCCGCGCGAGTCGGTTGCTCGCGCCGCACGCGGCGGCGTTGCACGGCGAGGCGTGGCTCGACTTCCTCGACGCGAAGCTGCCGAAAAGCGAAGCGGATGCCGCGCCTTTCCGCCGTGGTGCCGGCCGCGCACTGCTCGATGCGCCGTACCGGCGCTCCGACGACCCCGCGGCGGCGGTCGACGCGGGTGCGCTGATCGCGCTCGTGCGCCGCTGGCTCGCGCATGTGCTGCGCGCGGAGGACGCCCATGCTTGAGCTCGCATGGCCGTGGCTGCTCGTG
Organism: Dokdonella fugitiva; assembly: GCF_014138265.1. Classification (GTDB taxonomy): domain Bacteria; phylum Pseudomonadota; class Gammaproteobacteria; order Xanthomonadales; family Rhodanobacteraceae; genus Dokdonella_A; species Dokdonella_A fugitiva_A. The sequence goes on from NZ_JACGXL010000007.1 coordinate 294,095, forward strand.
CTCCTGCCGCTGCCGTTGCTCGCGGCACGCCTGCTGCCGCGCGCACGTGGGCTGTTCGGCAGCGCGTTGCACCTGCCGCACCTCGGCGTCGCGCTGCCGCAGCAGGCGGACGTTTCGCCGGTGCCGCGCCTGCGCCGCGCGTTCGCGTTGCTCGCCTGGATCCTGCTCGTGTTCGCCGCGGCGCGGCCGCAGTGGCTCGGTCCGCCCGAAGACGTCGCGCGCTCGGGCCGCGACCTGCTGCTCGCGGTCGACACGTCCGGCAGCATGAGCATCGAGGACATGCAGCTCGCCGGTTCCGCCGTACCGCGCTTCGCGGCGATCCAGGCGATCGCCAGCGACTTCGTCGAACGCCGCCGCGGCGATCGCGTCGGCCTCATCCTGTTCGGCACGCGTGCCTACCTGCTCGTGCCGCTCACGTTCGACCTGCGCACCGTAGGCAAGCAGCTGCTCGACTCGACCATCGGCCTCGCCGGCCGCGAGACCGCGATCGGCGACGCGGTCGGTCTCGCGGTCAAGCGCCTGCGTGCGCGCCCGCAGGACCAGCGCGTGCTCGTGCTGCTCACCGACGGCGTGAACACCGCGGGCGAGCTCACGCCGGCGAAAGCGATCGACCTCGCCGAAGCGAACCAGGTGCGCATCTACACGATCGGCGTCGGCGCCGAGCAGATGCGCGTCGACAGCCTGTTCGGCAGTCGCATGGTCAACCCGTCGGCCGACCTCGACGAGACGATGCTGACGAAGATGGCCGAACGCACGGGCGGCCGCTACTTCCGCGCGCGCAACAGCGAGGAACTCGCCGACATCTATCGCACGATCGACAAGCTCGAACCCGCGGCCGACGCCAAGCAGAGCCTGCGGCCGGTCGACGAGTGGTACTGGATGCCGCTCGCCGCGGCGTTCGCTGCCGCGGCGCTCGCGTTCGCGGTGCCGGCGTGGCGCCTGCGCGCGCTGCGCGGAGGCGTGCCCGCGTGAGCCTGCCCGCATGAGCACGTTCGGCGACTTCCATTTCCTGCGGCCTGCCGCGTTGCTGCTGTTGTTCGCGCTGCCGCTGTGCTGGTACGCGTGGCGGCATGGCCGCACCGACGCGGGCGCCTGGCGCGGCGCGGTCGACGCGCACCTGCTGCCGCACCTGCTCGAGCGCATCGACGGCGGCAGCGGGCGCGGTGGCCTCGTGCTCGCCGCGTCGCTGTGGACGCTCGCGAGCCTCGCGCTCGCTGGCCCGGCGTGGGAACGCGAGCCGATGCCGCTCTACCGCAACCAGGCCGCGCGCGTGCTCGTGCTCGAACTCGCGCCGAGCATGGCCGCGCAGGACGTCAAGCCGAGCCGGCTCGAGCGCGCGCGCTACAAGCTCGACGACATCCTCACCCGCAGCCGCGACTACCAGACCGCGCTGCTCGGCTACGCCGGCGACGCGTTCGTCGCCGCGCCGCTCACCGACGATGTCGAGACCGTGCGCAACCTCGTCGACGCGCTCGACCCGACGACGATGCCGGTCATCGGCAACGCGACCGGCCGCGCGATCGACGCCGCGGCGACGCTCATCGAACAGGCCGGCCTGCATCGCGGCGAGATCGTCGTGCTCGCCGACGGCGCGAGCGCCGACGCGACCGCCGCGGCGCGTCGCGCACACGCGCGCGGCTACGACGTGTCCGTGCTCGGCCTCGGCACCGCCGCCGGCGCACCGGTAGCGCTCGCGCAGGGCGACTTCCTCAAGGACGACGACGGCGACGTGGTCATCTCGCGCCTCGACGAGGGCACGTTGCGCGCGGTCGCCGCGGCCGGTGGTGGCCGCTATGCCGCGCTCAGCGCCGACGGCTCGGACCTCGACGCGTTGCTCGCGTCGACGGTCGACGTCGATGCGCACGCGGGGCAGGCCGACGGCGAAGCGGCGAGCGCGCGCTGGCGCGATCGCGGTCCGTGGTTGCTGCTCGCGTTGCTGCCGCTCGCGCTCGCTTCGTTCCGGCGCGGCTGGCTCATGGTGTTCGCGCTCGCAGCGCTCGCGCCGTCGCCGCGTGCGCGCGCCGCGTCGTTGAGCGACCTCTGGCAGCGCGCGGACCAGCAGACCGCCGCCGCCCTCGCCGCCGGCGATGCCAAGCGCGCGGCTGAACTCGCGCCGACGCCGGAATGGCGCGGCGGCGCGGCGTATCGCGGTGGCGATTTCAGCGCAGCCGAAAATGCCTACGCGAAAGCCGATGGTGCCGACGGCGCCTACAATCGCGGCAATGCGCTCGCGAAGCTCGGTCGTTACGAGGAAGCGATCGCCGCATACGACGAGGCGCTGAAGCGCGAGCCGGGCATGGCCGATGCGCAAGCGAACCGCAAGGCGGTCGAGGATTTCATGCGCCAGCGCAAGCAGCAGGATCCGCAGCAGGGACAGCAGCAGCCGCACGACGGACAGGATCCGTCGCCGCAACAGGACGGCAGCCAGCAGCAGGGCGCGTCGAAACCCGAGGACGGCGCGCAGAAGCCGCAGGACGGCAAGGACGAATCGGCCGACGACGCGCAGAAGCAGGGGGGCCGGCAGAACGACCGCGACACCAAGGACGGCGAGCAGGGTGCGCAACAGGCGCAGGCCGATCCGGCGAAGCAGTCCGGCGAATCGCGCCAGGACCAGGCCGGGCAAGCACCCGACGAACAGGGCGCGCAGGATTCCTCGCAGCGCGGTGGCCGGCAGCAGGACGCCAGCGGCGCCAATGGCAAGGCGGGTGAACGCAAGCCCGACGCGAACCAGCAGCAGGCGTTGAAGCAAGCCGTCGATCGCGCGCTTGCCGATCCGCGCAAGGACGCCGCCGCAGGAGAGCCCGCACGCGCGGTGCAGGAAGCGCCCGAAGACGATGCGACGCGCGAGAAGCGCCAGGCGCTCGACCACTGGCTCGAGCGCGTGCCCGACGATCCGGGCGGCCTGCTGCGGCGCAAGTTCCAGCTCGAATACCAGCGCCGGCAACAGCGTGGAGGAGACGGCGGATGAACGCAATCGGATTCCGGCGCCGCGCGCGTGTCGTGCTCGCGTTGTTCCTGCTCGTCACGTGCGTGGTGTACGCCGACGACAAGCCCGCGGTGCGCGCATGGCTCGATCGCGACAGCATGCACCTCGGCGAAACCGTCACGCTCAACGTCGAGACCGACGAGGTCGGCGCGGCGCAGCCTGATTTTTCCGCGCTCGCCAAGGACTTCAACGTACTCGGCACGCAGTCCGGCCAGCAGGTGAACATCAGCAACGGCACGCGCAGCGCGAAGACGCTGTGGGCGGTCGGGCTCGAACCGAAGCACGATGGCGCGATCACGATCGCGCCGCTCGCGGTCGGTGGCGTGCAGACCGCGCCGATTCGACTCAGCGTGCTGCCCGCACCGACGGCAGCGCAACAGGCCGGCGGCGACATCTTCCTCGAGGCCAGCGCGCAGCCGCTCGATCCGTACGTGCAGCAGCAGGTGCGCTACACGGTGAAGCTGTACTTCGCGTTCGATCTCACCGACGGCAACCTCGCCGAACCGAAGGCGGACGGACTCACCGCGCAGCGCCTCGGCCAGGACAAGTCGTACGTCGCAACCGTCGGCACGCGGCGCTACCACGTGCTCGAGCGCCACTACGCGCTGACTCCCGAACGCAGCGGCGCGGTCGAGATTCCCGCGCTCGCCTTCCGCGGCACCGTGCTCGACGCGGCGGATCCCGCCGCATTCTTCGGTCGTGGCCGCAGCGTGAGCGCGCGTTCGGACGCGGTGCACCTCGAGGTACGCGCGAAGCCGGCGACCTGGACCGATGGCGCATGGCTGCCCGCCGCGTCGCTGCTGCTCAAGGACGAGGGCGAGCCGCCGGCGGAAGTGCACGTCGGCGAGCCGATCACGCGCACGATCCGGCTGCAGGCGCAGGGGCTCGGTTACGAGCAACTGCCGGAACTCGAACTCGCTGCGCCGCCCGGCGCGGAAATCTATCCGGACAAGGCCGACACGCGCACGCGCGACGACGGCGAATGGTTGTACGGTGAGCGCGTGCGCAAGTTCGCGTTCGTGCCGAATCGCGCGGGAACGATCACCGTGCCGGGACTAAGCGTGCGCTGGTGGGACACCGTGCACGATCGCGCCGAGACAGCGACGCTGCCGTCGCGCACGATCACCGTACTGCCCGCGGCGGCCGGCGCATCGGCCGGCACGCCCGCTGCGGCCACGCCATCGGCGCCGACGAGCGCGGCACCGGCGGCCGCGCCCGCCTTCGACGGCGACCTGCACGCGGGCCTCTGGAAGATGCTTGCGATGATCGCGTTCGTGCTGTGGCTGGCGACGCTGCTCGCATGGTGGTCGACGCGGCGTTTCGCGCGTGCTCCCGCTGCGCCGGCGGGCGCGGCGGCCGCGCCCGCTTCCGCCGCACCGCGTGCGGATTTCCTGCGCGCGTGCGCACTCGGTGATCTCGCCGGCGCGGAGCGCGCGCTGGTCGCCTGGGCGCGCGGCGAGCGCACCGACGTCTACAACCTCGGCCAGCTCGCCGCGCGACTCGCCGATCCGGCGCAGCGCGACGGGCTCGCCGAGCTGCAACGCTCTCGCTACGCGAGGGGCGAAGCTGCCGAAGGCGTTGCCGCGCGCCTGCAACGCGCGTTCCGCGGTGGCCTGCGCTGGCAGGTCGACGACCTCGGGCCGCGGCGCGCCGACGCGCTGCCCGCGCTCTATCCCGATCGCGACTGACGCGCGATGAGGCGCCGGCCGCTGCTCGCGATCGCACTGGGGAGCGTCGCGGCAGCGGCGCACGCGAGCGGGTTGCCGTGGGAAACCTGGGAGTCGCCCGCGCGCCTCGCCGCGATCGACGCGGACGACGTCGTGCTCGAGCGTTCGAGCCATTGCCTCGACGGCTGCCGCTACGACCGCAGCAACGCCGGCGCCGAAGGCGCCGCGGCGAATCCGTATCCGCTGCGCTGGCTCTATCGCGACGGCGATGAAGTGGTCGTGCTCGACGAGCGCGGACCGGGCGCACTGACGCGGTTCTGGCTGACGACGGGTTTCGGCACGTCGATGTGCATCGATCCGGCGATCCGCGTGCGCCTGTATCTTGACGGCGCCGCGATGCCGACACTCGACCTGCCCCTCGCGGCACTGTTCGACGGTTCGACGCCGCCGTTCACGCCCCCGCTCGCGCTCGATCGCCTGCAGTCGAGCGGCGGCTACGTGAGCCACGTGCCGATCGCCTATGCGCAGTCGTTGCGCGTCGCGCTCGCCGGCGCCGACGACGGCGGCAGCAACCCGTGCACGGGCAATGCGCAGCGCCTGCTCTGGTTCCAGCTGCAGTTCCACCGCATCGCGCCCGGCACGCCCGTGGCGAGTTTCCTCGCCGGCCACGACGAGCCTGCATGGCGCGCGTTCCTCGCGCACGCGGGCGACGACCCGTGGAACGCGATGCTGCTGCCGCAGGTGGCGACGACGAACCTCGCTCCGGGCGGCAGCGCGACGCTGGCGACGCGCAGCGGACCCGGCTGGCTGCGTGGCATCCGCCTGCGCCTGCCACGCTCGGCGTATGCTGCGCTGAGCCTGCGCGTGAGCGTCGACGGCGTGCTTGCGATCGACGTGCCGCTCGCCGACTTTTTCGCCGCGCCGACCGACGCGCAGGCGCCCGCACGCGGCGTGTTCGTCGGCGAGGACGCGGGCGGCTGGCTGTACGCGTGGTGGCCGATGCCGTTCGTCGAGGACGTCGCGATCGCGCTCGCCGCGGATGCCGCGTTGCCTGCCGCCGTCGCGATCGACAGCGCACTCGTGTTCGACGCCGCGCCGGTGCCTGCCGAGGCGGGTCGCTTCGAAGCGCGGCTCGTCGACACCTGCAGCGCCGCGTCCGCGATCACGCTCGATCATGCGACCGGCGCGGGCAGGATCGTCGGCGTCGCCGCGCGCCATCGCGCCGACGGCGTATCGACACGCGGCTATCTCGAGGGCGACGAGCGCGCGCGCGTCGACGGCGCGTTCGCACCGGCGTGGTACGGCACCGGCGTCGAGGACTTCTACGACGGCGGCTTCTACTTCGACCGCGGCGTGTTCGCCGGGCCGCTCGCGGGCGCGACGGTGGTCGACACGGACGGCAGCGGCAGCACGGTCGCGTACCGGCTCATGCCGACCGCGCCGCTCACCTACGCGAGCGCGCTGCATCTCGAGCAGGAAGCCGGCTATGCGCCGTCCGCGCCGGTACCGACCTGCGTGCGCAGCGTCGTCTACGCCTACCGGCGCGACACGCCGCTGCTCATCGGTTACGACGCGTTCGAGATCGGCGATGCGGCGGCCGCGGCCGCGCACGCCTACGTGCGATCGGCGACGGCGAGCTGCGCGCCGCTCGCCGCCTCGTTCGAGGACGAACCGCCGACCGCGCGCAGTGCGCTCGCGTGCGCCTACGGCGATGGCTCGAGCCATTTCCATTTCCGCGTCGCCGATGCGCAGTCGCCACTGCGCCTGCGCCGCACCTTCGATGCCGGCGCCGGCGTGCCGGGCGAGCAGGCGGGCTCCGCCGCCGCGATGATCTTCATCAACGGCCTCGCCGCGGGCGCATTCGCACCGGCGCCGGCGAACCCGTCCCGGCGCTGGCAGCAGCAGGAGGCGTTGCTCGACGTCGCCGCCGGCACGACCGACTTCGATGTCGTCGTCGTACCCGAATTCCGCGCCTACGCGAACGTCTTCGCGGAGTCGCGCTGGGAACTGCGCGGCCGCTGGAAGGATGCGATCTTCGCCGACGGATTCGACGCGCCGCCCGCGCGCGTCCTTGCACCGCCTTGATCGGCCCCCTCGGGTCACGCCGCGCGCCGTCTTCCGACGCACCTGCCTCGTTGCGCGCCCGGTGCGTCTGCGCGCCGGCGCGGCGCGCTTGATATCCCGCACGCTGCTTTCCCGCTTACCTGATCGGACCGATGACAGGGGCGGCATGGGGCCGTTCATCACGTCCGGTATTCAGGAGGGTTCGATGGATATCCAATCGTGTTCGCGTCGGCGCCGCGCGCCGGCGACCGCGCTCGTGGTCGCGCTGGCGGCGTCGAGCGTGTTCGCGGCGCCGGCCGGCGGCGGCTATGCGCTGCAGGGTTCGGTGATCGCGAGCGGCGGCGTCGCACGCGCGACGAGTGCGTGCTTCGACCTGTCGGCGACGATCGGCGAGCCGACCGCAGGCGTCGCGACGGGCGGCAGCCTCGCGCTCGTCTCGGGCTTCTGGGCGGCGCCGGTGGCGCGTCCCGACGAACTGTTCCGATCATCGTTCGAGGGGTGCGCGCCGTGAGTACGACGACCGCACGTCGCATCGCGGCGATCCTCGCTGCACTCGCCGGTGGCAGCGCCCATGCTCAGGTCGCGCAGCTACCCGATTTCACCTATCAGGGTCGCCTCGCGCAGGACGGCCTGCCGGCCAATGGTGCCTACGATCTTGCGTTCACCTTGTACGACGCCGCGAGTGGCGGCCATACGCTCGGCGCGCCGCAGCTCGAAACGCAGTTCCCCGTCGTCGACGGCCTGTTCACGGTGTCGCTCGCGTTCCCGGGCGTGTTCAGCGGCAACCAGACCTGGCTCGAAGTGAGCGTGAACGGACAACCGTTGCTGCCGCGCCAGGCGGTTTCGACGACGCCGGTCGCGCAGTACGCGCTCAGCGGCAATCCGGGGCCCGCGGGTGCGACCGGGCCGCAGGGTGCAGCGGGCCCCGTCGGGCCGACGGGGCCCGACGGTGCGGCCGGAGCGACGGGCGCCACCGGTCCCGCCGGGGCGACCGGACCGCAAGGCGTGGCCGGACCGACCGGTGCGCAAGGGCCGCAAGGCGTACAAGGTCCACAAGGCGCACAAGGCGCGACCGGCGCGAGCGGCAGCAACGGTTTCGACACCTTGCTCGCGACGACGGCGGAATCGGCCGGCGCGAACTGCAGCGCGGGCGGCACGCTCGTGCGCGTCGGCCTCGACGCGAACCGCAATGGCGTGCTCGATGCGGGCGAGATCAACGCGGCGCAGAGTCGCTACGTCTGCAACGGCGCGCCCGCACCGAGCGTGCCGGCGAACGGCAACTTCACCGCGATGCAGTACATCGACGGCTATATCCTCACCTGCGACGCGGCCCATCTCTCGGGCGACAACCAGTGCTTCAACGCGCGCCTGAACGGCCTGCCGATCAAGGCGGACCTCGACAGCCGCGCGAAGCTCTGCGGCATGATCGGTCAGTCGGGTTTCGGTTTCGTCGGCGTGTCGTCGACTTCGAACCAGTACTACCAGTGGAACGGCGGCGCCGGCCGCTGGGACCTCGTGCTCAACGCACCGCCGTTGCAGCCGATCCAGGCGATCGACTGCGTGCCCTAGCGCTCGTCGCGCGGCGACCGTCGCATCGCTCCGGCGCCGCGCGCCGGAGCGTGCGCGTCCGGGTGCGGTTGCGCGACGCCGGCCGGCTCCCTACATTGCCTGTTCGACGCGGGCCGCGCGGCCGAGGGGACGCGGTGGAACAGGACATCACGCAGCTGCTGCATGCCTGGCACCGGGGCGATCGCGACGCGCTCGCGATCGCGATGCCGCGCATCTACGAGGCGCTGCGGCGCAGCGCGGTGCAGCGCCTGCGCGGTGAGCGCGAGCAGACGCTCAATCCGACCGCGCTCGTGCACGAAGCGCTGCTGCGCATGCTCGGCAACGACACCGATTTCGTCAGCCGCGCGCATTTCCTCGGCATCGCCGCGCTGCACATGCGTTCGATCCTCATCGATCACGCGCGGGCGCGGCAGGCCGCCAAGCGCGGCGGCGGCGCGCTGCACGTGACGCTCGGCGCGACCGCCGAAGGCGCCGCGAGCGATGCCGGCAGCGTGCTCGACCTGCTCGCGCTCGACCAGGCGCTGACGCGCCTCGCGGACCACGACGCACGCGCCGCGCGCGTGATGGAAATGAGCTGTTTCGCCGGCATGGAACAGGACGAGATCGCCGCCGCGGTCGGCATTTCGGTGCCGACCGTCGCGCGCGACATGCGTTTCGCGCGCGCATGGCTGAACCGGGAACTCGCTGCGTGACGGAAGCGGCGCGCCCGGGTTTCGTCGAGGTGCGGCGCCTGTTCGACCTCGTCTGCGACCTCGCGCCGGACCAACGTCGCCGACGCTACGAGGAAGAGGGCGCCGACGCGGCGACGATCGCCGAGATCGAATCGCTGCTCGCCTGCGAGGACCGCGACACCGTCCTGCGCGCGCCGGTGCTGCGCGCGCTCGGCGCGATGCCGGAGACCGAACTCGCCGAGGGCGATCGCCTCGGGGTGTGGCGCCTGCTGCGACGCCTCGGCAGCGGCGGCATGGGCGCGGTGCACCTCGCCGAACGCGCCGACGGCCACTTCGAGCAGCAGGCGGCGATCAAGCTGATCCGCGGCCTGCCCGGCAGCGACACGCTCGTCCATTTCGCGCGCGAGCGGCAGATCCTCGCGACCTTGCAGCACCCGCACATCGCGCGGCTGCTCGACGGTGGCGCGACGCCGGGCGGCCAGCCGTACCTGGTCATGGAGTACGTCGAGGGCGAAGCGATCGACGCGTACTGCCGCGACCATCGCCTCGACCTGCGCGCGCGCCTCGCGCTGTTCCGCGCGGTGTGCGACGCGGTGCAGTTCGCGCACCAGCGCCTGATCGTGCATTGCGACCTCAAGCCGTCGAACGTGCTCGTGCGCGCCGACGGCACGCCGGTGCTGCTCGACTTCGGCATCGCACGCGCGCTCGATCGGCCTCGCGCCGTCGAAGCGGACGGCTATTTCACACCCGGCTACGCGAGCCCGGAGCAGCTCGCGGGCGAGACGCTGACGACGGCGAGCGACGTCTACGCGCTCGGCCTCGTGCTGTTCGAGCTCGTGACCGGGCGCAAGCCGCGCGTCGATGCCGCGGACCGCACCGTCGCGCGGCTCGCCCAAGCGCAGGTGCGACCGAGTGAACTCGCCGACGACGTGCCGTGGCGCGCGCGCCTGGCCGGCGACCTCGACGCGATCGTGCTGCGTGCGACCGCCGCGCAGGCCGCGGCGCGCTACCTCTCGGCGCGGGAACTCGGCGAGGACGTGCAGCGTTTCCTCGAGCACCGTCCCGTGCGCGCGCGCGCAGCGACGTTGCGCTATCGCGCCGCGCGGCTGCTGCGCCGGCGCTGGCCGGTCGCGCTCGCGGCCGCATGCGCACTGCTCGTGCTCGGCGCGTTCACCTGGCGCCTCGCGCTCGAGAACGCGCGGGCGCGCGCGGCGGAACGGGAAGCGAAGCGGCAGGCGGCGACGGCCGAACGCGTCAGCGATTTCCTCGTCTCGGTGTTCGACACGTCCAATCCGCGCCTCAACGCGGAACATCGCGACATCACCGCACGCGAAGTGCTCGACGAAGGCGCGGCACGCATCGAGCGCGACCTCGACGACGCGCCGCAGGTGAAGGCGCACCTGCTCGACGTGCTCGCGACCGCCTACCGCCACCTCGGCCAGCCGAAGCCAAGCATCGCGCTGTTCCGCGCCGCCGCGGAGCTCTACCTCGATCCGCGCGTCGACGAGCCGCTCAAGGCGGCGGAGGCGCTGAGCCAGCTCGCGGTCGTCTACGCGAACAATGCTTATCCGGCGACCGACGTCGAGGCAGCCGCGCGCCGCGCGCTCGCCCTGCGCACCGAACATGCACCCGACGACGCGCGCGCACTCGCCGATTCCTGGAACACGCTCGGCCTCGCCTTCGAGGCGCAGGACCGCTACGAGGAGGCCGAAGCCGCGCTGCGCAAGGGCCTCGACCTGCGACGCACGCTGCCGCTCGACAAGCCCGGCGACGGCATAGCCTCGTCGCTGCACAACCTCGGCCTCGTCGCGGCGAAGCGCGCCGATTACGCGCATGCGCTCGACTACTACCGCGAGGCGCTCGCGCTCAAGCAGAAGCAGTTCGGCGAACACCATCCGGACTACCAGGTGACGCTGCAGGGCTACGCGCGCGCGCTGTCGGATGCAGGCCAGCCCGCGCAGGCCGTCGCGCTGTTCGAGCGCAACATCGCGTTGTGCGCGGAACTCTACGGCGAGCGCAGCGCGAAGTCGGCCGACGCGCACAACGTGCTCGGCTACAGCCTGCAGGACCTCGGTCGATTCGCCGACGCGATCGCGCAGTACCGCGAGGCGATGCGCATCCATGCCGACGTCTCCGGCAGGGACAGCGCGGCGTACGCGGTGCCGCTCAACAACCTCGCGACCGCCTGCGAGGACACGGGCGACTACGGTGCGGCGATCCCGCTGTACGAGGAATCGCTGCGGACGCGCCGGCGCACCTTGCCCGACGGCAACCGCCTCGTGCTGCGCGCGGACTACAACCTCGCGCGCGCGCTCGTGCGCGCAGGACGGCTGCGCGAAGCGAAGGCGCCGCTCGATCGGGCGATCGAAGGCATGCGTGCGCATTTCGGCGAAGACGATCTGAACACCGCGAAGTGCGAGATCACGCTCGGCGAATGGCAGCTTGCGTCGGGATCGTCCGCGGACGCGGCGAAGACCGTGCAGGTTCTGTTGCACTCGCGCGCACCGCTGACACCGCTCGTGCGGGCACGCCGCGAAGCGCTCGAGGCGGGCGTCGCACTCGTGGCGCACGACGCATCGACCGCGCTCGACCATCGACGCGCGGCGCTCGACGCGGTGCGCGCGAAGTACGGCGAGGCGCATCCGTACATCGCGGAGTTCGCGCTCGCCTACGCCGCGGCGCTGTCGGACGCCGGGCGCGAGGCCGAAGCGCGCGCGCTGGTGCAGCCGCTGCGCGCGATGATCGAGTCGACGTTCGTCGAAGCCTCGCCGGTGCGCACGGCGCTCGCGCGCTGGCACTGATCGGCTCGCGGTCGTCGGCGGGCCGCGACGTGCGTGATAGCCGCTCCCCCTTTCCTGCGCTTCATCCATCGAACGGCGGCCATCGCCCGTCGCAGGAGACACCGATGACATCCTTTCGTGGGCACACGGCCGCACCGCGTCTTCGCCTCGCGCGTCGACGGCCGATCATGATCGCGCTGCTGCGTTGCTGCATCGCGGTCGCGCTGCCGGCGAGCCAGGTCGCCGTGGCACAGGTCGCGCAGTTGCCCGACTTCACGTATCAGGGGCGCCTCGCACAGAACGGCCAGCCCGCCAACGGCGCGTTCGATCTCGTGTTCACGCTGTACGACGCCGAGGTCGCCGGCCATGTCGTCGGCACGCCGCAGTCGGAGCCGCAGTTCCCGATCGTCGACGGACTCTTCACGGTATCGCTCGCGTTCCCGGGCGTGTTCACCGGCGACCAGATGTGGCTCGACGTGAGCGTGAACGGCCAATCGTTGTCGCCGCGACAGGCGATCGCGACGACGCCGGTCGCCCAGTACGCGTTGAGCGGCAATCCGGGACCCGCAGGCCCGCAAGGCGAGCAAGGCGCGCCGGGGCCGACAGGGCCGCAGGGGGCGACCGGCGCGCAAGGTGCGACGGGACCGCAGGGGGCGACGGGTGCGCAAGGTGCGACGGGACCGCAGGGGGCGACGGGTGCGCAAGGTGCGACGGGACCGCAGGGGGCGACGGGTGCGCAAGGCGCGACCGGACCGCAGGGACCGGCCGGTCCGTCGCTGCTGCCCTTCCAAGTCACGGTCGACACCACGGCGGACGCGAACACCGCCTACCTCGGCGCCCTCCCGTGTCCGGCCGGCAGCGTCGTCGTCAGCGGAGGCATCAGCCAGCCGTCGGTCAACAACCTTGCGATCGCGTTGCACGAAAATGGCCCCAGCTCGACGAATACGTGGCGCTGGATCTACGCCAATACGACCGCTTCAGCCACCACGGTGCGCCTCACCCTCGTCTGCGTGCCGTCGCCTTCGGCGTCCGCGGCCGCCGCTCCCGTCGGGGTTCCCGTAGCGACCATCACGCCGATCATGCAACCCTGATGGAAGCGTATCGGCCGCGAACGTCGCGGCTACGGACGGGGGGCCGGATGGCCGGAGCGAAGCCGGCGAGCAGCAACGGTTCGGCCGGGCCTCATGCACGCACGCGAAAAAAAAACCGGCCTGCTCTCGCAGGCCGGTCGGCTGTGACGGCATCCTTGCCGTTGTACTCCCGTCGGAGAGCTGGATCAGAAGCGGTATTCGGCGCTGACGGAGACGAGGTCCGGGTCGAACTTGAGACCGCTCTTCTCGGCCTTGTAGTAGTCGTAGTTGAGGCCGACGCTGAAGTTGTTGCTGAAGTCGTAACCGAAGCCGGCGCCCGCGTACCACTTGTTGCTGTGGTCGTCGACGGCGACCGGCGCCGCGAGCGGACCGTAGGTGCCCTTGAGGTCGGCGCGGAAGAAGCCGGCGCGGCCGCTCAGGTACCAGTTCTCGTTGACGTTGAAGTGGCCGTTGACGCCGAGGTTCCAACCCTTGAGCTCGGCATCGCCGAAGCCGGACGGGTTGCCCTTCGGCGAGAAGGTGCCGAGGTCCGTGTAGCCGCCTTCGACGCCGAACAGGAAGTTCGGGGCCAGCGCCCAGCGGTAGCCGACGTTCGCGCCGAACGCGGTGTCGTCGTCGTCGTACACGCCCTTGCTGAGATTGGACTGGCCGACGTTGCCGTTGATGAACCAGCCATTGGTATCGGCGGCGTGGGCGGGGAGGGCGGCCAGACCGGCCGTCGCGAGGGCAAGGGCGAGCAGGGTGTTCTTCATGATGTGACTCCAACTTGTTGGGGGTGGACGTGCGCGGGGCACGCGCCGTCCAGTTCGTTCGATGCTTCCCGTCGCTTCCGGGTTCACCCGTCGGCGGCGTGCGTATAGATGGGATTCAGCCCCGCTATTTCAATACCGGTCGGTTTAGAATTCGTTCATGCTGCGCCAACCGATTGATCGGCCGGCGAAACCCGGCGGGCACGGGCTCAGCGGTGCGGGGCGAGCGCATGGTTCAGCAGCGCTGCGAGGCGTGTGGCTGCTTGCCGCAAGCGTCGTTCAGCGAGTGGGCGCGCCCGCGCGAGGTAGACCGCGTCGACGCGGCGTCGCGACGGATAGATGCCGGCATCGCGCGTCGCGCGGCAGGATTCTTCGGCCCAGTTCGCGGCACCGCCGTCGGCGGCCGGCAGCGGCGTATGCGCGAGATCGGCGGCGCGCGCCCGCCAGCCTTCGTGGCGGTCGCCGAGCACGGGCGTATCCCATAGCGCATGCAGGTTCGTGCCGCGGTTGCCGTCGACGCGGATCTGGTAGCGATTGCCGCCCGAGTCGTGCCGATAGCCCGCATGCAGCGGCTGGTGCACGTCGGCGACGAGGTGCACGAGCATGCGCAGCGCTTCGGCGCGTTCGTCGACGCCGCGTCCTCGATCGCCGAGCACGCTGGCGTAGCGATCGATCGCGGCGACTGCGCAACGTCCGCCCGCGCAATCGCGGCGCGCGTCATACCGGCACGTCGCGTCCGCGAAGTTGACGAAGTGGAGTTTCGACGTCGCGCGCCAGAGAGAGCGGTGGCGGGCATCGTCGCGCAGGTCGTCGGCCCAGGTCGCGACGTCGGCGAGCGCGCGTGCATGCGATCGCGCGAGCAATGGTCGCAGCGCCGCGCGCGTCGTCGCGGGCAACTCGCGTTCGGCGAGCGTGGCGACGATGCGATGGCCGGTCGGGCCCCACGCGAGCGCGTGCAGTGGCAGGCACGCGAGCAGCAGCGCGAGCGCGATGCGCCGTGCGTCAATCCGCATCGAGGAACACGGGAAGCCTGAAGTGGCGGCGACCGAGCGTGTCCGCGGGTGGCAGGCGGCCGCCGCGGATGTTGAACTGGATCGCCGGCCACAGCAGCTTCGGCACCGCGAGCGTCGCGTCGCGGCGTTCGCGCACGACGACGTAGTCGGCCTCGGTCGTGTCGGCACGCAGCTGGCTGTTGGACCGCTTTTCTTCGCCGATGCGCGCCATTGCGGTCGCCTCCGCGCCCGCAGCGGGATAGTCGTGGCAGAGGAACACACGCGTTTCGTCCGGCAATTCGTACAGGCGCCGGATCGAACGGTACAGCGTCGCCGCGCTGCCGCCCGGGAAGTCGCAGCGCGCCGTGCCCGCGCCGGGCGCGAACAACGTATCGCCGACGAAAGCCGCGTCGCCGGCGAGATAAGCGACGCTGTCGGGCGTATGGCCGGGCGTCGCGACCACGTGGATGCGAAGCGCGCCGACGTCGATGCTGTCGCCGTCGCGCAGCAGGCGATCGAACGAGCGGCCGTCGGTGGGGAAATCGTCGCCGAGCGCGAGCAGTCGCTTGAACGTGCGCTGCACGTCGACGATGCCCGCGCCAATCGCGAGCGGCACGCCGAGCCGATCGCGCAGCCACGCGCCCGCGGACAGATGGTCCGCGTGCGCGTGGGTCTCGAGGATCAGGGCGGCCTCGAGGCCGAGTTCGCCGAGGTGCGCGAGCAGTTCGTTCGCCGGTTGCGTGCCGACGCGGCCGGACGCGACGTCGAAATCGAGCACGGGATCGATGATGGCCGTGCGCCCGCTGGCGGGGTCGGCGACGACGTGCGTCCAGGTGCCGCTGGCCGCGTGATGAAAGCTGTGGACGGCGGGATGGCTCGACATCGGTGTGGGTCCATGAGACTGCGTGCAGCGTAGCGCATCGTTTGCGCGCGGGCATGGCGGCGCGGCGGCAGCGCGCGTACGAAAGTCGCGCGGTGCGTTTGACATCTGCGATTACATGTGTAATTACTATCGCACGTTTACGGATGTAATCGCCATGCGCATCAGTGAAGCCGAAAGCATCGTCATGGAAGCGCTCTGGCGCCACGAAGGCGCGCAGAGCGCCGAGGACATCGTCGCCGCGACCGCCGCCGCGCAGGGCTGGCAGGAGGCGACGGTCAAGACCCTGCTCAACCGCCTGTTGAAGAAGCGCGCGATCGCGGCCGAGCGCGACGGGCGTCGCTACCTCTACCGCGCGTTGCTCAAGCGCGCCGACTACGTGCACGTCGAGAGCAAGAGCCTGCTCGATCGCCTCTACGGCGGGCGCATCGCCCCGCTGGTCGCGCACTTCTCCGAACGCAGCAAGCTCAGCAAGAAGGACATTGCCGAGATCCGCGCGCTGATCGAGGAGATCGAACGTGGCCGTTGACGCGTGGCAGATCGCATCGCACCTCGTGCTCGTCGCGACGCTCGCCTGCCTCGGCGTGCTCGCCGTGCGCGGACTGCTGCGCCGGCGCTTCGGCGCGCGCGCCGCGTACGCGTGCTGGCTCGCGGTGCCGTGTGCGATGGCCTCCGCACTCCTGCCCGCGCCGGTCGCATCGCCCGTGCGCGCACTGCTGCCGCTGCAGCGCATCGTCGGCGATGCGGCACCGGTGATGGTCGCGCCGTTCGATGCGCGGCCATGGCTCGCCGCGGCGTGGCTGCTCGGCGCGCTCGCCACCGCGGCGGTGTTCGTGTCGCAGCAGCGACGCTACGTGCGCAGCCTCGGCCGGTTGCGTCGCCTCGGTCGCCATGTCGTGCGCTCGCCGTCGAACGCGGGCGGACCCGCACTCGTCGGCGCGTGGCGACCGCGCATCGTCGTGCCGGCGGATTTCAACGCGCGCTACGGCGCGCGCGAGCGCGCGCTCATCCTCGCGCATGAACGCGTGCATCTCGCGCGTGGCGATGCGCTCGCCAACGCCGCGATCGCCGTCCTGCGCTGCTTCGCCTGGTTCGACCCGGTCATCCATTGGGCCGCCGCGCGGTTCCGCCACGACCAGGAACTCGCCTGCGACGCCGTGGTGATCGAACGCTTTCCGGAAGCGCGTGCGGCCTACGCCGACGCGATGCTGAAGACGCAGCTGGCGGAGCAGGCGCGGCAGGAGCTGCGCCTGCCCGCCGGCTGTCGTTGGCCGTCCAGACATCCCTTCACGGAGAGAATCCTCATGCTCGGACAAGTACGCCCCTCGCGCGCGCGTCGTGCCGTTGGACTCACCCTCGTCGCCGCATTCGGCCTGGCCGGCGCATTCGCGACCTGGGCCGCGCAGGCACCGCGCCCGACACGCACGGCACACGTCGCCGGCACGCAGGTCGACGCGCGGCTCGACGTCGCCGTCGAAGGGGAGACGCTGTCGCAACTGCGGCTCGTCGGTGCGCTCGGCCAATCGTTCGCGGTCGACTCGAGCGATGCAGCCCATCCGTGGCACGCCGAGTTCGTCGCCGACAGCGTCCGCGGCGGGATCGAACTCGCGGCGACCATCACGCGCGACGGCGCCGTCGTCGCGCAACCGGTCATCGTCGTCGCCGAAGGCGAGCCCGGCAGCATCCAGGTCGGGCGGCGCGGCGAGCCCGGCTATTTCCGGCTCGACGCGACGCTGTTCCTGCGCGCGCCGGGCTGGCGCGCCGACGGCGACGCGACGGCGGGCGACGCGGCCGCGGATCGCGCAGCGAGCGAGGACATCAGCTACCGCGTGAACTATCCGCCGGCGTATCCGCCGGCGGCGATCGCCGCGCGCCAGTCGGGTCACGTCGACCTGCGGGTCGCGGTGGATGCGCAGGGACATCCGCGTTCGGCCGACGTCGCGCGGGCCGATCCGCCTGAAGCCGCCACCGCGTTCGGCGATGCCTCGGTCGCAGCCGTGATGAAGTGGAGTTTCAACCCGGCCCTTGAACACGGCCGGGCAGTGGCCGGCGAAGTCATGGTGCCGATCGACTTCCGCCTGGACGACGACTGACCGGGATTTCCCGGCACGGCCTGCCGCAATGGCTCCTTCGGAAGCGGCCCTGTGCGACCCCGCGCAGGGCCGGTAAAATGCGCGCCCCGCATCCGCCCATCCGAGGAGTCGATCCATGGCAGTCAAGGTCGCGATCAATGGCTATGGCCGCATCGGCCGCAACGTGCTTCGCGCGCTGTACGAGTCCAAGCGCACGAACGAAATCCAGATCGTCGCGGTCAACGACCTCGGCAACGCGGAGACCAACGCGCACCTGACCCAGTACGACACCGCGCACGGCAAGTTCCCGGGCGACGTCGGCGTCGAGGGCGGCGATCTCGTCGTCAACGGCGACCGCATCAAGGTCTGCGCCGAACGCGATCCCTCCAAGCTGCCGTGGAAGGATCTCGGCGTCGACATCGTGCTCGAGTGCACGGGCCTGTTCACGAGCAAGGCGAAGGCGGGCGCGCACCTCGCCGCCGGCGCGAAGAAGGTGATCATCTCGGCGCCGGGCGACAAGGACGTGGACGGCACGTTCGTCTACGGCGTCAACCACGACGGTCTCAAGGCGAGCCACGAGGTCATCTCGAACGCGTCGTGCACGACCAACTGCCTCGCGCCGCTCGCGAAGGTGCTGCACGAGAAGATCGGCATCGTGCACGGCCTCATGACGACGATCCACGCCTACACGAACGACCAGGTGCTGACCGACGTCTACCACTCGGACCTGCGCCGCGCGCGTTCGGCGACGCATTCGCAGATCCCGACCAAGACCGGCGCCGCGGCCGCGGTGGGCCTGGTGCTGCCGGAACTCAACGGCAAGCTGACCGGCTTCTCGATGCGCGTGCCGACGATCAACGTGTCGGTGGTGGACCTGTCCTTCGTCGCCGCGCGCGCGACCACGAAGGAAGAGATCGATGCCGCGATCAGCGAAGCCGCCAACGGCGCGCTGAAGGGCGTGCTCGGCGTCAACGCGAAGCCGCTCGTGTCGATCGACTTCAACCACAACCCGCACAGCTCGATCTACGACAGCACGTTGACCCAGGTGATGGGTGGCACGCTGGTGAAGGTGCTGTCGTGGTACGACAACGAATGGGGCTTCTCGAACCGCATGCTCGACATGACGGTCGCGTTCGCGAACGCGAAGTAAGAACGTCTTCCGCACGGTACGCGTGGGGCGGTACGCGCGCAGCGCGTGCCGCCGCCGCAGCGCACGTTGCGGGCGCAATTGCGGCGGGCCTCGCGCTTCGCGCTCGACCCGCCCTGCGATGCACGAAGCCCCGGTTCGCCGGGGCTTTGCTTTTCGCGCTTTCGCCACGACGGAATGATGCGTCGCGCCCGCTACACTGTGGCGCATGCTGCACACGTTCGCCGTCTCCAACTACCGCTCGCTGCGCGACCTCACGCTCGCGCTGACGCCGCTCACGGTCGTCACCGGCGCGAACGGTTGCGGCAAGTCGAACCTCTACCGCGCGCTGCGCCTGCTCGCGCAGGCCGCCGACGGTCGCCTCGCCGAAGCGCTCGCGCTCGAGGGTGGTATCCCGTCGGTGCAGTGGGCCGGACCGCACGACATCCGCCAGCAGGCCAAACGCGGCGGGCCGATCCAGGGCACGGCGAAGAAGGCGCCGCTGCGCGTGACGTTCGGCTTCGCCGCGGACGACGTCGCCTACGAAATCGCGCTCGGCCTGCCGACGCCGTCGCTGTCGCGCTTCGCGTTCGATTCGGAGATCAAGCACGAAGTGGTCTGGCAGCAACCGCCGCGCCGTCCGTCCAACACGTGGCTCGAACGCGATGGTTTCGACGTGCGCGCACGCGGCGCCGACGGCAAGTGGGTGCGTCTCGCGTTCGCGCCCGCGCGCAACCAGTCGCTGCTCGCCGAACTCGGCGAACCCGAGCGCTTCCCCGAGTTGTTCGCGTTGCGCGAACGGTTGCGCGCGTGGCGCTTCTACGACGGCTTCCGCACCGACGTCGAAAGCCCGCTGCGCCAACCGCGCGTGAGCGTGCAGACCGGCGCGCTCGCGCACGATGGGCGTGACCTCGCCGCGGCGTTGCAGACGATCCTCGAGATCGGCGACGGGCCGGCGCTGCAGGCGGCGATCGAAGATGCGTTCCCGGGTTCGTCGCTCGAGATCCTCGACGCGGGTGATGCGCGCCTGCAGGTCGGCCTGCGCGTCGAAGGCCTGCTGCGCCCGCTCTCCGCGGCGGAACTGTCAGACGGCACCTTGCGTTACCTGTGCCTGCTCGCTGCGCTCATGAGTCCGCGGCCGCCTGAACTGCTCGTGCTCAACGAGCCCGAGCAGAGCCTGCATCCGGACCTGCTGCACCCGCTCGCGCGCCAGGTCGTCGCGGCGGCGAAACGCAGCCAGGTCTGGCTGATCAGCCACGCGCGCGCCCTCGTCGACGCGATCGAGGATGCCGGCGGCACGCCGTCGATCGAACTCGCGCGCGACTACGGCGAGACGCGCGTCGTCGGACAAGGCCTGCTCGACGCGCCTGCATGGCCGTAAGGTGGGACCCAGCCGCGCAGCGGCGAGTCCCACCGCGACCTCTTCCGCCGCAACCTTGCGACGACCCGTGGCGCACGGTGGGACTCGCGGTCACGCGCCTCGCAAGCACGCGCGGTTTCGCGCCGCTGCGTCCCACCCTACCGACTGCTCGACGCGCCCGCGTGGCCGTAGGGCGGGCCCCCGGCCCGCCGCGAGGCGTTCCGCTTCATGCGGGGTTGCGTCGCCACTCGCGCCGCAGCAGGCCGTACAGCGCCGTATCCTGCACGCCGCCGCCGACGCGCCAGCGTTCGCGCAGATAGCCTTCGCGAACGAAGCCCGCGCGCTCGACGAGGCGGCACGAGGCGGTGTTGTCGGGATCGATGTCGGCCTCGATGCGTTCGAGACCGAGGCTGTCGAACGCGTGGCCGAGCGCGAGCTGCAGCATCGCGCCAGCGAGCCCGCGGCCCCATAGCGACGGCCGCAGCGCGTAGCTGATCACGCCGCGCTTGTGTTCACGGTCGACGCCGAACAGCGAACACGTGCCGACGAGTACGTCGTCGCCGGGCAGGGTCGCGACCCACGGGTAGAATTCGCGCAGGTTCCGGTCGCGCTGCATGCGCTCGATGTGCTCGACCGCCTGCGCGCGTTCGGTCCAAGCGGGGAAGCTCCAGTAACGCATCACCTGTGCGTCCGAATGCAGCGCGAACAGGCCGTCGGCGTCGCGCGGCGCGAGCGCGCGCAGGCGTACGCGCGCGTCGGCGAGGTGCGGGATCGGCGTTTCGGTCGCGTCCATGCGCCTTCGCTCAGTGCGCGACGAGCAGCGGCAGGTCGCTGTGCTGGAACAGGTGGCGCGTGGTGCCGCCGAGCACGAGCTCGGTGATGCGCGAGTGCCCCCACGCGCCCATCACGACGAGGTCCGCGTCCATCGCGTGCGCTGCATCGAGCAGGGCTGCACCGCAGTCCTTGCGCGCAGGGAACGCGCTGTAGCCGGCCGCGATGCCGTGGCGGGCGAGCCACGGACGCAGCTCGAGCCGCGGCAGGAAGCGCAGGCCGAGCGGATTGTCGACCGGTTCGCCCTCGAACACCTGCACGTGCTCGGCACGTGCGAGCAGCGGCAGCGCGCCGCGGATCGCGAGTGCAGCCTCGCGGCTCTGGTTCCAGGCGACCGCGATGCGCCGGCCGACGCCGTCGCCGCGCACGCGCTCGGGCACGACGACGATCGGCGACGACGCACCGAATACGGTGCGCGAGACGAGGCCCCAGCCGGTCGGCGCGTCCGGATTGAGCTGCGGCCGTTCGACCACGACGAGGTCGCTCCAGCGCGAGGCCTGGCACAGCGACTCGACCACGTCGCCCTGGCTCGCGCTCCAGCTGCCGTTGAGACCGCGCGCATCGAGCGCCGCCTGCCAGAACGGCGCGCGCGTCAAGGCATCGCGATACGCGCCTTCCGCCTCGTTGACGTACAGCGCGACCGCTTCGGGCGAAGCGAACGCGACCGGCGAGAGCGGCACGACGTGCAGGCCCGTCGCGAACGCATGCAGCCGCTGCGCGAGTGCGAGGCCGATCGCGCCAGCACTCCCGAGTACGTCGGTGCGACGCAGGTGGACGAGGATGTCGAAGGGACACGCGACGGGTTCGGCCATGGCACGCTCCGGTAACGCGATGGCGATAGCTTACGGCGTTGCGCGCGCGCCTGCGCAGGCTGCGCGCGCGGCGGTATGCTTCCAGACAGCATCCTGCAACCAGGAGAACCCATGATGCGTACGACCTTCCTTCTCGGCGCGCTGCTCGTCGTCGCGGCGCCGGCGCACGCGCGCAAGGATCTCGACTGCGAGATGCGCTTCTCGCTCGCCGGCTGGTCCGCGTTTTACAAGACCGCGTCGGGCGAGGGCACGGTTACCTGCAGCGACGGCGCGAAACTGAGCGTCGTCATCGAGGCGAAAGGCGGCGGCCTCACGTTCGGCAAGTCGGAAATCCACGACGGTCGCGGCCGTTTCACCGAGGTCTACGATATCGAAGACGTGCTCGGTGCCTACGCGAGCGCGGGCGCGCATGCGGGTGCGGCGAAATCGGCCGAGGCGCAGGTGCTGACCAAGGGGCCGGTCTCGCTCGCGCTGTCGGGCAAGGGCAGCGGCTGGGATCTCGGCATCGCGTTCGGCAAGTTCACGCTCCGCCGCCGTTGACGCGGCGGTTGGCGCCGGCCGTACGATGCGGTACGGTGCGCATGTTGCGGTGCGCCATGCGCCGCGGGAGTGCGCGATGACGACAACGGTGGCACCGCGCTACAGCGGCAGCGAGGAAATCGCCTCGAGCCTCATCCACGGCATCGGCATCGTGCTCAGCATCGCCGGCCTCGCCGCGCTCGTCGCGTTCGCCGCGCGCGACGGCGAGCCGCGCCACGTTGCCAGCGTGAGCGTGTACGGCGCGAGCCTGATCCTGCTCTACACCGCATCGACGCTCTACCACGGCATCCCGTCGCCGCGTGCGAAGCCGGTGCTCCGCACGCTCGACCACGCGGCGATCTTCCTGCTCATCGCCGGCACCTACACGCCGTTCACGCTGATCAGCCTGAAAGGCGCGTGGGGCTGGTCATTGTTCGCGATCGTCTGGGTGCTCGCGTTCGCGGGCATCGGCCTCGAGCTCGCCGGCGTGAAGAACCGCAAGCTCATGGCTGCGTTGTACGTTTGCCTCGGCTGGATCGGCCTGATCGCGATCAAGCCGCTGCTCGCGAGCATCGAGACGGGCGGCCTGTGGCTGCTGTTCGGCGGCGGCGCCGCCTACACGCTCGGCGTGCCGTTCTACCTGAGCCGGCGCCTGCCCTACAGCCACGCGACGTGGCACCTGTTCGTGCTGCTCGGCAGCGTGCTGCAGTTCTTCGCGGTGCTGTTCTACGTGCTGCCGCGCGCGGCATGAGCGCCGCGCTGCGCACGCACCGCGGCGGCTGCCATTGCGGCCGCGTTCGTTTCGAGGTGGATGCGCCCGCGGTGATCGCCGCGCTCGACTGCAACTGCACGATCTGCCGCATGAGCGGCTACCTGCACCTGATCGTGCCTGCGACGCGTTTCCGCCTGCTCGCGGGCGCCGACGCGCTCAGCGAGTACACGTTCAACACGGGTGTCGCGAAGCATCGCTTCTGCTCGCACTGCGGCATCAAGAGCTTCTACGTGCCGCGCTCGAACCCCGGCGGTTTCGACGTCAACGTGCGCTGCCTCGACCCGGCGTCGATCGAACGCATCGACGTCGGCGTGTTCGACGACGCGCGCCGCGACGAGAGCGAGGCGGCGATCGCGCATTTGTCGATTGAAGAGCTTAAAGATTGAAACACGAAGGACACGAAGAGAAGCAGGTGCAGATGAAATGCGGCGAGGGACAGGTTGGACTACCCCTGATTTTTCGGACACCAGAAAGCGAGGACAATCCTCGCACGGAGGTGTTCGATGGAGAAGCGTCAGCGATTCACCGCGGAGTTC
>NZ_JACGXL010000008.1 GCF_014138265.1 Dokdonella fugitiva
CGCTACGCGCGCGACGACGCGGGCGGGCGGCGCTACTTCCTCACGGACCACCTGGGCAGCACGACGGCGCTCTCGGACAGCGGCGGAAACGTGACCGCACGCTATTCGTACAGCCCGTACGGCGACTCGAGCATGACGGTGTTGCAAGGGGCGGCGCCGACGAACTCGTATCAGTACACGGGGCGGGAGAACGATGGGGCGGGGCTCTACTACTACCGGGCGAGGTACTACAGCCCCGGAATGAGGCGGTTCACGCAAGAAGATCCTCTGGGGTTGGGGGATGGACCGAATCCCTATGCGTACGTGAAAGATGGCCCCACGATGGGCACCGATCCGAGCGGAGAGTTCTTTACCTCGGTCGACGTGGCATGTGCACGAATGCCGGAGTTATGCTGGAACCTATTGAGCGAAATGACTCAAGCGAGGGCAGGGCTTGAACGAAAATTGGGCAATGATTGTGCCGCCAATTATTGGGAAGCAGCCGCAGACTTTGCCGAAGCAGTGCGGCCACTTGTACTAGTTGCGCAAATTGTTCCAGTAAGGGCGGTCGTCGAACTCCATCATTTGCTCCCACAAGCCAAACGATTCAAGAATTTCTTTAAGCGAGCGCAACTAGATATCGAAGATTTTAAGATTCCTTTGGATCGCGCGACACATAGACTTAAGCCCGATGGAATTCATACACGAGATGGAGGCGACTGGAACAAGGTATGGGATCGCTTTTTTGAAGCGAATCCGAACGCGACTAGAGATCAAATCATTAGGCAGTTGGAACGCATGCGGCGAGACTTCGGAATATAGAAATGTTCTATAAGCTACAAATAGGGCGTGATAGGCGATTCATTGAGGGGGGCGATATCAATGATTGGGAGGCAATTATTTGTCAAAAGAACCCTGGGCATTCTAGGGCAGGCATGCGAATTACGCGTTTGGCCGTCGATGTCCTATCGGAGAGTGTCGTTGATTTTTCGCAGACATTGCTCGGCGACATCGTGATTACTGATCGGGTTCTAGATGCCATAGTTCGAGCCGAACTGACTGGGTTTACTGCAAGCCCGGTGACGATATCGTCGTTTCCTGCAGGAACGGATCAATCGCGGTTTCCTCGACTTTGGGAGTTAACCATAGTCGGAAAAGGAGGTTTTGCGGGTAAGGATTCAGGAATAAAGAAGTTGAGAGAATGCGATGATTGCGGCCTCGTTGAATATTCTTCGTTCAAAAATGGAATCGTAGTAGATACCGATCAGTATGACGGATCCGACTTCTTTTCCACTACAGAGTATTGGAAGTATATTATGGTAACTGAGCGAGCGAAGTCCGTTATTATTCAAGAGCGAATGACGAACGTAAGTTTCGTCGCCTCCACCGAGTTGAAGTGGCCTAATGGGGTGGTTGAGCCAGAATGATTTGGGCTCCGGGGGAAATTTATCCGCTTGCACCTCACGGGCGATGCCTGAGCTAGTACGTCTAAGACGCGCGCGACCAGCTTGTCGAAATCAAGCAAGGCGGCCTGACGACCGCGAGCTTCGCCTACGACACGTTCGGTCGGCGGGCGTCAAAAAAAGCCGTGAGCGGAGTCGCGACTACCTATCGCTACGACGGCAAGAATCCGATCCAGGAACGAAGGACGGCACTGTAAGCACGATCCTGTCGGGCCTGGCGATGGATGAGCGCTACGCGGGTGACGACGCGGGTGGGCGGCGCTACTTCCTTACCGATCACCTGGGCAGCATGACGGCGCTCTTGGGCAGCGGCGGAACCGTGACCGCACGGTACACGTACACCCCATACGGCGACACGAGCATGACGGTGTTGCAAGGGGCTGCGCCGATGGGGCGGGGATCTACTACTACCGGGCGAGGTACTACAGCCCGGGCATGGGGCGGTTCACGCAAGAGGACCCATTGGGGTTTGTGGATGGGCCTAATTCATACGCATATGTCAGCAATAGTCCGATGGACGACAACTACCCTATGGGCGAATGTCCATGGTGCATCGGGGCAATTGCAGGGGCCCTAACAGATCTCGCTCTTCAGTACTTCGTGGATGGTAGGTCGATAAATTGCATAAACTGGGCATCGGTTGGCATATCCGCCGCTCTAGGCGCGGTAGGTGGTGCGTGGGCAAGCGGGGCCTTTAGGATTAACAAAAGGTTCCATGAAGGCTGCAAATGCCATTCGGAGGTATCGACGACTGCACAACGTAGAGCGCACCCATGACGTGCATCATTGGTTCATTGAGGCGAACGGGCGTGTACGAAAGCTTCTGGGGAAAAAATGCTGCCCGACGAGTTTGTCAATCAACCGTGGAATTTCAATCCGATTGAGAGAAACATCCACCAAAACATACACAATGTGTACGATCCCATTCGCAGGTGGTGGTTTGGTACGCCAGCATGGGCGATCGGAGCCGAATCGACGGAGGTTGGTGGCGCCGTTGCGGAGGCTCTGGATTCGGATGAGGATTGCGGTTGTCCATGACTAAGCTACCAGTATTTCCGCTTCTTCGGGTTAATGCGCGTCATATACAGCGCATCGAAGCGCCTGGGTTTTCAAAAGAAAATGATCTGTACCTCGCGAATGGTGCATATGCGGCGGGGACATACTTGATTGATTTTGTGGGCAACCGTTTTGACGTAGTCTCGTGGAGTAAGCGACGAAAAAGCTACAATTTGTTGGACCTACTTAGCAAGTATCCATGGTTCTACGTAGAACTTGAGCTTCTTTACTCTAACAAGCAATCAATCGATAAAACAAAACATGATCTTATGAAGTTAATACTTGATAACAGATGGTACCGACAATCTTATGAATCGAAAGAGAAATTTGTCCATTGGTTTGAGAGGATTCTTACATACCCCGAGCTTATGCGGTCCATTAGCCTCTACGGCGGACTGCTCAGAAACGCAAAGAGTATTGGTGGGTAGCTAGGCGGGATAATCGGGAGCGGAGTGGGAACAAAGGGAGCGGAGGAATATCGTTTGAATTCTCCACTTCCTCACACGCACTACGTTCATTGAATCGGCCGGTGAGGATCTCCCAGCCATTCGGGCGCACATCCAACCGCAGCGAGCGCTCGGCAGTCCGCGCTTCCAAGCCGTGGTGGCCAAGACGCTGAATCGACCCGTTCGTCCTGAGGCCGAGAGGGCAACCCAAGGTCAATTCTTCCGTGGACGCGCCGCAACCACCCGCCATCGATTCAAACGGGCAATTACCCGTTCCTTCTGCAGAACGTTGGAGCTACCCATTCTTCGAGTGGGTCGGTACCTATGACGGTATGGGGACAGCGGCCGCGGGACAGGGCTTGCTGACGGCCTCACCAATTGCGGCTGCCAGTGAAGGGAATGAGTATGACTTCAAGCACTAACAGACATCTCCTCCGTATGAGCATTGAGGCGACTCTTATACCCCTGCTCGAGAACTCAGGCTTCGAGCGTGTGCCCCTCGCTGGTGACGATCTTGCCAGTCGAGATATTAGATCCGGATTTCCTTTCGGGAGGCTTCGTAGATGCATTCCCAACGGGGCTGATCTGGCGGATATTCAAATCGACAAGAGGTATTGCGCGTTCCGAGTCAACTTTGGTCGCGTCCCTGAGGCGGGTGTTGACCACCCAATTTCGGGTCACATCGATTTCCTGGATGCATGGGCACATTATTTGCCAGTCTCTTATGAATTGTATGCAAATGCACTGTTCCGCCGTTGGTTTTCCGCCGAAACATGGTTCGGTAAGCCAATTACGCAAGAAAGGATTCATCGTGTTGTCCACTCCGCGGCTCTCGCATTGCCTGAAATGGAGATGGCCTTAGCAGGGGGAAGATCGGGTCCTCATGTGCGGCGCGTGCGTTTTTACTAGCTCGGTAGGGCGCGGTTAGTGCAACGAACCGCATCGGAGAAGGAGGTCGTTCGACAGATCGCCTAGCGTGGCCACTCCGCGGCCCAGGTATACGCACGCATCGGCGTGCCGGCGCACAGCCTGTACGAGTGGGCCAAGGCCATCGCGCCGGACAAGACCGAGAAGCATCAACGATCATCAGCACGAGTGCGGCTACAACGCGCACGACCGGCTGGTCGAGATCAAACAAGGCAGCCCTGATCACCGCGAGCTTTGCTTACGCGGTGAATATGTCGGTGGATATATCTATCATAGAAATCCGCTATTCGGGCATCCGGGGGATTTTGCCTACTTTTCAGCTGGTGGCCTTTCTGCTTGGGTCAGCAGTGGCTCATGGAATCTTGTTTGGATTGCCGACGGAGCGAGTCACGCAGCCATCCACCGATGGATGAGGAAGCTAGACGCCGTTTGGGGTTCGTTCGTCAATCCAGCAGCGACGGCACCGCGTGCGGCCTATGATTTTATTGGCGGTTGTGGGTTCGAATAGGAATCTTGGCTATGTCTTGGTTTGCTGTCATTGGCATTTTTTCTGTATTTATTGCGTATGCGTATAAAGAATACAGAATGAGACGATATGCAGCTTCTAGTAGTGAGCAGAATGAGAGTGCAAGGGCGACTCCATCGCTCGATGAGACTTGATTTCGAGTTGATGAGCAGCTTGAGGAAGGATTGATATTCCAAATTGTCGCCGCGAGAAGGTCGCGCACTGAAAATCAATGGCTAGGCCAGCTGCGGCCAGAAACGAGGGCATTCTTTGCGCGATATCATTGCGTTCAAACAATTCGAGGCGGAACAGTCATCTCTGAAGGATTGGTTGCGCCCTCATCGTACCTAACGGGGTACATATCCATTGGTCATAGCGAAGATTGGGACATTATTCAGGCCCCAGGGGATGATCGGATCTATGTTGTTGAGGGAGCGGAGAGGAGCAAGTCCGATTTGCGAGTAGAATTTCCGACGATCTACGATTTTATCGCTCACGAGATCTCGGAGATGGGTGGAATAGACGATTGAAGAAATTGGGAACGGAATTCAGGCGGATAGTGCTGTGCAGGGTTATAAAACACTTGTCCGTGTTACGCCACAGTCTGTTCTAAGGTCCCGGGACTGTGCGCCGCGCCAGGAGTTTCCCAGACTGACACCATAGGCGTTGCCTATGTCCATCGTCGGGAGGGCCTCGCCACCTGTTTCAGTTCCTGCATCGACCGCTGTCTCCCTATTGCTGCTGGCGATTGGATTGACCGCGCTGGCCCGCAAGCGGAAAGAATGGGTTGCAGTGCTTCTTATGACATTGACGCCCTATCCGGCGAGTACGGTTCGCGCCGCCGACGAGCGACCATATACGATCGACGCAGCGTCGTCGCTCAATGCCGCGCCACCTGCGAGTGGGTATGCTCTCGCCTCTTGCTGACCCGTGGGCGAATTGGACATGCTGGACCGTAGCCTCGCGCTTGCACCAGCGATCGCATGCGCTGTCGCGACACACCCCGCGTACGCGTTCTGGGATCCTCCCTACGTCACTCCGCCGAATCCCGTTGCCGGCCAGGCGGTGTCCGTCGGCATTCGAGCGGGCATTTGCGATGCGATCGTCGAGATGGATGGCTACCCACGAATCTCACGGTCGGGGAATGCGCTGCGCATCCTGTTCTACGGCGTGCAGATTCGAGACCCGGACTTCTGCAATCTGCCCATAGGCACGCTCGTCACTCCGGTGGCGAGTCTGGAGGCCGGCAACTACACGCTCGCGGTGGACGTCCTGTACGACAACTATCCCTTCGGGTACGACACGCTCCATCTGGGCGTCGTCCCTTTCGCCGTCGGCGGTTCTCCACGCCCCGCGGAGCCGGTGCCTTCGATGGATGGCGCGGCGGCTTTGCTTCTGGCGGTGCTGCTGGCGTTCGTCGCACGGCGTGCACTGAGCGGTTCCGCAAAGCGCGGACGAATGCTCGTCTGAGCGCGTTCGATATCGCTGGGCGCGATGCGGTCGCACGTCCGCTGTCAGTCGATCGTCAGGATCCGTCGGTGCGATCCGCGTAACGGCGCGGCAGGCGCGCGGACTCCCCTTGGCGATGTGCGCTTCCTCGGCCTCACGGAGTATCGTGACGACCGCCGCGAAGCCCGAGGAGCCTGCCGATGTCGTTCCGCCGTAGTCCTGTCCTGCTGTCGATGGTATGCCTGGCCGCATCGCTCTCTGCCGCGAACGCCTCCGGGCAGGGCGCACCCGACGACCTCGCCGGCCCCCAATGGCGCCTCCTCGGCCCCTTCCGCGCCGGCTGGGGCACGATGGCGGCGGGCATCGCGGATCAGCCGGATACGTTCTACTTCGGCGCGGCCGGGGGCGGCGTGTGGAAGACCGTGAATGCGGGGGCGACCTGGCAGCCGGTGTCGGACGGGCTCGCCTCGGCGCCGGTGGGGGCGATCGCGGTCGCGCCGTCGAACCCGCGCGTGCTCTATGCGGGCATGGGTCATCCGGAGCCGCGCTACGACATCGCCGCGGGGGATGGCGTGTACCGCTCCGAGGACGGCGGTGCGCACTGGCAGCGCGCGGGGCTGGAGGCGACGCGGCACATCGGTGCGATCCTCGTGTCGCCGTCCGATGCGAACACGCTGCTGCTCGGTGCGCTCGGCCACGTCTTCGGCACGAACGCGGAGCGCGGCGTGTTCCGCAGCACGGACGGCGGTCGCCACTGGACGCACGTGCTGGCGATCGATGCGCACACGGGCGTGGTGGATCTTGCGGCCGATCCGGCGCAGGCGAACATCGTGTTCGCGGCCGCGTGGCAGGCGCGCAACTGGCCGTGGCTGAGCTACTTCACGCCGATCGAAGGCGAGGGCAGCGCCATCTGGCGTTCGGACGACGGCGGCGTGCACTGGCGCAAGCTCGGCGGCGAAGGCTGGCCGGCGGGCAAGCTCGGTCGCATCGGCCTCGGCGTGACGCACCTTCGCGATGGCGCCACGCGCGTGTACGCGTCGATCGATTCGGAGGACCACGGCGGCCTCTACCGCTCCGACGACGGCGGTGCGCACTGGCAGCGCGTGAACGACGCGAAGGCGGTGAGCACGTGGTACGAGAGCCGCCTCACCGTCGCGCCGGACGATCCGGACACGCTCTACACGGTCGGCCAGTCGATCCACAAATCGACGGACGCGGGCAAGACCTTCACGATCATCAAGGGCTCGCCCGGCGGCGACGACTACCATCACCTGTGGATCAACCCGAAACACCCGGAGCGCATGGTCACCGCGAGCGACCAGGGCACGGTAGTGAGCGTGGACGATGGCAGGAGCTGGAGCGACTGGTACAACCAGCCGACCGGGCAGTTCTACCACCTGGCCGCGGACGATCGCTTCCCGTACTGGATCTACTCGGGCCAGCAGGACTCGGGCACGGTCGCGATCGCGAGCCGCAGCGACTACGGCGCACTCTCGTTCCGCGACTGGCACCCGGTCGGCGGCGACGAGCGCGACTACGACCTGCCGGACCCGGAGGACGCGAACATCGTGTTCGGCTCCGGCCTCGGCGGACGCATCTCGCGCTGGGACGCGCGCACGGGTGAAGTGCAGAACGTGTCGCCGTGGCCGGTGTCCAGCTACGGCGCGCGCGGCACCGACGTGAAATACCGCTACACCTGGTTCACGCCGATCGCGTTCTCGGCGAAAGCGCCGTACGCGCTCTACGCGGGCGCGCAGGTGCTGTTCCGTTCCACCGACCGCGGCGCCCACTGGCAGGCGATCAGCGGCGACCTCACCGGCAAGCGCGACAATGCCAAGGGCTGCACCGGCGACGTGCCGGTCGCGCGTGCGAGTGCGTGCGGCTACGGCGTGATCTTCAGCATCGCGCCGTCGCCGCGCGACAACGACGAGCTCTGGATCGGCACCGACAACGGCCGCATCCAGCTCACGCGCGACGGCGGCGCGCACTGGGCCGACGTCACGCCGAAGGCGGTGCCGGACTGGGGCAAGGTGAGTGCGCTCGACGTGTCCGCGCTGGAGCCGGGCACCGCGTACGCGGCGATCGACAACCATCGCCAGGACGATTTCGCGCCGCGCATCCTGCGCACGCACGACTACGGCAAGACATGGACCGCGATTAGCGACGGCCTGCCGCGCGATCATTTCGTGAGCGTGGTGCGCGCGGACCCGCAGCGCAAGGGCTTGCTCTACGCGGGCACCGACGTCGGCGTGCACGTGTCGTTCGACGACGGCGCGCACTGGCAGCCGCTGCAGCAGAACCTGCCGGTCGCGTGGGTGCGCGACCTGCTCGTGCACGGCAACGACCTCATCGCGGCGACGCAGGGTCGCGCGATCTGGCTGCTCGACGATGTCGCGCCGCTACGCCAGATGGCCGATGCGCGTGCGCACGATGGCGCGTTCCTGTTCTCGCCGTCGCCGGCGTATCGCCTGCGTCGCAGCCAGAACAAGGACACGCCGCCGCCGGCGGATACGCCGCTGGGCACCAACCCGCCGGATGGCGCGATCCTCGACTACCGCCTGCCGCGTGCGGCGAAGGGCGCGGTCGCGATCGAGATCCGCGATGCGCAGGGCGCACTCGTGCGCCGTTTCGCGAGCGACGCGGTGTCGCCATGGCGCAGTTCGGAACGCTACTTCGCCGAGGAATGGACCAAGCCCGACGCGAAGCCCGCGACCGCCGCCGGCGCGCACCGCTTCGTGTGGGACCTGCGCACGCCGCGTCCGCACGCGATCAGCTACGACTACAGCATCGCCGCCGTGCACGGCGAGGACACGCCGCTCACGCCGCAAGGCGTGAAGGTGCCGCCGGGCCGCTACGACGTCGCGCTGCTCGTCGACGGCACGACGCTGCACGCACCGCTCGAGGTGAAGGCCGACCCGCGCAACCCCGCGAGCGCGGACGACCTGCGCGCCGCGACCGCATTCGCGCAAGCGCTCGGCACATCGCTCGACCACGCCTATCTCGCCTACGGCCAACTGCAGGCGCTGCGCACGCAACTCGACGCGCTGCGCAAGGGCGACGGCGCGCTCGCCGGCGACGCGCGCAAACCGATCGACGCGCTGTACGACGCGACCACGCCGCTCGTCTCGGGCGCAGGTGCGGACAAGCCCGGCATCGCGACCGTGAGCGGCGTGTTGTCCTCGCTCTACACCGACGTCGAAGGCGCCGATCGCGCGCCGACCGAGGCGCAGCGCGCGGTGCAGGCCGATTACGACGCGCGCCTTGCTGCGCTGTTGCAACGTTGGCAGGCGTTGCGAGATGGAGACATGAAGAAGGTGGATGCGCAGCTCGTCGCGATGGGTAAGCCCGGGATACGGTTGCCGGCGATCGAGGAGATCAAGCTGGAAGGGGGCGGGGAGGCGAAGGATCTGCCATGAGGAGCAAAGAAAGGGTTAGGTCGTTGGAATGGATGTCGTGCGTGTAAGGAAACGCAGGACTCAACGGATAGTTCCTCCGTCCGCTTTGTTTCGAGAGATCTATGAACCCGAGATACTCGTAGTCGCTTCCGCCAAATGAATGGCTTTCGGTGCCTCAACGGAACGATCCAGCTGCATCGACAAATGCGATGAAAGTCACAATGAATCCATGTCGCATTACGCAAAATTGAATAACAGTTGCCGCGCGCGCCGATGACTTACCGGGTAGCGCGACAATATGATTCGATGTCTCCAATGCGTGCTTGCGAGGGCGAATTCATGAAGGTCGCAGCTGTCTGGGCAGTGGTCATGGGGCTGAGTGTCGCCGCGGTCCGCATCGCGTACTCGCAGGAACCTGGAACGATCCTCTGCTCGGGTTCCGTCCCCCCACCTGCGCCCCTGGCATGTCCGCTGTTCGCGGGCCTGCGTGCCGAATGCGTAGCCGGCGAGTCCGACCAGTGGCATTGGTACGCAGATACCTCGCGTACCAACAGTCTTCCTTGCAGCATTCCGCCCACTGCGGGGACCTGGTGCACCAAGGAACAAAATGCTTGGGACGAGGTGATCGCGAAATACGCCGCCGAATCTACCCACTGCCCCAATACCACGCCAACGCTGGATTACCTCTGCACCACCTATTCGGGCGGCGTCATCGCCGGTCTGCCGTACTTTTTCTCCAAGAGTTATCACTTCAATTTCCAGGAGAAGACGGGTCCCAGTACGTGTGGAACTTTCGTCCACGATGGCTCCGCGATCGCGTCGCGCACGCCCCATTGCCCTGTCGGCTATACATCATCGGACAACCGGGGCCCTTGCTACCGCGTGAAGCCGGAAGCATGCCCCGTCAACAATCCGATCCAGTGCGCAGGTGGCGACAAGAAGCAGGTCGAGGTCGACATTGCACAAAGCAACGGAGGCCTGGGCCTCACGCGGTACTACTCCAGCAATGGGTTCTACACCAGTCCGGGCGGTGAACGGCCACGGGAGATCCTCGGCTCGCGCTGGAGACATTCTTGGCAGAGTTCCGTGGTGGTGGAAGTCGGTGCGACGGACTCGTACGCATTCGTCTTGCTGACCAGTGGCGACTATCTGCAGTTCCATCAAAGCGGATCGGCATGGATCGGGAGAGAGGACAAGCCTGGAGCGCTTACGGAGCTCGCATCAGGTGGCGTTCGTACCGGATGGCTCTTCAAGGCTTCCGACGATTCCATCTATCACTATGACGCGAACGGCGTCTGGACGTCGCTCGAACAACATGGGCTGATCACGTCGCTTTCGTACAGCGACGCGTCCACGTCGCCGGCGGTAGCGCCCAAGCCCGGTCTCCTGATCGCCGTCACAGACCCTCGCAATCGCTCGTTGGCATTCCAGTACGACGCAGAGGCATACCTGATCCGTGTCACGGACGAGCTCGGAACCAATGTCGAGTATCGATACACCAGCTATACCGCCGCGGGTGTCTCCCACAATGGCGGGGTCCTCGAATATGCGGACAAGCCTGGCGGAAGTTCGCGCCACTATCTGTACGACGAGAGCGCCCACTTGAGTGGATCGCTGCCGTACAACGAACTGCTTACCGGCATCGTCGACGAGAACGGACAGCGGTTCGCGACATACGAGTACGATTCGCTCGGCAGGGCGTATCACGAGTGGCATGGCGGCGTCGATGCTGACGAAACCACCCTTCACTACAATGCGGGGGGTTACAACGGTGCGACTTCCAGCACCATTCGCGAAACTGCGTTGCATCATTTCGAGCGGCGCAATTTCCAATCCGTTGCTGGAATCGTGCGCGATGCGGGCGTCGATCGTTGTACCGACGTTACATGTGCGGTAGTCACCGGCAGCTCGTCACGAACCTACGACGGCAGCGGCAACCCCGACCTCGACACCGACTTCAACGGCAGTGTCACGGATCATGACTACAACACGCGGGGCCTCGAGACCCGGCGTGTGGACGCGTCGAACGCAAGCGGGGCAAATGCGGCGACGAAGCGCACGACGGAGACAACGTGGAACGCGACCTTCAACGTTCCCGATCAACGCACCGTAAAGAACTCGACCGGCACGGCCGAGGTGCAGACGAAGTGGTCGTACAACAGCCGCGGCCAGGCGACCGCGCGTTGCCAGATCGATCCAGCTATCAGCGGCGCCGGCAGCTACACCTGCGGTTCGTCGACGAACGCGCCTGCGGGCGTGCGCCAGACGAAGACGAGCTACTGCGAGGCGCCGGACGTCACCGCCGGCACGTGCCCGCTCGTCGGCCTCGTCACGTCGGTCAACGGCCCACGCCTCACGACCGACGCCGGCATGGGCGGCGGCGACGACATCACGACCTACACCTATCGCATGGCCGATGATTCGACCTGCGCATCGAGCGGCGCGTGCCTGTACCGCAAGGGCGACCTCTGGAAGGTCACCAATGCGCTCGGCCAGGTGACCGAGTACGTGAGCTACGACAAGAACGGCCGCGTGAAGCGCACGAAGGATGCGAACGGCACACTCACCGATTTCACCTATCACGCGCGCGGGTGGCTTACCGATCGCACGGTGCGCGCGAACAGCCTCGGCACGACCGACCCGGGCGACGCGACCCTGCACATCGACTACGACGCGGTCGGCAACGTGACCAAGGTTACGCAGCCGGACGGCGCGTACCTGCAGTACACCTACGATGCCGCGCACCGGCTGATCAAGATCAACGACAACCTGCCCAACAGCATCGACTACTGCCCGGGCGGCGTCGGTACGTCCAACTGCCTCGACGCGGCGGGCAACCGCAAGGTCGAGCAGGTGAAGGATCCGTCGAACACCGTGAAGCGCCAGCTGCATCGCGTCTACAACCAGCTCGGCCAGCTCACCCAGGTGCTCAACGCCGCCAACACCGCGGTCGAGACCTCGGCAGGCATCAACGGCACCGGCATCGCCGACGGCTACGACGGCAACGGCAACCGCGTGTACAAGGACGACGGCCTCGGCATCCGCACCGAGCAGGACTACGACCCGCTCAATCGCCTGAAGACGACGATCCAGAACCTCGGTGGCATCGACACGGCGACGCAGAACACGACGACGGGTTATACCTACGACACGCGCGACAACCTGCGCCAGGTGACCGATCCGGACGGCCTCAACACGGTCTACACCTACGACGGCCTCAATAACCTCACCGCGCTCGACAGCCCCGACACCGGCCACACCGGCTACACCTACGACGCGGCCGGCAATCGTATCAGCCAGACCGACAACCGCACGCCGTCGGTGACGAGCACGTACACCTACGATCGACTCAATCGCCTGACCGCGGTCACGTACCCGACGATGAGCCTCAATGTCACGTACGCGTACGACCAGTCCAATGCGACGACGGGTTGCAGTACGTCGTTCTCCTTCGGACGGCTCACGACCATGACGGACGCGACCGGCAGCACGACATACTGCTACGACCGGCGCGGCAACGTGACGAAGAAGACGCAGGTGACGAGCGGTACGACGCTCGTCACGCAATACACCTATACGACCGCCGACCGCCTCGCGACAATGACCTATCCGGGGGGCGATCTCGCCACCTACACGCGCGACGTACTCGGCCGCATCACGGGCATCTCGTGGACCCCCTTCGGTTTGCGAGCGTCCACGCTGGTCAGCAGCGCCGCGTACCTCCCGTTCGGCCCGCTCACGACGCTCACCTTCGGCAACGGCCGCACGCTGACCAAGGCCTACGACCAGGACTACGCGATCGACAGCATCAGCGGCACGCCCGCGGGTGCGCTCACGCTCGACCTCGGCGTCGACGTGATGGGCGACATCACGAGCGCGAGCGCCACGCTCGGCCTGAGCCCGCCCGATCGCGCCTACGGCTACGACGCGCTCTATCGACTCAAGACCTCGCAGACCGGTGCCAGCAGCCCGCTCGAGGCCTACACCTACAACAAGACCGGCGATCGCCTGAGCGCGAGCCTCAACGGCGGTGCTGCGAGCGCCTATACCTACACCACGGGCACGCATCACCTCGCGAGCGTCGGCGGCGTCGCGCGCACCTACGACGGCAACGGCAACACGCTCACGGGCACCTCGTCGGGCCTCACGCTGACCTACGACGACCGCAACCGCCTCGCGAGCATGGTCAACGGCACGACGAGTGCGACATACGGAATCACGGGTCGCGGCGAGCGTGTGCGCAAGACGGTCACGGTGAGTGGTACGCCGACGACGACGCTGTTCGGCTACGACGAAGGCGGTCGCCTCACCGGCGAATACTCGGGCACAGGCACGGCGCAGGCCGAATACATCTACCTCGACAACATCCCGGTCGGCGTGTTCAAGGGCGGCGCGTTGTACTACATCGAGACCGACCACCTCGGTACGCCGCGGCAGGTCGTGAAGCCGCTTGGCAATGTCGTCGTGTGGAAGTGGGACTTCCTGCAGAACACGTTCGGCAACAGTGCGCCGAATCAGGATCCGGATGGGGATTCGGTGCAGTTCGTATTGGGGATGAGGTTTCGGGGACAGTACTATGATCTGGAAACCGACCTAGCCCAAAACTATTTTCGCGACTTTGATGCACGCAGAGGACGTTACCTGCAGAGTGATCTGATCGGGCTCAATGGAGGGCTTGCGACTTACGCATATAGTGGAGCAAATCCGCTTCGGTATGTCGACGCCTACGGTTTGCAAGCAGAACCTGGGCTAGGAGATCAATTCAATCCTGGCGGGGCGCGTGGCCCGGGGAATGCCGACTACACACAGTATTTTGAAACGAGATTCCCCAATACGATCGCCGGTGGAAAACTGCTTTTCGACGAAAGAATCAGAAAAAAAATATGTGAGCTCGCAAACGGGAGCAACTCGCCAACGGTAATTCCAGGCTTGAATAGTGGCGCTGACGATATCGACATACAACCGGATATGAAAAGATTTAATGACCAACCGCAAGGCTGGTACGAAAGAAACGTTAAAATTGGCGCCTTTGAGCTCAAGACAGATGCCGTGAATGTCCTATGGGATGGCTCGGATTTGCAGTGCTCGAAATGCTTCATGTATACAACTACGATGTATGTGCTTGAGAACACCGGTGACAATCGCTTGCCGGGGTTCACTGAGAGGCCTGTCCGCATGGCGAATTGGCCCCTGTCGGGAAGGGGGTGCTGTGACAGCAAGTAGATTGATCAAGAGCTTTGTAGCTATGGCACTATTTTCCGTAGGTGCATTCATATGGTTTGAGCGTAGTCAAGAGAATTCATATCGAAAAACCCTAGATGCGCTCGAAGCGTCGATCGACTACACGTTTGAAGTGCGTGACACATGGAAGATTGGTTCATACGTTGATCGATCGGCCATTTGGGGAGTGACCGGAGGCGGCAGGCTGCTCTCAAAAATTTCTGGCAGACGTAACTTTTCCACTGCTGACGAGCACGACCTGAAATTCTTTGAGCAACTCATTGCTTCTGCTAAGGGAACTGACATATCTCTTTCCGGATATACGCTCTATCGCGCCGAGGTTCCTTTGGGGCCAGGAACTATTTGCGCTGCATTATCGTGCAGTATCTATATTGCGGTGCGACCGGACCGCGATATGGGGTATGTAGGAATTCTCAAAATATGAAATGGAGCGACTAACGGGGGAAAATCAAAGGGGACGGAGTGGACCACCCCTGATTTTTCGGACACCAGAAAGCGAGGACAATCCTCGCACGGAGGTGTTCGATGGAGAAGCGTCAGCGATTCACCGCGGAGTTCAAGCGCGAAGCGGTTCGGCTGCTGCGGACGTCTGGCAAGCCGGCGGCCGTCGTGGCGCGAGAGCTGGGCATTCCACGTAACCGAAGAATCAAAGGGGACGGAGTAATTATCCGTTTGAATCGAAAGCGGGTGGTTGAGGGGCTTCCTCTGAAAGTTTGATCCTGGCGACCGGATGACGTCGAGGCACTCATCGGTCATCCCGCAGCGGTGCTATTCGCGCATCAACCCGCGCCCTCGAAGCCATCGACAAAGATCGCATCGCCGCCGCCCTGCAACGCGAACAACCACAGCGGCGCACCCTGCGCGGGCGAGGTCGCCCACGTGACGTGATACGTACCTGCGCTGGCCACTTCGCGCACGGCGACCGCGCATTGCACGGCGCTGTTGGGCGGCAGGTCGACGAAATTCTCGATGAGCGTGAAGCCATCGCCGGGTATAGCGGAGTGGTGCAAGCCGGTGGCGTCGCCCCACCAGAACGCCACCAGCGTCGCGGGACCGGTGGTGGTCACGTCGCCGCTGCGCAGCGACGTCGATGCCTCGGGATAGGTGACGGCCACGTCCTGCAACAAGCCCGCGTCGCGCACTTCGATGAACGGCACGGTGATCTCACCGGCGGGCACGCCGTTCTTCACGACGGACACGCGGTGCGCCGCGCCGCCCGCGGCATGCAGCACGAGATACGCGGTGACGTCGAACTGGCCGTTGTAGCCGCGGTAGAACACCGGATCGCCAAGGCGAACCCACGCGTTGCCGTGCGTGTCGGTCGGCGGCTGGTCGTTGTCGGTGTAGCCGGCGCTGAATGCGATCAGCGTGCTGCCGGTGGCCGCCGTGGTGATCGCTGCGGTCGTCGCGACCGGCGGACCGTTGCCGTCCTCGTGCGCGAGCAGCGTGTGCGAGCCGAGGGTGCTGGCATGGCAGGGTGAGGCGCTCACGGCGATGGCGAACGCGACGAGTGTGCCGCCTGCGCGCGCGGCGGGACGATGGGTGATGGGCATGCGGCGTCTCGACCGGGAAACGGCGGCATTGTCGACCGGTCGGGAATCAGGCGCCGTGTCGCTCTTCGCAACGGCGGATTGCGGACGACCTGCCGGAACGGCGCGGTTCGTCGAGCGCGTCGTAGTCTCGATGGGTTCGCGAAAGAAGATCTCGCCGCCGGCAGGCGGCTGCGGCCCCGTACGGGCGCCCTCGGCGGCTGAACGGCGCGCCACGTCCGGCACGGACCCGCTGCATCGTCGTGGCCCCGGCAAACGCTACAATGCGCGTTCATGCGCA
The DNA here is from genome assembly GCF_014138265.1 of Dokdonella fugitiva. GTDB lineage: Bacteria > Pseudomonadota > Gammaproteobacteria > Xanthomonadales > Rhodanobacteraceae > Dokdonella_A > Dokdonella_A fugitiva_A. Next base: position 16,292 of record NZ_JACGXL010000008.1, read on the forward strand.
AGGCTGCCGCGCTGGCGGTGCGTCAGGATAAGCGGGGCGGTATCCGTGCAGGGGGCTTGATGGCAATTCGTGGAAGGGCGGCGCTGCTGGGCAGTGTCGTGTTGTGCCTGTGCGGCCCGGCGATCGCCGGGATCGCCTATGACGCCGTGCGGGTCGAGGCGCCGTATCGCGGCTATCCGGCGAACGTGTACGGGTTCGTACCCGTCCCCGGCGCGACGGACGTCGCTGCCTCGATGCTGCTCGCCGGCCAGGCGACCGCGATGGGCACGAGCTGGTACAGCACGCTCGGATACCTGGGCGGCGCGCTGGGACCGACGGCCGAGGTCGCGCCACCGCTCATGGGCGACGTCCCCGTGGGAGGCGTGGATGTGGCAGCGACGCCGGAGCCGATCGTCGTCGTTGCCGGTACGCGTCCCGATGACGACCGGCTCGCGCTGCGGGTGTTCGCGGGCAATCCGCTTGCACCGCGGTCGTCGCGCTGGCTCACGCCGGACGACCAGGTGATGGCGGTCGCGCTCACGCGCGTCGCCAGTGCCGACGATGTCGACGTCGCGGTGGGCGGATCCGCGGGCGTGGGCTTGTTCCGCGGCCAGGCGACGTCGCCGGCGTGGCGTTACGACGGCTCCGCGTATGCGCTCGCCCACCTGCCGGCGGCGGGCGCCCAGCCCGACCGCCTCGTCGTCGGCGGCTACGGTCAGGTCGACATCCGCGCGACATCGGACGGCCACGTGCTGTGGTCGTGGACGGACGCGGGGGCGCGCAAGGTGCTCGTCGGCAACATCGCCGGGTCCGCCGCGCCGGAGTTCGTCGTGCTTGGTTCGGACTACAGCGTCATCGCATTCAATGCGGACGTGCCGGCACTGCGCTGGCGCAAGCTCGACGTGTCGGCGAGCGACATCGCGCTCGGCGATCGCAATGGCGACGGCGTGATGGAAGTGCTCGTCGCCACCATCGACGGGCACACCTTCTGGCTCGACGGCAGTGGCGCGCAGGTCGGCGCGAGCGTGGCGTTGCAACACTCGGACCCGCGCGTGGCGGTGGCGAAAGTCGATGCGGCGCGCGCGCGCGCGCTCGTGCTCGGCTCGTCCTACGACGGGGGCGGCATCGACGTGCGCTCGCTCGACCTCACCACGTCGGTGTCCACGGTGGACGCGCAGGGCGGTCCGTTCGACCGCCTCCTGATCGGCGACACCGACGGCGATGGCCATGACGAACTCGTTTCGCTCGCGGACATACCGTTCGGCTACCCGACCAATGTCGGATACAGCGGCCGTGTCTCGATCCGCGACCTCGACACGCACGCATTGCGCTGGCGTTCCGCGATCCCGGCCGGACTCGGGCCGACCGGCAGCGATCCGCTGGTCGACGTCGCGATCGGGCACGTGCAGCCGGGGGCCGGGCGCCAGCTCGTCGTGCTCGGCCGCGACGCGGCGGGCGGCTCCTACGATTCCGTGCTCGAGATCGTCGACGGCGCCACCCATGCGTTGCTGCGGCGTGCCTTGGTGCCGTTGGCCGGTCGCATCGCGACGCACGTGCGGCTCACCGACCTCGACGGTGACGGCATCGACGAGATCGTGCTCGTGAGCGAGCCCGGTAGCGGTGTCCTCAACGGCACGCGCGTGCACGTGCTGCGCGCCGACACGCTCGCAAGCCTGTGGACCTCGCCCGTGCTCACGCCGGCGTGGGGGGCCAGCGCCGCGTTCCTGCGGCCCGTGGCAGGGGGGCCACCGCATTTGATGTTCGCGGTGCCGCAGGCGGGGCTGTGGTCGATCGACCTCGCCAACCACCTCGTCGACTACAGCGTGCCGGTCTCCGGGAAGTCGATCGCCCTGCTGCCGAACGGGCGCATCGCGGTCCTCGATTTCGGCACGCCGACCCTCGTCGTGCTCGATGCGACCGATGGCACCGAGCTCGATCGCCTGTCGATGCCGGATGCGGCGTACTCCGCGATTGCCGCGCTGCCCGGCGACGCCGATCGCGTCGCCGTGGCCGTCGGCGATCACCTGCAGACGTGGAACCTCGCCGAGCACCAGCCCGAGGGGCCGTCGCCGGTGGTGGGGCCTGACCTGGCGGCGCGCGGCACGCTGCTCGCGCACGCCGGAGCGAACGGCACGACGCTCTACGCCGGCAACAGCATCGGCATCTGGGCGTTCCCGACGCGACCGTACGCATCGCTCATCTTCGCCGACGGATTCGAACCATGAGGACGGCACGCGTGATACGTGGGATCGTCGGCGCGCTGCTCGTCGCGGCATTCGGCCATGCCCACGCGCAGTACGCGCTTCGCGCCGATGGCGCGCAGGTGCCGGGCATGGTGTATCCGGGCGTGCCCGGTATCGTCGTGGCCGACTTCGACGGCGACGGTCGCGACGACACGGCGATCGCGGGTCTGCAGATCCCGACGTCCTATCCGGACGACCAGCAGCCGCAGTCGGGCCTCGTCGCGATCGTCGGTTACGACGCGGCGCACGCGAACTATCGCGTGTCGCAATGGCTGGCGGGCGACCAGGCGCGCCTGGTCGGCATCGCGAGCGACCACGCGGCGCACCCCGGGCTCGTGCTCGTGTCCTTCGACGGCGTGATCGAGCACTACGCGGGTTGGCCGCTCGTGCCTGTCGCGCGCATCGCCACCGGCCGCCCCGCGCAGTCGATGCGCGTCGGCGACGTCGACGCCGATGGCCACCTCGACGTGGTCATCGCGGACGCGACCGCGGGCGTCGCGGCGTACTCGCTCGACGACGGTACGCTCGTGCGCACCTACGCCGGGCGCGCTTCGTCGTCGATCGAACTCGTGCAGCTCGATGCGGACCCTGCGCTCGAGATCGTGCTGGCGGGCACGCCCGGCTTCGTCGTCGATGGCGCGACCAACGCGATGGACTGGCAGGACGCGGGCGGGTTCGCGCCGTTGCTCGCGGCCGGCCGCATCGTGGACGCAGCGCACGACGGCTTCATCGCCGCGCGCGAAGCGGGCTACTTCTCCGGGTATCGCGGCACGCCGTACTCGCCGATCTGGTCGGTCAAGGTCGCACGCACCGACGGCGTGGATGTCGCCGATATCGATGGCGACGGCATCGACGAAATCCTCTACTCGGGCGACGGCGGGTTCCGCGTCTACGACGCGCGGACGCAGGCCGTGCGCGAGTCGTACTACGACCTGCCCCTGGTGCACGCGGGCGCCGCGCGCATGAAGGGAGGCACGGCGCGCCAGTACGTGTCCGGCGCGCGCCTCAACGACGCCGGTGGCGACACCGTGCAGGTCCGCGCGGCCGGTGGTGACATCGAGTACACGTTGCATGCCGAGAACGCACCGTTCCGCGCGACGGCGACCGCGGACGTATCCGGCGACGGCGTCGCCGACGCCGTCTGGATATCGGCCTACAGCAATGCGCGCTACCAGGGCGGCCGCTTGCACGTGTACGACCCGGCGACGGGCGTCGAGCGCTGGAGTGGCCTGCTGTCGGCCGACGGTACGCCGCTCGGCTACATGAGCTTGAGCGCGGTCGCCGTCGGCCCGATGCACGCCGCGGCGCCCGCGGACATCGCCGTCGCCGCGGTCACCAATAGCTATCAGATGATCCTGCATCGGCTCGACGGCGCGACGCACCTCGTCACGGCGTCGAACGCGACGACGGGGTTCACGTCGATCGAGCACCTCGTCGCGATGCCCGCGCAGCGTCTGCTCGCGGCGACGAGCACGACCGACGGCGTGCGTCTGGCGCTGTTCGACGGCACCGACCTGCATCGCATCGCGCTGTCGGTCATCGATGCCTCGCTCGGTACGACGGCGCTCGACGTGCAGACCGCGCCCGGGATCGGCGCGGGCGTCGTGCTGTTCGCGACCGGCGCCGCGGTGGTCGCGTTCGACACGGTGACGATGACGGTCGCATGGTCGCAGCCGCTCAACGCGGTGTCGGCGGCCGTCGTGCAGCGCGCGGGCGGTGCGCTCGTCGTGGTCGCGCTCGACCGCGACGGCGGCCTGCACATGTTCGGCACGGATGGCGAGCCGCTCGACGCGTTCGCACTCGGCAACGGCGAGGCCGGCGCCGTGCGCGCGGTGCCCGGCGACCCGGGCAAGGCCATCGCGTGCGTGGACCGTCGCCTCGTGCTCGCCGACATCGACGGCTACGCGGCCGTCGCCGAATCGGCGCCGATCGGCGCTCTCGCCTGCGATCGCGGCGGATTGTTCGTCGACGCCCCGCGCGGTGGCGTCGTGCACGTGCGGGCGAGCAGCCTCGGCGGCGTGTTCGACTTGGACGTCGCCGGTCCGCGGATCTTCACCGACGGCTTCGAAGCGAGCACGCCGTAGCGCGATACGGGAGTGTGCCGGACCGCCAGGCCGTCACGTCGCGTGCGTGGCGGCCCACAGCGTGGCGACGAACTGCACCGGCCGGTAGATGTAGAGGTTCACCGCGATCATCGCCGCGATCAGCGCGGCGCCCGACACGATCGCGCGCGGCCAGCCGGTGCGATACGCGCGCCGCAGCATGAGCACCGCGTACAGCGCGTAGAGGATGCGCGCGGCCCAGTCGAGCGCGGACATCGGCACGGTGGCGTCGAACCATGGCGAATGCCGCCGCAGCACGCCGTCGACGTGCACGAGCGCGCTCACCATGATCAGCGAGAACGCGAAGTAGTGCAGCGTGACGACGAAGTGCTCGGCGTAGTAATAGCGCCGGTCCACGAAGAGCAGCGCGAGCGCGAGCGCGACGAACGGCAGGTGTAGGATCACCAGCGCCTTGCTCACGTCGTCGGCGCGCGCGTCGTAGCGTTCACGCAACTTGCGGTAGCCGTCGCCGTGGCCGTCGGGATCGAGTTCGGCCGCCTTGCGATCCACCCACGCGGCCGTGAACGGGCTGTGCACCTGGCCGCTCCACGTGTAGCCACGCGTGTCCGTACCCGGCTCGGCCGCTGCCGCGGCGATGCGGCCGGGCACCTGCTTGTCGAACTGCATCGCGTAGTCGCCGTGCAGCGGCGAGAGGAAATAGAGCACGTTGACCGCGAAGAACAACGCTACCGGCGCGACCCAGCGCGCGCGCCGGCCTTCGTTGTAGTCGAGCGAGAGCCGCCCCGGGCGGAACAGCAGCGCGACGAGCGAGCGCCAGATGCGGCCGTCGAGATCGAACAGGCTGTGCATGAACTCGCCGAACAGGTGGCCGAAGCGACGATCCTCCGGCTCCAGGCGCTTCTGGCCGCAATTGCGGCAATAGCGGCTGTCGACGGGGGTGCGGCAGTTGACGCAAGGTTCGGTCATGCGGTCGGTCGGACGACGCCGGGCGAGGCGTGCATGCTAGCGCAGCGGGCGTCGGGTGACGGTGCGACGACCGATGGCGACGAGTCGTCTCACCCGAAGACCGACAAGCCTGAGGGGTCCATGCTGGCAGCATCGTTCGTACTTGCCGTGGCCGTCAGCCAGGTCGATCTCTCGTCGGTGCTCGACGAGAAGCCACCCTGTCGCGGCGCTCCGCTCGGGGATGATCAGGTATGGGACATCGCGCGCGGCGTGCTGGGTGATGCGTTCATGCATCCTCGCGGCATGCCGCCGCGTCCCTGGCCGGTCCGTGCGCTCGGTTGCGTCTACGATTTCGAGTATGTCGCGCTCTCGCACGAACGTACGTGGTTCGGATTCGACGCCATCGACGGCACGGGATGGCTCGTCGTTACACGCGACGGCAGCGTGTACACGAACGAAATGGAGGCGGAGGCAAGTGGTTGGTATGCGTCCCCGGCGCCTTGGCTCCAGGTCACCGCACCTTGACCGACCGACGGGGTCGAATCATCTTTATTCGGGAATGGACTTGAAGCGGGTACGGGTCGGACGCCTTCTCTGGAATCGGAGCGAGCGCGATGTGGCGCATGTTTGTCGCTGTCCTGATCGGTCACTTCTTTTTGCCGGATATGCCCTAACGGAGGTTGTTCCGCATGGAGTGCATTCGGCGAATGAATCCGTTCTCCGGTGGATAGCTTACTTCCCGTTCGGCTTCCTTTGGCCGAGTACGCTGCTATTCGTGCTGCTCAACGGGTTGGCTATCTCGTTGGCCATTTCCGGGTCTCTCGCGATTCTTTTCCGACAGACTGGAAGTCGGAGCCAAGGCAGCACATAGCGAACGGCGGTATGCGACCGCATCTTCGTCATCCGTCCGGAGCGGAGCGTTGCGTACATCGCACCTCGATGCTTCCGCCTTCGTGCTTGTTGCCCTCAACCACCGAACCACGCCGGCACCTGCGCCAGCGCGCGCATCGCCCGGCTCCGCTGCGGCCCTTCGCGATCGAGGCCGAAGAAGTGCACCGCGTTCGCGCGGAACAGCGCGTCGAACGGCAGCAGGTCGTGGCCGGTGCCGGTCACGGCGCTGGCGATCTGCGCGGGGAACTGCTCCCAGTCGCGTTCCTGCGCGAGCATGAGCCAGTCGCTGCCGTACATGAGGCGCTCGCCGATCGCCGGGTAGGCGGCCTTCGCGGCTTCGATCCGCGCGCGCAGTTCCGCACACGCGTCGCTGCCGGCGATGCCGCAGGTGCGCGCGTTGGACCAGTAGGCGAGGTCGCCGTAGATCGGCGCCTGCGGGTAGCGGGCCATGAGGCCGGCGAAGCGCGCGGGCCAGTCCCCGTCCCCGTTCGCGTCGCCGCCGAAATGGCTGAGGCTCACGCTCGGTGCGGGCTTGCCCTCGTAGCGCGCTTCCAGCGCGGTCCAGCCGACCGTGCCGCCGAACGCGTCGGAGGCGTCGTCGCGGCCCATGCTGTGGTTGGAATGCGCCATCACCGGCACCTCGTTCGCGACGCACCAGTCGAACAGCGTGGCGAGCCGGCGATCGAGTTCGCGCAGGTCGGGACGCGGCAGTGGCGTCTCGACCGGATGGTCGGCATTGCCGTAGGGGAAGAAGCCGGTCGGCGGATACAGCTTGACGCCGACGAAGCCGTACGAGCCGATCGCTTCCTTGACGAGGGCGAGCGACTCGCCGTCGCGCTTGATGTCGGTCCACGGGTTGTAGCCGATCAGCGGCAGCATGTAACCGCCGGAGAGGTACGACAGCAGCGAGTGCAGCTTCATCTGGTCGCTGCGCGAAGAGTACGGCGCGCAGTCGAGCCAGTAGTCGAAGTCGACGAGCGCGCCGAACGCGGCGTCGATGCCGTAGCTGCCGGCGTCGGTCGAGTACGCGCGCGCGTAGGTGCGCAGGTTCATCCAGCGGTCCTGCAGCATGTACGACGCGAAGCGCAGCACGCCGTCCGCCTCGTCCGAGGTCGCTGCGCGCGGTGACGTCGCGCCGAACGGCTGCACGCCGGTCGTGAGCGCCATCGACTGGCGGATGCGCTCGGGCGTGAGTTGCGGCGACACGTCGCGTGCGCCGCGCTTGCGCAGCGCGGAATCCTTCGCGCGCGCGTAGGCCGTGTCGGCGCCCTTGCGGCGCATCGTGTCGTACAGCTCGCGCGCGATGTCGTCGCGGCGCGCTTCGATGCGGCGGTCGAGCGCGGCGCTCGCGTCGCCGGCCGAGTACGGCTGCACGCCGCTCGCCTGCTGGATCAGCTCGGCATATTCCGCCGCGGCGGTCTTGGCGTTGCCGGCGAGCGCGTCGAGCACGGGCGCCATCGCCCGGATGAGCGTGCGCAGCGGTTCGTCGCGCGAGTGCGCGATGCAGTGCTCGACGTAGCCTGCGACATTGACGTCGGATGCGTTGAAGAAATGCGCATGCGCGTCGACCGCATGGCGCGCGCCGTGGTCGCGCACCTCGGGCCGCAGGATCCGGTTCGGCGGCGTGGCGCGCCCGGTGTCGGTGATGAGCGGCGCGGGGAACCTGCGCAGCGCGCAGCAGCCGGTGAAGGCGAGCGGGGCCGCGGCGAAAGCGCCGAGCAGGCGCCGGCGCGTCGGCGAATACGGAATGGACACGATGCGTTCCCCCGTCAGAATGCAGTGGCGACCAGCTGGTACTCCTGGCCCGGAATGCCGGCGACCGAGACATCCCACGCGCCGGCCGCGGGTGCCTGCACCTCGCACGCCGTGACGACGTCGTCGACGTCGCGCGCGCACGCGGCCGTCGCATCGTGCGGGCCGACCTGGAAGTGCACGGTCGAGCCGGTTTCGATCGTGTTCATCGCGACGCGCAGCACGCGCGTTCCCGGCGGCACCGTGAACGCGCGCGCCCAGGTCGCGTTCTGCGCGAAGATGCGCGCGGGTTCGCCGAACGGGAACCGCTGCACGTTGCTCGTCGCGGGTTGCAGCGAAGGCTCGAGCGGCGCGCCGCTCGACGCGGGCATCGCCGCGAGCTGTTCGCGGATCCAGTCCGCGTAGGCGTAGATCTCGGTGTCGACCGGGCGGTCGCCGACCGTGCAGTCCGCGCCGCCGCCCGAGGTGAGCCCGGCGAGCCGCCACGCGCCGTCCTCGACGACGAGCAGCGGGCCGCCGGAGTCGCCGTTGCAGGTGCTGCCGCTCAACGCGGCGCCGCTCCGCGCCTCGAAGGTCCAGCAGATCAGGCCTTGTCCCTGGTACGCCGCGTCGCAGGCGGACGTCGCCACGTTGCCGTAGAACTTCATGCCGGTGCGGCGCACGATCGCCTCGCTGCCGAGGCCGCTGTGGTAACCGAAGCCGACGATCTGCGCGGGCGTGCCCGGCGCCACGGCGGCGCGCGTGTTGAGCGCGAGCGGCACGATGCCGGTCACGTCGTCCTTGAGCGTGAGCAGGGCGATGTCGAAGCGCGGGAAGGCGAAGCTCGGATGCGCGATGGCGGCGACGACGTCGTGCACGCCGCCGTGCTGGAAATAGACGCCCGACAGCGTCGCGCCCTCGGCGTTGACGCAATGCGCGGCCGTGGCGACGACGTTGGGTGCGATGAGCGCGCCGGTGCACTGGATGCTGGTCGTGCCGGACAGGGTGTCGGTGTAGAGGATCGCGGCCGTCGCCGGGTAGTCCACCGTCGCGAAGCCGAGGCCGACGATGAACGGCGCGAGACCGGTCGAGCCGGGGGGGAGTGGGCTGACCGGCAGCGGAATCGCCCCCGGCGTCGCCGCCGACAAGCCGCCCGTCGCCAGCACGATCGCGCTGTCGCGGGGCACGACGATCGCCTGTGCCAGGTCGAGCGCCTGGTCGGCGGGCGCCTGCTGGATCGTCTGTCCCCAGGTGGCGAGGTGGCTGCTGCTGGTCTTGAGCTCGGCCGTCTTGGCGGCCACGGTGTCGATGAACGCCTGCTTCTGCGCACGCGTCACGCGTCCGATGCGCCCATTGACGACGCTGCGGTCGATCGGCCGTTCCAGCAACAACGGGAATGCGGAGCCGCTCGCAGTGGCGCGCACGTCGGTGGACAGTTTCGCGGGCGAGGCGTCCTCGGCGCGGATCCGCAAGGAATCACCACGCCGCGATTCTTCCGACAGCAGGCGCGAGAGGCGATCGACGCGCCGCGCGACTTCCGCCTTGACCTCGGCGTCGTGCGACGCCTCGTCGGCCTGCGCACCGACGGCGGCGATCGCGAGCGAGACACCGACGACGAACCCGAAACGATGGCCGCGATACGTCACGACACGACCTCCTTGGCCCCTGATCGATTCGCGCGACTCGGCGTATGCAGTATCGCCCCGGGTTGGCCGGGCGCGACCGGAGATTGGCGCGCATGCTTGTAGGAAAATCGCGCGTCGGCGGGAAAGGGCGGCGGAGGTGGCAATGTGTGCACGTCGTTGCCATGCTTCGTGACGACATCGGAGCGCAGGACACGCTGGATCCGAGGGCGCGTGCGTCGTTCGCTTGCGCCTTGCTTCGCTGACAGGGTGCCCGCAGCTCCTTCTCACCATGGTCTTACGTCGAGGTATTGGACATGCGCAAGCCCATCTACGGTCTGGTGGTTGCGCTGCTATCCGGAGTCGGCATCGGATCCGCGGGAACGTTCCTGCTGACGTCATCGAAGGTCGAAGACCTCGTGGCGTCGTCGTATGTCAGGAGCGCCAGCGATGCGCGATCCTTCGCCCAGGTCCTGGACGACATCGAATCGCATCGGGAAGCACAGGCGATCGTTCGACTGGAGGGCTATCTCGGCATTGCACTCGCCTCGCTCGGCGACTACGAGACCGTTTTTCCTGAGCCGAGGCGGGAGCCCGTTGGCCTTTGCTTTTCATCAGGGGGGGGCCAGGTAGGATTGGTGAGCACGTGGTCGTACGATCCCAGTCAGGACGCTTCGAGGGGGGTTCTATTGCAATGGACACGAATGTTGCGATGAAAGGCAGGGCACTGCTGCTCTGCATCGGGCTCGCGTCAGGCGTGGTCGTTCTTGCGCCCATGATCGGCTATGCCCGGCTCGGCATGATGCAAGCGGGGAGCGCCTGGGCGACGTCGTCGTCGCTCTCGCTCGCCGATGTGCTGCCGGTAGCACTCGGGACACTACTGTTTCTCGTGTCGCTCGGAGCCGCGAAGTACCGGGCGGCGGTCATCGCATGCGGCGCGTTGATCGGCATTGCGCTGTACGAGACGTGCATCCTGGTCATGTATCCACCGCTGACGGACGGGTCCTTGCACAGCAACGGAACCGTGTATGGGCCGACGCTGGTGCTTCTGGCCTTGGCATCCGTTTCGTTCTGGAAAGTCATGTTCGCACGCCGCAGCGACACGGCGTGACGATGGGTCGCGCATCTCCGTTATTGCCAATGGGATGTGATATGGATATTGGAACTCGATGGAAGGTGGTCGCCAGGCTGGCGCTCGTCGCCGACGGCACGCTTGCGCAACCCGCGCGGGAGATCGCGCTCGCGAGCGGAAAGGCCGCGTCGTATGAGCCCGATCTCGTGGATGCATTGGTCAGGAAGGGAGCCAGCGAGGCCGCCGCGGCGATGGATCGCATCGAATCCGACGGCGGCGCCGTCGAGGGCGTTGAATTCTGTGTCCGGCCGGTATTGCCGGACGGACTGAGACCTTCATTCAACCTGTCCGCGGAAGCGGTGTCCGCGCTGTCGAAGCTGAACGCGTCACTCGATTTCGATCCCTACTGATCGCGCTCAAATGGATGCGGGCCTATCAGTGCAAGGGCCGCCGCACGGCATCGATTGCATCGAGCTTCGCCCCGATCACCTCGAACGCCCGAGCCCCCAGCGCATCGAGCGTGACGCCGTCGCCGAGCATCGGCGCGAGCAGGGTTTCCGTGGGTGCGTCGTAGCCGCGTGCGAGCAGGGCGTGGTAGCGCGTCGCGAACGTCGCGGGGTGCGCTTTCGCTTCGGCATACAGGTTGATCGCGATGACGCCGGCGTAGAGGTAGTTCACGAGGTAGAACGGGTGCTGGTAGTAGAGACGCTTGGTCGCCCACCAGCTCGACGAGGCCTGCAGCACGTCGGCGGGCCAGGGTTCGAACGCACTGCGCACGCCGGTCGTGACGCGGTCGAGATCGGCGGCCGACTGCACGCGTCCGGCGGCGGCTTCGTCGTGGATCGTCTGCTCCAGTGTCGCCTCCTCGGCGGAGCCGAACACCTGGAACACCATGTCGTCGTCGAGCGCGACGAGGTAGCGCTCGCGCTCGGCCGGCGTACGCGCGTGCTGCGCGAGGTGGTCGTAGAGCAGGAACTCGTTGAGCAGCGCGTAGCTCTCCACGAGGCCGTTCGGCCCATGTGCGAGCAATGACGGCGTGCCGGCGTCGTCGGCGATCTGCGCGGCGATCGCGTGGCCGCCTTCGTGCAGCATCACGCGCAAGTCGCCGAGCGCGCCGCCGAACGCGGCGACGTAGAGGCCCGCGGGCGTACCGGGTGCGCTCACCGAGAATCCACCCGCTTCGCGCCGGCCGAGCACGTCGGCGAGATCGAGGCGGTGCGCATCGGCCGACAGCAGCGCGCTGAACGCGCGTACGTAGTCGCGGCCGAGCGGTGCGAGCGCCGCGGGCGCGATCGTGCGCACGTCGGCGAGCGTGAAATGCGGCGGCGTATCCGAGCCGGCGTCGAGATCCCACGGGCGCACGTCGTCGATGCCGGTCGCGGCGCGGATGCGCTGCGCACGCAAGGCGTGGTAGCGGCCGTACAGCGCGAGGTGCGCACGCACGTCGGCGAGCGAGCGTTCGACCGTCACGCGGTCGAGCCCGCGCTCGACGTAGCCCGCGGACGGCGCATCGGCGAATCCGCGCGCCTGCGCGAGCGCCCGGCGCGTGCGGGCGATGCCGAGCAGCAAGGTCGCGTCGACGTCGGCGCGTGCCTGCGTCGCCTGCCAGCGCCGGCGCCACGCAGCTTCGCGCGTGGCGCGGTCGGCGGCTTTCGCGTCGGCGGTATCGTCGGCCTGGCCTTGCAGCGGCAGGCGTTCGACGCGCTGGTGGATCGTCCAGGCGTCCCGCAGCAGCGGTTCGATCGCGGCGTCGGCGAGTTTCGCGGCGTCGGGTGGCAATGCGTGGGCGGCGCGCGCAGCGGCGTCGGTGGCGAGATGGCGATAGCGCGCGAGGCGCGCGTCGCCGGCGGCGGCCGTGTCGAACGCAGCGAGCGGGCGTACGCGCAAGGCGTCGTCGAGGCTGCGCGCGAGCTGGTCGCCGAGCGCGTCGACGCGGTTGCGGGCCTGCGTCGCCGCCGCGTCGTCGAGATCGCGCGCGGCGAGGATGTCGACGTACGCCGACACGCGGCGCGCGCGACGCGCGAGCGCTTCGGCGGCATCGAACACGGCGGCGAACGTCGTCGACGCGTCCGGATGCCAGCCGTCGACATCGCGTTGCAGGGCGTCGAGTTCGGCAAGTGCGGCCTCGCGCGTCGCGAAGTAGCGCGAGAGATCGATCGATGCCCGCGCCGGCATCGCGGGCGCATCGACGGCCGTGGCCGTTGCGGCGACGGGAAGCACGCCGAACGCGACGGCGGCGCGGAGCAGGGCAAGGTGGAACGAAAGGAGATTCATGCGGCGAGCCTCGCACGCGGGCGACCGGTGCGTCTTGAACGCGCCAAGCATCCGCGCTCAGTGCTCGCCGAATGCGCGTCGCCACGCGCCGGGCGCGCGCCCGGTCGCTGCGCGCACGTGGCGCGTGAGATGGCTCTGGTCGGCATAGCCGGCCTCCGCGGCGACCTCGGCGAGATCGAGCCGCGTGTCGACGAGCAGGCACACCGCGCGCGCGACGCGCCGCTGCCGCAGGTAGTCACCGATGCTGCAGCCGTACGCATGGCGGAACGCGCGCGTGAGATGCATCGGATGCACGCCCGCGCCGGCGGCGAGTGCCGCGAGCGAAGGCGATTCCAGCGCGGCGTCGAGCCGGTCGCGCACCGCGCGCAGCCAGGGCGCGCGCGTCGCGTCGGGCTGGCGATGCCGTGCGATGCCGCCGACCAGCTGCCACGCCGCTTCGGCGGCGACGAGCTCGCGCTCCGCGGCGGGTGCGTCGAGTGCGTGGCGCAGGCGCAGCGCGAGCGGCACGAGCGCGGTCGCATCGCAGTCCCATGCATCGTCGAACAGGCGTACGGCCGCGCCGCCGTCATGCAACGCGTCGTCGTCGACCTCGATCGTGAGCAGGCGCGTCGTGCACGCGTCGTGGCGATCCGCGTGCACTTCGCCGGCGGGGTGCGCGATGAGCGTGCCCGCGACCGCGCGTCGCGTGCGCCGGCCGTAGCGTTCCTCGTAGGCGCCCGCGAGGACGAGGCAGAGGCTCGCGCGTTCATGGTCGTGCCGGCCGATGCGCAGCCCGGGCGCGTAGCGGCCGCAGCCGACCACGAGGCCGCTGCCGCGCCAGCCGTGCTCCGGCACGCCGTGCAAGTCACCGGGGCGCTGCGCTGGAACCGTTTCCATCGAGGTCATGGCGCGCATGCTACGCCAGGATGCGCCGCGGCCGCCGCCGGTCGCGGGGTAGATTCCCTCATGCGCGCGCGCGGCGCGGCGTCCGCGCGCGAACCGGGCTATGCTGGTGGCGGACACGACCGGGTGCCGGGGCGATGGGGATCGACGCGGAAATCACCGGGCTGCTGAACGCCGCGCGCTCGGGCGACGCGGCCGCGCAGGATGCGGCGTACGCGCTCGTCTACGACGAGCTCAAGCGCTGCGCGCGCCGCCAGGGCGGCCTGGCGCCGCCGGGGTCGACGCTGTCGCCGACCGCGCTCGTCAACGAGCTCTACCTCAAGCTGCGCTCGGGCGAAGTCGACACGGTGCAGAACCGCGGCCACTTCTTCGCGCTCGCCGCGCGCGCGATGCGCCAGATCACCGTCGACCACGCACGCCGGCGCCATCGCGCCAAGCGCGGCGGCGGCGCCGAGCACGTCGAGATCGACACGCGCGACCTCGGCGCGGAATCGGCCGACGCCGCGCTCGAGCTCGACGCCGCGCTCGACGACCTCGCGCGGCGCGATCCCGACCTCGCGCGCATCGTCGAATGGCACTTCTTCGCCGGCCTCACGTTCCAGGAGATCGCCGACGAGATCGGCCGCCACGAGCGCACCGTGCGCCACGACTGGGAACTCGCGCGCGCGGTGCTGCGCCGCGCGATGGGCGCGGAGCCGCGCGATGGCGGCTGACGCGCGCTGGCCACGCGTGCGCGAGCTGTTCCACGCCTGCCAGGCGCTCGCGCCGGGCGAGCGCGACGCGTGGCTCGAACGCGAGTGCGCCGGCGACACCGCGCTGCTCGACGAGGTGCGCGACCTGCTCGGCGCGCAGGCGATCAGCGGCGACTTGCTCGCCGCCGACGCGAGCGAACTCATCGGCCTGCTGCGCGCGGCACCGGCGCAGGCGCTGGAAGGCCAGCGCATCGGCGCGTACCGCCTGCTGCGCCTGCTCGGCGAGGGCGGCATGGGTCGCGTGTTCCTCGCCGACCGCGAGCTCGCCGGGCGCGAGGCCGACGGTTTCGAGCAGCGCGTCGCACTCAAGCTCGTGCGCGGCGATTTCGTCGACGCCGAGACGCGCGTGCGCTTCCTGCGCGAGCGCGAACTGCTCGCGCGCCTGAGCCATCCGCACATCGCGCAGCTGCACGACGGCGGCGTCGCCGCCGACGGCTCGCCGTTCTTCACGCTCGAGTACGTCGAGGGCGAGCCGATCACGCGCTGGTGCGACGCGCGCCGGCTCGGCGTGCGCGCGCGCCTCGGCCTCGTGCTGCAGGTGTGCGCGGCGGTCGCGCACGCGCACCGCAACCTCATCGTGCACCGCGACCTCAAGCCGTCGAACATCCTCGTCACCGCGGACGGCGAGGCGAAGCTGCTCGACTTCGGCATCGCCAAGCTGCTCGACGCGGCCCCCGGCGCGGGCGACACGCGCACGCATGCACGGCTGATGACGCCCGAGTACGCCGCGCCCGAGCAGATCCTCGGCGGCGCGGTCACGACCGCGACCGACGTCTACGCGATCGGCGTGCTGCTGTACGAACTGCTCGCCGGGCGCACGCCCTACGCGCGCGCCGAGGCGGGCCTGGTCGGTTGGCCCGAGGCGGTGCTGCACGAAGTGCCCGAGCCGATGACGCGCGCGCTCGCGCGCCTGCCCGTGCGCGCGGGCGCTGGTGACGGCGACACGCTCGCCGAGCGGCGCGGCACGAGCGTCGCGGCCTTGCGCCGGACGCTGCGCGGCGACCTCGAGCGCATCGTGCGGCGCGCGCTCGCGAAGGAACCCGAAGCGCGCCACCCCTCGGTCGCTGCGCTCGCCGACGACGTGCGCGCCTGGCTCGACGGCCGTGCGATCGGCGGCGGCAGCCGGCGCTACCGCGTGCGCAAGTTCGTCGCACGCCACTGGCTGCCGCTCGGTGCGGCGGCGGCGATCCTCGGCGTGATCGTCGCCGGTGCGGCGGCGGTCGCGTGGCAGGCGCGCGAGACCGAGCGCGAGGCGCGCACGACGCTCGCGGTCAAGGACTTCCTGTACGGCCTGTTCACTGCGGTCGATCCGCGCGCGGCGAAGGGCCGCGACGTGAGCGCGCGCGAGCTGCTCGATCGCGGCGCCGCGCGCGTGCAGCGCGACACCGCGCTGGAGCCGGGCCAGCGCGCGGAGATCGACGCGACGCTCGGTCGCATCTACTACCAGCTCGCCCTCTACGAGCAGGCGAAGGGCCTGCAGGAAGGCGCCTCGCGGCTGCTCGCGGCCGATCCCTCGCGCGCGCTGCTCGCCGCGCGCACCGATGCCGAGCGCGCCGAGACGCTCGCCGCGCTCGGCGACGTGCCGGCCGCGAAGACGCTCGCCGACGACGCGATACGCCGCTTCGAGGCGGCGCCCGATGCGTCGGTCGCCGATCGCGTGAACGCGTGGCGCATCCGCGCGCGCACGGCGGTCGACGCGCGCGAGTTCGTCGACGCCGCCCGTTTCATCGACAAGGCGCTCGCGCACGTCGACGATCCGGCCATCGGCGACGACCTGCGCCTGCTCGTCATGATGTCGGCGGGCAACGCGAGCTGGGGCGAGCAGAAGAACGGCGAGGCCGAACAACGCTACCGAACCGCGCTGGCGATCGCTTCGCGCAACGCCGGACCGGACGACCTCAACGTCGCGTTCTCGCAGACCAGCCTCGGCCTCGCGCTGTACGCGCAGTCGCGCTACGCCGATGCGATCGAAGCCGATTCGCTGGCGCTCGCGACCTATCGCAAGGTGCTCGGCGAGGAACACCCGACCACGCTCAACGCGGTGCGCAACATCGGCCTTTCCAACTACCAGCTCGGCCACTACGCGACCTCGCGCGAACTGCTCGAGCGCGTCGCCTCGGTGCAGCGCGCGCGGCTCGGCGCGGACCATCCCGCGCTCGCCGGCACCGACATCAACATCGGCCTGGTCACGACCGACCTCGGCGACTTCGCGCGCGCGGAGGCCGCGCTGGCCGAGGCCGTGTCGATCTTCGGGAAGAAGTTCGGCCGCACGCACCAGGGCACGCGCGCGGCACTCGGCAACCTCGCGATCGTGCACGAACTCGAAGGACAGCTCGAACTCGCCGATGCCGAGCTCACCGAGATCATGCAGGCCGAGGCGGACCCGAAGCTCAACGAACTCAACGGCTATACCACCCTGTATCGCCTCGGCGATGTCAAGCGCCGTCGCGGCGACTTTGCGACCGCGCTCGAGCTGCAGCGGCGCGCGCTCGCCGACAGCATCAGGCACGTCGGCGAACACGCGCGCTACACCGCGCTCGCGCACGAGTATCTCGGCCTCACCTTGCGCGACAGTGGCAACGTCGCGGGCGCGGAGCGCGAACTGCGCGCGGCGCTCGCCTCGTTCGCGGGCTACCTGCCCGGCGCCGAGCACCCGCTCGCGGCGACCGCGCGACTGGACCTCGGCGAACTGCTCGAGCGCGATCCGACCCATCGCGCGGAGGCGGTCGAGCTGATCACCGAAGCCGCGCGCGAGCGGGAGAAATTCCTCGGTGCGACGCATCCGGCGACGGTCGCCGCGCACGCCGCGCTGGCGAAGGCGCAAGGCGCCACCCGGGGCTGAGTTTCAGCGCGCCGGACGGCCTCGACCGCGACGGCAAGCCGAGCATCGCGGCAAGGTGGCCGTGCTGTCGTTCTGGGCGAGCTGGTGCGGTGACTGCCTGAAGGAACTGCCGGTGCATCTACGGCAGCACGCCGGATCACTCCGACTGACGGTCCCCCTGCGGCGTGATGCGCCACACCCTGCCGCCGACATCGTCGGCGACGAGCAATCCGCCATGCCCGTCGAATGCGACGCCGACCGGACGCCCGTGTGCCTTGCCGTCGGCATTGAGGAAACCGGTGAGCACGGGTTCCGGCGCGCCCGACGGCTTGCCGTCGGTCGCGGCGGCGGCGCGTTCGGGGTTCGCGGGCTTCATGCGTTCGTCGACGTGCGAGCCCCACCAACTGTACGGCCAGCCGTAGAACGCGCCTTCCTTCACCGACGTGATGTAGTCGGGCACGAGGTCGTCGCCGAGCTCGTCGCGTTCGTTGACCGCGGTCCACAGCGCGCCACTGTCGGGCTGGAACGCGAGGCCGACCGGGTTGCGCAGCCCGCTGGCGAACGGTTGCAGCGTGCGCGTGGCAAGGTCGATGCGCGACACCGCGGCGCGGCCGCGCTCGGCGTCGATGCCGTTCTCGCCGACATTGCTGTTCGAGCCGATCGCGACGTACAGCGACGTGCCGTCGGGCGTGGCGATGATGTTCTTGGTCCAGTGATGGTTGATCGTGCCCGCGGGCAGGTCGACGATGCGTTCGCCGCTGCCGTCGAGCCGGGTCGCGCCGGCCGTGTACGCGAAGCGCACGACCGCGTCGGTGTTCGCGACGTAGAACGCGTCGCCGACGAGCGCCATGCCGATCGGCGAGTTCAAGCCGCTCGCGAACACGAAGCTGCGGTCGGCCTTGCCGTCGCGGTCGTCGTCGCGCAGCAGGCTGATGCGGTTCGCGCTCGGTGTCGCCGAGCCGGCCTTCTTCATGAGCTTCTTCATGATCGCGCCCTTGATGCCCTTGCCGTCGTCGGGCTTCGGCGGCGCGTCCGACTCGGCGACGAGCACGTCGCCGTTCGGCAGCACGTACAACCAGCGCGGATGATCGAGGTCGCGCGCGAACTCGGCGACCGCGAAGCCGGCGGCCGCGGTCGGCGTCTCACCCTCCTTCCAGCCGACCGTCTCGGCGACTTCGACGGTCGGCACAAGCGTCTTGTGCGGCGGCGGCAGGGTCGGATTTGGGCCGGTCGACGACGACGGCGGCAGCGTCGACGGCGGCGCGCCGGCGGCGAGCGCACCGGCGACCGCGAGCGAGACCGCGGTCGACGCGCCCATCTCAGCGCTCCTCGAGCGACCAGTGCCGACCGTTGGTATCGACGAAGCGGCGCGAGCGTTCGCGTTCGATGCGCACGTGCTCGCGCCGCGACGGCGCGCGTGCGAACTCGCGACGGAACGCGTGGGTGAGCGATGCGATCGCCTGCGCCGGCAACGCGTCGAGGTCGTCCGGCGGAATCGGTGCGTGGTGTTTCATGGCGTGGCCCTGGTGCCCGCAGGTCGGCGGGTCGAGCCACGAGCGTCGGCCCGCGCGGCTGAATCGCGGCCACGCACCGGCGCGCGCGTTCAGCCGCGATTCGTGCGCCCGGATCAGTGCGCGGAAACGAGCACCGGCTGCTCGCGCCAGCGTTCCGGGAACAGGCGCTTGAGGTTCTCGACCTTCGGCAGGTCGTTGATCGCGATGTACGGCTCGGTCGGGTTCAGCGTGAGGTAGTCCTGGTGGTAGCGCTCGGCCGGGTAGAACGTCTTGCCGGTTTCGATCGTCGTGACGATCGGCCGCGCGTACGCGCCGCTCTTGTCGAGTTGCGCGATGTACTCGGCGGCGACGTTCTTCTGCGCGTCGCTCATCGCGAAGATCGTCGAACGGTACTGCGAGCCGACGTCGGGTCCCTGGCGGTTGAACTGGGTCGGATCGTGCGCGACCGAGAAGTACACCTGCAGCAGCTGGCCATAGGTGACCTGGTGCGGGTCGAACGTGACCTGCACCGATTCGGCATGCCCGGTACGGCCGCTGCCGACGTCGTCGTAGTGCGCGTGGCCGCTGCCACCGCCGGCGTAGCCGGACACCGCCTTGCTCACGCCCTTCACGTGCTGGAACACGCCCTGCACGCCCCAGAAGCAGCCGCCCGCGAACACCGCGGTTTCGCTGTCGGTGCCGGCCATCGGTTCGTCGGTGGCCGGCGGCGGGATCGCGACCGCGGGTTCGGCCGAATGGCCGATGCGCTGGCACGCGGTGACGGCGAGCAGGAGTGCGAGCGCGATCGACGCGCGCGGCAGCGAACGGGCAGGGAACGTGGACATGGCGATACTCCGGGTCATCCGAACGTGAACGCGAACGCCTCGACCGGGTCGAGGAATTCGATCTCGAAGGTGCGGTCGTTCACCGCACCCTTCGCGCGATAGAGCTGGTAGAGCTTCTGCTGCGTGACGGTGCCCTGTCCGTCGGCATCGGTGTCGACGCCGTGGTCGTCGCCGGGGCGAGCACCGTCGATGCGCACGACGAAGCGCGCGGGCTTGCCGTCGGCCATGGGGCCGAGCACGAGGTTGAGGTCGCGCGCGTGGAAGCGGAACACGACGCGACCGCCGGGCTTGTCGAGGCGCGCCTTCTCGTCGGCGACGGTCCACGTGCCCGCGAGGCCCCACGCGTTGAGCGGCAAGGTCGCCGGCACCGCGTAGTCGTGCGCGGCGTCGTGCACGGCCCCGCCGGGCGACGCGAAGTGTTCGGCGCGCTCGTAGCCGAGATAGGTTTCGGGCGAACCGACGTCGGCGTTCGCGGGCGCGAGCGCGAGGCCGCTCGTGTCGGGCTGCACCGCCTGCGCATCCATCGGCATCGCGCCGGGCATGCCGCCGCGTGCTTCCTCGAGCAGCTCGCGGATCCATGTTTCCGACTGCTCGTACGCGCCTTCGCCGAAATGGTGGTGGCGGATGCGTCCCTGCGCGTCGATGAAGTAGTGCGCGGGCCAGTACTCGTTGTTGAAGCCGCGCCAGATCGCGTAGTCGTTGTCGAGCGCGACCGGATAGTCGACCGCGAGGTCGGCGACGGCGCGGCGCACATTGGTCTCGTCCTTCTCGAACGCGAACTCGGGCGCGTGCACGCCGATCACGACGAGGCCCTGGTCCTTGTACTTGGCGTACCAGGCGCGCACGTACGGCAAGGTGCGCAGGCAGTTCACGCACGAGTAGGTCCAGAAGTCGACCAGCACGACCTTGCCGCGCAGCCCTTCGCGCGTGAGCGGTGGCGAGTTGAGCCAGGCGACCGCGCCGTCGAGCGGCGGCAGCTCGCCTTCGCTGCGCACGCCGTCGACGGTGGCATGCGGCTTCGCCGCCATCATCGCGCCTTCGCCCGCGGGTGCGGACGGTGCCGCGCCCGGCGAGCGCGCGCCGATCGCGTCGATGAGCGACTGCTCGACACCGTTCGTGCGCGCGAGCGAGAGGCGCGTGAGCCAGCCGGTGTCCGCGCCGAGCGCGATCGCCGCGACCGCGACGAGCACGGCGACGCCGAGGCCGCGACGCACCCATTCCCCCGCACCGAGCGAACGCTTGAGCGCGCCGAACACGCGCCCGCCGACGAACAGCGCGAGCGCGAGCGAGGTCGCCGCGCCCGCCGCGTAGGCGAGCAGCAGCCCGAACGTGCCGATGTTGGCGCCGTGCAACGCGGCGCCGGTGAGCACGAGGCCGAGGATCGGTCCCGCGCACGGTGCCCACAGCAGGCCGGTGCCGATGCCGAGCACGACCGACGACAGCGTCGACGGCGCATCCGCGTCGCCGCGGTTCGACAGGCGCGCGCCGAGCGCGACGAGCGGTTGCATGAGGCGATCGGCGACGCGCGGCAGCAGCAGGGTGAGGCCGAACAGCGCGAGGATGAGCAGCGCGAGCCAGCGGCCGTACACGTTCGCGTGCACGGCCCAGGCGCCGCCGACCGCAGCGAGCGTGGCGACGAGCGCGAAGGTGAGCGCCATGCCGAGCAGCATCGGCAGGCCCGAACGCACGAACGGCTGGTCGGCGCGCGCGAACACGAACGGCAGCACCGGCAGGATGCACGGGCTGAGGATCGTGAGGACGCCGCCGAGGTAGGCGAGGATGAGGAACGTCATCGTGGCTCAGGCCTCGGCCGCGAAGGTGAGCGCGACGCCGTTCATGCAATAGCGCAGCCCGGTCGGCTTCGGGCCGTCGTCGAACACATGGCCGAGGTGGCCGCCGCAGCGCGCGCAATGCACCTCGGTGCGCAGCATGCCGAGGGTCATGTCGCGCGACTCGCCGACCGCGTGCGGCAGCGGCTTGTAGAAGCTCGGCCAGCCGGTGCCGCTCTCGAACTTCGTCACCGACGAGAACAGCGCGTTGTCGCAGCCGGCGCAATGGAACGTGCCCTTGCGGTGCTCGCGCTCGAGCGGGCTGCTGTACGGCGGCTCGGTCGCTTCATGGCGCAGCACGGCGTACTGGTCGGGGGTGAGGCGCGCCTTCCATTCCTCGTCGGTGCGCGTCACCTCGAAGTGCTCGTTCGTCGCGGCGCGCGCAGGCGTGAGGGAGCGGCGCAGGCCGAACGCGAGCAGGCCGGTGACGGCGGCCGCGCCGCCGAGCAGCAGGCTGCGGCGGACGGCATCGGGGGAAGAAGGTCGGGAGGGCGAGGTCATCGAAGGCTCCAGCGGGACACGTCGGTGGACGTCCGTTGCTCAACGGGACCGGCGATCGGCTCGATTCCTTGCGACGCACGCGCCGCTTCGTTCACGCGCGACATCTTGCCACGGTAGCGCGGCCCGGGTGTCGCCGTGCGTGCGCGATCCCGCGGCGCGGTGCCACGCGCGTTCGAGAGGCGGGCTGAACGCGGGCGCGGCGGGCGGTGCCGCGTTCACCTCGTGTTCCCGCGGCGTGCGTAGATTCGACCGCACCGCGTCCGTGCATGCAGTGCGCACGGCTCGCGCGACGGATTCCGGTACAGGAGCGCGACCATGGCCACTCCCGCGAACATCGCGTCGTCGCCGGATGCGGCGTCCTGGTGCGCGCACGAGGGCTGCCGCTGCCGCGTCGAACCAGGCCAGACCTATTGCAGCCCGCATTGCGCCAACGCCGGCATCGAAGTGCCCGAACAGCGCGAGGAACGCTGCGCCTGCGGCCATGCCGCGTGCGACATCGAACACGTCCACGACCACCGCTGATGCGGAACGAACCGAGGAGAACGCCATGCAGACGATCAACCAGGTGATGACGCCCGACATCGTGATCGCGCGTCCGGAACAGACCATCGCCGATGCCGCGCGCATGATGGCGAAGGCCGACATCGGCAGCCTGCCGGTCGGCGACGACGATCGCCTCGTCGGCATGCTCACCGACCGCGACATCGTCATCCGCGCGGTCGCGCAGGGCCTTCCTGCCGACACGCCCGTGCGCGACGTCATGACCGGCACGATCCGCTACTGCTACGACGACCAAGACGTCGCCGAAGTCGCGCGCAACATGGCCGAACTCGGCGTGCGGCGCCTGCCGGTGGTCAACCGCGACAAGCGCATCGTCGGTTTCGTCGCGCTCAGCAACATCGCGCAGGCGGACAGCGAAGGCGCGAAGGACGCATTCCTGCGCGGCGTCGCGACGCCGCACTGATCCCGTGCCGGAGGCTCCGATGCGTACCGTGCGATTCCGCGTGACCGGACCCGAAGACCCCGTGCAGGCGCTGCTCAAGCGCATCGGCGCGCTCGACGACATCGACCGCGTCGAGGAGGTCGCCGACAACGGCGCACATCTGCGCGAGGATTCCAGCTCGCTCGACCTTCCCGACGACGTCGGTCGCAGCGACTTCCACGACATCGAAGTGCATGCGATCAGCGATGCGGTCGCGCGCGGCGTCGTGCGCGAAGTGGAGCGCGCCGCGCGCGAGTACGGGCTCGTGGCCGAGTTCGTCGACGAGTTCTAGTAGGGCGGCACGCGCATGCGCGTGCCGCCGTCCGCTCCCTCGTGGCGTCGACCGAGCACGCGGTGGGACTCGCACCGCGTGCTCGATCGCCCTACATGCGCGCAGGGAACATGCGCCCCGCGCGCGATCGAAAAAATGGGACCGCCTTTCGGCGGTCCCGAACCGGAGCGCGGCAGCGAGGTGCCGGGGAAGGCGGCTCGGCTGCACGAGGACGCTCCGGGGATCGCGCGCGGCAAGGCTCTGCGCCGCGGGCGAAAGGCAGTCCCCTACTTCGACGCACCCGGCAGCGACTGCGCCATCTTCTGGTGCTCCTCGAGCGTCGGCAGCGTCTTCGCGGCGAACGCCTTCACCTGCGCATCGCCGTTCGCGCCGGCTTCCTTGCGGAAGAGCGCGACCGCCTTGTCGTGGTCGCCGCGCATCTGCTCACCGAACGCGCGATCGAACTCGGCACCCTGCAGGCGCGCGAGGCGATCGGCATCGGGATTGCTGGCGGGCGTCGCCGGCAAGGTGATGCCATCCTCCGTCGCGGCCGTCTTCAGGCCATCCGCGGCCTTCGTGTGGTCGGCGACCATGCGTTCGCCGAACGCCTTCACGTTCGCATCCTGTGCGTGCGTCGCGGCGAGGCGGCCGATCGCGATCTCGGCGGCGTTCGCCTTCGCCGCGGTGGTCGCGAACTCGCGATCCGCGGGCGTGGTGGCGGCGAGCGCGGTGCCCGTGCCAACGAGCGTCGCGGCGATCAGCGCCGGACGTACCAGCGCGCTAAGCTTCGTATTCATGAATGGTTACCTCCTCGGTTCGTGCGCGAGTTCCCACCCTAGGCGTCCGCGCGCAACCCCAGCGGAACGGACTCCAGGCAGGCACAGGCGGCGTTAAGTCGTGGACAACGCAATCGCCACCGGCGACCCGGGCCCGCCCCTGCAGCTGTCGCGCGGTCGCGCGTTCGTGTACGTGCTGCCCGTGCGCGACGACACGCTGTTCAAGATCGGCTTCGCGCGCGATCCGCTGCAACGCTGGCGCAGCCTGCATCCGCGCTGCCTGCGCTACTTCGATTTCCGCGCCGGCGCGCTGGTCGAGACCGCGCGCGTCGCGCAGGCGCGTGCGCTCGAGCGCACGCTGTTGCAGCGTTTCGCCGCCTACACCGCCTTCGCGCCACTCGCAGCCGCGTCCGAAGCAGGCGGCGAGCGTGAATGGTTCCGCGGCGTGCTCGACGAGGCGGCCGATGCCGCCGCCGCGCTCGCCGCGTCGCAGGATTTCACGCTCAGCCGCCCGATCGGCACCTGGCTGCGCTCGCAGCTCGATGCGCGCTGCGACGCGCTGTTCGGCTGGTCCGCGCGACTGCTCGAAGCGATCGACGTCGCGCGCGTCTACGACACGTCGGGCAGCGAGCGGCGTCGCCTCGAACACGCGTTGCGCGACACGCTCGACGCATGCCGCGAGGTCGGCCTCGACATCGAAGCGCGGCTGCCCGCGGCGGTCGTGCGCTGGTGGGACGCGGGCGAATCGTCGAGTGAGCGGTGATCGATTCGCCGCTCAGGCGCGCGACGGCTCCGCGCCGGCGTCGGTGGCCACCTGGGGCGTGCCCTGGTGCACGACGCGATTGCGGCCGAGATCCTTGGCGCGATAGAGCGCCGCGTCGGCGGCACGGAACAGGTCGTCGACGCCGCCGATGCCGGCGTCCTGGCTGCAGGCGACGCCGACGCTGATCGTGATGCTGCCGTCGCCCGACGTGCTCGTCTCCACGCCGCGGCGCAGCGATTCGGCGATGCGCATCGCTTCGCGCGCGTCCGCATCGGGCAGGATCACGGTGAACTCCTCGCCGCCGAACCGGCAGACCGCGTCGCCGCGGCGCACGCCCGCGCGCAGGCGGTCGGCGACGAGCTTGAGCACCTCGTCGCCGCGCGCATGGCCGTGGGTGTCGTTGAACTGCTTGAAGTGGTCGATGTCGGCGACGAGCAGTGCGATCGCGCTGCCGCCGCGGCGCGCGCGCTCGAACTCGGCCGGCAGCGTCTCGTCGAAGCTGCGGCGGTTCGGCACCTTGGTCAGGGTGTCGGTGCGGCTCTGCCGGCGCAGTTCGCGCAGGCGGCTCGCGAGCGCGAGCGAGAGCAGCACCATCTCGAGCAGCGAGCCGACCTGGAAGCCGTTCTGCGTGAGCATGTTGTGCGGCAGCAGGCCGAACACCTTGAGCATGTAGGCGAGCACACCGGCGAGCAGCATGCCCCAGGCGAGCATGAAGTAGCGCGCGGGCCGGTAACCCTTGAACAGGCCGACCGTGCCCATCGCGATGATGAGCAGCGTGACGACGACGGTGAGCAGCGCGAGCGGCTGGATCAGCACGCCGTAGGAAGCGAAGAACGACGCGACGAGCGCGAGCAGCGCGAGCACCTGCAGCGAGACCGCGAGCTTGTCCAGGCGCGGCAGGAAGCCGCCGGTGCCGAGGAACGTGCGGGTGAACTGCAGGCCGAACACGAGCGCGAGCGCGAGCAGCACGAGCAGCGCCTGGTTCGCCCAGTGCGGGCTGTCGGGCCAGAGGAACTGGAACGTGAGGCCGTTGTGCACGGCGAAGTAGAGACCGTAGCTCGATGCGTACAGCAGGTAGTAGAAGATCGCGCGGTCGCGCACGATCGCGAAGAGGAAGAAGTTGTACAGCACGAGCACGAGGAAGCCGCCGTAGTACGCGCCGTAGGCGAGTTGCTCGGTGCTGATCGCGCCGACCAGCGCGTGCGGGCGGTACAGCAGCAGGTTGAGGTCGACCGGGCCGTCCGAATGCGCGCGCAGGTAGAACGTGCGCTCGGAGCGCGCCGGCACGTCGAGTTCGAAGATGAAGTCGCGGTGCACGAACTCGCGCGTCGCGAACGGCGTGCGGTCGCCGGTCGCGACGTGGCGCCAGCCGCCGCTGCGGTCGGGTGCCCACAGCTCGAGGTAGTCGATGAGCGGGTAGTCCTCGCGCAGCATGAGCTCGCGGTCGACGTCACCGCCGTTGGCGAGCGTGAAGCGCACCCACCAGCTCGAATGCGTGAAGCCGAAGTTGGTGCCGACCGCGGGCGGCGCGGGCTTGAATGCGTCCGACGCGCGCGCGGCGTCGAAGTCGAGCGTGCCGGCCTTGTCCTCGAGCACCTCGACGTGGCCGCCGAGCGGGAGCGACGCGAAGTCCGCATCGACTTTCAGCGGCGAAGCGCCCACACTCTGCGTCGCCGCCAGCGCGAGTGCCGCGAGCAAAGCCCACAGGCGTGACGGCGGCGTTGCGCTCGATCTGGCCACGTTTCCCCTGCGTAGCGGTGGAACCCAGCCAGAATAGCAGGCTGTCGGGCTCGGGGGAGTCGGAACATGCGCAAGAACCGGTGGCTGGCCCTGGCCGGCATCAGCGTGCTGCTGGCCGCGTGCGACGGCGCGCAGGTCGCCGACGGCGACGCGGTCGCCGGCGGCGGCGGCGCGACCAACCTCGAACAGGGCTGGAGCCGCGCGGTGCAGGAGCGCGCGTGGTTCTCCTCGTTCGGTTCGCGCCTGGTGCCGACCGCGTGGCTGAAGGCGCTCGAACAGGCCGGCACGACGAGCCGCTTCATGTCCGACGAGCACCTCGACGCGCTCGGCTTCCTCGTGCAGGCCGCGACGGCGGCCAATCCGGACGCGTTCCCGGTCGGCTTCACGCACGAGACGGACGCCGACGGACAGGGCTGGACCGGTCTTGGCTGCGGCGCCTGCCATACGGGCGAAGTGCGCTACCAGGGGCACCGCATCCGCATCGACGGCGGCCAGGGCGTGCTCGACTTCGACGCGTTCGAGGGCGAGCTCGTCGACGCGCTGCGCGCGACCGCCGCCGACGAGGCGCGTTTCGAGCGCTTCGCGACCGCGCTCGGTACCGCGGCCGACGCGCGCGACGGCCTGCATCGAGACGTCGGCGCACTCGCCGATCGCATCGCCGCGCGGCATGCGATGAACCATGTCGACGTGCCGTACGGACCGGGCCGGCTCGACGCGTTCGGGCAGATCTTCAACGCGGTCGCGGTGCAGTTCCTCGGCGAGCCGGGGAACCGGCGCGCGCCGGATGCGCCGGTGAGTTTCCCGGTGCTGTGGGATGCGCCGCACCTCGACCTCGTGCAGTGGAACGGCTCCGCGCCGAACGCGGGCCCGGGTCCGCTGCTGCAGAACGTGACGACCGCGCTCGCGGTGTACGGTTCGCTCGACATCAGCGGCCACGATGGCCATGCGGGCTACCCGTCGTCGATCGACTTCGAGCACCTGGGCCAGATCCAGGGCGACCTCTACGCGCTGCGCGCCCCGCGCTGGCCGGTCGCGCTGTTCGGCGCGCCCGACGTCGCGGCCGCAGCGCGCGGCGCGAAGGTCTACGCGCAGCAGTGCGCCACCTGCCATGCGCTGTCCGATCGCGACGATCGCACGCGCGAGCTGAAGGCGGTCATCACGCCGCTCGACCAGGTCGGCACCGATCCGCGCATGGTCGACAACTTCCTCGCTTCGATGTCGCACAGCGGCGCCTTCGCGGGGCGCAAGATCGGCGTCGTCGCCGGCGATCCGCTCGGCGACGACGTGCCGACGACCGATCTCGTCGTGCACGCGGCGGTCGGTGCCGCGTTGCGCCATCCGCTCGCCGCGGTGCGCGATGCGGTCGTCGGCTACCACCGCGTGCTCAAGGCGGCGACCGACAGCCGTCCGGGCGGCTACAAGGCGCGCCCGCTGAGCGGCGTCTGGGCGTCGGCGCCGTACCTGCACAATGGCTCGGTGCCGAGCCTCGCGGACCTGCTCGCCGCGCCTGCCTCGCGCAGCACGCGCTTCGTGCCCGGCACGCGCGAGTTCGATCCTGCGCGCGTCGGCCTCGTCGCCTGCGCGCCGGACCATCCGCGCGCGTTCGACACGACGCTGCCCGGCAATTCGAACGCGGGCCACGCGTACGGCACGACGCTCGCGGACGCCGACAAGCACGACCTGCTCGAGTACCTCAAGACCCTGTAGGCCGGACGGCCGAAGGTCGGCCGGCATGTCGCCGCGATCGTCGCGCGTGCCGCCCGCGCCGCGCGCGTGCGGCCTACCTCGTGGTTGCGGTCGATGGGGCGCTCGCCGCGGCGAGCGCCGCGGCTTGCTGCGCCTCGAGCGCGTCGAACCACGCCGCGGCGCCGCGGCCCGGCGCGTCGCGGCCGAGCATCGCCTCGAAGATCTGCTGGCCGAGCGCGCGGTACGCCTCGAACTGTGCTTCGGCGAAGAACTGTTCGCTGGTCGGCTCGTCGGGGAACGCCGCGTGCGCGCGCCAGTAGGCGTAGATGTCCGCGGTGAGGCCAGCGCAGAGGACTGGGCGCACGTACAGGATGCGGCCGTGCGCGCCGTCCGCGTAGACGATGCGGCCGAGCAGCCACGGCTGCTGCGCGAGCACGCGTTCGCGCTCGTGGTAGAAGCGGTCGGCACCGAGTTCGATCTCCGCGCCGAAGTCGACCCGCACGCGTTCGATCGCGCGGCCGAGATCGCCGAGCGTGGTCTGCGGGTCGGCGCCGGCGTCGGTCACGACGATGTACTTCACGCGCCGGCGCACGAGTTCGTACAGGCCGAGATTCTCGAAGCCGCCGCCGTCGGACAGGTGCACGTGGCGGCGCTTCTCGTCGAGGCCGATGCCGAGCATCTCGCGCGCGATGAGGATCCACCACCACGGCAGCGGCGGCGGCCGCTCGCCCGCGTACTTCGGGTTGCGCGCCCAGTAGCCGAGGCGCACGTTGAGCAGCGCCATCAGGAAGGACACCGAGCGCGCGTGCGTCGCGATCATGTCGGGGTCGATCGCCGCGCCCGAGGTCGTGAACGCGGTCGACAACGCGGTCGAACCGCCCGCGTAGGTGCGGATGCGCCGCCAGCCGGTCGCCTCGGAACCTGCGAACAGCGGCGAGAAGAAGAAGCTCGCACCGGTGCGGCTGCGCCGGCGCTCGTCGTCCGAGCTCGTCGTGTTGAGCGTCGTGTTGATCAGCTGCAGCGGCGCGCCGCGCGTCGGGTCGAGCGAGCGCAGGTCGAAGTCGCCCGGATCGGTGTCGCCGCCGTCGCCGGCGAGGCCGGGCAGGAACGTGTCGCTGAGGCGCGCGCGGTAGTACGCGTGGATCGAGATGCGGTTGATGTCGCAGGCGAACGCGAGCACGACCGACAGCAGCACGAGCACGCCGAACACCGGCGAGCGCAGCAAGTCGACCGATGCGGCGATGTGGTAGCAGAGGATCAGCAGGCCGTAGACGAGCAGGCCGAGGCCGATCGTGGTCAGGCGTCCGCTGCTGTCGCCGCCCTTGCGGCGGTCGAGCAGCATCGAGACGACGCCGCCGAACGCGGGCATGAGGTAGGAGAGGTGCTTGCCGAGCGCGTGCGCGTGACGGAAGGCGGAGAAGTGTTCGACCATCTCGCCCAAGCGCGCGGCGACCGGGATCAGGCCGAGCACGATGAGCACGGGCGCGAACGCGAGCAGGCGACCCATCGCCACGCGCAGCGCGTCGATGCGGCGCACGCTGGCGAGCCCCGGGATGCCCGCGACGAGTGCGAACAGCGTCGCCAGCGGCGGCAACGCGGCGAGGCAGGCGAGTCCCGCGGCGAGCAGCAGCCAGTAGCCGTGATGGCCTTCGACCGCGCGCGCGCCGGGCAGCGCGAGCCAGGCCGGCCATTCGACCGGCAGCCACGCGAGCGTGAGCGAATAGACGACGAACACGAGCAGCGGGCCGAGCACGAGCACGTTCGCGAACGTCGCCGCGAGGATCGACGCGAGCAGGGTCCAGATCGAGAAGCCGCGGTGGCTCACGAGGTACTTGCCGTGGCCACGCAGCCAGTCGAGCACGCTGCCACTGCCGTCGGCGAGTGCGGCTGCGAATGCGTGCGTCGCCTGCGCGGGCGCGAGGCGCGCGCGCAGCCACGTGTAGCACGAGGCGACGTAGCCGCCGCCGGACACCGACGAGAGGTAGTCGACGTGGCGCAGCACGTCGGCGCGTTCGAGTGCCTGCAGCACGCCGAGGTTGAACGTCGCCGAGCGGATGCCGCCGCCGGAGAACGCGAGGCCGACGACGTCGTCGGCGGGCGGCGGCAGGCCGGCGGCGGCGCGGCGCTGCGCGAGCCACGCCTGTTCCTCGGCGAGCACGTGCGCGAAGTCGTCGACGTAGCCGCCGCGTTCGTGCGGCGTGCTCATCGCGCGCAGTCCGGCGGCACGAAGCCCGCGGGCGTCGCGGGCAGGTCGCGATGCACCTTGAGGTATTCGACGATCGCCCAGCGCTCCTCGTCGGTGAACAGCGGGCCGATCACGCCCGGCGGCAGCGGGTGCGCCTTCGGGTCGGCGCGCGCGGCGTCGAGCTGTTGCGGCGTCGCG
Organism: Dokdonella fugitiva; assembly: GCF_014138265.1. Lineage (GTDB taxonomy): Bacteria > Pseudomonadota > Gammaproteobacteria > Xanthomonadales > Rhodanobacteraceae > Dokdonella_A > Dokdonella_A fugitiva_A. Next base: position 46,836 of record NZ_JACGXL010000008.1, read on the forward strand.
GTGAATGCGTGGCCGGTGTTGTGGTTGCCGTCCTTGCTCGTGTCGAGCCAGAAGCCGTCCGCTTCACTCGCGTCGGCCGGCACGTCGACGTAGCCGACGCGCTTGCTGTCGAAGTCGCGGCGGCCGACGAAGAAGCGCGCGCTGCGCTGTGCGGGTGGCAGCAGCATCTCGTAGAGGTTCGGCACCGAGCCGTTGTGCAGGAACGGCGGCGTCGCCCACACGCCTTCGAGCGGGCGCGGCTTGTAGCCGGCGACCTGCTGCGGCAGGTCGAGGATGCCGAAGCCCTCGAGGCATTGCTGGCGTTCGTACGGGATGCCGCGGTCGGCGAAATACTTCGCCTTGATCATGAGGCCGAGCACGTTGAGGCCTTCGCCTTCGGTGAGCCGTGCGACGTCGATGCCGGCGAGCTGCGCGTCGACCTGCGCGCTGCCCTGGACGACGTCGACGAGCAGCGCGCGCGTCTGGCAGGCGAGGTCGCAGCCCCAGCCCTGCGTCGGCGGCATCGTGCTGAGGGCGGCGGCGCCGCCGAGCGCGGTCGCGATCGCGGCGAAACTGTCCTGCGGGATCGCCGGCACCGCGCTCGCGTCGGGATCGGGATACGCCGCGCGCAGCGCTTCCAGCGCGCTCGCGTCCTGCCCCGCGGCGCGGCGTCCGGCGATCGTCTCGTCGAGGCGCCAGCGTGCGTCGCGCGCGAGGTTGCGTACCAGCAGCGGCCGCAGCACGCGGTCGACGTCGTCGCGCGTGAGCCCCGCGCGCGTGAGGTCGTAGTGGCGCGCGAGGAAGCCGTTCGCCTCGGTCGCGTCGGTGCCGATGTGCTCGACCGGGACGACCTCGATCATCCATTCGGTCTCCGGCGACGGCTTGCCCGGCGCGCTCGCGAGCTGGCGCGCGCGATCGGCCGGGTGCGGGCCGTGGCATTGCACGCAATGCGCCTCGAACAACACCTTGCCGCGATCGGCGAGCGCGTGGTCGACCGGCCCGAGCAGATCCTCGGGCCAGCGCGGCGGCGTGAGCTTCTGCAGCGTGTGCTCGATCGTGTCGAGGTGGGCCATGTCGACCGACGAGGTGAAACGCTGCTCCGGCGGCAGCGGATTGCCGTAGTTGTCGGTGAGGCGGATCACCGCGCCGACGCCGAGCGCTTCGCCGATGTTGCGCGCGAGCGGTTGCTTGACCGAACCGTTGTACTGCACCCAGTCGAACTTCCAGATGTTCCAGACGTACGGATAGCTGACCGGCGCCGTGCCGGCCTGGTAGTTGCCCGTGCTCAAGTGGTCGCCGAACACGGTGTTGGCAATGCGGCCGAGCGCGTCGGTGCGGCCGAAGCCTTCCTGCACCGGGTAGAGGTGGCGCAGCGGGCTGTTCTGTCCCTGCGTCGCGAACGCGACGATCGTGTCCCACAGCTCGCCGCGCAGCGCGGACTTGCCTTCGGGATAACGCGGGCCGATCACCTTGCGCGCGAAGCGGTCGAACTTCGCCGGATTGGTCCAGGTCGCGATCATCGACGCGACGAGGGTCGGTCCGAACGCGCCGCGCTGCATGTTGGTGAACGCGTGCATCGCCTGGCCGCCGTCGATGCGGATCGCGACCGTGCGGTCGCCCTTGCGCGCGTGGATCTCGCCCGTGTGGCAGGCGGCGCAAGTGATGTCGAGCACGTACTGGCCGAGCGCGGCGTCGAAGTGGCGCGTGAAGCCGACCGGCAGGCGGTCGGGATTCTTCGGCGTCGGCTGCGGGTCGACGATGAAGCGGTAGCGCCGCAGGTGCTCGGGTTCGGCGAAGCGCTCGCTGCCGAACGGCATCTCGAGGTTCGTGAACCACGCATAGCGCAACGGCGTGACGAGCGCGCCCTGCGGCATCGAGGTGCCCTGCGCGGTGTAGTAGTAGGCCTGGCGCTCGGCGCTGCCGGCGGTGGTGCCCCAGCCCTGGTCGAGGTAGCGGTAGTCGTCGACGTGCTCCTCGGGCGGGATCGTGTGCACCGGGTAGAGCACGAACACCGCGAAGCCGGCGACCGCGGCGAGTGCGCCGAGGACCAGCAGCACGAACAGCCACTTGAGCAGGCGCCCGAGCGGGATGTCGAGGAACGCGCGCACGGGCCCCTTGCGCGTGCGGAACGTGACGCGACGATAAGCCATCGATGTCTCCCCTGTGGCGCACTCCGTTGCGAGCGATCCACCTGACGCGTAGCCGTGCCTGCCGCCCCTGCGGCGCCGCGCCGGCGGGCTTCCGCCCGGGCGCGTTGCACGTCCGTGAAAGAGTACACGTTTTTCCTTCCGCGCCGAGGCTGGCTGCGACCGGCTGGCGGGACGGGCGCCCTTCGACCGGTGCGGCGAAGGGTCTACATCCGATCCTGGAACGGCTTGCGGAAGCGGCGGCTCAGCGGCAGGCGGTCGCCGGAATGCAGCACGACCTCGTACTCGCCGTTGCCTTGCAGCTCGAGCGCGCGGACCTTGGCGCGATTGACGATGATCGAGCGGTGGATGCGCACGAAGGTGTTCGCGTCGAGCTCCCCTTCGAGCGTCTGCAGACTGCGGCGCAGGATGTGCGTGACGTCGCCGACGTGCAGGCAGGCGTAGTAGTTCGCCGCTTCGATCCAGTCGACGTCCGATGCGTCGAGGAACAGCATCTGGCCGCGGTTCTTGACGACGAGGCGCGTGACCGGGCGTCGATCGGGCGCCGGCTCGAGCGCGAGCCGGCTCTTCGCCCGCTGCAGCGCACGCGCGAATCGCGCGTCGTCGAACGGCTTCAGCAGGTAGTCGAGCGCGCCCGCGTCGAACGCGCGCAGCGCGTACTCGTCGTAGGCCGTGACGAAGATGACCGCCGCCGGCATGTCCGGGCCCATGAGCTCGAGCACGTCGAAGCCGTCGCATTCGGGCATCTGCACGTCGAGGAAGAGGAGATCCGGCTTCGTGCGCCGCATCTCGTCGATCGCGGCCTGGCCGGAGTCGCACTCGACGACGGCGCCGACGTCGGGATCGCGGCCGAGCAGAAGCGCGAGGTTGCGCCGCGCGATCGCCTCGTCGTCGACGATCAGCACGCGCAGCGGCGCCATTCACGCCTCCCGTAGCGGCAGCGTCACCACGACGTCGACGCCGTCGACGCCCGCACGTTGCAGCACGAGGCCGGAGCGGTCACCGTGCAGGATGCGCAGGCGCGTGCGGAGGTTGCCGAGGCCGACGCCCGTGCGCGTCGCGTCGAGGTCTTGCTGCGTGCACGGGCCGTCGTTCGACACGCTCAGGCGCAGCGTGCCGTCGCGGCCTGCGCCGGCGATGCGGATCGCGCCGCCGGACACGCGCTTGGAAATGCCGTGCTTGATCGCGTTCTCGACCAGCGGCTGCAGCAGCAGGTTCGGCACCTTCGCGTCGAGCAATCCGTCCTCGATGTCGAGATCGACGCGCAGGCGATCGCCGAAGCGCAGCTTCTGGATGTCGAGGTAGCGCTGCAGGTATTCCACTTCCTCGGCCAGCGTCACCTGCGCCCGGTTCGAGTCCTCCGACGCGCGGCGCAGGAACTCGCTCAGCCCCACGATCATGTTGACGGCGGCGCCGTTGCGCTGGTCGCGCACGAGGCCAGCGATCGCGTTGAGCGTGTTGTACATGAAGTGCGGTTCGAGCTGGCGGCGCAGCGCGGTGAGTTGCGCCCGGGACAGCTCTTCGTTGAGCCGCGCCGCTTCGGTCGCCTGGCGCGCGATGCGGTCGCGCGCGTCGAGCAGGTAGATCACCGTCAGTATCAGCGCGTAGGCGATGAAGAACGTGAAGAACTGGTAGACGAGCGACGTGCTCCACGTGTTCGCGAACGTCGGCCAGCGCTTGTTCGCCCACGGGTTGAAGAGCACCTGCAGCCATGCGGACCACGATTCGACCATCGCGCTCATGATCACGAGCGTGGCCAGATGCACGCCGACCGCCTTGAGCGTGGTGCCGCGGATGACCGGATAGCGCCGCGCCAGCTCGATGATCAGGGGCGTCGCCAGCGCCCACGGCAACCACAACGCCAGTTCTGTCGCGAACAGCGGCAGCCAGGAATGCGTCCTGCCTTCCACCACGCGCATCACGATCACGGTCTGGAATGCATCGAACAGCGCACCGGCGCCCCAGGCGCCGGCGATCCAGGGCCAGCGGGTCCGGTCCGCATAGGGTCGGAGGTCGATCATGGCGGGCACGATACAGCAACGCGGAATCGACGAAGTCGCATATGCAGCGAGCGGCGGCATGCATGCAGCGAACGGTCTGGCTGCTCGCGGATGCGACGCCTACGCTGGCTCCGACGTTTCGGAGTCGATGTCGCCAGGTGCGCGTCGCCGCGAAGCGTTCGATTCCAATCCCATCCATCGAAGGAGATCGACCATGAAACATCTCATCGCTTCGGTTCTACTGGCCGCCGCGTTCGCCGTGCCGGCCTCGGCTGCGCCGTCCGCGGATTCCTCCGCCGTCACCGCCATCAAGCAACTCGGGCAGGACATGGGCGACGCGATGGTGGCACTCGACGTCGAACGCATCGACCGGATGTTCGGCGACGACTGGATGACGATCGGCCAGTCCGGCAGCGCCTACACGAAGGCGGAACTGCTGGGCGACATCAAGTCCGGCAAGAAGAAGCTCACGTGGTTCGAACTGCGGCCGATCGACGTGCAGGTCTTCGGCGACGTCGCGATCGCCCAGGGCAACGTGCTCGAGAAGCGGGTCGTCGACGGCCAGGAAACGGAGATGGAACTCGTCTACCAGGACGTCCTCAAGAAGCGCGAGGGGCGCTGGGTCGTCGTGCGCAGCACGGGCGCCAAGGTGAAGTGACCGGCGGCGAAGCCGTTCGCCCAACGGACCCGGCGTGCGAGGCGGGCGACGCCTCGCACGCGGGCGTTTCCCGCGAACCAAACGGAAGCCAAACGCGTCGCGCGAACCCGGCGCGCGGTTCAGTTTTCAGCCAACCACGGCCTGAATAATTCCGCCCCGCCGAACCTGAACAGCGGTGGGAGGCCGCCATGGGCAATGCAAAGCCGCGTATCCAATGCGAGTCGATCGGCCGCCTGGCCGACGAAATGGTCACGATCGCCGAGCGCATCCACGCGCGGCTGGCGCACGGCGACATCCTCGTCTTCGCGGGCGACGACGGACTCGTGTACATCGATGTCCCGGACAACGCGGGCAAGGTGCCGACACACTGGATCGCCGGCACCTTCCGGCTCGGCGAGCCGTTCGAGGCGATCATCGAGGACCTGCGGTGCCTGCGCGACAGTCGTCGTCGCGACTGGATGCTGGAGTAGGCGCCGCGCGCGGTCGCGATGAGGCGTGGAGCGGCGGGTGCCTGTGCAAGGCCGATCGGCGATCCCGCGAGGCGTCGCTTACAATCGCGCCTTCGCTCTTGCCGTCCAGGAAACGTCTTGGCCGTGGATCCGCACGAACCCGCGCAACAGGCGGCCGCCCGAGGGGCCGCCTTCTCGGTCGCGCCGATGATGGACTGGACCGATCGCCACTGCCGGTACTTCCATCGCCTGCTCGCGCCGCACGCGCTGCTCTACACCGAGATGGTGACCGCGCCCGCGGTCATCCACGGTGATCGCGCGCGCCTGCTCGGTTACGACGCGGCGGAGCATCCGGTCGCGTTGCAGCTCGGCGGGTCGGAGCCGGACGAGCTCGCGGAAGCGGCGCGCATCGGCGCCGAGCTCGGCTACGACGAGATCAACCTCAACGTCGGCTGCCCGTCCGACCGCGTGCAGTCGGGTCGCTTCGGCGCGTGCCTCATGCGCGAGCCGACGCTCGTGCGCGAGTGCGTCGCGGCGATGCGCGAAGCGGTCGCGCACCTCGCCGTGCCGGTCACCGTGAAGTGCCGCATCGGCGTCGACGACCAGGACGAATACGCAGGCCTCGCCGGGTTCGTCGAGGCGGTGCAGGCGAGCGGCTGCGACACGTTCATCGTGCACGCGCGCAAGGCCTGGCTGCAGGGCCTGTCGCCGAAGGAGAACCGCGAGATCCCGCCGCTCAACTACGCGCGCGTGTACCGGCTCAAGCAGGACCACGCGCGGCTCACGGTGGTGATCAACGGCGGCATCGGCACGCTCGCCGAGGTCGACGAGCACCTGCGCCACGTCGACGGCGTCATGCTCGGCCGCACCGCGTACCACGAGCCGTACCGGCTCGCCGAGATCGAACATGCGCTGCACGGCACGCCGCTGCCCGAGCGCGACGAGGTGCTGCGGCGGCTGCGCCCGTACGTCGAGGCGCACCTCGCGCGCGGCGATCGGCTCCAGCACATCACGCGCCACATCCTCGGCCTGTACCAGGGCCTGCCCGGCGCGCGCGGGTACCGGCGCGTGTTGAGCGAGCAGGCGCATCGCGCCGACGCGGGCTGGGACGTCGTCGAGGCCGCGATCGCGGCGCGGCACGCGGGCGAGCGGTCGTTGCGCGCGGCGTAGCGCGGCGGGTCGACGAGGCGGCAGGTCAGCGTCGGGTCGAGCGTTTCGGCGGTCGTGCGCCACCGCCGACGTCGCGCACGCAGTGTTCGACGAACGCGACGAACGCGCGCACCTTGGCCGGGATGAAGCGGTTGCCGGGGTAGATCGCGAAGATGCCTTGCTCGATCGCGGTCCACGCGTCGAGCACGCGCACGAGGCGGCCGTCGGCGAGATCGCCCGCGACGACGAACTGCGGCAGCAAGGCGATGCCGGCGCCCGCGCGGCATGCATCGAGCAGGGCGAGCGCATTGTTCGAGCGAACGCGCGGCGGCACGCGCAACGTCTCGCGGCGGCGGCGTCGCCGCAGTTCCCAGCGGTCGGCGATCGCGCCGACGTCGAGCACGAGGCAGGCGTGGCGTTCGAGATCGGCTGGGCGACGCGGCTGGCCGGCCGTCGCGAGATAGGCCGCGCTCGCGACGAGGACGCGGCGGCTGTCGCCGAGACGGCGCGCGACGAGGCGCGAGTCGCGCAGTTCGCCGACACGGATCGCGACGTCGAACGCCTCCTCGACGAGGTCGACGTTGCGATTGGACAGGTGCAGGTCGAGCTCGAGTTCGGGATGCGCGGCGACGAACTCGCCGATGCGCGGCGTGAGGTGGGCGAGGCCGAGCCCGCTCGGGATGCTCGCGCGCAGACGCCCGCGCAACGCCCCGCCGGACGCGCTCGCGGCCGCCTCCGCTTCGGCGATTTCGGCGAGCAGGCCTTCGCAGCGCGCGAGGTGCGTGCGACCCGCCTCGGTGAGCCCGACCTGGCGCGTCGTCCGTTGCAGCAGGCGCACGCCGAGGCGTGATTCGAGCGCGGCGACCGCGCGGCTCACGCCGGACACATGCATGCCGAGGCGGACCGCTGCCTGGGCGAAGCTGAGTCGGTGCGCGACCTCGACGAAGCAGGCGATCTCGGCGAGCTGGTTGCGGATCATTGTTGTCGTGCGCGCAATGATGATTTCGCTGGAAGCCAGTTTATCGCAGGTACGAGCAGCCGTATGTTGCACCCGCCCATGCCGCTGGAGACACCCGTGCCGCTCGTCACCGTGACCGTCCGCAAGCCGACCCCGCCCGCGCGCCGCCGCGCGATCCTCGACGCCGTGCACGACGCGCTCGTCGCGAGCGGCGTGCCCGCGACCGACCGTTTCCAGCGCGTGCTCGAGCTCGATCCGGCCGATTTCGTGTTCGACCCGCGCTACCCCGACCTCGCCACCGACCGTGGCGACGACTTCGTGCTGGTCGAGATCCTCTGGTCGGTCGGGCGCAGCGTGAAGGTCAAGCGCCAGTTGCTGACCGGCCTGCTCGCGGGGCTCGCCGCGCACGACATCGACGGCGAGCACGTGATGGTCGTATTCAAGGAGACCGCGTGGGAGAACTGGTCGTTCGGCGGCGGGCGGATCCTGCACGCATGAGCCGGCTCGCCGCGCCGCCGCTGGACGGCGTCGCCGGCGCGCGCGCGAACCGGCGCGTGATGGCGGGCGTGTTCGTCGTGCTCTGGTGCACCGGCTATCCGGCCGGGCTGGTCGCCGTGCAGCACGCGGCGCCGTTCACGATCCTGTTCCTGCGCTTCGCGTTCGCCGCGGTGATCTTCGCGGCGATGGCGCTGGTCGCGCGTGCGCGGCGACCGGGGTGGCGCGAGGTCGGGCACCACGCGGTCGTCGGCGTACTGTCGCTCGCGGTCTCGTTCGGCGGCATCTACGAGGCACTCCGGCTCGGCATCGGCACCGGCGTCGCGGCGTTGTTCATCGGCGCGCTGCCGCTCGCGACCGCCGCGCTCGGCCTGCTGCTCGGCGAACGCCTGCGCGCCGTGCAGTGGATCGGGCTCGCGCTCGGCCTCGCCGGCGTCGTGCTCGTGCTGCGGGGACGATTCGGCGGTGGCGCGGCCGACCTCGACGCCTATGCGGCGGGTACCCTCAGCCTGATCGCGCTCGCCGCGGGCACGCACTACCAGAAGCGCCGCGCCACGGTCGCCGACCTGCGCGTCGGCCTCGCCGTGCAGCATGCGGTCGCCGCGCTCGCGCTGCTGCCGCTCGCCGTGTTCGCCGAGCACTTCCGCATCGACGCGAGCGTGACGTTCGCGGGCGCGCTCGCCTGGCTCGTGCTGGTCAATTCGATCGGCGGCTTCGCGCTGCTGTTCGCCCTGCTGCGCGGTGGCGCGGCGACCGACGTCGCGACCCTGTTCTTCCTGATGCCGCCGATCACGGCGCTGATGGGCTGGCTCGTGCTCGGTGAGCGGCTTGCGCCGGCGATGCTGCCGGGTTTCGCGCTCGTCGCGTTCGGTGTCTGGCTCGGTACGCGCGCGCGCTGAAACCGCACGAGGCGCGGGCGCGCCGCCACGGCTGGCGCCCGGGCGCCGCCGCGCTGCCCATTTTCGGCCCGCGTGACGTGATTCCGCGCGAAATGGCGTATTGGGAATCAGGACCGCTCCGCACGACGTCGGCGACGAGGATGGGCATGGAAAGGCAGGAAGCGGGGCCGGCGTGCGCCGAGCCCGGGGAGGCGCCTACGGGCGGAAGCAACCGTACACCCGTGGGGCCGAACGCGACGGAGCGCATGGACCGTGTCGACGCGCCGCCTGCAGCGCCGATCGGCATCCGCTGCCTCGCCTGCGGCAGCGACGACCTCGACGCGAGCGCCCATCCGCGCGGCGACGAGCCGGTGCGCTGCCGCGCGTGCGACGCGTGGCATACCTACCTCGAACTCGAAATCGCCGCGGTCGAGGCGATACGCCGCGAGCGCGCACGTCGCTCCGGCGCCTGAGCGGCGTCGGCCCGGCGCGCGTGGCACGGCCGTGACCGCTAAACTCGCGGGCCCGATCCGCGCCACCGGCCCTCGATGTCCCTCGTCAATCTCGTCAACGTCGACTATTCGGTCGGCGGCCCGCTGCTGCTCGACGGCGTCGATTTCGCGATCGAACGCAACGAACGCATCTGCGTCGTCGGCCGCAACGGCGCCGGCAAGTCGACCCTGCTGCGCCTCGTCGCGGGCGAACTGCGCCCCGACGACGGCGAACTGCGCGTGCAGGGCGGCGTGCGCGTGGCCAAGCTCGCGCAGGAAGTGCCGCACGACGTCGACGGCAGCGTGTTCGACGTCGTCGCCGGCGCGCTCGGCCATCTCGGCGCATTGCTCGCCGAATTCCATCAGCTGAGCCACCACCTCGACGTCGCCGGCAACACCGACGCGCTCGCGCGCGTGCAGGCACGCATCGAGGCCGAGCACGGCTGGGACCTCGATCGTCGCGTCACCCACGTGCTCGAGCGCCTCGAGCTGCCCGAGGAAGCGGCATTCTCCGAGCTGTCGGGCGGCATGAAGCGCCGCGTGCTGCTCGCGCGCGCCCTCGTGCTCGATCCCGACGTGCTGCTGCTGGACGAGCCGACCAACCATCTCGACATCGAGGCGATCGCCTGGCTCGAGCGCCTGCTGCTCGACTTCGCCGGCAGCGTCGTGTTCGTCACGCACGACCGTCGCTTCCTGCGCGCGCTCGCGACGCGCATCGTCGAGATCGACCGCGGCCAGCTCACGAGCTGGCCGGGCGACTACGACAACTACTTGCGCCGGCGCGAGGAACGCCTGCACGCGGAGGCGCAGGCGAACGCGCTGTTCGACAAGAAGCTCGCGCAGGAAGAAGTGTGGATCCGCCAGGGCATCAAGGCGCGCCGCACGCGCAACGAGGGCCGCGTGCGCGAGCTCGAGGCGATGCGGCGCGAACGCGCGCAGCGGCGCGAACTCGGCGGCACGGCGAAGCTGCAGGTCGGCGTCGCGGCCGCGTCGGGCCGTCGCGTGATCGACATGGAGGACGTGCGTTTCGGCTGGAATGGCCGGGTGATCGTCGACGGCTTCTCGACGACGATCCTGCGCGGCGATCGCGTCGGCCTGATCGGCGCGAACGGCTCGGGCAAGACGACCCTGCTCAAGCTCCTGCTCGGCCAGCTCGCGCCGCAGGCGGGCGAGGTGCGCCTCGGCACGAACCTCGAGATCGCCTATTTCGACCAGCATCGCGCGCACCTGCGCGAGGACCTGAGCGCGCTCGACAACGTCGCCGAGGGGCGCGAGTACATCGAGGTCGGCGGCGCGCGCAAGCACGCGCTCGGCTACCTGCAGGACTTCCTGTTTTCGCCCGATCGCGCGCGCGCGCCGATCACCGCGCTGTCGGGCGGCGAGCGCAACCGCCTGCTGCTCGCCAAGCTGTTCGCCAAGCCGTCCAACCTGCTCGTCATGGACGAACCGACCAACGACCTCGACGTCGAGACGCTCGAACTGCTCGAGGAACTGCTCGCGGCGTACGCGGGCACCTTGCTGCTCGTGTCGCACGACCGCGACTTCCTCGACAACGTCGTCACGAGCACGCTCGCGCTGGAAGGCGGCGGTCGCGTCGGCGAGTACGTCGGCGGCTACAGCGACTGGCTGCGCCAGGCACCGCGCGCCGCGGTGGCGCGCATCGGCGTCGGCAAGGAGCCGCTGCGCGACAAGGCGCCGCGAGGGCGCGCGGCGACCGATGCGCCGCTCGCAGGCGCGGCGGCGGAGGCGAAAGCCGCACCGGCGAAGCGCAAGCTCAGTTACAAGGAATCGCGCGAGCTCGAAGAGTTGCCGGCGCGCATCGACGCGCTCGAAACGCGCATCGCCGCCCTCGGCGCGGCGATGCAGGAACCCGGTTTCTACCAGCAGGACGGTGCGCGCATCGTCGCAGCGAACGGCGAGCTCGCGACGCTGCAGGGCGAGCTCGACGCCGCCTACGCGCGCTGGGCCGAACTCGACGCATGACGTGGTGGCACGCGCGCGCAGGGATTGGGTGATTGCAGTCACGATCCGCGCCGTGCCGAACGGCGAGAATTGCCGCGCCCGCTGCCGCCGACGGCGTCTTCCCCGAAGGGATATCGATGATGAGGCCTGCTCCGCTGCTGCTGTCGTTGCTCGTCGTTCCCGTCGGTGCCAGCGCGGTGGACGACGCGATCTTCGCCGACGGATTCGACCGCGCGGCGCCGGTCGTGCTCTACACCGACATCGTTTCCGGCCCGACGACGGGCGGTGAAGGCGGCAAGGGTGCGTACCTGTCGCTGTTCGGCCGGAACTTCGGCACGGGCGGACTCGGTACGCGCATCAAGGTCTACGTCGGCACGGCGGAAGTCGACAACTACCGGTATCTCGGCCCTTCGCGCGGGCGCGACGACGTGCAGCAGGTCACCGTGCAACTCGGCGCGCTCGGCGGCCAGGCCGCGGGCGTTGCGTTGCCGGTCACGCTCGTCGTCGACGGCCTGTCGTCGACGATCGCGTCGGGCTTCACGATCAATCCGGGACGCATGATCTTCGTCGACCCGCTCGACGGCGACGACGCGAGCGGCGTGGTCGGCGACATCGCGCATCCGTTCCGGCGCGTGCAGGCCGGCGGCGATTTCTCCGCCGGCGCCTGGGGCCGCGTGCGCCCGGGCGACTTCATCGTCCTGCGCGGCGGCAACTACGTCGATCGTGGTTTCGAGGACTATTTCCTGCGCTTCATGATCCGCACGAACGGCTTGCCCGATCGCAGTTCGGGCACGGCGCCGACCGGCGCGGTCGACACCGGACCGATCACCCTGACTGCGTATCCGAACGAGGTCGCGAGCATCGCCGGCACCGCGACCAACAATCCGAGCGGTGCGCTGGCCGGCCTCAACGGCGAGAACTACCCGCTGGCCGGGAAGTGGATCGTCATCGCCAACCTGCGCATCGAAGGCGGCGGCTACGACGGCCCGGTCAACCAGGAAATCCACGGCGACCACTGGCGCGTCGTCAACAACGAGCTGACCGCGACGACCGGCGTGACCTCCGGCGCGAGCCCGTCGCGCATGGGCGGCATCACCGGCAACGGCGTCGACGCGCACTGGCTCGGCAACCACATCCACGACATCCAGGGCAGCGAGAACGAAGCGCACGGCATCTACATCGACGGCGAGGGCAGCTACGACATCGCCTGGAACGACATCCACGACATCCACAGCGGCAAGGGCATCCAGCTGTTCGCCAATGGCGGCAACGGCTCGGACGTGATCGACGACGTGGCGATCCACCACAACCGCGTGAGCCGCGTGACCCAGTTCGGCATCAACATCGCCGACGGCTCGCGCGACCGCATCGCGATCTACGACAACATCGTCACCGAAGCGGCCGCGGCCGGCCTGCGCTTCAACACCGTCGACCTGCACGGCTGCCGCGTGTACAACAACACGTTCCACGGCAACAACACCGCGAGCGGCGACGTCTACGGCGTGCTCATGAACGACTGGGGCCTGCCGGCGGACGCGCTGGACGTGCGCGACAACATCTTCGTCGCGCGCTCCGGCACGCACTACTTCGGCGGTTCCGTCGGCTTCGACGGCACCGAAGGCGTGTTCGCGCGCAACCTCTGGTTCGGCGGCGACGACGGCACCGCCATCGATTCGGCGGCGCTCGTCGCCGATCCGCACTTCGTCGCGCCCGGCAGCGACTTCCATCTCGCGGCGGGCAGCCCAGCGATCGACGCCGGTTCGGCGGCGACCGCGGCCCTCGTCACGACCGACTACGACGCGCGCGCGCGGCCTTCGGGTGCCGCGATGGATCTCGGCGCGCTCGAATATTCGCCCTGAAGCGCTCTTCCTGTGGGAGCGGCGGAAGCCGCGATGCTTTTCATGGCGATGAAGCGGGTAGGGCGGATCAAGGCGCGTCGCGCCGATTGCGCCGCAGGAGCGGCGCGAACGGTGAAACCACCGGTTCGAAGGAACGCAGGGCAGGAAGCCCGGAGTCATCCGCTGCTGGTGCGGCTTGATCCAGCCTGCGAGTTTTGAAAGGCATCGCGGCTTCCGCCGCTCCTACAGAAAACCGTCGAGAGTCCGTCGTCGATGCACGCGCCGCCACCGGGCGGCGCGTGCGATCCCGCACTCACCAGACTTCGCAGCGCTCCGCGCCCTGGCGCACCATCGGTGCGTCGGCCTTGCACTGGAACGCCTCGCGGAACGCAGGCAGGTTCGACAACGGGCCGTTGACACGGTACTTCGCGATCGGGTGCGGGTCGCCTTGCACCATCGTGCGTTGCGTTTCCGGGCGGATCTCGTCGCCGCGCCACTGGCCCCACGAGAGGAAGAACTGCTGCTCGGGCGTGAAGCCGTCGAGGGTCGGTTCGGCCGCCTTGCCTTCGCGCGACTTCTTGTAGGCGAGGAACGCGAGCTTCGCGCCGCCGAGGTCGCCGATCGATTCGCCGAGCACGAGCTTGCCGTTGTGGTGGATGCCCGGCTCGATCGAGTAGCCCTCGAACTGCTTCACGACGCACGCGCCGCGCTCGGTGAAGCGCTTCTGGTCTTCGGCCGTCCACCAGTTGGACAGGCGGCCCTGTGCGTCGAACTGCGCGCCCTGGTCGTCGAAGCCGTGGCTGATCTCGTGGCCGATGACGACGCCGATCGCGCCGTAGTTGACCGCGTCGGTCGCGTTCACGTCGAACGCGGGCGGCTGCAGGATGCCGGCGGGGAACACGATCTCGTTGAGCAGCGGGTTGTAGTACGCGTTCGAGGTCGGCGGCGTCATGCCCCAGCGGCCGCGATCGACCGGCTTGCCGACCTGCGCGCGACCGTCCGCGACGTTCCAGCGCGATGCGGAGACGACGTCGTCCCAGTACGAACCGCGCGACACCTTGACGCCGGCGTAGTCCTTCCACTTGTCCGGATAACCGATCTTCGGGTTGAACGTCGCGAGCTTCTCGAGCGCCTTCTTCTTGGTCGCGTCGCCCATCCAGTCGAGGCCCTGGATCGTGTCCTTCATCGCGAGCAGGATGTTCTTCACCATCTCCTGCATGCGTGCCTTCGCCTCGGGCGGGAAGTATTTCTCCACGTACTTCTTGCCGAGCGCTTCGCCGAGCTGGTTGTCGGTCGCCTCGGCACAGCGCTTCCAGCGCGGCTTCATCTCGGTCGCACCGGTGAGGTACTTGCCGTTGAACGCGAAGTGCTCCTCGACGAACGGCGCGGAAAGCGCGTCGGCGGCCGCATTCAGCACGTGCCATTCGAGGTAGGTGCGCCACTGCGCGGTCGGCGTCGACGCGAGTTCCTTCTGCAGCTGGTGCAGGTACTTCGGTTCGGTCACGTTGAGGTCGTCGTGGGGCATGTGCGCGGCGTCGAAGTACGCGCTCCAGTCGAACGCGGGCACGAGCTGGCCGAGCTGCGCGAACGTCGTCTTGTTGTCCTGCAGCTTCGGATCGCGCAGTTGCACGTTGTCGAGCGAGGCTTCGGCGAAGCGCTTCTCGAACGCGAACACCACCTGCGCATCGGCCTTCGCCGCGGCCGCCTTCTCGCCGGCGAGCTCGAACATCTTCGCGACGTGCGCCTGGTACTTCTCGCGCGCCTCGACGAAGCGCTTGTCGGGCTTGATGTAGTAGTCGCGGTCGGGCATGCCGAGCGTGCCGGGCCCGACGTGCGCGATCACGCGCGTCGGTTCGTGCAGGTCGGACTGAGCCGCGAGCGTGAACGGCACGTTGACGCCGACGTCGTGCAGGTGGCCGATCGTGCGCTGCACGCCGGCCGCGTCCTTGATCGCCCGGATCTCGTCGAGCATCGGTTGCACGGGCTTGGCGCCGAGCGCGTTCACGCTGGCCTCGTCCATGCACGCGGCGTAGAAGTCGCCGGACAACTGCTCGGCGCTGCCCGCCGGCCAGTCCTTGCGTGCCGACACCTCGCTCAGGATGTCGCGCACGTGTTCCTTGTTGATCTCGCCCGATTCCCAGCGCCGGCTCCAGCGATCCATGTAGTCGGGGATCGCATGGCTGGCGCGCCAGGCGCCGTTGGCGTAGTCGAAGAAGTCGTTGCACGCCGCGCCGTCGCGGCGGATGTCGCCGGCTTCGATGCCGTGCGCGGCGAACACGGGTGTCGCGATCGCGGCGAGCGCGGCGGCGAGGAGCTGGCGGGCGATCCGGCGCGTGGGTGCGCCGTGGGCACGGAGGTGGGGCATGGCGTCGTCCTGTCGGGCAAGTCGACGCATCGTGGCCGATGCCCGCGGCGCGGACATGGCCCGAATGGCATAGGTGTACGATGCCGCACCGCCGCATGCGGCGTCCGGATGGTCTCAACGGATGCGGCTGCCGTCCTTCGACGGACCGTACGGCGTCGCGTACGCGCGCTCGGTCACCGGCGCGCCACGCGGCTCGCCGCGCTCGCGCACCGCGGGCAGGATGAAGCGCGGTACGAAATGGTGTCCTGCGTCGATCTGGCGCCGGCTCGCGTAGTTGCCCGAATAGATCGCGACGACGAGGTCGAGCGCGGGCACGACCGTGATGCTCTGGCCGCCCGCACCGAGCGCGAGGAACGCATGCACGCTGCGATCGCGGTACGGGAAATCCTCGCCCCACCAGAGGTAGCCGTACTGCACGTTGCGCAGGTGGTAGAGCGGCGCCGACGCGCGCGCGACGTAGTCGTGGCCGAGGATGCGCCGGCCGTGCCAGCGGCCGTCGTCGAGCATGAGCTGGCCGAGCTTGGCGAAGTCGCGCAGGCGCAGCTGCACGCTGCCGCCGCCGTACGGGTGGCCGGCGGGGTCGAGCAGCCACGCGTAGTGGTCGATGCGCAGCGGATCGCCGACGAGGCGGTCGAACGCGTACAGCGGCGACTCGCCGCGCGCGGCGGCGACCATGCCGAGCGCGAGGTGCGGGTTGATGCTGCCGTAGATGGACGTCACGCCCGGATCGTGCGCCATCGGCAACGCGAGGATGTAGCGGTAGTAGTCGCGTTCGGTCTCCTGGTCGAGCATCGTCTGCTCGTTGCCCGGTGCGCCCGGCTCGGTGTCGTCGCACCAGTAGCCGGACGACATCGTGAGCAGGTGTTCGAGCGTCATCGCGCGCTTGCGCGGGTCGAGGCCGTCGGCGAACGCGCCGCCGTTCATGACGCGGTAGACCGGGCTGTCGAGCGCGAGCGGCGCGCCGGCTTCGATCGCCGCGCCGACGACGATCGAAGTCAGGCTTTTCGCGGCCGAGCGCGTGTCGTGCACCGCGTCGCGCTCGAAGCCGTGGAAATACTCCTCGAGCACGAGCTTGCCGTGGCGCGCGAGCACGACGCCGTCGACGAGCGGCGCGTCGACCGCGTCCATCGGCGCATCGAGCAGGCGCTGCACGAAGCGTTCGATGCCGGCGCGATCGATGTCGACGTCGTCGAGGCTCGCGCTCGGCCAGCCGTCGTCGCGCGCGAGGGGCGCGCGGTAGGTGTAGCGCGCCGGCGTGCGCCCGCGCGGCCAGAACGTGCTCGCGTCGCCGTCGCGGCTGAAGTCGTAGCTGCCGCCGCGGCCGGGGAAGACGAAGCGCATGACGTCGCGCTCGCGGTCCCAGCTGCCGCGCGCGAGTTCGCGTTCGGTCGTTTCGTCGCGGCGCTTGCCGAGCAGCACGAGCGCGTCGCCGTCGCGGCGCAGGCGCTCGACGCCGATCTGCAGACCGAAGTCGCGTTCCGCATTGCGCAGCAGCACGTCGAAGCTGCCGTCGGCGCGCGGCGTCGCCAGCAAGTGGAATGAGAACGTGTCCTCGGCCGGCACGATCGAGCCGCTCCAGCGATCGGTGGCGTCCGCGCGCAGGCGCACCGGCGAGACGAACACGCCGCCGCCGAACGTCGCCGAGTTCGGCGGCGGATACCAGTGGCCGAGGATGCGCGTGCGTTCGAGCCGGCCTTCGAAGCGGCCTTCGCCGCCGGGCATCTCGAACGCGAGCGCGTCACCGTCGACGCGAACGGGCAGGTCGCGGCCGGCGAGGTCGGCGCGCCAGCCGTCGCGTTCCTTGCGGATCGTCAATGCACCGCGTACGAGCGGGCCGAACCAGCGGCGCGCCTTCCACAGGCCGGCGAGTTCGGTCGTTGTCGCCGCGCTTCCGCCCGCCGCTGCACCGGCGCGCGCGCCGGGCGCGGCGCCGAACGACGCGAACAGCGCGACGAGGGCGAAGCGCAACGTCGCGGCGGTCGACATCGGTTTCCCCTGTGCAGCGGAGTGGAGCCGGCGGCGTCGCGACGCCGCCGGTGTGCGTGCGTCAGCGCGACGGTGGCGCGGGCGGCGGAGGCGGTGACGGCGGAGCCGGTGCGGTGGGCGCCGGCACGGCCGGCACCGCGGCGACCGCGGGTACGGCCCTCGGCGCCGGCACCGCGGGAGTGGGCGGCGCTACCGGAGCAGGAGGCGCCGGCGGAGCCGGCGGTGCGGGCACGCTGAAGATCGATTTGAACTCGGGCGTCTTCATCGTCAACGCAAGCACCTTGTGGTCGCGCATGAGCTTGATCGCGACGTCCTTGCCCTCGGGCTGGTCGCGCAGCACGCGCATGACGTCCTCGGGTCGC
Organism: Dokdonella fugitiva; assembly: GCF_014138265.1. Classification (GTDB taxonomy): domain Bacteria; phylum Pseudomonadota; class Gammaproteobacteria; order Xanthomonadales; family Rhodanobacteraceae; genus Dokdonella_A; species Dokdonella_A fugitiva_A. Next base: position 64,553 of record NZ_JACGXL010000008.1, read on the forward strand.
GTGATCGATTCCTTGCCGACTTCGGTGATCACGTCGCCGCCGCGGACACCGGGCAGCGAAGCTTCGTCGCTCGCGATCACGAGCGCGCCGCGATCCGTGCCGAAGTAGCGGCCGAGCTCGGTATTCATCGGTGCGAGGTTGAGGCCCCACCACGGCATCGAGTAGTGCATCGCGTAGCGCGCGTTCGCGAGCGCCTCGCGCACTTCCTTCGAGTTCATGTGCTTGCGCGCTTCCTCCATCGCCTCGCGCGCGGTGCGCGCCGCGTTGCGTGCGACTTCGCGCTGCGCTTCGCGCTCGGCCGTGCGCGAAGCGCGCTCGACGTCGGCGCGGATGCGCTCGTTGAAGTCCTTCGGCAGGAACGGGTGCTCGGGATCCTCGTTCATGAGCGCGGGCCAGTTGAGCGCCTCGCGACGCTCGGCCTGGAACGCGACGACACCCTTCTGCGCGCCGCGCCGGTACTCGACGTTGACCGACTGGTGGTCCTTGAGGTCGGCGAGCAGCGTGCGCGCCTGGCGCAGCGCGGCATCCTCGGCGTCGGGGTTGGCGCGCTTGTCGACGACGAGCGCGTGGCCGTCGATCGCGGTGACGACGTCGCCGCCGCGCAGTCCGGCGCGTGCGGCGGGACCGTCCGGCGTGACCGCGCTGATGCGCACGCCGCCGTCGTCGCTCGCGAACACGACGCCGATCATCGCGCGGTCGGTGTCGCCGAGGTAGCGGAACGCGTACGCGCGCGGGCCGACGTCGCCGAGCTGCGTCGACAAGTCGGCCATGCGGCGCGACAGGTCGCGCATCTGCGTGCGCAGTTCGCCGAGTTCGCGCCGTGCGGCGTCGGCTTTCGCGGCCGCCGCGGCGTCGGCGGCCGCATCGGCTTTCGCCGCGACCCGGGCGTCGGCAGCGGCTTCGGCCTTCGCCGCGGCGTCGGATTTCGCAGCGGCTTTCGCGTCCGCGCGTGCTTCGGCCGCGGCGGAGGCGGCGGCCACCGCGCGTGGCGCGGCGTTCGCCGCGGGTGCGTCGGTCGCGCCGGCGCCATGGGCGGCGAGCGCGAGCGCGAGGAAGAGCGAGGTGTGTTTCATGGTTGCCTCAGTTGATCCGGTTGTACGTGGCGTCGAAGGCGCCGCGGGCGCCGTCGTCGTTGGCAGCGATCGCGAAGGCGCTGCCGCGGATGGTGGCGAGGTCTTCGAGCAGGGCGACGCGCTGGCGCCACAGCGGCAGCGCGTCGGTCGGCGCGTGCGCGCCGCCGAGCTGCAGGTCGACGAGGCCGATGAGATCCTCGACTTCGACCGCGGCCATGAGGTCGCGGCTGCTCTGCGGTGCGCGCGCCGCGACCGCGGCGATCCAGCGTTCGAGCGTCTGCGAGCGCGTGCGCAGCGCATCGAGTTCGTCGGTGGGAGCCGCCGTGGCGGGCACGCCCGGCGGCGGATTGGCGGCGACCTCGGGTGGAGCGGATTCGTGCACGAGCGCACGCGGCAGCAGCAGCGCGAGCAACAGGCCGGCGGCGAGCGCGAGTGGCACGAGCGTGCGCCATGCGCGCGGCTTGCGCCGTTCGGCGAGCGCGAGCGCGAGCGTCGGCCAGAGGTCCGGCTGTGGTGCGGCGTCGGGCAACGCGCGCAGGGCCGCGGCGAGCGAGCGGTCGTGTTCGATGTTCAATGTGCGGTCGCGGTCAGGCATGGCGCCGCCTCCTGTTCGGGTTCGAGCAACGCGCGCAGGCGGCTGCTGCCGCGCGCGACCTGTGATTTCGAGAAGCTGACCGACTTGCCGGTCATCTGTGCGATTTCCTGGTGCGTGTATTCCTCGACGTGGTACAGCCACAATACGCTGCGCGTGAGCGCGGGCAGGTGGCCGAGCGCCTGTTCGAGCCGGCGTGCGTCGGCGAACGCCCACGGCGGCGGCGCGTGGCCTTCGCTCGTGTCGTCGTCGGGCAGTTCCTCGAGCACCATGCCGCGCTCCTTGCGCAGGCGCATGAGCGCCTGGTTGACGACGATCTGGCGCAGCCAGCCCCAGAACGGTGCGTCGCCGCGGAACTGTCCGATGCGCTCGAGCAGGTGCAGCATCGCGTCGTGCACGGTTTCGCGCGCATGGTCGGCATCGCCGAGCATGCGCAGCGCGAGCGTGTAGGACGGCCGCTCGAACGCGCGATAGATCTGCTCGAGCGCGCCGATCTCGCCGCGTCGGGCGCGCGCGAGGACGGTGTCGGGTACGTCGATCTGGAAGCTGGCTGCGCTCACGGTCAGGTCAGATGCGCGTCGAGGCGATTCGGTCGCAGGCCGACGATGCGCCGGCGGCCGGATGGACGCCAGTCCGGCCGCGGACGGTCGCGGACGACGCATTGTCCGGCGCGTGTCCGGCCCGTGTCTGGACACTGTCCGCGCTGCGGTGTCCGTCGCCTTTATCAATGATATTCAATGGGTTGATTGTTGGCACGCTCGTTGCTGAAAGAGGGGCAGCCCCCCCATTTGATGGAGCCCGTCCCCGATGATCCGCGACACCTCGGCACAGGACCGCCCGATCGCTGCCCCGCGCAACCGCAAGAAGCAGATCGTCTGGATCGGCCTCGGCCTCGCGACGCTCGTCGCGATCGGCCTGGTGCTGCCGGCGGTCACGCGCCTGATGTCGGCCGATTCGTCGGCGAGCGCGGCGCGCCTGCGCATCGCCGAGGTCAAGCGCGGCACGCTCGTGCGCGACGTCTCGGTGCAGGGCCGCGTCGTCGCCGCGGTGAGCCCGACCCTGTATGCGCGCACCGCGGGCACCGTCACGCTCGACGTGCACGCGGGCGACAAGGTGAACAAGGGCGCCGTCGTCGCCGAGATCGATTCGCCCGAACTCACCAACCGCCTCAAGCAGGAACAGACCACGCTCGACAGCCTCGGCCTCGACGTCGAGCGCACGACGATCGACAACCGCAAGGCGCAGGCCGCCTCGCAGATGGCGTACGAGCAGGCGGTGATCGATCGGCAGACCGCCGAGCGCGAGGTCGAGCGCAACGAAAAGGCGTTCCAGCGCGGTGCCCAGCCCGAGATGACCGTGCTGCGCGCGAAGGACGCGCTGGCCAAGGCGAAGCTGTCCGAGGCGAACGCGCAGCACAACGTGCAGCTCGATCGCGACAGCCTCGCGTTCAACCTGAAGACCAAGCGCGTGGCGCTCGATCGGCAGAAGCTGCTGGTCGAGGACCTCAACCGCCAGGTCGACGAGCTCAAGATGCGCTCACCGGTCGACGGCGTCGTCGGCCAGCTCATCGCGCAGCAGCGCGCGAACGTCGCCGCGAGCGCGCCGATCCTCACCGTGGTCGACCTCACCGCGCTCGAAGTCGAAGTGCAGGTGCCGGAAGTGTTCGCGCACGACCTCGGTGTCGGCATGGCGGCGGAGATCCAGGACGGCGGCGAGCGCTATGCCGGCGAAGTCAGCGCGATCTCGCCCGAGGTGCTCAACGGCCAGGTCACCGGGCGCGTGCGCTTCGGCGAGAAGAAGCCGGCCGGCCTGCGCCAGAACCAGCAGCTCACCACGCGCATCCTCATGGACGAGCACCCGAACGTGCTGATGGTCGAGCGCGGCCCGTTCGTCGACACCGGCGCCGGGCGCGTCGCCTACATCGTGCGCAACGGCACCGCCGAGCGCACCGCGATCCAGGTCGGCGCGACCAGCCTCAACGCGGTCGAGATCGTCAGCGGCGTCAAGGAAGGCGACCGCATCGTCATCTCGGGCACCGACGAATTCAAGGGCGCGCAGAAGATCGCGCTCAACTGATCCACCCTTTCCCGCATCAGAACGACGTACCAACGAACCACGACGAGGAACCGCCATGCTGAAGATGACCCACCTGCAGAAGGTCTACCGCACCCACCTGATCGAGACCTATGCGCTGCGCGACTTCTCGATCAACGTGCGCGAAGGCGAGTTCGTCGCGGTGACCGGCCCGTCCGGTTCCGGCAAGACGACCTTCCTCAACATCGCGGGCCTGCTGGAGGAATTCACTGGCGGCGAATACCTGCTCGACGGCGTCGACGTCGCAGGCCTCGGCGACGACGCGCGCTCGCGCCTGCGCAACGAGAAGATCGGCTTCATCTTCCAGAGCTTCAACCTGATCCCCGACCTCAACCTGTTCGACAACGTCGACGTGCCGCTGCGATACCGCGGCTTCGGCGCGGCCGACCGCAAGAAGCGCATCGAGGAATCGCTGTCGCGCGTCGGCCTCGCCTCGCGCATGAAGCACTATCCGGCCGAGCTCTCCGGCGGCCAGCAGCAGCGCGTCGCGATCGCGCGCGCGCTCGCCGGCTCGCCGCGCCTGCTGCTCGCCGACGAGCCGACCGGCAACCTCGACTCGCTGATGGCGCGAGGGGTGATGGAGCTGCTCGAGGAGATCAACCGCCAGGGCACGACCATCGTCATGGTCACGCACGATCCGGAACTCGCCGCGCGCGCGCACCGCAACGTGCACGTCATCGACGGCCAGGTCACCGACTTCGACGACGAGCCGAAGCTGCGCCGCCCGGTGCGCGACGGCGACACCGCTGCGGCGATCGCCTGAGGAGGACGCGCATGTTCGCCTACTACCTTCAACTGGGACTGCGCAGCCTCCGGCGCAACCCGATCCTGACCGCGCTCATGGTGGTCGGCATCGCGCTCGGCATCGCCGCGAGCATGACCACGCTGACCGTGCTGCACCTCATGGGCAGCAACCCGATCCCGTGGAAGAGCGACAAGCTCCACTACGTGCAGCTCGACAACTGGAGCGGCGACCAGCCGTACTACGACGACGGCCGTCCGCCCGACCAGGTCACCTACCAGGACGCGGTCGCGCTGATGAAGGCGGCCAAGGCCGACAAGCAGGCGGCGATGTTCAAGTTGTCCATGCCGGTGCAGCCCGAGAACAAGGACCTCAAACCGTTCCAGGCGCTCGCCCGCGTGACGTACGCGGACTTCTTCGCGATGTTCGAGCCGCGCTTCAAGTACGGCGCGGCGTGGAACCACGACCAGGACGAAGGCCACGCACGCGTGATCGTGCTCGGCGACGAGATGAACGAAAAGCTGTTCGGCGGCCAGGACAGCACCGGCAAGAGCGTGCGCCTCAACGGCATCGACTACACCGTGGTCGGCGTGCTCGACAAATGGAAGCTGCGCTCGCGCTACTACGACCTCACCAACGGCTCGTTCGCCGACCCGGACGAGTTCTTCATGCCGTTCACGACCGCGATCGATCTCAAGCAGCGCTCGACCGGCAACAATAGCTGCTGGAAGTCGTCCGGCGACGGCTGGGACGCCTACCTCGCGTCTGACTGCGTCTGGATGCAGATGTGGGTGCAGCTCGATTCGCCCGCGCGCCTGGCCGAGTACAAATCGTTCCTCGACAACTACGTGAACGAGCAGAAGAAGCTCGGCCGCTTCCCGCGCCCGCTCAACAATCGCCTGTTGAACGTGACCGAGTGGATGAAGGACCAGAAGGTCGTGTCGCGCGACATGGAAGTGCAGACCGGCCTCGCGTTCGCTTTCCTCGCCGTGTGCCTGGTCAACACGATCGGCCTGCTGCTCGCCAAGTTCACGCGCAAGTCCGGCGAGATCGGCCTGCGCCGCGCGCTCGGTGCGAGCCGGCGCGACGTGTTCACGCAGTTCCTGGTCGAGTCGGGCGTGGTCGGCCTGACCGGCGGCGTGCTCGGCCTCATGCTGACCGGGCTCGGCCTGCTCGCGGTGCGCGCGCTCTACACCGAGTACAAGACCGTCGCGAGCCTCGACTGGTCGATGGTCGCGACGACGATCCTGCTCGCGATCGCCTCGGCGCTGCTCGCCGGCCTGTATCCGACCTGGCGCGCGTGCCGCGTGCAGCCCGCCGCGCAACTGAAGGTGTGAGGAGAACATCATGGAAATCCGACCGATCCTCTCCGCGCTGATGCGCAGCAAGGTGTCGATGATCCTCATCGGCCTGCAGGTCGCGCTCACCCTCGCGATCGTCTGCAACGCGCTGTTCATCATCGGCCAGCGCCTCGAACTCATGAACCGCCCGAGCGGCATGAACGAGGCCGACACGTTCATGTTCGGCAGCTCCGGCTTCGGCCAGGGTTACGACGGCCGCGCGGTGATGAAGTCCGACCTCGCCGTGCTGCGGCAGATCCCCGGCGTCGCCGACGCGACTCCGTCCAACTCGGTGCCGATGAGCGGCGGCGGCTGGGGCTCGGGCATCTCGCTGCAGCCCAAGCAGAAGACCTCGAGTGCCGACACCACGTTCTACATGGTCGACGACCACGGCCTCAATTCCTTCGGCGTGAAGCTGATCGCCGGACGCAACTTCACGCCCGCGGAGATCGAGGACCACGACCAGGGCGCGCGCGTGCAGCCGCCCGTGATCATCGTGACCAAGGCACTCGCCGACAAGCTGTTCCCGAACGGCGACGCGCTCGGCAAGCAGGTCTACCTCGACGAGGACGAGCCGCGCAGCACGATCGTCGGCATCGTCGAGAAGACGCAGGAACCGTGGATCGACAGCAAGGACATCGAGCACGCGACGTTCATCCCGTACTTCCTGCCGTACGGCAACTACACGCGCTACCTCGTGCGCGCGGAGCCGGGCCGTCGCGACGAAGTGATGAAGGCGGTCGAGCAGAAGATGGCCGAGGCGAACCCGAGCCGCATCATCGGCAAGCTGCGCAGCCTGCAGCAGGTGCGCCACGAGGCGTACGCGAACGATCGCGCGATGGCGATCATCCTCGGCGCGGTGATCGCCGCGCTGCTCGCGGTGACCGCGCTCGGCATCGTCGGCATGGCGAGCTTCTGGGTCGCGCAGCGCACGCGCCAGATCGGCACGCGGCGCGCGCTCGGCGCGACCAAGTTCGACATCCTGCGCTACTTCCAGACCGAGAACTTCATCATCACGACGATGGGTCTGATCGCGGGCGGCATCCTCGCCTACGGCCTGAGCCTGTGGCTGATGCAGCAGTACCAGTCGCCGCGACTGCCCTGGTACTACGTGCCGGTCGGCTTCCTATGCCTGTGGGCGCTCGGCCAGCTCGCGGTGCTCGGTCCCGCGTTGCGCGCGTCGCGCGTGCCGCCCGCGGTGGCGACGCGCAACGTCTGACGACGACGCGTGCCGGATGCGCCGGACCGACGATTGCCGTCGTCGGTCCGGTCGATGCCCGCGACTTCCGGCCCATTCCACCAGCGCGACGATCGCGCACCATCGCGTCCGACTCCGGTGCGACCGCCGCCCGGAGACCGTTGCGGCCGCCGGCCAGCGCCGGCGCACCATCCCGAATGGAATCCTGGAGTTCTCCCATGTCGCGCAAACCGCACACCCTGCTCGCCGTCGCCACCGCGATCGGCATCGGCTTCATGCAGTCCGCCTTCGCCGCCGACGACGTCGCGGCGCGCGTGAAGGCGCTCAACGACCTGCTCGCGGAGCAGTGGCAGTACACGATGAAGGAGTCGCCCGAGTTCGCCTCGATCCTCGGCGACTACCGCTACAACGACCGGTGGAGCGATTTCTCGATCGCGCACGTCGGTCAGCAGAAGAAGGACGCGGAAGCCTTCCTCAAGCGCTTCGAGGCGATCGACACGAGCGGCTTCCCCGAGCAGGACCGCCTCAACCAGCAGCTCATGGTGCGCCAGCTCAAGGACGGCCTCGAGGGCATCGCGCTGAAGAACTACGAGATGCCGATCGACCAGTTCGGCGGCGCCCACCTGCAGCTCGCGCAGTTCGTCTCCGCGCTGCCGTTCGACAGCACGAGGCACTACGAGGACTACATCACGCGCCTGAACAAGGTGCCGGCGATCATGGACGAGCTCATCGCGATCCTGAAGCAGGGCGAAAAGGACAAGCTGATGCCGCCGCGCTTCCTGCTCGAGAAGGTCGTCGGCCAGTGCCGCTCGATCGCCGAGCCGGCGGGCGAGGAGAGCGTGTTCGGCATGTCGGTGAAGAAATTCGCCGACACCGTTCCCGAAGCCGACCGCAAGCGCCTGCACGATGCGGTGATCGCGGCGGTCGACGGCAAGGTGCGCCCGGCCTACCGCAAGCTCGCCGACTTCGTCGAGAAGGGGTACGCGCCGAAGGGGCGCGCGCAGGAAGGCCTTTGGGCGCTGCCGGACGGTGACAAGCGTTACCGCTTCGCGGTCGAGCAGATGACCACGACCACGATGGATCCGGCCGCGATCCACGAGCTCGGCCTGTCCGAGGTGAAGCGCATCGAGGCCGAACAGACCAAGATCGCGCTCAAGCTCGGCTACAAGGACCTCAAGGCGATGCGCGTCGCGCTCGACAACGACCCGAAGGTGCACGCGACCTCGCGCCAGCAGATCGTCGACCTCTACAAGAAGTACATCGCGCAGATGCAGCCGAAGCTGCCGGAGCTGTTCGGCCTGTTGCCGAAGACCCAGGTCGAGGTGCTGCCGACGCAGGAGTACCGCGAGAAGGAGGCGTCCGGTGCCGAGTACCAGCAGGGCACGCCGGACGGCACGCGCCCGGGCCGCATCTACGTCAACACCTACGACTTCGCCAAGCGCCTGACCACCAACATCGAGACGACCGCGTACCACGAGGGCGTGCCCGGCCACCACATGCAGATCTCGATCGCGCAGACGCTGCCGGGCCTGCCGCCGTTCCGCCAGCAGGCCGGCTACACGGCTTACATCGAGGGTTGGGCGCTGTACGCCGAGCGCCTCGGCGAGGAACTCGGCTTCTTCCAGGACCCGCTCAGCTACTACGGTCATCTGTCCGACGAACTGCTGCGCGCCGACCGCCTCGTGCTCGACACCGGCGTGCACTACAAGCACTGGACGCGCGAGCAGATGATCAACTATTTCCGCGAGCACTCCTCGCAGGACGAGCCGAGCATCCAGTCCGAGACCGACCGCTACATCTCGACGCCGGCGCAGGCGCTCGCCTACAAGGTCGGCCAGCTGAAGATCCTCGACCTGCGCGAGCGCGCGAAGAAGGAACTCGGCGACACGTTCGACATCCGCGCATTCCACGACGAGATCCTCGACGGCGGCGCGTTGCCGCTCGACGTGCTCGATGCGCGCGTGAGCGCGTGGATCGCGTCGGTCAAGGCCGGCAAGGCGGGCGCGCACGCGAGCTGAGCCCTGCCGGGGGCGGCGCCGGCGCGGCGCCGTCCCGCAGCGGCGCGAGCCGGACGATTGAACGGGATGGCGGGTCGGCCGATACTGCATCCTCCCACGCAACCTTTTCGCCTTCCGCCGCATCCAAGCGGCGGATGTGCGACCCGACCTCCCAGCGCGAATCCATGCGAACGGTCCTCGTGATCGACGACAACCCTGCGGTCGGAACCTCGCTCGACCTGCTGTTCGGCCTGCGCGAGATCCGCACGCTGACCGCGCAGTCGCCCGGCGACGGCCTCGCCGTGCTCGCGCGCGAGCCGATCGACCTCGTCGTGCAGGACATGAACTTCACCGCCGACACGACCTCGGGCGAGGAAGGCATCGCGCTGTTCCGCGCGATCCGCGAGCGCCATCCGGACCTGCCGATCGTCCTGCTCACCGCGTGGACGCACCTCGAGACCGCGGTCGAGCTGGTCAAGGCCGGCGCCGCCGACTACCAGGCCAAGCCGTGGGACGACCACAAGCTCGTCGCGACGGTCGAGAACCTGCTCGAACTGTCCGAGGCGACGCGCGAGGTCGCGCGCTTCCGCGACGAGCGCAGGCGCCGGCGCAAGGCGCTCGACGCGCAGTACGACCTGCGCGGCCTCGTGTTCGCGTCCGCCGCGACCGAGCGTGTGGTCGAGCTCGCCTGCCAGGTCGCGCGCGCCGACATTCCGGTGCTCATCACCGGGCCGAACGGCGCGGGCAAGGAACGCATCGCCGAGATCATCCAGGCGAACTCGTCGGTCAAGGACGGTCCGTTCGTGACGGTCAACTGCGGCGCGCTGCCGTCCGAACTCATCGAAGCCGAGCTGTTCGGCGCCGACGCGGGCGCGTACACCGGCGCGCCGAACCGCGCGCGCGAAGGGCGCTTCGAGATCGCCGACGGCGGTACCCTGTTCCTCGACGAGATCGGCAACCTGCCGCTCGCCGGGCAGGCCAAGCTGCTGCGCGTGCTCGAGAGCGGCCAGTTCGAACGGCTCGGCTCGAGCAAGACGCGCAAGGTCAAGGTGCGCGTGGTCAGCGCGACCAACGCCGACGTCGCCGCGATGATCCGCGAAGGACGCTTCCGCGAAGACCTCTACTACCGCCTCAACGTGATCGAGCTGCGCCTGCCGCCGCTGGCCGAGCGCAGCGACGACATCGTGCCGCTCGCCGAGCATTTCCTCGCCGGCGCCGCGGTGCTCGACGACAGCGCGCGTGGCGCGCTCACCGCGCACGCGTGGCCGGGCAACGTGCGTGAGCTGAAGAACGCGATCCAGCGCGCCGCGCTGCTGTGCCAGAACGGCACCATCACCGCGCGCGACCTCGGCCTCGCTCCCGCGCGCGCCGGCAACGGCCGCATCGCCGCCGACGCCGAACCCGACCGCGAGGCGATCGAGACCGCCCTGCGCAACGCGCGCGGCGTGATCAGCCAGGCCGCCGCCGAGCTCGGCCTGTCGCGCCAGGCGCTGTACCGGCGCATGGAGAAGATGGGCATCGGCGACGCCTGAGCGGCCGCGCGTCGCCGTGGCGCGACGCACGCGCCCGCTGCGTGGGTGCGCCTGCTGCCGGTATCCTCCACGCATGCGCCTCGTCTCGCTGGAAGGAAAACTCGTCGCGGCCCTGTTCGCCGCGGTCGTCGCCGCGGCCGCGATCGCCGGCTGGGCGACCGTCTGGTTCGCGTCGCCGTGGTACGGCGCGGCCGCGACCGTGCTCGTGCTCGGCTTGCCTGCGCTCGTGTTCGCGCGCCAGCTCGCGCAACCGGTCGCGTCGCTGATCCGCGCGCTGTCGGGCAGTGTCGTCGCGTTCCGCGACGGCGACTTCAGCTTCTCGATCGGCACGCGCCGCGCCGACGAGGTCGGCGAACTCGTCGCCGCGCACAACGAACTCGGCCGCGTGCTGCGCGAGCAGCGCCAGCACCTGTTCCAGCGCGAACTGCTGCTCGACACCGTCGTGCAGAACACGCCGACCGCGCTCGTGCTGGTCGAGCCGGGTGGCCACGTCGTCTACGCGAACGTGTCGGCGCGGCAGCTGCTCAACGACGGCCGCACGCTCTCCGGCGAGAATTTCGACGAGCTCGTCGCGAGCGCGCCGGCGCCGCTCGCACGCGCGATCGCGAGCGGCGGCGACAGCCTGTTCAGCGTGCCGTTCGAGCACGAGGACGAAACCTTCCACCTGTCGCAGCGCGAGTTCAAGCTGCAGGGCCGGCCGCACCGACTGTTCCAGATCAAGCGCCTCACGCGTGAACTCGCGCGCCAGGAAGTGATGACCTGGAAGAAGGTGATCCGCGTGATCAGCCACGAGATCAACAACTCGCTCGGGCCGATCCGTTCGCTGTCGCATTCGGGGCGCGAGCTCGCGCGGCTCGGCGACGCCGTCCGCCTCGGCATCGTGTTCGACACGATCGAGGAGCGCACGCGCCACCTCGAAGGCTTCATCTCCGGCTACGCGCGCTTCGCCAAGCTGCCGTTGCCGCGGCCGGAGCGCATCGAGTGGGCGCCGTTCCTCGCCGCGCTCGCGCGCCACTATCCGTTCCACGCGAGCGGCGCGCCGCCGGCGCAGCCGGGCTGGTTCGACCGCGCGCAGATCGAGCAGGTGCTCATCAACCTGCTGAAGAACGCGCACGAGGCGGGCGGCTCCGGCGATGCGGTCGAACTCGGCGTGTCGCAGGGGGCGCGCGAGACGCGCATCGAAGTCGTCGATCGCGGCAGCGGCATGAGCGAAACCGTGCTCGCCAACGCACTGCTGCCGTTCTACTCGACCAAGCGCGCCGGTTCCGGCCTCGGCCTCGCGCTCGCGCGCGAGATCGCCGAAGCGCACGGCGGCCGCGTGCAACTCGCCAACCGCGCGGGCGGAGGACTCGCGGTCACGCTGATCCTGCCGCTGGTCGAGCGTGCCGAAGCCCAGGGTGAAGGTCAAAAGCCGAAAGACAAGAGCTGAAGATCGGAACACGAAGGACACGAAGTAGCGGAAGTGGACCGCCGCCGATCAAGGAATCTTTTCTTCGTGCCGTTCGTGTTTCCGTTTTTGCTCTCCGGGAGCGACACATGCGGATCGCCGGGGCGGGGCTATACTGGCCGTCCATCCTGGGAGGGAAGACCATGGGTTTCTATCTGCCGTTGATCGTCGTCGTCGTCGCGGTGATCCTGCTGTCCAAGCTCGTGCGCATCGTGCCGCAGGGTTACGAGTGGACGGTCGAGCGCTGGGGCAAGTACACCCACACGTTGACGCCGGGCTTCCACCTGCTGATTCCGGTCATGCAGAACGTCGGCCGCAGGATGAACATGATGGAGCAGGTGCTCGACGTGCCGTCGCAGGACGTGATCACCAAGGACAACGCGGTCGTGAAGGTCGACGGCGTCGTGTTCTACCAGGTGCTCGACGCGGCGAAGGCCGCCTACGAGGTCGCCAACCTCGAGCTCGCGATCATCAACCTCGTGATGACGAACATCCGCACCGTGCTCGGTTCGCTCGACCTCGACGAGTCCCTGTCCAAGCGCGACCAGATCAATGCGGCGCTGCTCAAGGTGGTCGACGAGGCGACCCATCCGTGGGGCCTCAAGGTCACGCGCATCGAGCTCAAGGACATCCAGCCGCCGCGCGACCTCGTCGATTCGATGGCGCGCCAGATGAAGGCCGAGCGCGAGAAGCGCGCGAACATCCTCGAGGCAGAGGGTTTCCGCCAGGCCGCGATCCTCAAGGCCGAGGGCGAGAAGCAGTCGGCGATCCTCGCCGCGGAAGGCCAGAAGGAAGCCGCGTTCCGCGAAGCCGAGGCGCGCGAGCGCCTCGCCGCCGCGGAAGCGAAGGCGACCGAGGTGGTGTCCGCGGCGATCGTCAACGGCGACGTCAACGCGCTCAACTACTTCGTCGCGAACAAGTACGTCGAGGCGCTCAAGGCGATGGCCGATTCGCCGAACCAGAAGATGCTGCTGTTGCCGATCGAGGCGACTGGCGTGCTCGGTTCGCTGGCCGGCATCGCCGAACTGGCGAAGAACGCGCTCGACAAGCAGGTCGCCGAGAAGGCGACGCCGCGCGTCGCGCCGCCGACGCGCTGAGGTTCCGGAGGATCCGCATGGACATCGTCGACAACTACGGCTGGTGGCTGCTCGCGCTCGTGCTGATCGGCGCGGAGATGATCGCGCCGGGCTACTTCCTGCTCTGGATCGGCATCGCCGCGGGTTGCATGGGCGTGATCACCTCGATCTTCCCGGCGCTGCCGGCGCTCGCGCAGGCGGTCGCGTTCGGCCTGCTCTCGATCGCCGCGTGTGCGGCGTACTGGAAGTTCGTGCGTCCGTTCGCCGAGCAGCGCGACGACCAGCCGTTGCTCAACAAGCGCGGCGCGCAGCTCGTCGGCCAGCGCTTCGTCCTCAGCGAGGCGATCGTCAACGGCCGCGGCAAGGTCCGCGTCGGCGACGGCGCGTGGCTCGCGAGCGGACCCGATCTGCCGGCCGGCAGCGAAGTCGAGGTCGTCGCGGTCGACGGCACGACGCTGTCGGTACGCGTCGTGTCGGCAGGCGCGTGAATCGGATCCACGCGCAGCTGGAAGTAGGCGACTACCTCGCTGCCCAGCAGCTGCACACGCGCTGGACGCGGCGGCAGCTCGGCATGGTCGCCGCCATGCTCGGCGCCGGATCGCTGTTCGCATGGGCGTCGATGCACGAGCGCCGGGCATTCGTCGTTGCCTGCCTGCTCGGTGGTGCCGTCGGCGGCATCGCCGCCTGCGAGGTTGCGCGGCGCTTCATGCTGCCGTGGCGTTCGCGGCGCGTATTCGCGCAGCAGAAGAGCCTGCAACGCCCCGTCGAATTCTGGTGGGACGACGACGCGCTGCACGGATCGAATGATCGCGGCAGCAATTCCACGCCATGAACCGACTATGTGAAATGGCGGCAGAGCGAACGCATCATCCTGCTCTATCTGTCGGATGCGATGTTCCAGATGGTGCCCAAGCGCTGCTTCGACGGGCCGGCCCAGCTCGCCGCATTCCTCGAACACGTCGAGACGATCGGTCGGGCCTGAGCGGTTCGGCGATCGGCCGCCGTCGACGTCACGGCTCGGCTGCCGCGAGCTGCGCGGCGAAGCGTGCGAGTTCCTCCGCGTCGAGGTCGGACACCACGGCCGCCGGCTGGTGGCCGAGCACGAGCGGGTCGAGCGTGTAGCCGCGGCGGCTCGTCGGCGCGACCGCCGCCGCGTCCGCGTCGCCGAGCACGAACACGTCGATGAGGTGCTGTCCATGGCGGTAGACGAGCACGGGCACGCGCGCGTCGCCGACGTAGTCGACGCGTCCGCCGACGAGCGCGTAGCCGTCGGCGGCGAAATCGCGCACGAGCGGCGCCTGCGCGACCTTGCCGGCGAACCACGGCTTGACCGTGTGGCGGTCGCTCGAGACGACGTCGACCGGCGACGTCGCCGCGAGCGACCGCCAGTGGCTCGCGAACAGGTCGCGCGCGAGCGCGTCGCGCGTCGCCTCTCGCGTGCGCCAAACGCTCGTCGCGACCGCGCCGACCGCGAACGCGACCGCCGCGGCCGCGGCGATGGCGGGCCAGTGCCGGCGTCGCGCCGGCGCCGCGAGTGCCAGCAGGCGTTCGCGCAGCGCGGCCGGTGCACCGACGCGCGGCATCGCAGCGCGCACGTCGCGGCGCAACGCGTCGAGGCCGACCAGCGTCGCGCGGCATTCGTCGCAGTCGTCGAGGTGGCGCTCGAACTCGCGCGTCGCCGCCGGGTCGAGTTCGCCGTCGAAGTAGAGCGGCACGTCGCCGCTGCGCCTACAGTCCATCGTCCACCTCGTTCGCGGCGGGGTTGATCGCCTTCTGCAGTGCCGCGCGGCCGCGGGCGAGGCGCGACATCACGGTGCCGATCGGCAGGTCGAGCACGTCGGCGATCTCGCGGTACGACAGCGCCTCGAGTTCGCGCAGCAGCAGGACCTCGCGGAACTCCGGCGGCAACCGTGCGAGGTGGTGGCGCACCAGCGCGCGCCGCTGCTCGTGCTCGAGGCGTTCCTCGATCGGCTCGTCGAGCGGCGGCACGACCGCGTCGGCGGCGTCGCGGCCGTGTTCCGCGGCGACCTGGTCGAGGGCGACGTTGCGTCGCTCCCGGCCGTGCACGGCGAGCCGCGCGAGGCAGCAGTTGCGCACGATCGCGAGCCACCACGCGCGCGGGTTGCCGTCGACGCGGCTGCCGCCGGACGCGGTCGCGCGCAGGAACGCGTCGTGCACCGCGTCGGCCGCGTCCTGCTCGTTACCGAGCAACCAGCGGCCGAGGTTGTAGGCCGCGTCGAGATGGCGCAGCGCGAGTTCGCCGATGCCCGCGGCGCGGTCGTCGCCCGGTGGCCCTGCGCCGTGCCCCGGCGTCGCTGCATCCTTCCACGAAAGCACCGGCATCGCGCGCTCCGCTACGGTCGGCGCACGTGCACGACGCCCGTCATGAACGGATGCACGGCGCAGGTGTAAGGATAGTCGCCTTCGTTCGCGAACGCGTGCTCGTACAGGTCGCCCGTGTCGAGGCCGGGCGAGGCGAGTTCGCCGACCTTGTCGGTGACCGTGTGCGGCGTCTCGTCGTGATTGGTCCAGCGGACGGTCGTGCCGGGCGCGACCGTGATCTCCCGCGGCGCGTAGGCGAACTTCGTGATCTCGACGACCGCCGGTGCCTGCGCCGCGGCCGGCGCGGACGCGATCGCGATCGCGGTGAAGAAGAGCGCGGATGGGTGCATGCGCGTGCCTCAGCGTTCGAGCGGCATGTCGACGAGCGCGAGCGCGTGTCGCCCGCGCACGAGGTGGACTTCGCGCGTGCCGAGTCGTTTGCCGAGTTCACCCGCGGGCACGGTGACCGGGCCCGGTTCGCCGACGCCGGCCTGGCCCGGTGTCGGCAGCGGATACGCGAGCGACATCGCGGTGTGCAGCGCTACGTGGCCTTCGACCTTCTGCAGCACCTGGTGAACGTGGCCGTTGAGCACGGTGACCGAACCGTACGGACGCAACAGCGCGAGTGCCGCCGCCGAGTCCGCCGTGCCCCAGCCCCACGGTTCCCACACGGTCCACAGCGGGATGTGCGCGAGCACGACGATCGGCATCGAATGCGCGACGCCGGCGAGATCCTGCCGGAGCCACGCGAGCTGCTCGTCGCCGATCGCGGCGAGCCGGCCCTTGGAGAAGGTGCGCACGTTGTCGAGGCCGATGAAGTGCACGCCGCCCTGGTCGAAGCTGTACCAGCTGCGCCCGGCGCCGTCGAGGTCGAACGCCTTCAGGTATCCGCCGACGCCGTCGGCGAGCGCATCGTGTTCGCCGGGCACGGTGTGCACGCGGTCGACGCGCAATTCGGCGAGCAGTTCGCGCGCCTGGCCGAACTCCTCCGCCTTCGACAGATGGCTCACGTCGCCGGTGTGGACGACGAACGCGGGCGCCTGCGGCAGCGCGTTGATTTCCGCGGTCGCGCGGCGCAGGCTGCCGACGACGTCGGGATTGGCGTCCTTGTGGAAGCCGATGTGCGTGTCGCTGATCTGCACGAAGCGCAGCGCGCGATCGGCCGGTGCGGCGCGGTCGCCGGCGAGCGCCGCGCGCGGCACGCCGCCGGCGACGGTCCAGACGATCGCGGCGCCGCTCCAGGCGGCGAGGCAGCCGACCACGCTGCGGCGTGCGTGGTCGACCTCGTCGCCGCGTGGCGGCATGGTCGGGTCGGTGGGGGCGATCGGCGTCATCGGTGCGTCCTCGTGGCGGGTCCAGGCACACGATCCGCGGGAGCGGCGGTTTATTCCCGATCGAACTTGGACTTGCACGCGGCCGGCCGCGATAATGCGCGCCCCGCATGCGTACCGGACCCACGATGACCCAGAAGACGATCCTCAACGACAGCCACCGCGCGCTCGGCGCGAAGATGGTCGACTTCGGCGGCTGGGACATGCCGATCAGCTACGGTTCGCAGATCGAGGAGCATCACGCGGTACGCCGCGACGCCGGCATGTTCGATGTCTCGCACATGACCGTGGTCGATCTCGCCGGCGCGCGCACGCGCGAGTTCCTGCGCCACCTGCTCGCCAACAGCGTCGACAAGCTCAAGGTGTCGGGCAAGGCGCTCTATTCGTGCATGCTCGACGAGCAGGGTGGCGTCGTCGACGACCTCATCGTCTACTACCTCGCCGAGGACTTCTTCCGCCTCGTCGTCAACGCGGCGACGCGCGAGAAGGATCTCGCATGGATCACCCGCCAGGCCGCCGCGTTCGGCGTGAAGGTCACCGAGCGGCCCGACTACGCGATGATCGCGGTGCAGGGACCGAACGCGCGCGACAAGGTGCTCGGCCTGCTCAGCGCGGACACGCGCGCGAAGGCGGCGAAGATCGGCAAGTTCGTCGCGACCGATGCGCAAGGACCGGACGGCATGCCGCTGTTCGTCGCACGCACCGGCTACACCGGCGAGGACGGTTTCGAGATCGTCGTGCCGCAGCAGCACGCGGTCGCGCTGTGGGATCGCCTCAAGGATGCCGGCGTCGCGCCGGCCGGACTCGGCGCACGCGACACGCTGCGCCTCGAGGCCGGCATGAACCTCTACGGCCAGGACATGGACGAGTCGGCGACGCCGTGGGAAGCGAACCTCGGCTGGACCGTCGCGCTCGACGAAGGCCGCGACTTCATCGGTCGCGCCGCGCTCGAGCGGCAGAAGGCCGGCGGCGACCATCGGGTGATGGTCGGCCTGGTCATGGACGAAAAGGGCGTGCTGCGCCACGGCCAGCGCGTGGTGACCGCGCGCGGCGACGGCGAGATCCTCTCCGGCAGTTTCTCGCCGACGCTCGGCAAGTCGATCGCGTTCGCGCGCGTGCCGGCCGGCGCAGGCGACGCGCTGCAGGTCGACATCCGCGGCAAGCTCGTTCCGGTGCGCGTCGTGAAGTACCCGTTCGTGCGCGACGGCAAGGCCTGCGACGGCGTCTGACCCCGACGTTCGCGCACCCGTTGCCGCATTGCTAGAATCCATTCCGCCGACTACCCAAGGACCCGTGTCATGCAAGAGATTCCCGGTGATCTGAAGTTCATGAAGTCGCACGAGTGGGCGCGCGTCGAGGACAAGGGCACCGTCACCTGCGGCATTTCCGACCATGCGCAGGGGTTGCTCGGCGACCTCGTCTACGTCGAGCTGCCGAGCGTCGGCGACACCGTGAAGGCGGGCAATGCCTGCGCGGTGGTCGAGTCGGTCAAGGCCGCCTCGGACGTCTATGCGCCGGTGTCGGGCGAGATCGTCGCGGTCAACGACGCGTTGCCGGACAAGCCGGAGACGATCAACGAGGACGCCTACGGCGACGGTTGGCTGTTCGTGATCAAGCCGGACAACCTCGCCGAAGAGCTCGAGGAACTGCTCGATCCGGACGCCTACGGCGAACTCATCGAGAGTGAGGATCACTGAGCGGCGCACGACGTCCGCATCGTGATCGAACGAAGGGCGTGCGTCGGCACGCCCTTTTTTTTTCGTGCCGCGAACACGCGTGCGCGTCGCGCGCGAGCGACGACGTCGACGACGCGTCGCGGCGTCCGCGCGTGCGATCGAAGGTCGTTCGTGATCGTCGCGAGCGGTCGCGACGCATCACCGGCGGACGTCGCCGGCATCCTCGCAACGACCGCCGCCGACCGCCGAATCGTCCCGCTCGGGGGACGATTCGAGCCTCTTCGAAAAATTTTTTTTCGGGGCGTTCACCCGCCGTTGGGGCGTCGATCGGCGTCGTCGCGACGCGTCGCGTGCGTCGTCGCGACGCGCGGCGTCCAACGGATTCGCGATGTCTTCGCGATTCGAGCGCGCGCGGCGTCTAAGTCCGCCAACCCGCGCCACAGCTACGTTTCCGGGCTTTTCGATCGCGCCAACGTCCGTCTTTGTTCGGACGGCTATACGTATAAAAGTCCCGCTATGCGAGGTCGTCGAGCGGTGTATTTTTTCGCCTCGTGGGGGTCGCGGCGACCCTTCGGCGGGGGTTCGGGAACTGCTTGTTTCCCCTCAGAAATTTGTTGACACGCGCTTGGGACAGTAATAGTTTCCGCGTCGGCGTGACAAACAAATAAAGGAAACATGACTGCGACACGCTTCATTGCCCCCTACGTTGAACACGGCGCGAAGGCCGGGTCGGTGAAGAAGATCACTGTGTCGGTTCCCTTTCACATCCTCAAGCTTCTGTCCGACGAACGGACCCGCCGCCAGGTCGGAAACCTGCGCCACGCCACGAACAGCGATCTGCTGTGTGAAGCCTTCCTTCACGCTTTTACTGGGCAACCACTGCCAACTGACGAGGAGCTAAGACGCGATATGGCTATGAAGAAAGCAGCTGCGAAGAAGAAACCCGCCAAGAAGGCCGCCAAGAAGGCGGTGCGCAAGACGACGGCGAAGGCCAAGACGGCAACCGCGCGCAAGACCGGCGCGGCGAAGAAGCCGGCAGCGAAGAAGGCGGCCAAGAAGGCCGTCAAGAAGGCTGCGAAGAAGGCCAAGTAAGACCACCCGGGCCGCCCGTCGCTGACGGGCGGTCCAGGGACGAAGCGGCACTGTCGGAATCAGGCAGCGCCGCGGTCCCGAAAACGAAAGCAAGACGCAACACTGCGACACCCGCAACACCGCAACACCGCAACAACAAGCTACATCGGAAAGCCACTGATCTCTCCCTGCGGATACGCCCAGCGCAGGGAGAGAATTTCCCCCTCCGGCTTCGTCCGACTCCGAATCTTCCCCTTGCTTCACGCGCTGCGTCGTCGATCGGACGACCGCGCCTTCGCGCGCGTGGTGCGCCGTCAGCGCGACAGCAGGGTCGCGACGACGCGTCCGCCCGGCGTGCGTTCGGCGATGATCTTGGTGCAGGCCATCAGCGGCACCGCGAGCAGCAGCCCGGCGACGCCCCAGATCCAGCCGAGCACGACGAGCGCGAGGAACACCATCACCGGATCGAGTTCGAGGCGTCGGCCGACCAGGTGCGGCGTGATCAACTGCCCTTCGATGAGATGCAGGCCGAGGAACGCGGCGGGCGCGGCGAGCGCGGTCAGCGGCGAGGCGGACTCGGCGAAGCCGGCGACGGTCAACGCGCACGCGGTCAGCAGCGGGCCGACGAACGGTGCGAAGTTCATCAGCGCGGCGAGGCCGCCCCACAGCAGCGGATCGGGAACGCCGAGCAGGTACAGCGCGCCGGCGGTCGCGAGGCCGAGCGCCGCGTTGATCAGCGTGATCGTGATCATGTACAGCGAGAGCTCGTGCTGTGCCTGGCGCGTCGCCTCGACGACGTCGCGCTTCGCGCGCAGGTGCGGCGCGAGCGTGACGAACTTGCGCAGCAGCGCGTCGCCGTGCAGCAGGAACAGGAACATCAGGAACACGATCACCGTGATGCCGGCGAGCAGCGTCGGCGCGGCGCTCGCGAGCTGCGACAGCAGGCCGGGCGTGCTGTCGACGACGCGCACGTTCTGGCCGCCGTCCATGCTCGCGAGCTTGCCGAGTTCGCGCGTCGCATCGCTCGCCGCCTGCAGCGGGCGGCGCAGGTCGCGCACGACCGATTCGACGTGGGCGAGCGCGCGCGGCATGCGCGCGATCCATTCGCGCGCCGGCGCGGCCAGCAGCGCGAACGCGCCGACGCCGATCGCGAGCGCGATCGCGACCGCGGCGAGCGCGCCGATCGGCCGCGGCACGTGCCAGCGTTCGAGCGCGCGCACGAACGGCGCGAACATGAGCCCGAGCAGGATCGCGACGAGGATCGGCACGATCATCGTTTCGGCCACCGCGCACGTGTAGACGACGAGCCCGGCGACGAGCACGCCGAGCAGGCGCGTGCGCGTCGAGCCGGGCGCGACCGCCGGGGTCGCGGGCGCCGCGACGCGCGGTTCCCCCGCGCCCTCTCCGGCGGGAGGCGTCGACTCGCCGCTCATGCGCCGCGCTCCGTCGACGGCGTCGCGTGCTGGTCGTCGGGCAGGCCGATCGGCAGTCGCCGCACGAACAGCGCGGCGTCGGCGACGAAGCGCGCGGCACGCAGCAACGCGAGCAACGGCAGCCGCGCCGCGATCGCGCCGGTCGCGAGGCCGCTGCCTAGCAGCCAGCCCGCGGCATGTCGTTCGCCGCGCGCGTGCAGGCGGTCGAGCGCACGCCGCAGCGTGTCGCGTTCGCGCCGGCAATCGCGCTCGGCGGCTTCGACCGCATGCCTCAGTTCGACGTGGCGCAGGCGCGGCCTCATGCGCGCGCCTCGCCGAAGCGGCTGATCGCACGACGCGTGCGCGGCAGGGCGAGGTCGCGCCAGCACGCCCTCATCGCGCGCAGCACGGCCACCACGCCGACGACGTTCGCGAGCGCGACGCTGCCGATGCCGTAGAACAGGTTGCCGCTGAGCAGGTAGACGCCGACCGCGATCGCCGCGCTGGTCGCGAGCCAGGCGCCGACGCCGAGGAACACGAGCAGGAACGACAGCCAGACCAGCAGCAACGCGCTGCTGCGTGCGAGCCGCAGTTCCGCACGCAGCAGCGCGAGCGCCGACTCGGCGACGCGTACCGCCTGCGCGATCGCCTCGCGCGCGGCGGCGAAGTCACCCGTGACGGGACCTTCACGCGGTTCGTCGGGCGAAGGCTGGGCGTCCATGCTCAGCGCCTGCGGAAGGCGCGCGACAGGATGAAGCCCGCAGCGAAGGCGACGCCGAACGCAGCCATCGGATGCGCCTTGACCTGCTCGGCGGCGGCGGCGCCGAACGTCTTCGCGCCTTCGGCGAATCGTTCGCCCGCCTCGCGCAGTTCCTCCTCGAGGTGCGCGCCGTTCGCGCGCAGCTTCGCGCGCAGGCGCCGCAGTTCGCTGCGCGTCGCCTCGACGCTCTCGCTCGCGGCCTCGGCGACGTCCTCGCCCGCTTCGCCCAGTTGCTGCTTCATCTCGCGTACGCTCGCCATCGTCGTGCTCCTTCGCAACGGTTCGCCGGAAACGACCTGCGCGGCGGGCGAACCCGGAGGCACCGCGGGGCGGGGCCGGCACGTCGAACGGGCCGGATCGCGGCCGCCCGCGACATTTCCGCTTGCGGTGTGACGGCACGCGGGACAAGCTTAGATGTCCGAAACTGAACGCGAACACCGCCAGTCCGGACAAGCACATGGCGTGCAATATGCATACAGGGGACGACATCGGCTTTGCGCGCGGGCTCGCCGCGCGCCCATATCAGTAAGCGGGGAGGGTTGGACATGCGGAAATCAATCGGCGAAGGCGCTTCGGCGCCACGGTCCGTCGCGGTGGCCGGCAAGGCATGGCCGCGCATGCGCGGACTGGCATTGCCGCAAATCATCGTGATCGTGCTCGGGCTCGCCCTGCTCGCGGTCGCCGCATGGTGGTTCTTCGGGGGCGGCGGTACCGCCACCACGACGACGACGACCGCGCCGACCCAGGCCGCGGCCACGGGCGACAACGCCGCGCCGAACGCGGAGCCGGCGAGTGCGGACCTCAGCGTCGACCAGCTCTACAAGGAAGCGCGCGCGGCGATGAGCGAGAACCGCATGGTCACGCCGGCCGGCAAGAACGCGCTCGAGTACTACCTGCGCATCATCGCCAAGCAGCCGGACGACACCGGCGCCAAGGATGCGTTGCGTGAGCTGTTCCCGTTCGCGACCGCAGGCGTGGAGGACCAGATCAACCAGAACAACTTCGACGAAGCGAACCGCATCATGGCGCTGCTCGCGAAGGCGGATCCGAGCAACTACACGCTGACGATCCTGCGCAGCAAGCTCGACCTCAAGAAGAAGCAGAACGATCGCGACGTCGCGCAGAAGGCGGCGCAGGACGCCGCGGCCGCGGCGGCCGCGACGCGCACCGCGCAGGGTGGCACCGCGCCCGCCGCGACCGAAGCGGGTGCAGCGCCCGCGGCGACGGCTGCGACGCCGGCCGCTGCGCCGGCCGAAGGCGGAGCGGCACCGACGACGCGCCCGACCGAGGTCGCCAAGGCGACACCGCCGCCGAGTGCCGCGCCGGCGACGCCGACGCCGGCTGCTCCGGCCGGCGAGTCGCGCGAAGTGCGCGTGGTGACGCCGCCGCGTCCGGCCTATCCGCCGGCAGCGGTGCGCAATCGCCAGGACGGCTGGGTCGAGGTCGAGTTCACGGTCGGTGCGGACGGCTCGATACAGAACGCGCACGTGACTGCGTCGGAACCGGCGCGCGTGTTCGACCGCGAAGCGGTGCGCGCGGTGCAGCAGGCGAAGTTCGATCCGAAGCTCGAGAACGGCCAGGCGGTTTCGTCGACCCTGCGTCGACGTATCGAGTTCAAGCTCGGCAACTGAGCGATCGCGCGGCGCGGCGGCGACGTCGCCGCGCCCGCATGCTCCACGCGTCGCCGTCGCGGCGACGTGTCATCCCTGTGCGTGTTGCGTCAGATTCGGACACGCTGCGGCGAGCCGGTCGGCGGGCATGCATGCCGCGACGCAACCCGCGCGCGGCATCGTCGCGGCGTGATGTCAGTCGTTGCCGCTGCCGCCGCCACCGCTGAGGTCACCGACGTCCTCGTGGTCGATGCCCGCCCAGTTCACCTCGGGCAGGCCGAGGTAGCGATCGAACAGCATCGGCATGAGTCCCGCGGGCAGGCCCGATTCGCAGTTCCACAGCATGACTGCGCCGAAGCGATACTTCGGCAGGAACGCGATCATCGCGCGATAGCCTTGCACCGCGCCCGCGTGGAAGATCAGCGTCTCGCCGGCGTAGTCGTAGATGCGCCAGCCGAGCGCGTACTGCGCCTCCTTGAGGCGGCCGCGCTTCCACGGCGTCGCGCGCAGTTCGCGATCGGTTTCGACGAGCGGCGTATGCAGCGTGTCGAGCAGCGCGGGCGAGAGCACGTCCGGCCGGCCGCCCATCTGTGCGATGAGCCACTGCTCGATGTCGCGCACGCTCGCATTGACGCCGGCCGCGGGTGCGACGCGGTAATACGCTTCGCTCGGCACGAACGGCGCCCAGCCGGCGCCGGCATGATGGTGCGGGCGTGCCCAGCTCTTCGAGCCTTCGAGCGCGTCGCGTCCGTAGGTCGCCGTGCCCATGCCGAGTGGATGGAAGATGCGCTTCTCGACCTGGTGGTAGTAGAAGTCGCCGGTCGACGCGAATACGACGTCGCCGATCATGCTGAAGGCGATGTTCTGGTAGCCGTAGCAGGCGCCGACGGGGCAGGCCATCGGCACTTCCTTGAGGCGATCGACGAGCACCTCGTACGGTTCGTCCTGCTCGAGCAGGCGGTCGTAGGTGTTGTGCGGCAGGCCGACGCGATGGCTGAGGATGTCCTGCACGGTGAGGCGCTGCGCGCCGTCGACGTCGGCGAGCGTGAACGACGGCAGCGCGTCGGCGACCTTGGTGTCCCAGTGCAGGCGGCCGTCCTCGACGAGGATGCCGGTGAGCGCGGCGGCGAACGCCTTCGACAGCGAAGCGAGGCGGAACACGGTGTCGACGGTCACCGGCTCGCCGCTGCTCCAGTCGGCGGCGCCGATGCCGCGCTCGAGCAGCACCTTGTCGTCCTTGACCACCGCGGCGGCGAGTCCGGCGATGCCGCCCGAGCGGTCGACCTCGTCGAGCCAGCCGTCGAATTCGCGCGCGATCGCCGGCGCGTCGTGCGACACCGCGCGCGGGTCGGCGACCGGTATCGCGATCACGGGGGGCGCATAGCGTGCGCGCGTGCCGGGCAACGGTTTGCGCGCGGCCACCTTCGACACGCTGCGCTTGGCGGGAGTGGCGCTCGTCGCACGAGGGGAGGCATGCGCCTTCCTCGTCTTGCCGGCGGCGTGGACCGAAGCGGAAAGGGCGACTGCAACGGCCGCTACGAGGATGACCAGAACGCGCGGGGTACTGCTCAAATCGGACTCCGGGGCCTCGAACGGCCCTCGTGTTATGCTCGAAACGCCTTGATTCTAGCAGGATATGTGCCGGCCGAATCGAGTACCCGGTTGCATCCTTTGCGGCCTGCGGGGCTGCCCGTGTCGATTGCCGTGACCGCGGTCGCGGCGCGTCCGGCGCGACCGCCTGCCCGTCGTCGTTCAGTTTCCGGAGGGAGTAGCGCAGCATGAGCCTGATCATCCTGTTGGTCGTCCTCGTCGTCCTCGCCCTGTACCTGGTCGGGATCTACAACGGCCTCGTCGGCGGCCGCAACGGCTACAAGAACGCGTTCGCGCAGATCGACGTCCAGCTGACGCGCCGCTACGACCTCATCCCGAACCTCGTCGAAACCGCGAAGGCTTACATGAAGCACGAGCGCGAGACGCTCGAAGCGGTGATCCAGGCGCGCAACTCGGCGGTGAGCGGACTGTCCGCGGCGAAGGCGAACCCGGGCGACGCGGCGGCGATGCAGCAGCTCGCCGGCGCCGACAACGCGCTCACGCAGTCGCTCGGCCGACTGTTCGCGCTGTCCGAGGCGTACCCGGACCTCAAGGCGAACCAGAACATGATGCAGCTCAGCGAAGAGCTGACCTCGACCGAGAACAAGGTCGCGTTCGCGCGCCAGGCGTACAACGACGCGGTGATGAGCTACAACAACCGCGTCGAGATGTTCCCGGGCTCGATCGTCGCGAACATGTTCGCGTTCCAGCAGGCCGAGCTGCTCAAGATCGAATCGGAGCAGAAGCGCGAAGTGCCCAAGGTGTCCTTCACCTGAGCGAAGCGCGGGCGTGATCCGCACCGCCGCATCGAACGAACGGATACGCGCGCGCGGGGGCCGCCCCTCGATGCGTCCGTCCGCCGCGGCGAACACGTTTGGCGCGCGGGACCTTCACCGATGAACTTCTTCGCCCACCAGGACCAGGCGCGCCGGCAGACGCGACGCATGCTCGCGATGTTCGTGCTCGCCGTCGTCGCGATCGTCGTCGCGATCGATCTCGTCGTCGTGATCGGCATCGGCCACGGCCGCGCATCGGCCGGCGGCATCGCCGTCGTCAGCGCGCTCGTGCTCGGCGTGATCGCGATGGGTTCGACGTATCGCATCGCGACCCTGCGCGGCGGCGGTGCCGCGGTCGCTGCGCAGCTCGGCGCTCGCGAGGTGCCGAACGACACCGGTGAGTTCGCCTACCGGCGCCTGCGCAACGTCGTCGAGGAGATCGCGATCGCGGCGGGCGTGCCGGTGCCGCAGGTGTTCGTGCTCGAAGGCGAAGCGGGCATCAACGCGTTCGCTGCCGGCTACGCGCCCGCGGACGCGGCGATCACGGTCACGCGTGGCGCGCTCGACAAGCTCACGCGCGAGGAACTGCAGGGCGTGATCGGGCACGAGTTCAGCCACGTGCTCAATGGCGACATGCGCCTCAACATCCGTCTCGTCGGCGTCGTGTTCGGCATCCTCGTCGTGTCGGTGATCGGCCGCAAGATCGCCGAAGGGGTCGGCCGCGGCGGGCGCGATTCGAGCGGCGCGGTGGTGTTCGGCCTCGCGCTCGCCGCGGCGGGTTACATCGGCGTGGTGTTCGGCCGCATCATCAAGGCGTCGATCTCGCGCCAGCGCGAGTTCCTCGCCGACGCTTCGGCGGTGCAGTTCACGCGCCAGACCGAAGGCATCGCCGGTGCGCTGAAGAAGATCGGCGCGCTCGCCGAAGGCTCCCGGCTCGACAGCGGCGACAAGGAGGAAGTCGCGCACATGCTGTTCGGCGACGGCGTCGGCTACTCGGCGTTGTTCGCGACGCATCCGCCGCTCGAGCAGCGCATCCGCCGCCTCGAGCCGTCGTTCCGCAGCGACGAGCTGCGCGCGATCGCGGCCGCATGGTCGCACCCGACGCTCGTCGACGACGTCGACGCTCCGGGCGTGTCGATCGCGGGGTTCGCGCCGGTCGAAGGCGGCGCGGCGAAGGCGGCGACCGCGCGCGGCGCCACGCTGCCGTCGGCGCAGGCACGCCTGCACATCGCGCCCGGCAAGGTCGTGCGCCAGGTCGGCAACCCGGGCAGCGACGATCGCGCCGCCGCACGCACGCTGAGCATGGAGATCCCCGCGCGCTTGCGCGAAGCGGCGGTGCAGGGGGAACAAGCGATGCCGCTGCTGTTCGCGCTCGTCCTCAACGACGACGCCGACCTGCGAGCGCGACAGCTCGGCCTCGTCGCGCGACGCTTCGACAGCGGCACCGGCGCGCTCGCGCGGGAACTCGGCGACGCACTCGCCGGCCTGCATCCGATGCAGCGCCTGCCGCTCGCCGCGCTCGCGTTCCCGGCGCTGCGCCGGCGCCCGCGCGCGCAACTCGAAGCGTTCATCGCGCTGCTCGACGAGCTGGTCGAGGCGGACGGCCAAGTCACGCTCGACGAATACTGCCTCGCTCGCCTGGTCGGCCTGCAGGTCGGCGACGCGCTCGATCCTGCGACGACGCGCATCCTCGGACGGCTCAAGCTCGGCGACGTCGCCGCCGAACTCAAGGATGTGCTCGCGATCGTCGCGCGGCACGGCCACGACGACGCGGTCGCGGCGCAGCGTGCCTACGCGCTCGGCCTCGCCGACGTGCTGCCGGCCGCGACGATCGCCTACGCGCCGCCGTCGGCATGGATGGCCGCGCTCGATCGCGCGCTGCCGCGGCTGGACCGGCTCGGCGCGGCGGGCAAGGAACTCGTCGTCGGCGGGCTCACGCGCGCGATCAGCGCGGACGGCACGGTCAGCGTCGCCGAAGCGGAACTGCTGCGCACGATCTGTGCCGCGCTGCATTGCCCGCTGCCGCCGCTGCTGCAGGCGACCTGACTTCCGCCACCTGACATTTCGTACGAAGCGGCGTAACGTGGGCCCTGCATACGTCCCAAATGTTGCAGCAATTGCTGCGCTGGCGACTTCCCCTCCGGTTTCGACACGAATGTTCTGGTAGAACTCGCGCCATGAACCTGCACGTATCGCCGCAACGAGCCACGGATCAGCTGCTGACGCAGTCGAACCTGCGCCTGCGCGTCGGCGAACACGTCGTCGACGTCGGTGCGCTGCGCGTGGTGACGCGCCCGGAGCTGCCGCGACTCACCGGCAAGGCGGTCGCCGTGCTCATCGAACTCGTGCGGCACGCGGGCTCGACGGTCACGCGCGACGAGCTGCTCGATCGCGTCTGGACCGGTCGCCTGCCGACCCCCGACGTGCTGAACCAGGCGATCAAGGAACTGCGGCGTGCGTTCGCCGACGATCGCAAGCCGCCGCAGTACATCGAGACGATCCCCAAGGTCGGCTACCGGCTCGTCGCGACCGTGCTCGTGCTCGACGGACCCGCCGGCGGCGTGTTCGTCGAGGCGCCGGACGATCTCCAAGCCGGCGACGCCGTCGACGGCGAAGCGGGCGCGGCGGCGGTCGCCGCGCCGCTCGCGGAACCGGCGCCGCGGCGCACGTCGCGCACGCTGCTGTCGGTTGTGGCGGCCGCGCTCGTGGCGCTCGCCGCACTCGCGGCAGCGCTCGCCGGGTGGTTCACGCCGTCGTCGCGTCCGACCTGGCGCGTCGAGGACGTGCACGCGTTGACCTCCGATCCCGGTTCCGAATACCGGCCGCACCTGTCGCCCGACGGCTCGCGCGTGGCGTTCTCCGTGTTCGATCCGGAGAGCAAGTTCGAGCGCCTCGTCGTGCGTTCGGTCGAGCCGTCGCGCACGATCCGCCTGACCAGCACGGGCACCGCGATCGAAGGCCTGCCGATGTGGTCGCCGGACGGCACGCGCATCGCGTTCGAGCGGCTCGGCGTCGGGTATTGCGAGATGTTCGTCGTGCCCGGCCTCGGCGGCAACGAACGCAAGATCGGTCCGTGCCAGGACTACAACTTCAACATCTTCGACTGGACGCCCGATGGTCGCAGCCTGATCTTCGCCGAGCGGCCCGATCCGGCGCAGCAGGCGCTCGCGTTGTCGCTGTGGAACCTCGACAGCGGCGAGAAGCAGCGCCTGCCCTACGCACGCGCGGCCGACGACGAGGACATCGACGCGCACTATTCGCCCGACGGCCGCCTGATCGCGTTCCGGCGCGGACTGTCGCCGTACAGCGACATCTGGGTCATGCGCGCGGACGGCAGCGACGTGCGACGCGTCACGCAGGTGTCGGCGAGCATCCGCGGGCACGCGTGGATGTCCGACAACCGCAGCATCGTGTTCTCGTCGACCTGGTCGGGTTCGCCCGCGATGTACGTGGTCGACGTCGACACCGGCGAGATGCAGCCGCTGTCGGTCGGCAAGGCGCAGTACCCGCACGCGTCGCGCAGCGGGGACCTCGTCGTGTACGAGATCACGCGCACGCAGGATCGCCTCAAGCTGCTGCCGATCGGCGACATGGCGGGCCTGCGCGTGCTGTCACCGTCGACCGGCAGCGACTACGCGCCTGCGCTGTCGCCCGATGCGGGACGCGTGGTGTTCTCTTCCGATCGCAGCGGCCAGCTGCAGCTGTGGTTGCACGACTTCGCGGCGAAGACGACGGTGCAGCTCACCGACGACGTAGACAAACCGGTGCTGTTCGCGCGCTGGAGCGAGGACGGTACCCGCGTCGTCGCGGTGCAGCGCGAGGGCGCGCGCCGCCGCCTGGTCGAGGTCGATCTCGCGAGCCACCGCCAGCGCGTGCTGTCGCGACCCGACGACGTCGTCATGTTCGGCGACTACGACGTCGAGGCGGACAGCTACCTCGTCGCAGTGCACGGCGCGGGACGCAGTTCGAAGCTGTTGCGCATCGAACACGCGGGAACGCCGCAGGAGGCGCGCAGCGTGCTCGTCGACGGCATCGAGCAGGCACAGGTCGATCGCAAGGCACGCGTGCTCTACTACACCGCGGAGGGCGCGCCGGGCCTCATGCGGCGCGAGCTCGACGGCGGCGCCGAACGGCTCGTCACCCCGGCGATCACCCCCGATCTCGGCGGCGGCTGGCGCGTCGTCGACGGTCGCATCTGGTACTTCGCCGAGCTCGGCATCCGCAACGCCGCGTTGCGCGAACTCGATCCCGCGACGGGAGCGGATCGCCTCGTCACGCGCCTCGACCTGCTCATCGGCGACGTGAGTTTCAGCGTGATGCCGGGCGGTGGCGCGATCCTGTTCGCGCCGGTGGACATCGAGGACACCGACATCGGCGCATTGCGCCTGGTGCGCGCGGGGACGCGCTGAGCGCGCGCGACGACGCGCACGCGAACACGCAATTTCCGTCACCCACCTCGTTTCTTCGCGCAACGCCCGCGTGCGCCGTGCGCGCGACAATGGCCTCGCCCCCTCCAACGGGCAGATGCGTCACAGCATCGATGTGCGAAACCCTCGGCGGGACACCGGGTTCGGGACCTTGGTGCCCGCCTTTTTTATGCGCGCGCGATCGCCGTGCGCATCGATTCCGCCGCGGGGCGGTCGAAGGCGCGACGCGTACTCAGCGCGCGCACTGCGCGAGCGGCACGCGCACGACCTGCACGATGTCGCCGCTGCGCTCGTCCTGCACGAAGGCGATCGCATGCGCGTGGTCGCGCTGCACGCTGGCGGGTACCTCGAGTTCGGCATCGGCATGGCCGAGCGGGAACGGGCCGGCGAACGCGCGCACGACGTGGTCGTGCGCGAGCGTCGCGCCGCGGTTCTCGCCGCCGGTGATCGCATTGGCGAGTCCGTTCTCGGTCAGTGCGAGATACATGCGGTAGTCGCCGCGCGCGTCGGTCGTGGCCGCGTCCAGCTTCGCGTGGAGGCGCTCGCCGGGCTCGAGGTCGAGCGCGAGCGTGACGCCGCGCACGTCCGGCACCTCCGGTGGCGGCGCCTTCGGCCAGTTCTTCCATGCGCGGCCATCGACGAATACCTGCGGCGTGTAGATCTTTCCCTGCAGCGCGTGCTTCGCCGCGGCCTTCTGGCGCGCGGTGTAGCGCGCATCGGAATACGGATCGCGCCAGTCGCTGGAGTCCCAGTAGTCGACGTGGAACTCGAGCCCCGCATAGCCGGGCTTGTCGCGCAGGCTGCTGAGCCAGCGCTCCGCCGGCGGACACGAGCTGCAGCCTTCGCTGGTGTAGAGCTCGACCAGGTGTGGTCGTTCGCCGTCGGCATGCGCGACGCACGCCGCGGACGCGGGCGCGCCCGCGGCGAGCGCGATGGCGGCGGCGGGAAGCAGGGCAGTGATGCGCATCGGTCGTCCTCCGGGCCTCCGTCCAGCATAGGACGGGCGCCGTATGCAGCGGCTGCGCATTGGGCGTGCGCGCGCGACGAAACCGGTCACGAGCCATGGCCGGCGTTTACAAAAGGCGCAGAAGTAGTAGTATCAACGTACGACGATATTCGTAATATGGGTTGCCGAAGGGGCTTCGGAAGGGCAGCGTGGCGATGGGAGGTTTTCCACAACTGCTTGAATACATGGGGTTTCGTCGATTCCTCCCAAAGATTTCGCAGCGATTTCATGCGGATCTCCTGACAAACGGGATGCCGCCTCCTAGACAGGAACCACACACACCATGAGTGGAGGTCGCGTGCACATCGTCAATCAACTGCTCGGTCATGGCGCCAGCCTGGACCTGAACGCGAAGGCGACGAATGCGAGTGGCGAACTCGCGCTCAGCGTCGTCGTCGGCGGCGGCCGCGGCTGCGTGCTGAAAGCGGACGCGCCGGTCGCCGGCATCTGGATCCCGTTGCGCGGGCGGCTGCAGCTCGGCAATGGCAGCGAAGCGCTGCTGATGCCTGGCGAGGCGCGCGTCACCGAGGCGGACACGCGCCTGCATGCGGTCGGCCGCGGCAACGCCGTATGGGTCGCGCTGCTCGGCACGTTGCCGGCGTGGCGGCAGGTGCTGCACGGGCAACTCGGCGTGCCGTCGCTCGACGCGATCCTCATGCCCGCACGCCATGCCGCCGATCGCGAGCTGCGCCGCTGTGCGCTCGCGCTCGCACGTGCGGCGCAGAAGGACGACGCGGCGGCCGCGTGCGAAGCGCTGATCGATCGCATCGTCGCGCTGCAGGCCGGCTTCGCGCAGTCGATCGCCCGCTGCCCCGGCCGCACCTACGCGCAGCGCCGCCAGGTGTTCATGCGCCTGCAGCGCGTGCGCAACTACCTCGCGGCCAACTGCCACCTCGACATCGACAACGACAGCCTCGCGCGCATGGCGAACTATTCGCCGTGGCACTTCATCCGCGCGTTCCGTGCCGCGTACGAGGAGACGCCGCACGCGTACCTCGTGCGCCAGCGCCTCGAGCGCGCGCGCCGCCTGCTGCGCGCGAGCCCGCTCGCGATCGCCGAGATCGCGCTCGAAAGCGGTTTCGAGAATCGCAGCGCGTTCTCGCGCTTGTTCCGCCAGCGCTTCGGCACCACGGCCGGCGCACTGCGTCGCCAGGCCGCCGGCGGCCACTGCTGATCGCCGCTCGCGCGGCGAACTCGAAACGAAGAACGAACCGATCGCGAGGGTGCCCCGCGCACCTTCGCGATCGCGCGTGCGCGCTCTCCATGGGCATCGATTGCGGCGTCGTGACGCGTCAACCCAACACGCAATTCCAGCAACGCGGCGCGGCCGCCCACGGCAACGACGCACCTTCACGGGTTTTTAAGGTTGGACCGGAAGGCGCCGCGCGGTTGCGGCGCCTCTTCTGCTTCACGACGGGAGAATAATCATGAGAAACACACTGCTCCGTGACGCCGTCCGACGCGGTTTGCGCATGTACGGCATCGCGAGCGCGACGGCCGTGCTCGGCACCGGCGCGATCCAGGCGAACGCACAGGACAGCGGCAACAGCGGCGAAGGCCAGAAGCTCGAGACGATCACCGTGACGGGTTCGAACATCCGTCGCGTCGACATAGAGACCTCCAACCCGGTCGTCACCATCGATCGCGCCGCGATCGAGAAGACCGGCAAGCTCACGCTCGGCGACCTCGTGCAATCGCTGCCGGCAGTGACCGGCCCGAACATGAACCCGCAGGTCAACAACTCCGGCGGCACCGGCTTCTCGAGCATCGGCCTGCGCGGCCTCGGCTCGCCGCGCACGCTCGTGTTGATCAACGGCCATCGCTTCCTCAGTGGCGACCCGAATGCGATCCCGGCGAACATGGTCGAACGCATCGAAGTCCTGACCGACGGTGCCTCGTCGGTGTACGGCTCGGACGCGATCGCGGGCGTCGTCAACTTCATCCTGCGCAGCGACTACCAGGGTGCGGAGTTCACCGCCGACTACGGCATCTCCGACCACGACGACGGCACCTCGAAGGGCTACTCGTTCACCTTCGGCCAGAGCTCGGAGAAGGGCTCGATCATGGCCGGCATCAACTACAAGAAGATCGACGGCGTGGAGTCCTCGCATCGCGAGTTCTCCAAGAACGCCGTGTCGCGACTCGGCTCCGCGCACAGCCCGATCAGCACCTTCGTCGGCGGTTCGCCGTCGGCACCGTACGGCTGGATCAAGATTCCATCCGCGTTCGCCGACCTGTTCCCCGGTTGCGCGTCGGGACGCCTTGCGCGCAACCCGGGCGCGAGCGGCATGAACGTCGCGACCGATTACCACTGCTTCCTCAACTCGCCCGATGAGGCCGGCCACCCGAGCGACCTCTACAACTACGCGTCGGTCAACCTCGTCATGACGCCGCAGGAACGCACCGGCCTGTTCCTCAACGGCAACTACAAGATCACCGATTCCATCGAAGCGTATCTGTCGGTGATGCACAACAAGACCTCGGCATCGTTCCAGCTCGCGCCGGCGGTGTACGGCGCGGTCTACGGCGCGGTGGTCTCGGCGGACAGCTACTACAACCCGTTCGGCGTCGAATTCTCGCCGACGGCGGGCGACCTGTTCCGCGCGCGCCTCGAATCGCTCGGCAATCGCGCCGCGCAGAACGGCACCGCGAACGACCAGCTGTCGACCGGCTTCAAGGGTTCGTTCTCGATCTGGAACGACCAACAGTGGAACTGGGAACTCGGCCTCGACTATGGCCACGTCCACCTCAGCACGCTGACCCTCGGCCTGCCCGGACTCGACGCGCTCAACCTCGCCACCGGCCCGTCGTTCCTCGGCGACGACGGCATCGTCCACTGCGGCACTCCCGACAACGTGATTCCGGGTTGCACGCCGATGAATCCGTTCAACCTGCAGGATCCGAACAGTGTCGCCGTGCTGCGCGCGACCTCGAAGGCCGGCGTGAGCCAACTGTTCTCGAAGGAAACGGTCAAGCGCCTCGACCTCAACGGCGGCGTGTGGGAACTGCCCGCCGGCACGATGCAGCTCGCGCTCGGCTACAACTACCGCACCGAGTACACGCACTCGAACGCGGACACCGGCCTGCTCATCGACTTCAACGGCAACTGCACGCTCGGCAGCCAGTGCGCGTCCGCGCTGCAGGGCGGCTACAACGTGAAGGAAGCGTACGCCGAGCTGTTCGTGCCGATC
Organism: Dokdonella fugitiva; assembly: GCF_014138265.1. GTDB lineage: Bacteria > Pseudomonadota > Gammaproteobacteria > Xanthomonadales > Rhodanobacteraceae > Dokdonella_A > Dokdonella_A fugitiva_A. The sequence continues at coordinate 98,816 of NZ_JACGXL010000008.1, forward strand.
GTCAAGGATCTGCCGTTCCTGCACGCGTTGAACTTCACCGTGGGCGACCGCTGGTCGAAGTACAACACGTTCGGCAGCACCAACAACACGAAGTTCGCGCTCGAGTGGCGCCCGATCGAAGACCTGCTGCTGCGCGGCACGGTGTCGAAGGTGTTCCGCGCGCCGACGATCACCAACATCTTCGGGGGTGCCGGGAGCAGTGCGCCGCGCATTTCGCGCGACCCGTGCGACTACTCGGGCAGTGGCGCCAACCCGAACGCGGGCAGTCCCGCTTGCGTCGGCGTGCCGGCGAACGGTCCGTTCCAGAACGAAGCCGTCGCCAACGGCTCGCAGCTCAACGCGATCGCGTCGGGCGCGGCGTTCGCGAACTTCCCGATCGGTCCGGAGAAGGGCAAGTCGTTCGACTTCGGCATCGTGTACGACCCGCACTGGCTCGAAGGCCTGTCGGTCAGCGCCGACGTCTGGCGCCTCTACCTCAACGAGAACATCACCGGCGTCGGCGCGCAGAGCGTGATCGATCTCTGCTACGCGGGCCAGCTGCAGTACTGCCCGCTGATCCGGCGCTATCAGAGCGGTGCGAGCCAGGGGCAGATCCAGACGCTGATCCAGCCGACCGGCAACCTCGGCCGCGTGGACGTGGGCGGCGTGGACTTCGCGCTGAACTACCGTCTGCCGGAGTTCTCGTTCGGCCGCTTCAACGTCGGCCTCAACGCGACCTACCTGAAGAACTACGACCTGCAGACCGCGCCGGGACTCGAGAGCAACACGGTCTACCACTACGCGGGCCACTTCATGAACTTCGGTTCGCCGCAGGCCGCGGCGTGCCCGGGTGCGGGCGGCGGCGTGTGCCTGTTCCCGCGCTGGCGCGCACAGACGACGGTGGGCTGGCAGATGGGTCCGTTCGACGCGTCGTGGGCGATGCGCTACATCCATCGCTTCCGCATGGGTTCGGCGGCGGCGTCGCAGGACACGCATCCGTGGGGTACGGGCAATCCGTCGCTCGACGGCCAGTTCCGCGATTACGGCGCGACCGTCTATCACGACATCCAGTTCGGCTACAACCTCGAATCGCTCAACACGCGCTTCGACGTCGGCGTCAACAACGTCGGTGACAAGCAGCCGCCGCTGCTGTACGCGAACAACACGCTCAATGCGAACACCGATCCGAGCGACTTCGACCTCATGGGCCGCTACTACTTCGGCCGCGTCACCGTGAAGTTCTGACCCTGGAGAGTGTCAGGCCCTCGAGCCGCGCAGTTCGCTGCGCGGCTTTTTTTTGGCCGATCGGCCACGCGGCGGCTTGCGCGCCGGGGTGGCCTCGGGGAGCATAGCCGCCCCTCCTGCCCCGACCAGCCGATGCCCTCGTCGCGCGATCCCCTGCATGCCCGCCTCGAGGAGCTGTTCAGCGCCTATGGCGCCAAGGTGCGGCGCCTGCTGCAGGGCTACGGCCTCGACAAGCAGGGCATCGACCCGGCCGACGTCGAGCAGGAAGTCCGCATCCGCCTCTGGCATGCGATGGAGCGTGACCGGTCCGGCGCCTTTCATGCGTCTTATGTCCAGAGGGTGGTCGCCAGCACGGTGATCGATGCCCTCCGGAGGGCCCAGGTACGGGCCGCCGAGCCGCTGCCGGAGACCGACGACGAGGTGTTCGACCTCGGCGAAGGCCCGGTGGGCCCGGAGCGCAGCGCTGGCGATACCGAACGGATGCAAGGCCTGGAGCGGTGCCTGGGCGAGATTCCGGAGCGAAGGCGGCTGCCGATCGCGCTCCACCTGCAGGGGTTTTCCCTGCAGGAAATCGCCGACCTGGCCGGGATTGCCTCGGTCGAGGCGGCGCGAAAACTGGTGTCGCGCGGGCTGGACGAACTCAAAGCCCGGCTGCGCGACTTGGGTTACGGTGATTTCGAAGACTGACGCCATGAACGACAGGTCGCTTTCCAGCCTCTACCGCCGCCTCTCGGCCGAGCGCCCCGCGCTGCCGGAAGCCGAACTCGGCCGCCTCCTGCGCGAACTCGAGCCGGAATCGGAAGCGCTCGCGACCGCAGTCGCCGCGCTGCGGCGCCCGGCCCATCCGGCGCGCCTTCGCGAGCATCGGTTCGCCGCCGCGCGCCGCCCGGCCGCACTGCGTTGGGTCGGCAGCCTCGCGGCGTGCTGCGCGCTCGTCGTCGGCGCCTTCGCGCTGCACGGCCACCAGGCCGCGCGCTGGAACGTGGCATCGTCGTCGAGTTCGACGCCGGCCGCGGCCGACCGCATCTTCAGCACGAACGATCGCATCTTCGCGTCGAACCTGCCGCACGAGACGGTGCGCAGCGACGAGTTGTTCAGGACGGATTTCTCCAGCGGCGGCTGACCGCGGCGTCCACCCGATGGCTCGAACGCCCGGCCCTGGCCGGGCGTTCTGCTTTACGGGCTGGCCGCCGGCCCCTCCCGGGCGGGAATGTGAACTCCATCACCGGTCGACTGCGCACTCTGGGGCGGAGCGCGGCGTCGCGCCTGCGTAGGCTGTCGATCAACGGCACCGCGGAACCGCAAGGCTCCGCCCGCCGCATCCAGCCGAAGGGAGAGACACCATGCGTTCCGTAGCCCACCAGCGCCTGCGCGAGATCCACTGGCTCAGCCATGCGGACAACTACCTCGCGCTCGTGCGCGACGCCGTGCAAAAGAACCCCGACGACGAGGAACTGCGCGAGCTCATGGCCGCGATGGAACGCGCGATGGCTGCGCAGCGCAAGCGCCGGCCGTTGCACTGACGGGCACCCTGCGTCGGGGCGCCGCATGGACGCGGCGCTCCGGCTGCCGGAGCACGCCGTCGCTCAGCCCGCGTCGACCGCGTGCGCGTGTTCGCGCGTCGCGGCGAACGTGACGCCGGGCCAGCGCTCGATCGCGAGCTGCAGGTTGACCCGCGACGGCGCGAGGTAGACGAGTTCGCCCGCCGCGTCGATCGCGAGGTTCAGCGCGTTCTTCTCGCGGAACTCCTCGAGCTTCTTCGCGTCGGCGCAGCGCACCCAGCGCGCGGTCACGACGCCGACGTTCTCGAACGCGGCCTCGACGCCGTACTCGTCCTTGAGCCGGTAGGCGACCACGTCGAACTGCAGCACGCCGACCGCGCCGAGGATGAGGTCGTTGGACATCAGCGGCCGGAAGAACTGCGTCGCGCCTTCCTCGGACAGCTGCGCGAGGCCCTTCTGCAGCGCCTTCATCTTCAGCGGGTCCTTGAGGCGCGCGCGACGGAACAGTTCCGGCGCGAAGTTCGGGATGCCCGTGAACGACAGCGCTTCGCCCGCGGTGAACGTGTCGCCGATCGAGATCGTGCCGTGGTTGTGCAGGCCGATCACGTCGCCGGGGTAGGCGGTCGCGACGATCTCGCGGTCCGAGGCCATGAACGTGAGCGCGTTGGCGATGCGCACGTCCTTGCCGGTGCGCACGTGCAGCATCTTCATGCCGGCGTCGTAGCGGCCCGAGCACACGCGCAGGAACGCGACGCGGTCGCGGTGCATCGGGTCCATGTTCGCCTGGATCTTGAACACGAAGCCGCTCAGCGCCTCCTCGTCCGGCGCGACCTCGCGCGACGTGGTCGAGCGTCCGCGTGGCGACGGCGCGTGCTCGACGAAGAAGTCGAGCAGCAGCTGCACGCCGAAGTTGTTGACCGCCGAGCCGAAGAACACCGGCGTGAGGCGCCCTGCGCGGTAAGCGTCGAGGTCGAACGGATGCGAGGCGCCGCGCACGAGCTCGAGTTCGTCGCGCAGCTCGGCGAGCGCTTCGGCACCGATGCGCTCGGCCAGCGCGGGATCGTCGAGGCCTTGGAAGATCGTCGAGTCCTGCCGCGTGAAGTTGCGGCCCTGCTCGAACACGTGCACCTCGTCGAGCAGGAGGTGGTACACGCCCTTGAGGCGCGAACCCATGCCGATCGGCCAGGTGATCGGCGCGCACGGGATCTTCAGCACCGACTCGACTTCGTCGAGCAGCTCGATCGGCGCGCGGCCTTCGCGGTCGAGCTTGTTGATGAAGGTCATGATCGGCGTGTCGCGCAGGCGGCACACGTCCATGAGCTTGATCGTGCGTTCCTCGACGCCCTTCGCGCAGTCGATCACCATCAACGCGGAGTCGACCGCGGTGAGCACGCGGTAGGTGTCCTCGGAGAAGTCCGCGTGGCCGGGCGTGTCGAGCAGGTTGACGATCTTGCCCTCGTACGGGAACTGCATCACCGACGACGTGACCGAGATGCCGCGCTCCTTCTCGAGTGCCATCCAGTCCGAGGTCGCGTGGCGCGCGGCCTTGCGCGACTTCACCGAGCCGGCCATCTGGATCGCGCCGCCGAACAGCAGCAGCTTCTCCGTGAGCGTGGTCTTGCCGGCGTCGGGGTGCGAAATGATCGCGAACGTGCGGCGACGGTGGGTTTCGGCGAGGTGGTCGGGCATGGCCGTGGAGAGGTGGTGCGGGCAAGCCCGCTAGTTTATCAGGGTCGCCGGGGATGGTTTTTTGGTGTTCCCGGCTTTCGGTGTTCCCCCTGCGGGCTCGTGCTCTTCTGCTCTCCCGCTTGCGGGAGAGGGCAGGGTGAGGGCGCTTTTACGCGTCGTTCTTTGTTCTTTGAAGCAGGCACACCTTCATTCGCGACCACCGACCGCATCCCTGCGTGTTCGGCCCGCATCCCCGCGGGCCGGTCACCTTTCTTTGCTTGCCCAAAGAAAGGTGACCCAAAGAAAGGGCACCCCGACAGCGACGCCCTCCAGGCATCCTGCCTTCCGGGTGCGTGAACGCCGGTCGGGGTTCGCCGACGGCGCCTCCTGCGCCGACGGCGAACGCGCGTGCATCCCTGCACGCGCCCCTTCGGGCTGATCCGACCGCCGTTCACCGCCACTGACGGGACCCGGAAGAGCGGCGCGCTCCGCGCGCAGAAGCCGAGCGAAGCGAAGCCATTCGGAGTGCGCCTCGCAGTTCGCGTAGGGTGGGACGAAGCGGCGCGAGAGCGTCGACGAATGGCGAGACGCACGACCGCAAGTCCCACCGGGCGCGACCGAGCGCATCGCATGCCGCGGACCGATGATCGGTGAACCAAGGCCGTTATGCCTATTCAATATATGGCGGTTTAGACGTCTAAAAGTCTATTGACTGACAGCTCCGCCGTCGCTACAGTGCGCGCCACTGCTCATCAAGACCGGTCGAGGGACAGGCCCGACGACGCCGGGGCAACCAGCGGGGCGGGGGATCGCATGATCCCGCCGTTGCGCCAGGTGCCAACTCCCGCGGGGACGCGCGACGCGCGGTCCGCCGAGAGATGGGTGGCGGCGATGCGCGGCCTTGCGGCCGGCGTATGGTCGCCTCCGTCCCCGGTTCTCCCGCGGCCCGATGGGCGCGAACGGAGAACCGCGATGAGCCTGCAGGCCGAAGCCCGATCCACCGCCGAATCCGCCTCCGCGGCGATCGCACTGCACATCGACGCGGCGTTCGACGCCGTGTTCTCGCCGTCCGCACCGTCGGTGCGCCTGGGCGAGTCCGTGCTGCGCCTGCGGCCGAAACACGCGAATGGCGTGCGCGAGGTGCGCGTGCGCTGGTCGCTGCACGGCGCCGCCGATGCGCCGCTCGTGATCGTGCAGGGCGGCATCTCGGCCGATCGTCGCGTCGCCGCGAGCGGCGGCGAAGCCGGCTGGTGGGACGACATCGTCGGCGAAGGCCGCGCGATCGACTTGCGATGTCGGCGCGTGCTGTCGATCGACTGGCTCGCCCAGGCGGATCTCGGCGACGCGCTCGCGGTGGACAGCGACGACCAGGCCGACGCGATCGCCGGCGTGCTCGACGTGCTCGGCGTGCGCCGCGCCCACGCGTACGTCGGCGCGTCGTACGGTGCGATGGTCGGCCTCGCGTTCGCCGCGCGCCACGCGCACCGTCTCGATCGCCTCGTCGCGATCGCAGGCGCGCATCGCGCGCATCCGCTCAGCATCGCCGTGCGCAACATCCAGCGCGAGGTCGTGCGCCTCGCCGCGCGCCACGGCGACGTCGCGGCCGGACTCGATCTCGCGCGCCGGCTCGCGATGACGACGTACCGCGGCGAGCGCGAGTTCGCCGAGCGTTGCGCCGATGTGCCGCGCCACGTCGACGGCCGCTTCCGCTTCGCCGAGGAAGGCTGGCTCGGCGCCGCCGGCGCGCGCTTCGCGCAGCGTTTCGACGCCGACCGCTTCCTTTCCCTGTCCGAATCGATCGACCTGCACGCGGTCGCGCCCGAGGCCGTGCGCGCGTCGACCACGCTCGTCGGCATCGCTTCCGACCGCGTCGTGCCGCTCGCCGACCTGTGCGAACTTCAGCGCCGCTGCGGCAGCGCGGCGGCCCTGCACGTGATCGATTCCCGCTACGGCCACGACGCCTTCCTCAAGGAGCCCGCGCAGATCGGCGCGCTGCTGCACGAGGCACTCGAACCCTGACGACACGGCGCGATCGACGGATCGATCGCGCGCGAAGCGACGCCGCCCCTGTCGTCGCCAGCTGCAAGCGGGCCCTCCCGGCTCGTGATCGGGGAAGGACAGGGAAGCCCTTCCCCGATCGACCCGACCCACTCCGGAGCCCGTGATGAGCCCCACGCCTTGTACCCGCGCCGTGCGCGCGGGCATCGAAACCGACACCCAGCACGGCGCCGTCGTGCCGCCGCTGCACCTCAGCACGAACTACACGTTCGAAGGCTATGGCCGCAAGCGCGCCTACGACTACTCGCGCAGCGGCAATCCGACGCGCGACCAGCTCGCCGCCGCGCTCGCCGCGCTCGAGCACGGCGCCGGAGCGGTCGTCACCGCGAGCGGCATGGCGGCGGTCGCGCTCGTGCTCGAGCTCGTGCCGGCGGGTGGCCTCGTGCTCGCCGCGCACGATTGCTACGGCGGCACCTGGCGCCTGCTCGACGCGTGGGCGAAGAAGGGGCGCTTCCGCGTGCGTTTCGCCGACCTCACCGATCCGGCCGTGCTCGCGAACGAACTCGCCGGCACGCCCGACCTCGTCTGGGTCGAGACGCCGTCCAATCCGCTGTTGCGCATCACCGACGTGCGCCACGTCGCACAGGCCGCGCACGCGGCGGGTGCGCGCTGCGTCGTCGACAACACCTTCCTGTCGCCGGCGTTGCAGCAGCCACTCGTGCTCGGCGCGGACATCGTCGTGCATTCGACCACCAAGTACATCAACGGCCACAGCGACGTGGTCGGCGGCGCGGTCGTCGCGCGCGACGCCGAGACCGCGCAGCAGCTCGCCTGGTGGGCGAACTGCCTCGGCCTCACCGGTGCGCCGTTCGACAGTTTCCTCACCCTGCGCGGCCTGCGCACGCTCGTGCCGCGCCTGCGCGCGCACGAGGACAACGCGGCGCGCATCGCCGCGCTGCTCGATGCGCACCCGCAGGTCGGCCGCGTCTACTGGCCGGGCCTGCCCGACCATCCGGGCCATGCGCTCGCCGCGCGCCAGCAGTCCGGCTTCGGCGCGATGCTCAGCTTCGAACTGCTCGGCGGCGACGAGGCGATCGCGGCGTTCCTCGACGGCCTCGACTACTTCTCGCTGGCTGAATCGCTCGGCGGTGTCGAGAGCCTGATCGCGCACCCGGCGACGATGACGCACGCGTCGATGGCGCCCGAAGCGCGCCGCAAGGCCGGCATCGGCGACGCGCTGCTGCGCGTGTCCGCGGGCATCGAGGACGGTGCCGACCTCTGCGCCGATCTCGAGGCCGCACTCGCGCGCGCGGGCGGCGCCACGCGAAAACAGGTGCGCGCATGAGCGCGTTGCCCAGGCACGCGATCGTTCCACGGGACGGGACCCCGGACGCCATCGAGGTCCCCGCGGCACACGGACGTGCCGTGCACGGTCCCGCACCCACGCAAGGCGCGCGGGATCCCGCGCGCGCCGCATCCGCGGGCGTGCGTGCGCGGACAGCCGCTGCGCGCGATGCGCACGGCACCGCGCTCGTGCTGCTCGGCACCGGCGTCGTCGGCAGCGCGCTGCTGCGCCTGCTCGCGACCCCGGCCGCGGCGGGCTTGCACCTCGTCGGCGTCGCCCATTCGCGCGCGCAGCACGTGAACGCGCGCGGCCTCGTGCCGTTGCGGGCGGCACGCCTGCTCGACGCCACACCGTCCGCGCGCAGCGACGAAACCTTGCTCGCCACGCTCGAGGCGAGCGGTGCGGCGAACCGCATCGTCGTCGACGCGACCGCGTCGGACGCGGTCGCGGCGCGCCACGCCGACTGGCTCGCGCGCGGCCACCACGTCGTCAGCGCGAACAAGGCCGTGCTCGGCGGCAGCTACGCCGCGTTCCGCGACCTGCGCCGCGCGGGCGCGTCGGGCAACGCGGTCTACGGCGACGCGGCGACGGTCGGCGCCGGCCTGCCGGTGCTGTCGACGCTGCGCCGCCTGCGCGACTGCGGCGATCGCCTCGTCGCGCTCGAAGGCGTGTTCTCCGGCACGTTGTCGTGGCTGTTCAATCACTACGACGGCAGCCGGCCGTTCTCGCACCTCGTGCGCGAAGCGCGCACGCTCGGCTACACCGAGCCCGATCCGCGCATCGACCTCGGCGGCACCGACGTCGCGCGCAAGCTGCTCATCCTCGCGCGCAGCGCGGGCCATGCGATCGACACCGACGACGTCGTCATCGAGAGCCTCGTCCCCGATGCGCTGCGCGACGTCGACGTCGCGACGTTCCTGATCCGCCTCGGCGAGTTCGACGGCGCGCTCGAGGCGCGGCGCGCACGCGCCGCAGCGGCGGGCCGCGTGCTGCGCTATCTCGCGCGCGTCGACGACGGTGGCGTCGCGCGCGTCGGCCTCGCCGAAGTGGAGCGCGCGCATCCCGCGGCGCGCCTCGCCGGCACCGACAACCTGTTCGCGCTGACGACGTCGCGCTATCGCGCGCAGCCGCTCGTGATCAGCGGCCCGGGTGCGGGGCCCGAGGTGACTGCGCAGGCGCTGCTCGGCGACCTGATCGCGATTCGCGAACGCGCCGCGCATCCTTGACGCGGCGTTCAGGCGCACGCCGCCCGGCCCGGAACCTAGCGGCGGCCACTTCCGCCTGTTGACCGAGAACGAATCGGAGTGCGTCGCCCGCGCAGGCGCGCGGCGCTACACGACAGGACCCCGGACGCGTGCATCCACTTGGCGCCGGCGCCCGTATGGGTGAGCGATGACCGCCACCATCGTCCCGACCGCCGCGTACCGCTCACGGCCAGCGCCCGGTGCTCGTCGAGCGACATGGACGCCATGACGTCGTGGAAGGCGGCGCCAGCGTGGCGTGAGGGCACGTGGTGTTCACGCGGTTCGTGCACCTGCAGCTGCGGATGCGAAGCACATCCACCCGCCGCAGCAGCGGACGCATAGTGAGGCGCCCAATGGATTCGACACCGACTGACAATGGGACCGACGTGTTGCTGGCCCGCGTCGCCACGCGCGATCGGAGCGCGTTCGAACGGCTGTACCGGTCGACGTCCTCGACCCTGTTCGCGATCTGCCTGCGCGTGCTGCCCAACCGGAGCGAGGCCGAGGACGTGCTGCAGGAGGTGTACGTGCTCGTGTGGAACAAGGCGCCCCAGTTCGACGCAGGGCGCGCGAGCGCGCTCGCATGGCTCGCGTCGATCGCGCGCCATCGCGCGATCGACCGGCTGCGTTCGGGCGCCGCCGAGGGTCGCGCGAGCGTGGAGTTGCCGGAAGACCTGCGCGACCCGACGCCGTCGCCGGCGGATCGCGCCGAGGCCACGAACGTGGGGGCGCGGCTGGAGCATTGCATGGAGCGACTCGACGAACGGCGCAGGTCGCTCGTGCGCACCGCATTCTTCGAGGCCGCGACGTACGAGGAGCTCGCGCGCCGCATCGGCGCTCCCCTGGGTTCGGTGAAGAGCTGGATCCGTCGCAGCCTGCTGCAGCTACGCGCGTGCCTGGACCCATGAACAGCCCTGTCGGCGACTTCGACGACGGCGGCCATTCGCACGGCGACGACATGCGCGCGGGCGAGTACGTGCTCGGCGTGCTCGACGGCTTCGAGCGTCGTCGCGTGCAGCGGAGGATCGACGTCGAGCCCGCGTTCGCGCGCCTCGTGGCCGAATGGGAGCGCCGGTTGGCGGCGTGGACGCTGCACGCCGCGGCGGTGGAGCCGCCGGCGCACGTGTGGCCGGGCGTGCGCGCCCGGCTTGGCTGGAGTGCCGATGCCCTCGGCCGCGTCCGCGCGTGGAACAGCGTCGGATTCTGGCGCGGTGCGGCGGTCGTCGCGCTCGCGGCGGGCATCGCCGCGTTCATCGTCGGGCGGATCGGGACGCCCCCGGCCGGCGTCGCCCCGACGAGCGGACCGGCGGCGCTGGGCCCGGTCACCGTGCTCGCCGCCGACGACGGTTCGACCGGCTGGCTTGCTTCGATCGATGTCGCGAAGGGCACGATGCTCGTGGTTCCGGTGCCCAGGCCGGTCGCCACCGATGGCCGCGTCCCCGAGCTCTGGCTGATTCCGCCCGGCCAAGCGCCCCGATCGCTCGGCTTCGTTTCGAACGAGAAGCCGCTCGTGATCAGCGTGCCGCCCACGCTGCTGCGTCAGGTCGCGGTCGGCGCCACGCTCGCGATATCGCTCGAGCTGCCGTCGGCGATGCCGCACGCGGCACCGAGCGGCGCGATCGTCGCCAAGGGCGGCATCCGCACCATCTGACCCACGCGCGCCGCGATCGCGTCCGCCGGCCGCGCGATCCGGCTCCTGGCGCGCCTGGCCCTGCGCGTCGGCGCCGCACGGCGCCGTAGGCTTCCCGACACGATCGTTTCGACAGGCGTGCATCCGCCGCCGCTCTGGCCTCGTAGGGCTCGTTGCAGCATCGACGACTGCGCCAAGGACCGATCCCATGAATCCGATTCGCTTCCGCACCTCCCTCGCGGCGGGGCTCGCCGCGGCCCTCGCCGCACTCGCCGCGTCACCCGAGGGCGCGATCGCCTCGAGCCACCGCGAAGCCCCCGCGATCACCCAGTATCCGAAGGTGGACGGCACCGACCTCTACGTGTTCCGCAGTTACGAGCCCGGGCGCAGCGCTTTCGTCACGATCATCGCCAACTACGTTCCCCTGCAGGATGCGTACGGCGGACCCAACTACTTCACGATGGATCCCGACGCGCTCTACGAAATCCACATCGACAACAACGGCGACGCCAAGGAGGACCTGACCTACCAGTTCAAGTTCGCGTACGACCTCAAGGACATCCAGCTCAACATCGGCGGGAGGAGCGTGGGCATCCCGCTGCGCAACGCGGGCCAGGTGACCGCGGACAATTCCGATGCCCGCAACGACGCCGAGACGTACACCGTCAACCTCATCCGGGGTGCCCGCCGCCAACCGCCCGACGTGGCCGGCGCGGTGTCCAACGCCGACGGCGGCGGCACCGCGTTCGCCAAGCCGATCGACAACATCGGCACCAAGTCGCTGCCCGACTACGTCGCCTACGCGAAGCGCCACGTGTATGCGGTGAACGTGCCCGGCTGCAGCACGCCCGGGCGCATGTTCGTCGGCCAGCGCCGCGAGGGTTTCGGCGTGAACCTCGGCGAGATCTTCGACCTCGTCAACATCCCGACCGCGCGCGTGGTCGGCAGCCGTTCGGGGTCGACCAATGCGACCGCCGGCAAGAACATCACGTCGCTCGCGCTCGAGTTGCCGATCGCGTGCGTGACGGGTGCCGGCGAACCCGTCATCGGCGTCTGGACCACGGCCAGCCTGCCGCGCACGCGCCTGGTCGGCAACGAGCCGCTGCGTCGCATCGTGGTGGACCGCAACTTCGTCCAGGTTTCGCGTCTGGGCATGCCGCTCGTCAACGAAATCGTCATCGGCCTGAAGGACAAGGACGCGTTCAACGCGAGCGAGCCGAAGGACGACGCGCAGTTCCTCACCTACGTGACGAACCCGACGTTGCCGGCGCTGCTCGAAGTGCTTTTCGGCGCGGATGGCGTGATGGCACCCAGCGTGTTCCCGCGTGCGGACCTCGTCGCCGCCTTCCTCACGGGCGTGCCGAACGTGAACCAGCCGCACAATGGTGCGCCGTCGGAAATGATCCGTCTCAACACGGCGCTGCCGGTCACGCCCAAGGGCAGCCAGAACAGCCTCGGCGCGGCGGCATGCTTCGTCGACGGCGTGCTCACGCTCACCAACCCGGGTTGCGATCCGGCGGGCTTCCCGAACGGTCGCCGTCCCGGCGACGACGTGGTCGACATCGAGTTGCGCGTCGCGATGGGCGTGCTCCTGCCGCCGGGCGCGGGCAAGCCGCCGAGTGCGAACCTGCCGTACACCGATGGCGTGCTGGTCGAGGACAGCCAGTTCGACGCGACGTTCCCGTACCTGACGACGCCGCTGCCGGGATCGCCGAACGGGTCCAACGGCCTGCCGGCCAATCCTCCCGCACCCTGAGCGACGTGGCGCCGCGACGCGACGTCGCGGCGCCTCGGGGTACTAGCCGCCATGCCGACCTTGCGTGCCATCGCACCGACCCTCGTGTCCGCCGCGCTCTTCGCCGCGTCGGCGGTGCGCGCCGAGCCCTACGTACCCACGAACGACGCGCAGGTGATCGAACGATTGCCGGGCGGCACCGACGCGCGCGGCGATCGCGCGATGCGCGCGATGCGTGCGTTGCTCGCGCGCAGGCCTGCGGACCTCGACGTCGCCGTGCGCTTCGCGCAGGCGTGCGTCGATCGCGCCAAGGCCTTGTCCGACCCGAGGCCGCTCGGCCAGGCGCAGGCCGCACTGTCGCCCTGGTGGGACGCGCCGGATCCACCCGTGCCCGTGCTGCTGCTGCGCGCGACGATCCGCCAGCGTTCGCACGCGTTCGAGCCCGCGCTCGCGGATCTCGATCGCGTCGTCGCGCGCGAGCCGAGCAACGCGCAGGCATGGCTCATCCGGGCCGACGTGCAACTGGTCAGCGGCGACCATGACGGCGCGCGCGCGAGTTGCGCGCATCTCGAGGGAATCATCGCCACGCTCTGCGTCGCGCCGATCGATGGCGTCGATGGCGCGTCGGCGTCGGCGCACGCGTCGATCTCGGTGATCCTCGACGGCCCGGCGATCACGCGTGACGAGCGCCTGCGTGCATGGGCGAGCACGCTCGCGGCCGAACTCGACGAACGACTCGGCCGCACCGCCGACGCCGAAGCGCGCTATCGCGCCAGCCTCGCGATCGATCCGTTCGATGCCTACACGGTGGCCGCCTACGCGGACTTCCTTCTCGACGAGGGGCGTCCGCAGGACGTCGTCGCGCTGATCGCCGCCGATACGCCCGTCGACAACCTGCTGCTGCGGCGCGCGCAGGCCGAGCACCGCCTGCGCAGCGCGGACGCCGCGCGCAGCCGCGCCGCGCTCGCGGAACGCTTCGCTGCACTGCACGCGCGCGGCGATCGCGTGCATCTGCGCGAGGAAGCGCGCTACGTGCTCGAGCTGAAAGGCGATGCGGACGCTGCGCTCGAGCTCGCGCTCGAGAACTGGTCGGTGCAGAAGGAACCGCTCGACGCACGCATCGCACTCGAGAGCGCGCTGGCCGCGGGGCGGGCGCGCGACGTCGTGGTCATCGCCGACTGGGTCGTGCGCACGCGCCTGGAGGGCGCGCGCATCGCCGAGCTCGTACGCCGGGTCCGCGCATCGTGAAGGGCGTCGTCCTCGCGCTCGCCCTCCTCGGCATCGGCCACGCCGTGTGCGCCGATGCGCACAAGCCGAGCGACAGCTACCTGACGCTGGCCGTGCACGACGGCGTCGTGCGCGGCCATTGGGACATCGCGCTGCGCGACCTCGACCTCGTGCTCGACCTCGATCGCGACGGCGACCGGCGCCTCACGTGGGGGGAGATCCGCACGCGCGAGACCGACATCGACGCCTACCTCGCGTCGCGCCTCGCGCTCTCCATCGGCGATGCCGCCTGCCCGCTCGACGTCGCCGGACACGCCATCGACCACCACAGCGATGGTGCTTACGTCGTCGTGGGACTGTCGGCGTCGTGTCCGCGTGCGATCGACGCGCTCACACTGGACTACCGACTGCTGTTCGACGTCGACGCGCAGCACCGCGGCCTGCTCAAGCTGGCGGCGGGCGAGGGGGGCGATACCACCCGGGCGGCCGTGTTCGATCGCGACCATCGGCGCCAGGCCTTCACGCTCGCCGGCACCGACGCGGGGTCCGCGCTCCGCAGCTTCGTACGCGACGGCATCGTCCACATCGCGACCGGCTACGACCACATCCTGTTCCTCGTGGCGCTGCTGCTTCCGGCCGTGCTCGGCCGGCAAGGCCGCCGCTGGAGCGCGGTGCCGCGGTTGTCCGTCGCGTTGCGCAACGTCGCCGCGACGGTCACCGCGTTCACGGTCGCGCACTCGATCACGCTGAGCCTCGCGACGCTGCACGTCGTGATGCTCCCGGCGCGATTCACCGAATCGATGATCGCGCTGTCGGTCCTCGTCACCGCGATCGACAATCTCGTGCCGATCCTGCCTGCACGTCGGTGGCTCGTCGCCTTCGCGTTCGGCCTCATCCACGGCTTCGGCTTCGCCAGCGTGCTGCGCGATCTCGACCTTTCCGGCGCGATGCTCGCGCTGTCGCTGTTCGGGTTCAACGCCGGCGTCGAACTCGGCCAGCTCGCCCTCGTCGCGCTCATCGTCCCGGTCGCGTACCTCGCGCGTTCGCTTCGCAGCTACCAGCTCGGCGTGGTCGGCGGCGGTTCCGTCGCGATCGCGATGCTCGCGCTGGGCTGGCTCGTGGAGCGCAGCCTCGATCTCAAGCTCATGCCGTTCTAGTGCGTCACCACCCCCCGTCGACTCGCCGCCGCCCACCAAGGAGACTGCCATGACCATCCGCATCGCCCGTTTCGCATTTCCCACCCTCGCCCTCCTCGCGAGCGCGGGCGCGCACGCACAGGCGTACGTCGGCGCGAGCGTCGGCCGCTCGTCGATCGACATTGATCGCGCCGCGCGCTCGGACGCGTTCCTCGACCTCGGCTTCGACGGCGCACACACCACGGTGGACGATGCCGACACCGCATACCGCGTCTATGGCGGCTACTTCTTCCTGCCCTACGTGGGAATGGAACTCGCCTACGTCGACCTCGGCCGGTTTTCGTTCCGCACCGACGTGCAGCCGACCGGTTCGCTCGTCGGCCGCACGCGCATCCATGGCGGCGAGGCGAGCATCGTCGGCCGTTTGCCGATCGGCGACGCCTTCGCCGTCTACGCGCGTGCGGGCGCCTACGCGGCGCGCGTGCGCACGCGCTACAGCGGCAGCGGATCGGTCACGGTGATCGACGGCGCGGAGCAGCAGGCCAAGCGCACCACGAAAGCGGCCTATGCGATCGGCGCGATCTATGCGTTCAACCCGCATTGGATCGCCCGCGTGGAGTGGGCCCGCTACGATGGACTCGGCGATGAACTCACCGGCGGCAGCACGGACGCAAACATCGCGTCGGTCGGCGTCGCCTATGCGTTCTGAGCGGCGCGATCGCGCCGCGTGGACCGCGGTCATCCGGAAGAGCGCCTGGCGCGCGCGCCGGGCTATTGCTTGCGGATGTCGATATCCCCGCTGAACGTCTGCAGCTTCACCTGGCCACCGCCGCTGCCGGCGTTGACCTCGAGGCTGCTGCCGGGGCCGTGTTCGGGTTCGGTGACGGTGCCGAAGTCGCTGCGGATGCGGCCGCTGAAGCTCGACGCGTTGAGGCGCGCGGAGACGTCGGACGGGAGGTACAGGTGCACGTCGCCGCTCATCGTCTCGACGTCGACGCGCGCGCCGGCGTCCGGCTTGCCGCGCAGGTTCACGTCGCCCGAGACGGTGCCCGCGTTGATCTCGCGGTAGCCGCCGTTTTCGGCATCGATGTCGCCTGAGACGGTGTCGAACTTCACCTGGCCGCCGAGGCCGCGTGCGCGGATGTTGCCGGACACGGTTTCGACGTGCGCGCGATCCGCGCTGCCGGTGACGTCGATGTCGCCGCTGACGCTGTCGAGCTCGACTTCCTTGGCGCCGCTGTCGAGGCGCAGCTTGCCGCTGACGCCGTCGACGCGCAGGCTGCGGCCGGCGACGCCGCTGAGGCTCACGTCGGCGCTCACCACTTCGATCTTCATCTCCGCGTTCTTCGGCACGCGGATGTCGAGCACGCTGTCGCCCATGCGCGT
This sequence comes from Dokdonella fugitiva, assembly GCF_014138265.1. GTDB lineage: Bacteria > Pseudomonadota > Gammaproteobacteria > Xanthomonadales > Rhodanobacteraceae > Dokdonella_A > Dokdonella_A fugitiva_A. The sequence goes on from NZ_JACGXL010000008.1 coordinate 114,911, forward strand.
GTCCGCGCCCCAGCTGAACCAGCCTTGCTTGTCGGGCGGCTCGACCTTGATGCGCAGGTGGTCGGCGCTGCCTTCGACCGAGAGCTTCTTCGCGCCGTCGCCGAGCGTGCCGGTGATCGCCACTTCCGGCTTGTCCCAGCCGCTGACGGTGACCGTGCCCTTCACGTTCGAGACTTCGATCTGCGCGGTCGGGCTCGCGTCGCGATGTTCGTTGATCGGCGAGTCGGCGCGCGCGTCGCCGAGGGCGAAGGCGACGGCCAGTGCGAGCGTGCTGCAGGCGGCGGCTTTCATGATGGGACTCCTTCGTCAGCCGGCGCGTGCGCCGAAGTGTTCGAGTTTCATGCGGCGTGCGTTGGTGCGGTTGAGCAGGCTGACCAGGAACACCGCGTCCGGGCGTTGTTCGAGGGCCTGTTCGAGTTCGGCGTGGGCGGCATCGAGCACCACCGCGGCGCCGAGCAGGCGCGGATCGCCGCCGGGCGCGCGCGACAGGTCGCGTGCGTCGCGCGGCGACACGCGCACCGGCAGCGGGCTGTCGGTGCCGGCGATGAAGTCGGCCGCGACCTGCTGCTCGTGCAGCGTGTACGCCGTGAATCCGGCGGCGGCCGCGAGCAGCACGCTCGCGGCGGCGGCGAACGGCAACCAGCGACGACGGCGTGCCGCTGCGGGCACCGCGGCCGCGTCGGCGGCGGCGATGCGCGCCGCGATGCCGGGCCACAGGTCCGCCTGCGGCATCCGCGGCGTGTTCATCTGGCGCAGTCCGCGCTGGATCTCGAAATCGTTCATGGGGTATCTCCGAGCATCCCGCGCAACAACCCGCGCGCGCGATGCAATTGCGCCTTCGACGAGCCGACCGCCATGCCGAGTTCGCGGCCGATCTCCTCGTGCTTCCAGCCTTCCACATCATGCAGCACCAATACCGCACGTGCGCGCGGCGGCAGTTTCGCGACCGCCTGTTCGAGGTCGGACCGCTCGCCCGCGCAGAACGGCAGGACCGGTTCGGTCGCGGCCTCGAGCACGTCGCTGTCGACCGCGTCCTCGGGCTCGCGTCCGCGCAGGTCCATCAACGCGACGTTGACCGCGAGCCGGTGCAGCCAGGTCGAGAACGCGCTTTCGTGGCGGAAGCTGGCGAGCTTCTGCCAGGCGCGCACGAACGCTTCCTGGGTGAGTTCCTCCGCGCGCGCCTCGTTCATGCCGCTCAGGCGCCACACGGCACCGTGCACGCGACCCGCGTGGCGGCGGTAGAGCGCCTCGAACGCGCGCATGTCCCCGGCCGCGGCGCGGCGCACCAGCTCGGTATCGGCCGATTCGGTGACCGCTTCGGCTCGGGGCGCATCGCTCATCGACAGGGGCATGGCAAGGCAAGCGTTCATCTTGCCAGCTTGGATGCCGCGGCGGGGCCTAGGGTTTAAGGATTGGCCCGCGAGCGGGGCAATGCGGTGGCCGGGGGCTTCGACCTTGGTCGCGACCGCCATCCACGCGCCGCGGCGCCGGGTATGCTCGCCGGCATGTCGACCGGCCGCAGCCGCGAGGGGTGGCACTGCGACCGGCCGGCGCAGGCGCGCCGCTGTCCATCCGCATCCCCGTGATTCCAGCCAGGAGAGTCTCATGAGTGATCGTGCGTTCGCGCGGCGCGTCGTCGCCGCGATGTCGCTTTGCGCGATGCTGCTGCTCGCGTTCGCCGCGGCGCTGGCGTTCGCCGCGGTCAAGCCCTATCCGGCGTCCATCACCGGCAAGGACATGCCCGTCAGCGGCGGCACGCAGTACGTGCGCACCGGCGGCAAGGGCCCGGCCGTGTTGCTGCTGCACGGCTTCGGCGACACCGGCGACATGTGGCAGCCGCTCGCCGAGGTGCTGCTCAAGGATCATCGCGTGATCATCCCCGACCTGCGTGGCATGGGCCTGTCCTCGCACCCGGAAGGCGGCTACGAGAAGGCCGCGCAGGCGCGCGACCTCGCCGCGATCCTCGACGCGTTGCACGTCGACTCGGTGCAGCTCGTCACGCACGACATCGGCAACATGGTCGGCTACGCGCTCGCCGCGCAGTATCCGCAACGCGTGAGCCGCTGGGTCGTCATGGATGCGCCGCTGCCCGGCCTCGGCACGTGGGAGAAGCAGCTCACCAATCCGAAGGTGTGGCACTTCAACTTCCGCGGCCCCGACGTCGAGCGACTTGTCGCCGGGCGCGAGCGCATCCTGCTCGATCGCTTCTACAACGAACTGTCGGCGAATCCCGCCGGCATCGACGAGCCGACGCGCGTCCACTATGCCCAGCTGTACGCACGCCCCGGCGCGATCCACAACGCACTCGGCGGCCAGTTCGCCGCGTTCGCGACCGACGCCGAAGAGAACAAGGCGTTGTTCGCCAAAGGCGGCAAGCTGCCGATGCCCGTGCTCGCGATCGGTGGCGACCACTCCTACGGCGCGGCGATGAAGCCCGAACTGGAATCCGTGGCCGACCACGTCGACGGCGCGGTCATCGCGAACTCCGGCCACTGGATCATGGAAGAGCAGCCAGCGGAGGCGGTGCCGGTGATCGTCGCGTTCCTCGCGAAGGGCGTGCACGCCGATTGACGACGTGCGAGCGGGCGGTTGGACTCGTCGCTGCGCGGCTGCGTCCCGTCCGCCGACATGAGCATCGCGATGATGCACACGCGCACTCGTGCGCGGCTCGACGATGCGGTGCGTAGGGTGGGACGCAGCGGCGCGGAAGCATCGATCTGTGCGAGGCGCACGACCGCGAGTCCCACCGGATGGGACGGAGCGGGGCGGGTGAGGCGAGGGCGGGATGCACCGCTGCGCGGCTGCGTCCCGGGTCGTGTGTCGAGATCTCGAGTCAGAAGGACTTGCGGAAACCGACCTGGAACCCGCCCGGCAGCCATCCGACGATCAGCGCGTGTTCGCGCTGGCTGGCGTAGTAACCGAAAGCAGCTCCGACGGCGGCGCCCACCAGAACATCGCTTTGCCAATGACCATGCGTCTTCACGCGCGCCACTGCGTCATACACCGGCAGCAACGCGAGCGCGTATACCCCCGGATGATCGCGCCCGTAGGTCAACATGATCGGAGTGACAGCCGCCGTGATCTGCGCCACTTCCCCACTGGGAAAGCTCTGGTGGCCGTGCCCGGTGAAGAACCGGTTCGGATCGTTCGTTTGCGAAGGACGCTCGCGGGAGAACGCGAGTTTCATGGCTTCGGTGGTTGCGACACTCAGCGCCATCGCGTCGACGGATCGCCATAAGGTGTCTCCCAAAGGATCCTCGTCACCGATCCACGAAGCACCACCCAGCACGAGAACGGCCGTGCCGACGGCGAGATCCTGCTGATACGACCGCTTCCATAGACCTGAATCGTCGTATGCGACGACGTGATCGATGCCGAAAGGGGCCGCCGGCACGTGCGAAGGCAGGGACGGTCAACGCGATAGCCACCAGCAACAGCTGCAGACCCATCCATAGTGGCTTGGCGCGCGAGGTGCCCATGCGCGCGCCTTCATCGCTCACCCCATGAAGGGTGAGGGGTGCTCCATTTCGCTGCCGTACCATGGGCGTCCTCCGGTCAGGTATGACGGCAACATGCGTCGTCGCGAGATGACCTGCCTCGACGATGCGGCATCGCGACCGCAACGCGTTTGATCGAAATCAATTGGGCAGGGGAGGACTGGACTGAGGTATGCGAGAACGCAGGACTTCACGACGCACAGAGCGTTCGCTTCGCCATCCCACACCCGCCGTGCTGCGCACGTCGCCCTTCGCCGCATGCGGGAGCGCCGACACCGATTGTCCGCATCCCACCTGACGCAGCAGGTCGCTCTCCGTTCTGCTTGCAACGAGAGATGCTGTTCCTCTCCTACGTGCGCGAGAGAGCTGGGATCAGGGGAAGGTGGAACGCGGAGTGGCGTTCTTGCGCGTCGCGCTTCGCTACCCGCTCATCCGCGTCAGCGGCGCGACCTCTCCCCGCATAGGGGGAGAGGCGACGGACGTGGAACCTCAGCCAGCAGCGACCTTGCGCGCCGGCGCGCCCGCATTCGCGAGCGCGGCGGCCACGCGCCGCTGTTCGGCCTTGAGCTTCTCCGGCGTGCGTGTGCCGAACGACTCGAGGTAGTGGCCGATGTCGGCGACTTCCGAGGCCCAGCCCATCGGGTCGACCGCGAGCAGGGTGTCGAGTGCGCGCTCGTCGATCGCGAGGCCTTCCACGTGCAGGTCGCCTTCGCGCGGCACGTAGCCGATCGGCGTTTCGTGCGCGCCGACCGCGCCCTTGCAGCGGTCGATGATCCACTCGAGCACGCGCAGGTTCTCGCCGTAACCGGGCCAGAGGAACTTGCCGTCGTCGCCCTTGCGGAACCAGTTCACGTGGAAGATCTTCGGCAGCTTCGCGTCCGGCTTGTCGAACGACAGCCAGTGCGCGAAGTAGTCGCCGTAGTTGTAGCCGCAGAACGGCTTCATCGCCATCGAGTCGCGGCGCAACACGCCGACCGCGCCGGTCGCGGCGGCGGTGGTTTCCGAACCCATCGCGGCGCCGATCAGCACGCCGTGCGTCCAGTCGTGCGCCTCGAACACGAGCGGCACGAGCGACGGCCGGCGGCCGCCGAACACGATCGCGGAGATCGGCACGCCGTGCTTGTCCTCCGCGTGCGGCGACCAGCTCGGGCACTGCTTCGCGGAGACGGTGAAGCGCGAGTTCGGATGCGCGGCGGGGCCGTTCTTCGCATCGAACGGGCGACCCTGCCAGTCGGTCGCCGGCGCGCCGTGCGGCAGGCCTTCCCACCACGGCTGGTTGTCGGCGGTGACGGCGACGTTGGTGAAGATCGTGTCGCGCGCGATCGTCTCCATCGCGGTCGGATTGGTCGAGCGGCTCGTGCCCGGCGCGACGCCGAAGTAGCCCGCTTCCGGATTGATCGCGTAGAGGCGTCCGTCCTTGCCCGGGCGCATCCAGCAGATGTCGTCGCCGACCGTCCACACCTTCCAGCCGGCCTTGCGATAGCCTTCCGGCGGAATCAGCATCGCGAGATTGGTCTTGCCGCACGCGGACGGGAACGCCGCGGCGATGTAGTGCGTCTCGCCCTGCGGGTTCTCGATGCCGACGATGAGCATGTGCTCGGCGAGCCAGCCTTCCTGGCGCGCCTGCCATGAACCGATGCGCAGCGCATGGCACTTCTTGCCGAGCAGCGCGTTGCCGCCGTAGCCGGAGCCGTACGACTTGATCGTGAGCTCCTCGGGGAAATGCATGATGTAGCGACGCTCGGGGTCGAGCTCGCCGATCGAGTGCAGGCCTTTGACGAACGTGCCTTCGCGCTCGATGCGTGCGAGCGCCGGCGCGCCCATGCGCGTCATGATGCGCATGTTCGCGACCACGTACGGCGAATCGGTGATCTCGACGCCGCAGCGCGAGATCGGCGAATCGATCGGACCCATGCAGTACGGGATCACGTACATCGTGCGACCCTGCATGCACCCTTCGAACAGCGCGTCGATCTTCGCGTGCGCCGCGGCCGGGTCCATCCAGTGGTTGTTCGGGCCGGCATCGTCCTCGTTCTTCGAGCAGACGAGCGTGAGGTGCTCCACGCGCGCGACGTCGGACGGATGCGAACGGTGCAGGGTGCACCCCGGGTGGGTGTCCTGGTTGAGTTCCATCAGGGTGCCGTCGGCGAGCATCTCGGCGCGCAGCGCGGCCGCCTCGGCATCGGAACCGTCGCACCAGCGGATGCTGTCGGGTCGGGTCAATCGGGCGACGTCGTCGACCCAGTCGTTCAGGGCTTTGAGCTTGCTGGCCATGGTCTCCGGGCGCACGCGCCCGCGTATAAAAGTGTGGAAGGGTCGACGGTAGCCCCGCCCCGGCGCGCATGCAAGGCAGTCCGCCGCATCGCAGCGGACAGCGCAAGTCGCGGAATTGACTCGCAAAGCCTCGCGAGGGTCGCGACGCGTCCACGTGTAAACGTTTCCAGCGTGTCGCGCGGGGCGGGTGGGACAGGGATCGGTCACATGGGGTGGCGGCGTGGTCGCCGCGGTGGGGTGAAGCGCTGCGACAATCGGTCGCAGCGGGGTAGGCATCTTCTCCTCGTGCTTCTCCCATATGCGATCCATGTTTCCCCTCTCCCGCCTGCGGGAGAGGGTAGGGTGAGGGGCTCCTGCCGCGCGCTCCGTTCTTCTTTTCTTCTTGAAGAGCTGCGCGTTGAAGAGCCAGTACGGCTTCTTTCGCGAAGACCGACCCGCGTCCATGCGTGTTCGTCCCGCATCCCTGCGGGCCGGTCACTTTCTCTTGCTTGCCCAAGAGAAAGTAACCAAAGAGAAGGGCACCCCGACAGCGGCGCCCTCCAGGCATCCTGCCTTCCGGGTGCGTGAACGCCGGCCGGGGTTCGCCGACGGCGCTCCTGCGCCGACGGCGAACGCACGCGCATCCATGCGCGTGCCCCTGCGGGCTGATCCGCCCGCCGTTCACCGCCGCTGAAGGGGCCCGGAAGAGCAGCGCGCTCCTGCGCGCAGAAGCAGAAGCCGAAGCCGAAGCCGAAGCCCCCTTCGGTGCGAATACGTTCTCCCGTCGTTATCGATCGAGAGCATCGCGACTTCCGTCGCTCCCACAACAGCGGGCTCGTGCGTGGCCCTTGGGGGTGGCGTTGATTTCTGTGGGAGCGGCGGAAGCCGCGATGCTCTCCGTGATGCTGCAGTGTCCTGCCGCTTTTGCTTCTGCGCGCAGGAGCGCGCTGCTCCTTGCTCCTAACCGGGTCCCCGTGCGGCCCGGCGAGCGGGCGGAGGATAGGCCCGCAGGGGGGCGCGCACGATGCGCGCGCGTTCGTTGCCGGTACACGGACGTACCATCAACGAACCCCGCAGCCCGCTCGCGCAGTCGACGGGCAGGACGCCCGGCGACCGGGTCGCTTGGGGTGCCCTTCTCTTTGGTTACTTTCTCTTGGGCAAGCAAGAGAAAGTAACCGGCCCGCAGGGATGCGGGACGAACACGCAGGGACGCGGGTCGGTCATTGCGGAAGAAGCCATTCCTGCTTCTCAAGGCACAATAAACAACACGACGATGCGCGCTGCGCGCACGAAGCCGACCAACGAAAAGCGAAGCGCCGACTTGCCAGCTACTCGCGCCGCGCCTGCGCCACAGGCGTCGCTTTGCCGGCACCCACGTACCCCGCGAGATGCTCACCCGTCACCGTCGACCGCGCCGCGACGAGTTGCGCCGGCGTGCCTTCGAACACGACGCGGCCACCGTCGTGGCCTGCGCCCGGGCCGAGGTCGATGATCCAGTCGGCGTGCGCCATCACGGCCTGGTGGTGTTCGATCACGAGCACCGACTTGCCCGCGTCGACGAGGCGGTCGAGCAGGCCGAGCAGCTGTTCGACATCGGCGAGGTGCAGGCCGCTGGTTGGTTCGTCGAGCACGTAGATGCCGCCTTTCTCGCCCATGTGCGTGGCGAGCTTGAGGCGCTGCCGTTCACCGCCGGACAAGGTCGTGAGCGGCTGGCCGAGGCTGAGGTAGCCGAGGCCGACGTCGGCGAGGCGTTCGAGGATCGCGTGCGCCGCGGGAAGCTGCGCCTTGCCGGCGCCGAAGAATGCCACCGCTTCGCCCACCGGCATCGCGAGCACTTCGCTGATGTCCTTGCCGCCGAGCTTGTACTTCAGCACCTCGGCCTGGAAACGCTTGCCGTTGCATTCCTCGCAGACGCTCGCGACGCCGGCCATCATCGCCAGGTCGGTGTAGACGACGCCCGCGCCGTTGCAGGTCGGGCACGCGCCTTCGGAGTTCGCGCTGAACAGCGCAGGCTTCACGCCGTTCGTCTTCGCGAACGCGTTGCGGATCGGATCGAGCAGGCCCGTGTACGTCGCCGGGTTGCTGCGGCGCGAGCCGCCGATCGAACCCTGGTCGATCGTGACGACGCCGTCGCGACCGGCGACCGAACCCTGGATCAGCGAGCTCTTGCCCGAGCCTGCGACGCCGGTGACGACGACGAGCACGCCGAGCGGGATGTCGACGTTCACCTTCTTGAGGTTGTGCGTGCTCGCGCCGCGCACCGCGAGCTTGCCGGTCGGTTTGCGCACCGCGGCCTTCAAGGTCGCGCGATCGTCGAGATGGCGACCAGTCACCGTGCCGCTCGCGCGCAGCGCGTCGACGCCGCCTTCGAAGCAGATCGTGCCGCCGCCGGAACCCGCGCCCGGGCCAAGGTCGACGACGTGGTCGGCGATCGCGATGACTTCGGGCTTGTGCTCGACCACGAGCACGGTGTTGCCCTTGTCGCGCAACTGCAGCAGCAGCGCGTTCATGCGCGCGATGTCGTGCGGGTGCAGGCCGATCGTCGGTTCGTCGAACACGTAGGTGACGTCGGTGAGCGAGGAGCCGAGGTGGCGGATCATCTTCACGCGCTGCGCCTCGCCGCCCGACAGCGTGCCCGACGGCCGCTCCAGCGCGAGGTAGCCGAGGCCGATGTCGACGAACGAATCGAGCGTGTGCACGAGCGCGCCGAGCAGCGGCGCGACCGACGGTTCCTTCAGCGTGCGCACCCACGCGGCGAGATCGCTCACCTGCATCGCGCACGCGTCGGCGATGCCGATCTTGCCGATCTTCGAGCTGCGCGCATGCTCGGCGAGGCGCGTGCCCGCGCATTCCGGGCAGGTCTGGAACGTGACCGCGCGCTCGACGAACGCGCGCACGTGCGGCTGCATCGACTCGACGTCCTTGGACAGCATCGACTTCTGGATCTTCGGGATCAGCCCTTCGTAGGTGAGGTTGATGCCGTCGACCTTGATCTTGGTCGGCTCCTTGTAGAGCAGGTCGTGCAGTTCCTTCTTGCTGTACTTTTTGATCGGCTTGGCCGGGTCGAAATAGCCGCAGCCGGTGAAGATGCGGCCGAACCAGCCGTCCATGCTGTAGCCGGGCACGATCAGCGCGCCTTCGGCGAGCGACTTGTCCGCGTCGTAGAGCTGGGCGAGGTCGATGTCGCTGACCGCGCCGCGCCCTTCGCAGCGCGGGCACATGCCGCCGAGGCGGTTGAAGGTTTCCTTCACCGTCTTCGTGCGGTGGCCGCGCTCGACCGTGATCGCGCCCGCGGCGCGCACCGACGGCACGTTGAACGCGAACGCGCTCGGCGGGCCGACGTGCGGCTTGCCGAGGCGACTGAACATGATGCGCAGCATCGCGTTCGCGTCGGTCGCGGTGCCGACGGTCGAACGCGGGTCGCCGCCCATGCGCTCCTGGTCGACCACGATCGCGGGGGTGAGGCCGTCGAGCACGTCGACGTCGGGGCGCGCGAGCGTCGGCATGAAGCCCTGCACGAACGCGCTGTAGGTCTCGTTGATGAGCCGCTGCGACTCGGCCGCGATCGTGCCGAACACGAGCGAACTCTTGCCCGAGCCCGACACGCCCGTGAACACGGTCAGCCGCCGCTTCGGGATCGCGACGCTGACGTCCTTGAGGTTGTTCACGCGCGCGCCGTGCACGCGGATGAGGTCGTGGCGATCCGCGGCGTTCGTCGTGTTCGATGCGGCGGATGCCGGTGTGCGCGTGGATTTGCTCATCGTGGGCTCGGTCCGTGGTCCAGGGGGATCGGGATTTCGTAGGGTGGGACGCAGCGGCACGACGACGCACGTATGCGCGAGCCGCGCCACTGCGAGTCCCACCGGGAGCAACAGCGTGCGTCCGTAATGGCGTCCTAGGAAACGCGGTGGGACTCGCGGTCGGACGTCGGTGCACTCGCGCGCCGTGTCGAGCCGCTGCGTCCCACCCTACATCCGACCTCTCCCGCGAGCGGGAGAGGGGGAACCCGTCACGCGAGCTGCTGGATACGGATCATGTTGCCCGCAGGATCGCGCACCGCGCAGTCGCGCACGCCGTACGGCTGGTCGGTCGGTTCCTGCACGACCTCGACGTCCTTGCCCTGCAACTGCTCGAAGTCGCCGTCGAGGTCCCTGGTCGCGAACAGCACGATGCCGAACGTGCCCTTCGCCATCATCTCGGCGATCGTGCGGCGCTCGTCGTCGGTGACGCCGGGGCTCGCGTCGGGCGGGTACAGCACGATCGAGGTCGCGGGCTGGCCCTTCGGGCCGACCGTGATCCAGCGCTTGCCGCCGTAGCCGACGTCGTTGCGCACCTCGAAGCCGAGCTTGTCGCGGTAGAACGCGAGCGCCGCGTCCGGGTCGTTGTGGGGGAGGAAGCTCGCGTGGATCTGGATGTTCATGGCAGGGCACTCATCGGTGGTGGAGGCCGTGATGCTAGGCGGCTCAGGACACCGGCGCTTCTCGATTCCTGATCGGTCGCGTCACCTGCTTCTCGACGCAGGACGGGATCCCCGGCGCCGCACCCTCGACCTGCTGCGCGCGGTACGCGCTCGGCGGCATGCCGACCAGCTCGGCGAAGCGCGTGCTGAACGTGCCGAGCGAGGCGCAGCCGACCGCGAAGCACGCGTCGGTCACGCTCGCGCCGCCGCGCAGCAGCGCCATCGCGCGCTCGATGCGCCGGGTCATGAGGTAGGAATAGGGCGACTCGCCGTAGGCGAGCTTGAACTGCCGGCTCAGGTGACCCGCCGACATGTGCGCGCCGTGCGCGAGTGCTTCGACGTCGAGCGGCTGCGCGTAGTCGCGATCGATGCGATCGCGCACGCGGCGCAAGCGCGCGAGATCGCGCAGCTGTGTCTCCGGGGCGGTGCGGTGGGTCATCGATGCGAGCGTGCCATGCGCGCGCGGGGTGCTCAAGCGCGGGGAGTGCGCGTTCGCTCCCATGCTTGTGCAGTTCGTAGGGTGGGACGCAGCCGCGCAGCGGCGAGTCCCACCGTCAGCGCGAACGGCACCGGTGGGACTCGCGATGCGGCTTATCGCCACCATCGGGAACGTCGCGCGCTGCGTCCCACCCTACGCGGCTGTTGGCGTTCGTCCGCGAGCGGTCGCTCGGGCGCGAGTGACGTTCCCCTCTCCCGCTTGCGGGAGAGGGCTGGGTGAGGGCAATCGGAGCCTGGCGTCTCGATGGGATTCAGCCGCGAGCATGCACGGTGTCGAGTGGCTCGCGATCGATACGGCTCGCTTCGTTTCCCCTCACCCGCGCCTGCGGCGCGACCTCTCCCGCGCGCGGGAGAGGTGAACCGCCTGCGCGGTCGCTAAAGAACCTGACAGCGCCCCCGACCCCTTCGATGGTCCACTGCACCCGTCGGCACACCGCCGTCGACGCCTCGCGATGACACCGTGCACCGCGCCGCGCTGAATCCATCCATCGAGGACTTGCCATGAACGCCACGCGCACCTCCACGCAGTACGCACAGACCCCGTCCGGCCGCATCGCCTACGTCGAACAGGGCGAAGGCCCGGTCGCGCTGTTCGTGCACGGCGTGCTGCTCAACGGACATCTGTGGCGCCACCAGCTCGCCGGGCTCGCCGACGTGCGTCGCTGCATCGCGCCGGACCTGCTCGCGCACGGCGCGACCGAGATCGACGCCGCGCAGGACGTCTCCGTCACCGCGAACGCGCGCATGCTGCGCGAGTTCCTCGACGCGCTCGGCATCGACACCGTCGACCTCGTCGGCAACGACAGCGGCGGCGGCATCGCGCAGATCTTCGCCGCGACGTATCCCGAGCGCGTGCGCAGCCTCGTGCTCACCGACTGCGACACGCACGACAACTGGCCGCCCGAAGCGTTCAAGCCGTTCCTCGCGATGGCCGCGAGCGGCGGCTTGCGCGGCGCGCTCGACGCGATGCTGGGCGACAAGGCGATCTACCGTGCCGAGTCGGCGCTCGGGCCCGCCTACGAGGACGCGAGCGCGGTCAGCGACGCGACGATCGAAACGTACCTGCGCCCGCACGTGCGCAGCGAGCAACGCACGCGCGACCTCGAGCGCTTCCTCGCCGCGTTCGATCCCGTGCATACCCTGCGCGTCGAACCCGGCCTGCGCACCTTGCGCGCACCGACCTTGATCGCGTGGGGCACCGACGACATCTACTTCGACGTCGCCTGGTCGAAATGGCTCGCCGACACCATCCCCGGCACGCGCCAGCGCATCGAATTCGACGGCGCGCGCATCTTCTTCCCGGAAGAGCGCCCGCAGGCGTTCAACGAGGCGGTGCGTGCGCATTGGCAGGCCGCCTGAACGAAACCCCCGTCACGCATCGCGGCACCGCCTCTCCTGTGGGAGCGGCGGAAGCCGCGATGCTCTTCGACACCCCAGCCTACGCATCGCGGCTGAAGCCGCTCCTACAATGCCCATCATCCTGAAGGAATTCCGATGACCCTCGCATCCACCCCTCGCTCCACCGCCGCCGCCAAGGCGGACACGTTCCACGCACTGCACGTACGCGGCCGCCCGTTCGTCCTGCTCAACGCCTGGGACGCCGGCAGCGCCGCTGCGGTCGCCGCCGGCGGCGCGCCCGCGGTCGCGACCGGCAGCTGGTCGGTCGCCGCCGCGCACGGCGTCGCCGACGGCGAACAGTTGCCGCTCGACCTCGTCATCGACAATGCGCGCCGCATCGCCAGCGCGGTCACCGTGCCGGTCAGCATCGACCTCGAAAGCGGCTACGGCGCCGACCCCGCCGGCGTCGCCGCGACGATCACGCGCGTGATCGCCGCCGGCGCGATCGGCTGCAACCTCGAGGACAGCGAACCCGTCGACGGCTCGCTGCGCGACATCGCCGTGCAGGTCGCGCGCATCCGCGCCGCGCGCGCGGCCGCCGCCGCCGCGCTGCCGCGCTTCTTCATCAACCTGCGCACCGACGTGTTCTTCCGCAAGGGCGTCGCGCACGACGTGGCCGCGGTCGAGCTCGCGCTCGAACGCGCACGCGCGTACGCCGACGCCGGCGTCGACGGCCTGTTCGTTCCCGGCCTCGCCGATCCCGCGCTGATCGAACGCCTCGCGACCGCCTCGCCGCTGCCGCTCAACATCATGGCGACCTCCGCCACCCCGCCGCTCGACGTGCTTGCGCGCTGCGGCGTCGCCCGCGTGAGCCACGGCCCCGGCCCGTACGCGCAGGTGATGCAGGCGCTGCAGGCGCAGGCGCGCGAGGTGTATGCGGCGACGTCCGCGTAGGGCGGGCTCAAGCCCACTGTGCGCAGCGTCGAGGGTTGGAGAACGGTGGGCCAAGGCCCACCCTAGCGTCACGACCGCCCGCCATCGGATATGGAGATGCGCGCGGCATGGCCGCTCTGATAGGGTCCGCACACTCCATGTCCTGCAGGCGGCGATCGCGATGGCGACGGCTCCCGGTGTAGTGACGTATCGCTCCGCGTTCGGCGTGGCGGCCACGCTCGACCGCCTTGCCGATCTCGCGCAGGCGAAGGGCCTCGCGGTGTTCGCGCGCATCGATTTCGCACGCGACGCACGCGCGTCCGGCCTCGAGCTGCGCGAGGAGCAACTGCTGCTCTTCGGCAACCCGAAGGCAGGTACGCCGCTGCTGCAGGTGTCACCCGGCGTCGGCCTCGACCTGCCGCTGAAGGCGCTCGCCTACCAGGACGCGGAGGGCGCGACGTGGATCGCGATCAACGCGCCCTCGTACATCGTCGCGCGTCACCGCGTGCCGGCCGACCTCGAGGCGAACATCGCCGGCGCGATCGCGCTGGTCGAAGCGGCGGCCGGCATCGATCGTGCGCGGAGTACGTCGTGAGCGACCGTTCGCGCATGTGTGCGTCGTTCGCCGGTGGCATCGCCGGCCCCGGCAAGGATGGGCGCGCCGTTGCCGCGTCGCGAAGGATGCCAGCGATCATCGCGAACGCCGGTCTCGTCCGCACTCGGCATGCGCACGCGCGCGGTCGGGCGACGGTTGCGATCGAAGGCACCGATCGCGAGCACTGAATAAGGAGAACCCCATGTCGATGTGGCGACGCTCATCGATGTTCGCCGTGGCGCTGGCCGTCGGTGTCGCCGGCGGACGCTTCGCCGGCGCGGGCGACGACGAGAAGGCGTTCCTCGACGCCAACGCGGCAGCGATGGACGCGATGATGGCCGGCATGGCGATCCAGCCGAGCGGCGACGTCGACGCGGACTTCGCCGCGATGATGATCCCGCACCACGAAGGCGCGATCGCGATGGCGAAGGCGGAATTGCAGTACGGCACGAACGAACGGCTCCGGCGCATCGCGCAGGAAATCATCGTGGAGCAGCAGCAGGAAATCGCCGCGATGCGCCTCGCGCTCGCATCGGCGCCGGCGAAGACCGCGGCCGCCACCCCGCCAGGAGGAACGCCATGATCCGCACGTGCATCACCACGATCGTCGCCTTGTCGTGCGCAGGCTCGGCCTGGGCCGGCCAGGCGCCGCTGGCATCGTCGGCGAAGGATGTCACCGTCAGTGCGCACGACCGCGTCTACGCGGCCGAGCAGTTCTCCAACACGGTGTCGGTCATCGACCCGAGCACGAACCGGACGCTCGGCGCGATCCGGCTCGGCGATCCCGCGCCGGGCAACCTGAGTCCGTTGTATCGCGGTCAGCTGCTCGTGCACGGGATGGGCTTCTCGCCCGACGCGAAGACGCTCGCGGTCGTCTCGATCGGCAGCAATTCGGTGACCTTCATCGACACCGCCAGCAACGCCGTCAAGCACACCACCTACGTCGGCCGCTCGCCGCACGAAGTGTTCTTCACGCCGGACGGTACGGAAGCGTGGGTCACGGTGCGCGGCGAGGACTACATCAGCGTGATCGATCCGGCGACATTCGAGGAGCGCCGGCGCATCACGGTACCGAACGGTCCCGGCATGCAGATCTTCTCGCCCGACGGCAAGTACGGCTACGTGTGCTCGTCGTTCACGCCCGAAACGGTCGTCGTCGAGGTGAAGTCGCACGCGATCGTCGGTCGCGTGAAGCAGGAGAGTCCGTTCTGCCCCGATCTCGCGGCGACGCCCGACGGCAAGCAGGTGTGGTTCACGCTCAAGGACGTCGGCAAGGTGCAGGTGTTCGACGCACGACCGCCGTTCGCGCCGCTCCGCACGATCGACACCGGGCCGATCACCAACCACGTCAACTTCGCCGTGACGCCGAAAGGTTCGTTCGCGTACGTGACCATCGGCGGCCTGAACCAGATCAAGGTGTTCAGGACCGACGACTTCTCGCAGGTCGCGACGATCGCGGTCGGTGCATTGCCGCACGGTATCTGGCCGTCCGGCGACGGCACGCGCATGTACGTCGGCCTCGAGAACGCGGACGCGGTCGCCGCGATCGACACCGCGACCCAGGCCGTCGTCGCGACGATTCCCGCGGGCCAGGCGGCCCAGGCGCTCGTCTACGTGCCGAACGCGGTGCCGGACGGCGACGGCCTGCAGAACCTCGTGCCGCCGAAGAGCATCGCGTCGGGTGTACACATCGCGCTGTCCGCGCCGGGCGAAAAGACCGCGACGACCTCGGTCGCGCTGTTCGACCAGGGCCTGATCCAGGTGCTGCAGGCCGCGGTCACGGGGCTCAAGCCGAAGCAGCCGTACACGCTCGCGCTCAGCACGCAGCGCGAACGCGCCGACGCCCTGCAACCGCTCGCGCACTTCACGACCAACCCCGCGGGTGCGGCCGTCGTCAACATGCTCGGCCCGATCCGCCAGGTCGTGAAGGCGGACGCGGCGCCGTCGCGCCGTTACCTCGTGATCGTCGC
The DNA here is from genome assembly GCF_014138265.1 of Dokdonella fugitiva. Taxonomy (GTDB): domain Bacteria; phylum Pseudomonadota; class Gammaproteobacteria; order Xanthomonadales; family Rhodanobacteraceae; genus Dokdonella_A; species Dokdonella_A fugitiva_A. The sequence goes on from NZ_JACGXL010000008.1 coordinate 130,454, forward strand.
GGGCGACGCGGCGAGTGCGGGCGAGCTCGTGCAGATCCAGCAGGCCGATCGCTGACGCCAGTTGCACCGATCGCGGCGCGGTGTGTCGAAGGTGGAGCGGCGGCACGCGCCTTGCGCGTACCTGTGAAGCCGAAGAGCATCGCGGCTTCCGCCGCTCCCACAGAAAGCGTGCACGCGCATGCGGCTGTCGTGGGAGCGGCGGGAGCCGCGATGCTCTCCCTCCCCATCGATGCAACCATGCGATGTGAGAGCATGCACCGATGAGTGCCTTCCGCATCGACCCGCTCCTGCGCACCGACACCGTCGTCGTCTGGGACACCGTCTGCGACGGCAGCGGCGACCATGCGAGCGACGCGCCGTGGCGCGCGGCGCCGCACCTCGTGTTTCCGTACCGCGGCCTGTGGGTGCGCCACGACGGCGACGAACTCGCGGTCGCCGAAGCAGGGCAGGTGCTGCTGTCGAACGCGCACGTCGACTACCGCACGCACCATCCCGTGCAGGGCGGCGACGCGAGCCTCGTCGTGCAGGTCGAGGAAACGATGCTGCGCGAACTCGCGCCGCTCGCGCTGATGCGCGATGCCGAGGCGTTCGCGTTCGCCGAGCAGCGCCTGCGCCTCGACGCGCGCGCGTCCGCGCTCGTCGCGATGCTGCGCCACTCGTTGCGCGAGGCGATCGCCGAACCGCTCGAAGCGGAAAGCCTCGCGCTCACCCTCGTCACGCGCTCGCTCGGGCCGCGCACCGCGCACGTCGCCGGCTCCACCGCCGGCCGCCAGCGCCTCGCCGACCGCACCAAGCTCGTGCTCGCGAGCGACCTGTCGCGGCGCTGGACGCTCGCCGAGATCGCCGCGGAGATCGGCGTCTCGCCCGTGTACCTCACGCAGGTGTTCCAGCAGGTCGAAGGCCTGCCGCTGTACCGCTACCAGCTGCGCCTGCGCCTCGCGCGCGCCCTCGATCGCATCGGCGACGTCGACGACCTCGCGCGCCTCGGCCTCGAACTCGGCTTCTCCAGCCACAGCCATTTCAGCGCCGCGTTCCAGCAGGCCTATGGGCGATCACCGTCGGAATTCCGCGAAGCGGTGATCGCGCGCAGGCAGCGCAAGGACTGATCCGCGACGTAGGGGGCCTGGCCCACCGCAGTGCATTTCCGCACGTTGCGCAGGGCGAGTTGCTGCGCATTCACCTCTCCCGCGAGCGGGAGAGGTCGCGCCGCAGGCGCGGGTGAGGGGAATCGGAGCGAGGCTTCGACGCGCGTGCAATGCTGCGCTCCGCATTCCCTCACCCCAACCCTCTCCCGCAAGCGGGAGAGGGGGAATACGCGGGCGGGTTTGCGCCCGGCGTCACGCGCGAACTGCGTAGGGAGGACCCTGGCCCACCGCTGTGCATTCCGCACGCCGTGCATTTGCGCACGTTGCGCAGGGCGGGCTGCTGCGCATTCACCTCTCCCGCGAGCGGGAGAGGTCGCGCCGCAGGCGCGGGTGAGGGGAATCGGAGCGAGGGCTTCGACGCGCGTGCAATGCTGCGCTCCGCATTCCCTCACCCCAACCCTCTCCCGCACGCGGGAGAGGGGAAATGCCCGGCGCGGGTCGCGCCCGGCGTTGCGCGCGAACTACGTAGGGAGGGCCCTGGCCCACCGCTGTGCATTTGCGCACGCCGTGCATTTGCGCACGTTGCGCAGGGCGGGCTGCTGCGCATTCACCTCTCCCGCGAGCGGGAGAGGTCGCGCCGTAGGCGCGGGTGAGGGGAAACGGAGCGAGGGCATCGACGCGCGTGCAATGCCGCGCTCCGCATTCCCTCACCCCGACCCTCTCCCGCAAGCGGGAAAGGGGACCACCTGGCGCGCGCAGGTTTGCGCAAGACGCGATCACCTTTTCGCTCGCGGGGCAACGCGCTGCGGGCGCCCGGTCGCTAAAGATTCCGACAGCACCCCGCCGCGGATCGGCGCACACTTCACCCCTCATCCACACCACCATCGGAGCCTGCCATGACCCAGAAGACCTGCGCCGCCTGCGACTGCCCGCTCGACGACACCGCGATCAACGTGAAGCTCGGCGGGCGCACCGTCGAGGTGTGCTGCGAGGAGTGCGCGACCAAGCTCAAGGAAGCCTACGTCTCGGCGTCGACGAAGGAGTGAGTTCGGCGGAATCCGTAGCCTCGTCGCGCGATCGCATCGGGATCGCGCGATGGGCTCGCGGCTCCGTGTCGAACACGGTTCGCCGATGCGCGCATTCGTCCCGTGCGGCGTGGCGTGTTCGCCGAGCCTCCGCGCTCAGCGCGCGGCGGCCGGCGGGGGCTCCTCGAGCATCGTCGCCGACGGTACGAAGAACAGCGTCCCCGTGACCGCTGTGCTGAAGTCGAGCAGGCGATCGTAGTTGCCGGGCGGGCGGCCGACGAACATGTTGACGAGCATCTGCTCGATGCGTGCGGGCGAGCGCGCGTAGCCGCAGAAGTAGGTGCCGTGCTCGCGCTTCGCCGCGTCGCCGAACGGCATGTTGTCGCGCACGATCTTCAGCTCCTCGCCGTCCTCCTCGATCGTGGTCAGCGCGCTGTGCGCGTAGCTCGGCTTGGTCGCGTCGTCCATCTCGATGTCGGACAGCTTGCTGCGGCCGATGAAGCCCTCCTGCTGCTCGACCGGCACGCGGTTCCAGCGCTCGACGTCGTGCAGGTACTTCTGCACGATCACGTAGCTGCCTCCGGCGAACGCGGCGTCCTCGTCGCCGATGAGCGTCGCGTCGAGCGCTTCCTGCGCGACCGGGTTCTCGGTGCCGTCGACGAAACCGAGCAGGTCGCGGCTGTCGTAGTAGCGGAAGCCGTGCACCTCGTCGGCCGCGGCGACCGCGTCGCCGAGGCGCTGCATGAGCTGCGTCGCGAGTTCGAAGCACGCGTCCATCGCCGACGCGCGGATGTGGAACAGGAGGTCGCCCGGGGTCGACGGCGCGTGGTGCTGGCCGCGCACTTCGCGGAACGGATGCAGACCCGCGGGCCGCGGACCGGCGAACAGGCGATCCCACACCTCCGAACCGACGCCGACCACGCACGACAACGCACCTTCGGGGTTGCGGAAACCGACCGCGCGCACGAGCCCGGCGACGTCGCCGAAGAGTTCGCGCACGCGATCGAGGTGCGCGGGCGCGCGATCGAGCGTGACGACGAGGAAGATCGCCGAGCGGGTCAGCGGCGCGACGACCGCTTGCGGGACGGGTGCGGACACGGGAGCTCCTGGGATGGGGTATCGCTCACTACGCGCTGGGCGCTGCGGGGGTCTTCGCGATGCGCAGCACCGCGCTGTTCATCATCACGTTGTTCGGCACGACGAGGTCATTGCCGTCGGCGTCGACGAGCACGGTGAACGCGAGCGAGATGAGCTTCACCTTCGCCGGGATCACGCCGACCGGGCTGTACAGGCGCACCTCGTCGCCGACGCGCAGCGCGTGCGACATGACCAGCGACAGGCCCGCGATGAGGTTGCCGAGCGTGTCCTGCGCGGCGAGCCCGACCACGATCGACAGCACGCTCGCGCCCGCGAGCAGCGCGGTGCCGACCGCGCGCAGCGCCGGGATCATGTGCGCGAACAGCACGAGGCCGAACAGGTAGACGAGCCATTGCACGAGCGTGCTCGCGAAGCGCAGCGCGGTGACATCGGTGAGGCGCTCGCCGATGCGGCGCGTCGCACGCCGCACGAGCACGTTGACGAGCGCGGCGAGCGCGAACACGAGCACGCCGAGCGCCGCCGCACCGGCGATCGAATCGCGCTCCAGCAGCCGCGTGGCGGCGATGAGGTGATCCATGGCGCGTCGGTTCCGTCGCGGGAAAGGCGGCGTCGTGCCGGTTGTCGTGGCGGCATCATAGCGACGGGTATTCGCGCACGGTAGGCGTGCGGCAGGAGCGCAGCGCGTGCGCGACCCCGCACCCCCTCTCCCGCTTGCGGGAGAGGGTTGGGGTGAGGGCGATCGGAGCGAGGCATGCCGTGCAGAAGCGCTCCACCGCGATCGTGGTCGCGACATGCGGCTCGCGTGGCGCACCGGAGAGGTGAAATTGCCGCTCGCGGCGCGCATACGCGAGCGCCGAGATGTCCCCCTCTCCCGCAAGCGAAAGATGTTCCCCCTCTCCCGCTTGCGGGAGAGGGCTGGGGTGAGGGCCATCGGAGCGAGGCATGGCGCCTGAAAGCGTCCTCCGTCGCGATCGTCGTCGCGCCGCCTGACTCGTGCGATGCATCGCTTCGGGTCCCGCCGTGCGATGCATCGCTCCGGGTTTCCCTCACCCGCGCCTGCGGCGCGACCTCTCCCGCAGGCGGGAGAGGTGAAATCAGGCGGTGACGCGCGTACGCGAACGCGAGATGTCCCCCTCTACCGCAAACGAAAGATGTTCCCCCTCTCCCGCTTGCGGGAGAGGGCCGGGGGGAGGGCCATCGGAGCGAAGCACCGCGCGCAAACGACGCATGCGGCCATCGGTCGCATGGCGTGGACGCGCCGCCGCCGTCGCGCTATACCGGCAACGCTGGATCGCGAAGGAGACCGCACCGGTGGCCAACCCCTACACCGTCCTCGGCGTCGAGCCGGGCGCGAGCGCGGCAGACATCACCAAGGCCTACCGCCGCCTCGCGCGCAAGCTGCATCCGGACCTTAACCCCGGCGACAAGGCCGCCGAGGAGCGGTTCAAGGATGTCGCCAACGCGTATCGCCTGCTCAACGACGCGGACAAGCGCCGCCGCTTCGACGCCGGCGAGATCGACGAGAGCGGCGCCGAGCGGCCGCAGCAGCGCTACTACCGCGACTACGCGGGCTCGCAGCAGGCCGACGGCTACGGCAACGACGACGGTTACGCGGATTTCGCCGAAGGTGACGACGTCTTCGCGGACCTGCTGCGTCGCGCGCGCCAGGCGCGCGCGAGCCAGCCCGGTCACGACCTCCGCTACCGCCTGCCGGTTTCCCTCGCCGATGCGATCAGCGGCGCGAAGCGTCGCCTCGAACTGCCGTCCGGCGACACGCTCGACGTGACGATCCCGCCCGGCATCGTCGACGGCCAGATCCTGCGCCTCAAGGGCAAGGGCGAACCCGGCGGCAGCGCGAAAGCGCCCGCGGGCGACGCACTGATCGAACTCGAGGTACTCGACGACCCGCGCTTCACGCGCGAAGGCGACGACCTCACCTACGAGCTGCCCGTGTCCCTGCGCGAAGCCGTGCTCGGCGAACGCGTGCGCGTGCCGACGCCGACCGGCGAAGTGACGATGACCGTGCCGCCCGATTCCAACAGCGGCACGAAGCTGCGCCTCAAGGGCCACGGCGCACCGCGTCGCGGCGGCGGGCGCGGCGACCAGTTCGTGCGACTCAAAATCGTGTTCCCGCGCGGCGACGCCGCGCTGCGCGAATTCGTCTCGACCTGGGATGCCGGCAAGGCGTTCAACCCGCGCGAGGAGTCCGCCCGATGATGATCGACCTCGAACAATTCCTCGCCGAGTCCGGCATCGACGGCGTCGTGCTCGAGCGCTGGTATGCGCGAGAATGGATCGTCGCGGGACGCGGCGTGCTCGCGCCGGGGGACGCGTCGGCGCGGAGCACGGCGTCAGCGAGCGGCGCCGCGTCGGCAAGTGGCGCCGCGCGTGTCGCATCGGGAAGCGGCGTCACGCGTGCCGCATCGGCAAGCGGCGCCTCGCGTGCGGCATCAGGAAGCAACGACGCGCATGCCGCGGATGATGCCGCGGCACGCATCGGCGAACCGCGCAGCGAAATCTCCGACATCGACGCGGCCCGCGCCGTGTTCATCCGCGACCTGCAAGGCGACTTCGGCGTCAACGACGAAGGCATCGACCTCGTGCTCCACCTCGTCGACCAGGTGCACGGTCTGCGTCGCGCGCTCGCGGTGTTGCGCGACGAGTTCGGCGCGTCGCGCGGTTGAGTGACCCTTGCGGCGTGACGCGCAAGCGCGCCGACTTCGTGCGAGCCCTGTAGGAGCGGCGGAAGCCGCGATGCTTCCCGCCGATCACCTCTCCCGCTCGCGGGAGAGGTCGCGCCGCAGGCGCGGGTGAGGGAAACCCGGAGCGCAGCGCTCCGACGAAAAACGCCCACGTGCCAGAGGAACCCACGCGCCTTCGTGCGCATACCAGCGGGAGCGGGTTCAGCCGCGAAGCACGCTCCTGGCGCCCTCAGCCGCGATGCGCTTCACCGTCACCTCTCCCGCTCGCGGGAGAGGTCGCGCCGCAGGCGCGGGTGAGGGAAACCCGGAGCGCCGCGCCCGACGACGTATGCAACATTCCTACCGCCGCCGCGATGCGCCTCCCAGCCCCATCCATGCGCCTCCAACCCGCACCGATCCCGCTCCAAGTCGCACGCATGCGCCTCCCGATGCGCACTCTTGCGACTCCGAGCGCCATCGTTGCGACTTCGCGCGGCACCGGAGCGACTCGGAACGGCATCGCTGCGACTTCGACCCGCACCGTTGCGACCCCAAACCGCACGCGTGCCGCTTCAACCCGCACCTCTGCGACTCCCGACCCGCAACGTTGCCGCTCCAACCCGCACCGGTCCCCCTCGAAGTCGCACGCATGCCGCCCGAACCCGCATCGCTGCCGCTCGAACCCGCACCGCTGCGCCTCCAAACGGCACCGCAGGCGCGCCGACCCCCACGCACGCCGCCGCAACCCGCATCACCGCACCCACGCGTGCGGCACATTCCCCAAATCCCGGGCATGAAAAAAGCCGCATCGCTGCGGCTTCAGTTTCCACACCGGTAACGCCCCGCGCTACGCGGCTTGCGCCTCCGTCGATCGCGCCTTCTTGGCGAAGCGCGACCCGAGCGACGCACGCAGACCCTCCAGGCTCTGGTTGCGACCCGACACCTTGAGCAGAGCATACCCCTGCAGCGCCGTCGACATGATGTCGCTACCCAGCGCCACCTCCGTATCCGAAGCCCGCGCCGACAACCGCGCCAGGCGCTGCAGGCGCGGACGCAGCGCATCCAAGGTCGCAAGATCCAGCTCCGCCTCCGGCAAGCCGAGACCCGGATTCACCACCTGCGGGTTCTGCCCCAGCAGCGACAACGTCTGCCGGCAAAACGCCTCGGACTTGTCGCCCATCCGCGGCACCGTGCGACGCTGCTGCGGACTCAGCGACACCATCCCCGCGAGGTTGCTTTCCAGCGCCGCCAGCGCCGCATCCACGGCGGCGATCTGGTCGGAGGTGAGGTTCATCGAAACGAGGTTCTGCGTCATAGCTACTCTCTCCCAGTTCCAAGGGTGATCCCGTCCAGGCCCCGATGGCTCGGGCGGGGTGCCTTGCGGCACGGGAGGGATTGGAACAGGGGGTGATCTCAAATCCTGCGACGTAACGCGAACATGGTCAGCCGAGGTCCGAATCTTCCTTGACCGTGGGGTCCTGCAGCCATCGATCGATCAGCTGCCAAGATATCCCCGCGCGATCGTTCAGAACGGAAATCGTGTCCGTCATTGTCAGCTTTTCCCAATCCTTGGGGTTCGTGACCAGATCGGCGTAGTGGCCCAGTACTTCGATCTTCCGAAAATGCCGGAACCAGGCGCCAATCGCCGCTTCGGGCTCCCTGACGTAATTATACTCGCCCACAACCCGCACGAGCGCGGTCGGATGGTGATGGGCAATGATCAGAACGATGTCGCCGATGGCCATCTCGTGCGCAAAGTCCCAGTAGTCCCTTTGGTCCTGCGGGATGCTCTCGCGGCTGACGTCCGTGAGGTCGCCCGGTGGATTCTCGAAGTCGAGCCCGATGTAACCCAGCCCGAGGGACAACATCGCATGTTTCACCGATCGAGCACTGTCCGCTGGGTGAAGCTGCATTCGCCAATATCTCATCGCTCCCTCCCGCTCATTGGCCGTGTGTGCCTACTTCGACGAACTGGTTCAGTCTGTCGGCGACTCGCTTGCGACGCTCGCGAAGAAACTCTCTGTATGAGGAGATCCTCAGCAGATCATGGTCGGTCGGGATGCATTGGGCGTCGAATGCGCTCTGCCCTGCGTTCTGCACGAAGGCTTGCAAGTATTGATCGGGTGACTTGTCGCTGATCTGTCGGTTCGTCTTTCCGGAGATGAACGACAGATTGGCGATGTCATCCGCGTCACGCGCACTGTAGTCCGCTGCCTTGAGCACGGCTTTCGGAAATATGTGATGGAACTGCAGTCGATGGCTGGTCCCCCAATGATCCAGCGAGATGCGGAGATTCGATCGCCAGTCCTTGGCTCCAGCATCGTTGAAGGCGAGGAACATCGTCTTGAAGATGGCGCTGCGTTGATTGCGACCTTCCAGTTCCTCGGGCGTCACATCGAGGCGGCCGACCTGAAGACGCAGTCGCTCGATCATCTCGGACACGCCGCCCTTCTGGCGAAGCGAAGCGAGATCCTGATCCAGCAGTGTTTCGCTGGAGCCGCGCGAGAAACGGCCCTTCAGATTCGACACTAACGTCCAGAAGCGGAGCTTGGCTGCTTCTTCGGGCGTGAGGTTGTAGTCCCGCTTGGCGCCGAAGAAGGCGAGGGCGATGAGGATGAAGGGCGACGACAACAGCGCTGGGCTGGTGATACCCACATTGCTGCGAATGAAGTTCAATGCGAACTCCATACCTCGGACGCTGTCGATCCACGCGGCCTGCAGGGTCGCTAGTGACAGCCCCGCTACGGTCTGGAATCGCGACTGACCTGTGGCGAATGCCACGAGATTCTTCAGGTGGATGCCAAGGTCGAGATCGAAGCCTTTGTCGGCACACGCCTTCTGAAAGGCAAGGAACGTCGCCAAAGAGTTGCGCCACTTGGCAGTAATCTGTGCCAAGGCCAAGTCCGAGCTTCTCAGCTTCGCTCCGAGAGAATTGACACGAACGAATATCTCGGTGACCTCGTCATAGCCGAGCGTCCGCTCGAGCACGTCCATTCGATAGACATACCGACGTACGCCACGAAGGCGGGCCAAGCGAGCGCTGTACTTCTCAAGCCTCGGGTCATCCATGCTGCTGACGCCGGCGGCCTTGAGCAGCGCCGTATCGCCTTGGCTCTTGAACACGTCGGAAACGCGCACCCAGTTCGGCAGAAGCTCCAGCTTCTTGGTCGCAACGACGAAAGCTCGCTTGTTCAGACGAGCCATCAGTTCATCCTCGCTGGCATCCTCCTCGCCTTGCTCGGGCGCATCGTCGTCGATGTCCGCCTCTTCGTCGACTTCCGTCACGAAGGCCAGTTCGTCCGGGTGCTCCAGATTGAAGAGAAGATCGATGGGCTTCTTGCGGTGGCGCACCTTTACGGGTTCGCCGCGAATCACGGCTGACAGGGAGGTGAGTCGTTGTTGGCCATCGAGAAGTAACCGAGTCGTCTGATATGGACTCGCTTGCTGAGAGACGCCGAATTCGCGCAATGGCACAGCTTCATCGGTTTCCCATAGCAGAATCGCGCCGGAGGGATATCCGCGATAGAGCGAGTCGATGAGATCTCGGACGCGAGTCGATTGCCACACGTATTGACGCTGCATTTCGGGCAGGCGCAACTCGCCGCGTTCGATCATTCCCACGAGCTCTTCGACCGTAGCTTCTGCTTTCGCCATTCTTCTCTCCCCTGATGCGACGTATCGGTTGCCTAAGCCGCGCGTTCGTTGATGCCGGAAAGGATGGCGACGATGGCGTCGGCATCACCATCAGCGAATGCGCCGTCCAGCCCCTCATGATGGACTGTAGTGAACGGGGGCTCGTACAGTTGGCCCGCTTCCATCGTTCCGTGCCGCGTCAGGCGCTCGATGATCATTTCGACGAACCGGATCTGGCGGCTGGTGTATCGGTTCTTGTCGAGGAACTGGCCGAAGGCTTCCTTCGCCGCTCCCCTGTCGAGACCGACCAACGATCGGATGAAGCGCGCCAGCGGCTGACCGGACCCGAAGCACTGTTCGAACCGTTCGCGGCTTTCGACCGGCTCGGATTCGTATACGAAGCGCTCCAGTTCGCGCAGGTCGGTCGGCGTCAGCGGGCGGTTGTGTCGCAGCTTGGCTATGGCGATGTGGTGCTCGTTGGCACGGATGAAGGCCTCGACCTTGCGCCGGTACTGCGCCAGGTTGATGCCCGTGCTGAAGTCGAGCAACTGCACCTCGGTGGAGGAGCCAATCTCATCCCTGAGGACGGAATAGACGGGTGCAAAGGACCTGCGCTCGATGAACTGGATCAGCCCGCGAAGCTTGCGGCGCGCCGATTCGATCATCGGCAAGGTGATGTCTTTCCAGAACGCCTCGGTCTGAAGCTCCGCGATCAGCGGAAGTTGCGCCTTGATCGCCGGGATGGTTTCGTGGGCTTCCAGGCCGGCGGCCAGTTCGATGACCTTGTCGCGGTAGGTCATGAAGTCGCGCGTGGCCTTGACCAGTGCAAGCTGCAGGTTCAGGCAAATGAGATCGAACAGCTTGGCCGTGATGTGCTCGGGATCCTGCTGACTCGGCAGCCCGGCGACATGATCCCTGAGCTCCACGAACGCCGTCTCGTCGAGTGAATTCCATTGCTTCCTGTCGGCAAAGCGGACGACGTGCTCGCGTTCGGTGCGCACGATGAAGTTGTCGAGATGCATCGCCGACACTTCCGCGTGCAGTTGCGCGATGAGGTCTCCCCGCAGGCCTTCGGCGCGGGTGTAGCCGGCGCCCTTCTCGGACGTGCCATCTTTGCGGTCGCCGCGCGACGGTCGGAGCAGGGCCAGCAGCTCCAATCGTCGCTTGAACAACCGTTTGCCCAACGGTTCGCTGAGGGGCGACACCGCGCCAGCCGGGTTCTCGTTGAAGTATTCAAAGTTGCCGCAGAAGTCGAAGATGTAGAACTCTTTCTTGTCCTCACCCGGGCCGAACAGGTCCGGGCACAGGCGCGTGCCTCGCCCGATCATCTGCAGAAACTTGACCTTCGAGCGCACGGACTTGAAGAAGACCAGGTTCACCACTTCGGGAACGTCGATGCCGGTGTCCAGCATGTCCACCGAGATCGCGATCTGCGGCAGCCTGGCCACCACGCTGAAATCGTCGATCAGGGTCTGTCCGTACTTCACCGCGTGGGTGATGACGCGGGCGAATTCGCCCTTCAGGTGCGGATAGTGATGATCGAAACGCCGGGCGATGAACTCGGCGTGCTTCTGGTTGACCGCGAAGATGATGGTCTTGCCCAGCTTGTCGCCGCCTTCGACCTTCAGCCCGTGCCCCATCAGGTGCTGGAGCATCAGGTCGACGGTGCTCTCGTTGAACAGCTGTTTGTTGACCTCGGAGGCGTGCACCTCGTCGGGCGGCTCGCCGCCCTCGTCGCGGTCGCCCCAGTCCAGCGATTCCCAGTGCTCCTGTTCTTCCGGCGGCAGGTCGTCATACCTGATGCCCTCGCGCACGAACTTGATCGGCACCGAATGCGCCCTCGGGGGCACCAGGTGACCGTCGGCCACGGCCTCGTCCAGCCCATAGGCATCGGTGGGCACGCCGGTTTCCAGGCCGAACAGGTGGTAAGTGTCGCGGTCCACCTCGTCGCGCGGGGTGGCGGTCAGCCCGACCAGGTAGCTGTCGAAGTAGCGGAAGATCGCGCCGTACTTCTGATACACGCTGCGATGCGCTTCGTCGATGATGATGAGGTCGAAGTGGCCGACACCGTTCCTGCGGCGTGCGCCCTCCATCTCCTCGATCAGGCCCATCATCGTCGGGTAGGTGGACAGGTACACGCGGCCCTGTCCGTCCTTGTCCGCAACCAGGTTGACCGGGCTGGAGTCCGGTAGATGCGCCTTGAAAGCGTTGGTCGCTTGTTTCACCAGTGCTACGCGATCGGCGAGGAACAGCACGCGCTTGACCCAGTTGGCGCGCATCAGCAGTTCGACCAGCGCGATCGACATGCGGGTCTTGCCGGTGCCGGTGGCCATGGTCAGCAGGCCGGCGCGGCGGCCCTGCGCCAATGACTCGGCCATCGCACGAATGGCGCGGTGCTGGTAGGCGCGCTCCACGATCGCATTGTTGATCTTCAGCGCGCGCGGGTCCGTCTGCAGCTGGCGGCGCTGGATCGCGAGTTCCAATTCCTCACGGCTGTAGAAGCCCTGCACCTCGCGCGGCGGCGCGCGGCGGTCGTCCCACAGCCAGGTCTTGTGGCCGTTGGTGCAGAAGATCAGCGGCCGCTGGCCCTTCATCTTTTCCAGGCAATCGGCGTAGAGCTTCGCCTGCTGCCGACCCACGTCCGGGTCGCTGAAGCTGCGCTTGGCCTCGACCACCGCCAACGGCTTGCCGTCCGCGCCCCACAGCACGTAGTCGACGAAGCCCTCGCCCGGTCCGTTGGGCATGCCGGTGACTGGCACCTCGATGGCCGCGTTCTCGCCGATGACCCAGCCGGCCTCGCGCAGCAGTACGTCGATGTAGAAACGACGGGTGTCGGCCTCGTCGTAGTCATGCGTGTCAGGCACGACGATGTTGGCGGCCTTGGCCTGCGCGAGTTCGGCGCGTAATGCCGCCAGCTGTGCGTTGACCTGCGCCAGCGCAGCCTCGCGGTCCGCCAGCGTGGCATTGGCCTCGGCGATGGACGCCTCGCGCGCCTCGATCTTGGCATGCTGCGCCTCGATCTCATGGCGGAACTTGGTTTCCTGCTTCTTCAACTCGTCGCGCGTGAAGCCGACCGCCTCATCTGCGCGCACGAGATGTGGCACGCGTTTGTCGTTCCACTCGGCGCTGAGGCTCTTGGGATCGCTGGCGCGGGTGTAGGTGCGCGCCAGCCAGAACAGCACGTGGAACAGCTCGCGCACCAGCCGCAAGGCGTCCCCGCTGCCGATGCGCTGGTTGGAATGCACCGCCTGGTTGCCCAGCTTCTGGATCAGCCGCGCCTTCTGTTGGATATGCGGCGGCAGTAGGCGCTCGAACGCGGGCTGGGTCAGGAGCACACCCAGGCCGGTGTCGTACGGCATCCGCAGGTCGCGGTCGTTCTCGTACAGCCAGTGCACCGCCTGCTCCAGCGCATGGCGGGTGCGCATGCAGCAGGCACGTGGATCGGAATGGACCAGTTGCTCCGCACCTTTCGCCGGCTCGTAGAGCGGTTTGAATTCGGATTGGAGGAACTGGAAGTTGCTCATAGTGTCGTCACTCCTTTCCACCCCAATAGACGGCACCAGAATCGAAGTTATCCCTGAGATAAGGCGTAAATCCGGTCAGCACGACAGACAACGCAATCAAATCCTTCATGCCTATCGATCTAAGTGCCCCCTTCGGACTCCCAGCATGCCTGATACCAGGGTAATCCGAAGCGAACCCGTATAGATTAGAAAGTGAGTTGCGCAAAGCACTGTGCGGCCAACTCTTAAGCTCCCCGCAAATTGCACCCAATTGCCTACTCCGAACGCCCGCACAGGTAGCACCAAACGCCTCCAATAAGTTCATTTGCTTCTGAATGATTGTTTTAATGCGCCCATCCGAGGTGTCATCGCGCAGATCGCGCAATGCCTCATCGAACTCATTGAGCAGCGAAGACAAATGATCGTCACCTTCAGATGCTTTCTGAATATCACTTGCGAGCGCGGAAAAGATCCCAGGAAGCGTGGGGCAGAGCACGCAAGGGGCACGTAACTTATAGCGAAGGCTGTACTTTTCAATAAACTTGGTCAGCAGCAGCACATAAAACTCAGCAATCGCCTCACCAGCCAAGTCACCGACAATGAAGTGTGCCTCCTCAAAGAACTCCACGAGCCGACGCTCAGACGCCAAGTCTGTTGGAGCTATCGCCTTGAAAGCCTCACGGCTCTGATCCTGATCGTCGACGATATCCGCCAACTGTTCGAGCGTAGGCGCTACTAGTAGGGCTTCAGAAAGTTGGCGGTAAAGCTCACAGAAGATGTCGACTGGAATCCCTTCGCTCGAGATTAGCGGCTCCCATATCGACGCCCACGATTCAGGCCATACAGCGATCAATTCGCCGCGCATGACTGTCCCTCGGAGATAAAGAACTTCTGCTGGAGAGATAAAAACAGTTGCTCTAGTTGGGCTTCCTGCCTAGCGGAAGCATTGCATTGCCGCGCAATTGCTGCGGCCATACGACCAAATGCTTCCTGATCGCCCTTCGCTGGAGCCATGATTGCCAGCTTCTCAAACTTTCCCTTGTTCAATATTGGAAGGGTTGTGGATGCACCTTGATGAGCGATTTCGTCACCCAAGAAACGCATTGCATGGTAGCCGTACACCGGGTCAACTTGATCGTGCCACGTGACGGAATTTATCTGCTGGTTGAATGCGCTCTCCCTCGTCACGAGCCCCATCTTTCCGATTGTTGCGCCGATGCAGCATACGAGAGTGCTTCCGGCCGCTGCGATTCGGCTCAAGAGTGCGCCATCCGAGGTCACAGTCCGCCGGGATTCCGCGACCACTCCACCAAGATCTCCAGGCGTAACAAAGGGTATCGGACCGTCGAATACGCCGGCTGCAGAAGAAGGCGGAGTTCCACCCGTCTGAACCTTTGCCAATTCGCTCAGCGGCTTTTGTGGCCATCCTTTGGGATTTCTAGCTGGGTCACCAAACATCTCGACAAATACGGATTGCAGCAACTCATCGAGTTTGGCGATGACCTCGCGGCGCTTGGCGCGCAGCGCGTCGGCACTGTCAAGAATTGCCGCAATATGGCGCTGCCCTTGCACGGGAGGCATTGGTACCTGGATCTCGCGGAAATCGTCCTTTGTCAAAACCCTTCGACGGCTGACCGCGCCGCGCATGCGCGCTTGGTATGCGCTGATCGCTTGAGGCGAACGCAAATATCGCTCTAGATAACTGATATCAACTCGATCCGGATCCAGTATGCGCCAAACATCGTATGCCGGACTTACTGCGGCCCCTGGGTACCTCCTCTGGAATCCCAGGACCCCCTCATCAATCGGAAATCCAACGACCAACTCATTGAAGGCGACGTACTTGTATCCAGATATCTCGCTACTTGCGATTCTCTTCTTGAATCGCTCCGCCTGATCTATCAATCCATCACGCATTGTGATCGACATGATTGGGATGTCGCGCGCGCCAACTTTTTCACGCCCAGAAAGCTCGATGAGCTCCCCGAGCCGTACGGTCGGGACACTCATCGCAGCATCCCCTGCAACTCCTCCACACCCTGCATGATCTCGGCTTCGAGTACCTTCAGCGCTGCCAAGATCTTCTGCGGCGGGTCGTACTGCGTCGCCACATGCACTGCCTGCTTGTAGCGGTTGATCGACAGGTCGTAGTCGTTGCCGGCAATCTCGGCCTTGGGCACCAGGAAGCTCTGCTCGGTGCGGACGCGGTCCGCTTCCTTGCCGCGATGCTGCCAGCGCTGTCGGATGTCCGGAAGGTTGTTGTGCTCGTGCTTGGTCGCGTCCAGCGGGTTGCGCTTGTCGTCTAGCGAGTAGCCGTCGGCCTGCATGTCGTAGAACCAGACCTGGTCTGTGCCGCCGGAGTTGGTCTTAGTAACAGCAGGATGGCGGTGGACACGCCGGCATAAGGGCGGAACACGCCTGAGGGCATTGAGACGATGCCGTCTAGTTTGTGCTCCTCCACCAGCATACGGCGCAGGGTTTTGTGCGCGGTGCTGGAGCCGAACAGCACGCCGTCGGGCACGATCACCGCGGCGCGGCCGCCGGGCTTGAGCAGACGCAGGAACAGGGCCAGGAACAGCAGCTCGGTCTTCCTGGTCTTGACCATCTGCTGCAGGTCCTTGGCTGTGCTCTCGTAGTCCAGCGAACCGGCGAACGGCGGATTGGCGAGAATCAGGCTGAACTGCCCTTCCACTCCGGCATGGCTCTGGCTCAGCGAGTCGCGGTTCTCAATGGCCGGGTTCTCCACGCCGTGCAGCAGCATGTTCATCGAGCCCACGCGCAGCATGGTGCTGTCGAAATCGAAGCCGTGGAAGGTGTCGTGGTTGAAGCGCTTCGCCGCCTTCTTGTCGGCGTAGATCTCCTGCTGGTGGTGCTGGTGCAGGTACTCGCTGGCGGCGACGAGGAAGCCGGCGGTGCCGCAGGCCGGATCGCAGATGGTGTCGGACGGCTTGGGCGCCATCATCTCGACCATCAGCTTGATGATGTGGCGCGGGGTGCGGAACTGGCCGTTCTGCCCGGCAGAGGCGATCTTGCCGAGCATGTACTCGTACAGGTCGCCCTTGGTGTCGCGGTCCTCCATCGGTATGGCGTCGAGCATGTCCACCACCTTGGCCAGCAGCGCCGGCGTGGGGATGGTGAAGCGCGCGTCCTTCATGTGACCGGCGTACGTGGATTCGTCCTTGCCGAGATCCTTGATGAAGGGGAAGACCTTGTTGGCCACCACGTCGTACATGGCGGCTGCGTCTCCCATCTGCTTGAAGACGTGCCAGCGCAGCTTCTGCTGCTTGCTGTTGAAGATCGGATTTTCGATGGGTTTCCCGGTGCGGGCGGCCTTCTTCTCCTCGCGAGTCTGGATCTCGTCAAGGCGCTTGATGAAAAGCAAGTAGGTCATCTGCTCGATGACTTCCATCGGGTTGGAGATGCCGCCGCTCCAGAAGGCGTTCCAGATGGCGTCGACCTGGCTCTTGATGCTGCCTGTAATCACGATTCGTCCGTCGTTCGCTGAGCGATGCATGATGATATCGGCGAGGCTCCGGCTTTGCGAAGGCGGCCCTCGCGGGCGGCGCTGCAGCGCACCAGGCGTGACGTGGCGGGTATGCGCTACGCTCGGGGAACATCTCCAGCGTGCATTCGACACATGCATGGTCGCTATGTCGTAGAAGGACCCGAAGGCGCGTTCGAGCCCGGATCTCGTGGGCGTGTGCTGGCCAATCTTCGGCGAATCGTGCGCGTGCGCGACATGCAGCGAGCCGAGTCCGATGCGCTGCTGGCCCTGATGGATGCCTTGATCGAAGAGGTCAGCGAGGCGCAGCGGTTCACGACGCCGGACCTATGCCGATGGCATCGCCAATGGTTGGCGCCGATCTATGGTTGGGCGGGAGCGTATCGCGAAGTCAACATGGCCAAGGCGGGCTTTCCGTTCGCAGCAGCGAACCGCATTTCGGATCTGATGGCCGGGTTTGAGTGGGATGTTCTTCGTGTCCACACGCCGTGCCGCGATATGGACACGGATCGACTGGTGACAGCACTCGCGATGACGCACGCGGAGTTCATCTTGATCCATCCCTTTCGAGAAGGAAATGGCCGCTTGGCGCGTGTCATGAACACGCTGATGGGGCTGCAGGCCGGTTTGCCCGCGCTGGACTATGGCGGCATTCGCGGTGTCGCGAAGCGTCGCTACATCGCCGCCATTCACGCGGCCATGGACAGAGACTACGAGCCGCTCGAGGCCGTATTCCGATCCGTGATCAAGCGGACTTTGAAGGGCGTGAGCGCTTGACCGGCTTGGAGGTCCCGACCTGTGTTCTAGCCGGGAACTTAGTGCCCTTGAAAGGCGCGCGGATGCCTTCGATCGCAGACGATGTCGAAACCGTCACGAAGACCGCGTTCTTTCGCTTCGTGGGCGTCGAGAGGTACTTGTTGCTGCGAGAAAGGCTGGTCATGGAACGATGCTAGCAGAACGCTGCAACGTATGTAGGATTGAGTGCGGACAACATCAAGATGGTTCCCGCTTGCGCTGGAATGACGGCGGGCGGGTGTTGCACGCAGTGTAGGTGCTGCGCATTTGGGTGGTGCGGAGCGCGAGGTACCGGCGATACGCGTGTCGTGCGAGTGCGCGGTGCTTCAGCGCGGCACCAGCGTCTCGATGAAATCGCGGATATACGCCTCGAACTCCTCATGACTCATCCGCGGCTGCCCAATTCTGGACAGCTGCACGAACCCCACGTACGCCGAGTACGCCAACCGCGCCCGATTCGCCGCATGCGTCGGATCAAACCCCGCATGCCGGAACGCTTCCGTCAGGAATGCAATGCGCCGCGCTGAAACACGTTCGACGACCGGCCCGATCAGCGGCTGGTCCAGCGCGCGGAACAACGCCGCGAGCACCGCATGCGAGGGGCGCTTGTGGCTGACCTGGCGCACGAGTTCGCGCAGGCGTTCGCGCGGGTCGGCGATCGCGCCGGTGGGGACGAGGACGTCCTGCTCGTCTTCGCGTTCCCAGCGGTCCAGCGCGGCCTGGATGAGGGCTTCGCGGGTGGTGAAGTGCCAGTAGAAGCTGCCCTTGGTGACGCCGAGGCGGCGAGCGAGGGGTTCGACCGCGACGGCGGCGAGGCCGCTTTCGGCGAGCGTCTCGAGGGCGGCGTGTTCCCAGTCGGCCGCGGAGAGGCGGGGCTTGGATTCGGCTTTCGCGGCGGCGTCCGTGTTCATCGGTTCAGTGTGCCTGAGGCTCGGTGCAATGAGAACCGCGTCACGGGTAGCGGCGATATGATTTCCCGGCATTTCAAGCGCGTATCCATTCCATACGCATGCGTATTGACTGGCCTCGGAGGCGACCCCATACTGGCTCGTACAGGAACCCTGAACATGTTCAGGGGCCGCGCGCCAGTACGGCGCGTTCGCAACCCCGGGCACGGCCCGTGATGCGAAGCCGCGAACGGCCCGTGCCGCGCGCGGCGAACACGCCCCGATCCGGGCGTGTCGAATCGAAGGTGGCCTCGCGCCATCGCTTCTTCGCCAGGAGTTCGTCGTGACTGCATTCCTTCCGTTCCTCGCCGCACTCGTCGTGTCGCTGTACGCGGCTTTCGCGCGCGTGCGCCTGTTGCCGTGGTCGATCGCGACCGCAGTGGCGATCGTCGGTGTCGGCGTCCTCGCCGGGTCATCGGCGCTCGCGATCGCGGTGCCGCTGGTGTTGCTCGCGCTCGTCGCGGTGCCGCTCAACCTCGTCGGCTTCCGTCGCCGCAAGCTCAGCGCGCCGGCGCTCGCGGCATTCCAGAAGGTGACGCCGCAGTTGTCGCCGACCGAGCAGATCGCGCTCGACGCGGGCACGGTCGGGTTCGAAGGCGAACTCTTCAGCGGCAAGCCGGACTGGAAGCAGCTCCTGAAGCAGCCGAAGCCGGAACTCTCGGTGGAAGAACAGGCGTTCCTCGACGGCCCGGTCGAGGAACTCTGCGCGATGGTCAACGACTGGCAGATCACGCACGAACTCGCGGACCTGCCGCCGGAGATCTGGGACTTCCTCAAGAAGAAGAAATTCTTCGGCATGATCATCCCGAAGGAATACGGCGGCCTCGACTTCTCCGCGCTCGCGCAGTCCGCGGTGCTGCAGAAGCTCATGGGCATCTCCGGCTCCTTGTCCTCGACGGTCGGCGTGCCGAACTCGCTCGGCCCGGGCGAGCTCCTCATGCACTACGGCACGCAGGAGCAGCGCGACTACTACCTGCCGCGCCTCGCCGACGGCCGCGAGATCCCGTGCTTCGCGCTCACCGGCCCGTACGCGGGTTCGGATGCGACGTCGATCCCCGACTACGGCATCGTCTGCAAGGGCGAGTGGAACGGCGCGAACGTGCTCGGCGTGCGGCTCACGTTCGACAAGCGCTACATCACGCTCGCGCCGATCGCGACCTTGTTCGGCCTCGCGTTCCGCATGCACGATCCGGATCACCTGCTCGGCGACGTCGAGGACATCGGCATCACGCTCGCGCTGCTGCCGCACGACACCAAGGGTCTCGAGTTCGGTCGTCGCCATTTCCCGCTCAACGCGGCGTTCCAGAACGGCCCGGTGCGCGGCAAGGACGTGTTCGTGCCGCTGTCGCAGCTGATCGGCGGCGAGGCGATGGCGGGGCAGGGCTGGCGCATGCTGGTCGAATGCCTGTCGATCGGCCGCGGCATCACCTTGCCGTCGAACGCGGCGGGTGCGGTGAAGGCGGGCGTGATCGCGTCCGGCGCGTACGCGCGCATCCGCAAGCAGTTCGGCATCGCGATCGGTCGCTTCGAAGGCATCGAGGAAGCGCTCGCGCGCATCGCGGGGCATTCCTACCAGATCAGCGCGCTGTCCAAGGCGAGCGCGGCCGCGGTCGATCGCGGCGAGAAGCCCGCAGTGCCGTCGGCGATCGCGAAGTACCACGCGACCGAACTCGGTCGCGAGGTCGCCAAGGACATCATGGACATCCACGGCGGCAAGGGCGTGCAGCTGGGGCCGAGCAACTACGCCGGCCGCGGCTGGCAGACCTCGCCGATCGCGATCACGGTGGAAGGCGCGAACATCATGACGCGCAGCCTCATGATCTTCGGCCAGGGCGCGATCCGCTGCCATCCGTACGTGCTGCGCGAGATGGAAGCGCTGAAGATCTCCGACTACCGCGAGAAGCTGAAGGCGTTCGACGCGGCGCTGTGGGGCCATGTCGGCTTCGCGATCTCCAACGCGGTGCGCAGCTTCGTGCTCGGCGTCACGTTCGGCAAGATCGGCCGCGTGCCGGGCGATGCGTACACGAAGCGCTACTTCCGCAAGCTCAATCGCTACGCGGCGGCGCTCGCGCTGGTCGCGGACACCTCGATGCTCGTGCTCGGCGGCAAGCTCAAGTTCAAGGAGAAGCTGTCGGCGCGCCTCGGCGACGTGCTGTCGAACCTCTACATCGCGAGCGCGATGCTCAAGCGCTACGAGGACCAGGAGCGCCCGGTCACGGACCAACCGTTGCTCGCGTGGGCGTTCCACGACTGCGTCTACCGCATGCAGGGCGCGCTCGACGGCGTGCTGCGCAACTTCCCGGTGCGGCCGGTCGCATGGGTGCTGCGCGCGCTCGTGTTCCCGTTCGGTCGCCGCGAGGAGGCGCCGTCGGACCGCCTCGGCCACCGCGTCGCGGCGATCCTCTGTGCGCCGGGCGAAGCGCGCGATCGCCTCGCCGAGTGGGTCTACCTCACGCCGAACGCGAACAACCCGGTCGGCCGCATGAACGCGCTGCTGCCCGATGTGATCGCGGCCGAGCCGGTCGAGCGCAAGTTCCTCAAGGCCGCGAAGGCGGGCGAACTCGCCGGCTACGACTGGGACAGCCAGCTCGCCGACGCGGAAGCGAAGGGCGTCATCGACGCGGCCGAACGCGCGCTGCTCGCGCGCGTGCGCGCGGCGACGTTCGAGTTCATCTCGGTCGACGACTTCGACCCGGCGGAACTCGCGGCCGGCAAGCGCACGAAGCCGTCGTCGCTGCGCTCGGTGGCCTGACAGGCTCGACACATCGCCCCTGTGGGAGCGGCGGAAGCCGCGATGCTTGTTCGAGCATTCAAGAGCATCGCGGCTTCCGCCGCTCCCACAGGGATCCATCGGGGGCGCCGGGGTGAGGCGCGAATCGCGCACTCGATGAGGAGACGCGGATGAGTTCCCAAGCGCTGAACCTGTTCCGCCGCCACGGCCGCTCCGCGTGGGGTCGCTGGCTCGTCTCGCGCGCGATCTGCTGGCGCGCGCCGTACTTCGCGTCGATCGCGCCGACGATCGAAGTGCTCGAGCCCTGGCGCTGCGTCGTGCGCATCCGTGACCGGCGCCGCGTGCACAACCACATCGGCACGGTGCATGCGATCGCGCTGTGCAACATGGCCGAACTCGCCGGCGGCCTCGCGACGGACGCGACGATCCCCGACGCGATGCGCTGGATCCCGAAGGGGATGAGCGTGCGCTACCTCAAGAAGGCGAAAGGCCCGATGACCGCGACCGCGCGCGTGCCGGCGATCGCGGCGGCGGCGAGTGGCAGCGAAGTGCACGTCACGGTCGAGGTGCAGGACGCGGGCGGCGAGGCGGTGTTCGACGCCGACATCACGATGTGGATCTCGCCGCGCAAGACGCAGTGACGCGCAGCATCGTCCGTAGGAGCGCACCCTGTGCGCGACAGGCGTCGCGACGCTGCGAGGGCGCGTTATCGCAAGCGGCTTGGGGGAGACCTTGGACGCGCGCGGTCGCGCACAGGGTGCGCTCCTACGGTTGTCACGTCGCTTCGTGACACATCGTCGCAGCGTGGGATACTTGCCGCGCGGCAATCCGCCGCGCCAGGGGCGCATTGCATGGACCCATTCCTCCAGGCCGCGATCGACGAAGCGAAGGCGGGCCTTGCCGAAGGCGGCATCCCGATCGGTTCGGTGATCGTGCACGAGGGACGCATCATCGGCCGCGGCCACAACCGCCGCGTGCAGAAGGGCAGCGCGATCCTGCACGGCGAGATGGACGCGCTCGAGAACGCGGGGCGCCATCCGGCCAAGGTGTACCGCGAGAGCGTGATCTACACGACGCTGTCGCCGTGCCCGATGTGCAGCGGCGCGATCGCGCTGTACGGCATCCCGCGCGTGGTCGTCGGCGAGAACCGCTCGTTCATGGGCGAGGAAGCGTGGCTGACGAGCCGCGGCGTCGCGATCGAGGTCGTCGACGATGCGACCTGCGTCGCGCTCATGCACGACTTCATGCGCGACAAGCCGGAGCTGTGGAACGAGGATATCGGCGTCTGATGCCGGGAGGCTGTGCGACAGCCTCGAACGAGCGTGAAGCTACCCGCGCAACGCCTGCGCATGGTGGCGCAGGTGGTCTTCGACGAAGCTCTGGATGAACCAGTAGCTGTGGTCGTAGCCGGCGCGGCGGCGCAGGTCGAGCGCCTGGCCGGTCGAGCGGCAGGCGCGTTCGAGGAATTCGGGGCGCAGTTGCACGTCCAGGAATTTGTCCGCGTCGCCCTGGTCGACGAGCAGGGTGCCGGGGAAGCGTGCGCCGTCTTCGATCAGTGCGGTCGCGTCGTACGCGCGCCACGCGTCGCGATCGTCGCCGAGGTAGCGCGGGAACGCCTTCTGTCCCCACGGCACCTGGATCGGCGCGGCGATCGGCGCGAACGCGGACACCGAGCGGTAGCGCGACGGGTTCTTCAGCGCGATCGTGAGCGCGCCGTGGCCGCCCATCGAATGGCCGAAGATCGACGCACGCGTCGTGTCGAGCGCAGGGAACCGTGCCGCGAGCAGCGCGGGGAGTTCGTCGACGACGTAGCCTTGCATGCGGAAGCGCGACGCGAACGCGGGCGTGGTCGCATCGAGGTAGAAGCCGGCGCCTTCGCCGAATTCCCAGTCGCCGGTCGCGCCGTCGATGCCGGTGTCGCGCGGGCTCGTGTCGGGCGTGACGAGTGCGATGCCGAGTTCGGCGGCGACGCGCTGCGCGCCGGCCTTGATCGCGAACGTCTCCTCGGTGCAGGTGAGTCCGGCTAGGTAGTACAGCACGGGCGCCTTCGCGCCCGGCGCGAGCGGCGGCAGGTAGACGCCGAAGCGCATCGCGCCGGCGGTCGTCGCGGAGGCGTGGCGGTAGAAGCCTTGGGTGCCGCCGAAGCAGCGTTGTTCGGACAGTGTTTCGAGGGACATGAGGCGATCGTTCGCGGGCGATCCGCCATCCTCGGCCATGTCGGCGCGCTCACGCAAGGCCGGTCGCGACGCGCCGACGCGTGCGGCTATCATTGCGCGCTTCCGCCCGAGAGCCGTGCCGCATGCCCTACACCCCGATCGTCGCGACCCTCGGCTACGTGCTCTCGCCGGATCGCCGTCGCGTGCTCATGATCCATCGCAACACGCGCCCGGGCGACCATCACCTCGGCAAGTACAACGGCCTCGGCGGCAAGCTCGATCCGCACGAGGACGTGCTCGCGGGCATGCGTCGCGAGATCCGCGAGGAAGCGGGCATCGAATGCACGGCGCTCGAGCTGCGCGGCACGATCAGCTGGCCCGGCTTCGGCAAGCACGGCGAGGACTGGCTCGGCTTCCTCTTCCTCGTCACCGCGTTCGAAGGCACGCCGCTGCCGGCGAACCCCGAGGGCACGCTCGAATGGGTCGACGTCGACCAGCTCGACACGCTGCCGATGTGGGAAGGCGACCGCCACTTCCTGCCGCTCGTGTTCGACGGCGATCCGCGCCCGTTCCACGGCGTGATGCCGTACGAGGGCGGGCGCATGCTGTCGTGGAGCTGTTCGCGCGTGTAGCGGCGACTCACGCGCGTGGCGATGCGTCCTTGCGCGCAGCCCCTGCATCGAGTAGCCGCGCGGTCTGCCAGCCGATCGAGGCCGAACTCGCCGCGGCGACGACGGTGAGCAGCGCGAGCATCGGCGAGGTCGCGCCGAGCAGGCGCAGGCCGTTGAGGCCGCCGTTGACGACGACGTCGCCGAAGCGCCAGACCGAGGTGTCGATGAAGTTCTTGGTCTTGTAGCGCGTCTCGGCGTCGACCTGCGTGTAGAGCGAGTCGGACGCGGGCTTGAAGATGCCGTACGCGCTCGCGCGCGTGACCACCGCGACGACCGCGATCCATGCGCCGCCGAACAGCGCGAACAGCGCGAGCATGATCGCCTTGACGATGCCGTCGAGCGCGAGCGCGGCGGACGGGCCGACACGCATCATCAGGATGCGCGTCGCACTGAGCTGGAACGCCGCCTGCAGCACGTTGACCCACAGGTCGATGTTCGCGGAGAAATTGATGCGCGCCTCGCGCGTCGTGTTGACGACGCCGTTGTAGTCGATGAGGAACGCGTAGATGACCGTGCCGACCGCGTCGCCGAGCAGCATGAGCAGGGCCATGCGCCGCATCAGCGGCGACTTCAGCGTTTCGATCGCGCCGCCGAGGAAGCTGCCGCCGATGATGCGTTCGTCGCGATGCTCGTCGCCGACCACCGGATGCGCCTTCGACCAGCGCGCGAGCGCGAACACGCAGCCGATCGCGAGGCCG
The DNA here is from genome assembly GCF_014138265.1 of Dokdonella fugitiva. Classification (GTDB taxonomy): domain Bacteria; phylum Pseudomonadota; class Gammaproteobacteria; order Xanthomonadales; family Rhodanobacteraceae; genus Dokdonella_A; species Dokdonella_A fugitiva_A. The sequence goes on from NZ_JACGXL010000008.1 coordinate 154,979, forward strand.
AGCAGCAGCGAGGAGACGACGAGCAGGCCCGGCACGCCGGTGATGTCGTTGAGCACCTTGGTGAGCACGGGCCCCGCGATCGCACCGGCGGCGCCGCCGAGCGCGATGACCGGGAACAGCCGGTGCGCCTGTTCGGCGTCGAACAGGTCGGCCATGAAGCTCCAGAACACCGCGACGACGAACAGGTTGAACACGCTGACCCAGACGAAGAACACCGAGCCGAGCACGCGCGGGCCGATCGTGTCCTGCAGCTGGAACAGCGGGATGAACGCGATCATGCCGAGGATGAAGAACGCGTAGACGACCGGCACGAACACGCGCCGTGGATAGCGCGCGACGAGCGCGCCGTACAGCGGCGTCAGCGAGATCGTGCCGATGAACGTCGACAGGTAGAACAGCGGCAGCGCGGTCGAGCCGACCGCCGCGGAGAGCTGGTCGCGCACCGGGCGCAGCACGTAGTAGGCCGCGAGCACGCAGAAGAAGTAGGCGAACGCGACCGCGACGGCGAACCATTCGTGCTGCTGGATGGCGGGGCGTTTCGGCAAGCGGGATTCCTCGCGGACGCGCAAGCCTAGCACGCACGCATGGATCGCTCGTGCATCGCGCGACTCGCCGCGCTGGTGTGGAGGAGAGCATCGCGCCTTCCGGCGCTCCCACAAAAGCAGCGGCGTGATCGCGATGAGCACTCCTCAGCGCGATGAGCACTCCTCGCCACAGCACGGCGGCGCGCGCGCGACGGGCGCGCCTCCTGTGGGAGCGGCGGGAGCCGCGATGCTCTTTGCGCGGCCGCGAGGTTACGCGAGCACCTCGACCGGATCGCCGACGCGCACGACGCCGTGGCCGCGCGGGATGAGGTTCTGGCCGAAGGTGACGCCGTCGGGCGAGCGGCGATAGGTGGTGAGCGTGCGCAGCGGTTCGCCGGCGGGGTCGCGTTCGCCGCGGTCGAAATCGACGGTCGTGAACACGCAGCGCGTGCACGCCTTCGCGACCTCGAACTCGACCTCGCCGACGCGGATGCGCTTCCAGCCGTCCTCCGCGTGCGGCGCGGTGCCGGCGACGACGAGGTTCGGGCGGAAGCGCAGCATCGGCACCGGGCGTGCGAGCTTCGCGTTGAGGTGGTCGAGCGCGGCCTGCGAGATGAGCAGCAGCGGGAAGCCGTCGGCGAAGCTCACGAGGTCGTCGTCGGTGCCGTAGCGGCCCTCGTACTTCGCCTTGAGCTTGCGCGTGCAGGCGTCGTCCATGTGCACGAGGCGCAGCGGCTGGCCGAGGAATTCGCCGAGCCAGGCGTGCGCGGCGGCGTCGGCGAGCAGCGGCGTGACGTCGGCGCCCCAGACCGCGGTGGCGACGCGCTCGCCGTCGCGCGGCGCGGCGACGCGCAGGGTCGGCATGCCGGGGGCGTCGAGCCGCAGCGCATCGCCGTCGGGACGTGCCGCGACGAGCGTGAGCCGCGCGAGCTGGCGGCCGGTGACGAACACGCCGTTGGCGTCGACGACCATCCAGCGGCGATCGCCGGCGAGGCCGCGCGCTTCGACGCTCGCCGAGTCGACGCGCAGCGGCGCGCCGGATTTGAGCGGGAACAGGTGCAGGGCGGAGAGGGTCGCATCCATCGGGCCATTGTGCCTCACGGCGTCGCAAGGATCGCCTTCCCTTCTCCCGCTTGCGGGAGAAGGTGCCGAAGGCGGATGAGGGAACACCGTGCGAGGCTTTCGCAGGCCTCCCTCGCCCGCGCCTGCGGCGCGACCTCTCCCGCAAGGCGGGAGAGGTGAAATCGAGGGCCACGCGAGGATCGGGGTCCCTGCGCCGGCTTCTGGAGTAATGGCTCTAGCGCCTCCGCATACGCTCGGTCGATGACCTCGAGCTACGACTACGTGATCGTCGGCGCGGGCTCCGCTGGCTGCGTGCTCGCGAACCGCCTCAGCGCGAATCCCGCGAACCGCGTGCTGCTGCTCGAAGCCGGCGGACGCGACTGGCACCCGTTCATCCACATGCCCGCCGGCCTCGCCAAGCTCGTCGGCAAGAAGGGCGTTAACTGGGACTATGACACCGAGGCGGAGCCGAACCTCGGCGGGCGGCGCCTGTGGTGGCCGCGCGGCAAGGTGCTCGGCGGCTCGAGTTCGATCAACGCGATGTGCTACACGCGCGGCGCGCCCGGCGACTACGACGCGTGGGCGCTCGCGAGCGGCGATCCGCGCTGGGCGTGGTCGCAGGTGCTGCCGGTGTTCAAGCGCAGCGAAGGCAACGTGCGCGGCGCGGACGCGTGGCACGGCGCGGACGGCGAACTCACGGTGTCGCCGCTACGCCATCACAACGTGCTGTCGCAGGCGTTCATCGACGCCGCGGTCGACGCCGGCCACGCGCGCAACGACGACTTCAACGCGGACACCCAGGACGGTTTCGGCTACTACGCGGTGACCCAGCGCGACGGCGCGCGCTGTTCGACCGCGGTCGCGTTCCTGCGTCCGGCGCTCGCGCGCGCCAATCTCGAGGTGCGCACGCGCGCACTGGCGACGCGCGTCGTGCTCGAAGGCGGCCGCGCGGTCGGCGTCGCCTACCGCCATCGCGGCAAGGCCGAACGCGCGGAAGGCGGCTGCGTGATCCTCGCCGGCGGCGCGATCAATTCACCGCAGCTGCTCATGCTGTCGGGCATCGGCCCGGCCGACCATCTGCGCGAGCACGGCGTCGCGGTCGCGCTCGATCGCGCCGGCGTCGGCGCGAACCTGCAGGACCACCTGGACATCTGCACGCTCGTGCGCTCCACGCGCGCGGTCACCTACGACAAGACCAACGACGTCGCGGTCGCGCTGCGCTTCCTGCTCAAGCGCGACGGCATCGGCAGCTCGAACATCGCCGAGGCGGGCGGCTTCGTGCGCTCGCGCCTGGCGCCCGACTCGCGCTGCGACATCCAGTTCCACTTCGTGCCTGCACTGCTCGACGACCACGGCCGCCACCGCCTCGACGGCTACGGCTACACCGTGCACGCGTGCCACCTGCGGCCGAAGAGCCGCGGTGCGATCCGCCTGCGTTCGGCCGACCCGGCCGCGCCCGCGGCGATCCACCCGAACTACCTCGGCGACGGGGATGGTTTCGACTTGCGCATGATGGTCGAAGGCGCGCGGCTGTCGCGCGAGATCCTCGCGCAGGACGCGTTCGCCGCGTATCGCGGCGAAGAGATCTTCCCCGGCGCGGACGCGAAGAGCGACGCCGACCTCGCCGCGTTCGTGCGCCGCAAGGCCGAGACGATCTACCACCCGGTCGGTACCTGCCGCATGGGCAAGGACGACGCGTCCGTGGTCGACGCGGAACTGCGCGTGCGCGGCGTCGAGGGCTTGCGCGTGGTCGACGCCTCGATCATGCCGACGCTCGTCGGCGGCAACACGAACGCACCGACCGTGATGATCGCCGAGCGCGCGGCCGACCTGCTGCTCGTACGCTGATCGCTCCCGCCGAGTCCGCGTCGCGCGATCGGTCGAGCGCCGCCGAGGCCTCCTCGCCATCGCCCGACCGGCGTAGACTCCGCGTTTCGGGCGGATGCCCGGTTCCGCGGGAGGGCGGATGAACGCGACGGTGATCGACGACGGCGTGGGCCCGGCGCCCGCGGTGGGACAGGCTGTGCCGCGCACGACCGACCACCGCTTCGAGTTCAGCGGCGATGCGCGCGAGTACTTCCGCATCTGGATCGTCAACCTCGCGCTCGGCATCGTCACGCTCGGCATCTATTCAGCCTGGGCGAAGGTGCGCACGCAGCGCTACTTCTACGCGAACACGCGCGTCGCGGGCGCGCCGTTCGACTACCAGGCGCAGCCGCTCGCGATCCTCAAGGGCCGCCTGATCGCGCTCGTGCTGTTCGGCGGCTACGCGCTCGCGGGGCAGTTCGACGTGCGCGTGCAGCTCGCGCTCGCGCTGCTCATCGCACTGCTCGCGCCGTGGCTGGTGGTGCGCGGTGCCGCGTTCCGCGCGCGCTATTCGGCCTGGCGCGGCATCAACTTCCGCTTCGTGCCCGACTACAAGCAGGCCTACATCCGCTACCTCGCGTTGTACCTGTTCGTGCCGTTCACGCTCGGCCTGCTGTATCCGTTCGTGAAGGCGAAGCAGAAGGCGTTCCTGGTCGAGCAGCATCGCTACGGCGGCGTGCCGTTCCGCTTCACCGCGACGCCGGGCGATTTCTATCCGTCCTATCTCGCCGCGTTCGCCTGCGGCTTCATCTGGTCGATGCTGTTGTCGTTCGTGATGGTCGGCGCCATCGGCAGGCACGTGTCCGTCGACGGGACGCCGCCGCCGATGCTCGTCTACGGGTTCCCGTTGCTGATGTACGCGGGCTATTTCGTGATCTTCGCGTTCCTCAACGCGTCGATCTCCAACCTCGTCTACAACGCGGTCCGCCTCGACAACCACCGCTTGCACTCGACCCTGCGCGGTTCGAAGCTGCTGTGGATCTATGCCAGCAATACGCTCGCGATCCTCGCCAGCATCGGCATGCTGATTCCGTGGGCGATGATCCGCCTCGCGCGCTACCGCGCCGAGTGCCTGACCCTGCTGCAGGCCGGCGATCTCGACGCGTTCGTCGCCACCGCGCAGACCGACGTCGACGCGACCGGCGCCGAGATGGACAGCGTGTTCGACATCGACATCGGCCTGTGAACGCGCGCCGCGCGCTCTACTTCGACGGGCGCAGCAGCCGCGCGCACGCGGTCGAGGCCGCGATCGACGGCGGCGAACTCGCCCTGCACGGTGACGGCGTCGCGCGTCGCGAGCCGCTGTCGGCCCTGCGCATCACGGCGCGGCTCGGCCGCACGCCGCGCACGATCGCCTTCGCCGACGGCGCGCAACTCGTGCTCGACGACGCCGACGATCTCGATGCGGCGTTCGCGAGTGCCGATCGCGTGCAGTCGTGGGTCGACCGCATCGAGCGGCGCTGGCGCAGCGTCGCGCTCGCCCCGGCGATCAGCGTGGCCACGGGCGTGCTGTTGCTGCAGTTCGGCGTGCCGTGGGGGGCCGAGCGCATCGCGCGGCGCATGCCGGCCACGGTCGAAGCGGGCCTCGGCCGCAGCGTGCTCGACCAGCTCGACCGCTGGGCGTTCGAGCCGAGCACGCTGCCTCAGGCACGCCGCGACGCGCTCGCGCAGCGCTTCGCCGACCTGCTCGAACCGGGCGAGGACGCGTCGGTGCGGATCGCGTTCCGCCATGCGCCGAAGATCGGCGCGAACGCGTTCGCGTTGCCGGGAGGCACGATCGTCTTCACCGACCAGCTCGTCGCGCTGGTCGGCGACGAGCGCGAGTTCCTCGCCGTCGCCGCGCACGAACTCGGCCACGAGCGGCATCGGCACACGCTGCGCCAGGCGCTGCAGGGCTCCGCGGTCGCGGTGCTCGCCGCGTTGTTCGCGGGTGACGTGAGTTCGGCGGGTTCGGTCGTCGTCGCGGTGCCGACGTTCCTGCTCGACGGCCACTACTCGCGCGCGTTCGAGAGCGAAGCGGACGAGGCGGCGTTCGCCACGCTCGTCGCGCACGGCATCTCGCCGCGCTGGTTCGCGACGATCATGCGCAAGCTCGAGGCCGAGGCGTCGGACACGACGGAGCTTCCGTATCTGTCCTCGCATCCGCCGACGGCAGGGCGCATCGCGCGCGCGGAGCGCCTCGCCGACGGCTTCGAAGCGGCACTGCCGGCGCAGCACGCGGCGGTGCATTGACCGTGATCGCGTCCTTGATGCCGATGCGGCATTGGATCGCGCCGGATATCGTGGGAGCGGCGGAAGCCGCGATGCTTTCGAGGATCGAAGCTGAAGCATCGCGGCTTCCGCCGCTCCCACAGTGTCGTCGTCGTGCGATCAGCCGACCGCGCTGGTCAGTTCCGGCACGAGCTTGAACAGGTCGCCGACGAGGCCGTAGTCGGCGATCTCGAAGATCGGCGCCTCGGCATCCTTGTTGATCGCGACGATCGTGCCCGCGTCCTTGATGCCGGTGAGGTGCTGGATCGCGCCGGAGATGCCGATCGCGACGTACAGCTCGGGCGCGATGATCTTGCCGGTCTGGCCGACCTGCAGGTCGCTCGGCACGTAGCCGGCGTCGACCGCCGCGCGCGACGCGCCGACCGCGGCGCCGAGCTTGTCGGCGAGCGCGTAGATGATCTTGAACGCGTCGGACGAACCGAGCGCGCGGCCGCCGGAGACGACGCGCGCGGCGCTCTGCAGGTCCGGGCGATCGCTCTTGCCCTGCGCGAGGCCGACGAAGCGCGTGTGGCTCGGCAGCGCGACGTCGAGCGCGAGCGCTTCGACCGGCGCCGCATTCGCGCCGCTCGCCGCAGCCGCGTACGAAGCCGTGCGCACGGTGCCGACGAGCACGCTGCCGGCCGGTGCTTCGACCGTGACGATCGCGTTGCCGGCGTAGATCGGGCGCTTGAACGTGTGCGTGCCTTCGACCGTGGAGATGTCCGACACCTGCGCGACGCCGAGCAGCGCGGCGACGCGCGGCAGCACGTCCTTGCCGAACGTCGTCGACGGCGCGAGCACGTGCGTGTAGCCGGCCTTCGCGGCCGCGGCGACCTGCGGCGCGACGACGGCGGCGAGCGCGTGCGCGTTCTCGGCGCGCGCGACGGTGAGCACCTTGGTGACGCCGTCGAGCTTCGCCGCTTCCGCCGCGATCGCGGCGGGATCGGCGGCGAGCACGAGCACGTCGATCGCGGCGGCCTGTATGTCCTTCGCGCAGGTGACGCAACGCGCGGTGCTCGGGTTCAGCTTGCCGTCGAGGTGTTCGGCGACGATGAGGATCTTGCTCATGGCGGTTACCGTCCGATCGATCAATTTACCTCTCCCGCTTGCGGGAGAGGTCGCGCCGCAGGCGCGGGTGAGGGGAAACTTGCGAAGCGTCGCGAGGGCATCCCCTCGGCGCTCCGCGCCACCTGCTCCCGCGAGCGGGAGAAGGGAACAGCATCACACCAGGCCCTTGGCCTTCAGCGCGGACACGAGTTCCGCGACGTCCTTGACCATCACGCCCTTGCTGCGCTTCGCCGGTGGGGCGTAGTGCGTGGTCTTGAGGTGATCGCCCGATTCGACGCCGAGGCTCGCGAACTCGATCGTCTCGATCGGCTTCGCCTTCGCCTTCATGATGTCGGGCAGCTTGATGAAACGCGGCTCGTTGAGGCGCAGGTCGGTGGTGATCACGGCCGGCAGGTCGACCTCGATCGTCTCGAGGCCGGCGTCGACTTCGCGCGTCACCTTCGCCGCGTTGCCTTCGACCTCGACCTTCGAGGCGAACGTCGCCTGCGGGCGGTCCCACAGCGCGGCGAGCATCTGGCCGGTCTGGTTGCAGTCGTCGTCGATCGCCTGCTTGCCGAGCAGCACGATCTGCGGCTGCTCCTTCTCGACGAGCTTGAGCAGCGCACGCGCGGCGGTGAGCGGCTGGATCGCCTCGCCGGTGACGACGTGGATCGCGCGGTTCGCGCCCATCGCGAGGCCGTTGCGGATGTGCGCCTGCGCATCGGCCGGACCGATCGTCGCGACGATCACTTCGGTCGCGATGCCCTTCTCGCGCAGGCGCAGCGCTTCCTCGAGCGCGATGTCGTCGAACGGGTTGGCCGACAGCTTGACGCCGTCGGTGACCACGCCGGAACCGTCGGGCTTGACCTGGATGCGCACGTTGTAGTCGACGACGCGCTTGTAACCGACCAGGATCTTCATCGGGTGTCGAACCTCGCTGGGAAGCCGCGCGGCGCGAAGCCGGCGCAAAGAGGCGCGATTTTAGCGGAAAGCGGGGCGGCGCGGGCTGCGGCGGCGCGCCGCGGCGGAGAATGGCGTCGCCGGCGGGTTTTCCACAGGCGGCGTGGACAGGCCTGTGGACAACCCGTGGGCGGCACTGCGGACACGCCCGTGCCATGCGGCTGTCAAGTGGATTGGACAGATAGCGACCATGCGCGACCGTCGCGACGTGTCGTCGCGGCGCTGCCCGCGCGTCGCGTGGAGAGGCGTGCGCAGCGACGGGTTTTCCACAGCACGCGTGGATGGCCCTGTGGACAAGCTCTGGATCGAGATGCGGAAACGACGCGCTGATGCGGCTGTCAAGCAGGGGTGCGCAAACCTTGACCAGTGCGGCTCGATTCGCGCGCGCCGACCCCGCGCGACCCGCGCTCGCGTAGAGAGAGTGCCTGCCTGCCGGAGACGCGACGATGAAACGGTATTGCCTGCCCTGCGCGCTCGTGCTCGCGACGGCGTTCGCCGGATCGTTCGCGCACGCCGTCGACGTCGCCAAGGTGCCCGTGCGTGTCGACGACGGCGCGGCGCGCATCGACGCGCCACCGCGCGTCGCGCGCAAGGGCATGACCTGGGGCGTCGGCGTGCGCGTGTCGGCCGATCCGGGCATCGTGTTCGTGAGCTGCCACGGGCGACCGGCGATCGGCGGGCACGGCTGCGACGCGTACCAGGGTGACACGGCGTGCAGCGCGAAGCGTCCGGTGCTTTGCGTCGAGGTCGACGGCCGCGCGCGCCCGGATGGCATCGCGACGCCGCCATCGGGCGGCGTCATGCACGCGGGCTTCTACTCGGGCTGGGCGCACGGGCGCGTCGCGCTGACGCGCGCGGTGCGCGGCGATGCGTTCGCGCGGCGTTCGGACGCGGACGCGTACTGCGCAGCGCGACTCGGCGCGGGCTGGCGCGTCGCCGAGCACCACGACGGCGTCGACGAACAGGGTGGCCACGGCGGCTGGGGCTTCGTCGCCGAAGGACGCATCGCATCGCGCTCGCGCTTCTGGGTCGCCATCGACGACACCGGAGCGAACTGCTGGGACCCGAGGCGTTAGCGCCGCGCGCGCGCGATCACCGCAGCGGCGAAGCGAGCGGCCGAGCCGGCCGCGTGCGCGAAGAACAGCGACGGCTCGGCGAGCTCGAGTTCGAGCAGGCGGGGCGAGCCGTCGGTGTCGTGGATGAGGTCGACGCGCGCGTAGAGCAACGGCGCTTCGAACGGAATGGCCGCGAGCACGGCCGCGGCGAGTGCGCGTTCGGCATCGTCGGGCGTGCGCGCGCGGATGTCCTCGGCGGCGAACAGCGCGTCGGTCGGGCCGTCGCCGCGACGCAGCAGCGGCCCCTTGCGGATCGCGTGGCTGTAGGCGCCGTCGACATGGATGAGCGCGGTTTCGCCGTGCTCGTCGACACGCGCGAGGTAGGGCTGCAACAGCACGCTGCGGCGCGCGTCGAGCAGGCGCGCGACGTGCGCGACCGCGGCGTCGCGCCGCTCGCGCGCGTGGCGCTGCGCGTCGCGCGAGCCGGCGCCGACGCTCGGCTTGACCACGAACTCGGCCGCGTCGGTGCGCGCGAGGAACGCGTCGAGCGCAGTGGCCGCGTCCGCGCCGGGTTCGACGAACGTGCTCGGCACGATCGCGACGCCTGCACGCTCGAGATCGGCGAGGTAGTGCTTGTCGGTGTTCCAGCGCAGCACGTCGAGCGGGTTGCACAGGCGCGTGCACGCGGCGACGCGCGCGGCCCAGGCGAGGAACTCGGGCAGGCGTTCGGCGTAGTCCCAGGTCGAGCGCAGCAGGGCGAGGTCGAAACGCGCCCAGTCGACCGCGGCGTCGTCCCAGTCGACGATCGCGACGTCGGCGCCGGCCGCGCGCAGCGCCTCGCGCAGCGGCGCGAGGTCCTCGTCGAGCGGGCGCGCGGCAGCGACGGAGACGAGGGCGATCAGCGGGGCGGTCATCGGGCGGTCCGGCGGCGGCAAAGCGGCGAGCCTAGCCGATCCGCGTCGCGCTGCGCAGCGGCGTGCCGGCGGCACCGCCGCGTGCGACCATGACCGGGCGCCAGGGGGCGCTCAGGGGAGGGGCGCCGCAACGCGGCGCCGTGCGCATGCGGCTACGACTCACGTTCAACCTCATCCTCGTCGCGGTCTTCGTGATCGGCATCCTCGTCGCGGGCTGGCATTACCACGCGCAACTGCAGCGCGACGCGATGGACGAGGTGCGGCACAACTCGCAGGTGCTGATGGAAACGGCGCTGGCGATCCGCAGCTACACGACCGACCAGATCAAGCCGCACCTCGATCCGCTCAATGCCGAGCGCTTCCTGCCGCAGACGGTGCCCGCGTTCGCCGCGACCGAAACGCTGCATCGCCTCGGCGACCGCTATCCCGGCTACGTCTACAAGGAATCGGTGCTCAACCCGACCAATCCGCGCGATCGCGCGAACGAATGGGAACGTTCGCTGATCGAGCAGTTCCGCGCCGACGCCGGCCTCGGCGAGCTCAGCGGCATCCACGGCGAGGGCGTCGAGCAGTCGATGTACGTCGCGCGCCCGATCACGATCAGGCAGGCCGCGTGCCTGAAGTGCCACAGCACGCCGGACGCGGCGCCGGCGACGATGCGCGCGGTGTACGGCGACGCGAACGGCTTCGGCTGGAAGCAGGACGAGACGGTCGGCATGCAGCTCGTGCGGGTGCCGGTGCTGTATCCGCTCGAGAAGGCGCGGCGCGCGTTCAACACCTTCATGCTGTCGCTCGCCGCCGTGTTCGCGCTCATGTTCGCCGGCCTCAACCTCGCGCTCGAGCGACTCGTGATCGTGCCGATGGCGCGGGTGAACCGTCGCCTCGAGGAACTCGCGACGAAGGACTTCCTCACCGACCTCGTCAATCGCCGGCGCTTCTTCGAGCGGCTCGAGGCGGACATGGCCGAGGCGCGCATCAAGCACCTCGGCCTGTCGGTGGTCATCTTCGACCTCGACTTCTTCAAGCGCATCAACGACACGTTCGGCCACGACAGCGGCGACTCGGTGCTGCGCCACACCGCGCTGCGCGTTCGCGAGCTGCTGCGCAGTTCCGACTGCGCGGCGCGCTTCGGCGGCGAGGAGTTCATCCTCCTGCTGCGCGAGACGCGCATCGACGCGGCGATGGCGATCGCCGAGGCCGTGCGCGGCAAGATCGCGGGCGCGCCGTACGAGGTCGTCGGCGCGGTCAGCGCGAGCTTCGGCGTCGCCGAGTGGAATCATCGCGAGGACGCACGCGAGCTGATCAACCGCGCCGACAAGGCGCTCTACCAGGCCAAGCAGGACGGTCGCAATCGCGTCGTGCGCGCGCCCGAAGCGTGATCGCGGCGCGCGTCGCGCGCCTCAGTCCAAGCCGTCGGCGAAGATGAGGTCGACCACGACCTCGACCGCGCCGATGTCGCAGCCCGCGCCCTGCGGGCGCGCGAAGCCGCGCTGATCGAACGCTTGCGTGCAGTCCTGCGGCGCGATCGCGTCGATCGCTGCGCTGCCTGCGCCCGGCAGCATCGTCGGCGTCGTGCCGCCGTTGTCCTGCAGCGGGCCGAGCGCGTCGCTCGCGCTCGAGATCAGGTTGCCGCTGCCGGTCCACGCGACGCTCGCGGCGATGTCGCCGCCGGCGGGCGCCGTGTTGCCCGATACGATCGAGTGGTCGATGGTCGCGCTGGCGCCGTCGCCGCCGCCGATGCCGCCGTTGGCGATGTCGGAATGGTTGAGCGACAGCGTCGCATAGTCGAGCTGGAGCGTCGCGCCGGTCGCGAGGAAGATGCCGCCGCCGTCGCGGTAGCAGTGGTTGCCCGCGATCGTGCTGTTGGACGCGGTGAGGGTGCCGTTCAAGCGCACGCCGCCGCCCGTGTAGCGCGCGGCGTTGCCGGCGACGGTGCTGCCGGTCAGCGTGATCGTGCCGGTGGCGCCGTGGATGCCGCCGCCGTCGTAGTAGGCCTCGTTGGCGGACACGACGCTGCGCCTCACCGTGGTGATGCCGTTCGACTGGATGCCGGCGCCGAGCTTGGCGGCGTTGCCGCTGATCGTGCTGTCGACGACGTCGAGCGTGCCGTCGGCGCGGATGCCGCCGCCGCCGCCGACCGGCCAGACCGAATTGTTGCTGATCGTGCTCGCCGCGATCGTCACGTGGCCGGAATGCGAGTAGAGCCCGCCGCCGGCATAGGCGGTGTTCGCGTCGAGGGTGGCGTGCGTGAGCGTGACCGCACCGGTCGACGACGCGATGCCGCCACCGACGTTGTCCGCCTGGCTGAGACTGACCGTACCGTCGACGAGCATGAGGTCCGCCGCGACCATGCAGATGCCGCCGCCGTCGGCGCGACCGTCGCAGAGGCCGGCACGGGCGAAGCCGTTGCGGATCGTGAGCCCGTGCAAGGCGAGCGAACCGCCCGCGGGCGCGATGTCGCGAAGGATGCCGAACGTGGCGACGGCGCTGCCCGGTCGCTCAATCACGACGCCGTCGGCGAACTGGTTCGCGCCGTTGCCGCGCCATTCGCTGCCGTCGATCACCAGGTGCGCGGCGCTGACGACGAGCGTGCCGCCGACGTTGCCGCTCGCGTCCGCCGAGTCGGCCAGCATGATCGTGCCGGGCGTCGGCGCGCCGCTGATCGCCGACGCGGCGAACGTGATCGTGTCGCCACTGCCGAATGCAGCGCCCGAGTTCACGCAGTCGCCTTCGAGCGCCGCGGTGTTCATCGAGAGGATCGCCTGGCGCAGCGTGCAGGTGTTCGCGGCCGCGGGATTCGAGTCGTCCGGCGACGTGACGTCGATCGTCGCGGCGATTGCGGGCAGGGCGGTGAACCCGCCGATCAGCCCGGCGGCGACGAGCGCGCGCAGCAGGGGCGTGCGGTGTCCAAGCGCGACGACCGTCGCGGCGGCGAAATCGGATCCGTTGGGCAGCATCATGTCCTCGGCGATGGAGTCGGCGGGCAGGAGCGTGAGACCACGTGGCCGCGGCAGCAACGTCGCCCGTGTACCTCTTACGCGCTCCGGCATCGAAAACCCGAAGCATCGCCGGCGACCGCGCTACCATCGCGCGTCGTCCACGCGGAATCCGTTCATGCCCCGTCCCGCCGTCCTCGTCGTCCTCGCGGCCGTCATGCTCACGGGCACCGCGCGCGCGTTCGCGCAGAACCCCGATCCGCTCGACATCCGCGCGTGCACCGCGATCGGCAACGACGCGCAACGCCTCGCCTGCTACGACCGCGCGACGCACCGCGACGATCGCGAGGCGCAGCGCGCGGCCGACGCGCGCATGCGCGGCAGCGGCGTGTTCGCGCAGCCGGGCACGAACGCGGCGACGGATGTCGCCGCCGGGGAATCGTCGTCGCGCGCGTCGTCGCAGCTCGATCGCCGCTGGGAGCTCGACCCGGCGAGCAAGCTCGGCACGTTCAACTTGCGCAGTTACCGGCCCGTCTACGTGATGCCGTTCTTCGCCACGAGCAAGCTCAACACGCAGCCGCAAAGCCCGAACCCGGACAACAGCGTCGGCGAGCGCGCGCACCTCGACAACATCGAGGCGAAATTCCAGCTGAGCCTGAAGACGAAGGTGCTGCAGGACGTGCTCGGCAACGGCGACCTCTGGGTCGGCTACACGCAGTCGTCGCGCTGGCAGGTCTACAACAAGGACGAGTCGCGGCCGTTCCGCGAGACCGACTACGAACCCGAGGCGTTGCTCGTGTTCGGCACGAACTACCAGGCCTTCGGCTGGAACGCGCGCCTGTTCGACGTCGGCATCAACCACCAGTCGAACGGTCGCAGCGATCCGTACTCGCGCAGCTGGAACCGCATCGTCGCCGACATCGGCCTCGAGCGCGGCGACTGGACCATCGTGTTGCGGCCGTGGTGGCGCATCCCCGAATCGCGTGGCGACGACAACAACCGCGACATCGGCGACTATGTCGGGCGCGGCGAAGTGCAGCTCGTGCGCAACTGGAACAGCCAGACGTTCGGCCTCACCCTGCGCCACTCGCTGCGCGGCGGCGACGCCAACCACGGCTCGGCGCGCTTCAGCTGGAGCGTGCCGCTCGCGGGCAGCCTGCGCGGTTACGTCGAAGTATTCCACGGCTACGGCGAGAGCCTGATCGACTACAACCACGAGGCGACCTACGTCGGCGTCGGCCTCTCGCTGCTCGACTGGTACTGATCGGCGACACTTGCGCGGCGCGTGCTCCGTGCGCGCGCGAGCGACATGTAAAGAGGCTCGCGTGCGCGCTCGCAGCAACCGGAGCGAATGGGAATTGTGCCTATAATGCGGCGGTGCGACGGCGGGCCTGCGGCCCGCTGCCGTGCCACTGGGGCATGGTTTCTACAGGGGACAATCATGGATCACCGGAACACGGCTTCGAGCCGCGTGCGCCTTGTTGCGTGCGTCGCGGTGCTTTCGTTGTGGGCGACGGCAGCGACATCGGCGACCGACGGCGCCGGCGGATTCGCGATCACGCAGAGCCTCGTGTCGAACGGCGGCGGTTTCATGCACGACACCTGCTATCGCCTGCTCTCGGCGGTCGGCCAGCCCGTGCTTGGCACGCTGCGCAACAGCGAGTTCGTCCTTTCGTCCGGTTTCCTCGCCGACTCGGCGTCGACCGACGACAAACTCTTCCGCTCCGGATTCGAAAACAGCACGGGGATCTGCAAATGACCACTTTCCGATCGAATGCGCTTCGTGCCCTCGTTCCCGCGATCGCACTCGCGCTCGCACAACCGGTGTTCGCGGCGCCGCAACTGCCCGACTTCAACTACCAGGGCCGGCTCGAACAGAACGGCTATCCCGCCAACGGCAACTATGCGCTGACGTTCTCGCTGTGGGATGCGGCGACCGGCGGCAACCAGATCGGCACGACCATCAGCGAACCGTCGTGGCCGGTCGTCAACGGCGTGTTCTCGATCAACCTCGCGTTCACGGGCGCGTTCGCGGGCCAGCAGAGCTGGCTCGAAGTCAGCGTCAACGGCGCGACGCTCGGGCGCCAGCCGATCACGACGGCGCCGGTCGCGCAGTTCGCGCTGACCGGCAATGTCGGTCCCGCGGGCCCGACCGGCCCCGCGGGTGCGCAGGGCGCGACCGGCCCGGCCGGTGCGCAAGGCGCGACGGGTGCGACGGGTGCGGCAGGGCCGATCGGCGCGACGGGTCCGCAAGGCGCGACCGGCAACGCCGGACCGACCGGCGCGCAAGGTGCGACCGGTGCGCAAGGTGCGACCGGTCCGGAAGGCCCGGTCGGTGCGACCGGCAGCACGGGACCGATTGGCCCGATCGGCATTCCGGGCCCGCCGGGACCGGTGGGTGCGACGGGAGCGCAAGGCGCGACGGGTGACATCGGTGCGACGGGTCCGCAGGGCGCGACCGGTGCGACCGGTGCGCAAGGCATCGCGGGTCCCGCGGGACCGACCGGTCCGCAGGGCGTGCAAGGCATCGTCGGTCCGCCGGGCGCGCAGGGCGTCGCGGGTCCGACCGGCGCGCAGGGCGCGACCGGTCCGCAAGGCGCAACGGGCAATGCGGGCGCGACAGGTTCCACGGGTGCGACGGGTGCCACCGGGGCACCCGGCGCGACGGGTCCCGCGGGTCCCGCGGGACCGACCGGACCGGCGGGCAGCGGCAAGTACGCGGTCCGCATCAACGGCACATTGAGCACCGGGCTCGCACGGCCGTTGTATCCGGTCAACCTCGCCGGCTACAGCGGCGCGGTCGCGCTGATCTCGCCGCAGGGCTACATCGTGCAGATCGACGCCGGCGGCACGATCGGCGGATCGGGCACCGCCACCTACGCGAGTACCGATTGCAGCGGCCCGGCCCTTGTCGTCAACAGCACGGTCAGTCCGGGCGGCGTGGTTTCGCTCGGGCAGTTGAACAAGCTCTACTACGTGCCGCGCACGGGTGCGACGGTATTGACCGACCCCACGCCAGGAAGCCGCTCGAACACGGCGAACACCTGCGCGTCGTAC
The DNA here is from genome assembly GCF_014138265.1 of Dokdonella fugitiva. GTDB lineage: Bacteria > Pseudomonadota > Gammaproteobacteria > Xanthomonadales > Rhodanobacteraceae > Dokdonella_A > Dokdonella_A fugitiva_A. The sequence continues at coordinate 170,650 of NZ_JACGXL010000008.1, forward strand.
ACGACGCAGATCATCGGCACCGTCTATTCGGCGCCGCTCAACGTACCGGCCACGACCGGCATCGATCCCGTGGTCGAACCGGTCACGGTGACGATCGACTACGTGCCCTGAGCCACGCGGTCCGCGGCGCCGTTGCGCGCCGCGGACGCGGCAGTGAACCCACGCGGCGACGCTGGCGACGTCGCCGCGCCGTCGAAGCCGTTCGCGAAGATCGCGTCGGCATCGCCGATTTCGACCGCACCCGCGTCGCAGGCGGCACCGCCGTCGCCGTCGCCATCCTGTGGACGCGCGACGCCGCGCTGGTCGCTCGCGCTGCACGCGGCCGCGCCGTGGTCGATCGCGTTCGCGCCGGGCCGGTGGGTGCGCGTGAATCCGCCGTTGTCGGCGAGCGCGCCGAGGCCGGGATCGACGTCGAGCTGATCGTCCGGCTGCGCGTCGAAATGACAGCGCGTGCTGTCGCCGATGATGTTGCCGCCGCCGATCGAACGCGCGCTCGCGCAGTCGTCGGCGATCCAGCCGGGGCCGTTGCCGGACAGGATCGTGTTCGTGAGCTCGGTCAGGCCGAAGCCGCCGTGCACGTCGTGGATGCCGCCGACGTTGGCGATCGAGCCGGATGCGTGGTTGCCGGTGATCGTCGAGTCGACGATCACGAGGCGCGTGCCGCCGTCGTTGAGGATCGCGCCCGGATCGCCCGCGTTGCCGCTGATCGTGACGTTCTCGAGCCGCACCACGTCGCCCTGGTTGAGGTGCAGCGCGCCGGAGAAGCGCGCAGCGTTGTTCGCGACGAGCGTGCGGCGCAGGGTCACCGGTGCGAAGCCGTCGACGGTGAGCGCGCCGCCGTAGTCGGCGCGGTTGTCGCTGATCTCGCTGTCCTCGAGCACGAGGCAGCTGTCGGCACCGTCGGTCGCGATGCCGCCCGCGAACGCCGAGCCCGAACCGATCGGCGCGGGATCGGTATTGCCGATGACGCGCACGTGATGGCCGACGAGGCAGCCCGTGTTGTCGATGCCGGCGGCGCCGAAGAACGCCGTGAGGTGGTTGTCGCGCACGTCGACGTGCGCGAGCTCGACGTTCGCGCCGGTGCCGACGCGCAATCCGGCGCCGTGCTTCGTCGCCGGCGGCTGCGAGCCTGGGCCAAGCGCGCCGTTGCGCAGGGTGAGTCCTTCGACGCGCACGTGGCGGGCGCTCGCGGCGGGGCGGACGTCGAGCACGCGATCGAGCGCGCCGCCGTCGATGATCGACGCTTCGGCGCCTGCGCCTTGCAGCACGAGATCGTCGTCGACGTCGAGGTCGCCGCTCGCCGCCGCATCCTCGTCGCTGCCCGCGCGCGTGAGCGCGTAGGTGCTCGCGTCGAGCACGATCGTATCCTCGCCGGCGAGCGCGTTGCTCTCCTGTATCGCCGCGCGCAGGCTGCAATGGCCGCCCGCGTCGGCGCAGAAGCCGTCGCCGGGCATCGCGTCGACGGTGTCGTCGGTCGTGTCGGGTGCGAAGGTGGCGGCGCAGGCGCCGCCGCTCGCGAGTGCGACCGCGAGCGCGTGGATCAGGTGTCGCTGCTGGATCATGTCCTCCTCCTGGCGCGGCGGCGCCTCGCGTCAGCATGACGGAATCCGGCGCTCGAACCCGTCACGCGTGCAGCCCTCGAGTGGGCTCAGGGGGTTCGTTGCGGCGAGAGGGCCAGAAGGATGCCGACGAGGTGGCCGGCATCGTGCAAGGACCAGGCGAATGCAAGGCCGAGCCGGGAGAATGATGCTGCTCGTGTCGAACGCAGCCTGCGTCAGTGGCCGGGGTCAAAGCAGCCCATGGGATTGGAGCGCGCTCAGGGGGCGGAGTTGTGCACGGACGCGAGCGAAGAAGTCGTCCGGACGAGGTAATGGCAATTGGAGGGTGCCCCGGGTTCCGCCCGCCAATCCGTTCGCGCTGAGCGCAGCCCGCGTCAGCGGGCGGAGTCGAAGCGCCTGCGCGGTCCCTTCGCCAGGTGACGAAGGGCATCCCAGTCGCCGCGGACATAGGCGAGCTTCTTCGCTCGGCTCCAGCCTTTGAGTTTTCGCTCGGCGGCAATGGCTTCGTAGCGGGTCTCGAACGGCTCGGCATGAAGGATGTTCAAGGGGCGGCGCGTTGCCGTATAGGAGCCGTCCGTGCCCGCGTCGTGCTGTTGCATCCGCAGGTCGAAATTGTCGGTATGGCCGACATACAGGCTGTGGTCGGCGCATTCGAGGATGTACACGGTGAAGACCATGGCGCTCCTTCGCACAGTCCGATGTGGTCGTCCGGGGCCATATGATGACGACGAGATTGGCGCTTCGTCGGCGTGGAGGCCCTTCGACTCCGGCCTTCGGCCTGCGCTCAGGGCGAACGGAAAAAATCCTTCGCGCTGATCGCAGCGGTCACAGGTTCTGGTAGTTCGGACCGCTGCCGCCTTCCGGCGTGGTCCAGGTGATGATCTCGTACGGGTCCTTGATGTCGCAGGTCTTGCAGTGCACGCAGTTCGCCGCGTTGATCTGCAGGCGCTTGCCGGCGCCGTCGGCGACGATCTCGTAGACGCCGGCGGGGCAGAAACGCTGGCAGGGATTGCCGTATTCCTCGACGCACTTGGTGATGCAGATGTTCGTGTCGGCGACCTTGAGGTGGACCGGCTGGTCCTCGTCGTGCTCGGTCGCGGCGAAGTAGACGCCGGCGAGGCGGTCGCGCGGCGCGAGCGTGCGCTCGACGTAGTCCGGTTGCGCCGGCGAAGGCGCGTTCGCTCCCGGCTGCGTCGCCGCGGTCGCGGCATCGATCGTGTCGAGCGAACTCCAGTCGGCGTGGTTCTTCAGCGTCCACGGCGACAGGCCCTGCGTCACCGTTTCCCAACCCGCGTTGGCGAGGCCGAACCAGAGGCCCTTGTTGAAGCCGGGGCGGATGTTGCGCACCTTCTTCAGTTCCGTGCCGACCTTCGACGCGCGCAGCTTCGCGTCCCAGCCCGCGCTCGCGTTCGTCGCCGCGACGTGATCCGCCGCGAGCATGCCCGAGCGCAGCGCCTGGTGCGTGCCCTTGATCTTCGGCACGTTCATGAGCCCGGCCGCGTCGCCGACGAGCAATGCCCCCGGCATCTCGACCTTCGGCAGCGACTGCCAGCCGCCTTCGATCAGCGCGCGCGCGCCGGCCGACACGATCGTGCCGCCGTCGAGCAGCGGCTTGACCAACGCATGGTTCTTCAGCTGCTGGAACGCCTCCCACGGCCGGAACAGCGGGTCGGCGTAGTCGAGGCCGGTGACGAAACCGATCGCGACGCGATCCTTGTCGAGGTGGTAGATGAAGCTGCCGCCGTAGGTCGCGGTGTTCAGCGGCCAGCCGAGCGTGTGCATGACCTTGCCGGCTTCGGCGCGGCCCGGCGGCAACTGCCACAGTTCCTTGATGCCGATGCCGTAGGTCTGCGGGTCGCTGTCCTTGTCGAGCGCGTACTTCGCGATGAGCTGCTTGCTGATCGAACCTCGGCAGCCTTCGGCGAGCACGGTCAGCGGCGCGCGGATGTCGATGCCTTGCGTGTAGCCGGGCTTGTGGCTGCCGTCGCGCGCGACGCCCATGTCGCCGACGCGCACGCCGCACACCGCACCGTGCTCGTCGAACAAAGCCTCGGCCGCGGCGAAACCCGGGTAGATCTCGACGCCGAGCGCTTCGGCCTGCGGCGCGAGCCATGCGCAGAGTGCGCCGAGCGAGACGATGAAATTGCCGTGGTTGTGCATCTGCGGCGGCGTCATCGGCGACTTCGTCGCGCGCACCGCGTCGTGCAGGAACCAGAACTCGTCCTTCTCGACCGGCACGCAGATCGGCGGCGGGTTCTTGCCCCATTCGGGCAGCAGTTCGTTGAGCGGTTCGGGCTCGATCACCGCGCCGGAGAGGATCTGCGCGCCGACCGTAGACGCCTTCTCGATCACGCAGACGCGGATGTCGGGCTTGAGCTGCTTGAGCCGGATCGCGAAGGCGAGTCCGGCCGGGCCGGCGCCGACGGTGACGACGTCGTACTCCATGATGTCGCGTTCGCTCATTGGCGGGCTCCGAAGCGCTGGCTGGATGGGCGCGCTATTGTCGGGGTTCGGCACGAGGGCGGCAAACGCGTGTTGCGCGCGGCCTGCGGGGCGCGGGCATAATCGGCTTCCGACCATGGAAGATGCCGATGATGGACGCGCTCACCGACTCGAACCTGCGTGGCGCCGCCGCGTTCCAGCAACTGCACTGGTTCGCCAGCGGGCGCATCGACGCCACGCATCTCACGCACGCCTACGCCGCCGCGATCGCGCGCGAGAACCCGCGCCTGAACGCGTACCTCGCGCTCGATCCGCGCATGGAGGAGCAGGCCGCGGCGAGCGACGCGCGCCGCCGCAGCGGTGGCATGATCGGTCGCCTCGACGGCCTCGCGGTCGCGATCAAGGACAACATCGACGTGTCCGGCCTGCCGACCACCGCCGGCCTGCCGACGCGCCGCGCGCACGTCGCGCCCGCCGACGCGAGCGTGGTCGCGCGCCTGCGCGCCGCCGGCGCGGTCATCCTCGGCAAGACCAACCTCGACGAAGGCGCGCTCGGCACGTTCTCGGCGAACCCGCATTTCGGCGCCGTGCAGAACCCGCGACGCGCGGGCTACACCGCGGGCGGATCGTCGGGCGGTTCGGCCGCCGCGGTCGCGGCCGGCCTGTGCAGTTTCGCGATCGGCAGCGACACGCTCGGCTCGGTGCGCATCCCGGCGAGCCACTGCGGCGTGTTCGCGCTCAAGCCGACGCACGCGGAGATCTCCACGCGCGGGATGGTGCGCGGCGCGCGGCGCCTCGACTGCATCGGCATCCTCGCGCGCGCGATCGAGGATCTCGCGGTCGTCGTGCAGGTGCTCGGCGCGCACGACCCGGCCGACCCGCGCTCGCGCCGCCGGCGCGTGCCGCTCGCGACGCCGGACTGGGAGCCGGGCAACCTGCGCAGTGCGTTCGCGCGCGACCTCGGCGCGCTCGGTGTGTCGACCGAGGTGCACGCGGTGTTCGATGCCGCGGTCGCGCGCATCGGCGACGCGTTCGGTCGCCGCATCGACATCGATTTCAACGACCACGACCTCGGCCGCACGCGCCGCGCGGCGCTGCTCGTGATGGAGAGCGAGCTCGGCGTCGAATTCGCCGACGATCTCGCCGACGCGTCGCATCCGCTGTCGCCGCGGTTGCACGGGATGCTCGACTACGCGCGGCGCAAGTCGGCGGTCGACTACGCCGCGGCCGACCGTGCGCTCGACGCGACCGTGCTGAAGGCGCGGCGCGTGTTCGAGGACATCGACGTGCTCGTGCTGCCGACCGTGTCGCACGGCCCGTATCCGCTGGCGGACGGCGAGCGCGCCAACGACGCCGACCTCACCGCGTTCGCGAGCCTCGCCGGTTGTCCCGCGGTGAGCCTGCCCATGGGCACCTTGCCCGACGGCATGCCGGTCGGCCTGCAGCTCGTCGGGCGACCCGGCGCGGACCTGCGCCTGCTCGAACTCGCGGCGATCTGCGCTGCCACGCTCGACAGCGCCCCGGCCTATCCCGTCGCACCCTGAGATCCGTCGATCGAGGCGGGCCTCCGCCTGGAGGCGGAGCGCCGGCGCGGGTATTCCCGCATCCTTACGATCTTTTTCCATTGGTCACAATCTCAGCTGGCCTGATCTTTGCCTTAGGCCTGTAGACTCGCGAAAAATGTGAGCCAGTCGATGTTCCGGTCCGCCGTCGAGGCGTATTCCGGTCCGGGCGTCGAGTGTCGTCGGCCGACTGAAGGGGATCCAAGATGCTGATTTCGAGCGGCCGCGTCGCGGCGCGGGAACGGTTTTCGTTGTCCGGGGCTACAGCACAGCTTCAAAAGCCGCTTCGGCACTCGATATCACTGAGTAAATCCCTTCGACGCATCGGTATGGGCGGCCTCGCGGCGCTGCTGGTCGGCATCACGTCTTCGGCGAATGCGGCCTATGTGCAGCGCTATTCGACCACGACGCGCGGCGCGATCACGTTCGTCGGCAATTCGCTCGGTCTGAGCCGCGCGGCCGGCAACGGCGGCCTCACGGCACCCGGCACGGCCGACTCGATCGGCGCCCTGAGTACGACCAATACCGCGCTCCAGGTCGGCACCTACCCGGCCGGGACGACCGCTGACTGGCACCTGGACGGTTCCAGTGCGATTCTGACAATTCCTGCGGGCAGCACGATCATCCACGCCGAGTTGATCTGGGGTGGCTCGGAAGTCGGTGGTGCCGACGACGTCACGGCGTCGATCGATACGCCGGTGACCTTCGCGATGCCGGGCGGCACGACGACGACGGTCGGTCCCAATGCGGCGGCATCGCAGGTCGGCGGGGGTCGCTACATCCGTGCGGCCGACGTGACCGACCTGGTGGTCGCCGCCGGGACCGGCACCTACACGGTCTCCGGCGTGCCGGCGACGCGCGGCAACACCGACACCGACAATGCGGCCGGCTGGACGCTCGCGGTCGTCTACAGCAACTCGACGCTCGCCGTGCGCAACATGACGATCTTCGTCGGCGCGGAGATCGGCGGTGCGGGGGCGGCGAGCGTGAGCGGGTTCTGCACGCCGTCGTCCGGCGCGCTCAACGGCCGCGTGCTGGTGACCGCGATCGAAGGCGATGCGAGCCGCACGGGCGACACGTTCCTGTTCGGCACGAGCGCGACGCTCACCAACGCCAATCGCCTGTCGGGTACCAACAACCCGATCGGCAACTTCTTTGCGTCGCAGATCAACGGCGACACCGGGGCGCTGGTCACGACCGGCACCTTCGGCACGCGCAACCACAACGCGGCGGCGGGAACCAACATCAGCGGCGGCCGCCAAGGCTGGGACATTACCAATGTCGACGGCTCGGCGCAGCTCGTCAACAACCAGACCATTGCGTACGCGCAGGGCACGACCACGGGCGACCAGTACACGGTCGCCGGCCTCGGCCTGCAGATCGACGTGTTCGCGCCGTCGTTCCCGGTCACGGTGAAGCAGGTCGACCGCACCTCGACTTACGTCGGCGACACGATCACCTACACCGTCACGCTCAACAACAACGGTGGTTCGACCGCGAACAACATCGTGTTCAACGATCCGGTGCCGGCGAACACGAGCTTCGTCGCGGGCAGCTTCAAGATCGACGGCGTCACGCAGGCCGGCGTGCTCTCGCCGGTCGGTGTCGCGATGGGCTCGATCGCGAACGGCGCGCAGAAGGTCGTCACGTTCCAGGTGCACGTCGATTCGTTGCCGGCGAGCCACGAAATCACCAACTCCGCCAACTGGACCTACAACTACACCGCGTGCAGTTCGACGCTGCCGGGCTCGGTGACCACCAACGAAGTCAGCACGCCGATCCCGGTCGCCGATCTTTCGATCACCAAGACCGACGGCAGCGCGACCGCGACGCTGGGCGGTCCGATCAGCTACACGATCGTCGCGTCCAACGCGGGCACGGCGACCGCGACCGGCGCGATCGTGAGCGACACGATCCCGGCCGCGATCCTCGGTGCCACGTGGACCGCCGCCTACGCGGGTGGCGCGAGCGGCCCCGCGTCGGGCAGCGGCAACATCAATGCGAGCGTGAACCTGCCGACCGGCGGCACGGCGACGTTCACGGTCACCGGTACGGTCGACCCGGCCGCGACCGGCACGCTCGCGAACACGGCCGCGATCGCCGCGCCCGTGGGCATCACCGATCCGAACACCGGCAACAACAGCGCGACCGACACGGACACGCTGTCGGCACAGGCGAACCTCGGCATCACCAAGACCGACGGCGCCACGAATGCGACGCCCGGCGCGCCGATCACCTACACCATCGTCGCCAGCAACGCGGGCCCGAGCACGGCGACCGGCGCGACGGTGGCCGACACGATTCCCGGCAACATCACGGGCGCGACCTGGACCGTCGCCTACGCCGGCGGCGCGAGCGGCCCCGCCTCGGGCAGCGGCAACATCAATGCGAGCGTGAACCTGCCGTCGGGCGGTACCGCGACGTTCACCGTGACGGGTACGATCAGCGCGAGCGCGACCGGCACGTTGAGCAACACGGCGACGGTCACCGTACCCGCCGGCGTGACGGATCCGACGCCGGGCAACAACAGCGCGACCGACAGCGACACACTGAACCCGAGCGCGAACCTGTCGGTCTCCAAGACCGACGGCAGCACGACCTACACGCCCGGCGCGTCGATCACCTACACGATCGTCGCCGGCAACGCGGGCCCGAGCATCGCGAACGGCGCGACCGTCAGCGACACGATCCCGGCGAGCATCACCGGCGCGACGTGGACCGTCGCCTACGCCGGCGGCGCGAGCGGCCCGGCGAGCGGCAGCGGCAACATCAACGCGAGCGTGAACCTGCCGGTCGGCGGCACCGCGACGTTCACCGTGACCGGCACGGTCGGCGCGGGCACCACCGGCTCGCTGTCGAACACCGCGACGATCGCCGTGCCCGCAGGCACGACCGATCCGACGCCAGGCAACAACAGCGCCACCGACCTCGACACGGCCAATCCGCAAGCGAACCTCGGCATCACCAAGACCGACGGCGCGACGAGCGCGACGCCGGGTTCGCCGATCAGCTACACGATCGTCGCGAGCAACGCGGGCCCGAGCACGGCGACCGGCGCCACCGTGACCGACACGATTCCCGCATCGATCACCGGCGCGGCATGGACGGCCGTCTACGCGGGCGGCGCGAGCGGCCCGGCTTCGGGCAGCGGCAACATCAATGCGAGCGTGAACCTGCCGGTCGGCGGCACGGCGACGTTCACGGTCACGGGCACGATCAGTGCGACCGCGACCGGCACGCTCGCCAACACCGCGACGATCGCGGCACCCGCGGGCACGACCGATCCGACCCCGGGCAACAACAGCGCGACCGACTCCGACACCCTCAATCCGTCCGCGGATCTCGCGATCACCAAGACCGACGGCGCCGCGAATGCGACACCCGGCAATACGATCAGCTACACGATCGTCGCGAGCAACGCAGGCCCGAGCACGGCGACCGGCGCGACGGTGTCCGACACGATTCCCGCGAACATCACGGGTGCGACCTGGACGGCCGCCTACGCGGGCGGCGCGAGCGGCCCGGCGAGCGGCAGCGGCAACATCGCCGCGAGCGTGACGCTGCCGAGCGGCGGCACCGCGACGTTCACGGTCACCGGCACGATCAGCCCGACCGCGACCGGCAGCCTCGCCAACACGGCGACGATCGCCGCGCCTGCGGGCGTGACCGATCCGACGCCGGGCAACAACAGCGCGACCGACACCGACACGCTGAACCCGAGCGCGAACCTCGCGATCACGAAGACGGACGGCGCGACGAGCGCGACGCCGGGCAATGCGATCACCTACACGATCGTCGCGAGCAATGCGGGTCCGAGCACGGCGACCGGCGCGACCGTGACCGACACGATTCCGGCGAGCATCACCGGCGCGACCTGGACCGTCGCCTACGCCGGCGGCGCGAGCGGCCCCGCGAGCGGCAGCGGCAACATCAGCGCGAGCGTGACCCTGCCGAGCGGCGGCACGGCGACGTTCACGGTGACGGGCACGATCAGCGCGAGCGCGACGGGCACGCTCGCCAACACCGCGACGATCGCGGCGCCCGCGGGCGTGACCGATCCGACGCCGGCCAACAACAGCGCGACCGACAGCGACACGTTGAACGCGAGCGCCGACATCCGCACGGTCAAGACCGGCCCGGCTGCGGTCGGTTACGGCGGTGCGCTCAACTACTCGGTCGTCGTGACGAACCTCGGTCCGAGCGACGCGAACGGCACGACGTTCAGCGACGTGGTGCCAGCGAGCATCACGGGCGTCAGCGCGAACTGCAATACGCCGACCGGTGGCGCGGCGTGCGGCGCGGTCAACCTCGCGGGCAACACCGTGACGAGCACGATCACGACCTTGCCGAGCGGTGCCAGCGTCACCTTCACGATCGCCGGCACGGCACCGACCAGCGGCGCGTCGGTCACCAACAGCGCGACCGCGAATCCGCCCGCCGGCACGACCGATCCATCGACCGGCAACAACACCGGTTCGGCGACGACGAACCTGCTGCAGCCGCAGCTCACCGTGACGAAGGCGGCGACGCCGACGCCGTTCATCGTCGGCCAGCCGGCGAGCTACACGATCACCGTGTCGAACGGCGGCGCCGGCCCGACCGCGGGCAACATCACGATCGCCGATACGCTACCCGCAGGCATCACGCTCGCGAGCGCGAGCGGCACCAACTGGAGCTGCAGCGGGACGGGCACGCTGAGTTGCACCTACACCGGCACGATCGCCGCCGGTGGCAGCGCGACGCTCACGCTCGACGTCAACGTCGGCGCCGGCGCGGCGAACGGCAACAACAGCGCGACCGCGAGCGGCGGCGGCGACCCGACCTGCCCGGCGCAGTCGCGCTGCACGGGCACGACGACGGTGCCGGTGAACCCGAGCGCGGACATCGCGATCGGCAAGAGCGTGGACAACCCGACGCCGAACGTCGGCGACGCGGTCACGTTCACGGTCACCGCGACCAACAACGGTCCGAACGCGGCGACCGGCGTGGCGGTCAACGACGCGCTGCCCAGTGGTCTCGCATTCGTCTCGGCGACGCCGTCGCAGGGCACCTACGACAACAACACCGGCGTGTGGGCGATCGGTGCGATCGGCAACGGCGCGAGCGTGACGCTCGACATCGTCGCGACGGTGCTCACGCCGGGCGCGATCACCAACACCGCGACGAAGAGCGCGGGTGACCAGTTCGATCCGAACGCGGGCAACAACGCGGGTTCGGCCTCGCTCAACGCGCAGCCGTCGGCCGACCTGCAGGTGAGCAAGACGGTCAACACCGCGACGCCGAACCTCGGCACCAACGTGACTTACACGATCACGGTGGTGAACGCGGGCCCGAACGACGCGACCAACGTCAGCGTCGACGACCTGTTGCCGGCCGGCCTCGTGTTCGTCTCGGCGACGCCGTCGCAGGGCGTCTACGACGACGGCGTCGGCCTCTGGACGATCGGCAGCGTCGCTGCAGGCGACACCGTCACGTTGCAGATCGTCGCGACCGTGACCCTGCCGGGCGACATCACGAACACCGCGACGGTCGATGCGGACGAGCACGATCCGAACACGACGAACAACACCGGCGGCGTGACCCTCAACGGCCAGTCGGCCGATATCCAGGTGCTCAAGGGCGTCGACAACGCGAACCCGGTGCGCGGCGACACGGTCACCTTCACGATCACGGCGACCAACAACGGACCGAGCGCGGCGACCGGCGTCGTGATCAGCGACCTGCTGCCCGCGGGCCTCTCGTTCGTCTCGGCGACGCCGAGCGTGGGCACCTACGACAACCTCACCGGCACATGGACGATCGGCGGCCTCGCCGCGAGCGGTGCGGGTGCGACCGCGACGCTGACCGTCGTCGCCGACGTCGACACCGACAGCGGCTTCACCAACACGGCGAGCCTCACCGCGATCGACCAGACCGATCCGAACCCCGCCAACAACAGCGCGAGCGTCGTCGTCACGCCGATCGCGAGCGCGGACCTGTCGATCACGAAGACCGACGGCAGCGCGAGCGCGACGCCCGGCGCGCCGGTCACGTACACGATCGTCGCGAGCAACGCAGGCCCGAGCCCGGCCAATGGCGCGACGATCATCGACACGTTGCCGGCCCAGATCAGCGGCGCGAGCTGGACCTGCGTCGGCGCCGGCGGCGCGTCGTGTGCGTTCGCGAGCGGCGTCGGCGACATCAACACGCTCGCCGACATCCCGGCGGGCGGCAGCGTCACCTTCACCGTGACCGGCACGATCGCCGCGAACGCGAGCGGCACGCTCGCGAATACCGCGACGGTCGCGCCGCCCGCAGGCACCAGCGATCCCGACAACGGCAACAACAGCGCGACCGACAGCGACACGCTGAATGCGAGCGCCAACCTCGCGATCAGCAAGACCGACGGCAGCGGCACGGCGACGCCGGGCTCGCCGATCACCTACACGATCGTCGCGAGCAATGCGGGCCCGAGCGACGCGAACGGCGTGACCGTCACCGACGCGATCCCTGCGAGCATCACGGGCGCAAGCTGGACCTGCGTCGCGACCGGCGCCGCTGCGTGCACGAGCCCGAGCGGCAGCGGCAGCATCAACACGACGGTCGACCTCCCGGCCGGCGACAGCGTCACGTTCACGGTGATCGGCACGATCGCGCCGACCGCGACGGGTACGCTCGCCAACACGGCGACGATCGTGCCGCCGGTCGGCACGACCGATCCCGATCCGAACGACGACACCTCGACCGACAGCGACAGCCTCACGCCGCAGGCGGACCTCGCGATCAGCAAGACCGACGGCGCCACCAGCGCGACGCCGGGTTCTCCGATCAGCTATACGATCGTCGCGAGCAACGCGGGCCCGAGCACGGCGACCAACGCGACCGTCACGGACGCGGTTCCCGCGGCGATCCTCGGCGCAACCTGGACCTGCGTCGGCGCCGGCGGCGCGACCTGCCCGGCGAGCGGCAGCGGCAACATCAACGCGAGCGTGACGATCCCGTCGGGCGCGAGCGTGACATTCACGGTGACCGGTACGGTCAGCGCGGCCGCGACCGGCACGCTCGCCAACACCGCGTCGGTGGCGGCACCGGCCGGCACGACCGATCCGAACGGAAGCAACAACAGCGCGACCGACAGCGACACGCTGGCAGCGAGCGCGAACCTCGCGATCAGCAAGACCGACGGCGCGGCGAGCGCGACGCCGGGCTCGCCGATCACCTACACGATCGTCGCGACCAACGCGGGACCGAGCAATGCGGTCGGTGCGACCGTTGCCGACACGATCCCGGCGAGCATCGCCGGCGCGACCTGGGCCTGCGTCGGCGCGGGCGGCGCGACGTGCCCGGCGAGCGGCAGCGGCAACATCAACGCGACCGTGAACGTCCCGGTCGGCGGCAGCGTGACCTTCACGGTGAGCGGCACGGTCAGCGCGAGCGCGACCGGCACGCTCGCGAACACGGCGACGATTGCGCCGCCGGCGGGCACGACCGATCCGACCCCGGGCGACAACAGCGCGACCGACAGCGACACGCTGACACCGAGCGCGAACCTCGCGATCAGCAAGACCGACGGCAGCGCGAGCGCGACGCCGGGTTCGCCGATCAGCTACACGATCGTCGCGAGCAATGCGGGTCCGAGCACGGCGACCGCTGCGGTCGTCGCCGACACGATCCCGGCGACCATCACGGGCGCGACCTGGACCGCCGCTTACGCCGGCGGTGCGAGCGGCCCCGCGTCCGGCAGCGGCAACATCAACGCGACGGTGAACATCCCGGTCGGCGGCACGGCGACGTTCACGGTGAGCGGCACGGTCAGCGCGAGCGCGGCCGGTTCGCTGAGCAACACGGCGACGGTGGCGCCGCCCGCGGGCACGACCGATCCGACGCCGGGCGACAACAGCGCGACCGATACCGACACGCTGACGCCGCAAGGCGACCTGTCGATCAGCAAGACCGACGGCAGCGCGAACGCGACCCCGGGTGCGTCGATCACCTACACGATCGTCGCCGGCAACAGCGGCCCGAGCAACGTGACCGGCGCGATCGTCGCCGATGCGATTCCCGCGAGCATCACGGGCGCGACCTGGACCTGCATCGGCGCGGGCGGCGGCACCTGTCCCGCGGGTGGCAGCGGCAACATCAATGCGACGGTCAACCTCCCGGTCGGCGGCACGGCGACGTTCACGGTGAGCGGCACGGTCAGCGCGAGCGCGACGGGCACGCTCGCGAACACGGCGACGATTGCGCCGCCGGCAGGCACGATCGATCCGACCCCGGGCAACGACAGCGCGACCGACAGCGACACGCTGACGCCGAGCGCGAACCTCGCGATCAGCAAGACCGACGGCAGCGCGAGCGCGACGCCGGGTTCGCCGATCAGCTACACGATCGTCGCGAGCAATGCGGGTCCGAGCACGGCGACCGCTGCGGTCGTCGCCGACACGATCCCGGCGACCATCACGGGCGCGACCTGGACCGCCGCCTACGCCGGCGGTGCGAGCGGCCCCGCGTCCGGCAGCGGCAACATCAACGCGACGGTGAACATCCCGGTCGGCGGCACGGCGACGTTCACGGTGAGCGGCACGGTCAGCGCGAGCGCGACCGGTTCGCTGAGCAACACGGCGACGGTGACGCCGCCCGCGGGCACGACCGATCCGACGCCGGGCGACAACAGCGCGACCGATACCGACACGCTGAACCCGAACGCCGACCTCGCGATCAGCAAGACCGACGGTGCCGCGAGCGCGACGCCGGGTTCGCCGATCAGCTACACGATCGTCGCGAGCAACGCAGGCCCGAGCAACGCCACGGGCGCTACGGTCGCCGACACGGTGCCGGCGACCATCACGGGCGCGACCTGGACGGCCGTGTACGCCGGCGGCGCGAGCGGCCCCGCGTCGGGCAGCGGCAACATCGCGGCGACCGTGAACATCCCGGTCGGCGGCACGGCGACGTTCACGCTCGCGGGCACCGTGAGCGCGAGTGCGACCGGCAGCCTGGCCAACACCGCGACGATCGCGGCGCCGGCGGGCACGACCGATCCGACCCCGGGCAACAACAGCGCGACCGACACCGACACGCTGAATCCGCAAGCCGACCTCATGGTCAGCAAGACCGACGGCAGCGCGACGGCGACGCCGGGCAACACGGTCACCTACACGATCGTCGCGAGCAACGCAGGCCCGAGCAACGCCACGGGTGCGACCGTCGCCGACACGATCCCGGCGACCATCACGGGTGCGACCTGGACCTGCGCCGGCACCGGCGGTGCGACCTGTCCGGCGACGGGCAGCGGCAACATCAACGCGACGGTGAACATCCCGGTCGGCGGCAACGCGACCTTCACCGTGACCGGCACGCTCAGCGCGACCGCGACCGGCACCTTGAGCAACACCGCGACGGTCGCCGTGCCCGCCGGCACGACCGATCCGACGCCGGGCAACAACAGCGCGACCGACACGGATACGCTGAGCCCGAATGCCGATCTCGCGATCAGCAAGACCGACGGCAGCGCGAGCGCGACGCCGGGCTCGCCGATCACCTACACGATCGTCGCGAGCAACGCGGGCCCGAGTGCGGTCACCGGTGCGACCGTCGCCGACACGATCCCGGCGACGATCACGGGCGCGACCTGGACTTGCGTCGGCGCGGGCGGTGGCACGTGCCCGGCGAGCGGCAGCGGCCCCATCGCGGCGACGGTGAACCTGCCGGTCGGCGGCACGGCGACGTTCACGCTGAGCGGCACGGTCAGCGCGAGTGCGACCGGCACGCTCACGAACACGGCGACGATCAGCGCGCCCGCGGGCACGACCGATCCGACCCCGGGCAACAACAGCGCGACCGACAGCGACACGCTGTCGGGCAGTGCCGACATCGAAGCGCACAAGACCGGTCCGGCCAGCGTGACCGCCGGCGCGGCGATCGCCTACAGCGTCGTCGTCACCAACCACGGTCCGAGCGACGCGAACGGCACGACCTTCAGCGACGCGGTGCCGGCCGGCATCACGGGTGTCACCGCCAGTTGCGGTACGCCGACCGGCGGTGCCGTCTGCGGAACCGTCAACGTCGCGGGCAACAGCGTGACGAGCACGGTCACGACCCTGCCGAGCGGCGCGAGCGTGACCTTCACGATCGGCGGCACCGCACCGGCGGATCCGGGTTCGCTCGGCAACACGGCGAGCGCGCAGCCGCCCGCGGGTATCACCGATCCGGTGCCCGTGAACAACAGCTCGAGCGTGTCGACGACGGTCGACGCCTCGGCCGATGTCGCGATCGCGAAGACCGGCCCTTCCACGGTCGCTTCGGGTGCGCCGATCAGCTACACGCTCGTGGTCTCGAACGCGGGCCCGAGCGCGGCCGACGGCACGACGTACTCGGATGCGGTGCCTGCCGCGATCACCGGCGTGACCGCGAGTTGCGGCTCGCCGAGCGGTGGCGCGACCTGCGCCGCACCGACGATCGCCGGCAACACCGTCTCCGGCAGCGTGCCGACCCTGCCGGCCGGCGGCTCCGTCACGATCACGATCAGCGGCACCGCATCGTTCGGCGCGCAGTCGTTCACCAACACGGCGACGGTGACGGGACCGGTGGGCGTGCCCGACCCGAACGGCGCGAACAACAGCTCGAGCGTGACCACGTCGATCGGCGCGGCCGCCGACATCGCGCTGACCAAGACGGTCGACAACACCGCGCCGAACGTCGGCCAGACCGTCACGTTCACGATCACCGCGAGCAACTCCGGTCCGAACGACGCGAGCGGCGTCGCGGTCACCGACAGCCTGCCGTTCGGTTTGGGCTTCGTCTCGGCGACGCCGTCGGTCGGCACGTACGTGCCGGCGACCGGCCTGTGGACGATCGGCGCGCTCGCGAACGGCGACAGCGCGACCCTGCTCATCGTCGCGAGCATCGACGTGCCCGGCGCACTGACCAACACGGTCGCGGTGAGCGCTTCCGACCAGCCCGATCCGAACACGAGCAACAACTCGGCAGGCGCGTCGGTGAATGCGGGAGCGAGCGCGGACATCGCGGTCGCGAAGACGGTCGACGACGCGACGCCCAACGTCGGTGCGACGATCACCTACACGATCACCGCGAACAACGGCGGCCCGAACGACGCGACCGGCGTCGAAGTCACCGACAACCTGCCGGCCGGCACGACGTTCGTCTCGGCGACGCCATCTCAGGGCACGTATGCGGGCGGCGTCTGGAGCGTGGGTGCGCTCGCCAACGGCGCGAGCGCGACGCTCGCGATCAGCGCGACCGTCGACGCAGCGGGTTCGATCGTCAACACCGCGACGATCACGCACGAGGATCAGTTCGATCCGGTCGGCGCGAACAACCAGGCCGGCACGACGATCAACGGTCAGCAGGCCGACCTCGGCGTGACCAAGACGGTCGACGATGCGGCGCCGGACGTCGGCGACAGCGTCACGTTCACGGTCACGGTGCACAACAACGGCCCGTCCGACGCGACCGGCGTCGCGCTCTCCGACGCGCTGCCGGCCGGCCTCGTGTTCGTCTCGGCGACGCCGTCGCAGGGTACGTACGACAACCTCGCGGGTGTCTGGACCGTCGGCACGCTGACCGCCGCGGGCTCCAGCTCGGGCGCGACGCTGACGATCGTCGCCGATGTCGCGGCGGCCGGCGCGATGACCAACACGGCGAGCGTGAGCGCGTCCGACCAGCCCGACCCGAACGGCGCGAACAACAGCGCGAGCGCGTCGCTCAACGGCAATCCGCTCGCGGATCTCGTCGTCGCGAAGACGGGCCCGGCCACGGTCACGCCGGGTGACGACATCGCCTACACGATCGTCGTCACCAACGACGGCCCGAGCGACGCGACCAACGTCGTCGTCGCCGATCCGACGCCGGCCGGCCTCGTGTTCGTCGCCAACGCGGGCGCGTGCACGACGACGTATCCGTGCACGCTCGCCTCGCTGGCGAGCGGTGCGAGCGCGACGATCACGACGACCTACACCGTGCCGGCCGACTACGCGGGTGCGAATCCGATCGTCAACACCGCGAGCGCAACGGCGACCGAGCCCGACCCGAACCCCGCGAACAACCAGAGTTCGGCGAGCACGGGTGTCGGTCCCGGCAACGCCGACCTCTCGATCGTCAAGACCGGTCCGTCGGCGGTCGCGTCGGGCGGCACGGTCGCCTACACGCTGCTCATCACCAACAACGGCCCGAGTCCGGCGAACGGCGCGAGCTACAGCGACGTCGTGCCCGCCGGCATCACGGCCATCGTCGCCGCCTGCGGTGGCGAAGCCGGCGGCGCCGCGTGCGGCACGCAACCGGTCGTGAGCGGCAATACGGTGTCGGGCACGATCGGCAACCTGCCGAGCGGCGGCAGCGTGCTCGTGACGATCGACGGCGTCGCGCCGACCGGACCGGTCGCGCTGAGCAACACGGCGACGATCGATCCGCCGGCCGGCGTCAACGATCCGAACCCGGCCGACAACAGCTCGACCGTCGTCACCAACGTGAGCCCGGCGAGCGCCGACCTCGCGATCGTGAAGTCGGGTCCGGCGAATGCGGTCGCGGGCGGCAGCGTGACGTACACGCTGAGCGTGACCAACAACGGCCCGGACGTCGCGACGGCGACGCAGATCACCGACCCGACGCCGGCCGGGCTCACGTTCGTCTCCGCGAGCATCCCGTGCGCGGGCGGCTTCCCGTGCGTGCTCGGTGACCTCGCGCCGGGTGCGAGCACGATCGTCAGCGTGACCTACACGGTCGGCGCGGGCGTCACCGGGTCGGTCACCAACACGGCCACGGTGGGCAGCGCCACGCCGGATCCGGATTCGGCCAACAACACGAGCAGCGCGACCACGCCGGTCGTGCCGGTCGCGACGTCGGCCGACCTCATCCTGGCCAAGACCGGCCCGGCGACCGCGACGCCCGGCGAGAACGTCACGTACGCGCTGCAGGTGCAGAATGCGGGTCCCGACACTGCGGTGAACGTGGTGCTCGCCGATCCGACGCCGGCGAACCTCACGTTCGTCAGCGCGAGCGCACCGTGCGCGAGCGGCTTCCCGTGCAACCTCGGTTCGATCGCGAGTGGGGCGGGCACCATCGTCACGGTCACCTATGCCGTGTCGCCGACGGCGACGGGTGCGGTCACCAACAGCGCGTCGGTGTCGAGCACGACGCCGGATCCCGATCTCGGCAACAACGCGAGCAGCGTGACCACGCCGCTCGTCGTCGCCGTGACGAGCGCGAACCTCGCGATCACCAAGAACGGTCCGGCGACCGCGATGCCGGGCGACACGATCGCCTACACGGTCGTCGTCGGCAACGCCGGTCCCGACGCCGCCGCGAACGTCGTCGTCCAGGACGCGACGCCGCCTGGCCTCGTCTTCGTCGGCAACAGCGGTGCGTGCACGACGCCGTATCCGTGCGCACTCGGCACGCTGGCGAACGGCGCGAGCGCGACGATCACGAGCACCTACCTCGTGCCGACGTCGTACGCGGGTGCGAATCCGATCGTGAACCTCGCCGGCGTCGTCAGCGCGACGCCCGATCCGGACGGCACCGACAATGTCGCGACCGCGAGCACGCAGGTCGTCACGCCGGCGCTGTCGGCGGATCTGCGCATCGCCAAGAGCGGTCCGGCGCGCGCCGCGGCGGGCACCGTGGTGACCTACACGCTCGTCGTGAGCAACGAAGGTCCGGATGCGGTCGCCGACGCAGTGCTGACCGACCCGACCCCGGCCGGGCTCGCGTTCGTGTCGGCGAGCGCGCCGTGCAGCGGCGGCTTCCCGTGCACCTTGCCCGCCCTCGCGAGCGGCGCGAGCACGACACTGACGGTCACCTACCTGGTGCAACCGGCGTTCACCGGCAACATCACGAACGTCGCCTCGGTCGCATCCTCGACCGTGCCGGATCCGACGCCGAACAACAACGCGAGCACCGCGACGACGGTCGTCGCGGGTGCGCCGGTCGCGGCGAACCAGGTGCCGGTCGACTCGCGCTGGATGCTGCTGCTGATGTCGGCGCTGCTGCTGGTCGTCGGTTCGGCGGCTGCGCGCCGGCGTCGCTGATCGATCGCGCCGCCTTGCCCGCGAGCGGGCAGGGCGGCGCGCCACGGCGCTGCGTCCGGGCGTGCGATGATGCGCGCATGGCTGCGTCCGACCTGTTCGACGACGATCGCGCATCGTCTCCCGACGCCTCTCGACTGCGTCCGCTCGACCTGGCCGGTGCGGACCTCCGCTACGCCGAGCGCGCATGGCCGCGTGCGGAGGCCGACGCGCTGTACGTCGCGCTGCGCGACGAGATTCCGTGGGCGCCGCATGTGCTGAACATCTTCGGTCGCGAAGTGGCGGCGCCGCGCCTGTCGTGCTGGATCGGCGATGCCGACGCGGTCTACGTCTACTCCGGCGCGCGGTTCACGCCGCTCGCCTGGACGCCGACGGTCGCGCGCCTGCGCGACATGCTGCGCGAGCGCCACGGCCTCGTCTTCAACAGCGTGCTCGCCAACCTCTATCGCGACGGCCGCGACACGGTCGGCTGGCACAGCGACGACGAATCCGAACTCGGCGCCGAGCCGGTGATCGCCTCGGCGAGCTTCGGCGCGCCGCGCACGTTCCGCCTGCGCTCGCGGCGCACGCGCGAAGCGGCGCTGTCGGTCGAACTCGCGCACGGCAGCCTGCTCGTCATGGCCGGCGCGACGCAACGCCTGTACCAGCACGCACTGCCGCGTCGCGCAGGCGTCGCGGCGCCGCGCATCAACCTCACGTTCCGCCGGATCGACGCGCGCGCCGGTTGAGCGCAATCGCATGCACGCGGCGGCGCGGCGATCCGCGCTAGCATCGGTTCGCTCCTGGCCGCCATGGTGCCCGCATGCCCCGTTTCGTCGCCTTCCTCCGCGGCGTCAGTCCGCAGAACTGCAGGATGCCCGACCTCAAGCGCTGCTTCGAGGCGGCCGGCTTCGACGACGTGAAGACGCTGCTGTCGAGTGGCAACGTCGTCTTCACGACGCGCGCGGCGAGCGCGACCGCGCTCGAACGCAAGGCCGAGCGCGCGATGGAGTCCGGCCTCGGCCGCAGCTTCGGCACGATCGTGCGACCGGTCGACGCGCTGCAGGCGCTGCTCGACGCCGATCCGTTCGCGTCGTTCCGCGTGCCGCCCGCGGCGAAGCGCGTGGTCACGTTCCTGCGCGAGGACGCGCCCGCGGTCGCGTTGCCGATCGAGCGCGACGGTGCGCGCATCCTCGCGCGCGTCGGCGCCGAAGTGTTCACGGCGTACGTGCCGAACGAGAAAGGGCCGGTGTTCATGACCCAGCTCGAGCGCGCGTTCGGCAAGGACATCACGACGCGCACGCTCGACACGGTGAGGAAGTGCGCGGTCGCATGAACGCGCCGGTTCGCCTGGGCGGCGTGGCGGCGTACCATCCCGACTTCGTTGCCAGGCGCGTCCGACGATGACCGACGATTCCGAATACCTCGTGCTGTCGCGTGGCCAATGGGACGCCGACGCGCGACCCGAAGACATCCAGCGGGCGATCGATGCGTTCTACCTCTGGCTCGACGGCCTCGTCGCCGCGGGCAGGATGAAACGCGGCCAGCGGCTCGCGCCGGCACGGCGGCTGGTCACGCGCGGGCACGGCGTCGTCGACGGCCCGTACGGCGAGGCGAAGGAAGTCATCGGCGGCTACTGGTTCGTGATCGCCGCGAGCCTCGACGAGGCGGCCGCGATCGCAGCCGGGAATCCGTGCCTGCGCTACGGCCTGTCCTACGAGATCCGCCCGATCGAGCACGCGCCCGCGCGCGCCGAGGCGATCAGCTGCGAGACGCCCGCGCGCGGCGGTTAGGCACGCCGTTCGGCAACCGTTGCCATCTGCGGTTGTAAACGGCGTAGCATTTGTCGCATCGACGACGAGGCCCCCGTGATGCCTGAACGCGAGCCCGGGATTCGAGCGGATGCGAGCGCGGCGGATGCCGCGCCGGTCGTGTTCGTGGTCGACGACGAGGAACACATGGGTACCGCGTTGCGCCGCCTGTTCGCCTCGGCGGGGCTGTCGGCCGAGGTGTACGCGACCGGCGAGGCGTTCCTCGCGCGGCCGCAGCTCGACGTGGCCGGCTGCGTCGTCCTCGACGTCGGCATGCCGGGCATGGGGGGGCTCGAGGTGCAGGCGCGCCTGCACGCGCGCGCGGCGGACCTCCCGGTGATCTTCCTCACGGGCGCGGCGGAAGTCCCGGTCGCGGTCGCGGCGATGCGCGCGGGCGCCGCCGATTTCGTCGAGAAGCCGTTCGACAACGACGACCTGTTGCGCCGCGTGCGCGGCGCGATCGAGCGCCAGGCCGTGCAGCGGGGCGAGGCGCGCCAGCGCCGCGAATTCGCGCGCCGCCTCGACACTCTGACGCCGCGCGAATGCGAAGTGCTCGAGTGGATCGTCGCCGGCAAGACCAGCAAGGAGATCGCACGCACGCTCGGCGGCAGCCACCGCACGATCGAGATCCACCGCGGCCGCATCATGGAGAAGACCGCGGCCGAAAGCCTCGCCGACCTCATCCGCATGCGCCTGCTCGTCGGTGCGCCGCGGCCTCGGCGGAACGGCGGCGAGGGGTAGGTGAACGTACGTATACGCAGTCGCCCGCATTACGGCCGAGAGAGGCGCGGCCGTAGCATGGCGATCTGTGTCGTGGGCGCGCATCCGGCGCGGCGACGGACCGAGGGCGTGATCCATGTCGACTGCCATTGCTTTGCACGCGCCGATCGAAGCGGCGTCGAGGGCCGCGCGCAGCGCGCCGGCCGCGGACGCGGCGCGCGCTGACGCCATGGAAGCGACCCTGCGCGCACTCGTCGATGCGGTGCCGACGGCGACCCTGCTGTTCGATGCCGACCAGCAGGTCCGCTACGCCAACCCGGCCGCGCGCGTGCTCGCGCGCCTGTGCGCGCCGGACAAGGCCGATCGCCCGCTCGCGGTCGTCGGCGACTGGCACCCCGAGCTGCTGAACAGCGGCGCGCTGCACCTGTGCAGCATGCACGGCAGCTGGAGCGGCGAGGTCATCCTCGGCGTCGGCCGCGGCCAGCACAAGATCCTGCTCCTCCACCTGTCGCGCGTCGGCGCCGACCTGTTCGGCATGACCGTGCGCGACATCACGCAGGACAGCATGCGCGAGTCCGAACTGCACGCGCGCAACGCCGAACTCGAAGTCGCCTACGCCAAGCTGCAGGGGGCGCAGGAGCAGGTGATGCAGTCGGAGAAGCTCGCCTCGATCGGCCAGCTCGCCGCGGGCGTCGCGCACGAGATCAACAACCCGATCGGCTACGTCAACTCGAACCTGAGCACCTTGCAGCGCTACATCTCGCAGCTGTTCTCGGCGATCCAGTCCTACGAAGCGGCGCTCGCCGGCGGTGCCGGTGCGACGGAGGCGGAGTCGATCCGGCGCAAGCTCGATCTCGATTTCCTCGTCGGCGACGTGCCTCAGCTGCTCAGCGAATCGCGCGAGGGCATCGACCGCGTCTGCAAGATCGTGCGCGACCTCAAGGATTTCGCGCGCAAGGAACGTTCCGAGGACTGGATCAAGGCGGACATCCACCGCGGCCTCGATTCCACCCTCAACATCATCTGGAACGAACTCAAGTACAAGGCGCAGATCGTCAAGACGTTCGGCGAGCTGCCGCCGGTCGAGTGCCTGCCGTCGGAACTCAACCAGGTGTTCATGAACGTGCTCATGAACGCGGGCCAGGCGATCCGCGACCAGGGCATCATCACGGTCACGACCTCGGTCGCCGGCGAGCGCGTGCGCGTCGACATCGGCGACGACGGCGAAGGCATCCCGCCCGACGTGCTGCCGCGGGTGTTCGATCCGTTCTTCACGACCAAGCCGGTCGGCAGCGGCACCGGCCTCGGCCTCGCGATCTCCTACGGCATCGTCTCCAAGCATCACGGCACGATCGAGGTCTCGAGCACGCCCGGCCAGGGCACGCTGTTGCGCATCGAGCTGCCGATCGCGCAGCCGCGCTGACCACACCGGAGGCCAACGATGTACCGCATCCTGCTCGTCGACGACGAACCGAACATCCTCAGCGCACTGCGCCGCTGCCTCGCCTCGATCGACGTCGGCGAACTCGACGGCGAAGCGCTCAAGGTGGAAGCGTTCACCTCGCCCGAGCAGGCGCTCGAGCGCAGCGAGGAACAGGACTTCGACCTCGTCGTCAGCGACTACCGCATGCCCGGCATGGACGGCGTCGAGTTCCTGTCGGCGATGATGGAACTGCAGCCGGCCGTGCCGCGCATGATCTGCTCGGGCTATGCCGATCGCGACGCGATCATCGCCGCGGTCAACGAAGTGCAGCTCGCCCGCTTCATCGGCAAGCCGTGGGTCGACGAGGAACTCGCCGCTGCGGTCGTCGCGCTGCTGCGGCCGGGCAGCGCGCGCGCGCGCGCGCCAAAGGCGCTGCGTGCGCAGGCGGCCTCCGCGCGCATCACGCGCGTCGAGCAGGACGACGACGGCGCGATCGTGCTGCGCAGCGACGATCCGGCCTGAAGCGCCGCGCGCGTTCGTCGCATAGGTATTGTTACGCATACGTAGGCGACCGGACTGGATCGTGCCGCGCGCGGGCGTAGCATCGATCCCCGAAGTTCGCGGTCGATCGGGGTTTGCATGAAGGGCGTGCGCAACAGCGGAATCCTGAGCGTCGCAGCGTTGCTGCTGGCGGCGGGGTGGTGCGATGCACGCGCCGGCGCGGTATTCGAGCAGTTGTCGGTGAGCCTGACCCTCGTCGATGCCTGCACGGTTTCCGGCATCGATCGCGAGGTGGCGACCGACGCTTCGCGCGGCCGTGCTTCAGGTCCCGTGCATGTCGCATGCACGGGCGGCGCCGCCCCTTCGGTGACATTCGCGCGCGTGCCGCGCGCGATGGCCTTCGCCGCCGGCATTGCCCCGCCGGCCGGCGAAGGCGCTTCCCACGCGGAGCGCGTGGATGTCGGCGGCGAGGCGGTCGTGCGCGCGACGGTGATGTTCTAGCGGCGCGTCAGGCCGAGGGCGGTGCGCCGTCGCCGGCCGTCGTGCGCGGCCGATAGCGCTGGAACGCGTCGCGCACCTGCTCGCGCAGGAGGTCGTCGTCCCACGGCTTGGTGAGGAAGCGGAACACCGCGCCGCGGTTGACCGATTCGGTGACGACGTCGATCTCGGTGTAGCCCGACAGGATGATGCGCATCGTCTCCGGATAGAGATCCTTCACCTTGCCGAGGAACTCGGTGCCCGACATGCCCGGCATGCGCTGGTCGGAAATGATCACCTGCACCGCGTTGAGCGAAAGCACGTGCAGTCCTTCGTCGCCGCTCGCCGCGGTCAGCACGCGATAGCCGTCGCTGCGCAGCATGCGCGTGAGCGCAGTGCGGATGCCGGGTTCGTCGTCGACGACGAGCACGGTGCGGCGTTCCTCGTCGGCACGCGGCGCCAAACGGATGCTGCGGCCTCCGCGCAGGTAGTCCTCGAACATCTCGGCAGCCACCGCGGGGCTGAAGTAGTAGCCTTGCATCTCATCGCAGCCCTGCATCGACAGGTAGTTGAACTGCCCCTGCGTCTCGACGCCTTCGGCGACGACCTTGAGTCCCATGCGGTGCGCGATCGCGATGATCGCCGAAGCGATCGCCGCGTCCTCCGCGCTGTGCGTGATGTCGGCGATGAACGTGCGGTCGATCTTCACGCGCGTGAACGGGAAGCGCTTGAGGTAGGCGAGCGACGAGTGGCCCGTGCCGAAGTCGTCGAGGGCGAGGCCGACGCCGAGCTCGCGCAGTCCGCGCAACACCTCCGCGGCCGCTTCGGGATCTTTCATGACCGAGCTCTCGGTCAGCTCCAGGTGCAGGTGGCGGGCGAACAGCGAATGGCGCGCGAGCGCGTCGCGCACGGTGCGCACGACGTCGCTGCGGTCGAGCTGTACCGACGAGATGTTCGCGGCGATCGGCACCATGCCCGCGCCCGCCTTCAGCCATGCCGCCTGCTGCGCGCAGATCGCGTCGATGACCCACGCGCCGATCGGCACGATCAGCCCGGTTTCCTCGGCGAGCGTGATGAACTCCTCCGGCGGAACGAGCCCGCGTTCCGGATGCTGCCAGCGGATCAGCGCTTCGGCGCCGACGACGAGCCCACTGACCATGTCCACGCGCGGCTGGTAGTGGAGCACGAACTGCCCTGCGGCGACGGCCGCGTGCAGCGCCGCCTCGGCGTCGAGGCGCGCGGCGATGCGGTGGCTGATCTGCGCCGAGTAGAACATCTGGCGCGCGCCGCTCGACTTGGCCAGCTTGAGCGCGGCCTCGGCGTGCTTGAACAGGCTGTCGTCGTCGTCCGCGTCGTCCGGATAAAGCGCGATGCCGGCCTGCCCGCTCACGGAAATCGACTGCCCGCCGACCTCGAACGGGTCGCGCAGCGCGTCGATCACCTGCTCGAGCAGTCGCGTCGCGACGCGGTCGCCGCTGCCCGGCCGCGCGATCGCGAACGTGTCGGCGCCGATGCGGCCGAGCGCGTACGGCTCCTCGAGGCGCTGTTCGAGTCGTTGCGCGACCGCACGCAGGACTTCGTCGCCGCATTCGCGACCGAGGCTCTCGTTGAGGCGGGTGAAGTGTTCGAGGTCGACGATCACCGCGCACACCTTGCCGTGCACGCTCGGTGCGGCGGAAACGAACTGCGCGAGCCGGTCGCGGAACAGCGCCGCGTTCGCGAGGCCGGTCAGCGCGTCGAAGTAGGCGAGGTGCTGCAGACGCTGCGCGTTGTCGATGTGCTCGAGCGCGTACGACAGGTCACCGGTGATCCAGCCGAGCAGGCCGAGTTCCTCGTCGTCGAAGAAGTCGCGTTCGCGTGCGAACAGGACCAGCGCGGCGACGACTTCGCCGTTGGACGACAGCGGGAACGCGGCGCCGGAGCGGCATTCGTGTGCGACCAGGCGATCGCGCACCGGCGCGAACGTCGCGTCGGTCGAGAAATCGTTGATCACGACCGGCTTGCGCGAGACCAGTGCACGCACCGAGAAATGGTCCGAGCGCAGCGCACGCAGGTTGCCCTCGATGAACCCGCGCGCGCGTTCGTCGGCGACGGCGAGGATCGAGGGCGTCTCGCTGCCGCGTTGCGGGCCGGCCACCCAGGCGATCTCGAAGATGCCTTCGACGGTGGCCATGCGACACGCTTCCTGCAGCAGCGATTCGCGATCGGGCTGGCGCAGCATCGCCGAGTGCAGCGCACCGATGACGGCGCGGATACGCGTGAGGCGCGCGATCTTGCGCTCCTGCTCCTTGCCTTCGGTGACG
The DNA here is from genome assembly GCF_014138265.1 of Dokdonella fugitiva. Lineage (GTDB taxonomy): Bacteria > Pseudomonadota > Gammaproteobacteria > Xanthomonadales > Rhodanobacteraceae > Dokdonella_A > Dokdonella_A fugitiva_A. Next base: position 197,448 of record NZ_JACGXL010000008.1, read on the forward strand.
TCCTCGGCGAGGCCGGCGATCTGCTCCAGCCGGCCGTCCTTGTCGAACACCGGGAAGCTGCGCGAGCGGATCCAGCGGATCGAGCCGTCGGGCCGGGCGATGCGGTACTCGAAATCGAGCTTACCCTTCGGGTCGATCGGCTGGCCGTCGCGCAGCATCGGGTTCGGGTCGCCCGGCACGATCGCCTCGAGCCAGGACGCCGGCGAGCGGTACACGCTCTCGCGGCTGCGCCCCCAGATGCGCTCGTAGGCGGGGCTCACGTACAGGCATTCGCCGGACCGCACGTTTACCAGGAAGAACACCGCGGGGATGTGCTCGGCGATCTGCCGGAAACGCTTCTCGCTCTCCTCGAGCGCGGCATGCAGGCTGCGCCGCTCGGTGATGTCCTCGAGCATGCCGACGAGGAACTGCGGGCTGCCATCCGCGTGGCGCACCAGCGTCGCGGTGAGCAACGCCCAAACCTCGCCGCCGTCGCTGCGCCGGTAGCGCTTCTCGATGCGGTAGCGATCGATCGTGCCGGCGAGCAGGCGTTGCGCGAGCACGTCCTGCAGCAACGCGTCGTCGGGATGGCTCACGTCGGCCACTGCGAGGCGACAGAGCGCCTCCGATGTATAGCCGAGCATGTCGGCGAGAGCGCGGTTGCAGCGCACGAAGCGCCCGCTGTGCACGTCGACGAGTGCGATGCCGACGCCGGCCTGCTCGAAGATCGCGCGGAAGCGGTCCTCGCTGCGGCGCAGTTCCTCTTCCGCGCGGCGTCGCTCCGTCACGTCGCGGATCATGCCGAGCAGGTTGCCGTCCGGCATGAGCGTGGCGATCACTTCCGCGGGGAAGGTCGTGCCGTTCTTGCGCCGGAGCGACCACTCGCGATGGTGCGCGGCACTGCTGCGGATCGCCTCGATCGCCGGTGCGATGTTGCCGATTTCGGCGGGTGCGACGATATCGCTCGCGCCGAGACCGACGAGTTCGTGCCGTTCGTAGCCGAGCATGCGGCACGCGCTCTCGTTGGCCTCGAGGTAGACGCTGTCGGCATCGGCGACGACGATGCCGTCGGGGGCGCAGTCGAACAGCGTGCGATAGCGCTGTTCGCTGACCTCGTGCTCGCGCTCGGCGCGCACGCGTTCGGAGACGTCGATGCCGATGCTGACGAGGCAGCGGTGGCCGTCGAATTCGACGCGCTTGCCGGTGAAGAAGTAGGGGATCTCGCGGCCGTCGCGCGTGAGCAGCGGCGCTTCGAACGAGGACGCGCCGAACGCGAGCACCTCGGCGATGTTCGCTTCCAGCGACAGGCGCTGCGCGGCCGGGAAGAACGCGCGCGGGTGCATGCGCGCGATGTCCGGCGTGGCGTAACCGGTCACCTGCTCGAAGTGGCGGTTCCAGCGCAGGAAGCGGCCGCGCGCGTCGTGCAGGTAGAGGATGCCGGGCATGCTCTCGACGAGCGCTTCGGCGAAACGCCGCTCCAGCCGCGTCGCTTCCGCCTGGCGCGCCGCATCGTCGAGCGGGCGCACGATCGCGGCGAACCGCGGTGCGTCCTCTCTCGCGCGCGCGCCGGCGTCGACGCGCCGGCCGAGGTCGCGGTGCAGCGCGAACTGCCGGCTCGCGAGCTCGCGCAGCGCGGCGAGCGCGCGCGTGGCCGCGGCGTCGCTGCAACGGAGGTCGAGCACGCCGACCAGGCCGACGGGGTCGTATTCACCCGCGGGCAGCATCGCCGCCGCGGCCCGGCGGAACGCGGCCGCGTCCGGCAATGCAGCGACGACGACACCTTCGGTTCCGGCGATCGCGGCCGGGCCGGCCTGCGCGGCCAGCTGGTCGAGCAGCAGTGGGATCACGTCGCGCCACGCCGCATCGGCGACGCCGTCGGCGGTCGCGACGAACAGCCCCTGTTCCGGCCAGGCGACGAATCCGCTCGTGCCGTCGCAGGCGGCCGCGGCGGCCTCCGCGAGCTCGCGCAGCGCCTCGTTCGGTGCCGGCGGCGACCAGCCCCCGCCACGGCGATCGATCGATGTGAACGTCTGGGCCATGGATCGCGTTCGCGCTCCCGGGGTCGGTGTCGAGAGTGCTACGAGATCGCGACGGCGTCCAGCGAGGTCGTGCGCGGGCTTCGGCTTCCCTTCAGATGAGGAACAGCGTGGCCAGGCCGAGGAAGATGAAGAAACCGCCGCTGTCGGTGATCGCGGTGATCATCACGCTCGAGCCCATCGCCGGGTCGCGGTCGAACTTCAGCAGGGTCATCGGGATCAGCACCCCCATCATCGCCGCAAGCAGCAGGTTGAGGGTCATCGCCGCGGTCATGACGAGGCCGAGCGACACGTTGCGGTAAAGCAGCCAGGCCACGACGCCGATCACGCCGCCCCAGATCAGCCCGTTCAGCACGGCCACACCGAGCTCCTTGCGCAGCAGCCTTTTCGCACTCGTGGGGCTGATCTGGTCGAGCGCGAGCGCGCGCACGATCATCGTGATGGTCTGGTTGCCCGAGTTGCCGCCGATGCCGGCGACGATCGGCATCAGGGTCGCGAGCGCGACGAGCTTCTGGATCGAGCCTTCGAACAGGCCGATCACGCGCGAGGCGACGAACGCGGTGACGAGGTTGATCGCGAGCCAGGCCCAGCGGTTGCGCAGCGACTTCCACACCGAGGCGAAGATGTCCTCGTCCTCGCGCAGGCCGAAGCGCTCGCGCACCTCGGCGTCGCTCTCCTCGCGGATGACGTCGACCATCGCGTCGATCGTGACGCGCCCGATCAGCTTGCCGTTGGCGTCGACGACCGGCGCGGTGACGAGGTCGTAGCGCTCGAACGCCTGCGCGGTCTCGGCGACGTCGTCCTCGGGGTGGAACGTATTGGCGTCGCTCGCCATCACCTCCGCGACGTCCTTCGCCGGGTCGTTGACGAGCAGCCAGCGGATCGGCAGCACGCCGGTGAGCACGGTGTCCTGGTTGACCACGAACAGCTTGTCGGTGTGCTCGGGCAGTTCCTTCAGGCGGCGCAGGTAGCGCAGCACGGTCTCGAGCGTGACGTCCTCGCGGATCGTCACCATGTCGAAGTCCATGATCGCGCCGACCTGGTCGTCCTCCCACGACATCGCCGACTGCACGCGCTCGCGCTGCTGCGCGTTGAGGCGGTGCATGAGTTCCTGCAGCACGTCCTCGGGCAGGTCCTCGGCGAGGTCGGCGATCTCCTCGGCGTCGAGCTGTTCGGCGGCGGCGATCAGCTCGGGCTTGTCCATGTCCGCGAGCAGCGACTCGCGCACCGCGTCGGACACCTCGAGCAGGATCTCGCCGTCGCGGTCGGCCTTGACCAGGTTCCAGATCTCGAGGCGCTCCTCCGGCGGCAGCGCTTCGAGGATGTAGGCGAGGTCGGCCGGGTGCAGGCCGTCGATCTCGCGTTGCAGCTCGGCCACGTGCTGGCGGTGGACGAGGCTCTCGACGAGGTCGTGGTGGTCGCCCTGCTGGCGGTGCGCGAGGTTCTCGACCAGGTGCTGGCGGCGCAGCAGCTCGCCGACCCGCGCGAGCTGGCCCTGCAATTGGCTGTGCGGATTGCGGGTTTCGACTTCGCTCATGGCCGGCGCGACAGCAGGTGCGCCCCCGGTCGGAACCGGGCGCGCAGGAGACGGATACGGGTGGGGAGCGCGGCTCCCCGGGCGCTATTGTCGCCGTTGCGGCGCGCGAGGGGAACCGGTGGCTGGCGGCCATCGCGTCGGCGGTGGGCCGGGTCGGCCGGACACGCCCGCGCCCGGCGCATGTCCTCTCGCGCCACCACAGCGGCACCTGCGGTGCACAGCACCGCGCGACGCGGAGGATGTAGGGCGGGTAGAGCCGTGCAGCGGCGAATCCCGCCGTCAGCCCTTGTTCGCGACGTGCGCCGCCTCGCCCGCGCGCAGGCTCCAGTCGACGAGCTGCGGCACGAGCTGGTTCAGCGCGGCCTCGAACGCGGCGAACGCGGCCGCCGCATCGCTGCCTCGCGCCGGGGCTTCGACGCTGAACGCCTGTGCCGCGAGCACGCGGTTGGTCGTGTAGTCGAGCAGGCGCGCCTGCAGGCGGACCACCGCGTGCGCGCCGCCGCCCATCTCGAGCTGGAAGTCGTGCAACGCGATGCCCAGCGCGTAGTCGGCGCGCAAACCCGAGGCCGAGCTGCCGACGCCGGTGATGCGGCGCGAGTTCTCGAAGCCCTGCACGATGAGGTTGCGCAGCAGCGCCGGCGCGCTGTCGCTCCAGCGCGCACCCGGGTAGACCTCGATCACCCCCGGGCTCGGCATCACGACGATGCGCACGGTGTCGAGCGCGTCGCTCGCCAGCGGCGTCTCGACCGCGAGTTGCCAGTCGACGCGTGCGGCGACTGCGTCCGCCGGCGCGGCGAGCTTGGGCGAGTAGATCGTGAACGGGGTGCGCTGCACGTTGAGCAGCGACGAACACGCCGCGAGCGGCAGCGCGAACAGCAGCGCGGGGAAGCGGAGGCGGGCATTCATTTCTGCTGGAACTCCTTGGGCTGGTCGCGGCCGAGCAGCAGGCTGTCCGAGGCGCCGAGCTTGTCGCTCAGCTGCTTGAGCGAGCGCAGCGTCTCGCGCAGCTCGAGCACGGTCGGGCCGATCTGGCGCAGACCCTGGTTGCTGAACGCACCGATCGCGGCGCGGTTGTCCTCGACCAGCAGGCCCGCCGACTCGGCCATCTTGTTGACCGAGGCGAGCGCGGCGTCGGCGGTCTGGATGAGCTTGCGCGCGTCGTCGCGCACGAGCGCATTGGTCGAATTGGCCATCGTGTCGATCGTCGCGAGCGTCTTCTTCATCGCCGCGGTCGCCTCGGCGAGTTGGTGCACCGCTGTGCCGATGTCCCCGCGCTGGTCGGCGAGCGCTCCGCTGAGCTGATCGAGGTGCTCGAGCGTCGCCGATACGCGATCGACGTTCTCCGCCGACAGCATCTCGCTCATGCGCAGCAGCAGGTCGTTGGCGGTGACGACGATGTCCGAACCCGAGGCGAGCAATTTCGACAACGCCGATTCCTCGGACGGGATCACCGGTACCGGCCGCTCGCGCGTCGGCAGCAGCGGCGGACTGCTCGGCGCGCCGCCGGACAGCTGGATGAACGCGAGCCCGGTCACGCCCTGCAAGGCGAGCTTCGCACGCGTGTCCTGCCGCACTGGCGCATTCGCGTCGAGGCGCACGCGCGCGATCACCTTGCGCGGGTCGTCGGTGGCGAGGTGCAGTTCGCGCACTTCGCCGACCTTGATGCCGTTGTACTGCACGAGCCCGCCGACGGACAGGCCGGTGACCGCTTCGCTGAAGACGATGTCGTAGTCGGCGTAGCGCTTGTCGACGCCGCTCTTGGACATCCACAGCACGAACGCGAGCGCGAGCAGGAATGCGCCGATCGTGAAGGCGCCGATGAGGACGTGGTGGGCGCGGGTTTCCATGCGGTGTCTCCGTGCGCGGATCAGCCGGGCGCGGCACGGCCGGGCGGCGCCGGTTCCGTGCCCGACGGGCGAACGTGTTGTGCAGCCGAGCGTTCGCTCGCCTGCATCGCCGCGCGTCCGCGCGGGCCCTGGAAATACTCCTGCACCCAGGCATCGTCGCAGCGTTCGACCTTGTCGAGCGTGTCGGCGATCAGCACGCGCTTCTGCGACAGCACGGCGACGCGGTCGCAGATCGTGTAGAGGGTGTCGAGGTCGTGCGTGATGAGGAACACGGTCAGGCCGAGGCTCTCGCGCAGGGTCAGGATGAGCTGGTCGAACGCGGCCGCGCCGATCGGATCGAGGCCCGCGGTCGGCTCGTCGAGGAACAGGATGTCCGGATCCAGCGCGATGGCCCTGGCGAGCGCGGCGCGCTTGACCATGCCGCCGGACAGCTGCGACGGGAGCTTAGCGCCGGCGTCGGGCGGCAGTCCGGCGAGTGCGATCTTCAGCGCGGCGAAGCGCTGCATCAGCGCGAGCGGCAGGTCGTGGTGCTCGCGCATCGGCACCATCACGTTGTCGGCGACCGACAGCGACGAGAACAGCGCGCCGTTCTGGAACAGCACGCCGCAGCGGCGTTCGACCGCGACGCGCTGTTCGTCGCTCGCGTTCATCATGTCGGTGCCGAGCACCCTCACGCTGCCCGCCGCGGGCCGGTTGAGACCGATGATCGAGCGCAGCAGCACCGACTTGCCGCTGCCGGAGCCGCCGACCACGCCGACGATCTCGCCGCGGCGGATGTCGAGATCGAGACCGTCGTGCACGACCTGCGCGCCGAACTGGTTGCGCAGCCCGCGCACTTCGATGACGCGATCACTCGCCGGTGCCGGCGCCGGCGCGTTCATACGTCGATCTCCATGTAGAAGATCGCGGCGAGCGCGTCGACGAGGATCGCGACGAAGATCGACTGCACCACGCTCGACGTCGTGTGCGTGCCGACCGACTCGGCGCTGCCCGACACCTTCAAGCCCTCGAGGCAGCCGATCGAGGCGATCAGGAACGCGAAGATCGGCGCCTTGCTCATCCCGACCCAGAAGTGGCGCGTCGCGGCGAGGTCGTGGAAGCGGGTGACGAACATCGTCGGCGAGATGTCCATGCTGAACGCGCAGACGAGCGCGCCGCCGACGATGCCGGCGAGCATCGCGATGAACGACAGCGCCGGCAGCGCGACCAGCAGCGCGAGCAGGCGCGGCAGCACGAGCACCTCGACCGGATCGAGGCCGAGCGTGCGGATCGCGTCGATCTCCTCGCGCGACTTCATCGAGCCGATCTGCGCGGTGAACGCGCTGCCTGAGCGGCCGGCGATGAGGATCGCGGTGAGCAGCACGCCGAATTCGCGCAGGAACGAATAGCCGATCAGCTCGACCGTGAAGATCGTCGCGCCGAAGTCCTTCAGCACGGTCGCGCCGAGGAACGCGACGACCGCGCCGACGAGGAAGTTCAGCAGCACGACGATCGGTACCGCGTCGAGGCCGGTCTGCTCGAGGTGGAACGCGAGCGAGGTGACGCGCCAGCGCCGCGGCACGAACACGCAGCGCGCGAGCGTCTCGAGCACGAGGCCGATGAAGCCGAGCAGCTGCCAGGCGTCGCGCGCGACCTGTTCGGCCGCGGAGCCGGTGCGCGCGAGCAGCGCGACCAGGCCGGCGTCGCCCTTTGGCGGGGCCTTCGCCGCGACGTCGGCCTTGGCGACCGCGTCGACCAGCGCGCGGCGCGTCTGGTCGAGGCCGTCGACGCCGCGGTCGCCGGCGAGATCGAGCAGCAGGCGCGCGCCCGCGGTATCGAGCCGGCCGATGCCGCTGGCGTCGACGCGCAGGCGTTCGCCGTGCGTCCGCGCGAGGGCGGCGACCTGCGCGGCGAGCGCGGGCGCGGCCGCGATCGTCCAGTCGCCGGCGGCGGCGACGACGTCGCCGTCCTTGCCGTGGCGGAGTGTGGCGGTCCCTGCGGCGCTCATCGGGCAAGGCTAACAGGCTCGCCCGTGATCGCAAATGCACGGCAGGCGGGAGCGCGGGAGCGCTCGCCAATCGACGCGTTCGCGCGGCATCATTGCGCGATGGACATGGCAGGGTTCACGCAACGCATCGGCGGCGACGCCGAGCTGAAGACGCGCATCGGCTTCGTGGTCGAGCTGTCGCGCCGCCTGCACGAGTACGGCACCACCGCGCCGCGCCTCGAAGACGTCGTCAACCTCGTCAGCGCGCGCCTCGGCCTCGCCTGCAACGTGCTGTCGACGCCGACCTCGATCGTGATGTCGTTCTCCGACCCGTCGCACGGCGACGACCTTGCCGAGACGACTCAAGTCGTGCGCGTGCCGCCGGGCGAGGTGAACCTCAAGCGCCTGTGCCAGGTCGACGAGATCGCCGACCGCGTCATCGCCGGCCAGCTCGACTTCGTCGAGGGGCGGCGCCAACTGCGCGCGGTCGGCGAGCGGCCGGCGAGCCGGATCGGCGACCTCGCGGGCGTGCTCAGCTTCGGCGTGTCGTCGGCGGCGATCGCGACGATCCTGCACACCGGCTGGCACGAGGCCGCGGTCGCCGGACTCAACGGCTTGCTTATCGGCGCGATCTCGCTCGCGCCGCGGCGCTGGCCGTCGTTCGCGCCCGCGCTCGAGGCCGCCGCGGCGTTCCTCTGCACGCTCGTCGCGATCGCGGTCGCGCAATGGCTGCTGCCGATCGCGTTGCGGCCGGTCGTGCTCGCGAGCCTGATCGTGCTGATGCCGGGCATGACCCTGACCACCGCGGTGCGCGAATTGTCGAGCCAGCACCTGATTTCCGGTACGGCGCGCATGATGGGCGCGGCGACGACCCTGCTCAAGCTCATCTTCGGTACCGCGGCGGCGTTGCAGCTCGGCGCACTGCTCGGCATCGCGCCGCCGGCGACCGATTCGATCCCGCTGCCGGCGTGGGCCGGCTGGTGCGGCGTCATCGCCGCGGCATTCTCGTTCGCGGTGCTGTTCAAGAGCCCGCTGCGCTTCTACCCGGTGGTCATCGCCGCGCCGATCCTCGGCTACGCGTGCACGCAGATCGGCGGCGCGCACGTGCCGCCCGCGTTCGGCACCTTCGTCGGCAGCCTCGTCGTCGGCGCCGCGAGCAACCTGTTCGCGCGCATCATGCAGCGTCCCGGCGCGCTCGTGCGGGAGACCGGCATCATCCTGCTCGTGCCCGGCAGCGTCGGCTTCCGCAGCCTCAGCTACGTGCTCGACCGCGAGGTGCTGCTCGGCATCGACACCGCGATCACGATGGCCGCGCTGCTCACGGCGATCGTCGCGGGCCTGCTGTTCGGCGACTTCCTCGTGCCGCCACGGCGCAAGCTGTGATGTTCGCCAGGCTCCCGCGCTGGGTGCTCGGCGGCGGCGCGCTGCTCGCGTTCGTCGCCGGCATCGTCAACGCGTGCGGCTTCCTCGGCGTGCAGCACCAGGGCATCACGCACCTCACCGGCACGACGACCCTGCTCGGCATCGCGTTCGGCGAGCGTGACGCGGCGGGCATCGTGCATTTCACCGCGCTGATCGGCGCGTTCATGGCCGGCTGCGTCGCGAGCGGCGCGATCGTGCAGGATTCGACCCTGCGCCTCGGCCGTCGCTACGGCGTCGTGCTCGTGATCGAGGGCGCGCTGCTCGCGCTCGCGGTGCCGCTGCTCGCGCGCGGCGACGTCGCCGGCGACTACCTCGCCTCGGCCGCCTGCGGCCTGCAGAACGCGATGGCCAGCACCTACAGCGGCGCGGTGCTGCGCACCACGCATTTCTCCGGCACGCTGACCGACCTCGGCATCTTCATCGGCCATCGCCTGCGCGGCCTGCCGGTCGACGCGCGGCGCGTGCGCCTGCTGCTCGCGCTCGTGCTCGCGTTCCTCGGCGGCGCGGTCGCCGGTACCGGGCTGTTCGCGTACCTCGGCTACGCGGCGCTGTACGTGCCGGCCGCGGTGACGGCGACGATCGGGTTCGCCTACGGCATCTACCGGCACCTGCGCCCGCACCGCGTCGACGCGGGCGCGGGCGGTTGACGCGCCGCCGGCCGAAGCCGGCGGCGGCGTGCCTCACTTCAGCAGCGAGCGCAGCATCCAGGCGGTCTTCTCGTGTTCCTGCATGCGCTGCGTCGCGAGGTCGGCGGTCGGCTGGTCGTCGGCCTTGTCGGCGACGCGGAACACGTCGCGTGCAGTGCGCGCCACCGTCTCGTGGCCCTCGACGAGCTGCTGCACCATCGCCTTCCAGTCCGGCACGCCGGTCTCCTCGCCGATCGCGGTGAGCTTGCCGAACTGCGTGTACGAGCCCGGCGCGTAGACATCGAGCGCGCGAATGCGCTCGGCGATCGTGTCGGCCGCGGTCCACAGCGCGTTGTACTGCGTCTCGAACATGAGGTGCAGCGTGTTGAACATCGTACCGGTGACGTTCCAGTGGAAGCTGTGCGTCTTGAGGTACAGCGAATACGTGTCGGCGAGCAGGCGCGACAGGTTCTTCGCGATGCTCTCCCGGTCCTTCTTGGCGATGCCGATGTCGATGGCCATGCGTCGACTCCTGGGATGGGGCGCCTAGGCTAGCGCGTCCGCGCGCCGGCGTGAAATCGAATCGCGCGATCGACGCGATAGCCGCGCGATATCGCGTCGCGCGCCTGATCCCGGACTCGCATCGCGCGCGCGCATCGCCGACAATTCGCGCATGTCCGATATGAAATCCCTGCGCGACGCGCTCGATACGGTGATGGCGCGCGACGTCGGTCGCCTGCTCGCGCGCTGGCGCCGCGTGTCCGCTCGGCCGCAGGAAGGCGAGATCGCCGCCTTGCGCGAGGCGATCGCCGCTTCGGCGACCGAGCGCGCTGCACGCGCCGCGCGCGTGCCCGCGATCGCGCTCGACGCCGCGCTGCCTATCAGCGCGCGCGCCGACGAGATCGTCGCCCTGATCCGCAAGCACCAGGTCGTCGTGCTCGCCGGCGAGACCGGGTCCGGCAAGACGACGCAGTTGCCCAAGCTGTGCCTCGCCGCGGGCCGCGGCAGCGCGGGCCTGGTCGGCTGCACCCAGCCGCGCCGCATCGCCGCGCGCAGCGTCGCGCGCCGCGTCGCCGCCGAACTCGGCAGCGAAGTCGGGCGCCTGGTCGGCTTCCAGGTGCGCTTCGCCGACCACGTGTCGGACGAATCGCTGATCAAGTTCATGACCGACGGCATCCTGCTCGCCGAGACGCAGGGCGATCCCTGGCTCGGCGCGTACGACACGATCATCCTCGACGAGGCGCACGAACGCAGCCTCAACATCGACTTCCTGCTCGGCTACCTCAAGCGCCTGCTCGCCAAGCGACGCGACCTCAAGCTGGTAGTGACCTCGGCGACGATCGACACCGCGCGCTTCGCCAGGCACTTCGGCGATGCGCCCGTGGTCGAGGTCGAAGGGCGCACCTATCCGGTCGAGGTGCGCTGGCGCCCGGGCGGTCGGCGCGGCGAGGAGCGATCCAGCGAAGCGGTCGCCGCGGCCGACGAGCCACGCCGGCGTCGCCGCGACCCCGAAGCGGCCACGGAGGCGGACCCGCTCAGCCTCGCCGAGCAGGTCGTCAGCATCGCCGACGAGATCACGCGCGAGGATCCTCGCGGCGACGTGCTGGTGTTCCTGCCGGGCGAGCGCGAGATCCGCGACGCCCACCTCGCGCTGTCGCGGCGCAAGTACCGCGAGACCGAAGTGCTCGCGCTGTACGCGCGCCTGTCCGCGGCGGAGCAGGATCGCGTGTTCCGGCCCGGGCCGCAGCGGCGCATCGTGCTCGCGACGAACGTCGCCGAGACCTCGCTCACCGTGCCGCGCATCCGCTATGTGATCGACACCGGCACGGCGCGCGTGAAGCGCTACAGCCCGCGCAACCAGCTCGAGCGCCTGCACGTCGAACCGGTCTCGCAGGCGGCGGCGGACCAGCGCAAGGGCCGCTGCGGCCGCGTCGGCCCCGGCGTCTGCTATCGCCTCTACGACGAGCAGGATTACCTGCAGCGCGTGCGCTACACCGATCCGGAGATCCTGCGCTCCTCGCTCGCCGGCGTGATCCTGCGCATGCTCGCGCTCAAGCTCGGTGATCCGGCGCAGTTCCCGTTCGTCGAGGCGCCGTCCGACCGCGCGATCGGCGACGGCTATCGCCGGCTCGCCGAGCTCGGTGCCGTCGAACCCGTGCGCTCGTCCGTGATCGCGCAAGATCAAACAGCGGCCATCCCTGGCCGCACTTCTCCAGGAGAGCAAACGGATCACGGGCCGGCGTGGAGGCTGACGGCGATCGGGCAGGCGCTCGCGAAGCTGCCGATCGACGTTTCGCTCGGCCGCATGCTCGTCGAAGCCGATGCGCGCGGCGTGCGGCGCGAGCTGCTCGTGCTCGCGTCGTTCCTCAGCGTGCAGGATCCGCGGCAACGCCCGGCCGAGGCGCGCCAGCAGGCGGATGCCGCGCACGCGGAGTTCGCCGACCCGAAATCCGACTTCAACGCCGTGCTCAAGCTGTGGGCCGCGTACGGCAGTGCGCACGAGGATCTCACGCAATCGAAGTTGCGCGACTGGTGCGAGGCACGCTTCCTGTCGTTCCTGCGCATGCGCGAATGGCGTGAGCTGCATCGCCAGCTGTTGCTCGCGCACGAAGAATCGGGCGGCAGCGATCGCGTCGCGGACGAAAGCGGTGCAGGCGCGCGCCCGCCGCGTCCGCGCGCCGGCGCAATCGCGCGCCCCTCCGCCCCGACGCCCATCGAAGCGCAGGCGGCTGTCGTCGACAACTACGAAGCCGTGCATCGCTGCCTGCTCTCGGGCTGGCCGACCCAGGTCGGACGCAAGGACGAACGTGGCCAGTATCGCGGCACGCGCGAGCGCAAGTTCGCGATATTCCCGGGTTCGGCGCTCGCGAAATCCGCTCCTCAATGGCTGCTCGCCGGGCAGATCCTCGACCTGCAGAAGGTCTATGCGATGTCCTGCGCGAAGGTCGAGCCCGCGTGGATCGAGCAGCAGGCCGCGCACCTCGTGCGCAAGAGCTGGCGCGACGCGCACTGGTCGCGCAAGCGCGGAGCGGTCGTCGCGCACGAGCAGGCGACCCTGTTCGGGCTCGTGCTCGCCGACCAGCGCACCGTGCTGTTCGGCCGGCAGGATCCCGCGCTCGCCCACGCGATCTTCCTGCGCGAGGCGCTCGCGCGCGGCGAGATCGATGCGCGCGCCGACTTCGTGCGCGCGAACGCGCGCGTGCTCGCCGAGGCGCGCGAGATCGAGGCGAAGCGGCGCCGCGCCGGCCTGCTGCGCAGCGAGGACGACCTCGCCGCGTTCTTCGCCGGCAAGCTGCCCGCGGACGTCAACACGTCCGCCGCGCTCGATGCGTGGTACCGCCGAGCGACACCGGCGGAGCAGGCTGCGCTGCACTGGTCGCTCGCCGACGTGCTCGGCGAAGCGGCCGGCGTGGGCGTGCGCGAATTCCCCGTGCGCCTCGACGTGGCCGGTCACGCGCTGCGCCTCACCTACCGCTTCGTGCCCGGCGATCCCGCCGACGGCGTCACGCTGCACGTGCCGCTCGCGCTCGTCAACGCGGTGCCCGCGGCGCGCTGCGAGTGGCTCGTGCCGGGACTGCTCGCCGAGAAGGTCGCCGAAGCGATCCGCGGCCTGCCCAAGGCGCTGCGTCGCAACTTCGTGCCCGCGCCCGATTTCGCGCGCGCGTTCGTCGAGGCCGAGGCGCCGCGCGACGAACCGCTGCACGGCGTGCTCGCGCGCTACCTGCAGCGCGTCACCGGCGTCGCGATCGGCGCGGCCGAGTTCGCCGGCGCCGAGCTTCCCGCGCACCTGGCGATGAACTTCCGCATCGAGGACGAGCACGGCGGCGTGCTGGTCGAGAGCCGCGACCTCGCGGCGATCCAGGCGCAGTGGACCGGCGCCGCGCGCGTCGCGTTCTCGCGCCGCGCGGACGTCGAGCTCACGCGCGAGGACGTTGCCGACTTCGACTTCGAGGACATTCCCGGCAGCGTCGTGTCGAGTGGCGGGCTGACCGCGTTCCCGGCCCTCGTCGACCTCGGCGAGAGCGTCGCGCTTCGCGTGTTCGAGCGGCGCGACGAGGCGCTCGCGCAACATCGCCGAGGCGTCGAACGGCTGCTGCGCCGCGCGCTCGCCGAGCGCATCAAGCAGGCACAGCGCCAACTCCCCCTCAAGAACGATCTCCTGTTGAGAAGCGCGGCCATGGAAGGCCGCTTTTCCGCACTTGCGACCAAGGACGATCGCAAGGGCCAGCCGGGCGTCGTCGACGCGCTGCGCGCCGATATCGTCGAGGGCGCATTGCGCGAGCAGTTCGCCGCGCTCGACCTCGACGTGCGCACGCGCGCGGCATTCGTCGCGACGCGCGATTCACTCGCGCGCGGCCTGTTCGCGGCCGCGGTCGAACGACTCGCGCTGGCCGAGGCGATCCTCGCCGCGTTCGCGGAACTGCGTCCGTTGCTGCAGCCGCCGCTGCTCGGATTCGCCCGTGCGAACTACGACGACCTCGAGGAGCAGCTCGGCGAATTGCTCGCGCCGGGATTCCTGCGCGACACGGGTTCCACGCGCCTCACGCAGTTCCCGCGCTACCTGAAGGCGATGCGCCTGCGCGCGGAGCGGTTGCGCCAGGATCCCGCGCGCGACCAGGCGCGCATGCTCGCGGTACAGCTGTACTGGCGCGACTACCTCAAGTTGCGCGTCGCGCACGGCGGCGACGCGCAACTGGAGGAACTGCGCTGGCTGGTCGAGGAATTGCGCGTGTCGACGTTCGCGCAGGAGCTGCGCACGGCGGAACCGGTGTCGCCGAAACGGCTCGCGAAGCTCGTGGAAACGCTGCGCGCGCGTTGAAGGCGCGCGCGGTGGTGGCCGCGGTCCGTCTACTTGACGCGCTTGACGCGCACGCTGCAACCGCAGCCGTCCACGTACATGAGCCAGCTGCCGAGCAGCATCGGCTTGATCTTGACCTTCGGATTGCTGAACTTGCCGGTGTCGCGCGCGCCCGACTCGGCCTGCGCCCATTCCTGGCCGTTCTCGAGCGTGAAGACCGTGTGTCCACGCCAGCCTTCGAACGTCCCGACGATGTTCGATTCGATGTTCTCGCGCGCACCTTCGTCCGGGTAGAACACCGGCGCACCGCTCGACGATACGTACTTCACGTTGCCGCCGCCGTGTGCCTCGATCCAGGCGTTGAGCTGGGCGAGTTCCTGCGGCGAGAGCTTGTCGAGACCCGCGGCATGGAATTCCGCCTGCGACATGCGCTCCTCGAGGGTGGGCGCCTGGGTCTGCGCGCCGGCCACGGAGGCAGCAACGATTAAGGTGAGTGCGAGGCAGGGGATCAGGCGCATAGTTTCGTCGGCAGGTGGGCAGTCTGTGACCGCAACCGCAAAAATCCTTGACTTACGGGAACTTAACACGTGCACTTGAGCTCGCATCGGGATACAATGCGGCGGGCCCAAGTGTAGCATGAGCCGTCCGGATTTGGTCCGGCGACTCCAGCTGGGTGCGGTCGAACGAAGCCGTTCATGGTTCGTATAAGCGACGCGGTGGCAAGCGGATTGCGCAAACAGAACCAGAACTCCGTTCCAGGTGAGAGTAATCGAGAGATGTCCGTAAAGAACGTGTACCCCGCAACGATCGTCGCTGCACTGCTCCTGTCGACCACCGCGGCCGCTTCGCCGGCCCTCATCATCAACGATGGTCAATCCATCGACGTCCTGACCCCGCCGGGCTTCACCTACGTGGCCAGTGCGGGCGGTGCCTCGAGCGTGCTCGACGTGACCACCGAGGGTTACGCGATCTGCGCGAACGTCGGCCAGTCGGTGGCGACGCCGGTGTCGATGCAGGCGCACCACCCGCGCTGGACGATGCCGATCGCGAACGACGTGCGCAACGTCAGCTACACGGGCGGCGTGCTGCGCGTGAACAAGGGCATCGGCGCGTTTTCACCCGAGGGTTCGCTCGGCTGCCAGGTGCGCGGCGCCAAGGGCGAGCTCTCCTCGCCGTTCAGCGGCTTCGGCGACGGGCTCTTCCGCGACAGCTGGGAAGGCTTCGCGTCGGTGCAATTCGGCAACCTCGTCAACTGGCTGGCGGTCGACGGCTTCTCCTGGTCCACGCCCGACTGGCGCGTGGTGCCGAACGATTCGTGCACGTGGGACATGGACCCGAACGCGCCGCAGACCGCGGAGAATTCGCTCTGCGCGGCCGCGGCGGGCGTGCGACCCGTCGCAGGCGGGTCGCAGAACGACGCCCGCTACGGCGATCGCGCGCCGACGATGTGGACCGCCACGACGACCAGCAATTTCATCTATCTCGCGCGCATCGACGCACGCTTCGGTGCGCAGAGCGGGGCACCGAACAGCCACTTCCCGATCGGCACGCCGCAGCGGCCGGACCAGGGCCAGTCGAGTTCGGTCGACGTCGCGATCCGCGACGCCTACGACTCGAACTACCTCTCCGCGAACGGCACGTACTGCCTGTTGCGCCAGTTGCCCGCGGTGCTCGACGACAATGTCTGTTCGGGCGGCGACGTCTACTACGCGCAGGGGCTCGTCGACCAGGACAACCCGGGTGGTTTCGTCAACGAACGCATCCCGCTCGTCGCCGGCTTCAACACCGCGGCGTCGCTGTACGTCGCCGTGGTGCGCCAGAAACTCGCGGGCGGCACGTCGGCAGCCAGCTGTCAGCCGTACGCCGCGATCGCCGCGATCAGCGATCCGGGCGTGGCACGCAACGAGAACGGCGACGAGTTCATCGGTGACGACGTCGTGTTCGGTTTCCGCAACGCCGACAGCTTCGAATGGATGGGTTGCATTCCCTGACCCGAAGCGTTCGCACACCCTTGCATCGGCGCCTGCGGGCGCCGATGTCTTTTCCGAGGTTCGTGACACGCGGGGTGTGGCGCCGAGACCGTGAATATGTCCGTTGAAGCCGCCATGTCGCTGGCGACGTGGGCGGCGCAGCTCGAACGCAGTGGCAACGACGGTGTCGCCGCGCGTGCGTGCCGCCTCGCCGCGTCGCGCACGCCGCCGACGGCCGCATGGCTCGCCGTGCAGCCGGAGCTGCTCGCGACGATCGCGCTGCTCGGCGAGCTCGGCGTCGGCGAGGAGGCGCAGGCGGCATGCCTGCTGCACGCGCTGATGCTCGCCGATCCCGCGGTGGACGTGGCCGCGCTCGCCGGCTTTCCCGACGGCACGCGCGCGCTCGTCGAAGGGCAGCAGGCGGCCGAACGCGTCTGGGCGCTGTACGCGGCGCACGGCACGGTCGGCGGCAGCGAAGGCCTGCGTCGCCTGCTGCTGGCGATCATCCGCGATCTGCGCGTCGTGTTCATCCTGCTCGCGCGCCAGCTCGTGCGCATGCGCGGAGCCACGCGCGCGCCCGAAGCCGAACAGCGCGCGCTCGCGCGCCTCAGCGCCGACATCCACGCGCCGCTCGCCAACCGGCTCGGCATCTGGCAGATCAAGTGGGAGCTCGAGGATCTCGCGTTCCGCTTCCTCCAGCCGGACGTGTACCGGCGCATCGCCGGCCTGCTCGACGAACGCCGCGGCGACCGCGAGGCGTGGATCGGCGACGCGAAGACCAGGCTCGGCGACGCGCTGCGCAGCGCAGGCATCGATGCCGAGATCGCCGGGCGGCCGAAACACATCTATTCGATCTGGCGCAAGATGCAGCGCAAGGGCGTCGAGTTCTCCGAACTCTACGACGTGCGCGCGCTGCGCCTGCTCGTCACCGACGTCGCCGCCTGCTACGCGGCGCTCGGCGTCGTGCACACGCTGTGGCCGTACATCCCGGGCGAGTTCGACGACTACATCGCGAACCCGAAGGGCAACCACTACCAGTCGCTGCACACCGCGGTGATCGGGCCGGGTGGCCGCACGCTCGAGGTGCAGATCCGCTCGCACGACATGCACCGGCACGCCGAGCTCGGCGTCGCCGCGCACTGGCGCTACAAGGAAGGCGGCGGCGCCGACGCGAGCTTCGAGCGCAAGATCGCCTGGATGCGCCAGCTGCTCGAGGCGCGCGACGCGTCCGACGACGACGCGGCGCTGCTCGCGGGCTTCCGCACCGAAGTGGTCGAGGACCGCGTCTACCTGCTCACGCCGAAGGGACAGGTGATCGACCTGCCGCGCGGCGCGACCGTGCTCGACTTCGCCTACTCGATCCACACCGACGTCGGCCATCGATGCCGCGGCGCGAAGGTGAACGGGCGCATCGTGCCGCTGCCATTCCAGCCCTCGAGCGGCGACCGCATCGAGATCCTCACCGGCAAGACGATCGAGCCGAAGCGCGACTGGCTCGCGCCACAGCACGGTTACCTCAATACGCATCGCGCGCGAGAGAAGGTGCGTGCCTGGTTCAAGCGCGTCGACCTCGCGCAGAACCTCGCCGCCGGCCGAACGCTGCTCGAGCGCGAGCTCAAACGCCTCGCACTGCAGCCGCCGAACCTCGACGACCTGCCCGAACGCTTCCACGTGCGCACCCATGACGAGTTGCTCGAGGCGCTCGCGCTCGGTGACGTCAGCACCGGCCAGCTCGCTCGCGCGCTGCACGAACTCAGCGCGCCGCCGCCGGAGCCGGTGCCGGTGCAGGCGCCGCACCCGGCGCAGCGGCCCGTCGCGGACAGCGGCGCGATCGTGATCGAAGGCATCGGCAACCTGCTCAACCAGCTCGCGCGCTGCTGCCAGCCGCTGCCGGGTGACGCCATCGCCGGCTACATCACGCGCGGGCGCGGCGTGTCGGTGCATCGCGCCGACTGTGCCCAGCTCGCCAAGCTGCGCGAACGCGATGCGAGCCGCGTCATCGCGGTCGAATGGGGACGCCGGCGCGAAGCGAGCTACGAGGTCGACGTCATCGTCAAGGGCTACGACCGCAAGTGGCTGCACAAGGACGTCACCAACGTGATCGCCGCCGCGAACGCGCACGTGATCGCGGTCGACGCGCGCGTCGACGAGCGGCGCGGCACGGTCGAGATGAACTACGCGCTCAAGGTGTCCGGGTTCGACCAGCTCAGCGCCTTGCTCAGCCAGCTGCTGGCGATCCCCAACGTGATTGAGGCGCGCCGGATTGCGTGAGGGGTTTCTCGTCCGGGTGGAGGCCTGGCCGGCGCAGCCGGCATGCGCGCCGACGCGCCTGCTGATATGCTCGGGCGCCCGCCTGATGCGCGTTTGCGAGCCCCGCCAGCGTGGCCGGGCGCCGCAGCGGAAGTGACGCGACCGTGATCGAGATCTCCGGATACCGCATCCTGCGCCAGCTCGGCCGCGGTGGCATGGCCACGGTCTACCTGGCGACGCAGGAATCGGTCGAGCGCGACGTCGCACTCAAGGTGATGTCGCCCGCGCTGCTCGTCGATCCGAACTTCGGCGAGCGCTTCCTGCGCGAGGCGCGCATTGCCGCCAAGCTGCATCATCGCCACGTCGTCGGCGTCCACGACGTCGGCCATGCCGGCGACTGCCATTACATCGCGATGGAATACCTCGCCGGCGGCGCCGTTCTCGCGAAGGACGGCAGCACGCGCGACGCCGCGTTCGCGCTGCGCGTCGCGCGCGAGATCGCCGGCGCGCTGAACTACGCGCACGAGAAGGGCTTCGTCCACCGCGACGTCAAGCCGGACAACATCCTGCTGCGCGACGACGGCTCGGCCGTGCTGACCGATTTCGGCATCGCGCGCGCGTTCGATTCCAGCCTGCGCATGACCAAGACCGGCGCGATCGTCGGCACGCCGCACTACATGAGCCCGGAGCAGGCGCGCGGCCGCACGATCGACGGTCGCGCGGACCTGTACAGCCTCGGCATCGTGCTCTACGAGATGCTCGTCGGCCGCGTGCCGTACCACGCCGACGACTCGCTCGCGGTCGGCATCAAGCACATCACCGAGCCCGTGCCGCAGCTGCCGCGTTCGCTCGAGTCCTTGCAGCCGCTGCTCGACCGCCTGCTCGCGAAGGAGCCGGAGGACCGCTACCAGACCGGCACCGGCGTCGCCGCGGCGATCGCCGAGTTCGAGCGGCGCGTGCCGGCCGCCGCGTCGTTCCATGCCGAACGGTCCGCTGCCGGCGAGGACGGCGCGCTGCCGTCGATGCGTCCTTATAGCGATACGCCAGCCATGCCGATGCCGGCGATGGCCGCGGATGCGCACGAGCGTGGCGAACGCAACGAGCGAAACGAGCGCGCTGAGCGAAGCGAGCGCAGTGAGCGCAATGAACGGGTCGAGCGCAACGAGCCGGCGATCGGTCGCATCGACCAGATCGTCGCCGCGCTCGACGCCGAACCGATGCGCGCCGACCGCGATGCGCCGGCCGCGCGCGCGGCACGCCTGCCGCGTCGCCGGCGCGGCGTCGGTGCGCTCGTGGTACTCGCGCTGCTCGTCGCAGGCGGCCTCGCGGCCTGGCACTGGCAGGATGCGCTGCGCCGGCTGCTGCCACGCACGGAATTCAACGACACGCTCACGCGCGCGCAGCGCGCGCTCGACGCCGGTCGCCTCACCGGCAACCAGGGCGACAGCGCGCGCGAGCTGTTCCTCGCCGCGCGTGCGCAGGATCCCGACAACGACACCGCGCGCCGCGGCCTCGACACGGTCGGTCGCAAGCTGCTCGAACAGGGCGAAGCCGCGCTCGCGCGCGGCGACGTCGCCGCAGCACAGGCCTCGCTGGACGCCGCGCGCGACCTGCTCGGCGGTGGCGCCGGCGTCGACCGCCTCGCGCAGGCGCTCAAGGAGCGCGACGCGAAGGGCGACGAGACCGCCCAGGCGCTGGAAGGCGCGGCTGCCGCGCTCGATGCAGGCCGCCTGCTCGGCGCGGACGGCGCCGCCGGGCTGTACCAGCGCGTGCTCGACGGCGATCCCGGCAATGCGCTCGCCCAGGCCGGCTTGCGCAAGGTCGCCGATGCGCTCGCCGCGCAGGCGCGCGCCGCGCTCGCGGCTAAGGATCCCGCCACGGCCGCCGCACGCAGTGCGGAGATTTCCCGCGTGCTGCCGTCATGGCCGGGCCTGCCGCAACTCAACGGTGACCTCGCGCAGGCGCGCGACGCCGCACGCATCGCGCTCGAAGCGACGCTCGACCGCGCCGACGCGCAGGTGCGTGCCGGCGACCTTGCCGGCGGCGACGGTTCCGCACTCGAGCTGTACCGCGCAGTGCTCAAGGAGGACCCGGCCAGCGCGCGCGCGAAGCAGGGCCTGCGCAACGTCGCGCAGGCGTTCATCGTGCAGGCGAACGCCGCGATCGACGACGACAACGCGGGCGAGGCCGGCCGCCTGCTCGACGAGGCGACCCGGCTGGCGCCCGATTCAGCCGACCTGCGCGCCGCTCGCGTGAACCTGCGCGAGCTGCGCGAGCGGCTTGACATCGCTGCGCAACGCGTGCCGATCACGCCCGCGCAGAGCGCGCAGGTGCAGCGTCTGCTCGGCGACGCCACGCGCGCGGCCGCGGCCGGCAACCTGATCCTGCCGCCGGGCGACAGCGCCTACGACAAGTACCGCGCCGCGCTCGCGATCGACCGCGACAACCGCGACGCGCAAGCCGGCCTCGCGCGCCTGCCGATCCACGCCAAGGAACTGTTCGCGCAGGCGCTCTCCGACGGCGCGCCGCAGCGTGCGCGCGCGCAGCTCGACGCCGTGCGGCAGATCGCGCCGGAAGACGCCGCGATCGCCGGCATGAGCGAGAAGCTCGCCAACGCGTTCATCGACCAGGCCGACGCACGCATCGGCGAAGGCCGCCGCGCCGAGGCCACGCGCGCGCTCGACGCCGCGCGCGAACTCAGCCCGGCCAACCCGCGCATCGCGCCGCTCGACGCGCGCCTGCGTGCGATGGACACGCGCGGGTAACGCGTGTGGCCCGGCCGCGCGAGCTCGTTCCCGGCAATTGCTATTTCGCGGTGTTCTACTACGACACCGACCGGCTGCTGCCCTACGTGCAGACGCTTGTCTATCGACGCGTCGACGAACTCGAAGACGGCGAGCGGACCTGGATGTTCGAGGAAGCAGATGACTCCATCCCCTGCGGTTTCCGGGACGACCAGCTCTACCAGGTGCTCGACCTCGATGGTTTGCGTCGAGCGCTGGCGGGATTGGCGCCGGATCATCCATTGAGCGCGCCGTCGGAAGCAGCTTCGCCGGTCGGGATGGACGAGGCGGTAGGTCGCGAACTGCGTGCAAGGGCCGAGGCCTTCATGGCGGATCCGGACGCGCGTGCACTGACGGTGACCGTCCTGTTCACGGACGATGCGTTGTCGCTCAAAAAGCGCCGTGACGGTGGTCTCGAAATCGGCTTCTTCACGCACCCTCGATGCGACGACGAAGACGAACGGCTCCTCCGCCTGTTCGCCGAAGACCATGTAGCGCCGCATGTCGACTACCTCGCGGACAGGGGTAGGACGCGCGTGCTCGAATTCGCGCTTCGGTTCGCCGCGCTCGACGACGTCGTCGACCTGTGCGGAAGGGTTTTCACGGACATCCATGCAATGCGTGAGGACGACACCTTGACCTTTCACATGATCGGCGAGGAATCGTCGTCGAAGGAGGCGTGACATGTGCCTGCTGCTCGTCGCCATCGACGCCGCCCCCGGATTGCCGCTGCTCGTGCTCGGCAATCGCGACGAATTCCATGGCCGCGACAGCGCGGCGGCTGCGCGCTGGGACGAGGACAAGCGCGTCGTCGGTGGGCGGGACCTCGTCGCCGGCGGCTCCTGGCTCGCGCTGCGCAACGACGGCCGCTTCGCTGCGGTCACCAACCTGCGCACCGGCGTGCCGGCGACGGCGCCGAAATCACGCGGCGCGCTCGTGCGCAATTTCCTGCTCGGCGAGGCGACGCCGGTCGTCTACCTCGACCTGCTGCGCACGCAGCTCGCCGACTACGGCCCGTTCAACCTCGTCGTCGGCAACCGCGACGGCGTGTACGCACTCGGCAGCTCCGAGGGGCTCATGCGTCCATTGCGGCGCGGCGTGCACGTGATCAGCAACGGCGCGCTCGGCGTACATTGGCCCAAGACCGAACGCCTGCAGCGGCGCTTCGGCGAACTCGTGCGCAGCGGCCACGTCAATGACGAGGCGAGCGTGCTCGACCTGCTGCTCGACGAGACGCAGCCGGCCGACGAGGAACTGCCCGACACCGGCGTCGGCCTCGACCTCGAACGGCGCCTCGCGCCGGTGTTCATCCGCGGCGAGCGCTACGGCACGCGCGCGGGCAGCCTGCTCGTGCGCCACCACGACGGTTCGGTCGCGCTGCGCGAGCGCCGCTTCGGGCCGAACGGCCAGGCGCAAGGCGAGGATCGCTGGGCGGCGCTGGCGAATGCCGCGTTCGAGCAGACCGCGGCGTTCTGAGCGCGTGCGTCAGCCGGCTTCCTGCGCGCGCAGGTCGGCGTAGTGTTCGAGCAGCAGGCGGCGCAGGCTTTCGTGTGCGCGGCGCGAGGCGACGTCGAGATAGATCGGCGCGCCGTCCGTGCATCGCACGAGCACGATCGTCGCGCGCGTGGCGGCGTCGCGCAGGCCGGGTCCGCGCCACGCACCGATCAGCGTCGCCGTCGATGCCGCTTCTTCGGCGCCGAAGCGCCCGCGCGCGATACCGTCGTCGCCGATGCGGACCCAATCCGCGCCCGCGGTGACGCGCGCGAGCTGCACGTCGTCGAGCGTGGTGACTTCCGCCAGTGGCAGCAACGTCGCGGCGGCGAGGCCGTCGCGCAGCGCGACGACCGCACGATAGTCGTCCGGTAGCGTACCGACGCGCCTCACGGTGTCGTCGACCGCTGCCGGGGATGGCGCGGTCGCATCGACGTCGCGCCAGCGCGGAATGCCCAATTGCAGAGCGGCGAGGCCGTCGACGAGCGTGCGCAGGTCGGACGTCGCCGACTCGGCGAGCACGCGCTCGCGCGCGGCCGCGACGCTGCGTTGTCGCGCTACTTCCATCGCCGCCTCCACGTGGCGCTCGACGAGCCAGGCATGCAGGTCGGGATAGGCAGTCGCTCCTTCGTCGAGGAATTCGATCACGCGGCAGCACGCGGCTCCCGCAGTGTCGTAGAGCACCCAGCCGTCGTCGGCGGACCCGGCGATCACCATCGCGCGCGCGAGCTGCGCGCGCGAGACCGCGTGCTCGCCGCCATCGACATCGGACAGCTGCACCGGCGTGGTGCCGTTGCCGGACATCGCGTCGAGCCACTCTGCGGCCAACTCTCCGCCGCTCACCAGCGCCACCGGTTCGCGCCAGGCGAGCTGCGTGCGCTGCGGTGCGCGCGCGAGGTCGCGAAAGTCGGCCGGCAGCGCGACACCGAGCCGCTGCGCGGCTGCTTCGAACGCATCGTCGGTCGGGATCGGCGGCACCTCGGTCGCCGTCGACGGCGAGCGCGTCGCGTCGAGTTCGCGTGTCGAAGCGGCGATGCCGTCGAGCAGCGCCGGCGTCGCCAGTCGCGACGACGCGAGCTGCTGTGCTTCACGTCGCGCCGCGTAGGCGCGATAACGCGCTTCCGCCGCGCTGTCGACCACCGTCGGTGCCGCCCGCGTGCGCACGAGCGTCGCCGCGAGGTCGCGCACCGCAGGGCTCGCGAACGGCAGTGCGAATGCGGCGACGTAGATCGTGACCAGCCATGTGCGC
Organism: Dokdonella fugitiva; assembly: GCF_014138265.1. GTDB lineage: Bacteria > Pseudomonadota > Gammaproteobacteria > Xanthomonadales > Rhodanobacteraceae > Dokdonella_A > Dokdonella_A fugitiva_A. Next base: position 221,402 of record NZ_JACGXL010000008.1, read on the forward strand.
GTGCGCGGCTGCGGCGGCCGGAGCGCGAGCAGCGTACGCAGGCGGAGCACGCGCACGAAGCGCTGCGCGAGCTTCGCGTGCGGCGTGTCCGCGTCGATCGCGGCGAGCAACCGTTCGTCGAGCGCGCGTCCGGCGCGCGCATCGAAGCCCGCGTCGGCGCGCAGGCCGCGCAGCAGGCGCGCGTCACGCCAATGGTTGCGCAGCGCGAACAGCTGCAGGCCGACCAGCGCGAGCAGCAGCCACCAGTGCAGCGCGACCGCGAGTGCGATGCCGGCGAGCGCGAGGCATGCGACGACCGCCGCCTCGAGGCGCTCCCATCCCCGCGGCAGCAGCGACTGCACGAAATGGCCGCCGTCGAGCGGCGGGATCGGCAACAGGTTGAGGTAGTTGAGGACGAGCAGCAGAGCCGCGGCGAACGTGAGCGTGCCGGGCGCACCCGCGTGGGTGATGGCGACGAGCAGCAGCCAGCCGAGCACGATCCCCGGCAGCGGGCCCATCAGGCTCACCAGCGCGCGGTGGCTGCCGCGCGGATCGGTTTCGACGCCCGTGGTGACGCCGCCGAGCAGGGGCAGCAGCACCATCTGCACGTGGCGGTAGCCGAGCGCGCGCATCGCCAGGTAGTGGCCGGCTTCATGCAGCACGAGGACGGCGGCGATCAGCATGGCGGTCGCCGCGCCCCACAGCGCGCCGCCGAGCAGCGCGAACAGCGCCGTGGTCGCCGCGAGCAGGCCGAACTGCATCGCCGGCGTCGGTGCGCGTTCGCGCCCGCGCTCGAACAGCGCGAACAGCGCGAGCTGGCGCCCGAGCTCGACCGGCGTCGCATCGGGCCGCTGCTTCGACGCGCGCAGCAGACGCAAGTAGAGACGCAGCATCGCGAGCAGGCGCAGGCGCAGCCGGCCGTCGTGATCGCGACGCAGTACGCCGCGAGTTTCGAGGTCGGTGACGAGCGCCTCGAAGCGCGCCGTGCTCGCCGCGGCGATGGTCGCGGCATCGGCATCGGCGTCGTCCGGCGCGCGCTCGGCCGGATCTGCGTCACGCCACGCGCGATGGGCGCGGTACAGGGCGTCGAGGCCGTCGACGGCGAAACTGCGCCGTCGGGAGCGCGCCGTGTCGAAGAACTCGTCGACGACGCTGTAGCGGAAGCTCGACAGCGAACGACCATCCTCGAGCAGCGACGAGAACGTCGGGACGAGGCGATTCGGCTGCGCGAGGTCGACCGGCGGCTGCAGGCTCGCGATCGTGCCGGTCGCGCGGTCGACGAACGTGCGCAGGAGCGTCGGCGGGCCGTGCCCGGAAGCATCCTCGAGCAGCATCCATGCTTGCGGCTCGAAACCGAGCGCGGCGAGCGCGCGCTCGTCCTGTTCGAACAGGTCCGCGTACGGACGCGGGGCCGAGGCGACCGGCGCCGCGCGCCAGCGCCACTGCGGGACGCTGATCGAGGCGAGCTGGCGCAGCACGAGGATCAGCTGCAGGCAGAGCAGCCCGACGACGAGGCCGACGATCTCGATCACGGACGTGCGCGGCCGGTGTCGACGAACAGGCGTTCCACCGCGGCGCGCGCCGCAGCGAACGAGAAGTGGCGCTCGACGTTGGCGAGGCCGTTCGCGGACAGCGTGTTCCACAGCGTTTCGTCGCGGTACAGGCGCACGACGTCGGCCGCGAAAGCGACGGGGTCGTCGGCGACGAGCACGTCCTCACCTACGCGCACGTGCATGCCTTCGACCGCGGCCGACGTCGCCACGACCGGCAGGCCGCAGCTCATCGCCATGTTCACCTTGCCCTTCACGCCGGCGCCGTAGCGCAGCGGCGCGATCGAGACGCGGCAGCCGTCCATGTACGGCAGGATGTCCTCGACGTAGCCGTGCACGATCACGCGATCGTCGGCGAGCGCGCGGATCGCCTCCGGCACGCGGCTGCCGATCACGTGCACGCGCACGTCCGGCAATTCGGTGCGCACGTGCGGGAACACCTCGCCGACGAACCAGGCGACCGCGTCGGTGTTCGGCGGGTGCTGGAACCCGCCGACGAAGACGAGGTCGCTGCGCTCGCCGAACGGACGGCGGCAGCCGTACACCTCGTGCACGTTCGACAGCACCTCGACGCGCGCACCCGGCGCGTCCTGCACGAGCAGCGCCTGCTCGACCGGACTGACGACGAGGGTGACGTCGCACTCGCGGATCAGGCGCAGTTCCTGCGCGCGCGTCGCGGCGGCGTGGCGCGCGAGGGCCGCGTCGCCGGCGAGTTCGGCCGCACGCTGCTCGCGCAGGTAGTGCAGGTCGACCGTGTCGAACACGACGCGCGCCTGCGGCGCGTGCAGGCGCACGAGGCCGAGGTAGGGCGCCGCGACGTAGTGGCGCGACAGGATCACGAGATCGAACTCGCGGCCGCGCTCGCGCAGCAGCTTGAGCGGATCCTGCGCGTACGGCGCGTACAGCGCCTCGACGCCGAGCTCCTGCAGCGCGGCCGTGTAGCGCTCGACGTACAGGCGGTTCTCGGGCAGGAAGCTCGTCTGACAGCCGAGGTCGGCGAGCACGCGCATGAGGTTGACCATGCGCAACGAGCCGGAGTCGTGGTCGGGCATCGGTGTCGTCGCGTCGACGATCAGCACGCGGTGCTTCGCGCGATGGGTCGCGGCGACCGTGATCGGCGTACCCGGCTTCGGCTGGCGCGCGAGCGCGTCCTTCCACTTCCCGACGAACTTGTCGCGGTTGACGACCTGGTAACGCTTGGTTCCGCTCGCGGTGTCGGTGCCGGAGGTGATGCCTTCGAAGTGCACGACGACCGACGCGGGCTCGACGTGCACCTCGAGTCCGGCCGCGCGCACCGCGAAGGCGAGATCGGTGTCCTCGTAGTAGGCCGGCGTGTAGCGCGCGTCGAAGCGGCCGAGCCGCTCGAACAGCGCGCGCCGCAGCAGGATCGCCGCGCCCGAGCAGTAGTCGACTTCGCGGCGGAACGAATAGCGCGGATCATCGGGATCGCCGAAGCGGCCGACGTTCCAGCCCGAGCCGTCGTCGAACACGATGCCGCCCGCTTCCTGCAGGCGCCCGTCCGGATAGACGAGCTTGGAGCCGACCAGCCCCGCGCGCGGCGTGCGTTCGATGCAGCGCACGAGCGCATCGAGCCAGCCCGCGGTGACGACCGTGTCGTTATTGAGGAACAGCACGTATTCCCCGCGCGCTTCGGCCGCGCCGGTATTGCACGAGCCGATGAAGCCGAGGTTCTTCGCGTTGCGGATCGCGCGGATGCCACCGACGCCGGCGAGGCGCTGCGGCGTCGCGTCGCTGGAGCCGTCGTCGACGACGATGACTTCGAACGACGTCTCGCCCGCGTGTTCGCCGAGCGAACGCAGGCAGGCGAGCGTGTAGGCGATCTTGTTGTAGACCGGGATCACGATCGACACGCGTGGCGCGTCGCTGGTCGGCAGCGCGAACGGCGTCGCGTCGTCCTTCGGCTCCGCGTACGTCGTGCGCGGCCTGGCCGGGCCGCGGCCGCGCAGTTCCTGCAGGACGCGCGCGAGCGTGCCGGCGAGGCCGCGCTGGGCGAGGCTGCCGCGCGTGCGTGCGAAGACGCTGCGCAGGCGCGCGCCGCGGAACGCGAGCGACTCGCGCAGCCCGCGCACGCGCGCGTTCGCGCGGCGCAGCGGCGCCGTGACGCGCCACGACGTGCTCGCGAGCATCTGCTCGTGGATCGGCTTGACGTGCTGCAGTTCGGTGTCGAGCGCGAGCGCCCAGCGCGTGCGCGCATCGAACTCGCGGCGCAACTGCGCGAGCTCGCGGTCGAGCGCGTGGCCCCAGTCGCCGCGACGCTCGCTCTCCTTCGTCGCCACGGCGAGCCGGGCCGACAGGTCGTCGCCGCGCGCGCGCGCGCGGCGCGCCGCATCGACCGCGACGGCTGCTTCGAGCAGCGCGGCGTCGGCGTTCGCGAGCGGGTAGCGCAGCGGCGCGCGCGACGGCAGGTGCAATACGCGCCGGTACGCCGCCGCCATCGCATCGGTCGAGTCGGCGACCGCGGTATGCGCGCGCACGCGCGCGAGCGCCGTGCGGTCGGCCGCGAGCGCGGCGACGCGCGCGACGAGCGCGCCGGCGTGCGCATCGACGAGGAAACCGTCGCGACCCTCGTCGATGCGTTCGGCGAGCGCACCGACGCGCGTCGCGACGACCGGGATGCCGAGGCTGCGCAGTTCCGACAGCGTGTAGCTGAAGGTTTCGGCGACGGTCGGCAGCAGCAGTGCCGCGTCAGGCCGGAGGCGTGCGAGCAGCGTCGGCAGCTCGTCGCGGCGGTAGTCGAGCAGCACGTGCACGTCGCGCTCGCCGAACAGCGCGTGCGCGTCGGCGCCCGCGCCGAGGAGGAACAGTTCCGCGTGCTCGCGCAACGCGGGCAGCGCGGCGGCGAGCAGCTGCGCGCCCTTGCCCTTGCGCACGCGGCCGGTCATGACCAGGCGCAAGCGCGCGCGCGCGGGCGGCTCGTCCACGCGCGCGCTGCCGTGCGGCCATGCGGCGAGGCCGTGCGCGACGACGTGCGCGGGTAGTGCGCCGAGTTCCGGTGCGAGGCGCAATTGGTTCGCGAGCGCGGAACGGCTCGGCGCGACGAATGTCGCGCGCGCATCGAGCGCGGCGGCGACGAAACCGTCGCGCAGGCGGCGCCAGTGCGCGGCGTCGCGATTCGCGAACTCGGCGTCGTCGCCCTGCGCGGCGAGATCGGCAGCGCGCTGCGCATCGTCGAAGCGCAGCGCGGTGTCGCCGAAGTCGCGATGCAGGGTCGGCCACAGCGGGTAGTGGTCGTGCACGACGCAGGTCGTCGGCAGGCCCGTGCGCAGCGCATCGAGGCTGTGGCCGATCAGCGAGGAGACGATCACGGCGTCAACGCAGTACGTGCGCGTCACGTCGGCGAGCAGGTCGCGATACGTGCGGTCGGCGAGCGCGGTGTCGGCGATCGTTCGCGGCAGTGGCCAGCGGCGCAGCGGCGGCCCGGCCAGCGCGCCGTCGAGCAGTTCGAGCCACTCGCCGTGGCGGCGGCGCACGAAGCTGCCGCGCGCGACCAGCACGAGATGATGCGCGTGCATGTCGGCGGCGGCGAAGTCGCGCACCCAGCGCTCGGCACCGCCACCCCAGCCATGCAGCACGTGCAGGATCACGGGTTTCGCGTCCAGGCCCGGCTTCCCCGGCGCGATCGTCGTCGCGAGCGCGGCCCCGATGCGCTGCCGCAGCGGGTCGAGCGGTGACGGCGGCGGGGGATCGCGCGGATCGCGTTCGTTCGGATGCGTGCGATGCGATGCGACGCCGCCACCGACGAACAGATGATCGAGCACGACGATGCGCAGGCCGGCCGCATCGAGGGCATCGCGGTCGATGGCATTCCTGGCGCCGAGCCGGGCCAGGCGTTCGCCGTGCCACGCGGAGAGCGGGCTGTCGGCGGACGGCATCGGATCGTCGACCAGCACCCGCTGCGAATGCGCGAAGCACAGCGCATCGATGCGGGCGATCGTCGCGTCGGCTTGCGCTGCTTCAGGGAGCGCGCGGAGCCGGGTGTCGTCGAGCGATCGCGCGCCGACGACGTCGGCGACGTCGAGCGCGCGCAACAGGCGTTCGCAGGCGAATTCGGGCAGCACGGCGTCGGCGCGCACGAGCACGAGGTGTTCACCGGGGAAGCGCCGCGTGGCCGCGTCGAGCAGCGCGGCATCGGTCGAACCCGGGTCGATGTCGGGGATGCGCTCGACGTCGTCCCAGGCGGCCGTCGCGGCACCGCCGCCGAGCAACGCGATGCGCGCCGGCACGGGCAGGCGGGAGCGCAGCGCGTCGAGTTGCGCCGGCGACGCGCCATCGACGGCGTGGATGCACACGCGCACGCGGGCGTCGCGCAGGACCGTGCCGTCGCCGTCGGACGGTGGGGCGGCGAACGGGCTGGCGTGCATCAAGGCTCCGGGGCGCGGGCGTGCGGGGCGCGATTATCGCCTATTCGCCCGTCGCGCCGCGCCCGCGGCCCTTCGCGTTCGACCGGCACGGCCGCCTGCCGCTACACTCGCGCCGCCCTCGGCATGCCCCACCGGAACCGCGCTTGTCCTTCCTGTCCCGTTCGCTCGACGTCCTGCGCGTGACCTGGCGCGTGCTGCGCATCCCGTTCCTGGTCGGCTGCGGTTTCGCGATCGGCTTCCTCGTTCCGTACGCGTGCTACCTCGACAGCGAGGTGCGCAGCCGCTTCGACGACCTGTCGTGGGACTTGCCGAGCCGCGTCTACGCACGGCCGCTGCTGCTCGCGCCCGACCTGCCGATGAACGCGGACATGCTCGGCGCCGAGCTCGCCGCCGCGCGATACGACGAGGACGCGCAGGCGCAGGTGCCCGGCACGTTCCATCGCGACGGCGCGCGCTGGACGATCGCGCGACGCGCCTTCATCTACCTCGACGGCCGCGAGCGCGAGAAGCGCATCGCGCTGACCCTCGCCAATGGTCGCGTCGCCGGGCTTGCCGACGCCGACAACGGTGCCGCGCTCGAGCGCGTGCGGCTCGACCCCGCGCGCATCGCCACGCTCTACGGCGCGCAGCAGGAGGACCGCCGCTACGTCGCGCTCGGCGAGATCCCGCCGCTGCTGCTGTCCGGGCTGCAGGCGGTCGAGGACCGCGAGTTCAAGCATCATCACGGCATCAATGTCGGCGCGATCGTGCGCGCGGCCTGGACCAACCTCGTCGCCGGGCACGTCGTGCAGGGCGGTTCGACCCTGACCCAGCAGCTGGTCAAGAACCTGTTCCTCGATCGCGGCCAGACGTTCTCGCGCAAGTTCAACGAGGCATTGCTGTCGCTGCTCATCGAGGCGCGCTACGACAAGAAGCGCATCCTCGAGGCGTACGTCAACGAGGTGTTCCTCGGCCAGCAGGGCGCGCAGGCGGTGCACGGCTTCGCCGCCGCGAGCGAGTTCTATTTCGGCCGCGACCTGCGTTCGCTCGGCGCCGCCGACATCGCGCTGCTCGTCGGCATGGTGCAGGGGCCGAGCCTGTACGACCCGCGCCGCAACCCGGAGCGCGCGCTCGGCCGGCGCAACGTCGTGCTCGGCGTGTTCCGCGACACCGGCCTGCTCGACGACGCCGCGTTCGCCGCGGCGAGCAGGCAGCCGATCGGCACCGCCGCGAACGCGACCTTGCCGCGCGACCGCTATCCCGCGTTCCTCGAGCTCGTGCGCCGGCAGATTCGCGAAGGCTTTCCCAACGCCGAGCTCAACAGCGCGGGCCTGTCGATCCACACCACGCTCGCGCCGTCGGTGCAGTCGCTCGGCGAGGATGCGATCGACAAGGCGCTCGCGAGCCTCGGCAAGCGCGGCGACGCGGTCGAAGCGGCGCTCGTCGTCACCGGCGCGCACGACGGCGAAGTGCAGGCGGTGATCGGCAGTCGCGACGTCGACGAACCCGGCTTCAACCGCGCGCTCGACGCGCTGCGCCCGATCGGTTCGCTGGTCAAGCCCTTCGTCAACCTCGTCGCGCTCGCGCAGCCGCAGCGCTACTCGCTCGCGACCCTGCTCGACGACGGCCCGATCGACCTGCCGCAGCCCGGTGGCGGCCGCTGGCGGCCGGAGAACGACGACCACCAGAGCCACGGCCAGGTATTGCTCGTCGACGCGCTGATGCAGAGCTGGAACCTCGCGACGATCAACCTCGGCCAGCGCATCGGCATCGATCGCGTGCGCGGCTTCCTCGATTCGTTCCGCCTCGGCCGCGCGATCAACCCGAACCCGTCGATGCTGCTCGGCGCGATCGACCTCAGTCCGTTCGACGTCGCGCGCCTGTACCAGTACCTCGCCGCGGACGGCCATGCATTGCCGCTGCGCGCGGTGCGCGGCGTGCTCGACGCGAAGGGACGACCGCTGTCGCGCTACGAGGTCAAGCCGGGCGGCGGCGACTACACGACCGCGACGCGCCTCGTCACGTACGCGATGCAGCAGGTCGCCATCGGCGGCACCGCGCACGCGATCAGCGACGCCGGCCTCGGCTGGCTGCACGCGGCGGGCAAGACCGGCACCAGCGACACGCAGCGCGATTCGTGGTTCGCCGGCTTCACCGGCGACACGCTAGCGGTCGCGTGGGTCGGTCGCGACGACAACAAGCCGACCGGCCTGTTCGGCGCGACCGGCGGCCTGCGTGTCTGGATCGAGCTCATGAAGCGCCTGCCGAGCGTGCCGCTCGTGGTGCCGCAGGACGGCATCGAACGCGCGTACATCGCGCCGGCGTCGGGCAAGCGCACGGACTCCGCGTGCGCGGGGGCGCGCGAGCTGCCGTTCGCGACCGGCTACGCGCCGACCGAGGAAGAACATTGCCCGATGGACCAGTTGCGCAACTTCTTCGGCAGCGGCGGTTAAGGCGGGCGTGCGAGAATAGGCGGTCTCCTTGGTACCGACCGGCACGCCCGGTCCCGATCGCATGAAATCGCATTGCCTCGTTCCCGCCACGCTCGCCCTCGTCCTCGCCGCCTGCGCCCAACCGGGCCCGCCACCACCGCCACCGCCGCCGCCGGTCGACACCGCCGCCGCCGTGAAGGCGATCCGCGCCGCCGGCGACGGGCTCGATTCCGCGGTGCAGGTGCAACCGCTGCGTGATGCGGCGATCGACGGCTTCATGAAGCGCGCGCGCGAAGCGGAGACGCGCCAGGACTACGCCGCCGCCGCGAGTGCGGCCGACGACGCGCTCAAGCTCGCGCCGGATGCACCGGACCTGCTGCAGTACCGGGCCGAGATCGACGTCGCGCGCGCGCAGTGGAACGAAGCCGAGCGCCTCGCCTTGAAGAGCCACTCGCTCGGTCCGAAGTCCGGCAGTCTGTGCGCGCGCAATTGGCAGACCGTGGTCGAGGCACGCACCGCGCTCAACGACGGCCCGACCGTCGCCGCGGCGCGCCAGCGCCTGCAGGAATGCCGCATCAAGCCGTTGCTGCGCATGTGATCGCGCGACGGCCTTCCGCGGATCGGGATTGGGGGTCGGTCTGAAGCGCTCGCCGCGTCGTTTTCCAAGCGCGCCTCGCGCGTCGACGACGCGCGCGTGGGCGCGCGCGCGCACCCGTGCGGCGCGGCCGATCGCGAGCGCGCCTGCATGTTGAGCGCCGCCGAACTGCTCGGCCCGGAAGGGCCGTTCGCGCGCGAAGTACCCGGCTTCGCGCCGCGCGAGGCGCAGCAGACGATGGCGGCCGCAGTCGAGGAAGCGATCGCCGAGCGGCAGATGCTCGTCGCCGAGGCAGGCACCGGCACCGGCAAGACCTACGCCTATCTCGTGCCCGCGCTGATGTCGGGCAAGCGCGTGATCGTCTCGACCGGCACGAAGGCGCTGCAGGACCAACTATTCCATCGCGACCTGCCTCGTGTGCGTGCGGTGCTCGGCGCGCGCCTGTCGGCGGCGCTGCTGAAGGGGCGCGCGAATTACCTCTGCCTGCACCGCCTCGATCAGGCGCACAAGGAAGGCCGCTTCGCGAGTCGCGAGCAGGCCGCTCAGTTGCAGGCGATCCATGCGTGGTCGCGCCGCACGCTCGCGGGCGACCGCGCCGAACTCGCCGAGATCGCCGAGGATTCGCCGCTGTGGCCGCGCGTGACGTCGACCACCGAGACTTGCCTCGGCGCCGACTGTCCGATGTTCAACGACTGCTTCGTCGTGAAGGCGCGCCGCGCCGCGCAGGAAGCCGACCTCGTCGTCGTCAACCATCATCTGCTGTTCGCCGACCTCGCGATCAAGCAGGAAGGCTTCGGTGAAATCCTGCCCGGTGCGCACGCGTTCGTGCTCGACGAGGCGCACCAGATCCCCGAACTCGCCGGCCAGTTCTTTTCGGTCACGCTGTCGGCGCGCCAGCTGACCGAACTCGTCGGTGACGTGCAAGCCGAGTGCGCGAACGTGAGCGGCGCCTTCGCGGTGCTGCAACCCGTGCTCGAGCCGCTGGCTGCGGCGATCAAGCGCCTGCGCCTCGCACTCGACCGTTTCCCGGCGAAGGGCGCGTTCACGCAGATCGAGCGCGATGCCGACGTCGAGCACGAGCTCGCCGAACTCGCCGGCGCGCTCGGTGCGCTCGCCGAAGCGCTCGACAAGCATTCGGCGCGCAGCCGCGGACTCGCGAGCGTGGCCGAACGCGCGGCCGAGCAGACCGCGCGCCTCGCCCATCTCACCGACAGCGGCGCGCGCGATGCGGTGCACTGGTACGAACTGAGCGCGCACGGCTTCGCATTCCACGCGACCCCGCTCGACATCGCCGGCCCGCTGCGCGAGCTGCGCGCGCAGAGCCACGCGGCGTGGATCTTCACCTCGGCGACGCTCGCGGTGGGTGGCCGCTTCACGCATTTCGCGCGCCAGGTCGGCCTGTACGATCCGGTCGAACTGCGCGTGGACAGTCCGTTCGACTACGCGCGGCAGGCGCTCGCGTACCTGCCGAAGGGCTTGCCGGACCCGGCCGCCGACGACTACGTCGAGCGCGTCGTCGACGCCGCGGTGCCGGTGCTGGAAGCATCGAACGGGCGTGCCTTCCTGCTGTTCACCTCGCATCGCGCGCTGCGGCGCGCGGCCGAGCTGCTGCCGCCGCGCGTGCCGTTCCCGCTGTTCGTGCAGGGCAGCGCGCCGCGCAACCTGTTGCTCGAGGCGTTCCGCGCCTCGGGCAACGGCGTCCTGCTCGGCGCGGCGAGCTTCTGGGAAGGCGTCGACGTCGCCGGCGACGCGCTCAGCCTCGTCGTCATCGACAAGCTGCCGTTCGCGGCGCCCGACGATCCCGTGCTCGTCGCGCGTCTCGATGCGCTGCGCGAGGCCGGCGGCAATCCGTTCGCCGACTGGCAGGTGCCGAACGCGGTCATCGCGTTGCGCCAGGGAGCCGGGCGGCTGATCCGCGACGTGCACGACCGCGGCGTGCTGATGCTGTGCGATCCACGCCTCACCACGCGCGGCTACGGCCGCCTGTTCCTCGCCAGCCTGCCGCCGTTGCCGCGCAGCAGCGATCCGGGCGACGTGCGGCGGTTCTTCGGCGCCGCCGACTGAGCGCGCGCGCGCTCGTTTCCATGCGATTTTCGTGCCTTCCGCACGGCGGCGCCGATCCACGCGCGGATGCAAGCAATGCGCCATCCGCATTCGCTGCGCCGCACAAATCCTTTCCACGAAAGTCGATGTAGTCTCTGGCGTTGGAGTCTCCGCTGCCGGGACAGACACCCTACGGCCGTGATGGCCCGAAGGGAGTGGAAAAGGGGTGGCGATCCAGTCGAAGGTTCCTTAGCGAATCGCATTGCGATGCGGTCGGTCGCGATGGTCGCTTTTGTAGTCATGTACGAAATCCGGAGAGCACACATGGGGAATTCGCTTCGTCTCAAGACGCTCGCTTCCGCGGTCAGCGTCGCCCTCGTCGGCGGCGTGGTCGCATTGCCGGCACATACCGCGTTCGCGGCAGGGCTTGTCGTCGACAAGGTCGCGAACAGCGCGCAGGACCGCCAGACGCTCGCTGAGCGCAAGGTCTACATCATCCGCTTCGCCGAAGAAGGCTTGATGCACTACGCGGGCGGCGTCAACGGCCTCGCCCCGACGGCTCAGGACGGCAGCAAGCGCAAGGTCGACGCGAAGTCCTCCGCGTCGGTCGCCTACCTCGACTACCTCTCGGCGCAGCGCAACGCGCACGTCGATGCGATCAACGCGGCGATCGGCCGCACGATCAGCGTGCCGCACAGCTACGCGGTCACCATGAACGGCATCGCGTCGGAGCTGAGCCTCGCCGAAGCGATCAAGGTGAAGAGCCTGCCGGGCGTGAAGAGCGTGAAGGCGGCCGGCGAGTACCGCACGACGACGTTCCGCGGGCCGGAATTCATCGGCGCCGACACGATCTGGAACGGCACCAACGTGCCGGGCGGCGTCGGCACGCGCGGCCAGGGCGTGGTCGTCGGCGTCATCGACACCGGCTCGTTCGCGGCGCATCCGTCGTTCGCCGACGATGCGGCCTGCGGCTTCAGCGCAGCCAACCACAAGCTGCTCAGCACCGCGGACTGCCTCACGAGCTCGGGTGGCCTGTGCACGGGCACGACGCCGGAAGCGAATTCCGGAAACGGTCACGGCGTGCACACGGCGAGCACCGCCGCGGGCAACACGCTGACCAGCAGCGCGGTGCCGCCGCCGGTGATCCCCGCTCCGTTCACGCAGATGTCGGGCGTCGCGCCGTGCGCGAGCCTGCGCACGTACAAGGTCTGCGCGACCAACAACTGCGACGGCGCCGCGATCGATGCGGCGATCGAGAACGCGATCACCGACGGCGTCGACGTGATCAACTTCTCGATCTCGGGCGGTTCGGATCCCTGGAACGACACCGACCGTCTGTTCCTCGATGCGGTCAACGCCGACATCTTCGTCGCGGCCTCGGCCGGCAACACGCGCGCCGAAACGCCCGATCCGGTCGGCCAGGTGAACCATCTCGGAGCGTGGGTGACTACGGTCGCGGCGTCGACCCATGACGGCAACGTCGCACGTGACGGCGAGCTCACGATCACGGGGCCGGGCACCGTGCCGCCGGCGCTGCAGAATATCTCGCTGAACCCGGGTTCGGGTCCGAACACCGGTGCGGCGGCGACCAACAAGCCGATCGCCACGAGCGCCGCGAACCCGCTCGGCTGTACCGCGAACGGCGGATTCCCGGCCGGCTTCTTCACGGGCAAGATCGCGCTCATCTCGCGCGGTACCTGCACGTTCGAAGAAAAGATCAACAATGCAGCCGCGGCCGGTGCCGATGTCGCGGTGATCTACAACAACGCGGCGGGCGTGATCAACATGAGCGTCGGCGGCGCCTCGCTGCCGGCGTACAGCATCCTGCAGACCGAAGGCCAGGCGATCGTCGCATTCCTCGCGGGCGACTCCGTGTTCGCCGACGGTTTCGACGGACCGGTGACGCCGCCTGATGCGACGGCCGATTTCACGCCGGGCGTGAAGCAGGGCGACGTGCTCGCGGGCTTCAGCCTGCGCGGCCCGAGCGCGCTGACCTCGGTGACCAAGCCGGACGTGACCGGTCCGGGCGTGAACATCTACGCCGCCGTCGATGCGGGATCGGGCAACTACGGCTACCTCAGCGGCACGTCGATGTCCTCGCCGCATACCGCGGGCGCGGGTGCGCTGCTGCGCGCCGCGCATCCGACCTGGACCAACCAGGAAGTGAAGTCGGCGCTGATGCTCACCGCGTTCACCGGTGGCCACAAGGAAGACCTCACCACGCCGTGGGATCCGGATGATGTCGGCAGCGGCCGCATCGACCTGACCAAGGCGGCGAAGACGGGCCTCGTGATGAACGAGACCTACGCGAACTTCCTCGCCGCGAATCCGGCCACGTCGGGCGATCCGAAGACGCTGAACATCCCGAGTGCGCGCAACCTCGCGTGCGACAACGGTTGCGACTTCACGCGCACGTTCCGCAACACGCTGGCGACCGCGTCGAACTGGACCGCCTCGGTGGTCAACCCGGCCGAACTCGACGTCACGGTGAGCCCGACCACGTTCAGCTTCGCTGCCGGCAACACGGCCGCGACGCAGGCGCTGACGATCCACGGTGCGACGACCTCGGACATCACGGTCCCGGCGTTCGCCGAAGTCGTGCTGCACGAGAACGGCGGCCAGTCGCCGGACCTGCACATGTACGTCGCGATCGCGGGCACCGCACCGGTCGGCAATCCGAACATCATCGACAGCGGTCAGCTCGACCTCGCCGTGCCGGCAACGGTCGACGGCCTGTACGTGAACTGGATTTCGCATGCAACCTGTGCGACGAACTGCACGGGCACGGCCTTCAACTTCGACCCGTGGCTTTCGAGCGGCAACCTGTCGTTCTTCTGGCCGAACAATGCCACGAGCAACGAAGCGGGTGTCGTGAGTTCCGGTACGACGTACGCCGTGCTCGCGTCGGGTGCGACCATCGGTCCGGCGTCGACCTTCACGGCCGGTACCGCGACCGCGAACACCTCGGCCTGGCGCGCCGGCGTCACCAACGGGTTCCTCGGCTTCAAGTTCAATTGTCCCGCGGGCGTCTGCTTCGGCTACGCGCAGCTGACCACGACTTCGCCGAACGGCTTCCCGATGACGGTCAACCGCTGGTGGTACGACAACTCGGGTGCGGCGATCACGATTCCGTAGTCGCGGCATCGCATGCTGTCTTCGGAGGCGGGGGAAACCCCGCCTCTTTTTTTTGAGCGGGTGGGTTGCGCGCTCGCCGCTCGCATTCAGAAAGCGCTCATGCGCGCGCATGCCATCATGCGCGCCATGGAGACGCCGGCCGGGTGCTTACGGGGTATCGGTATCGCGCTGTTCGCCGCGATGCTCGGCGCGTGCGCGACATTGCGCACGGACGTTCAGAAGCCGTCGTCGACCGCGCTGCCGGCCGTCGCCGACACGGCGTCGACGCGCTACATCGCCGGCGAAGTCGCCGCGCATCCGGGGCAGTCGGGGTTCCGTCCGCTGCTCGGCAACGCGAACGCGCTGATGAGTCGCGTCGTGCTCGCCGACGCCGCGCGCCATTCGATCGACCTGCAGTACTACATCTTCAAGAACGACTTGACCGGTCGCCTGCTCGCGCAGCGCCTGCTCGCGGCCGCGGACCGCGGCGTGCGCGTGCGGATCCTGCTCGACGACCTCGACATCTCGAAGGAAGACCGCATGCTCGACGCGCTCGACGCGCACCCGAACGTCGAGGTGCGCCTGTTCAACCCGTTCCGCTTCCGCCAGCGCTCGATCGTCTCGAAGGCGGGCCAGTTCCTGCTCGAAGGGCCACGCCTGAACCGGCGCATGCACAACAAGGCGTTCATCGTCGACGGCATGCAGGCGATCGTCGGCGGGCGCAACATCGGCGACGCGTACTTCGACGCCGGCGACGACGTGCATTTCCGCGACCTCGACGTGCTCGCGATCGGCCCGGTGGTGCCGCAGGTCGCCGCGATGTTCGATCGCTACTGGAACAGCGACGCGGCGTTCCCGGTGACTGCCTACAGCGACAACGAGGTCAGCGACGCGAACCTGGCGACCTTGCGCGATCGCCTGCTGCGCGACGCGCGCGCCTTCAAGCAGAGCGACTACGCCGACGTCGTCGCCGAGGACCTGCCGAACGGGCCGAGCGCCGAGCGCAAGGGCGCGTGGTTCTGGGGCGAGGCGCACCTCGCCGCGGACGATCCGGACAAGGTCGATCCCGCGCCCGGCGTCGACGAGCGCCGCCTGCGCCACATCGCGCCCGCGTTGCGGCGCGTGCTCGACGCGACGCGATCGCAGGCGTTGCTCGTGTCACCGTACTTCATCCCCGGCGACGAAGGCGTCGCGCTGCTCACCGGGCTCGTCGCGCGCGGTGCCTCGGTGAAGGTGCTCACCAACGCGCTCGCGGCGACCGACGAGCCCGAAGTGCACGCGGGCTACGCGAAGTATCGCGAAGCCCTGCTCAAGGGCGGCGTCCAGCTGTACGAGCTCAAGGGATTGCGCGGCGTCACCGACCAGCGCGCCTACGGCACCTCGTCGGGCGTGAGCCTGCACGCGAAGACGATGGTGATCGACCATCGCCGCGTGTTCGTCGGCTCGATGAACTTCGATCCGCGCTCGGTCGCATTGAACACCGAGATGGGCGTGATCGTCGACAGTCCCGGCCTCGCCGACGCGATCGAGCAGTTCTTCGCGCACGCGACCGCGCCGGACAACGCCTACCGCGTCGAACTCGACCACGGCCACCTGCGCTGGACCGGCCAGGACGACGGCAAGGCGGTCGAGTTCGACCACGACCCCGGCGCGTCACGCTTGCAGCGCGCGAAGCTGCGCATGCTGCGCCTGTTGCCGATCGAAGGGCTGCTCTAGCGTGCGCAAGCGCCTGCTCGCGTTCGCCGGCGCGCTCGCGCTCGTCGCGGCGGCCGCCGCCGCGTGGCAGCTCGCACCGCGCTTCACCGACGCGACGGTCGCCGACGTGTTCGACACGGCGCAGGCCTGGCGCGGATCGGCGTGGGCGATCCCCGTGCTGCTCGGTGCGTTCGTCGTCGGCGGCCTCGTCGCGTTCCCGGTCAACCTGCTCGTCGCGCTCGCGATCGTCGTGCTCGGTACGCGGATCGGTGCGCCATGTGCGCTCGTCGGCGTGCTGCTCAGCGCGGTCGTGCTGCACGAGATCGGTCGCGCGCTGCCCGAGCGGTTCCACGCGCGGCTCGCCGATCCGCGCTGGCGTCGCCTGCGCGACCGCATCCTCGCGCACGGCATGCTCGCGGTCGCCACGGTGCGACTCGTGCCGGTCGCTCCCTACAGCGTGGTCAGCCTTGCTGCGGGCATGCTGCGCGTGCGGCGCGTCGACTACGTCGCCGGCACCGCGCTCGGCATGGCGCCGGGCATCGCCCTGTACGCGGCGTTCGCCGACCGCGCCGAGGCCGCATTGCGCGATCCCCATCCGCTCGCGTGGCTGTCGTTGTTCGGCGTCGTCGTGGTGATCGTCGCGCTCGCCTGGTTCGCGCGCGCGCGCCACCGCGCGCACGACGGCCGTTGATGCGCATCGCGACCTGGAACGTGCACGAAGCCGTCGGGGTCGACGGCCGCTGCCTGCCCGCGCGCATCGCGCGCGTGCTGGCGGAACTCGACGCCGACGTCGTCGCGTTGCAGGAGTTCTCGCCGCGCCGCGGCACCGTCGATGAACTCACGAAGCAGCTCGAGGACGCCGCGAAGGCGACGCTCGTCGTGATGCCGACGTTCCTCAAGCGCGGCCGCGTGTTCGGCAACGCGCTGCTGTGCCGCCTGCCGATCGTTTCGGTCGACGCGCGCGACCTCGCACTCGAGCGGCGCGAGCCGCGCAACCTCATCGACGCGCGCATCGACTGGGACGGCCGGCCGTTGCGCGTGCTCGCCACGCACCTCGGCCTGCGCCGTGCCGAGCGCATCCGCCAGGTCGAACGCGTCGACGCGTGGCTCGACGACGACGACGCGCCGATCGTGCTGCTCGGCGACTTCAACGAATGGCGCCTGCACGGCTGCCTCGCGCCGATCGAGCGCCGCCTCGCGCGCGTGCCCGCGCCGCCGACATTCCCGTCGCCGGCCCCGATCGCACGACTCGATCGCATGTTCGCCTCGTCCGCCGTGCGCGTCTCGCACGTGCACACGCACCGCAGCCGCAGCGCGAGCATCGCCTCGGACCACCTGCCGCTCGTCGCGACGCTCGAGCGTGGCTGAACGCGGGGCGGTGCGGACAGCCGCCGCTCAGCCTCGCGCGCCTAGCGTGGCACTCCCGATGCCATGGAGTTTCGCGATGATCCGCAAGCTCAAATCCGGCGAATACCGCCTCTATTCGCGCAAGCTCGACCCGCGCACGGGCCGGCGCCGCAACCTCGGCACGTTCCGCACGCGCGCGGCGGCGGAGAAGCACGAGCGCGAGGTGCAGTACTTCAAGCGCCATTCCGCGTAGCAGGCCGGACGCAAGGTAGTACGCGCCTGCGGCTAGGCGGCGTGCGACGCGCTCAGCACTCGATCACGTTCACCGCGAGGCCGCCGCGGCTCGTTTCCTTGTACTTGTCCTGCATGTCGCGACCGGTGTCGCGCATGGTCTTGATCACCTTGTCGAGGCTCACCTTGTGCTTGCCGTCGCCGCGCATCGCCATGCGCGAGGCGTTGATCGCCTTGACCGAGCCCATCGCGTTGCGCTCGATGCACGGGATCTGCACGAGGCCGCCGATCGGGTCGCAAGTGAGGCCGAGGTTGTGTTCCATGCCGATTTCGGCCGCGTTCTCGATCTGCCCCGGCGTGCCGCCGAGCGCGGCGGTGAGGCCGGCCGCGGCCATCGAGCAGGCGACGCCGACTTCGCCCTGGCAGCCGACTTCGGCGCCGGAGATCGACGCGTTCTCCTTGTAGAGGATGCCGACCGCCGCTGCGGTCATGAGGAAGCAGCGCACGCCCTGGATCGTCGCACCGGGGCAGAAGCGGTCGTAGTAGTGCAGCACGGCCGGGATGATGCCCGCCGCACCATTGGTCGGTGCGGTGACGACGCGGCCGCCGGCGGCGTTCTCCTCGTTGACCGCGAGCGCATACAGGTTGACCCAGTCGAGCGTGGTCAGCGGGTCGCGCATCGCCGCCTCGGGTTTGGACGAGAGTTCCGCGTGCAACGCCGGTGCGCGCCGCGCGACGTGCAGGCCGCCGGGCAACGTGCCCGCTTCGCGGATGCCGCGCGCGACGCAGGCCTGCATCGCGCGCCAGATCTCGTCGAGGCCGGCGTCGATCTGCTCGCGCGTGCGCCACGCCAGCTCGTTCGCGTACATGAGCTCGCTCATGCTGAGTCCGCTTTCCGTGCAGCGCGCCAGCAGTTCGTCGCCGGAATGGAACGGGTAGGTCAGCGGCGTCTCGTCGGCGACGATGCGGTCTTCCGCGGCTTCGTCCTGGTTGACGACGAAACCGCCGCCGACCGAGTAGTAGTCGCGCGTCGCGATCACGGCGCCGTCGGCGTCGTACGCGGCGAAGCGCATGCCGTTGGTGTGGAACGGCAGCTTCTGCCGCTTGTTCATGATGAGATCGGTCTTCTCGTCGAACGCGATCTCGTGCGCGCCGTGCAGGCGGATGCGCTTGGTCTTGCGGATGCGCTCGAGCGCAGGCGGGATGAGGTCGGGATCGATCTCGTTCGGCCAGTGGCCTTCCAGGCCCATGAGCACGGCCTTGTCGGTGCCGTGGCCGCGGCCGGTCAGCGCGAGCGAGCCGAACACTTCCGCGCGCACGCGCGCGGTGCGCGCGAGGTCGCCGCCTTCGACGAGCCAGCGCTCGACGAAGCGCGCGGCGGCGCGCATCGGCCCGACCGTGTGCGAGGACGACGGCCCGATGCCGATCTTGAAGAGGTCGAAGACGCTGACGGCCATGGCGATGGGGGGCGGCGATGGAAAACGCGCAGTGTACTCCGACGCCGCGCAGCGCGAGGCGGCGGCCGCCGCGCCGCGTCCGCTACACTGCGCGCGCGGCGTGTCGCCGCAGGCGCGACGGTGCGATACCCGCCATGCATTTCGTCCTCTACCAGCGCGACGATTGCGCCCTGTGCGACCACGCGCTCGCGCTGCTCGCGGCGGCGCGTGCACCCGAATTCGCCAGCGTATGGATCGACGAAGACGCCGCGCTCGAAGCGCGCTACGGCGCGCGCGTACCCGTGCTGCGCGACGAACGCGACGGGCGCGAACTCGATTGGCCGTTCGACGGCGACAGGCTCGCGGCGTTCCTGCGCGGTTGATGTCCGCGGCACCGCCGCTGCGGCGACCACGTCGCGGGATTCCCGTGGGAGCGCGCCCTGTGCGCTACCGCGGCTGCGGGCGCGACGCGACGCTGCGGTCGCCCACAGGGTGGGCTCCTACAACGGCCATGGACGTCGCGGTATTTCCGCATGGACGGCGTGGGATGCCGCTCGACGCCACTGCGTTCCACGGCAACGCCGCGGGATTCCCGTAGGAGCGCACCCTGTGCGCGACCGCTTCGCCGCGCTATTCGAACGAGTCCGCGAAGATGAGGTCGTCGGTGATGCGCGCGACGATGAAGTCGATGTGCGTGATATCGACCGAATTGAGCGCGCCGCCGAGCACGATCTTCGATCCCTGCATCGCGATCGAGTGGAACAGCTGCCCCGACGGCGTGCTCTGTTCGAAGTCGTAGAGGCGCTTGCCGACCGTGCCGAAGCTCGTGTCGGGTGAGCCGTCCGGCAACAGGCGCACGAGCGTCGCGTATTCGTACGCGGGCGGCGCCTGCAGGCCGATCGCGGTGCCTGCGACGTAGAGGCGGCCATTGCCCTGTTCGTGCACCGCGATGCCGTAGTCGGGGCCGTTCGGCGCGAGGTCGAAGGCAATGACCGTCTTGCCGCCGATGCCGAACGTCGCGTCGGGGGAGCCGTCGGGCAGCAGGCGTGCGACGGCGACATCCAGGTTCGCGGTATTCGGATCGGTGTGCGAGGTCGTGCTCGAATCGGCCGCGCCGGTCAGCACGATGCGTTCCTGCCGGTCGATCATCATGCCGACCGCCTGGTCGGTGTTGCCGCCGTTCGCGCCGCCGAGGTCGAACGCGAGCGTGGCGCGCCCGTCGGCATTGAAGTCGGGGTCGGGCTGGCCGTTCGGCAGCAGGCGCAGCACGGCCATGTCGAGGCCGCCGGGCAGGCCATGGTCGGCGAAGCCTGCGGCGACGATGCGACCGCTCGCGTCGATCAGGACCCGCTGCGCCGCATCGCTCTTGTTCGAACTGCCGGCGAGGTCGAAGCCGACCGTGACGCGGCCGGTGAGGTTGAAGCCGGTGTCGCGCGAACCGTCCGTGTTGAGCTGCAGGATCGCGAAATCGAGCCCGTTCGACGCGGTCGCGGCCGAGCCGGCGACGACGATCCGGCCGTCCGCGCGCAGCGCGACGCCCGTGGCGGCGTCGGCGTTGTTGCCGCCGAGATCGAACGCGACGACGGTCTTGCCGGTGCCGTTGCCGAAACCGGCGGTGTCGAGCGTGCCGTCGCTGTTGAGGCGTGCGACCGCGAAGTCCGAATTGGCGCTCTGGTCCGGCGTGGTCGTGCCGGCGACGACGATCTTGCCGTCCGGCTGCACGACGATGCCGCTGCAGGTGTCGCTGTTGCCGCCGAAATCGATCGTCGTGTGGCCGTCGAAGCTGAAGCTCGTGTCGACCGCGCCGTCGGCGGTGAAGCGCGCGATGAAGAAGTCGTAACTCGTGGGGCTCGTGCTCTCGCCCTCGCACAGCAGGATCTTGCCGTCCGGCTGCACGGCCATGCCCGAGGTGAGGCTGGCGTAACCGTCGAGGATCCCGGACAGGCGGAAACCGCCGGCGCCGAAGGTCGTGTCGAGGTCGCCCTCGGCGGCGACGGCGGAACTCGCCATCGCCGCGGCGATGAAGGATGCGCAGAGCCTGCGCCTGGCGTGGACTTGCATGCTGGTTCTCCCTGGTGTGCCTTCGGGCCAGCCGCAAGCCGCGCTGCGGCTAGTCGGTCGGCACGTTGCCGTGGGCGGCTTCCACCGCCGGCGTGCGCCAGCCCGAATGCACGCCCCACACGTAGAACGCAAAACCGACCACGGCCACGACAACGAGATCCCAGCCGTACGGCAGGTAGCCCTGGCCGCCGAAGCGGTCGCTGCCGCCCCAGGAGATCAGCGCGATCACCGGCAGGTAGACGATCAGCCACCACGCGCCTTGCAGCTGGCGGCCGAAATCGCGCCAGCCCGCGCGGGCCTGGTAGTAGAAATAGACCGGCAGCGCGACCACCATGAGCAGGATGATCTCGCCGGTTAGCGGCCATTTCGCCCAGTACAGCAGTTCGGTCGCGAAGATGAACGCGAGCGCGGCGAGCACGGGCAGGCCGGACAGGCGGAACGGACGATGCAGGTCCGGCGCGGTGCGGCGCAGGCTCATCGCGCTGACCGGGCCGGTCATGTAGGAGATGATCGTCGCCACCGAGATCACCGCGGCGAGCGTGCCCCAGCCGCGGAAGAAGAACAGGAAGACGTACGAGACGAGCAGGTTCAACCACATCGCCGGGCGCGGCACGCCCCACACCGGATGCAGGCGGCCGAGCACGCGCGGCATCGTGCCGTTGCGCTCCATGCCGTAGATCATGCGCGCGGTCGTCGCGGTGTAGGTGATGCCGGTGCCGCTCGGGCTCACGAACGCATCGGCGTAGAGCAGGATCGCGAGCCAGTTGAGGTTGACGAGGATCGCGAGCTCGGCGAACGGCGAGCGGAAGTCGATGCCCTTCCAGCCGGCCTTCGCGAGCATCTCCGTCGGCACCGCGCCGATGTAGGCGACCTGCAGGATCAGGTACACGACCGTCGCGAGCGCGATCGAACCGAGCACCGCGAACGGGATGCTGCGGCCGGGATTGCGCGCCTCGCCGGCGAGGTTCACCGGACTCTGGAAGCCGTTGTAGCTGAACACGATGCCGGCGGTCGCGACCGCAGTGAGCACGGCGGCCCAGTCGATCGTGTGTTCGGAACCCGGATGGATGCCGACCGAGAAGTTCTCCGCGTGGAAACCGCTCGCGATCAGCGCGATGCCGGTCGCCGCGGGCACGACGAGCTTGAACACGGTGATCGCGGTGTTCGAGTGCGCGAACAGCTTCACGCTCCAGAAGTTGATCAGGAAGTAGACGATCACCAGCACCGCCGCGATCCATAGGCCGGGCACGGTCAATTCACCGTGCGCGGCGCCTGCGGTGTGCACGTACAGGTCTTGCGCCCACTGCCATGGCCACGACGCCATGTACTGCACCGACGCCTCGGCCTCGACCGGGATCACCGAGACGATCGCGATCCAGTTCGCCCATGCGCCGATGAAACCGACCAGCGAGCCGTGCGAGTAGTGGCTGTAGCGGACCATGCCGCCCGATTCGGGGAACATCGCACCGAGCTCGGCGTAGGTGAGCGCGATCGTCGTGATCACGGCGGCGCCGATGACCCACGCCCAGATCGCGCCGGGACCGGCGAGGCCGGCGGCTTTCCAGGCGCCGAAGAGCCAGCCCGAGCCGATGATCGAGCCGAGGCCCGTGAGCATGAGCGCGAAGGGGCCGACGTCGCGGCGGAGGGAGGAATGGTCGGACATGCAGACACCCCAGTGGGCCGCGGGTGCGGCACGAAGCGGCGATGGTCGCAGGTCGGCCGCCGAAAGTCAGCGCTGGCGGGTCGGAAGCCGCGCCGGCGGCAGGTGCGATGCTTCACGCAAGGCGGCCATCGCCCCGCGCATCCGTCGGCGTGCGGAAGGCTGCGGACCGCCCGCGCGGATCCATCGACGGACCCGCGCACCCTGCGATCAGAGCGTCGTCTCGAAGCCGTCGTCGAAGACCGTGTCGATCACGATGCGGGCGGCGAGGAACTGCGTGTAGCCACCCGCACCGGTGGTGACGCCGCCGATCACCAAATAGCCGTCCTCGATGCGTGCACGCACGGCGGCGTCGAACAGGTTGCCGCCGAGGTCGAGCGGGATCACCTGCTTGCCGGCGAAGCCGAACGTCGGGTCGAGCTGGCCATCGGCGGTGAGGCGCGCGAGCGCGATGTCGGAATTGCCGGGGGCGACCGCGGCGAAACCGACCAGCACGAGCTTGCCGTCCGCCTGCAGCGCCGCGCCGTAGGCAGGGTCGCTGTTCGTGTCGCCGAGGTCGAACGGCACCGTCACCTTGCCGCCGTTGCCGAATGTCGGGTCCGGCGTGCCGTCCGGCAGCAGTTTCAGCGCGGCGAAATCGTAGCCGTTGTCGGTGACGGCACCGGTGAGATAGATCGAGCCGTCGGGGCCGATCGAGAGTTCGAGCGGTTCGTCGTCGAGATTGCCGCCGATGTCGAACGCCACGGTGACGCGACCGTCGCCGCCGAAGTTCGGGTCGAGCGCGCCGCTCGGGGTGAGCCGTGCGATCGCGAAATCGTAGTTGGACTGGCTGCCGTGCGGCGCGATGCCGGCGACAAGGATATTGCCGGATGCGTCGATCGCGACGCTCGAAGCGACTTCGTCCTTGAACGTGGGGTCGAGGTCGAAATGCAGCGTGACGCGGCCGTCGCCGTCGAAGCTCGTGTCGCGGCTGCCGTCGGCATTGAGGCGCACGATCGCGAAGTCGGTGCCTTGTCCCGTGACTTCCGCGTTGCCGACGAGGATGAGCTTGCCGTTGGCCAGTTGTACGCCGTCGAGCGCGCGATCGTTGTTCGTGCCGCCCGCATCGATGTTGATGAACGCCTTGCCGTCGCCGCTGAACGAGGTGTCGAGCGAGCCGTCGAGGTTGAAGCGCACGACTTCCATGTCGCTGTCGTCGCCATTGACCGCGGTATCGGGTCCGTCGCCGATCGTGACGATCTTGCCGTCCGCCTGCACGATCGTGTTGAACGACGTGTCGGTCGCTGCGCCGGCGCCGACCGCGACCGTGGTCTTGCCGTCGAAGCTGAAGCTCGTGTCGGGATGGCCGTCGCGAGAGAGGCGGGCGACCGCGACGTCGGTGCCGGTGGCGGCGCCGCCATCGACGGTGCCGCCGAGGACGATCTTGCCGTCGGGCGCAAGGGCGAGGCCGTAGGCGATGGCGGTGGCGCCGAAGTCGATGATCGTGTAGCCGCCGGTACCGAAGGTGGGGTCGAGGTCGCCGTCGTGGGCGAGTGCGGCGGTGGCGAAGAACGCGGACAGGACGACGGTGAAGCGGGAACGGACATGGGTCATGGTGATCTCCTTTGCACAGGAGAAACGCCAAATCATCCGTTTCCAGTCATGCCGATGGCGGATGTCCTTCGGCATCCCCGTGGTCGCCGGGGCCGTCGGCAAAGCCGCGCACGGCACGGTGGGCCGGGACGGGTTCTCCGTCGGCAACCCTGCGATCGCCTGTCGCAACCCCTGAGACCGCCTCCTGTTGCAATCCCTCCATGCCGCAAGGCATCCGGTCGGCAAGCACAGGGCTTGGCCGGTCGGTCAATGGGAAAGACAGACAGGAGAGCACCACCATGACGCAGAACCTCGTTTCGCTCAGCTTCGACGACGCCCAGCTCCAGGCCGTGGACGCGGCCCTTTCGGAACTGGAAAGCCACCTCGCCGGATTGATCGCGCTGAGTCCCGCCCAGAAGCGCACGATGCGCCGCATGGGCGAGAAGTCCGAGGCGTTCTGCCGGCAGGCCTTGCGCGTGCTGGAGCAGAACCCGCAGATGGTCCCTGCCAACGTCGGCCTCGCCGACGCGCAGGCGGATCTCGCCACGATGGACCACCTGCGCCCGCGCCTGGTGCGCCTGTCCCGCCTGAGCGAACGCGCGAGCGACACGGATGCCGCGCTCGGCAGCGACGTGATGGACGTCGCGCTGCAGGCCTACAGCCTGCTCAAGGTCACCGGCCGCACCGAAGGCCTGACTGCACTGCGCAAGGAACTCGGCATCCGCTTCGCCAAGTCGCCGCGCAAGCCGAAGGAGGTGAAGACCGCGTAGCACCGTCGCACCGGAACACCGATGTGCAAGCCCTTCGAGCCGCAGCGATGCGGCTTTTTTTCGTGCGCGAGTTCCGGTAACGCCGAGCGTAACCGTGCCGCAGCCCTGCAAGACGCGACGGTGCGGGTCGACCGCGTGAATGTCCCGACACGAAGCAGCGCCGCAGTCCTCCGGAATCCCCGCGACCTGCTCGACGAAGCGGCCGAGCTGACACGAAACGGGTTTCCACCGACACGCCATGCGCCGGACCTGATCGCGAGCAGGTTTTTCCCGACACGAAGCGGGTCCGATCGCTATCAGCAATGCCGCCGACCTGCTCGACCGGGCGCGTGAGCTGACACGAAGCGGGTGTTCGCTGATGCGAAGCACGGAAAACCGATTCACCGTCAGGACGAACCCGCTCGCAGTCAGGTCGGATGCATTGCGTTGATGCTTTTTTGATCATCGGAAGCGTGTTGCGACGGGCGTGGCCAGCAAAGCAGGCCACGGATAAACTGCCAAGCCAGCAGCGGGTGCTCACGCGCAAGTTCGTCATCGGTTTCGACCGCTGCCGCCGCCTGATCATTCAAGCCATGCCGCTGCGCGGGCCTCCGGCAGCGGCCACTTGCCCCACTGTCGTGCCGCCATCGGCTCGGCGCGGGTGTCGAACGAGGAAGCACGCATGACTGCCCAACCCACCGCAAAGCTCGTCGATGGTGCCCGCTGCAGCGTCGTCGGCGGCACCCACGCGGGAAAGTCCGGCACCGTCACGGACATCAAGACCAGCAAGACGGGTCACGTCACGATCACCGTCGTCCAGAAGGACGGCACTCGCTTCAAGACGCTTGCGAGGAACGTCGTCGTCGCGGGTTCGGCATGAGCTGGGCGTCAGGCAGCGCGACGAAAGAATGCCATGAGCGATCCCGTGCTTACCTTTGCGAACCAGGCCGAGTGGGAGTCCTGGCTCGAGCTCAACGCAAACGCGACGACCGGCGTCTGGCTTCGATTGGCCAAGAAGGCCGCCGGTCAAGCCACCCTCACCTACGCGGAAGCGATCGAAAGCGCGCTCTGCCACGGCTGGATCGACGGCCAGAAGAAGGCGGAGAACGAACACTACTGGCTGCAGCGCTTCACGACGAGGACAGCCAGGAGCCTCTGGTCGAAGATCAACAAGGCGAAGGCCGAGGCGCTGATCTCCGCGGGAAGAATGCATCCCGCTGGAATACGGGAAATCGAACGGGCCAAGCAGGACGGTCGATGGGACGCGGCGTATTCCTCGGCGAGGACGTCGACCGTTCCCGACGATCTGCAGAAGGCGCTCGATGCGAACAAGAAGGCGAAAGCCTTCTTCGCGACGCTCGACGGCAGCAATCGTTACGCCGTTCTCTTCAGGATTCACAACGTGAAGAAGGCGGAAACGCGCGCGAGGAAGATCGCCCGGTTCGTCGAGATGCTGGCCAATGGCGAAAAGCTGCATCCCTAGCCCGCAGCCATTCATCGTCGCTTCGCGGCGCAACGCGATCGAGGTTCCCACCCGATGATCCCACCCGACGTCCGAACCGAAATCCTTCGCCGGATCCGCGCAGCGGAGGAAGAGCACGGCGTCTGCGTGCTGCTCGCGGTGGAGTCCGGCAGTCGTGCGTGGGGGTTCGAGTCGCCCAACAGCGACTACGATGCACGCTTCATCTACGCGAACTCCCGCGACTGGTACCTGTCGGTCGGGCTCGAGGAGCAACGCGACGTGATCGAGTATCCGATCGTCGACGAGATCGACCTCAACGGCTGGGACGTGCGCAAGGCGCTGCGCCTGTTCTGGAAGTCGAACCCGGCGTTCGTCGAGTGGATCCAGTCGCCGTACGTCTACGCCGAACACACCGCGTTCGCGAGTGACGTTCGCGGGCTCCTTCCGCAGGTCTACAATTGCGAGAAAGGTATCCATCACTATCGAAGCATGGCCAAGACGAACTTCCGCGGCTACCTGAAGGCGGATCTCGTTCCGTTGAAGAAATACTTCTACGTCCTTCGCCCGCTGCTGTCGGTTCGCTGGCTGGAACGCTACGGCGTCGCCGCGCCGATCGAGTTCGACAAGCTGCTCCAACTCGTCGAAGGCGAGCA
This sequence comes from Dokdonella fugitiva, assembly GCF_014138265.1. Taxonomy (GTDB): domain Bacteria; phylum Pseudomonadota; class Gammaproteobacteria; order Xanthomonadales; family Rhodanobacteraceae; genus Dokdonella_A; species Dokdonella_A fugitiva_A. The sequence goes on from NZ_JACGXL010000008.1 coordinate 248,342, forward strand.
CGCCCTGGTGTCGGATATCCGGGCGCTGCTCGAACGAAAGCGCGCAGCGCCGGAAATGGGCCTGGAAGCCCCCGTCGCGAGCATCCACGCGTTCATCGAGGCGGAGCTCGAGCGGCTGGACGGTGTCACTTCGTCGCCTCCGAATCGCCGCGAAGCGTTACCTGAGTTGAATCGTGTGTTTCGATCCAGCCTCCGGCAGGCGTGGGCCTGACCGCGCTTCGCGCGACTGCACATGGCGCACATGGCGTCGTTACGCTCGCATGGCGGCGAAACGCTTGCGCTAGACTGGGCCTCATGGCGTCCGCGTCAGCTTGGCGGCGCGGCCTTATCCGAGGGTCGGCTCATGGACAGAAGCATCCCTTTCGGCATCGGTGTTCTCTTCGGTGGAATCGCGTGGATCGAGATCACGACGCGCTTCGGACGTGTCTCGATCGCCGCTCTCGTCATCCTGTTCGGGTACGCCTTGCTCGGGTGGTTCTGCTATGCATTGAGTTCGCGAAAGTCCCCGCGAAGCGCCTCGAGAATCCTCGCGTTCGTTCTCGGCTGCACGGCGATGACCATCCAGGTACTGGCCATCAGGTACGTCGTCGCGAACGCGACCGACATCCAAGGCTTCAAGTCGGCACAGGAATTCAGTGCCTTCGTGCCGACAGGCCGGTTGCTGGAGTTGATGGCCTGGTTTTTCGTCCCCCTCATTCTTTGCAGCGTGACGGCGGGGCTCATCGCGCGACGCATGGGCGGCTGACGATCACCCGGAGTCGCCAGCTGGCCCAAGGCGTGTCTTCGAGTGCGTCAATACGCGGCGCGCGCCTGCGCGTGGCCCAAGCGAACCGCCGTGGCGCTTGCGTTAAGCTGGTTGCCGTCGAGTCGCCTGGCTCGAGCATCAGGTGAGGGCCATGAGTCGCATCTTGGGCATCGTTCTCGTCGTGGCGGGCATCTTGGTCATCCTTTTCGGTAGCAAGTGGATCACGACGAACGGCGGCGTCGTGCTCAGGATGTTCGCCATGCCGCGCCTTCACGCTGCTTTCCTCAGGTGGGCGGGCGGACTTTTGTGTGTCTGGTTTGGCCTGGCGTTGCTCTTCGGTGCCCTGGATGCGTAGCCGATGAACAGGCATCGCACATGACGCGGAGATGATCGATGGCGGAAGAAGCGGTTCCGGAAGACCTCGGTCGTTGGCAACGGCGGCTGGCCTCCCAGGCCAACAACCGCGCGTGGACGCTCGCGGAGATGCCGCAGCGATCGACCGATGAAGATGCGCAGATGCTGCATGCCGCGCACGCGGCGATGTACTTCTGGACGATCGTGGGCACGCCGGACAATCATGCCCATGCTGCGCTTCTGCTCGCGCACGTGTACGCGCTGCTGAAGCGTCCCGAGTCGGCGGCGCAGTGCCTCGGCGAAGCGTGGCCGCACTTCACGCAGCCCGATCTCGCGCCCTGGGAACTCGCGTTCGCGCATGCGGTGGCCGCCAATGTCGCTGCCGCGAAAGGTGATGCCGCGACGCACGCGAGGCACTACGCGGAGGCCAAGGTCTTCGCCGCACGCATGATCGACGCGAAGGCGCGCGACCTGTTCGATGCGACGTTGCGCGTCGTGCCGATGCCATGACGCAGTTTGAAGCGGTCATCGAGCTGGCGGAGTACTTCGATGGCCCGCACCGGCGTGTCGCGCTTTTCGAGGGGCGGCCACACTCCTTCGAGTCGCGCTGGTTGGACGTGTACGGCCCCGAGGACTCGACGGACCTGTTCGAACTGACGCCTGCAGGAGCCGAGTTTCCTGCCGCGGTCGCGCGCGCGGAATTTCGTTGCGTCGGTTCTGGCCAGACCCGCGACGGTGGGTGGCCCACGCTGGAAGCGCACTGGACTCCGGTGCAGCCAGCGGCTACATCGTGCCGGGCCAACACCGACGGATGAGTCGTCCTCGAGAGATGGCAGAACTCCAGGAGTCCACATGACCACCTCCGTGCTCTTCATGTCCATGTCGCTCGACGGCTACATCGCGGGTCCGAACGACGACGTCGATCACCCGGGCGGCGCAGGGTTCGACCGCTTGCACGAATGGTTCGGCGATTTCTCGCGGCCATCCGGTGCGCTGGGCGAAGTGTGGGACGAGTGGAATCCGCCGGGCGCGATACTCGCGGGGCGGCGCACGGTGGAGCAGGTCGATCACTGGGGTGGCGACAACCAGGGCGTGCCGATTTTCGTTCCCAGCCATCGGCCGCCGGGCCCTTCGGTCGCGAATTATCCGCGCGTGACGTATGTGCTGGACGGCATCGCGAGCGCCATGGCGCAGGCGAAAGCGGCCGCGGGAAACCGGATCGTCCTCGTGCACGGCGCGTACATCGCGCAGACCGCGCTCGCGGCCGGCGTGCTGGACGAGCTGCAGATCCACCAGGTGCCGGTGTTGTTCGGTGCCGGTCGTCGCCTGTTCGACGTGTTGCCGTCGCGCATCGAACTGGAGATCGTCCGCGTGATCGATACGCCCGAGGCGACGCACCTGCGCTATCGCATTCGCCGCTGAGCCGATCGCGCTGCGGCAGACTCCGGGGAAAATCCTGCGCCGACGCCGCCGCCCCGAGGGAGGTGGGAACGGCGACGCGACGCAGGCCGGCAGCGGTCGACGCGCCGCGAACCGCGGCGCGGGGAGTGACCGGTCCGCTCAGTCGGTGGTGACGTTGACGGCTTCGATGACGTGCATGTCCGGATAGCCGATGTCGGCGGTCGCGACCGGGTCGGCGATGTTGCACGAGGCCGAGCTGATGAAGCTCGGGTGCGTCTCGGGCGACGTGGTCGAGCCGATGTAGAAAACCGTGTTGTCGACGGCACCGTCGTCGGTGGAGACCTCGACGACGAGGTCGCTGCTGCGCGGGTCGGCGATCGTGCCGGTGACCGGCACGTTGACCGAGGTCATCACCGCGTTCGCAGGCGTCGTGACCACGGCCTGGCCGATCTGCGCGAGCTGGCCGACGTCGATCGTGTCGACGGTGACCGAATGCGGGATCGTGTACAGCGTGACGGTCATGTTCGGTGCTCCGGTGGTCTGTTCGATCGACACGTCGACGCTGCCGACATGGGTGGTGCTGGTGATCGCGTACTCGCTGAAGTAGTAGCGGCGCCAGTACTGGTTCTCCGTCGTCGTGCCGGTGTCGTTGTGGCCGCAGGCGACCGAGTTCTGCGCGACCGGCGTGCTGTCGGTGGTCTGCGCCAGCGTGGCCGGTCCGGTCGCGCCGCCTTCGAAGCCGTCGGCGAAGATCGCGTCGGGGATATCGGTCGTGCACGTCACGGCCACGTCTTCGACGTTCGCGCCGGCGACGGTGCCGCTGCCGTTCGCGACGGTGCAGGTCTGCGCGGGATTGCCCGGTTGCGCGGACACCGTGACCGCGTAGGCGGCGCCGTCGTGGATCGGCGTCGCGAACGTGAAGCTGCCGTCGGCGGTGATCGGGAGCGAATCGCCGCCGCTTTGCTGCAGCACGAGGCCGTTGCCTTCGAGGCCGCTGACGGTGCCGCCGATCGTGTAGGTCGGCGGCGGCGTGCCGCCGCGCTGGAAGAAGTACGCCGAGCCCGGCATCGAGCTGTCCGGTGCGCGCCACAGCCACGAACCGACCAGCGCGGTATCGCCGTCGAGCGTCACCGGCAGGCCGAACTGGTAGCTCGGCGCGCCGTCGCTCGCGACGAACCGCTGCGTCTCGACGAACGTGCCCGAGCTGCCGTCGAATTCGTAAACGGCGCCTTGCGCGGTCGCTGCGCTCCAGCCGTCCGCACCGATCAGCGCGGTCGTGCCTTGCAGTGCGACCGAGTGGCCGAACTTGTCCTGGATCGCGCCGTCGCTCGCACCGAGCTGCTGCGTCTGCGTCCACGTGCCGTTCGACTCGGTGAAGATGTAGGCCGAGCCCTTCATGTCGATGCCGCCGGGTTGCGCACCCCACGCGCCGATCAGCAAGGTCGAACCCGACAGCGCCGTCGCGTAGCCGAAGTAGGCATTCGGCGCGCCGTCGGCGGCGACGAGCTTCTGCGTCTCGGCCCATGTGCCGCCGCTCTCGCCGTACACGTACACCGCGCCCTGGTAGCCGTTGTTCGCGTACGCGCCGATCATCGCGCGGGTGCCGTCGAACGCGATCGAGTAGCCGTAGATGTCGCCGATGCCGCCGTCGCTCGCGGTGAGCTTCTGCGTGTTGGTCCAGGTGCCGGACGAACCGTCGTAGACGTACGCCGCGCCCTGGAAGCCGTTCGTCCCGACCGTCGCGCCGTCGGCGCCGATCATCGCCTTGGTGCCGCTCAACGCGAGCGAATAGCCGAAGTTGTCGAACGCCTGGCCGTCCACGGCGGTGATCTTCTGCGTCTGCATCCACGTGCCGTTCACGCGCGTGAACACGTAGACCGCACCCTGCGAGAAGTTGTCGTTGACCATCGCGCCGTAGGCGCCGATCAACGCGGTGTCGCCTTCGAACACGATCGAGTGGCCGAACGTGTCGAACGCCTGGCCGTCGTCGGAGACGAGCTTCTGAGTCCGCGTCCAGACGCCGTTCGACCGCTCGAACACGTACACCGCGCCTTGGCCGTCGTTGCCATTGATCCTGGCCTGCTGCGCGCCGACCATCGCGACGTCGCCGTGCAGCGCGACCGCGTAGCCGAACTCCGGATCGAACGCCGGATCGGCCTCGGTGACTTCCTGCACCTGCACCCAGGCGTCGGCACCGAGTGTGTCGTTCACGGCCGCGCGCAAGCCGGCGGGAACGGAGGAACGGGAGAACGCGGTTTTCCCCGAAGGGGTCGCGTGCAGCGGGATCGCGCACGCGAGCAGCGCCATGCAGACCACGGACCCGATCGTCCGCGAGGCGCGCGGACGCGAAGCGAAAGCAAAGCCATTCATACTCGATCTTTCCCTCATGGTTGCGCGGCCACGCGAGGGGCGAAGCGCCGCTGGCGATCCCCGAACCTCGTCGCGGGCAGCACGGTCGGCACCGATGCTGCGGTGAAGTGGAGCGTCCTGCCGTCCCGGATGGTGCAGTGCCCTAAGATCCGCCCGGGCGCCCTCTGCACCGTCGCGCACGCCACCGTCCCGGCGGCGTGGTCTCCGGCCGTCGGAGACACCACACCATCGCGCAACGGCGGCGTCGGTTCCCGCATCGGCAGTGAAAATGGACGCAGAAAGGGAGTAGCGCGGATGTAGATGGCGCTGATTTCCCTGGATTTCATCCGCGGACGCCGCGTCGCGGCGCCGGATCGACGCCGGGCTAGCGCACCGGGGCGGTCAGCGACCGCTCGCCCGCGAGTTCGCGCGCGCGCCGCAACGCGCGCTGCGCGGCGTCCGGATTGTGCATGGCGTCATACACGTGCGCTTCGATGAGGGCGCTGCGCAGGTCGCGTTCGGACCAAGGCGCGACGCGCCCGGCGAGGGCCGAGGCTTCGTCGATCCTGCCGGCGTCGACGAGCGCCTGGGCGTACGGACTCGCGGTGGCGAGGATGTCCTCGGGAATGCCCGAGCGTTCGGCGCGCGCCAGCGCATCGGCGAAGGCCGCGAGCGCCGCGTCGCTGCGTTGCTCGCCCCGCGCCTGCTGGGCTTCGAGCAGGCGCAGGTAGAGGGTGCGACGGTCGTTCGGCGACTTGGCGACCCAGTCCTTCAGGCGCGACGATTCGGCGGCCGCGCCGGCGACGTCGCCGGTGGCCTGCAAGGCGCGGATACGCGTGAACCAGGCGCCGAAATAGTCCTGGTCGTTCGCGCTCTCGAGCGCGGGCGTGAGCGCCGCGCGGCTGCTGCGTCCGGCTTCGGCGTAGTCTGCGCGCACGAACGCGATGTCGGCGAGCGCGGCGTCGGCTTCGCTGCGGACGGCCGCGTCGGCGGCGGGGTCGCTGTCCTTGCGGATGCGTTGCAGCAGCACGACCGCTTCGTCGAGACGACCGACGCCGGCGAGCGAGACCGCCCGGCTCAACGTGTTCCACCAGCGCTCGCGCGCGTTGGGCGCCTGCGTGCCCTCGCGCACGAGCCGCTCGGTGGCGGCGAGCGCCTTGTCGTGTTCCAGCAGCATCGCGTACGCCTCCGCGAGCGAGCGCAGCGCGGAATCGCGCGCCTCGCGCACGGCCAGCATTTCGAACCGCTCGGCGGTCTGCTCGAACAGCGGCACCGCGACGAGCGGCTGCCCGCGATACATCGCGATCGCGCCGAGGTTGAGGTCGACCCGCGCCATTCCGTACGCATCGTTGCTCATCTCGTGCAGCAGGCGCGCCTGGCCCATTTCGGCGGTCGCGGCATCGAGGCGCCCGGCCAGCACGTCGACGCCGCCGCGACCCGTGTACGCGGCCGCCTTCGCCTTCGGATCATTGACGAAGCGCAGGAGTTCGAGCGCCTTGTCGAAGCGGGCGCCGGCGTCGGCGAATTTCTGCTCGCGGAAATCGATCACCGCCAACTGGTTGATCACGAGTGCGCGCATGTGCGGGTCGCGCTCCGCCGACACCTGTTCGAGCAAGGCTTCGCAGCGCGCGCGACTCGCCTGATAGTCGCCCTTGTAGAAGTCCACGTAGGAGAGGGCGAGGCCGATCTCGGGACGGGCCAGCTGCTCGGGCGTCGCGTGCTCGGCGATCGTGCGCGCGACATCGAGCTGGCCGGCGAGGCCGGCGGCGGCGATGCGCTGCGCCAGTTCCTCCACGCCTTGCGGCGCGCCGGGCCGCATCGGCGGCGTGTGGCCGAGCCGGACCAGCAACGTGTCGGCCGCGCGGCGTGCTGCGACGAGCACGTCCGCGTCCTGCGCCTCCGCGACGCGTTTCATCGCGCCCGGTCCGTTCGCGCTGAGCTGGATGTTCCACACACCCCCCGCTTGCGCGACCTGCGGCTTGACCAGCAGGGTGGTGACCTTCGCGAACGACGGATCGACTTCGAGCGTGTCGGCGTCGAGCCGCTTGGCGTTGATGAGGCCGACCGTCGTCTCGCTCGGCGTCGTCGTCAAGCCGCCGTCCCGCAGCTGGTTCGCGATGAGGTCCATGAGGCCGAACCGCAGCCACGCCCATTCACCCGCGGCATCGACACCCGCGGGCAGGACCATCACGGCCACGGGCCCTGCCGTGGATGAATCGGGCGGCACGGCGGGCCGATCGGTGGTGGTGCGGGTGGAGAACCACCACGCTGCCGATGCGGCGATCGCGAGGACGAACATCGATACGCCCGCCATCCACGCAATGCGCGTGTTGCGCGTGGCGGATGGAGCCGGAGCCGGAGCGGCCGCGGTGTGGTGCGAGTCGATCGCAGGTGGGGGTTCGGACGACTGCTCGCGGGTCGGTTCGAACGCCCATCGGTAGCCGAGGCGCGGCGTCGTCCGGATGCACGACGCATCGCCGACGACGCGACGCAGGCGCATGATCGCCTGCGTCAGCGACGCCTCGCTCACATCCATGCGCCCCCACACCGCCGAGGCGAGCTCGTCGCGTCCGACCGAACGGTTGCGGTGCTGGACGAGATAGATGAGGCAGTCGACCGTGCTGACGGGGAGGTTCTCGACGACGCTTCCCCGGCGCAGCTCGCGCGTGAGCGGGTCGAGCAGGAAGTCGCCGAAGGCATAGACAACGTGGGTCATCCGCCTAGCTTACCCGGCACCCTTCGGCAACGGGGCCGCCGGGCCGCGGCGTGGGAATTCCGGCGGGCGTTCGTGGTCAGCGGTATCGATCTCCTCGAGCATCCCCGCCGATGAATAAGCCTGCAACGCATACGCCCAACGTGGATGCCTTGGTCGAAGCCAGGCGGATCGCGATCGTCGCCGCGCTGAGCACATTCGTCGTGTCGGTGGCGTTCCTGTCGGGCTTTCGCACGCCTGCGGCCCTGCTCGCGGCCATCGGATTCGCCGCCGTCCTCGAGCGGTTGCATCGCCTGTTCCATCGTTTCCGCAGGCAGGGCCGTCGGGCGGCGCTGTTCCGCGTCGTGGTCGTCGGCGTTCTCGCGGCGGGCGCCGTCGGCGCAGTGCTTCTTGCCGCGGTGCCGATGCATTCGCACAGGTCATGACGGCTCGCCTGGCGAGCACTAGACTGCAGGCATCTCCGCGGCCCGGCGCGACACTTCATGAATCGCATTGCACGCCTCAGCTTCGGAGTTTCCGTGGCCTTCGCGCTCGGTGGCGATCTTTGGCTCGCGTCGCTGCGTTGTCCATCGAGCCCTCCGGTAGACGGTTCCCGCTTGGGGTTGGCCCTTGCCCTGCAGGTCGTACTCGTCGCCGCCGGCCTGTTCGTCGCGCGCCTCCGGCCAAGCCAAGGGCGCTCGTTCCAGTGGCAGTTCGCCGGCGTCGCGTTCATGGCGGCGTTGGGGACGCTGGTGCTGGTTCGCCAGCCGCTCCTGCTCAGCGATACCACTTACGACAAGTTCTATCGCTCGGGTAGTTATGCCTGCCCGGGCTTCCCAAGCCTGTTTCTCCCCGGGCTGTTTCAGTGAGGATCAGTGGCTCGCTGCTTCGCGCGACCCGCACGACACCCTACCGCGCGTCCGCCGCGTCGCGCCAGTATCAAGGTGAGCAGCGCCGCATCACCATCGGTCATCCCAATTCATGTTCGCTTATCTGTTTTTCTCAACGATCGTAGCAGCGGCCGGCGTCATGCTGGTCGCGGGTGCGCATCGTCGCTGGGCGTGGCTCGTCGATCCCCCGACCGCCCTGTGGTTCTGCTATTCGCAGTCCTTCCTCAAGGCCATCGGTGGCACGGAGTTCTGCCGATCGGCCACCTTCGCGATGGGATATCTACTTTTCGCTGCCGCGCTGTTCGTCGTTGGCGTCATCGTGTTCGTCCCCTTGCCTGCGCACTGACCGACGCGAGCGCGCGAGGGGCGCTGCAGCCTGATCATTCGCTGCGTTAAGCTGCACCGGACGAGGGCACGGGCGGCATGGCGCGAATCCTGACCATCGAAGACGACGCGGTCACCGCGCGCGAAATCGCCGCGGAACTGCAGGCGGCGGGGAACGACGTCGATTGCGTCGGCGACGGCCGCACGGGGTTCGAGCGCGCGCTCGCGGGCGGCTACGACGCGATCACGCTGGATCGCATGCTGCCGGGCATGGACGGGCTCGAGCTCGTGTCGGAGCTGCGTCGCGCGGGCGTCGACACGCCGGTGCTGATGATCAGCGCGCTCAGCGACGTCGACGCGCGCGTGCGCGGCCTGCGCGCGGGCGGCGACGACTACCTGACCAAGCCGTTCGCGCCGGAAGAGATGGCCGCGCGCATCGAGGTACTGCTGCGCCGGGGTGCGGGCGTGCGCGAGACGAGCCTGCGCGTCGGCGACCTCGAGCTCGACCTCATCGCGCGCGATGCGCGCCGCGGCGGCGTCGCGCTCGACCTGCTGCCGCTCGAATTCCGCCTGCTCGAATACCTCATGCGCCATGCGGGGCAGGTGCTCACGCGTACGATGATCTTCGAGGCCGTGTGGGGCTACCACTTCGACCCGGGCACGAACGTCATCGACGTGCACATCGGGCGCTTGCGCCGCAAGGTCGATGCTCCAGGTTTCGAGCCGCTGATCCATACCGTGCGCGGCTGCGGCTACGCGATGCGCGCGCCATGAGTGCCGGCGAGGCGGCGGCGCGGCAGGACGGGCTCAGTGGCCGCTGGCGTTCGAGCACGAAGCGCCTGATCCTCGTCTACGGTGCGTTCTTCGTCGCCTGGACGGTCGTGCTGATCGGCGCGATCCGCTGGCAGACCGCGAACTACCTCGACGGCATCGTCGACAGCATCCTCGAACAACGCCTGCGATACCTGTCGTCGGTCGAACGCGCGCACCTGCCCGCGCTGCTCGCGGCGACGACCCAGCTCGACCTGCGCGGCCTCATGGCGTCCGGCCTGTTCGACGCGCAAGGGCACTACATCGCCGGCGACGTCGACCACCTGCCGGACGGACTCGCGATCGACGGTGTCGTGCACCCGCTGCCCGAAGGCGTGCAGCGCATCAGCGGCGAGCGCGCGGGACGCATGCACGCGGTCGCGCTGCGCCTCGGCGACGGCAGCGTGATGCTGCTCGCGCGCGACTACCGCGTCGTCGACCAGGTCGGCGCGATCATCCGCAGCGGCCTGCTGTGGGCGCTGTCGCTCACGCTCGTGCCCGGCCTGCTCGGCGGCTACCTGCTCAGCCGCGGGCCGCTGCGCCGCGTGCGCGACATCGAGACGGCGATCCAGCCGGTCATGCGCGGCGACCTCGGCGCGCGCCTGCCGGTGTCGGAGCGCCGCGACGAACTGGACATGCTCGCGGCGATCGTCAATCGCATGCTCGAACAGATCGAGCGCCTGCTCGGCGAGGTCAAGGGGGTGTCCGACAGCATCGCGCACGACCTGCGCACGCCGCTGACGCGCCTGCGCACGCAGCTGCACCGCGTGCAGCAGCTCGGCGGCGACGGCGATCCGCGCAACCAGCTCGTCGAGCGCTGCATCGTCGAGGCGGATGCATTGCTCGACCGCTTCCGCGCGTTGCTGCGCATCTCCGAGCTCGAGGACATCGGCCGCCGCGCGGGCTTCGGCACGGTCGACGTCGGCGAGACGCTGCGGCGCGTGCACGAGCTGTACGCGCCCCTCGCGGAAGAGAAGGAGATCGCGTTCGCGCTCGAGGCGGACGCGGTGCCGGCGCTGCGCGCGGACGGCCACCTGCTGTTCGAGGCGATCGGCAACCTCGTCGACAACGCGATCAAGTTCGCGCCACGCAGCGGCCACGTCGTGCTGCGCGCGGCGAGCGAAGGCGGCCGCGTCGTGATCGACGTCGTCGACGACGGTCGCGGCATTCCGGTGGACGAACGCGACGCGGTGTTGCACCGGTTCTATCGCAGCGCCGCGTCCGGCGCCGGAGATGCAGTGGGCCACGGGCTCGGCCTGCCGCTGGTCGCGGCGATCGCGCGCCTGCACGGCTACGAATTCTCGATCGGCGACAACCCGCCGCGCGGCACGCGCATGCGCCTATGGTGCTGACGACCTCGTAGGCCGGACGACCGCAGGTCGGCCGGCGCCGTCGAGCCAACGGTCCGCCCGTAACAGCGCGGCCTCTTGTGGGAGCGGCGGAAGCCGCGATGCTCCTGCGTCAAAGGCATCGCGGCTCCCGCCGCTCCCACAGGTAGCGATCGCGCACGGGGTGCGCTCCTGCCTTGATCCCTTGCGAGACGGCAACATGAAGATTTCTTCATGCGCGCCGGGGTTGGGAACGCGCGGGCGGCACCGATAATGTGCGGCTGCAGCACCAATGGCCTGACCATGATCGGTATCGTCCGCATTGCGCTTTCGCGCCCGTACACGTTCGTCGTACTCGCGCTGCTGATCCTCATTACCGGCGTGCTCGCCGGCCTGCGCACGCCGGTCGACATCTTCCCGGACATCCGCATCCCGGTCATCGGCGTCGCCTGGCAATACACCGGCCTGTCGCCGGACGAGATGTCGGGCCGCATCGTCACGCCGTACCAGCGCGTGCTGACGACGACCGTCAACGACATCGAGCACATCGAAGCCAACTCGTACAACGGCTTCGGCATCGTCAAGATCTACTTCCAGCCGAACGTCGACATCCGCACCGCGAACGCGCAGGTGACCGCGGTATCGCAGACCGTGATCAAGCAGATGCCGGCGGGCACGACGCCGCCGCTGATCCTCAACTACAGCGCGGCGACGGTGCCGATCATCCAGCTCGCGCTGTCCGGCCAGGGCTTGACCGAGCAGAACCTCGCCGACCTCGGCATGAACACGATCCGCACGCGCCTCGTCACGGTGCCGGGCGCCGCGATCCCGTATCCGTTCGGCGGCAAGACGCGCCAGGTGCAGATCGACCTCGACCCGGCCGCGCTGCAGGCGCGCGGGCTGTCCGGCCAGGACGTCGCCAACGCGCTCGCCGCGCAGAACCTCATCACGCCGGTCGGCACGCAGAAGATCGGCGACTTCGAATACAACGTGCTGCTCAACAACGCGCCGAAGGACATCGACGCGCTCAACGACCTGCCGATCAAGGCGGTCAACGGCACGACCGTGTACATGCGCGACGTCGCGCACGCCCACGACGGCAATCCGCCGCAGACCAACATCGTGCACGTGAACGGCGGCCGCTCCGTACTCATGTCGGTGCTGAAGAGCGGCGCGATCTCGACCCTCTCGATCATCTCCGGCATCAAGCAGAAGGTCGCGGAGCTCGCGCCGAGCCTGCCCGAGGGCCTCAAGATCGCCCCGGTCGGCGACCAGTCGCTGTTCGTCAGCGCGGCGATCAGTGGCGTCGCCAAGGAAGGCGTGATCGCGGCGGTGCTGACCAGCCTCATGATCCTGCTGTTCCTCGGCAGCTGGCGCTCGACCGTGATCATCGCGATCTCGATCCCGCTGTCGGTGCTCGGCGCGATCGCCATGCTCGCGGCCGCCGGCGAGACGCTCAACATCATGACCCTCGGCGGCCTCGCGCTCGCGGTCGGCATCCTCGTCGACGACGCGACCGTGACGATCGAGAACATCAACTGGCACCTCGAGCATGGCAAGGACGTCGAAACGGCGATCCTCGACGGCGCCGACCAGATCGTCACGCCCGCGTTCGTCTCGCTGCTGTGCATCTGCATCGTGTTCGTGCCGATGTTCTTCCTCGAGGGCGTCGCGCGCTTCCTGTTCGTGCCGATGGCCGAAGCGGTGATGTTCGCGATGACGTGCTCGTTCATCCTCTCGCGCACGCTCGTGCCGACCATGGCGAAGTACATGCTCAAGCCGCACGCGTCGCACACCGACGGCGCCGACGCGGCGCCGCCGCCGTCGCCGTCGCGCAATCCCCTCGTGCGCTTCCAGCGCGCGTTCGAGGCGCGCTTCGAGCGCGTGCGCGCGGGCTACCATGGCGTGCTCGAACTCGCGCTCGGCCATCGCCGTGCGTTCGTGCTCGGCTTCATGGCGTTCGTGCTCGCGTCGTTCGCGTTGCTGCCGTTCCTCGGTCGCAACTTCTTTCCGGCGGTCGACGGCGGGCAGATCCTCATGCACGTGCGCACCCAGGTCGGCACCCGCGTGGAGGAGACCGCCAACACGTTCGGCCGCATCGAGCAGGCCGTGCGCAGCATCATCCCGCCGGACGAGCTCGCGGCGATGGCCGACAACATCGGCATGCCGATCAGCAGCATCAACATGACCTACAACAACACCGGCCTGATCGGTTCGCAGGACGGCGACATCCAGATCGCGCTCAAGGAAGGCCACGCGCCGACCGAGGAGTACGTCCGGCGCATGCGCGAGGAACTGCCGCGCCGTTTCCCGGGCGCGACGTTCTCGTTCCTGCCGGCCGACATCGTCAGCCAGATCCTCAACTTCGGCGCGCCGGCGCCGATCGACCTGCAGATCCGCGGCCCGCGCGTCGCCGAGAACTTCGCCTACGCGCAGAAGCTGCTCGCACAGGTGCGCCACGTGCCCGGCGTCGTCGACGCGCGCATCCAGCAGTCGCTCGCGAGCCCCGGCTTCAAGGTCGACGTCGACCGCAGCCGCGCGCAGTACGCGGGCGTGACCGAGCGCGACGTCACCAACAGCATGGTCGTCAACCTCGCCGGTTCCAGCCAGGTCGCGCCGACGTTCTGGCTCAACCCGCAGAACGGCGTGTCCTACTCGATCGTGATGCAGACGCCGCAGTACGCGGTCGATTCGCTCGCCGACCTGCGCAACCTGCCGGTGACGCCGTCGTCGGGCGGCTCGCCGCAGGTGCTCGGCGGCATCGCCGACATCGACCGCACGACCTCGAGCGCGGTCGTTTCGCAGTACGACATCCAGTCGATGGTGCAGGTCTACGCGACTACCCAGGGGCGCGACCTCGGCGCGGTCGCCGCGGACCTGCAGAAGATCATCGACGCGACCAAGGCCGACCTGCCGAAGGCCGCGAGCGTGTCGATGCTCGGCCAGGTGAAGACGATGAACAGCGCGTTCTCCGGCCTGTCGTTCGGCCTGCTCGGTGCGATCGTGCTGATCTACCTGCTCATCGTCGTCAACTTCCAGTCGTGGAGCGATCCGTTCGTGATCATCACGGCGCTGCCGGCCGCGCTCGCCGGCATCGTCTGGATGCTGTTCGCGACGCACACGACCCTGTCCGTGCCCGCATTGACCGGCGCGATCATGTGCATGGGCGTCGCGACCGCGAACAGCGTGCTGGTGATCAGTTTCGCGCGCGAGAAACTCGACGAGCTCGGCGACGCGACCGCCGCCGCGCTCGAGGCCGGCTTCGTGCGCTTCCGCCCCGTGCTGATGACCGCGCTCGCGATGGTCATCGGCATGGCGCCGATGGCGCTCGGCCTCGGCGAAGGCGGCGAGCAGAACGCGCCGCTCGGCCGCGCGGTGATCGGCGGCCTCGTGTTCGCGACGATCGCGACCCTGCTGTTCGTGCCGGTCGTCTTCAGCATCATCCATTCGCGCCACGGCAAGAAGGCCGCGACGCCCGTCATCGGAGCTCCCCATGTCGCCGTCTGAAACCCATAGCACGAAGCGCGGCCTGCGCATCGCCGGCGTCGTCGGCGCGGTCGTCGCGATCGCCATCGTCGCCACCGGCGTTCTCGCGCGCAGCCGCGGCGACACGAAGCTGCGCGAATGGACCGAAGCGCAGGCGATCCCGACCGTCGCGGTCGCGGCGCCGGCCGCGAGCGGCGACGGCGACGAGCTGAAGCTGCCGGGTCGGCTCGAGGCGTACGCGCGCGCGCCGCTGTACGCGCGCACGAGCGGTTACCTCAAGAGCTGGACCGCCGACATCGGCACGCCGGTCAAGGCCGGCCAGCTGCTCGCCGAGATCGAGACACCCGACCTCGACCAGCAGCTGCAGCAGGCGCGCGCCGACCTCGCCACCGCGCAGGCGAACGAGAAGCTCGCCGGCATCACCGCCGAGCGCTGGCAGAAGATCCTGCAGTCGAACGCAGTGTCGAAACAGGACGTCGACGAGAAGACCGGCGATCTCGCCGCCAAGCGCGCGCTGGTCGCCTCGGCGAAGGCGAACGTCGACCGCTACGTCGCGATGAAGGGCTTCACGCGCATCGTCGCGCCGTTCGACGGCATCGTCACCGCGCGCAACACCGACGTCGGCGCGCTCGTCAACGCGGGCAGCGCGGCGGGACAGGAGCTGTTCGTCGTCTCCGACACGCGCAAGCTGCGCGTCTACGTGAACGTGCCGCAGAACTCCGTGCCCGACGTGCCGTCCGGTACGAAGGCGACCCTGACCGTGCCGGAGCACGCGGACAAGAGCTACACCGCGACCGTCGAGGCGTCCGCGCAGTCGGTCAATGCGCAGTCCGGCACGACCCTCATGCAGCTCGCGGTCGACAACAGCGCCGGGGAACTGTTGCCGGGTGCCTACGCCAACGTGAGCCTCGCGCTGCCGCACGATGCGCTCGCGCTGAGCGTGCCCGCGAGCGCGCTGATCTTCGACGCGGCGGGCCTGCGCGTCGCCACCGTCGGCGCCGACAACCGCGTCGTGATGAAGCCGGTCACGATCGCGCGCGACTACGGCAAGACGATCCAGATCGGTTCCGGCCTCGACGCGAACGACCGCGTGATCCAGAACCCGCCCGACGGCGTCGTGGCGGGCAGCGAGGTGCGCATCGCCGGCAGCGCGGCGCCGGCAGCGCCGGCGGCGAAAGGGTAGTCGCGGATCACTCTGCCGTGTCGAGCCCGTCGCGGAACAGGCCGTCGCCGTCGCGCCAGGCGCCCGCGTAGAGCGCGAGGTCGCCGCTCGTGCCGTAGGCGCCGGCGAGCAGAAGGCGATCGTGTGCGAGCAGCACCGTCCCGAACGACAGGCCACCGATCGACTGCAGCAGGGTTTGTTTGCCGCCACCCGGGAACGTCGTGTCGAGCGCGCCGTTCGGCAGCAGGCGCGCGACATGCACCGCGGATGCTTCCGACGTCGCACGCGCGATCACGATCTTGCCGTCCGCACCGAGTGCCGCGTGCAGGTCCGGGAAGCCGAGGCCGTTTTCCTCGCCACCGAAATCGACGACGCGAATGCCCGCATCGCCGAATCCGGCATCGAGCGCGCCGGTCGATGTGAGCTTGAACGCGGTGACGCGGCCTTTCGCCGAGCTGCCGCCCGGAGTCGAACTGCTGTTGCCGATCGCGACGACGCCGCCGTCGCGCGTCGGCAGCAGGCGCTGCACGGTCGAGTTCTCGTCGACCGGTACGACGGTCGTACCGCCTTCGCCGAAGGTCGCATCGAGGTCGCCGTTGGCGAGGCGCCGCTGCACCGCCATCGTCAGCGTGTTCGTGTTCGCACTGCCGCCGAGCAGGATGCGGCCCTGTGCGTCGAACGCGAGCGCGAGCGGCGAATAGCAGCATGGAGTGGACAGCGTGAGCACGCCGCCGTCACCGAAGCCGGCGTCAGGCATGCCGTTGTCGGCGAGCCGGACGAGCTTGCTCGACGGCACCGTGCCGACCAGCGCCCAGGTCCGGGATTCGGCGTCGCTCGCGAGTGCGTAGACGAGGTTGTTGCCGCTGCCGTTGCCGAGCGCGAAGTGCACGCGGCCGCTGTCGCCGAACGCGGGATCGGGCGCGCCGTTCGCGAGCAGGCGCACGATGCCGGTGTCGTTGCCGCTGCCGATGCGCCCGGCGACGACGGTCTTGCCGCCCGGCGCCGTGGCGATCACTTCCGCATAAGCGGGATAGTCGGCCGCACCCTCGCTGAAATCGACTCGCGCGACGCCCGCGTCGCCGTAGCCGCCGTCGACCGCTCCGTCGGTGCTGAAGCGCGTGACGACGTAGTGCGTCGCGCGACTGCCGCTGCTCGCGCCTTCGGTCGACGCGACGAGCACGCCGCCGTCGGCATCGAGCGCGGCATCGGCGCTCACGACGTAGAACGGCGACGTGACGATGCGCGTGGCGAGGCCTCCGCCGGCGAAGCTGGCATCCGGGTCGCCATCGGCAGCAATCGCCGTGGCCGAGGCAAATAGAATGGAGGAGACGAACCATCGAAGCGACATGGAAACCTCACGGAGGCGGTGCATGTCGATTCATACGTTCGATCGCGAAGAAAGCTATCGCGCCCGCTGGCATGCAGGCGGCGTCGCGGGCCGGGTTCGTCGAAAGGGGCGACGCAGACCGGCGTGCGCGTCACGCCGTGCGCGTGCGCAGGCGCCGCAGGATCTCCTCGCGCGCCTCGCGCAGGATCGAATCGCGGTCGAGGCTGGCGACGATGTCGGCGACGACGCGCTTGGGGCCGAGCTCGCCCCACGACTTGCCGGCGACGAGGTACCTCTCCGCGGCGCGGCCGACGAGTTCGGTCGCATACCAGGCGAGCGCGCCCTGCGCGCCCGCGGTGACGACCGTGGAGACGCCGGCGCTGAGGCCCTTCAGGGCCGAGGCAACGAGGTGCACGCCCCAGATCGCGCCCATGAGCGCGGCGAGTTGCGCGGTGATCACCGCGATCAGCGTGCCGGCCTCGGTCTTCGTGAGCGGCAGGCCGTAGACGCGGCCGAGGTGCATGACGAGCGCGGCGTCGAGCGCGCCCGCAGCGAGCAGGTCGGCGACAGGGATCGGGTTCAAGGCGACCGCGAGCGCCTTCGCGACGCAGTACTGGCGGATCACCGTCGCCGCGAGTTCGCGCCGTGCCTCGGCGATGCGCGCGCCGACCTGGTCGGCGACGCGGCCGGCGAACAGGCTCGCGTTGAGCGCGGCGAGCGTGCGTCCTTCGCGTTCGAGCACGGCGAGCAGGCGCGTGCGCAGCGCGGCGAGATCGGGTGGCTGCTCGACGAGTTCGGCCTGCTCGCTGCCGTCGGCGGCGACGCGCACGCGCTTCTGCGCGGCCGGTTGCGCCGCGATCGCGACGACGTCGTCGGTGCGCACGAGCCCGGCCGCGCGTTCGCGCAGGCGTTCGAGCAGGCGTTCGCGTTCGTCTTCGCCGTAGCGGTCGGCCTTGTTGAGCGCGAGCAGCAGCGGCCGTTCGGTGCGCGCGAGCGTCGCCAGCGCGTCGCGTTCGCGCTGCGTCATGTCGCCGTCGACGACGAACACGACGAGGTCGCTGACGCCGGCGACGTCGTAGGCGAGGCGTTCGCGCGCCTCGCCGTCGAGTTCGTCGATGCCCGGCGTGTCGATGAGGTGCACGCCGCCGCCGGCGACTTCCTGCCAGCGCCGCTGGCCCGCCTCGCGCGTCGTGCCGTGCAGCACGCCGACCGTGAACGCATCCTCGCCGAGCAGCGCGTTGGCGAGGGCGGACTTGCCGACGCTGACGCGGCCGAACACGGCGATGTGCAGCTCGCCGCGTTCGAGCTTGCCGAGCATCGATTCGAGACGCGCGAAGTCCGCGGCGAGCCCGCTGCGTACCGCCGTGGGAATCTGCGGATCGTCGAGCAGCGCGCGCAGGCTCTGCGCCGCCTGGTCACTGTGCGCGCCGCCGTCGTCCGTGCGCGCGGGTTCGCGCGCGAAGCGCGATCGCAGGCGCTGCCAGATCGACGTGGGTTTCATGGACGGATTATTTGGGGCAAAAGCAGTTTCACGAAGGACACGAAAAAGAGCGCACGAAGGACACGAGAAAAGCACTTGTTACAAAGCAATACCACCGCGCGCGCTCATCGAGGGGATCGCGCACGACCGTCGCGCTGATCGGACCCGCGGCCGCCTCTTCAATTCTTGGTTCGATCTTCGCTCTACTTCGTGTCCTTCGTGTCCTTCGTGTTTCAATCTTTTGCCTGTCGTGCCTTCACTTCGCCGTCAGCACGAGGTGGCCGTGCACGGACACGTCGGCGCCGACGTCGGTCCAGTCGCTGCCTGCGCCGAGGCCGAAGTCGGCGCGCTTGAGCACGCTGTCGACGTCGAGCGTGGCGGCGTTGCCGTTCTCGGTGAACACGACCTTGAGCGTGACGGGTTTCGTCTGGTCGCGGATCGTCAGCTTGCCCTGCGCGGTGACGCTGCCGTCGGCAGCCTTGGCGAACGAGTCGGTGACGAAGTGCGCCTTCGGGAACTTCGACACGGCGAAGAAGTCACTGCCCTTGAGCGAGTCGTCACGCTCGGCGCTGCCGGTGTCGGCGCTCGCGAGGTCGACCGTGACGTCGAACTTGGCCTTGGAAGGATCGGCCGCGTCGTAGGCGATCGTCGCCTCGAACGTCTTGAACGCGCCGTTGAACGCTTCCTTCTGGTAGCTGCCCTTGAAGCCGAGCGTGCTCTTCGAGGCGTCGACGTTCCAGTCGCGCGCGAACGCGGCGACCGGCAGCAGCAGGAGGGCGAGGGGCAGGGTGCGCAGCATGGGGTTCTCCAGCAGTGGACGGGTCAAGTGGCGTCGCCGGCGCGCCGTCGCGGCAGCATACGACGCAGCACCTCGTCGCGATGGACGAAATGATGAACGAGCGCGGCGGCCGCGTGCCCGGCGGCGACGAAAACGAGCGTCCAGAACAGCCACTCGTGCGCTTCCTTGGCGATGTCCTTGAGGTCCGGCGCGGCGCCGCCGGTCAGGCTCGGCATCGGCACGACGCCCCACCAGACCAGCGGGCGCAGCGCGGTCGCCGAATCGAACAGCCAGCCCGACAGCGGCACCGCGAACAGCAGGACGTAGAGCAGCGCGTGGCCGACGCGTGCGCCGGTCACCTGCCAGCGCGGCATCGACGCGGGTTCTTCCGGGCGTCGATCGAACAGGCGCCAGCCGAGGCGCAGCAGCGCGAGCAGCAGGATCGTCAGGCCGAGCGATTTGTGAAACGTGAAGTACGTGATCACGCTCGGCTTCTTCGGCAACTCGACCATGACGAGGCCGAGCGTGCCCTGCACGAGCAGCAGCGCCACGATCGCCCAATGGAAGGTCTTGGCGAGGGTGCCCCAGTGCATCGCGTTGCTCTTCAACGGCATCGTCATTCGTCCTTCTTCGATCGGGCGGCGTCGCCGTCGCGCAGGCCTTCGACCTCGATGCGCAGTTCGATGTCGGCACCGATCACGTCCTTGTAGCGCGTGATGCCGAAGTCGAAGCGCGGCAAGCGCGCGGTCGCCGAGAAACCCGCCTTTTGCTTGAGCGCGTACGGATCGTTGCCGACGCGGTTGAGGGTGAAGGCGAGGTCGAGCGCGCGCGTCTCGCCGCGGAAGGTGAGGTCGCCGTGGATGACGCCGTGGGTGGCGTCCTTCCGTTCGACGCTGCGGCTGGCGTAGCGCGCGGTGGGCCAGCGCGCGACGTCGAGCAACTGGCCGGAGGTCGCGGTGTCGTTCCATTTCGCGTCGCCGAGGTCGAGCGAGGCGAGGTCGACGACGACGTCGACGCGCGCGCTGCTCCAGTCCTTCGGATCGAACTGGAACCAGCCTTCCTTGACGCGCAGGCGACCTTGGGGGCGCGAGAAGCGCTGGTGATCGGCGGCGAACCAGACCTGCGTGTGGACGAGGTCGAAGCGATAGGTGTCCGGCGCGGCCCTCGCCGGCGTCGCCGCGGCGAGCGCGACGGCCGCGCAAGCAGCGACGGGACGCAGCGGGCGGTACCTGGACGACGGTTTGGACATGCGGGCAGCTTGGCAAAAACGCCTTGCGCCCGCCACCCTCGCGCGGTGAACGCTGCGTTGCCGGAACGCGGCCTTCGCGATGTCGGCGCGGCGGAAGCCGCGATGCTCCCACCGCTCGGTTGCACAGGCCGGGCGCGGGCTTGGGAGGCCGGTGGCCGCCGCTCGGTCGGCCATGTCCGGCGGATCGCCGGCGAGTAGCGGTCCCGCTGTGCGCGTCCGGCCTGCCGGTGGAGGAGCCTGCCCCCGGTGGGTGCCCCCTGTCCAGGAACCGCCGGACGCCGCGGTCGCGCACAGGGTGCGCTCCTACGGGCGCGTCGAAGCGGTGCAGTCGGGGTGTTCAGCCGTCGGACTTCGACTCGCGTGCGGCATCGAGCGCGAGTCGCGCGACGCGTTCGAGCCGCTCGCGCGCGGGTTCGGCGAGCAGCGCGCGCACGCGTGTTTCGACGTCGGCGACGTCGAGCGACGCACGGTCGGCGAGCGTGTCGGCGATCGCATGGCCGAGGCTGTCGAACACGAGGCCGTAGGCGATCGCGTGCAGCACGCCGCCGCCGAGCGTGCCGAGGCCGGGGAAGGCCTTCATCGCGTTGCCGGCGATCGCGAGCACGAGCGCAGTGGTATTGCGCACGGTGAGGCCGACCCGCGCGAGCAGCGCCTCGACGTCGAGTTCGCGCACGGCGACGCCGTGGATGCGCGCGAGCTCGCGCACTAGCGCGGTGCCGAGCGCGCCCTGGATCAGCAGGTCGCTGCCCGGCGCGACCGCGGCGAGTGCACCGACGACCGCGCGGCGCGTGTACTTGGTGACCGCGAGTTCCGCCTCGCGGCGCGCGGTCGCGCGCGCGAGTTCGTCGCCGCGCCGGCCGACTTCGGCGAGCACGGCCGCCTCGCGCGCGGGTTCGAGCGCGTCGGTGCCGCGGGCGGCGAGCGCGCCGAGTGCGTCGAGCAGCGGCGCGAGTTCGGCCGCGCGGTCGCGCTCGACCTTCTCGCGGCGGCCGTCGGCGAGCGTGCGCTCGTAACGTTCGCTGCCGCCCGCGCTGATCGCGACGATCGCGCGCGCCTGCGCGAGGTAGCGCTGGCGCAAGCGATCGAGCAGCGCGCCGCGTTGCGCGTCGTCGTAGAGATCGGCCTTGTTCAGCGCGAGCAGCAGCGGCTTGCCGAAACCGGCGAGCCAGCGCAGTTCGGCGTCCTGCGCACGCGTGAGGTCGGACGCGGCGAGGTAGACCACCGCGTGCGCACGCAGCGCTTCGTCGCGCGCGAGCTGCTCGTGCACGACACCGTCGACTTCGCCCGTGCCCGGCACGTCGGCGAGGATCAGCTCGCGGCCGTCGGAGAGGCGGCCGCGATGGTGGCCGACCTGGCGCGTGGTGCCGCCGCGCACGTCGATCTCCGGCGCGGCCTCCGGTGCGAGCGCGCGGATCAGGCTCGATTTGCCGGTCGAGATTTCGCCGAACAGCGCGACGTACAGCTCGCCGCTCGCGCGGCGCCGGTCGAGCTCGGCGAGTTCGGCCTCGAGCGCGGCGGTTTCGACCGCACGCTGGCGCAGGTGGTCGATGCGCGTGTCGACGTCGGCGCGCGACACCGGCGGTGCGACGGGCGCGGCGGCCGGATGGCGCGCCGGCCGCGCGAGCCGCCACAGCAGCCAGCCGAGGCCGCCGGCGAACGCCGCCGTCGCGACGAGCAGCGGGACGCGCAGCCACAGCGGCAATTCGACCAGTCGCTGGTAGAACTCGAGCAAGCCGTTGAGCGTCATGACGACGAGGCCGAGCAGCAATGCCGCGCCGATCGCGAGGGCGGCGAACAGCACGAATCTCAGGGGCAGGCGAGGGCGCGGCATCGGCGCATCCTACCCGCGGGTCCTGCGCGCAGCCATCGTGCGCGCGAAGCGGGCGCGTTCGGCGAAGCGCGAAAAACGCGCGTCCACTTTGGGATTTGGCCGCCGCGCATGGCAGTATCGGCGAGGGAGGGTCCATGCGCCGTTCGTTTCGCCGGTTGACCGCATTGTTGCTCGGGTTCGCGTGGCTGGTCGCCGCCGCGCGCGCGGCGCCGCCGCCGGCGCCGCCGCAGTTCGTGTCGCTCGGCGTCGCCGACGGCGTGCCGTCCAGTCTCGTCTACAAGATCGTGCAGGACCACGAGGGCTTCCTCTGGATCGGCACGCAGGACGGCCTCGCGCGCTACGACGGCGTCGGCTTCCGCGTCTACCGCCACGATCCGGGCGATCCCGCGTCGCTCGCGTCGAACGACGTGTCGACCCTGCTGGTCGACCGCGACGGCCGCATCTGGTGCGGCGGCGAGGCGTCCGGCCTGAACCGGCTCGAGCCCGACGGCCGCACGTTCACGCACTGGATCCACCGGCCGAACGACCTGTCCACGCTCGGCAGCAATGACCTGTTCTCGATCGAACAGGACGCGACCGGCGCGATCTGGGTCGGTACCTACCTCGGCGGCCTCAACCGCCTCGAGCCCGACGGCACGTTCACCCACGTCGACCACGATACGGAAGACGCGGCGAGCCTGCGCTCGAGCAACGTCTACGCGCTGCTCGGCGACACGCGCGGACGCTTGTGGATCGGCACCGACGAGGGGCTCGACGTGCGCGACGCGCAAGGCCGCCTCGTCCATGTCGAGCTGCCGCCGATGGCCGGCCGGCCGGGGCCGCCGATCATCATGAGTTTCCTGCCCGAGGCGGACGGCAGCATGCTCGTCGGCACGCGCAAGGGCCTGTTCCGCGTCGACGGCGACCTGCGCTATCGCGAGGAAGTCGCGCCCTCGACGCCGGCGCTGATGGTCTCGGCGCTCGCGCGCGACGCCGATGGCGCGCTTTGGCTCGGCCAGCTCACCGGGCTCGCGCGCCTCGACGCGCGCGGACTCACGCGCTACAGCACGGAAGAAGCAGCACCCGGCGCCTATCCGGGCACGCGCACGATGGACATCTTCCGCGACCGTGAAGGCGGCCTCTGGTTCGCGGTGCACGATGGCGGCATCGCACGGCTGCCACCGCACTGGAGCAACTTCGCCTCGTTCCGCCACGCGCCGGGCGACGCCAGCACGCTCACGCGCGCGCGCGTGAAGGCGATCGCGCTCGACGGCGCGCGTGCCGCCTGGGTCGCGAGCGGCAGCGACGGCATCGACCGCGTCGATCGCGCCAGCGGCGTGCTCGAGCGCTGGGGCAGCCGCCTGCACCTGCCGAACAAGCGCATCGAGGCATTGCTCGCCGACGACCGCCACCTGTGGATCGGCCAGCGCACCGAGTTGCGCCGCTACGCGCTCGACACGCTCGCAGTGAACGAATTCCCGGTCGACGTCGCGCGAGCCGACGCGTTGCCGCAAGGTACGGTCGACCATCTCGCGCGCAGCGTCGACGGCAGCGTATGGGTGGGCGTGCTCGGCGGCGGCGTCGCGCGCATCGCAGGCGAACCGCCGCGCGTCGTGCGTCGCTACACGCTGGCGACGCACGACCTCGGCGACGCCGACATCACCGCGCTCGTGCTCGATCCGCACGGCAATCCCTGGGTCGCCACCGCGAGCGGCGTCGAGCGACACGTGCCCGAGCGCGATGTGTTCGAATCCGTCGCGGGCGGACCGAAGGAGCGCATCCACGCGCTCGCGTTCGCGCCGGACGGCACGCTGTGGCTGCATCGCCTCGGCATGCTCGAGAGCTACGTCGTCGATGGCGGCACGATGCTCGTGCGGCAGCGTTTCGACGCCGCCAAGGGGTGGCCGACCCTGCAGGCGCATGCGCTCGCGGTGGCGGCGGACGGCACGGTGTGGGTGACCTCGCCGCGCGGCCTCTGGCGCGTCGATCCGCTCGGCAAGACGGTGCGCCGCTTCGACGCGCGCGACGGCCTGCCGAGCCAGGAGTTCATCGCCGGCGCGCTGGCCAAGGCCACCGACGGCACGCTGTTCGGCGGCACGCTCGGCGGGCTCGTCGCGTTCGATCCGTCGACGCTGCGCTTCGACGCGCCGCCGCCGCACCTGCTCGTCACGGCGCTCGACGTGCAGCGCGACGGTGCGACCGTGGCGCTGGACCCGGCGCAGCCGATCGAGCTGCAGCGCGGCGACGTCGACCTGCACGTGGTCGCGCGCGCGCTCAGCTATGCGAACTCGTCGGCGAACCGCTACCGCTTCCAGCTCGCCGGATTCGACCAGGACTGGATCGACACCGATCGCGGCGAACGCATCTGGTCGCAGCTGCCCGCGGGCGAATACCTGCTGCGCGTGGGCGCGACCAGCGCGGCGGGCGCGAGCACGGAACTCGCGCCGCCGCTCACCGTGCGCGTCGCGCGCGCGCCGTGGGCGACGCCGGCGGCGTACTTCGTCTACCTGCTCGTCGCGCTGGCCGCCGCGCTGCTCGCGCTGCGCGCCTATCGCCAGCGCGTGCGACGCCGGCATGCGCTCGCGCTCGGCGAGGAACGTCGCCGCGCGGCCGAGCAGGTCGCGGAGGCGAAGTCGACCTTCCTCGCGACGATGGGCCACGAGATCCGCACGCCGATGACCGGCGTGCTCGGCATGAGCGAGCTGCTGCTCGGCACGCAACTCGACGGGCGCCAGCGCGGCTACGCGCAGGCGATCCACCAGTCGGGGCAGATGCTGTTGCGCCTCGTCAACGACAGCCTCGACATCGCGCGCATCGACGCCGGCAAGTTCGTGCTCGAGGACCAGCCGTTCGATCCGGTCGCGCTCGGCCGCGAGGTGGTCGAACTCGAGCAGCCGGTCGCGCAGGGCAAGCGCATCGCGCTCAGCCTGCGCGTCGCCGAAGCCGTGCCGGAGAAGGTCTGGGGCGACGCCTTGCGCATCCGCCAGATCCTCCTCAACCTGCTCAGCAACGCGCTCAAGTTCACCGAGCAGGGGCGGGTCGAACTCGCGCTCATGCGCTATGGCGACCGCCTGCGCTTCCGCGTGTCCGACACCGGCCCGGGCATGGCGCAGGAGCTGCAGGCGCGCCTGTTCAACCGCTTCGAACAGGCCGCCGGGGTCACGCGACGGCACGGCGGCAGCGGCCTCGGCCTCGCGATCTGCCGCGAGTTGACCGTGCTCATGGGCGGCACGATCTCGGTCGCGAGCCGCCTCGGTGAAGGCACGACGTTCGATGTCGACCTGCCGATCTACGAGGTACCGCCCGAACCGGCGGGCACCATCGCGCCGGCCGCGGCCGCGGCCGCGCCGACGCCGGTCGCGCTCGACGTGCTGCTGGTGGAGGACGACGAGACCGTGGCCGAGGTCGTCACCGGCCTGCTCGCCCGCCTCGGCCATCGCGCCGTGCACGTCGTCAACGGGCTCGCCGCGCTGGCCGCGCTCGAGACGCAGCGCTACGACCTCGCCCTCGTCGATCTCGACCTGCCCGGCATCGACGGCCTGCAGCTCGCCCGCCTGTTGCGCTCGCGCGGTCAGGCGGCGTTGCCGCTCGTCGCGGTGACTGCGCGCTCGGTCGGTGACGAGGAAGCGAAGGTGCGCGCCGCGGGCATGGACGCGCTGCTGCGCAAGCCGCTGACCAGCGCGATGCTCGCCGATGCGATCGCGGTGGCCGGGGCCGCCCGTCGCTGACCGTCCGTTCGCCGGCGTATCGATGCGCTGTCGCGGGCTCGTCCGCGCGCTCCCTCTTGCCCGGCTCAGCGGACCAGAATAGAGTCATTCTCTGGACGGATGTGAAGTTGAATCTCTGGGACCAGTTTCGCCGGGTTCGGACGACCGGCTGCTGCCGCTACTGGGGGAACAAACTCACCGGTTCAACGCGCGGCGCGCGATATCGCCGCGCATGCCTGCGCGTTGCAGGTACGAGGGTGCCGGGCTTCGGCCCGGCCGGGCGACGACGATCCGCATCGGCTGCTGCCGGTGTCATTCGGGGAGAGATCCATGACGTTGTTGAAGCGCTGTCGTTTGGCGAGTACGACACTGGTCGTGCTCGGGCTGGCGTGGTCGGCCAGCGTGTTGGCCGCGGGGCCGCGGACGAAGGAAGAACAGGCCGCGGGCCAGATGCAGGTCGGAGTGTCGTACCACAGCGACGTCTCGCTGCCGCTCTACATCATGACCACGACCTGGCAGGAGCACAACATGGAGGAGGCCGCGAACGAAGCGGCCGAGAATCCTTCGTGGGGCTTCCCGGTGCACCATGTCGACAGCGTCGACCCGGTCGTGCAGAACCTGACGTCGCCGGTATCGATGATGCCGTTGCCGATCCTCAACTTCGACGGTCAGCCGAACGGCTGCGGTTGCGCGCCGCCGGACACCGACGGTGAAGTCGGCGCGACGCAGTACGTGCAGATGACGAACGGCGGCGTGCAGATCTTCAACAAGACCACCGGCGCTTCGGTGCTCGGACCGGTCAGCACCGCGTCGTTCTGGACCGGCTTCGGCGGCGTCTGCGAGAACAACGGCCACGGCGACCCGGTCGTGCTGTACGACCAGATCGCGCAGCGCTGGGTGATCAGCCAGTTCGCAGCCGCGACCTCGAACATCACCGACGAGTGCATCGCGGTGTCGACCACGCCGGACGCGACCGGCACGTACAACCGCTACGGTTTCCACCTCGGCTCGAACTTCTACGACTATCCGCATCTGGGCGTGTGGCCTGACGGCTACTACATGAGCATGAACGTGTTCAACGCGGCGGGCACGGCCTACCTCGGCCCGCAGCCGTTCGCGTTCGACCGCACGAAGATGCTCGCCGGCACGCCGGTGACGACGTTCATCTCGACGGCCGCACCGCTCGGCGCCACGTTCGCGCCGTTCCTGCCGGCTGACCTCGACGGCTCCGCGCTGCCGCCCGCCGGCGCGCCGAATCCGTTCGTGCTGTTCCCGGATACCGGCAACTACGACATGTATCGCTTCCACGTCGACTTCACGACGCCGGCGAACTCCACCTTCACGGCGGTCGCGGGCAGCCCGGCAGCCGCCGGCTTCACCGCAGCGTGCACCGCGGGTCGCGCCTGCGTGCCGCAGATCGGCAACGTCGCCGCCGACCGTCTCGACGGCATCGCCGACCGCCTGATGTTCCGCCTGGCCTACCGCAACATCAACGGCCACGAATCGCTGCTCGGCAACTACACCGTGCAGTCGAACAGCGTGACGGGCGTGCGCTGGTTCGAACTGCGCAGCGTCACGAGCGGCACGCCGACCGTGTTCCAGGAAGGCACCTACCAGCCCGATACCGACTGGCGCTGGATGGGCAGCATCGCGATGGACACGAACGGCAACATCGCGCTCGGCTACAGCGCGTCGAGCCCGACGATCAACCCGCAGCTGCGTTACGCGGGTCGCCTCTCCGGTGATCCGATCGGCACGCTGCCGCAGGCCGAAGCGCACCTGTTCGACGGCGCGGGCCACCAGACCGGCACCGGCAACCGCTGGGGCGACTACAGCGACCTCACGGTCGACCCGGTCGACGACTGCACGTTCTGGTTCACCAGCGAGTACTACGCCACGACCGGCACGTTCGGCTGGAAGACGCGCATCGGCAGCTTCAAGTTCCCGAGCTGCAGCCAGGCGCCCGGCTTCAGCCTGAGCCCGACGCCGGCGAGCGTGTCCGTCTGCGCGGGCACGCCGGCCAACTACAGCGTCGGCGTCGGTTCCGTGTCCGGCTTCAGCGGCTCGGTCACGCTCGCTCTCGCGGGCAACCCGGCGCCGAGCAGCGGCACGTTCACGCCGAATCCGGTCACTGCGGGCGGTTCCAGCGCGCTCGCGATCAATACCACCGGTGTCGCATCGGGCACGTACCCGATGACGATCAACGGCACGGCCGCCGGCGCGTCGAACCAGTCGGCGAGCATCAACATGACGGTGTTCGCGGCGGTGCCGGGTGCACCGACGCTGACCGCGCCGGCGAACGGCGTGAACGGCGTGGCGCTGCGCCCGACCTTCACCTGGACCGGCAGCAACACCGAGTCGTACAAGATCGACGTCGCCACCGACGCCGGCTTCGGTTCGATCGTGCTGACCCAGACGGTCACCGGCACGACGTTCACGCCGACGGTGGACCTGACCGGCAACACGACGTACTTCTGGCGCGTGACCCCGACCAATGCCTGCGGTGCGGGCGCGGTGTCGTCGACCTTCAGCTTCACGACGGCGAACCTGATCTGCCGCAGCCCGGCGCTCGCGATCCCGGACAACAACCCCACGGGCGTCAACGACAATCTGGTCGTGACCGATCCGTCCGGTGCGACGCTGACCGACCTCAAGCTCGTCATCAAGGCGACGCACACGTGGGTCGGTGACCTCAAGTTCACCTTGAGCAAGGCGCCGGGCAGCTCGATCGTCATCGATCGCCCGGGCTACACCGGCAGCGGCTTCGGCTGCGGCAGCGACAACATCGACGTCATCATCGACGACACCTCGGCCACGCTCGTCGAGAACCAGTGCAACACGACGCCGCCGGCGCTGTCGGGCAACGTCAAGCCGAACAACCCGCTCGCGACGCCGTTCATCGGCCAGACCCTGGCCGGCACGTGGACGCTCAACGTGTCCGACAACGCGAGTGGCGATACCGGCACGGTCGACCAGTGGTGCCTCGTGCCCGCGACCAGCGGCGGCCCGACCACGTACACCGTCGGCGGCACCGTCGGCGGCCTGACCGGCAGCGGCCTCGTGCTCTCGCTCAACGCGGGCGCGCAGACGCTGCCCGTCGCGGCGAACGGTGCGTTCACGTTCCCGACCGGCCTCGCCAACGGCGCGGCGTACGCGGTCACGGTCGGCACGCAGCCGAGCGGCCAGACCTGCTCGGTCGCCAACGGCAGCGGCACGATCAGCGGCGCGAACGTCACCAACGTCGCGGTGACCTGCGCGGCCAACCCGACCTACACGATCGGCGGCACGGTCAGCGGCCTGTCCGGCTCGGGCCTCGTGCTCTCGCTCAACGCAGGCGCGCAGACGCTGCCGGTGTCGACCAACGGTACGTTCACGTTCCCGACCGCGGTCGCCGACGGCACGGCGTACGCGGTCACCATCGGCACGCAGCCGGCCGGCCAGGCCTGTTCGGTCACGAACGGCAGCGGCACGGTATCGGGTGCGAACGTGACGAACGTGGCGGTGACGTGCGCGAACAACACGTACTCGGTCGGCGGCACGGTGAGCGGCCTGGTCGGCAACAGCGTCACGCTGTCGTTGAACGGCACCGAGAGCCTGCCGGTCGCGAGCAACGGTTCGTTCACCTTCTCGACGATGCTCGCCGGCGGAGCCGCCTATGCGGTCACCGTGCAGACGCAGCCGACCTCGCCGCCGGAAGTGTGCACGGTCACCAATGGCAGCGGCACGATCGCCGGTGCGAACGTCACGTCGGTGCAGGTGACCTGCCTCGACCAGATCTTCGCGGACGGCTTCGAGCTTCCCTGATAGCACTATGAGGTCGCTCCCCGCTTCGGCGGAGGAGCGACCCGTCTCCGGATCTGCGGCCCCGTGTCCCGGGGCCGTTTTTTTTTTGCGTGTGAACACTCGCGTGTTCGCGCGTATCACCCTGCATCCGGCGCCCGGTCATCGTGCGTGCGCCGCTCTTCGACCGATGCGGGGGTGACATGAAGAAGTGGCTGAAACGGGCGGCGTTCGCCGTGGCGGGCGCGTTCGCGACCTGGGTGCTCGTCGCACTCGTCCTCGTCGCGACGCCGGCGCCAGCATTCCGCTCGAAACCGTTCGCGATCGGCGCGCGCGCGAACGTGGCCTGCATGGCGTCGCCGGACACGGCCTGCTACACGGCTCGCGACGGCACCGTGCTGCACGCGCTGCGCGATGGTGCGCCGGGCGACACGATCGTGCTGCTGCTGCACGGCGTGATGAGCGATGCGGACGAGATGCGGCCCGCGGCGCATGCGCTGCAGGCGAAGGCCGGCGCGACCGTCATCAGCCTCGACCTGCGCGGACACGGCGCCTCGGGCGGGACGTTCGGTGACATCGCCTATGCCGGCCAGTACGAAGACGACGTTGGCGACGTCGTCGCCGCCCTGCGGCGGCAGGCCCCGCGCGCTCGCGTGCTGCTCGCGGGACACTCGATGGGTGGCGGTATCGCGGTGCGCTACGCGGCGCGCGCGGGCGTGCCCGCGGTCGACGGCTACCTGCTCTACGCGCCGCACCTCGGCGAGAGCGCGCCGAGCACCAAGCACGACGAAGGCGCCGCTGCCGGGACGGAAGCGCCGATCAAGCTGCATTTGCGCCGCACGATCGGCTTGCTCATGCTCGGCGCCGTCGGCGTGCACGCGTTCGACGGGCTCGGCACCTTGTACTTCAACGCCACGCGTGGCGACGATCGGGCGCGCTACAGCTTCCGCGCGATGACCGCCTGCGCGCCGGACGACTACGCCGCGGCACTGCGCGCCGACGACAAGCCGCTGCTGATCGTCGCGGGCAGTGCGGACGAAGCATTCGACGCCTCGGCCTATCCGGCCGCGGCACGCCTGCACGTGCACGGCGATGCGCTCGTCGTGCCCGGCGTCGGCCATGACGGCATCCTCACCGACGCCGCCGCGCTTGCCGCAATCGATGACTGGCTGCACGCGCCGGCCGGCCACGCCGGTGCAGGAAGCTGACCATCACGCCGCGGCGTCGTCGAGTTCGACGATGCGGGCGGTGACGTCCTCGCCGTCGATCGCGAGTTCGCCGACGGCGATCGGCAAGCGGAACCGGCGTCGCCCTGCGCTGCCCGGGTTCACGTACAGGATGCCGTCGCACCGCGCGATCGACGGGCGATGCGAATGGCCACTGACGACGACACCGGCGCCGCTCGCGCGCGGATCGATCGCGAGCGTGGCGACGTCGTGCAGCACGTGGATGCGCACGCGCTCCAACACGATGTCGGCACTCGCGGGCAGCGCGTCGGCCCAGTCGCCGTGATCGTTGTTGCCGCGCACCGCAGTGAGCGGCGCGATGCGCGCGAGCGCCGCGAGGATCGCCGGATCGCCGATGTCGCCCGCGTGCAGCACGTGGTCGCAGCCGTGCAGGAACGCGAGCGCCTGCGGCCGCAGCAGGCCGTGCGTGTCGGAAATGAGGCCGATGCGTTTCATCGCGGCGCGGCGTCGAGCGCGACGACCCGCACGGTCGACTCGCGGTGGATGCGGAAGCCCATGCGTTCGTACAGTCGCACCGCGCCCGTGTTGGTGCCGGCGACGTGCAGGAACGGTCGTTCGCCGCGCAGCAGCTCGCGCCGCAGCAGCTTGTGCATGAGGCGGCGGGCGAGCCCGCGTCCCTGCTGGTCCGGCTGGGTGCAGACGCCGCTGATCTCGCGCCAGCCGCCGGCGAACACGCGTTCGCCCGCCATCGCGACGAGGCGCTCGTCGTCGAACAGGCCGAAGTAGTCGCCGAGTTCGATCGTCTTCGGTCCGAACGGACCGGGCCGCGTCAGGCGCGCGAGCTCGAGCGCCTGCGTCGCGTGGCGCGCGTCGAGTGGCTGCGCTTCGGGCGCGTCGTCGTCGGGGATCGGCCCCTCCCACACCATCTTGTACATCGTCGCGTCGACGTCGACGCGCCAGCCCGCCGGCACGCGGCCGCTCCAGCCGTCGCAATAGAAGCGCTCGCCGGCGTCGCAGTACGGCGCGAGCGCGGCGAAGTCCGGCGACCGTGCGTCGGCGAACGCGACGATCGGCGAGTAGTCGCGCGCGAAGCGTCGCGCGACCGCGGTGCCGCGTGCGAACCGCGCCTGCGGGCCTGCGAGCGCGTGCCAGAAGATGTTGTCGAGCAGGCGCGGATCAGTCACGCCGAGCGCTCCATCGTGAGATGCCGGCGATTCGCTTGCGACGGGGCGTTCGTTTGCGGCGCGGCGCGGCGGTAGTCACGTTCGCGGCGACCGCGTCGCGGCCTTCCTGCGCGCGGCCGGCGCGGCCGTCGTCGCGCGTGTGGATCGGCCGCGCGCCGACTTCGGCGCCTGCGCGGCGCACGCCTGCTGCAGCAGGCCGCGCAGTGCGGTGCGCGTGACACGCCCGAGCCGCACGAGCACGGCCGGGTAGCCGTCGTAGTGCGGCTCGGTGAAGAACGTGTCGGGATCG
This sequence comes from Dokdonella fugitiva, assembly GCF_014138265.1. GTDB lineage: Bacteria > Pseudomonadota > Gammaproteobacteria > Xanthomonadales > Rhodanobacteraceae > Dokdonella_A > Dokdonella_A fugitiva_A. The sequence continues at coordinate 280,674 of NZ_JACGXL010000008.1, forward strand.
GAGAGCAAGAGCAGCTCCTTCGCGTCGAGATCGGCCACGCGCACCGCGAGCACGTCGTGGTTGACGACGCGCGGCTTGCGCGGATGCACGCGTTCGCGCCACGGCCAGGCGATGCCCTTGTACTTGTCGCCGTTGCGCACGGAGAACACGAGCGGACCGTCCTCGCGCGTGTCCGGCAGCGCGAGGGCGAGCGTGCGGACGTCCTCGTGCGTGACCATCGGCGCCGACTCTCTTCGCGGGACGAGAGTCGAGTCTACGCCGTCCGGCGCGCGGCGGGAGCGGTTGCAGGTATGACTGCGGCTCCGGTCGTGCGAAGAGCATCGCGGCTTGCGCCGCTCCCACAAAGGCCCGCGTTCGAATGCACGCCGCTGGCGCCACGCTTCCCTGCGGGAGCGGCGCAAGCCGCGATGCTCTTCCCGCTACCGCGAACGCGCATCGCGCGTTCGCGGCGCCGCTCAGCCGACCGCGTCACCCGAACGATGCGCGACCCACGCGCCGACGAGCGCCGAGGCATACGGGATCGCCTGTGCGGCGAGGATCGCGATCCACAGGCGGCCCTCGACGTAGTTGATGCCCGAGGAATTGATCATGCCGACCACGCAGGCGACGAGCGCGAGGAACAGCAGCATCTCCTCGCTGACCGCGGTGAACGGATTGGGTTTCTTGCCGATGCGGCGGCTCTTCGCGGTGCGGATGAATTCGCCCTTCTTGCGCCACAGCCCTTCGAAGATGCCGCGCGCGATCGCGTGCGACAGGCTCATGCTGGCGACCGACGCGGCGATCGTGTCCTTCCACGAGCACGGCACGCGCACGCGGTAGAGGATGATGCCGAACGCAGCCTTGAACACGAAGAAGCCGATCAGCGGCACGAGGAACAGGTACATCGGCAGCGTGAACCAGCGTGGCGCGAGCACCATGCCGAGCGTCCACAGCATCGCCATCAGGGTGAACACGAGGTGCAACGCGTCGCCGAACCAGGAGAACCAGCCGGTGAGGAAATGGAAGCGCTGGCCGCGCGAGAGCGTCGACGCCTTCGAGGTCATCCAGTCCCAGCGCGCCTTCATGATCTGCATCGCGCCGAACGCCCAGCGGTAGCGCTGCGACTTGTACGCCTTGAAGTCGGCCGGCGTGAGGCCCTTGCCCATGAGCTCGTCGACGTAGACGAGTTCGTAGCCGGCCTTCATGAGGCGCAGGCCGAGCTCGGCGTCCTCGCAGATCGTCCATTCCGACCATGCGCCGGTGTTCGCCAGCACGTCCTTGCGCACCATCGTCATCGTGCCGTGCTGGATGATCGCGTTGCGCTCGTTGCGGTGGTGCATGCCGATGCGGAAGAAGCCGTCGTATTCCCAGTTCGTCATGCGGCGGAACGGGTTGTGCTCCCATTCGCGGTGCGCCTGCGGGCACTGCACGACGGCGACCTTGGGGTCGGCGAAGTAACCGGTCAGCGCGCGCAGCCAGTCGCTGCGCACCTCGTAGTCGGCGTCGACGACCGCGACGACGTCCGCGCGCGGATCGGTGACTTCGAGCCCGTAGTTGAGCGCGCCGGCCTTGAAGCCGGGCCACGGTTCGAGGTGGTAGAAGCGGAACTTCGCGCCGAGCTTCGCGCAATGCGCCTCGACCGGCTTCCACACTTCCGGGTTCTTCGTGTTGTTGTCGAGGACGATGACCTCGTAGTTCTCGTAGTCGAGCGCCGCGAGCGAGTCGAGCGTGAGGATCACCATCTCGGGCGGCTCGTTGTAGCAGGCGAGATGGATCGAGACGAACGGTTGCGGATCGCCCGGCTGCGGCTTCAACGGCAGGAACTCGCGCAGCCAGCGCGGCCGCCACAGCACTTCGGTGAATTCGAAGCCGTTGATGAGCAGGATCAGGATGATCGCCAGCTGCGCCGGGAACAGCAGCAACAGCATCGCCCAGTCGAACGGGTCGAGGTAGAAGTCGTACGGCAGCGTCGCCATCCAGACGAGGATCGACGCGCTGAGCTGGATCAGCGCGAGGAAGAACGCGAGGCCCATGGCGCGGAAGCGGATGAAATGGCGCGCGAACCAGAACATCGGCAGCAGCGCGATCAGCGAGGCGACCCCGGCCTTCCACGGCCAGATCGGGTCCTCGATCACCGTTCCCGTGAACGAGAACTTCGGCTGGCGGCTCGCGTTGAACACGCCCCAGTAGGCTTCGACGCGGCCGCCGATGCCTTCCTTCCACGGCTGGTCGATCGCTTCCATCACGTAGTAGTCGATCTTCTCGCGCGCAGCGACGTTGAACCAGTCGCGCAGGAAGTGCGCCTCGTCGGCGAGCGACGGCTGCGCGTACTCGCGGCGGTTGCCGTTCGACGGCCAGCCGATCTCGCCGATCACGATCGGCTTGCCGGGGAACAGCTTCTGCAGTTCGTGGTACTGGCCGAGCGTGAACGCGATCGAATCCTTGCGCGGCTTCTTTTCCCAATACGGCAGGATATGCACGGTGATGAAATCGACGTGCTGCGCGAGTTCGGGGTGGCGCTGCCAGGTGTCGAGCGGCTCGGCCGTCGACACCGGCACTTTCAGCTGCGCGCGCGCGCGGTCGAGGTAGCCGATCAGGGACTTCACGCTGGTGTCGCCGCGCAGGATCACCTCGTTGCCGACCATCACGCGGTCGATGTTGTCGTTCTTGCGCACGACGGCGATCAGCGCGGCGAGCTCGCGTTCGTTGCGCTCGGCGCGACCTTCGATCCACGCGCCCGCCATCACGCGAAGCCCATAGAACTTGGCGATGCGCGGGATCTGCGGATTCTCCGCGGTGGAATAGGTGCGGATGCGCTTGGTGTATTGCGACAGCATGCGCAGGTCGCTGTCGAGTTCCGCATCGCTCGGGAAGACCAGCTTGGTCGGGTCCTGGTAGCGCTGCGACGGGTTGTAGGCGAAGCCGGCGACGTCGCCGTGCCAGTCGGCGATGTGCACCGGCCGGTTCAGGTAGCCCCACAGCCCGATGTTGAGCGCCGCGACGACGAGGGTCAGGGCGAGCGCGCGCCAGAACGACTTGCGCACGACGGGAGGCGGGGTGGCGTTCAAAGAGGGTCTCGACTAGGGCGAAAACGGGCGCAAAACGCGTTGCAGCATAGCGGAACGCCGCGCGGCGCCTCAATGTCCGGAGCAGGTGGGAGGGTGGCCTTCGGGGCCGATTTCCGGGGTGGGCATCGGCGCCGGTCCGTCGCCGTTGCGGAAGGGTTGGGCGAGGGCACCTTTCGTGGTGTGCCGCAGGTCGACCTGCCCGGGGGCCGCTCGGCGAGGTGCGGCGGCATTCGCCGCGCCTTGCCGTGTCGCTCATTTTCGTGGAGGCGGCATCAGCGGCGATGCACGTGCGCGGCGGCCCTTTGCGAAAAGCGGACGGACCCTCACGCCTTCGGTGGCTTGCGCCGCAGCTGCGCCAGCACGATCGGTGCGAGCGCGAGCACCGCCATGCCGAGCAGCGGCAGCAGCACGCTGCGATGGGCGAACAGGCTCAGCGAAACGGCGCCTTCGCGCGCGATCGTTTCGGTGAGGCCGGCGCCGAGCGCGGTTTCGAACGCGATCATCACGCTGCCGCCGGTCGCCGTCGCGAGCAGGAACAGCCAGAGCGGGCAGCCGAGCCCGGCGAGCGCGATCGTCACGCCACCGAACGGGAAGAACGGCACGAGCCGCATGAACATCGCGTAGCTGACCGGATAGGCGCGATAGCCGCTGCGCACGCGCTCGACCCACGCCGGCGCGGTGCCGTTGCCGGAGGCGAACGCGGAGCGGCTCGCGAAGAACAGGATCAGCGCACCGAGCGTCGTGCCGAGCGCGGACAGCAGGGTGCCCTCGACGATGCCGAACAGCATGCCGCCGGCGAGCACGATGACGACTGCGCCGGGGATGCCGGTGGCGATCGCGAGCATCATGAGGCCGACTTGGCTGAACGCGGCGAGCCACGGATGGGTCGTGATCGCCGTGCGCAACTCCGCCTCTTCCTGCGCGATCCGATGCGGATCGAAACGGTCGAGTGCGCCACCGAAGAACAGCGCGACGCCGATCGCGATCAGCACGAGCAGCGGCAGGAGGGCGCGCAGGCGTTTCATCGTCGTCCGTGAATGAAACCGCTGAAACGCAGCGGCGGCGTGGCAACGGCAAGGATAGCGGCAGGGCCGCGCGACCGGTACCCGGTGCGACGTCTCATCCCGGTACGCGCGCGTAGACGGTGACTTCCTCGCGGTCGTGGTAGAGCTGCTTCGCACGCAGTTCGACGCGCCGGCCCTTCGCCGCGAGCGCGTCGGCGACGAGGTCCAGGCACAGGCGCACTTCGTCGTGGCGCTTCTTCATCGGCAGCTTGAGGTTGAAGATCGCGTGGCGGCACAGGCCTTCGGCGAGCCATTGCGCCATCAGCCCGGCGACCCGGCGCGGTTGCTCGACCATGTCGCAGACGAGCCAGTCGACCGCACGCGGCGGGCGGTAGCGGAAGCCGTCCGCGCGCAGGTGGTCGACGAGGCCGGAAGCGAGCAGGGCCGCGTCCATCGGTCCGTTGTCGACCGCGGTCACGTGCAGCGAGCGTGCGACGAGCTGCCAGGTCCAGCCGCCCGGCGACGCGCCGAGGTCGACCGCGCGCATGCCCGGCTTGAGCCAGCGTTCGCGCTCACCCTCGTCGAGCAGCACGAGCAGCGCCTCCTCGAGCTTGAGGGTCGAGCGGCTCGGCGCGCTGCGCGGGAATTTCAGGCGCGGGATGCCGCCCGGCCACGGTGCCGTCGTCGCGCGGTCGGCGACGGCGACGTAGGCGGCGTCGGTCGCGGTCATGCACAGGTGCAGGCGCCAACGCGAGTCGCGGTCGATGAGCTTGCGCTGCTTGAGCGCGGCGACCAGCGCCGCCTCCAGCCCGCGGCAGAGCGGCGCGAGTTCGCGCGCGGCGTCGCTGTCGGGGGACTCGACCCAGGCGTCGCACCAGCGGCGCCGACCGTGGAGCGGGTCCTGTGCTTCGACGATCGGCAGCAGCACCGCGAGGCGGTCCTTCGGCGGCAGGTCGCGGGCGTCGCCGAGCACCGCGAGCAGCTGGCGCGCGAACACGAGTTCGCGCCAGCGGCCGGCCAGCGCTGGCGCGTCGTCGCTGACGAATTCGACGTAGCCGCTGCCGCGCGCGGCGCGCGCATAGCCGGCGCCGGACAGGCGCGCGTCGAGCGCCGCGAGTTCCTGCGCGCATTCCCCCTCGAAGCCGGGACGGCAGTAGGCGAGCAGGCGGCGGAGGGCAGGTGCGGACATGGGCGCGACGGCGGGGCGGGTGCGCATGATGCCGGGGTCACGCCGTGCTGGCGAGTGTGACCGCGTGAGGGGAATGTCCGCGCCGGTCCGTATAGCGTTTGGCCGCCGGAGCTCCCCGGCCGCGGCCCAGGCCGCAGGAGGACCGCATGAGGGAAGAACCGATGAAGAACGTATCCCGCCTTCGGCCCGCGCTGGCGGCGGCGCTCGTGGCCGTCGCCGCGCCGATCGCGGTCGCGCACGCGGCCGGGTCTGCCACGACGGCGACCGCGGTCAGCGTCGACACCGGTGCCGACGTGCGCCCGGTCAACCCGCTCATCTTCGGCATCGCCTACGGCGACGGCGCGCGCAACGCGACGATCGGCTATCCGCTGCGGCGCTGGGGCGGCAATTCGGCGACGCGCTACAACTGGAAGGTCGACGTGCACAGCACCGCGTCCGACTGGTATTTCGAGAACATCCCCGGCGCGTCCGACCGCAGCCACGTGCCGCCGCAGGGCAACGACGCCGACGCGTTCATCACCGAGGCGCGCAGCTACGGCGCCGACGTGCTCATCACGATCCCGACGATCGGCTGGACGCCGCGCGCGGACAGCCCGCTGCAGCATCCGTACTTCGCCGGCTTCTCGGTCGCGAAGTACGGCGTGCAGGAGCCGCCGAACCCGTGGACCGCGGCGACCGACCCGTGGGACAGCGACGCCGGCAGCGGCGAATGCCTGCCTGCGCACAACCCGTCGCCGAACTGCGTCGCGTACGGCAACCAGGGCGGCCACCACCTCGTCAACAACGATCCGCACGACACCTCGAGCGAAGTCGCGCCCGCGTTCTGGAAGGAATGGATCGCCCACCTGCAGGCGACGTTCGGCAACGCCGCCGGCGGCGGCGTGCGCTACTACTCGCTCGACAACGAAGTGATGCTGTGGAACTCCACCCATCGCGACGTGCATCCGGCGCCGACGACCTACGACGAGACGTGGGCCAAGGCGTTCGCCTACGGCGGCGCGATCAAGCAGCAGGATCCGGCGGCGAAGGTGAACGGCCCGGTGACCTGGGGCTACTGCGACCTGTTCGGTTCCGCCGCGGACAATTGCGCCGAGGGCGACGACCGCGCCGCGCACGGCGGCCTGCCCTTCGTCGCGTGGTACCTGCAGCAGGTGTGCACGCATCCGCTCGCGGGCGGTGCGCACGCGGTCGACTACCTGGACCTGCACTACTACCCGCAAGGCAACGTCGCGCTCAACGACGACGATTCGCCCACGACGGCGGCGCGCCGCCTGCGCTCGCTGAAGGAGCTGTACGACCCCGACTGGGTGTCCGAATCGTGGATCGCCGACCTCGGCGACAACGACGTCAACCACTACAGCAAGCCGAACCTGATCCCGCGCGTGCGCGGCTGGATCGACCAGTACTGCCCCGGCACGAAGCTCGCGATCACCGAATACAACTGGGGCAACGACGGCACCACGAGCGGCGCGGTCGCGCAGGCGGAGCTGTTCGGCATCTTCGCGCGCGAAGGCGTCGACATGGCCACGCGCTGGGTCGCGCCGGATGCGGACACCGTCGCGGAGCGCGCGTTCACGCTGTTCCTGAACTACGACGGCGCCGGTGCGAAGGTGCAGGGCAGCAGCGTGCGCGCGCAGAGCGCGAACGTCGACCAGATCGGTGCCTACGCGTTCAACGCCGGCGCGCGCACGATGGTGCTGCTCACCAACAAGACGACCACGGCGCAGGACGTGAACCTCGCGTTCGCGAGCGCACCGGGCACGAGCTGGAAGCTGTACGGCTTCGACGCGACGCACGCGGTGCACCCGCTCGCGACCGGCACGGTCTCGGGCACCAGCGTGTCGGTGACGGGATTGCCCGCGATGTCGGCGAACCTGCTCGTCGTGACCGGTGCGGATTCGATCTTCCGCAACGGCTTCGATTGACGCCGGCAAGGCGACGTCCCTGTGGGAGCGGCGGAAGCCGCGATGCTCTGTGCTCCGGGCCGACAAGAGCATCGCGGCTTCCGCCGCTCCCACGGGGGTTTCGGCGTACGCCGACAGGTCGACGACGATTCGATCTGCCGCGACGACTTCGATGAGGGCGCAACGGAAAAGCTTGAAACACGAAGCACACCGAGCACACGACGAAGGCAATCGAGCAAAGAGTCCCTGTGCTCGGTGCGCTTCGTGTTTCAAACCTTTTTGTTCTTCGACGCGCGGCGCACTCGATCGCGGGCAACGCATCGCGACTGAAGGTTCTCCCACATCGAGGAGCCTGCCGCGTGGGAGCGGCTTCAGCCGCGATGCTTCTCAGGCCTCAGCCCTCAATAACTCTCGCCGCCCACGCGTGCATAGAGGTGGAACACCTCGCGCGCGTCGTCGCGCAGCACGTCGCGCACGACCTTGATGCCGCGGCGCTCGAGTTCGCCGACCCAGTCCGCCGGCAACGGCCCTTCGTCGAATTCGCTGAGCTCCATCACGTCGCTCGCGCGCGCGCCGATGCGCAGTTCGTCGATGCCGGCCCAGAAGCTCGCGCCGTAGCACTGGCAGCACGGTTGCGCGCTCGTCGCGAGCACGTAGCGCGCGCCGTCCTCGTTGAGGCGCGCGCGGCCGAGGCGCGCCTGCGCGGCCATGAACGCCATCATCTCCGCGTGCGCGATCGAACACGCCGCCGGCAGTACGCGGTTGACGCCGGCCGCGACGAGGCGACCGTCGCCGTCGAAGATCGCCGCGCCGAACGGTCCACCGCTGCGCTCCTCGACGTTGCGCCGCGCGAGCGCGATCGCGAAGCCGACCTGCGCGTCCGCATCGGCGAACACCTGCCCGGGCGTCGCCGCTGCGTCGAGCCAGGCGGGCAGGGCGAGCGAGATCGGTGCGGGCATCGTCGGGTTCCTGGCGGCGTTCGTGGCCGACAGCGTAGCCGCTCGGCCGCGCCGGCGTCACGGTGGGCGGCCACGCCGCCCGCTTGCGCGCACCGGGCGCAGCCCGCACCATCGCGCGATTCACCGCGGAGGCCGGCATGCAGCATCGGGGATCGGACGCGACGCTCGCGCGCAACCCGGGCATCGACGCGGTGCGCGGACTGTCGATCCTGCTCGTCGTGCTGCACCACCTCGGCCTGCGCATGCCGCTCAAGGCGAGCGTGCTCGGCGGCTTCGTGCCTGCGCGCGTGCTCGCCGCGTTGAACTGGAACGGCTACGAAGCGGTGTTCGTCTTCTTCGTGATCTCCGGCTTCCTCATCGCGCGTCATTCGATCGCGCGTTGGGGCAGCCTCGCGCGCATCGACGTCGGCGCGTTCTACGTGCGCCGCGCCGCGCGCATCCTGCCGTGCCTCGTGCTCGTCGTGCTCGTGCTGTCGCTGCTGCACCTCGCCGGCGCCGCCGACTACGTGATCGCGCGCGAAGGACAGTCGCTGCCGCGCGCGATCGCCGCCGCGTTCGGCCTGCACCTCAACTGGTACGAGGGACGCACCGGCTACCTGCCGGGCGGTTGGGACGTGCTCTGGTCGCTGTCGATCGAGGAGACGTTCTACCTCGCTTTTCCGCTGGTCTGCCTCGTCGTGCGCAGCGAGCGCCTGCTGTTCGTGCTGCTCGCCGCGTTCGCGCTGACCTTGCCGATCTCGCGCGCGGCTCTCGACGGCAACGAGATCTGGCAGGAAAAGGCGTACCTCCCCGGGATGGCCGCGATCGCCTGCGGCGTCGTCGCGGCGCTGGTGTCGGCGCGCTGGAGCGCGCGCGCACCGTGGCTCGCGCGTCGCCTCGCGATGCTCGGCGCGGCGGGGCTCGCCAGCGTGCTGGTCGTCGAGGGCTGGTGGTGGTCGTGGCTCGGCAACGGCACGATGCTCGTGCTGGCCGGTTCGGTCGCGTGCATCGTCGTCGGCCTCGACGGCAGCGAGGGGACGCGTGGCGCGCGCGGTTTCGGCTGGCTGCGCTCGTGCGGTCGGCTCAGCTACGAGATCTACCTCGGCCACATGTTCGTCGTGTTCGCGATCGTCGCGCTGTACAAGGCGAGCGGTGCGAACGCGGCCTGGAGCTTCCTCTGGTACGTGCCGGGCGTCGCGCTGTCGTGGCTGCTCGGCGCTGCGGTCGCGCGCGCGTATTCGCTGCCGTGCGAGCGCTGGGTCAAGAGGCGCTTCACGCGCACGCCGCGCCGTCCCGCGCAGCCCGCACTCGCACTCGATTGAACGACGGGATTCAGGCCGCGAGCGAGCGCCCGTCGCGCGGGCGATCGGCGTCGCCCGCGCGTGCGCCGGTTGCCGGCAGGATGTAACCCTGCAGCTGCAGCAGGCCGGTGTAGAGCTCGATGAGTTCGCGCATCAGGGCACGCATGTTCGTCTCCTCGCGTCGGCCGGGGATTCCCGGTGACGCCAAGGTAACGAATCGAAGGCGCCGGTCCGGTGCCAGTTCGGGCGAGGGCACGGGAGCCGGTCGACCGCGTTCGCGTGCAGTTCAGTGCGCGGCGTCCTCGCCTTCGAGGCGGTTGCTGCAGCGGCCTTCGACGCAGGCGCAGCCGCGGATGTCCGGAAAGCCGCACACGCCGGCTTCGTGCTTGTTCGCGCATTCTTCGCGCACGCGCTCCGGGAACGTCGGGCTGTCCTTGTTGACGCAGGCCGGGAAACGGCCACAGCAGTTGCCGACATCCTTGACCGCGCAGTCGGCGTCGGTGTGGCAGGTGTAGTCCACTTCGGCCTTGATCGGCGGACCGAGCAGGCGCGGCGCCGCGTGCGCGCACGCGCACAGCGAGGCGAGCAGGGCGAGGGCGAGCGGTACGCGCATGCGCGGAGCATACGCCGCCGGGTCCGCCGGTGCGCGTCAGGCGCGCGGCGCGTTCAGGTCGCGTGCGAAATCGCCGGGCGTGCGCCCGACCAGCGCGCGGAAGTCGCGGATGAAATGCGCCTGGTCGAAATAGCCGAGGTCGAGCGCGAGCGCGGCCCAGTCGACGCTGCGGCCTTCGGCGAGCTGTTCGACCGCTTCGTGCAGCCGGTAGCGGTTGATCACCCATTTCGGGCTGACGCCGACGTACTCGCCGAACAGGCGCTGCAGCGCGCGCAGGCCGACGCCGTGGCGTTCGGCGAGCGCATCGACGCGCGTGAGGCCGCGGTCGGCGGCGACGCCGTCGACGATCGCGGCGACGCGCGCGACATCGGGATCGGGTGCCGGCAGGCGTTCGAGCAGGAACGCGCGCACGATCGCGATCATCGCGTGTTCGTCGGCGGCGTCGAACACGCCGGCCTCGAGCTCACCCGCCGATGCGCCGAACATCGCCTCGAGCGTGAGCGAGCGATCGGTTAGGCTCGACACCGGCCGGCCGAGGAACGGACGGAACCCGCCGGGACGGAACTTCACGCCGAACGCGAAGCTGTCGCCTTCGAGGAAGCGCGTGTAGCGACCGCTCGCGACGCCGTGCACCCCGGTGAGGCCGGGTTCGAACACGAGGTAGACGTTCGGGTGGGGCAGCGTCTCCTGCAGCTGCGGCGGATGGCCGGCGAGGTGCCAGCGCACGATCCAGTAGTGCTGCACGAACGCCGCGAGCGGACCGTCGGCGGGATGGCGCGCGTGGTGGAACGTACCCGCGGGCCCGAGCCTGTGCAGGATGCCCCGCGCGCGGCCGGCGCCGAAATTCACCACCGCGGCACGACCCGATCGCGCGATGCCTCGTCGCACGCCGGGCCGGGATGCGGCCGGGCGTCGCGTCGCGTTTTTCCAATCGTCGGCTCGGCGGACATGGTGCAATCGTCCTGCCGTCGCAGCAGGAGAGCAACCATGGCCACGCCCGCTTCCGTCACACTCGCCGCCGTCGTGGCCGGTGCTTTCGCTGCCGCCCTCACCGCGTCGACGCCGCTGCTGCCGCACGCGTCGATCGCCGATGCCGTCAACCCGGGAGTGTCCATGAACCACCAAGCCAGCGGTCCGTTCGACGTCCAGCTCATTCCGCAGAAGGCCGACAACCCGTATGCCGAAGGCGCCGGCATCGGCCGCCTCGCGCTCGACAAGCGCTTCCACGGCGCGCTCGAGGCGACCAGCCAGGGCGAGATGATCGCGTTCCGCACGAGCGTCGCGAACTCCGCCGGCTACGTCGCGCTCGAGCGCGTGAGCGGCACGCTCGACGGCCGCAAGGGCAGCTTCGTGCTGCAGCACAGCTCGATCATGAACCGCGGTGCCGCCACGCAGGACATCCGCGTCGTGCCCGACTCGGGCACCGACGAACTGGCCGGCCTGTCCGGCTCCATGACGATCACGATCGCCGCCGGTGGCGCGCACGCCTACGCGTTCGACTACGACCTCCCGTAGGGCGCTACGCAGCGCGACGCTGCGGGCCGGCCAAGCTGAAAAGACTGAAACACGAAGGACACGAAGGACACGAAGGAAAGAATCGGGAAAAGATTGAAACACGGAGCACACGGAGCACACAGAGGAAAGCTCTCGCTCGATTTGCTTTCTCCGTGTGCTCCGTGTGCTCCGTGTTTCAGGCTTTTGCTTGCGTCCTCAAGCGCCGGCTCAACGGAAAGAAGAATCGATCTGCTTTCCTTCGTGTCCTTCGTGTCCTTCGTGTTTCAATCTCTTGCTCTTGCCCTTGCTGCGGCGAGCCCAAAGCGCTCAGCCGTCCTCGAGCGCCGGTTCCGGTTCGGCCTTGCGGCGCGCCGCCGGCCGTGACGCCGCGGCGGGTGCCGCGAGTGCCGCGGCGAGCGCGGTTTCGGCGCGTTGCTGCTGCTGCGCGCAGAGGTCCGGGCAGAGCACGTGCATGTAGTCGGCGTCGAAGTTGAGGCGGTCGACGAGGAAGTCGATGAACGCGCGCACCTTCGGCGACGGCACGCGCCCGCGCGGGAACACCGCGTTGAAGTCGAGTTCGGGGCCGGTCCAGCCCGACAGCACGCGTCGCACGTGGCCGAGTTCGGCGTACGGCTTGATCGTGACGTCGCTCGCGAGCATGAGGCCTTCACCCGACAGCAGCGCGCTGATCAGCGGGCCGGGGTCGTTGGCGACGAGGATCGGGTCGACGCGGTAGTCGTTCACCTGGTTGCCGTCGCCGAGCGTCCAGGCGTAGTTGCCGTTCGTGCGCGACTTGTGCACCGCGAGTGCGCGATGGCGCGCGAGCTCGTCCGGATGCTGCGGTTCGCCGTAGCGCTCGATGTAGATCGGGCTCGCGTAGACCTGGGTGCGGAACACCGACAGGCGGCGCGCGGCGAGGTTGGAATCGGGCAGGTTGCCGACGCGCAGGCCGACGTCGAGCTCCTTCGCGATGAGGTCGAGCGGCTCCTGCGTGAGGACGAGCTCGACGCGCAGCTCCGGGTGCAGTGCATAGAACTCGCCGAGCAGCGGCGCGACCCAGGTGATGCCGATCGAGTACGGCGCGGTCACGCGCAACCAGCCGCGCGGCCCGCCCTGCAGCTGGCCGACCGCGCTCTCCGCCTCGTCGAGCTGGCGCGCGATCTGCTGGCAGTGCTCGAAATAGATCGCGCCCGCTTCGGTGAGGCCGAGCTTGCGCGTGGTACGGTGCAGGAGTTGCGCGCCGAGGCGCTCCTCGAGTTCCTGCACCTTGCGGCTGACCGAAGTCTTGGGCAGGCGCAGCGAGCGCGCCGCCGCGATGAAGCTGCCGTGTTCGACGACCTTGACGAAAATCAGGGTGTCGTTGAGGTCGCGGGCCATGCTCGACTCCAATCGGGGCAGGATTGGCCCGATGTCGGGACGGTCATTCCCTCATTCAAGCTCTATTTAACCGGAACTTGCGCCCTTACTCCTCGGCGCGAGGCCAATCGCCGACCCGGTCCCGCCCGCTGTCGATCCGAGCATAGCTGCTTCGTCGAAGGGATGGATCGCCGCCCGCCGGGTGTCGCGCAAGCAACGAATAGCCAGACCGGCGACAACGCCCGACGCTTCCGTCGGCCGCGCCGCCGCCGCCAACGATTCCGATCCAGAAACATCCAAACACTGAAAACGAGGTCTGCCCCGATGAAATCGCGTCATGCAACCGTCATCTCCGCTGCGCGGCCGGCCGCCTTCGCCCTCGCCGCGGCCCTCGCCGCGGCGTTCGTCGCGGTCGGCTGCAGCAGCCATGCCGCTCCCGGCGCCGCGGCGATGCCGCCGCCGCCCGAAGTCAGCGTCGCCCAGGTCCTGGTGAAGAACGTGCGCCAGTGGGACGACTTCACCGGTCGCGTCTCTGCGATCCAGTCGGTCGAACTGCGCCCGCGCGTGAGCGGCTACGTCGACAAGGTCGCCTACAAGGAAGGCAGCGAAGTCGCCAAGGGCGACCTGCTGTTCGTGATCGACCAGCGCCCCTACCGCGCCCAGCTCGCGAAGGCGCAAGCCGATCTCGCGCGTGCACGCAGCGAGGCCCAGCTCGCCAAGACGCAGGACGCGCGCGCGCAGACCCTGGTCGCCGCCAAGGCGATCTCGCGCGAGGAGTTCGACACGCGCCACGCCGCGGTCGCGCAGGCCGACGCCGCGGTGCGCGCGGCCGAAGCGGCGGTGACCACCGCCGAGCTCGACCTGCAGTTCACCGAGGTGCGCGCGCCGGTCGCCGGCCGCACGAGCAGGGCGATGATCACCGTGGGCAATCTCGCGCGCGCCGACGAAACGCTGCTGACGACGGTCGTCTCGATGGATCCGGTGTACGTCGACTTCGAAGGCGACGAGCAGGCCTACCTGCGCTACGCCGAGCTCGCGCGCAAGGGCCAGCGCGCGGAACTCTCCAACCCGGTGCGCATCGGCCTCGCCAACGAGGACGGCTACCCGCACAAGGGCACGGTCGAGTTCGTCGACAACCGCATCGATCCGGCCACCGGCACGATCCACGCGCGCGCGGTGCTGCCGAACCCGGATCGCGCGCTCACGCCGGGCCTGTTCGCCCGTGTGCAGCTGGAAGGCAGCGCCGAGTTCAAGGCGATGCTCGTCGACGACAAGGCCATCCTCACCGACCAGGACCGCAAATACGTCTACGTGCTCGGCCCGGAGAACAAGGCGGTGCGCAAGGACATCGTGACCGGCCGCGTGATCGACGGCCTGCGCGTGGTCGATTCCGGCCTCGACGCGCAGGACAACGTGATCATCCGCGGCATCCAGAAGATCTTCTTCCCCGGCATGCCGGTGCAGCCGAAGACGATCGCGATGGACGAGGGCGGTGCCCCGGCGGGCAAGGACCCGGTCGCGATGAAGTGATCGCAGGCGCCGGCGCGCTCGGCGTGCCGGCGCGGATCGCACGGGTGCGATCGCCAAGGGCTTGAATGAAGGCTCCCGCGTGCGGGAGCGGGCTTCGATGCGGCCGCGTGCCGCGCAAGGACAAACACATGGACTTTTCCAGATTCTTCATCGACCGGCCGATCTTCGCCGCGGTGCTGTCGATCGTGATCTTCGCCGCCGGCCTGATCGCGATTCCGATCCTGCCGATCAGCGAATATCCCGAAGTGGTGCCGCCGTCGGTGATCGTGCGCACGGTCTATCCGGGTGCCAATCCGAAGGTGATCGCCGACACCGTGTCGACGCCGCTCGAGGAAGCGATCAACGGCGTCGAGGACATGATGTACATCAAGTCGGTCGCCGGTTCCGACGGCGTGCTGCAGATGACCGTCACGTTCCGCCCCGGCACGAATGCCGACGACGCCGCGGTGCGCGTGCAGAACCGCGTGAGCCAGGCGCTCGCGCGCCTGCCCGAGGACGTGCGGCGCCAGGGCGTGACCACGCAGAAGCAGTCGCCGACCTTCCTCATGGTCGTGCACCTGACCTCGCCGAGCGGCAAGTACGACACGCTGTACCTGCGCAACTACGCGCGCATGCACGTCAAGGATTCGCTCGCACGCCTGCCCGGCGTCGGCGATGCGCAGATCTTCGGCGGTGGCGACTACGCGATGCGTGCGTGGCTCGATCCGGACAAGATCGCCTCGCGCGGCCTCACCGCGGGTGACGTCGTCGGCGCGATGCGCGAGCAGAACGTGCAGGTCTCGGCCGGCCAGCTCGGTGCCGAGCCGATGCCGAGCAGCAACTTCCTCACCCTCATCAACGCGCAGGGCCGCCTGAAGACGCCGGAGGAATTCGGCAACATCGTGCTCAAGGCCGGTGCGGACGGCGAGATCGTGCGCCTGTCCGACGTCGCGCGCCTCGAACTCGGTGCGGGCGACTACACGTTGCGCTCGCAGCTCGACGGCAAGAACGCGGTCGGCATCGGCATCTTCCAGGCGCCCGGCGCGAACGCGCTGGAGATCCAGAAGTCGGTGATCGCCAACATGGACGAGATGGCCAAGCGCTTCCCCGAAGGGATCAAGTACGAGGCCGTCTACGACACCACGATCTTCGTGCGCGACTCGATCAAGGCGGTCGTCAGCACGCTGCTCGAGGCGGTGATGCTGGTCGTGCTCGTGGTGATCCTGTTCCTGCAGACCTGGCGCGCGTCGATCATCCCGCTGATCGCGGTGCCGGTGTCGATCGTCGGCACGTTCGCCGCGCTCTACCTGCTCGGCTTCTCGATCAACACGCTGAGCCTGTTCGGCCTCGTGCTCGCGATCGGCATCGTCGTCGACGACGCGATCGTCGTGGTCGAGAACGTCGAGCGCAACATCGAGGAAGGCCGCACGCCGCTCGAGGCGGCGCACCAGGCGATGAAGGAAGTGTCCGGCCCGATCATCGCGATCGCGCTCGTGCTGTGCGCGGTGTTCGTGCCGATGGCGTTCCTCAACGGCGTGACCGGGCAGTTCTACAAGCAGTTCGCGGTGACCATCGCGATCTCGACGGTGATCTCGGCGATCAACTCGCTGACCCTGTCGCCCGCGCTCGCCGCGCGCCTGCTGCAGTCGCACGACGCGCCGAAGGACGCGCTGTCGCGCCTGATCGATCGCCTGTTCGGCTGGGTATTCCGTCCGTTCAACCGCTTCTTCAAGCGCAGTTCGGAACGCTACCAGGGTGCGGTGTCGCGCACGCTCGGCCGTCGCGCGGTGGTGTTCGCGGTGTACGCGGTGCTGCTCGTCGCGACCGGCCTGATGTTCCGCATCGTGCCGCCGGGCTTCATCCCGACGCAGGACAAGCTGTACCTGATCGCGGGCGTGAAGACGCCGGAAGGCTCGTCGATCGAGCGCACCGACGCGCTGCTGAAGAAGGTCGCCGACATCGCGATGAAGACCGAAGGCGTCGCCCACTCGGTCGCGTTCCCGGGCCTCAACGCGCTGCAGTTCACCAATACGCCGAACACCGGCGTGGTGTTCTTCCCGCTCAAGCCCTTCAGCGAGCGCCATCGCAGCGCGGCCGAGATCGTCGGCGAGATCAACCAGAAGATCGGCGGCCTGCAGGAAGGCTTCACGTTCGCGCTGATGCCGCCGCCGATCCTCGGCCTCGGCAACGGCAACGGCTACCAGGCCTTCATCGAGGATCGCGACAACCTCGGCTACGGCGCGCTGCAGACCGCGGTGCAGTCGATGCAGGGCGCGATCGCGCAGACGCCGGGCATGGGCTTCCCGATCTCGAGCTACCAGGCCAACGTGCCGCAGCTCGACGCCGAAGTCGACCGCGTCAAGGCGAAGGCGCAGGGCGTGTCGCTGACCGGCCTGTTCGACACCTTGCAGACCTACCTCGGCTCGGTCTACGTGAACGACTTCAACCAGTTCGGCCGCACCTGGCAGGTCATCGCGCAGGCCGACGCGTCGTTCCGCGACAGCGTCGAGGACATCGCCAAGCTGCGCACGCGCAACGACCGCGGCGAGATGGTGCCGATCGGCTCGATGGTGAAGATCCACCAGACCTACGGCCCCGACCCGGTGCTGCGCTACAACGGCTACCCCGCGGCGGACCTCGCCGGCGAAGGCGATCCGACCCTGCTGTCGTCGGCGCAGGCGATGGGCATCGTCGAAGGCACGGCCGCGAAGGTGCTGCCGAACGGCATGAAGATCGAATGGACCGATCTCAGCTACCAGCAGGCGACGCAGGGCAAGGCCGCGCTGGTCGTGTTCCCGCTGGCGATCCTGCTCGCGTTCCTCGTGCTCGCCGCGCTGTACGAGAGCTGGACGCTGCCGCTCGCGGTGATCCTGATCGTGCCGATGTGCATGCTCGCGGCGCTGCTCGGCGTCAAGCTCACCGGCGGCGACAACAACGTGTTCGTGCAGGTCGGCCTGGTCGTGCTGATGGGCCTCGCGTGCAAGAACGCGATCCTCATCGTCGAGTTCGCGCGCGAGCTCGAGATGCAGGGCAAGGGCATCATCGAAGCCGCGCTGGAAGCGTGCCGCCTGCGTCTGCGCCCGATCGTGATGACCTCGATCGCGTTCATCGCCGGCACCGTGCCGCTCGTGCTCTCGCACGGCGCCGGCGCGGAAGTGCGCTCGGCCACCGGCATCACGGTGTTCGCGGGCATGATCGGCGTGACCCTGTTCGGCCTGTTCCTCACGCCGGTGTTCTACGTGACCTTGCGCAAGCTGTTCGGCAGCCGCCCGCTCGTGTCGCACGGCCACCACGGCGAGATCGCCCATGCCCATGCATGAGCATGATCGCCGCCGCGCGGCGCCGTCGTTCACGACGGCGTCCGTGCCGGCCGCGGTCGCGGCACGCACCGACGCCGGACCCGCGCATGCGGCCGGCGCGGTCGGGCCGCGCGACCAGCTCGCGATCGTCGATGCGCTGTACCGCTTCGGCGCCGGGCAGGACCTGCGCGACCGCGCGCTGTTCGCGTCGGCGTTCGCCGCCGACGCGACGCTCGACTTCAGCCAGCCGGCTGGACGCTTCGGCGTCGCGCTCACGCCCTTCGCCGGGCGCGACGCGATCGTCGAGACGATCTTCGCCGCGATCGGTGCGCTCGACACCACGCACACCGTCACCAATCCCCGTGTCATGCATTACGACGGCGAGCGCGCAGGCCTGTTCGCGCTCGTCGAGGCGCAGCACCTGCCGCGCGGCGACCACCGCCGGCACCTGCTGCTCAAGAACATCTACCACGTCGATCTCGTGCGCCACGACGGCCTCTGGCTGATCGAGCGCCTGCGCATCGACACCGTCTGGTCCGCCGGCGATCCCGCGGTGCTGTTTCCGAACGCACCGACCGCCGCGACCGAGGAGAACCCCCATGGCTGATTCCATCCTGTCCGCGGCGCCGAAAGCGCTCGCGCTCGGCCTCACGCTCGCGCTCGGCGCCTGCGCGGTCGGTCCCGACTACGTGAAGCCCGATACCGCCGCGCCCGCCCAGTTCGCGCGCGCCGACGCGAAGGCCGACACGGCGACATCCACGGGCGACGCGTCCGCGCCTGCCGCCGACGATGCGTTCTGGGCGCGCTTCGGCGACGCCGAACTCACGTCGCTCGTCGAGCAGGCGCTCGCTGCGAACAACGACCTCAAGGTCGCGCTCGCGCACTACGAGCGCGCCAACGCGGAACTGCGCGGCGCGAAGTTCGACGCGTTGCCGGTGATCACCGCGAGCGCGACCGGCCAGGACATCCGCTCCAGCGCCGACCAGTTGCCCGGCGTCGACCGCGACGGCCGCGACACGAAGAGCTACGACGCCGGTGTCGGCGCGAGCTGGGAACTGGATCTCTTCGGCCGCATCCGCCGCTCGATCGAAGCGGGTCGTGCCGACACCGCCGCGAGCGCCGCGGATCTCGCCGCCGCGCAGGTCGCGATCGCGGGTTCCGTCGCGCGCACCTACATCGAGCTGCGCGGGCAGCAGGAACGCCTGCGCGTCGCGCAGGACAACGCGTCGAACCAGCGCGAGACCCTGCAGCTCGTCGACGCGCGCGTGGACGCGGGCGGCGGCACCGACTTCGACAGCGCGCGTGCGCGCGCGCAGCTCGAGACGACCGACGCGCGCATCCCGGCGCTCGAAGCGCAGATCGCCTTCGCGATGCATCGCCTCGCGGTGCTCACCGGCCGCACTCCCGACGCGCTGATCGCCGAACTGCAGGCGCCGGTCGCGCTGCCCGCACTGCCCGAACGCCTCGACGCCGGCACGCCCGGCGAACTGCTGCGCCGTCGTCCCGACGTCGCCGCGGCGGAACAGCGCCTGCACGCGGCGACCGCGCGCATCGGTGTCGCCACCGCCGACCTGTTCCCGCGCTTCACGCTCGGCGGCCTGCTCGGCACGCAGGCGGCGAGCACGGGCGCGTTGTTCGAGCGCGACAGCGAAACGCACCTGCTCGCCCTCGGCGTCGACTGGTCGTTCCTCGACGTCGGCCACGTGCGCGCGCGCATCGCCGCGAGCGGCGCCGATGCACAAGCCGCGCTCGCGCAGTACCGCCAGAGCGTGCTGCTCGCGCTCGAGGACACCGAGAACGCGCTCGTGCGCTACGCCAAGGCCCGCGCCGAAGACGCCCAGCTCGAACGCGCTGCCACCGACAGCGCCGAAGCGGCGCGCCTCGCGCGCGTGCGTTACGAAGCCGGCGCCGCCGGCCTGCTCGAAGTGCTCGACGCCGAACGCAGCCGCCTGCAGGCGCAGGACGCGTTCGCCGACGCGCGCACGCGCAGCATCAACGGCGCCGTCGCGCTGTACCAGGCCCTCGCGGGCGGCTGGCCGCAGCACGTGCCGCAGCGCGAGGGCATCGCGCAACGCTGAGGCGCCGACACCCTGCCGTCGCCCTTGTTCGTTTCGCCCCTCGCGCGCATTTCGCCTCTCCCGCTCGCGGGAGAGGCCGCCGCGCGAAGCGCGGCGGGTGAGGGGAGCCGGGCGACGAGTCCCATCACGGCCAGCAGTCGCTCCGCCTCCCCCTCACCCGACCCTCTCCCACGCGCAGGAGAGGAGCAGCAGCCGCCTCGCCGCAACCACGACGTCGCGATCTCGCCTCTCCCACTCGCGGGAGAGGCCGCCGCGCACCGCGCGGCGGGTGAGGGCATCCGGAGCGTACGCCTCCGAAGCGGTCGACGCTCCGCCAGAACCGCAAATGCCGTCGACGGAACCCTTCGGATCGCGCTCCCTGCGTCACTCGCCGGGCTCGCCGCTCCAACCGCGTCGCCGGGTGCTCCACCGGAAGGCTACGGAACTCGACGCGCCGAGCTCGACGCCCGACCCGCCAGGCGCCGGACGCGAACACCCGAGCGCCGAGCTCGGACGGCAAAGCCCAGGGCTCGAACGTCCGAGCGCCGAACTCGAAAGGCGGAGCTCCGATCTCGACACGTCGAGCTCCGAGCTCGAACGTCCGAGCTCCGAACTCGAACGTCCGAGCTCCGAGCTCGAACGTCCGAGTACCCGAACCCGACAGGTCGAGCTCCGAACCGGAACGCCCTGACCTGGGGCTGGATGGGTCGAGCTCCAATCTCGAAAGGCGACCCTCCGCGCGCGATACGTTGACTTTCGAACGTGGCGTTTCGAGCTCCAAGTTCGGTCACCCGCGTTCGCAACCCGATTCTCGAGGTGGAGAACGCGACGCGTCCGGCAAGGAATGCAGATACCGCCTCGGAATGCCACGCCTCGCTGCTCCGCGCCGGCGGAAGCGGCACGCTCCTCCATTCTCCAGCACTGGCAGCAGCGCCCGGAAAGGCGTAGAACCACCGTCCTGCGCACACGTCCAGATGTGTAATTGCGCCTTCACATCCAGGATGTTGCGAGGCGGTGTGGCCGCTGTCGTCGGATGTTCGCTGTCGCCCAAGCGGTTGAAGGTATATGGAAAACCGTCTTGACCGAGAAGGTCGACGAGCACGCCCTGAATACTAGGGTTAGGGGTCTATCTGTACTTGAGCCTAAAAAATATGACCGCGATTCTCGAGTTCTTAAATAAAAACGCCGGCGCATTAACGGTACTCTTCACGGCTGCAGTTACCGTCGCTACCGCAGTTTACGCCGCCTTGACTTGGGTTCTCGTTAAGGAGACGCGAATGATGAGGGAGGTTCAAACGGAACCGAAATTACAGGTAACAGTCGGCTCATTCGACTTCGCAATCCACATTGTCCGGCTACACGTTCGTAACGTTGGCCTCGGCCCCGCTTTGGATGTCACGTTCAAGCCAAAAGTTCTTGCGGGAGGTCAGTCTGCTGAGAGACTTCTTGCTGAATTCACAGGCGTGAACTTTTTCAGCGTTGGGCTCAAGCATTTTGGCCCCGGCCAAGAGCGGGTCTCAGCGTATACACAACTAAATGAAGATCACGACGGAAAAATGGCCTCAATGCTAGCGCTAGACGTGACATACAGTAGCGCTACTGGCAAGAGATATGCTGACTCGCTTGTTATAGATATGTCGGAACTAAAAGGTAGTTACCAGCTAGGTAAACCCGATGCATATGCAATTGCCAGGAGCTTGGAGAAGATGCAGAGCGATATTCACCGGCTAACAACCGGGTTTCATCGCATCAAGGCAGATATTTACACGAGCGAGGATCGTGCAGAAGAGCGCGCGGAAGCTCAGGCTAGGCGAGACCAGTCGCAAAGGGAGCGCCAGGCCAATCAAGGCGCTCAAGCAGACAATTCCGCCTCAAGCGGGCCAGCCGCTTAGCTTTAGCGTATGTCGCATCGAAGTCGTCTCCACCCTGTATTGCGATGAACTACAGACGCTCCACCGCCAGACAATGAATGGAGCAGAGATCTTCAGGAAAGGTTATGAGCGACAAGAAGAGGCTTGCGGACGTGTTCAAAACGGTGGGTCTTCCCCCCTATACGTACGTGAAACCACCATACTATGGAGAGGTGCGAGCCGATATCTCCCAAGCGGGCAAACACCTGCTCATCGAAGGTCCTTCCGGTATTGGCAAGACGTGCGTTGTTTTCAAAGCTTTTGAGGAACTTGGGCTTGTTCAGGATCGCGATTTCATCTATGTGAGTTGCCGCGACACTGCGGCGTCCGCGATGATTGAAGGGTTTCTAGCTGCGGCGACGGACGGTGCCCCGACAGGCGTACCGATTTTGGTGATAGACGAATTCCATCTGCTTGCGACCGCGCGCAGAGCAGAGATTGGCTCTCAACTCAAGCGCATGAGTGACCGGGCATTTGAGCGGAAGGACCCATCGAAAGCCATCCTCATTGGCATACCAACCACCGGCGTGTCCCTGCTGTCTGACGCTTACGACCTAGGTCCACGCTTGGGTACGTATGTGCTGAAGCGCGTGTCGGACGTTGAGATTGAGAAGCTTCTGAGCGAAGGTGAGTCAGCGCTTCAGATTATCTTCGAAGACCGTGACATACTCTTGTCCGAAAGTGCAGGGAACTTCTGGCTCGCGCAGTATGTATGCAACAAGGTCTGTGCGTCGCAAGAGATCTTTGAGACTCAAGACGAGATACGCATCCTCACCTTCGATATCCTAGGTATTCGTTCTCGGCTCATGACAGAGCTCTCACAGAGATACATGCCAGCAGCTAAGACGTTTGCAAAGGGAAAGAAGTGGCGTCCTGGCGGAAACAAACCCTACCTTGAAGTGCTGCTCGCTTTATGCAAGATCCCAGAGTCGGTGGTCACCTTCGATAAGCTTCTCTATCTCCTTCCCGAGAAGCGGAAGCCCGGAATCAAGGCGGTGCGACCTCGCATTTCCGAGGTTATTCTTGATCCGTCGAAGCAAGTTGATCTTCGTAAGCAGATCGCCTTTGATCCAGATTCTGGATTCTCGATTGAGGACCCCCTATTTCGCTATTTCTTGAACAATCTTGACCCAAAGCGAATCTACCAAGAGTTGGGCGTTGAGGAGACGGTAGTTGAGCAGGGTAATGTGTACTCGTATGACATCGGGTTTTCCTTCGCTGGTGAGGTGCGCAAGCTGGTCGAGGTCGCCAATGCCGAACTCAAGAAGGAGGATGTAGTCACTTTCTATGACTATGACCAACAAGCTGTTCTCTTGGCCTTGGATTTGGAGAAGGTACTCGAAAGAATCTACGGGGAGTCCTGCCGCTACTACCTAGTCTTCTTGGACAAGCATTATCGCGAGAAGGTTTGGACCAAGTATGAGAAGGACGTGATGACTCGCCCAGGGCGCAAGGATCACATCATTCCGGTGATAGTTGACGATGCCGGGGCACAAGGTGCGGTCGGTATTCCGAAGACAATCGGCCGAATTGATGTTCGCGACATCTGGAGCGAGGTTCAGAAAGCGGGCCATATCACCCAAGACGCCGTGAATGCCATTCGGAATCGATGCGTACTGCCGCTGCTTGAGAAGCTTGAGAGTGCAGTGCATGTAGTGTAGGCCGCGGATTGGGCCCGAGTTCGTCGTGTGCAATGCGTGCGACCTGGAGGGCAATATCTCCCAGGTCCGTGAAATGGCCTGGCCGCGACGTCGGAATCTAAGCCCATGCGAACCGTGCTGAACCTGTCGAGTCTCTTCCTCGCGCTGCCATCGATCGCGCTTGCCGCGGCATTCCTCGTGCTCGGCAGTGCGATCTCGGCGCATTCGCAGAACGGGGTCAGAGTGGACTACCCCTGATTTTTCGGACACCAGAAAGCGAGGACAATCCTCGCACGGAGGTGTTCGATGGAGAAGCGTCAGCGATTCACCGCGGAG
>NZ_JACGXL010000009.1 GCF_014138265.1 Dokdonella fugitiva
AGCGATTGCACAGCGCGCTGGGCAACCGCTCACCCGAAGACTTCGCCGCGCAGGCGGTGTCTAATTAGACTGTCCGAGAAACCCGGGGTGGTCCAGGTGCTTGCGCTGGACTGTGCTCCTGTCCGGACCTGCTCACTGTCGAATGTTCTTCCTTCGTGTCCTTCGTGTCCTTCGTGTTTCAATCTTTGCTTCTCACGCCAGGAAGGCGAACGCGAAGATGCCGAGCATCGCGAAGCAGATCGCGAGCTTGGCGATCGCGCCGACGAGGAAGCCGATCCACGCGCCGACGCCGACGCCGGTCGCCTTGCGCAAGGTGCCGCCGGCGACGAGTTCGCCGACGAGCGCCCCGACGAACGGGCCGAGCAGCAGGCCGGGCAGTCCGAAGAACAGGCCGAGCAGGGTGCCGAGCGCGGCGCCGATGACGGCATGGCGACTCGCGCCGACCTTCTTCGCACCGAGCAGGCCGGCGACGAAGTCGATGCCGAGTGCGATCACGGCGAGCGCGCCGAGCACGAACAGCGTGAATGCACCGACGTGGGCGAAGCCGTCGGTCCAGGCCGCGAGCAGCAGGCCGCAGAACACGAGCGGCACGCCCGGCAGCGCGGGCAGCACGGTGCCGACGAGACCGACGACGACGAGGATGACGGCGAGGACGTACCAGAGGGCGTGAAGGTCCATTCGGCGATCCGGTTCGGCGGTGCGGCCACTCTAGCCGATCCGGGTTTCGATCGTGCGCGCGCCGCAAGGCGCGAGTCGCTCGTCCTCACCGGGTTGTCCACGATGTGCTAGCAACGATGGGTGTGCGGTCGTGATGTGTTCAACCCTTCAAGGGGAGGGCTGGGTGGGGATGGTGTTGTTCGAGCGCCGCGCGATTGAAAACACCGTCCCCTCCCGACCTCCCCCTTGAATGGGGAGACTTCAAAGCGCGAAGCGTGGCGTCAGCCTGACGTTCTCGCTCTCATGCGCGATCGAGGCGGAACTCGATCGGCACCGTGCCCCACGCCGCGATCGCCTGGCCATCGCGCAGCACCGGCTTGAAATGCGCACGCTGCACCGCCTCGCGCGCGGCGTTGTCGAGATCTGCATGGCCCGAGCTGCGTGCGATCTCGATGCGCTGCACGTTGCCGCTCGGGTCGACGAGCACGCTGAGCAGCACTTCCCCCTGCTGGCGCGAGCGCAGCGCGGTCGCCGGATACTTGAGCTTCAGGGCGCCGTCGTAGGCGAGGCGTCGCGTTTCGCCGGTACCGGCGCCGTCGGCGACGTCGCTCGTCGCCGACGGCGTCGTCGGCTGCACCGGCGTGGCATCGATCGGCGCGGGCGGCGCCGGTACTTCGATCACGCTGCGTACCGGTACCGGTGGTGCCACCGGTGGCGGTTGCGGCGTCGCGTGATGCACGGGCGCACGCGGCGGTGGCAGCTGTTCCGGCGGAGGTGGCGGCACCGGCGGCGGCGTGTCGATGAGGCTCGCGGCCACCGGCCGCGATTCGATGCGCTCGACCTGCATCGCGAGCGGCACCGCGACCGCCATCGCGGCGACCGCGTGCATGAGGAAACTCGTGCTCAGCGCGGCGATGCGCTGCCAGTCGGGTTGCGGATGGTGTGCGGCTGCGCGGGTCGCCATGGTCGTGCCTCCTCCGGTAGTTGCGAAGGCGGTAACGCGGCAGCGTGCGCGGCGGGGTTGACGTCAGCGCGTGTCGCCGTCGGTCGGCGGCTCGCCCATCGCTCGCGCGAAGCGTTCCTCGAAACGGCCGAGCCTGCGTCCCCAGATCGGCAGGGTCAGGTTCGTCAGCTGCAGGAACAGGCGCCAGCCGACCAGCCAGAACGCGAAGAATGCAGGCGCGACGAGCGGCGTGCCGCGTTGCACGAACGCGTCGTCCGCATGCAGCGCGAACACGGCGATGAGCAGCGCGCCGCCGAGCAGGAAGGCCAGCGCGAACGGATAGGTGAACCCGTAGCGTGCGGTTTCGCGCGGACCGAAGGCGAGGTAGGCGTCGATGTAGTCGCCGCGGCGCACGACGTCGAGCAGCAGGAAGGCGGCCGTCGTCAGTGCCGCAACCGCCATCGAGCGGTGATCGAAACGTTGCAGCAACGGCGCGAGCCAGTCGTGCAGCGAAGCGCCCGTGGGTTTCGGCGCGACGCATTCGATCAGGCCGAGGCCGAGGCCGCCCCACACGACGGCGAGGTGGATCGCGTAGCCGAGCGCGGTGAGCGCGCGCGGTCGTTCGCCCCCCGATGGCGGCGCCGCCGTGGACAGCACGCGCGCGATCACTGCGACGCCGTAGATCGTGCCTTCGGCGAGGTAGAGCAGGATCACGTCGAGGGGTTGCAGCCGCCCGAGGAGCCACAACACGATCGGCAGCCCGCTGCTCGCGACGATGAGTCCGGCCTGGCTCCACAGCCGCGCCGACGGCGGCGGTTCGGGCAGCAGGTGCTGCAGGCCGCGCATCGTCGCCTTGTTCGATGCGGAGGCCTGCAGGAAACGCTGGTAATCGCGCGGTTCGGGCATGAGTCGGGCGTGCGACGCGGCAGAGTCGGTCGACCGTACCGGATCGCGCAGCGATCAGGCGTCCTTGGCCCCGAATGCATAGGTGCGACACGCGTCGGAGTCGTCGTCGAAGGAGTCCCGGCCGTTGGGATCGGCGGCGCGCTTGGCATCCCTCACGGCGTACAGGCGCTTCGCTTCCTCGCGATCGTGCATCTGGCAGGCGAACTGCGCGAACTCATGCCACGTCGCCGGCGCGGCGAGCTGGGGTTCAAGCACGCGAAAGCCTTCCTTCATCAGCGTCCAGTCCGCCTTCGTGTCCGCCAGGGTGTAGCGGCCCTGGTCCCAGGAGGCGAGCGAGTACAACAGCGGATACATGCCTTTGCCCAGGCGCTTGGCGCGCCGGGTCGCCGTCCGCGCCGCTTCGTCCATCGCCTCGAACGAGCCACCCCATTTCGGTTGTGCGAACTCCATCGGCAGGCGCGCGATGTCGACGCTGTCGGGCCAGTGTTTCGCAGCTTCGGCGACGAGCTTCTCGCCTTCGCGCGGATTGGAGGCCTGAAACGCATAGGTCGCCTTGAGCTGACACCAAGCCCCCGATTTGCGAACCTTCGGCGATGCTGCGTCGAGCGCCGCCATGGCCTTGCCGAGATTCTTGCGGAAAAGTTCCCATGCTTCTGGCGCCACCGTGGATGCGAATCCACTGCCGCGAGCAGCCCAGGCGCGCCTACCCCAGAGCATCGCTTCTGCCACTGCGGCGAAGCCGTCGTCTCCCTTGGCATCCTTCCAGCTCTGGATGATCGCCTGGGCTTGTTCGACCGGTTGGCGTAACCCGCCGTTCATCCCCTGTATCCAGGCTTCGAAGAAATAGTCGCCGGATTCGAACTGCGCGTTGGAGTATGCGAGGTCGTCCTCCGCGCGCTGGACCAGATCGAAGTCCGGATTCGCGAATAGCATGCGGACATGCTCGAGCGCGATGGAGTACGTCGGCCATGGCGGCGCCTCCGCACACTGCGTGCCCGGCAATGCATGTCCCCCGTAGGCGAGGCATTTGTTGGGCCGCATGTCCCATGGCCAATGCTTCGCGGCCGGCGCGGGGGATTGCGCGAACACCAGCGGAGCAGCCAGTGCGAAGAGGGCGAGCAGGGGCTTCATCGGTCTCTCCTTTGGTTTACGCGCGATCGTACCCAGCGCCCGCAACCGCGTTCGCGCGGGGCACGATCGTCGTGCCGCTGGTCGCGGCACACTCATGGCGAACGAGCGAAGCGAGGGAAGCGTCGGGCCTAGACGCGCCCCACCACCGGCAGCAGTGCGCCCGTCACCGCGGCAGCCTGGTCCGAGACGAGGAACAGGATCACCTCGGCGAGCTGTTCCGGTTTCACCCACTTGCCGAAATCCGCCTTCGGCATGTCGGCACGGTTCGGTGGCGTGTCGATGATGCTCGGCAGGATCGCGTTGACGGTGATGTTCGCGTCCTTGAGTTCCTCGGCGAGCGCCTCGGTGAGGCGCATCACGCCCGCCTTCGACGCGGCGTACGCGCCCATGCCGGCCGCGGCTTTCGTCGCCGCATTCGCGCCGACGTTGACGATGCGGCCTGCGGCGCTCTTGCGCAGGTGCGGTAGTGCGGCCTTGCTCGCCGCGGCTGCGGTGCGCACGTTGATGCGATAGAGCAGGTCCCAGGTGTCGATGCTGCCGTCGGCGAGCGTTTCCCAGCGGAACGCACCGGCGATGTTGACGAGTGCATCGAGGCCGCCGAGCGTGTTCGCGGCGTCGTCGATCGCCTTGCGCGCGCCGTCGCCGTCGGCGATGTCGGCGCCGCCGATCGCGACGACGCCGGCGTCGGCGAGGCCGGCCGGTGCGCTATCCGCGCGGTCGATCGCGGCCACCTTGGCGCCGGCTGCGCTCGCCACGCGCGCGACCGCCGCGCCGAGCGTGCCGAACCCGCCGGTGATCGCGATGCGCTTGCCCTGCACGTTCATGAAACCTCCTGCACCGACTTTGGAACGAACATCATAGTCGAGCGCGCCCGCATGCGGCGTCGCAGCACGGCGGCTGCGGCGTGTTAAGGCGCGATTGAGGCGGGCAGGACTAGCGTGCAATCGCGATTCCGCCCGGGTCCACATGCGACCGAGGAGGCAGCGAATGAAATTCCGCCAGGTTTTCTGCGCACAGGACTTCGCGACCGCCCAGGCGGCGATGCTCGCCGCACGCGCGGCGGGCGCCGACGACGAGGACATCTCGCTGATCGCGCGCGCGGACATCGAGATGGAGCGTTTGCCGCACGAACGGCTCGACACGTCCACCGACATGCTGCCGTCGGCGCTGCGCGGCGCCGGGCTAGGCGCCGCGCTCGGCATCTTCGGTGCGCTCATCGCGCTGCTGATTCCCGCGGTCGAGATGAACTTCGCAGGTGCCTGCCTCGTCGTGCTCGTCGGCGCGATGGTCGGCGCGTGGAGTGCCGCACTGGTCGGCTCGACCGTGCCGAACCACGTGCGCCGCAAATTCGAACGCGAGATCGACGCCGGCAACATCCTCGTCGTCGTCGACGACCAGCGCGACCACGAAGCGCAGGTGCGCGAGGCGGTGCGGCACGCGGGCGCGACGCCGCTGCCATTCCACGACGCGTCCGTGCTGAGCTGACAGCCGGGCGAGTCCCACCCATTTTTTTGGGCGGCTTCGATCGCGACCGCGTTATTGGGGACGCGCTCCGGTCGAAGTCCGCCTCCCTTCGAGCCTTCAATGTGCGCGCGAACGCTCGATCGCGCCGCGCACGAGCCGCGCCAGTACGCGTTCGCCGACCGACGCGGGTCGCTCGAGATCGAGCCGCGCGAGCAGCGCAGCATCCTCCGCGCGTCCGCCCGGTGCGAGCAGCGCCGCGACGAGCGACGGCCAGCGGCGCGGATCGCCGATGCGCGCCTTCAACCACAACAAGGCCGGCAGCACGCGCAGCTCGGTCGCGTCGAAGTCGCTGCCGAACGGGAACGCGGGCAGCAGGCCGGCCGCCTTCGCCGCGCGCAGGCGCTCGGCGAGCGCCTCCGGCGTGTTCGCACGCCACGCGTCGGGCACGCGGAAATCGCGAGGAAGCTTGCCGTTGCGCACGGCAGTCGCGGCGAGCTCGTCGACGAAGCGCGCGTCGGCGATCGCGAGCATCGCGCGCACGCACGCCTCGTCGGAGCGGCCGCGCAAGTCGGCGACGCCGTACTCGGTCACGTAGATGTCGCGCAGGTGGCGCGGGATCGTCGTGTGGCCGTAGCTCCAGCGGATGTTCGATTCGAGTACGCGCCCGTTCGTTCGCGTCGCGCGCAGCAGCAGCGCCGATCGCCCGCCCGCGAGCGCGTGCGCCATCGCGACGAAGTTGTACTGGCCGCCGACGCCGCTGACGACGCGGCCGTCCTCGAGCGCATCCGAGGTCGCCGCGCCGAGCAGGGTGGCCATCATGCAGGTGTTGAAGAAGCGCGCGTCGCGGCGTTGCGCGGCGTCGAGTTGTTCATGGCCGCCGTAGAGCTGGTTCACGTCCGACACCGCGCTCATCGCGAGCCCGGCGTAGTCGTCGCCGTCGAGCGCGCGCAGCCACGCGTAGAAATCCTT
The DNA here is from genome assembly GCF_014138265.1 of Dokdonella fugitiva. Classification (GTDB taxonomy): domain Bacteria; phylum Pseudomonadota; class Gammaproteobacteria; order Xanthomonadales; family Rhodanobacteraceae; genus Dokdonella_A; species Dokdonella_A fugitiva_A. The sequence continues at coordinate 6,071 of NZ_JACGXL010000009.1, forward strand.
CGAGCCGAGGTAGAACGCACCCTTGAGGTAGTGCCCGCCACGCAACGTGGCCGGATCCACGGCGCGCCCGTCGGCGAGCGCGCGTTCGACCTCGAGGTCGTCATGCACGCGCCGCACGAGGATGCCGGCTTTGCGCAGGTGCATGAAGCCATCCATGATCATCTCGCTGGCGCCGTACAGGCCGCGCTCGAACGGCGCGACGCCGCCCCAGCGCGCGACGAGCGCGTCGTCCGCCGCGTCGCTGCCGCGCAACGCGGCGACGGCCGAGCGATAGTCGGCGTTGCGCTGCTGGCGCAGCAGCAGCGCCTGCACGATCGCGTCGGACAGCGCGCCGATGCCGATCTGCAAGGTGCCGCCGTCGCGCACGAGCGTGCTCGCGTGCAGGCCGATCGCGTACTCGGCGGGGTCGACCGCATTGCGCGGCAGCGCGAACAGCGGCTGCGCCGGCGTGCTGCCGTCGACGAGCCCGTCGAAGAACTCCGCGCCGACTTCGGCCGCGCCGCCGAGGAACGGCAGCTCCGGGTGCACGACGCCGATCACCAGCGGCCGGCGGCCGCCGTTCGCCGCGATCGCTTCGAGCACGTCGAGCGTCACGTCCGGGTTGCACGACAGGCTGTAGCGCGCGTCGGCACCGCTGCCACGCGCGGCGACGAGCTGCACGATCGCGTGCAGCCCGGCGCGCTCGGCGAGATCGCGTGCGACCGAGGTGTAGTTGATGCTCGCGTAGTCGCGCTGCGCACGCGCCGCGTGCATCATCGCGCCGGACTGGAAGTAGAACTCCTCGACGCGCACGTTCGCCGGCACGCGATCCGCCTTCATGTCGACGACGTAGTCGAGCCGCGGATAGTCCGCACCGAACTGGCGCGCGAGGAACGGTCCGAGGAAGCGCCGCTCGAGATCGGTGGCGGCTTCGGGCAGGTCGAGCGACAGTGCGGTGTAGAGCGTCAAGCGGCGTGTCGGATCGGCTTTGAATCGTGCATAGAGCGCATTCAGCAGGTGATTCGGCTTGCCCAGCCCGAGCGGGGCCGCGACCGCGACGCGCTCGCCGCCGCGCTGCACGATGCGTTCGACCGCATCGGCGATGGACAACGAGGCACTCGTCGCGTTCACGCGGGCTCCGTGGCCGGAATCGACGTGACGAAGCGTACCGCATGCGTGGCCGGATCGAGCGTCGTCGCGCGGATCCCGGCATGACGCATGCTTGCGCGAACTGCTCCTGAGGAGATCGACGCATGGGGAACCGCAGTCCGATCGGGTGCTTTCTCCCTCGGCGAACGGCATGATCGTGCCCGATGCGAGGAAGAGCCGGATCGACAGCTGGGAGGAACGGCATGAGGCGCTTGCTTGTCCTGGGATCGATCGTCGCCTGCGCTTCCTGCGCGTCGTCGACGATCGGCATGCGTCCCGACCGCATCGGAGTCGCAGCCCTCGTCGCGGACCCCGCGCACAGGGATGGCACCCGCGTGGACGTGGTCGGGCGGTTCGAATTCTCGCCCGACACGAGCGCCCTGTATGCCGATTCCGGCGGCGCGTCCGTTGCGCTCGACCTGCCGCGATCGGAAGCGGAGATGGTCGACCTCCAACGCAAGGACGGACACAGGCTGCGGGTGATCGGTATGTTCGACGCACGGTGGTGTTCGCATGCCTGCCTGGGCCGTGGGCACATCGGCAGCATCGAGCTGGTCGAGGAAGCGCGGGAATGACGCGACTACACGCCGGATCGTGGCTCTCGTTGCAGGGTCGAGCGATCGATCCGGGCGGCGCGTGCCGGGGCGGTGCCACGCGGCAACTCATGCGTCGATCAGGGTGACGCTCGCGGCGTCCCGCTGCCCGCATCGCCCAGTCGTGCTGCCTGCGCGACGAGGTAGTCGCGCTCCGGCGTACTCGCGGTCTTCGCCGCTGCGGCGAGGTAGTGCTCGATCGCGCGCGCGGGTTCGCCGGCACGCTCGAACAGGTGCGCGCGCACGGCGTCGAGTCGATGATGGCCGGCGATGCGCCGGTCCGTCGACAGCGCATCGAGTCGTTCGAGTCCCGCAGCGGGTCCGTGCACCATTGCCAGCGCGATCGCGTGGTTGAGCGCGACCATCGGGTTGTCGGCGAGGCGCAGCAGCACCGTGTAGAGCGCGAGGATCTGCGGCCAGTCGGTCGCGGCCGCGCTCTCTGCTTCGTCGTGCACGGCGGCGATCGCGGCCTGCAGTTGGTACGCGCCGACCGCGCCGCGTGCGAGCGTCGCCGAGATCAGCGCGACGCCTTCGTCGATGAGCGCGCGGTTCCATAGCCCGCGGTCCTGTTGGTCGAGCGGCACGAGTTCGCCCGCGGCGCCGGTGCGTGCGGGGCGGCGCGCGTCGGTGAGCAGCATCAGCGCCAGCAGGCCGGCGACTTCGCCCTCGCGCGGCAGCAGTGCGTGCACGTCGCGGGCGAGGCGAATCGCCTCGTCGGACAGGTCGGTGCGGTGCAGCGCATCGCCGCTGCTCGTCGCGTAGCCCTCGTTGAACACGAGGTAGAGCACGTGCAGCACCGCGTCGAGGCGCGCGGCACGCTCGTCTGCATCGGGCATCGCGAACGGCACGCCCGAATCGCGGATCGTCTGCTTGGCGCGGCTGATCCGCTGCGCCATCGTCGCTTCCGGCACGAGGAACGCGCGCGCGATCTCGGCCGTGGCGAGGCCGCCCACGGCGCGCAGCGTCAGCGCGATCGCCGACGACGGCGTGAGCGCGGGATGGCAGCACATGAACAGCAGCACGAGCGTGTCGTCGCGATCCACGGGGAAATCGCCGTCGTCGAACACGGGTTCCAGCGCCGGCGCTTCCCACAATGCGAGCAGCGTCTCGCGCTGCCGCCGGGCGAGCTCGCTGCGCACCTGGTCCGTCATGCGCCTGCCGGCGACGTGGATGAGCCATGCGCGCGGATTCTCCGGCCGCCCTTCCGTCGGCCACTGCAATGCGGCGGCGAGCAGCGCTTCCTGCACCGCGTCTTCCGACGCGGCGAAGTCGCCGTAGCGGCGCACGACGGCGCCGAGCACCTGCGGTGCGAGCTGGCGCAGCAGGGACTCGACGCCGGTGCGTTCCATCACGCGTCGACCGGCGGTGCGCTCATGACCTGGCGCACTTCGATCGGCATGTTGAGCGGTGCACCACCCTTGCCGGGCGCCGCCGATGCCTGCGCCGCGATCGCGTAGGCGCGCTCGGTGCTGTCGACGTCGACGATCCAGAAGCCCGCGAGGAACTCCTTCGCCTCGGCGAACGGCCCGTCGGTGTCGGGAGAGCCGTCGGCGCGGGCGCGCACGAGCTTCGCTTCCTCCGGTCCCGCGAGTCCCTGCGCGTCGACGAGCTCGCCGGCCGCCTTGAGCTGCGCGTTGAGATCCATCATGAAGCGGATGTGCGCCTGGATGTCCTTCGGCGGCCAGGTGCCGATGCCCGCGGTCGACCAGCCCGCCTTCGGCGCGTGCATCATGAGCATGTATTTCATGGACTTTCCTCCTTTCGAGCCGACCGGAATGGCTGGCTTTCACGGGTAAGTCGGAGCCGGGCCCGCGTTCTCTACATGCCCGGCGAAAAAAGATGGAGCGATCGAGGTTACGTCGTCGTCGGCGAGCGCGTCCACGCTACGCGTCGCGGCCGCTTTCGCACGGCGGAGTCTGCCCGTACGCGGGCGGCCTGACACCGGCGCGCCGGGCGCTGCTTCGCGCCAAATTGCATGCCAGCAGTAAACGCATTCGCCGGACGATGTCTCAAAGCCGCGCCGTCCGGCGTACGTCGACGCGTGCGGGCGGCGTGCGCTGCAACCTCGTACATCGCGCGTAGGAGATTTCGTACACACGAAGGAACGGTGCGGTCACGAACGCGCGCGATAATGCGACCTCGCACGAATGGAATTTTGCACAGTGCGGATCGGGAGCTCGCCGCGATCCGCACGAAATCGGCACGTCGCGGACGCGGCGACCGGCATCGGCGGGTGCGGGAACACCACGATCCGTGGTGGGAGCTGCAATGATCGGGCGGTCTCGGCAGTTCAATGCGATGCTCGCGCAGCTGCACCGTTTCGCCGCGTGCGGCGCGCCCGTGTTGCTCGAGGGGGAGACGGGCACCGGCAAGGAGCTCGCCGCGCGCGCGATCCACTATGCCGGGCCCCGGCGCGACAAGCCGTTCGTGCCGGTCAACTGCGGCGCGATTCCGGACACGCTCGCCGAGAGCGAGCTGTTCGGCCATCGACGCGGTGCGTTCACCGACGCGCGCAGCGAGCAGCCCGGGCTCATCGAACACGCGCGCGGCGGCACGCTGTTCCTCGACGAGGTCGACAGCCTGTCGCCGAAGGCGCAGGTGACCCTGTTGCGCTTCCTGCAGGACAGCGAATACCGCCCGGTCGGCGGCGGGCCGACGCGCGCGGCGGACGTGCGCATCATCGCCGCGACGAACGCGTCGTTGCAGGCGCTCGTGGTACTCGAACGCTTCCGGCGCGATCTCTACTACCGGCTCAATCCGTTGTACGTGCGCCTGCCCGCGCTGCGCGAGCGCGGCGTCGACATCGCGCTGCTCGCCGAACATTTCCTCGAGGCTTCGGTGCGGCGGCTCGGCCTCGACGCGAAGCGCTGGAGCGACGATGCGCTGCACGCGCTGCAGGCGCACGCATGGCCCGGCAACGTGCGCGAACTCGAGAACGTCGTGTTGCGCGCGTGCCTCTGCGCCGACGGCGACGAAGTCGGCGTGCGCGAGATCGGCGCGGCGGAGCCGGCGCTGCTCGCGCGCGTGCCGCGCGAGCGAATCGAAATCGATGCGATCGACGACGCCGACGACGACGGCATGCTCGAGGCCGTCGCCGATTCGCGTGGCGCCTATTTCAGCGGCAGCTTCAGCGCGGCGAAGGCGTCCGCGATCGCCTCGTTCGAACGTGGCTACCTGACCGAGCTCATGCGCCGCACCTCCGGCAACGTCAGTGCGGCGGCGCGCCTGTCGTGCATCGAGCGCCGCCAGCTCGGCAAGATGCTCAAGCGCCGCGGCATCGAGAAGGGCGACTTCCGCGAGGGTTGATCGCTCCGGGCCGTGCATCATGCCCGCAGCCGAGGATCCGCGTCCGGCCCGAATGTCGAGCCAGCGTCGTGCGCGCGTGTGCGGCGCGCGGCGTGCTACTACCTCAGGCGCCAAGGCGCCCTGCCGCTTCGTCCGCTTCCGCCGCGCGTCGCCGCGCATGGGTCGCGCGCGACCCGGAACGTTCGCGCCGCGGGTCGCCGTTGCCCCGGGTTGCGTAGTCCGCAAAGTATAAAAAACGCCGCTGTGATGCGCCGCGCGGGTGGCTTCGCGCGTGGCACGCCGTTTGCGTTACCCGGTGCATGTGTGCGTGGAGGGGCCGGCGTGAGTGATCGCAGCGAAGGCGGTTCCGACGGCACGGGCCAGGAGATCGAGATGACGGTCGTGAGCTACCTGCGCAGCCATCCCGAGGCGGCGGACACGCTCGAAGGCATCGTGTCGTGGTGGCTGCCGCTGCAGCGCTACGCGCTCGAAAAGGCGCGCATCGAGGCGGCGCTCACGCGCCTCGTCGACGCCGGCGTGCTGAGGCGCGACCCGCTTCCCGACGGCGAGAAGCTCTATTCGCTGGTGACCGACGCGCGACACACGACCCGCGGGCAATGACGGCGGCCACGGCCGCGAAGACGAAGGAGATGACTATGCCAGCTGCGCTCACTTACCCCGGCGTGTACGTCGAGGAGATCCCGAGCGGCGTACGCACGATCACGGGTGTCGCGACCTCGATCACGGCGTTCGTCGGCCGCGCACTGCGCGGCGCGGTGAACGAAGCGATCGTGATCAACAGCTATGCCGACTACGAACGCGAGTTCGGCGGGCTCTGGCTCGACGGCAGCATGAGCTTCGCGGCGCGCGACTTCTTCGCCAACGGCGGCCAGAAGGGCGTGATCGTGCGTCTCTTCCACGCCGCCTACGCCGACGCCGACATCCCGGCGACGAGCGCAGCGGCGAAGAGCGTGGCCGACGCCGCCAAGGGCGCCGCCAACGCCGCCGCCGCCAAGGCCGCGGCGAAGACCGCGTCCGACGCGATCACCAACGACGCGGGCAAGTCGGCGGCGGAGAAGGTGGCCGCGAAAGCCGTGCTCGATGCCGTCGCCGCGCTCGCCGACACGGCGACCACGGCCGACATCGCCGCCGTGGCGGACGCGGCAGCCGCGCCGGCGAGCGTGCTCGCGAGCGCGCGCATCGTCGACGAGGGCAACACGTTCCGCTTCGTCGCGGCGAACCCGGGCAAGTGGGGCGCGGGCCTGCGCGTGGAGATCGACGGCAATACGTCGAAGGACTACGCGCTCGCGCTCGGCCTCGGCGCGAACGACCTGTTCAACCTCGCCGTCATCGACGTCGGCAGCGGTCGCAGCGAGCGCTTCCTCAACCTCAGCACCAAGGCGAGCGCGCGGCGCGTCGACAAGGTGCTGCTCGACGAGTCGGACCTGATCCGCTGGGATACGGCGGCGGTCGACCTCGACGGCGCGGCGCCGACCGTGCCGGCAGCGCTGCACACCAGGAACGCGGACGGCACCTGGCCGGTGCTGCGCGACGCGGTGCGCAAGCTCGAATGGGAGCTCGCCCAGCTCAAGGCGAAGGTCGTGCCCGACACGGCCGCGATCGCCGCCAAGCAGGCTGCGTTGTCGGCCGCGATGCAGGCCGCGCTCGATGCGGTGACCGACGGCGGCCAGGTCGACATCAACGACTTCCTGCCCGACCAGGGCGAGGCGAACAAGCTCGGCATGTACGCGCTCGAACAGCTGTACGCGCGCGACGAGCTGTTCAACCTGCTTTGCCTGCCGCCGTACACGCCGACCTCCGCGGTCGGCTTCGACGCCGACGTCGACGCCAACCTCGTCGCGCGAGCGGCCGCGTACTGCGAGAAGCGGCGCGCGATGCTCATCGTCGACCCGCGCTCGAACTGGGACAGCAAGACCGCGGCGATCGGCGAGTTCACCGACGCGACCACCGAGAAGGTCGGCACGCGCAGCCGCAACGCGGCACTGTTCTTCCCGCACGTCGTGATGCCCAATCCGCTGCGCGGCAACCAGCTCGAGTCGTTCGTGCCGAGCGGCGTCGTCGCCGGCATCTTCGCGCGCACCGACGCGCAGCGCGGCGTTTGGAAGGCCCCCGCCGGCATCGACGCCTCGCTCGCCGGCGTGTCGATGATGGGCGTGCCGCTCACCGACGACGAGAACGGCGACCTCAACCCGCTCGGCATCAACTGCCTGCGCAGCTTCCCGGTCTACGGCCGCGTGCTGTGGGGCTCGCGCACCTTGCGCGGCGCCGACGCGTTCGCCGACGAATACAAGTACATCCCGGTGCGGCGCACCGCGCTGTACATCGAGGAGAGCCTGTATCGCGGGCTCAAGTGGGTCGTGTTCGAGCCGAACGACGAGCCGCTGTGGGCGCAGATCCGCCTCAACGTCGGCGCGTTCATGCACAACCTGTTCCGCCAGGGCGCCTTCCAGGGCCGCTCGCCGCGCGAGGCGTACTTCGTCAAGTGCGACTCCGAAAGCACGACGCAGAACGACATCAACCTCGGCATCGTCAACATCATCGTCGGTTTCGCGCCGCTCAAGCCGGCCGAGTTCGTCGTGATCAAGCTGCAGCAGATCGCCGGCCAGATCGAAGTGTGAGGAGACCGCCATGGCCCAGTTCAAAGCCAATTCGACCCGATTCGATCCGTACAAGAACTTCAAGTTCCGCGTCGTGTGGGACAAGCACACGGTCGCCGGCGTCAGCAAGGTCAGCTCGCTCAAGCGCACGACCGAAGTGGTCAAGCACCGCGAGGGCGCCGATCCGAGCAGCAGCCGCAAGTCGCCCGGTCGCACCGAGTACGAGGCGATCACGCTCGAGCGCGGCGTCACGCACGATCCCGACTTCGAGCAGTGGTGCAACAAGGTGTGGAACTACGGCGCCGGGCTCGGCAAGGAGGTCTCGCTGAAGGATTTCCGCAAGAACATCCAGATCGAGATCTTCAACGAGGCCGGCCAGCTCGTGCTGCGCTACAACGTGCATCGCTGCTGGGTGTCCGAGTACCAGGCGACGTCCGACCTCGACGCGAACGGCAACGCGGTGCTGATCCAGCACCTCAAACTCGAGAACGAGGGCTGGGAGCGCGACTACGCGCTGGCCGAGCCGACCGAGGAAGCGTTCGACGAACCGCCGCTGGTCGCCTGACGCGCCGCCATGCGCATCCCGTCCGACAGCGACCTGCTCGACGCGTGCGAACGAGGGCGCGGCGCGACGCCGGTCGCGCGCGCACTGCTGTTGCTGCGGGCGGCCTGCCCGGAGCACTCGTACGACGAACTCGCGCGCTTGCCGCTCGGTCGCCGCAACGCGCTGCTGATTGCGTTGCGCGCGCGCTGCCTCGGCGACGCCATCGTCGGCGTCGCACCGTGCCCGCGCTGCGGCGCGACGGTCGAGATCGCGTTCGATGCAGCCGATTTCGGCGTCGGCTCCGATGCGGACGCAGACAGCACCGAGGCGGCCGAATACGAACTGCGGTTCGGCCCGTATCGCGCTCGCTTCCGCCTGCCGAACAGCGCCGACCTGCGCGGCCTCGACGAGGCCGGCGACGCGCTCGCGATCGGTCGCGAACTCGTGCGGCGCTGCGTCCTCGACGTGCGCCGCGGCAGCGCGGCGTGCGCGGACGCGCAATGGCCGACCGCGCTGGTCGAGGCCATCGCCGAGCGCTTCGGCGAGCTGGATCCGCACGCGGACATCACGCTCGCGGTGCATTGCGCCGACTGCGCGCATGCCTGGCAGCAGGCGTTCGACGTCGGCGAATTCCTCTACGGCGAATTCGCCGCGCGCACGCGGCGTCTGCTCGACGAGATCGTCCGCCTCGCGAGCGCGTTCGGCTGGACCGAAGGCGAGATCCTCGCGCTGCCGGCGGCGCGCCGGCAGAGCTACCTCGAGCGGCTGGAGGGCTGACATGCTGCGCGCACTCGGCCATCTCGCCGCACGCGAACTCGGCATCGCGCGCACCGATGCGGTGCCGTTGCTCGCGCCGCGACTGCCGTCGCGCTACGAGGCGGTCGAGGCGGCCGCGCCGACGCCGGTCGACGCGGACGCCCCGCACGACGCGGCGCGCCGACCGGTCGTCGACCGGTCGGCGGCGCCGCTCGCCACGGCGAGCGAGCGGATCGACGCGGCACCAGGCATGGACGGCGAACGCGTCGCGCCGACAGACGCCCCCGCATCGGTGCCCGCGGTCGTCGTACACGAAGTGCGCAGGCCCGTGCCACAACCCGACCCGGTGCCACGCGTGGTCGTCGTGCCGTCGCCGCGGTCGCCCGCGTCGACCGAGCGCGAAGCCGCTGCCGCAGTCGCGCCGCTCGCATCACCGCGAACCGCCGAGCCCGCGCGTGGCGATCGCGAACCACCGACGCACGGTCGCGATGAGGCATCGCACGCGCTGCCGCCGTCGCAACCGCGTGCGAAGACACCCGCGCGCGACGACACGTCCGGCCCGCGCGAAGGCGCCGCGCTGCAACCGCTGCTGCCGCCGCGGATGCCCGTGCGCAGCACGTTGCCGACGGCGGCCGCGCCGGTCCACGTCACGATCGGCCGCATCGAAATCCGAGCGGCCAAGGACGCGGCGGCGGAACCGGCATCCGGCGCCCGTCGCGCGAACTCGCCGAGCCTCGCCGCCTACCTGCGCCGGCGCAGCGAAGGAGGGCGCTCGTGAGCAGCCCGCTTGCCATCGCCACGGTCACAGCGACCCTGCTCGACCTGCTCAACGACGGACTCGTCAACAACGACCTCTCCGCAGTCGGCAGCTACAAGGTCAGCGCGATGCCGCCGGACCGCGTGTCGACCGGTGCGCAGGAGCCGAATCAGATCAACCTGTTCCTCTACCGCGTCTCGCCGAACAGTGGCTGGAGCAACGTCGGCCTGCCGTCGCATGCGGCGAACGGTGACCGGCTCGCCAATCCGCCGCTCGCGCTCGACCTGCACTACCTCATGACCGCGTACGGCCAGCAGGATCTCGCCGCCGAAGTGCTGCTCGGCTACGCGATGGAACTGCTGCACGACATGCGTGTGCTGCCGCGCGGCGCGATCCGCAAGGCGCTCAGCCCGGACAACCCCGTCACGCAGGCGCTCGCGCTCACCGACGCGCAGGGCCGCAGCGCGGCCGACCTCGCCGAACAGATCGAACAGATCAAGCTCGCGCCGAACTACCTCGGCTCGGAGGAACTTTCCAAGCTGTGGACGGCGATGCAGGCGCGCTATCGGCCGAGCATGGCCTATACCGTGTCGGTCGTGCTGATCCAGGGCGTGAAGGCGACGCGCGACGCATTGCCGGTGCTGCGCCGCGGCCCCGAGGATCGTGGCGCGCAGGCGTCGACCGGCATCAAGCCGCCACCGCCGAGCATGCCGACGCTGCTCACGCTCGTCATCCGCGACGCGGCGAACCGGCGCAGGACCGCAGCGGAGCTCGCCGACACGCTCGTGCTCGACGGCGTCAATCTCGCCGGCGACACGGTCACCGCGCAGTTCCGCCACGCGCTGCTCGCGGCGCCGATCGAACGGCCGCTCGACGCGGGCGCGACGGCGTCGAGCGTGCGCGTGACCTTGCCCGATCCCGCGGTCGACGCGACCGCGGCGACCGACTGGCCGGCCGGCAACTACACGATCACGCTGCGCATCCAGCGCGCGGGCAAGCCCGATCGCTACACCGACGCGCTGCCGTTCGCACTCGCGCCGCGCCTGCAACCGCCGCTGCCGATCGCCGCCGCGCGTGCGGCCGACGGTTCGCTCGCGCTCGCCCTCGACGTGCTGCCGCAGGTGTGGCCGGGCCAGCGCGCATACCTGCTGCTCGGCGGCGACGGCTACGCGGCGCCGGCGCCTGCGGCGAAGACCGGCACCTTGTCGTTCGCGATCCCGCACGTGGAGCCGACCGAAACCCCGCTGCCGTTGCGCGTGCAGGTCGACGGCGTCGACAGCGTGCTCGTCACCGACGTCGACGCCTCGCCGCCCGCGTTCGATCCCGACCGGAGCATCACGATCACATGAGCACGAAGAGCGAGTGGGAACGGGCGAACCAGGCCTACCTGTCGGCCGCATTGCAATGGCTGCGCGTGCGGCTCGCGCAGGCGAGTCCGGCGACCGTCGCGAGTGCCGCGCCGGTCGTCGCGTCCACCGCGCCCTCGTGGTGGCGGCGTGGCGCAGGCATCGCGCCGGCGGTGGCGCCGACGACGCCTGCAGCGATCCCCGATGACGGCGCGGTCGCCGCCGCGCGCGCGGCGATGGCGTCCGCCGAGGAATCGACACCGCCGCCGGCGCTGCGCCTGCTCGCCGACGCGTGCGGGCTGTCGACGTTCGAGCGGCAGACCCTGCTGCTGTGCGCCGCGCTCGAGATCGACAGCGGCTTCGCCGCCGCGTGCGCGCGTGCGCAGGGCGACCTGGCGAAGCCGCATCCGACCTTCGCGCTCGCGCTCGCCTTGCTCGAGGAGCCGAGCTGGGAAGCCCTCGCGCCCGAGCGGCCGTTGCGCGCGCTGCGCCTGATCGAGATCGCGCCGTCGGGCAGTCAGGCGCTGATTGCCGCGCCACTGCGCATCGACGAGCGCGTCGCTGCGTTCCTCAAGGGGCTCAATTACCTCGACGAACGCCTCGCCACGCTGTGCTCGCCGATCGAGGAACTCGCCGCGCCGGCGTCCGATGCATTGCCGCTCGCACAGCAAGCGGTCGTCGATGCATTCGAGCACGGCGTGCGTTCCGGCGCGTCGCTGCTGCACCTGCACGGCGCGAGCGCGCGCGAGCGCCTGGCGCTCGCCGGTTCGCTCGCGCAGCGACTCGGCCTCGGCGCGCTCACGTTGCCGGCCGACGTGCTGCCCGCACGCGGCGTCGAACTCGATGCATTCATCCAGTTGTGGCGGCGCGAGAGCCTGCTGCTGCCCCTGCTGCTGGTGGTCGAACTCGCCGACGGCGAGACCGCACCGGACGCGGTGTGCGCGCGCGTGCAGCGGCTCGCCGCGCGCATCCACGCGCCGGTGGTCGTGTCGGCACAGGATGCGCTCGGCAGCCTGCCGCCGGAGACGCTCGTCGGCGAAGCGCGTCGCGCGAGCGCGGGCGAACAGCGCGCCGCGTGGCAACACGCGCTCGTCGCGCTCGGCGACGACGCGGAAGCGCTCGCTGCGCGCATGGCGGGACAGTTCGATCTCGATTTCGCCACGATCGCCGCGACCGCCGAACACGCGCTCGCCGAAGGCGACCGGACGGCGCTGGCCGCGCGTCTGTGGTCCGCCTGCACGCAACGCGCGCGCCCGGCGCTGCGGCAACTCGCGCGGCGCATCGAGCCGCGCGCGGACTGGGACGCGCTCGTGCTACCCGCCCACGAGAAGGAGCAGCTTCGGCGCATCGCCGAGCAGGTGCGCCAGCGCGGTCGCGTCTACGACGACTACGGCTTCCGCGCGCGCAGCCACCGCGGCCTCGGCATCACCGCGCTGTTCTGCGGCGAGAGTGGCACCGGCAAGACGCTCGCCGCCGAGGTGCTCGCCGGCGAGCTCGGCCTCGCGCTCTATCGCATCGATCTCTCCGCGGTCGTCGACAAGTACATCGGCGAAACGGAGAAGAACCTGCGGCGCGTGTTCGACGCGACCGAGGACGGCGGCGCGATCCTGTTCTTCGACGAGGCCGACGCGCTGTTCGGCAAGCGCAGCGAAGTGCGCGACAGCCACGACCGCTACGCGAACATCGAGATCAACTACCTGCTGCAGCGCATGGAAGCATTCACCGGCCTGGCGATCCTCGCGACGAACATGAAGCACGCGCTCGACGTCGCGTTCATGCGGCGCCTGCGTTTCGTCGTGAACTTCCCGTTCCCGGGCGCGGCGGAGCGGCGCGCGATCTGGGCGTCCGCGTTCCCCGCGGCGACGCCGCGCGACGGCATCGACCTCGACCAGCTCGCGCGCATCAACCTCAGCGGCGGTTCGATCCAGAACGTCGCGATGAACGCGGCCTTCCTCGCCGCCGAGGGCGGCGCGCCGGTCGACATGCCGCACCTGCTCGACGCGGTGCGCATGGAGATGCGCAAGCTCGAGCGTTCCACCCACGGCGCGCGCGCGCCGGCCACCGCGCCGCGCGCGGTGCAATGAGGACGCGACCGTGGCGCAGGCGAACACGCGCGACCTCGACGGCCACCCGGGCGCGAAGGGCCGTTGCCCTGGGCGGTGGATGAGGGCAGGCGCATGAGCGTGCACCTGCACATCGACCGCCTCGTGCTCGACGGCGTCGCACTCGACCGTGCCGAGGCGCGCCGGCTGCAGCTCGCGCTGGAACGCATGCTCGCCGCGCGCTTCGCCGATCCCGCGTTGCAAGCGGGTCTGCGGCGATCGCCGTCGATCGAGTCTCGCGCGGTGAACGCTGCGGAGACCGTCGCAGCGGCGCCACCCGAGGCCAGCGCGGCACGGATCGCCGACCACGTCGCCGCGATCGCGCTCGGAGCGCGATCACGCCCCGTGCCGCCGCGGAGTCGATGATGAGCCGCCCCTCGCAACCGCGTCGGGAGTGCGCGCCGTGAATGCGCACGCCGCATCGAAGGGCGCCGTCGCGGCCGTGCAGGGAATGCGGCGCGCCTCGATCGCGCGTCCGTGCGCGTGCGAGGAGACCGGGCAGCACTGCGAACGCTGCGCCATGGGCGGCACCGCGCAGCGTGGGATCGCTCGCTCGCATCCATCGCCGGCCATGCCGCGCGAAGCGCGCGACGTCCTGGCGACGCCCGGCGTGCCGCTGGATGCGCCGCTCGCGGACGCGTTCGGACGGCGATTCGACCACGATTTTTCCGGCGTGCGCCTGCACACCGACGCGACGGCCGCAGCCGCGGCGCAGGCACTGGACGCGAACGCGTTCACCGCAGGCCGCCACATCGTGTTCGGTGCAGGACGCCATCGTCCCGAGAGTGGCGACGGCCTGCACCTGCTCGCGCACGAACTCGCACATGTCGTGCAGCAATCACATCTTCGTGACGCACACGTGCGCGTGCTGGGCGTAGGGGCAGCGGCATCGCAGGCGGAAGTCGAGGCGCATCGTGCCGCTGCGCTGGTCACGCGGGGCGGCCGAGCGCGCGTGGCGAGGGTGGCCGAGCCGCTGATACAGCGCGACGGTCCTGCGTCGAAGCAGGGCAACAACGCGCCGGCGCCCGTGGTGCCGCCGTTCGAATCGTTCAAGGAGCTGTGGAATCGCTTCGAAGACCTGCGCCAGGCCGGCCGCGATCGCGAGGCCGAGGCGCTCGCGCCCGCGATCGTCGGCAGCCTGATGGGCGACGACGTGATCGCGCACGCCGGTGACCTCGTGCATTGGCTGCTCGCGCGCGGGCTTCGCGCGCTGGCGCTGCAGGCGCTCGGGCATCTGGAGACGGTCTGGTGGATCCGTTTCGTGGCGGACAAGCCGGCTGCCGCCAAGGCCGCCGGATGGTTCGATCGCTCGAGTGCGCAGGACCTGATCGCCGAGGCGGAGACGAGCGTGGCGGCGAACGACCACACGATGGCGTTCGAGTTGCTCGGCGTCGCCTACCTGATGCTGCAGATCCAGTACCTCATGCTGTCGGATGCGCGGATACGTTCATTGAACGACCTGATGCAGACCCAGCGCCGTTCCGCCGCGCCGGGCAGCCGTGCGTTCGACGTGCCGATCGCCCGCATCATTACCTACTCGCAGATCGGCGGCCTGCTCGCCGACATGCGCAAGATCCTCGCGTTCTACAGCGTGCGCGAGCGCGAGGCGACCGCGAAAGGGCTGACGCTCGACGCGACGCGCTTCGCCATGCTCGGTGCGCGGCTGCGCCAGCGCATCCGCGACCGTTACCTCATCTCAGGCGACGGCGACGCGCAGCGCGGCGTGACGATGGAAGCGACCTTGGGGGACGATCGCCGACGCGGCCCCGGCTACGACCTGCACGGCGCGCGCGGTCCGGACGAGTTCGTCACGCCTCTCCCGGGCGAGCCGCTGCCCGACGAGCTCGGCACGCATCCGACCTACAGTGCGTCGATGGACGACGTCTTCGCGCGCGTCGGCGGCCAGGAGGATTTCCTCACCCAATTGCTGGCGCACCCGGAGATCCGCCGGCGCTTCGGCAGCCGCCGGATCGACATGAACGACGACGCCACGCGCTACGCCGTGTGGAGCGAGATGCTCGCCGTGTTCCAGCGACAGCCGACCGCCGGTTGCTCCAACGCACTCTGCTCGCTGTTGCGCCTGATCGAGCGATACCTGCAGAACTTCACCGTGCACACCGGCTACAACATCGACGACTTCGGCACGTCGTACCTGAACCGGCCGTTCCCCGAGGACTTGCTGGGACGCGTGGTACGCGACTGCGGCGTCTACGCCGTGACGGTGGCGTACGAGGTCTATCGCAGCGCGCGCGCGGCCAAGCCGCAGGTGCCGGTCCACCTGCAGCTGTTCAACACGCTCGAGCACTTCATGCTCGTCGTCCACGACGACACCACGCACGAGCACTACGTCGTCAGCAACGACCAGATCATCGGTCCACGCACCGGCAATCCCGTCGGCAGCGTCGCCACCACGTACGCCGGCGTGATGGGACATCCGTTCGGCGTCAGCGCGGCCGGCAGCAGCCAGCAGCTCGGCATCGATCTGTCCGATGCGGCGTTCCGCGCGCGCCTGTGGCAGAGCTACGAAACCGGTGCGCGGCTCGCGCTCGATGCGGGCAAGCCGCCGCCGGGCAATACCCGCCCGGCGGGGGAGCGCACCCACGAGGCGTACAAGGGCTACTACGACGCGATGACGCGTTTCGATGCCGCGGCGCAGGCGTCACACGCGCAGCTGGAGCAACTGATGGCGACGTTCGCGCAGGCGCCCGCGACGCGCATGCGCGCCGTCGACGCGGCGTTGCCGCAGCTCGACCGGGCCGGAACCGCGATGGCGGCGATCATCGACGCGATCGTCAGCAGCCCGCGCATCGGCCTGCGCCCGGGACCGAACCTGCCGATGCAACGCGAGGCGCTGTTGACCGCGCCCACCGGCGTCCCCGTGCAGCCGCTTGCCCGCATCGGCAAGGCGTTGATGTTCGCCGAACGCAACGGACACGCGTTGACGAAGGACGAAACCGTGTTGCTCGCCTGGTTGCGGAAGTCGCCATTCCCGAGCTTGAGCAGCGAACTCGCGACTTACGACGCGGCCGGGCGGCCGCCGCGCTTCTGACCGACGGATCGATGCCATGCCTGCGCCCGACACCGGTTTCCCCGCCTCCCCGCAGATCCTCAAGGCGGGCCTCGTGCTGCTCGATCCGGTCACCGGAACGCAGCGCAGGATCATCGTGCTGCAGTACAACCCCGACCAGTTGCACCGATCGCTGCAGGTGCAGGCGACGAGCGGCGAAGGGGGCGAGCGTTCCGAAGCGCTGCGCCTCAAGGGTCCGCCGGTCGAGACGATCAAGCTCGAAGCGGAGATCGACGCGACCGACCAGCTCGAGGATCCCGACAGCCACGCGATCGCCGTGCAGAACGGCATCCATCCGCAGCTCGCCGCACTGGAGCTGATGGTCTACCCGACGTCGGGGCAGTTGCTCAACAACCTCGCGCTGTCGATCGCCGGCGCGGTCGAGATCGTGCCGATGCAGGCCCCGCTCACCGTGTTCGTGTGGAGCCGCAGCCGCATCGTGCCGGTGCGCGTGACCGAGTTCTCGATCACCGAGGAAGCGTTCGACACCGAGCTCAATCCGATCCGCGCCAAGGTCAGCCTCGGCATGCGCGTGCTCAGCGTGAACGACCTCGGCTACGAGCACCGCGGCAGCGCGCTCTACCTCGCCCATCTCGCCGCGAAGCAGGTGCTCGCCGCGCAATCGGCCGACGGTGCTCTCGGCGCGTTCGGCCTGGAGAAGCTGCCATGATCGATGCGATGCAGTACCAGCTCGGGGTGGATCCGGCGCAATTGCTGCTCGGGCTCGACGCGCTGCGCGTGCGCCCGTTCCCGGTCACGAGCCGCTACTACAACGTGCCCGTGAAGATCGTCACCGACGCGAGCGGCGAAGACCGTGCCTGCCTCGCGCGCCGTTTCTCGCCCGATCCCGATCGCCTCGCGCTCGTGCGCCTGCACGCGGTAGTCGAGCACGAGCGCCTCGACCTCGTCGCCGCGCGCGAGATCGGCGACCCCGAACAGTTCTGGCGCATCTGCGACGCGAACCGGGCTCTGCGCCCCGACGACCTCGAGCAGGTCGGCCTCGCGCTGCGCATCACCTTGCCGGAAGGCGTGCCGGGAGCGGGCGATGCTTGACGGCATCCAGCTCACGCTGCTGATCGGCGCGCTGTTGCCCGAGCCGGTGCCGCAGGCGCTCGTCGATGCGCTGCAGAGTGCGCAGGTGACGTCGCAGGCGGGCGAACGCAGCGGCTTCCAGCTCGTGTTCGGCGTCGGCAAGGGCGCGCCGGGCGTCGGCGCGCTGCTCGAACAGGGCTACTTCGACCCGCCGCGTCGCGTCGTCATCGTCGCGATGGTGAACGGCTCGCCGAACGTGCTCATGGACGGCGTCATCACGCGCCACGATCTCGCGCCGAGCAACGAGCCGGGCCAGTCGAAGCTGACCGTGACCGGCGAAGACCTCAGCCGCATGCTCGACCTCATCGACTTCAGCTGGCTCATCAAGTATCCGGCGATGCCGGCCGAGGCGCGCGTCGCGCTGATCCTCGCCAAGTACGCGATGTACGGCATCGTGCCGGCGATCGTGCCGAGCATCATGATCGACGTGCCGCTGCCGACCGACACGATCCCCGGCCACCGCGGTACCGACCTGCAGTACCTCAACCTGCTCGCGCAGCGCGTCGGCTACGTGTTCTACCTGCAGCCGGGGCCGCTACCCGGCATGAACATCGCGTACTGGGGACCGGAGATCCGCGTCGGCGTGCCGCAGGCCGCGCTCGTCGTCAATTCCGACGCGCACAGCAACGTCGAGTCGATGAGCTTCAGCTTCGACGGCTTCGCCAAGACCTTGAACGTGATCCTGATCCTGCTCAAGGAAACGCACATCCCGATCCCGATCCCGGTGCCGGACGTCAATCCGATCAGTCCGCCGCTCGGTCCGCGCATGCCGGTACCGCTGCGCATCGAGCCGATGACCGGGCTCGCCAAATTCACGCCGATCCAGGCCGCGCTCATCGCGATCGCGCGCGCCGCGCGCACCGCCGACGTGGTCAGCGGCTCCGGCTCGCTCGACGTCGTGCGCTACGGCCAGCTGCTGCAGGCGCGCCAGCTCGTCGAGGTGCGTGGCGCGGGCCTGCCGCACGACGGCTGGCATTACGTCAAGAGCGTCACGCACCAGATCAAGCCGGGCGAATTCAAGCAGAGCTTCACGCTCGCGCGCAACGCATTCATGCCGTGGACCGGCGGCTGACACACGACACGGAGGAGCCAAGCACATGGCCAAGCGCAAGACGATGCAGGATCTGGGCTACGTCGAGGACATGTCGGGCATGTTCTCGCCGCCGTCACCCGACGACGACGACGCGGGCAGCCGCTCCGGCGTACGCCACTACTACGGCAAGTACCGCGGCACGGTGCTGCAGAACGTCGACCCGATGCGCAGCGGCCGCCTGCAGGTGCAGGTGCCCGACGTGTATGGCCCGAACTTCTCGACCTGGGCGCTGCCGTGCCTGCCGTCCGGCGGCATGCTCACCGGCATGTACGTCGCGCCGCCGATCGGCGCAGGCGTGTGGGTCGAGTTCGAGCAGGGCGATCCCGATTATCCGATCTGGGTCGGCTGCTGGTGGGGCAGCCTCGCCGAGACGCCGAACCAGGCCAAGATCACCACGCCCGGCGTGCCCGTGATCACGCTCGAATCGCTCGGCCAGAAGGCGATCGTGATCAGCGACACGCCGGTGCCGCCGCTGCTGCCGCAGGGCGGCATCCTGCTCAGCGCGGGCCCGCAGACGTTTATCGCGGTCGGCCCCGCCGGCATCAACATCCAGAGCCCGTTGACCAGCCTCAACCTGACGCTGCCGCCGGGCGCGGGCGTGGTCAACGTCAACAACGGCGCACTGCTCGTGAAATGAGGTGTCGCATGCCCGGTTTCCTGCTCACCGTCGCTTCCCCGTGCACCTGCACGCACCTCACCGGCAAGGCGACCACGTCGGCGCCGAATCCGCGCGTGATCGTGATGGCGCAAGCGAGCGTGCTGATCACCGCGCCGTACCTGATCGCGGGTTGCCTCAATCCCGTCGTGAGCGGTGGGCAGTGCACCGCCGCGAAGTTCCTCGCCGGCGCGACCCGCGTGCTGTCGATGGGGCAGCCGCTCGCGCTCGCGATGACGCCGTCGCCGTCGCTCGGCACGCCGACGCCGGCACCGATGGTGACGCCGCCGAGCCAGACGCGCGTGTTCGCGATGTGAGGGCCGCATGGACATCGACTATCCGTTCCGCTTCGGCAACGACGGTCGCACCGCGAGCACCGGGCTCGACGACCACGTGCGCGACATGATCGAGCAACTGCTGTTCACGAGCCCGGGCGAACGCGTCAACCGCCCCGAGTTCGGCAGCGGCCTCATGCAGCTCGTGTTCGCGCCGAACAGCCCCGAGCTCGCGGCGACGCTCAAGTTCGGCCTGCAGGCCTCGCTGGTGCAATGGCTCGGCGACGTCATCGACATCGTCGCGATCGACGTCGCGGCGCAGGACGCCGAACTGCGCGTCGAACTCGCCTATCGCGTGCGCGCGAGCGGCGAACTGCGCAACGACAGCTTCGTGCGGAGCGTGCCATGAGCGAATCGACGATCGCGCGCATCGGCTGCGACGCGCTGCCCGCGTGCGGCGAGCAGCGCCGCCGCGCGACGCTGCATGCCGGCGCCAACCTCAACGGCATCGACTACATCGAGGTCGGCGCCGACATGCGCACGCTGTGCGTGCACCTGTTCGCCGGTGTGCCCGAAGGCCTCGGCGTCGCCAACGTGCGCGTGCGCGGCGGCCGTCGCGTGCAGGGCCTCGTCGCGCTCGAGGTCGACGTCGACGAAGCCGACGACATGCACGACGACGCCTGCCTGCGCGTCGTGCTCGACCGCGCCGGCGACCATTCGCCGTACTGCCTGTGCCTCGTCGAGGCGGATTCGCCGGCCGATCCCGACGCCTGGCGCGCGCTCGCGGGCTTCGATCCACGCTACGCCTGCGCCGAGTTCCGCGTGCGGCTCGACTGCGGCGAGCAGCCCGATTGCGTCGCGCCCGCCCCGCCGTGTCGGGACACCGAGCCGACGCCGCCGATCGACTACCTTGCCAAGGACTACGCGAGTTTCCGCAAGCTCATCCTCGACCGCCTCGCGCAGACGATGCCGCAATGGCGCGAGCGCCACGTGCCCGATCTCGGCGTCACGCTGGTCGAGCTGCTCGCCTATCGCGCTGACCGACTCAGCTACTTCCAGGACGCGGTCGCGACCGAGGCCTACCTCGACACCGCGCACCGGCGCATCTCGGTACGACGCCACGCCCGCCTCGTCGACTATCGCCTGCACGAGGGTTGCAACGCACGCGCGTTCGTCACGCTCGCGCTCGACGGCACGGACGAGCTCGATCTCGCGCTCGCCGACCTTCGCTTCGTCGTGCCGCCGCCGGACGAACCGCTCGCCGTGCCGGGCACGCTCGACACCGCGCGCCTCGACGCGATGCGCGCGCGCGGCGCGCTCGTGTTCGAGCCGATGCCGCTCGCCGCCGGCGTCGACACGCTGCACGTCGTCGCGGCGCACGCCGCGATCCGCATCCATACCTGGGGCGACGACATCTGCTGCCTGCCGCGCGGCACGACGCGCGCGACGCTCGTCGATGCGCGCGACACGCCGCCGCCGACACCCGTGGGCGCGGTGCCGAACGCCGCTGCCGCGCCATCGCGTCCGCTGCAGCTCGCCGCCGGCGACCTGCTCGTGTTCGAGGAGGTCCGCGGCAGCCAGACCGGCAACCCGGCCGACGCCGATCCGGCGCACCGCCACGTCGTGCGCCTCACGCGCGTCGAGCCGGGCGTCGATGCGCTCTACGGCGTCGACCTGCTCGAAGTGGAATGGGACGCCTGCGACGCGCTGCCGTTCGACCTCTGCCTGTCTGTGCGCCTGCCTGCGCCCGGATGCACGCGCGTGCACGACGTCGCGCTCGCGCGCGGCAACGTCGTGCTCGTCGATCACGGCGAAACCCTGCGCGGCGAATGCGATTGCGCACCGCTCTGCGCGCCGCCGGGTTCGGTCGTGCTGCCGCCGGGCATCGCGCGCTCGCTCGCCGCGATGCCCGACGCGTGCGAGCGTTGCGCGAACCTTGGCGAAGAGTGCTGGCTCGTCGACGGCGAAGCCGGCCATGGCTGTTGCGGCTGCGAGGACGGCGTCGGCGACATCATGCAACGACCGGGCGCGCGCACGCGCCGACTGCGCGGCGCGCCGCTCACGTTCGCGGTGCCGCTCGAGCCGGGCGTGCCCGCGTGCCGCCTCGCGCCGCAGGATCCGCGCGCGGCGCTGCCGCAGCTCGCCGTGTACGGCGGCCCGCTCGAACAGATCCTCGTCGCCGGCGCGCCCGACGCGACGTGGCGCTGGCAGGCGCGTCAGGACCTGCTCGCGAGCGAACCGGATGCGCGCGACGTCGTCGCCGAGATCGACGACGACGGCGGCGTGCAACTGCGCTTCGGCGACGGCACGCTCGGCCGCGCGCCGCAGGCGGGCGAGTTCTTCCGCGCGCGCCTGCGTATCGGCAACGGCACGATCGGCAACGTCGGCCGCGACAGCATCGTCTGGCTCGTGCTGCGCGACGGCGCTCCGTCGGGCGCGCGCCTGACGCCACGCAATCCGCTGCCGGCGCAGGGTGGCTGCGCACCGGAGACGATCGCCGACGCGAAGCTGTACGCTCCCGGTGCGTTCCGCGCCGAGCTGCGCCGCGCAATCACGCCCGACGACTACGCCGCGCTCGCGCGCCGCACGCCTGGCCTGCAAGGCGCGGGTTGCGCGTTCGAGTGGACCGGCAGCTGGTACGAGGCGAACGTCGTCGTCGATCCGCTGGACACGGAGCGGCTCGATCCCGCGCTCGCCACGCGCATCGCGCGCGACCTGCATCGCTTCCGCCGCATCGGCCACGACCTCGCCGTCGACGGCGCGCGCTACGTACCGCTCGCGATCACCGTCGCGGTGTGCGTGCAGCCCGATTTCCTCGTCGCCCACGTCGAGGCGGAACTGCGCGACCGCTTCGGCTCCGGCCTGCGCCGCGACGGCGCGCGCGCGTGGTTCCATCCCGACCGCCTTCGCCTCGGCGAAGCGGTGTACGCGAGCCGCATCGTCGCCGAGGTGCAGTCGGTCACCGGCGTCGCGCACGCCGAGGTCGTCGGGCTCGCGCGCATGGATCCGGTCGACGCCAGCGACGCGGTCGCTGCCGGCGTGCTCGTGCTCGCCGCGCGCGAGATCGCGCAGGTCGACGGCGATGCGGATTACCCCGACCGCGGCAGCATCCGCTTCGTGATGGGAGGTGGCCGATGAGCTGCTGTGCATCCTGCGGGCAGCACGCCTGCGCCTGCGGCTGCGGCCCGCGTGCGGGCACACCGCTGCCGCTGTACAACCGGCCCGGCCTCGTTGCGATCGATTACCGCGTCGGCCGCTGGGGCGACTTCCGCGCGACGATGCAGGCACAGCTGAGTTCGGCTGCGCTGCCCGCGCTCGGCGGCCTGCGCACGCGCGAGGACGACGACGCTTCGATCGCGTTGCTCGACGCGTGGGCGATGACCGTCGACGTGCTGTCGTTCTACCAGGAGCGCATCGCCAACGAGGGCTACCTGCGCACCGCGACCGAGCGGCTCTCGCTCGCCGAACTCGCGCGCCTCGTCGGCTACGAGCCGCGGCCCGGCGTCGCCGCGAGCGTGCACCTCGCCTATACGCTCGACGACAAGGCCGAGCCGGTGCGCATCCTCGCCGGCTCGCGCGCGCAGAGCGTGCCCGGCCCGGGCGAGAAGATGCAGTCGTTCGAGACGAGCGACGAACTGCTCGCGCGACCGGAATGGAACCGCCTGCAGGTGCGTTCGGGACGGATCGAGCAGATCGCGCCGGCGGACGCGCTGCTGCGCGGCGGGCTCGTGCTCGCGGGCGCGGCGACGCGGTTAGGCCCGGGCGAACGCGTCCTGTTCGACTACACGCGCAGCGCCGGCCTGCAGATCGTGCGCACGGTCGCGAGTGCGGAATCCGACTTCGCGCCCACGCACGACCGCCTCAACGTGCGCCTGCAGCCGACCGCGTTCGCGCGCAATGCGGCGATGCGCGCGGTCGCCGCGCAGCTCGTCGCGACGGGCGCTGCGGCGCACGATGCGCTGAAGGCGCCGGGCGCCCCCGCGACGCCGCCGGCGTGGGTGCGCGAGGTCGTCGTCGCGCTGCGCAGCGCGCTGCTCGACGCCGACGTCGGCGAACTGTTCGTGCGGCTCGATCGCAACCTCCCCGATGCGCCGCCGGCCGGCGTGTTCCATTCGTTGTTCGTCGCCGCGGCGAAGCTGCACGACATGATCGCGGATGCGACTGACGCACCCGACGACGCCGATCCGCCACCGCCGACGGCAAGCGCGATCACCGACGTGATCGGCGTGCTCGACCATCGCGCGGTCGTGCCGCGACTGCCGGCGCTGTCGCCGGTGACCCTGCTCGCGGCGGGCGGCGACGCGGTGCCGCAGCTCATGAGCCGCTTCGCACCACGCCTGCGCGACGTGCTCTATCCCGCCTGGCGCAACCTGCCGGTCAGCGCGACCGCGGCGACGCTCGACGGCCTGTACGCACTGCGCATCGCCGCGCCGCTGTTCGCCTACAACGCGCCGCAACCGCCGGCAGGACCGGGCATCGTGGCGCTGGCCGCGACCCAGGGTTCGCCACGCGCGGTGATCCATCTCGACAACGTCTATTCGGGCGTGCTCGCCGGCAGCTGGGCGGTCGCGCAGGTCGACACGCGCAGCATTCCGCTGCGCGTCGAGGCGGCGAAGACGGTCACGTACTCCGAGCGCGGCGTCACCGCCGCGACCACGCAGCTCGCGCTCGTCGCGCCGGACGCGTACTCGGGCGCGCTCGTGCGCACCGCGCAGGCGCAGCAGTTCGACCGCATGCTCGTGTTCGCGCAGGGCGAACGCCTGCAACTCGCGCGCACGCCGTCGGCGACGCCGCTCGCCGGCGCGTCGATCGAGCTCGACGAACTCTACGACGGGCTCAAGCCGGGGCGCTGGATCATCGTCGGCGGCGAGCGCCGCGACGTGCTCGATCTCGACGGCAAGCCGGTGCCCGGCATCCATGGCGGCGAACTCGCGCTCGTCGTCGGCGTCGCGCAGGCGCACGATCCGGCCGTTCCCGGCGACTACACGCACACGACGCTGCAGCTCGCGCAGTCGCTGCGCTATGCCTACGCCTACGACGACGAGCTCGCGGTCTACGGCAACGTCGCCCGCGCGACGCACGGCGAGACGCGCGGCGAAGTGCTCGGCAGCGGCGACGCACGCAAGCCGATCCAGCGCTTCGCGCTGAAGCAGGCGCCGCTCACCTACGTCGCCGCGGCGACGCCGCAGGGCGTCGCCACCACGCTCGAAGTGCGCGTCAACGACGTGCGCTGGCACGAGACCGCGCAGCCTGCGTTCGCCGCGCCCGGCGAGCGCGTCTACAGCGTGCGCCAGGACGACGAAGGCAACAGCACGGTGATCTTCGGCAGTCGCGCCGCGCGCGTGCCGAGCGGCAGCGAGAACCTGCGCGCGGCCTACCGCAGCGGCATCGGCCGCGACGGCAACGTGAAGGCGGGCCAGGTCAGCCTGCTCGCGAGCAAACCGAGCGGCGTGCGCGACGTGGTCAATCCGTTGCGCGCGTCGGGCGGCGCCGACCGCGACGGCATCGAGGCGATCCGGCGCAACGCGCCGATCGCGGTGATGGCACTGGACCGCCTCGTCTCGCTGCCGGACTACGCCGACTTCGCGCGCGCGTTCGCCGGCATCGGCCAGGCCGCCGCCGATCGCGTCGGCGACCGCGTGGTCGTGACGATCGCCGGCGGCGACGACGCGCCGATCGACGAGGATTCGGACCTGTACCAGGCGCTCGCGACCGCGCTGCGCCGCTACGGCGATCCGCAGCTGCGCGTCGAGGTCGTGTCGCGTGAGCTCGTCGCACTCGTCGTCGGCGCGAACATCGCGCTCGATCCCGACTACGACTGGAAGGTCGTGCAACCGCAACTGCGTGCGGCGCTGCTGCACCGCTTCGCCTTCGAACGCCGTGCGCTCGGCCGGCGCGCCTACCTCAGCGAGGTGGTGGCCGAACTGCAGCGCGTGCGCGGCGTCGTCTACGCCGACGTCGACCTTTTCGACGGCATCGACGAGCTCGACCTGCGCGATCCGCAGCGCCTGCAGCAGCGCCTCGCCGCGCTCGCCGCGGCCGACCAGCCGCACGCGTTCGTCGCCGCGCGCCACGCGCGCGACGAAAGCGCCGCCGACGGCTCGCGCAGCCTGCGCCCGGCGCAGCTTGCCTACCTCGTGCCGAGTGTCGCCGAGACGCTCGTGCTGAACCTGCTGCCTTCCGCGAGGTGACCCTTGGACAACGGTCTCGACACGCTCTACCAGCTGCTGCCCGCGTTCCATCGCTCGCGCGATGCCGACGCCGGCCATCCGCTGCGCGACTTCCTGCGCGTGCTCGAAGCGCAGGCGCAGGTGATCGACGCGGACATCGCGAGGCTGTACGACAACTGGTTCATCGAAACCTGCGACGACTGGGTGGTGCCGTACATCGGCGACCTGCTCGGCTACACCCTGCTGCCGGAAGCGGCGACGCTCGGCGACCTCGGCCGGCCGGCGCGCCGCCTCGGTCGCGTGCTCGCGCCGCGCCGCGACGTCGCCAACACGATCGCCGCGCGCCGCCGCAAGGGCACGCTGTCGCTGCTCGAGGACCTCGCGCGCGACGCCGCCGACTGGCCCGCGCGCGCGGTCGAGTTCTACCGCCTGCTCGGCTGGATGCAGCACCTCGACCACGTCCATCCGCAGCGCGGCCGCACCGCCGACCTGCGCCGGCCCGGTCCGTTCGAGCAGCTCGGCGGCGCGTTCGATCCGTTCGCGCGCAGCGTCGACGTACGCCGGCTCGGCAGCACGCAACGGCGGGGGCGCTACTCGATTCCCGCGGTCGGCCTGTTCGTGTTCCGCCTGCGCAGCTACGGCGTAACGCGCACGCCCGCCTACTGCCTCGAGGAACGCGGCGCGCATTGCTTCACGTTCAGTGCGCTCGGCAACGACACGGCGCTGTACCAGCGCGTCGTCGCCGAGACCGAGCCGACGCACATCGCGCACGAGGAGAACTTGCCCGTGCCGCTGCGCCATCATCGGTTCGCCGTGCGCGGCGACGATGCGCGCTACGGCGAAGCATCGGCCGCGTGCTACGGCGAAGGTCGCAGCGTGCTCGTGCACGCGCCGGACTGGCCGGCGAAGGGGCAGGGCGTGCCGGTGCCGCGCGAGCGCGTGATCCCGGCCGATCTCGGCCGCTGGAAGGCGCACGTGCCGCGCGACCACGTCGCGATCGACGTGCAGCGCGGCCGCCTGATGTTCCCGGCGGACCAGCGTCCGCGCCGCGGCGTCTGGTGCGACTACCGCTACGGTTTCGCCGCCGACCTCGGCGGCGGCGAGTACGCGCGCTGCACGCCGCTGCTCGACGATGCGGTGCGCTACTACGTGCACGCCGCACAGCCCGACGACCCGGCGCCATCGAAGCCGCTGTCGCCGCAGCACCACGCGAGCATCGACGATGCGCTGCAGGCGTGGACGCAGGCGAAGGACGCTGCGGTCGCCGCGGCCGTGCAACGCGCGCTCGACGCCGGCATGTCGCCGGACGATGCGGCGGACGAGGGACGCCGCCAGCGCCCGCGCGCGTTGATCGTCGAGCTCGTCGCGAGCGGCATCTACGACGGTCGCATCGAGATGCAACTCGAAGCGGGCGAAGCGATCCAGATCCGCGCGGCCGACCGCACGCGACCGATCCTGCGGCTGCTCGACTACCGCGCGAGCCAGGCCGACGGCATCACGCTCGCCGGGCGGCGCGGCAGTCGCGTGATCCTCGACGGCCTGCTCGTCGCCGGGCGCGGCATCGAAGTCGCGCCGCCGACGGGCGACGGCGTGGCCGCGGACGACGACCTGTGCGAGGTCGTGATCCGCCACTGCACGCTCGTGCCCGGCTGGTCGCTGCATTGCGACTGCGACCCGCGGCGACCGGGCGAACCGAGCATCACGCTCTCCGGCTCGCGCGCGGCGCTGCGCATCGAGCACAGCATCGTCGGCCCGATCGCGATCGTCGGCGCGCACGGCGAGGCGCCCGTGCTGAACCTCTGCGACAGCATCGTCGATGCGACCGGTCGCGAGCGCGTCGCGATCGGCGCGCCGGAAGAAGCGGTCGCCCACGTCGAAGCACGCATCGTGCGCTGCACGGTCGTCGGCGAAACCCAAGTCCACGCGATCGCGCTAGCCGAGGACTCGATCTTCGACGGACGCGTGCGCACGTTGCGGCGCCAGCGAGGCTGCATGCGCTTCTGCTGGGCGCCGTACGGCTCGCGCACGCCGCGCCGCTTCCATTGCCAGCCCGACCTCGCGCTCGAAGCCGCCGGCCACGACGCGGCGAAACGCGCCGCCGTGCTGCGCGCGATCGCGCCCGCGTTCATGAGCGAACGCTACGGCACGCCCGACTACGCGCGCCTCGACGACGCCTGCTGCGACGAGATCGCGAAAGGCGCGTCGGACGAAGGCGCGATGGGCGCGTTCCACGACCTGTACGAACCGCAGCGCCTCGCCAACCTCGCCGCGCGGCTCGTCGAATACAGTCCGGCCGGCGCGGGCGCCGGCCTCATCCTTGCGAGCTAGGAGCAGATCATGAAAGGCGATTTCGCGCGCGTGACATTCGACCGCACCCGGCACTACAGCCAGGTGCTGCAGCAGCAGGGACGCGTGCTGCTCGAGGCGGACTGGAACGAGCAGGGCGCGCTCATGCTGCATGCGTTGCGCGCCCTCACGGTCGACCTCATGGGCCCGTGCTGGGCCGCCGGCGACGGCTTTCGCATCGACACCAGCGATCCGAAGAATCCGAACAAGACCGTACCGACACCGGCCTGGCGGCTGTCGCACGGGCGCTTCTACGTCGACGGCATCGCCTGCGAGAACGACCGGCCGTGCGCGCTCGCGGCGCAACCGTACGCGCCGACGCCCGACCACGATCCAGGCAGCGCGAAGTCCGGCTTCGAGCAACTCGACGCGCCGTACGCGCTCTGGCTCGACGTGTGGGAGCGTCACCTGAGCGCGGTCGAGGAGCCGGCGCTGCTCGACGGCGCGCTCGGCGGCATCGACACCGCCTCGCGCGCGCAGGTCGTGTGGCAGGTGCGCGCGTGGACCGAGGAGCGCGCGAAGGCATGGCTGCTCGACCTCGAGGCCGCGATCAAGGCGCGCGCGGACGCGGCCGATCCACAGTCGGCCGAGGCCGCGCAGCTCGGCAAGGTCGGCGCCGAGATCGACAAGCTCGTCAAGGGCGGGCTGCACGCGGCGTTCGGCAAGCTCGGCGGCAATCCGCCGACCGCATCGGACGACAGTTGCGCGCGCCTGCGCTGGTGCCTCGACGCGCGCGCGCGTTACGCGTGCCCGCAACTGCGTGCGCAGATCAAGCCGGCCGAGTCCGACGAGGATCCGTGCGTGATCGCCGCCGACGCGCGCTACCGCGGCTGCGAGAACCAGCTCTATCGCGTCGAGATCCATGCCGGCGGCGCCGCGGGCACGGCGACGTTCAAGTGGTCGCGCGAGAACGGTTCGGTGCTGTTCCCGATCGTCACGCAAGGCACGCCTGGCGAGGCGGCGGCGGACGGCAGCGCGTCGATGACGATCGAACTCGCGCACCTCGGTCGCGACGAACGCCTCGGCTTGCGCAACGACGATTGGGTCGAACTCGTCGACGACGACTACACGCTCGGCCAGCGCGCGTGGGCGCTGCTGCAGGTCACGGCGGTCGACGCGGTGCATCGCGCCGTCACCGTGCGCGTGCCGAAGAACGTGCAGCCCTACCTCGTGTCGGGCAGCCAGCATCCGTTCCTGCGCCGCTGGGACCAGCGCGAGGACCTCGGCGTGGCCGGCGCCGTCGACGTCGTCGAAGGCAAGGCGATCGACCTCGAGTGCGGCATCCAGGTCGCGTTCGAGACCGGCGGCTTCTACGCGACCGGTGACTACTGGGTGATTCCCGCGCGCGTTGCCGGCAACGGCTCGATCGACTGGCCGACCGACCCGGCCGCGCCGGACCCGGACCTGCCCGGCGTCGCACGTCGCGCGAGTGGCCTGCATCACGTCGCCGTGCTCGGCGGCGCGGATGCGGAAGGCCTGTGGCGCGAATGCTGCTGCCGTCACGTGCCGATCTGCCTCGAGCACGCGGTCGCGTTCGATCCCGTCGTCGATGCGGTCGCGTCGCCGGCGAAGCCGCCCACGAAGACCGCACCGGTGAAGAAGGCGCCGGTGAAGAAGGCGCCCGTGAAGAAGGCGCCGTCGAAGTCCCCGCACGGCCACGGCTAGCGACGCATGCACGCGCAGCGCACGGCGGCCGGCGAGACGAAGCGATCGGTGGATTCATCGCTCGCCTGCGCCGCTCGCGCGCGTGCGGCGTCGCACGCGCACGCGACGATCGCCTCGCCGTCGACGCGTGGATTCGATCTCAGCATCGTGCCCGCGTCGGTGTCGGTGCAACGCAAGCCCGCGTTGAGCGAACCCGGCGACGCACTCGAGCGCGAAGCCGACGTCGCCGCCGACCGCGTGATGCGCATGGCCGACGCGCCGGCGATGACGCCCGCATCCGCGCCGCCGCTGCAGCGCAAGTGCACCGCCTGCCAGGACGACGAGCGCAGGATCCACGCGCGCCGCGAGTCCGCCGCGCCGGCGTCCGCCGATGCGGACACCGCGACGGCCGCGCGCGTCGCGAGCCGCGGCGGCGCACCCTTGCCGGACGCGTTGCGCGGCTACTACGAACCGCGCTTCGGCCACGATTTCAGCCACGTGCGCGTGCACACGGACGCGGAAGCCGCGCATGCGGCGCGCGACGTCGGCGCGCAGGCCTACACGTTCGGCCATCACATCGTGTTCGGCGGCGGCCGCTACGCGCCTTCGAGCACGGCCGGGCGGCACCTGATCGCGCACGAACTCGCGCACGTCGTGCAGCAGGGTTCGCGCGGCGCGAGCCTGCAGCGCAAGCTGCTCGTCGACGAGAAGGCGTCGGACGACCCGAAGACCGCGTCGGCGACGATCGACGCGCTGATCGGCAAGCTCTGTCCCGACTTCGAGGTCGCCAAGGGCGGCCTCGTCACGCCGAAGAAGGGCAGCGATTGCGCGAGCTTCAAGTTCGGCGCGATCGCCAAGGGCAAGCAGAAGCTCGGCTGCTGCTGCCTGTGCACGCTGACCGCCGCGCCGGATACCTGGCGCGTGGTCGTGTCGATCAACGAAGCGCCGACCACCGATTCGGCCAAACGCGAAGTGCGCATGACGCCGACGTCGGGCGCGGCCGCGCCGGACCTGCGCTACTGGACCTCGGGACCGACCCAGACCGTGAAGGCGCAAGCGCCGGAGGAAGCGTTCGGCCACGAGCTGTGCGGACACGCGGCGCTCATGCAGATCAAGGCGCACCCGTCGAGCCTCGCCTCGACGCCCGATCGCGCATTCAGCGACGTGCACGATCCGACCGTGCGCGTGCAGGATGCGCTCGGCAAGGAAGTGGGTTTCCCCGGCGATCGCGGACTCGCCGGCGGCGGCTCGCATCGCGGCGAATCACTGCGCGTGTTCTCGATCGGTCCGTTCGGTGCCGACGCCGACGATCCGGCGCCGTTCGCGGCGCAGATCAAGGCCGCGGTGGATTTCATGAACGGCAACGCGAACCTGTTCGTCGACGCGGTCGGCTTGCGCGATGCCAAGGACAAGAAGCCGAGCGTGAGCGGATCGCGCGCGAGCAAGGTGCAGGCGGAACTCAAGACGGGCGTGAAGGCACTCACGACGAAGGTGAAGACGACGCCGAAGGGGCCGGAGGAAACACTCGACCGCGTGCAACCATCCACCGACGGCGGCAGCGGTGCGAGCCCGATCGTCGACCTGCGCATGGCGTTCAGGCCGGCCGGCCTGGTCAGTCCGGTCGGCAAGGCGCCGCCAGCGACGCCCGTGCACGTCGATCCCGAGTTCCCCGCCGTGGTGAAGGCGCTCAAGGCCGGCGGCAAGGGCACCAACGAATGCCACAAGCTGCTGTCCGACACGGCCTGGCCATGACGATGCACGCGCATGCGCACAAGCCGAACGCGCCGGTCGCATCCGCGTGCGTGCCGCCGCCGATCCAGCGCAAGCCGTCGATCAGCACGCCCGGCGACGCCTTCGAGCGCGAAGCCGATGCGGTCGCCGATCGCGTGCTGCGCATGGCCGATGCGCCCGTGTCAGGCGCGACGTCACCAACCGTGCAACGCACGTGCGCCGCCTGCGAGGACGACGCGCGCAAGCGCATGCAGCGTCGCGCGGCGGGCGGCGATGCCGCGCTCGACACGACGGCCGCCGCGCACGCCGCAGCGCACGGCGGCGAACCGCTCGCATCGGAGGTGCGTGCGTACTTCGAGCCGCGCTTCGGCCGCGACTTCAGCCGCGTGCGCGTGCACACCGACGACAGCGCGACGCGCGCGGTGCAGGCACGCGCGTACACCTACGGCAGCGACATCGTGTTCGGTCGCGGCGAGTACGCGCCGTCGACGCACGCGGGCCGGCACCTGCTCGCGCACGAGTTGACCCACGTCGTGCAGCAGGGTGCTGCGAGCTTGCACCCGCACGCACGTGCGGCACCGTCGATCGCGCGCGCGCCATCGGCCGTGCAGCGCCAGGCGGCGCAGGAGCCGCCGCTCGAGTCGGACGATGCGCTGCTCGCCTGCCTCGCGCTCGCGCCGTGGCCGTTGAAGGGCATGTGCTTCGACCTGGCGTCGAAGCCTCGTGCGAAGCCGAAGACGTTCGACGATCCGCGTTGTCGCGATCCGAAACCTCCCGCGCCGACGCCGGCGCCCGCACCGGGCGTGTCGCCGCCGCAGGGACTTCCGCCGCTGCCGTTCTTCCACGGTACCACCTGGGCGATCGCGCAGACGATTCCCGGCAACGTCAAGCCGCTCGGCGGCGGCGACTTCGGCCAGGGCTTCTACACCCATCACGACGCGGACATGGGCAAGGCGTCCGAACGCGCGCGCTGGGAAGGTTGCCGCCTGTGCCAGAAGCTGACGCCGAAGGTGCGCTATGCGGGCGTGATCCGCTTCGACGTCGAGGCCGATGCGTACAAGAAGCTGTTCAGCAGTCGCAAGACGTTCGGCCTCACCTCGACCAAGCAGGCCGACTACGCCGCGCGGCAGAAGGATTGGCTCGACTTCGTCAGCGGCACCGGGCGCGGGCGCGAGGCGAAGCCGGGCTACGACACCGCGCATATGGCGTGGCGCCACCCGCGCGTCGATCCGCCGCCGGACCAGGGCTTCGACCTCATCGAAGGGCCGATGTACAAGGGCGTCGAAGGCCTGCCGGGTTCGAGCGTGCCGGCGCGCTCCGCCTTCGATCCGTACGCCGAAGGCACGGCGTTGCCGCAGCAGGTCGTGTGGAACCACGATCGCGCGCTCGGCGTGCTCAACGCGGCGAAGACCACGCTCAAGCAGTACGACGCGCAGGACCACTGCAAGGAAGTCGATCCGCCGGTCGCGGTGAAGGCCGCGGCATCCGCCACCGAAGATCCGAAGGCGCGCGAGGAAGCGCGCATCGGCATGACCGGACACTGACATGCGCCTCGACGAGCTGACCCGGCGCCTCGACGCGATCGCCTGGCACGAGCAGGTCGAACACACGCTGGCCGAGCGCACCGCGCCGGCGGCCGTACCCGACCACGCGATGGTCGAGCGCGAGCTCGGCACGCTCGCCGGGGAGGTCGATCGCGCATTGCTCGACGCGCTCGAGGCCGAAGACGGCTACCTCATCTGGGCCCTGCGTCTCGCTGCGCACATCGATCCGGCGGCAGCGCGCGAACGAGCACGAGCCTATTGCGACAGCAGCAATGCGCGTGTGCGCTACTGGGCCCGTCGCATCGCGCGTGCGAACGAAGCGCTGGAGCCGTGAGCATGCACGCGAGCGCACGATCGAGCAGCGCCACAGCGGCCGCGGCGGAACCGGCCGCGCGCGATGCGGCGACGCGACCGCGCCTGCCCGGCGCGCCGACGACGGCGACCGCGCACGGGTTCGATCTTGCGCGCGTGCCCGCGCGCGCCGCGCCGATGCAGCGCAAGCCCGCGATCAGCACGCCCGGCGACGCCTTCGAGCGCGAAGCCGACGCGGTCGCCGACCGCGTGCTGCGCATGGCCGATCCGCAGGCGATCGGCGTGACGCCGCCGGCGGTGCAGCGGAAGTGCGCTGCCTGCGAGGACGACGAGAAGAAGAAGCTGCACGCCAAGCACGATGCGCCGACGGCCAACGATGCGACGCTCGATACCGATGTCGCCGCGCATGCGGCGCGGCACGGCGGTCGACCGCTGTCGCACGACCTGCGCGCGTACTTCGAACCGCGATTCGGCCATGACTTCAGCCAGGTGCGCGTGCACACCGACGGCGACGCGGCGCAGGCCGCGCGCGGCGTGCAGGCGCGCGCCTACACGCTCGGCCGCGACATCGTGTTCGGCGCGGGCCAGTACGCGCCGGCGACGAGTTCGGGCCGCCACCTGCTCGCGCACGAACTCACCCACGTCGTGCAGCAGGGCGGCACGCGCCGCGCGACCACGACTACCGCGGCCGGTACCGTGCAGCGCGCGCCGCCCGCGCCGAGTACCGCGGCCGGCAGCGACTTCGACATCGTCGGCAAGCCCGGCAGCGCGGCCGGGCACACGACGCGCATCCACTTCGACAAGAACAGCGACACGATCGACAGCGACGAGGACAAGAAGCTCGCGCCGTTCAAGAGCGACGAGGTCACGCTCAACGCGCACCAGAGCGAGGAGGAGGCGGCGGGCACCGCGGGCAAGCGCGCGACTGCGGCGAAGGCTGCGCTCGTCGCGCTCGGCCATCCGGCGGCGACCATCCACGTCACCGTGGTCGGCGTGACCGCGCAGCTCGACTACGCCAACGCGCGCATCGTCGAGATCGTGCCGAAAGGCAAGAAGGCGACGAAGAGCAAGTGCCCGGTGTCGCCGAAGCTGGCGGACATGGCGGTGTCGTGCAAGGGCGTCAAGCGCAGCGCGCCGTTCCGCGCCGCGGTGAAGGCCGCGCGCGACGCGATCGCCAAGTCGCGCGACAAGCTCAAGAAGGACGTCGCCAAGGGCACGCCGGACGCGGCCACGCTCGCCGTCGTCAAGACGCATTTCGCGAAGCCGTCCAACGCGGACAAGGTGCGCACCAAGCTCGGCGAGATCGACGCGTTCCTCAAGAACCTGCCCGCGATCACCGAATGCCACAACGAGTGCGACCCCGATTGCGCCAACCCCGCCTACTGGGACCCGAACCGCACGAAGATCGTGTTGTGCGCAGGCTTCGACGGTCGCGACCCGCAGGCGCAGGCCGGCCTCGTCATGCACGAGGCGACGCACGGCGTGCCGACGATCCAGAGCCAAGACCTCGGCTACGCGAGCGATCGCATCATCAACTTCCTCGACGAGACGCACGCGTTCAAGAACACCGACAGCTACACCACGCTCGTGCGCGACCTCACCTCGATCGGCAAGTTCGCCGACGACGTGCCCAAGGACACATTCAGCGGACTCGGCAAGCACAAGATCGGCGGCGTCGACGTCGACGACAAGGACACGATCGGCGAAGCCGCCGCACTCGCGGAGAAGTGGTGCATCTGGGCCTACCAGGACCTGCAGTTCCTCTACGGCGGCATCCAGGACGCGATCGCCGGTTCGAAGACGCTCAACGGGCCGAACCTCAAGGAAGTGCAGGGCTCGCTGCACACGCATTTCGGCCTCACCGACGCCGCGCTCAAGCCGACCTTCGCCGACCAGACCAAGGTCGCCGCGCTCGAGGATCACTTCGAGCGCTTCGGTATCAACACCTTCAACCAGCCGGTCGCGTTCGCCAAGGCGGCGCCGGCGAAGGACACGGCTTGGGGCACGTCGAAACCGGACGTGCCCGGCGGCAAGGCCGTCGTGCAGCCGAACGTCGACGTCGGCGACGACTTCTGGGCGAAGTCGTCGCCGCAGGCGCGCGCGCGCCTGCTCATCGAGGCGATGGTGCGCGCGAGCAAGGATGCGAGCGCGGCGAAGGCGAACGCGTACGCGCTGTTCGCGTTCGATCGCAGCAAGACGCCGGAGCGCCTCTGACCATGGGCACGCATCGCACGCCGACAGGAGACGCAGGATGAGCAGCGAAGCGCTGCTCGCGACGGTCGAGCTGCCGTTCGGTGGCGGCGACGGCACCTGCGCGGCGGCGTTCGACGGCCGGCTGCACTTGTTCGTCGTCGACGGCGCGCGCAGCACGCATGCGTCGATCGACGCTTCGGGTCGCGCGAGCGCGTACTCGCACGATGTCGCGTTCGCGGTCGTCGATGCCGCCGCGACCGGCGACGGTCTCGTGCTCGTCGGCGACGTCGACGACGGCCGCCTCGTCGTCGCCGCGCTCGATGCGGACGGCCGCGAGCGCTGGCGCCACGCGCTCGACGCCGCGTCGCCACTGCTGCACGCGCCGATCGTGCGCGCGTACGGCGATCGCGCAACGGTCGCGTGGGAGGAGGAGCGCGGTGACGCCAGCGTGCTCGCGTGGTGCGACGTCGACGCGGACGGTGCGACGCCGGTGCAGCGCATGCCGCTCGCCGATACGACGCTGCGGCTCGCCGCGACGGCGATCGACGACGGGCTCGTCGTCGCGCGCCTCGCCGGCATGCCGCCGCGCGCGACGCTCCTGCGCATCGTCGGCGGCGCGGTCGTCGCGCAGCGCGAGGTCAGCGACGCTTGCAACGGGCCGATCGCCTTGGCGCGCGACGGCGATGGCATCGCGCTCGCCGGATGCGATGACGCGCACCTCGTCGTCTCGCGCTTCGATGCGAAGCTCACGCCGCTCGGACCCGCGCGGACCGTGGCCGCAACGAAGATCGATCGCCTGGGCGCGTTCGACGGCGGCCACGCCGTGTTCGTCGGCACGCGCTGGCCCGCGAAGCCCGCCGTGCACGGCATCGTTCCCGCGGACGGGGCATCCGCGCGCGTCTTCATCGCGCAGCGCGCGTTCGAGTTGCCGCAACCCGTCGGCCGCGTCGAGGCCGGCGGATGGATCGGCGATCGCTTCGTGCTCGTGCACGGCGACGACATCCTCGCGGCCAGCGTCTTCGCGGGCTGAGGCCGCGCGCTCGTCCTGATTGCACTCCCGATGGCGTTCTCCGTAGCGTCGCACCCGCCTTCGCGCCGACGCGATGCGGTGCAGACCCAGCCATGGAGGTGCCTCGTGTTCACAGCCGTCGACAAGGCCCGTTCCCCGACGCCCGGCACGTCGTCGCCGGCGCGCGCGCACGACAGGCCCCCCGCTGCGGCTTCGGCATCCACCGCGCCCGGCTTCGACCTTGCGGCGGTCCCCGCACGCGCGCAACGCAAGCCCGCGGTCAGCCATCCCGCCGACGCAGCCGAGCGCGAAGCCGATGCGGTAGCCGATCGCATCATGCGCGACGCCGCACCCGAGCCGATCGCGCGCGCGGGCACCGGCGTGCAGCGCAAGTGCGCCGCGTGCGAAGACGAAGGCAAGCCCGCGATCCAGCGCAAGCCCGCGGCACACGCGCCCGCGGCTGCGCTCGATACGCCCGCGGCCGCTCGCACCGCGAGCAGCGGCGGCTCGCCGCTGTCGCCCGCCCTGCGCGCGTTCTACGAACCGCGCCTCGGCCACGATTTCAGCGACGTGCGCGTGCATGCCGACGGCGAAGCCGCGCTCGCGGCGCGCGGCGTCAACGCGCGCGCGTATACGTTCGGCAGCCACATCGTGTTCGGCGCGGGCCAGTTCGCGCCGGCGACCCCAGGCGGGCGGCGCCTGCTCGCGCACGAACTCACCCACGTCGTGCAGCAGGGCGGCGCGGCCGCCGCCGACGGCGTCATCGCGCGCGACGCCGAGGAAGCCGAACCGATGATCGAACTCGAGATCGACTCGTTGCCGCAGATGCCGAGTGCGGCCGAGCAGGAAGCGTTCAACCGCGAACGCGAAGCCGGCGTGATGCCGAACGCGCCGCCGGTCGCGTTCCACGACCGCGGCGCGCACACCAACTGGGCGGCCGCGTTCGACTACCGCGACAAGCAGATGCAGGCCTGGAGCCGCCTCGCCCGGCTCGAAGCCGACGTCATCGTCGTGCTCGAGTCCGGCGGCGATCCACCGGGCTTCATCACGACCGGGCCGACGCAACGCTCCGCGGATGCGGACTACAACGTGGTCGAGTACCGGCCACGCATCTTCCACGTGCTCGATGCGATCGAGTGGACGGTCGAGCACATCGACCGCGACGACGCCGCGAGCGCCTACCTGAAATTCGTGTTCGGCGATCTCGGGCGCAAGCCGAACCAGGGCACGCCGGTATCGTTCATCGGCTCCAATCCCGGCTACCTCGACATGCAAGGCCTCGACCCGGACGGCAGCAAGCGCATCGAAGCATTCAAGCGCGGCATCGAGAAACGCAACCGTCGCCTCGGCCGCAAGCCGAAGACCGCCGCCGATCCGAAGCCCCAGCCGAAGATCGCCGTCGACGCCGATTTCCAGGTCGACACCGACCAGCGCCGCAAGGGTCGCAACCCGTGCGAACCGCACCTCACGCTGCCGGAAGCCAAGCGACCGCACTACGGTCGTTACCGGTCCGACGTGCTCGGCTCGCGCCTCGCCGCGTACCCCACGGAGATCATCAACCGCCTGCGCACCACCGCCTACGAACGCGAGTCCGACCAGGTCAACAAATGGCTGAAGGCGATGGACCCCGACACCGGGCTCATGACGAAGAGCGTGTTCCAGCGCGGCATGGACATGCTCACGAAGGACGCGAAATGCGGCAAGGACAAGGACTGCATCGCCAGGCAGCGCAAGCGCGTGCTGAAGCCCGATTGGGCACCCGACGGTTCGAAGAAGCAGATGGACGTCGACCACATCATCGAGCTGCAACTCGGCGGCCTGCTCGGCAACGAGGCGCTCGACCAGTTCGACAACTACGAACTGCTCGACTCCAGCACCAACTCGTCGGTCGGCTCCACGCTCGACAAGGACCTGCAGAAGGAACGCGCGCGCCTCAAGAAGGAATGCCCCAAGTACGTCCCCAACTGGGACCACGTGATGATGGTGTTCTCCCTGCCGATCTTCGCGGGCGGCGGCAAGGCGCCCGGGCAGCGCTGGTCGCGCCAGCAGATCGCGGGGGGCGAGCATCTGGATGCCTACAGGAGACGGTGACAAGTCCGTCCGGTGTGCTCCGATGGATAGCGCCTGCCGGGCATCGTCCGCTTGTGCGCGACGCATGCCGATGTTGGCGTAGGATGGCCGTTCCTCGTCGATGAGTCGGCGCACGGCGCGATGAGCCAGCAGCCCGCCACCACCGGTCAAGTGATCCAGGCCATCGGCCTCGTCCTTGTGATGCTCGCCGCGCTCATTGCGGGGGTCGTCTATCCGGACAGCGCGATCGGAAGCTTGATCGCGACGTCCCATGGGATCTTCGCGATCATCGTAGTCGGCGTCCTGTTTTCGACCGCCGTCGCAGCAGCCTTCGAGCGGTGGAGCTCGCGGCGCGCGCCGCCTGCGCCGGGCCCTGAACGGAGCGAAACGTGAATGCATCGTCGTCCAGACTCATTCATGGGCTCGTGGTTTGCGCCCACCGACTCTTTCGTCCTTGATGGCAAGGCGTTGTCGGCGTGAGGTCGAGCGCCGCTTCCGCGCCACCGGCTCGCCGATACGGGGCTGCACTCGTGGTCCTTCCCGGTCTGGATGGATCGGCGGTCCCGTCGGACGCGTTCGTCGAGGTCGCGCGATCGAGGTTCGAATCCGTCGTCGCGATTTCATATCCGCCGGATCGAATCCTCGACTACGGCGAGCTTGAGGCGTTTGTTCGAGACCTCTTGCCGAACGAGCCCTACATCCTTCTCGGGCAGTCATTCTCCGGCCCCATTGCACTTGCGATCGCAGCGAGCCGCCCACCCGGTCTGATCGGCCTGGTTCTCTCGACGACGTTCTCCCGAAGTCCTTTGCCTTGGCTGTCGCCCCTCGCATCGCTTGCGCGTCTTGCGCCGGTTCGGATGCTGCCGCGGGCGCTGCTGTCGTGGTGGCTTCTTGGTCGTTGGGCTACGCCGCGACTGCAATCGGCGTTGCAACGTTCCCTTCGATCGGTCGAGCCTGCGGTGCTTCGCTCCAGGGCGGCGAACGCCCTGAGGGTCGATGCGTCATCGCGCCTGGGCGCGATCTCGATGCCGGTGCTGTATCTCCGGGCGAGCGGGGACCGATTGCTCTCCGCGGCTGCGGGCGCTCGCATCGTCGCATCGATCCCTCGAGCCGAAGGCGAGGAAATTTCCGGCCCTCACTTGCTGCTGCAAGCGGCGCCGGAGGCATGCGCCGAAGCCGTTTCCAGGTTCGCCTCCCGCCTCGCCATCGAGGAGAACGGAGCGTCGGAGGGAGTGGGGCTTGATCGCAGCGATCAAGGAACAAGCGACAATGACCGGTCGTGATCCAGCCTCAGCCCGCCGTGACCGCCCGGCGACGCCGCGACACCGGCTGCTCCTCCTCCGAACAGAGTCGAAGGAAATCGCGCACGGCGATTCCAACCCGCCGATCGATCTCCTTCGCCCGCGGCGCCTCGCGCGCGCGCAGCAGCAGGCTCACCATCAGGTCGCCCCAGAGCAGCGCGAGGTAGCACGCGGCCATCTCGCTGGCGTCGCCGGCGGCGAGCACGCCGGCGGCTTGGCCTTGCGCGACGAGGTCGCGCACAGCCTTGCGGACGAGCTGGCGCGCGGTCTCGAGCGTCGAAGCGACTTCGGGTGCGCGCTGCGATTCGGTGATCGCGAGGCGGAACACGGCCATCACGCCGGGGTCGCCGACTTCGCGCAGGATCGTCGCGCCGAGCGTCGACAGCATCGCCACGAATTCCTCGCGACTGCTCGGCGGCGGCAGCCGCGCGGGCAGCGGCACGCGTCCCGCGCGGTCGGCGATGCAGGCGGCGAGCATCGCCTGCTTGTTGTCGAACAGGGCGTAGAGCTCGCGCTTGGACACGCGCGCCCGCGTGGCGATCTTCAACGTGCTCGCCTCGGCGTAGCCGAGTTCCATGAACGTCTCCATTGCCGCGCGCAGGACGCGCTCGCGCGCGGAGGGCGGGTCGGGCACGACTTCCGTCGGCGTCTTCACGAAAACTTTCCTTGCGCTGGTACCGGGCGGTACCGTAGCATGATTCCGCTGGTACCGGTCGGTACCAGACCGGTTCGGATGCGCCCGGACAGGCTTGCAAGCCATGCGCATCCAGGGCGCCGTCGACTGCGGCAGCGCCACTCACGGGAGTCGACCATGTCCCCGGCCAACATCTTCAGTCTCCATCTCGTCCTGGGCTACGTCGCCTGGTTCCTCTGTTTTCGCACCTACCTCTGGCCATGGCTGCGGTCGATCGATCCCGTAGATGCACAACGCGTGATCGCGACCCTGCACAGCTTCCGCTTCTTCGGACTCGTGTTCATCGTTCCGGGTGTCGTCGGCATGGGCCTGCCGGCGCACTTCACGTCGTTCGCGGCGTACGGCGATCTCGCGACCGGCGTGCTGGCTCTTCTGGCGCTGCTCGCCTTCCGGGCGCGCGCGGTGTTCCTGCCGCTCGTCGTCGCCTTCAACGTCGTGGGCACGGTCG
The DNA here is from genome assembly GCF_014138265.1 of Dokdonella fugitiva. GTDB lineage: Bacteria > Pseudomonadota > Gammaproteobacteria > Xanthomonadales > Rhodanobacteraceae > Dokdonella_A > Dokdonella_A fugitiva_A. The sequence goes on from NZ_JACGXL010000009.1 coordinate 46,844, forward strand.
ATCTCCTCGTCGACTACTTCCACGCAGTTCATGCCGATCTGCCCGCGGTCGCCGGTGAGCTCGGCGCGGCGTACGTCATTCCGATCCTCTACGTGCCGCTGCTCGCGATCACGCACGTCGCAGCCTTCGTGCTGCTCGTGCGACCGGCGACGCGCCCAGCGCAAACGCACGCGGGAGCCTGAAGCGGTACCGGGCTATGGACTTGCCACCGCGTGCATCCGAACATGGCGCCCGATCGAGGCGATCGTCGCCGGCACCGTGCAGCGCGTGGGCAACCTGTTCGAAATCGTCCTCACCCCACCGCCGAAGGGAAGCCGCCAGTCGGCGGAATCCATCTACGCGCAGTTGCGCGCGGCGATCCTCGACGGCCGGCTGGTCGCCGCGGCGAAGCTTCCGGTGGAGCGGCAGTCGGCGCTGTTCTTCGGCGTGTCGCGCAACACCGCTGCGCGCGCGTACGCGAAGCTCGCGCTCGAAGGCCTGGTCGAATCGCGGCGCGGTTCCGGCACGTACGTGTTGCCGAAGCGGAAGAGGCCGCCGCGCGAACGCGCGCCGTCACGGCGAACGCCCGATCCGCGCCTGAATCCGCTATGGTCGCGACCCGAGCTGTCGCGCGCACTCGACTTCTGGAACGACCGTCGGCGGACGCCTGCGCCGCGCGCGAGCGCATCGATCGACTTCCGCCCCGCGCTGGTCGATCCGCGCCTGTTCCCGTTCGACGTGTTCCGCCGCGTCAGCGCCGCGCAACTGCGGCGGATGGAATCGAAGCCGCCCGCGTTCAAGAGCCCGCAGGGCAACCAGGGTCACTATCCGCTGCGCGCAGCGATCGCGACGCACATCGGCGTGTCGCGCGCGGTCGCCTGCGAGCCCGACGATGTGCTCGTGACCGCCGGCGCGCAACAGGCGTTCGACCTGCTCGCGCGCGTGCTCGTGACGCCGGGCGAGACGACCGTCGCGATCGAGGATCCCGGCTACCCGCCGATGCGCGCGGCGTGGCTCGCCGCGGGCGCGAACATCGTGCCGATACCGGTGGACTCGCAAGGCCTCGTCGTCGACGCGTTGCCGGACGACGCGCGCATCGTCTGCGTCTGCCCGTCGCACCAGTTCCCGCTGGGCGTGTCGCTGTCCGCGCAGCGGCGCGCGGCGCTGCTCGCGTTCGCGCGCACGCGCGGCGCCGTCGTCGTCGAGGACGACTACGACGGCGAGTTCCGCCATGACGGCTCGCCGCTGCAGGCGCTGCATTCGGCCGCGACCGCCGACGACGTGTTCTACGTCGGCACCTTCTCCAAGTGCATGTTCCCCGCGCTGCGCCTCGGCTTCGTCGTCGCGCCCGCGTGGGCGATGCCCGCGCTGACCCTGGCGAAGAACGGCCTCGACTGGCATTGCCCGACGCTCACGCAGATGGCCGTGGCCCGCTTCATCGCCGAGGGGCACCTGACGCAGCACGTGCGCAAGCTGCGCGACGTGCATCGCCAGCGACGCGACCGCCTGCGCGAAATCCTCCGCGCGGACTTCGCGGACGAGCTGTCGCCGATCGCATCGCACTACGGCATGCACGTCGCGGCGTTCTCGACGCGGTCCGGCCCGCTGGAGCGGGTGACCGCGCACCTGCTCGAATCGAACGTGCACCTGCACGCGTTCGAGCGCTACTTCTTCGGCGCGCCCGCGTCCGAAGGCCTCGTGTTCGGCTACGGCGCGGTCGACCTCGACGGCATCGAGCAGGGCCTGCACGCGTTGCGTCGCGTGCTGCGCGCGCGCTAGCAACGCCCGCGCGGGTCACTTCTGCCGCGTCTGCGTCATGATCCAGTTGGTCTCCCACGTCTTGCCGCCGTCCGCGGAGAACGCCTGCTCGAAGCGCGACGAATCCGGCGTGATGTCGGAGAAGCCGTTGCGCACGAGGATGTTCCGCCCTTCGAAGTTCTCCGCGCTGTAGAACAGCCCGCGCCCGTCCTTGAACTCGCCGATCATCGCGCCGTCGAGCATGCCCACGCTGCTGTTCGTCCAGTTGAGGTTCCACTGGTGCGACTGCGGGTTGTAGAGGCGGAGGCCGACGCCTTCGATGTGGCCGGCCGGGCCTTGCACGTCGAGTTCGAACAGGCTCGCGCGCCCGTTCCACACCGTGCGGACGACCGACGTGCCGTCGTACTCGGTCCACGTCTTCGAATCCGCCAGCGGATGCACGAGGCGCGAAACGTGCGTCTTCCACGTGCCGAAGTTGAAGTCGAAGTCATGCTGGCCGTCATGCTCCGCGGCGCGCGACGGCGCGGCGGCCGCAAGGAATATGGCCGTCGACACGGCGAGTGACGTGCGTGCGTTCGCAGGAAGGATCATCGATGGATACCTGGATGGGTTGATGTGAACGTGCGCCAGGAACGACGCATCGAAGGTCATTGTTGCGATCGCGCGCGCGACGCGAAGGACCACCTTCCGGAAAAGTCGCGGGTCACTTCGCGGAGGTGCCGCGCGTGCGAGGCCGCTCCGGAGCGGCGCGCCCGTCGCGCCAGGGTGGACCACGCAGATTCCTGCCGATTGGCCCCGTTGCGGCGTGCCGCGTTGCCTAGAGTCCCGCCATGGTTCCGGCAACGTGGAGGGTATGACGATGTTCAGGCAATGGTTGCGTGGCGTGGCGATGGCAGGTGTCGTGGCAGGGGCGTCCTCGATCGCGACGGCCGCGACGCCACGCGACGGCGCGCACGATTTCGACTTCGCCCGCGGCGTCTGGCACACGCACGCGACGCAAGTGCTCGACCCGTTCGACGGCGGCACGCACACCGTGACGTTCGACGGCACGAAGACCGCGCGGCCGATCTGGAACGGTCGCGCATGGCTCGAGGAAATCGAAGCGGACGGCCCGCAAGGACACTGGGAAGGCGCGACCCTGTTCGTCTACAACGCCAAGAGCGGGCAGTGGAGCCAGACCTACATCGACAGCGACGGCGGCACCGTGGAGGCACCGACCATCGGCAGCTTCAAGGACGGCCGCGGCGAACTGTTCGGCACGACGGTCCACAAGGGTCGCACCGTGCTAGTGCGCGGCGTCTGGTCCGACATCACCGCCGACGCGCATCGCTTCGAGATAGCCTATTCGCAGGATGGCGGCCATACGTGGGCGACCGCGTTCAAGGCGGAGCTGACGCGCGTCAAGGATGCAGACGCGGGGCATTGAAATGCGCTGCGCGGTGGGCTCGTCGAGCGAAACGTCGGAGTGCGACGTAACACCGTCGCGCTCGACAGGCTTGATCATCGGCCACGGCCGCGGGCGCATGCTTCGTGGCCGTTCGCGTCACGTACCGCACTGACGGCGAGGCTGGCTATACTCGACCGCGAGTGCCGACTCACGCGCGCAGCGCGCGCAACCATGCCACGTGCCAATGTCATGCCGAAGTGGGGCTCATATGAACCGTCAGCACGACGGGCTGTCTACACGAGTACATTGATCAACGCTACGAGCGAGGGCTTTGCAGCCCTGGTGAGGCGCCGATGCCGCATGTGCCGTCGATGACATACGTCAGAGTGGAATGGCGCCATTCATTCCCCACCGAGCCCGTGACGATCTATTCCGAGCTCGACGAGCATCGACGGGAAGTTCGCAAGGTTGAAGTCTTTCCGGACGGCTCGTTCGGCTATGCGAGCAAACGGGCGGAAACGCCTTCGACGGGATTGGGGCTCGTGCCCTTTCCCCCGCCGGCCGAAGTCGCGGAAGATCCGGCGTTCGATCCCGTCGAAATCACTGCTGATGAATTCGAGAAGATGTGGCGGATTGCCTTGGATACGCTCCAGCTATCGAGCGTAGGTGAGCCAGGGCCGGACGATCGGGAGCCGTAGTCTCCGGCTCGCCCTTGCCCGAGTCTTCCCCTATGAACGAGAAGCCCAGCAAATGACCAGCATATCTCTGATGGTGTTCGCAAAGCTGCTTGACGCCGGCCTGATGGCCTCCGAAGGCCGTCAGCTCGACGTTTCCGTGTACCTTGCGTGCTTCGAGGGTCATCCGGCCGTCGAGTTTGCAATCGCGAATCTGACGGATCACCGTGTCGCTATTCCCGATTCCTTTGCGCCGTGGAACTACGCCGGCAAAGGGATGAACTTGCGGCTCGATTTCAAAGGCTCGGAAGACACCTTGTCCGCGGGAGCTGCAAGCAGGAAGAGCCGTGGCATCCGGCCGGGTCGAGCAAAGGTCTAGGTGGATGCAAAGGAAAAGGTCACGCGATACGTGAGATTCTCGGAGATGTTCGGTGACATCGGCGGTGTGTTTGCCGGCCGCACCGCTGATTTGACTTGGGAGTACAGCTATCCGCCTGGGTTCGGCGTGCCGAGCGACGTCGTCGACCTGGGCGGATGGTCGGTAGATGAGGCCAGCATCAAGCGACAATGCGACAAGAAGGGGAATGGTTGAATCGCGCCTCACCTCACCGCGACTGCTCACCCTCCGTCCTTCCTCGGCGCTCCACTCTCCGTCCCTTCTCAACCGCCTCCGTCCTCGGCCATGAACGCGAGCAAGCAGCTATCGAACCAGAAGGACGTCGCCAGGGCGACATTGGAGGCGGGCTGCCATGCGTATGAGGACGGGCACATCGCCAGGGCGGCACGCCTGTTCCTGAAGGCTGCAAGGTTGGGAAGCGTCGAGGCGCAGGTGAACCTGGGAAACATCCTCGCTGCGGGAACCCGGAGCGCCGCGCCGGACTTCGATGGAGCCAGGTTCTGGTATCGGAAGGCCGCAGAACGCGGATCGCCTGAGGCCGCCTGGAATCTCACGATCCGTTATCGCGGCAGGGGAAACGTCCGCATGCATCGGTTCTGGCTCGAACGAGCCGCGCGAATGGGCAGTGAGGATGCGATCGAGCAGATCGGCGTGTAGGCCTGCGGAGACACGGAATGACGACCAACGGAATGAGCAGCGCTTTGTGGAAGTACGTTACCCTCGTCGTCGCTAGCTCCTTGACCGTCGGCGCGATGGTCGGATGCGTATGTGCTTTCTCAGTAAAGCAGGTCGCTATCTTCGCTAAGCCTCATCTAAGCGATAGCCAATTGCATTCGATTTTCTTGGTTGCCTTCACGCCATTCTTCCTCATGGGGCTGCACATGGGATTCGTCGAAATCGTTCGTGTCGTCCGCGCTGCCAGAAGGGACGAAGCATCAAATGACGCGGAGTAGCGTCGGGTTCGGTCGCGGTCAGGTCTGCCGCGCTGCGTTCGATTCGACTGGCGCTCGGAAGCGGCGAGCGGCTCATCTATTCGACACGCCGACAGCACGTCAGCAGGCTGCGTTCGCCGTCGACGAGGCTCGACCGAACTTCAATCAGGAGTGCTGATGCAATTGAAGCCGCTTTGGCGCGCGGTGCCGAGGAGCGCCAGCCTACTGGTGCTAGCGGTGCTCGCGCTTGTGTGGACCAAGACGTTCCTGTGGGCGCCGCTTCTGCTATTGGCCATCTTCTTCTTCGCTGTCGATGTACTCGGCATCCACAAGCGCATGCTCTCGAAAGGCGAATCCATGGAGGAGACGCCATCAACCTACGGTGTACTCGGCGACTATGTGGTCGATGAGGCGCCGTCCCACGGGTTGTTCATCCGGCTCTGCGAGCGGGCGGTCTTCGTCGACATCAAGCAAGACCGAATGGTGGACCTCCGAAAGGCTCGGGCAGCGTTTCTATACGAGCATCAAGCGGCGTTGGACGAGCAACTCTGCCGATTCATGAGGGCCAATCCATCATTCGCGACGCGCTCGATCCGGTACATTGGCCTTCATTCCGAGGATATCGAGCAGGGCGAGGTCTTCCGGGATCCGGACGGCTACACGCTGCTGAAGGGTTTGACCTTCATCGCGTAGAGGGCGATGAGATCGCCGCTCGCTGATTGAGGCCGGAGTTTGAAGGCGGATAGAGCCGGGTCGCGTCGGCCGGATCCGCCGCCGTGCCGCGCTCAATGCGCTTGCTGCTGCAACACCTGATTCACCTGCGGATTGCTTTCCAGCGCCTTGATCTTGTCGTTGTCGAGCAGGCTCGTGTAGTCGCCTTTCTCGATCGCCTGCATGATCGCCGGATCGTTCAGGATGGCCTGGATCTGCGGATCGTTCTGCAGGCTCATGATCGCCTTCATCGTCTCGGGATCCTGGGCAAGGCGCTGCTGGACCTGCTGGATTTCCTGGCCCATTCCGCCATCGCGCGCCGGCGCATCGCTGCGATTCGCGCTGCTGCCGTCGTACACGATCCGCGCGATGTTCTCCTGCGTGACCTGCACGGCGCCCAGGCTGGGTGACATCACGGTGTACACGCCGTCCTTGATGCCCTGGATGTCGCCCTGGATCCGGCTGCCGTCCTTGAGTTCGATCGTCGGCGACGCGAGCGCGACGGAGGCGAGGCCGAGCCATGCGGCGGCGAAGCCTGCTTTGAGGAACGTTCTCATGGGCATCATCCGGGTCGGTCGATGGACCCGCATCCTACTCCCCGGACGATGCACTCGGATGCGAACCGCTTCCCGTGTGCGTGAAGAAACACCCGGGCCTCCCTGCCCGGGTGCCCCTCTCTCTCTCACATCAACGGAACGCCGCCACCGTCGCCGCCGTGTTGTTGAGCACGCGGTGGTTGTCGCTGCGCGTGGTCGTGCCCATCGCGTGGCCGCCGTAGGTGATGCCCGGGTTCGACCAGTAGTTGAGGCGCGTGCAGCCGCTCGTGCAGTCGTAGGCCATGATCGTGCGCCAGCCGCCGGCGGCGTACTGGTAGCCGTGGCCGTACTTGTACGGCGTGTTGGTCGGGTCGTTGGTCGGGTCGTGGCGCGCGGCCTGCAGGTGGCCGATCTCGTGCGCGAACGAGTAGTAGCCGGTCGCGCAGTCCCAGTACACCTCGGCGAACGCGGTCGTCGCGGTCGCCTTGATCGCCGACGCGAGGCCGCAGTACGCGGTGTTCGTCACCAGCAGCACGCCGACGTCCGCGGCCGAGCTGTTGCGCAAGCCGTGGATGCTGTCCATGTAGCCGTCGGACGTGCCGCGGTAGCGCGCGAGGTCGGTGTCGAAGTTGCCGGTTTCGCTGTAGCTCACCTGCGACGTCGTCGCCAGCTGCATCGTGATCGCCACGCCGCTGTTCGCGTAGCCCTGGTTCGACTCGGCCACGGCGAGATTGATCAAGCCCGCCACGTCACCCACCTGCGACGCCACGCCCTGCGTGTAGTTCACCATCACGCGGATCACCGTGTTCGCGGTGACCGCGTCCGGCGCCATCGCCTCGAGGTCCATCGCCTTGGACGCGTCGAACAGCTTGCGGTACGCGGCCGGCGGATGATCCGGCGGCATCGCCGACTGGTCCACCTCGACGATCGCCGTGCGTCCGTCGTGCAGCGGGCGGATCGCGTACAGCTGGCCGAGGATGCGCACGTTGCCGGTGAGCTTGCCGTCGTGCACGACCAGCGTCGCATCGTTCATCGGATCGGTCGCGACTTCGTTCGGGCCGAACGCCGCGCGCGAGGTCGCAAGGTTCGCGACCGTGCCGTGCCAGACGAGCGAACCGTCCTCGCTGCGGTACGACGACACGCGCTGCAGCGGCACGTCCAGCGCGCCGCCGAAGTCGAGGTTGAGCAGCACGGCGTCGGTGCGCTCGTCGAGCAGCGCCGTGTCGGCGACGACCAGCTGCATCGCATGCGTCGACGGCTGGGCCGACAGCGCCTGGAATGCGGAATCCGTCTCCGGCGCCTTCATCACGAGCGGCGCAGGCGAGAACAGCGCCGAAGCCGCGAAGGCGGAACCGAACGGCGCGGCGACGAGTGCGCCGGCCAGACAGCGTGCGAGTTGCGTGGAATGCTTCATCGGTGTGGCTCCCTCAGGTAGTGCCGACGCAACCAGCGGATCCGCCCTCGATCGGCGGCGCTCGGCGGTTTCGGTACCCACGAGCGGACCCGCATCCCCAACGCCCGATCTTCGGCGCGTGCGGTCGCGAAAGGAGCGACGCAGTGCACGGTTTTGGAAAATGAGGGAAAGTTCAGCGGGCGCCCGGCGACCATGCCGATGTCGCGCCGCCTTCGGCGATCCATGAGCCGCACGTGAACGAATCGCCGCGCGCGCCTCCTCGTTCCGCTCACATTGAGCGTGTGCAGCCTACGTTGCTCTCCACGTCGATCGCCGGGGAATCGCCATGCGCACTCGTTCCGTCGTGTCCGCCGCCATCGCGGCGTCGTTGATGGCGTCGTCCGCCATCGGCGCCAACGTCGTCACCGTGCAGCAGGGGGGCGTCGGTCGCTGGACCGGCATGGCCGCGAAGGATTGCGCGATCTACGGCAAGCGCTACGCAGCGGTCGATGCCGCCTGCTACTACCCGGTCGACATCCGCGCCAAGCCCGGCGCGCACGCGATCGCGTTGTGGGACCAGGACGGCAAGAAGCACGACGGCACGCTGCGCGTCGAGAAGAGCGACTTCCCGGACGTGCAGATGACCTTGCCCGATACGCTCGATCGCTTCCTGCACATCAGCAACGACGACCTCGCGCGTGCCAAGGGCGACCGCGCCGCCGTCGCGAAGATCCTCGGCGGCACGCTCGATGCGCCGTCGTTCTCGCTGCCGCTCGCCGCGCCGACCGCGAGCCTGCCCAAGAGCGAGGACGACTTCGGCAGCCTGCGCACGTTCGACGCCGAACACCGCAGCCTGCACAGCGGCCGCGACTATCCCGTGCCCGAAGGCAATACCGTGAAAGCCGTCGCCGACGGCAAGGTCGTGCTCGCCGCGGACCAGTTCTTCTCCGGCAACTCCGTGTTCGTCGACCACGGCGACGGCCTGGTCAGCATGAACTTCCATCTCGCGTCGATCGCGGTGAAGGAGGGCGACGTCGTCAAGCGCGGCCAGCCGCTCGGCAAGATCGGTGCGACCGGTCGCGCGACCGGACCGCACCTGCACCTGGGCTTGCGCTGGCTCGGCAAGCGCATCGACCCCGCGCTCCTGCTCGCTTCGCCGAACGCGCTGCCGTCCGTCGCCGACACGCCGGCGCAAGCGCAGCGCAAGATCGACAAGGCGCAATCGCGCGAGCCGCCCGAGAAGGACGACGTCGACGACGAGGGTTGAGCGGTACCGTCGTCGTAACCCCGGTTCGACTCCGTCACTGGGGCGATCAGGCCGGAACGTCACACCCGTTGGAAACCACGCCCCGCGCAGGGTCGCCATCTCGCGGATCGCCGTGTTCGCGCGATCGCCTCCGGCGCATCGCCCCGAGGTTCATCGTCTCCGACGCGTGAACAGCTTGCGGTACGCCCCAAAGGGGCGACGCAGCGCACGGTTCCGGCTCCAGCGGCGGGCAAATGTGTAGGAATCCACCCGGATCGAGCATTGCTTTCGCCGCATCGGGCGAGTGTCGGATCGCTCCCCACCTCCGGGCGGATACCGTCGCTTCCGGAAGGCGCGCCGGCCGCGTGGCCCCGTTTCACGCGAACCCGCGCGTTGCTGGACGAGCGGGCACTGCGGGTGCGGTCGCCGCTCGGGCGAACTCGCGCCGCGGTTCCAACCACCCTGCGTATCACCGAGGAGAGGTCCATGACATTCCCATCCATTTCCCCGTATCGCGCGGGCAGCTCGCGCGCTCCCCGTGCCGCCGAAGCGCGCGCGCGCCGCACCGCTCGTCTCGGCCATTGCGTCGCCGCCCTGTGTGCCTTCGCGGCGATGTCGCTGGCGGGCGCGGGACCCGTCCACGCGATGAACCTGATGGCGCTCGGCGACTCGCTCGCCGAAGGCCTGTGCGCCAACGGCGGCACCACCGGAGCGACCGCCGACTGCGTCAATCCCTACGGCACCAACCCGGCCTATGCGACGGAGCTCGGCAACTACACCGCCTACCCGGACTTCTGCACCACCTTCGCGCAATCGATGGTGGAGAACTTCAATCCCGGCAACGACAAGGGAGGCTTCCGCGGGCCGTTGCTCGGCAAGCTGCGCAGCGCCGGCACCACGGTCACGATGAAGGGCCACGTGAAGAGCGGCAGCACGCTCGCCCTGGCCGATCGTGCGCACGAAGGCCACGGCGCGTGGGAAACGCGCCACATCAATTATTGCGTGGGCGGCTACATGACCGCGCAGAACCCCGACACGGTGTTGCTCGAGATCGGCACCAACGACCTGCTCGGCGCCACGGCCGTGACCACCATCGCCGACAACATCATGGCGACCAAGACGACGATCGGCAGCGCGCGACGCCTGCTCATCGCGTCCGTGCCCGCCCACTACGTCGCCAGCGGCGCCAACTACGTGCGCGACACCGCGTTCGAGACGCGCCGCAAGGCCCTCGCGCAACAGGTCGCCGACCGCTCCAACTTCAACTATCCCTGCACGGCGCGCAACCTGCCCGACATGAGCGTGCTGAAGGCTTCGGAGATGAACAACGGCAGCGGTGCCGGCCTGCATCCGAACAATGCCGGCTACGAGCGCATGGCCGAGATCTGGAAGTCGTCGCTGCTCACGCCCGAATGCCAGTTCGACACGCGCACGTTCGTGACGATCGGCGGCATCCTCATGGAGAGCATCACCGCGTACGGCCGCTACTGGCTGAACGGCGTCAGCGCCACGTACCACGAGAGCGGCACGCTCAATACCCCGGACATCCCGCGCTACCAGTCCATCTGCGACACGCACCCGGTCTGCACGTTCGACACGCGCCTGTTCATCGACGGCCCGAGCGGTCCGCAGGAAAGCATCACCGCGTTCAACTGGATCTACAACTACACCTCCGCGGGCGCCCTGCAGAGCAGCAGCGCGCTGCGCAGCGTCACGCGCTACAACACCTACATCTGCACCTACGCCGCGCCCAACACCTGCGTGTTCGACACGCGAGCGATCCGCTCCGGCTCGGTCGAGACGATCACGGCGTACGGTCGCTACTTCGATTTCAACCAGTCGACCGGTGCCTACATCGGCTCGGGCCTGCTCACCGGCGTGTCGCGCTACGTGCCGATCTGCAATCTCAAGCCCGCGTCGCAGACGTACTGCACGTTCGACACGCGCACCTACGTGCAGCTGCCCGGCATCGCGCAGTACATCGAGAGCATCACCGCCTACGGTCGCTACTGGAATTTCGACGCCGCGACCGGCGCACTGCTCGACTCGGGCACGCTCGCGAGCGTGGCCAGCTACAAGCATCCGTGACGACCGCGAGGCGCGGGCATGGCCCGCGCCTCGCCTACAGGAGTCGACCCCATGAAAGGTTTCATCACGCTCGCGTCGTACGCCCTCGCGCTCGCCGCCTCCTGCGCCGGCGCGACCGGCTTCCCGGACCAGGGCTTCAGTGCCGGCCCGCCACGCGTGCGCACCGACTACAACCTGTCCAACGAAGGCACCGCCGCCAATCCGCTCACGCGCGGCGCGTGCCTGTACCCGCCGAGCGGTTCGCCGCCGTACGTGGGGCCGTGCGCGACCGGGCCGAACGTCTACAGCCAGTCCAACTACTGGCGCCAGAACTGGCCCGCGTCGTGCGATGTCGCCGGCGCGAACTGCCTGTACTGGGTGCTCGGCCTCAACAACGAGGATGCGAGCAGCACGCTCAACCCGGGGCCGCCCGACGCATCGTTGCCGCGCGCCGCGCCGGGTTCGGGCATCATGGGTTTCAGCACGCTCTACGGCAACGACAACTTCCCGGGCGACACGCTGTGGCGCGCGCACCTCGTGCTGAACGTCTCGTCCGGCTTCGACAATCCGGCCCCCGGTGCGACACCGTTCCTGTCGCTGGGCGCGTTCGCCGGTCACGGCACCAACCCGACCATCGGCGTGCTCAATCCGAGCAGCGGTTCGGCGCTGTCGGTGGTTTCGTTCGGTGAACGCCTGTGGGGCTTCACCCCGCCGGTGCGCCGCTATCCCACGCAGGACTCGAGCATCGCCTCGTACCTGTGGATCGTCACCAAATGGGGCACCAAGCCGCGCATGATCGCGCTCATGCTCGCGCACGATCACTTCAAGAACAGCTCCGCCACCACCGTCGGGCACAACCACTGGAACTGGAACATCCAGGAATCGGTCTACTACCCGGGCGCCGACATCGTCTACATCGACGTCGAGGACGTCGTGTCCCATTGCGGCTACAGCATCCCGCGGCTGACCACCGTCGGCCAGGAAATCAACTACCGCATCGACGCGACACGCCTGTTCCGCTGCATGAGCAGCCACTTCGACGAGCCGTTCCCGACCACCGCAAACATCCCGATCACCGGCGTGATCTGGGCGAACGAAGCCACCGGCAAGGACGGCGGCATCTGGGTCGACGTGCACCAGATGAAGATGATCACCGCGACCGGCGCGCTCGCCGCCGGCGACGACGAGGTCCGCGACGGCGGCGCGATGCGCCTCGGCCCCGGCACCGGCGCGATCGCGAACGCGCTCGAACAGCGCTGCCTCGAATCGCCGGGCTGCTTCGAGCGCGAAAGCGCCACGCTCGATGACCGCGTCGGCCGCTAGCCGACGACGCTTCGCACGCAGCGCATCCCGCCGGGAAGCCTTCGAGCGACCTCGAAGGCTTCCAGGCTCGCCAGGCCGGACGCGCCCACGCGCGGCCGGTACACGTCCTGCGCGCCACCGACGCGCAGCGCACCGCACGCGTGCAGGAGCACACCCTGTGCGCGACTCGAGTTCACATCGAGCGTGATTCGAGCCGTGCTGGATGGTGCAACGTGCTCTTCGAAAAGAAGCCCGATTCCTTCCATGCCCATCGCACGCACGCCTGGGCGCCGCTGGTACTTTCGGCACGCTCCGCAACCCGCGGATCGGGTCTAGTTTCCGGCGCATCGATCATCGCGATCCGCTGCAGGGGATGGACGTCATGCCGTCCGTGGGCCGCCGGGAATTCCTGAAGCTCTCCGTCGCGCTCGGCGCGTCGCTCGCCTGGGGCTGCACGCCGGTGCGCCCGTCATCGAGCGGCTGGCGCGAGCGTCGCGACCTGTATCCGCAAGGCGTCGCGTCGGGCGATCCCGACGACACCAGCGTGCTGCTCTGGACGCGTCGCCCGTATGCGGACGGCCGCGACAACGCCACCTTGCACGTGGAAGTCGCGGACGATCCCGCGTTCACGCGCGTGGTCGCGAAGACGACGGCGCGCGTGCAGGCCGGCTCCGACTGGACCTGCCGCGTGCTCGTCGGCCACCTGCAGGCGGCGCGCGAATACTGGTACCGCTTCGTGGACGAGGAGGGCAACGGCAGTCGCATCGGCCGCACGCTGACGGCGCCGGCGCCCGACGATCCGCGCCCGTCGCGCTTCGCCTTCGTCAGTTGCCAGGACATCTGCGAAGGCTATCTGAATGCCTATCGGCGCATGATCTACGAAGACGAGCGCGCCGCACCCGAGGAGCGCATCGGTTTCGTGCTGCACCTGGGCGATTTCATCTACGAAGTCGTGCAGTACCCGGACCAGGTCAAGGACGGCCATCGCTACGATCGCCGCATCACGTTCCCGGTCAAGTTCCCGAAGGGCAAGATCGTCGCCAAGAACCGCTTCTGGGCGCCCGATTCGCTCGACGACTATCGCGCCCTCTACCACGCCTACCTGCAAGACCCGCAGTTGCAGGACGCGCGTGCGCGCTGGCCGTTCGTCGCGATGTGGGACAACCACGAATTCTCCTGGCAGGGCTGGCAGTCGATCCAGGAATTCCCCGGCACCGAAGGCTGGGTGCCCGCGCAGACGCTGAAAGTCGCGGCGAACCAGGCCTGGTTCGAATACCAGCCCGCGCGCGTGCTGCCGCCGGGCTCCACCCTGGACGTGTTCACGGCGCCGCACGTGGTCGACACGCTGGTCAAGGAGTTCGACGACGACGGCCTCGGCACCGAACCCAACAACCGCGCCGCGATCGACAGCCTCATCGCGTATCGCGCGTTGCGCTGGGGCCGGCACATCGACCTCCTCATCACCGACCAGCACAGTTTCCGTTCGCGCGACCCCGGCAGCCACGACGAGATCAATCCGCTGTTCGCGGACGACGTGCTCGGCTTCGTGCCCGAGGAACTGTGGGCGCAGCTCGACGCCGGTCGCGACTACGCCGACGGCCATCCACCGGCGACGCTGTCGTTCGGCGACAAGAGCGTGGCGAACTACCGCGCCGGCGAAGCGCCGCAGACGGTGCTCGGCGCGAAGCAGAAGGCGTGGTTCCTCGAGCGCCTGCGCGGTGCGAAGGCGACCTGGAAGATCTGGGGCAATTCGCTCGGCACGCCGGACTGGCGCGTGGATCCGCAGCATCTCCCGCCTGCGCTCGGGACGTGGAGCGGCGCCGGTTATGGCCTCATGGCGACCGGCGACTGGGGCAGCACGTACCGCGAGCGCGCCGAGATCTTCGACGCCGTGCGCGACGCCGGCATCACCGGCTTCGCGATCGTCGCCGGCGATCGCCACAGCTTCTGGGCGGGCTACGCGGCGAAGGCGTTGCCACCCGCCGCGTTCGAGCCCGTCGGCGTCACCTTCGTCGGCGGCTCGCTCTGCTCGCCCGGCATGGCGGAAGCCAACGAGCACAACCTCAAAGCGGACAACCCGCTGCGCCCGCTCTACGTCGCCAATCCCGGCGGCGGACCGCCGCAGGCGACCGTCAACCTGCTCATGCACCACGGCGTGCGCTCCGCGCTGGAGTACGCGAGCAGCGGCGACCTCAAGAAGGCGCACGCGCTGCGCAATCCCGATCTCGCCCCGCACCTGTCCTTCGTCGACATGGGCGGCCACGGCTACGCCACCGTGCGCGTCGACGCCCGCACGATGGTCACGGAGTTCGTCTGCATCCCGCGGCCGATCGAACGCAGCACGCGCGCGGACGGCGGGCCGCTGCGTTATCGCGTGCGGCACGAAGTGGCGTTGTGGAAAGCGGGCGATAGGCCGCAGATGCGGCAGGTGGTCGTGGAGGGCGATGCGGGGCTGTCGGTGTAGGCGTCGATCGCTGCGCAGCCTTCCGTGGATGCCACAGGTCTGCCGTCGCCCGTCGAGAAGTCGGGCACTCGCGCAGGCGCTTGCGTGCGGGAGTGCCCAATCGTCGAACTGAAGCCGAATGCGAACAAGTCCAACGTGGACTGAACCCGGATTGGGGCCGGGCAAATCGAAGAGTCATGCCCTCGCCTCGATCTCGAGTGCTCGCTCGCAAGATGGCCGCTTCGGCAACCCGAGCGTCACCCATCCTTCGGGTGCTTCAATGCTTCTGCTTGATCTCGATATGGAATGCGGTTTCCGATTGCTTGACGACACCAGCCGCGCACGTCGACGTGGGAGGGACGAAGACGCGCGCTTTCGCAATCATGGGTTCCTTGGTGGCTTCCTCGAGGAACTTGCATTTCTGTCCGTCCGGAATCGAGGACGGGGCCACATCGACGGCTTTCCAGTCGGTGACTTGCCCTGGGACGACGACATGCATGACGCAGGTGCGGTTTGCCGGCAATTCATGCACCAGTGCGGTTGCGAGGACCGCAATCGCCTGATCGGCCGTCTTCCAGCTCTTGTCGGCCAGCAGTGTGTTCACCGCTCGATCGTGTTCCGGGCAGTAGTCGTCGAGGACCTTTTGCGCCCCCGGGCATTTCCCGTCACCACAATGCATCT
This sequence comes from Dokdonella fugitiva, assembly GCF_014138265.1. GTDB lineage: Bacteria > Pseudomonadota > Gammaproteobacteria > Xanthomonadales > Rhodanobacteraceae > Dokdonella_A > Dokdonella_A fugitiva_A. The sequence goes on from NZ_JACGXL010000009.1 coordinate 62,350, forward strand.
TGTCCACCACCATGATGCGCGCGTGTTGTTCCGGCGTGCGGTCCGCGGAAGTGACCGCGAGACTTGGAACGTTGGCGCGCTCGGCGACCGCGCTGAGGACCGCCTTCACCGGAGCGGGAAGGTTGGCCGCTGCCTCGCCCTGAATGGTGGCGGCATGCGTCATCACCGGCATGACTGCGACAAGGGCGAACGTAATCAATCGATGCATGGCTCCTCCTACGTCGTCGGCGTCGATGTGTCATCGACGGGATAAGCAAAGGGGTGCTGCGCGCGGCATGGATGCAAGGGTGGTGTCGGTCACGTGTGCCCGCCGGATGGCGCGTCGAATGCCCATTTGCTCCAGCGCATTCGGCTGCGCTCGTCGTGCGTGCGCCAGTCGACGTCGACCGCGAAGTTTCGGATCTGCTTCTCGGCCAACAGGGCCTGCAGGGGCTGGAGGGCGGTTGCCATCGGAGCAGGAAGGGCGACGATGCACGTCGCGAGCGGAACATGACTCGATTCGGTCAACGTGGTTTGCCGCGCCCAGGTTCCGTCATCCGCGATCTGGAGCGCACTTAGATATTGGCGATGGTAGAAGGTCATCCTCACCCATCCGCTGCCGCCGCCCCACAATGCGGGCTCCAGTGCACTCAGATGGGGTGCCGGTTCCGCGCCCTCGCCATTGGTGACGGGGGCGAGTGCCTTCAGCAACGAGTCCAAGCGGCTGTCAGCGATCGCGGGGACGGTTTGCCGTTGGGGCGGCCCGATTTCAGGGCTCGGCGGTGCGACGAAGGGTGCGCTGCACACCTGACTGGTCGTGAAGAACTCCCGAGAGAAGGGCCATGCGCTGCTTCCGCCGGCATGGTCGGAGTTGCGCTGAACCTGCGCGGCGAGGACAACGTCCTGCCATCGGCTCGACAGGACATCGACTGCGAGATAGAACGTCGGAGCGTCGCTAAGGTTCGCGCCAGGTCTTTCGTAGCAGATGAGCCCGACGATGCGGCTGGGGTCGTAGTAGACCTTGAAATCACCGGCATTGGCGGGATGCCACACTGTCCTTTCGTGGGCCAGGACCACTCGCATCCGCGACTCTTCATCGGGCAGGTCGGACGTCGCCAACGCGCACGCATTCAATGGACCTTCCGCGAGCGCGGGCAGGCCGGACTTGCCGGCTTCGACGGAGCAGTTCATGACACCGTCGAGGATCAAGCCTGCGAGCCCTGGTGTCGTCGACGGGTCCTTCATCTTCAGCAGGCGATTGACGATGGATTCTTCGGTGTCGTGGCGGGCGTGCGAATCGTCCAACAGCACGGATGCGGGCCGATCCTGCAATTCGAGCACGATATCGTCGCTCCGGATGCCCGAGTGCAGGTCGCCCTCCCACTCGACGAGATATCGGGATATGTACTGATCGACACGCACAGCATGCGGCGATTGCATGCCGTCACTACCGAATCGCGTCAGCGTTGCCGGCCCTGCGGTCTTCTTACTGGCCAAGAGGTCTATTGCCGTCGTGTCGGCATGGTGGGCATAGCGCCCTACCTTGTCGTACTTCGTGTTGAACGCGGCCGGGCCACCGCCAGAAGCGGGGTCGCTGGTATTGCCCAACACCACCTTGGCATCGCCGGCCGGCTTGCGCGCCGGCATACGGAACTTGGATTCGCTTCCGTCGACCAGCACGCCGGATTTCGATACCGGCGCGCTGATCGAATGAGGCGCTTCTTGGCTGCATGTCGGAGGTTTGTGCGTGGCGATCGCCGCAAACCGATTGATGGTGCATTCAATGCGCTCGATCTTGACGCCCTTGAGCGTGAACGAGTCGCCGACATCCTTGGCCGAAATCGGAATCAGGGCCGAGACGGGGCCATCGGTTTGTCCCGTCAGATTGTGAAGGTCACCCGCCGACACGACGAACGAGCGGGACCTGCCGTCGGCGCATTTGACGTCCAGGGTCAATCGACCGAAGTCCGCCGGCAGCGTGTTCCCTGTTCCCTGTTTGCTCGAACCGTTGCCGAGCTCGACATAGAGCAGCATGTCCGTGTCGAGAAAGAATCGAGGCGACTCACTCAGCCTGTTCTCGCACCAGCGCTCGATCCAACGGCGTTCCGTCGTGGACTGCGCCGAATCGGTCCATTGCTCGAGGAGTGATGCCAAACGCGTCGGGGCCTCCGTCAGGAAGGATTTGTCCGGTAGCGCATGGACAGGCCATATCAATCGACTGAGTGCTTTCCCCAGCGTGACGATGCCTTCGCTGCATTCTTGAATTGCGGCGAAGTGCTCAATGAGCCGCCCCTCGATCGGGCAATTCCCCGTCGTGAGCGCGTCCAGGCCTTCGACGAGTTTCAGGATCGGCTCGTAAGGCATCCGCCCCAATCGCATGTCACGCGAGGCGGAGTCGTTCTTGCAGAGCGAGCCTCCGTCCAGCCTTCGAGCCAAGGCGATCGGACTGCGAAACGCGAGCGGCAGAATCACCACATCGATCAGCCCCTCATTTGCTTTCGCGACTCCGGATGGAATGAGCCATTCCGCGGCGCGCCCCGCGAACTCGTCGTTACCGGTGATCCCGAGTGCGCGGATGAACTCCTTGCGTTGAGCTTCCGATTTCTCGTCGTCGCGGCGGCGCCTGACGGGCAACTCCGAGGAGCGACGGGACTCCAGAAAGGCCTCGACATCCGTCGTGACGGGCTTCGCTTCGTTGCTCGCGTCGTGTGGCAATGCCGCGAACCGGTCGCTCCCTTCCATGGTCCTGACCGGGATCCAATCCGAATCGAGGGGCGCGGCCTCCGCTCTGCGCGAAAGATTCAGCGTCACTTCGACGGCGTGCGCGTCGACGAACGAAGGCAGGGCGGATCCGTCGCTTCGCTCGAACTCGAACGTCTGGGGCTTCGAAACCGCGTCCGGGTGCTTCAGCATCTGGATGCACCAATCGACGAGGCCTTTGGCGATGCACGTCACGGATTCGCGGATGAAAGCCGACTTCCGCGACGGGTCGTTCCCGACCTCGTCGACGACGAAGTAGCGCGCGTCGTACCGTAGCTTTGAAATCGTGAACGCCGCTTCCTTCGCGCTCGCCAGCTCGGCAATCGCCTGCCACGCCTGTACGAATGCAGAGAACGCGTGCTCCGCCGGTGATCCATTCTTCGCTGGCTTCAGCTTCTGCCCCTGCAGCACCCAAGGGTCGACGACGAGCTGGAGCTTGTTCGCCGCGTCGATCGTGACCGACAGCAGCGGCGCCGGTCGGAACGTGTTGTTGTCCGCCTCAAGGAAAGTTCCGCTCGCAGCCGGATGCGCGATGGGCCAGTCCGCGTAGGAAGGAAAGACTGTGTCCACGGACGAGGTACTGCAATCTGCGCCGGAGCGGCTGAAAACCAGGTCGCGTTCGATGCCGAAGGTGTTCTCTGCACGAAAGGTAATCGCGCGGGGGCCGGCGTTGGCGCGAGCGTAGACGTCGCGGAAGAAGTTCGCGACGCTCGACTGCATCGTGGTTTCCTCCAGGCGATCCATGTCCTCCGGGCCGAGCGCCACGGCCTCGCGCACCTGACCGAAATACCATGTCGAGAACGGCGAAGCAGCGGTCGATGCTGCCGTCACGCATCGATCCCCGTCATTCGCAGGCGAATCGCTCGCCGAGATGGGGTTGCTCGGAGCACCGCGTTGCCACGGATACAGCTCGGCATGCGGGTTGCGCCACAGCAACGCCTCGTCCGTCACGGGATCGCTCGGTACACCGCGAGGAAGAGGAATTTCGGATTCGCGGTGCTCGTAGACATTCAACGCGACGTACGAAAGCCGATCGCCGAGGTGCTCCTCGCGTTCTCTTTCCTGCTGCAAGGTGGCGGCGCAGGCGTACGCATGGTCGTCCAACTGGTAGTCGATGCGCACCCTGAAGCAGCTCGCGCCGAGTGATTGCGCCAGCGAATACTCGTAGGTGTTCCTGAAGAACAGGAACATGTTGTCCTTGACGGCCTTCATCGCCGCTTCATCCTCGGGCACGACCCGGAGAAGGAATCGCGTGTCCCTGGCCGCCGTCAGGCCGGCGAGGTTCCGGGGAACGATCTGCTGGTCCTGATGGGTGTCGGGCGCCGTGGAGGCGGGGGGCGCGAGCAGCGTCAATGTGTCGGCCTCGGCGGGCAGCACCAACAATACGCTTTCGGGCACGTCGGACATCAAGCTGCGGAGGTAGAGTCCTTTCGGAAACGCCGATGGACCCGACGTCGTTCCGACGATCATGAGCGTGAACGCGTCCGCGCCACTACCAAACTCGATCGTGCCATTGCGGGCGTCGGATACCTGCCGCAGCGTGGGCGCGGCGTTCTGGAGCGCGGAGGCGCCGACCGCCACCGGCGCTGCGGATTCGATCTTCTCCTTGACGGCATCGAGTGGGATGGGCGCCTTCAGTGCGGCGACGAGCATGTCGAGGACGCCGTCGTCGGGCGTCGCAAGGCGGTAGCATCGATCCTTCTTCGAAGCATCGGAAAAATTCCTGAACGGAAGCACCTTGAACGTGTGATAACGATGCGCGGTGATGGCGACCTTCACGTGCTCGGCCGCAGCGCGTGGCCCGATCCAGCGAACGCCCTCCACGCCTCGAAGCCAGTACTCGGCGTGGATCTTGCCGTCGGAAAGACCCAGATAGGTCTCGCGCAGTTTTGGTGCGCCTGGCGCTCGTGACGCCATCACTTGCAACTGATACCCGATCGGCTGAGTCAGCAACGCCTTCCGCAAAGAAATCGGGCTTAGGGGACCCGCCGCCGCGCTCCCGTCATCGTAGACGGCGTCGTCCCAAAGCGCGGGGAGCGATGCGGGATCGGTCGCGACCGCATGGATGCCGGCGAGCAACTTTTCGATGTGTGCGGGCTGGGAGCAGTCCGTCGTATCCAGCTGCCCTTTGAAGCATTGATCGACCGCGACATCGTCCGACGCCGGCGAGCCCCATGCCGCGTTCGCGTCGGTGGACGTCGAGAAGCGCAACTCGATGCGGCCGGCGCCGTCGAGCGCCTTGATGGCAGCATCGCCCCTCGCGAGGCATACGGTCAGTCCGAGCAGCGAATGAAGGCAGGTTTCCACCATCCCATGGGCTTGCCGCAATACCATGAGGTTCGAATCGGAAACGTCGTGCAGCATCTTGGCGTTCGCGTAGCGGCGCACGCCCAGGCTCAAGGCCACATCGGTCTGCTCGATGGTGCGTCGAATCCTCGAGTTCGCGTCGCTCGCATTCTCACCGCCATCGGGCGGATCGAGCGCCTTGATGATCGTCGCGTTGTATGCGGCCGCGAGTGGCTTGCCCACGAGTTTGGATGCCGACCATTCCGTCTTCTTCTGGCCTTTCGCCTGAGCCGCCTCGTCGTGTTTCGTGCCGGCTGGTCTTGGATTGTTCTGCACCTCGAACGCCCCCCAGTCGCCGACCATCAACCGTTGCGAGCGAAGCACGCTGGCGTCGACGAGTGTCCGCTGGTCGTCCTTGTGCTTGACGCGGACATATACATTCCATGCGTCAGGAAGGTTGACGTGGAATGGCCTGTCTTGCTGGTCGTCGGACCAATGCCCATCCGTGCATTCCGAATCCCAGAAGACGGCGGTCAAGGAATTGCTCCCATCGAGCGTGGCGCAGTAGCGCCTCCATCCCTCAAGGTGTTTCGATATGTCCTTGTCCGGTGCCGGCAGAAGGATGAGCGGTCTCAACGCGAGCCACAGGGACGCTTCGTGTTGTACGCCGTCCTGCTTTCGCGCGGGCAGGATGACGAAGTCGAGTGCGACGTAGACGGTCATCGGGCCCTCTGCGAGGGCGTTCGCGTAGGGGCCGAGCAAGCCGGTCGCCGCAGGAGCTCCCGCCAGTCCCAGAAATCCACGTCGAGAGAGCGACATGACCCGTCCTCCTAGGCTAATTCAGTCGCAGGCAATAGTTGACGGGCATGTGGAGGCTGACCGTGATGGACTTGCAGACCCGGAACGGCTTGCTTCCGATGCATGCGCTGGCACTGACGCCGACGTAGAGGTCGAACGCCAGATTGAGCGTCACCTTCTTCGCCAATTCTTCGGTGCACTTCTCATTCGTGCATCCGCCGAGTTGCGAGTAGCATTCTCCATCGCTGCGCCTTCCGAACGACAAGGTCGCCTGGATCTCGGCGGAAGCCATGACCTCGATGCGTACCGAGATGATCCACCAGTCCAATTGCGCACCACCGCGCAGCAGCACGCCCAGGGCGCCGGAGATCTGTGCGCCCTCGATGGCCAGGGACTTTGGGGTCGCGACGTTTCCGTCGAATCGCAGGGTCAACTGGCCAACGAAGATCACATACACGCCGAGAGTCACCCAGGCCGTCACGGGCCCGGACGAATACACAACCCCGAGCCCTACCTGGACCGCGAGGCCCGCGCGAAAATCGATCAGGTGATGCGACGCCCCATCCGGAGTTTTCAGCTCATTCGTGAGCTTGGCGAGATAGAAGCCGCCTGAGCCCTGGAACGGCGTGATGATGACGCCCAACGCGCGGTTCCATTCGCGTCCGCCTTGTGGGCGGGCGTGCGGAAAGCCGAAGTCGAAGTTGAAGTCGCCGTTGGCGAAGATCTCGAGCGAGATCTGCCCGCCCGTGAAAGCGAGCAGGGGAAACGCGACCATCGGCACCGTGAGGGCGACATAGAACGAATCGTGCTCACGTGACGTGCGGCGGATGTACATCGCCGTGATGACGATGTCGCTCTTGAACAGCTCCTTGAACAGCCGACCCTTGAGGCTGAATCCATAGAAGTGGCGATCGAAGAAGAGCAGACGACCGTACAGCGGGGTCATTCCTTGCGAATTCGCATCGGCCGTTTTCGCTTTTCTGGCCGGCACCGTCAGCCCGGCTGCGAAGAACCACTCGTCGCCAACGCTCGTTGCACTGGTGCCAGGCGAAGGCAGCAATCGCTTGGGATCCTCGACCGCTTCCGGTACAGGCGCCTCGTTCGGATCGGCCTCGGCGGCTTCCTGCAACGGAATGGAAAGGAGCGCTTTCGCCGCGTCATCGTCGAGCACCAATCCCCGCCCGCCGACGATCCAATCGATGCCAATGAGGCCGAGGTTGCCACTGGCGATGCCGTCCGAGCATTGCGGGCAGGAGACGGGAGCGGAACCCTTGGCGCATGCGGACTTCGGAGTCCACTCGACCAGGAATGAACGATGCGTATCGGTCGCCTGGATGATGGTCGACAAGCCTTGGACGATGGTCGTTCCAAGGACGGACAGTGACATGTTGCCGAGCGTGAACGAGCTCGACTGGTCACCGGTGGTGACCGACACGGTGTCCGCACAGAGAACGAAGACGCGCGCGAGATTGAGGCGGAGCGGCTCGAAGCTGAGCGCACTCAGCGCCACGACGTGCTTGTCGGCCCATTTCGTCGGGTCGTCGACCGGAACGCCCAAGCGAAGGCGGAACGAAAGGTTCGATCGGCTCGATACGGCGAGCTCCGGCAAGCCGGAGAAGCGGAAATCCAGATCCGTCGCGAACCATGCCTCGTTCGGCGGGGGTTTCTTGCCGATGAGGTTCACATCCCACGAGAGGAGGGATGGCTTTTCCTCGAGCAACCCGCCGGTCACCTCCGGTGCCTGGATGCCGAAGCCTGCGAAGGACAGTTTGAACGCATGGAAGAAGTCGATCGCGGGCACATCGACGTCGAATCGCAGGCTGGGATACGTGAATCGGAGCCATTGCAACGCGTCGTCGGTCATGCTCGGCAAACGGATCCCGAGGCCGACGAACCGGATCAATGGATCCGTGTCGCTCTTGGGAATGGTGCCCTTCAGGAACTTGTCCTTTCCCCATCCGAAATCCCAGGGAGTCAGGTCGCCGTCGAGGACCAGTCGGACGTCGTTCTTGTATTCGACGACGCCGATGTGTGAAAGGCGCAGTCGCCGGATAGGCAGCGGTGAGCCTTCGAGCTTCTCCTCCATCAGGTCGATCAGCGTCAACGGCGGATCGATCGCCCCTCCGAAAGAAAGTTCGCCCCGCCCCGCTACTTGTTGAAGTTGGCCCTGTATACGGATGCCATGTCGTAGATCACTCGCGTCGTGTCTGACGTTGGCCTGCGCGGGTACGCCGAGAAGCGAGCGCAACGCGAGCGTGCTGTCGAACGCGAACGAGGTCAGCTCCCCGCGAGCGATCTCGAGATCGAAATAGTGGACGGCGAACGTCGCTTCCTGAAGGTCCTTGCCCGGTGCAGGCGGTGTCGGCTTGCGGACCTGGCGAATTCGGGTGCTGACGGCGTCGATGTCCGCCTTGCCGGCCGTGATGGCGACGAACGGAAGCGAGATGACGTGCTTGTCCTCCTGCGATTTGCTCTGGAGCAGTGCCTTGAACAGCGGGCTTACGACGTCGCACTCCACGTTGAGCAGGAGCACGCCTACCCAATCGTTCGCCAGGACCTGTTGCGGCAGCATGTGACGAAAGGCGTCTTCGACATCCTTCCAGCGGCCGTCCTCGCTTTCGCCGACCAATGGCGGATAGATGCTGCCGATCGAATCGGGTTTCGTCGCATCCAGTTCGAGCCATGCATCTTTCAGGTACTCCACCACGCTCTTGCCACGGCCCATCTTGGCCAAGGCCAACAGCGGGCGTTTGCCGTACTTTCGAACCATGCCGCGTATGCCCGGCAGGGCACCGCCCGGCCGGGGCAGCAGCTTCGCCATTTCCTTCGCGCGCACGAGGCTCAACGCAGCGAAACCCTTCACGGTGCTTTCGAGCGCTGCCAGGTCCTCGAGGAGCGCCGCCTGCATCGCATCGGCGTACGCTTGCGCATCTCGACGCACGTCGACCGATACCAGTCCGAAGACCTGCTTCACGTCGTGAGGTGCGAGCACGATGCCGGCAGGACGCCGACTGCTCTTGTTCGACGACAGGCTGCCTGGCGGACCATCCTGTGTCGTGAAGGCCGTAGCGACCTTGGTGATGAGGGGGGTAGCCGACGTCGCGGACTCGACGACGCCGGTTTCGTGAGTCACGGGTACGTGTGTTTGAGTGAATGTCTGCAGCGCCTTGTCCGCCGCCGAGTTGATCGCTTGCGATGCCTGCGCGTCGATGTCCCATGCGCATGCGGGCAACAGCGGCAGATCAAGCTCCTTGCCCTGCAGGAACCACTGTGCAGAATCCACCGGGCCGGCGGACACGTTCCAGCTGTCACCAGGACGCGCCGTATGCAGGCCGAGCAGGCCTTTCACCTTCAGAATGGGGAGCGTGGATTCGTTGGCTGCCTTGCGGACGATCACTGCGCACTCGGGGCTGGGTCCGAGGTCGAACGTGGCGCCGCGCAGGGGGCCATAGACCTTCGCGCTGTCCACCGAAGCGGCCGTCATGCTTTCCGCGAGCATCAGTGTCGAGGGACGCGGTGGGACGGACGCTGAGCCCAGCCGCGGGAGCATTTGAACGACCGGAATCGGCTGGGCGACATTCACGACCAGCGCGTTCCCCCCGAGTGTCGCTACGCCGCTGGATTCCAGTTGGAAGGATTTGCCCGCGCGTCCTGCGAGCCGAGTCGCGGCGGCCTTCCAGTTTCCGGGAGGGCCGCCCGCATCGTTGAATGTGACGTCCAGGCAGGCGTTTCGAGCCACCACGCCCACGATCCACTTGCCGTCGACGTTGGCGACGTGCAGGGGTATGCGCGTGGTCGCGACCGTTTCCCCGAACCGAAGGGGCGTGCCCGATGCTTCGTACGGATTCAGCGGCAAGCGCATCTCACCGGATGGAAGGATGGCCAGTGGCGGAGGTCGCGCTCCGTTGGCGGAGTGCCAGGCAAGTATTTCCGCCCGCAACGCACCTGGTGCGAGGATGATCTGCGCGCTGTGCAGGTCGACCGTCATAGCGAACGCGTCGCCGGTGCGAAATGACAAGGGTGCCGCAGCGCCTGCATACTCCAACGATTGCGCCTGCGAGTTCCGCAGCCACAGAACGTCCTTCTCTGCCGCGAGCTGCCACTCGTAGGCGTGGAAGCGCAGATCCGCGCCTTTCGCGAGCCGGACGTGTGCCTCGCCGTCGACGGGGGCGAGGTTTCCGAAGCATCCGCCCACGGCGGTCGCCAGTCCGGTTCCGAGTCGAAACTGGTTGATGCCTGGCGTCGCCTCCAACGGTATGCCGTCACTCTTGAACCGGAAGATCGTCCGGGACATCGCGTCGACGACATCGAATGCCAGCGTCGCAAAGTCGCTACCCGACCGGGTGACGACCCTTGAGTCGTCCTTCACGCGGACTTGGAGTCCCGGGGCAAGGCTGGCTACGTTGCCCTCGATCGACCGAAGGCCGTTCCCGCTCACCGGAAACCAGATACCGAACAACTTGATCGTCATGACCGATTCCCCGCTCGGATGGACGTCTCGTCACCGCATGTCGAACAGGATTCGGTCGAAGGGCGCAACGAGCAGCCGGCTCAGTTGCGCGCGTGGCAGGTCCAGGCGTTTCGCATCGATAAGGGCGGGTTGATCGTCATCGACGACTCGAAGCGTGATTTCCTGCGCGGGCGCCTTGCATACGTCCTGCCGCGCTTTCTCGGCACGTTCCGGATCGACCGCATCGCTGTCGCGTTCCGCGAGCTGGAACAACGCGGGGTCGACGTTGGAGCAGCGCCGAGTGATTTCCTTGACGCGGCGCGTGCTCAGCGTCAGCGCTTGGCTCACGTCGCCCAAGCGAGTGCAGGATGCGAGGTATTGGGGCAACGCCACGCCTTCGACGAAGACCGGAATGAGAACGGAAACCGCGCTGTCGGGGGCGTAGTACGTTCCCTTCGGGTCGAGGAAGACATTGGCCTCGATGCGCGTGAACGCGCCGCGGTCGGATGCAGCGGTCCAGCCTTTCGAGTGCCCCGAGAACTGCCAGTCGCTCCCGCCGAAGGCGCTCAGTCGAGGAATGGCGTTCGTGTTCTGGCTGTACGGCAAGGCATGCGCCAATGCGGCTGCACCGTACGTGATCCTGGCTGCGGTCGGATCGCGATTGCCCAATACCGGCGCGACACCCGGCTTTCCGAACTGCGGCTCGGGCGGCGCGTTGCCATGTTGGGCGTCCAGGTCCCAGCACAAGGAAGCCGCATCGGCCGTGTCCTGCGTGTTCGGCTGTCGATCACTCGGGTCCCATTCCAGCAAGGGGCGGTCGAATGCGTCCGCGATTCGCTTCGCGCAGAAGTTGCGATCGTGGCCCGACGATTGCGCGTTCGCGGCATCCGTCGTGGCATTGCAGGTCGTCGGGTCGGGTTCGCGCGAGAGGCCCGAAAGGTTCATGGAAGCGAGCATCATGGCCCAGCTGTCGGCGCAGCCCGGCTGGGCCGGCGAGGAGCAGATCGCTTGGGTCGGCGTGCTCACGCGGTGGAGGTAGCGCAGCATCAGCAGGTCCTCGCGCGCGAGCGAAGGCGCGACCTCGCTATCGCCGGATGCATCGGCGAATGCTCCCCACACGCCTTCGGGAATCGTCCACTCCAGCGTTGCCGGCGTGAGCGGAAGTTCGTGGGCGGCAAACGGCGGGTGGGACGGCAGTGACGCCACCCGCAAGCGCATAGGATGCTCGAGCCGGATGGCTTTCACGCGCGCGCACGTCGGCGCCGAATTCGCCACCGCCGCCTTCTCGCACGCGGGAACGGCATAGACTTGTTCAGTCGGCGGGACGTCGCGTGGTTGCAGTGAATGCGTTTGATCGCAGGGCTGCGCGCCACACGAGAACGTATTGGTGACGACGGAAAAGTAGCCCAGGGAGGCATTGAGTCCGGTCGGATTCTTGACCACGATCGGATGGCATCCAGCAAGGATCAGGAAGGCGAAAGGAACGAGCACAACCATCGAACGATCGGTGCGAGTCGTATTCATCGACGCCTCCTGGTGGGTTGCCGATTGCGCTTGGGTCTGGATCTCGTTCGTCAGCCGAGTGAAGGTGTTCGGCGGACAATGGCGACGACGAACGACGCGCCGACACGCGGGCGCTCGTCCGTGCTGCAGGAAATTGGGGCGAATGCGGCAGACGACGGCGTCGTGCTGGCGCAGGAGTCGAATGACACGACCGCAAGCGCCGCGGCAGGCCGCGAACGTGGATCAGGCATGATTTTTCCCCTGTACGGACGGCGCGCGATGCGCGCGCCGGCCTCGCGATTATTCAGGAGCCGCGTGATCGGTCAACGAGCGTGACGTTTAGCGGCGCTCCACGGTGGGACTGCCGCGTTCGGCGGCGTGGGCGAGCGCCTCGGCCACGCTGAGCAACGCATCCCGCGCCTTTCGCTTCATGTTGCGATAGTGCGAAAGCAGCAGTTCCTCCGCGAGATCCTGTGCGTAGCAATCGAGGTCGACGGCGGGGCTTTCCTGGGCGCCCCGGGTCCTGCGTTCGAACGCGGAACCTTCGCCCGTCGCGAGCCATTCGAACGACACGCCGGTAATCGACGCGATCTTCCTGATCCTGTCGACGCCCGGCGTCGTGCCGCGCGCGCTCTCCCACTGCGCCACCGCGCTCGCGGTCACACCGAGTTTTCGCGACAGCGACGCCTGGGACAGCTTCGACGAAACGCGTGACAGGCGGACGCGGTCGCACAGCCGGGCGCCCGGAACATAAGCGGAATTCATGGTTTTCATTTAGAGCGGCTTCCCCATAAGAGCGGCTCAATGGAGTCGGCACGAATGAACGCGCCGATCGCTGTCAGCACCCTAGGATCAGCAATGCCCGAGGTGCAACGTCGAAAACGCCGACGCCGCGTGTAGGAAACTTCCTACATGCACCGCGCGGATCGAGGCGAGCAGAGGCCTGGATCCGTCTTGACGCGACGCACAACGCCAGCGAATCATGCACGCAACGCCCTGTCTGCGGGCTTCACTCGCCGTTGCGCCGCCGTCGACATGACCTTCAGTGACCTGCAAGCATCAGCCCTGCAGTTGAACGCGCTCTACGAACAGCTCGAGACCCGCAAGTACGGGCGCACCTGGACCACGCAAGAACTGGCGCTCGGTTTCGTCGGTGACGTCGGCGATCTGGCGAAGCTGATCCAGGCGAATGCAGGCATCCGCACCATCGACGACTGCAAGGCGAAGCTCGGTCACGAGTTGTCCGATTGCCTGTGGTCGATCATGGTGCTCGCCGACAAGTGCGGTATCGATCTCGAAGCCGAGTTCGTCGAGAACACCCGCGGATTGGCGGATCATCTGCGCAGCGAGCTGGGCACGTAGTCGCCCGCTCCGCAGCGACGCGCCCAGGCGCGCGCCGGGTCGACGAGGCCAGCGGGCTACTTCGGCAGGCTCGAACGAATCCGCTCCGCGGTTTCCGCCAGCTGCGTGGCGGACGCGCGCACCCGCTCGCGCCGCCGCGCATCGTCGCTCGCATCGTGCAGCGTGCCGCGTGGACGGCCGGCACTCTCGAACGTCGCGAGTTGCGGTGGGCCGATGCCCCAATCACTGCCTTTCTGCCGAGGCACGACATGGAAATGGAAATGCGGCGTTTCCTGCCCGCTGTAGACGCCGTTGTTCTGGAACGTGAGGATGCCGAGAGGGTCGTAAGCACTCACGAGTGCCTCGGCGACCCGCTTCGCCGCGACGAGGATGGCTTCGCATTCGGGGCGCGAAAGATCGAGCAGCGTCGCGACATGCCGACGCGTGATCACGCAACACTGGCCCACTTCGAACTGCCACGGATTGATCACGGTGAGCGTGTGCTCGCCTTCTTCGATGATCGCCCACCGATCGTCGCGAGCGGCCGTTTCGCACAGGTCGCACGGATCTCTCACGGGCAGCTCGATCAATGGTGTTCTCTCCCGGCACGACAGGCCGACTCATCGAAGGCGCGCAGCGTACCGCCTGGCCAAACGCCCATGCAATCCAATCGCGACGACGATGCGCCGACCGCGTGCGCCTGCGCGACCCGCGCCCGAGCTCGCCGCACCCCACGCACTCCGTAGGAGCGCACCCTGTGCGCGACCGGCGCCTCCACACAACCGCCATCGCTGCATCACAGCGCGCAAACACTGCCACTCCGCCGCGTTCCGCTCCCACCGCGCCCCGTCGCCCGTTGCTTGAGTTTGCCCCCCGACAGGAAAACAATGCCCTCATCACAAGGGGCCCTCGACGATGCGAACCCACACCGCTGCAACCACGGCAGCGATCCTCGCGTCACTCGCATTCCCCGCCGCCTACGCACCGCCCGCCGCAGCCGACACCCTCGTCGTCGGCTGCACACCCAACGAATTCATCGCCGCGATCAACCAGGCCAACGCGAGCGCCGGCAGCACCACGCTGATGCTCGCGTCCGCGTGCGTCTACACATTCACGACGCCCGACAATGCGTGGTACGGCGGCAATGCGCTGCCGCCGATCCAGTCCGACATCGTGATCGAAGGCAACGGCGCGCGCCTCGTGCGCGCACCGGTCGGCCCGCCGTTTCGCTTCTTCACCGTTTTCGGCAACGTGCCGGGCCCGAGCGGGGATCTCACGCTGCACGACCTGCAGCTGCAAGGCGGCCTCGCCAAGGGCGGCGACAGCTTTCGCGGCGGCGGTGGCGCCGGCATGGGCGGCGCGATCTTCAATCGCGGCAACGTGCATCTGGATGGGGTCACGCTGAGCGCGAACACGGCGCAGGGCGGCGCTTCCGGCGCGGGCAGTGCCGCCGTCATCGGAGGTGGCGGCCTGGGGCAGAACGCACTTGCCGGTGGTGGCGGCGGCGGGTTCGGCGTCGGCTTCGTCGCGCAGGTTCCGCTGAGCAGCGGCGGTCTCGGCATCGGTGGCGGCGGTGGGGGAGGCGGCGGATTCCTCGCCACGGAAACGGCTACGACGCGACCGGCGCCGCGGGCGGCGCCGGCGCCGGCCCCGCCGGATTCGGCGCGGCGGGTGGCGGCGGTTGCTGCGAGGCCGGCGGCAATGCCGGCGACGGTGGGGGCGGTGGCGCCGGCGAAGGCTTCGACAGCATCGGCGGCGCCGGTGGCGGCTTCGGTTTCGGTGGTGCTGCCGGCGGCAGCTCACCCGTCGGCGGCGGCGGTGGGGGTGGTGGAATCGGCGGCGGTGGCGGCGGCTCCGTCCTGTTCGGTGGTGGCGGCGGCGGTGGCTTCGGCGGCGGCGGCGGTGCCGGCGCGGCGTCGGACTCGCCTCAAGGCCACGGGGGCGCCGGTGGTTTCGGCGGTGGTGGCGGCGGCTCGCCGATCGCGGGCGGTGTCGGCGGATTCGGCGGCGGCAACGGCGGCCTCGGCGGTGGCGGCGGTGCCGGCATGGGCGGCGCCGTGTTCAACCTCGGCGGCACGCTCTCCCTCAGCAACAGCAGCTTCGCGAACAACGAAGCCCACGGCGGCATCGGCGCGAACGGCGGCAGCGACGGCGCCGCCTTCGGCAGTGCGATCTTCAACCTGCAGGGCACCGTCGCCATCCAGGACAGCACCATCGCCTTCAACATCGCCACGGCCAGCAACGCCGGCGGCGCGCTGTACAACCTCGGCTACCTGCGCAACGACGACGGCGGCACGTGGCCGATGCCATCGCTCGTCGATATCCGCAACAGCATCCTTTCCAACAGCAGCGGCACCGGACCCGCCATCGATCTCGTCGCGAACGCCCCCGCGCTGGTGAGCGGCGGCGCACCCAACATCGCGACGGCCACCGTGACGCTCGACGGCACCGACATCGTCGTGACCCGCAACGCATCCGGCAACGGCCTCATCACCGGAACGCCGATCACGCTGGATCCGCAACTCGGGCCGCTGCAGGACAACGGTGGCCCCACCGAGACGCTGGCGTTGTCCGTTGGCAGTGTGGCCATCGACAATGGAAGCACCACTGCGACGACAGATCAGCGCGGTTATCCGCGCCCTGAAGGCGCTGCGCCGGGTATTGGTGCGTACGAATCCGACTACATCGTCGACCTGATTTTCAGCTACGGATTCGAGGAGGTGCGGTCGAACTTCCCACTCCAAGAGTCTGATCCAGCCTTGCGTTGAGTCGTTGAAGTACGTCGAATCACACTCATGAAACGGCTGGCAGTTGCAAAATCAGCGGGGATCTTCCGGGTGCTTGTCCTCATCGTTCAGGGTGCGGAGAAAGGCGACAAGCGCTTCCTGCTCCTCGTTGCTGAAGTTCGCCCCGCGATCGGGTGCGGAGTAGTACAGCTCGTGCTTCACCGCTTCGCGCAGCGTGGCGATGGAGCCGTCGTGCATGTACGGCGATGTGAGGGAAACGTTGCGCAGGCTCGGTGTTCGGAAGGCCCCGATGTCGGCGATCTGATGGGTGACCAGGAAGCGTCCTAGTGCAGCGATTTCTTGGCTCGACTGCACAGTAGTGCCGAGGTCGTTCGGCTCGATCGCGATGGCACGATCGACCAATCCGCGGACATTCGCCCGCAAATGATTCGCGCCGATTCCCTGATTGTGAAACGCGCCATCCGTGAAGGGCGCAGTGTCCTTGCCGACGGAGTGGCATACGGTGCACCTTGCCCGTCCCGCGAAGAGCCGGTATCCGGAGGCTTCTTGCGTCGTGATCGCCGCCAGATCATTCAAAAAAAAATATTGATCGAACCGAGAATTCGATGTCTTTAAGGTGGAGACGTACGCTGCCAAAGATCGGGCGATGTTCTCCACCTTCATCGGTTCATTGGCGCCATACGCATCCGCATACGCTCGGCGCAAGAAGCGATCGCCAGCGACGCGATCCTCGATATCCCCGGGCGTCCGGAGGCCCTGCTCCCGCGGGCTCAACAGCGGGTCCAGCACGAGCATCTCAAGACTACTTCGCCTTCCGTCCCAGAACAACGTGGCGCGATCGACGGAGTCGAGCAAGCTAGGCGCATTACGGGTTCCGGACATTCCATGAATGCCCTCTGAGAGCGACGTGGAATCGGAGAACGCACGAGTGGGCTGATGGCATTCGGCGCAGCTGATTTTACCGTCGGCACTCAGTTGTTTGGCATGGAACAGAATCGCGCCAAATTGTGCAATTTGGCCTCGAGCACCGTCGGATGCCGGCGCAGCGTTGACGGCCAGAACGCATGTCATCGCGAAGGTCGCAGCTTTTTCTGACAAGAGCGCGAGAGAATTTCGCATGCGAAATTTTCGATCTTATGGTAGTTAGTGGATAACAATTTTATTGTTGATTCTATATGAGAAAAAGTTTATACGTAATCTTCGTGACGGCGCGCTATATGCGAGCGCAAGTAGTCGCAGCCATTCGTTGCGCGATCGCTCTGGTTGTAGTCTCTATTGCGACCAATGCAATGGCGACGCAATACATCTACGACGCGCAGAATCGCCTGAAGTCCGTCACCGACGCGAGCGGTAACACGGCTGAGTACGTGTACGACGCGGTCGGCAATCTCCTGGAAGTCCGCCGGTACAGCTCCAGTCAATTGAGCATCTCGTCGTTCGCACCGCCAGCAGGGCCTGCCGGCGCAGCGGTGACGATCAACGGCACTGGCTTCGACGTGGTCGCTTCCGGCAACCAAGTGGCGTTCAATGGTGCTCCTGCCGTGGTCGGTCAGGCGACAGCCACTTCGCTGGCGGTCACGGTGCCCGCTTTGGCGAGCAGCGGCAAGATCAGCGTCACCGCCCACGGACAGACGGTGCAGAGCACCGGCGATTTCGTGGTGACGGCGGATAGTGGCGCTCCGACAATCACCGGCTTCACCCCTGCCTGCGCTCCGGCGGGGCAGACCGTTACGGTTACGGGTACGAACTTCGACGTTCTCCCTAATGCGACGCGGGTCGAGGTGGGCGAACGCGTTGCCAGCTCGACGGTCTCATCGCCGACGACGCTCACCTTCAAGGCCCCTCAGGCGACGATCGGTGGAAGAGTACGGGTCACCACGTCGAAGGGGTCGGTGGAGAGCGCCGATCTCTTGGCGGTGTGGCCTACGGGTATTGTCTGCAACGGCACCTGGATAGAAAGCCATTGGGCGAGCGCGGACGGCCCTGCAACCGCTATTTCGCTGGACCTGTCGAAGAGTTCGCTGCTCTACTTCCACGGGCAGAAGGGTCAATGGCTGAGCGTGCAGGCGTCCAACGTGGCGCCAGCGGGCAGCTACGTCAGTGTCTGGCTCGTCCTTCCGGACGGGACCACCGTCACGACATCGCCCGTCCGCTTCGGTCCGACCGATGGCTACACGGTCGATCTGCCGCCGCTGCCCGCAACAGGCACGTATGCGGTTCGTTTCCAGGCGACATCGTCGACGGCCGTGACGGCGAGTGTCGTGATCGAGTCCGCGCTCATGCTGACGGCCGACGCGCCAGCGACGCAGGTGGCTGTTAGTGTCGGGCGCACGCGGCGCTTTGCGTTTACGACCGACGGCACGTCGGAGCTCAGCTTGGGCGTCGATCCGGTCGTGCTCACACCCGCGAACCACCGCGCGGCGCTGTCGCAGATCTATGCCCCGGACGGAAGGGTCATTCCGGGTTGGGGACAAACTGTTCTCAGCTGCTGGGATACGACGTCGCCATCGGGGTGCCATATCCTGATGCCCCATCTGAGTGCGGGCACGTACGCTGTCGGCTTCAGTGCCGACACGAATGTAGCGGCCGACGCGACAGTCTGGTTGTCGAACGATATCGCTCCGACATTGCAACCGGGCGTGCCTGTGCAGGTTACGACGACTCGCTACGGGCAAACGGCCCGCTTGCACTTCTACGGCACCGCGGGTAGCGGCGTCTCCATCGACCTCGCGAATCTCCAGCTCCCGCAAAGCGGCGGGACGTACGTCTTCGTGCGCGATCCTGACGATATCGCATTGAGCGCCAACCAGACGACAACGCAATACGTGGCAGCCGGCGGCTCCATGCTGACGATTCCGTTCCTGCCGAAGACTGGCACGTACACGGTTCTCGTCACCCCCATCAATGGCAGCGCCACGAGCATGGAAGCGACGCTCGACCCTGGCGTCCCGCTCATCGTTGATGGCCCGGTCAAGGCTCTTTCGACCAACCTGCGAGGAAAGGGCATACGCCTCGTCGTCGATATGGTCGCCGGACAGAAAGTCGGTGTGGGAATCACCAATATCGCGGTGACCGGGTCGACCGGCTATCCGGGCTACTCGTTATACGCGCCCGGTGGAACGAAGCTGTCGACCGGCACGTGCCCGCCCACAACCACGCCCGGATGCGAGCTCGACTTGGGTCCGACGCGCGTTGCCGGCCGCTATGCGATCACGATCGAGCCACCGACCGATGCCAATGGGATGAGCCTGAGCGCCCAGGCAACGAGCGACATCGTCGTAGCAGATACCGTCGGCACGCGCGCACGGTCGATCGCGATCAGCCGGTACGGTGGCAATGCGCGCGTGGCCCTGCAAGGGACTCCGGGAGCAGGCCGGACGATCACGATCACGGATTTCGTGCCGACACCGGTTGGCAAGCACATGATCGTCAGCGTCTTGCTTCCGGACGGTCGCCCCTTGAACACGACGACGCCCCTCTACGTGGCGCTGGATCAGTCGAGCAGCACCGCGACCCTCAAGATCGGCGCTTTTCCGATCGAGGGCACATACGACGTCTTTTTCGATCCTCGCGATGCGGCGTTGGCGAGCTTCAAAGTCCAGGTCGGCGCGGGTGTCGACGTCACCGGGCCAGGAGGCGTCTCCATCCACAAGGACGTCGTTCCGGGGCCATGGGCACGCGCCGTGTTTGCAGGTCTTGTCGGCGATCACAAAGCCGTCGGCATGGATATCACCAGCTTGACCAACCCGACGGGTACCAATGCCTCGTTGTCGGTATTTGATCCTGACAAGTGGGGCATGGTTCAGCGCGACACGATTTCGCTGCTGTCGACGTGCCCCACCTCGAGTTCGGGATGTGACTTCGACCTGCCCGATCTGACCATCAGTGGAAACTATCAGGTCTTGGCCGAACTGCCCGTGACAAAGCCCGACGATGCCGTGGTGCAGATCTCGGTGAACAGCGACATCGTCGTGCAAGGGTCGAGTGGAACCTTCAACCTGGCCGCGCGCGGACAGAATGGAAGACTCCTTTTCGATGCGGCCGCAGGACACAGTCCTTGCATCAAGACGACGCGTTTGTCGCCCACGGGTGCCGACAGGTTGGTGGACTTGACCGTGTACACGCCGGACGGTGTCAAGTACACCGCCGGGGCGCTCTATGGCACGCAGACCATGAGCACGCTCCAACTCAATACTGTTCCTCAGACCGGTCAGTACATGCTCCTGCTCGATCCGGCGAATGGGTATCCAACCGATCTCAGTGTGACCGTGAACTTGCCGTGCGGGCCTTGACCATGGGAACGACTTCGATGTTTGGACGTACCGCCCTTTCGTTTGGAATCATGCTGCTCGTCGCCACGACGGGCCTTGCAGCCAACGCGGCGTTGCCGCCCGAGCAATCCGCACGCGTCATGCTCCCGGATGGCTCGCGCCTCGAACTCGGTGGTCTGGTCGATGGCGTTTCCACCGCGGGCGCGGTGATGACGTCGGAACCGGCGAACGAGAAACCCCTTGACGCATCGATGCTCCATCCTCGATCCGGCCACACGGCCACCGTCCTGCCGGATGGGCGCGTGTTCATCTGGGGCGGCGTCGACGACCACGGCAAGATCGTGCGCTCGGGCGAATGGTTCGATCCGTCGTCGCGGCGCTTCACCGAAGCACACGACATCCCCTTGGTGCCTCGCGTTGGTCACACCGCGACGTTGCTCACCGATGGCCGTCTACTGGTGCTCGGCGGGCACGCCGAGAAACTCGGAGCGCTCGAGGAGGCAGAGATCTGGGACTGGCGCAGCAACCGATCGGAGCTGTTGCCGATCTCGTTGAGTCCCGCACGCGAGGGGCATCGCGCGAGCCTGCTCGCGGATGGCCGCGTGCTGATCGTCGGGCCCGGTGCCACGGAAGCGGCGCTCTACGATCCCGATCATGTGCGCTTCATCCGTGCCGCCAGCGAAGACGCGTCGGCCACGAGCGCGGTGGATGTCCAGGTAACTGGCGCCATCCCCGCGCCGGATGCGAAGGATGTGCCGTTGGATGCGTTGCTGGCGCTGCGTTTCGACCCGCCGCTAACCCCTGAAAGTGCGAACGAGAAGACGATCGCGTTGATCGGCCCGCATGGTGCAACGCCCGCGCGCGTCGTCGCGGCCGAGTCCGGGCGCCTCGTGTTCGTCACGCCGAAGCAAGATCTGTATCCGGCCTCACACTACACCGTGTTCATTCAGGGCGTACACGATCAGCAGGGCCAGAGCCTGCTGTGGCATGCACTGGAGTTCGATACGCAGCGCTTCATGCCTTCGCCGCTCGATCCGCGCCTGGATCTACGCAAACCCGCGAGCGGAGCTGACACTTCTGTCTCCACTGATGTTGCCGGTACCGCATCGGCGCACACCAGCGACCGATCGGCCGGCGGAAAGGATGCCTCTCGCGGCAAGCCCTTCCAGTTCAGCAAGCCGCTCGTCACCGACGACGAGGTCTGGATTCCCAGCGAGGCGAACCTCGGCGGGCAGTGGCGCACGCAACGCCCGATCGCCGCGGACATCAAGGACGCCATCAACCTAGGCATGTCGAAGAACAGCCAGAAGGCCGCATGGCGTTCGCATCGGTTGCGCTCGGGCGTCACGGAAATCAGCGGCCGCATCCTGCGCCTGAACGATCGTCCGCTCGCCGGCGTCGATGTGCGAGTCGGCGAGGTACACACCACCACCGATGCGGACGGTCGGTTCTCCTTCCGGGGCCTGGCTGCGGGTCATCAGGAACTCGTCGTCGACGGGAGTTCCGTCGGCAAGGATGGCAGCAGCTTCGCGCAGTTCGTCGTCGGCGTCGATGTCGAAGCCGGCAAGGAAAACCCCGTCAAGCCGATCTACCTACCGAAGATCCGCGCGCAGGACTGGATCGAGATTCCGTCGCCGCTGCCGGCCGATCTCGTCGTCAGGAATCCGTACATGCCGGGTTTCGAGGTGCACCTGCCCGCGGGCACGATCCTGCGCGGTCGAGACGGCAAGGTCGTGCGCCGCGTCGCCGTCATCCCGATGCCGCTTGATCGCACGCCGATCAACTATCCCGTCAATACGCCGCTACACATGACCTTTCAGCCGGGAGGCATGAGCGTGGAAGGGCTGACGCCCGGCGTCACGAAGGGCATCCAGTTCGTCTACCCCAACTACAGTGGCGAAGCACCGGGGCGCCGTGCGGGCTTCCTGAACTACGACCCGACCGCGAAGGGCTGGTACACGTACGGATCCGGGTCCGTCAGCGCCGATGGCCGAAGCGTGCTTCCCGATCCCGATACGCAGATCTATAGCGCGACCGGCTTCGGCATCTTCTTCGGCGCGCCGCCGGCACCCAAAGGACCGCGGTGCGATGGCGCCAGCGATGGTGACCCCGTCGACCTGCGTACGGGGCTTTTCAAGCACAGCACGCAGGGTCCGGCGATGGATGACGTCGTTCCGCTTTCTTGGCGGACGACCTATCGGCCTGGCGATACCCAAAAGCGGAATTTCGGCTATGGGACATCGCACACCTACGGGATGTATCTCTACTACCCGGGTCCCGACGTCCATACCAACTGGATGGAGCTGGATCTGGTACTGCCCGATTGCTCGGTGGTGAAGTTCGAGAGCGTCATGGACACGCCGCACTCGACCACCTACCTGGCGAAGCACACGAGCACCCCCACCGCCTACTACGGAGCCACACTGACGTGGGATCCCAGTGCCGGCGTTCGGCTCACGCGCCGTGACGGCACGCAATTCCATTTCAATGAGTACGGTGGCGACCTGCTCAGGGTCGTCGACCGGTTCGGTCGGTCCGTGGAAGTCACGCGCTCCGGTGGCCTCATCTCGCGCGTGGCGACCGAGAGCGGTCGATACGTCGACGTCCAGTACGACACGCAGAACCGCATCACGGACCTCGCCGACATCGCGGGACGCCATTGGCAGTACGCGTATACCTCGGCAGGCTACCTCGATCACGTCACGTACCCGGACACCACGCACGAGAACTTCATCTATGACGCGAACGGTCGCATGACGGACGTATTCGACCGTCGCGGCAATCGCATGGTGCACAACGTCTACGACAGTTCTGATCGCGTCACCGACCAGACGCTGGCCGATGGAGCGCTCTACCATTTCGACTACGTTGCGAATGCCCAAGGACTCTCCACCCAGGTGGACGTGACCCGGCCCAATGGGACCGTTCGGCGCGTGACGTTCCACGCTTCCGGCTACCCGCTCACCGACACGGATGCATTCGGGACGTCGCTGCAGCGTACGGTGACCTATGAACGCGATTCGATCGGGTTCGTCACGGCCTTCACCGATGCGCTGAATCGGCGCACCGAACTGGGGTACGACAGCGACAAACACGTGACGTCGCTCACCACGCTCGCAGGCACGACGGATGCTCTCACGGGGAACTTCACCTATACCCCGGCGCACGACCTCGCCACAATGGTCGATCCGTGGGGCCGCACGACGACCTTTACATTCGATGCGAGGCGTCACTTGAAGCGCATCGAGGACAGCTTCGGTCGCTCGGTCGCGCTCACCTACGATGACCTCGATCGCGTCACGCAATTGAAGGATCACCTGAACCGCACCACGAGTCTGGGCTACGACCTCTACGACGTGAGGACGGTGACGGATCCGCTGTTGAACTCGACCACGTACTTCGTCGATACGCTCGGCCGTCCGGCCGCCGTCGAGAACCCACTGCATCAGCGCACGCAGGCGCATTACGACATCAACGATCGCGTCAAGGACGTTGTGGATGCGTCCGGCGCGACCACGGCGTTCGGCTACGACGCCATGGGCAACCTCACGAGCCTGACCGATGCGCTCAACCGCACGACGAACTGGACCTACGACGCGCGCCAGCGCCCGCTCACGCGCACCGACGCGCT
>NZ_JACGXL010000010.1 GCF_014138265.1 Dokdonella fugitiva
GGAGGCCTCTGCGTTTCATCCCAGGATCGGGATCAGTTGGCGGTGCCGACGAGGAAGTTGTCCATCGTGGACCAGCTGCCGTCGGTCGGATCCGACGGGTTCGGTGCGTCGATCGTGATGCTCGTGATCGGCGCGGCCGTCGTGAACCCGCGATAGTCGTTCTCGTCGGTCGTCGTGAACGTCTCCGTCGTGCCGTCGCTCAGCGCCAGGTCGACCTCGTTGCCCGGGATCGGCGTGCCGGCGATGTCCGACGCGAAGAAGTTGCCGCCGACCGCCGTCACCGTGCCACTCGTGAACGTCACCACGATCTGGTCGGCCGACCCGTTCGTCGTCATCACGCCCGGGAAGAACCACAGGTCGTCGGGGGTCGGCGTCGAGTCGACCGTGTAGCCGAAGCCGCCGCTGCTGTAGCTGCGCGCCGGTTCCGCCGCCGAGCTGTTGCCCAGATCGCTGAAGTCGTTCTCGTAGAACCCGGGGGCCACGTGCGTGATGAACGTCGCACGATCCGTGTAGGTCGCGGGGCCACCGCCACCGGCCGGATCGAAGCCGTCGCAGAAGATCTCTTCCGCGTTGTTCGGGCACAGCACGAACGGAGCGGGTCCGACCGTCAGCGTGACCGGCACGGTGACGAGCGGCGTGACCGGATCGTTCGAGCCGACACAGACGTTCGCCGTGTACGTACCCTCGGCGAGGCTCGCCGCGTTCGCCGTCACGCTGACGTCCGTGTTCGCACCCGCCGCGACCGAGCCACCGGCCGGCGCTTCGCTCAGCCACGGAATATCCGACGGATTCGCGCAGGTCGCCGGCGGCGTGCCGCCGAGGCCGACCACCATCGTCATGTGGAAGTTCGGGAAGCCGATCGCGCTGGCCGTCGTCGGTTCGTTCACGCCGCAGTCCGCCGCCGACAGGAACGTCGGATGCGTTTCCGTGGTCGCGTTCGCGCCCGGGAAGAACTGGCCCGTGGCGACCGCCTCGATATGGAACTCGACCACCAGGTCGCTGCCGGCGGTATCCGCGATCGCACCACTGACCGGGATCGTCACCGACACGAGACCGCTGTCGATCGTGCCCGTGCCCGTGCCGATCGGCGTCAGCGACGCCGTCGGGATCGTGTCGACCGCCGTGCCGTGCGGGATCGTGTACAGGTTGATCGTCACCGGCACGCCACTCGGTCCGTTGCTGCCGGACGAGATCGTCACGCTGCTCACGTTCGTGCTCGCACCCACGCCCGGATGCTCGCTGAAGTAGAAGCGGCGCCACCAGCTGTTGGCCGTGGTCGACGTACCCGAGACGCCGCAGGACACGCCCTCGTCACCGGGGGTGTTGTCGGCCATCTGCGAGATCTCCAGCGCGCCGAGCGGCGTGACCGGACGACGCATCGCCGGCGGCATGCCTGCCTTCGGGTTACGCGACAGCGAGCCGGGGCCGTACTTCGCGCGCATCTCCTGCGCCGCCTTGGACACGGTCCGATAGCTGTTGCCCTGCAGGCGGCTGTGGCCGTTGATCGACGTGGTGCCTTCACTCACCGTGTAGGTCAGCGCGCTGCCACCCGTGTTGGCGATGTTCAGCGGCGTCGAACCCGTGCCGCCTGCCGCGACCGTCAGCGACAACGCGTTCGGCGTGACGACCGCCACCGGCGGCGTGGTCACGGTCAAGGTCGCGTTCGCCGCCGTGTCGTTGTTGCCGATCGACGTCTGCAGCGCACCCACCGGGATCGTGTTGACGTAGCTTCCCGCCGATGCCGAATGCACCGTGACGGCCACCACGCACGAACCGTTCGCCGGAATCACCGCCCCGGTCGCCAGCGTGACCGAGCCCGAGGTGTTGCTCGCGCCGGTTCCGCCGGTACACGTCGTGGTCGCCGAGGCCGCTGTCGCGACGACACCGGCCGGCAGCGTGTCGACGAGGTTCCCCGTCAGCGTCGCGGCGGTCGTGGTCGGATTGGTCAGCGTGATCGTCAGCGTGCTGTCGACATTGAGCGACACGCTGCTCGGTGCGAACGCCTTCGACACCGACGGCAGCGTCGCGAACGACAGGTGGATCGAATCCACCCACCAGCCCGGGCCCGAGCTCGGCGCGACCGAACTGTCGTCAGCCGTGCGGAAGCGCAGCTTGGTCGGCTGGCCCGTCGCTGCGACCGGCAGGGTCGCGACGGTCGTGATGAAGCCACCGCTGCTGCCGCTCCAGGCCTGGCGACCCGCGATCGGGCTGTTGAAGCCCGACGAGATCGTGTCGGTGTAGCCGCCCGA
>NZ_JACGXL010000011.1 GCF_014138265.1 Dokdonella fugitiva
CGTCGTTCGCGCCGGGTTCGTCGCCGTGCATGTCCGCCCCTGTCCGGAACCGCCGTGCGCGCAGTGTAGTCAGTGCCGGACGGAATGCCACCGCCCGTCGGTCATGGCCCCGCGGCGGCGGCCGTGGCCGATGCCGCGGCCTTGCGCGCGCGCCATAGCGCGACCTGGTCCGGCTTGTTCCAGGCCGAGTACAGCTCGACGCACGTGTCGACCACGTCCTGGCTGCGCGGATGCTGCGGGCCGAACCCTTCGGCGTGCGAGAACACGTCCCAGGCGAACAGCAGTTCCTTCTCGGCTTCCTCGAACTTGCGCTCGCGCACGAGCACGGTCGCGAACTCGCGGTGCATGATCGCGCGCATCGCGTTGTCGCCGAACGCGGCGCCCGCGTTGCCGGCGGCGATGCGCCCGTGCGCCTCGGCCGCGGCGAGGTCGCCGGCGTCGCGCAGCAGCAGCGACAGGTTCGACTCGGCGACCACCGCGGACGGGTTGGTAGGCCCGTACAGCTTGTTGGCGAGCGCGGCCGCGCGCTCGTAGTACGGGCGCGCGTCTTCGTTGCGGTTCTGCTGGCGGATCGCACCACCGAGGTTGCTGACCAGGCGCATCGTCAACGGATGCTCCTTGCCGAACACGCGCTCGACCACCGGCAGCTGCGGCGCGAGCAACTGTTCGGCGTCGGCGTAACGCTTCTGCTCGAGCGCGACGATCGCGAGGCCGTTGATCGCGTCGATCGTCTTCGAGTTCTCCGCGCCATACTGCTTGCGCCGCTGCGCGAGCAGTTCCTCGAGCAGCGGCCGCGCCTCGTCGAGGTGCGCGGTGTCGATGTCGACCGAGGTGAGGTTGTCGATCGTCACGAGCACGTCCTCGCTGTCGTCGCCGAACAGGCGGCGTTGCGCCGCGAGCACGCGATGCAGCCGCACACGCGCCTCCTCCGGCTTGCCGGACATGCTCTCGATCGCGCCGAGCGAGGACTCGACCGAGAGGCGGTCGCGATCGTCGGTGGGCAGCGCGGCGACGTCCGCGAACGCCTGCTGCGCGAGCGCGAGTGCGTTCGCGGCTTGCTCGTAGTTGAGCAGATTGGTCGCCGCGCGTGCGCGCGTGCGCGCGATCTCGGCGACCGGCAGGCCGGCGTCCTTGCCCGCGCCGAGCGAGGCCTCGTAGTGGCGCTGCGCGATCGCGTAGTCGCCGAGCGACGAATAGCTGTCGGCGATCGTGCGCTCGATCGACGCGCGCACGGCCGGCTGGTCGGCGAGTTCGCGGCCGGCACGTTCCGCGGCCGAATCGAGCACGAGGTGCATGAGGCTGCGGTCCATGCCCTTGGCCCGGTTCGGGTCGATGCCGGCGAGCATGCCGCGCGTGAACTCGGCGACGCGATCGGCCTTGGCCGCCTCGATCCCGGCGATCACGGCGGAACGCCGCGCACGCGCGAGGCCGTCGAGCGCGAGCGCGATGCCGGCGACGAGCGACACCGCGATCAGCATGCTCACCGCGAGGCCGAGCCGATGGCGCGCGACGAACGTGCGCGCGAGGTACCAGCGCGTCGGCTCGATCGCCTTGAGCGGACGCCGTTCGCGGAACCGCTCGAGATCGTCGGCGAGGGCGGCGGCGGAGTCGTAGCGGTCGGCGCGGTCGGTCGCGAGCGCCTTGCGCAGGATCGCGCGCAGTCCGCCGGGCAGGTGGCGCGCCGAAGCGAGCAGCGCGCCCGGGGCGATCGCGGCGTCGGCGACCTCGGTGTCGCTGTCGATCGCCGCGAGCAGCGTCTCGTGCAGGCGGCGCGTCGAGTGGTGCGCGATCGGCGTGATCGCCGCGGCGTCGGCGTCGGTGAGCACTTCGTAGAGCATGACGCCGAGCGAATACACGTCGCTGCGCGTGTCGATGCCGTGCGGCTGCGCCTGTTCCGGGCTCATGTACAGGCTCGTGCCGGCGCGCTCGGCGACGGCCGCGCTCGCGGCGACGCCGCTGCCGGCGTCGGCGGTGCCGCCGATGGCGATGCCGAAGTCGATGATCTTCGGCATCGGCGTGCCGTCGACGCGGCGCACGAGCACGTTGGCGGGCTTGAGGTCG
>NZ_JACGXL010000012.1 GCF_014138265.1 Dokdonella fugitiva
CAGCGCGCTGGGCAACCGCTCACCCGAAGACTTCGCCGCGCAGGCGGTGTCTAATTAGACTGTCCGAGAAACCCGGGGTGGTCCACTCCGTCCCCATTGTTCTTTCCGCCTAAGCTTCCGACGATTTCTCTATTCGATCCAAATCTTACCGGCCCCGGGAATCTGCTGCATGATTTCGTGCAGAATTTGGTCAATGCGATCGACCGTTAATCTGGTGTCGTGCCAACTGAAAAGCCTTTGAAGAAAGCCTGGCTCCGCTGCAACAAATGCCCCCCATTCATCAATACTTCCGCTTCTGTTGGCGCAACCTACCCAAAGCATGTAGGGCTTGCGCGTCAGCATCACGCACCAGCCCCAATCCTCAGGCAACACTTCTTGCACGGTCTCGCCGCGAGCTTGGAATTGCTCAGCCAACCAGTAAGCAAACGCGCGGCCGAAGCGACCGGGATTGGTTTGCTGATCTTCCTCAAAATCAACCTGGAAAAACGAGGTTTTAGCCCAAATTTGACGAGCAGTGATGGCCATTTCCAACCCCTAGTTGCTACAACCGCACTTATCACCATTGATCATTGCTGATCCCGCACCATAGGCCATGGCACCAGGGAAGTACGGAATTCGGTTCAACGCTTGGCGCCAAGCAGGGAATATATCGTTTGCTTCCTTCCACGCCTGTGAGGCAAACCGGTATGCCCAAGGATCTATTGAAGCGTGTCTCTCCCAAGGCATGAAGTCCCCATTGAGTCTGTTTCCTCGGCTGTTCAGCCATCGGCTGAAACCATTTCCAAATTGTTTCAGGTATCGGTTGGGGAAGGCTGAATGAGAAAACTCCGCGTAGCCCTTAACAGCAGACCTAGCACCGGCAGCCCACCCGATAGCTAAGTCGTTTGCAAACCCAAAGGCTTCGCCACCCTTATAGGCGCCCGAGCATCTATTAACTACGTCATTCCAACCCATAAAACTTCGGACCTGATTGGTCAACCCGAAACTCACTACGTCGCCCCATCCAGCAAAAAAATCAACCATGCCCTGCGGCAAAGGATCTCCCCACGCCCAGAGCCCCATTGGATCGCTTGATTGGAGGGGCCTCCCTCCGACATATGCGTATACATCCGGCCCATCTATGAAGCCAAGGGGATCTGCTTGTGTGAACCGCCCCATCCCCGGGCTGTAGTACCTCGCCCGATAGTAGTAGAGCCCCGCCCCATCGTTCTCCCGCCCCGTGTACTGATACGAGTTCGTCGGCGCCGCTCCTTGCAACACCGTCATGCTCGTGTCGCCGTACGGACTGTACGAGTACCGTACAGTCACGTTTCCGCCGCTGTCCGAGAGCGCCGTCGTGCTGCCCAGGTGGTCCGTGAGGAAGTAGCGCCGCCCGCCCGCGTCGTCGCGCGCGTAGCG
>NZ_JACGXL010000013.1 GCF_014138265.1 Dokdonella fugitiva
ATGGGCAACCTCACGAGCCTGACCGATGCGCTCAACCGCACGACGAACTGGACCTACGACGCGCGCCAGCGCCCGCTCACGCGCACCGACGCGCTGAATCAGTCCGAGCAGTGGACATGGGCGGCGAACGAGCGCAATGCCAGCCATACGGATCGAGCGAGCCGGACAACCGCCGCGCAGTTCGATGATCTCGGACGCTTGAGCAACCTGTTGGAGAGCGATGGACGGCTCGTGGTGCCGACATACGATCTCGGCGATCGCCTCCTGACCTTGAATGACAGCGTAAGCGGCAACACCGCTTTCACCTACACGCGGTTCGACCAGGTGCTCACCGAGGCATCGGGCCAAGGCACGCTCACCTATACGTACGACACTCACCAACGATTGGCCACGCGCACGCTGTCCGGTCAGGGTGCGATGAGCTATGGCTACGACACGAGAGACCGTCCTACTAGCCTGACGCAGGGCGCCGAAACCGTCGCGTTCGGCTACGATACGGCGGACCGACGCACGAGCACGACGCTGCCGAACGGCATCGTCACGACGGCGACCTACGATGACGCCGATCGACTGACGGCCCTGACCTACGCGGCCAACTATGGTGACGAGCTGCCGTTCGCGGCGCTGAGCTATGGCTATGACGCGTCGGGTCAGCTGGTCAGTCGCGGCGGTAGTTGGGATTCGACGGGACTGCCGGCGGCCACGACCAGCGCCGGCACGGTCGACGCCAACCATCGCCTCACGAGCTTCAACGGGCAGACGCTGACCTACGACGCGGTCGGCAACCTCACGAGCGACGGCGTGAACCAGTACGTCTACGACGCACGTGACCAGCTGGTCGCAATCAAGCAAGGCGGCGTGACGACGGCGAGCTTCGTCTACGACGCGTTCGGCCGACGGATGTCGAAGACCGTGAGCGGTGTCGCGACCACCTATCGCTACGACGGCGAGAATCCGATCGAGGAGACGACGAACGGCACTGTAGGCACGATCCTATCGGGCCTGGCGATGGATGAGCGCTACGCGCGCGACGACGCGGGCGGGCGGCGCTACTTCCTCACGGACCACCTGGGCAGCACGACGGCGCTCTCGGACAGCGGCGGAAACGTGAC